>NZ_JAFMSZ010000010.1 GCF_017916505.1 Naasia sp. SYSU D00057
GTCGTCCTCCTGCCCGGCATCCTGATCCTCCTCCTCACCGCACAACGCCGGAACACCCTCAACCTCCTCCCCGGAATCGGCCTCGCGATATCCGTTGCAGCTACGACCCCGCTCGGTGTGCTGTATCTAGGCCGGACCGGCGAGGCAGGCGCCGAAGGCTCGAGCTCCAGTTTCCGCTTCGTGGAGCCCTATCTCACGCTCCTACCTGCCTCCCTCGATACTCCGTTCGCAACGCTGTTCGGTCACGGAGCGGCGAGTGCCGAGGATTACCTGTTGAGCCTTGGTACACCCGAAGTAACTTCACCGGTGATACCGAAAATCTTGTACGAGTACGGGCTGCTGGGAGCGCTAGGGGTGATGGGGGTGCTTCTCGTGCTCCTATCGCTCCCGCTGACGCACCGGCCGTGGCTCGTCGGCCTATGGGCCACCTATTTCTTCATCAACGCGTCCCTGCTGCAGGCAACGCTCGTCTTTGTGACCCTTTTCTGGCTGATGTTGCTGCCCCCTCGACCACAGCTCTCGACCTGGGATGCGCGTGCAAGATACACCCGGACGATCGTTCCCGCGCGTAGCGGCTGATCCTTCGCGCTCGTTACTGCAACGGCTCGGCTAGCGCTTCACGCAATCGTTGGCGACGCGGTCGATGCACGACATGGGCACCCTTGCCTGTTGACCGAAGCGGGCGCTCAGCATCCGGTCCGGAGCAATTCTTCAAGTAGAGTCGGCCGGTACGACGTCCAGCCCGGGTGGCAACCCCCGGGCTACGGCGCGAATGCGAGAACCGGCGCGGGTTCGAGATGCGACAGTTTCGCCCGGCCGGAGTGTCGACTGACATCTCCGCGCGTCCAACCAGCCGAACGAGAGGTGTGCTGTTGCGGGGGCTGTGGGCGGTTGTTGTTGTGGTTGTGCTGGCGTTGTTGGGTGGCGTCGGTGGGTTTGTGGGTGGTTCT
>NZ_JAFMSZ010000011.1:0-348 GCF_017916505.1 Naasia sp. SYSU D00057
CGACGGCTGGGGTGCTGCCGTTCACCCGGTGGGCGCACCTCGCGTCCCGGCCCCGCGGCGTCCCCGCCACGGCGATGGCGCCGGCATTGACCATGGGGTTGAAGGGCCGGTTCCGCACGGGCTCCAGCTCCAGCGCGTTGAAGGCCTCCGCCATCGGCTGCACGCCCACCGCCTCGCGCATGCGCTCCCGGCCCAGCAGGTCGACGGCGAGGGCGTAGGTGTAGGGCTTGGAGACCGACTGGATGGTGAAGGGGTGGCGTGCGTCGCCGGCCTCCAGCAACTGGCCGCCTGTCGTCATGAGGCTGATGCCGAAGAGCTCCGGCGGCGTGGCGGCGAGGGCGGGGATGT
>NZ_JAFMSZ010000011.1:358-652 GCF_017916505.1 Naasia sp. SYSU D00057
GGTCATGGTCTGCAGATGCATGCGTGGACGGTTTCCTGGCTGGACCGTGCACGTTTCTTCCCTGCCCCTGCCTAGCCCAGCACCCGGGCACGGGGCAACCGGGGCGGTCCTGTCAGCAGGTCTTGCGAATGGTTCTCAATTGCGATAACCCTGCGCCACCACATCGGAGACCCGCCATGTTCCGCCGCGCCCTGCTGCCCGGCCTTGCCGCCCTGCTGCTCTCCATCCCCGCCACCGGCGCCCTGGCGCAGGCCCGTGGCGATGTCGCGGTCTATTCCGCCCGCCATTACGACA
>NZ_JAFMSZ010000012.1 GCF_017916505.1 Naasia sp. SYSU D00057
TGCCGGAGACGGCGGCGAAGAGCGCGCAGCCCATCACGTTCACATGCACCAGCCGCCCCGGCAGCAGGCGGGTCCAGGGTGACAGGCCGCGGAACAGGTTCTCGCTGAGGCGGGTGTGCACCAGCAACTCACCCATCAGGATGAACAGCGGCAGGGTGATGAGTTCGACGGAGGTGGAGGAGGACCAGATGTCGCCCGCCAGGAAGCGGTCCACCCGCATGTCGCGGAAGACCTCCAGCGCGACGATGCCGATCGACATGAGCGAGACGCCGACCCAGATGCCGCCCGCCAGCGTGACGAGCAGCATGCCGAGGACGAGGGTGATGGGTGCGGTCACTCGACGCCTCCGCAGCCAGAGCGGCGTGCCCATCGGATAGTAGCTGGTGGAGCCGAACTCGACGGTGCGGATCAGCTGCTGCCACAGCGCGGAGCAGGCGAAGCCGAGGAAGCCGATGGCGAAGACGCAGCCCGCCATGTCGATCAGCCGCGCGATGCCGGGCGGCAGGGCCTGCAGCAGCACCGCGACGCGAATGTGCCCGCCCTGGCGCAGCGTCCAGCCGGTGCCGGCGAACAGCACCACGCATTGCAGGTAGACGGGGTATTCCACCGCCCAGGGCTGCGACCAGCCGAAGAAGCTGGTGG
>NZ_JAFMSZ010000013.1 GCF_017916505.1 Naasia sp. SYSU D00057
GCGCCTCGATCCCGAAAACGCCGGCCATGTCACCCTCGCCGATCACGGTCCTGCGGGTGACCACCAAGGTGTCGCTGCCCGCCTCGCCATCCAGCGTGTCGCCGGCGTCGAGATCGGCAACCAGCAGCAGGTCGTTGCCGGCGTCCCCGGCCAGGCGGTCGGACAGCGTGCCGCCGGCCAGCGTGTCGCTGCCGATGCCGCCGGCCAGCGTATCGGCCTGCCCGCTGCCGAAGACGTACTCGAAGCCGAAGATGGTGTCGCCTTCGGCATGGCCGCCGCGGCCGGTGCCGGCGGCGAGGTCGACATGGACGCTGGCGGAGGAGGTGCTGAGGTTCAGCGAATCGATGCCGCTGCCGCCGTCCAGGCTGTCGTTGCCCATGCCGCCGAGGAGCAGGTCGTCGCCCGCGCCGCCCGCGAGCGTATCGGCACCGGCGCCGCCGTTCAGCGTGTCGCGGTTGGCGATCTGGCTGTCGCCGTCGCCGCGCAGCAGGTCGTTGCCGCCGCCGCCGTCCAGCGCATCGTTGTCGCTGCTGCCCTGGAGGGTATCCGCGCCGCTGCCGCCGAGC
>NZ_JAFMSZ010000014.1 GCF_017916505.1 Naasia sp. SYSU D00057
TTCCTCTCCACCGTCCGCCAGCTCTGCAAGGACGTGGCGGCGCCGGGGACGGAGGTGGAGGTGCATGGCACGCCGCATGGCGCGCTCGGCGACCACTACCGCGTCATCTGGCACTACGACGTGCGCGAATTCGTGGAGACCGGGCTGCGGCTGCGGCGCGAGGGCGGCTACGACGCCTTCGTCATCGCCAACTCGCTCGACACCGGGCTGGTGGAACTGCGGGAGATCCTGGACATCCCCGTCATCTCCTTCATGGAGGTCTGCTGCTTCACCGCGTGCACGATGGGCGAGAGGTTCTCGCTGCTCGTGCAGCATCCGAAGATGGTCTCCCGCTACCGGGAGATCGTGACGGGCTACGGCCTGGCCAGCCGCCTCGCCTCCGTCGAGAACATCGGCTACGCGCCCGGCAACCAGAAGATGTTCAGCCAGGAGCAGGAGGCGCTGGACTACGTCGCCGCGATCGAGTCCGCGGGACGGCGGGCGATCGAGAAGGGGGCGGAGGTGCTGTTCCTCACCGGCTCCACCGCGG
>NZ_JAFMSZ010000015.1 GCF_017916505.1 Naasia sp. SYSU D00057
GGCGCTTGTCCTTCAGCCGATAGCTCTCGCCGCTGATCTGCACGACGGTGGCGTGGTGCAGGAGGCGATCGAGCATCGCCGCCGTCAGCACCGTCTCGCCCGCGAAGGCCTGGTCCCAGCTGCCGAAGGTCAGGTTTGAGGTGAGGATCATCGCGCCGCGCTCGTAGCGCTTGGTCACCACCTGGAAGAACAGGTTCGCCTGCTCGCGGCCCATTGGCAGGTAGCCGATCTCGTCGATGATCAGCAGGCGGTAGATGTTCACCGCCCGGTGCAGCACCTCCTTCAATCGCCCCTGCCGCTGCGCCGCCTCCAGCAGCAGCACGAGGTCTGCCGCCGTGGTGAACCGCACCTTCCAGCCGCGCTGCGTGGCCAGATACCCGAGCCCGATCGCCAGGTGCGTCTTGCCCACGCCACTCGGTCCGAGGAACACGACGTTCTCCGCCCGCTCGACGAAGGCGAGGCTGGCCAGTTCGCTGATCTGCTGGCGCGGTGCGCCGGTCGCGAAGCCGAAGTCGTAGCCGTCC
>NZ_JAFMSZ010000016.1 GCF_017916505.1 Naasia sp. SYSU D00057
GTCGGGGCGTTATGGAGGCAGGAAGAGGAGGTGAGCGCCGGCGGCACGGATGGCACGTCGCACCGGGATGCCCTTGTGGCTGCCGAGGTTGTCGAGGACGACGACGTCGCCGGGCTTGAGCGTGGGGACGAGGAACTGCTGGACCCAGGCGAGGAAGAGGGCGCCGTTGATCGGGCCGTCGATGACGCAGGGCGCGTCGATGCGGTCCGAGCGGAGCGCGGCGAGGAAGGTCATCGTCTTCCAGTGGCCATGCGGGACCCGGGCTACGAGGCGCTGGCCGCGTGGGGCACGGCCGTGGGTGCGGGTCATGTTCGTCTTGGCCGAGGTCTCGTCGATGAAGACCAGGCGCTTCGGATCGATGCGGCCCTGGTAACGGCGCCAGCGTTCGCGTCGGCGCGCGACGTCGGGCCTATGCTGCTCGGCGGCGCGGAGACTTTTTTTTGAAGGTGAGCCCCTCGCGGGCGAGGAAGCGCCAGACAGCGCCATAGCCCAC
>NZ_JAFMSZ010000017.1 GCF_017916505.1 Naasia sp. SYSU D00057
GTGCCGGCAGGTACAGGCGATGGGCCTTGCCCACCACCGCATTCTTCGAAACGCCCATGCGGCGGCCGATCTCGGCCGTCGAATGCCCTTCAGCCCAGAGTGCGCGCAGCCTCTCGATGGCTTCCGGCGTCCAATCCATCTGCAGTCTCCCCGGTTGCCCCCAACACTAGATACGGTAGGACAACGCGGGGTGGCTGCACAAGTTGTAGTTGCCGCAACAGAACCGAAAAGCTGTGGATAGACGGCGGAAAACGCCCGCGCGTTCAGAAAAGCAGACCCTTCCTTAGCATTCCGTGAACGCCCTTCTCGCCGTTCACCGTCTGCGTCACACGGAAGTCCACCGCGAGCGAACAAAGCTGGTACGCGTCCGCCGCGCTGACATTCATCCGCGCCACGATGAAGGCGATCATCTCCCGCAGCGCCTGCTTCATCGCGAGGTCGAGGTCCTCATGCATCCCCATCGAGATGTAGTGGGTCTTCGTC
>NZ_JAFMSZ010000018.1 GCF_017916505.1 Naasia sp. SYSU D00057
GCAGCGCGTCCCCCGCCGTGCCCGCCATCACCTTCGCCACATGCACCATGCCGGTATGCGCCGCCGGCATCTTGCCCTGCGCCACCACCTGCCAGGAATGGCCGGGCGTGCCGATGGCATAGGTGGCGCCGCGCGCCTGCACCGTCGGCACCTGCCAGGAGACGTCGCCGACATCGGTGGACCCGTTCATCCCGGCCCCCTTGGCGCCGAGCGGCACGATGGCCTCGCAGAGCGACTTGCCGGTCTCCGGCACCACGCCCTGGCGGCGGTAGGTGGAGAGGATGTCCTCCTCGCTCAGCGTCTTCTGGATCTCCGCGGCGAAGGCCTTGTCCTCCGCGGTGAAGGGCGGCGGGCCGAGGCGCTGGAAGTTGTCGTACATCGCCTGCTCCAGCGGCGAATTGCCGAGCAGGTTGGACACGGCGGAGATGACCTGGGTGCTGACCGTCGTCTCCGTCATCAGCGCCGCGCCAT
>NZ_JAFMSZ010000019.1 GCF_017916505.1 Naasia sp. SYSU D00057
GGAACAGCCGCGCGTGGACCTCTCGCTGGACGTCCAGGCCCGCCCCGTGCAGGGCGGCCCGAACGTCTTCGAGGTGGCGTTGCAGATCCGCGCCGATGCCAAGGCCTCCGGCACCTCCTGCTTCATCGCGGAACTCTCCTACTGCGGCGTCTTCACCATCAACGTCCCGCAGGAACACCTGGAGGCCGTGCTGCTGGTGGAATGCCCGCGGCTGCTGTTCCCCTTCGCGCGCAACATCCTGGCCGACGTGACCCGCGACGGCGGCTTCCCGCCCGTGCTGCTGGCGCCGATCGACTTCGTGGCGCTGTGGCAGCCCCGCCGCGGCCAGGGCGCGCAGCCGGTCGGCACCGCCTGACGCGGCGCGCCACCCCCGCGCCGGCGCCGCTGCCGCGCCGGCGCTTCGATGCCGCGCGCTGGCGCGCCGCCCTGACCCGGCGCCTGGACGGCCCGGGCTTCTGGCGGGCGCTGGC
>NZ_JAFMSZ010000001.1 GCF_017916505.1 Naasia sp. SYSU D00057
CGACTGGGTTGATAGGCCGGATGTGGAAGCAGGGACTAAAGACCTGTGCAGCTGACCGGTACTAATAAGCCGATAACTTGACAACACACCCCTTGTGGGTAATGCGGTATGAATCGCACGACTGTTGCTCGCGTCCACTTTGTGGTTCCCGATGTACGGGAACAGATCAAGCATGATCACCTGAAACATCAATAGTGTTTCGGCGGCCATAGCGAGAGGGAAACGCCCGGTCACATTCCGAACCCGGAAGCTAAGACTCTCAGCGCCGATGGTACTGCGGGGGCGACCCCGTGGGAGAGTAGGACACCGCCGGACTTCTTCGCAGGAAGGGCCACCCATCGCCGGGTGGCCCTTTCTCGTTTAAGCCCCCGGCGCCGCGGGCCCGTAGACTTTCCACCAGCAGGAAGCGAGAAATACCGTGGCCGACATGTCGAACTCCGACGGCCCCCGTCGCCCGCACCGCGGGGACCGGCGCCCCTCGGAGGGCCCCCGGGGGAACCGTCCCGAGAACGGCTCGCGCCGTTCGAGCGACGGGCAGCGCCGGGCCTCCGACGGTGGCCGCGCGTCCGGGGATGCGCCCCGCCGCTCCGAGGACGGTCCTCGCCGCTCCGGCGACGCGCCCCGCGGCGCCGGTGACGGCCCCCGCCGTACCGGTGACGCCCCGCGTCGCTCCGGTGACGGACCCCGCCGCTTCGAGAGCCCTCGAGGTCAGGACGGTCCTCGCCGATCCGACGGTCCGCGTCGTGACGACGACCGTCGGCGCTCGGACGGCCCGAACCGTCAGGATGGCCCGCGTCGCTTCGAGGGCCAGCGTCGCGACGACGCCGCGCGCCGCTCGGACGGCCCGCGTCGTGACGACGCCCCGCGCCGCTCCGAAGGCCCCCGTCGTGACGACGGCTTCCGCCGCTCGGACAGCCCGCGCCGGGAGGACGGACCTCGCCGCTTCGAGAGCCCGCGCCGGGGTGAGGATGCCGGCCGGTCGTCCGACTCGCCCCGCCGCTCGTACGACTCCCCGCGCCGCTCAGCCGACGGCGCCCGCCGCGCCGACGGAACCGGAGAGCGCCGCGGTCGCCGCGAGGCCGGGGAACGGCCGGCCTGGACGCCGCGGGACTCCGCCCACAAGCACGCGGGGCGCCCCGGCGCATCGCGAGGCGGCGACCAGCGCCGTGGGGACCGGGAGCCGCGCCCCGAGCACGAGGGCCCCGACCTTCGGCCCTTCCGGCCTCGCCACGACGACCCCGAGGTGCCGGAGGACGTGCTGCCGGCGCAGCTCGAGAAGGGCGCCCGCGTCGAGCTGAAGACGCTGAGCAAGGAGAACGCCGACTGGGTGGCCGGCCACCTCGTCATGGCGAGCCGCCTGCTCGACACCGACCCGCAGCTGGCCCACCAGCACGCGCTCTCGGCCGCCCGGCGCGGCGGCCGCATCGCCATCGTGCGCGAGACCCTCGCGATCACCGCCTACACGACGGGCGACTTCGCGCTCGCCCTGCGGGAGCTGCGCACGTTCCGCCGCATCTCCGGCTCCAACGATCAGCTGCCGCTCATGGTGGACAGCGAGCGCGGCGTGGGCCGCCCCGACCGCGCGCTCGAGCTCGGCCGCTCGGTGCCCCGGGACACGCTTTCGGCCGCCGTGCAGGTCGGCCTCGCGATCGCGATGTCGGGCGCCCGGTTGGACCTCGGTCAGCCGGACCTCGCCCTCGCCGAGCTCGAGATCCCGCAGCTCGACCCGACTCGGGCCTTCTCCTACAGCCCGCCGCTGTTCCGCGCGTACGCCGAGGTGCTCGACGAGCTGGGCCGGGCGGACGAGGCCGAGCAGTGGCGCGCCCGTGCCGACGTCGCCGAGGACGCCCTCGAGCCCGAGGACGAGGACCTGATCGAGGTCGTCGACCTGGACGAGTCGGCCGACGACGAGCCCGCCGAGGAACCGGCGGACGGAACGTCGGCACAGAGCGGAACCGACGCGGAGCCGTCCGGCGACACGCCGGAGGGCGACGAGCCGGAGGGCGACGAGGCCGGGGATGCTCCGGAAGCGCGCTGAGGCTCCGACGCCGCTCGACGGCGTCGACGTGCTGCTCGCCGACCTCGACGGCGTCGTCTACGCGGGACCGGACGCCATCCCGCACGCGGTCGACGCGCTCGAGGGTGCGGCGGCCCGCGGCGTTCGTGTCGGCTACATCACCAACAACGCCTCGCGCAGCGACGCGGTCGTCGCCGAGCATCTCGCCGGCTTCGGCCTCACAGTGCGCCCGGAGGACGTCGTCACGTCTCCCCAGGCCGCCATGCGGCTGCTGCGGGCCCAGCTCCCCGAGGGCGCGCTCGTGCTCGTCGTCGGCGGCGAGGGACTCGTCACCGAGGTGGAGCGGGCCGGCTTCCGCATCACCCGCGTCGCGGCCGACCGCCCGGACGCGGTGGTGCAGGGCTTCTTCCCGGACGTCTCCTGGCGGGAACTGGCGGAGGCGTCCTTCGCGCTCGCCCGCGACGCGAACGGGGACGGCATCCCCTGGATCGCGACGAACACCGACTGGACGATCCCGGTCGCCGGCGGCATCGCGCCGGGAAACGGCACGCTGGTGTCCGCCGTGCACACGGCCGTCGGCATCCTGCCCCAGGTGGCGGGCAAGCCGGAGACTCCCATCTTCGAGGAGGCGGTCCGCCGCTTCTCGGCGAGCAAGCCCCTGTTCCTCGGCGACCGGCTCGACACCGACGTGCTCGGCGCCCGGCGCGCCGGCATCCCCTCGGCACACGTGCTCACCGGGATCGACCGGGCGAAGCAGCTGCTCTCCGCCGTGCCGGACCAGCGGCCGGACTTCCTGCTCGAGGACCTGCGGCAGCTGTCCGAGCCCTATCCGGCGACCGTGGTGAAGCGGGACGAGACGATCGTCGGCTCGGCGCGCGTCGGCATCCGGGACGGGCGAGTCGAGGTGCGCGCCGAGGGCGAGCGCCGGATCGACCTGCTGCGCGCCGCCTGCGCCGCCATCTGGGGGTCGGGCCTGCCGATCTACGCGCTCGACGTGCCCGAGCGGCTCTACACCGCCCGCTGAGCCCCCGAGTGGTGCCGCCCGATCGGCAGCACCAGCGGCGTCCCGGAGACGGCGTCGGGCACGACCCGCGACTCCATGCCGAAGACCTCGCGCACCGTCGCCTCGGTGACGACGTCCGCCGGAGCGCCGTGGGAGTGCAGGCGGCCGTCCTTCACTGCGAACAGCTCGTCCGCGTACCGGGCGGCGAGGTTGAGGTCGTGCAGCACCATGACGATCGTCGTGCCGCTCTGCCGGTTGAGGTCGGTCAGGAGGTCGAGCACCTCCACCTGGTGGGTGACGTCGAGGAACGTCGTCGGCTCGTCGAGGAGGAGCACGTCGGTGCCCTGGGCGAGCGCCATCGCGATCCAGACCCGCTGCCGCTGGCCGCCGGACAGCTCGTCGACGGGCCGATCGGCGAGCTCGAGCACGTCCGTCATCCGCAGGGCGGAGGTGACGGCCTGCTCGTCGTCGGTCGTCCAGGGCCGCAGGAACGAGCGGTGCGGGTAGCGTCCGCGCGCCACGAGGTCGGCGACCGCGATGCCGTCCGGTGCGACAGGCGTCTGCGGCAGGAGCCCCAGCACCTTCGCCACCTCCCGGGTCGGCTGCTCGGCGATGGACCGGCCGTCGAGCAGCACCCTGCCCGACCTCGGCGGCAGCAGGCGGGCCATCGACCGCAGCAGGGTCGACTTGCCGCACGCGTTGGCGCCGACGATGACGCTGATCCGGCCGGCCGGGATGGTGAGGCTGAGGTCCTCGAGGACGAGTCGGTCGTCGTAGCCGACGCTCAGCGCGTCGGTGGCGAGGGAGCGGTTGACCGTCACAGTCGACCTCCGGTGCGGTTGGACCTGGCGACGAGCCAGAGCAGGTAGGGGGCCCCGACAGCGCCGGTGACGACGCCGACCGGGATGGTCGTGAAGAGCAGGTTGCTGCCGATGAGGTCCGCCGCGAGCACGAGGGCCGCTCCGACCAGCGCGGCAGGGGCGAGCAGCGACGCCCCCGGCAGCAGGCGGGCGGCGATCGGCCCGGCGAGGAACGCGACGAACGCGACCGGTCCGGCCGCGGCCGTGGCGACCGAGATGAGCCCGACCGCGACGACCACGATCAGGAGCCGCGTGGGGTCCGGCTTGACCCCGAGCGCGGCGGCCGCGTCATCGCCGAGCTGCAGCACGGAGAGGCGACGGGACAGCGCGAACGCGGCGGGGGTGAGGATCAGCATGGCGAGGGCGAGGGGCGGCACGTCGCCCCAGAACGCGCTGCTGAGGCTGCCGGACAGCCAGCGCAGCGCCTCCGCGGCCTTGTAGACCTCGGTCCGGGTGAGCACCCACTGGATGACGGCGAGGAGCACGGTGCCGAGGGCGATCCCGATGAGCACGAGCCGGGCGCCCTGGACGCCGCCCCGCCAGGACAGTGCGTAGAGGAGGAGCGCGACGGCGAGGCCCGCGACCACCGCCACAACGGATACGACCGCGCCCTGGGCGCCGAAGAAGCCGATCGCGACGACCGCCGCGGCGCTCGAGCCGTAGCCGACGCCCAGGATGTCGGGGCTCGCGAGGGGGTTGCGGAGCATCGTCTGGAACAGCGTGCCGGCCATGCCGAACGCCGCGCCGACGAGCAGGGCGACGATCGCGCGGGGCATCCGCAGCCGGCCGACCGTGAAGGACGCCCCGGGGACATCCTGCCCGAGCACGACCCCCAGCACGTCGGGCAGTCCGTAGATCCGGTCGCCCACCACCAGGGTGACGAGGAAGAGGGCGACGACGAGCACCGCGAGGACCGCGGTCACCACGATGCGGCGCCGGACCCGAGCGGTCCGGCCTGCGGCGAGCTCGCTCACAGCTCGCGGACCTTCGCGCGCCGGATCAGCCAGATGAAGAAGGGGGCGCCGACCACGGCGGTCATGATGCCGACGGGGATGTCGGTGGGGCGGCTGATCACCCGGCCGAGCACGTCGGCGCCGAGGAGGAGGACGGCACCGAGCAGGGCCGAGTAGGGGAGCAGCCAGCGGTGTCCGGGCCCGGTGAAGACGCGGGCGGCGTGCGGCACGACGAGTCCGACGAAACCGATGGGACCCGCGACCGCGACGGCCCCTGCGCTGAGCAGGACGGCGGCGAGCCCCGCGAGGACCCGGGCGCCGCCCACCCGGCCGCCGAGGCCCCGCGCCACGTCGTCGCCGAGCGCGAGCACGTCGAGCCCTGGGGCGGACAGCAGCGCGAGGAGGACGCCGAGGGCGAGGAACGGGAGGACGGGCGCCATCTCGCCGAAGTCGGCGCCGCCCACCCCTCCCACCTGCCAGAAGCGGAACACGTTGAAGACGTCGGTGCGCACGAGGAGCACCGCGGAGACGAGGGAGACCAGAGCGGCCGAGGTGGCGGCTCCGGCGACCGCGAGCTTCAGCGGCGTCGCTCCCGCTCGGCCGAGCGATCCGACGGCGTAGACGAGGAGTGCCGCACCTGCGGCGCCCACGAGGGCGAACCAGATGTACTGGCTCGTCGAGCTGATCGCGAAGAAGGCGATGCCGATCACCACGGCCAGGGCGCTGCCGGCGTTCACGCCGAGGAGGCCGGGGTCGGCGAGCGGGTTGCGGGTGATGCCCTGCATGACGGCGCCTGAGACGCCGAGGGCGGCGCCGACGAGGAGCGCGAGCGCGGTCCGCGGCACGCGCGTCGCGACGGCCTGCTGCCCGAAGTCGCCCGCGGCGGGGTCGAGGATGCCGCCGACCACCTCCGTCCAGGAGACGACCCGCGAGCCGAAGACGAGGGACAGGAGGGCGAGGACGAGCAGCGCCGCCAGGCCGAGGACGAGGCCGGTGAGGAGCCGCCGACGGTGAAGCGCCGGCCGGGCCCCGCGGGACCCGGCCGGCGTCGACGTCGTCTGCTCCGCGATCACTGCACCTTCGCTGCCGCGTCGGCGAGCAGCTGCGTGTACTCCTCAATGCCCCACGGGATGGACAGGACGGTCGGGGTGGTGGTGGCCGCGGCCAGCGGGTTCAGCTGGTCGATGATCGCCACCGCGCCGTTCTGCACCGCGGGGAGGGAGCCGAGCAGCGGATTCGCCTGCAGCGCCGCGAGGGAGCCGGCGTCGCCGTAGTTGACGATGATGTCCGAATCGGCGATGAGGTCGATGTTCTCGGCGGAGACCGTCGCGAAGAACTGGCCGGCGTTCTCCTCGCCCAGCTGCGTGACTCCCTCAGAGTCCTCCATCCCGAGGTCGTGCAGGAAGGAGACCCGGGCGTCCTCGGGCAGGTAGACGTAGACGGAGCTGTCGTCGCTCGGGTCGACCCAGACGTAGGCGAAGGTCGTGCCCTCGAGCTCCGGGTGCGCGGCCGCGGCATCGGCGATCACGCCCTCGGTCTCGGCGACGAGGGTCTCCGCCTCGTCCGCGAGCCCGAGCGCCTGGCCGTTCAGGGTCACGCTCTCCCGCCAGTTCACGAGCCACGGGTCATCCGGGAAGGCCACGGTCGGCGCGATCTCGGAGAGCGTTCCGTAGTCCTCCTCCGTCATCCCGGAGTTCGCTCCGAGGATGACGTCCGGCGCCGCGTCGGCGACCTGCTCGAAGTTGTAGCCGTCGGCCTCGTCGAACAGCTCGGGGGTCTCGCCGCCGAGCTCGTCGATCGCGTCCTGAACCCAGGGGAGGATGCCGTCGCCGTTGTCGTCGGCGAAGGTGACGAACGGCATGCCGACGGGCACGACGCCGAGCGCGAGCGCGACATCCTGGTTGCCCCAGGCGACGGCGGCCACCCGCTCGGGGGCGGCGTCGATCTCGGTGCTGCCGTAGGCGTGCTCGACCGTGACCGGGAAGCCGCTCCCGCCGCCGCTCGCGCCGCCGGACGCCTCGGGCGTCGCCGATCCGGAACAGGCGGTGAGGAGCAGAGCCCCGGAGAGGGTCAGTGCGGTCAGAAGGGGCTTGCGGGCGATGCGCACGGGGCGACGTCCTTTCGCTTCGGTCAGGTAAGGCTAACCTAACCAGCGGGGCGACGGCAGGGTCAAATCGGCCCGGGAAGCCGCCGTCCGGGTACCGTTGACGGGATGTCCGACTCCCAGGTGCCCGACGCGATCGCCGAGATCGAGGAGCTGCCCCTCGCCGACCGGGCGGACCGGTACCTGGTGCTCCTCGACGAGCTGCGGCGCCGGCTCGAGGACGCGGACGCGGCGGGCCGATGACGGACGCCCGCCTCGACGCGGCGCTCGTCGAGCGGGGCCTCGCGCGCTCCCGCACCCACGCGGCGCGTCTCATCGCCGACGGGCTCGTCACGGTCGAGGGCAGGCCCGCCGTCAAGCCCGCGCTGCGCGTGCCGGACGGCGCACGGATCGACGTCGCGCCCACCGACGCCTACGTCAGCCGCGCCGCCCACAAGCTCCTCGCTGCTCTCGACACCTTCGCCGTCCCCGTCGAGGGCCGCCTCGCGCTGGACGCCGGCGCCTCCACCGGCGGGTTCACGCAGGTGCTCCTCGAGCGCGGCGCCGAACGGGTGATCGCGGTCGACGTCGGCCACGGTCAGCTCGTGCCCGAGCTCGCCCGGGACCCGCGGGTCGACGCCCACGAGGGCGTGAACGTCCGCGACCTCGATCCCGCCGCGCTCGCCCGCCTCACCGGCTCCGACCGGCGCCCGGACCTGGTCGTCGCCGACCTCTCCTTCATCTCGCTCACCCACGTGCTTCCGGCGCTCGTCTCGGTCACGATGCCGGACGCCGACTTCGTGGTCCTGATCAAGCCGCAGTTCGAGGTCGGGCGCGGCGGCGTGAAGGAGGGCATCGTCCGCGGCGCCGGTCTCCGCGCCGACGCGATCCGGGACGTGCTCTGGGCCGCCTGGGATCTCGGCCTCGGCTCTGCGGGACTCACCGCCTCCCCGATCGCGGGCACGAACGGGAACCGGGAGTACCTCGCGCACCTCACCACCCGGGCGGGGGATCCGTCCGGGCTGCTGGAGCCGCAGCGACTCACCCGGCTCACCTCGGAGGGCTAGCCGGCGACGTCCAGGCGATTCGGCTTGCGGGCGGCTTCGCGGCCGGCGCGCACTCTCCGCTTCCGTGGCGGATTGCACGACCGCGCGGACGCAACTGCTCGTGCCCGACGTCAGCGCGGGGTCGGCGGCGCCGTGCTCTCGGGCGTGACCACCAGGCCGCCGGAGGAGTTCGACGCGTCGAGGAGGGCGACCAGCCAGTCGCGGTTGATGGCCGGCGGGCGGCCGCCGGAGAAGTGGAAGTGCATCGGGATGCCGTTGTCGATCCAGAGCGCATCGCGGCCCTCGCCCGAGTCCCGGGAGCCCGACCAGCTGAGCAGGAAGTGCTCGCCGCGGCGCAGCTTCGTGCTGATGACGATCTGCAGGTGGGCGAGCAGCCGGTCCTCGAACTCGAACGTCGAGTCGCCGTAGCGCAGTCTGCCCACCGATACCCCTTCTGGCTCTGCACGTCACAGTAGCGAGGCCGGGGGCGCGAGGGTGAGCCCCGCCGCGCCCCACCGGCCGGATGGGCGGTCCGTCGGCGGAGTCCGACAGAATGGAGGGACAGCAGCGAGGGCGGGAGCGCAAACGGTGACGGATTCGCGGTACATGCTCGTCGTGTCCCACACCGGGCGGCGCGAGTCCCGCGACGCGGCGGCGATGGTCGTCACCCGGCTCGTCGCCGCGGGCGTCACGCCCGTGCTCCTCGAGGTCGAGCGCGACGACCTGCTCGCGGCGTGCGGCGACTTCGGCGGCGGCGTGCAGATGCTCGACGGCATGGATCCCGCTCTGCTCGAGCTCGTGATCGTCCTCGGCGGCGACGGCACCATCCTCCGCGCGGCCGAGATCGTCCGCGGCTCCTCGGTGCCGATCCTCGGCGTCAACCTCGGGCACGTCGGCTTCCTCGCGGAGGCCGAGCGCGACGACCTCGACGAGACGCTGCGCCGCGTGCTGCTCCGCGACTACGAGGTCGAGGAGCGCATGACGATCGACGTCAACGTGCTCGTCGACAGCACCGTCGTCTACACGAGCTGGGCGCTCAACGAGGCGACCATCGAGAAGGCGAGCCGCGAGCGCATGCTCGAGGTCGTCGTCGAGATCAACGACCGCCCGCTGTCGTCGTTCGGCTGCGACGGCGTCGTGCTGTCCACGCCGACGGGGTCCACCGCCTACGCCTTCTCCGGCGGCGGACCGGTGGTCTGGCCCAACATCGACGCGATCCTGCTCGTGCCGCTCGCCGCGCACGCCCTCTTCGCACGGCCGCTCGTCGTCGCGCCCACCTCCTCGGTCGCCGTCGAGCTGCTGCGCCGCACCGACGGCAGCGGCATCCTCTTCTGCGACGGCCGCCGGACGCACAACCTGCCGCCGGGCGCTCGCGTCGAGGTCACCGGGTCGGACACCCCGGTCCGCCTCGCACGCCTGCAGCGCGGCGTGTTCACGGACCGGCTGGTCCGCAAGTTCGACCTGCCCGTGACCGGGTGGAGGGGGCGCGCGGGCGCGTGATCGAGGAGATTGGAATCCGCGACCTCGGGGTGATCGGGGAGGCGACGCTGCCCCTCGGCCCCGGCTTCACCGCGCTCACGGGCGAGACCGGCGCCGGCAAGACGATGGTGGTGACCGCGCTCGGGCTGCTCCTCGGGGCGCGCGCCGACGCGAGCGCCATCCGCAAGGGCAGCGACCGGGCCGTGGTCGACGGCCGCTGGCTCGTCCCCGAGGAGGGAGCCGTCGCGGAGCGTGTCCGCGAGGCCGGTGGCGACCTCGACCCGGCCGGCGACGGACGGGCGGAGCTGCTCGTGTCGCGCACCCTCGCCGGCGAGGGGCGCAGCCGCGCCGCGGTCGGCGGACGTTCCGCGCCTGTCGGGCTGCTCGCCGAGCTCGCCGACCAGCTCGTCGTCGTGCACGGCCAATCCGACCAGATCCGGCTCCGGACCGCGGCCGCGCAGCGCGAGGCGCTCGACCGGTACGCGGGGGAGCGCCTGGCCGGACCGCTCGCCGACTACCAGACGGCGTACCGCCGGTGGACCGCGAACCGGGACGAACTCGACCAGCTCATCGCGGAGCGGGAGCAGCGGGCGGCGGAGGCCGCGGAGCTGCGCGCCGCCGTGGCCGAGATCGAGGTCGTCGCACCGCAGCCGGGGGAGCAGGAGGAGCTCGAGGCGCGCGCCCTGCGGCTCGGCAACGCGGAGGAGCTCCGGGTCGCGGCCGCCCAGGCGCACGAGCTGCTCTCCTCGGAGTCGCCCGACGAGACCCGGGACGTGCTCTCGCTGCTCGACGGCGCGCGGCGACTGCTCGACCGGGTCGCCGAGCTCGACCCCGAGCTGTCCGCCCTCGCGGACACGGTCGGGAACCTGTCGTTCCTCGCGGCGGATGCCGCCACCGAGCTCGCGAGCTATGCGGCCGGGTTCGACGCCGATTCCGCCCGCGAGCTGGAGGTGGTGCAGCACCGGATCGCGGAGCTCGCCGTCCTCGTCCGCAAGTACGGCCCGACGCTCGAGGACGCGATCGACTTCCTCGACACCGGCAGCCGCCGCCTGCTCGAGCTCGACACCGACGAGGACCGCATCGCCGCGCTGCAGTCGGACGTCGACGCCGACGCCGTCGTGGTGGCCGAGCTCGCCGAGACGCTGAGCGTCGTCCGCAGCGAGGCCGGCGCCGACCTCGCCGCCGCGGTGAGCGCCGAGCTGTCCGCGCTCGCGATGCCGGATGCGCAGCTCATGGTCGACGTGCGCGGCCGGGAGGAGTTCACCCTCGCCGGGCGCGACTCGGTGCAGCTGCTGCTCCAGCCGCACCCCGGCGCCGAGCCGCGGCCGCTCGGCCGAGGGGCCTCGGGCGGCGAGCTGTCGCGCATCATGCTCGCGATCGAGGTGGTCCTCGCCGCGAGCGACCCGGTGCCCACCTTCGTGTTCGACGAGGTCGACGCCGGCGTCGGCGGCGCGGCCGCCATCGAGATCGGGCGACGTCTCGGCCGCCTCGCCGAGAGCGCGCAGGTGATCGTCGTGACCCACCTGGCGCAGGTCGCTGCGTTCGCGACCAATCACCTGCGCGTGGAGAAGGACCGGAGCGGCGCGGTGACCGAGTCGAGCGTCCGCCGCCTCGACGGCGACGAGCGGGTCGCGGAGATGGCCCGGCTCCTGTCCGGCCTGCCGGACTCCGAGACCGGTCTCGCGCATGCCCGGGAGCTGCTCGAGCTCTCCGGGACCCGCGCGTAGCGGCCGCGTGCGACACCGAGCTGAAAACGGGCCGACCGGCACGTTTCGTCACATAGAATGGAAACCCGTGGCAGACGCGTTCGAATCGCAGCAGAGTCCCGGTATCACCAAGCACATCTTCGTCACCGGGGGTGTGGTCTCCTCCCTCGGCAAGGGCCTCACCGCCGCGAGTCTCGGTCATCTCCTGACCGCGCGGGGCCTCCGGGTCGTGATGCAGAAGCTGGACCCGTATCTCAACGTCGACCCGGGGACGATGAACCCGTTCCAGCACGGCGAGGTCTTCGTGACCGACGACGGCGCGGAGACGGACCTCGACATCGGCCATTACGAGCGCTTCCTCGACATCAACCTCGACGCGGCCGCCAACGTGACGACGGGGCAGATCTACTCCAAGGTGATCGCGAAGGAGCGCCGCGGCGAGTACCTCGGCGACACGGTTCAGGTCATCCCGCACATCACGGACGAGATCAAGTTCCGGATGCGCCAGCAGGCCAACGTCGAGGCGGGCGAGCAGGCTCCCGACGTCATCATCACCGAGGTCGGCGGCACAGTGGGCGACATCGAGTCGCAGCCGTTCCTCGAGGCCGCCCGCCAGGTCCGCCACGAGCTCGGCCGCAAGAACGTGTTCTTCGTGCACGTCTCCCTCGTGCCCTACATCGGCCCCTCCGGCGAGCAGAAGACGAAGCCCACCCAGCACTCCGTCGCCGCGCTGCGCTCGATCGGCATCCAGCCGGACGCGCTCGTGCTCCGCTCCGACCGGCCCGTCTCCGACAGCGTCAAGCGCAAGATCGCGCTGATGTGCGACGTGGAGGAGCCGGCGGTCGTCAACAACGTCGACGTGCCGAGCATCTACGACCTGCCCCGCGCCCTCAACAACGAGGGGCTCGACTCCTACCTCATCGAGGCGCTCGGCCTTCAGGCCGGCGAGGTGGACTGGAGCGGCTGGAACGAGCTGCTCACCGCCGTGCACGACCCGGCCTTCGAGGTGACCATCGCGCTCGTCGGCAAGTACGTCGACCTGCCCGACGCCTACCTCTCCGTCACCGAGGCCATCAAGGCGGGCGGCTTCGCGCACCGCACGAAGGTCAACATCCGCTGGGTGCCGAGCGACGAGTGCCAGACGCCCGAGGGCGCCGCGCGGCAGCTCGCCGACGTGGACGGCATCTGCATCCCGGGCGGCTTCGGCATCCGCGGCATCGAGGGCAAGCTGGGCGCGCTCCGCTTCGCTCGCGAGAACGCGATCCCGACCCTCGGCCTGTGCCTCGGCCTGCAGTGCATGGTCATCGAGTACTCGCGGAACGTCACCGGGCTCGCCGGCGCGTCGTCCTCCGAGTTCGACCCGGACACGGCCTACCCGGTGATCGCGACGATGGCCGAGCAGGTCGACATCCTGGCCGGCGGCGACCTGGGCGGCACCATGCGCCTCGGGCTCTACCGCGCGGCGCTCGGCGACGGCACCCTCGCCGCAGACCTGTACGGCGGCCCCGAGGCCGTCGAGCGGCACCGCCACCGCTACGAGGTCAACAACCGCTACCGCGACCAGATCGCCGAGAGCGGCCTAGTCTTCTCCGGCACCTCGCCGGGCGGTGAGCTCGTCGAGTTCGTCGAGCTGCCGCGGTCGGTGCACCCGTTCTACATCGGCACGCAGGCGCACCCGGAGCTGCGCTCCCGCCCGAACGCCGCGCATCCGCTGTTCCGCGGCCTCGTCGACGCGGCGCTCGACCGGCAGGGCGCGAGCCGGCTGTTCGAGGTCGAGTCGGACGAGCTGCCCGAGCAGGTGGACGCGTGACCGCCGTCGAGCCGCTCCGCGACGAGCACTACGCCGCGGAGGTCACCGAGCGCTCCACCGTGTTCGAGGGCAAGATCTGGGACGTCGTCCGCGAGACGTTCGACTACAACGGCGAGCCGATCACGCGCGAGTACGTCGACCACACGGGAGCCGTCGCGATCCTCGCGATCGACGACCAGGAGCGGGTGCTGCTCATCCGCCAGTACCGGCACCCGATCCGCTCCCGCGACTGGGAGATCCCGGCCGGCCTGCTCGACGACGAGGGCGAGGAGCCGCTCGACGCCGCGAAGCGCGAGCTCGCGGAGGAGGCCGACATCGCGGCCGAGAAGTGGAACGTGCTCGCCGACTACGTGAACTCCCCGGGCGGCAGCAACGAGGCCGTGCGCGTCTACCTCGCACGCGGCATCACCGACGTGGACGCCTTCGAGCGCACCGCGGAGGAGGCCGACATCGAGGTCCGCTGGGTGAGCCTCGACGAGGCGCTCCAGGGGGTCCTGTCGCGCGACCTGCAGAACCCGTCGACGGTCATCGGCGTGCTCGCCGCGGCCGCGGCCCGCTCCCGGGGCTGGGACACGCTCGACCCGGGCGACGCCCCCTGGCCGCGGCACCCGAAGCTCGGCGACGGATCCTGGTGACGGCAGGGCGATGACGCCCGAGGCGGCGGTCGCGGGCTATCTGCAGCACGTCGGCATCGAGCGCGGCCTCGCCGCCAACACGGTCGCGGCCTACCGCCGCGACCTCGCCGCGTACACCGCGTTCCTCGCCGAGCGCGGCATCGACGACGTCGGCGCGGTCACCTCGCCCGACATCGCCGCCTTCTCGCAGCACCTGCGCGGAGCGGACGGCACGGCGATGCGGGCGTCGTCGGTCGGCCGGATGCTCTCCTCGGTGCGGGGGCTGCACCGGTTCCTCGTCGAGGACCGCGTGCTCGAGGCGGACCCCGCCGGCGACGTGAAGCCGCCGAAGCTGGGGCTGCGCCTGCCGAAGGCCATCTCGGTGGACGACATGTCCGCGCTCCTCGCGGCGGTGTCCGCCGACGAGCCGGTGGCGCTCCGCGACCGCGCGCTGCTCGAGCTGCTCTACGCGACCGGCGCCCGCATCGGCGAGGCGGTCGCCCTCGACGTCGACGACCTCGCCGCCGAGGACGGCGTCGTGAAGCTCGCCGGCAAGGGCGGCAAGGAGCGCATCGTGCCGATCGGCAGCTTCGCGCGCGACGCGGTCGGCGCGTACCTCTCGCGGGTGCGGCCCGACTGGGCGTCCCGCGGCGCCTCGACGCCGGCCCTCTTCCTCGGCCCGCGCGGCGGTCGGGTGTCCCGCCAGACGGCGTGGCTCGTCATCCGAGCCGCGGCGGAGAAGGCGGGCCTCGAGAAGGCGGTGTCGCCGCACACGTTCCGCCACTCGTTCGCGACGCACCTGCTCGCAGGCGGTGCCGACGTGCGCGTCGTGCAGGAGTTGCTCGGCCATTCGTCGGTCGCGACGACGCAGATCTACACCCTCGTGACGGCCGACACGCTGCGCGACATGTACCTCACGTCCCACCCCCGCGCCCGCTGACCGCGCGCGCCGGTCGTGCGGATGTCCGCCACCCCGCGGACGGTTGCGAGTTGTCCCCACCCCCGGCGAGAGGCGGGCAGATGCCTGGGAGTCGGCTGAGTCCGGCGACACGCGGCGTGGCCCCCGGCCGCTCGGGAGGCCCTCCGTACACTGGCTCGAGGGGACAGGAAGACCCACGAGCAGAGGAACGTCGGGATGACGCAGATCACGGACACAGTCACTGAGACCCCAACGACCCAGGCGATCACCATCGCGGGTCGCGAGTTCCGGGAGTTCCCGGAACCCGCGCCGCTGAAGGGCCACGGGCCCGCCCGCATCATCTCGCTCTGCAACCAGAAGGGCGGGGTGGGCAAGACCACCACGAGCATCAACCTCGGCGCCGCCCTCGCCGAGTACGGCCGCCGCGTGCTCGCCATCGACTTCGACCCGCAGGGCGCGCTCTCGGCGGGCCTCGGCGTGCAGATGCACGACGTCGTCACCATCTACGACCTCCTGCTCGGCACGGTTCGCGACCCCAACCTGGCGATCCAGCGGACGTCGATCCCCGGGCTCGACGTGATCCCGGCGAACATCGACCTGTCGGCTGCCGAGGTGCACCTCGTCAACGAGGTCGCCCGCGAGCAGGCGCTCGCCCGCGTTCTGCGGCGCGTGTCGGAGGACTACGACGTGATCCTCATCGACTGCCAGCCCTCGCTCGGCCTGCTGACCGTCAACGCGCTCACCGCCAGCCACGGCGTGCTCATCCCGCTCGAGTGCGAGTACTTCGCCCTCCGCGGCGTGGCGCTGCTCATCGAGACGATCGAGAAGGTGAAGGACCGCCTCAACCCGGCCCTCGAGCTGGACGGCATCCTGCCGACCATGTACGACTCGCGCACCCTGCACGCCCGCGAGGTGCTCGAGCGGGTCGTGGAGGCGTTCGACGCGAGCGTGCTCGACACGGTGATCGGCCGCACCATCAAGTTCCCGGACGCCTCGGTGGCCGGGGTCCCGGTGCTGTCCTTCGCTCCCGAGCACAACGCGGCGAAGGCCTACCGCCGGCTCGCCCGCGAGCTCGTGTCCCGCGGTGCCGTCGCCTAGGTCGCTCACGACTGCGCCGGAGCTCGACACCGACGCGCCGACCGGCGCGGAGGCAGCCGGCTTCTCGGTGCGAGTCGGGGGATTCGACGGACCCTTCGACCTGCTGCTCTCCCTGATCGGCAAGCACCAGCTCGACATCACCGAGATCGCCCTCTCGGCGATCACCGACGAGTTCCTCGCCTACCTCCGCGGCCTCGACACCGAGCAGGAGCTGGACGAGGCGAGCGAGTTCCTCGTCGTCGCCGCGACCCTCCTCGACCTCAAGATCGCGGGGCTCCTGCCGCAGGGCGAGCTCGTCGACGCCGAGGATGTCGCCCTGCTCGAGGCGCGCGACCTGCTGTTCGCCCGGCTGCTGCAGTACCGGGCGTTCAAGGAGGCCTCCGCCTGGTTCGCGAGCCGCTTCGAGGCGGAGACCGCACGGCACTACCGCGCCGTCCGGCTCGAGGAGAAGTACCGCCGCGCGCCCACCGAGCTCGCCTGGACCGCGTCGCCCGCCGACTTCGCCGGCCTCGCCGCCCTCGCCTTGGCGCCCCGCGCCCTGCCCACGATCGCGACGGAGCACCTGCACGTGCCGCGCGTCAGCATCCGGGAGCAGGCCGCGATCCTCGTCGCGATCCTGCGGCGCGGGGAGCCGCGCACCTTCCGGTCGCTAGTCGCCGGCGTCGACGGACCGGGCGTGATCGTGGCGCGCTTCCTCGCCGTGCTCGAGCTGTACCGTAATGGAGCCATCGCCTTCGAGCAGCTGGAGCCGCTCGGCGAGCTGACCCTGCGCTGGACCGCCGACGTCTGGAACGACGACCGTCTCGCCGATCTCGGAGCCGACTATGACGAATGAGGACCTCGACCTGGAGCGGGAGCCCGTCGCGGTGCTCCTCGGGCTCGGCCGGGCACCCGCGCCGACCACCCTGGCACCCGCGCCCGCCGCGTCGTCCGCTCCGCTCGCCCCGAAGACGGCGCGCGACGCACTCGACGCCGCCCTGGAGGCCGTGCTGATGGTGTCCGACGAGCCGCAGCCGCTCGTCGCCCTCGCGAGCGCCGTGCAGCGTCCCGTCGCCGAGGTGCGGCGTGCCGTGCAGCGCCTCGTCGCCGACTACGACGGGGAGGACGGCGGCGTGCGCCGCGGCTTCGAGCTGCGGGAGGTGGGCGGCGGCTGGCGGATCTACGTCCGCCCCGAGCACGACGAGCTGGTCCGCGACTTCGTTCTGACGCAGAGCCCCACCCGGCTGTCGCAGGCAGCGCTCGAGACCCTCGCCGTGATCGCCTACAAGCAGCCGATCAGCCGCGGCCAGGTGGCGGCCATCCGCGCCGTGAACGTCGACAGCGTCGTGCGCACGCTCGTCGGACGCGGCCTCATCGAGGAGGTCGCCACGGACCCGGAGACGGGCGCGGTCCTGTACGGCACGACCGCCCTCATGCTGACCCACCTCGGCATCAACTCGCTCGACGAGCTGCCGCCGATCTCGCCGCTGCTCGCGGGTGTCGACGAGGTGGCCGATGTCCTCTGAGTCGATGCCCGGGTCCACCTCCGGCGCGCCCGAGGGCGTCCGGCTGCAGAAGGTGCTCGCGAACGCGGGTGTCGCGTCACGCCGGGTCTGCGAGGAGATGATCGCCGCCGGTCGCGTCACCGTGAACGGCACGGTCGTCACCGAGCTCGGCCGCCGCATCGATCCCGAGGCGGACAAGGTCTCGGTCGACGGCGTGGCCGTGCAGCTCGACACGACGAAGCGCTACCTCATGCTCAACAAGCCGGTCGGCGTCGTGAGCTCCCTGCGCGACGAGCGGGGAAGGCCCGACCTGCGCCGGTGGACGGACCGCTTCGAGGAGCGCGTCTTCAACGTGGGCCGCCTCGACGCCGACACGTCCGGGCTGCTGATCCTCACCAACGACGGCGAACTCGCGCACGTGCTCGCTCATCCGTCGTTCGGCGTCACGAAGACCTACATCGCCCTCGTCCGCGGGCAGGTGCAGCCGCGCACGCTGAGCCGGCTGACGGCCGGCATCGAGCTCGAGGACGGGTTCATCCAGGCCGACCGCGCGAGGCTCATGCCCGAGCGCGGCGCGAACAGCCTCGTCGAGATCACACTGCACTCCGGCCGGAACCGCATCGTGCGGCGCATGCTCGACGCGGTCGGGCACCCCGTGATCGACCTCGTGCGCCGCCAGTTCGGGCCCCTGCACCTCGGCTCGCTGCCGTCGGGGGAGATCCGCGACCTCAGTAAGGTGGAACTCGGCCAACTGCTCACCCTGTCCAGGGACGGCCGCCGATCCCCGCAGGAGTAAGTGTGAACGCCCGTACCGCCGGACCCGTCCTGGTCGTCGGCACCGGGCTCCTCGGCGCGAGTGTCGGCCTCGGCCTCCGCTACGAGGGAGTCGACGTGCTGCTCGCGGACGCGTCGCCCGCCGCGCTCGACTTGGCCGTCGACTACGGCGCCGGGCGCCGCCCCCGCCACGGGGACGACCCCGCTCTCGTGGTCGTGGCGGTGCCGCCCGACCAGATCGCCGACACCGTCGCCAAGGCGCTCGCGCACCACCCCCGAGCTCTCGTCACCGACGTCGGCAGCGTCAAGCAGCGGCCGCTCGAGGGTCTCCGGGCGCTCGGCGCGGACCTCTCCCGCTACCTCGGCTCGCATCCGCTGGCGGGCCGCGAGCGGGGCGGGCCGATCTCCGCCCGGGCCGACCTCTTCTTCGGGCGGCCCTGGGTCATCACGCCGCACGAGCTCACGACCCCCGACCAGATCCGGGTGCTCGAGGACCTGATCCTCGACCTCGAGGGCACGCCGGTGCGGCTGACGCCCGAGGAGCACGACGAGAGCGTCGCGGTCATCTCGCACGTGCCGCAGCTCGTCGCGTCCCTCATGGCCGCGCGTCTCGCCGACGCCCCGGCGGCCGCGGTGGGCATCGCCGGCCAGGGCGTCCGCGACCTCACGCGCATCGCGTCGAGCAGCCCCGAGCTCTGGGTGCAGATCCTCGGCGCCAACGCCGGCGCCGTCGTGCCCGTCCTCGACGCCCTCGCCGCCGACCTCGACGGACTCCGGGACGCCCTGCGCGAGCAGGACCGGCCCGGGGCGCGGCGGACGGTCGCCGAGGTCCTCGCCGCGGGCAACACCGGCGTCGCCCGTCTCCCGGGCAAGCACGGCCAGGACTGGCGGTTCGCCTCGCTGATCGTGCTCATCGACGACCGGCCCGGCCAGCTCGCCGCGCTGCTCACCGAGATCGGGGAGATCGGCATCAACCTGGAGGACCTGCGCCTCGAGCATTCGCCCCGCGCTCCCATCGGGATCGTCGAGGTCGTGGTCGTGCCCGAGGTGCGGGACCGGCTGGAGCGGGAGCTGACGGAGCGAGGGTGGAGGATCGCGGGATGACGCGCTGGTCGCGGACAGTGGTGGCAGTCGACGGGCCGGCAGGCAGCGGCAAGTCGAGCGTGAGCCGGGCCGCCGCGCGCGCTCTCGGCTTCGAGTTCCTCGACACGGGGGCGGCCTACCGGGCGATCGCCTGGCTCGGCCTCGAGCGGGGCGTCGACTTCGACGACTCATCCGCGGTGGCGGCGCTCGTCGACGAGCTCGACGAGCGGGTGACCACGGACCCCGACGACGTGCGCGTCACGGTCGGTGGCGTGGACGTGACGGATGCGATCCGGGAGCCGCGGGTGACATCCGTCGTCTCCGCCGTCGCGCGCGTGCCGCAGGTGCGCGAGCGCCTCAACGAGCACTTCCGCGAGCGCCTCGACGCGCCCGGCCTGCCCGGCATCGTCGCGGAGGGCCGCGACATCACGACCGTCGTCGCGCCCGACGCGTCCGTGCGCGTGCTGCTGACTGCGGACGAGAGCGTGCGGGTGCAGCGCCGCCGGGCGGAGCTGTCCGGCGCGTCCACCGCCGACGTCACGCGTCTCGTCGTGGAGCGCGACCGCAAGGACGCCCAGGTCGTCGACTTCATGACCGCGGCGGAGGGCGTGACGACGCTCGACTCGACGTCCCTCTCCTTCGAGGAGACCGTCGACGCGATGGTCGCCCTGGTCCGCGAGGCCGCTGCCGGCGCCTAGCGTCGTCCGATCTGCGGCGGCCACGGCGGCCGGCGGCGGTCGTCCGCACCGCCCGGGGGCGCTCGGGAGGGTGCCCTCCCGCCGGTGCGGCAGGATGGAAGCACCATG
Organism: Naasia sp. SYSU D00057; assembly: GCF_017916505.1. Lineage (GTDB taxonomy): Bacteria > Actinomycetota > Actinomycetes > Actinomycetales > Microbacteriaceae > Naasia. The sequence goes on from NZ_JAFMSZ010000001.1 coordinate 19,736, forward strand.
AGTGACACCGACCGCGAGTACGACGCCGGCGACGACGACCTCGAGCAGCGCCTCGCGACCCTCGACGAGGACCTCGCCCAGCGCCGCGCCTCGTCGCTGCGCGCCGGCCTGAACGACTACGAGCTGGAGGACGAGGACCTCGACATCCTCGACCTCTCCGTCGAGGACCCGGACGAGGTCCGCTACCTCCCGGCGCTGCCGGTGCTCGCGATCGTCGGCCGGCCGAACGTCGGCAAGTCCGCGCTCGTCAACCGCATCCTCGGCCGCCGCGAGGCGGTCGTCGAGGACGTCCCCGGCGTCACCCGCGACCGCGTCTCGTACCGGGCGGAGTGGAACGGCCGCTTCTTCACCCTCGTCGACACGGGCGGCTGGGAGCCGGACGCGCGCGGCATCGACGCGTCCGTCGCCGCTCAGGCCGAGGTCGCCGTCGACCTCGCCGACGCCGTGCTCTTCGTCGTGGACGCTGTCGTCGGCGCGACCAGCACCGACGAGCGCGTCGTCCGGATGCTCCGGCAGAGCGGCAAGCCGGTCCTCCTCGTCGCCAACAAGGTCGACGACGCCGTGCAGGAGCCGTACATCGCCGAGCTGTGGTCCCTCGGTCTCGGCGAGCCGCATCCCGTCTCGGCCCTGCACGGCCGCGGCGTCGCGGACCTGCTCGACGCCTCCCTCGACGTGCTGCCCGAGGTGTCCGCCGTCGCCAAGGAGGAGGTCGGCGGACCCCGCCGCGTCGCCATCGTCGGCCGGCCGAACGTCGGCAAGTCGAGCCTGCTCAACAAGGCCGCGGGGGAGGAGCGGGTCGTGGTCAACGAGCTCGCCGGCACCACGCGCGACCCGGTGGACGAGCAGATCGAGCTCGGCGGGAAGGTGTGGCGCTTCGTCGACACGGCGGGCATCCGCCGCCGCGTGCACATGCAGCAGGGCGCCGACTTCTACGCGTCGCTGCGCACCACCGCAGCACTGGAGCGCGCTGAGGTCGCCGTCGTCGTGATCGACGTCACGGAGCCGATCAGCGAGCAGGACGTCCGCATCATCGACCTCGTCCTGCAGTCGGGCCGCGCGCTCGTGCTCGCGTTCAACAAGTGGGACCTGCTCGACGACGAGCGCCGGCGGCTGCTCGAGCGGGAGATCGAGCAGGACCTCGCGCACGTCGCGTGGGCGCCGCGCGTGAACCTGTCTGCCCGCACCGGCCGGCACCTCGAGAAGCTGGTCCCCGCGATCGAGCTCGCGCTCGACAGCTGGGACACGCGCATCGGCACCGGTAAGTTCAACGCCTTCCTCGCCGAGCTCGTCGCCGCCCACCCGCACCCGGTGCGGGGCGGTCGGCAGCCGCGCATCCTGTTCGGCACGCAGGCGTCCACGCGCCCGCCGACGTTCGTGCTGTTCACGACCGGATTCCTCGACCCCGGCTACCGGCGCTTCATCCAGCGCCGCCTCCGCGAGATCTACGGCTTCGAGGGGACCCCGATCGTGCTCAACATGAGGGTCCGCGAGCGCCGCAAGAAGTAGCGCCGCCGCTCCGGCGGGTCGGACCGGGTGTCGCCTGGTGGGCCGGGCGGGGGCCGTACGTCGGGTCTGCGCGGGCATGCCGTCCGCTTCAGCAGGCATGGATGTGGTTCAGCAGGCATGGGTGTGTTTCAGCAGGCATGGGTGGCCATGATCTGCCTGCTGGTGCCGTTCCGTGCCTGCTGGACCGAATACCGAAGCCGCTAGGTGCCTGCTGAGCAGGGCGGTGCCCGCCCGCATGTCGCTCAGCAGGCGATGCCGGGCCGCTCATCAGGCACGCGTGCTGTTCAGCAGGCATGGGCGGCCTTGTTCTGCCTGCTGATGCCGTTCCGTGCCTGCTGAATCGAGTACGGAAGCCGCTGCAGCCCTGCGGCACAGGGCGGGCCCGCAAGTCGTTCAGCAGGCGATGCCGGAACGCTCGGCAGGCACGCATGCTGTTCAGCAGGCATGGGCGGCCTTGTTCTGCCTGCTGATGCCGTTCCGTGCCTGCTGAACCGGGTACGGAGGCCGCTAGGTGCCTGCTGAACCGCGCTCAGCGGCGACGCTCAGTGGCGGGCGAGGACGGCCATCACCGTCTCGAGGACGAGCGGCCACTCGTAGATGACGTGCGCGTAGCTGAAGTGCAGGACGGTGAGGCCTCGCTGGTTGAGGAGCGCGGTCCGTCGCCGGTCACGGGAGAAGGACCCCTCCTGAGCATGGGTGGACCGGCCGTCGAGCTCGATGACGAGCCAGCCGTCGATGAGCAGGTCGACCCGGCCCACTCCGGGCACGACGACCTGCGGTTCCGCTCGGATGCCCGACAGCTGGAGCCGATATCGGGCGATCGACTCGATCCCCTCCTCGCTCCGCCCGTCGACGTGCTGAGCGACCCGCGCAAGGTGCGGCGGCAGTCCGGCCAGCAGTGCGAGGACCGCCCCCTCGGAGGCGATCCGGCGGAACAGGAGCGAGTCCAGGATGGCGACCGCATAGTCGGCGGGCTGGCACTCGACAGCATGCGCGATGGCGCGGGGGAGTGAGCTGACGCCCTCCGACCACTCCTGCCGATCGACCTTGGAGTGCCAGTGGACGGTGACGCCGTCGCGAGTCGCCGGGTCCGCGTTCCTCAGGCGCCGTCCGGCCGCTGAGAACGGCATCGCGAGATGCAGCCCGGTGTCCGGCGGGCACCAGGCGCCGTAGAGCCGCAGCGCCGACACGCATCCGGGGCGGCCGCCGAGCTGCATCGCCCTGATCAGGTCGGGGTCCGTCCCCGGCTCGGCGTACCAGCCGCGGACGACCCGCTGCAGCCGGCCGTCCTGCAGGGACCGCTGCACGCCGCCGAGTGTCATCCCTCGATCCCGCAGCGTCGCGCTTCGCAGAAGGGGTGGGGTCCGGAGAGCAGGCATGCCGGCAGTGTGCGGCGCAGGGCCGGGCGGACGCGGCCCCGGGAGGAAGTCGCAACAAAGGCCGTCTTCCGATCGTGCTGGGGAGGACGGAGGCTTGGTAGGGCGTCAGCAGGCACCGAGTGGGTTCAGCAGGCGCGGCAGGCCCGATTTCGCCTGCTGAGTCGCGGATGTGCCTGCTGAAGACGATCGCCGTCCCGATCAGTGGTGAAGGCGCCAGTTGAGAACGCAGGTTTCAGCCGACCGACGGTGGCGGCTGCGGAGTGGGAGGCGATTCCTGCTGGACCGCTTCAGCAGGCGCCGACGGGGTTCAGCAGGCGCGGCAGGGCCGATTTCGCCTGCTGAGCAGCGGATGTGCCTGCTGAAGCAGATGTCCTGTGCAGCGGGGGAAGCGCGGTGCCCGGCTGGGTCGGAAGTGTTCCTGCTGAGCCGGAGGTGCCCGTGGGCGGCTTCGGCAGGCGTGGAGGGGATTCAGCAGGAATGGCAGGGCCGATTGTGCCTGCTGAACCGTGCGCATGCCTGCTGAAGCCGATGCCGGTTTCTGCCGAGCGGCCCAGGTGCCTGCTGAGCGGGAGGCTTGCCTGCTGAACAGGGCCCCCGCCCGGCCCCTGCCCGCCCCGCCCTGCCCCCCGCCTCGGCCCGCCGCCCTGCCCGCAAGCCCATCCCGAGGGAGACCGAGCCCGGGACCGGCGGCGCGCGGCCCAGGCAGTGCCGCGCGCCGGGCAGGGTCAGCTCATCCGCTGCGAGATGCAGATGAAGTTGCCCTCGCTGTCGCGGAACCAGGCGGTGCGGGCCTCCTCGTCCTCGACCACGCCGTTCTCGGTCTTCATCACACCGGGAATCTCGAAGTCCTCGAACACGACCCCGCGCTCGCGCATGACCCGCATCTCCTCGGCGAGGTCGTCCGTGCCGAAGCACAGCTGCGTGTTCTTCGCGGTGCCCGCGTTCTCGGTCTCGTAGAGGTCGAAGGCAGAGCCGTCGACGCGGTAGGTGAGGAGGCGGCCCTCCTCGTGCTCCTCGGCGGGATCCAAGCCGAGCATGTCGTGGTAGAACCGGCGAGCCCGGGCCAAGTCGGCGGCGGGCAGCACGGCGTGCATTTCCTTGAGCATGGTCGCTCCTCCAGGAACGGGAGTGGCCCGGGAGTCGACGGGCCGGGGAAGGGCGAAAGCGTCACGCAGGCGCTTCCCGTCCGGCGGCGGTGCCGTCGGGAAGAGGGTCAGCCGAATGCTACGCCGCACCCATCCGGCGCGGCAGGGGGCGGAACGGGGGCGCCGACGCCCGTGGAGACGGCACCGAGCGCCGCCCGTCCACTGGGGCGACAGGGGCGCGCAGCGGGCGGAAGATGCCCGGGAATGCGGACGCCGCCACGCCGGTTGCACCCGACATGGCTACGACGACTCTGACCAAGGAGACGCACGACGAGACCGTCGCCGACGGCATCGTCCTCATCGACTTCTGGGCCGCCTGGTGCGGTCCGTGCCGACAGTTCGCCCCCATCTTCGAGAAGGCGAGCGAGGCGCACCCGGATGTGACCTTCGCCAAGGTGGACACCGACGCCGAGCAGCAGCTCTCCGCCGAGTACGGCATCCGCTCCATCCCGACGCTGGTCGTCTACCGCGACGGCATCCCCGTCTTCGGGCAGCCCGGCGCGATTCCCGGCGCAGCCCTCGAGGACCTCATCGGCCAGGTGAAGGCGCTCGACATGGACGACGTCAGGAAGCGCTACGAGGAGGCCCGCGCGGCCGCTCAGGCGCAGGCTGTCGCGCCCCAGGCCTGACGCCCCCGGTGCGGCGCCGCGACAGGGCGGCGCCGCCATACTGGGAGGCATGACCAGCGGCGCGGCCGGGGGCCTGCGGCGCGGCGCCGCGGCCCTCTTCAGCGTCCTCGTGCGGGTGCGGCTGCCCGCCGTCCTGGTTCTCGCCGCCACCGCCGCGGCGATCACCCTGCTGTCGATCGAGACCCCGATCGCGTCGAGCGCCTACGGGATCCCGCTCGCGGTCGCGTTCGGACTGGTCCTCGCGCACGTCGGCGCCCTGCCGCTGGCCGTGGTGAGCCCGGTGACCGCCTCCGTGCTCGCGCTGGCCGCCAGTCTCGCGCTGCAGCTGCTCTCCGCCGACGTCGTCTCCCGGCCCTGGCCCTGGTGGCCGGTCATGATCGTCACGCACACCCTGCTCGTGCTGATCGTCGGCGTCCGCGCCCCGTGGACGCGCGCCCTCGGCGCGTGGCTCGTCACCGCCGTGGCCTCCTTCGTGACCGTGCTCAATGTCCGGCACGCGGACACCGAGGCGGCGTCCCAGAACCTCGTCACCTTCGTGTCCATCACGGGCGGCGTGCTGGTGGCCGCCATCGTGCTCATGCAGTGGCACAGCATCCGTCGGCAGCTGATCAGCGAGCGGCAGTCGAGCGCCGAGGAGTACTCCCGCCGCGTGCTCGCGGAGGACCGCGCCCGCATCGCCCGCGAGCTGCACGACGTGGTCGCGCACAGCATGTCCATCATCAACATCCAGGCCAGCACCGCCCGCTACCGGGACCCGTCGCTCAGCGCCAGCGCCATCGAGGAGTTCGAGGAGATCGCCACCTCCTCGCGCCAGGCGCTCGGCGAGATGCGCGGCCTGCTCGGCGTGCTCCGGCCCGACGACGTGGCCGGGGAGCTGTCCCCGCAGCCGGGGGTCCGCGACATCGCCGAGCTGGTCGCACAGGCCCGTCGGAACGGCATGCGGATCACACTCGAGGGCCTCGACTCGCTGGATGCCGACGACCTCTCGGAGGTCGTCGGGCTGACCGCCTACCGGATCGTCCAGGAGGCGCTCACGAACGCGTTCCGCCACGCTCCCGGCGCTCCGGTGTGGGTGAACATCGAGCGCTCCGGCCTCGCCCTCGTCGTCTCGGTCCGCAACGGCTCCTCCGTGTCGCTGCGCTCGACGAGCGGTTCGCGGCTCGGACTCATCGGGATGCGGGAGCGCGTCACGAGCGTGAGCGGCTCCCTCCAGACCGAGAAGACCGCGGACGACGGCTTCCTCGTCCGCGCTGTCCTGCCCATCCGCAGCGAGGGAACGGGAGCGGCATGACCATCCGAGTCGCCATCGCGGACGACCAGGCCATGGTGCGGGCCGGCTTCGCCGCCCTCCTCGGCGCCCAGCCCGACATCGAGGTCGTCGGCGAGGCGCACAACGGCGAGGAGGCCATCGCCCTCGTCGCCGCGGCGCAGCCCGACGTCGTGCTGATGGACGTCCGGATGCCGGTCCTCGACGGCATCGAGGCCACCGGATCGATCGTCCAGTCGGATCCGCACGTCCGAGTCATCATGCTGACCACGTTCGACATCGACGAGTACGTGTACGACGCCATCCGCGCGGGAGCCAGCGGCTTCCTGCTCAAGGACGCCCTGCCGGCCGACCTCGTCAACGCGGTGCGCGTCGTGGCCGCCGGGGACGCCCTCCTCGCGCCCAAGGTGACCCGGCGGATGATCGAGCGCTTCGCGGCGGGCCCCGCCCCGCGCCGGCCCGTCGAGCTCGAGGGGCTCACCGAGCGCGAGCGGGAGGTGCTCGTCCAGGTCGCGCGGGGACGCAGCAACCAGGAGATCTCGCGCGACCTGTTCATCGCGGAGCAGACCGTGAAGTCGCACGTCAGCCGCGTGCTCGCGAAGCTCGGGGTCCGGGACCGCGCCCAGGCCGTCGTCGCCGCCTACGAGAGCGGCCTCGTCGTGCCGGGCCCGGCCCGGTAGCTCGACTTCGCGCTAGGCCTTTCGGCCCTACCGGTCAACCCTACGGAGGTAGGGGGTGAACGGCTCCCCGGAGGGACGACCGGGCCTTCCGCGCTCCGTAGCGTGGCCACATGACCACGATCACCCCGAGCACGTTCCGGCCCACACAGCCGCGGACCGTGCGTGCCGGACGAGCGCAGGATGCGCACACCAGCGACTACACGGCCCTGGCCAAGGAGATCAAGGCCGCGGGCCTGCTCGAGCGCCGGCCCCGTTGGTACGCGGTCCGCACCGTCGTGCTCGCCGCCGCCGTCGCCCTCGGCTTCGTGCTGCTCTTCACCCTCGGTCAGACCTGGTGGCAGCTCCTCGTCGCCGTCTACTTCTCGGTCGTCTTCACCCAGATCGCGTTCCTCGCCCACGACAGCGCCCACCGGCAGATGTTCGAGTCGGGCAAGCGCAACGAGTGGTTCTCACGGGTCATCGGCAACCTCTTCGTCGGCCTCAGCTACGGCTGGTGGATGACGAAGCACTCCAAGCACCACGCCAACCCGAACACCATGGGCAAGGACGGCGACATCCGCCCCGGCGCGATCATCTTCACCCAGGAGGACGCGGCTCCGGTCAGCGGCCTGCACGCCAAGATCATGGCCAAGCAGGGCTGGTTCTTCCTGCCGATCCTGCTGCTCTCCGGCGCCGACCTGCACGTCAGCGCCGTCAAGGCCGTGCTCGGCGCCGAGCCGGTGAAGCACCGCGTGTCCGAGGGGATCCTGCTCGCGATCCGCCTCATCGGGTTCCCCGTGCTCGTCCTCCTCGCGCTCGGCCCGGTGCTCGGCGCCGCGTTCCTCGTGGTCCAGGTCGCCGCGTTCGGCCTCTACATGGGCGGCAGCTTCGCCCCCAACCACAAGGGCATGCCCCTCATCGGCGAGAACGAGAAGGTCGACTTCCTCCGCCGCCAGGTGCTCACCTCGCGCAACATCAGCGGCCGCTGGGTCGTCCCCACCGCGATGGGCGGCCTCAACTACCAGGTCGAGCACCACCTCTTCCCGAACATGCCGAGCGTGAACCTCCGCAAGGCCCGCCCGATCGTGCAGCGCTACTGCGCGGACCTCGGCGTGCCCTACACGGAGACGACGTTCCTCCAGTCGTACGGCATCATCATCCGCTACCTGCACAAGGTCGGCGTCAAGTCGGCGGACCCGTTCGACTGCCCGCTGGCCGCCACCTACCGCGCGGCGGCCTGAGGCGTCACCGGCAGCGCCTCCGCGGTCCGCACGTGCTCGGGGAGCACCCCGAACGCGAACACGGACGGGATGACGCGGGTGATCGGGCTGTTCCGCAGCGCCGTCCGCACCGCTGCGGGCACCTGATCCGGGTCGAAGCCCCGGGTGAGGATGCGGGCGATCACGCCCTTCTGCACGAGCAGCTGGATCCGCTGCGTGACGACGGTGGGCAGCCAGCGCCGGCGCTGCACCCGTGCCAGCAGCGCCGGGTTGAGGGTCCGCTCGAACCGCAGGGCGTCCGCCTGCGCCCGCCGGAGCGGCCCGGCGAGCAGGTTCGCGGCGGCGACCGCGTCCTGCACGGCGAGGTTGATGCCGACTCCGCCGACGGGTGACATCGTGTGCGCGGCGTCGCCGATCGCGAGGATGCCGGGCGCCCACCAGCGGCGCAGCCGGGTGATCGACACCTGCAGCGTGCGCACCTGATCCCAGTCGGTGATGGCGTCGACACGGTCGGCCGTCCACGGCAGCACCGCGGCGACCCGCCGGCGGAAGGCGGGGATGCCCTCGGCACGGACCTCCGCGTCCGCACCCGCCCGCACGAGATAGGCGACCTGCCAGTAGTCGTCCCGGTTCACCGCGACGCCCATCGCCCGGTCGCCGACCATGCCCGAGAGCCCCTCCTCGTCGCCCTCATGGCGCGGCAGCCGGAACCAGAGCACGTCGAGGGGCGCGTCGAAGTCGTGCAGCCGGGCGCCGATCGCCGCCCGCATCGTGGACCGGCGGCCGTCCGCCGCGACGGTGAGCACGGCGCGCAGCTCGTGCTCGCCCGCCGCGTCCCGGTATCGGACGCCTGAGACCGCGCCGCCGCTGCCGCGCAGGGGCCCGAGGACCTCCGCGGCGCGCAGCAGCCGGAAGGAGGGATAGCGCTCCGCGTGCCGAACGAGCAGCTCCAGCAGATCCCACTGCGGCGCCATCGCGATCTCGTGGAACGGCGCCCGCGGCCGCACGCGACCGAGGTCCGCCTCGAGCAGCGGGCCCCTCGGCGTGCTGAGCCGCAGGGACGGCATCCGGCCCCGCACGATCCCCTGGAACTCGTCGAGCAGGCCGAGCTCGTCGAGGATCTCCTGGGTGCTCGGATGCACGGTGTCGCCCCGGAAATCCCGGAGGAAGTCGGCGTGCTTCTCGAGCACCGTGACCTCGATGCCGGACCGGGCGAGCAGCAGCCCGAGCACTACCCCGGCGGGCCCGCCGCCCGCGATCGCGACCGTCGTCGGCTCGCTCATGCGCCGATCATGGCCTCGCACCCGCCCGCGCGCCAGAGGCGCCCGCCATGGCGGGCGCCGGTCAGCTCCAGTCGGGCAGCGCCGCCCGCTCGGCGGGGTCGAGCGGCTCGGTGAGTCGGAGGGTGTTGCCGAACGGATCGGTGAGCGCGAGCAGCCGAGCGTTCCACGGGACCTCCTCGGGCCCCTGCACCCACACGGCCGGCCCGAGCACCGGCACGTGCCGACGACGGTCGTCGAGGCCTGCGCGGTACGCGTCGAGCCCGGTGAGCCAGAGGTCGACGGTCGACCCGGGGGAGGGCTCGTAGGGGCGCTCGCTGAGGTGCAGGGAGGTGGCGCCGCGGCTGACCTGCCCGAACCAGAGGGAGTCGCCGCCCTCGACGGGGTCGCCGAAGTCGACGGTGAACCCGAGGAAGTCGCGGTACCAGGCGAGCGCCGTATCGACGTCGAAGATGCGGAACACCGGGATGGTGACCGACCGCGCGCCCCAGGGGAGAGGTGACGGCGGAACGTCCGCTGTGCTGCTCATGCTCGCCCGTGCCTACTGAAGGGTGATGGTGGTGAGGGGCCCGCCCGCGTACTGGGGAGCGCCGCCGTCCTCCGGGGTGAAGGGGACGATCGCGGAGACGCCGTAGGTGCCGGGGGCGAGCGGCGGGAGGTCCTCGCGGAACGACTCCGACTCCTCGTCAACCGTGTCGCAGCGCACCGTCGACAGAGTCGCCGGGAGGTCCATCGACTCGCCGGGGTCGAGGTCGACCTCCATCGCGATCTGGATGACCGGGCCGTTCGAATGCCAGACGGTGATCCCGTTCTCGGACACCGTGACGGCGGGCCGTGCGCCGGTCCAGCCGACCGCACGCTCCGTTCCCGTGTTGGTAAGGGTCACCGTGCCGGCGACCTCCGCGCCGTCGGCGGGCGCGGTCTCCGGGAAGCGCGGGGTCGCGACGAGACCGGACTCGACGGGCGCCAGCTCCGCGAGGGGACCGGCGCACCCGTTCACCTTCTCCGGAGGAGCGAGGCTGATCGCGCCGCCCGCCGCGTCTCCGCCCGCCGCGGGGCCGCCGGCGGCAGGGCCGGTGCCGGGTTCGGGCTCGCCCGGGGCGACCGGGTCGGCGGGGGTCGTCATCACCTGTCCGTCGCGGGGTGGCACGGTCGCGGCCACGAAGACGGTCGCGCCGGCGGCGACCACCACGGTGGCGCCCACGCCGGCGGTGATCAGCTTGCGGGTGCGGCGGTGCCCGCGTGACCGGGACAGCACCCGCGACACGTCGAGGGCCGAGGCGGAGGGCGCGCCGCCCGCCGCGGAGCGCAGCAGGTCCCGCATCGCCGCCTCGTCGCGGGCGCCGGGCTCGATCTGGTCGTTCATGAGGATCTCCTCGGGGTGGGTCTGGGGTCGGGTCCGCGCCGGTCAGGGCCGGCGGTCGAGGGTGCTGGGGGAGGGACCGAGCGCGTGCGCGAGCTTCACGTGGGCGTCGCTGAGGTAGCGCTTCACGGTGCCCGGGCTGATGCCGAGCCGCTCGGCGATGCCGTCGACGGGCAGGTCCTCCCAGTAGCGGAGGACGACGCAGGCACGCTCCCGCGGGCTGAGGCGCCGCAGCTGATGCTGGACGTCGAGGCGCTCGTCCCCGGGGCCGGCGGTCTCGTCGCCGGTGGCGGCGAGATGACGGATGGAGCGCCAGCGGCTCGCGCGCCGGGTGCCGTCGAGGAACCCGTTGAGGATTGCCCGGCGCACATACGCCTCCGCCGCCGCGGCGCTGAGGTCCCCGCGAGCCCGGCCGAAGGTGCGGACGAGGGCGTCCTGCACGAGGTCGGCGGCATCCTCGCGGCTGCCGCAGAGCAGGTAGGCGTAGCGCAGCAGCGCGTCGCCGCGCTCGGCGACCAGGGTCGCCGCCACCTCCTGCCAGCCGGGGACGGTCGTGCTCATGGGACTCCTTCGGGAGAGGGACGGCGATGTCCGCGTCCATTCTCCTGATCCCTAGAACGAACGAGCGGGTCGAAAGGTTGGGGTCGGTGCTCGGGAACCCGGGGATCGGGTCCCGGTAGCGTGAGCCTGTGACCGACACCGCCGTCGCGCCCTCGGTGCGCACCCCGCTCGATCCGCGCTCCTCGCTCGGCCCCGCCGTCGCCGGACGCCTCGCCGCGCTCGTCGGCGCGGCGCCCGGGCGCCCGCGTCGCACCTCCTTCGCGCCCTTCGACGGGTCCCCCCTCGGCGAGGTGCCGCTGTCGGACTCGGCGGACGTCTCTCGCGCCGTCGAGGGCGCGCGGGCCGCCCAGCCGGCGTGGGCGGCCCTGCCGCTGCGCGAGCGCGCGGCCGTGCTGCTGCGCTTCCACGACCTGCTGCTCGACCGGCAGGAGGGCGTGCTCGACATCATGCAGCTCGAGACCGGCAAGGCCCGGGTCGACGCGTTCGAGGAGCTGGAGGACGCCGCCATCACGGCCCGCTACTACGCGCACAGCGCCTCCCGGCACCTCCGCCCCCGCCGCCGCCAGGGCGCGCTGCCGCTCCTCACCGCCACCACGGAGCACCTCCGGCCGAAGGGCGTCGTCGGCGTCATCAGCCCCTGGAACTATCCGCTGACCCTCGCCGTCTCCGACGCCGTCGCCGCGCTGATGGCCGGCAACGGCGTCGTGCTGAAGCCCGACTCCCAGACGCCGTTCACCGCGCTCGCCGCGGTCGAGCTGCTCTACGAGGCGGGTCTGCCTCGCAACCTGTTCCCCGTCGTCTGCGGACCGGGCGCGGAGATCGGGCCCGCCCTCATCGGCGCGGTCGACTACGTCATGTTCACGGGGTCGACGGCGACGGGCCGGACGATCGCCCGGCAGTGCGCCGAGCGGCTCATCGGCTTCTCCGCCGAGCTCGGCGGCAAGAACCCGCTGCTCGTGCTCGCGGACGCCGACCTGCACCGTGCCGTCGAGGGTGCGGTGCGCGCCTGCTTCGCGAACTCGGGCCAGCTGTGCGTCAGCATCGAGCGGCTCTACGTGGTCGACGAGGTGTACGACCGCTTCGTGCCCGCCTTCGTCGAGGCGGTGCGGAGCATGCGGATCGCGACCGGCCTCGGATGGGAGGCGCGGATGGGGTCGCTCGTCAGCGCGCAGCAGCTCGAGACGGTCACCCGGCACGTGGACGACGCGACCGCGAGGGGCGCCCGTGTGCTGACCGGCGGACGACCGCGGCCGGACCTCGGCCCGCTCTTCTACGAGCCGACCGTGCTCGAGGGGGTGACCGACGAGATGCTGCTCGGCCGCGACGAGACCTTCGGGCCCGTCGTCGCGGTGCACCGGGTGCGCGACGAAGCGGAGGCGGTGGCTCGTGCCAACGACTCCGACTACGGCCTCAACGCGAGCGTGTGGGCCTCGTCCCGGACCGGGCGGCGGGTCGCCGCACTGCTCCGCGCCGGCACGGTCAACGTGAACGACGGCTACGCCGCCGCGTGGGCCTCGCACGACGCGCCCATGGGCGGGATGAAGGACTCGGGCGTCGGCCGCCGGCACGGTGCGGAGGGCATCCGCAAGTACACGGAGCCGCAGACGGTCGCGGTGCAGCGGCTGCTGCCGATCGGCCCGTTCGGCGGGATGAGCAACGAGCAGTACGCGCAGACGATGACCCGGGCGGTGCGGGTGCTGAGGCGCCTCCCGTTCCTCGACTAGGAGCGCGGCCGTGGGAGGAACCGCCCTCCGGGACAGCACCGTGCTCGTCACCGGCGGGGGCAGCGGCATCGGCCGCCTCATGGCGCTCGGCGCGGCCGGTCGCGGCGCGCGGGTCGTGATCTGGGACCTCGACCGGGCGGCGGGGGAGGGCGTGCGCGACCGCATCCGCTCGCTCGGCGGGACCGCGCACGCGTTCGAGGTGGACGTCGCCGACCGGGAGCAGGTGCGCGAGGCGGCCGCGGCGACCCTCGCGGCGGTCGACCGGATCGACGTGCTCGTGGGCAACGCCGGCGTCGTGACCGGCAAGCGCCTGCTGGAGGCGACCGAGGAGCAGATCGCGCGCACGTTCGAGGTCAACGTCCTCGCCCTCTACTGGGTGGCGCGCGCCTTCCTGCCCGGCATGATCGCCCGCCGCCGCGGCACCGTCGTGACGATCGCGAGCGCGGCCGGCCTGATCGGCGTCGCCCGGCAGACCGACTACTCGGCGAGCAAGCACGCCGCGGTGGGCTTCGACGAGTCGCTGCGCGCCGAGCTGCGGGCGGATCGCACCGGCGTCCGAACCCTCGTCGTGTGCCCGTACTACATCGACACCGGCATGTTCGCGGGCGTCCGTACCCGCTTCCCGCTGCTGCTGCCGATCCTGCAGCCGAAGCGGGTGGCCGTTCGGATCCTCGACGCGATCGAGAGCGGCCGCTCGCGCCTGCTGCTGCCGCCGTTCGTGCGCCTGCTGCCCGTCACGCGCCTGCTGCCCGTCCGGGCGTTCGACGCGCTCGCCGACCTTCTCGGCGTCAACCGCTCGATGTCGCGGTTCACCGGACGGCGCTAGCGGGTCGCGGCCGTGGGGAGCAGGATCGGGGCATGCGGGGGCCGCGGCCGAATCTCGTCCTGATCGTCGTCGACGATCTGGGCGCCCGCGACCTCTCCTGCTACGGCTCGACCTTCCACGAGACGCCCCGCATCGACGCGCTGGCCGCCGAGGGGATGCGGTTCGAGCAGGCGTATGCGGCCTCCCCTGTCTGCTCGCCGAGCCGGGCCAGTCTGATGACCGGCAAGTATCCGGCACAGGTGGGCATCACCCAGTATCTCGGCGGCGCGAGCGTCGGCCGGCTGGCCGACGTGCCGTACTTCGCCGGACTTCCCGAGAATGAGTACACCCTCGCGCGGGCGCTGCGCGCCGAGGGGTACCGCACCTGGCACGTCGGCAAGTGGCACCTCGGTTCCCGGCAGCACTGGCCGGAGCGGCACGGCTTCGATGTCAACGTCGGCGGGTGCGACCTGGGCTCCCCGCACACCTACTGGAGCCCGTACGGCATCCCCACCCCCGCCGACGGCCCCGAGGGCGAGTACCTCACGGATCGGCTGACCGACGAGGCGATCGCCCTGCTGCGGACGCCGGACGAGCGCCCCTTCTTCCTCAACCTCTGGCACTACGCGGTGCACATCCCGCTCGAGGCACCCGCCGACGTGGTCGCCCGCTTCGAGCGGAGGGCGGAGGAGCTCGGCCTCGATCCCGAGCCGCTCGAGCCCGGCGAGGAGATGCCGGCGTGGCACCTGGCGGGCGAGCGGGTGATGCGCCGGCGCTATCAATCGCACCCGGTGTACGCGGCGATGCTCGCCAACCTCGACGCGAACGTGGGTCGGCTGCTCGACGCGCTCGAGGAGGTCGGGCAGGCGGAGAACACCCTCGTCGTCCTCACCTCCGACAACGGCGGGCTCGCCACCGCGGAGGGCTCGCCCACCTCGAACGCCCCGCTGGCCGAGGGGAAGGGGTGGTTGCACGAGGGCGGGGTCCGCGTGCCGTTCCTCGCCCGCTGGCCGGAGCACCTTCCTGCGGGGACGGTGTCCGACCTGCCGCTCAGCAGTCCTGACCTCTACCCGACCCTGCTCGGAGCTGCGGGCGCCCAGCCCCGGCCCCAGCAGCACGTCGACGGGGTGGATCTCCTGCCCGCGTGGACCGGCCGGCACCCTCCCGACCGACCCCTGTTCTGGCACTACCCGCACTACTCGAACCAGGGGTCGACGCCGGGCGCGGCGGTACGGGACGGGCGCTACAAGCTGGTCCGGTTCTTCGAGGACGGACGGGAGGCGCTGTTCGACCTGGACGCCGACGAGGGGGAGCGGCACGACGTGGCGGGCCGGCACCCGGGCATCGTGGAGCGGCTCGGGCGTCTGCTCGACGGCTGGCTGGAGGACGTGGGCGCGGAGATCCCGCGGCCGAACCCGTACGAGCGCTTCCGGGACTGACCGACCAGTGGCGCGGCGTCTCGCTGCGCCGAGGCGTCGCCCGGCGTCGGCCGAGGGGTGCGGTCTTCGGTCAGGCGGTGGGGAGGAGGTGCCGCCCAGCGCGTCGGGGCGTCTGGCCGGCGTCGATCCACGGCGGCGGGACGAGGTGCGGCACCCCGTCGAGCATCCGGAGGGTCCAGCCGTCGTTGTCGAACCGTCGATGATGGAAGCGGCAGAGCAGCACTCCGTTGTCGAGGTCGGTGGGCCCGTGCGCCCACCACGGCTTCACGTGGGCGGCCTCGCACCGCGCGGGCGGTTCCGGGCAGCCGGGCCAGATGCAGCCCCCGTCGCGGAGGGCCAGCGCGAGTCGCTGGTTGGTGGCGAAGAGTCGCCGGCGCTCGCCGAGGTCGAGCGGCTCGGATTCCCCGCCGAGGACGACGGGGATGATGTCGGCCTCGCAGGCGAGGCGACGGGCGGTGGCGGCGCTGATGGGCTCATCGCTGCCGAAGATGGTGGCGCTGCCGACGCCGTTGACGAGCGCGTCGTAGCCGACGGTGACGAGCATCGTCACCGCCGTGCCGGACAGATCGCCGTCATCGTGCTTGAGCGCGTCGTGGCAGATGGAGACCAGGGCGTCGTAGCGCTTCTGGTCGGTCGTGCGCTCGTCCTCCACCGCCCGGTCGGAGTCCTCCTCACCCTCCTCTTGGAAGGAGACCTGCCGCCGGGGCGCGACGCGCGCCTCCAGCGCGGTGAGGATGAAGCCGGCGCCCTCTGCGTCAGGGGCGATGATCCACAGCGGCAGGCCGTCCCTGTGTTTCGCGAGCCGGAAGGCACGGCGCCTGTGCAGCGTCTCCTCCCGCGGTTCGACGCCGTCGGGGTCGAACCGGTCGAGGACGTCGCGGCAGTAGCGGGCGAAGAGGGCGAGCGGCATGTCGACGGCCTCGGCGGCGAGCACGGCTTCGAGCTGAGCGAGGGTGACTGAGTCGACGCGAGGGGCGAGCGCCTCGAGGGTGCGGACCGCGGTGCGGGCGGCGGCGATGTCGATGCTCCCGGCGTCGAATGCGGCCGCGATGACGGGATGCGGGCTGTCGAGGGGCTCGCCCGTCAGGCTGGTGCGCCGGGCGAGGTCCGTGCCGACGCGGCACCATTCGACCGCGCGGGAGAGCGGGACGTGTGCGGCCACCGCGACGGCCGCCGCCGCGGACTTCTCGCCGATCCGCTTCGCGAGCGGCTCCTCGACGCCGCGCGCCGATCGCACCTCGACCTGTCCCGCGAGATGCGCTGCGACCGCCTCGGCCAGATGGACGACGGCTCCGATGCGCTCCAGCAGCTCGAGGACCGCGGCGTCCGACAGTCCGGCCAGGGCGTCGGCGATGTGCTCGTCCCCTCCGGTGGCCGACAACTCCGCGAACCGGGCGGCGAGCGCCGCCGCCTGCTCGGCGAGGGTGTCGGACGGGTTCGTCATGGGAGTGATTCTCCTGGTAGCCACCGACATTCACCCGTGTCGGAGCGTACTTATCCACACCCTCCGCCGGCGATGTCGGAGAGGGTGGCGGAGGGTCCGTTCCGGCCCGTCCCACTGCGGCGGGATGTCCCGCCGTCAGACCGGCAGCCGCCCCCGCGGGAACCCGCCGTTGCTGTAGAGCAGCTGCCCGTTGATCCAGGCGCCGTTCTCGGAGAGGAGGAAGCGGACCAGGTTCGCGGTGTCCGCCGGCGTGCCGAGCCGTCCGGTCGGCTGCGCCCGGATCGCGCTGTCGCGGATCTCGTCCTTCATCCAGCCGGTGTCGACCGGACCGGGATTGACGACGTTGGCCCGAAGGCCGAGATGCCCGAGCTCGTGCGCGGACGCGAGCACCAGGCGGTCGAGGGCGGCCTTGGTCGCGCCATACGGCAGGTTGCCGACCGTGTGGTCGCTGGTCAGCGCGACAACCGAGCCGCCCGCGGCGGGGAGCTGGCGGGCGAACGCGGCGACGAGCAGCCAGGGCGCTCGCACGTTCACCGCATAGTGCCGGTCGAAGCTCTCGACCGTGGTGCTGAGGGTGTCGGAGTCGACGCTCTCGGTTGAGCAGATCACGAGGGCGTCGAGCGAGCCGAGCGCCTCCGCAGCACGCGGGACGAGCGCCGCGGCCTCGTCGGGGTGCTCGAGGTCGGCGGGCAGCAGCTCGACGCGCACGCCGAGATCCCGCAGCTCGTCGGCGATCCGCTCGCTCGGGGTCGTCGGGCGCGCTCGGGAGGCCGAGCCGCTGGTCGTAGGGGGTCCAGTAGGAGAGCGCGAGGTCCCACCCGTCGGCGGCGAGCCCGGCGGCGATGCCCGCCCCGATGCCCGCCCGCCGTCCCACACCGGTGATCAGAGCAGTCGAAGTCACCGCACCATGGTGGCATCGACGCCGGCGGGCGCCGATCGGTCGGAGGCTCTCCTCCTCGGGACCGAGCGGGCTGAGCGGTCGGCACTGCGTGCGGATGATCGTCCTCATCCTCGGGGATGAGATGCATCGAAACGGCAGGTCGCGGCGCCCTTTCGCGCTCTACCGTGGCGGCATGCCAGTCACCCCGTTCCCTCCCGCGTCGCAGTCCACGTTCCGTCGCGTCGACGAGCCCCGGCGATGAGTGCCCTGCTCGGATCCAGCGCCATCGGCGCGATCGCGTCGCTGCTCACCGCGGCGGCGCTCGTGCTCGTCACGATCATCGTCGTCGGTGCGCTGACGGTCCTCGGCGCCGCCGTCCTTCAGTCGGGGAAGTCCTTCCGGCGGAAGTCGTCTCGCCGTCCTCGCCGCGCCGAGTCCGCCGCCCGGCTCGCCCGCCTGGCGACGGCCGGAGCGGGTGCACGCGCGACGGCCGAATCGAGGAGGGGCGCCGACACGGAGCTCCGTGCGCCGGGGGCTCCGGGAGCCGGTAAGCTATCCGAGGTCCTCGGCTGAGCCGGGGCAGCCACGGGCTGTGGCGCAGCTTGGTAGCGCACTTGACTGGGGGTCAAGGGGTCGCAGGTTCAAATCCTGTCAGCCCGACCGGCACGAAGAAGGGGTCGTCCATCGGACGGCCCCTTTCTTCGTGCCACGAGTCTGACGAAGGGCCCCCGCGCCGAGGGGCCTCGGGCGCCGCGCAGCGGCGTCCGGGCGAGCTGCGGGGACGCAGCCCGACAGGAGGTCGCAGAGCGGGACCGGATTCCGAGAGATCGGGGTGCGGTCCCTTTCTCGTTCTCGCGGTCCGACGCCAGTCCTGACGCCAGTTCGCGTCGCGGCCCCGCTCCAGTGCGACGACGTTCCGTATGTCTCAGTCGCCTCGTTCTCGTCGCTGATGTTTCGGCCCGCGGCCGCCGCGGGTTGCGGCGACGCCACCGAGAGTGGCGACGTGCGTACCCCCGGGGGGTACCTGTGTTAGGGTCGCAGTACCCCCAGGGGGTATTGAAGGAGGAGCCGGATGGTCGGGTACAGCGCAAGCAAGGACGAGCTGCTCAAGCGCCTTCGCCGTGCGGAGGGTCAGGTGCGGGGCATCCAGCGGATGGTGGAGGAGGACGTCTACTGCATCGACGTGCTCACGCAGGTATCCGCCGTGACCAAGGCGTTGGAGAACGTCGCCCTCGCTCTGCTCGATGATCACCTGGGCCACTGCGTCGCTGAAGCGAGCGCCCAGGGCGGACCCGTGTCCGACGAGAAGCTCCGGGAAGCGTCTGCGGCGATCGCCCGTCTCGTCCGCTCCTAGCGCCCCTGATTCACACCGCCTCGAGAAACGGAAACACGACCCATGAGCAACATCGACACCGCCCGCAATCTCCGGCCGCTCGCCGGTGCGAACTCCGGCTGCGCGTGCTGTTCCCCGGCGTGCGAGAGCGAGACCCCCGCCGCCGCGGCAGATGCCGCTGCTCGGACTTTCCTCGTCGCCGGCATGACCTGTTCCCACTGTGTCGCCAGCGTCAGGGAGGAGCTCAGTGCGCTCGAAGGCGTCACCTCCGTCGAGGTGGAGCTGCGAGCGGGCTCCGAGTCCCGCGTCACGGTGGCGAGCGCCTCGCCTCTCGACATCGCGCGGGTGCGGGCCTCCGTGTCCGAGGCGGGCTACAGCCTCATCGACGCAGTGCGATGACCGCTCCTATCGAGTTCGAGATCGGGGGGATGACCTGCGCCTCCTGCGCCAATCGCGTCGAGCGGAAGCTGAACCGGCTCCCCGGGGTCGAGGCGACGGTGAACTACGCCACCGAGAAGGCCCGCGTGCAGGTGCCGGAGGGCACCGACGTCACATCGTTGATCGCGGCGGTGGAGGCGGCCGGCTACAGTGCGGCCCTGCCTGCCCCGCCCCCACCGGCTTCGAGTGAGACTCGGCAACAGGACGAGGCCGAGGTGCGTCCGCTCCGGCAGCGGCTGCTCGTGTCCGCGGCGCTCGCGCTGCCGGTCGCCCTGCTGTCGATGGTGCCGGCATTGCAGTTCCCGAACTGGCAATGGCTGACCCTGACCCTTGCCGCACCCGTCGCGGTCTGGGGAGCATGGCCGTTCCATCGCGCCGCGTGGGTCAACGCCCGGCATGGGGCCGCCACGATGGACACGCTGATCAGCGTGGGCGTGCTCGCAGCCTTCGGCTGGTCGCTCTACGCCCTCTTCCTCGGATCGGCCGGCATGCGGGGCATGACCATGGGCTGGACGCTGTTCCCGCAGACAGGATCCGGCGGTGAGGAGCTCTACCTCGAGGTGGCGGCGGCGGTCACCGTGTTCATCCTGGCCGGCCGGTACATCGAAGCCCGCTCCAAGCGGAAGTCGGGAGAGGCGCTTCGCGCCCTGCTCGAGCTCGAGGCGAAAGAGGCGACGGCGCTCGAGGGCGGCGTCGAGCGCAAGGTGCCGGTCTCGTCGCTTGCCGTTGGGAACCGCTTCGTGGTGCGACCCGGCGAGAAGATCGCCACGGATGGCGTCGTGGTCGAAGGGTCGTCTGCCGTCGACATGAGCCTGCTGACGGGGGAGTCCGTCCCGGTCGAGGTGGCGGTCGGAAGCCGGGTCGTCGGCGCGACCATCAACGCCGGAGGTCGGCTGGTCGTCGAGGCGACGCGCGTCGGTGCCGACACCGAGCTGTCGCGGCTCGGCCGCCTCATCGAGGACGCGCAGGCCGGGAAGGCGGAGGTGCAGCGCCTCGCCGACCGGGTGTCCGGGATCTTCGTGCCCGTGGTGATCGGACTCGCCGTCGCGACGTTCACCGCATGGGCTCTTCTGGGTCCTTCTCTGGAAGCCGCCTTCACGGCCGCGGTGGCCACGCTGATCATCGCGTGCCCCTGTGCGCTCGGACTCGCGACGCCGACCGCGCTGATGGTCGGCACCGGACGAGGCTCACAGCTCGGGATACTCATCCGCGGACCCCGGGTGCTGGAGCAGACCCGCCGCATCGACACCATCGTGCTCGACAAGACCGGAACCGTGACGACCGGACTCATGACCGTGACCTCGCTGCGGGTGGCCGATGGCGTCGACGCGGGTAACGCTCTCGCCCTCGCAGCCGGCGCCGAGCAGGGCTCGGAGCACCCGATCGGCCGCGCGGTCGTCGCGGAGGCCGCCCGTCGCGGCCTCGTCATGCCGGCCGCCGAGTCGTTCGCGTCGCACCAGGGCCGTGGCGTGCAGGCGATGGTCGGCGGTCACCTGGTGGTCGCCGGGCGTGCCGACTGGCTCGCCGAGGACTGGGCGATCGCGCTTCCGGCTTCCCTCGCCCCGGCGGTCTCCGACACGGAAAGTGCGGGCGGTACCGCCGTGGTGCTCGCCTGGGACGGGGTGGCGCGTGCCGTGATCGGCGTGGGGGACACGGTGAAGGAGACGAGCGCGGCGGCGGTCGCGATGTTCCGGCGGCTGGGCCTCACACCCGTCCTCCTGACCGGCGACAACGAGGGCGCCGCGCGCTCGGCCGCCGCGCAGGTCGGGATCACCGAGGTCCTCGCACGCGCCACGCCGCAGGGCAAGCTCGAGCACATCCGCCGCCTGCAGGAGCAGGGCCGAGTCGTGGCGATGGTCGGCGACGGGGTGAACGACGCAGCGGCGCTCGCCGCGGCCGACCTGGGCATCGCCATGGGAGGCGGAACCGACGCCGCGATCGCCGCGAGCGACGTCACCGTCGTGCGCGACGACCTCGTCACGGTCGGTGATGCGATCCGCCTCGCCCGGCGCACACTCGGGACCATCAAGGGAAACCTCTTCTGGGCGTTCGCCTACAACGTTGCGGCGATCCCCGTCGCAATGCTCGGCCTGCTCAACCCGCTGGTCGCCGGGGCCGCCATGGCCTTCTCCTCGGTGTTCGTCGTGACGAACAGTCTGCGGCTGCGCCGCTTCGCCGGCAGCTGACACGGGGAGGGCGGTGTCCGGGGGTTCGCGCCGATCGCCGTGCGCGCCTGAGCCGACGCCTGCATTCGGGTCGGGCCAACCGCCTGCTCCTCAGCAGTGCTAGGGGATTCTCGAGTGGTCGGGATGACCGGAAGTGCCTGGTCAGCGCCGGTTCCCTCCGAAGGGGTCGCTCATCCGGAGCCCCTCCCCGCAAGGCGCTATGGGATTGAGTCCGCGATCAGTCGGGCGCCGCGGTCGTGCTGGGCTTCGGAGCCGGGCTCGGCTGAGGGGAGGTGCTGGGTTGAGGGGTCGGGCTCGGAACCGGCGCCGGCTGGCTCTGGGCGCTGGGCTGGGGCACGGGCTCGGGCGCCGGGCTGGAGCCGGGCGCCGGGCTGGCTTCGGGGGTGGGGCTGGAGACGGGTGCCGGTGTCGACGTCGGCTCGGGGGCCGGGCCGGGCGTCGTTATGGCGTCGGGCTCCGGCGTCGCGCTCGGTTCGGTGGCTGGGGCGGGTCCCGGGCCGGCGCTGGGTTCGGGGATCGGAGTGGGCGTAGGAGTGACGCCGGGCTCGGGGGTCGGGCTCGGCTCCGGAGTGCCGACCGGTTCGGTGAACGAGGGCGGTTGGGCGGGCGCACCAGTGCCCGGCGCTGGACTTCCCGCGCCGGGAGGGGATGCGATGCAGGACGGATCCTCGACGTAGGTGAGCGTTGCGGTCCCTGGCAGGAGTCCCTCGCTGCTCGCGACCGCGACGGTCACAGGGCCGGGAGGCGCCGGGGGAGCCGTGAAGAGGTAGGACGGACCGTCGTCGATCCTCGTCACCCCGACCTGCGTCGCGCCGACGAGCACCGCCGTGACGTCGACGAAGCGTCCGATCAGCCGGAGGGTGGTTCCGCCGCAGGAGGCAGCGGTGGGCCGCTCCTCGGCTGAGGATGCTCCGCTTGCGCTGAGCCCGGTCAGCTCCCCGACGTGGTGCGCCGCGCCCGGCTCCGGCGTCTGGTAGTCCCAGTCGGTGGCTGTGCCGCCAGGCGCCCATGGCGTGCCGTGAGGTGCCGGATGGGCGATACCGCCGGGCGCGTGGCCCATGATCATGCCCCCGCCGGCCCGTGGGGGTCCGGCGTACCTCGTGAGCCAGGCGAACGCGTCGACCGCCTCGGTGCCGCCGAGTCGCAGCTCGAAATGCAGGTGTGCGCCGGTGGACCATCCGGTGCTGCCGACTCGGCCGACGAAGTCGCCGACCTTGACGACCTGACCCTCGGCGAGCGGCACGGAGCCGACCTGCAGGTGCGCGTAGGTGCTGGTCACCGGCTCGCGGTCGATCGTGTGCCCGATCACCACGTGCACGCCGAGCCCGCCGCTGCCTTCGACAGAACGCACGACGCCGTCGGCGATCGCGTAGACCGGGGCGCCGTCACCGGGGAGGAAGTCGGTCCCACGGTGGAAGCTCGAGCAGCGGACGCACGGCGGCACACGGGGCCCGAAGCCGTCGGAGATCCACGCCGGACCCTCGAACGGCCACTGCACCGGGTACCGCGGGTCGGAGGCACCGGACTGCTCCGCGCCGCGCTCCGCCCCCGGCTGCGCCGGAGCGGAGGTCGGCGTGGGTGTCGGTGTCGGCGTCGATTCCGCCACCGTGACCGCGGCCAGGGCCGGCGTCCCGGCCTCTGCCCGGGGCGACGTTCCCAGAGCGGTAACTCCGCCATTCGCGACCACCCCTGCCGCGAGGCCCAGGAGCGCGGTGACCCCGAGGGCGGCGGCGACGACCCCCCGGAGCGTGCGGGAGGAGTCGCGGCGGTGACGAGGTCGCATGGTGGTGGCCCCCAGCGTCGTGGCTGTTCCCTCGGGTAGCTCGGGTGCTGGGACCAGCCTGGATGCCAGACGATACGGTCGCGCGGGAGCGCGGGGCAAGGACTCCAGGCCCTTCACAGTTTCCGGGGAACCGCGTCGGCGGAGATGAGGCCGGGGATGGACAGGGGGCGGTCGGCCCCACGGGGTCGTCCACCGCGCCTCAGGACGGCGGGTGCTCCTGGTGAGGACTGCCGACCGCGGCCGCGGACTCCGTTCCGAGCGCGATCTCGAGCACTGCATCTCGCGGCATCCGCCGCCCGACGACCCGGGAGGCCTCGAACTCGGCGGCGCGGTCGGTGGCGAGGACGGCCTCGACGAACGACTGGTAGGTGACGTACGAGCGCTGCTCGCGAAGGCCGGTGCGGGCGCGCAGCGCTTCGGCGGCGCCGAGGAGGAAGCCGGCGCGTTCGATGTCGCCGGCGGCTGCGGCGCATCCGGCCAGGCCCTCGAGTGCGTAGGCGTCGCCGTCCTCGTTGTGCAGGCGCAGCGAGCGGTCCAGAGCACGAGCGAACAGCTCGGGCTGCGGCTTCCCATCGGCGAGACGGGACCAGCCGATCTGGATGAGCGCCACCCGCTCCGCGAACTGGTCGCCCGTGTGCTCGGCGAGGTGCCGAGCGCGGTCGAAGCACTCGACGGCGCGGGCGGGTTCTCCGCGAAGCCGGAGGATGCGCCCGAGCACGCTCTCGAACAGCGAGAGGAAGGTCGGGTCGCTCCGGACGGCGGCCAGCTCGAGCGCGGAGCGCAGCCGCGCCTCCGCACGGTCGAGGTCGCGCGGGGTGACCGACATGCAGGACAGCGACGCGATCGCGAGTGCCAGCCCCTCGCCGAACTCGTCGCCGACCGCGTGGAAGAGCGCGACCGCCTCCTCTGGGGGCTCCCTCCGGATCTCCCCGTCGGGCTGCCACAGCACCACCCAGGAGGAGAACGCCATCGCGATCGCCCGAGTCCGCGGTGACAGCTCCCGGCCGGAGTCGAGCACGGCCTCCATCCAGGCCTTCACTTCGGGCAGCAGCCCGCGGATCCACCAGTAGAGGAACAGCCGCCACACCACGTCGGCGACGATGTCCGCCTCGCCGATGGCGATCAGGTGGCGGCACCCGGCGCGCAGGTCGTCGCGTTCCGCCTCGAGTCGGTCGAGGGCGGCGGGCTGGGTCGCGCCGCGCAGCCGGAGCTCGGTCTCGGCCGCGAGGCGCACGTAGTACTCGGCGTGCGCGCGGCGCACAGCGGCGGCCCCCGGGTCGAGCGCGAAGCGGGCCGTCGCCATCTCGCGCACCGGCACGAGCATCGAGAAGAGCGGCACGCCGAGGTGGTCGCGCTGTCGCACCAGGCTGCCGTCGACGAGTTCGAGCATGGTGCCGAGCAGGTCCGCCGCCCACGGCTCGCCCGCAGTGACGGCCTCGACAGCGTCGAGGCTGAAGTCGCCGGCGAACACGCCCAGGCGGTCGAAGAGCGCCCGCGCGTCGGCGCTGAGCAGATCGATGCTCCACCCCACGGTGGCTTCGATCGTGCGCTGTCGTTCGGGAACGTCCCGGGCGGCGGTCACGAGCAGCGGCAGAACGCGGTCGAGCCGGCCGAGCATCGCGGCGGGCGTGAGCACCCGGATGCGCGCCGCCGCGAGCTCGATGGCGAGTGGCACTCCCTCCAGAGCCCGGCAGATGCGGGCGACGTCCTCCGCGTTCTCGTCGGTCACGTCGAATCGGGGATCGGCGGCCCGTGCACGATCGCGGAACAGCTGCACGGCCGGCGACTCGAGGAGCGCCCGGACCGACGGCGGTGACGGCTCGGTGGGAACGTCGAGCGGCTCGACATCGAAGACCTGCTCGCCGCGCACCCGCAGCCGGACGCGGCTCGTGACGAGGAAGGTGGCGCCGGGCAGGTCGGTGAGGAGGGAGACGACATCGGGCGCGGCATCGACGATCTGCTCGAAGTTGTCGAGCACGATCAGGTCGCGCCGACCGGCGCGCGCGATGCCGAGCTGCTCGCTCAGCGGTGCATCACCGGTGTGACGGACCCCCAGCTCGCGCGCGATCGCGCCCAGCACCTCGCCGGGGTCGCGCACCTGAGCGAGCGGAACGAACGTGACCCGGTCGAAGGCCGGGCCGGCGCGATGTGCGACCTCGATCGCGAGGCGGCTCTTGCCGATCCCGCCGGGCCCGACGAGGGTCACGAGCCGCCGCGCTTCCCCGCTCAGCCAGCCGAGCAGCGTCGCGAGGTCGCGCTCGCGGCCGAGGACGGGGGAGTAGGGCGCCGGAAGCCGCCCGCCGCCCGCTGTCGCCGGGGGCGGGACCACGCGCGCCCGCGAGGCGTCGAAACGCTCGGCGAGCAGCGTCGCGAGGTCGGCGGTCACCAGCTCGGCCAGCTGGTCCGGCGTCGAGAACGGCGTGTACGACGCCGTGTCGTCGCCGCGGATCCGGTTCATCAGCTCGGTGAGCCGCGGCGAGCGCTCCGCCGGCTGCTTCACGTAGATGAGCTTCGGCATCTCGCGGGGCGCCAGACGGTACTCGTCCTCGAGTCCCGAGATCTCCTCGCCGGGCGCGACCCACCCGTACTCCTGCCAGTAGACGCCGACGAACACGTCGCTCTGCTCGAGGTAGGCCCGATAGAGCTGCCGCGGCGGATGCGGCCGGGCGCCGAGCTCGAACATCACGGGCGCCAGCCGCAGCCGTTCGATCGCGGCGCGAGCGGCGCGGCGCTCGGGCTCCAGCTCCTTCAGGGTGGAGCTCACGAAGATCCGCAGGCGCTGGTCAGGGGTGCGGATGACGGGCCCGGCGCTCGGGCGATCGTCAACGGCGACACCGTCGGCGTCCTGCTGATGATCCCGCGACGAAGCGGCCATGCCGCCATTGTCCGGCGGGAGGGGATCGCCGTCCATCACTCACGCCAGTACGGGCGTGATCTCGCCGCCCCGCGGTCCGCATCCTGGCCGCAGGGGATCCGGGCCGGGTGGCACGGGAGAACCGGATGCCGGCACGAGAGACGACGATCGGCGTGGGTGGTGTCCTAGCCTCCCTCCTATGGAGATGGTCTTCATCCACGGGCCGGCGGCGTCCGGGAAACTGACTACGGCACGGGCCCTGGCCGAGCGGACCGGCTTCGCCCTCTTCCACAATCACCTCGTGGTCGACGCTCTGCTGGCCCTCGCAGCGGAATCGGCGGAACGACCGCAGCTCCCCTCCGGATTGACGATCGACACGACTCGGAGCGATCCGGCGCGGACCGCGTCCCGCATCCTGGAGGAGCTGCACCTGACGCCGGTGCCCGAGCATTCCCCCTTCCCGTCTTAGCCCCTCCCGCGAGTGGACTGCAGGACGGGTGAGCCCCACTGGAGCGAGGTGTGATGTCCCGACTTCTCACCCAGGCGGTGCGGAACAACTCGGAGTGGTGCGACCTCGTCGCGCGCATGAACGGCGTTCCCACCCTCTGGACGGACGGCGTGTGGGAGGCCGCATCGGCGATGCCGCCGGCCTATCCGCGGGCCATCACCCTCCGGCCCGGCGTGCGGTCGCTCCCGGACCTGCCGCCGCACTCCGGGGTCAAAGACAGCTACGCGGACCTGGAGGAGGAGCGGCTCGAGCTGCTCTTCGAGGCCGAGTGGATCGGGCTCGCCGGCCCCGTCGAGGGCCCGGCCCTCGGCTGGCGGGAGGTGCCGCCCCGCGAGTTCGGGGCATGGCGCCTCGCGCACGGAGAGGCCGAGGCCCTGCCGCCCGCGCTGCTCGAGCACCCCGACGTCCGTGTCCTCACGCTCGACCGCCCTTTCGACGGCCGCGGCGGCGACTGGAGCGGCGCGATCCTCAACCTCGCAGCGGCCGCCGTCGGGATCAGCAACGTGTTCCTGGGCGACGTCGACGAGGCGGCCGCCTGGCGCGGCCTCGCCCATGCGGCGCGAGCGCACTTCGGCGACCGGCCGCTCGTCGGCTACGAGAGCGGCGACGCGCTCCGGCCGGCGCTGCTGGCGGGCTTTCCCGCGCTCGGTCCGCTGAGGGTCTGGCTCACCCCGAGGTGACAGCGCCCACCGAGGGCGACGCGCCGCGACTTCGGGACGGGGGCTTGTAACTCTCTTGCCCGAGGGGAACGATCGGAGGTGGGAAGCGTCACGAGGGAGTGATGATGAACGAATTTCGGTTACCGACCTCTGCGGTCAGCCGGCGTCAGGTCCTGCTCGGCGGGATGGCGGTGCTCGGCGCCGCGGCACTCGCCGGCTGCGCCGGACCGGCCCAGGCCTCCGGCCGCTCGCAGCTCAAGTTCTGGCATCTGCTGAGCGGAGGCGACGGCGTCAAGATGCAGGGGCTCATCGACGAGGCGAACGCCGCGTCGGACACCTACCGGGTGGCGCCGACGGTGCTCGCCTGGGGCACGCCGTACTACACCAAGCTCGCCATGGCGTCGGCCGGCGGCAAGGCGCCCGACGTGGCGATCATGCACGCGACCCGGGTCGCGGGCTACGCGCCCGGCGGCCTCGTCGACCCGTGGGATCTCGACGAGCTCGCTGCGCTCGGCGTCGACCAGAACACCTTCCCGGAGCGGATCTGGGAGAAGGGGTTCAGCGGCGACCAGCTGTACAGCGTCGCCCTCGACGCCCACCCGTTCATCCTCATGTACAACACCGACATCTGCGACCAGGCGGGACTGCTCGGCTCGAACGGGCAGCTGAACCCGATCGACTCCCCGGACGCGTTCCTCGACGCGGCTCGAGCGGTCAACGGGGTGACCGGCACGCAGGCTCTCGCCTACGGGTATCTCGGCGACGGCGCGCAGATGTGGCGCCTGTTCTACACCCTCTACTCGCAGCAGGGCGCGACGATGACCGTCACGCCCGGCCAGAAGATGGAGTACGAGGAGGACGCCGCGGTCACCGCCCTCGAGTACATGCAGGCGCTGCTCGACGGCACGATCGCCAACCCGCAGTCGGACTACCCGAGCGCGGTCGCGGAGTTCGCGACGGGCGAGGCCGGGATGTTCCTCACCGGTGTGTGGGAGCTGCCGACGATGCAGCAGAACGAGGTCCCGTTCGACGCCTCCCCGATTCCGACCCTGTTCGGGACCCCCGCGTCGTACGCGGACTCGCACTCGTTCGTCCTGCCGCACCAGGATTCCCCGGACCCGGCCAAGCGCAAGGCGGTGTACCAGTTCGTCGCCGACCTCCTCACCAGCTCGTTCGCGTGGGCCGAGGCCGGCCACGTGCCGGCCTACCTCCCGGTGACGGAGAGCCCCGACTACGCGGACCTCGAGCCGCAGGCGCACTACGCGGCCGCTGCCGACAACATCGTCTACGACCCGCCCGCCTGGTTCACCGGCTCCGGAAGCAACTTCCAGGCCGACTTCGGTCAGGCGATCCAGCCCGCCCTGCTCGGCGGCGAGGATGCCGCGGGCGCCTTCCGCTCCTTCGTCGATCGGGTGAACACCCTGCTGTCCTCACCGAATCCCGTCAACCCGGAAGGGGGTGTCTGATGACCGCCACCACCGCGGCCCAGGGCGATCGCAGCGTCGCGCTCGCCGGAGTGGCCGGACACGACGCCGCGGCGTCGAGAAGCGGCCGGCGACGCCGTGACAACCTCGTCGGCTGGGGCTTCGTCGCCCCGTTCCTCGTCTTCTTCGTCCTGTTCCTCATCTGGCCGATCCTGTTCGGGATCTACCTCAGCTTCACGGACCAGTCGCTCGCCGGGACCGGCGGCAACCTGGTGGGCTTCGCCAACTACGCCGAAGCCCTCTCCGACCCCATCATGTGGCGCTCGTTCGGCAACACCGTGTGGTTCACGGTGGTCAGCACGGTGCCGCTCGTGCTCATCGCCCTGATCATGGCGCTCCTCGTGGATCAGGGGCTGCCGGGGCAGTGGCTCTGGCGGCTGTCCTTCTTCATGCCCTTCCTGCTCGCCTCGACGGTCGCGTCGCAGATCTGGGTCTGGATCTACAACCCGCAGCTCGGCATCGCGAACGCGGTCATCGGGGCGCTCGGCATGGAGCCGGTCGCCTGGCTGCAGGACGCGGACACCGCCCTGTACGCCATCATCGTGCAGACCGTGTGGTGGACGATCGGCTTCAACTTCCTGCTCTACCTCGCGGCGCTGCAGAACATCCCGCCGCAGCACTACGAGGCGGCGTCGATCGACGGTGCGGGGAAGTGGCGGCAGCTCTGGTCGATCACGCTGCCGCAGCTCGGCCCGACCACTGTGCTCATCGTGATTCTGCAGATCCTGGCCTCGCTGAAGCTGTTCGACCAGGTGTACCAGATGCTCGGCGGGGTCTCGAGCCCGACCACGCGGTCGGTGGTCCTGTACATCTTCGAGTCCGGGTTCACCGGCTACCGGTTCGGCTACTCGGCCGCCATCTCATACGTGTTCTTCGCGATCATCATCATCATCTCGGTCGCTCAATACCCGATCACTCGCAGGAGGAGGGCGTCATGACCACGCTCGTCGGAAGCGACCTGGACGCGGCGGAGCGCGACGTCGAGCCGACCAAGGCTCCGCGGCGGGGCTCCTCCCACAGGCCGGGGGAGAAGCCGTTCGGGGTCGGCCGGATCATCGCGTTCGCGGTGCTCGCACTCCTCGCGCTCGGCTGGCTGCTGCCCTTCCTGTGGGCGGTGGACACCGCCTTCAAGACGGAGACCGACGCCGCGTCCGCGCCGTCCTGGATTCCCAGTGAGGGCTTCACCACCCAGGCGTTCGAGGCGATCCTGTCGCAGGGCAACGTGCCGACGTGGGCGTTCAACAGTCTGATCACCTCGGTCGCGATCACGCTGATCACGCTAGTGATCTCGTCCCTGGCGGCCTACGCGTTCTCCCGCCTCGAGTTCGCCGGGCGGCGCTGGCTGTTCGTGCTGATCATCGCGTCGATCATCGTCCCGCCGCAGGTCCTGATGATCCCGCTCTACTACGAGATGCTCACCTTCCGGATGGTCGACACGTACTGGGGCCTGATCCTTCCCCAGGTCGTGATCCCCGCGATGGTGTTCATCCTCAAGAAGTTCTTCGACAACGTGCCGATCGAGCTCGAGGAGGCCGCGCGGATGGACGGTGCGAACCGCCTGCGCGTGTTCTGGTCGGTCGTGCTGCCGCTGTCCCGGCCGATCCTCGCCTCGGTCGCGATCTTCGTCTTCATCACCGCCTGGAACAACTTCCTCTGGCCGTTCCTCGTCATCAACGACACCTCCCTGATGACCCTGCCCATCGGCCTGCAGACGGTGATCAGCGCCTACGGCGTTCAGTACGCCCAGCTGATGGCGCAGGCGGTGCTCGCCGCCCTGCCGCTGGTCGTGGTGTTCCTCATCTTCCAGCGCCAGGTCATCAAGGGCGTCGCGACCTCCGGCTTCGGCGGCCAGTAGCGCCCCTCCCGTCCCGTTCGTTACCCACCGAGGAGACCGATGTCCCGCGCCCGGATCACGCTCGACCGCGACTTCACGCTCGGGGAGGTGCCGCGCCGGATCTTCGGCTCGTTCGTCGAGCACATGGGCCGATGCGTCTACACCGGCATCTACGAGCCGGGACACCCGGCGGCCGACGAGAACGGGTACCGGCGCGACGTCCTCGACCTTGTCGGCGAGCTCGGCCCGACCGTCGTGCGCTACCCGGGCGGCAACTTCGTGTCCGGGTACAATTGGGAGGACGGCGTCGGGCCGGTCGAGCAGCGGCCGCGCCGCCTCGACGGCGCATGGCACACGATCGAGACGAACGCGTTCGGGCTGCACGAGTTCGTCGGCTGGGCGAAGCTCGCGAACGTCGAGATCATGGAGGCGATCAACCTCGGCACCCGCGGGGTCGACGCCGCCCGCGAGCTGGTCGAGTACGCGAACCACCCGGGCGGGACGCTCCTGTCGGACCGCCGCCGGGCGAACGGCGCCGAGGAGCCCTTCGACATCAAGCTCTGGTGCCTCGGCAACGAGCTCGACGGGCCGTGGCAGATCGGCGGCAAGACCGCCTACGAGTACGGCCGGCTCGCGCAGGAGGCCGCGAAGGCGATGCGCTACGTCGACCCGACGATCGAGCTCATCGCGGTCGGGTCGTCGAACTCCGGCATGCCGACGTTCGGCGAGTGGGAGCGGACCGTGCTCACCCACACGTACGACGAGATCGACTACATCTCGATGCACGCCTACTACCAGGAGGAGGACGGCGACGTCGCGAGCTTCCTCGCCACGGCCATCGACACCGACTACTTCATCGAGTCGGTGGTCGCCACGGCGGACGCGGTGAAGGCGGTCGGCCGGCACAAGCGGCAGGTGAACGTCTCGTTCGACGAGTGGAACGTCTGGTACCAGAAGGGCCTCGACACGCCCGACCAGCCGACCAAGGTGGCCGCCTCGTGGCGTGAGCACCCGCGGCTGATCGAGGACCGCTACAACGTGACCGACGCCGTGGTGGTCGGCACGCTGCTCAACTCGATCCTGCGCCACGGCGACCGCGTGAAGATCGCGAACCAGGCGCAGCTCGTCAACGTGATCGCGCCGATCCGCTCCGAGGAGGGCGGGCCGGCCTGGCGGCAGACGATCTTCTGGCCCTTCGCGCGCATGTCCGAGCACGCGCGCGGCCAGATCCTCCGGCCGGCGGTGCACTCGGACCGGATCGACACCGCCAAGTTCGGCGACGCCGACGTCGTCGACGCGAGCGCCACGTGGGACGAGGAGCACGGCCGGGTCGCCGTCTTCCTCGGCCACCGGGGCCTGGAGGAGAGCGCCGAGGTGGAGGTGACGCTGCGGGGACTGACGGCGTCCCGGATCGCGCAGGCTGAGGTGCTCGACGTCCCGGAGGGCCGGGACCGCTTCACCGCGAACACGGAGGAGGAGCAGCCGGTCGGCCTGCGTCCCCTCGACGGGGTCACCGCCGACGGCGGCACCGTGCGGCTGACGCTGCCGCCGCTCAGCTGGGCGGTCGTGCTCATCGAGGTCGCCGTCGCCTGAGCGGATCCGCTCAGCCCCGCCCGCCCGCATGCGATAGAGGAGGATGCCGATGCCTTTCCGGCGGGGACGCCGCGCAGGGACAGCGGCGCTGGCCGTCGCCGCACTCGCCGCGGGACTGACGGGCTGCACGTTCGGGGCGGGCGGCGGCGGCGAGACGGGGGCGACCCCCGGCAGCGCGGAGCCGCCGGCGGCCGCCGCTCCGGACGGCGGCGAAGGCGGAAGCATCCCCGGCATCGTCGACGAGGTGCGCGCGTCCGTCGTCACGATCTTCACCGAGGGCGGACTCGGCAGCGGCGTCGTGTACGCCGAGGACGGCCTCATCCTCACCAACGAGCACGTGGTGCGCGGGTTCCGTGCCGTCGAGGTCGCCTTCGCGGACGGGGACCGGGTCGCGGGCGTGGTGGAGGCGACCGACCCGGTGTCCGACCTCGCCCTGGTGCGCGCGGACCGGACAGGCCTGTCGCCGGCGGAGTTCGCGACCGAGCTGCCGGAGATCGGCGAGCTCGCCGTCGTGATCGGGTCGCCGCTCGGGTTCGAGAACACGGTGACGGCGGGCATCGTCTCCGGACTGCACCGTCAGATCCCGGGATCGGCCACGAGCAGTCAGGCGCTCGTCGACCTCATTCAGACGGACGCGGCAATCAGCCCCGGCAACTCCGGCGGCGCGGTCGTGAACGGGCGGGGCCAGATCATCGGCATCAGCGAGGCGTACATCCCGCCGCAGCAGGGCGCCGTGGCGCTCGGGTTCGCGATCCCCGCGGTCACCGCCACCGAGGTCGCGGAGGAGCTGCTCGAGGACGGCACGGCGGACCACGCCTTCATCGGCCTCGCGCCCGGGCAGGTGACGCCGCAGCTCGCCGACCGGCTCGGGCTGGAGGACGCCGAGGGCGTCGCGGTGCTCTCCGTCGTGGAGGGCGGTCCCGCCGCCGCGGCGGGCCTGCGCCCGGGCGACCTGCTCAAGTCGATCGACGGCGATGCGCTCGCTTCGCCCGAGGACCTCCTCGGCGCGCTGCGCGGGCGCGATCCGGGCGACGAGGTCGAGGTCGAGTTCCGGCGCGGCGACGACCTCGAGACCGTGACGGTGACCCTGTCGGACAGGCCCGAGTAGCCGGGTCCCAGCCGCCGGCCGTCGCCCGGCGGTCAGGGCCATAGGTCCTACCCGGCGCGCGACGCCCGGACGTACCGTCGAGCAGGAGGTGCGCAATGGGACAGAAGCCGGGCGACCGGGTCATCATCCGCGGGCGGACCGTCGAGTCCGCCGACCGGCACGGCGAGATCCTCGAGGCCCGCGGCCCCGACGGCGGCCCGCCCTATTACGTGCGCTTCGACGACGGGCACACAACCCTCGTCTACCCGGGCACGGACTTCGTGATCGAGCACGCGGGCGAGAACGCCCGCTGATGACGCACCCGCTCGAGCGGCCGCGCTCGGCGAGGACGCCTCCGCCCGGAGCCCGGGCTGACGGCCGCGAGGAGCAGGATTGACGACGACGGAGAGCCGGCCCTCGCAGAGCCGAGCGGCAGGACCGCGGCCGACCGGCATCCCTCCCGGTCAGCTGGCCGCGTTCCCCTCAGGGCATGTCGAGCGCAAGGGCAACGTGCTCGTCAGCTGGATCACGTCGACCGACCACAAGACCATCGGCTACCTGTACCTGATCACGTCGTTCACGTACTTCCTCATCGGCGGCGTGATGGCGCTCGCCATCCGTGCGCAGCTCTGGGAGCCGAACCTCGCGATCGTGCCGACCCACGAGCAGTACAACCAGCTCTTCACCATGCACGGCACGGTGATGCTCCTCATGTTCGCGACCCCCCTCTTCGCCGGGTTCGCCAACGTGATCATGCCCCTGCAGATCGGGGCGCCCGACGTCGCGTTCCCGCGGCTCAACGCGTTCGCGTACTGGCTGTTCAACTTCGGCAGCCTCATCGCGATCGGCGGGTTCTTCACGCCGCAGGGCGCCGCGAACTTCGGCTGGACCGCCTACACGCCGCTGTCCGACGCGGTGTTCTCACCGAACCTCGGCGGCAACCTCTGGGTCTTCGGCCTCGGCCTCTCCGGCTTCTCGACGATCCTCGGCTCGGTCAACTTCGTGACGACCATCATCACGATGCGCGCGCCGGGGATGACCATGTTCCGGATGCCGATCTTCACCTGGAACACCCTCGTCACTGGCCTGCTCGTGCTGATCGCGTTCCCGGTGCTCGCGGCTGCCCTCCTCGCGCTCGGCGCCGACCGCGTGGTCGGCGCCCACATCTACGAGCCCGAGCTCGGTGGCTCGATCCTGTGGCAGCACCTGTTCTGGTTCTTCGGCCATCCCGAGGTGTACATCATCGCGCTGCCGTTCTTCGGCATCATCACGGAGGTCATTCCGGTATTCAGCCGCAAGCCGATCTTCGGCTACCGCACGCTCGTCTACGCGACGATCACGATCGCGGCGCTGTCGGCCGTCGTGTGGGCGCACCACATGTACGTCACCGGTTCCGTGCTGCTGCCGTTCTTCGCCCTGACGACGATGCTGATCGCCATCCCGACCGGCGTGAAGATCTTCAACTGGGTCGGCACGATGTGGCGCGGGTCCGTGACGTTCGAGACGCCGCTGCTGTGGACGATCGGCTTCCTCATCACTTTCGTGTTCGGGGGGCTGACGGGCGTCATCCTCGCCTCGCCCCCGCTCGACTTCCACGTGTCGGACACGTACTTCGTCGTGGCCCACTTCCACTACGTGGTGTTCGGCACCGTGGTGTTCGCGATGTTCGCCGGCTTCTACTTCTGGTGGCCCAAGTGGACCGGGAAGCTGCTCGACGAGAGACTCGGCAAGATCCACTTCTGGATGCTGTTCATCGGCTTCCACACCACGTTCCTGGTCCAGCACTGGCTCGGCGTGGTCGCGATGCCGCGGCGGTACTACACGTACCAGCCGGAGGACGGCATCACGTGGATGAATCAGCTCTCCACGGTCGGCGCCATGCTCCTCGGCGCGTCGATGGTCCCGTTCCTCTACAACGTCTGGATCACGTGGCGCCGCGGGGCCGAGGTGACCGTGAACGATCCCTGGGGATTCGGGCGCTCCCTCGAGTGGGCCACATCGTGCCCGCCGCCGCGGCACAACTTCACGTCGATCCCGAGCATCCGGTCCGAGTCGCCGGCGTTCGACCTGCACCACCCCGAGGCGGCCATGCCGTTCGGACGCGGGCCCGCGAAGGACGCCCCGGAGGCCGCCACCTACGACACCGCCGACGACGAGGTGAAGTAGCCGCTTCCGCCGCACTTCCCGTGTGCGCGCGCCCCCGCTACGGTGCGAGAGTGCACCCGGAGACCGAGCCGCACGCCTCCGGATTCCTCTCGCCGGGGGACGGGCAGCGGATCTACTGGGAAATGTGCGGGGCCCCCGACGGCATCCCGGCGCTCGTGGTGCACGGCGGCCCGGGCAGCGGTGCGGCCGCCGGCTGGCGGCGCTTCTTCGATCCCTCCCGCTACCGGGTTGTGCTCGTGGATCAGCGCGGCTGCGGCCGCAGCACCCCGTCGGCGCGCGACCCGGGCACCGACCTGTCCGTCAACACCACCGACGCGCTGATCCGCGACTTCGAGCTGCTGCGCGAGGCGCTCGGCATCGACCGCTGGCTGCTGCTCGGCGCGAGCTGGGGCACCACCCTTGCGCTGGCTTACGCGCAGGCGCATCCCGACCGGGTGACCCGGCTGGTGCTGTTCAGCGTCACCACCACGACGCCGCGCGAGGTGGAGTGGATCACCCGCGACCTGGGCCGGGTCTTCCCGGCCGAATGGGACGCGTTCGTCGGCCACCTGCCGGAGGGCGAGCGAGACGGCAGCATTCCTGCGGCGTACGCCCGGCTGCTCTCTGACACCGATCCGGGCGTGCGCGGCGCTGCGGCCTCCGCGTGGTGCCGGTGGGAGGACACGCACGTGTCGCTCGCGCCGGGCTGGCGCCCCGATCCGCGCTACGCCGACCCGATGTTCCGGCTGACCTTCGCGCGCCTCGTCACCCACTACTGGGCCCACGCGGCATGGCGGCGGCAGGACGAGCTCCTCGACGGCGTGGAGCTTCTCGGGCACGTGCCGGCGACCCTGCTGCACGGCCGGCACGACCTCAGCAGCCCCCTTGAGATCCCGTTCCGCCTCCACCAGCGCTGGCCGGGCTCCGAGCTGCACGTCCCCGACGCCGGCCACGGCGTCGGGCTGGGGGAGTCGGTGCGGCAGGTCCTCGACGACGTCGCGCGCTGAGCTCGGCCCTCGTCGAGCCGCCCCGACTCAGCGGGAGCGGCGTCCGCCGCGGCTCTTCGGGGTGCGCCGGTTCCCCGCTCCGCCCGCTCCGCGGGGCTTGGGGCGCTCCGCCTTCCGCTGCGGCTGCTGGGGCGGGCGGCGGACCGGCTCCGGCGCCGGCTCCGGGGCCGCCCCCCGGGAGCTGTTCGCCGTGCGGCCGCGGACGACGCCGATGAACTCGTCGATCAGCGGGCTCTCCGTCGAGGTGCGCCAGACGAGGCCCACCCGGGTGGGCTCGGCGTCACTGATCTCCCGGGCGACGAGGTCCCGCCGTCCGGTGGCGCGGAACACCGACTGCGGCATCCGGGCGATCCCGTGACCGGCGGCGACGATGTCGAGGGTGCCCTCGTCCCAGCCGGGGTAGAGCTCCTCGTCCGCGAGGTCGGCGAGGGTGACGGAGTCGAACACCTTCACCGGATGGTCCTTCGCGGCGATCACCATGGGGGTCTCGCTCCACAGGGGGATCACGTGCAGGTCGTCGTCCGCGCCCTCGACCGGCAGGCGGGAGAACACCATGTCGGTGCCCGCCTCGAGCGCCTCGAGAGCGGCGCCCTCGTCGACCGCGACGACGGTGAGCGGCACGTCCGGCATGCGCTCACGCCACACCCGCACCCACTTGTCGGCGCTGACGCCGGGGACGACGCCGATCTCGAGTGCCTCCGCCACCAGGCCAAGGGTAGCCTTGACCCCGTGCCGCAGGACCAGACCATGAAGCCCGAGACCGCGGCGAAGAAGCTCGGCGTGCTCCTCGCCGCGACCCCCGAGGAGTTCCGCGCCCAGCCCGTGACCCGCTCCCAGCTGAACGAGCTGCAGGAGAACCCGCCCGAGTGGCTCGCCGAGCTCCGGCGCACGGGCCCGCATCCCCGGCCCGTCGTCGCCGCCAAGCTGGGCGTCTCGATCGCCGGGCTCGCCCGAGGCGGGGTGAGCGAGCCGCTCACGACGGACGAGATCCAGGAGCTGCTGCGCCAGAAGCCCGAGTGGCTCGTCCGCGAGCGCGAGGTGCACGCCGGCGTCATGGCGGAGAACGCCCGCGTCAAGAAGAGCCGGGCCGAGGCGGCGAAGAGCCAGGGCGCCTAGCCTTGGCCGCCCGCCCCGCCGTCGCGACCGCGTGGTCGGCGGCCGGTGTCGCGCTCGCCGGGCTGTTCCGCATCGCCCAGCTCGTGCGGCATCCGCGGCCCATCCACTCCCGCGGCGCGCTCTTCGACGCCTCTCTCACCTGGGTCGGCGGCGCGGACTCCGGCATCGACTGGGTCGACCAGCCCGCCGGCACGCGGCAGACCGGCGTCGGGCGCGTGTCCCGCTCGGTCGGTCTGCCGCCCGCCCTGCCGGACATCTTGGGGCTCGCCGTCCGCGTCGAGACTCCGGAGGGTCCCGCGGACCTCGAGCTCTCCACGTCCGGGGTCGGCGTGCCGGGCCGGTTCGCCCTGATGCCGCACCTGCGGGCGGAGGGCGGCTGGTTCGGC
This sequence comes from Naasia sp. SYSU D00057, assembly GCF_017916505.1. Taxonomy (GTDB): domain Bacteria; phylum Actinomycetota; class Actinomycetes; order Actinomycetales; family Microbacteriaceae; genus Naasia. The sequence continues at coordinate 57,450 of NZ_JAFMSZ010000001.1, forward strand.
ACCCTCCTGCCGTACCGGGGGCGGCACGGGAACGTGATGCTCGGCGCGCGCGTGCGCCTCTCCGCTTCCGCCGTGCCGACCAGCCCGGACGAGCGGAGCGCCGGCGCGGTCGGGCCCTGGCTCTTCGACCTCTACTCGGCACCGCTGACCGGGCGGTGGCGTCGGTTCGCGACGCTCGAGCTTACGGCGACGACCGACGCCGACGACACGACCGGGCTGCGCTTCGACGCGGTCCGCCGCCCGCTGCCGGGCGCCGGCTTCGCCGCTTGGCACCGCCGGGTGCGCGAGCCGTCGTACCGGGCGGTGCAGGGCCGCTAGCGCCGCCGGCGGCGGGTGCCGAAGATGCCCTCGACGATGCCGGTGAGCACGGTCTTCGTCACCGGCGACCGCAGCACCTCCTCCATCGGCGAGCGCTCGGGACGCCGACGGGGCGTCGTGCGAGTCCGCCTCTGCTCGGAGCGGGCGGCCCTCTCCTCGCGGGAGCGCTGCCGCTCGATCGCCTCCTGCTGACGGCGGAGCTCCTCGTCCGCCTCGGCACGGGCGCGCTCGGCCTCCGCCGCCTCGGCGGCGCGGGACGCCGCCTCGAGGTGCGCGGCGAGCAGCTCCCGCGCCGACACCCGGTCGAGCGCGGCGCCGTACCGCGGGAGCAGGGGAGAGGCCGCGATCGCGGCGTCGATGCCGGCGTCCGGGGTCGGCGACATCGAGCCCCGCGGCGCCCGCAGCCGAGTCCACGCCACGGGGGTCGGAGCGCCGCGCTCGCTCATCACGGTGACGATCGCCTCGCCCGTGCCGAGCACGGTGAGGACCTCCTCGAGGTCGTAACCGGACGTCGGATAGGTGGACGCGCTCGCCCGCAGCGCCTTCGCGTCCTCCGGCGTGAAGGCCCGCAGCTGGTGCTGGATGCGCGACCCGAGCTGGGCGAGCACGTCGCCCGGCACGTCCTTCGGCGTCTGGGTGACGAAGAAGACGCCGACGCCCTTCGACCGGATGAGCCGCACGGTCTGCACGATCGACCGCAGGAACTCCTTCGACGCGTCGGCGAAGAGCAGGTGCGCCTCGTCGAAGAAGAACACGAGCTTCGGCCTGTCGAGGTCGCCCACCTCGGGCAGCTCGTTGTACAGCTCGGCGAGCAGCCACATGAGGAAGGTCGAGTAGAGCGCCGGCTGGTCCTGCACCTCTGGCAGCTCGAGCAGGCTGATGACGCCCGCTCCGTCGGTCACGCGCAGCAGGTCCGCCGTGTCGAGCTCGGGCTCGCCGAAGAAGACGTCGGCGCCCTGGTCGGCGAACGTGATGAGCTTCCGGAGGATCACCCCGACGGTCGCCTTCGACAGGCCGCCGAGCCCGGCGAGCTCGCCCTTGCCCTCGTCGCTCGTCAGGTAGGCGAGCACGGCGCGGAGGTCGGCGAGGTCGAGCAGCGGCAGCCCCTCGAGGTCCGCGTAGTGGAAGACGAGCCCGAGGCTCGACTCCTGGGTGTCGTTGAGCCCGAGCACCTTGCTCAGCAGCACCGGACCGAAGCCGGCGACGGTCGCGCGGATCGGCACCCCGCGCCCCCGCCCGCCGAGCGAGAAGAACTCGGCGGGGAACGCGGCGGGCGCCCAGTCCTGGCCGATGCCGCGCGTCCGGTCGAGCAGCCGCTCGCTCGGCGCGCCCGCGGTCGCTACCCCGGAGAGGTCGCCCTTGACGTCCGGCGCGAAGACGGGGACGCCGTGCGCCGACAGCTGCTCGGCGAGCAGCTGGAGCGTGCGCGTCTTGCCGGTCCCCGTGGCGCCCGCGACCAGGCCGTGCCGGTTCGTCATCGCGAGCGGGATCCGGATCGGCACGTCCGCTCGGGGGTCGCCGTTGACGAGGGCGCCGAGCTCGAGCACCGGTCCTTCCCCGGCGTACCCGACGCGCACGGCGTCCACCTCCGACTCCGACAGCGGACCCGGTGCGGCGGGTGCGCTCGGTGCGGCCGGTTCGCTCGGTGCGGCCGGTTCGCTCGACGCGGCCGGTGCGCTCGATGCGGCGGGTGCGCTCGGTGCGGACGCCCGGCGGGCGGCCTCCTCGGCGCGGAGGACGGCGGCTTCCGCCTCCTCCTGCGCCCTGCGGAGGGCGGCGATGGCGGCGTCCGCCTCGGCTCGGGCGGCGGCGACGGGATCGACGTCCTGGCTCATGGCCGAAGCCTAGAGGCGGCGCCGCGGACGCCGCCTCTCGTCCATCGGGGGTTGCGGCGCGCGTGGGTCAGACGCGTCCGCTTCGCCCTCCGATCATCCGGACGATGAACAGGACCACCGCCACGACGAGCAGGATGAGCCCGACCCACAGCAGGAACTGCAGGGCCTCGGCGAATCCGCCCACGAGGAGCAGGATGATCGCGATCACGGCGACGACGATCAGCAGGGTGTTGTTCACGGGGTTCGCTCCCTTCCTCTTGCGCTGCGCGCACGCCCGCCGAGCCGTCGGCGCTGACGCCCCGTGCCGGGATGGGGCTCATGCTAGGACCGCGGCGGGGGCGCGGATAGTCCTTCTTCCCCACGCCGCCGTGGCCCCGCACGCGCGGTCCGCCGGCGTTTGTGCGGAGCCGGGGGCGGGACGAAGGTCCCTGGTCGCACCCGGGGCCGCCGCCAGGGTGGAGGGGTGGTGAACAGAGTCGTGCACTTCGAGATCCCGATCGACGACCCCGACCGGGCGGGCGCCTTCTACGGGCGGGTCTTCGACTGGACGGTCTCCCGCTGGGGCGACGTCCCGTACTGGCCGATGTCGACCGGCGAGGCGCCGGGCGTCGGCGCCGAGGGCGCCCTCACCCCGCGCAGCGACGCCCCGGAAGGGGTCCTCGTCTACGTCCAGGTCGACGACCTCGACGCGGCGCTGCAGCGCATCCGCGACGCGGGCGGCACCGTGGTCGCCGAGAGGACGCCGATCCCGGGCATGGGCTGGTTCGGCACCTTCCGAGACCCCGAGGGCAACCTGCTCGGGCTGATCCAGGACGACCCCTCCGTCCCCGGATGACGCCGGGTCGGGCTTCCCGGTCGGCTAGCGTTGAGGCTCCCGTCCCGGCAGGAGTCTCATGCGCGTGTTCGCCTGTCCCCACTGCGGCGCCTGGGTCGAGTTCGAGGACCGCCGGTGCCTCGCCTGCGACACGCACCTCGCGTACGCGCTCGACCGCGACGAGATCGTCCGCTCGGTCCGCGGCCTCACCTGCCGCTACCGCTCCCTGATCAGCTGCAACTGGGTCGCCGACCCCGCCCCCGAGGCGGAGGGCGGCTGCTTCTCCTGCCGGCTCACGGTCGAGCGCCCTGATCTCGAGGACCCGGCCGCGGTCAGCCGGCTCGCGATCGCCGAGCACGCGAAGCGCCGAGTGCTGCGCCAGCTCCACCACCTGCGGCTCCCGATCACGCCCCGACACGACGACGCCGGCCTGGGCTTCGCGCTCAAGGTGCCGGGGGAGGGCGAGCAGGTGCTCACCGGCCACGCGGACGGGCTCATCACCATCAACCTCACCGAGGCGAGCGACCCGCACCGCGAGGAGGTGCGCATCAGCCTCGGGGAGCCGTACCGCACCATGGTGGGTCACATGCGCCACGAGGTCGGCCACTGGTACTGGCAGGTCCTCGTCGACGGCACCGACCTCATCGACCCCTTCCGCGCCCTGTTCGGCGACGAGCGCCAGGACTACGGCGACGCGCTCGAGGCCCACTACGGCGACGACGCGGGGACGACGGACGCGGAGGAGCACATCTCCGGTTACGCCACCATGCACCCGTGGGAGGACTTCGGCGAGACCTTCGCCCACTACCTGCACATCGCCGACAGCCTCGAGACCGCCGCGGCCGTGGGCCTGCGGGTGCACGGCCCGACCGGCGTGCCCTACCCGCTCGCGTCGAGCCTGCACTCGGAGGGGCTCCTCGACATCTCCGACGTGCCGATGACCGCGGTGCTCGCCGCCTGGCACGGCTTCGCCCTCGCCGCCAACGCGCTCAACCGCTCGATGGGGGAGCCGGACCTCTACCCGTTCGTCGTGACGCCTGCGGTGGCCGAGAAGCTCGACTTCGTGCACGACCTCGTGCGCCGCATCCGCTGAGCTAGCGGGAGCGGAGCCGCTCCAGGTCGCGGCGCTCCCGCTTCGTGGGGCGGCCCGCACCGCGATCCCGCAGGATCGGGGCGGGGGCCTCCGTCCGCGGCGGCGGGGGAGGAGTGCGGTCGTCGACCGCCTCACGGGCGACAGGGGCGCCGACGCGCTTCAGCAGCAGAGCCCGCACGCCGAGGATGTGGTCACGGTCCGTGCGCGCGATGACCTCGTCGCCGATCCGCACCGTCTGGGCCGGCTTCGCGCGCTCGCCGTTGACCCGCACGTGGCCCGCCTTGCACGCCGCAGTGGCGAGCGAGCGGGTCTTGTAGACGCGGACCGCCCACAGCCACACGTCGACGCGCACCGAGTCCGCCATGCCCCGAGACTACGTCCGCTCGGCGTGGCGCACATTCCGGCCCGCTGTCCACCCCCAGCCCGCTGGTCCGCCACGCGCCCCCGACAGGGGGACAATGGGGGAACACGCCGAGTGCGTGCGCAAGTGGACAGGAGCGTTGGTTGGACGGAAATGCTACGTGGAGGCACCGCAACGTGTCTCTGCTGTCGGTCGCGAGCACGGTCGCCCCTCGGGTGACGACCTCGGAGCAGATCGACGACCGCCTCCGCCCGGTGCTCAAGCGGCTGCGGCTCCCCTCGGGACTCCTGCAGCGCGTCGCCGGCATCCAGGAGCGGCGCAACTGGGGTGAGGGCGTCACCTTCGACGACGCCGCGATCGACGCGGGCAGCCGCGCCCTGCAGGACGCCGGCATCCGGCCCGATGAGGTCGGCCTGCTCATCAACACGTCGGTGACCCGGCCCCACCTCGAGCCGTCCGTCGCGGTGCGCCTGCACCACGGCCTCGGCCTGCCCTCCTCGGCCATCAACTTCGACATCGCGAACGCGTGCCTCGGCTTCGTCAACGGCATGAGCCTCGCCGCTCAGATGATCGACTCCGGCCAGATCAAGTACGCGGTCGTCATCGACGGCGAGGACGCCGACCAGATCCAGGTGAACACGATCGAGCGCCTGATGCGCCCGGACATCAAGCGCGCCGACTTCATGAGCGAGTTCGCGACCCTCACCCTCGGCTCCGGCGCCGCGGCGGCCGTGCTCGGCCCGGCCGACGCCCACCCGTCCGGACACCGCCTCGTCGGCGGCATCACCCGGGCGGCCACCCAGTTCCACGACGTCTGCGTCGGCAGCGTCGACGGCATGTTCACCGACGCGAAGGCCCTGCTGAAGGGCGGGATGGACCTCGTGGTCTCCGCCTGGAAGGAGGCCACCCGCGACTGGAACTGGCAGGGGATGGACCGCTACATCATGCACCAGGTGTCGGACGTGCACACGAACGCGTTCGTGAAGGCCGTCGGCCTGGATCGCGCGCGCGTTCCCCTCACCTACCCCCGTTACGGCAACGTCGGCCCCGCCTCGATCCCGATGACGCTCGTCGACGAGAAGGACCGGCTCCAGCCCGGCAACCGCGTGCTCCTCATGGGCGTCGGCTCCGGCCTCAACACCTCGATGCTGGAACTGGCCTGGTGAGCCCGGCGGCCCCGGCTGCCCTTCCGCGCGAGGCGGAAGGAGCCGGACAGGGCCCCGCGGCGCCCGCCGCCCTTCCGCCGAGAGGGCTGCCCGGACTCGATCCGGCGTTCTCCCGGCTCGTCGACGTGCCGGGCGAGGCTTCGTGGCACGTGCTCGACAACGGCCCGCGCCTCGCCGAGCTCGGCGTCGAGCCGGTCGGCACCCTCCTCTGCGTGCACGGCAATCCCACCTGGTCCTACCTCTGGCGCCGCCTCGTCGCCGCCGCGACCGCCGCTGCGGAGGCGGGCGCGCCGGCCTGGCGCGTCGTGGCTCCCGACCAGCTGGAGATGGGCTTCTCCGCGCGCACCGGAACGAGGCGGCGCCTCGCCGACCGCGTCCGCGATCTCGGGCTGCTCACCGACGAGCTGGCCCTTCCCGGGCCGGTCGTCACGGTCGGGCACGACTGGGGCGGAGTCGTCGCCCTCGGCTGGGCCGTCGACCACGCCGACCGGCTCGCCGGCGTCGTCACCCTCAACACGGCGGTGCACCAGCCGGAGGACGACCCCATCCCGGCCCCGCTGCGGCTCGCCCTGCAGCCCGCGCTCCTCGCGCCGGCCACGCGGACGACGCCCGCCTTCCTCGAGACCACCCTGGCGCTCGGGCACCCGCCCCTCCCCGCGGAGGTGAAGGACGCCTACCGCGCGCCGTACGGGACGGCCGACCGTCGGTCCGGCATCCGCGACTTCGTCGCCGACATCCCGGTGGACGAGTCCCACCCCAGCCGGGCTGAGCTCGACCGCATCGCCAAGGGCGTCCGCGGGCTCGACGTGCCGGCGCTCGTGCTCTGGGGGGCGAAGGACCCGGTCTTCCGCGACCGCTACCTCGACGATCTGCTCGGCCGGCTGCGCTTCGCCCGGGTGCACCGGTTCCCGGCCGCCGGGCACCTGATCGCCGAGGACGTCGACTACGCCGCCGCCGTGCTGGAGTGGCTGGGCGAGCGGCCCAGGGCCGTCGACGACGAGCCGTCGGCGGCCGACGCCGGCGCGCGCCTCTGGTCGGTGCTCGAGAGCCAGGCGGACAGCGACGAGCCCGCGCTCGTCGAGCTGGCGCCGCCGGGAGGCGGCGGCCCGCGCACGATCAGCTGGCGACTGCTGTCCCGCCGCGTCGGTGAGCTCGCCGCCGGACTGGTCGCCGCGGGCGTCGCTCCCGGCGACCGGGTCTCTCTCCTCGTGCCGCCCGGCGCCGACCTCACCGCCGCGCTCTACGCGTGCCTGCGCATCGGCGCGATCGTCGTCGTCGCCGACGCGGGCCTCGGCGTCGCCGGCCTCAGCCGCGCGGTCACGGGCGCCCGCCCCGACCACGTGATCGGCGCCGTGCCGGGCCTCACCGCCGCCCGCGCCCTCGGCTGGCCGGGTCAGCGGATCTCAGTCGCCCGCCTGCCGCTGCCCACCCGCCGCGCGCTCGGCGTCGCCGCCTCGTTTGGTGAGCTGATCGAGGCGGGCCGCGGAACGGCGCTGCCGGCTCCGCCGCCATCGTCCGCGACCGCCGCCGTCCTGTTCACCTCCGGGTCGACCGGCCCGGCGAAGGGGGTCGTCTACACCCACGCTCAGCTGCAGGCGCTGCGCGACGCCCTCGCGAGCCACTACGGCGTCGGCGTGGGGACGGGGCTCGTCGCGGGCTTCGCGCCGTTCGCGCTCCTCGGCCCCGCCCTCGGCGCCCGCTCCGCGACGCCCGACATGGACGTCACCTCACCCGCGACGCTCACCGCCACCGCGGTGGCGGACGCGGCCGCCGCCGTCGACGCCACCGTCGTGTTCCTCTCGCCGGCCGCGGTCGCCAACGTCGTCGCCACCGCGGACGCCCTTTCCCCGTCGCAGCGGGACGCGCTGACCCGGGTCCGCACCGTGCTGTCCGCCGGCGCGCCGGTCGCGCGGGACCTGCTCGAGGGGATCGGCCGGCTCCTGCCCAACGCCACTCCGTCGACGCCCTACGGCATGACCGAGGGGCTCCTCATGACGGCGGCGAGCCTCGACCTGATCCGGGCCACCGACTCCTCCGGTTCTGCCGAGGAGGGGGTCTGCGTCGGCGCTCCGATCGCGGGCGTGCGCGTCCGCATCGCCGCGCTCGACTCGGCGGGAGCCGCGTCGGGCGTCCCGTCCGAGGAGCCGGGCCGCACCGGAGAGATCGTCGTGTCGGCCCGGCATCTCCGCGACGGCTACGACCGCCTGTGGCTCACCCAGCGCGACGCCGACCTCCGCGAGCCGGACGGCTCCCGGTGGCACCGGACCGGCGACGTGGGGCACCTGGACGCCGAGGGCCGCCTCTGGGTGGAGGGACGGCTCGTGCACGTCCTCGTCACCGCGGACGGCGTTCTCACCCCGGTCGGGCCCGAGCAGCGCATCGGCGCGCTCCCCGAGGTCGTGCGCGCGGGGCTCGCGGGCATCGGGCCGGTCGGCACCCAGCAGGCCGTGGCGGTCGTCGAGCTGGCTCCTGCGGTGCGCCGCCCGGGTATCGCGAGCCCCGAGCTGGCCGCGCGGGTGCGTGCGGCGGCGGGCGTCCCGATCGCGGCCGTGCTCGTCGTGCCGCGCCTGCCCACCGACATCCGGCACAACTCGAAGGTCGATCGCACCCGCCTGTCGCGCTGGGCCGAAGGCGTTCTCGCCGGCGGCCGGATGGTGCTGCCGTGAGGGTCCTCGTCACGGGCGCGAGCGGCATGCTGGGCGGCGCGACCGCGCGGACCGTCGCGGCGGCCGGCCATGAGGTGCGGACCTTCCAGAGGGGGCCGGCGAACCTCGAGGGCGTCGAGGACGTCCGCGGCTCGCTGACCGACGCGGCAGCCGTCGCGGCGGCGGTCGAGGGCGTCGAGGCCGTCGTCCACCTGGCGGCGAAGGTCTCGCTCGCCGGCGACCCGGCCGATTTCGCCGCCGTCAACATCGAGGGCACTCGGACGCTGCTGGGCGCCGCCCGGCGGGCCGGCGTGCGCCGCTTCGTGCACGTCTCGTCGCCTTCGGTGGCGCATACGGGCGCCTCCATCGCCGGGGACGACGCGGCCCCCGCCGACCCCGAGCATGCACGCGGCGAGTACGCGCGCACCAAGGCGCTCGGCGAGCGGCTCGCCCTCGACGCCGACGCCGACGGGTTCGCCGTGGTCGTCGTGCGCCCGCACCTCGTGTGGGGTCCCGGCGACCCGCAGCTCGTGGCTCGCATCGTCGAGCGTGCACGGTCCCGGCGGCTGCCGCTGCTCGGGTCGGGCGCGGCGCTCATCGACACCACCTACGTCGACAACGCCGCCTCGGCGCTGCTCGCCGCGCTCGAGCGCGCCGAGGCGGTGCACGGCGGGTCCTACGTCGTGACCAACGGGGAGCCGCGGCCGGTCGCCGAGATGCTCGCCGGCATCTGCGCCGCAGCGGGTGCGCCGGCCCCTTCCTGGAGCGTCCCACCGGGCCTCGCGAGGGCCGCCGGGGGAGCCGTCGAGGCCGTGTGGCGGATCCGCCCCGGCGAGGACGAGCCGCCCATGACGCGCTTCCTCGCCGATCAGCTCTCGACCGCCCACTGGTTCGACCAGCGGCGCACCCGCGCCGACCTGCAGTGGCGCCCGCAGGTGTCCCTCGACGAGGGCTTCCGCCGCCTCGCCGCCTCCTACGGCCGCTGACCGCCTCGCAACGACGTGCGACAGCCGCACACCGCGGCCGCCGGCGTCGCCGCGAGCCGGTCGCCGCTAGGCGGTCGGCTCCCCAAGGAAGGTCAGCGACGCGGCGACCTGGTCCGCCGGCACCTCGTGGCCGCCGCGGAACTCCCGGTAGTCGACCTCGTAGCCCTCGCGCAGGAGGCCGGGGACGATGACCCGGCTGCAGCGGTCGATGGGCAGGACCGGGTCGTCGGTGCCGTGGGAGACGAACACGGCGGGCCGACCGGAGCCGGGCCCCGGCACGGTGAAGCCGGGGGAGTAGGCGAGAATCCGGCGGAACAGCTCGCCGTTGCGCATGCCGAGCGTCAGCGCGTAGGACGCGCCGTCCGAGAAGCCGGACAGGGCCACCCGCTCGGGATCGACGGGGAACAGGTCGAAGATCTCGGCGAGCACCGCGTCGAGCGACGCCACATCGGGGCCGAAGCCGCCGAGGATGACGTCCCACGTGTAGTGCAGCGACTTCGGCAGGAGCAGCAGGAACCCGAGCCGCTGCGCCTCCGCCTCGAGGAAGTGCAGCGACCGGGCGGGCTGCGCCCCGGAGCCGTGCAGGAACACGATGAGCGGCAGCGGCGTGTCCGGGCTGGAGTCGGGCACGAGCAGCACGTGGTCCCCGCCCGGCCCGGGCAGGGCGTTCAGTCCGGGTCCGAGCGGCTCCTTCCGCGGAAGTCCCGGCCGTGCGGTCAGCAGGCCATGTCGGGACGCGTCGTCCCCGGTCGGTCGTGCCATCGGACACCTCCTGCCCTCGACCCTACGTGCCGTCCGCACCCGGGTCACCGGCTGTGCACCGAGTCCCGGGGGCGCCCCGTGTCAGGGTCGCCGATTACCATCGATTCCGCGCGGCCGGGCGCCTTCGTTGGGGGAGGGGTGGCGTGGCGCACTGGCGGGGGACGGGGCCCATCCGCATCGGGCGGGACGAGTGGGTGCTGATGCGGGACGACGATCGGGTGCCGGCGGCCGTCGTCCGGCTGATCGACCGGGGCGGTCCGCACGAGCACTACCGTGTCGTCTCGTTCGACCTCGACCCCGCTCGCCGGCGGCTTCTCGGGCGGTACACCTCCCTCGAGGCGGCCGATCGCGCGGTGCACTACTCCCCGCCCGCCGCGTACCGACGCGGCGTGTACGGCGGCCCGCCGAACGGCGGCTGATCAGATGCGGCGGTCGAGATCCAGGTCGAGGTCGAGGTCCGGCACGTCGATCATCTCGTCGGGCCAGTCCGGTGTGCTCGGATGGAGCAGGCGCGTCCGCTCCTCCAAGTCCCGGACCACGTCCGCGTCGAACGGCTCGTCGGCGCTGTTCTCCACCGGGGTCGAGAAGATCTGGCTCGCGGGGCCCAGGAGGAAGTGGGCGTAGGCCCTGCTTCCGCCCTCCGTGACCACCGGGATGCTGACGACGTCGGAGGACTGGTTCTCGGCCAGCGCCCGCGCGAACCGCAGCATCGCCTTGCACACCCGGTCGCTCGTGAGTACGTGGCTGCCGGCGTAATAGACCCGTCGCACCGGGCCAGCCTCCTCGCCATGCCGAAGACGGCATAGGGGATTGACCGGAGCCGAGGATGAGAGGAGCCTGGGTTGGCGGCCCTGGCGCTGAGGAGGGGTGGCGAATGGGGAAATTCACCTACGATTCGACCCTCGTCGTGGACTTCGACGACCGCGTGCTCGCTCACCTGCAGATCGTGATCGGCGCGAAGCTGCGCCGCAACGAGTCGTTCTACTTCTCCTGGCGCGACGACACCGCCGTCGGCGACGGCCGCTCGACCGTGTGGCTGCACCCCGCCATCTCGATCGTGTACAAGTACCACGGCGGACGGGCGCCCGCCATCAACCGCAGCTGGATCGAGGACCTCATGTCCACGGCGAACTCGTCGGCCGGCCTGCGCATCGTGCCTGAGCCGGCCGACGCCCGCCGGCTCGACGGCGACGACGCGCACGCCGGCCACTGATGTCGAGTCGGATCTGCGTCCACTACGGCGGCTTCATCTACACGATCAGCGGACGCCGGCCTGACGATGTGCGTCAGGAGCTCGACGACGCCCTTCGCCGGGGGAAGCCGCACTGGCTCGAGGCGAACTTCGGGGAGGGCCGGCTGACACCCGTCCGGCTCCTCGTCACCACGGGTGTGACGATCGCCTTGGTGCCGGAACCCGATGGCGACGCCGAGGAGCAGAGCTGGGGGTTCGAGCAGCAGTGACGCTCGAGCCGCTGGTGGCCGAAGCGACCAGCGTCAGGCGGCGGTCGCGCGCTGGCGCGCCGCGCACGTGAGGCGGAGCGCGCGGAGCGCGGCCTCGAAGTTCGGGAAGGCGGCCCAGCCCTCGTGCGGGGCCATCCAGGTGACGAGCACATAGTGCTGGGCCCGCTCGACGAGAGCGAGCACGCGGCGGGGATCCGACACCGGCATACGGCCGTCGCAGACGCGCCACTCGGTGCTGCTGAGGGGCGTGATCTCGAGGAGGTCGGAGTCCATGGCGAGCGTCATGGGGAAAACCCAAGCAGGGGTCCACTGGGGCGCATAGGGGATTGACACGGGCGGGCGGATCCGCTTCGCCCGCATCCGGGCTGGCGGCGTTCGCGGAATCAGGGCCGGAAGACGGACCGCACGCAGCCGTCGCCCTTCGACTTGAACAGCTCGTAGCCTCGCGCCGCCTCGTCGAGCGGCATCACGTGCGTCGCGAGGTGCTCGGTCGTCAGCTCTCCCGCCTGCATGCGCTCGAGCAGCATCGGGATGTAGCGCTGCCCGTGCATCTGCGCGCCGCGCAGGGTGAGGCCCTTGTTCATCACCGCACCGAGCGGGAACTTGTCGACGAGGCCGCCGAACACGCCGAGCACGAAGACGCTGCCGCCCTTCCGGGCCGCCATCACGGCTTCGCGCACCGCGGTGGGCCGGTCCGTCTGCAGGCGGAGCTGCTGCTTCACCTGGTCGTACGCGTAGTCGAGCCCGGGCCGGTGCGCCTCCATGCCGACCGCCTCGATGCACACGTCGGGGCCGCGACCGCCGGTCAGCTCGCGGAGCGCCGGCAGCACGTCCTCCTCGCTGTAGTCGAGAACCTCCGCGCCGATGTGCTCGCGCACCTGGGCGAGCCGCTCCGGCAGCCGATCTATCACGAGGACCCGCTCGGCGCCGAGCAGCAGGGACGCCCGCGCGGCCATCTGCCCCACCGCTCCAGCGCCCCAGACGGCCACCGTGGAGCCGGGGCCGACGCCGCCGAGGTCGGCGCCCATCCAGCCGGTCGAGGCGGCGTCGGACGCGAACAGGGCGCGGAGGTCCGGCACGTCGTCGGGCACCGGGAAGGCGCCGACGTCGCCGTACGGCACCCGCACGTACTCGGCGTGCGAGCCGGCGTACCCGCCCATCGCGTGCGAGTAGCCGAGGCACCCGCCGACGCTCTGCCCCCACAGCCCCTCGGTGATGCCGGGATTCGGATTGCCGTTGTCGCAGAGCGAGAAGAGGCCCTGCTCGCAGTACCAGCAGCGGCCGCACGCGATGAACGAGGACACGACGACCCGCTCCCCGACCTTCCGCCTCGAGACGCCTCGGCCGACCTCGACGACCTCGCCGAGGAACTCGTGGCCGAGGACGTCGCCCGAGCGCATGGTTGGGATGTATCCGCCGAGCAGGTGCAGGTCCGAGCCGCAGGTCGTCGTGAGGGTGACCTTGACGAGGATGTCGTGCTCGTTGAGCAGCGTCGGCTCGTCGACCTCCTCCACGCCGACCTTGTTGACGCCCTGCCAGGTGACCGCCTTCACAGGATCCCCTTCCCCTTCGCCGCCTGCTCGACGCCGTCGACGACAGCGCCGAATGGCGTGGCCGCCCGATGGCCGTGCGGGCGCGGGTCCACGCGGAGCACCTCGCCGGCCTCGAGCACCTGCTTGGTGTCGCGGAGCACCGTGCGCACCGCGTCGGCGGGCGGCATGCCGGTGAGTCGCTTTAGCAGGGGCGCCGCCGCCGCGTCCGGCAGCATCCGGGCGGAGAGCTCGATGCCGCGCATGCCCGGAGCGGGCGCCGTCCTGATCTCGAGGGCTGGAGCGGCCGAGCGCAGCGGCTCGGGGTAGGCGTCCTCGGCGAGCCTCTCGGGAGAGGCCAGGACGGTGACCACGCGCCAGCGCTCCCCGGCATCCCTGCGGCGCCGCTCCAGGCGCGCGTGCACGCCGCGCCACGTCGCGACTCCGGCGAGCGCGACTCCGGCGAGAGCCGCCGCGCGTCCTGCTGCACCCATGTCGTCCGCCTTCCGGGCGGCGTCGGACGCGGCCCGATCTCACGCTAGGCGGCGGCGTCCTGGTGCGTCAGGGGTTTACATCCGGCCGCCGGCGCAGTCCGCGGCGCAGCCGCACGGCGCGGCAGCCGACGCCGACCAGCAGGACGGCGGCGCCCGCGGCGAGCCCGGCCGGAGGGACGGTGAGAGCGAGGAGCACGCAGCCGGCCGCGCCGATGACCTGCAGCACCCGCGGATACCGCCGGGCGCCGCCGGTCTGCCGGAACGCCGCCAGGTTCGCGACGAGGTAGTAGAGCAGCACTCCGAACGACGAGAAGCCGATGGCCGTGCGGAGGTCGGCGACGAGCAGCAGGAGGCAGGCGGCGGCCGCGACGGCGAGCTGCGCGCGGGCGGGCACCGCGGTGGCGGAGGAGACGGCGGCGAGCGGCGCGGGCAGGTCCCGCTCGCGCGCCATCGCGAGGACCGTCCGCCCGAGGCCCGCCGTGAGGGCGAGGAGGGAGCCGAGCGCGGCGACGGCGGCCGTGACCCCCAGGACGGGCACCGCCCATCCCCAGCCGGCCGCGTCCGCCGCGGCCTGCAGCGGCGCTGAGGAGCGGGCGAGACCGTCGGGGCCGAGGGCGAGCAGCAGCGTGACGGCGACGGTCGCATAGAGCAGCACCGTCGCGCCCAGCGCGAGCACGATGGCGCGCGGGATGGTGTGCGCCGGATCGCGCACCTCCTCGCCGAGCGTCGCGATCCGGGCGTAGCCGGCGAACGCGAAGAACAGCAAGCCGGCCGACTGGAGCACGCCGTAGGCGCCGCCGTCGAGCGCGCCCGGGTTCGCGACCGGTCCGCCTGCGGCTGCGGCGCCCGCGAGGATCGCGAGGATCACCCCCGCCACGGCGACCGTGACGAGGACGCGCGCGGCGGCGGCCGTCCGGGTCACTCCGCGCAGGTTGACCGCCGTGACGCCGAGCACGGCGGCCACGCCGACCGCGCGCTCCCAGCCGGCGGGGGCGAGGTACACGCCCACGGTCAGTCCCATGGCGCCGACGCTGGCGGTCTTGCCGAGCACGAAGCTCCACCCGGCGAGGAACCCCCACCAGGGGCCGAGCTCGGCCCGGCCGTACGCATACGCGCCGCCCGACACGGGGTGGACGGCGGCGAGCTGGGCCGTGGAAGTCGCATTGCAGAACGCCACCAGGGCGGCGATCGCGAGGCCCACCAGCAGCGCGGAGCCGGCCGCGGCGGCGGCCGGGGCGAAGGCGGTGTACACGCCGGCGCCGATCATCGAGGCGAGCCCGAGCACGACCGCGTCCGCCGTGCCCAGCCGGCGCGCGAGCGGCGCGGCGAGACCCATGACCGCAGTCTCGCACAGCGCGGGGCGAGAGTCGGCGGATGCGGCCAGCCCCCGTGCGGGGCACACGGCTCCGGGGGAGGGCGTGCTTACACTGAACCGGACGAAGGGGGTGCCTGTGGGGGCAGCGACGGGCGAGGCGGGTTCGCTTCGCGGACGCTACCGCATGGGCGAGGTGATCGGACGCGGTGGGATGGCGGCGGTCGTGCAGGCGCGCGACGAGCTGCTCGGCCGTGACGTCGCCGTCAAGATCTTCCGGACCGGCGCGGCCGGCGAGGACGAGATCCGGCGTCAGCGCACCGAGGTCAAGCTGCTCGCGTCGCTCAGCCACCACAGCGTCGTCACCCTGCTCGACGCGGGCGTCGACATCGACGACGACGGCTCGCCCCACATCTACCTCGTGATGGAGCTGGTGCGCGGGCCAGACCTCAAGGAGAGGCTCGCTCGGGGGCCGCTGTCGGCGCTCGAGATCGCGCAGATCGGCTACGACCTCGCGGAGGGCCTCGAATACCTGCACGTGGAGGGCGTCGTGCACCGCGACGTGAAGCCCGCCAACATCCTCCTCGTCGAGCCGGGCAGCGGCCGGCTCGCCCGGGCGAAGCTCACCGACTTCGGCATCGCCGACCTCGAGGGCCGTGTGCCCTCCTCCGGTGAGCAGACCACCGGCACCGCCGCGTACCTCAGTCCCGAGCAGGCGCGCCGCGACCCGGTCACGGGCGCGAGCGACGTCTACTCGCTCGGGCTCGTCCTGCTCGAGTGCTTCACCGGCACCGTCGCCTTCCCCGGTGGGGTCGTCGAGTCGGCCCTGCGCCGTCTCACCGAGGACCCGGTCGTGCCCGACAGCGTGCCGCCCGCCTGGCGCGACGTGCTCACCGCGATGACCGCGCGCGACCCCGCCGACCGGCCGGGCGTCGCCGAGCTCGTCCTCACCCTCCGCCAGCTCGTGATGGCCGAGAGCGGGGTGCAGCCCGCCCTCGTCCCGCACCCGGCGCCGGCGGAGCAGGATCGCGAGGCCGCGCGGCTCTCCGCGGTGCACCGCTACGGCGTCCTCGACACGGCGCCTGAGCCCTCGTTCGACCGCCTGACCGCGCTCGCGGCGCGGGTGCTCGACGCGCCGGTGTCGATTCTCAGCATCGTCGACGCGGACCGCATCTGGTTCAAGTCGCACCACGGGATCGACCTCGATCAGATCGACCGCGACCCCGGGCTGTGCGCCTCGGCGATCCTGCAGGACGCGCCGTGGATCATCGAGGATGCGCGGGTCGACCCGCGGGCGCAGGAAAATCCCCTGGTCACCGGCGAGTTCGGGTTGCAGTTCTACGCGGGCGTCCCGCTGCGCACGAGCGACGGGCACAACCTCGGCACCCTCTGCGTGCTCGACTTCGAGCCGCGCGGGATCACCGACGACGAGGTCGCCACGCTGCAGGACCTCGCGAGCGTCGCCGTCACCGAGCTGGACCTGCGCATGGTGAGCGCCGGCGTCACCGCCCCGTTCGCGTCGCTCTGAGGCACGAACCCGCGCCGGTGGCGCCCGGGGCGCCGGGCCGGGGTCAGTCCCCGACGGGAGTGAGCACGAAGACGGGGATCTCCCGATCCGTGCGGGTCGCGTACCCGGCGTAGTCCGGCCAGGTGGCGACGGCACGCTCCCACCAGATCTCGCGCTCCTCGCCCGTGGCGATGCGGGCGAGGTAGTCCTTCGTCACGGCGCCGTCCTGCAGCTCGACTAGCGGGTGGGCGACCAGGTTGTAGTACCAGACCGGGTGCTCGGGGGCTCCGCCCTTCGACGCGACGACGGCGTACTCGCCGTCGTGCTCGACCCGCATGAGCGGCGTCTTGCGGAGCTTGCCCGACTTCGCCCCCACCGAGGTGAGCAGGATGATGGGCCGGCCGCGCAGCGTGTTGCCCTCGGCGCCCCTCGTCCTCTCGAACAGCTCGGCCTGCTCGCGCGCCCAGTCGGACGGGCTCGGTGCGTACTCTCCAGTCAGTGGCATACCAGGGCCAACCGGCTCCCGCCGCCCGTCATTCCCGAACGGCTGACCGGTTTCGGATCCGCCGCGCCCATCGGTACGGCGGGTACTCCTCGGGCCAGTGCAGCGTGAGCGAGCGCATGCCGCGGCGGAAGCGCCGCCGCAGCGCGGCCCGGTCCCGGAACGGGCGGCTCGAGATGCCGACCACGAGGCTGCGGTCCCAGCGGATGCGGTGGCCCGTGCCGAGGTGCACCGCGAGGTCGAGGTCGTCGTGGATCTCCGGATCGTCGCGGTGGACGTCCTCCCGCACGGCCAGCCACGCGCTGCGCCGCATCCCGAGGTTCGAGCCGAACAGCGGAGCGTGCCCCAGTGCGAGGCCGGTGGTCGCCACGTAGGCGCCGAGATAGAGCGCGGAGAAGAGCCGGGAGAGGCGCGCGAGGCGCGCCGGGACGTCGTAGAACCGGCCGGGACCGGTGACCGCGTCCACGTCCGCCAGCCCGGCGAGCACCCGCTCGGTCCAGTCGCGGGGGAGCCGGCTGTCGGCGTCGCAGCGCGCGACGACATCCCCTGTCGCCGCGTCGTAGCCCGTGCTCGCGGCCGCCGGGATGCCGGGCCTCGGCTCGGGGACGACGCGGGCGCCGAAGCGCCGGGCGACCTCCGCCGAGTCGTCCGTGCTGCCGTTGTCGACGACCACGATCTCGTCCGGCGCGCGCGTCTGTGCCGCCAGGTCGCGGAGGCACCGCTCGAGGGGCACCGCGTCGTCCTTCACCGGGATGACGACCGAAAGGGTGAGCATTCCTCGCCCCGGAGAGGAGAGCCCTTCCAGCCTCGTCCGCCGTCCCCCCACGGTCAAGGTCCTACCACGGCTCCGGGCCCCGACCTAGCGTCGAAGCGACCCACCCGCTCGAGAGAAAAGGAACCGCATGTACTTCCATCGACAGGAACTGCAGCACAAGGCGTCCCCGGACAAGCCGGACGCGCTCTTCGCGCGCCGGCTGCAGGAGGTGCTCGGCGGGCAGTACGGCGAGATCACCGTCGCGCTGCAGTACGGCTTCCAGGCGTGGAACTCGCACATCCCCGGCAAGTACCGCGACCTGCTCTTCGGCATCGGTGCCGAGGAGATGGGCCACGTCGAGATGCTCGCCGTCATGATCGCCCAGCTGCTCGAGAAGGCGCCCATCCAGGCCGCCGAGGACGCCGCGAAGGCCGACCCTGTGCTCGGCGCCGTCATGGGGGGCATGGACGTCCAGCACGCCATCGTCGCCGGTGCGGGAGCCCGCGCGGTCGACAGCAACGGCAACCCGTGGCAGGGCTCGTACATCACCGCGAGCGGCAACATGCTCGCCGACTTCACGGCCAACGCGAACGCGGAGATGCAGGGCAGGCTGCAGGTCGCGCGGCTCTACCACATGACCGACGACCACGGCGTGCGCGACCTGCTGTCCTTCCTGCTGGCCCGCGACACCATGCACCAGAACCAATGGGTGCGCGCCACGCAGGAGCTGCGCGAGGACGGGCTCGAGGTGCTGCCCGTGCCGAGCAACTTCCCCATCTCGAAGGAGGACCGGGACGTGTCCTACGAGTACATCAACTTCTCGGACGGCCAGCAGGCGGCGGAGGGATCCTGGGCCAAGGGTCCGACGCCCGACGGCCACGGCGAGTTCTCCTACCGCGCCGAGCCGCAGGCGGGGGTGCCGATGCCGCCGCCCACCCGCCCGGACGGCCGCTTCTACGGCACCGACGACAAGCCCAACATCGTCGAGAAGACGATGGGCGCGGTGAAGGACGCGGTCGAGAAGAAGTAGCGCACGCACGACGAAGGGCCCCCGCCATCCGGCGGGGGCCCTTCGCTTGTCAGGAGCAGGTCAGCTGATGACGTGGATGTTCGAGGCCTGGGGGCCCTTGGCGCCCGCCACGATCTCGAACTCCACGCGCTGGTTCTCGTCCAGCGAGCGGAAGCCCCGCGCGTCGATGGCGGAGTGGTGCGCGAACACGTCGGCGCCTCCGTCGTCGGGGGCGATGAAGCCGAAGCCCTTTTCGGCGTTGAACCACTTCACGGTGCCAGTCGGCATCTCGTTCTCTTTCTCTTCCTCGGTGCGACGACGCGCTTTTCGCGACGCCCATGTCACGCTGTCGTTCTCGCGATCCGAGGATGCCGACGAGCGGCAGCCGGAAATGCAAACTCACAACACAACTACAGAGGACAGGCTATACCGCTCCCTGCCGAGCGGAAGGGGTTGCGAAGAACTCTCCCAGTTCTCTCCTCCGCCGAGCGCGCCCCGGAACACCGAGTGCACCCTGGGCACGGGGTGCACTCGGTGCTCCAGGGAGCACTCGGCGAAAGGGACAGGGTGAGTGCCGCGCAACGGGGGCGCGCAAGGCCCGGAAACGGGGGACATCGGCGCGTCGCGCCGCGCATCGGGACTTCCGATGGGTTAACTGCCCCCCGTCGGCCTCATCCCGAAAGAAGGTGGCACAACATGACCGCGACCCCGCTCACCCTCGACGAGGGCACGGACGTGCGCCCCGTCACGCCTGTCGCAGAAGCCCAGGAAGTCCTTCCGTCCCGCCGTCGCCAGCGCGAGACGGAGCGCTCCGGTGGTGCGGAGGACCGCATCCCCGCTCTCGCCGCTCTCGACTCGGCCACGGAGTTCGTGCTCGTCGTCCGCGACGGCGACACGCTGCGCGTGTTCTCGGAGGGCGGTCTCGTCGCTCAGGACTCGGACGGCGTGACCATCGAGGCCGGCATCGCCGGCCGTGAGGTGGAGGCGCCGCTGCCGCTGCGCGTCGCGTCGCCCGCCGCCATCGAGGACGAGTCGGCCGCCGCAGCCCAGGAGACCACGGTGCCGGTGGCGCCGGCGGAGGTCGAGACGACGGAGGAGGACGCCGAGGATCTCTTCGAGTCGCTGCTCGAGTTCGGCGAGACGAGCCGGGTGCCCGGCTTCGTCCGCGGCAGCATCCTCCCGGAGGAGCCGCTCGACGAGAACGAGGACGAGGCCGAAGAGCTCGACCCCGCCGAGTCGCCGGAGGCGTACCTCAGCCTCGCGATCGTCCTGCCCGACGGCCGGCGCGTCGCCGCCGACCACACCGTGCTGCTCGGCCGCAGCCCGTCGGCCCGCGCCGACGACCCGGAGGCGGAGGCGATCGCCCTCGACTCCTCGCTCACCGACATCTCCCGCAACCACCTCGAGCTGAGGGCGGAGGGCGACAGCGTGTTCGCCCGCGACCTCGACTCGACGAACGGCACGGTGCTCACGCGCCGGGGCCAGCAGCCGCGGCTCATCCCGACGGATGAGGCTCTCCGGGTCCTCCCCGGCGACTCCCTCAACCTGGGCGGCTCGGCGACCATCGAGATCGAGGGCCTCCGCTAGGACACAGCACGACGAAGGGACCGCGGCACGCCGCGGTCCCTTCGTCGTTTCGTGCACACCCGGATCACCGGGAGGAGCGGCTCCTAGTTGACCGCGAGGATGTCGATCACGAAGACGAGGGTCTTGCCGGCCAGCGCATTCGTGCTGTCGGCCGCCGCCTCGCCGTAGCCGAGCGCCGGCGGGATGACGGCGAGCACCTGCGAGCCGACCGTCTGGCCGGCGATCGCGCTGGAGAAGCCGGGCACGACCGCGCCGAGCGAGAACGAGGTGGGCGTCTGCCCCCAGCTCTGGTCGAACACCTCGCCGGTGTCCCACTGCACGCCCTGGTACTGCACCGTGACGGTCGCCCCTTCGGGCACGGCCTCGCCGTCGCCCTTCTTCAGCACCGCGACCTGCAGCTCGGCGGGCGGGTCGGTGCTCGGGATCGCCACCGTCGGCGCGCCGTCCTCGGCGAGCGTCACCTGGGGGAGTCCCTCCGGCGCGGCCTCCTCGGTGCCCCACGCCTTGGTGGGCACGAGCGACTGGATGTCCATGACGACGACGAGCGACTGCTCGGCCGTGATGCCGAGGCTCTCGTTGCCGGTGTCGCCGAAGGCGTCGGCGGGCGGGATGACGGAGACGACGCGGGAGCCGACCGACGCGCAGCCGATCGTCTTCGCGAGGCCGGCGAGGTACATGCCGGCGTCGGCGCTGAAGACCTCGGTGGGGGCGCCGTCGAAGCCGGCGCTCGCGAGCAGCGCCGAGTTCTCGCCGTTGTAGAGCGTGTACGCGACCTCGACGGTGGAGCCCGGCTCCACCTCGTCGCCCGACCCCTCGATGACGGTCGTGCGCTCGGTGGTGTCGGCGCCGATGCCGCCGTCGAAGCTCACCTGCGGTGTTGCGCCGAAGTCGCCGCTGACGTCGACGGCCTCGGATGCGGAGCCCGACTCGGCGGAGCAGACGTCGACCGCGGAGGCGTCGGTCGCCGGGGTCGTGCTGGTCGCGTCGGGGGCGTCGGACGAGCACCCGGTGAGCGCGGCGAGGATCACCGCGGCGGAGACGAGGGGGAGAGTGCGGCGCACGACGGCCTTTCAACTGCGGAAGCGGAACCCCGTCACGCTACCTGCTGCCGGCTAGGTTTTCGCCCTGTGCCGCCTCTGCGCCTGCCCAGCACGACGGTCGCGTCGAGGCGCTCCGACCGGACGGAGCGGGGGCGGAGTCCCGCCTCGACGAGGATCGCGGCGGTCGCCGGAGCCTGCTGCTCGCTGGTCTCGAACAGCACCACGCCGCCCGGGGCGAGCCAGTCCCGGCCCTCCCGCGCTATCCGCCGCTGCAGCTCGAGCCCGTCCGCTCCGCCGTCGAGCGCCGCGTGCTCCTCGTGCAGCCGCGCCTCCGGCGGCATGAGGGCGATGCGCTCGGTCGGCACGTACGGCGCGTTGGCCGCGAGGACGTCGATGCGGCCGCGCAGGGAACCGGGGAGCGCGGCGTAGAGGTCGCCCGTGTGCACGGCCGCGGTGGGGGGCAGGTTGCGGCGGGCGCAAGCGGTCGCGGCGGGGTCGAGGTCGGCCGCGTGGAGCTCGATCCCCGGCACGTCCGCGGCGAGCACGGTCGCCACGGCGCCGACGCCGCAGCAGAGGTCGAGCACCACATCGCCGGCGTGCGCGACCCGGACCGCCTCGCGCGCGAGCAGCTCGGTGCGCCGCCGGGGCACGAAGACGCCGGGCGCGACCGCGAGTCGCCGGCCGCGGAACTCGGCCCAGCCGAGCACGTACTCGAGCGGCTCCCCGGCGATCCGGCGACCGGTGAGCGCCTCGAGCGCCGCCTCGGACGGCGCCGCCCCGCGGAGCAGCCGTGCCTCGTCCTCCGCGAAGACGCAGCCCGCGTCGCGGAGGCGGCGGACCAGGGGATCGGGGGCGGGCGACGGCAACCGGGCAACACTATCGGCCGCCCCTGCCGTCGTGCCGTTCCGGGCGGGAGCACGCCCTAGGCTGAGCCCCAGCATGAGCTTCACGCGACGGACCTTCCTCGCCGGTGCCGCCTCCGGCCTCTCGGTGCTGGTCCTCGCCGCATGCACCCCGGAGGCGCCCTCCCCGTCGCCGACCGGCGTGCCCTCCCCGAGCCCGTCCCCGACGGGTGGCGTGCCGGCTCCCGCCGCGGTGGTCCGGAGCTCCTGGAGCACGGACCAGTTCGCGCGCGGAGCCGCGAGCTTCGTGGCGGTCGGCTCGTCGCCCGAGCAGCGCGCGGTGCTGCGGACCCCGGTCGGGGAGCGCGTCTTCTTCGCGGGCGAGGCGACCGCCGAGGAAGAGCCCGGCACCGTCCCGGGCGCCCTCGACTCCGGCGTCCGCGTCGCCGGCGAGGTGCAGGCCGTCACCGCCGGGTCGGAGCGCATCGCCGTCATCGGCGCGGGTGCCGCCGGCGCGACAGCGGCCCGTCGCCTCGCTGAGTACGGCCACACCGTCACCCTCATCGAGGCCCGGGACCGGGTGGGCGGGCGGATCGACACGCGCCGCTCCGACGACTGGCCCGTGCCCGTCGAACTCGGCGCGGCCTGGGTCCGCGGGGCGCGCGCCGAGAGCCTCGCCGCCCGCCTGCAGCTGCTCGATATCGAGACGGCCGAGCTGCCCGGCGAACCCCGCCTCCTCACGGCCGACGGCGCCGAGGCGGGCGCCGGGGACGACGGCGAGCGCGCGGTGCGGGATGCGCTCGGCTGGGCCGCCGGCCGGCCCGAGGACGTGTCGCTGTCCGTCGCGCTCGCGAGCTCCGGAGCGGGCGAGCTCAGCGAGGACGGCGCCCCGTCGCCGGCGGACCGCCTCGCCGCGTACCTGCGCGACCGGGTCGCCCTGCCCTACGGGGCGTCCGCCGACGCGCTCTCCTCCTGGTACGCCGACGTCGACACTTCGGCGACGAGCGGCCAGCTGGTGCTCGGGGGTCTCGACCGCGTGGTCGAGGACCTCGTCGACGGCCTCGACGTGTGGCTGTCGACGCCGGTCACCTCGATCAGCTACAGCGACGCCGGGGTCAGCCTCCGGCTTTCGACCGGCGAGGCGGTGAGCGTCGACCGTGTGGTCGTCACCGTCCCCCTCGGCGTGCTGAAGGATCAGGGCCTCACCTTCGACCCGGCGCTGCCCTTCGCGCAGAGGGCGGCGATCGCGGATCTCGGATTCGGCGACTCCGACGTCGTGTGGCTCCGGTTCGACGATGCGTTCTGGGGAACCGACGCCGTCGTCTGGACGGTCCTCGGGGGCGACCTGCCGATCGCCGACTGGGTCAACCTCGAACCGCTGACGGGGGAGCCGATCCTCGTCGGCCTGGTCGGCGCCGAGGCGGCCACCGCCCTCGCCGACCTCGACGAGACCGACTTCAGCGCCGCGCTGTCCCGGAGTCTCGAGCCCTTCGCGGCGGCCGGCTGAGCAGGAGCAGCAGCAGCCGGTGCGCGAGCGTCGGCCCGTGGTCGATCGGATGCCGCAGCTCCTGCTCGACCAGCGGGGCGGTTCGCGTGGCGGCGATCAGCCCGGCGCCGATGAGCGCGAAGAGCGCGAGCGCCCCGGCCGAGTAGAGCAGGAACGATGCCGGGTAGCCGGCCTGCGCGGGGTCGAGGAAGAAGTACGGGTACCAGCCGACGATCCGGCCGCGGACGATCGTGAGGATCCCCCAGACGATCGGATAGCCCACGATGAGGGCGAGCGTCCGCCACCGCACCCGCTGCCGCCCCGGGGACACGAGCCAGTCGATCAGGGTGAAGGTCGGCAGGAAGAAGTGCAGCACCTGGTCGGACCAGGGCACGTCGAGCCGGTAGCCGAGCGCCGGCGCCTGGCTCGCGAGGACGCCGAACACGACCCCGGCGACGATCACGAAGCAGGTGACCGAGCAGCGGAGCGCCGAGAAGCGCGGGGTCTCCTCCCGTCCGCGCAGGGCGAGGACGCCCGCGGCGACATTGACGGCGACGAGCGCGATGTTGCTCTGCATGGTCAGGTAGCCGAAGAAGTCGGTGGAGACGAAGCTGCGGAAGCCGAGCCCGTAGACGAAGCGGGCGATGAGTGCGATGACGCCGGCGGCCGCCGCGAGGAGGCGCGCCAGCCCGACAACGGTGCGCCACGCCATGATCCCCCGACGATACCGGGCGACCGGGGAGCGCAGCCGAGGGGCGAGGTGCTGCGCCCCAGCGTTGGCGTGTCGGCGCGGGCCGTCGTACGCTTCTCGTCATTCGAACATACTTTCGAACGGAGGAACCGATGAGCGTGCTCACCGTGCCGGCCGAGGTCGCCGTCTGGCTCGTGAACGGGATGCCCGCCCGGCTCGTGTGGGACGGCGTCCGCTACCGGGTCACCGACACCCCGACGCCGCTCACCGAGGACGAATGGTGCCCCGCCCTCACGCACGCCGCCCGCCGCATCGTCGGCTGGCGGCTCCAGGGCACGACCGCCGGCGGCCAGTCGCTGATGTTCGACCTCGTCGAGGGCGACCGCGGCTGGAGCGTCGTGCGGGTCTACGACTGAGCGGTCCTCTCGGCTTCGGCGATTACTGTGGAGGGGTGACCACAGCGGAGGCCCTCCGCCTGGAGCGGGACGCCCCGCCCCGGGAGTCCGCCGTCCTCCCCGTCCTCCTCGCCGCCACCGTCCCGGTCGCCCTGGTCGCGCTGTTCGCGGGCCTCGCCGTGACGGGCGCGCTGAACGCGCAGCTGCTCGTCGACCCGGGTGTCCTCGTGACCCGCGGGCTCCCGATCGCCCGGCTGCTGGCGGACGGCTCCGCCTCGCTCGCCATCGGCCTGCTCACGCTCGCGACCTTCGCGCTGCCCGGGCAGCGGGAGGTGAAGGGCCTCGTCAGCTTCAGCCAGTGGACCGCGACCCGCTGGGCCGCCGTCGCCGCTGGGGTGTGGACCGCGGCGCAGGTCGCCGTCCTGCTCCTCGCCGCCGCCGACGTGCTCGGCACCCCGGTCGGCAGTGACCTCTTCCGCTCGCAGATCGGCTACTTCGCGACGGGCATCGAGCTCGGCCAGCAGCTCGCGCTCTCGGCGCTGCTCGCCGCGGCGGTGCTCGTCGTCAGCCTGCTCGCCCGCCGGATCGCCTGGGTCGCCGTCGCGAACGCCGCCGCCGTCGCCGCCCTGCTGCCGCTGTCGCTGTCCGGCCACGCCGCGGGCGCCGACGAGCACGGCAACGCCGTGAGCAGCATGGCGATCCACCTGATCGCGGTCACCGCCTGGGCGGGCGGACTCGTCGGGCTGGTCCTGCTGCGCCGCCGGATCGGCGACGCCCTCGGGACTGTGGCCGCGCGCTACTCGATCCTCGCCGGCTGGGCGTTCTTCGCGGTCGCCGCGTCCGGGCTCGTCAACGCGTGGCTGCGCCTCGGGTCGCCCGCCGACCTGGTCGCCACCGGCTATGGGCTCCTCGTCACGGCGAAGGCCGTCCTCCTGGTCGCCCTCGGCGTCGCCGGGATCCTGCACCGACGGCGCCTGCTGCCGCGCCTCGCTGCCGACGCCGGCGACCGCGCCGCCTTCCTGCGCCTCGCGGTCGGCGAGGTCGTGGGAATGGCGGTCGCCATGGGCCTCTCGGTCGCGCTGTCGCGCTCGGCGCCGCCGGTGTCGCAGGATCCGGACGCGTCGACGGACGCCTTCCTCGGCCTCGTCGGCTACCCCGAGCCGCCGCCGGTGTCCTTCCCGCGGATGCTCACCGAGTGGCACCTCGACGTCGCGTTCCTGGGTCTCGCCGGCATCCTGCTCGGCACGTACCTCGTCGGCGTCGCCCGCCTGCGCAGGCGCGGCGACGCGTGGCCCCTGCGCCGCACCATCCCCTGGGTCCTCGGCTGCCTGGGGCTCGTCTACGTGACGAACGGCGGACCCGGCGTCTACGGGCCCGCGTCCTTCAGCACGCACATGCTGCAGCACATGGGGCTCATGATGTTCGTGCCGCCGCTGCTCGTGCTCGGCGCGCCCATCCTGCTCGCGATGCGGGCGCTCCCCGTACGCCGCGACGGCAGCCGCGGCATCCGCGAGTGGCTGCTCGTGCTCGTGCACTCCCGGGTGGCGCGCGTCTTCTCGAACCCGGTGATCGCCGGGCTGATCTTCGCCGGCAGCCTCGTCGTCTTCTACTACACCGACTGGTTCCCGTTCTCCCTGTCCGAGCACCAGGGCCACGTGCTGATGGTGCTGCACTTCCTGCTCGGCGGGTATCTCTTCTACTGGGTGCTCATCGGCGAGGACCCGGGCCCGCAGAGGCCGAGCCCGCCCGTCCGCCTTCTCGTGCTGCTCGCCACGCTCACGTTCCACGCCTTCTTCGGCCTGGCCCTCATGTCGCAGGAGGAGATCCTCGCCCTCGACTGGTGGCACGCGCTCGGCTACACCGACGACGCGGCCCTGCTCGCCGACCAGCGAGCGGGCGGCGGCCTGGCCTGGGGCGCCGGCGAGGTGCCGACGGTGCTGGTCGCGCTCGTCGTGGTGCGCCAGTGGATCCGCTCGGATGCGCGCGCCGCGAAGCGCTCGGACCGGGCGGCGGAGCGCGACGGCGACGCGGAGCTGAACGCCTACAACGCCCGCCTGGCCGCCCTTGCGGAGCGCGACTCCCGCCGCTGACGCACCCCGCAGCACCGAGCGCACCCCGTGCACAGGGCGCGCTCGGTGTTTCAGGGCGCGCTCGGCGGAACGGCGGCACCTCACACGTGCCGCTCGTCCTCCCCGACGTACGCGGACAGCGGCCGGATGAGGGCGTTGGCCGCGAGCTGCTCCATGATGTGCGCCGTCCACCCGGTGACGCGGGAGGCGACGAAGAGGGGAGTGAGGGTCGCGGTGTCGAAGCCGAGGAGCGCGTAGGCGGGCCCGGACGGGTAGTCGAGGTTCGGCAGGATGCCTTTTCGCTCGGTCATGGCGTCCTCGAGCGCGCGGTACAGCTCGAGCACGTCGGGCCGGTCGTAGTGCACGGCGAGGCGCTCGAGCGCCGCCCGCATGGTCGGCACCCGCGAGTCGCCGCGCTTGTACACGCGGTGGCCGAAGCCCATGATCTTCCGCTTGTTCGCGAGCGCGTCGTCGAGCCAGCGCACCGCGCGCTCCGGCGATCCGTCGCCGAGGCCGATCTCCTCGAACGTGTGCAGCACGGCCTCGTTCGCGCCGCCGTGCAGCGGCCCCTTGAGCGCCCCGACCGCCCCGGTCACCGCCGAGTAGAGGTCGGAGAGGGTCGACGTGATGACGCGCGCCGTGAAGGTGGAGGCGTTGAACGAGTGCTCCGCGTAGAGCACCATCGACACCCGGAACGCGTCGACGGCGACCGGATCCGGCGTCTCGCCGAAGGCCATCCAGAGGAAGTTCGCCGAGTAGTCGAGCCCCGGATCCGGCTCGATCGGGTCGAGTCCGTGGCGGCGGCGCTGGTCCCAGGCGATCACGGCGGGCAGCTTCGCCCACAGCCGCTCCGCCTTGGCGAGGTTCGCCTCGGGCGACGCGTCGTCGGTCGTCGGATCGAGGGCGCCCATCACGCTGACGGCGGTGCGCACGACGTCCATCGGATGCGCGGTCGTCGGCAGGGCATCCACGACCGCCCGGATCTCCGGCTCGAGCGCGCGGGAGGCCCGCTCCCGAGCCACCAGGCCCGCGAGCTCCTCCTCGGTGGGCAGCTCGCCGTGCCAGAGCAGCCAGGCGACCTCCTCGAAGCTCTTCGACGCCGCCAGCTCCTGCACCGGGTAGCCGCGGTAGAGGAGGGAGTTCGTCTCCGGGTTCACCTTCGAGACGGCGGTGACGTCGACCGTCACCCCGGCGAGGCCCTTCCGGATCTCCGGCTCGTCGCTCATGTTCGCTCCTTCGCGAGTGGTCAGGACTGGCGGTTGCCCTCGAGGCTGAAGTTGAAGACGCCGTCGTCGAAGCGGTTGTAGCCGGCGTAGTCGAGCAGGTCGTAGAGCTCGGCGCGCGTCTGCATCCCGCCGACGACGCCCGCGAGGGTGCCCTCCGACCGGAGCACGTCGAGCCCGCGCTCCGCCGCCCCCATCGCGAGGCGGAGCAGCGACACGGGGTAGATGGCGATCGAGACGCCGGCGTCCTCGAGCTGGTCGCGAGTGAACAGGTCGCTCTTGCCGAACTCCGTCATATTGGCGAGGATCGGCACTCGCGCGGCCTCGCGCATCGCCTCGTACTCCCCGAGATCGAGCATCGCCTCGGGGAAGATGGCGTCCGCGCCGGCGTCGACGAGCTCCCGGGCCCGATCGAGCGCGGCCGGCAGGCCCTCGAGGGCGCGGATGTCGGTGCGGGCCATGATGAGCAGGTTCGGGTCGCGGCGGCCCTCGACGGCCGCGCGGATGCGCTGCACCGCGGTGGCCGTGTCGACGACCTGCTTGCCGTCGAGGTGGCCGCAGCGCTTCGGGTTGACCTGGTCCTCGATGTGCAGGCCGGCGACGCCGGCGTCCTCGAGGATCTGGACGGTGCGAGCGACGTTCATCGGCTCGCCGAAGCCCGTGTCGGCGTCGACGAGGGCGGGCAGCTCGGTCATCCGCGCGATCTGGCCGGCGCGCGTGGCCACCTCGCTGAGCGTGGTGAGGCCGATGTCGGGCAGGCCGAGGTCGGCGGAGATGACCGCTCCGGAGATGTAGACGCCGTCGAAGCCCTTGCGCTCGATGAGCCGGGCGGAGAGGGGGTTGAAGGCCCCGGGCAGCTGCAGCAGCTCGCCCGAGGAGAGGCGGCGCCGGAGCTCGGCACGCTTCTCGGCGGCGGGGACGGGGGAGTGCAGCATCAGAAGAGCCCCTTCGGCAGCGGAACGGAGTCGAGCAGGCCGGGCCGAGCGGTGATCGTGAGCCCGCCGAGCTCGGGGGCGGACAGCTCGGGCAGCCGCTGCGCGGCGTCGAGGAACCGCTCGATCTCGGCCGGCTCGAGCACGTCCTCGGCGAGCGTGCGGAACTTGGCGACGTACTGCTCGCGGCCGAACGGCCGGGCACCGAGCGGGTGCGCGTCCGCCACCGCGATCTCCTCGGAGAGGACCGTGCGGTCGGTGAGGGTGACCACGACGCGTCCGCCGAACGCCTTCTCCGCCGGATCCTCCGAGTGGTAGCGGCGCGTCCACTCGGGATCCTCCGCGGTGCGCACCTTCCGCCACAGCGCGACGGTGTCGGGACGCCCCGCCCGCTCGGGCGCGTAGCTGTCAACGTGGTGCCAGGCGCCGTCCTGCAGCGCGACGGTGAAGATGTACGGGATCGAGTGGTCGAGCGTCTCGCGGCTCGCGGTCGGGTCGTACTTCTGCGGGTCGTTCGCCCCGGAGCCGATGACGTTGTGCGTGTGGTGGGACGTGGCGATGAGGATCGACTCCACGCGGGCCGGATCCGCGGCCTCCGGATGCTCGCGGTGCAGGCGGCGGGCGAGGTCGATGAGTGCCTGCGCCTGGTACTCGGCGGAGTGCTCCTTCGTGTAGCTGTCGAGGATCGCCCGCTTCGCCTCGCCGCGCTCCGGCAGCGGCACCTCGTAGGAGGCCTCCGGCCCGTCGAGCAGCCAGGCGATGACGCCGTCCTCGCCCTCGTAGATCGGGGTGGGGCTCGTCTCGCCGCGCATGGCGCGGTCGACCGCCTCCACCGCCATCTTCCCGGCGAACGCGGGAGCGTGCGCCTTCCAGGTGGAGATCTCGCCCTTGCGCGACTGCCGCGTCGCCGTCGTCGTGTGCAGCGCCTGGTTCACGGCCTGGAAGATCACCGGCACGTCGAGGCCGAGCAGCGTGCCGATCCCGGCCGCGGCGGAGGGGCCGAGGTGGGCGACGTGGTCAATCTTGTGCCGGTGCAGGCTGATCGCCCGCACCAGGTCCATCTGGATCTCGTACCCGGTCGCGATGCCGCGCACGAGGGCCGCGCCGTCCGCGCCCGCGTGCTGCGCCACCGCGACGATCGGCGGGATGTTGTCGCCGGGGTGCGAGTACTCGGCCGCGAGGAAGGTGTCGTGGAAGTCGAGCTCGCGGACGGCGACGCCGTTCGCCCAGGCCGCCCACTCCGGCGAGACGCGGCGCTGCTGCTCCTCGCCGAACACGGTGGCGCCCGGGCCGCCCGCGCTCGGCGGATGCGCCAGCGCCTGCGACCGGGCCGACACCACCGGCCGCCGCGTCAGCGACGCCGCCGCGACCGCCGCGTTGTCGATCACCCGGTTGACGATCATGTCGGCGACCTCCGGCTCGACCGCCACCGGATCCGCCGCCACCTCGGCGATGCGCCAGGCGAGCTGATCCTCGCGGGGGAGCAGCTCCTCGCTGCGGGACACGCGGACGGGGAGGGATCGCACGGTGCCATTCTTGCGCGGCTGTGTTCATCTGCGCGCCGCCGCTTCTGCGGCGCGCGTCGTGGGCAGTCCGGCCCGGTCGACGCGACGACCGGGCCTCCCGACCCAGCAGACGTCGCGGCAGCGAGATGTCGCGCCGGACCCGCCACCGGTCGCCGGCGCGCCCGCGGTCGTTGCACCCCGATTGCATCCCTCCGGGGCGGCCTCCGTGCCGGTTCCGCCCTGCCTACCGTTGCCGCATGACGATGACCTCCGCCAGCGGGAGCCTCTGCGACGAGGCCTCCGCGCTGCTCACCCGGCTCGGCCTGCCGATGCTGTTCCTCGACGCCGGCTCGGTGACGGTGGGCGGAAGCTTCGCCCAGGGCTGGATGCGCACGCGTCTCCTCACCGCCGACCTCCAGCTGTCGGCCCAGCACGAGGAGCAGGATCTCCTCCGCCTGGCGGGCCGGCTGCTCGCGCTCCCGCTGGTGCGCTCGCTCACCTTCTCCCGCACCGCGTCGTCGCACCCGTGGGCCGACGACGAC
Organism: Naasia sp. SYSU D00057; assembly: GCF_017916505.1. Lineage (GTDB taxonomy): Bacteria > Actinomycetota > Actinomycetes > Actinomycetales > Microbacteriaceae > Naasia. The sequence continues at coordinate 88,310 of NZ_JAFMSZ010000001.1, forward strand.
CCGCGAGCTCTCGCCTGCGCCCGCATCCTCTCCGGCGGCGAGACCTGGACGCTCGAGCTCTCGATCTGGCCGCCCCCGCCCGAGGGCGCCGGATTGCAGGACGGTTAAAGGCGGCCCCGATCGGCGGGGGCCTCGCGCGCACGCTTCGTACTCTTGCCGAATGAGCGTCGAGTTCGAGGTCTTCGGTCCGCTGGTGGTGCGCCGCAACGGGCGGGTGCTGCCCGTCCGGGGCGAGCTGCCGCAGGCGATCCTGGCCCGGCTCGCGCTCGTGGCCGGCGAGACCATCGACCCCGACGAGCTCATCGCCGACGTGTGGCGGGAGCCGGGCGACGGCGCGCTCTCCAGCCTCCGCGCGTACCTCTCCCGCCTCCGCGGCAGCGGCTTCGAGGGCCTGCTGCAGGGCACCCGCTTCGGCTACAGCCTCGACGTGCCCCCGGAATCCGTCGACCTCGGCCGGTTCCGCGCCGGCGCCGCCCGGCTCGGCCGCCTCGGCAGCACGGACGACGCGGTTGCGCTCGCCGAGCAGCTCGTGCGGCTGTCGGCGCAGGAGCCGTTCTCGGGCATCGACGCGCCCTTCGTCGCCCCCGCGAGGGAGCGCATCCGCGAGGAGCGCCGCGGCGTCCTCGAGCGCTACGCCGAGCTGCGCCTCGCCCGGGGCGAGCACTCCGCCGCGGTCGTGACGATGACGGGCGCGGTCGCCGACCACCCGCTCGACGAGAAGCCCACCCGCCTGCTCGCGCTCGCGCTCGCGCGCGCCGGGCGGGTCAGCGACGCACTCGAGGCAATCGACGCGTACGGCGTCCGCCTCGCCGCGGACCGGGGGATCGAGCCGCCCACGCGGCTCATCGAGCTGCGGCAGGCGATCGTGCGGCACGACCCCGAGGTGCTCGGCCGCTCCGGCCGGGAGATGGCCCGGACCGGGCTGCCGCACCCGCTGACCCGCTTCGTCGGCCGCCGGGCGGAGCTCGCCGCGGTCGCGGCCGCGCGCGACGAGCACCGGCTCGTCACCCTGGTCGGCCCGGGCGGCGTCGGCAAGACGCGCATCGCGATCGAGGCCGCGCGGTCGACCGGTCCCACCCGGGACGACGAGCAGTGGTTCGTCGACCTGGCGTCCGTCCGCGAGCCGGACGAGGTGCTGCCGCTCGTCGCCGACACCCTCGGCGCATCCGGGCACACCCTCGACCTCATCGCCCCGCGCATCGCGGAGCGCCGCACGCTCCTCGTCCTCGACAACGCCGAGCACGTGATCGGGGCCGTCGCCGCGGTCGCCTCGGGCCTGCTCTCCCGTGGCCGCCTGACCTCCCTGCTCGTGACGAGCCGCGAGCCGCTGCGCCTCCCGGGCGAGCACGTCGTCCCCATCGCGCCGATGGCGCTCGAGGACGCCCGCGTCGTCTTCACCGAGCGCGCCGCGGACGCCCGGGGCGGGCTGCTGGAGGAGGGCGACGAGGACGCGGTCGACGCCATCTGCTCCGCCCTCGAGGGCATCCCGCTCGCGCTCGAGCTCACCGCGGCGCGCCTCGATGTGCTGAGCTCGGCCGAGCTGCTCGATGCGGTGCACGACGGAGCGGGCGCCGAGGAGCGCGGCTCCGGCTCGGCCCGGCACGACAGTGTCGGCAACGCGGTCCGCTGGAGCGTCGACCTGCTGACCCCCGCCCAGCGCGACCTGCTCGTCCAGCTCGCGCGCTTCGCCGGCGGTTTCACCGAGGAGGCGGCGCTCGGCATCTGCGACGTCGACGACGACGAGCCCGAGCGGGTCCTCGCCCGCCTGGTCGACAAGTCCCTCGTCGCCGTCTCGCACGGCGACGCGGGGCAGCGCCGGTACCGCCTGCTCGACTCGGTGCGCCGGCACGTCGCCGCCGAGGACGAGCCGGACCCCGAGTGGTACGAGCAGCACCGGCTCTGGCTCGCCGGGTTCGCCGAGCGGATGGGGCCCCTCACCCGCAGCGCGGACGCCCGCGTCGCTAACTCCACGCTCGACCTCCTCCGCGCCGACCTGCGGCTCGCCCTCGACAACGCGATCGCCGCCGAGGACCGGCTCTGCGCGGTCCGCCTCGCCGGCGGCCAGGCGCATCACTGGTTCAGCCGCGGCCTCCTCCTCGAGGGCGTGCGCAGCATCGAGCGGGCCCTCGCGGTGCCGGGCGACCTGCCGCCGCTCGTCGAGGCTCAGGCGATGCTCGGCCTGACCGTCCTCTGCTACCAGACGGGCGACGCGGAGCGCGCGTTCCAGACCATCGCCCGCGCCTTCGAGCTGGCCCTCGCCGCGGGCGACTCGGCCATCCCCGCCGTCGCCCTCGCCCGCACCGCCTACGGCCGCTCGCTCCTCCTCCGCGACTCCGACGAGGCGCGCAGCCTCATGGCGCAGGCGGCGCAGTTCGCCGACTCGGCACCGGCGTGGGCGCGCGCCGAGGTCCTCATGTGCCGGGGCCAGACGCTGCGCGCGCTCGGCGCCTCGGACGAGGCGCTCGCGAGCCTCGACGAGGCGTACGAGGTGGCGCTCAGCGCCGGCTACGCCTGGATGATGTGCTCGGCCCGCTACATCGCGGGCAAGGTGCTGACCGACCAGCTGCGGGGCCGGGAGGCGATCGCCGAGCTGCGGCACGCGTCCCTCCAGGCCATCGCGGCGGAGGATCACGCCTCGACGCTCGCCGGCATGCACCAGATCGCGGGCGCGTGCGCGCTCGTGGAGCGGCATGAGGAGGGCGCGCGCATCTTCGGAGCCGTCGATCGGATCGGCTCGCGCTACAACTACAACCCCGTCATCGCGGAGGGGGAGGAGGCCCGCCGCCTGCGCGACCGCGTGGCCCAGGGGCTCACCGATGCGGAGTACGCCCGGGCGTACGCGGACGGCGCGGCGCTCGAGCTGCCCGACCTCTTCGACCTCGTCGACACCCTCCCTCAGCGCAGCCGCGAGGCGGCTGCCTGAACGTTTCGGCGCTGGTACTGCCGCGGGGCCCGACGCGCCCCCTACACTGGCGGCGAATCGGTGCGGAAGGACGACACGTGCGGGTACGGCTCTTCGGCTCGTTGGCTGCGACGAGCTCGAACGGGCCCGTCGTGGTGCGCGGTGACATCCCGCGTGCGATCGTCGCCCGGCTCGCCTGGGCCGCCGGCACGCCGGTGCCCGCCGACGAGCTGATCACCGACCTCTGGCCCGAGCCGCCGGAGACGGTGCTGTCCAGCCTGCGCGCCCACATCTCCCGGCTGCGCGGCAACGGGTTCGGCGAGGTGCTCGGCAGCGGCCGCGGCGGCTACACCCTCGACGTCGACCCGGCGAACGTGGACGTCCTCCGGTTCCGCGAGCTGGTGGACGCCGCCCTTCGCGAGCCCGACGACGCCTCCGCCTTCGAGAGCCTCGGCGAGGCGGAGGGCATGTGGAACGGGGACCCGTTCGCGGGCCTCGGCGACTTCCCGTTCACCTCCGCCGCGGTCGAGGAGCTCGAGCGCTGGCGCGTGCCCGGCATGGAGCGCCTCGCGGAGCTGCGCCTCGACCGGCGGGAGGAGGCGAAGGTCGTGCTCGCCATGGCCGAGCTCGTCGCCGACCGGCCCTTCGACGAGCGACCGGTCGCCCTGCTCGCCCGCGCGCTCGCCCGCTCCGGCCGCACGAGCGATGCGCTGGAGGCGATCGACAAGCACGCCGCCCGCCTGGCGGCCGCCGGCCGGTCCGACCTGCCGCGCCGGCTCGTCGAGCTGCGCCAGGGCATCGTCCGCCAGGATCCGGGCATCGTCTCCGCCACGAGCGAGCACGAGGGCACGGTCAGCCGCAACGGCATCCCCATCCCGCTCACCCGGCTCGTCGGCCGCGAGGCGGAGCTCGAGCTGATCGCGCGCGGACGGTCGGAGTCCCGCCTGCTCACGCTCGTCGGGCCCGCCGGCGTCGGCAAGACCCGGCTCGCCATCGAGGCCGCCCGGCGCACGCCCGCGACCGTCGACGAAGTCCAGTGGCTCGTCGATCTCTCCCCGATCGCGGAGCCGGAGGACGTGGCCCGCGCTCTCGCGTCGGCCGTCCACGCGCCGTCGCACGACTTCGACGCCGTCGCCGCCCGCATCTCCGGCCGCCGCGGGCTGCTGCTCGTCGACAACGCCGAGCACCTCATCGGCGCGGTGGCCGCGCTCGTCGCCGAGCTGCTCTCCCGGTGCGAGGGGCTCGGTGTCATCGTGACCAGCCGCGAGGCTCTTCGCACCGCGGGCGAGCGCGTCATCTCGGTCGAGCCCTTCGCGGGTGCGACGGCGGGCGACGCCGTCGAGCTCTTCCTGCAGCGCGCCGCGGACATGGGCGCCACCGGTTGGAGCGAGGAGGAGCGCGACCAGATCGCCGACCTCTGCCGGCGCCTCGAGGGCATCCCGCTCGCCATCGAGCTCGCGGCCGCCCGCCTCGACGTGCTGAGCCTCGAGGAGGTCGCGAGCTCCATCGAGGAGGGCGCCGCCGATGCCGGGCTGCGCCGCCGCGGCCGGCACGCGAGCCTCGAGAACGCCATCGCCTGGAGCATGCGCCTGCTCGACGAGCGCGAGGTGCAGCTGCTCAGCCAGCTGGCGCTGTTCCCCGGCTCGTTCAGCCTCGACGCCGTCGCCGACATCTGCCTCGTGCCCGGCGGGGGAGAGCGTGAGCTCGCCGTGGGGCTCGTGCGCAAGTCGCTCGTGTCCGTGCAGGCGAACGACACCGGCGTCCGACGGTTCCGCCTGCTCGACTCGGTGCGGCGGTTCGTCCGCAACCGGCACCCCGTCGAGGATCCGGATGCCTGGCACGAGCGCCACCTGCAGGGCACGCGCCGCTTCGTGCGCCGGCACGGGCGCGACATCCGCACCCCGAACCACAAGCGGGCCCGGGCGGCCCTCGGCTCGGTCCGCGGCGACATCCTGCTCGCCCTCCGCACCGCGGCGAGCCTGCAGGACCGGCCGGCGGCCATGCAGATCGCCGCCGGCAGCGCCTGGTGGCTCTTCGAGCGCGGCTCGTTCGCGGACGCCCTGCAGATCGTCGAGGCCGCACGGGCGATCCCGGGCGAGTGCGACCCCGAAGACGAGGCGACCGCCCTCTACACCTGCGTCTACGTCACCCGGTTCTGGGGCGACCGGCGGGCGTCCGTCCGGTACATGGAGGAGCTGCGGGAGGTGGCGGCGAAGACGGACAAGCCCGAGTACCAGGCGCTCGTCCGGATGCGCGACGCCTACGTGGCCGCCCTCGCCGCCGATCCCGAACAGGTGGAGGCGATCCTCACCGAGGCGGAGGAGGGGCTCGCGTCCGTCACCGGACCGTGGCGCCACGACCTCCTCGTCTCGCGCGCCGTCACCCTCCGCGACGTCGGCAAGCCGGCGAAGGCGCTCGCCGCACTGAGCGAGGCCCACCGCGCGGCCGAGGCCGCGGGCGACCCGTACGGGGTGAAGAACGCCGTCTACATCACCGGCATGATCCTGCTCTCCCTCCGCCGCGGCCGCGAGGCGGTCCAGGTCCTGCGGATCCGGGTCGCTCGCGGCATCGAGACCGAGGACTGGGTGAGCACACTGTCGGCGATCGCGGTGATCGCCTGCGCCTGCCACACGCTCGACCGCGCCGAGCTCGGGGTCGAGCTGTTCGCGGGCGTCGACAACATCGGCAAGCGGTTCAGCTACTCGCCGACCAGCGAGGAGTTCTTCCCCGTCTACCGGGAGCGGCTCCGCGAGGCGCTCACGCCGGCGGAGTGGGAGGAGGCGGCCGCCCGCGGCGGCGCCCTCTCCTTCCGGGACCTCGTGCGGCGCGCCCAGTCCTTCTGACGCGGCGGGGGCATCCCGGGCGCGGCGTCGCTCGTGTCGCCCCGTGTCGCGCCCTCAGGGGCGCCGAGCGGCGGCGTGAGAGGCTGAGGTGTGGACACCGGGAACCCCCTGCCGCGCCGCCCCCTCGGCTCGGGCGACGAGTGGGTGGAGCTGCCCGACGGCCGCCGCTACTGGGGCCGCTACGGCGCGGCCGGCCTGCTCGTGTCGAGCACCGCGGGCGTGCTCCTGCAGCACCGCGCCGGCTACAGCCATTTCGGCGGCACGTGGGGCCTGCCGGGCGGTGCCCGCCACGAGGGGGAGAGCGCCGTCGCCGCCGCCGCACGCGAGGCGGAGGAGGAGGCCGGCGTCCCCGGCGACGCCCTCCGCCTGCGGTTCTCGAGCCGCCTCGACCTCGAGGTGTGGAGCTACACGACCGTCGTCGCGACCGTCGACGAGCCGTTCCGCCCGGTGATCGGGGACGCGGAGAGCATCGAGCTGCGCTGGGTGGCCGCCGACGAGGTCGAGGAGCTGCCCCTGCATCCGCGGTTCGCGGAGTCGTGGCCCGACCTGCGGGGCCTGCTGGCCCGTCGCCCGACGCTGCTCGTCGATGTGGCGAACGTGATGGGGTCACGGCCCGACGGCTGGTGGCGCGACCGCCCCGGCGCCGCCGCCCGCCTGCTCGCCGGCCTGGACGCTCTCTCGAGCGCCGGCGTGCCGGCCGCCGACCTGGCGCTGCCGGGCGCCCGCTGGTGGCCCCACACCGTCGCGGTGCTCGAGGGGCAGGCGAAGGCGGCGCCTGACGCGGCGGCGGTGGCGGTGCTGCGCGCCGAGCGGGACGGGGACAGCGCCATCGCGGACGCGGTGGGGGCGGCGCCCGACCCCCGGGAGGTGACGGTGGTCACGGCCGACCGGGGCCTCCGTGACATCGTCACCGGTGCGGGCGCTCGCGTGCTCGGCCCGGGGAGGCTGTGGGAGCTGATCGACGCGGCGGTCAGACCTCCGCGATCGACGCCTTCCAGCTGACCAGCCCGCGCACGACCTTGCTGCGGTCCTCCGCGAGCACGGCCATCGCGTCCTCGGGAACGAAGTAGTTGAGCGCGACCCAGCCGCGCACCTTCTCGGAGCGGTCCGTCGCGAGCTCGCTCAGCACATCGCAGGGCGTGCTCTCGTTGCGGGCGACGCAGGAGCGGACGCCCTCGTCCGAGTCGGCGGCGAGGACGCGGAGCAGGTCCTCGGGGGTGTTGCGGCTGCTCGCGACGCTCTCGCGGATCTTCGGGTTCTGGTGCTTGGCGAGCAGCCGGAGCCGCTCGATCTTGCTGTCGGTGACCTCGGGGGAGAGGTGCAGCAGCGCGACCTCGCCGGCGGCCAGGTTGAGGCCGCCGTCCCGCATCTGGCGTCGCTGGGCCGGGGTGTTGAAGCGGATGCACGACATGCGTCCACGCTACGCCCGCCGTCCGACGGCGTTCGATGGCCTCGCGGCGCGTCCGGAGGTGGCCCCTCCTCACTCACCGGAAGGCCCGCCGCGCCCCCGCAGCAGCCGGCGGAGGCGCTCGTCGAGTCGGGACTCCGCGATCTCCACCTCGTTGCGGCCGTCGCCCACCCGGTACACGAAGCGGTCGCGGGCCGCCGGGTCGCGCCCGGCACGCGAGCAGAGCTCCTCCCAGTCGGACTCCTCGACGTCGACGCTCCAGCTGCGCGCGATGCCGGCGATCCCGCCGCTCCTGGTGACGGTGACGACGATCATGCCGGCTCGATCCCGACGGTCCGCCAGGCGTCGACGACCGCCTCCCGCTCTGTCGTCGCCCTTCCCCAGCGATGGGCGGCGGCGGCGACCGTGGCGGAGGCGAAGGTGGCGAAGTCGCAGTCGCGGGGGAGGCCGCCCGTGGTGAGGGCGTCGTACCAGACGGGGCCGACGCTCTCCCAGGCGAAGCCGCCGATCGCCGTCGCCGCCAGGGAGAAGGCGCGGTTCGGGATGCCCGAGTTGATGTGCACGCCGCCCGAGTCGTCGTCGGTGTGCACGTAGTCCTCCATGTGCCGGGGCTGCGGGTCGCGGCCGAGCAGCGGGTCGTCGTAGGCGGTGCCCGGTGCGGCCATCGAGCGCAGCGCGACTCCCGAGATCCGGTCGGTGAAGAGTCCGGCGCCCACGAGCCAGGTGGCGCTCGCGGCGTCCTGCCGGAGCCGATGCTGCTCGACGAGGACCCCGAACACGTCGGACAGCGATTCGTTGATCGCCCCGGACTGGTCCTCGTAGCGGAGGTCGGCGGTGTACTGGGTGACCCCGTGGGCCAGCTCGTGGCCGATCACCGACAGCGAGACGGTGAAGCGCCGGAAGATCTCGCCGTCGCCGTCCCCGAAGACCATCCGCTCGCCGTCCCAGAACGCGTTGTCGTACTCCTCGCCGTAGTGCACGGTCGCCTCGAGGGGCAGCCCGCGGCCGTCGATCGAGTTCCGGCGGTGCGCCTCGTCGAAGTAGGCGAACACCGCGCCGAGTCCGTCGTACGCCTCGTCCACCGCCGGGTCCCCGTCCGGCGGCTCGCCCTCACGGCGCACCGGGATGCCGGGCAGCGTCTCCGTCGACTCCGCGTCGGATATCGTCCGCTGCGGGTTGCGCGTGGTCGCCGCGCGCAGCTCCGGCAGGAACGGTGCCCGCCGGGTCTCGTGCACCGTGCCGGCGCCGACCAGGGCGCGACGGGCGGCCCGCGCGACCGTGCCGTACTCCCGCTCCTCCGCCGCCGAGGCGAGCCGCTCGAGCAGATAGGGCGGGACGATGCTGCAGCGCATGCCCCGATTCTTCCCGCGCCCCCCGCAGCCGTCCAGGGCCGCGGAGTTGCGCGGCGTGCAAGCCGCCATTGCACGTCCATTGCATGCGGGATCGATGCCACAACGCCTGATGCGGCCCTCCCTAGCGTTCGGGACATGACCTACTCCAGCACCCCGGCTCCGGCCGACTCCGCCCGCGCCGGACACGGCGCCTCGTCCGCTCCGGCCGCCGGCCGGGCGCGACGCTCCACCCGCTCGGCGCGGCTGCGCCGCGGCGCGGCCACCCTGATCGCGGTGCCCGCGACGGCGCTCGCCCTCACCTCCTGTTTCGCGAACCCCCTCGCCGGCGCGGCCGGCGGAGGCGGCACCAAGGACGACGGCACGGTGGGCTTCGACGGCGTCCAGTCCGCGACGATCCAGATCGAGTCGGTCGGCACGTTCGTGTCCCCGGAGGGGGCCTTCGAGGCGGCCGGCCGCGGCTCGGGCTTCATCATCGACGAGAGCGGCCTCGCCGTGACGAACAACCACGTCGTCGTCGGCGCCGGCACGCTGAAGGTCTGGCGGGGCGGCGACCAGTCGGAGACGCTCAACGCGAAGATCCTCGGCTCAAGCGAGTGCCTGGACCTCGCGGTCATCGACCTCAGCGGCGACGAGTACCCGACGCTCGGCTGGTACGAGGGCGAGACGAAGGTCGCGACCGACGTCTACACCGCCGGCTTCCCCCTCGGCGACCCGACGTTCAACATGACCCGCGGCATCATCTCGAAGGCCGACACGGCGATGGACACCCAGTGGGCCTCCATCGACCACGTCATCGAGCACGACGCCCGCATCCGCGGCGGCAACTCGGGCGGCCCCCTCGTCGACACGAAGGGCCGCGTCGTCGGCGTGAACTACGCCGGCAACGACACCTACGACCAGAACCTCGCGATCTCGTCGAGCGAGGTGCGCGACGTCGTCGAGCAGCTCGCGGCCGGCGAGAACGTGCTGAGCCTCGGCATCAACGGCACGGCGATCACCGACGAGGAGGGCAACGGCCTCGGCATCTGGGTGAACTCGATCGCCTCAGGCGGCATCGCGGACGAGGCCGGCGTGCAGCCGGGCGACCTCCTCACCCGCATGGAGGGCGTCAGCCTCGGCGTCGACGGCACGATGGCCGACTATTGCGACGTCCTCCGGACCCGCGGCCAGGACGCCACCCTCGCGGTCGACGTCTACCGCCCGTCCGAGGACATCTACTACCGCGGCCAGATGAACGGCGACCCGCTCGAGGCGGTCAGCGTTCCGGTCAGCAATGGCGGAAGCAGCAGCGGCGGCAACGGCGGCGGGAGCTCCTCCTCGGGCACCTTCACGACCGTGGTCGACGACAGCGGCTCGCTGCAGGCCGAGGTGGACGACTCGTGGGAGCTCGACACGAGCGCCTTCGAGGCCTTCGACGGCGCCTCGTACGCCCGCATCGAGGCGAGCCCCGACCTGGCCGCCTACGCGGACAGCTGGGACGTGCCCGGCATGTCGCTGGTCGCCTCGAACGCCGCGACGGCGACGCCCGACGACTGGTTCTCCGCCTACCAGGACCTGGCGGACAGCTCCGGCTGCACGCTCGACTCGGAGGACGTCTTCGATGACGGCGTCCACGACGCCAGCTACCGCTACTACACCGGCTGCGGCGGACAGGCCGACCTGCTCGTCCTCTCCGGCTACTCGAAGGCGGGCGACTACCTCGTCACCCTCACCTTCACGATGCTGACGGAGGCCGATGTCGACGCGATGAACCGCGCTGTCGGCAGCTTCTACGCCCAGTTCTAGCCCGACACCCGATCCACCCGACGACGCGGCCGGGGCTCCCATAATGGGCCCCGGCCGCGTCGTCGTCTGCGCCTGTTTCCCCTGGTTGCACCGCGATTGCAGGTCGTGCGCGATGGTCCTCCGCCGCGGTCTCCGTCCCTAGCGTCGAGGACATGAACCCCTTCCTGCCCCGCCCCGTCCGAGCCTGCGCAGCGGCCGCGATCGCCGGCGTCGTCGTCCTCCTGTCCGCCTGCGCCTCCTCCCCGAGTGTCGCCGAACCGGAGCCGGCGCAGACCGCCGCCCCTGCTGAGGCGCCGGCCGAGGGTGGCGGTCCCGACGCCGACGAGCCCGACGCTGCCGATCCCGACGAGGAGATCCCGGCGGGCTCCGCCGGCTTCTGGCTCGCCTCGCTCGCGAGCAGCCACGACCACCTGAGGACGACGCTCGGGGAGTGGGACGCCAAGGGCTGCACGGTCGCCGCCGCCATCGACGGCGAGTACCTGTGCACCGGCGCGCTCACGTCGGCCGCGATGTCCGCCGCCACCGTCGAGGAGCTCTTCGCGTCCGTCGGCGACCAGGGGCTTACGGGCGACGAGCTGCAGGCCCTCGAGCCGGTCCAGGAGGCCGCCGCGGCCGCCGGTGCGGCAAGCGCCGCCTGGACCGAGGCGGAGTGCAACTGGGAGGCGACCCCGGAGTGCACGCCCGCCGCCAAGGAGTCGCTCGCCGCGTCCACCGCGCTGCTCGCCGCGCTCGACGCCTGGGGCGCCTGACGAAGCCTTTCCCGCCCGGCGGCTCCCAGCCGCCGGGCAGTAGGCTGACCGACGTGGACGGAGCGCCGCAGCCCGGGCGCGTGCAGCGCCAGCAGGTCAGCGACCGCATCCTCACGCTGCCGAACATCCTCAGCTTCGTGCGGCTCGCGCTCGTCCCCGTCTTCCTCGTCCTGCTCCTCGACGGGCAGGACCTCGCCGCGCTCATCGTGCTCGTCGTCGCGAGTGCCACCGACTACCTCGACGGCTACCTCGCGAGGAGGCTCGGCCAGGTCAGCCGCCTCGGCCAGCTGCTCGATCCGGCCGCCGACCGGCTCTACATCTTCGCGGCCCTCCTCGGGCTCGCCGCCCGCGAGCTGGTGCCCTGGTGGCTCGTCCTCGTGATCGTGGCGCGGGACGTCCTGCTGCTCGCCCTCGGGGTGATCCTCGCGAGCAACGGGTACGGTCCGCTCCCCGTGCACCACCTCGGGAAGATCGCCACCTTCTGCCTCTTCTACGCGCTGCCGCTCCTCGTGCTCGCCCAGGCGTTCCCCGGGATCGCGCACGTCGTGGGGCCCATCGGTTGGGCGTTCGGGGCGTGGGGAGCGTTCCTCTACTGGTGGGCGGGCCTCGTCTACGCGGTGGAGACCGCGCGAGTGATCCGCATCCCACGGGACGGCGGAGGGTCTCCATCCGCTAGGGTTGTCCGCTGAAGGAGGTAGTCCCCGATGGTCGATTCCCGCGACGCAGCGCCCGGTCGAGGTGGCGATCCGAGGACCCCTCGGGTCCCGGATTCGGTGAGCGCGGACACCACCGCGTCCTTCGGTGAGGACTTCCTGGGCCAGGTCGCCGCGCTCGACACCCGCACCAACTCGGAGGAGCAGGCCGCCATCGCGGCGCTGCCGTCCGGTTCGGCGCTCCTCGTGGTCCGGCGCGGCCCCAACAGCGGTGCCCGGTTCCTGCTCGACGCCGACGTCACCACGGCGGGCCGGCACCCGAGCTCCGACATCTTCCTCGACGACGTGACCGTCTCGCGCCGTCACGCCCAGTTCATCCGGCGGGGCACCGCCTTCGAGGTGAAGGACCTCGGCAGCCTCAACGGCACCTACTACGACGGCGTGCGCATCGACAGCGCGCTGCTCACCGACGGTGCCGAGGTCCAGGTCGGCAAGTTCCGTCTCACCTTCTACGCCTCGCGGCACGACCTGGCCCACGCGGGCGCCCGCTGAGCATGACGACGTCCGTGGCCCGCGCGCAGGGGGCCAGTGCACCGGCGTTGCTCAACATCGGACAGGTCCTCGCCAAGCTGAAGCCGGACTTCCCGGACCTGTCGCCGTCGAAGCTGCGGTTCCTCGAGGAGCAGCGGCTGATCGCCCCGGCGCGCACCGAATCCGGCTACCGCAAGTTCTCGCCGCGCGACCTCGAGCGGCTGCGCCTCATCCTCACCATGCAGCGCGACCACTACCTGCCGCTCAAGGTGATCCGCTCCTATCTCGCCGACCTCGACGCCGGCCGCAACCCGGCGTGGCCCGGCGCGGCGGCGCAGGCGACGCCGTCCATGCTGGCCGCGGAGCGGCGCTACAGCCGCGAGGAACTGCTCAAGGAGGCGGGCGCCCCGTCGTCGCTCCTCGACGAGGCGGTCAGCGCCTCCCTGCTGCAGCCGGGTGACACCTTCAGCGACGACGCGCTCGGCGTTCTCAAGGCCCTCGCCGAGCTGCGCCGCGTCGGCATCGAACCGCGGCACCTGCGCGGCTTCCGGGCCGCCGCCGAGCGGGAGGCGGGGCTCCTCGAGAGCGCGGTGCTCCCCGCCATCCGGCGCAGGGACGGCGCGAGCAGAGCGCGGGGCGCGGAGCTCGCCCTGGAGCTCGCCGCGCAGCTCGACGTGGTGCGCGCCAGCCTCATCCGCGGAGCCCTCGAGCGGCTCGGCGCGTGACGCGACACGCCGAAGTCCCAAATCCGGATGTGATTGCCGAGGGCTCCTCCGCTCGGTACCGTGGAGAAGTCCTCAAGATGAACGGTAGGCACGCCTGATGAAGGAACTCAGCCGCAGCGAAGATCGCTACGATCTCGGGCTGCTCTTCACGGACGGCATGCCGGACCTGGAGGCAGGTGAGGGCTTCCGCGGCACCATCGCCGCCCGCGCCGCCGGCATCAGCTACCGCCAGCTCGACTACTGGGCCCGCACCGGCCTCGTCGAGCCCACGATCCGCGGCGCCGCCGGCTCCGGCTCGCAGCGCCTCTACGGCTTCCGCGACATCCTCGTCCTCAAGCTCGTCAAGCGGCTCCTCGACACCGGCATCTCGCTGCAGCAGATCCGCACCGCGGTGAACCAGCTCCGCGAGGCCGGCATCAGCGACCTCGCCCAGACGACCCTGATGAGCGACGGCGCCAGCGTCTACCTCTGCACCTCGAACGACGAGGTCATCGACCTGGTCAGCCGCGGCCAGGGCGTCTTCGGCATCGCGGTCGGCAAGGTGCTCCGCGAGGTCGAGTCGAGCCTCGTCGAGCTCGACACCCAGGTGCAGGACCCGCAGGACGAGCTCGCCGCTCGCCGAGCCGCCCGCGTCGCCGGCTGAGCCCCGCCGAACCACTTCGCATCGAACGCACTCCGCACTCGGGGTGCGTTCGTCGTTTCCGGGCATGGCCCGGGTCTGCCAGGCTCGACGGGTGACCGAGTTCCGTGCTGTGTTCGATGCCGACGTCCGCTTCGCCAACGGGGGAGGGATGACGGTCGAGCGCTTCCGCCTCGACCTGCCCTCCGAGGGGCTCAGCGAGTCGGACATCGCCCACCTGTTCATCCGCCACCTCGGCCTCGCGATGGTCGGCGAGGTCGAGCTGCGCGGGCTGGAGGTCGTGGAGGAGGCGCACAAGGGCAGCCGGGGGATCAGCGGGGCGCCCGCGCCCGCCGCCTCGCCCCTCGTCGACCTCAGCCACACCATCCGCGCCGGCCTCGTCACCTATCCCGGGCTGCCCGCTCCGACGATCACCCCGCACCTGACGCGGGAGGCGTCGCGGAGCGTCTACGCGCCCGGCACCGAGTTCGCGATGGACATCATCACGATGATCGGCAACACGGGCACCTACCTCGACAGCCCGTACCACCGCTACGCGGGCGGCGGCGACCTCGCGAGCCTCTCGCTCGACCAGCTCGTCGCTCTCAACGCCGAGGTGTTCCGTCTCACCGACGCGACCGAGCGCGGCATCCCGGCCACCGTCTTCGCGGAGCGCGACGTTCGCGGCGCGGCGGTGCTCCTGCACACCGGCTGGGACCGCCACTTCGGCACCGAGCGGTACGGGGAGCCCGCGCCGTTCCTCACCGAGGCCGCGGCGTCGTACCTCGTCGACCAGGGCGTGCGACTCGTCGGCATCGACTCCCTCAACATCGACGACACGTCCCCGGACGCGGGCGGCCGCCGCCCGGCGCACTCGCTCCTCCTCGCGGCCGGCGTCCCGGTCGTCGAGCACCTCACCAACCTGGGGCAGGTGCCGGCGAGCGGGGCGATGTTCTCCGCCGTGCCGCCGAAGGTGGAGGGGTTCGGCACTTTCCCGGTGCGCGCGTTTGCGGTGCTGCCGTAGGGGGCGGGGTCGGAGCTGGATCGGTGGGGGCGGCGGGGTCTAGTCGGCCGGCTGGCGGGGTGCGGCGATTCCGGGTGCCAGTTGCGGGAGTCGTTGGGTGCGGCCTGGTGATCGGATGGCCGGGTGTCGAGTGCCTGTTGCGTGGGTTGCCCGGCTGGGTGAGTCGGCTTAACACGGTGCCGGGGGTGGTTGCTCGGGCGCGTGCGTCGCGTTCGAGGAGTTCGGCGGCACTTCGGCGTCGAGTGCACCCGGAAACGCCACTCGGATTCCTGCTGAAGCACCGAGTGCTCCCTGAAACACCGAGAGCACCCTGGGCAACGGGCGCGCTCGGTGCTTCGGGGCGCACTGGGCGATCAGGCGCCGGGTTCGTCGCGTCCGGGTGTTCCGGCGGAGCTTCCGCGCCGAGTGCGCCCTGAAACGCCACTCGGATTCCTGCTGAAGCACCGAGTGCTCCTCGAAACACCGAGAGCACCCTGGGCAACGGGCGCGCTCGGTGTTTCGGGGCGCACTCGGCGATAGAGCGCGGTGCGAGGCACCCGTACGGTGCGTGACGCATCCCGAGACCGACCCACCCACGCGGTGCGCGACGCATCCCGAGAACCGAGCCACCCGCGCCGTAGCAAGCCTCCCGGCCACCCCACCGACGCGAGCCGCCGACGCACGCCAACTATCCCGCCACCCCGCGCACCCGCAGAGGGCGGCAGCGCGTCAGACGGTCGGCGTCGGCGTGGTGTGCGTCTCCAGCTCGGCGTACTCGCCGACGCGGCCCGTGCGGAGGACGCGGTCGAGGAGCTGGTCGAACATGCGCGCCATCTCCTGGGCGCTCTCGCCCGGCCAGATGTGCAGCGGCTTCGCCGCGCCCTGCGCCTGCTGCAGCGACGTGCGCTCGGGCAGGTGCGGGCTCAGCACGAGCGGGCCGAACATGTCGCGCAGCTCCTTGATGCGGAACTGGTGCTCGAGCGACTGCATGCGCGCGCGGTTGACGATGATGCCGAGGGGCTGGAGGCGCGGGCTGAGGCCGCGGCGGATCTCCTCGATCGCGCGGAGGGCGCGGTCGGCGGCGGCGACGGAGAAGAGGCCCGGCTCGGTGACGACGGCGACGCGGTCGCTCGCCGCCCACGCGGTGCGGGTCAGGGCGTTGAGGGACGGGGCGCAGTCGATCAGCACCAGGTCGTAGTCGTGCTCGACGCTCGCGAGCGCCTCCTCGAGCTTCCAAATGTCCCGGATGCTCGGGTGGGGGCCGTCGAAGTTGATCGCGGACGGGCTGCCCACCATCACGTCGATCGTGCCGGAACGGCCGCGGGTCCACCCGCTGGGCGCGATCGCGGCGCGGACGACCTTCTCCTTGGGGGAGGCGAGCACATCCGCGACGTTGAGGTGGCCCTGAACCTGCACGTCCATGCCGGTCGAGACATCGGACTGCGGGTCGAGGTCCACGACGAGGGTGCGCAAACCCTTCGCGAAGCCGGCGGATGCGAGGCCGAGGGTGACGGTGGTCTTGCCCACTCCACCCTTCAGGGAGGAGACGCTCAGCACATGCACGGGCACAACGTTAGCGCCAGTAGTCTGGGCACACCCACAACGACGATCCATTCGGCGAGGACCGCCGGGGGAAGGGCACGTGTGTTCTCGAAGATCCTGGTAGCCAACCGCGGCGAGATCGCGATCCGCGCTTTCCGCGCCGCCTACGAGCTCGGCGCGAAGACCGTCGCGGTGTTCCCCTACGAGGACCGCAACTCCATGCACCGCCTGAAGGCGGACGAGGCCTATCAGATCGGGGAGCCGGGCCATCCGGTGCGCGCCTATCTCGACGTCGCCGAGATCATCCGCGTCGCCAAGGAGTCCGGCGCCGACGCCATCTACCCCGGCTATGGGTTCCTCAGCGAGAACCCCGAGCTCGCCGAGGCCGCCCGCCAGGCCGGCATCACCTTCATCGGCCCGCCGGCCGAGGTGCTCGAGATGGCCGGCAACAAGGTCGCCGCCAAGGAGCGCGCCATCAAGGCGGGCGTGCCCGTCCTGAAGTCGAGCAAGCCGTCGGCCGACCTCGACGAGCTGCTCGCCGCCGCCGACGAGATCGGCTTCCCCGTCTTCGCGAAGGCGGTCGCCGGCGGCGGCGGACGCGGGATGCGCCGGGTCAACACCAAGGGGGAGCTGCGGGACGCCCTCACCGCCGCCATGCGCGAGGCGGACAGCGCCTTCGGCGACCCGACCATGTTCCTCGAGCAGGCGGTGCTCCGGCCGCGGCACATCGAGGTGCAGATCCTCGCCGACGGCAGCGGCAACACGGTGCATCTCTTCGAGCGCGACTGCTCGGTGCAGCGCCGCCACCAGAAGGTCATCGAGATCGCGCCGGCGCCGAACCTCGACCAGTCGATCCGGGACGCCCTCTACCGCGACGCCGTCGCCTTCGCCAAGTCGATCGGCTACCAGAACGCGGGAACCGTCGAGTTCCTCGTCGACACGGTCGGCGACCGCGCCGGCCAGCACGTCTTCATCGAGATGAACCCGCGCATCCAGGTCGAGCACACGGTGACCGAGGAGGTCACCGACGTCGACCTCGTGCAGAGCCAGATGCGCATCGCCGCGGGGGAGACCCTCGAGCAGCTCGGCCTCACGCAGGACAGGCTGCAGCTGCGGGGCGCCGCTCTGCAGTGCCGCATCACGACCGAGGACCCCTCGCAGGGCTTCCGGCCCGACACCGGGAAGATCACCACCTACCGCTCTCCCGGCGGCGCCGGCATCCGCCTCGACGGCGGCACGGTCGCACAGGGTGCCCAGATCAGCCCGCACTTCGACTCGATGCTCGCGAAGATGACCTGCCGCGGCCGCGACTTCCCGGCCGCCGTGGCGCGCGCGAAGCGCGGGCTCGCGGAGTTCCGCATCCGCGGCGTCTCCACCAACATCTCGTTCCTCCAGGCCGTGCTGGACGACCCGGCGTTCGTCGCCGGCGACATCGCCACCTCCTTCATCGAGGAGCGGCCGGACCTCATCGCGCCGAACCCGTCCCGCGACCGCGGCACCAAGATCCTCACCTGGCTCGCGGAGGTCACCGTCAACCAGCCGTGGGGGAGCCGCCCGCTGGGCGCACGCCCCGTCGACAAGCTGCCCGCGGTCGACCTGACGGCGCCCGCGCCGGACGGCTCGCGCCAGCGTCTGCTCGAGCTCGGCCCCGAGGGATTCGCCGCCGAGCTGCGGGCGCAGACCGCCCTCGCGGTGACCGACACCACCTTCCGCGACGCGCACCAGTCGCTGCTCGCCACCCGGGTCCGCACGCGCGACCTCGCCGCGGTCGGCCCGCACTACGCGCGCACGGCTCCCGGCCTGCTCTCGGTCGAGGCCTGGGGAGGCGCCACCTACGACGTCGCCCTCCGCTTCCTCGGCGAGGACCCCTGGGACCGGCTCGCCACCCTCCGCGAGGCGATGCCCAACATCGCGATCCAGATGCTGCTGCGCGGCCGCAACACGGTCGGCTACACGCCGTATCCGACGAAGGTGACCGACGCGTTCGTGCGCGAGGCCGCCGACACCGGAATCGACATCTTCCGGATCTTCGACGCGCTCAACGACGTCGACCAGATGCGACCCGCGATCGACGCCGTGCGCGCCACCGGGAGCTCGGTCGCCGAAGTCGCCATGTGCTACACCGGCAACCTCCTCGACCCCGCCGAGGACCTCTACACGCTCGACTACTACCTCCGCCTCGCGGAGCAGATCGTCGAGGCCGGCGCGCACATCCTCGCCATCAAGGACATGGCCGGGCTGCTCCGCCCGTACGCTGCGGCGAAGCTCGTCGCGGCCCTGCGCGAGCGGTTCGACCTGCCCGTGCACCTGCACACCCACGACACCGCGGGCGGCCAGCTCGCGACCCTCCTCGCCGCGAGCGAGGCAGGCGTCGACGCGGTCGACGTCGCGAGCGCCGCCATGGCGGGCACCACGAGCCAGGTGTCGGCGTCCGCGCTGGTCGCCGCTCTCGCCGACACGGAGCGCGACACCGGCCTCTCCCTGCAGGCGATCGCCGACTTCGAGCCGTACTGGGAGGCCGTGCGCACCCAGTACAAGCCGTTCGAGTCCGGCCTGCCCGGCCCCACCGGCCGCGTGTACCACCACGAGATCCCCGGCGGTCAGCTGTCGAACCTGCGCCAGCAGGCGATCGCCCTCGGTCTCGCCGACCGCTTCGAGCTGATCGAGGACCTCTACGCCGCCGCGAACCGGATCCTCGGCCGCATCCCCAAGGTGACGCCGTCCTCGAAGGTCGTCGGCGACCTGGCGCTGCACCTCGCCGCCGCCGGGGCCGACCCGGGCGACTTCGAGCAGAACCCGCAGAAGTACGACATCCCGGACTCCGTGATCGGCTTCATGGCCGGCGAGCTCGGCGACCTGCCGGGCGGCTGGCCCGAGCCGTTCCGCTCGAAGGTGCTCGAGGGCCGCACGGTCGACGTCTCGGTCGAGGACCTCTCGGCGGACGACAGCGCCGCGCTCGACGCCGACAGCCCCACGCGCCGGCAGGCACTCAACCGGCTGCTCTTCCCCGGCCCGACCCGCACCTTCCAGCAGGTGCGGGACATGTACGGCGACCTGTCCGTCGTCGACACGGCCGACTACCTCTACGGCCTGCAGGGCGGGGTCGAGCACACCGTCCGCATCGCGCGCGGCGTGCAGCTGTTCGTCGGGCTCGAGGCCATCGGCGAGGTCGACGAGAAGGGCATGCGCAACGTCATGACCACCCTCAACGGCCAGATGCGGCCGATCTCCGTGCGGGACCGCAGCGTCGCCGTCGAGGTCACCTCCGCCGAGAAGGCGGACCCGGGCAAGCCCGGGCACGTGCCTGCGCCGTTCTCCGGGGTCGTGACGCTCAAGGTGCAGGAGGGCGACAAGGTCGAGGCCGGTCAGGCGATCGCGTCGATCGAGGCCATGAAGATGGAGGCCGCCATCACGAGCCCCATCGCCGGCACGGTCGCGCGCCTCGCCATCGCCGCCACCCAGCAGGTGGAGGCGGGGGACCTGCTCGTCGAGGTGCGCTGACACGTTCCCGGACCGCCCGCGCGGCTCCCGGCCTGGCCGGGAGGTGCCGCTTAGGCTGTCAGGGATATGAGTGCGACGCGAACGGAACGGAAGGCTGGGCCTGTGTCGAGCAAGCGCAAGAAGTCTCCCGGGCAGGTGCTCGAGAGCACGGTCGGCGCCGAGCAGCACGACGAGGAGCTCGAGCACTTCCACAGCGAGCTGGTCGAGGAGCCGGGGGCGAAGCTCGCGAGCAGCCTTCCCGAGAGCCTGACCATCCACATCGACCTGCCGCCGGCGCCCGAGCACGCGCTGCCCGACGACGAGGCAGCGGTCCGCATCGACGACGTCGCGGTGCCCGCGAGCGCCGTCCCCGGCACGCTGACCGGGGAGATCGCGCTCGGCGAGCTGCGGCCGGTCGAGGAGAAGCCGGCCCGCACGCCGTACCGGCCCACGGGCAGCGCCTACGACGCCCTCCTCGGCAGCCGAGCATTCAGCACGTTCCCCACGGGCACCGGCGACACGCCGCGCTCCTACACCGGGGAGGTGCCGCACCTCACCGGCGACCTTCCCCGCCTCACCGGCGACCTTCCCCGCCTCACCGGCGAGGTCCCCCGCGTGACCGGGAGCGTGCCGCGCATCCCCGACGGGCAGCGCGCGACCGGCGAGATGCCGCGCGTCGAGCCCGTCACGCCTCCGGGCGGCACCAGCCTCACGCGCCGCGACAGCCTGCGCGGCCTGCACAGCGAGACGCCCGAGACGTCCGCCATGCTCACCGCCGATCGCCTCATCGAGGGCAGGCTCACCCGCACCGCCCCGACCGGCGCGTGGAACAAGTTCGTGTACGCGGCCACGTTCCACAAGGTGAACCTCGGCGACTCCCCGGCGGAGCGGGCCCGCAAGGAGCTCGACGTCCGCATCGACAAGCAGTTCGAGGGCGGCACCCGGTTCGTCCCGATCCTCACCCGCAAGGGCGGCGTCGGCAAGACCACGGTCACCACCCTGCTCGGCATGGCGCTGGCGACCACGCGCGAGGACCGGATCATCGCGATCGACGCGAACCCGGACCGCGGCACGCTCTCCGAGCGCGTCTCCAAGCAGACCCGCGCCACCGTGCGGGACGTCGTGCACAAGGCCGCGAGCATCACCGGCTTCACCGACTTCTCGCAGCTCGTCTCCCGGGACGAGACCCGCCTCGACATCCTCGCGTCGGACACCGACCCGCTGCTGAGTGAGGCCTTCGACGAGAACGACTACAACGTGGTCGCGGACCTCACCGCCCGCTTCTACTCGATCGTGCTCACCGACTGCGGAACCGGCATCGTCCACTCCGTCATGCGGGCCACCCTCAACCGAGCCGACTCTGTGGTCATCGTCTCCGGCGGCAGCGTCGACGAGGCGCGACTCGCGTCCGAGACCCTCACCTGGCTCGAGGCGAACGGCTACGGCGACCTCGTCCGCAACGCGATCGTCGCGCTCAACACGGCGACGCAGGGCACCAACATGGTGAAGCTCGACGAGATCGAGGCGCACTTCAAGTCCCGCGTCCGCGACATCGTGCGCATCCCGTACGACCCGGTGCTCGCCGCCGGCAGCGTGGTCAGCTACAAGGACCTCAGGCAGGTCACGAAGGACGCCGCCCGCCGGCTGGCCGCCCTCGTGGTCGACGGACTCCCCGTGCGCCGAGGTGCCTGAGCGCCCCATCCGGCTGTTCGGGGATCCGGTTCTCAAGACCCCGTCCGCGCCGATCGAGAACATCGACGACGGAGTGCGCTCGCTCGTCGCCGACCTGCTCGACTCCGTCGCGCTGCCCGGACGGGCCGGCGTCGCGGCGTCGCAGATCGGCGTGAACCTGCGGGCGTTCAGCTACAACGTGGACGGGAAGATCGGCTACGTGCTGAACCCGCGCATCGTCGAGGTGCGCGGCGATCCGGAGCTCGTCGACGAGGGCTGCCTGTCCGTCCCCGAGCTCTGGTACCCGGTGCTGCGGCACCCGTGGGCGCGTGCCGAGGGCGTCGACCTCGACGGCCGGCCGGTCGTCGTCGAGGGCTCCGGCGTGCTCGCCCAGGCACTGCAGCACGAGGTGGACCACCTCGACGGCAAGCTCTACCTCGACCGCCTCGACAAGGACCGCCGCCGCGAGGCGATGCGCCGCATCCGCGAATCCCGCTGGTTCTGAGCGCCGCTCGTCCCCGCCCTTCCTCTCCTTCAACAGGCGTTTCTGCCTCCAACAGGCGGAAATCGGCGACTTCCGCCTGTTGGAGGACTTTCTGCCTGTTGAGGGACAGGGGCAGCGCGGTCAGTGGGCGAGGCTGCTGGTGCTCGGCGTCGTGGCCGGGCTTCCCGCGTACATCTCCTCGATCGCCGGCGCGAAGTCCTGCAGGATCACGTTCCGCTTGATCGAGAGCTTCGGCGTCAGGTGGCCGCTCGCCTCGGTGAACTCGGTGGAGAGGATCGTGAACTTGCGGATCGACTCCGCACGCGACACCCGCGTGTTGGCCTCGTCGATCGCCCGCTGGACCTCGGCGAGCACCTGCGGGTGCTTCGCGGCCTGCTCGATGCTCAGCGGCTCCTCGACCCCGTTGTTCTTCAGCCACACGGGCAGCATCTCGCTGTCGAGGGTGATGAGCGCGGCGACGAACGGCTTCCGGTCGCCGACGACGACCACCTGACCGACGATCGGGTTGGCGCGGATCGGGTCCTCGAGCGCCGCGGGCGAGACGTTCTTGCCGCCCGCGGTGACGATGAGCTCCTTCTTGCGGCCGGTGATCCGCAGGTGGCCCTTGTCGTCGAGCTCGCCGATGTCACCCGTGCGGAACCACTCGCCGTGGAAGGCCTCGGCCGTCGCCTCCGGGTTCTTCCAGTACTCGCGGAAGAGGTTGACGCCCTTCGTCTCGATCTCGCCGTCGTCGGCGATCCGGACGGAGACGCCGGGCAGCGCGGGGCCCACCGAGCCGATGCGGAAGTCGCTGGGGCGGCCGACGCTCACCGGCGCTGTCGTCTCCGTGAGCCCGTAGCCCTCGAGGATCTTGATGCCGAGGCTGTGGTAGAAGTGCCCCAGCCGGTCGCCGAGCGGGGCGGAGCCGGACACCGCGTACTCGACCCGGCCGCCGAGGGTCGTGCGCAGCTTGCTGTAGACGAGCTTGTCGAACGCCGCGAACTGCAGCTTGAGGGCGAGGGGCACCTTGCCCTCCTCGAGCGCCTTCGAGTGGGCGACCGCCACATCGGCGGCCTTGCGGAAGATCTTGCCCTTGCCGCCGGCCTCGGCCTTCTGCTCGGCGGAGTTGTAGACCTTCTCGAACACGCGGGGCACGGCGAGGAGGAAGGTCGGCTTGAACGAGCCGAGGGTCGGCACCAGCTTCGTCGTGTCAGGCTGGTGGCCGACCTTCACGCCGCCGCACACCGACACGACCGCGATGAAGCGGGCGAAGATGTGCGCGAGCGGGATGAACAGCACCGTGGAGGCGCCCGGCTTGAACACCTCGGGCACGGCGGCGACCGTGTTCCGGCTGAGCTCGACGAAGTTGCGGTGCGTCAGCACGCAGCCCTTCGGCACCCCGGTCGTGCCCGACGTGTAGATGATCGTCGCGATGTCGTCCTCGTTCGCGAGGCTGCGGCGCCGCTCCAGCTCCTCGTCGGAGACGGCGGCGCCGGAGGCGACCAGCTTGCCGAGGTCGCCGCGCTCGATCTGCCAGACGCTGCGGACATCCGGCAGGTCGGCGTGCACCTCGTCGAACCGGGCGAACTGGTCGGGGCCCTCGACGATCATCGCGACGGCCCCCGCGTCAGTGAGGTTCCAGTGCACCTGGCTGGGGGCGGAGGTCTCGTACACGGGGACGAGGATCGCGCCCGCGAACCAGACCGCGAAGTCGATGAGCGTCCACTCGT
Source organism: Naasia sp. SYSU D00057 (assembly GCF_017916505.1). Taxonomy (GTDB): domain Bacteria; phylum Actinomycetota; class Actinomycetes; order Actinomycetales; family Microbacteriaceae; genus Naasia. The sequence goes on from NZ_JAFMSZ010000001.1 coordinate 111,787, forward strand.
AGCGGGTCTTCGCCATCAGGCCGATCTTGTCGCCGGGCTCGATGCCCGCGGCGATGAAGCCCTTCGCGAGGCCGCGCACCTGCTCCAGGTAGTCGCGGGCGCTCACGTCGATCCACTGCTCGCCGAGCTGGCGTCCGAAGAGGGGAGCGTCCGGTGTCTTCGCCACCCGTTCCAGCAGCAGGTCGGTGGCGTTGGCGTCGGGCGTCGCGGGGACGGCGGCGGGCACATCGGTCTGGTGCACGGCAACTCCTTCGGTACCGGGTGCGATTTTCCACAGTGTATCGGGCGGAACCGCCCGGCTCGCGACCCCGCAACTGGGGCGTGCCACGAGGGTCGGCAGGGTGGGGGCGGGAGGCGCACTAGGCTCGGTCCGTGCACGCGATAGGGATCGACATCGGGGGCACGAAGATCGCCGGCGCTGTCGTCGACGAACTCGGCGCCATCCTGGCGGAGGCGCGCCGCCCCACCCCCGCCGGGGACAGCGACTCGCTCAAGGACGCCGTCGTCGAGATGGTGCGGGAGCTCGCCGCCGGGCAGGAGATCGCCGCGGTCGGCGTCGCCGCACCCGGCTTCATCGACGCGGCGCAGTCCCTCGTCTACTACACGCCCAACGTGGCGTGGCGGAACGAGCCCCTGCGCGAGGAGCTGGAGGAGCGCCTCGGCCTCCCCATCCTCATCGAGAACGACGCGAACGCCGCGGGCTGGGCCGAGTTCCGGTTCGGCACCGGGCGGCTCGTCAGCGACATGGTGATGATCACCATCGGAACCGGGGTCGGCGGCGCGATCGTGCACAACGACACCCTCTTCCGCGGCGGCTTCGGCGCCGGCGCGGAGCTCGGGCACCTGCGCCTCATCCCCGGCGGCCTGCCCTGCGGCTGCGGCGCCCGCGGCTGCTTCGAGCAGTACGGATCCGGCCGCGCCCTGCTGCGCATGTCGAACGAGATCGCGGACGCCGGCGGCATCGGCAACGCCCTCGCCGAGGCGCGCGAGCGCAACGGCGGGCTGACCGGCGCCCAGGTGGGCGAGCTGATCGCCGCGGGCGACCCGGGGGCCCTGTCCGCGCTCCGCCAGCTCGGCCATCACCTCGGCGAGGCCTGCGCGAGTCTCGCGGCCGTGCTCGACCCCCAGCTGTTCGTCTTCGGCGGCGGTGTCTCGACGGCGGGCGACGTGCTGCTCGAGCCGATCCGCACCGCCTTCCTCGAGGTGCTGCCCGCCCGCGGGTACCACCCGGAGCCCGAGTTCCGCGTCGCCGAGTTCGCCGGCGACGCGGGCGTCGTCGGCGCCGCCGACCTGGCCCGTGCCCACTTCCTGTCCGCCGGCGATCCGGCGAGCTACTCGAGCGACCCGGCCGTGCCGGGCTCCCGCGGGTAGCGCGAGCGAGGAGATCCGATGCGCATCTTCTTCTACTGGGTCCTGAAGGGCGTCTTCGTCGGACCGTTCATCAAGCGCGTCTTCCGGCCCTGGACGACCGGCATGGAGAACGTGCCCAAGAAGGGCGCCGCGATCCTCGCGAGCAACCACCTCTCCTTCATCGACTCGATCATCCTGCCGATCGAGCTCGACCGGCGGATCTCGTTCCTCGCCAAGGCCGAGTACTTCACGGGCAAGGGCATCAAGGGCTGGGCGGTCCGGTGGTTCATGCTCGCGACGGGCCAGCTGCCGATCGACCGGTCGGGCGGCAAGGCGTCCGAGGCCGCCCTGACGACGGGCCTCAGCGTCCTGCGGCGGGGGGAGCTGCTCGGCATCTACCCCGAGGGCACCCGCAGCGGCGACGGCCGCCTCTACCGCGGCCGCACCGGCATCGCGCGCATGGTGCTCGAGGGCCAGGTCCCCGTCATCCCGGTCGCCATGGTCGACACCGAGAAGGCGATGCCGATCGGCAGTCGCTTCCCGAAGGTGCGGCGGATTGGCGTCGTGGTCGGCAAGCCGTTAGATTTCTCACGGTTCAGCGGGCTCGAAGGCGACCGCTTCATCCTCCGCTCCATCACCGACGAGATCATGTACGAGCTCGCCAAGCTGAGCGGCCAGGAATACGTGGATGTGTACGCGTCTTCGATGAAGGGGACGGGCGCGAAGACCGCCCGCTGACTCCCTTCCGCTCCAACCCCCGAGGATTCCCCGTGGTCGACCCCACCGAGCCCGTCGTCGCTGCCAGCCCCGAAGTGATGGCCGGCCTCGACTATTGGCGGACTCTGGCGATCAAGCAGCAGCCGGAGTGGTCCGACCGGACCGCCGTCGAGGCCGCCTCCGCGCAGCTCGCCGGGTTCCCGCCGCTCGTGTTCGCCGGCGAGATCGACCAGCTGCGCGACCGGCTGGCGAAGGCCGCCCGGGGCGAGGCGTTCGTCCTGCAGGGCGGCGACTGCGCCGAGACGTTCGCCGGCGCGACCGCGGACCAGATCCGGGCGCGGGTGAAGACGCTGCTGCAGATGGCGGTCGTCCTCACCTACGGCGCCTCGATGCCGGTCGTGAAGATGGGCCGCATGGCCGGCCAGTTCGCGAAGCCGCGCTCGAGCGACACCGAGACGCGCGGCGACGTGACGCTGCCCGCCTACCGCGGCGACATCGTCAACGGCTACGACTTCACCCCCGAGTCCCGCGAGCCCGATTCCGGGCGGCTGGTGCAGGGCTACCACACGGCGGCCTCCACCCTGAACCTGGTGCGCGCCTTCACGCAGGGCGGCTTCGCGAGCCTCAAGGAGGTCCACTCCTGGAACCGGGGCTTCGCGCAGAACCCCGCCAACGCCCGCTACGAGGGGCTCGCGAGGGAGATCGACCGCGCCATCCGCTTCATGGAGGCGGCGGGCGCCGACTTCGACGAGCTGCGTCGCGTCGAGTTCTACACCGGCCACGAGGGCCTGCTCATGGACTACGAGCGGCCGCTGACGCGCATCGACTCCCGCAACGGCACGCCGGTCGCAACGAGCGCCCACTTCCTCTGGATCGGCGAGCGCACGCGCGACCTCGACGGCGCCCACGTCGACTACTTCTCCCGCATCCGCAACCCGATCGGCGTGAAGCTCGGCCCGTCCACCACCCCCGAGGTGATGGAGGCGCTGATCGACAAGCTGGACCCCAACCGCGAGCCGGGCCGTCTCACCTTCATCACACGCATGGGCGCGGGCAAGATCCGGGACGCGCTGCCGCCGCTGCTCGAGCACATCAAGACGCTCGACGCGAACCCGCTGTGGGTCACCGACCCGATGCACGGCAACGGCATCACGACCCCGACCGGCTACAAGACGCGCCGGTTCGACGACGTGGTGGACGAGGTGAAGGGCTTCTTCGAGGCGCACCGGGCGGCCGGCACGCACCCGGGCGGCATCCACGTGGAGCTGACCGGCGACGACGTGACCGAGTGCCTGGGCGGCTCCGAGCAGATCGACGAGGCGACCCTCGCGACCCGCTACGAGTCCCTCTGCGACCCGCGCCTCAACCACATGCAGTCGCTGGAGCTCGCGTTCCTGGTGGCCGAGGAGCTCTCCGCCCGCTGAGTCCGTGCGCCGGCGCTCTGCTCAGTCGCCGAGTGCGCCCTCAAGCACCGAGTGCACCCTGGGCACAGGGAGCACTCGGCGCTGCGGGGCGCACTCGGCGCATCCAGCGCGATGCCTGAGGGCGCGTGCTACAGCGTCGCGGTGAGGAGCACCGTGACCGTCGCCCCGCGGACGACCTGCGTCCCCGAGCCGGGCTCCACGCCGGCGACCTCGAAGAGGCCCGGCAGGGTGTCGGCGTTGGCGTTGTAGTCGGGCACCAGACCGGCGTCGATGAGCGTCTGCTTCGCGCTCGTCCACGGGGCGCCGACCACGTCGGGGACGGTGACGAGATCCCGGCCCTTGGACAGGTGGATGGTGACGACGTCGCCGACGACGGGCGCCCGCTCGGCGCCGTTCGCGTCGAGCACCGGGTCGACCTTCAGCACGTTGTCCGCGGGCACCTCGCCGGTGTTGTCGAACGCCGCCTCGCCGCGGGTTACCTGCAGGCCGGCGTCCTTCAGGGCCTGTTCGGCCTGGGCGACCGGGAGATTGAACACGTCGGGCACGGGCCCGGCGGATAGGACGAGAGAGATCGGCTGGCGCTCCGGATAGGTGGCGCCGTCGGCCAGCACGGCGCCGTCGGCGCCGAGCGCCCGCACGACGTTGCCCTTCGGCACGTCACCGCTGAACTCCGCGGCGGGCTCCTCGCCCACCTCGAAGCCGGCGTCGGTGATGGCGATGCGCGCGTCGACGGCGGGCAGTCCCGCGAGCCCCGGGACGGTGAGCGACTCCGCGCCCTTCGACACCTCGAGCGTGATCGGGGTGTCCCGCACGACGGCGGATCCGGCATCGGGATCGGTCGAGGAGACGAGGCCGGCAGCCGTCTTCCAGTCGAAGACGTCGACCCGCTCGCCGACCGTGAAGCCGGCGGCCTCGAGCTGCGCCGTCGCGTCCTCGATGCTCTTGCCGGCGACCGACGGGATGGTGACCGCGGCGCCGGGACCCGAGCCGAAGTACCAGCCGGTGCCGCCCGCGGCGGCGAGGAGCACGAGGACGAAGCCGAGCATCCAGAAGCCGCGGCGACGGCGGCGCTGCGACGCGGCGGACAGCTTCGTGGCGGTCTCGAGTGCGACAGGGCCGGTGCGGCGGGCGCGCGTGAGCACCTGCGTCTCACCGGACTCGTGCACGGCGGGAGCCGGCGTCGCGGCCGGCATCACCATGGTCCGCTGGGTGGCGGTGGAGACGCCGCCGAGTCCCTCGCGGATGAGGTTCTGCGTCTCGAAGAGCTGGTCGAGCATCGCCCGGGCGTCGCGGGGGCGGTGCTCGGGGTCGCGGGCGGTGGCCCACAGCACGAGCTCGTCGAGCGCGATCGGCACGGCAGGGTTCTGCGCGCTCGGCGCGGGCACCTGGTCGTTGGCGTGCTGGTACGCGATCTGCACCGGCTGGTCGCCCTTGAAGGGCTGCTCGCCGACGAGCATCTCGTACATCATGATGCCGACCGCGTAGATGTCGCTGCGGGTGTCGGCGATGCCGCGGGTGACGAGCTCGGGGGAGAGGTACGCGATCGTGCCGAGCAGCGCCTGCCCGGTCGCCGTGTTCGCGGTCGCCGCGCGGGCGAGGCCGAAGTCGCCGATCTTGATGCGGCCGTCGTCGGCCAGCAGCACGTTCTCGGGCTTCAGGTCGCGGTGGACGATGCCGGCCTTGTGAGCGGCGGCGAGACCCGCGAGCACGGCCTCCATGATGTCCATGGTCTGCTCGGGCGTGAGCTTGCCGTACTCCTTGAGCAGGTCGCGCAAGGTGATGCCCTGCAGGTACTCCATGACGAGGTACGCCATGTCGGAGTCCTGCCCCTGGTCGAAGACGTTGACCACGTTGGGGTGGGCGAGCCGGGCCGCGGAGCGGGCCTCCTGGATGAAGCGGTCGCGGAAGGCGGCGTCATCGGCCAGGTGGCCGTGCATCACCTTGATCGCGACGCGGCGCTCGAGGCGCAGATCCGTCGCCAGGTAGACGGTCGCCATGCCGCCACGGGCGATGCGCGCGCGGACTTGATAGCGTCCGTCCAGAAGACGGCCGACCATGGGGTCGGTCTGGCTCGGGCTCACCGTACGAGTGTACGAACGGGCCGCCGGGGAGAGGGGGTCGCGCCCTCGGCGCGTCCCGGAAAATGCGGACCGGGATTCAGTGGAGTCAGCCGAGCTCGGCGAGCCAGGACACCGCCGAGGTCTCCCACTTGGCGTACGCATCCGGGTACGCCGAGATCTGCACCGCCTGCGCGGCCTCGGCCACGCTGAGCGACTCCCAGCCGTCGATGTCGAGCAGGCCGCGCGTGTCGGCGTTCGGGTTGTGCCGTCCGCCGAAGAACGCGCGCACCGAGTGCTCCGGGTCGAGGATCTGCTCGCGCGTGCCCCAGCCCATGCTGGTGCGCTGCTGGAACAGCCCGACCGAGTCGAGGTGGCCCCAGTCGAGGTTGTGGAGCGCCGACTCCTGTGCCGCCGCCGCGAGCGCGATGACGATCCCGCGGTCGCTGACGCCGAGCTCGCGGCCGATGCGCACGATCGTCGCGGCGTTCGCGCGCATGGAGGAGGAGAGGGCGACCACGCTGCTCGAGGATGCCGGCGCGACGACGGCCGCGCGCTCCAGCTCGGCGGCCGGTGTCTGCACGGGGAGCACGATGCTCTGCCCCGGGAAGATGATGCTGTCCCGGCCGAGGCCGTTGGCGAGGAGCACCGCGGCCGTATCGACGCCATAGGCCGCCGCGACTCCGCTGATCGTGTCGCCCTCGGTGATCGTGTACCGCACGAGCGGCGACTCGGCCGGGATGACCGCGGTCGAGGCGGTGTTCAGGCTGAGGACCTGTCCCGGGAAGATGAGCGACTTCCAGCTGAGCCCGTTGAGGGCCAGGACGGACGCGGTCGAGAGCCCGAAGCGGCCGGCGATGTCGCTGATCGTGTCGCCCTCAACGACCGTGTACTCGCGAGGAGCGAGGCTCTGCGCGGTGCCGGTGGCGGCGGCCGTGACCTCGAAGTCGGTCAGCGCCACGGTGTCGCCCTCCGCCGCCGAGGCGAGCTCGGGGGTGGCCGGGGGAGTGAGGCGGTTCTTGACGGGCCGCTTCTGGGCGACCGCGTCGGCGGGGCTCGCACCGAGCGTGAGGGCCAGCGATCCCGCGAGAACGACGGGGATCGCCGTCAGCAGCGTCTTCCGCTGTCCCGGGCGGGCGGCGACGTGCCGTCCTCGTCGTACCGATCCGCTCCAGAGGCGGTCGAGGGCAGTGGTCATCGCGTTTTCCCCATCCGTGGTGGCCGTGCAGTCCCTTTTTCCCCCAGGGACGGGAAAACGCTGGCATAACCGCAGAACGCAAGTCAATGAACGTGATCAATGTGAAATGAAGAAATATCGCCGAAACAATTGGAGGAATTCCATTGCGAAGAACTGCGGACCGGCCGCCGGCAGCCGTGCGACGCACCGGAACGCGGGCGTGCGGACGAGCGACGCGGGGTGGCATGCTGGATCCGTGGCTGCCCCCGACCGCACTGAGTGGCTGACGATCCCCGACCTCGCCGAGCGCCTCGCGCTTCCCCTCGGCAAGGTGCGACGCCTTCTGCAGGACCGATATCTGGTCGCCATCCGCGTCGACGGCGTCCTCCGCGTGCCGACCGAGTTCGTGCAGGACGACGGCCCGCTGCACGACCTGCGCGGCACCCTGATCCTGCTCGGCGACAACGGCTACACCGACGAGGAGGCCGTGGACTGGCTGCTCGGCGAGGACGAGGTGCTCGGCGCCCGTCCGATCGACGCGCTGCGTGCCGGCCGCAAGGCCGAGGTGCGCCGGGTCGCCCAGGCGCTCGCCTTCTGACTCCCGCCCTCGCGGCGGGACCGATCAGCTGCTGCGCTGCGTGAGCGGAGCCACCAGCGCCGCGAGGCCCTCGCGCTGAGCGAGCGGCGCGGCCGCGAGTGCCGCGCGGGCGCGGTCGGCGTTCTGCTCGATCATCCGCTCGACCCGGTCGACAGCGCCGCTGTCACGGATGGTGCGCTGCAGCAGGGCGATCTGCGCCGGCTCGAGGTGCGGATCGCCGAGCAGCTCGTCGAGGAGCCGGCGCGAGCTCGCCGGGACGAGGGACCGGGTGACGGCGACGAGGACCGTCCGCTTGCCCTCGACGAGATCGTCGCCCGCCGGCTTGCCGGTGACGGACGGGTCGCCGAAGACGCCGAGGAGATCGTCGCGCAGCTGGAACGCGATGCCGAGCGGGACGCCGAAGTCGCGAAGGCCCTGCACCTGCTCGTCGGACGCGCCGGCGAGTCGGGCGCCGATGACGAGGGGCGCCTCCACCGAGTACTTGGCCGACTTGTAGAGGATGACCCGCTCGGCCCGAAGGAGGGCGTCCTCCTCGGGGACGACCCGCCACGCCCGCTCCTCGACGAGGTCGAGGTACTGACCGGCGGTGACGTCGAGGCGCATCCGCTCGAACTCGCGACGCGCACCGGCGGCGGTGGCGGCGGAGACGCTTCGCAGCGCCTCCAGGAGGAGGTCGTCGCTCCAGCTCTGCAGCATGTCGCCGAGCAGCACGGCGCCGCCCTGCCCGAACGTCTCCGGATCGCCGGCGTACCCGTGGTCCCGATGCAGCCGCTCGAAGCGCCGGTGGGCGGACGGGGCGCCACGGCGGGTGTCCGATCGGTCGATGAGGTCGTCGTGCACGAGCGCCGCGGCGTGGAAGAGCTCGAGCGCCCCGGCAGCCGCCACGACGCCCTCGACGGCGGCCGCGGGGGCCTGCTCGGGGACGGGGAGGACGCTCCGCCAGCCCTCCCAGCAGAAGAGGGCGCGAAAACGCTTGCCCCCTCTGAGAAGTTGCCGCGAGAACTCCGCGAACGGGGCGGCCTCCTCCGCGATGGTCGCGAGAATGGATGCACGCTCGTCGATCAGCCGATCGAGTCTCATTTGGACGAGATCGACCAGACGAGCCCCCTGTGTCACACCGCCTAGCCTAGCTATCGGCAGACGATTAGTATTTGGCTCTACTACGGGCCCGGCCCGGCTGACCCGGCCGAGGTGAGGAGAAGGAAATGCCGCTCTCTGAGCAAGAACAGCGCCTCCTCGACGAGATGGAGCGCAGTCTCTATCAGAACGATGCCGACTTCGTCGCGACCGTCGGCGGACGTCGTGGCCGGATCAACTACACGGCGCTCGTCTCCGGCGTGCTCGTCGCCGTTCTCGGCATCGCAGTGCTCGTCTCGGGTGTGGTGCTCCGCCAGCCCCTGATCGGCGTCGGCGGGTTCATCGTGATGTTCGCCGGCGTGCTGCTCGCCTTCGGGTCGCCGCGTCGCGGACCCGCGACCGCGATGCCCCGCTCCACAGGCCCGTCGTCGGGCCGTCGCCCCTCCCGCTCCTCCTTCATGGACCGCATGAACGCCCGGTGGGACCGCCGCCAGGACGGCATGGGCCGCTAGCTCCCTCACCCCCGTTCCGAAAGAGCCGACCCCTCGGGGTCGGCTCTTTTGTTTTCCCCGGGAGGGGAGTGGGGGAGCAGGGGCCGAGCGTGCCGTGAAGGGGGGGGGGGCGCCGGCGCGTGGATCGCCGCGGATCTCCACCCGCCTCCCCGCGCCCTCCCTGGCGGCCCCGGTCCACTCCCTCCGCCGCCCTTTCACCCGTGGATCGGCGCCTCGTCCCTCCACTGGCCTCCCCGCCTCACTTCCCTCCCAGCCGCCCCTCCACTTCGCTCCCGCACTCGGCCATAGATCTCGGCCGGTCCCGGGAACCCGCGTACTTCCGCGGAAGCAGGCCACCCGCCCAAGGCGCAGCACCCCGGTGATCGCGGCGCAACCCCTCGCGCAGCCGCAAGTCCCTCCACTTCCCCTCCACCTCCCTCCCCGCCGCTTCCGCCCCGGAAACATGCGGCGGTTCACAGGCAATGCACACCGGTGACCCCCGATCGGGGATTGGTGGGTGGGGGGTAGTGGAGTAAAGTGGAGGCATCTCCCCACAATCGGCCGGAAGGGGGTGGAGATGCTGTGTTCCTCGGCACCTACACCCCGAAGCTGGACGAGAAGGGGCGGATCATCCTCCCGGCCAAGTTCTGGGACGAGCTCGCCGGCGGTGTCGTCATGACCCGCGGGCAGGACCGCTGCATCTACGTCTTCTCGCAGCGCGAGTTCGAGGAGGTGCACGACAAGATCCGCCAGGCCCCGGTGACCAGCAAGCAGGCGCGGGACTACGTGCGTCTGCTCCTCTCGGGCGCGCACGCGGAGACGCCGGACAAGCAGCACCGGGTCACGATCCCGCAGGGTCTCCGGACCTACGCGGGCCTCGGACGCGAGCTCGTGGTGATCGGTGCAGGAAGTAGGGCCGAGATCTGGGACGCCGAGGCATGGAACGCCTACGTGTCCGAGAACGAGGACGACTTCGCCAACACGGCCGAGGAGGTGATCCCGGGACTCTTCTAGGACCGCGAGCATTCGCGGCCCAGCCCACCGTGCGACTCCCAGCCGTCTTGCCTCCCTGGCACACTTCCCCGGTGCCAGGTCGGCTCGAACGGATGGGGATCGGGCGGTGGGCCGGAACCGGCACATCATGGACGAGAACGCCATCCACCAGCCGGTGCTGCTCGAACGCAGCATCGAGCTCCTCGAACCAGCCCTCGATCGGGAGGGCGCCGTCGCCATCGACGGCACGCTCGGCATGGGCGGACACTCCGCCGCGCTGCTCGAGCGCTTTCCGGGCCTGACCCTCATCGGCATCGACCGCGACACCGACGCGCTCGAGATCGCCGGCCGCAGGCTCGCCCGCTATGGCGGCCGCGCCGTGCTCGTGCACGCGGTGTACGACCGCATCGGCGAGATCGCGGCCGAGCACGCCCCCGACGGCGTGCAGGGCATCCTCCTCGACCTCGGCGTCTCCTCGCTGCAGCTGGACCGCGCCGAGCGCGGCTTCGCCTACTCGAAGGACGCGCCGCTCGACATGCGGATGGACGCGACGTCGCCGCTGACCGCCGAGCGCGTGCTCGCCGAGTACTCGGAGGCGGACCTGCGCCGCATCTTCTACGAGTACGGCGAGGAGAAGCTCGCGCCGCGCTACGCCCGCCGCATCGTGGAGCAGCGCGAGCAGAGCCCGATCCGCCGCTCCAGCGAGCTGGTCGCACTGCTCACCGCCGCGACGCCCGCCGCACTGCAGCGGGCCGGCCACCCGGCCAAGAGGGTCTTCCAGGCCCTCCGCATCGAGGTGAACGGGGAGCTCGCCGCACTCGAGCGCGCCCTCCCCGCCGCCCTCGACGCACTCGACGTGGGGGGACGCATCGTCGTCCTCGCCTACCAGTCCCTCGAGGACCGTCTCGTCAAGCGGGAGCTCGCCCGCCGCTCGACGTCGACGGCCCCGGCAGGTCTTCCCGTGGAGCTGCCGGAGCACCGTCCCGAGTTCCGCCTGCTCGTCCGCGGCGCCGGCCGCGCGACACAGGAGGAGATCACCGCGAACCCGCGCGCGACACCCGTACGCCTGCGCGCGGCAGAGCGGCTCCGCCCCCTCGGACCCGAACGGGGCACTGCCACCCGACAAGGAATCTCATGAGCACTGCACTCGCCACCGCACCGCTCCGTCGCCCGTCATCGCCCGGGGCCCGCCCGAACGTCGAGCCGGCTCCGTCGATCGAGATCGTCCCCGGGCGCGACCAGCGCCGGGCCCGCCCCCGGGTCGTCTACGCGAGCGTGGTCGTCGGCGGCCTCGGCGCGCTCATGCTCTCCCAGCTGCTGATGAGCATCGCGCTCTCGGACGGCGCCTACGCGATCGACTCCCTGCAGAGGGAGCACAAGGAGCAGTCCCGCGTCGTGCAGCAGCTGAACGAGGAGCTCGGCCGCCTGTCCTCGCCGCAGAACCTCGCCGTCAATGCGGAGGCGCTCGGCATGGTGCAGAACACGAACCCGGTCTGGCTCCGGATGTCGGACGGCGCGGTCATCGGCACGCCCGCGGCGGCGACCGCCGGCGCCGGCGTGATCGGCTCGGCCGGCTCGCAGGTCGCGAACGAGCTGCTCACCGGCGTCCCGCTCGTCGCGCAGCCGGACGCGGCCGGTGCACCGGCTTCCGCAACGCCGGACCCGGCTGCCCCGCCGGCGGAAGGCTCGCAGCTACCGTTGCAGGCGCCCACCACGCGCTAGCCCGCTAGGAGTCCCATGTCGAGACGGCGCTCCCGTCGCCGCATCGCGGCCAGCCTGCTCGCGCTTCTCGCGATGCTCGGCGTCTTCGTCGTCCGCCTCGTCGACATCCAGGTCGTGCAGGCGGCATCGCTCAACGCGGAGGCGGAGGACAAGCGGAGCATCCCGCAGACGATCCTGGGGGAGCGGGGCGACATCTTCGACTCGACCGGCACGCTGCTGGCGCGCAGCGTGCTCCGGTACGACATCACGGCGTCGCCGAAGACCGCGGTGAAGTCCGGCGTGACGCCCGAGGCGGCGGCGATCGAGATCGCGAAGGTGACCGGGCAGAAGCCCGAGGACCTCGTGAAGGTCCTCGAGGACGCCGTGGCGAAGGACCCGGACTCCGACTTCGCGTACCTGGCGCGGCGCGTCGACGCCGAGACGTTCCAGCAGATCCGCGACCTCGAGATCCCGTGGGTCTACTACGAGGCGCACGCCGCCCGCACCTATCCCAACGGCGCGGTCGCCGGCAACCTCATCGGCTTCGTCGGAACCGAGAACCAGCCGCAGGCCGGCGTCGAGTACTCCGAGGACTCCTGCCTCGCCGGCCAGGACGGCAGCGAGGTGTACGAGCGCAGCGCGGACGGCGTCCGCATCCCCGGCAGCACCGTCGTGACGGAGGAGGCCGTGAACGGCAGCGACCTCGTGCTCACGATCGACAGCGACCTGCAGTGGTTCACCCAGCAGACCCTCGCCACCTATGCGCAGAAGTTCGGCGCGTCGTGGGGCACGGTCGTCGTCGAGGAGGTCGCGACCGGGAAGCTGCTCGCGGTCGCCGACTATCCGACGGTCGATCCGAACAACGTCGCCGCCACGGCCAACACCGACGTCTCCGCCCTCGGCTCGCGCGCCTTCACCGCGCCGTTCGAGCCGGGCTCCACGTTCAAGACCCTCACCGCCGCGTCGCTGATCGACGCCGGACTCGCGAACCCGGGCAGCCGGGTCGTCGCCGACGACACGTTCACCACCCCCGAGGGGGCGGACGTCAGCGACAGCGAGTCGCACGAGCGCTGGAACCTCACGCTGACCGGCGTGCTCAAGGAGTCGAGCAACACAGGCCTGTCGCAGCTCGGCCTCCTCATGACCCCGCAGCAGCGCTACGAGTACATGCAGCGGTTCCACCTCGGCCAGCGCACCGAGGTCGGCTTCGGCGGCGAGGAGCCCGGCGACCTCAACGGGGGACCGGACAGCTGGGACGCGCAGACCAACCTCACCACCATGTTCGGCCAGGGCCTCACGACCACCGCGGTGCAGATGGCGAGCGTCTACCAGACCATCGCCAACGGCGGCGTGCGGATGCCCGTCTCGCTCGTCGAGGGCTGCCGCCAGGCGGACGGCACGATCACCGACGCCGCCCCGGTCGACGGCTCGCGCGTCATCTCGGAGGGAGCGGCGGATCAGACCGTCGCGATGCTCGAGAACGTCGCCACCAAGGGCTGGCTCGCGAACCAGATCGAGATCCCCGGCTACCGGCTCGCCACGAAGACGGGAACCGCCCAGCACGCGGACGGCTCCGGCGGCTACGCGGACACCTACATCGTGTCCCTGGCCGGCATCGCGCCCGCCGACGACCCGCAGTACGTCGTGACGGTCACCCTCGCCGACCCGGTTAAGATGAATACGTCGGGGGCGACGGCGCCGGTCTTCCGAGAGGTGATGACCCAGGTGCTGAAGCAGTACGCGGTCGTTCCCTCCGGCTCCAGCTCACCCGACCTGCCGACGAACTACTGACCCGCACGCGGGAGCCCTCCGAGGGCGTACGAGACGAAGGGAACGGTCACGTGGCCTCGTCCCTCCGCCCGGAGCACCCGGTGCCGCGGTCGCTCGCGCGCCTGGCCGAGGACTTCGGCCTCGAGGTGCGGGGGAGTCTCGAGGGCGTCGAGGTGACCGGCGTGTCCGCGGATGCGGAGGACATCGAGGACGACGAGCTCTTCGTCGGCCTGCCCGGCGGCGCCGGCCACGGCGCCGCCTACGCCGCCGACGCCCGTGAGCGCGGCGCGGCCGCGCTGCTCACCGATCCCGCCGGGGCTGACCTCGCCGCCGACAGCGGCCTGCCGGTGCTGGTCACCGCGGACCCGCGGGAGGCCCTCGGCGACCTGGCCGCCTGGGTGCACCGCACCGCCGAGCACCCTCCGCTGCTGTTCGCCGTGACGGGCACCCGCGGCAAGACGAGCGTCGTGCACCTGCTCGACGCGATCCTGCGCCAGCTCGGCGTCGCCACCGGCTTCAGCACCACCACCGAGCGGCGCGCCGCCGACGAGAGCGTGCGCCGGGCATCCGCACCGGACGCGCCGGAGCTGCATGCCCTGCTCGCCCGCATGCGCGAGAGCGGCGTCCGCGCCGCCGCGGTCGAGGTGCCCGCCCAGGCGCTGACGCAGGGCATGGTCGGCGGGCTCGTGTTCGACGTCGTGGGCTTCACCAACCTGGGCGACGACCACCTCGACGAGTACCCGGACGCGGAGGCCTACCTGGCGGCGAAGCAGTCGCTGTTCGACCCCGACCGGTCGCGGCGCGGCGTCGTCGACGTGGACGGCGAAGCGGGGCGGCGCGTCGCCGACGAGGCGCGCATCCCGATCACCACGGTCGCGACCGTGCCGGGCTCGGCCGACTGGACCGTGACCGTGACGGACGCGGGCCGATCCGGCACCGGCTTCAAGCTCGAGGGCCCGGGCGGCAGCGCGATCGAGAGCAGCGTGCCGCTCATCGGCCGCTGGATGGCGACGAACGCGGCGCTTGCGATCGTGATGCTCGTCGAGTCGGGCTTCGAGCTCGAGGCCATCGGCCACGCGCTGGAGCGGGACGGGGGCATCCTCGTCGAGATCCCGGGCCTCGCCGAGCGGGTGTCCGGCGAGGACGGCCCGGCGGTGTTCGTGGACTACGGCCACGCGGTGTCGGGAGTCCTCGCCACGCTGGACGCCCTGCGGCCGATCACGCCCGGCCGCGTCATCGTGGTGCTCGCCGTCGACGCCGGATCCGGCGTGCCGGCCGAGCACCTGCGCGCCCTCCTCGACCGCGCGGACCTCGGCATCGTCGCCGGTCCGGCGCTTCCCGACCCGGCCGGCACACCCTCGCCGTCCGTCCCCTCGCCGACCGCCGCCGTTCAGCTGGTCGCCGAGCCGCGGGAGGCGCTGCGACGCGCTCTCGCCGTCGCCGAACAGGGCGACTCCGTGCTGTACGCACCCACCGCCCACGAGGACCACCTGGAGAACACCGGAGTGAAACACCCCTACACGGCCCGCGACGACGCACGCCTCGCCATCCAGGAGGCGGGCTGGGGGGCCCCGTCGTGATCGCGCTGACGCTCACCGAGATCGCCGAGGCGGTCTCCGGACGGCTGGAGGCGCGCGGGGCGAGCCCGGAGGCCGTCGTCGACGGCCCCGTCGAGACCGACTCCCGGGAGATCGAGCCCGGCGGCATCTTCGTCGCCAAGCCGGGCGAGACCACCGACGGCCACCTGTTCGCGCCGACCGCCGTCGAGCGGGGCGCCGCGCTCCTCATCGTCGAGCGGGTGCTCGACCTCGACGTGCCGCAGATCGTCGTGCCCGACGCCGTCGAGGCGCTCGGCGCCCTCGCCACCTCCGTGGTCGCCCGGGTGAAGGCGCTCGGCCGGCTGAGGATCGTCGCCGTGACGGGGTCGAACGGCAAGACGACCACCAAGAACCTGATGGCCGCCATCCTCGCCCGCCGTGGCGAGACGGTCGCCGCCCGCGAATCCTTCAACAACGAGGTCGGCGGGCCGCACACGATGCTGCGGATCACCGAGAGCACCGACTTCCTCGTCGCCGAGATGGGCGCGAGCGCCAAGGGCGCGATCGCCCGGCTCATCCGGATGGCGCACCCCGACGTCGGCATCGTGCTCGCGGTCGGCCTCGCCCACGCGGGCGGCTTCGGCGGCATCGAGGGCACGGCCCTCGCGAAGTCCGAGATGGTGCGCGACCTGCTGCCCGAGGACGTCGCGGTGCTCAACGCCGACGACTTCCGCGTGGCGGCCATGGCGGAGGTGACCCGGGCCAAGGTGCTGCGGTTCGGGCGCACCGACGGCGATGTCCGCGCCTCCGACATCACGGCGGACGCCACCGGCACCCGCTTCACCCTGCACCTGCCGGGGCAGGAGCCGCTCCCCGTGCGCTTCGCCGTGCTCGGCGAGCACCACGTGATGAACGCCCTCGCCGCCGCCTCCGCGACGCACGCCCTCGGCGTGCCGGCCGACGACATCGTCGCAGGACTCGAGAGCGTCGTGCGCGCGGAGCGGTGGCGCATGGAGCTGCTGCCCGGCGAGAACGTCACCGTCATCAACGACGCCTACAACGCGAGCCCCGACTCGATGGCGGCCGCCCTGAAGACCCTCGCGCAGATCGCGCCGGGTCGCACGGTCGCCGTCCTCGGCGAGATGAGCGAGCTCGGCGACCTGGCCGCCGAGGAGCACGACCGGGTGGGCCGCCTCGCGGTCCGCCTCAACATCGGGCAGCTCGTCGTCGTGGGCGCCGGCGCGAAGGGCGTCCACCTCGCCGCGGGACTCGAAGGCTCCTGGGACGGCGAGAGCGTCTACGTGGAGGACCTCGAGGAGGCGGAGGGCGTGGTCGCCGGTCTGCTCCGCGGGGGCGACACGGTGCTCGTGAAATCGTCGAACTCGGCGCGGCTCCGGTTCCTCGGCGACCGGCTGGGAGAATTGGTCAAATGCAGGCGCTTCTGACAGCGGGGATGGTCTCCCTCGCCTTCTCGCTGTTCCTGACCCCGCTCTTCATCCGGCTGTTCCGGCGCCTGCAGTGGGGCCAGTTCATCCGCGACGACGGTCCGGTCACCCACCACGCGAAGCGCGGGACGCCGACCATGGGCGGGCTCGTCGTCATCGCGGCCACCCTCATCGGCTACTTCACCGGCATCCTGACCGCGGGCGAGCCGATCCAGATCTCGGCGCTGCTCGTGCTGTTCATGATGGTGGGCCTCGGCGCGGTCGGCTTCCTCGACGACTTCCTGAAGACGCGCAACCAGCGCAGCCTCGGCCTCGGCGGCTGGGCGAAGATCCTCGGGCAGACGATCGTGTCGGTCGCGTTCGCGCTGCTCGCCCTGCAGTTCCCGAACAATCACGGGCTCACCCCGGCGACGACCGCCGTCTCGCTCTTCCGTGACACCCGCTTCGACTTCGTGCTGCTCTTCGGCGCGATCGGCGGCCTCATCGTCTACGTCATCTGGGTCTCGCTGATCGTCGCGAGCACCTCGAACGGCGTGAACGTCGCCGACGGCCTCGACGGGCTCGCGACGGGCGCCTCCATCTTCGCCATCGGGTCGTACATCATCATCGGCTTCTGGCAGAACAACCAGTACGCGTTCGCGACCTCGCTCGATCCGGACGTCGCCTACAAGGCGTACTACGTCCGAGACCCGCTCGACCTCGCCATCGTGGCGGCCGCCATCGTGGGCGCCCTCATCGGCTTCCTCTGGTGGAACACGTCGCCGGCGCAGATCTTCCTCGGCGACACCGGTTCGCTCGGGATCGGCGGCGCGCTGGCCGCGCTCGGCGTCCTCAGCCGCACGGAGCTGCTGCTGGTGCTCATCGGCGGCCTGTTCGTGATCGTCGCCGGGTCGGTGATCCTGCAGCGGGCGTACTTCAAGATCACGCACGGCAAGCGGATCTTCCTGATGAGTCCCCTGCATCACCACTTCGAGCTGAAGGGGTGGGCGGAGGTCACCGTCGTGGTCCGCTTCTGGATCATCGGCGGACTGCTCGTGGCCGCGGGCGTCGGCGCGTTCTACCTCGAGTGGCTGTCCCGATGACGGACCGGCTCGAGGACCTGATCAGCTGGCACGCCGACTGGAGCGGCCTGCGCGCGCTCGTGCTCGGGCTCGGCGTGACCGGGTTCGCCGCGGCGGACACGCTCGTCGAGCTCGGCGCGTCGGTGCTCGTCGTGGCCGACAAGGCGCCCGCCGACAAGGCGAAGCTGCTGGAGGTCATCGGCGGCCGGCTCGCGGAGGGCGGCGACGCCGCGGACCAGGTGCGCGCGCTCGAGGAGTTCGGCGCCGACGTCGTGATCGTGTCGCCGGGCTACCACCCGGACCACCCCGTCCTCTCCGCCGCGGCGGCCGCGGGCATCCCGCTGTGGGGCGACATCGACCTCGCCTGGCGGCTGCGCGACAAGGTGGGCACGCCGGCCGAGTGGATCACGATCACCGGCACGAACGGCAAGACGACCACCACGCGGCTCGTCACGGCCATGATCGCCGCGGACGGCAAGCGCGTGATGGCGTGCGGCAACATCGGCACCCCGGTGCTCGACGCCGTCCGCGACCCCACCGGCTTCGACGTGCTCGTCGTCGAGCTCTCGAGCTACCAGCTGCACTGGGTGGAGCTCGTCTCGCCCTGGGCGAGCGCCTGCCTCAACATCGCGGACGACCACCTCGACTGGCACGGCTCCGCCGCCGCCTACCGGGCCGCCAAGGGCAAGGTCTACGAGCGGACCAGGGTCGCCTGCGTCTACAACCTCGGCGACCCGGTGACGGAGGAGCTCGTCCGCGAGGCCGACGTGCTGGAGGGCGCCCGCGCCGTCGGGTTCGGCCTCGGTGTGCCGGGCCGAAGCGACTTCGGCATCGTCGACGGCATCCTCTGCGACCGCGCCTTCCTCGAGGACCGGGCGAACAGCGCCCTCGAGCTCACCACGGTCGAGGAGCTGCACGGGGCCGGCCTGTCCGCGCCGCACGTGGTGGCGAACGTGCTCGCCGCGAGCGCACTGGCCCGCTCCACCGGCGTGCCGCCGGTCACCATCCGGGAGGTGCTCCGCTCCTTCCGCCTCGACCCGCACCGCATCGAGCTGGTCGCGGAGGCGGCGGAGGTGCGCTGGGTCGACGACTCGAAGGCCACGAACCCGCACGCCGCCGACGCCTCGCTCGGCGCGTACCCGTCCGTCGTCTGGGTGGTCGGCGGGCTGCTCAAGGGCGTCGACATCGGCGACCTCGTCAAGAAGCGCGCGGACCGCATCCGGGCCGTCGTGGTGATCGGCGTCGATCGGGCGCCGGTGCTCGAGGCGTTCGCGCGACACGCGCCGGGGGTGCCCGTGCACCAGGTGGACGAGAGTCAGACTGAACAGGTCATGCCGGTCGCCGCGCGCCTCGCGGCCGCGGCCGCCCGGCCCGGCGACGTGGTGCTCCTGGCACCCGCCGCAGCGTCCATGGACCAGTTCGACGACTACGCCCACCGCGGCCGCGCGTTCGCGTCGGCCGTCCGAGACCTGCTGGGAGGCGGCCCGAATGACGAGGACCATCCTCCCGCCGACTGAGGCCCCATCGCGCGTCCAGGCCGCAGGCATGGCGGCGCGCATCTCGCTCGGCAGGACCCTCGCGGCGGAGTCGAGCAGCTACTTCCTGCTGCTCGGCACCACCCTGTTCCTGGTCGCGTTCGGCCTCGTGATGGTGCTCTCGTCGTCCTCGGTCGAGTCGTTCGTCGACGACCGGAACCCGTTCTCCGCGTTCTTCACGCAGGGCGGCGCCGCCGTGCTGGGCCTGCCGGCGATGCTCATCCTGTCCCGGGCGAAGCCGGCCCTGTGGCAGAAGCTGGCCGTCCCGGCCCTGGTCATCGCCGCGATCCTGCAGCTGCTCGTCTTCACCGGGCTCGGGTACGGCTACGGCGGTAACCGCAACTGGCTGAACCTCGGCTTCATGAGCATCCAGCCGTCCGAGATCACGAAGCTCGCGCTCGTGCTGTGGCTCGGGCAGGTGCTCTCCACCCGGCATTACCTGCTCGACTCGGGCAGGCGGCTGTTCTGGCTGATCGTGCCCGTCGCCGGGGTCATGATCGGCCTGGTCCTCGTCGGCAAGGACCTCGGCACCGTGATCATCATGGCCTCGATCGTGTTCGGCGCCCTGTTCTTCGCGGGCGTGAAGCTGCGCTTCCTCGCCCTCGGCGGCGCGGCCGCCGCCACCGTGGCGCTGATCTTCTCCCGGCTCAGCGACTCGCGCGTCGACCGCATCAACGCCTGGCTGTCCGGCTGCCAGACCGACTACCTCGACACCTGCTGGCAGGTGAAGCACGGAACCTGGGCCCTCGCCGCGGGCGGCGTGTTCGGTGTCGGCCTCGGCAACTCGAAGGCCAAGTGGTCGTGGCTGCCGGAGGCCGACAACGACTTCATCTTCGCCGTCATCGGCGAGGAGCTGGGCCTGCTCGGCGCCGTCGTCGTGCTGCTGCTCTTCGTCGTGCTCGCGTTCTCGTTCCTCCGGATCCTGCAGACCGCCCCTGACCAGTTCTCGCGCATCGTGACGAGCGCGGTGATGGTCTGGGTGCTCGTCCAGGCCTTCGTCAACATCGCCGTGATCCTCGGCGTCCTCCCCGTCCTCGGAGTCCCATTGCCGCTCATCTCCTCGGGCGGCTCGTCGCTCATCATCACGCTCGCCGCGATCGGGATCGTGCTCTCGATCGCGCGCGCGTCCCGGATCGACGAGGTCCTGCCCCTGCCGGCCGCCCGTCGGCCCGCGGTCCGGCGCCCCGCCGCGCAGCGTCCGGCCGCACGCCCGTCCGCGCAGGGTCCGGCGGCCCGACGGTGACCGCCTGGCTCCTCGCCGGCGGAGGCACCGCCGGCCACGTGAACCCGCTGCTCGCCGTCGCGGACGCCATCCGGCGCCGCCGTCCCGACGACTCGGTCGTCGTCCTCGGCACGGCCGAGGGACTCGAGGCGCGCCTCGTGCCCGAGCGCGGGTACGAGCTGCTCACCATCCCGCGCCTCCCGTTCCCGCGACGCCCTAACCGCGCCGCGCTCGCCTTCGGCCCCGCCTTCACGCGCACCGTGGCCGGCCTCGCGGCGACGCTGCGCGAGCGCGGCATCGAGGGCGTCGTCGGCTTCGGCGGCTACGCGGCCGCCCCCGCGTACCTCGCCGCGCGCCGTGCCCGCGTGCCGCTCGCGCTGCACGAGGCGAACGCGAAGCCCGGCATGGCGAACCGGCTGGGCGCCCGCCTCACCGAGTCGGTCGGCGTCGCCTTCCCGGGCACGCCGCTGCCGCACGCCACGGTCGTCGGCATGCCGCTGCGCCACGAGATCGAGACGCTCGACCGCGCCGCGATGCGCCCCGAGGCCCTCGCCGCGTTCGACCTCGACCCGGCGCGGCCCGTGCTCCTCGTCACCGGCGGCTCCCTCGGCGCCCGACGGCTCAACGGGACCGTCCTGTCCGCCGCGCCGCGCATCCTGGACGCCGGCTGGTCGATCCTGCACATCGTCGGGGGACGCGCCGAGGTCACCGACCCTGGCCTGCCCGGCTACCGGATGCTCGAGTACTGCGACCGCATGGACCTCGCTCTGTCTGCGGCCGACTTCGCCGTCTCCCGCGCCGGCGCTGCCACGGTGAGCGAGCTGGCCGCGCTCGGCGTGCCCGCGGTCTACGTGCCGTATCCGGTCGGCAACGGCGAGCAGCGCTTCAACGCGCGCGGCCTCGTCGACGCGGGCGGCGGACTGCTCGTCGACGACGCGGCGTTCCTGCCCTCGTACGTCGAGGCGGAGCTGCTGCCGCTGCTGCAGGACCCCGCCCGCCGGGACGCGATGGCGGCCGCCGCCGCGACCACCGGCGTGCGGGACGGGGCCGACCGGATGGTGGACCTGCTGCTCCAGGGGCGGTAGGCGCTCCGAGCAGGACGTCTCGCCGGCCGGCCGACGCGCTCGATTCCGCCGAGTGCGCCCGGCAACACCGAGTGCGCCCGTTCCACGGGGTGCACTCGGTGCTCCAGGGCGCAGTCGGCGGGAAGCAGCGCCCGGTCGCCGCAACGCGGAGGCGGCTGCCGAGGGTTGTCCGGAAGGCTCGTACCCTGGAAGCGTGCCGCTCAAGCCTGACCTCACCCTGCCCATCCCCGACGATCTCGGGGCGGTCCACTTCGTGGGGATCGGCGGCTCCGGGATGAGCGGGATCGCCGCCATGATGCTGAAGGCCGGGCTGAAGGTGTCCGGCTCGGACCGCAGCGAGGGCCCCTACCTGCCGCCGCTGCGCGAGGCCGGCGCCAGGATCTCCGTCGGGCACGCCGCCGAGAACGTCGGCGACGCCGACACCCTCGTGGTGACCAGCGCGCTCTGGCAGGACAACCCCGAGTACCAGTACGCGCTCGCACACGGCATCCCCGTCCTGCACCGCTCGCAGGCGCTCGCCTGGCTGACCCGCGGCAAGCGCGTCGTGTCGGTCGCCGGCGCGCACGGCAAGACGACCTCCACCGGCATGCTCGTCACCGCGCTGCTCGAGCTCGGCGCCGACCCCAGCTACGTCAACGGCGGCGTCATCTCCTCCCTCGGCCGCAGCTCCGCCGCCGGCTCCGGCGACCTCTTCGTGCTCGAGGCGGACGAGTCGGACGGCTCGTTCCTGCTCTACGACACCGCGGTCGCGCTCATCACCAACGTCGACGCCGACCACCTCGACCACTACGGCAGCCACGCCGCCTTCGACGAGGCCTTCGCCTCCTTCGCGCGCCGCGCCTCCGAGTTCGTCGCCATCTCCGCCGACGACCCCGGCGCCCAGCGCGTCGCGGCCCTCATCCCGGACACCCGCACCGTCACCTTCGGCGAGAGCGAGGGCGCCGACGTGCGCCTCACCGAGGTCACGACCGAGGGGCCCGTCAGCGGCGTGATCACCTGGCAGGGGAAGGAGCACCCGCTCCGCCTGCAGGTGCTCGGCCGCCACAACGCGCTCAACGCCGCCGGCGCCTTCGCCGTGCTCACCGGGCTCGGCTTCGATCCCGCCGACGTCGTCGTGGCGCTCGGCCGCTTCGGCGGCACCAAGCGCCGCTTCGAGCTCAAGGGCACCGTCCACGGCGTGCGCGTGTACGACGACTACGCACACCACCCCTCGGAGGTCGCCGCCGCCCTCGCCGCCGCCCGGACCGGGGCGGGGGAGGGGCGGATCATCGCCATCCACCAGCCGCACCTCTACAGCCGCACGCAGCTGATGGCCCCGCGATTCGCCGAGGCCTACGAGCGCCTCGCCGACTACACCGTCGTCCTCGACGTCGACGGCGCCCGCGAGGACCCGGTGCCCGGCGTGACCGGCGCGCTCGTCTCCGACGCCTTCACCGACCAGGAGAAGGTCGCCTACCTGCCGGACTGGCAGCAGGCCGCTGACCGCGTCGCCGAGGTGGCCCGCGAGGGCGACATCGTGATGACCCTCAGCTGCGGCGACGTGTACCGGATCATCCCGCAGGTCCTCGAGGCCCTCGACGGCCGGGCGAACGCCGGGTGAAGCGCCCCGTCGGATTCGACGCGCCGCCGCCCCCGGCGGGGGAGCGGAAGCCGCCGCGCGAGCCGGGGGAGCCCCGGACCCGCCGTCCGCCGCGCTCGGCGGAGCCCACCGATGTGCGCTCTGCGGCGCGGCTGCTGCGCCAGGCCAGCAGGGACCGCCGGCGCGCCGAGAAGGCGGAGGTGCGGCGGTTCACGAGGCACAGCCGCCGGCGCCGCATCGCCGTGCTCACCGCGCTGGCCGTCGTCGCCGGCCTCGCCGGCATCATCGTCCTCGGCGCGTTCTCGCCGCTGTTCGCCCTGCGCACCATCGAGGTGCAGGGCGCGTCCCGCGTCGACGCGGCCCAGGTGACCGATGCGCTCTCCGGCGAGCTGGGCACCCCTCTGCCGCTCGTCGACGCGGGTGAGGTGCGCTCCGCCCTCGCCGAGTTCCCGCTCATCGAGAGCTACACCACCGAGAGCCGGCCGCCCGGCACGCTCGTGGTGCGCATCGTCGAGCGGACGCCCGTCGCCGTCCTCGCGACGAACCGGGGCTTCGAGCTCGTCGACTCGGCCGGCGTGCCGCTCGAGCGGGCGGACGAGCGCATCGCCGGATTCCCGATCGTCGACCTGCAGGGCAAGACGGTCGACGACGTCCCCTTCACGGCGGCCGCCGAGGTGCTCGTGGCGCTGCCGGACGAGCTCCGTGCCCAGGTGGACACCATCACCGCACGCACTCTCGACGACGTGTCGCTCGTCCTCGCCGGCGGGGAGCGCGTCGTCTGGGGGAGCGCGGCGGACTCGGTGCGCAAGGCACAGCACCTCACCGCGCTGCTGCAGCAGGCGCCGACCGACGTGACCGAGTACGACGTCTCCTCGCCCGGCGTGGGAATCCTCCGCTGACCCTGGGAATCCGGTCAGACGCGGGCGACACGCGGCCCGCCTCCCGGACCCGACCGGTCCCGCGCGTACCGTCGAGCGCAGAAGAACTGCTTATCAGGCAGGACTTTAACCCTCAACAACACGTTTAAGCAATACCCATACCCGGTGGAGGACCCAGTGACCAACAACCAGAACTACCTGGCAGTTATCAAGGTCGTGGGCGTCGGTGGGGGCGGCGTCAACGCGGTGAACCGGATGATCGAGCTCGGGCTTCGCGGCGTCGAGTTCGTGGCCATCAACACCGACGCGCAGGCCCTCCTTCTCAGCGACGCCGACGTCAAGCTCGATGTGGGCCGTGAGCTCACCCGCGGCCTCGGCGCCGGCGCCGACCCCGAGGTCGGCCGCCGCGCGGCGGAGGACCACGCCGAGGAGATCGAGGAGGCGCTCGCGGGCGCCGACATGGTCTTCGTCACGGCCGGCGAGGGCGGCGGCACCGGCACCGGCGGCGCTCCCGTCGTGGCCCGCATCGCGAAGTCGATCGGCGCCCTCACCATCGGTGTCGTCACCAAGCCCTTCAGCTTCGAGGGCAAGCGCCGCCAGGCCCAGGCGGAGCGCGGCGTCGAGGCGCTGAAGAACGAGGTCGACACCCTCATCGTCGTCCCCAACGACCGGCTGCTCGAGATCAGCGACCGCGGCATCAGCATCATGGAGGCCTTCCAGACGGCCGACCAGGTGCTCCTCGCCGGTGTCCAGGGCATCACCGACCTGATCACCACCCCCGGCCTCATCAACCTCGACTTCGCGGACGTGAAGAGCGTCATGCAGGGCGCGGGCTCCGCGCTCATGGGCATCGGCTCGGCGCGGGGCGCCGACCGCGCGATCAAGGCGGCCGAGCTGGCCGTCGCGTCGCCGCTGCTCGAGGCGAGCATCGACGGCGCCCACGGCGTCCTGCTCTCCATCCAGGGCGGCTCGAACCTCGGCATCTTCGAGATCAACGACGCGGCGAAGCTCGTGCAGGAGGCCGTGCACCCGGAGGCGAACATCATCTTCGGTGCGGTCATCGACGACACCCTCGGCGACGAGGTGCGCGTCACCGTCATCGCCGCGGGCTTCGACGGCGGCGAGCCGAACCCGCACCGCGAGAACCGGCGCAGCAACTTCGTCGACGCCGCGATCCCGGCCGCGGTGGGCGTCGGAGTCGGCGCCGCCGTCCCCAGCGTCTCGGAGGGCGCGACCGGCTCCCAGGAGTGGGCCGCGGTCGCCGAGGTGACCACGCTCACCCAGACGACGGACCTCGACCACGGCTACGACGAGGACGACGACGACCTGGACATCCCCGACTTCCTCAAGTGAGCCCCGACCTCGGCGAACGCCTCGCCGCCATCCGCGATCGGGTGGCGGCGGCGGCGCGCCGCAGCGGGCGGGAGCCGGCGGCGATCACCACCATCGTCGTCACGAAGTTCCAGCCGGTCGAGCTCGTGCGCGAGCTGCGCGAGCTCGGCGTCACGGACTTCGGCGAGAACCGGCACCAGGAGGCCCGTGAGAAGGCCGCCCTGGTCCCGGACGTGCACTGGCACTTCGTGGGCCAGCTGCAGGGCAAGAAGGCCCGTCAGGTGCGGGCCTACGCGTCCGTGATCCACTCCATCGACCGGGTGTCGCTCGTCGACACTCTCGACAGCCCCGGGGAGTCGGCCGACTCCTCCGCGGCACCCCCGACCGTCGACGTCTTCGCCCAGGTGAACCTCACCGACGACCCGGGACGCGGGGGAGCGGCCCCCGCCGACCTCCCCGCCCTGGTGGAGCGCATCGAGGCCGCCCCCGGCCTGCGTCTCCTCGGTGTGATGGCCGTCGCTCCGCTCGGCGAGGAGCCGCGCGCGGCCTTCGCCCGGCTGCGCGGCATCGCCGACGAGGTGCGCCGCATCGCCCCCGGCGCGACCCGGATCTCCGCCGGGATGTCGGCGGATTTCGAGGACGCGATCGCCGAAGGGGCGACACACCTCCGCATCGGCACGGCAATCACGGGCTCGCGCCCCGACCGCGCTTAATCTCAGACAGAAGCCACCCCCGGAAAGGTTCGTCATGACAAATCCGATCCGCAACGCGATGGTCTACCTCGGCCTCGCGGACGAGCAGGAGGACTACGAGGCGCCCGACGCGCCCGCGTCCCCCACCCAGCACGCCGCCCCCGCTGCGCCCGCCCCCGCGCGCGCCACGGTCACCGCGCTCCCGCGCCGCTCCGCCGTCCGGAGCGCCGCCCCGAGCGACATGAACGAGATCCTCACCGTTCACCCCCGCCAGTACAAGGACGCGCAGGCGATCGCGGAGAGCTTCCGCGAGGGCGTGCCGGTCATCATCAACCTCTCGCAGATGAGCGAGGCGGACGCCCGTCGCCTCATCGACTTCGCGAGCGGCCTCTCGCAGGGCCTCTACGGCAAGATCGAGCGCGTCACCAACAAGGTGTTCCTGCTCTCGCCGGCGCACGTCGCCGTCTCCGGTGAGACCACGACGGCCGACGAGACGCACGCCGAGTTCACGGGCTGAGTCCTCGCAGTCCGCTGACGCGTCCCGGTGCCGCCCTTCGGCGCCCGGGGCGCGTCGCCGTGTGCGGCCGGCGTTCGCCGCTCACCGCACCGAGGATGCCGATCCGCCCGCGCAATTCCCGGCCGCGTCGACGAAGCCGCCGGGATGGCGGTCGGCGGCGGCCCCGCGCCCTGGGAGAATGATCCGGTGACCTTCAGCCTGCTGGCCATCCTCGGACTCGTCCTGTACTTCGCGCTCCTCATCTACTTCTTCGTGATGTGGGCCCGCTTCGTGCTCGACCTCGTCCAGTCCGTGTCGCGCAGCTGGCGCCCCCGCGGAGCCGTCCTCGTGCTCGCCGAGGTCAGCTACACGGTCACCGACCCGCCCATCCGCTTCTTCCGCCGGCTCATCCCGCCGCTGCGGATCGGTCCCGTCGCGCTCGACTTCGGCTGGAGCATCACGATGCTCCTCGTGCTCATCGGCATGTACGTCGCGTCCAGCCTGTCGCGCTTCGGCTGATCCCCGCTCCGGCTATCGTGATCTTGCGAAACGTGTCCCTCGTTCGGGGCTGATCCCCTCGATCGCCGCTAGCGTGGACACGTTCCCCTCAACCGTTCCCAGAGTTCCCTCGAAGGTGGCACAGCATGGCCCTCACCCCCGAAGACGTCGTCAACAAAAGGTTCCAGCCGACCAAGTTCCGGGAGGGCTACGACCAGGACGAGGTCGACGACTTCCTCGATGAGGTCGTGGTGGAGCTGCGCCGTCTCGGCCAGGAGAACGAGGACCTCCGCCAGCGCCTGATCGCGAGCGAGTCGCGCATCGCCGAGCTGCAGCGCAGCGGCGGCGGCGTGTCCGCGGCTCCCGCCCCCGCTCCGGCCCCGGCCGCCGAGCAGGCGCCGGCCCCGCAGCCGCAGCCGCAGGGACTGTCGTACCCGTCGGCGGCGACCGTCGACGCCAGCGCGATCGACCCCTCGAACACCAACAACCTCCTCCAGCTGGCGCGCCGCCTGCACGAGGAGCACGTCCGCGAGGGCATCGAGAAGCGCGACGCGCTCATCGCCGAGGGCCACGCCACCGCAGCGCGCGTCGTGGCCGAGGCCGAGGCGAAGCAGCGCTCCCAGATCTCGTCGCTCGACCAGGAGCGCGCGCTCCTCGAGCACCGCATCGACGAGCTCCGCACCTTCGAGCGGGAGTACCGCCAGAAGCTGAAGGGCTACATCGAGGGCCAGCTCCGCGAGCTCGACGCGTCGAACATCGTGAGCAACGGCACCGGCAACTACGGCAACCTCAACGCGAGCCAGCCGCAGGCGTTCCAGGCCTTTGGCGGCGTCTGACCGAGAAGCAGGGGGGCCCGCCGACGGCATTGCCGGCGGCGGGCCGCTTCCTGTTCCGGGGCGCCCGCGCGTCAGCGCGCGTGCCCTCGCACTGCTCGCCGCGGTCGCGGTGGTCGTCTTCGCCGCCGACCAGCTGTCGAAGCTGTGGGTGGTCACGAACCTCACCCCGTTCGAGTCGGTGCCCGTGCTCGGCGAGGTCCTGCAGTTCTACTTCGTGAGGAACCCCGGCGCGGCGTTCTCGCTCGCGAGCGGATCCACCTGGATCTTCTCGATCATCGCCGCAACCGTCACCGTCTTCATCATCTGGTTCGCCAGGCGGATCCGCTCCCGCGGCTGGGCCGTGCTCTTCGGCATGCTGCTCGGCGGCACTCTCGGCAACCTCACCGACCGGCTCTTCCGCGAGCCCGGTTTCGGGGTCGGCCACGTCGTCGACTTCCTGTCGGTGTGGGGCTTCCCCGCGATCTTCAACCTCGCCGACGTCGCCATCGTCTCGAGCATGGGGCTGTTCCTGCTGCTCACCCTGCGCGGCACAGGACTCGACGGCTCCCGCTCGCCGCGCCATCCCGCGGGCTCGGAGAGCACCCCCGAGATCAATGGCTGAGAGCAGGAGTCTTCCGGTCCCGGACGGCCTCGACGGCGAGCGCGTCGACGCCGCTCTCGCGAAGCTGCTGGGCTTCTCCCGCACAGCGGCCGCCGACATCGCGCGCGCCGGCGGCGTCCGCCTCGACGGACGGGTCCTCGACAAGTCGGACCGCCTCTCCGCCGGCGGCTGGCTCGAGGTGGAGTGGGAGGACCGCGCCCCGGTCGCGATCGAGCCGATCGCGGTCCCGGAGCTCGGGATCATCCACGACGACGACGATCTCGTGGTGGTCGACAAGCCGGTCGGGGTCGCGGCGCATCCGTCGCCCGGGTGGCAGGGGCCGACCGTCGTCGGCGCCCTCGCGGCTGCCGGCTACCGCATCAGCACCTCGGGTGCGGCCGAGCGGGCGGGCGTCGTCCACCGGCTGGACGCGGGCACGAGCGGGCTGATGGTCGTCGCGAAGAGCGAGCACGCCTACACCGCCCTCAAGCGCGCCTTCAAGGAGCGCGAGGTCGACAAGATCTACCACGCGGTCGTGCAGGGGCATCCGGACCCGCTCGCGGGCACCATCGACGCCCCGATCGGCCGCCACCCGCGCTCCGACTGGAAGTTCGCGGTGACCGCCGAGGGCAAGCCGTCGGTGACCCACTACGAGACGCTGGAGGCGTTCCCGTCGGCGTCGCTGCTCGAGGTGCACCTCGAGACGGGCCGCACGCACCAGATCCGGGTGCACATGGCGGCGCAGCGGCATCCGTGCGTCGGCGACACCATGTACGGCGCCGACCCGGTCCTGTCGGCGCGGCTCGGCCTCACCCGCCAGTGGCTGCACGCCGTCCGCCTCGGCTTCCGCCACCCGTCGACCGGCCAGCCGGTCGAGTTCGAGAGCGGCTACCCCGCCGACCTGCAGCGCGCGCTCGACGTCCTCGACGCCGCGTAGCCGCCGTTCCGCGGGTCGTGCGGACAAACGCGGCTGGTAGACCGTCGCAAGTTGTCCGCATGACCCGCGGAAGCGCGTGTTGCAGCCGTGCGAGCGTCGGGTCCCGGCTCGCTTCACCCGTCCGGTGCGTCGCCGACGCGGTGTCGGCGGGCCTGCTTAGACTGCTGGCACCCCGCCCCGTGAAGCCCTTCGCCCACCCGGCAGCGCTTCCCTGAACACCCCCGGAAGGCAGGCAGCTTCGTGGCGTCCGAGAAAGACTCCTTCGTCCATCTGCACGTGCACAGCGAGTACTCGATGCTCGACGGCGCCGCGCGGGTGAAGCCGCTCATCGACGCGGCGGTGGAGCAGGGGATGCCGGCGGTGGCGGTCACCGACCACGGCAACGTCTTCGGAGCCTTCGACTTCTGGCGCACGGCGACCGCGGCGGGCATCAAGCCGATCATCGGCACCGAGGCCTACCTGACGCCCGGAACGCACCGCGGCGACAAGACCCGCGTGCGGTGGGGCAACGGCGGCGAGGACGACGTGTCGGGCGCCGGCGCGTACACGCACATGACGCTGCTCTCGTCGACGACGGAGGGCATGCACAACCTGTTCCGGCTGTCGTCGAAGGCCTCGATCGAGGGCTACTACTTCAAGCCGCGCATGGACCGCGAGCTGCTGTCGACCTACGGCAAGGGCCTCATCGCCACCACGGGCTGCCCGAGCGGCGAGGTGCAGACTCGCCTGCGCCTCGGCCAGTACGAGGAGGCGCGCCAGGCCGCCGCCGACTACCGCGACATCTTCGGCAAGGAGAACTTCTTCGCCGAGATCATGGACCACGGCCTCGGCATCGAGCGCCGCGTCATGGGTGACGTCATCCGGCTCGCGAAGGACCTCGGGCTGCCCCTCGTCGCCACGAACGACCTGCACTACACGCACGCCCACGATTCGACGAGCCACGCGGCGCTGCTCTGCGTGCAGTCCGGTTCGACGCTCGACGATCCCAACCGGTTCAAGTTCGACGCCGACGAGTTCTACCTCAAGTCCGCCTCGCAGATGCGCCAGCTGTTCCGCGACTACCCGGAGGCGTGCGACAACACGCTGCTCATCGCCGAGCGCTGCGACGTCCAGTTCAACGAGGACGCCAACTACATGCCCCGGTTCCCGGTCCCCGAGGGGGAGACCGAGGCGACCTGGCTCGTCAAGGAGGTCGAGAAGGGCCTGAAGTACCGGTACCCGAACGGGATCCCGGACGAGGTGCGGCAGCGCGCCGACTACGAGGTCGGCGTCATCACGCAGATGGGCTTCCCCGGCTACTTCCTCGTCGTCGCCGACTTCATCAACTGGAGCAAGAACCACGGCATCCGAGTCGGCCCCGGCCGCGGATCCGGCGCCGGCTCGATGGTGGCCTACGCCATGCGGATCACCGACCTCGACCCGCTGCAGCACGGCCTCATCTTCGAGCGCTTCCTCAACCCCGACCGCGTCTCCATGCCCGACTTCGATGTGGACTTCGACGAGCGCCGGCGCGGTGAGGTCATCAAGTACGTCACCGACAAGTACGGCGACGACCGCGTGGCTCAGATCGTGACCTACGGCACGATCAAGGCGAAGCAGGCCCTGAAGGACAGCTCGCGCGTGCTCGGCTTCCCCTTCGGCATGGGGGAGAAGCTCACCAAGGCGATGCCGCCCGGGATCATGGGCAAGGACATCCCGCTCACCGGCATCGTCGACCCCTCCCACGAGCGGTACAAGGAGGCGGCCGACTTCCGCGCGATCCTCGACACGGACGCCGAGGCGAAGACCGTCTTCGAGACCGCGCTCGGGCTCGAGAACCTCAAGCGCCAGTGGGGCGTCCACGCGGCCGGCGTGATCATGTCGAGCGAGCCGCTCATCGACATCATCCCGATCATGCGCCGCGAGCAGGACGGCCAGATCGTCACCCAGTTCGACTATCCGGCCTGCGAGTCGCTCGGCCTGATCAAGATGGACTTCCTGGGGCTCCGGAACCTCACGATCATCGACGACGCCCTCGACAACATCGCGGCGAACCGCGGCCACCGCCCCGAGCTCGAGGAGCTGGCGCTCGACGACGCCGACACCTACGCGCTGCTCGCCCGGGGCGACACGCTCGGCGTCTTCCAGTTCGACGGCGGGCCGATGCGCGCCCTGCTGCGCCTCATGAAGCCCGACAACTTCGAGGACATCTCCGCCGTCGGCGCCCTGTACCGTCCCGGCCCGATGGGCGCGAACTCGCACACCAACTACGCGCTGCGCAAGAACGGCGTGCAGGAGATCGTGCCCATCCACCCCGAGCTGGCGGAGCCGCTCGAGGACGTGCTCGGCACCACCTACGGCCTGATCGTGTATCAGGAGCAGGTCATGTCGATCGCGCAGAAGCTCGCGGGCTACTCGCTCGGCCAGGCCGACCTGCTGCGCCGCGCGATGGGCAAGAAGAAGAAGTCGGAGCTGGACAAGCAGTTCGCGGGCTTCAAGGCCGGCATGAACGAGCGCGGCTACTCCGACGAGGCCGTCAAGACGCTGTGGGACATCCTGCTGCCGTTCTCCGACTACGCCTTCAACAAGGCGCACTCGGCGGCGTACGGCGTGCTCAGCTACTGGACCGCGTACCTCAAGGCGCACTATCCGGCCGAGTACATGGCGGCGCTGCTCACGAGCGTCGGCGACGCCCGCGACAAGCTCGCCGTCTACCTCAACGAGTGCCGCCGAATGAAGATCCGGGTGCTGCCGCCCGACGTCAACGAGTCGATCGGGTTCTTCGCCGCCGTCGGCGAGGACATCCGCTTCGGCCTCGGCGCGGTCCGCAACGTCGGCTTCGCGGTCGTCGAGCAGATCCGGCAGGCCCGCGAGGAGAAGGGCCGCTTCACCTCGTTCCACGACTTCCTCCGCAAGGTGCCGATCGCGGTCGCGAACAAGCGCACCATCGAGTCGCTCATCAAGGCGGGCGCCTTCGACTCGCTCAGCGCGACCCGCCGCGCTCTCCTCGAGATCCACGAGGACGCGGTCGAGGCGGCCGTCTCGATCAAGCGCAATGAGGCGAACGGCCAGGTCGACCTGTTCGGCGGGCTGTTCGACTTCGAGGCCGAGCCCGACAAGGTGCCGGACCGCCCCGAGTGGCCGAAGCGCGACAAGCTGGCGTTCGAGCGCGAGATGCTCGGGCTCTACGTCTCCGACCATCCGCTCGCCGGGCTCGAGATCGAGCTCGCGAAGCACGCGAGCAGCAGCATCGCCGACCTCCTCGGCGACGAGGGCACCGCGGACGGCGAGACGGTGACCGTCGCGGGGCTCGTGACCGAGGTGCAGCACCGGACGGCGCGGAAGTCGGGCAACCAGTACGGCCAGGTCGAGATCGAGGACTTCGGCGGCACGATCACCGTCATGTTCATGGGCAAGGCGTACCAGGAGTTCGCGCCGGCCCTCAGCACGGACACCGTCGTCGTGGTGCGCGGCCGCGTGAGCCAGCGCGAGGACAGCGTCAACCTGCACGCCTACAGCCTGTTCACGCCGGACCTCGGCACCGGGCTCGGCTCCGGGCCGCTGCAGATCACGCTGCCGGACCACCGGGCGACGACCGACACGGTCAAGGCGCTCAACGACGTGCTCATCCGGCACAGCGGCGACACCGAGGTGCGCCTGCGCCTCGTGAAGGGCGACACCGCCCGGGTCTTCGAGGTGCCGTACCGCATCGAGGTGACCGCCGACTTCTACGGCGAGCTCAAGAGCCTGCTCGGCCCCGGCTGCCTCGGCTAGCCGAGCGGCTCGCTGTCGGCCGCGCGTCTCGGGCGATCAGTCCAGGGGGCGCGGGGCGTGGTAGGCGCGCTCGTGGTAGAGCAGCGGGGCGTCGTCCTCGCCGAGGGCGCCCTGCTCGATCTGCACCACCACGACGGCCGCCCCGGCGACGGGCACGCGCTCCACGATGCGGCCGATCATCCAGGCGGTCGCGTCGTCGATGATGGGCAGCCCGAGCGGCCCCTCGCGCCAGTGGTCGCCGTCGAAGCGGGAGACGGCAGGGCCGGAGAGCCGGCGGGCCGCCTCCCGGTTGCGGGCGCCGAGCATCGAGATGGCGACGTGCTCGGAGGCCTCGATGGCGGGCCAGGTGCTCGCGGTCCTCGCCATGTTGAAGGTGGCGAGCGGCGGCACCGCGGCGAGCGAGGCGAGCGAGGTGGCGGTGAAGCCGACGGGGGCGCCCGAGGCGCTGCGCGCGGTCACCACCGCGACGCCGGCGGCGTGCCGGCGGAACGCCTGCTTGAAGGCCGCCAGGTCGTCGGCCGTGAACATCTCCACCATCGCTAGGGCAACTCCTCCCGTCCGTCACCCTATTCCGTGCGCCCCCGTCGCCCGCCTCAGGACGCCCCCCGCGCGGCCGGTAGACTGGCCCGCCGTGATGCAGCTCGTCGATCTCCGCGGCCGTCGGCCCGCCCGCTCCGAGCTGCTGGAGCTCGTCCCGCGCCCCGAGGTGGATCCGGTCCGTGCGTCCGCCGCGGCCGCCGAGCTCGTCGACGCGGTGCGGGAGCGCGGCGAGGACGCCCTCCTCGAGCAGGCGGAGCGCTTCGACGGGGTCCGCCCGCCCGCCGTCCGTGTGCCGGCGCAGGAGATCGCCGCCGCCGTCGACGGCCTTCCGCCGGCCGTGCGCGACGCGCTCGAGACCGCGATCGACCGGGTGCGTCGCGCGAGCGCCGCCCAGGTGCCCGCCGGGAGCACCACCGTGATCGAGGACGGCGCCGAGATCGAGCAGCGCTGGCAGCCGGTCGGCCGCGTGGGCCTCTACGTGCCGGGCGGCAAGGCCGTCTACCCGTCGAGCGTGGTGATGAACGCCGTGCCCGCCCAGGTCGCCGGCGTCGCCTCGCTCGCCGTCGCCTCGCCCCCGCAGTCGGCGTTCGGCGGCCGGGTGCACCCGACGATCCTCGGCGCCGCGGGACTGCTCGGCATCGACGAGGTCTACGCGATGGGGGGTGCCGGCGCGATCGGCGCGCTGGCGTACGGCGTCCGCGGCCTCAGCCTCGAGCCGGTCGACGTGATCACCGGCCCGGGCAACGTGTTCGTCGCCGCTGCGAAGCGCCTGGTGCAGGGCCGCGTCGGCATCGACTCCGAGGCGGGACCGACGGAGATCCTGGTGATCGCCGACGGCTCGGCGGACCCCACGTACGTCGCCGCCGACCTCATCAGCCAGGCGGAGCACGACGAGCTCGCCGCGGCGCTCCTCGTGACCGACTCGCCCGAGCTCGCCGGCGCTGTCGCCGAGCGCCTCCCGGCGATGGCCGACGCCACCCTCTCCGCCGAGCGCGTGCGCACGTCCCTCGCCGGCCGGCAGTCCGCGGTCGTCCTCGTCGACGACCTCGCCGCCGCGGCCGCGTTCAGCAACGCGTACGCGCCCGAGCACCTCGAAATCATCACCGCCGAGCCCGACGCCGTCCTGGCCTCGATCACCGACGCCGGCGTCGTCTTCGTCGGGGCGACGGCGCCCGTCAGCCTCGGCGACTACCTGGCCGGCTCCAACCACGTCCTGCCGACCGGCGGCACCGCACGATTCTCGTCCGGCCTCGGCGCGCACACCTTCCTGCGGCCGCAGCAGATCGTCCGCTACTCGCGGGAGGCGCTCGAGCGCTCCTCGGCGCGGATCGTCGCTCTGGCCGAGGAGGAGGGGCTGCCCGCGCACGGCGAGGCCGTCACGGCGCGCTTCGCCCGCGCCTGACTCCCGCCCAGGTCCGCTCGATAGCCTGGAGGCACCATGCACTGCCCCTTCTGCCGCAACCACGACACCAAGGTCGTCGACTCCCGCGTGAGCGACGACGGGCTCAGCATCCGGCGCCGCCGGCAGTGCCCCAACTGCGGACGCCGCTTCAGCACGACGGAGACCGCGAGCCTCAACGTGATCAAGCGGAACGGCGTGCTCGAGCCGTTCAGTCGCGAGAAGGTCGTCTCCGGCGTGCGCAAGGCATGCCAGGGCCGGCCGGTCACGGACACCGACCTCGCGATGCTCGCCCAGCGGGTGGAGGAGACCATCCGCGCGACCGGGGCTTCCCAGGTGGAGGCGAACGACATCGGGCTCGCGATCCTGCCGCCGCTGCGGGAGCTCGACGAGGTCGCGTACCTCCGCTTCGCGAGCGTCTATCAGGGCTTCGACTCGCTCGACGACTTCGAGGCGGCCATCGCGCTCCTCCGCGTCGAGAACGGCGCGGCGCGCAAGGCGCAGCCGGCCGAGCCCGCGAACTAGGCCGGGCGCGGGGGAGCGTCAACCCCCTGCGCGCCTCCGGTCCTTCCCCGTTGGATGGAAGACGTCCACACAACGGAAGGATCAGCATGAGCGAGCCCGACACCGTCCAGGAGATGCCCGGCACCGAGGGGAAGATGACCCCGAAGGCCGACCACGGCGAGCAGAGCTACGTGGGGCACGGGAAGCTCGAGGGCAAGGTCGCGGTCATCACGGGCGCGGACAGCGGCATCGGCAAGGCCGTCGCCATCGCGTACGCGCGCGAGGGTGCCGACGTCGTCATCAGCTACCTCAGCGAGGACGAGGACGCGAAGGACACGGCCCGCTGGGTGGAGGAGGCGGGACGCAAGGCCGTCCTCGTGCCGGGCGACATCTCCGACCCCGCCCACTGCCGCTCGATCATCGAGACCGCGGTGCGCGAGCTCGGCCGCCTCGACATCCTCGTCAACAACGCGGCGTTCCAGATGAGTCGCAAGAGCCTCGAAGAGGTCCCCGACGAGGAGTGGG
The DNA here is from genome assembly GCF_017916505.1 of Naasia sp. SYSU D00057. Lineage (GTDB taxonomy): Bacteria > Actinomycetota > Actinomycetes > Actinomycetales > Microbacteriaceae > Naasia. The sequence goes on from NZ_JAFMSZ010000001.1 coordinate 147,577, forward strand.
ACTTCACGATCGCCACCAACCTCAGCGCCTACTTCCACCTGGTGAAGGCCGCGCTTCCCCACCTCAAGGAGGGGGCCGCGATCATCGGGTCCAGCTCGGTGCAGTCGGACATGCCGAGCCCCGAGCTCGCCCCGTACGCGGCGACGAAGGCCGCGATCGCGAGCCTCTCCGCATCGCTCGCGCAGATGCTCGGCGAGCGCGGCATCCGCGTGAACAGCGTGGCGCCCGGCCCGATCTGGACGCCGCTCATCCCGGCGAGCTTCCCGGAGGAGAAGGTGGAGTCGTTCGGCAAGGACGTCCCGCTCGGCCGCCCCGGCCAGCCGGCCGAGCTCGCGCCCGTGTACGTGCTGCTCGCCTCCGACGACGGCAGCTACATCTCCGGCGCCCGCGTCGCGGTGACGGGCGGCAAGCCCATCCTCTGAGGCTCCGCCTCGCGCCGTTCCGCCCGCACCAGGCTGCCCCGGTAGCCTGGTGCGGGCATGTACCCCCTCTTCTTCCGTCTCGTCTTCGTCCGCATGGACCCGGAGCTGGCGCACAAGCTCGCGTTCGCGGTCATCCGCTGGCTTCCCGCGACCGGCCTCGGCGGTCTCGTCGCCCGACTCACCCGGCCCCGCCGAGGACACGAGGTGGAGGCCCTCGGCCTCACCTTCCCCGGGCCGTTCGGTCTCGCCGCCGGCTTCGACAAGGACGCGGAGGCGATCCGCGGCCTCGGCCAGCTCGGCTTCGGGCACATCGAGGTGGGCACCATCACGGCCCGCCCCCAGCACGGCAACCCGCGTCCGCGCCTGTTCCGGCTGCTGCCCGACCGCGGTGTCATCAACCGCATGGGCTTCAACAACGGGGGAGCGGAGGCCGCGGCCGAGCGGCTCCGCCGCCTCCGGGCGCGGCACCGCGACCTGCCCGTCATCGGGATCAACATCGGCAAGAGCCGCGTCGTCGCGGTCGAGGACGCCGTGGACGACTACCGCGTCAGCGCGCGGCTCCTCGCGCCGCTGGCCGACTACCTGGTCGTCAACGTCAGCTCACCGAACACGCCCGGCCTCCGCGGCCTGCAGGAGCTGGACCGGCTGGAGCCGCTGCTGCGCGCCGTGCGCGACGAGGCGGGAGGCGTCCCGCTGCTCGTCAAGATCGCCCCCGATCTCGCGGACGACGAGGTGCGCCACGTCGGCGAGCTCGCCACGCGGCTCGGGCTCGACGGCATCATCGCGACCAACACGACGCTGTCCCGGGACGGGCTCGCGAGCGACCCCGCGAAGGTCGAGGCCGCCGGCGCCGGCGGACTGTCCGGCCGCCCGCTCGCCCGCCGCAGCCTCGAGGTGCTCCGCGTCCTGCGGGACACCGTGCCGGCCGACATGTGCGTGATCTCGGTCGGCGGCGTCGAGACGTCCGCCGACGTCCGGGAGCGCCTCGCTTCGGGCGCCACGCTCGTGCAGGGCTACACGGGCTTCCTCTACCGCGGCCCCCTCTGGGCGCGCCACATCAACCGCGGCCTGTAGGAGGGTCGGCGGCGCATGCCCCGGTGATCGGGAGCGGGCCGCAGGCCCGCGTCTGGAGTGGGTCAGCCGCCCGGCGCGGTCAGGAGGGGTACTGGCCCCGCTTGACCTGGGTCTTCGGGAGGCGGAGGCGGCGGAACTGGAGCGCGCGCATCGCGGCGTACCAGCGCAGGCCGCGCTCAACCTTCGTCGCGCCGAACTTGGCCGCCACCTTCTTGCGGATGATGAAGCCGAGGAGCACCACGTCGAACACCATCAGCAGGATGAAGACGTACATCGAGAGCATCGCGTAGATCTGCACCTCGGTGATCGGGATGAAGGTCGCCACGATGAGCACGAGCATGAACGGCATGAAGAGCTCGCCGATGCTGAACCGGGCGTCCACCCAGTCGCGCACGAAGCGGCGCTGCGGTCCGCGGTCGCGCATCGGGAGGTAGCGCTCCTCGCCGTTCGCCATGCCGATGCGGGCGCGCTCGCGCGACTTCGCGAGGCGAGCGCGCTCCTGGCGGGCCGCCTCCTTGCGGTCGTTCGGCACGAGCGGGCGCTTGCGGGCGGCCTCGCGCTCGCGCCGGGAGGGCGTCGGAGCGCCCTTGCCGACGGCCGGAACCTCGGGCTCGGCGGGCGGAATCTGAGTGGGAGAGCTGTTATCGGGCACGGAAAATCCTCGCTAGCGGTACCGCCTACGATAACCCCTGTGACCTGGAACGGCCTGGACGAACGCCCGCTCGACGCCGCCGACGAGGCAGTCAGGACCGCCGTCTCGGACGGTTTCCCGGCCGCGGTCGCCGAACTCGCCCGGCTGGTCCGCATCCCGTCGGTCTCCTGGGAGGGGTTCGACCCGAAGCACGTCGCCGCCAGCGCGGAAGCGGTCGCCGAGTCGGTCCGCGCCCTCGGGCTGTTCGACGAGGTGCTCGTCACGCGCGGGGCCACCCCGGACGGCGGCACGGGCCAGCCGGCGGTGCTCGCGAAGCGGACCGCGCGCAACGGGCGCCCCACCGTCCTCCTCTATGCGCACCACGACGTGCAGCCGCCCGGCGACCCCGGCCTGTGGGAGTCGTCGCCGTTCGAGCCCACCGTGCGCGGGGATCGGCTGTACGGCCGCGGCGCCTCGGACGACAAGGCCGGCGTCGAGACGCACCTGGCCGCGCTCCGCGCCCTCGTCGAGGCGCTCGGACCCGACCTCGACCTCGGCATCGCGCTGTTCATCGAAGGGGAGGAGGAGTTCGGCTCCCGATCCTTCCCGGCGCTGCTCGCGGAGCACCGGGACCTCCTCGCCGCCGACGTCATCGTCGTCGCCGACTCCGACAACCTGACCACGACGACGCCCGCGCTCACCGTGAGCCTCCGCGGCAACGCGACCTTCAAGCTGAACGTCTCGACCCTCGGTCACGCGCTGCACTCGGGCACCTTCGGCGGCGCCGCGCCGGACGCGATGCTCGCCGCCATCCGCCTCCTCGCGACGCTCTGGACGGAGGACGGCTCCGTCGCCGTCCCCGGCCTCACCTCCTACGAGGGCACCGAGGCCCTGCCGTACGCGGCAGAGGACTTCGCCGCCGAGGCCGCGCCGCTGCCCGGCGTCCAGGCCATCGGGGGCGGCGCCGACCTCAACGCGCAGCGCTGGTTCCGGCCCTCCATCACCGTGACCGGCATCGACGCGCCGAGTGTGATCAACGCCTCGAACACCCTGCTGCCGTCGGTCCGCGTGCGCGTCAGCGTCCGCGTGGCCCCCGGGCAGAGCTCCGCCGACGCGTACCGGGCGGTGGAGGCCCACCTCCGGGCCAACGCCCCGCTCGGCGCGCAGCTCGACTTCGACGACGTCGATCTCGGCGACCCGTTCCTCGTCGACACCTCGGGCTGGGCGTTCGAGGCGGCGGCCGACGCGCTCACCGACGGCTGGGGGAGCCCCGTCGTCCAGCAGGGCGTCGGCGGGTCCATCCCGTTCATCGCCGAGCTCGTGAAGACCTTCCCCGCCGCGCAGATCCTGGTGACCGGCGTCGAGGACCCCGACACCCGCGCCCATTCGCCGAACGAGTCGCAGCACCTCGGCGTCCTCAAGCGGGCCATCGTGAGCGAGGCGCTGCTGCTCGCCCGCCTCGAGCGCCGCGCCTGATCCACCGGCCGTTCTCCCCGGCGCGGCGCGTACAATCGACGCACCGACTCTCCCGGAGGAATCCATGACCGACGTCACCCTGACCGAGAAGCCCGAGCTGTCCACCCACGGCGTCGGCCTCACCGACACCGCCGCGGGCAAGGTCAAGAGCCTCCTCGACCAGGAAGGCCGCGACGACCTGCGCCTGCGCGTCGCCGTCCAGCCCGGCGGATGCTCCGGCCTCATCTACCAGCTCTACTTCGACGAGCGCCTGCTCGACGGCGACACCACGCGCGACTTCGACGGCGTCGAGGTCGTCGTCGACCGCATGAGCGTCCCCTACCTCGACGGCGCCACCATCGACTTCGAGGACACCATCCAGAAGCAGGGCTTCACCATCGACAACCCGAACGCGGCCGGCAGCTGCGCCTGCGGCGACAGCTTCCACTGAGGCCCGAGCCGACGCGCAGCGTCGACAGCGCCGGATCCGCTGTTCGAAGAGCCCCGACTCCCTCGTGAGTCGGGGCTCTTCCGCGTTCGCGGGGGTTCGATACGCGATCGTGATGTGCCTCCCATCGAACCCGCGCCCCGTTCTGGCACCGTTCTTCAGGTGAGCGAGGGCGTCGTGGTCCGGGGGGAGCGGCCCCCCGCTATAGGATTGGGCTTGTTCCCAGTTCCGCATCGCGAGAGGTTCTAGTGCGCTCGAGACGTCGAATCCGCTGGGCGGCAGTACCGCTCGCGACAGTCGTGATCTTCGCCCTTGCGGGTTGTACGCAGGCGCAGCTCCACGGCTTCCTTCCCGGCTTCCAGGAAGGCCAGCCCGCCGTCACGGACAACGCGCAGCGGATCGCGAACCTGTGGGTGGGTTCGTGGGTCGTCCTGCTCGTCGTGGGAGCCATCACCTGGTTCCTCATCATCTTCGCGGCCGTCGCCTACCGCCGCCGCCGCGGCCAGACCGGTCTCCCGGTTCAGCTGCGGTACAACATGCCGATCGAGGCGTTCTACACGGTCGTGCCGCTGATCCTCGTGCTCGGCTTCTTCGCCTTCACCGCGCGTGACCAGGCCGAGATCACCGACCGCGCCGAGGACCCCGACCAGGTCGTCGAGGTCTACGGCAAGCAGTGGGGCTGGGACTTCAACTACCTGACCGAGGACGTCTACACAGCCGGTGTGCAGACGATGCCCGAGTCGCTCGGCGTCGGCGGCACGGGGCTCATCGAGGAGACCGTTCCCGAGCTGGTGCTCCCGGTCGACTCCACCATCGAGTTCCAGGTGCAGAGCCGCGACGTGGCTCACTCGTTCTGGGTGGTCGACTTCCTGCAGAAGATGGACCTCTACCCGCACAAGGTCAACTACATGACCCTGAACACGACCCGCGAGGGCACCTACGCCGGCAAGTGCGCCGAGTTCTGCGGCGACTACCACGCGCAGATGCTCTTCACCGTGAAGGTCGTCTCGCAGGCGGAGTACCAGGACTACGTGCAGTCGCTCCGCGACCAGGGCTTCACCGGCCGCCTCGGACCCGAGTTCGACCGGACCCCCAACCTTCTCGACAACGAAGCTCCCTCCGAAGAGACCGAGGTTCAGTAAGCGGATGACCTCCACCATGAATCGCCCCACGACGGGGCTCCCCGCCGGCCAGGCAGCGGTGTTCAACACCAGCAAGGTCGAGCGCAAGGGGAACGTGATCGTCAGCTGGATCACCTCCACCGACCACAAGACGATCGGGTACATGTACCTGATCACGTCGTTCTTCTACTTCCTCATCGGCGGCGTGATGGCGCTCGTCATCCGTGCGCAGCTCTTCGAGCCGAACCTCGCGATCGTGCCGACGCACGAGCAGTACAACCAGCTGTTCACGATGCACGGCACGATCATGCTGCTGATGTTCGCGACGCCGCTGTTCGCGGGCTTCGCCAACGTGATCATGCCGCTGCAGATCGGCGCGCCGGACGTCGCGTTCCCGCGGCTCAACGCGTTCGCGTACTGGCTCTACAACTTCGGCAGCCTCATCGCGGTCGGCGGGTTCTTCACGCCGCAGGGAGCGGCGAACTTCGGCTGGACCGCGTACACGCCGCTGTCCGACGCGGTCTTCTCGCCCGAGCTCGGCGGAAACCTCTGGGTCTTCGGCCTCGGGCTCTCCGGCTTCTCGACGATCCTCGGCTCGGTCAACTTCGTGACCACGATCATCACGATGCGCGCCCCCGGCATGACGATGTTCCGGATGCCGATCTTCACCTGGAACACGCTCATCACGGCCCTGCTCGTGCTGATCGCGTTCCCGGTGCTCGCGGCGGCGCTGCTCGCCCTCGGTGCGGACCGCGTGTTCGGCGCGCACATCTACGAGCCCGAGCTCGGCGGGTCGATCCTCTGGCAGCACCTGTTCTGGTTCTTCGGGCATCCCGAGGTGTACATCATCGCGCTGCCGTTCTTCGGCATCATCTCCGAGGTGGTGCCGGTGTTCAGCCGGAAGCCGATCTTCGGCTACCGCACGCTCGTCTACGCGACCATCGCGATCGCCGCCCTGTCCGTCACGGTGTGGGCGCACCACATGTACGTGACGGGTCAGGTGCTGCTGCCGTTCTTCGCGCTGATGACGATGCTCATCGCGATCCCGACCGGCGTGAAGATCTTCAACTGGGTCGGCACGATGTGGCGCGGCTCGGTGACGTTCGAGACGCCCATGCTGTGGGTGATCGGCTTCCTCATCACGTTCGTGTTCGGTGGCCTCACCGGCATGATCCTGGCGTCGCCGCCGCTCGACTTCCACGTGTCGGACACGTACTTCGTGGTCGCGCACTTCCACTACGTGGTCTTCGGCACGGTCGTGTTCGCGATGTTCGCCGGCTTCTACTTCTGGTGGCCGAAGTGGACGGGCCAGATGCTCAACGAGCGGCTCGGCAAGATCCACTTCTGGATGCTGTTCATCGGCTTCCACGCGACCTTCCTCGTCCAGCACTGGCTGGGTGTCGTGGCCATGCCTCGCCGGTACTACACGTACCAGCCGGAGGACGGCGTGACGTGGATGAACCAGCTCTCGACCGTCGGGTCGATGCTGCTGGGCGCGTCGATGATTCCGTTCCTCTACAACGTGTGGGTGACGTGGCGCCGGGCCCCCAAGGTGACGGTGAACGACCCGTGGGGCTTCGCCCGGTCGCTCGAGTGGGCCACCTCGTGCCCGCCGCCGCGGCACAACTTCACGTCGATCCCGCGCATCCGCTCGGAGTCCCCGGCGTTCGACCTGCACCACCCGGAGGCGGCCATGCCGTTCGGGCGCGGGCCCGCCAAGGACGCTCCGGAGGCGCCCACGTACGACACGGCAAAGGGAGAGGTGAAGTAGCCGATGCGGCTCAATGCGGTCCTGTTCTGGCTCCTGTCGCTCTTCTTCGGGATCCTCGCCATCGTCTACCCCGTCTGGGGCCTGCTCGACGTCCAGGAGGTGGAGTGGGTCGGCACCGTCGGCCTGTCGCTCGCCTCGGCGTTCGGCGCGTTCCTCGGCTTCTACCTGCAGCGCGGCTACAACGCGCAGGGCGGTGAGCTGCCGGAGGACCGCCTCGACGCCAACATCGACGACGGTGACGCGGAGCTCGGCTTCTACAGTCCGTGGAGCTGGTGGCCGATCGGCCTCGCGGCGTCGGCGGCGCTCGGCTTCCTGGGTCTCGCGGCCGGCTTCTGGATCACCTACGTCGGCGTCGCGCTGTTCCTCGTGATGATCGTGGGCTGGGTCTACGAGTACTACCGGGGCTTCTTCGCCCGCTGATCGCGTCGACTCTCCGCACGAAGGGCGGCTCTCCTCAGGGGAGCCGCCCTTCGTCGTTCGCGGACCTCGCCAGCGACAGCGTCAGGCGCCGATGTAGGCGGCGAGGTGCTGGCCCGTGAGGGTGGAGCGGTCGGCGACCAGGTCGGCGGGGGTGCCCTCGAAGACGATGCGGCCGCCGTCGTGGCCGGCGCCCGGGCCGAGGTCGATGATCCAGTCCGCGTGCGCCATGACGGCCTGGTGGTGCTCGATCACGATGACGGAGCGGCCCGAGTCGACCAGCCGGTCGAGGAGACCGAGCAGCTGCTCGACATCCGCGAGGTGCAGGCCGCTCGTCGGCTCGTCGAGGATGTAGACGCTGCCCTTCTCGGCCATGTGCGTGGCGAGCTTCAGGCGCTGGCGTTCGCCGCCCGAGAGGGTCGTGAGCGGCTGGCCGAGCCGCAGGTAGCCGAGCCCGACGTCGGCGAGCCGGTCCAGGATCGCGTGCGCGGCAGGGGTGCGCGCGTCGCCGACCCGGAAGAACTCCTCGGCCTCGTCGACGGACATCCCGAGCACCTCGCTGATGTCGCGGCCGCCGAGCTTGTGCTCGAGCACCGCGGCCTGGAACCGCTTGCCCTCGCATTCCTCGCAGGTGGTCGAGACGGTGGCCATCGGCCCCAGGTCGGTGTAGATGACGCCGGCGCCGTTGCAGGTGGGGCAGGCGCCCTCGGAGTTGGCGCTGAACAGTGCCGCCTTCACACCGTTCGCCTTCGCGAAAGCGGTGCGGATGGGGTCGAGCAGCCCGGTGTAGGTCGCGGGGTTGCTGCGCCGCGACCCGCGGATGGCGGTCTGGTCGATCGTCACGACGCCCTCGCGCCCCGCGACCGAGCCGTGGATGAGCGAGCTCTTTCCCGAGCCCGCGACGCCGGTCACGACCACGAGGACGCCGAGCGGGATGTCGACATCGACGTCGCGCAGGTTGTGCGCGCTGGCGCCGCGCACCTCGAGGGCGCCGGAGGGCGTGCGCGGACCGGCCTTCATGGTCGCCCGGTCGTCGAGGTGGCGTCCGGTGAGGGTTCCGCTCGCCCGGAGCCCCTCGACGGTGCCCTCGAACATCACCTCGCCGCCGCCGGTGCCCGCGCGCGGGCCGAGGTCGACGACGTGGTCGGCGATCCCGATCGTCTCCGGCTTGTGCTCGACGACGAGCACGGTGTTGCCCTTGTCGCGCAGGCGCAGCAGCAGCTCGTTCATCCGCTGGATGTCGTGCGGGTGCAGGCCGACCGTCGGCTCGTCGAAGACGTAGGTGACATCGGTGAGCGACGAGCCGAGGTGCCGGATCATCTTCGTGCGCTGCGCCTCACCGCCGGACAGCGTGCCGGACGGCCGGTCCAGCGAGAGGTAGCCGAGGCCCATCTCGACGAAGGAGTCGAGGGCGCGCTGCAGGTTCTGGAGCAGCGGTGCGACCGTCGGCTCGGACAGCCCGCGCACCCACTCGGCGAGGTCGTTGATCTGCATGGCGCACGCATCCGCGATGTTGATGCCGCCGATGCGCGAGGAGCGTGCCTCCGGGCTGAGCCGGGTGCCGCCGCAGTCCGGGCACGCGGTGAAGGTGACGGCCCGGTCCACGAAGGCGCGGATGTGCGGCTGCATCGCCTCCCGGTCCTTCGAGAGGAACGACTTCTGGATCTTCGGGATCAGCCCCTCGTAGGTCATGTTCATCGCCTGGAGGCGGACCTTCGTCGGCTCCTTGTAGAGGAAGTCCTGAAGCTCCGTCTCGGTGTAGTCGCGGATCGGCTTGTTCGGGTCGAGGAAGCCCGACTCGCTGAAGATCCGCACCATCCACCCGTCGACGTTGTAGCCGGGGATCGTGAGCGCGCCCTCGAGCAGGGACTTCGAGTCGTCGTAGAGCTGCGTCCGGTCGATGTCGGACACGGTGCCCATGCCCTCGCAGCGCGGGCACATGCCGCCCAGCACCGTGTACGTCCGCTTCAGGGTCTCGCCCTTCCCCTCGCCCTTCGCGATGGTGATCGCGCCGCTGCCGCGCACGGACGGCACGTTGAAGGAGAACGCGTTGGGGGAGCCGATGTGCGGCGAACCGAGCCGGCTGAAGAGGATGCGCAGCATCGCGTTCGCGTCGGTGGCGGTGCCGAGGGTGCTGCGGACGTTGGCGCCCATCCGCTCCTGATCGACGATGATCGCCGTGGTCAGTCCCTCCAGCACGTCGACGTCAGGACGGGCGAGGGCCGGCATGAACCCCTGCACGAACGAGCTGTAGGTCTCGTTGATCATCCGCTGCGACTCCGCGGCGATCGTGCCGAACACGAGCGAGCTCTTGCCCGAGCCGGAGACGCCCGTGAACACGGTCAGCCGCCGCTTCGGCAGCTCGAGGTCGACGTTCTTGAGGTTGTTCTCGCGGGCGCCCTGCACTCGAATGAGGTCGTGCGTGTCCGCGATGTGCGTGGTGTCGGGGAGGGTGTCGGTCGTGCTCATCGTGTCTCCATCCGTCGCGCGGCCGGCCTCCGTCGGCGATCCGATCTAACCAGACGCACCGCGGCGACCCCAGCGCTCGGCGGAAGGCCGCTGGGGTCGGCACCGCCACCGTCATGCGTCGGCGCGGAGTCGCTCCTGGAGGCGAGCGAGGAAGGCGCGCTGGCCCGTGAGGATGAGCTCCGAGGCCCGATCAGGCGCCAGCCACGCCACCCGGTCGACCTCCGGGAAGGTCGCGGTGCGCCCGGAGCGGGGAGGCCACTCCAGCTCGAAGGTGCCAGGCTCCACCGCTGACGGGTCCAGGTCGCCCTCGACGGCCCAGGCGTGCACGAGCTTGCCGCCCGACTGCCGGATCTCGCCCAGATCGATGCGGAGGCCGTCCGGAACGGGGAGGCCCAGCTCCTCGGCGAACTCGCGCTCGGCCGTCGCGAGGCCGTCCTCGCCCCCGAGCGGCTCGCCCTTCGGGATGGTCCAGGCGCCGGCGTCCTTCCGCTGCCAGAACGGGCCGCCCATGTGCGCGAGCAGCACCTCGAGGCCGGGGGAGCGGCGGAAGAGCAGGATGCCCGCGCTGCGGCGGGCCGGTGCGGTCACGTCAGGATCCTCCGGCTCGGCGGACGTCGGGCAGGCCGGGGGAGCGGGTGCCCGGCAACGCCGAAGGCCGCCCTGGGCGAGCCAGGACGGCCTTCGGCGAATGCACGATCGTCAGGGGTTGGTGTGCGGGGGGCCACCGACGCCCTGGCCGGCGGTCGCCAGCTCGTTCGCGTGGGTGGATCCCGAATCGTGGCCGTCGTGAGCGCGGGCCAGCTCACCCGCCGTGACGGGGGCGATGCGGTCCTCGAAGAACCACCGGCTGAGGCCGGCCCGCACCCTCTCGAGCGGATTGATCTGACCGCGGCTGTTCGGACGGACCATCAGCGGCTTGTAGTCGTTGAAGTCCACCAGGCGCCAGCGCTCGTACTCGTCGAGGGGCTGGTGCACCTCGATGAACTCGCCGCCCGGCAGCCGGACGATGCGACCCGACTCGTAGCCGTGCAGGACCAGCTCCCGGTCCTTCTTCTGGAGCGCGAGGCAGATGCGCTTCGTGATGAAGTACGCGATGAACGGACCCGCGATCAGCGTGAACTGGAGGATGTGGATCACGTTCTCCATGCTCATCTTGAAGTGCGTCGCGATGAGGTCGGACGAGGCCGCGACGAACATGGCGCCGTAGTAGACGATGCCCGCCACACCGATCGCGGTGCGGGTCGGCACGTTGCGAGGACGGTCCGCGAGGTGGTGCTCCCGCCGGTCCCCGGTGATCCACTGCTCGATGAACGGGTAGAACATGACCGCGACGATCCAGATCGTGATCGCGATGATCGGCGCGAGGATGTTCATCGACACGGTCCAGGTGTCGAACAGCACGAACTCCCAGCCCGGCGGCACCAGGCGCAGGGCGCCGTCCGCGAAGCCGATGTACCAGTCCGGCTGCGTGCCGGCCGACACCGGCGACGGGTCGTACGGTCCGTAGTTCCAGATCGGGTTGATCGCGAAGAGAGCGGCGATCGCGACGATCACGCCGAAGACGATGAAGAAGGTGCCACCCATCTTCGCGCCGTACACCGGCAGGATCGGGTAGCCCACGACGTTGTCGTTGGTGCGGCCCGGGCCAGGGAACTGGGTGTGCTTGTGCACGATGAGGAACACCATGTGCAGGCCCACCAGCGCCACGAGGAGCGCCGGCAGCAGCAGGATGTGCAGCGTGTACAGGCGGCCGATGATCTGCGTGCCGGGGAACTCGCCGCCGAACAGCAGGTACGAGATCCAGGTGCCGACCACCGGGATGCCCTTGATCAGGCCGTCGATGATGCGGAGGCCGTTGCCGGAGAGCAGGTCGTCCGGGAGCGAGTAGCCGGTGAAGCCCTCACCCATGGCGAGGATCCACATCACGAAGCCGATGACCCAGTTGAGCTCACGCGGCTTCCGGAAGGCGCCCGTGAAGAACACGCGGGCCATGTGCAGCATGATCGACGCGATGAACAGCAGGGCCGCCCAGTGGTGGATCTGCCGGACCAGCAGGCCGCCGCGGACGTCGAACGAGATGTCCAGCGTCGAGGCCATCGCCGCGCTCATCTCCAGGCCCTTGAGCGGCGTGTAGGAGCCCTCGTAGACGACCTCCGCCATCGAGGCCTGGAAGAAGAAGGTCAGGAAGGTTCCGGTGACCAGGATGATGACGAAGCACCACAGGGCCACCTCGCCCAGCATGAAGGACCAGTGGTCGGGGAAGACCTTGCGGCCCATCAGCTTGACGAAGCCCGAGATGCTCGTGCGCTCGTCGATGTAGCTCGAAACAGCCCCGGTCACGCCCCGCGTTGCGGCGGGGGGAGGGGTACGGGTGTCAGACGTCGTAGTCACCGCGACGCTCCCAGTAGCTAGGCCCAACGGGCTCGTGGAAGTCGCTCTGCGCGACCAGGTAGCCCTCGCTGTCCACCGTGATGGGCAGCTGAGGAAGGGGACGCTTGGCGGGGCCGAAGATGACCGCCGCCTCGTTCTTGATGTCGAACTGCGACTGGTGGCACGGGCACAGCAGGTGATGCGTCTGCTGCTCGTAGAGCGCCACCGGGCAGCCGACGTGGGTGCAGATCTTCGAGTACGCGACGATGCCGTCGTAGTTCCACGTCTCGCGGCCTGCGGAGACGTTGAGGTCCTCGGGCTTCAGGCGCATGAGGAGGACGGCCGCCTTGGCCTTCTCCTCGAGCTTGTGCTCCGCCTCCTCGAGATCCTCGGGGATGACGTGGAAGACGGAGCCGAGCGTCACCTCGGAGGCCTTGATCGGGGTGCCGTAGGGGTCACGCGCGAGACGCGTGCCCTCCTTCCACATGGTGTGGGCGAGCATCCCGGCCGGGTCGTTGCTCTTCGGCGCGAGATCGCGGAAGAGGAAGATCGCGGGCAGCGGCACGGCGACGAGCGCGCCGATCAGGGAGTTGCGCAGGAGGGCGCGTCGGCCGAAGCCGGACTCCTTGTCCGCCAGGTCGAAGACCTCGACCGCGCGGGCGCGGGTCGCCTCGCTGCCCCGGGTGGGGTGCCGTGCCTCGACGCTCTCGTGGTTGGCCATGAGCGCCTTGCTCCAGTGGACCGTGCCGACGCCGATGGACAGCAGTGCGCCGGCGATCGCGAGACCGAGGAACAGGTTGTTGAGGCGGACCGAGGCGGGGTCGTCCTCGACGATCGGCACCGCGAAGTAGGCGGCTATCGCGGCGATGCTGAAGACGATCGACAGGTAGAAGATGAGGGAGACGCCGCGCTCGTTGCGGCGGTCGACCTTCGGATCGAGGTCGGTGACCCGCTGCTGGTGCGGCGGGAGTCCGGGGTTCTCGAAGGCGTCGGCAGCGATGACCGCCGTGCCCGCAGAGGCCTGGGGCCCGTGCGACGAGTCGACCGGAACGATGTCCGAGCCGCTGCCGGGGTTCGCCATTGCTGTCCTTCCGCTGTGGTGCAGGTGTTGCTGTGTCAGTTGGCGCGCGCGGTGATCCACACCGTCAGCGCGACGATCGCGCCGAGGCCGAAGATCCAGGCGAAGAGGCCCTCCGCGACCGGGCCCAGTGCGCCGAGCTCGAAGCCGCCGGGGGCGGGAGTCTCCTCCTGGTACTTGAGGGCGGTGATGATGTCCCTCTTGTCCTCGGGGGTGAGGTTCGCGTCGCTGAACACCGGCATGTTCTGGGGGCCGGTGACCATCGCCTCGTAGATGTGCTTCGCCGAGGTGCCCTTCAGGGACGGGGCGTACTTGCCCTCGGTGAGGGCGCCGCCGGCACCCGCCACGTTGTGGCACATGGCGCAGTTGATGCGGAAGAGCTCGGCGCCGCGCGTCGCGTCACCGGTCGTCTGCAGGTACTCCTCCTCGGGGAGGCCGGGGCCGGGGGAGACGGAGGCGACGTAGTCGGCCATCGCCTGCACGTCCTCCTCGGAGAAGAGGTTCGGCTTCTCGGGCGCCTGGGGGCCGGTGTTGGCGAGCGGCATGCGGCCCGTGCCGACCTGGAAGTCGACGGAGGCTGCGCCGACGCCGATGAGGGTCGGGCCGGCCTCGGTGCCCTCGAGGCTCATGCCGTGGCAGGTGGCGCAGTTCGCGGCGAACAGCTTCTGGCCGCGCTCGACGCTCTCCTGGGAGACCGCGACGGCCGTGTCGCCCGCCGAGACCGCCGAGAAGGCGGCGTAGCCGGAGCCGGTGAAGACCAGACCGAGCGCGATGAGCGCGATGGTCGCGAGCGGTGACCGGCGACCGCGGCGGCGGGAAGGACGGCGACGTGGGGAGGACATGCGCTGTGCGGAGACCAATTCGATCCGTTCGTTCCTATTTGAGCAGGTAGATGACGGCGAAGAGGCCGATCCACACCACGTCGACGAAGTGCCAGTAGTACGACACCACGATGGCGCTGGTCGCCTCGCGATGTCCGAAGTTCTTGACGGCGTATGCACGGCCGATGACCAGCAGGAAGGCGAGGAGGCCGCCCGTCACGTGCAGGCCGTGGAAGCCGGTGGTCAGGTAGAAGACCGAGCCGTAGGCGTTGGAGGAGAGGGTGACGCCCTCGCTCACCAGGGTCGCGTACTCGAGGACCTGGCCGGCGACGAAGATCGCGCCGAGGGCGTAGGTGAGGAAGAACCACTCGACCATGCCCCACTGCCACGGCTTCCAGCCGGTCGCGCGGGCCTGCAGGCGCTCGGCGGCGAACACGCCGAACTGGCAGGTGAAGGAGCTCGACACCAGGATGATCGTGTTGACGAGCGAGAACGGGACGTTGAGGATCGCCGTCTCTTCCGCCCACATCTCGGGGGCGACGCCCCGGAGCGTGAAGTAGATCGCGAACAGTCCCGCGAAGAACATGACCTCGCTGCCGAGCCAGACGATCGTGCCCACCGCGATGGGGTTGGCACGATTGACGACCGGAGCGCTTGTCGACTGAAGGGCTGACGCGCTGCTCACATGTTCCATTATGGCGGATCGGGTAGCCCCCGCCTTCCATTGGAGGGTCTGTCGCCGCCCCTCCCAGGTGACCGTTACCGTTTCCGGCCGTACGGCGGCGGAACGAGGGGATGCGGGGCCCGGAATCGGCCGCTCATTAGGATCGGGGCATGATCCCGACGCCCACCTGGCCCGCACTGATCGGCACGCTCCTCGAGGGAGAGGACCTCAGCATCGCCGACTCCACGTGGGCGATGGAGCAGGTGATGCTGGGGCAGGCGACGCCGGCGCAGCTGGCCGGCTTCCTCGTGGCCCTGCGCGCCAAGGGGGAGAGCGTCGACGAGGTGGTCGGGTTCCGCGACGCGATCCTCGAGCACGCGCTCCCGCTCGAGGTCTCCTCCGACGTCGTCGACATCGTCGGGACGGGCGGCGACCGCTTCAAGACCGTCAACGTCTCGTCGATGGCCGCGGTGGTCGCCGCCGCGAGCGGCGCGCGCGTGGTGAAGCACGGCAACAAGGCGGCGAGCTCCGCGTCCGGCTCGAGCGACGTGCTCTCGGCGCTCGGCATCGACCTCAGCCTCGACCCGCGGGGCGTCGCCCGGGTGCTCGACGAGGTCGACATCACGTTCGTGTTCGCGTCCGCCTTCCACCCGGGGTTCAAGCACGCCGGCATGGTGCGCGGCGAGCTCGGCGTGCCGACCGTCTTCAACTTCCTCGGCCCCCTCTGCAACCCGGCCCGGCCCGAGGCGAACGCGGTCGGCGTCGCGCGGCCCGAGGTGATCCCGCTGCTCGTCGGCGTGTTCCAGACCCGCGGCGCTACCGCGCTCGTGTTCCGCGGCGACGACGGGCTCGACGAGCTGACGACCACCGGCCACAGCCACATCTGGGAGGTCAGCGCCGGCGCCGTCACCGAGCACGACCTGAACCCGCGCGAGCTCGGCATCCCGCGCGCCTCGATCGCCGACCTGCAGGGCGGCACCCCCCAGGAGAACGCGGCGGTCGCCCGCGCGGTGCTCGGCGGCCAGTCCGGCCCGGTGCGCGACATCGTCCTGCTGAACGCGGCGGCCGCCCTCGTCGCCTGGGACCTCTCCCACGACGTCACGACCGCCGACCGCCCCATCACGGCGCGCCTCGCCGACCGCATGTCGGATGCGGCGGCGGCGATCGACAGCGGCGCGGCCCTCGCGAAGCTGGACGCCTGGGTCTCCTCCACCCGGCGCCGCTGACCCGGCCTCGCTGACCCGCTCGCTTCGGAGGCGGCGGCGCCTTCGCTCAACAGGCAGAAATCCCGCCAACAGGCGAAATCAGGCCGATTCTGCCTGTTGACGGGAATTTCGCCTGTTGAGGGACAGGACACGGTTGCTCGACGGCGGGCAGGAAGAACGGCGCCGGTTCCGGGAGATCCGGGACCGGCGCCGTTGAGCAGGGGATGGGGTTACTGGACGTCCTCGTCGACCCAGTCGAAGGTCTTCGTGACGGCCTTCTTCCAGAGGCGCAGCTGGCGCTCGCGCTCCGCGTCGTCCATGCTCGGCGTCCAGCGGCTGTCCTCCTGCCAGTTGCCGCGCAGGTCGTCGAAGTCCTTCCAGAACCCGGTGGCGAGGCCGGCCGCGTAGGCGGCGCCGAGGGCGGTCGTCTCTGCGACCACCGGACGGACCACCGGCACGCCGAGGATGTCGGCCTGGAACTGCATGAGCGTGTTGTTGGCGATCATGCCGCCGTCCACCTTCAGCTCGGTGAGGTCGACGCCCGAGTCGGCGTTCACGGCGTCGAGCACCTCCCGCGTCTGGAAGGCGGTCGCCTCGAGCGCGGCCCGGGCGATGTGGCCCTTGTTGACGTAGCGGGTGAGTCCGACGATCGCGCCTCGGGCGTCCGGCCGCCAGTACGGCGCGAACAGGCCGGAGAACGCGGGGACGATGTAGACGCCGCCGTTGTCGTCCACGGTCTTCGCGAGGTCCTCCACCTCGGGAGCGCTCGAGATGAGGCCCAGGTTGTCGCGGAGCCACTGCACGAGCGAGCCCGTGACCGCGATGGAGCCCTCCAGCGCGTAGTGCGGCTTCGCGTCGCCGATCTTGTAGCCGAGCGTCGTCAGCAGCCCGTTCTTCGAGCGGATGATCTCCTCGCCGGTGTTGAAGATGAGGAAGTTGCCGGTGCCGTACGTGTTCTTCGACTCGCCGGTGTCGAACGCGGCCTGCCCGAACGTGGCCGCCTGCTGGTCGCCGAGGATGCCGGCGATCGGCACCTCCCGCAGCAGGCTCGAGGCCTCGACCGTGCCGTAGACCTCGGCGGAGCTGCGGATCTCGGGGAGCATCGACCGGGGCACGTTGAAGTCGGCGAGGATCGAGTCGTCCCACTGCAGGGTCTCGAGGTCCATGAACAGCGTGCGCGACGCGTTCGTCACGTCGGTGGCGTGGACGCCGCCGTCGGTCCCGCCGGTGAGGTTCCACAGCACCCAGGTGTCGGTGGTGCCGAACAGCAGGTCGCCGGCCTCGGCCTTCTCGCGGGCGCCGTCGACGTTCTCGAGGATCCAGACGATCTTGGTGCCCGAGAAGTAGGTGGCGAGCGGCAGCCCGACCTTCTCCTTGTAGCGCTCGACGTCGCCGTTCGCGAGCCGGTCGACGATCGGCTGCGTTCGGGTGTCCTGCCAGACAATCGCGTTGTAGACGGGCTTGCCGGTGTTCTTGTCCCACACGACCGCGGTCTCGCGCTGGTTCGTGATGCCGACGGCCTGGATGTCGTGGCGGGTGATGTCGGCGCGGGACAGCGCCTGGCCGATCACCTCACGGGTGTTGTCCCAGATCTCGATCGGGTCGTGCTCGACCCAGCCGGCCCTCGGGAAGATCTGCTCGTGCTCCTTCTGGCCGGTGGAGACGATCGAGCCCGAGTGGTCGAAGACGATCGCGCGGGTGCTCGTGGTGCCCTGGTCGATCGCGATGATGTAGTCCGCCATTGGACAAGCTCCTTCTTGGTTGACGTGCCGAGGGTGGGATCAGGCGCCGGTTGCGGGCAGCAGGACGAGCGACAGCCAGCCGGCGAGGAGACCGCCGATGATCGGGCCGACGACCGGCACCCACGAGTAGGACCAGTCGCTGCCGCCCTTGCCGCGGATCGGCAGGACGGCGTGGGCGATGCGCGGGCCGAGGTCGCGCGCCGGGTTGATGGCGTAGCCGGTCGGGCCGCCGAGGGACGCGCCGATCGCGACGACGAGGAGGGCGACGGGCAGCGCGCCGAGAGCGGCGAGGCCGGACGGGACGCCCAGGTCGGCGTCGCCACCGCGGCTGAAGCCGATCACGACGAACACCAGGACGAACGTGCCGATGATCTCGGTGATGAGGTTCCAGGTGTAGCTGCGGATGGCGGGGCCGGTCGAGAAGACGCCGAGCTTCGCTGCGGCGTCATCCTCCGCGTCGAAGTGCTGCTTGTAGGCGAGCCAGGTGAGCACGGCGCCGATGAACGCGCCGATGAACTGCGCGACGATGTAGACGAGCACGGTCACGACGACGTTGTCGGGACTGAACGCGCCGGCCGCGAGCAGCCCCAGTGTGACCGCCGGGTTCAGGTGCGCGCCCGACGAGTAGGCGACGGTGACGCCCGCGAAGACCGCGAGGCCCCACCCGAAGTTGATGAGGAGCCACCCTCCGCCGAAGCCCTTGTTCCTGGCGAGGATCGCATTGGCTACGACGCCGGCGCCGAGGAGCAGCAGCATCGCCGTGCCCACGACCTCCGACAGAAAGATTGTTCCCAGGTTGGTGTCCACTCCGACTTTCCTCCTTGAACTGATGCGGCGGTGCATCTGCCGCCCCCTTGCGGCGCTCCCACCATAGACCCGGGCTCTTCTCAGGGTTAAGGGGGAATTCCGCTCTGGTCACCGGTCCTGCGCACCCCTTGGGAGAGCGCTGAGCGAGGGCGTAGCCTGTGGCCCGGCGGGGACGCCCGCCACCGGCACCTCCGTCGGCGGCCCCTCGCCGTCGTGCGAGCAGAAGGAGCAGTCAATGAAGAAGCTCATCAACGATCCGCGCGCCGTGGTGGACGAGGCGGTCGCCGGCATGGCCGCCGCGCACCCCGGTCTCCTCACGGTGCACACCGATCCCACGTTCCTCGTCCGCGCCGACGCGCCGCGTCAGGGCAAGGTCGCCCTCGTCTCCGGCGGTGGCAGCGGACACGAGCCGCTGCACGGCGGCTTCGTCGGGCACGGCATGCTCGACGCCGCGGTGCCCGGCGCGGTGTTCACCTCGCCAACGCCGGACCCGATCCTCGCCGCCACCCAGGCGGTCGACGGGGGAGCGGGGGTGCTGCACATCGTGAAGAACTACACCGGCGATGTGCTCAACTTCGAGACCGCGGCGGACCTCGCGGCGGCCGAGGACATCCAGATCCGCTCCGTGCTCGTCGCCGACGACGTCGCGGTGAAGGACTCGCTCTACACGGCCGGCCGCCGCGGCGTCGCCGGGACGGTCCTGGTCGAGAAGATCGCGGGTGCCGCCGCCGAGCGCGGCGACGACCTCGACGGGGTGACCGGGATCGCCGAGCGCGTGATCGCGAACGTGCGCTCGATGGGCGTCGCCCTCACCGCGCCGACGGTGCCGCACGCCGGGGAGCCGAGCTTCGACATCGGCGAGGGAGAGATCGAGATCGGCATCGGCATCCACGGGGAGCCGGGCCGCGAGCGCATCCCCATCGAGCCGGCGGACGCCATCGTCGACCGGATCCTCGGCCCCATCCTCGACGACCTGCCGTTCTCCGAGGGCGACCGGGTGCTCCTGTTCGTGAACGGGATGGGCGGCACCCCGCTGATCGAGCTCTACATCGCGTTCCGGCACGCCGCGCAGGTGCTCGAGCAGCGCGGGCTGACGCTCGAGCGCTCGCTGGTCGGCAACTACACGACCTCGCTCGAGATGCAGGGCTTCTCGATCAGCGTCCTCCGGCTCGACGACGAGCTGGTCGAGCTGTGGGACGCGCCGGTGCAGACCGCAGCCCTGCGCTGGGGACGGTGACGCGCGTGGCGCTCGGAACGGACTGGATCGTCGGCTGGGTGCGCCGGAGCGCCGCGGTGATCGGCGAGCACCGCGCGGAGCTCGTGCGCCTCGACCGCGAGATCGGCGACGGCGACCACGGCGAGAACATGGATCGCGGGTTCACCGCGGTGCTCGGCAAGCTCGACGGGCTCGCGGCGGACGCGTCGCCCGCGGACGTGCTGAAGCTCGTGGCGACGACGCTCATCTCGACCGTCGGCGGCGCCGCGGGTCCGCTGTACGGCACGGCCTATCTGAAGGCGAGCGCCGCCGTGAAGGACGCGGGCGAGCTCGACGGGGCGGCGCTCGTGGCGCTGCTCACGGCGGCGCGCGACGGCATCGTGACCCGCGGGAAGGCGGAGCCGGGCGACAAGACGATGATCGACGCGTGGACGCCCGCCGTGGACGCGGCGACCGCCGCGCAGGCGGAGGGTGCGGACGAGGCGGCCATCCTCGCGGCGGCGGCGGATGCTGCCGAGGAGGGCGCGGCGGCCACCGAGGCGCTCGTCGCCCGCAAGGGCCGGGCCAGCTACCTCGGCGAGCGCGCGGTCGGCCACCGCGACCCCGGCGCCCAGTCGACGGCGCTTCTCCTCCGGGCGGCGGCGGAGTCGGCGTGACCGTCGGACTCGTGTTCGTGTCGCACAGCGCGAAGATCGCCGAGGGCCTCGTCGACCTGGCGCGGCAGATGGCTCCGTCGGTCGCGCTCGTCCCGGCGGGCGGCACCGACGACGGCGGCATCGGCACGAGCTTCGAGAAGGTGACCGCGGGCATCGAGGAGGCGGACTCGGGCGACGGTGTCGTCATCCTCTGCGACCTCGGGTCCGCGATCCTCACCGCGGAGACGGCGCTCGACTTCCTCGACGACACGTCGCGCGTCCGGATCGTCGATGCGCCGCTCGTGGAGGGCGGGGTGGCGGCCGCCGTCGCCGCGGAGGGCGGCGGCGATCTGGACGACGTCGTCGCCTCGGCCGGCACCGCCGCGGAGACCGCGCCGGCCGGGATCGCGGCGGAGACCACGCCCGCCGGCACGGAGGAGCCGGCTGCGGCCCCGGAGGACAGCGGCGAGGTCACCGACACCGCGACGCTGATCAACCGCGAGGGCCTCCACGCCCGGCCCGCCGCCGAGTTCGTGAAGCTGGCGGGCACGTTCGACGCGCGCGTCACCGTGAACGGCGTGGACGCGAAGAGCCTGCTGCGCATCATGGCGCTCGGGCTGACGGAGGGGGACGAGGTGCGGCTGTCCGCGACCGGGCCACAGGCGGGCGATGCGGTGCGCGCCCTCGGCGAGCTCCTCCGCTCCGGGTTCGGGGAGGCGTAGGGCGTGGGCGGAGCTCCGAGCGTCCGATTCCGCGCTGAGATCGTGACCGGCGGCGGCCAGGCGACCGGCATCCCGGTCCCGGAGGAGGTGCTCGAGGGCCTCGGCGCCGGACGCCGGGTGCCGGTCGTGGTCGCGATCGGCGGGCACTCCTACCGCAGCACCGTGACGCCGTACCAGGGGCGGATCATGGTGCCGCTGAGCGCCGAGAACCGGACCGCCGCCGGGGTGGCCGCTGGGGACGAGGTCGAGGTGACGCTCACCCGCGACGACGCGCCGCGCGAGGTCGAGGTGCCCGACGACCTGGCGAGCGCGATCGCGGCCGACGAGGCCGCATCCGGGTTCTTCGCGTCCCTGCCGCCCAGCCACAAGAAGGCCTACGTGACGTGGATCACGGAGGCGAAGAAGGCGGAGACGCGGGCATCCCGCGTCGAGTCCGCCGTGGGGATGCTGCGCGAGGGCAAGCGCCGCTGAGGCGTCCCGCGACGACGGGCCGTTGCGGCAACGGAACGGGCGCCGGCGCCCCCCCCGGAGGGAGACGCCGGCGCCCGTCGTGACCGGTGCTACTTCGCGAGGACGACGCGCTCGTTCGGCACGCAGTGCGTCATTCTCAGGCCGGTGACGTCGCGCGGGCCGTTCTGGCCGAGGTTCGCGAGGCGCTGCAGCTCCTCCTCGTTCAGCGTCTGCGACGGGAGCGGCGCGAGGCCCTTCACGTCGTCCACCCCGATGCCGAGGCCCTCGCCGAGGCGCAGGCCCAGCTCGTCGTCGACGAGCAGCATGTGCCACACCATGCGCTCCTGCACGGGACGCGCGGCCTGGCCGATCAGGCCGGTCAGGTTGGCGACGAGGTCGTCCTTCTCCCACTGCTCGAGCAGCTGGTAGCGCTGGCCCGCCTGCAGGTAGTCGTTGGTGCGGGGGAGGCGCGCCCTGGTGAGGCGTCCCTCGATCACCGGGCCCTGCTCGACGTGACCGGGCTTCGGGGCCTCCTGAAGGCCGCCCGTGATGCTCGGCTCGTAGTTGACGTGCGGGTTGGGGCCCGTGCCGTCGACGCCGTACGACATCTGTCCGCCGCGCTGGTTGGTGCGCACGGGCGCCTTCGGGCTGTTGACCGGCAGCTGAAGGTAGTTCGGCCCGACCCGGTAGCGCTGGGTGTCGCTGTAGGAGAAGGTGCGGCCGACGAGCATCTTGTCGTCGGAGAAGTCGAGTCCGTCGACGAGCACGCCCGTGCCGAACGCGATCTGCTCGTTCTCGTTGTGGTGGTCGCTCACGTTGCGATTGAGCACCATCCGGCCGACCAGCTGCGGCGGGAACTCGTTCTCCGGCCACACCTTGGTGTCGTCGAGCGGGTCGAAGTCGAGCTCGGGGTGCTCGTCGTCGCTCATGACCTGGACGCGCAGCTCCCACTCGGGGTAGTCGCCCGCCTCGATCGCGTCGTAGAGGTCCTTCGACGCGTGGCCGAGGTCACCGCCCTGGATGACCGCGGCGTCCGCCTCGGTGAGGCTCTTCACGCCCGCCTTCGGGATCCAGTGGTACTTCACGAGCACGCTCTCGCCCGCCTCGTTGACCCACTTGTAGGTGTTCACGCCGAAGCCCTGCTGGGTCCGGTAGTTGGCGGGGATGCCGCGCGGGCTGAAGAGGTTGACGAGCATGTGCATCGACTCCGGCGTCTGCGACATGAAGTCGAAGATGCGGGAGGCCTCCTGCCGGAACGTGACGGGGTCCGGCTTGAGGGAGTGGATGACGTCCGGGAACTTGATGGCGTCGCGGATGAAGAAGACGCCGAGGTTGTTGCCGACGAGGTCCCAGTTGCCGTCCTCGGTGTAGAACTTCACCGCGAAGCCGCGAGGGTCGCGGGCCGCCTCGCTGGAGTCGCGGCCGCCGATGACGGTCGAGAAGCGGATGGCGACGTCGGTGCGCTTGCCAGGGGTGTTGAACAGCTTGGCGCGGGTGTACTTGGCGATCGGCTCGTCGCCCCACGTGCCGGTGGCCTCGAAGTAGCCGAAGGCGACGGCGCCGCGCGCGTGGACGACGCGCTCCGGGATCCGCTCGCGGTCGAAGTGGCTGATCTTCTCGAGGAAGTGGTAGTTCTCCAGGGTGGCGGGGCCGCGCGCCCCGACCGTCCGCTGATTCTGGTTGTCGTAGACCGGGTGTCCCTGCCGAGTGGTCAGGGAGGTGTTGGTCTCGTCCGTCATCCGGGACGTCCTTTCATCAAGGGCACCGCCGCGGGCGCGGCGGAGTTCTGCGGGGACGCGACGGTGCGTCGGGCTGCGGGGGCGCTAGGCGCAGTCGGGGCAGAGGCCCCAGAAGATCACTTCCGCCTCGTCGATGCGGAAGCCGTTCGTCGCCACCGGCGTCAGGCAGGGCGAGTCGCCGTGCACGCAGTCGATGTCGGTGGTGCGACCGCAGGAGCGGCAGACGGCGTGGTGGTGGTTGTCGCCGACCCGCGCCTCGAAGCGGGCGGGGGAGCCGGCGGGCTGGATGCGCCGCACCAGGTGCGCCTCGACGAGCGCGTCGAGGCAGTCGTAGGTCGCCTGCACCGAGACGGTGCCGAGCCGCTCCCGTACCAGGGCGACGACGTCCGCCGCGGAGAGGTGCTGATCGCGGGCCGATTCCAGGACGTCGAGCACGGCGACGCGCGGCGCCGTCACCCGGAGGCCGGCCTCGCGGAGGCGCTCGCTCGACGTGGTCATCCGCCGCCCTCTCGTTTTCTGGAGTCGTTCCAATCTAGTCGGTGCTGGGGTGCCGGCCCGAACAGGCCGTGCCCCCGGGCGCGTCGCTCGGCCAGGATGGGGGCGATGGATCTGCTGCCCGCCGCGCCGCCGCCCCGTGCCGTCCTGACCCCGGACGGGCTCTCGATCGCCACCTACGAGTTCGGCGAGGATCCGGAGGCGCCGGTCGTCTTCGCGCTGCACGGGTTCTCGTCGTCGTCCGCGGTCAACTGGCTCAACACGGGATGGACGCGGGAGCTGGTGCGCGCCGGCTACCGGGTCATCGCGATGGACCAGCGCGGCCACGGCGCGAGCACGAAGCCGCACGAGGCCGCGGCGTACACGATGTCGGCGCTCGTCTCCGACGTTCAGGCCGTGCTCGACACGTACCTCCTCACCGACGTGTCGTTCGTCGGCTACTCCCTCGGCGCCCGCGTCGGCTGGCACGCGGCCCTCGAGCTGCCCGTGCACATCAGCCGGGCCGTGTTCGGCGGCATCCCCGACGGGTATCCGCTGACCCGGTTCCGCATCGACGAGGCGCTGCGGTACATCGCCGACGGGACCCCGGTCGAGGACCGGCTGACGCAGGCGTACCTCTCGATGGCGGAGAGCATCCCGGGCAACGACCTTCCCGCGCTCGTCGCGCTGGTGGAGGGCATGCAGGAGGGCGAGCAGCCGGATCCGGCGCACCCGCCGGCGCAGCCCGTGCTGTTCGCGACCGGCAGCGAGGACCGCATCATCGACGCCTCGCGCCGCCTGGCGGCCGCGACGCCGGCCGGGGAGTTCTACGAGATCCCGGGCCGCAACCACTTCAACGCTCCGACGTCCCGCAAGTTCCGGGACGCAGCGCTCGACTTCCTCGAGCGCACCCGCTCCTGACCCGCCTCCTTCTGCGGCAAGTCGGCGTCGAGCTGCCCCAGATGGAGGCGGCTCGGGAGGGGAGCGGGGCGGCGGGGCGCGTAGTCTGCGACCGAGGGGAGGACCGATGGCGGATCCGCATCCCGCGCTCGCGGCGCTGCTCGAGGTGACCGCGCGCCGGCTCGAGGAGCGCGGCGCCCGCGACGAGGCGCTCGGCGGCTTCGAGCGCACGCGCGGCATCCTCGGGATCGGCCGGCGGATCGTGCTCGCGTCCCACGGCCGGGTGTGGCGGCTCGGCGTGCTGCTGCTCGGCCGGGACCGCCGCCTCTACGCCGCGGGCTCCGTGACCCGCGCGGTCGAGCCGCGCCATCCGAACTACCAGTCGCTGTCGGGGGAGGAGCGGCGCGAGATCCGCCGCATCGCCCTCGAGAGCGGCTTCGCCCACGGCGAGGTGATCAACTTCGAGGTCGAGGAGCTCGCGCTCGACGAGGAGAGCCTGCGCCGCGGCTCCGGGCCGCTGCGCCTCGACGGCGAGCGCCTGCTCGTCCGCTGGGCGCCGAACCAGGGGTTCGTGCCGCTCGCGCCGTACCTGGAGGAGCGGGGCCGGCTGCTCAGCCAGCACGACGGCTGGGACGACGACCGCATCTACGACTGACCGGAGGCGGTCCGGAGGGCGTCCGTGCGTCTCCCTACGATGGATCGGTGACGATCACCGCTGCCGCCGACGGCTCCGCGCTCGGCAACCCCGGCCCCGCCGGCTGGGCCTGGTACATCGACGACGACCGCTGGGCGGCGGGGGGCTGGAAGCACGGCACCAACAACATGGGTGAGCTGAAGGCCGTGCTCGAGCTGTTCCGCGCCACCGCGCACACCGGCGAGGACCTGCTCGTGCTGTGCGACAGCCAGTACGTCATCAACTCCGTCACCAAGTGGATGCCCGGCTGGAAGAAGAAGGGCTGGCGCAAGGGCGACGGCAAGCCGGTCATGAACCTCGACCTGCTGCAGGAGATCGACGAGGCCATCGCCGGCCGCAGCTACCGCTTCGAGTGGGTGAAGGGCCATGTCGGCCACGTCCTGAACGAGGCCGCCGACTCCCGCGCCCGCGCCGCCGCCGAGGCCTACCAGCGAGGGACCGCGGTGCCGACGGGGCCGGGCTTCGGGGAGGTGACCCCATCCCCGGTGCGGGTGACCGTGCCCGAGGGCGCGCCCGAGCCGACGGCGTCGCCCGCGAGGAGGACGCCCGGGGCGGCCGCGCCCGTCGGTGTGTCCCGGGGACCGGCGTCGCTCTTCGAGCTGGAGCCGGAGCTCTACGAGGTGACCCTGGAGCTGACCGCCGAGGAGCACGCGCGCCTCGTCCGCCGCGCCCGCCGGGAGGGCCGCAGTCCGGAGGAGCTCCTCCGCGGCCTGATCTGAGGCGTCGCCCGGCTCTTCGTCCCTCAACAGGCATTTCTGCCGCCAACAGGCAGGAATGGCCGGATTCTGCGTGTTGGCGGGACTTCTGCCTGTTGAGGGGCAGGGGCTAACGCCCCAGGCCCTACTCGCCGTCGCGGACGTTGCGGGCGAAGTTGCGCGCGTGCTCACCGAGCGCCTGGATGCGGCGCCGGCGCTCCGCCTCGACGTCGAACCCGATGTAGGCGAGCGCCGGACGACGGCGCACGTTGGCCGAGCACTCGAAGTTCGAGCACACGAGGGTCCCGACGGTGTCGCCGTTCCGGCCCGCCTTCCCGGAGCGCTTCGCGCTGAAGAACAGGACATCGTTCGGGAGGGTGACGTCCTCGCACCAGGAGCACTGGGCTCGGGTGCGGGGCTTGATCTCGGCCTGGCGCAGCAGTACGCCGACGGGGGAGCCGTCGAGCTCGACGACCGCGTAGCCGAGGTTCGGGTACTTGCGGTCGCGCCAGCCCAGGTAGTCGAGGTCGGCCCATTGCAGCTCGTCGAGGTCGGCCGGGGGAGTGAGGGACTGCCGCTCGCGGAGCGACGCGTTGAGAAGGGATGCGCGCAGCATCTGTTCGGTCAGGGGAAGCATGAGATAGCCCAACTGTGGGGCCTCGGCGCGTGGGTGCGCCGAGGCGATCCGGATTCGGAGGGAGGGCCCGGCGGTGCGCGAGGCACGGCGGAACGGGCCGGGGCGCGCACGGAGGCGCGGGGCATCGCCGGGAGGAACCGGACTATCTCGAGGAGGCGCAGGAAGCGCCGCCGACCTCCTGACGCCCGACGGGCTGAGGGAGGGAGGTCGGACGCACCAGGGGATTCTACGCTCGCGCCGGGCGCGGGCTCGCGCTCCGACGGGATCCGGCGGGGTGCCCTTCGGGCGCGGGGGTAGGTTCGGAGAAGACCCGGCGGGGGAGGAGACGAGCGTGGGAGCGATGACGGCGGAGACGGTGCTCGATCGGCTCGCGACGGCCGTGCCGCCCGCACGGATCAGGACCGACGCCGCGACCCTCGAGTCCTACAGCCACGACGATGCGGAGTGGGCGCCGTGCGAGCCGCCGCTGGCCGTGGTGCTCGCCGAGACGGTCGACGATGTCGCCGCCGTCGTGCGCATCGCGGGGGAGAGCGGCCTCCGCGTCGTCGCGCGCGGCTCCGGAACCGGCCTCTCGGGCGGGGCGAACGCCGTCGCCGACTGCATCGTGGTCTCCCTCGAGCGCATGACCGCGGTCCTCGAGATCAACGAGGCCGAGCGCTACGTCGTGGCGCAGGCCGGCGTGCTCAACGACGTGCTGCGGGCGACCGTCGGCGAGCGCGGCCTCTGGTATCCGCCGGACCCCGCCAGCTCCGCCATCTCGACGATCGGCGGGAACGCCGCCACCAACGCCGGCGGCATCTGCTGCGTGAAGTACGGCGTGACGTGCGACTACGTGCTCGGCATGACGGTCGTCCTCGCCGACGGCAGCGTCGTGCGCCTCGGCCGGACCACCGCGAAGGGGGTCGTCGGCTACGACCTCACCCACCTGATGGTCGGCTCCGAGGGCACGCTGGGCATCATCGTCGAGCTGACGCTCCGCCTGCTGCCGCTCGGCGGCCGCGAGGAGCGCGCCGTCGTCGGATCCTTCCCGTCGCTCGAGACGGCGGGCGTCGCCGTCGCGGCGATCACCGCGGCGGGCATCCTCCCGTCCGCGCTCGAGCTCATCGACCGCACCTGCCTCCGTGCCGTCGACGACTGGCAGCACCTCGGGCTGCCGCACGAGGTGGAGGCGATGCTGCTCGCCAAGGTCGACGACCCTGGTGCGGCGGGGGAGGCCGCGGCCGGGCGCCTCGCCGAGCTGATGGCCGGTGCCGGTGCGGTGGGCGTCGAGCGGGCGACGGATCCGGCCGAGGTGGACCGGCTCTTCCGCGCCCGCCGCCTCGCCTACCCGGCCCTCGAGCGGCTCGGACCCGTGCTGACCGAGGACGTCTGCGTGCCGCGCGGCGCGGTCCCGGAGATGCTCACCCGCATCCAGGCGGCCGCCGACGACAACGACGTGACGATCGCCAACCTCGCACACGCCGGGGACGGCAACCTGCACCCGCTGATCATCGCGCCGGAGGGCGACGACGCCGCGAAGGCGCGGGCCAAGGCGGCCTTCGACCGCATCGTCGAGGACTGCCTCGCCCTCGGCGGCACGGTCACCGGGGAGCACGGCGTCGGCCTGCTCAAGCTGCCGGGCGCGGGCGACGAGCTCGGCCCGCGCGTCCTCGCCATGCACCGGGCGATCAAGGACGCCCTCGACCCGCGCGGCATCCTCAACCCCGGCAAGGCGTTCCCCGCCTGACCCGCCGCAGGGCGCCCGCCGTCGGCAGGACTTTCCGCCGTCAGCAGGACTTTCGGGGCGCTCTGGTCCTGCCGGCCGCAGATCCTCCTGCTGACGGCGGGCCGAGCGGGTCAGACGCGCTCGAGGAAGGCCAGCAGCTCCCGGTTGAACCGGCGCGGCTGTTCGATGTTGGCGGCGTGCCCGTCCCGCTCGAGCACGACGGAGGAGCCGTGCGGGGCGAGCGCTGCGGCCGCGGCCGCGTGCTCGGCGGGCCAGAACTCGCTGTCCCGACCGGCGACGAACAGCACGGGTACGTCGGTGCGCCTGATCGTCGACCGCCAGTCGGCCTTCGCGTGGTCGTTCAGCAGCTGCTTCTCGGGCTCGGTGAGCTCGCGCCGCTCGCCACCGCCGAGCGCCCTCAGCAGGCGAGCGATGCGGACCGGCCCCTTGGACGCGATGCTGACGCGGCCGGGGTTCGGCACCGTCTCCGCGAAGAGGGTGTCCCGGTTCTCGTCCGTGTAGTCGTAGAAGCCGTGCGGCCAGTCCGGTGCGTTCAGCATCTTCGGCGTCTGATCGACGATGGCGATCGCACGGACCCGCTCCGTGCCCAACGACGCCACGTAGGCCCAGATCGCGCTGCCACCCATCGACCCGCCCACGAGCACCACCCGCTGCAGGCCGAGCCGGTCGAGGAGGTTCGCGAGGTCCCGCCCGTGCCGCGCCATGGTCGCCCCGGTCGCCGGCCGCTCGGACAGGCCGTGCCCGCGCCGGTCGAACGACACGACCCGGTAGCCGGCCTTCGCGAGCGCCTTCTGCTGGGGAGCCCAGCTGGTCGCGGCAGCCTTGAAGCCCGCGACGAGCACCACCGGCCGGCCCTGGGAGCTGCCGTGCTCCGAGTAGCTCAGGTGCACGCCGTCGTCGGCGGTGAAGGTGGGCATCGTCGTCCTTCCCGTGCGACCTGCGGGCCGGATCCGACCCTATCCGACGCCTATTGTGGACAGTGTTTACATATGGGATAGTCGACGGCATGGGAAGGCTGGTGGCGCAGCAGATCGTCAGCGTGGACGGCTTCGCCGCGGATCGCGACGGCGGCCTGGAGTTCTTCGGCGACGGATCCGACTGGAGCGAGATCGACCGGGAGAACGACGCCTGGCTCGGGGGAGTGGGCCGCATCCTGCTCGGAGCCCGGACCTACCGGCTGTTCGTCGAGTACTGGCCGACCGCCACCGAGCTGCTCGCTCGGCGGATCAACACGATCCCGAAGACGGTGTTCTCGTCAACGCTGGAGGAGGCGCCGTGGGGGGAGTGGGAGCCGGCGCAGCTGGAGCGGCGGGATCCGATCGAGGTGGTCCGCGACCTGCGAGCGTCCTCGGACGGGGACGTCGTGCTGTGGGGCTCGCTGACGCTGTTCCGGTCCCTGCTCGAGGCCGGGCAGATCGACGAGGTCCAGCTGCGCGTGCTGCCCGTCGCGCTGGGGGAGGGCACGCCCCTGTTCGACCGGCCCGCGCGTCTGGTGCTGCACGAGGCCACGGTCTACGCCGCCGGGATTCCCGTGCTGTCCTACGGGCCGGGGGACTGAACCGGCCGGGCCGGGGTCACGGGCCGGCGCGCGAGCGCGGGGAGCATGGGGGAGAGGGCCGGGGATCGTACCCGTCAGGGCGTCCTGGTCTGCTCCTTCTCGGCGAGCCGCCGCACCTGCCAGTCGTGCACGTCGGGCAGCCAGTACAGGGGAGCCTCGGAGCCGACGCGTGGATCGTCGAGAACCCCACCGTCCCGCAGGGCCTGCGCGTACGCGCGGTCCTGCTCGATGCGCGCCCGCACCTCGTCCCCGCGGCCGATCGAGCCGTGACCGGGGATGACGGCATCCACGCGGTTGGCCACCTCGCCGAACAGCCGCAACGCGGCGAGGTAGTCGTCGAGCGGGTCCGCGGCCTCGAGGTCGAGGAACGGCATGAGGATGTCCGAGAGCATGTCGCCCGCGACGAGGACCCGCGCCTCCTCGATCAGGAGCGCCGCATGGCCGGGAGCGTGGGCGGAATGCTCGAGGATCCTTACCGTGGGGCCGTCCCACGGGATCTGCGCTGCGCCCGCCGGCAGGCCGGTGACGAGGCCGAGCAGCTCCATGGGGATCTCGTCGGCGTGCTCCGGCGGCAGCCCCTCGGCCACGAGCTCCCTCCAGTCCGGCTTCGACAGCAGGTCCTGCAGGGAAGCGGCGCAGCGGGCGGTGCCGTGCCGGGGAGCGTCGCCGAACCGCTCGTGCCAGAGCACGTGGTCCCAGTCGGGATGCGTGGAGAAGCCCGCCACGACGGGCCGGTCCAGCTCGCGCAGGTCGTCGGCGAGGTCCGCCAGCTCGGGACTGGTGATCCCGGGGTCGACGAGCAGCACACCGGTGCGACCTCGCACGACGATGGAGTTGCTCTGCAGGAACTCGCTCTCGTGTACGAGAACGCCGTCGGCGACTTCGGTCAGCATGGAACTCCTTCGCCTCGCGCAGTGCTCGGCCGACGCGAGTCTGGCGCAGGGGCCAGGAGACCCGCAACGGGAGGGGCTCCAACAGACGAACTGACATAATATGCATTATCGGCGCATCGGAGAGGGCTCGGAGAAGGCGGTTCGAACATCTGTCGAATCACGACGGATTCTGCCGGAACTGGTTTCGCGCGTGCTGCGTCACGACGGCGTCTGGCCCGGCGCCGTGGCGCGGAACCAGCCGATCCAGCCGTCCTCGTACGGGACGACCTCGTAGTCGCCGCACAGCGCGACCTCGTCCGGCCAGTCCTCGACGGTCCAGTCCTCGGTCGGCGCCCAGTCGACGGTGAGCGCCGGCATGCCGCTGCGTTCCGCCGGGCTGCAAACGTCGGGCAGCTCCGAGTCGGAGGTCACGCGGATCAGCGACTGCGACTCGTCGGTCGTCGCCACATTGTGCAGGTGGGTGGCGTCGTCCGGGATCCAGCTCGGCATTTCGACGCCCACCCAGCCGTCGGCCGCCTGGGCGTACGTGTCGAAGCGCTCCTCGTGTCGCTTCTCGACGAGGTCGGTGAGCTGGGCGCAGCCGGTCAGGGCGATCAGGAGGGCGCAGCCGGCGAAGGCGACGGCGGCCACGGACGTGGAGTCGTAGGGGTCGTGACGGGACATGGCTCCATGCTCGGCCCGAGGACGAGCGGCCCGCATCCGCCGGGAGGCTCGGCAGGATGCGCCGGCAGGATGATCCGGCGACCTCCGGCGGATGTACTCCCCCTCCGCCCACAGGCCCCTGCGGGACGTCACCGGCCACGACGTCCTCAGTCCTCGACGGGGCGCCGATACGTGGTGATGACCACCCCGGAGGCCAGCGCCCGAGTCTCCCCCAGGGTGAAACGGGAAAGGGGGAATCCGTCCGAGAACAGCTTCTTGCCGCTGCCCAGGACGATCGGATAGACGACGAGTCGATACTCGTCGACCAGGTCGTGCTCCGCGAGGGTGCGGATCAGCCGAGTGCTCCCCCAGACCCGGATCTCGCCGCCTGGCTCGGCGCGCAGCTTCCGCACGGCGGCGGGCACGTCGTCGCCCAGCAGGTGCGAGTTCTGCCAGGTCAGCTCGGTGAGCGTCCGCGACGCGACGTACTTCGGCACGCGGTTGTACCGGCGGGTGAGCTCGCCGTCGAGCCCGCCCTGATCCTCGTCCCACACGCCCCAGGAGCCGGCGAAGATCTCGTACGTCCTGCGGCCGAGCAGCAGTGCCTCCGTCCTGGTCTCCCACTCCGCCACGATGTCGTCGTTCTCGGCCGAGCCGAACTCGGCGTCGTAGTCGGCCTGCCAGCCGGCGTGCTCGAAGCCGCCGTCGAGGTCCTCCTCGGGGCCGCCGGGGCCCTGGGCCACGCCGTCCAGCGTGAGGAACGCCTGCACGACAACTCTGCTCATGGGCGGTACTCCTTCTCACGTTGCATGGCCCGCTCCCCTACGGCGAGCCGAGCGGCGGGCCGTCCAGCACGGTCGGCGCGTACTCGAGCAGCTGCAGGCGGCCGTCGAAGAGGCGGCTCTCGAGGAGCTCAAGGCGCACGTCTGGGTAGCCGTCGAAGATGCGGTCCCGGCCGGTCGTCCCCGTGATCACCGGGAACACGACGACCCGGAAGCGATCGACAAGTCCTGCCCGCAAGAGGCTCCGGCACAGCGCGACACTGCCCAGGGTGCGCATCGGCTGGTCCGAGTCCTCCTTCCGCGCACGCACCCATTCGACGGCGTCCCCGGCGACGAGGGTCGTGTTCGCCCATGCGAGGGGCTCTTCGAGGGTGGACGAGAACACGATCTTGGGCGCCGCGGTCAGCTCCGCCATCCCCGTCTCCTCGCCGGCCTCCGCGAAGCCGGACATCAGGCGGTAGGTGGTGGCGCCGAGAAGGATCGGGTGATCCTTCTCGGGCGACTCGTCCAGCCAGCGGAGGTACTCGGGCCCCTCCAGGCCCCAGAATCCGGGCCAGCCCTCCGCGGCGCCGTAGCCGTCGAGCGAGATGATGAAATCGACGGTGACCGTCGGCATGACTCGTCTCCTCTCCGCATGCGAGCGCCCGCGTCAGACGCGGGACTCGGCCAGGAGCTCGTCGATCTGCCCCATGGCCCCGCGCATGCCCTCCTCCATGCCCATCTGGACCATCTGCTCGAGCTGCTCCGCGGACTCGAAGGTGCTCACGCTCGTCATGCGGGTGCGGCCGCCGAGGTCCTCGAAGGTCACCACTCCCCTGGTGACGCCCAGCTCGCCGGTCGGCTCCCCCTTGTCGTCGGCGAAGCCGTCCTCGTATTCGAGCCGGCGCGGCTTGTCGAGGTCGACGATGCGCCACCAGCCCCACGCCTGGGTGCCGTCCGGGCCGGTCATGTAGTAGCTGGAGCGGCCGCCCGGCCGGAATTCGTGCCGCGGGAAGGTGGCCGGCCAGGTCGGCGGCCCCCACCAGCGCTCGAGCTGGCGCGGGTCCTCCCAGACCTGCCACACGCGCTCGGGCGGCGCGTCGAAATCGGCGACGAACGTGAGCGTCAGCGCGTCGACGTCCCGCTGGGTGCTGAGAACGGTCATCCTGCATCTCCTTCGATCGGTGTCGTGCTCGTGGTGGTCCGGCTGGCCGGTTCCGGTTCGGCCAGGAGGTCGTCGATGCGCCGTGCGCGCGAGCGCCAGAGCTCCTCGTAGTCGGCGAGCAGCCGCCGGGCGCGGCCGACTGCGGCGGCTTCTCCCTGCACCAGCTGCTCCCTCCCCTGCCGGCGCTTGGACACCAGCAGCGCCCGCTCGAGCACCGCGACGTGCTTCTGCACGGCCGCGAAGCTCATCTCGTAGCGCCGGGCCAGCGCGGAGACGGACTGCTCGTCCGTCAGCACACGCCCGAGGATGTCGCGTCGGGTGGCGTCGGCGAGCGCGTGGAAGATCGCATTCACCTCGGCCTCGGTCAGCGCATCTACAACCATTTGGTTGTACGTTAGCGCGACCCGGGAGGACGCGCAAGACCCGGCCGCCGGATGTGCGGGCAGAATCGACGGGTGGAGTCGGTCACGTACATCGCCTGGATCGTCTCGTTCGTCATCGTGACGGTCGCCGTGACAGGCTTCGCGGGCCGCTTCGGCGTCTCGGCGCCCCTCGCGCTGGTGGCCATCGGCGCCGCGGTCTCCTTCATCCCCGCCGTGCCCACCATCGAGATCGAGCCCGATCTCGTCCTCTACGGCGTGCTGCCGCCGCTGCTCTTCGCGGCCGCCATCCGGACCTCGTTCATCGACATCAAGGCGCGCGGCGACAGCATCCTGCTGCTCTCCGTCGGACTGGTCGCGTTCACGTTCGTCTTCGTGGGCTTCACGACCTGGCTCGTGCTGCCGAGCATCGGCCTCGCGGCCGCCCTGGCCTTCGGGGCGGTGGTCGCCCCCACCGACGCCGTGGCGGTCACCGCGATCGCCGGTCGGCTGCGGCTCCCCCGTCGGCTCGTGACGATCCTCGAGGGCGAGAGCCTGCTCAACGACGCCGTCGCGCTCGTGGCCCTCAGCACGTCCATCACCGCGATCGTCGGCGTGGTCGACGCGGGCTCGGTCACCCTCGAGCTCCTGCTCGCGGTGGGCGTCGGCTGCGCGGTCGGACTCGGGATCGGCTTCGTCATCGCCGAGATCCGCAAGCGCCTCAGCTCCGCCGTGCTCGACACGAGCCTCTCGCTCGTGACGCCCTACCTCGCGTTCATCCCGGCGCAGCTGCTGCACGGCTCGGGTGTCCTCGCCGTGGTGCTCGCCGGCCTGTTCCTCGGCTACCGCTCCCCCTCGATCCAGTCGGCGGAGGCGCGCATCGCCGAGTCGCTCAACTGGCGCACGATCCGGTTCCTGCTCGAGAACGCGGTGTTCCTGCTGATCGGGCTGAGTCTCTACGGCATCGTGCAGGACGCGATCGCGGACTCCCCCGGCTTCTGGCCGTCGATCGGGATCGGCGGCGCGGTGCTGGCCGCGGTGTTCCTCTCGCGCGTCATCTGGATCGCGCTGACGACGGTGCTCTACCGGGTGGGGCCGTCGTGGCTGCGGGAGCGCCAGTGGCGGTGGCGGAACTCGGTCGCCGTCATGGTGTCCGGCATCCGCGGCGTCGTGACCCTCATCGCCGTGTTCCTGCTGCCCGAGGAGACGCCGTATCGGGGCTTCCTGCAGCTGCTCGCCTTCGTGGTCATCGCCGGGTCGCTGCTGGCCGGCCTCTGGCTGCCGTGGGTCATCCGCAAGCTGCGCCTGCCGGCGCCCAACATCGACCAGGAGCAGATGCAGCGCCGGCTGCTCATGGCGGAGGCGCACTCGGCGGGGCTGCAGCGGCTCGAGGACGAGGTCACCGACGACGTCGAGGAGCTCGTCACGCGCCGGCTGCGCATCAACGCGACCTTCCTCACCGAGGGATCCGACGCCGAGGAGCCCGGGCCTCGGCTCGCGGACTACACGCGCCTCCGCCACGCGATGATCGAGGCCGAGCGGGAGGCGGTGCGAGTCGCCCGGTCCGAAGGACGCTACGAGGAGTACGCGGTGCGCGCGGTGCTCGCCGCGATCGACGCCGAGGAGCTCGCGCTGAAGGCCACCGCGCCCCGCTCCGCTCCGGAGGTCCTGCCGGGGCCGGTGCCCAGCCGGATCACCGAGGACGGGCAGGACGAGGGCGAGGACCCGGACGCCCGAGCCGACGAGGTGCGCCGCGCCGCGGCCGTGCGCAGGTCGAGCTCGGCCTAGGCCTCCGGCACCCCGGGCGCCGGCGCGACGTCACGCTTCCGCAGCGTCTCGCGGTGCAGCCGGTGGGCGAACGGTGCCCAGACGATGAGCGCGACCGCCGCGCCGAGGAGAAGGCCGCCGAGGGTGTCGGTCAGCCAGTGCGCGCCGAGGTAGTTGCGGCTGAGCAGCATGCAGATCGTGTACGCCGCCCCGAGCGGCCACACCCACCAGCGGTTGATGATCAGGGCGAGCACCACCGCGATGGTCGCGGCGTTCGCCGTATGCCCGCTCGGGAATGAGCCGAAGTCGGCGACCACGAGGATCTGCTCGGGCCGGGGCCGGTCGACCGTGTTCTTGATCAGCTGCACCAGGCCGGCGCTCAGGACGCTCGCCGTGAGGAAGTAGAGGGCACCCCACCTCCGGCGGACGAGGAGCAGCACCAGGATGATGGCGACCGGCACGATGACGACACCGATGAGCCCGCCGCCCAGCCGGTCGAAGAAGCGGGCGACGCCCTCCCAGAAGGGCGTGCGGTTCTCGTAGAGCTCGTCCATCCACTCCTGGTCGACCTCGTACGGCACGACCTCGAACTGCCGGATGGCGATGAGCACGCCGCCGAGGATCACCAGGGCGAGAGCGATGATGCCGCTGACGAGCGGCCATTTGCGCTGCACCTCGAGGGTCTGCCGGTCCTGTCTATGCAGGGACTGGGTGTCGCTCATCCCCCGATGTTAAGCGGGCGGTCGGCCGGCCGCCGTGCAACCGGGACAGGGTTGCAAGGAGCGGCTCGAACTGCGTGGCGACAGCCCTCTAGGACTCGAGGGTCGTCAGCGCCTGCCGCAGGAGCCCGGGCAGCTCGACCGGCTCGTACTCGTACTCGGTGTCGTCGAGCTCGTCGACGGCGAACCAGCGCCACTCGACGACGTCGGCCAGCTCGGACTCCGTCCAGCCGTCCTTCACCGGATCGAACCGGTCGACGCGCACCGCGTACCACGCCCAGTGCCCGGTCTCGTACGGGTGCCAGCGCTGGTCGGGATCGAAGTCCCCCCGGTGGAAGGCCGGGGCGATCGACGCCAGCGCGAGACCCGTCTCCTCCTGCAGCTCCCGGATCGCCGCCTGGTCGTGGTCCTCGCCCGGGTCGATGCCACCGCCAGGGGTGATCCACCGCGGCGGCACATCGCGGGACTTGCCGTACTGCAGGAACAGCAGGGTGCGGTCGTCCTGATCGAACAGGAGCACCCGGGACGTCGCCCGGAAGGTCACGAGGCGGTGAAGCTGCTGACGTCGCCGACGAGACGCGTGTTGTCTCCCGGCACCTCCTCGACGGCGGCGAGCGCGACCTCCGCGGCGAACTCGGCCACGTTGTAGAGGCGGCCCGCCGCCTCCTTGCGGGCGTCGATGGCGCCCGGCCGGGCGCGCTCGAGGAGCGTCGCCGTGATGGTGCCCTCGATCATGTCGCCGGAGACGACGACGAGATCGATGCCCTTCGCCCGCAGGTCGGGGATGCGCTCCCGCAGGGCGTCCTCCCCCGCGCGCTTGCTCAGGGCGACCGGCTCGTACTCGGGCATCGTCGGCACCTCGCGGATGAAGTGCGCCTGGTGACTCGTCACGAACACGACCCGGCCGCCGTCCGCCATCAGCGGGAGGGCGGCGTCGAGGACGTTCAGCTGCGCGTCGCGGTTGAGCCGGAGGGCGTAGTCCTCACCCATGCCGGTCTCCATGCCGCCGGAGGCGTTGAGCACGAGGAGGTCGAGGCCGCCCCACTCCTCGCGGATGCGGTCGAACATGCTCGCGACCGATGCGGGATCGGTGAGGTCGGCGCCGACCGCGATCGCCTCGCCGCCGCGCTCACGCAGCTGGTCGACCAGCTGGACCGCGCGCTTCTCCTTGTTGCGGTAGTTGACGACCACCTTCGCGCCGGCCTGGGCCAGGTACACGACGGTGTCGGCGCCGACACCGCGGGAGGAGCCGGTGACGAGGGCGCGCTTGCCCTCCAGGGAGCCGGGCGGAAGGGGGTTCGATTCAGGCGTCGTGACCACGACCCGACCCTACCAACCCGGCGTTCGAGGGCACGGACCCGCTAGATTCGGGGGCAACCGAACCGCGAAGGATGCGATGCTGCTCCCCGACCTCACGCAGTACATGTGGATCGTCTGGCTGGGCTTCATCGTCCTGTGCGTCATCATCGAGCTGCTCACCCTCGAGTTCACGTTCCTGATGATCGGCGTCGGCAGCCTCGGCGGCCTCGCCGCCAACCTGCTCGGCGCTCCCTGGTGGGTGCAGATCCTCATCGCGCTCGTGCTGTCGGTGCTGCTGCTGCTCCTCATCCGCCCCGTCCTGCTCCGGCTCACCCGCAAGGGGGCCGATCCGACGCCGAGCAACATCGCCGCCCTGCACGGCATGGCGGGCCGCGTCGTCGTGCCGCTCAGCGAGCACGGCGGCCAGGTGAAGCTCGCGAACGGCGAGACCTGGACGGCGCGCCTGGACGCATCCGCCGGCTCGGGCGTGCTCGAGGTCGGCTCCCCCGTCGCCGTGACCGCCATCAGCGGCTCCACCGCAGTCGTCGTGCCCACCGAGAGGAGCACCCCGCAATGATCGACGGAACCGCCTTCATCGGGCAGCTGTTCGTGATCGCCCTCCTGATCATCGTCGCGGTCTTCGTGATCGTGGTGCTGATCCGGTCGATCCGGATCATCCCGCAGGCCTACGCGGGCGTCGTCGAGCGCCTCGGCAAGTACCACAAGACGCTCACGCCCGGCCTCAACCTGCTCGTCCCCTTCATCGACCGCGTGCGGCCGCTGGTCGACATGCGCGAGCAGGTCGTGTCCTTCCCGCCGCAGCCCGTGATCACCGAGGACAACCTCGTGGTGTCCATCGACACGGTCGTCTACTTCCAGGTGACGGACGCCCGCGCCGCCACCTACGAGATCGCCAACTACCTCGGAGCGGTCGAGCAGCTGACCACGACGACGCTCCGCAACGTCGTCGGCGGCCTCAACCTCGAGGAGGCGCTGACGAGCCGTGACAACATCAACAGCCAGCTGCGCATCGTGCTCGACGAGGCGACCGGCAAGTGGGGCATCCGCGTCTCCCGCGTCGAGCTGAAGGCGATCGAGCCGCCGCACTCCATCCAGGACTCGATGGAGAAGCAGATGCGCGCCGAGCGCGACCGTCGCGCCGCGATCCTCACCGCGGAGGGCACCAAGCAGTCGGCCATCCTCACCGCGGAGGGCGCGCGGCAGGCGGCCATCCTGCAGGCCGAGGGTGCGGCGAAGGCGTCGGTGCTCCGGGCCGAGGGCGAGGCGAAGGCGATCACGACGGTGTTCGGCGCGATCCACGCGGGCAACCCGGACGGGCCGCTGCTCGCCTACCAGTACCTGCAGACGCTGCCCAAGATCGCGGACGGCGCCGCGAACAAGCTCTGGATCGTGCCGAGCGAGCTCACCGAGGCGCTGAAGGGCGTCAGCGGCGCGTTCGGCAAGCTCGGCGAGGCGGCTCCTGTCGACGGCGCCCAGACGGCGGCGGCACGGCGCGAGGCCCAGCAGGCGACGCGCGAGGCCCAGGCCTCCGCCGACTCCGCGCGCGCCGAGGCGGCGGACGCGGTCGCGGGCGCGGACGCCGAGCGCCAGCGCTCCGCGAAAAGCGGCGACGTCCCGCCGCCGTCGGCGTGACCCGCCCGCTCCCCTATTTCGACTCCCCCGCGCCGCGGATCATCGCGCACCGCGGCCTCGCGACCGGCGGTGCGCTCGAGAACAGCCTCGCCGCGTTCGAGGCCGCCCTGGCCGCCGGCGCGCACTACCTGGAGACCGACGCGCACGCCACCGCGGACGGCCACGCCGTGCTGCTGCACGACCCGGAGCTGCGGCGCATCGCCGCTCTCGACCTCGCGGTGGCCTCCCTGACCCTCGCCGAACTCCGCGCGATCGGACCGGTCGGCGAACAGATTTGTACCCTGGTCGACGCGCTGCAGACCTTCCCGTCTGCCCGGTTCAACATCGACGTGAAATCGGCTCCCGCGGCCGAGTCGGTGGCTCGTGCGGTGCAGTCCGCGGGCGCCGCCGACCGGGTGCTGATCGCCTCCTTCCGCTCCGCCCGCCGCACCGCCGCGCTGGCCCGGCTGGGGGACGTCGCGACCTCCGCCTCGGCCCCTCAGGTGCTGCTCGGAGTGGTCTCCGCCCGGCTGGGCCTGCGGGCTGTCACGAGGGCCGCACTTCGGCATGTGGACGCCGTACAGATACCCGAGAAGGTGCTCGGCATCCGCGCGACGACGCCGAAGATGGTCAAGGGGTTGCACACCGCCGGAGTCGAGGTCCACGTGTGGACGGTGAACGATCCGGAGGACATGGAACGCCTGCTCAGAGCCGGTGTTGACGGCATCGTGAGCGACCGCTGCGACCTGCTCGCGGAGGTGATTCGGGGGCGTCTCTGAAACCCCTATCGAGTGCTCTCTGGCAACTGTCTGGGAATTATCCCGGCTGGGAAGGATGTCCCCCGAGCCGGGGTTGAGGATGGTGATCACCCAGCGGAAGGAGCCACGAATGGCAGATCGCAGCCTGCGCGGAATGCGCCTCGGAAGCCAGAGCCTGCAGAGCGAGGAGGGAGTCGTCTTCTCCCCCCGGACCGTCGCCCGGTACCTCAGCGACGACGGCTCCACGTTCGAGGTCACCTTCGCCGAGGAGGCGGAGATCCCCGAGACCTGGACCTCGCCGAAGTCCGGCAAGGAGGGGGTCCTGCTGGAGAGCGACGGCACGCCCGTCCAGTCCAGCCAGGCGGAGGCGAAGGCCCCGCGCACCCACTGGGACATGCTGCTGGAGCGCCGCACCCGCGCCGAGCTCGAGGAGCTCCTCGAGGAGCGCCTGCAGTACCTGCGCGCCCGTCGCGGCAAGATCGCGTCCTGAACGCGCACTAGACACGAGGTCCCGCTCGGGACCCTCCCAGGGCCGCCGGCTTCCGGCGGCCCTTTTCGTGCGCCCGCCTCCCCCGCTCCTCGCCCCGCCCGCTCTCAGCGGCGGCGGCGGAGGGTGAGCAGCAGGGCCGCGAGGCCGAAGCCGGACACCAGCACCTCGATGCCGCGCCCGGCGACCA
The DNA here is from genome assembly GCF_017916505.1 of Naasia sp. SYSU D00057. Taxonomy (GTDB): domain Bacteria; phylum Actinomycetota; class Actinomycetes; order Actinomycetales; family Microbacteriaceae; genus Naasia. The sequence goes on from NZ_JAFMSZ010000001.1 coordinate 188,190, forward strand.
CCGCCGGGGTGAGCCCGTCGCGGAGCGGCACGTCCTCGACGAGCGCCGCCGGCTCGAACGCGGGCAGCTCCTCGAGCACGGCTCCGTCGGGCCCGATGACCGCGCTCGCGCTCACCGTGGAGATGCTGACCACGCTGCGTCCCGTCTCCAGGGCCCGGATGCGCGCGATGGCGAGCTGCTGCACGCTCTCGTCGGTGCGGCCGAAGTCGGCGTTGTTGGTCTGCGCGAACAGCACCTGGGCGCCGTCGCGGACGCTCTCGGTGATGAGCGCGTCGTCGACGATGTCGAAGCAGATGTCGATGCCCGCGACCGCGTCGCCGAGGTCGAAGACCGCGTCGGTCGAGCCGGGCGTGTACTCGCGCTGGACGAGGTCGATGAGGTCGGGCGCGAACGGGCGCCAGAAGGCCCGGTCCGGGATGTATTCCCCGAACGGCACGGGGTGCCGCTTGTCGTACAGGTCGACGGCGCCCTCGCCGCTCCGCCAGAGCAGCGACGAGTTGTAGAACCTGCCGTCGCGCTCCGTGATCGTGCCGGCGATGAGCGGCGCCTGCGCGGCCCCCGACACGAGGTCGAACGCCTCCGCGGCGCGCTCCGACTCGAGCGGGTTGAGATCGCTCGCCCCCTCCGGCCAGAGCAGCACGTCGAGGTCGTCGCGGATGATCGGCACCGACGCGGTGATGTGCCCGTCGAGGACGACCCCGTCGTAGTCCCGCTGGTCGAAGTAGCCGGACGGGGTGTCGCCCTGCACCGCGCCGACGCGGAGTGAGCCGGCCGCGACGGTCGGGAAGGCCGGGACCGCGAGCACCGCCGCGACCGCCGCCGTTGCGAGCACGAGGCGCGGCACGGCGCCGATCGTGGGCACGCCGGGCAGCGTGTTCCGCGGGCGGGTGAACCAGAGCTCGAGAGCGAGCGCGGTGAGCCAGACCATCACGAAGCTGACGCCGGAGATGCCGAGCCAGGAGAACAGCGACGAGAGCGGGCTGTCCGACTGCGACATCGCGACACGGCCCCAGGAGAAGCCGCCGTACGGCCAGACCGCGCTGATCGCCTCGCGGGCGGTCCAGAGGCCGGCGACGACGACCGGCAGCAGCCCGATGCGACCCAGGCGACCGCGCCAGAGCCGGGGAACGCGCGCGTACGCGAGCGCGATCAGCGCGCAGCCTCCTGCGACGAACAGCGCCTCCAGGGTCGACAGTGCCAGCCACGGCACCTCGCCGAGGAACAGCGTCGCCCACTCGATGTGCACCAGGTAGAACGTGAGCCCGAAGACGAGGCCGACGAGGAAGGCCGCCCTGGGTCGGCGACCCCGCAGCGCGACGAGCACGATGCCGATTGCGACGAAGGCCAGGGGCCAGATCCCGCGGTCCGGGAACGCGCCGTCGAGCACGACACCGCCGGCGAGCGCGGACAGCAGAGCGCCCCACAGCGGAAGGGGCGGCGACGGGGCGCGGGCGGGTCCGCGCGCCCTCGCCTTCGGGGCGGGGACGGCGGCCACCCTCAGGTCAGCCGACACTCGCGTACGCGACGATGCCGCGGCGGATGGCATCCATCGCCTGTCGTGCCGTCCGCCCCTGCTTGCCGTCCGCGACGATCGAGATCTGGTCGAGGAGGTCGATGGTCTGCTTGGTCCAGCGGACGAAGTCGCCCGCCTGCAGGTCCGCGTCGCGGAGCACCTGGTCGAGCGGGCCGCCCCGCGCCCACTTGTGCATCGCGATGACGAGGCCGGTCGATGGCGGGTTCGAGCCGGCCAGCTGGTGGTCGCGCTCGACGTCGTCGAGGCGCGCCCAGATGTCCTGCAGCCGGTCGAGTGCGGCGCGGAACGGGCCGCGCGGCAGCCACCGCTCCGACATCTCCGACTCCTCGCGGCGCGGCTCGAACACGAGAGTGGTGGCGAGGGCGGCGAACGAGGCGGGGTCGAGCTCCGCCCACACCCCCCGGCGCAGGCTCTCGGCGACCAGCAGGTCGCGTTCGCCGTAGATGCGCTTCAGCATCACGCCGTTCCCGGTGAGCACGATCTGCCCCTCGGCGTCCTGCTTGAGGTAGCCCTCCTCGAGGAGGACGTCGGTGACGCGGTCGAACACCTTCGCCACGGCGCCCGTCCGGTTGGAGATCTGCTGCCGCAGGCCGTCCGTCTGGCGCTTCAGCCGCCACCAGCGCTCCGCCCAGCGGGACAGCTCCTCGCGGCGCGGCGACGAGTGGCCGGGGTGGGCGCGGAGGCGGCGCCGCAGCTCCGCGAGGCGGCGCTGGTGCTTCTCGTGCTGCGCGCGTGTCCGGTCGCGGTTCTGCTGGCCGGCCTTCTCGAGGTCGCTGATCTCGCGGCGGATCTGCGCGTACTCGGTGAAGTCGCCGCTCTGCCCGTTCTCGTCCTGCATCGCCTTCTCGTAGCCGGCGAGCGACTCCTCCTGCTGGCGCACCTTGCGGGCGAGGTCGACCACGGCGCGGTCGGCCTGGAACTGGGCGAAGCTCGACTCGAGGATCTCGCGCGTGCGCTCCCGGCCGAACTGCTCGATGAGGTTGACGGCCATGTTGTAGGTCGGCCGGAAGCTCGAGTTGAGCGGATAGCTGCGGCGCGAGGCGAGGGAGGCGACCGCCTGCGGCTCCATGCCGTCCGCCCACTGGATCACCGAGTGGCCCTCGACGTCGATGCCGCGGCGGCCGGCGCGCCCCGTGAGCTGGGTGTACTCCCCCGGCGTGATCGGCACGCGGGCCTCGCCGTTGAACTTCTCGAGCTTCTCGAGCACGACCGTGCGGGCCGGCATGTTGATGCCGAGGGCGAGCGTCTCGGTCGCGAAGACGACCTTGAGGAGCTTCCGCTGGAACAGCTCCTCGATGACCTCCTTGAACGCCGGCAGGAGGCCGGCGTGGTGGGCGGCGACGCCCCGCTCGAGGCCCTCGAGCCACTCCCAGTAGCCGAGGACGGCGAGGTCCTCGTCGAGCAGGGTGCGGCAGCGCTCCTCGGTGATCTCGCGGATCTCCTGCCGCTCCCACGACTCGGTCAGCCGGACGCCGTCCCGCAGCACCTGGCGGACGGCGGCGTCGCAGCCGGCGCGGGAGAAGATGAAGAAGATCGCGGGCAGCAGGTTCCGCTCGTCGAGCAGGCGCACGATGTCGCCGCGCTCCATCCGCCCCATGTCGGGCCGGCCGCCCTTCGAGTGCCGGCGGCCGACGTCGCGGTTCTCCCGCACGCCGAGCACCCGCCCGCCGTAGCGGGCCATCTGCACGAGCTCCGGGTTCACCCGGTTCGTGGCGGCGAGGCCGGACGAGTCGAACAGGTCGACGAGCCGGTTGCGCACCAGCACGTGCTGCTCGAGCGGGACGGGCCGCTCCTCGGACACGATCACATCGGTGTCGCCACGGACGGCCTGCAGCCAGTCGCCGAACTCCTCGGCGTTCGAGACCGTGGCGCTGAGCGACACGAGCCGCACGTGCTGCGGGAGGTGGATGATGACCTCCTCCCACACCGGACCGCGGAAGCGGTCGGCGAGGTAGTGCACCTCGTCCATCACGACGTAGGCGAGGTCGCGCAGCAGGTCGGAGTCCGCGTACAGCATGTTGCGGAGCACCTCGGTCGTCATGACGACGACGCGGGCCTTCGAGTTGACGTTCGTGTCGCCCGTGAGGAGGCCGACGTTCTCCTCGCCGTAGTCGTCGACCAGCTCGTTGAACTTCTGGTTCGACAGCGCCTTGATCGGCGCCGTGTAGAAGACCTTCGCGTACGGGTCCTGCATCGCGAGGTAGACCGCGAACTCGGCGACGATCGTCTTGCCGGCACCGGTCGGAGCGGCGACGAGCACACCGCGGCCGTCCTCGAGCGCCTCGCAGGAGCGGATCTGGAACGGGTCGAGGTCGAACGACTGGCGTGCCCGGAAGGCGTCCAGGATCGGATAGCGCTGCTTCTGGCGTGAGGCGGCGAAGCGCTCGGCCGGGGAGAGCTCTGCGGTCATCGGTGCGTCCTTCGGGTCGTGCTCGTGGGGCGACTGACGCTCATGAGGCGGCTGCGTCTCATGCGTAGCCGGCGCTCAGGGCCTCGTTCCGCTTGGCTGCGCGGCGGTCGTGCAGGATCGCGATGCCGGCCGCGGACAGGTAGAGCAGGACCATCGGAATGGCGAGCAGGAACATCGAGATGACGTCCGCCGCCGGCGTCGCCGTCGCTGTGAACAGCGTGATCGTGAGGATCGCGATGCGCCAGCTCTTGAGAATGGTGACGCCCTGCAGTATCCCCGCGAAGTTCAGCAGCACGAGGAACACCGGCAGCACGAACGCGGCGCCCACGACGACGATGAGCTTGAGGACGAAGTCGAGGTAGTCGCTCGCCGTGAGGAAGACGGACGTCTCCGGGGCGGCGAAGCCGACCATCAGCTCGACGATGTGCGGCCACACGTACCAGCCGGCGAAGCAGCCGGCGAAGAACAGCGGGACGGCGGCGAAGAAGAAGCCGAAGCCGTACTGCTTCTCCTTGCGGGTGAGGCCGGGCACGATGAACGCCCAGATCTGGTAGAGCCACACGGGTGCGGACAGCACGAGGCCGACCGTGAACGCGATGCGCAGCTTGAGATCGAACGCCTGGGTGATGTTCGTGTAGTTGATGCTCGCGTTGTGATGTCGGGCCACCTGCTCCATCGGCGTGCGGAGCGCGTCCCACACCAGATCGGAGAGCAGGAAGCCGCCGACCATCCCCACCACGAGCGCGAGCGCGGCGATGATGAGCCGGCGGCGCAGCTCGACGAGGTGCTCGCCGAGCGACATCCGCCGCTCGCGGTCGGCGCCCCGCTTGGCGCGGGCCACCGGCTACTTCTCCGGCTTGGTCCCCGCGGAGTCCGCCGGCTTCGGGGTGGGAGCGGGCATGCCGGCGGGCGGCTCGTCGGTGTAGACCACCGGGGGCTCGGCGTCGCGCTTCTCGGCGGCGTCGCCCTCCGACTTGATCTCGCTCTTGAAGATCTTCATCGACTGGCCGATGCTGCGCGCGAGCGCGGGAAGCTTCGGGGCGCCGAAGAGCAGGAGCACGATCGCCAGGACGGCGATCAGGTGCCATCCCGAGAAGGTGTTGCCGAAGATTCCCATGGGAACGTCCTCTTTCTGAGATCGGCGGTCACGAGGAGTCTACCCCGGGCCCGTCGAGCTTCCCGGCGGCGCTCCTTGCGTTCCGCTCGGAGTTCGGCGAGCACGCGATGTGCCTCCTGGACCTCGGCCCGGTCGCGAAGGATCGCGGGCACGAACGGCTTCTCCGGCGCGAGGTCGTCGCTCGCGCGGTCGAGCAGCTCGAGGCGGCCGGCCAGCTCGCCGAGCGCCTCCATGGCGACCATGCCCTTCTTGAAGAGCCACCAGCCGAACCAGGCCAGCATGCCGAGCATCGCGAGCACGAGGGCGACCCAGATCAGCACCCACGACCACCACGGCATGCCCCGAGTCTATGGGGACGGGGCGGCGAGGAAGGCTGTCACTGCTCGCCGTAGGCGGCGAGGCCCTGGCGCGCCCAGTCCGCGACCGCCGTGCGGGCCTGGTCGGGCTCGCGGACGACGACCACGCCCGACAGGCGGGCGGCGAGGCGCTTGAGGCCGTGGTAGTGACCCACCCGCAGCGTCGCCTCGACCACGCCCGGGCGGCGTCCCGGGCGGGTGCGCGTGCCCTCGGGCAGGTAGTCGCCGAGCAGCGGAAGCGCGCTCTCGCTCACCTCGACGACGACGCTGAGGTCCTCCGGCGACGTCTCGAAGAGGGTGTCGGAGAGCGCCACCTCGTCGGACCCGCGGCTCGCGGGACGGTCGGTCGCGACGACCTCGGACATCCGATCGAGGCGGAACGTGCGCACGGCCGACCGGGCGTGGTCCCAGCCGCGCAGGTACCAGTTCTCGTCGTCGGAGTCGAGGCGCAGCGGGTCGACCGTCCGGCGCTCCGATGCGCCCTGCGCGTCCCGGTAGTCGAACTCGACCTGGTGCCGCGACACGAGCGCCTCGCGCAGCACCGGCAGGGCGGAGTCCACGCGGGCACGGGCGACGACCACCGGGCTCGGCGGGGCGGACGCGCCGCGCGCCAGCTTGTTCATCAGCGTGGACAGCGCCTGGCGGTCCGCGTTCTCCGGCAGCGCCGAGAGGTACTGCAGGCCGGCGAGCAGCGCGGCCGTCTCGCGCGCGGAGAAGCGCGGCGACTCGTCGATCGCGACCGAGTGGGTGAGGACGATCCGGTCGTTGTCCTCGAACTCGTCCCAGTTGATGTCGAAGAGATCGTTGTGCAGGTAGGAGTCGCTGTCACCGGGCAGACCGGACACCGCGATGAGCCGCACGTGCCGCCGCATCTCCTCCTCGGTGACCCCGAAGTGCTGGGCTGCCTCGGCGACGCCGACGTCCTCGTGGTCGATGAGGTAGGGCACGAGGGAGAGCAGGAACGCGAGCTTGTCCTGCGCCTGCAGCGGGCGCGAGCTCGAGGGGCGTGCACTCACCGGGCGGTCCCCTCGTGGTCGGCGACGACGCGGCGCAGGCGCTGGACGACGCGGTCGCGCAGATGCGCCGGCTCCAGCACGACCACCTCCGGCCCGTACGAGGCGAGCTCGTCGGCCATCAGGTTCGAGTCGGAGTAGTTGAGCACGAACTCGTCGTCGGCGAGCGTCTCGGCGGCGCGGCGCTGCAGGCGCGTCTCGGCGTCCGAGCCGGGGACGACGCGGATCCGCACCCGCCCGTTCGCGAGGATCCGGTCGAGGTCGGCGAGGGCGGCGGCCGCGGCGTCGCCCTCGGGCGGGGTGAACGCGGTGCGGGTCGTGGTGACCGCGCCGACGATGCGGCTCAGCAGGAACGTGCGCCGCTCCTGGCGTCCGCGGTCGAAGGACGCGAGATGCCAGCGCCCCTCGTGCTTGATGAGCGCGAGCGGCTCGACGGTGCGCTCCGTCGCCGTGTCCTCGCCGGGCTTCAGGTAGGAGAAGCGGACAACGACGTGCTTGTCGATCGCGGCGCGCAGCGGCTCGAAGGCGGGCTCGCGCACGCGGATGCGCGGCGCGTAGCCGATCGTCGGCTCGATCGCGTCGACGCCGAGGGACCGCAGCTTGAGGAGCGCCCGGTGCGACTCGCTCGACAGGGAGCCCTCGCGCCACACCTCGGCGGCGAGGTTCAGCAGCGTCGTCTCCTGCGGGGTGAAGGTCACGTCGGCGGGGAGGTCGTAGGCGCCCTTCGGGATGCGGTAGCGCAGGTTCTGGTTGTTGCCCGCGTCGCTCGCCAGCTCGATCGTCTCGAGCGGCACGCCGAGCTCGCGGATGTCGTCCTTGTCCCGCTCGAACTGGCGCTCGAGGCTCGCGTTGTCGCCGCCCGGCTTGTAGCGCTGCCGGTAGCCCTGCACGGACGAGAGGATCTCGGCCTTCGTCAGGCCGTGCTCGGTCGCGACGAGGGCGAGCACGAGGCTGAACAGCCGCTCCTCGACGGGCACCGCCTCCGACGGCACAGGATTCCTACTCGACGATTCCGAGAATGTCGACCACGAAGACGAGCGTCGCGTTCGCCGGAACCGCGCCGCTGCCCTGCTCGCCGTAGGCCTGGTCGGGCGGGATGACGGCGAGCACCTGGTCGCCGACCTTCTTGCCCTTGATCGCGTCGACGAAGCCGGGGATCGTCTGGCCGTCGGCGATCGTCAGCGTGACGGGCGCCCCGTTCTCCCAGCTCGACTCGAACACCGATCCGGTGTCCCAGACGACGCCGGTGTAGTTGACGAGGATCGCGTCGCCGTCCTTCACCTTCGCGCCGTCGCCGATGATCAGGTTCGCGACCTGCAGGTCCTTCGGAGGCTCGGTGTCGGCCGGGACGGTGATGCCGGGGCGGCCGGAGGGGTCGAGCACGACCGACGGGAGGCCGGCCTGCGCGACCTGAGCGGTGCCCTGGGCGCGGGACAGGTAGGCGTCCTTGAAGTCGACGACGACCACGAGCGAGTCCTCCGCCGAGACGCCGGCGGGCCGGCTGTCGTCGGCGAAGGCCTCGTCGCCCGGCACGACGACCGCGACGCGGCTGCCGACCTCGGCGCACTGGAGCCCCTCGCGGAGGCCCTCGATCGGCAGATTGTCGATCACGAAGGACGAGGGCTTTCCGCCGGCGTAGTCGCTCTGGTCGAGGAGCGCGCCGTTGGTGCCGTTGAAGATGCTGAGGTAGGCGGAGACGTACTGGTCGCCGTGGATGACCTCGCCGTTGCCGGCCTCCAGGGTCGTGGCCTGGGTCGTTCCGGGCAGCAGCGGCGTCGGGAACGAGACGGTCGGCTCGGTGAGCAGCGCACCGCGTGCGGTCACCGACTGGGACGCGTTGCCGGAGGACGCCTCCGGGGTGCAGTCGTCGTTCGCCGGGCCCACGTAGCAGGCGGAGAGGCCGCCGAGCACGGCGGCGGACACGAGGATCGCCGAAGCGACGCGCGGGAGTCGTCTGTTCATGTCAGGAGCCGTCCAGAAATGCCGAGGGCCGGGATCGGCCGCGGATCAGTCTACTGGTCGGCCTCGCCGGAGCCCGTCGCGTCGCCGTCGGCCGCGTCGCGCGTCACCAGGCCGTCCTCGGGCGCCTCGGAGGGCGGCGCGTCCAGCTCACGCGGGTCGAGCGGCGTCCTGCCGCGGGCGAGCGACGCGCTCGCCCCCGCCTTCGCCTCCCGCACCCGGCGGCGCAGCGACTTGGCGCTCGCCGTCCGCTCCCCCAGCGCGCCGGGCGTCCACAGCTCGACGTCCTCGTCCTCGTACTCGCTCTTGGAGGCACGCCGCTTGAGCGCGGGGAGCACCGCGCCGGGCGCGAGCCGCCGGGCGGTCAGCAGGAAGCCGGTGTGGGCGACCATCCGGTGGTCCGGCCGCACGGCGAGGCCCTCGACGTGCCAGCCTCGGACGAGCGTCTCGCTCGACTCGGGCTCGGTGAACAGGCCGGTGTCGCGGATCGCCTCGGCCACCCGGGACAGCTGGGTGACGGTGGCGATGTAGCAGAGCACGATGCCGCCCGGCTTGAGCGCGTCGGCGACGACGCCGATGCACTCCCATGGCGCGAGCATGTCGAGCGCGACGCGGTCGACGGTGCCGGGCTCGAGCGCGGCGGGGAGCTCCTCGGTGAGGTCCCCGGTGACGATCCGCCAGTTCTCGGGCTCGGCGCCGAGGAACCCGACGACGTTGCCCGCGGCGACCTCGGCGAACTCCTCGCGGCGCTCGAAGGAGACGAGCCGGCCGGTCGAGCCGATCGCCCGGAGCAGCCACAGGCTGAGGGCGCCGCTGCCGACTCCCGCCTCGACGACGGTGGCGCCCGGGAAGACGTCCGCCTGGGCGAGGATCTGGGCGGCGTCCTTCGGGTAGATGATGGCCGCGCCGCGCGGCATGCTCATCACGAAGTCGGCGAGGCGCGGGCGGAGGGCGAGGTACTCCACCCCCCCGGAGTTCGCGACGACCGATCCGTCCGGCAGCCCGACGAGCGCGTCGTGGTCGAGCACTCCGCGGTGGGAGTGGAACTGCTTCCCGGGCGTCAGCGTGATGGTGTTGAGGCGGCCCTTGGGGCCCGTCAGCTGCACGCGGTCGCCGGTTTGGAAGGGGCCGGAGAAGGCGGTCACGAGGCGAGCTCCTCGTCGACGCGCGCGTCGCGGGGCAGCAGCGCCGCCAGGTCCCGGATGCTCTTGCCCGCGAGCGTGGGCCAGACGACGTAGCCGGTGCCGGCGGGCAGGTCGACGCTGTGCGGCACGCCGACCGCGGCGACTCCGGCGGTGACGGCGGAGGCGAGCCCGGGCGGCGAGTCCTCGATCGCGACCGAGGAAGCCGCCTCGACGCCGAGGAGCTCGACCGCGGTGAGGTACGCCTCGGGGTGCGGCTTCGGGTTCTCGACGTCGCTGCCCGACACGATGACGTCGAAGGCCGGCCCGGGGAGGGGCACGGCGGCGGCGATCTCCTCCGCCATCGGCCGCATCGACATGGTGACGAGGGCCGTGGGCACGCCGGCCTCACGCAGCTCGGTCAGGAGCTCGCGCGCTCCTGGGCGCCACGGCACCGACTTCCGCACCTCGGACATGACCGCGTCCTGCAGGTGCTCGATGATCTGCTCCGCGTCCCACGGCACGCCCTTCGCCTGCAGCATCGCGGCGGACACCCAGAGGCTCACGCCGACCTGGGCGAGCCCGTCCTCCGGGGTCCAGACGCCGCCGAACGAGCCGACGAGCTCGGTCTGCGCGGCCTGCCAGTAGGGCTCGGTGTCGACGAGGGTGCCGTCCATGTCCCAGAGGACTGCGGCGGGGAGGTCTAGGTGCACAACGGGCCAGTCTACGTAGCGCGCCTGACCGCACCCGGAATCGGCTGACGGCGAACGGACTCCGATCGGGGCCCTCGCCTGGAAGGGGAGTCCTATCCTTGATCGAGCCCGCTCGCGGGCGGAGAGGCAGGGCACGTGGCGAACGAGCGGCGGTTCAGCGACGGACGGATCCTCGTCGTCGCGTTCGAGGGCTGGAACGATGCGGGCGAGGCGGCCTCCGGAGCCGTGACCGTGCTGCGCGACTCCCTCGGCCTCGCGCCCGTGCACGAGGTGGACCCCGAGCTGTACTTCGACTACCAGTTCACGCGCCCGGTCGCCTACAACGACGACGACGGCCGCCGCCGCCTGCGCTGGCCCCACGCCACCATCTACGGGCCCGCGCGCGACGAGGCGCTGCCGCCCGAGGTCGAGGCGGAGCTGCCGCCGACGTCGCTCGAGCGGGTCGACAGCGTCTACGTGCTGCTCGGCAGCGAGCCCTCCCGCAGCTGGAAGAACTTCGCCGCCGAGATCCTCGATGCCGCCCTCGTCGCCGACATCACCGGCATCGTCGTCGTCGGCGCGATGCTCGCCGACGTTCCGCACACCCGGCCGATCTCGATCTTCTCCTCCAGCGAGGACGCGGACCTGCGCGAGGAGCTCGACCTCGAGCGCAGCACCTACGAGGGGCCGGTCGGCATCCTGTCCGTGATCGCGGACGTCGCCGACGTCGTCGGCATCCCCACCGTCTCGATCTGGGCGTCGGTGCCGCACTACGTGCACAACGCCCCCTCCCCCAAGGCGACCCTCGCGCTGCTCGAGCGCCTCGAGGAGGTGCTCGGCATCCCGGTGCCGCACGGCGACCTCGAGGAGGAGTCGACCGCCTGGGAGTCCGGGATCGACGCCATCGCCGGCGAGGACGAGGACATGGCCGCCTACATCGAGCAGCTCGAGCAGGCGCGCGACACCGTCGATTCCCCGGAGGCGAGCGGCGAGGCGATCGCCCAGGAGTTCGAGCGGTACCTGCGCCGCCGCGGCGACGGCCGGGACGGCTACGCCGACGGCCGCGACCGCCCGCAGTCCCCGTAGCCCTGCCCGGGCGCCCGCGTCAGTCGGGCAGGCTCGCGAGCAGCGCCTTCGTCGGCTGGTCGACCAGGTCGTCCCAGTCGTGGTGCTTCTCGACGTAGGCGCGCACGAACGGGCAGCGGGGGACGATGCGCCTGCCGGCCGCCTTCGTGTCGTCGAGCGCGTACCGGACGAGCCGGCTGCCGAGTCCCATGCCCTCGTAGCGGTCGTCGACCACGGTGTGGGTGAAGACGCGCCAGTCGCCGTGCTCCTGGTACTGCGCGACCCCGGCGGTCTCGTCGCCGAGGAAGAGCGTGTACCGGTCGTGCTCGGGCTCGTGGCGCACCTCTGCGTCGTCGTCGCTCATCGCGGTCCTCCTCGGTCCCGGTCGGGGCTGTCGCGCGGCTTCAGTCGCACGGTGGGCAGTTCCGGCGCGGGCAGCACGTGCTCCCAGACGTCGGGGAAGTCGCCGTACGGCCCGCTCCGGCCGACCCCGGCCGCGGCCGCGGCGCGCTGGGCCTGCCACCGGTCGCGCTGCTCCACGATCTCCTCGTGGCTGCGCGCGACGAAGTTCCACCACATGACGATGGGCTCGCCGAGCGGCACGCCGCCGATCAGCAGGAGCCGCGCATCCTCCGCCGCCGAGATGCGCAGCGGCGCGTCGACGGGCCCGCGGTAGAGGAGCTGTCCCGGCGTGGCGGACGTGCCGTCGACGGTGATCGTGCCCTCGTCGACGAGCACGCCGTGCTCGAAGAGCGGGTCGACGGGCAGCTCGAGCGCGGCGCCGGCGGGCAGCAGCAGCTCGACGCCGAGCACCGGCGTCCAGGTCGCGACCGGAGACCGCTCCCCCGCCAGCTCGCCGAGGAACACGCGCATGCGTGCCTCGCCGAGGAGCACCTGGGGTGCGGCGTAGTTCTCGAAGGCGCGGGCGCCGTCGCGCTCCGCGTCGGGCAGCGCGATCCACAGCTGGGCGCCGTGCAAGCGGGTGGTGCCGGGCGTCGAGTACTCGGAGTGCGCGATGCCCGCACCCGCCGTCATCAGGTTCACGTCGCCGGGCCGGATGACCCGGAGCGTGCCGAGGGTGTCGCGGTGCTCGACCTCGCCCTCGAACAGCCAGGTGACCGTCTGCAGCCCGGTGTGCGGGTGCCCGGGGACCTCCATTCCGCCGGAGGCTGCGACGTCGTCGGGTCCGTAGTGGTCGAGGAAGCACCACGCGCCGATCAGGGAGCGGCGGCGCTGCGGCAGCGTGCGGCGCACCGACATGGCCCGCGGCCCGCCGAGGGGGACGTCGCGCGGCTCGAGGATCTCGATCGTGGCCGCGGCCGGGTCCGGCGCGCTCCGGACCTCCTGGGGCGCCACTTCGAGATCGGTCACGCGGACATCCTGCCACTCCCGCGAGGGGCCGCCGAGAACCTCGGGCCGCCGCCGGTCGCGGAGCGGCGCTACGCCGCGATGACGCCCGTCGAGAGCAGCACGATGAGGGCGCCGCCGAGCAGGATCCGGTAGATCACGAACGGCATGAAGGAGCGCTTCGAGATGTAGCTGAGGAAGAACGCGATCACGACGAGGCCGACGACGAACGCGACCACCGTGGCGAGCGCGGTCTCGAGCGGGCCGAACACCTCGGGCGCGCAGGTGCCGGCGGCGGCCGCCGCGGCGGTGCACTCCTCGGTGATGCTCTTGTACAGCTGGTAGAAGCCGCTGCCGAACACGGCGGGCAGCGCGAGCAGGAACGAGTACCGGGCGGCCGCGCTCCGCGTGTAGCCGAGCAGCAGGCCGGCCGTGATGGTGCCGCCGGAGCGCGAGACGCCGGGGATGAGCGCGAGCGCCTGGGCGAAGCCGAACACCACTCCGTGCGGCACGCTCAGAGTGTTGAGGCGGCGCTCCTTGCGGCCGATGACGTCGGCGATGCCGAGCAGCACGCCGAAGCCGATGAGCGTGAATGCGACGACCCAGAGCGAGCGGAACGTGGTCTCGATGTCGTCCTGGAAGAGCAGGCCGAGGACGATGATCGGCAGCGAGCCGAGGATGATCAGCCAGCCCATCCGTGCGTCCGGGTCGCTGCGCGGCACGCGGAGGGCGCCGCGCGCATCCTTCGCCCGGAACAGCGACAGGAACCAGCGGGAGACGATGCGGACGATGTCGCGCCAGAAGAAGACGAGGACGGCGGTCTCGGTGCCGAGCTGCGTGATCGCGGTGAACGCGGCGCCCGGGTCCTGAGCTCCCGGCAGGAACTCGCCGACGATGCGCAGGTGGGCGCTGGACGAGATGGGCAGGAACTCGGTGAGTCCCTGGACGAGCCCGAGGAGAAGAGCCTCGAGGATCTGCACGGTGGCCTCCGATGGACGAGCGGACAGGAGGTCCCCTGCCGCCGAACACCCTACCGGCGGGCTGCGGCGGAGCTTCCGACCCGATGCGGCACGGCGCTTCGCGGGGGCGTCGGCAGCGGCCCGCAACCCCTTGAGGGCGGGATCGCCGCGGCGTAATTTCCGAGGCAAGCGCGGGTCGTCGGGCCTCCGGCGACCCGGACTCGAGGAGGAGATGCTGATGACAACTGCACGCGACATCATGACCCCCGACGCCGAGTGCGTCGGCGAGAACGACGACCTGGTCACCGCGGCGCGGAAGATGCGCGACCTCAATGTGGGTGCACTGCCGATCTGCGGCGAGGACGGCAAGCTCAAGGGCATGCTGACCGACCGCGACATCGTGGTGAAGGTCCTCGCCGAGGGCGGCGACCCGTCGAGCACGAGGGCGGGCTCGCTCGGTGAGGGCAAGCCGATCACGATCGGCGCCGACGACGACCTCGAGGAGGCCGTCCGCACGATGAAGCAGTACCAGGTGCGCCGCCTGCCGGTGATCGACGGGCACAAGCTCGTCGGCATGGTCGCCCAGGCCGACATCGCCCGGGCGCTGCCGCCCGAGCGGGTCGGCGACCTGCTGGAGGACATCTCGTCCTGACGGCGGGGCGCTCTCCTGGTCCTCCCAGGGAGAGCGCCTCGCGGACCCACGGCGTCCGATGCCGTCCGCAGTGCCTCGGCACCGCGGACGGCGCGGGCGCCGCAGTCGTCGCCGCGATCCCCGCCGTCTGGCGCGTCGTCCGGACGCTTCGCTATCTTCCCCGGGATGACGCTGCTCGAGACCTCGACGACGCCCGGCGCCCGCGAGAGGATCCTCGCCTGCGCGTACGACCTGGTCGGGCACGACGGCCTCGAAGGCGTGCGGATCGAGGATGTGGCGGCGGCCGCCGGCGTGACCGCCGACGAGGTCCGGCGGCGGTTCCCGGACGAGCAGGCGCTGGTCCTCGCGGCCATCGAGCACGCGAGCAGCGAGCGGGCCGCGCGGATCACCGCGATGGTGGCCCGAGCCGGGGATGCGAGCGCCGAGAACCGGCTCCTGCGGCTGTTCGGTGCCTTCGAGGAGGAGTTCGGCCGCGACGACTTCGACGCGGTGGCTCACATCCGGACGCTGTCGCAGGCGGGCCGCCGGCAGCGCTTCGGCGTGCGGATGCTCACGCACGTCGAGCGGGTCCGCACCATGATCGGGACCCTCGCCGCCGAGGCCGGGCTGCGAGACGCCGACGACTTCGCGCTGTCCTGCCATGTGCTGCTGAAGGGCGCGGTGCTCGCCGCCGTCGAGGGCGACACGGCGGCGCTCGCCCGTGCTCATCGGCTCGCCCGCGCGCTGATCGACCTGCACCGTCCGCTCGGCAGTGCGCCGCGCGACGCGGTGCGCCTGGTTCCGGGCGCCGACGAGAGCGAGTGGCTCGCGGTCTCCGACCTCGCGGAGCAGCAGGGCGAGTCCGCCCTCGCCCTCGTCCGCCGCGATGCGGCCGGCTACAGCTGCTACCCGAACGCGGTCGGCTACGGGCGGCTCGGCCCCTACGACACGCTGGACGCCGCGCTCGACGCGGTCGTCGCCCGCATGACCCCGTCCCGCTGACCCGCCGGGAACGGGAAGCTCAGCACTCCAGGAGGAGGTCGGTGAGCACCCGCCGGCCGAACTCGAGGGCGGAGACGGGCACCCGCTCGTCGACCCCGTGGAACATGGCCGGGAAGTCGAGGCTCTCCGGCAGACGGAGGGGCGCGAAGCCGTAGCCGGTGATCCCGAGCTTCGACATGGCCTTGTTGTCGGTGCCGCCCGACATCAGGTACGGCAGGACCGTGGTGCCGGGGTCGTGCCGGCCGAGCAGCTCGATCATCTTGTCGACGAGGGGGCCGCCGAACGGCGTCTCCAGCCCGACGTCGGTGTGCACCGTCTCGATCTCGATGTCGTCGCCGACGAGCTCCTGCACCTCGCGGAGCACCTGCTGCTCCTCCCCCGGCAGGCAGCGGATGTCGACGAGCGCGCTCGCCTCCTCGGGGATGACGTTGTGCTTGTACCCGCCGCTCAGCACGGTCGGATTCGTCGTCGTGCGGAGGGTGCCGAGCAGGAACCCGGACGCGGTGCCCGTGCGCAGCAGCAGCTCGTCCGGTCCGACCCGCTCCGGGTCGGCGCCGAGGATGCGCGCCACCTCGGCGAGAAGCCGCTCGGTGGTCGGCGTCAGACGGATCGGCCAGTCGCGGCGGCCGAGCGCGACGACCGCCTCCGCCAGCCGGGTGACCGAGTTGTCGCGGATCAGCCGCGACCCGTGCGCCGACGGCGACCGCGCGGTGAGCTTCGCCCAGACGAGCGCCTTCTCCCCCGTCTGCAGCAGGTACGAGCGCTGGCCGCCGAAGGTGACCGAGTATCCGCCGACCTCGCTGACCGCCTCCGTCGCGCCGGCGAACAGCTCCGGGTGGGAGTCGACGAGCCAGTGCGCGCCGAGGAGGCCGCCCGCCTCCTCGTCCGCGAAGAAGCCCACGACGACGTCCCGGGCGGGCCGCCGTCCGGATGCGAGCAGGTCGCCGAGCGCGGTGACGATCATCGCGTCCATGTCCTTCATGTCGACGGCGCCGCGTCCCCACAGCATCCCGTCGCGCACCTCCCCGCCGAACGGGTCGGCGCTCCAGTGCTTCGCGTCGGCCGGCACGACGTCGGTGTGGCCGTGCAGCACGAGCGCCGGGCGGCTCGGATCCTCGCCCTCGACCCGGGCGACGACGGACACCCGCTCCGGCTCCGACTCGAACAGCTGCGGCTTGAGGCCCATCCGGGCGAGCCGCGCCTCGAGGTACTCGGCGGCCTCGCGCTCCCCCGCGCTGCGCCCGCCACCCCAGTTGGTCGTGTCCATCCGCAGCAGGTCGCGCGCGACGACGGCGACCTCGGGCAGGGGCTCGGGCGTCGCGGGGCTCATGCCTCTCACGGTACCCGGCGGTCGGAGCCGCCCCCGACGCGCGGCAGAGCGCCGTGGCACGGACGGCCCCCGACGATCTGGTAGTGTCTTTCCTCGGCGATCGGAAGGTCGCAAGCACTCGTCCGGGTGGCGGAAATGGCAGACGCGCTAGCTTGAGGTGCTAGTGCCCGTATAGGGCGTGGGGGTTCAAGTCCCCCCTCGGACACACTGGTTGAGACAGTAGGAAAGGCCCCGCTCCGGCGGGGCCTTTCGCTTTGCCGAGGCGGCAGCCGGAACGACACGCGGCAACCGGGCACCGTCGCCGGATGTCATCTCCCGTGCTGGACGCCGGTCCTACACTCGCCGCATGTCCGCCTACGTCCGCCCGACGGTGCCCGACGCCGTCTACCGGGACGACGACGGCCGCGTCGTCCACTACGGCGAGCGCTGGGCCGACGGCGGACCGCCCGAGGACGCCTACAGCCGTGTCTCGCATCCGGAGCGCTTCGCTCCCCTGCACGCGGTCGCCGAGACGCTGCTCGCGCACCTGCGGTCGACGTACGACGTCGCGGTCGAGGACGACGTGTCCGTCGCCGACGACCTGCGGTCCCGGCCCCGGGAGGTGCTCCGCGCCGTGCGGCTCACGCCCGCGGATCCGGACGCCGCGCCGCTCGTCGTCGTCTTCACGTCCTTCCCCGGCGTGATCGTGCGGGCGGGGCTGCTGCACGACTTCCCGTTCCCGATCTGCGGCTGCGACGCCTGCGACGAGCGCTGGGACGACCAGGCGGGGCAGCTGGAGGCGCAGGTCTTCGCCGTGGTCGAGGGACGCTACCGGGAGCGCGTCCGGCCGAACCGCGACCTGGACGTCGAGTACTCGATCGCAGCGGCGGGCGACGCCGGAGGGGCGGCGAGTGGAGGCACCCGCGGCGAGTTCTTCCCACCCGACCGCCTCGACGCCGCCCGGGAGACGCTGGACCGGCTGCCGCACGGGTGGCGGGCGTGGCCGCGCCGGGATGCGGCGGCGGTCGACCGCTAGCGGGGCGACCGGGCAGAGGCGCCTGCGGGCGGCTCGTAGAGTACGGATGACGGTCCCCGCCACGACGGCACCGGGCCGAGCCGACCCCGCGGAGGAGCACGATGACGAGCGACGAGTTCACCTACACGATCGAGCAGCTGGAGAGCACGCCCCGGGCCGAGTTCCCGTCCTTCACCCGGGACGACGCCGCCCGTCTCGGCGAGATCGCCATCGCGGTCATCCGCGAGTGGGACAAGGACCTCGCGGTCGACATCCACATCGGCGACGAGCTCGCCTTCCGCGCCCAGCTCGGCAGCACCGGACAGGGCAACGCGGAGACGATCGCCGGCAAGATCCGCGTCGCCAAGCACTTCGGCCACAGCTCCCTGCTGGGCCGCCTCAAGCGCGACGCCGACCCCTCGGTCGCCGAAGGCCTGGACGGCTCCTACGCCTGGTGGGGCGGCAGCATCCCGATCTTCGTCGGCGGCGAGCTCGTCGGCACGATCTCCACGTCGGGCGAGCCGGACGACCGCGTCGATCACGCGGCGGCCGAGGAGGCCCTCCGCCGCTACCGGGAGCAGCTCAGCGCCTGAGCTCCCGGCGCTGACGAGCAGGTCGGGTCAGGCGAGCGCCGTTCGAAGCGCCTCCGCGTCGTCCCGCAGGACCCCGAGGACCAGGCCGACCTCGTCCTCATCCGGCCCGTCGGCGTCGAAGAGCTGGAGCAAGGACGAGCCGTCCCGCTGGGCGGCCTCGTGCGCCTCCCGCCAGGGCGCGTCGGCAGGAGGCTCGAGGTCGAGCGGTGATCCGTCGAAGAGGAGGGCGCGGGCCTCGTCGAGGCGGCCCTGCTCGATCAGCGCCACCAGAGCGTCGGCGGTCTCCAAGGCGGCCAGCGATGCCGCTCGTCCCGGGTCCACGGCAGCCGGAGACTCCTCCACGGCGGGCGGTGCCGACGGCGGCGCCGAGGTCGACGTCGACTCCTCCGCCCTGGAGGACGGGAATGCCGCGGGCGTGGCGTCCGCCGGACTGGTGCACGCGGTGAGCAGGCCGAGCGTGAGGGCGGCGAGGAGGAGCGCGGTACGGGGTCGGAGCACGGCGCCAGAGTAGGACTGGGCGGACGCCGAGCGACCGTGGCGCGCCCATGCGCGCTTCGCTATCGTCGGCGCCATGACGCCGGAAGCGATCGCGAACCTGGCGCACCTGCGGCGGGCGAAGGACCTCATCGACCGCGAGTACGCCGGTCCGCTCGACGTGCCGACCATGGCGCACCGGGCGCTCATGTCGCCGGCCCACTTCTCACGGCAGTTCCGGGCCGCCTACGGCGAGACGCCGTACGGGTACCTGATGACGCGGCGCATCGAGCGCGCCATGGCGCTGCTGCGCGCCGGGATGAGCGTCACCGACGCCTGCGTCGCGGTCGGCTGTACGTCGCTCGGCTCGTTCAGCTCCCGCTTCACCGAGCTGGTCGGCGAGACCCCGACCTCGTACCGGAAGCGGGAGCATCCGGCCGTGCAGGCGATGCCCACCCGGCACGCCATGGAGCACACCCGGCCGAGGCGCCCGGAAGCGAGCAGGAATCGAGAAGCGACCGCGGTCGACGCTTCCTAAGGTGACGGCATGGCCATCTCCCTGCAGTACACGAACGTCACCGTCACTGACGTCGACGAGTCGATCCCGTTCTACCGGGACGGCCTCGGCCTGGAGGTCCGCAACGACGTGGCATCCGGCGGCTTCCGCTGGGTGACGCTCGGCGACGGTGGCTCCGGACCCGAGATCGTCCTCTCGGTGCCGCACGCCGGCCGCTCCCAGGCGGACGGCGACGCGCTCCAGGAGCTCCTCACCAAGGGTTCGCTGCCGATCCTCGTCTTCCGCACCGACGAGCTGGACGGCCTCTTCCAGCGCCTCGAGGCGTCCGGCGCCGAGGTCCTCCAGGAGCCGAGAAAGCAGCCGTGGGGCCCCCGCGACTGCGCGTTCCGCGACCCGTCCGGCAACACCATCCGCATCGCCGAGTCCGCCTGAACCCGTCGTCCGAGGACTGCCCCCCGGCGGGTTTCTGTCCCTCAAGATGCGGAGGGCCCTCCGGCGCTGGACGCCCGCGAGAAGCGTCCCTAGCCTTGCGGCGACACGACGGAGGTGCGCGATGCAGCGTTCACAGGCAGTCCATCTCCCGGCGCGGGCGATCGCGGCTCGGGCACTCGGGGCGAGAGCGACCGGAGCCGAGGCCACCGGGGCGACCAGCCTCGGGCCGACGGCCGTCGCCGCGCTCGCAATCGCCGCGACCGCCCTCGGGGCGGTCGCTCTGGGCGCGGTCGCCGTGTGGCGGCTGGCCATCCGCAAGGCGGTCATCCGCGAGCTGCGAATCGGCACTCTGACCGTCGACAACCTGCAGGTGCGACACCGCGAGGCCGCCACCCGCGCCTGACCCATCCTCAGAGGCGCCGCCGACAGGCAACTGGCGAAGAGGGCGCCTGTCGACGGAGAGGACCGGCGGCGGTCAGCGGGCGCGTGCCGCCAGCAGGTCGGCGTGCTGCGCCTCCGCCACGTTCGGGTGCGCGCGCAGCCGGTAGCGGAGCGCGTTCTCGCCGTACACCTCGAGGATCGGGCTGTTGGTCGGGTCCACCGAGAGGCCGCGGGCCTCGGCGGCGAGGTCGGACGGCAGCTCGATGCGCGGCATCGCCGTGTCGAGGGCGGGGTTGAAGAAGAACGGGATCGAGATCCGGTCGGTCCCCGCCGGAGGCGACACCACCCGGTGCAGGGTCGCCTTCAGGTAGCCGTCCGTGGCGAGCTCGAGCATCTCGCCGATGTTCACGACGAACGCGTTCTCGAGGGCCGGCGCCTCGATCCACGCACCCTCGTGCTCCACCTGGAGGCCGCCCTTGCCCGGCTCGACGAGCAGGAGGGTGAGGACTCCCCCGTCGCGGTGGGCGCCGACGCCCTGCTCCGACTCCCCCGAGCGACCCGGGTAGCGGACCACCTTGATCGCGGAGAACGGACGCTCCGCGAACGCCGCGTCGAACGCGTCCTCGGGGGCGCCCAGCGCGGCCGCCCACGTGCGCAGCAGCCGCAGCGCGACGGCGCCGAGCTCCTCGTTCCAACGCTCGAATGTCGGCTTCAGCTCGGGCAGCGCGCTCGGATACAGGTTGGGGCCCTCGAGCCGCCAGTAGTCGGGAACGCCCTCCCCCGCCGGCACCGGCTCCCGGTCGACGCCGAGGTCGATCTGCTCGCGCCAGTCCACGTCGCCGTGGGTCAGCTCACCGCCCACCCGCGTGTAGCCGCGGAACTGCGGGCTCGTCACGTTCTCGATCTCCAGCTTGTCCGCCTCGGGCAGCTCGAAGAACCGGCGGGAGACACTCAGCGCCTCCTCGATGAGCGCGGAGTCGACGCCGTGGCCGACGAGGTAGAAGAAGCCGACCTCGTGAGTCACGCGGCGGAGGTCCGCACGGAAGGCGGCGGCCGCCTCGGGACCGGCGTCGAGCTGGGAGAGGTCGAGGACGGGGAGGGAATCGATCACCGCCTGATTCTCCCAGCCCCGTTCCGAGCGGGACTCCGTGTTACGTAACGCCGGGGGCGGCTCCGGCGCTCGCGCGCGACCGGTCAACCCCTGACTCCCGGGCCGCCCCGATGTTTCGATGGAGGAGCCGACAACCGGTTCAAGGAGGACACATGGAGATCGACAAGTCGCAGATCCTCGACCTGCTCAAGGGGCAGGGCAAGCACGACGAGGCGTCCAAGGCCGACAGTGAGCTGCCGGACAAGGTCGACACGGACAAGCACGGCGACCTGCTGAGCCGCTTCGGGATCGACCCGAAGGATCTGCTCGGCAAGCTCGGCGGCGGTCTCGGCGGCATGTTCGGCCGCTGAGCCCCGAGAACGCGGAAGACCCTCGGCCCGGAGGCCGAGGGTCTTGTGCATGCATCGGGGCGGATGCCCTGCTGGCTTACGCCCGGCGGCTGCGGCGTCCGGTGAGGAGGCCCCAGATCAGCAGCACGATGATCGCGCCGACGATCGCGACGATCCAGGTCTGGATCGACCAGAAGTCCTCGAGCGGAGCGTTGAAGAGAAGCCCGCCCAGCCATCCGCCGAGCAGCGCGCCCACCACTCCGAGGAGGAGCGTGACGAGCCATCCGCCGCCCTGCCGTCCGGGCAGGATCAGCTTGGCGATGGCGCCGGCGATGAGGCCGAGGATGAGGAACGCGAGAAAGCTCACGGCTGTCTTTCCTTTCGTGAAGGTTTCGGACGAGGGTTAGCCTTGCACTGTCTGGGAGATCGCCGACACCCCTTGCGCAGGACCGCCGGATTGTGCTGAGGTTCGCTCAAGATGTGGGTCCGCTGGGAAGCGAGGACCACTGCGCAGGGTCCGGCGTAGCCTCCGGAGCATGAGCGCGAACAGCAGCGAACACCTCCCTGACCAGGAGATCGGCGACGGCTTCGACCAGACGAACGATCTCTCCGGCGACCAGCTGGGCGAGTCCGACGGCACCGTGGCGGGCGAGACCACCAACGCCTCCGAGCGGGGCAACGACGACACCCTCGGCGACTCCGACCCGGAGGGGCCGGCGATCCTCCCCCGCCTGCTCGGCCGCGACAACGAGGTCTAGCGGACCGACGAGGTCGGGGCCCGGCGCAGCGCTCGAGCACAGCGTCGCCGGCGCGATCGATCAGAACGGCTCGGTCAGAACGGCGGCTGGTCGCCCGCTTGCATCCCGGGGGTGAGCCACTCCTGCTGCACGAGCAGTGCGCCGCCCGTCCGCCTCCGCCATGTCGATGGCGGGAGAGTCGGGGCGGACCTGGATTGGTAGACCTTGCCCCGAGGCGAAGTCCAGGTGAGGGTTCCGCCGACCGGCGCCTGGATGACGCCCCACGGTGTGCCGTGTTTCAGTCGATGGTGGCCGCGACAGAGGTGCGCGAGATTGTTCTCGACCGACGTGCCGTGCTCTTCCCAGGCGACCGTGTGGTCGAGGTCGCAGTACGCCGCCGCACGGGTGCAGCCCACGAATCGGCACACCTCGTCGCGCACCCGCAGCTTGCGCCTCAGCGGCTTCGGCGGCCGGCGCATCTCTCCGCCGAAGGAGCGGATCTCCCCCGTTTCCGGAGCCGTCAGGACCTGGACCCAGCCCGGCACGGTGTCGGCCAGCTGACGGGCGGTCTCGGCGTCGATCACGCCGAAGCCCTCGAGCAGCGCCGGGTCGTCGCTGACGCCCAGCGCGGTCGGCAGCGGGATGTGCACGAACACCTCGGGCACCACGCAGCGCCGCGCGCGCGGACTGGGCTGCGGCTGCTGCCCGCTCTCGACAGGCGGGATGACGCCGGACCCGTCGATCAGGAGGTCGCGGAACACGTCGGCCTCGATCTGAGCCAGGGTGCGGGTGTCGCCGTCGCGCTGGAGCCCGCGAGCGATGCCGGTGACCACCGCGGCGGCGCCCACCACGTCCTCCGCTGACAGGTAAGCCCCGTACCAGGCCATCCCGTCCGCCGCGCGCTCGACAGCCGTGCGCCGCTGCAGGACCGCCTCGCGATGCCGCTCGATGCTCGCCTCGGAGTCGAGGGACTCGCGAACGGTGCGGGCCAGTCGCTCGAATCTGGACGGCACGAGCCGCTCGGCGTGCGGCAGCAGGCGCTGCTCGTACGTCTCGAGCAGCTCCTCGGGCAGACCGACGGACTCCTCGGCCAGGATCCGCGCGTGCCGCTCGGTGAACAGGGCGGAGCGCAGGGCTGCCAGGGTCGCCGGGAACACGTGGACCAGCTGGCGGGCGAGGTCGAGCATCGACTGAGCGGTGCGCTCGTGTACCTGCAGCGCCGCGGCGACCTCGGCGCGGAACGATCGCCACGCCAGAGCGTCGGGTTCGGTCCAGCTCGCGCCGCTCCGCGCCTCCTCTTCGAGCCGCAGCTCGTCGAGGGCCTCGAGGCGCTCCGCGGCGAACCTGGTCGCCCGGCGGTTCGCCTCCTCGAGCCGATCGAGTGGATCGGGGCGAGGGGACGTCGAGTCGAGCAGACGCTGCATCAGCACGTCCTCCACCGTGCAGATGCCCAGCGGATCCTCCGGGATCCCTGCGACGTCCTCGTCCTCGAACACGCGTGCAGTCAACCACCACCCTCCGACATCGCCCCGCCCATGCGGAGGGCCCGCCGCAGGCGCCGAAGCCCCGCCGGATCAGTCCCGGTCGGCCTCCGATTCCGGGCCGAGGCTGTACACCCGGAGACCGCCGGGGATCACCCGGACGCGCAGCAGGACCGACTCCGCCCCCGTGGGTGCGGGTCGCTCGAGCTCGCCGTCGTGCGAGAACCGCGGGATGGCGGAGCCGCGGGCGCGCACGGTGAGGTCGAGCGACGGCGTCGTGAACGCCTCGATGCGGGATCGGGGCGGCATCAGGCGCACCGCGCGCAGGACGGCACTCGTGCGCCGCCCGAAGATCAGCGAGGCGACGGCGCGGATCGGCGAGCCGCTCGCATGGAGCACGCGCACGTCGAGCACCCGGTCGTCGAGACCCCGCCGCTGCATCGTCGAGACGAGTCGGGGGTCGTTGCGGTTCACCGACACGAAGAGCGACCAGAGGCGCGCCCGCCGCCCCTCGATCGCCACCGTCACGGGGCGGAGCGTCCGCACCATCCGCACCGCGGCGATCAGGGAGGCGCCCCACTTCGTCCAACGGTCCTCGAAGCGGTCGCGCTCGGCAAGGAAGTCGGGGTAGATCCCCACCGCCGCCGCATTGAGCACCGTCACCGGGTCCCCGTCCCCGCTCGTGAGCTCGGCCACGTCGACGGAGAGGCCCGCCCCTGCCTGGAGCGCGTCGATCGCCTGGTCGACGGTGACCGCGCCGACGGCCCGCGCGAAGTGGTTGAAGGTGCCGGCCGGCAGCACGAGGAGGGGCAGGTCCACCTGGCGCGCCAGATGGGCGAGAGCCGACACGGTCCCGTCGCCGCCCGCGACACCGAGCACCTGCGGCGGATGCGGCCCGCTCAGCGCGGCGCGCACGACGTCCTCCGGCGCCTGGCCCTTCCCGAGCACGCGCACGACCGCGCGGGGCAGCCGGCGGTGGATGATGCGCAGCGGGTCCCGGCGGCGCACGTGCCGGCCGGAGCTCGCGTTCGCGATGATCAGCACGCCGGCGCCGTCGGCGAGCGCGGGCAGGCTGATCTCGGTGCCGCGGCCGCCGATCGGGTGCGACGGAACCAGTCGGCGAGGAAGCGCGCCCGCCCCGGCGACGGCCATCCCGAGCGCGGTGCCGCCGAGCACGTCGGACAGCCAGTGCGCGCCGGTGTGCAGCCGGGAGTAGGCCACGCCCGCGGCGACCGGAGCGACGAGGGCGCCCGCGGCCGGCGACTCGAGCGCCACTCCGGTCGCGAACGCGGCCGCGCTCGCGGAGTGCCCGGAGGGGAAGGACGGGGTGGTCGGGTGCTTGCCGAGCCGACGGCCGACGGGCACATCCTTGAGGATCGGCCGGTCCCCGCCGAACACCTGCTTGCCGATGAGATTGCCGATCATGCTCGCCGTGACGAGCGACAGGATGCCGCGGACGGCGGCGCGCCGCTGCCCGGCGAGGGTGAGGACGCCGGCTACCGCGAACCAGAGCAGGCTGCGGTCGGCGATTCGTGAGAGGCGCGAGAAGCCCCGGTCGACGCGGGGGTCGTCGACGCCCGTGTTGATCCAGTCCGCGGCGCGGTCGTCCATCGTCCGAACCCAGCGCGGCATCAGCCGGGCCCGGCGGAGGGCGGCGCCGGGATCGCGGAGGCGCTTCGGACGCTTCGTCATCGGACGTCGCTCGAGGCGCTCCAGAGATTGATGCCGCGGTCCACGGCATGCCGGTCGATGGCCTCGAGCTCCTCGTCGGTGAAGTCGAGGTTCTGCGCGGCGGCGACGTTCGACTCCAGCTGGCGCACGGACGAGGCGCCGACCAGCGCGGAGGTGACCGCGGTGGTCCGCAGCACCCACGAGATCGCGAGCTGGGCGAGCGTCTGCCCACGCCCGTCCGCGATCTCGGCGAGGGCCCGGATGCCGGCGAGCGTGTCGTCGTTGATCATGTCCGCGCTCATCGAGCCCTCGCGCGACGCGCGGGAGTCCCGCGGGATCCCGGACACGTACCGGTCGGTGAGGAGGCCCTGCGCGAGCGGCGAGAAGGCGATGCAGCCGACGCCGAGGTCAGTCAGGGTGTCGAGCAGGCCGTCCTCGACCCAGCGGTTGAACATCGAGTAGGACGGCTGGTGGATCAGCAGCGGCGTGCCGAGGTCGGCGAGGATCTCGGCCGCCCTCCGGGTTCGATCCGGTGAGTAGGAGGAGATGCCGGCGTAGAGCGCCTTGCCGGACGCCACAGCGGTGTGCAGTGCGCCCATCGTCTCCTCGAGGGGGGTGTCCGGGTCGGCGCGGTGCGAGTAGAAGATGTCGACGTAGTCAAGCCCCATCCGGTCGAGGGACTGGTCCAGGCTCGCGAGCAGGTACTTGCGGGACCCGTGGTTGCCGTACGGGCCCTCCCACATGTCGTAGCCGGCCTTCGTCGAGATCACGAGCTCGTCGCGGTACGGCCGGAGGTCGCGGCGCAGGTGCTCGCCGAAGTTGGCCTCGGCGCTGCCGTACGGGGGTCCGTAGTTGTTGGCGAGGTCGATGTGGGTGACGCCGAGGTCGAACGCGCGCAGCAGGATGTCGCGCTGCGTGTCGAGCGGCACGGTGTGCCCGAAGTTCTGCCAGAGGCCGAGCGAGACCGCGGGCAGCAGCAGTCCGCTGCGCCCCGTCCGGCGGTAGGGCATGGCGTCATAGCGTTCGTCGGCGGCGAGGAAGCTCACAGCGGACATCCTGTCACGGCCCAGCGGACGTCCGGCAGGAGGACGGTGGCGGAGGTCAGCCGCGGGCGGCGGCCTCCACGGCGGCCAGGTCGATCTTCGTCATCTGCAGCATCGCCTGCATGACCCGGCCGGCGACGGCGGGATCCGGGTCGGCGAGCAGCTGCGGAAGCCGCGGCGGCACCACCTGCCAGGAGAGGCCGTACCGGTCCTTCAGCCAGCCGCACTGGCCCGGCTCTCCGCCGTCCGCGGTCAGCGCGTCCCAGAGGCGGTCGATGTCCTGCTGCGTCTCGGCGTCCACGACGAGCGAGACCGCCTCGGTGAAGGGGATGTCGGGACGGCCGGCCAGCAGCATGAGGCGCTGGCCGCCGAGCTCGAGCTCGGCCACGAGCGTTCCTCCCCCGCCGCCCGGGGTGCCCTCCGGGGCGCTCTGCGACTGCAGCGGGCGCGCGTCCGGGAAGATGCCGGAGTAGTAGGCGATCACCTCCTCGAGATCGGTGGCGAACCAGAGGCACGGGGTGATCCTGCCGGACATCAGCGTCCTTTCTCGCGGCGTGCTCCCACTGTCGCCCTCGATGTGGACGCTGTCAACAGGGCCGGCTCAGGTCAGAAGCGCGTCCGCCAGGAAGCGCACGGTGTTCTCGAGGAGCCGCCTCCTCGAGAAGAGCCGCCGGTAGTCGTGGCCCTCCCCCGGCAGCTCGAGGTACTCGACCGGCCGGCCGAGGCGCTCGAGCGCACCGACGAGCTGGTGCGCCTCCCCGATCGGCACGTTCGTGTCGTGCTCGCCGTGCACGACGAGCAGCGGAACCGTGATGCGCGCCGCCTCCCTGAGCGGGGAGAGCTCCTCGAGCAGCGCCGCATCGTGCTCCGGGTGGCCGTACTTCGGGAACGCGGCGGAGGCGATCCACGGCTCGGTGTCGCGGTAGAACGTCCGCAGGTCGGACATGCCGCAGACGTCGACGCCCGCGGCGAAGGCGCCCGGGTCGAAGGCGAGCGCGGCCAGGGTCAGGTAGCCGCCGTAGGAGCGGCCGGTGACGGCGATGCGGCCGGCATCCGCGACCCCGAGCGCGATGAGATGCGCCCGCGCGGCGAGGACGTCGGCGAACGCGTCGAAGCGCTTCTCGACGTCGTCCGCATGCACGAACTCGCGCCCGAAGCCGCTGGAGCCGCGGATGTTCGGCGCGAACACCGTGATGCCGGCTGCGGCGAGCGCCTGGTGCTGCGGGCTGAAGTCGGGGCGCTCCTGATCCTCCGGTCCGCCGTGCAGCCACAGTGCGGCGGGGCCGCGCTCCTCGGACCCCGGCGCCCGGTACAGCCAGCCGGTCAGCTCGAGGCCGTCCGCGCCGTGGAAGGTCTCGAGCGACGGCCGGACCAGAGGCGCGTCGGGCAGCGGCGGGGTCTCGGTGACGGCCGTCCAGGTGAGCGTCGCGACGTCGAGCCGCCACAGGCCCGCCGGCCGCTCCGGCCCGTCGACGGTCACGACGACGCACGAGCCGTCGCGACTGAGCACGGGCTTCGACGCGACGGCTCCCGGCAGGCCGGGCACGGCGATCCGCTCGTTCGTCTCCGTCCGCAGCAGCTCGAGCTCGCTGCGACCCGCCACGTTCCAGAGCAGCAGGAGGAGCGCGCCCTCGTCGTCGGCGTCGAGGTCCTCGAGCTCGGCGTCGCTGCGGGCGGCGAGCGTGTAGGGCGGTGCGTGGTCGCCCTCGGGGGCGAGCGGCGCGGCCACCAGCTCGCGGCGAGCGCGTCCCGCATCGGTCACGAGGTAGGCGAAGGCGGGGTGCGGGTCGCCCTTCGGCGCGTGCCGCACGAACGCGACGTCGGTCGAGCCGGTGTGATCGGGCGGCAGGAGGCGGTGGTCGACGTCATCCAGCCGATCGACGACCGTGCAGAACTCGTGCCCCCGTGGGCCGTCCCGCATCACCGCGAGACGCTCCTCGATCGACAGGTCGAGCACGTGGATGAGTTCGCCGACCGCGAGTCGGCCGAGCTCCCCGGTCGCCGGATCCGCGAGGTAGGCGACGGTCGGCTCCGCCGGATGCGTCGAGGGGACCATGACGACGACGCGGTGCCCGCTGCGGGTCCAAGGGCCGAGCTCGGCGTGCACGTCGCGGCCGCCCGCGAGCAGGCGCGCGTCGCTGCCGTCCGGGCGCACCACCCAGACCTGGGTGCGCACTCCCCCGTCCGTCGCCACCGAGCAGGCGAGCCAGGCGCCGTCCGCCGACCACTCGACGGCGAGAACCGGGTCCTGCGTGAGCGGAACGCGCGTCGCGGGGGTCGGCCGCGTGTCGAGGTCCTGCACCCACAGCTCGGGGACGCCGGACCGGTCGCTGATGTACGCGACCCGGGACGCGTCGCGGGTCATGGTGGGGCTCCAGCACGCCCACGCCTCGGTCAGCTCCTGGCCGAGCCGGATGGCGTCCTCGACGGGCAGCCGGAGGTCCGCCGCGACCGATTCACCCATCAGCGGGCCTCGCCGTGGGTCCCGGATGTGCCGGATCCGCATCCGGGGCGATCGCGGACGCTCCCCTCACCGGCCCGCCCGCACATCGGCGTCGCCCTCCTCGCCCAGCATCCAGGTGCCGGCGCCGCCGAGCCCCTGCGTCTCCCGCACCACGAGGTCGACGACGTCGTCGAGGCTGTCGCGCTGCGCGAACGCCGCCCGCTGCCGGTCGGCCGAGGTGCCCCGGGCGAGAGTCGCGGAGGCGAGGTCGCGCACCTGCACCCAGTCCCCGAGCTCCTCGAGCTGGGGCCGGAGTGACGACACCAGCGCGCGGACGGCGTCGCCGGCGGGCACGGATCGGGGACGGATGTTGCCGTCGAGCAGGTCGCCGGACAATCCGCTGCGCGCCGCCCGCCACATCGCCGCCCGGTGCAGCGGCACGGGCTCGGGCACGAACGGGAGACCGGCCTCGACATCCTGCTCGGCCGCCCGCACGGCAGCGCGGAACAGACCCGCGATGAGGACGGCGTCGTCGACGATCGGGCAGCCGTCGCACACCCTCAGCTCGAGGGTCGGCGCGTGCGCGGACGGGCGGACGTCGAAGTAGGCCATCTTCGAGTCCGCGATGACGCCCGAGGAGATGAGGTCGTCCACGAGGGCGTCGTACTCGGCCGCGGACGCGAGGGGGCCGGTGGCGCCGCAGGTCGGCCAGCGCTGCCAGATCATCGACCGGATGCTCGCGTACCCGGTGTCGTGGCCGTTCCAGTACGGCGAGCTGGCCGACAGGGCGAGGAGCACGGGCAGCTGCCGCGACACCCGCTGCATGATCTCCACCGCGAGGTCGCGGTCGGACACCCCGACGTGGATCTGGAGTCCGCAGATCAGCTGCTCGTCGACGAGCAGGCGGTACTGCTCCTGCATCCGCCCGTAGCGCCCGCTGTCCGTCAGCTCGAAGTCGGCGATCGCGGACCGCGGCGCGGTGCCCACGGCGGCGATCCCGACGCCCTCCGGCTCGGCCGCCGCGACCACGCCGCCGCGCAGCCGCAGCAGCTCGGTGCGGAGGCCGTCGAGCGAGTCGACCACGGCGGTGTTCGTCTCGACGGTGGTCCGCTGCAGCTCCGCCGAGTAGCTGTCCTCCGGCAGTCGGGCCAGCAGCTGCGGTGCCCGCGCCGCCAGCTTGCCGCTCGCACGGTCGAGGAGATGGAGCTCCTCCTCCGCGCCCAGGGTCAGCTCCGCCGTCATGCGGCGCAGTCTACGAGGGCCGGATGTCGCGCATGTCAGCTGCCGGTAACACGGTGTTCACGAGCGGCGTCGCGCGGGTGGTGCGGACAACTCGCACCGGTAGACCGTCGCGACTTGTCCGTACGACCCGCGCGTGCCGCTCAGCGGGCGGGGCGCTCGCCGCCGAATCCGGCGCCCGGGCCGCCCATCTCCGAGTTCGTGTACTCGCCTGCCGTCGCCGTGGCGGCCTCCGTCGCGCCGTCGGCGCTGCCGCTCGCGTAGTACCCGCCGACCCCGGTGCCGGAGACGGCGCCGCCGACGTGGACGGTGTACTCCTCCCCCGCGACGATGTCCGGCGAGGAGAAGACGACCGACGAGAACGACTTCGCCGACTCGTAGGACGCGACGACGGTGCCGTCGGACGCGACGAGATGGACGACCGTGCCGGCCGGCTCCGCGGTCGAGAGGTTCGCCATGACCGAGGCCTGGGCGGACTCGGTGCTCGGCGCGACCGCCATGCCCGAGCTGCCGGCCGCGAGCATCGTGCCGCCGGAGATGGTGAAGTCGCCGTTCACGTCGAGCGCGCCGTTGCCCGACCCCTCGGGGCCGTTGACGACGACGGTGCCGCCGGTGATCGATGCGGTGCCGTTCGAGTCGAAGCCGTCGCCGTCCGCGAAGAGGACCAGGGTGCCTCCGGACACGGTGGCGGTGTAGTCGCCCGCCTCCATGGCGCCGCCGCCCATGCCGCCCGCTCCCATGCCGTCCGCCGACTCGGTGCTCGTGCCGCCCGCGGCGTTGACCCCGTCGTCCCACGCGTGGACCGTCGTCGTGCCGCCGGAGACGGTGATCGCCGCGCTCTCCAGCCCCTCGTGCGAGGTGAGGACGTCGACCGTGCCGGCGCTGATCGCGAGGGCCGTGTCGGCGTGGACACCGTCGTCGCCCGAGGACACCGTCACGGTGCCGTCGCCGATCGACACGGCGCCGTTCGAATGCAGCCCGTCGTCCGCGGCGTCGACGGTGACATCCCCGCCGCCCACGACGACGTAGACGTCGCCCTCGAGGCCCTTCGCCGATGCGTCGTCGGCGAGCGCGGCGCCGCTCCCGCCGCCGGCGGTGACGTCGACGGTGCCTCCGGTGACGACGAGGTCCGTCTGCGCCTGGAGGCCGTCGCCGTCCGCGGTGACGTCGAGCGTGCCGCCGGTGATGGAGATGTAGCCGCGGGTCTCGTCCTCCTCGTCGTCCGACTTGAGGCCGTCTCCTCCGGCGTCGACCGTGAGGTTCCCGCCGTTCACGACGAGGTAGTCCTTGCCGCGGATGCCGTCATCGGCCGCCGTCACGGTGATGTCGCCGGAGTCGACGACGAGGCCGTCCTCGCTCGTGATGCCGTCGCCGCCGTTGCCGGTCACGGTGAGGGCGCCGTCGCCGGTGATAGTCAGGTCGGCCTCGCTGAACAGCGCCGCGTCGACGGTGCTGTCCTCGGAGTAGGTCGAGGTGTCGCTGAGGGTGTTCTCGCTGCCGTCGGCGAGGACGATCATCGCCTCGTCCGCCTCCTGTACGACCAGTGGCGAGGTGGACGAGCTGGAGAGCTCCACGCCGTCGAGCACGAGGCGCACGACGCCGTCGCCGGCACTGCTGACCACCACCTGGCCGTCGGTCAGTGTGCCGCTCAGCTCGTAGGTGCCGGCGGCGGTGATCGTCACGGTGCTGCCGTCGACCTCGACGCCGGAACCGTCGGCGGTCGCGGTGTCGCCCTCGAGCGTGATGCTCACGGCGTCGGCCTCGCTCTCCTCGTAGTCGGACTCGTCGTCGTGGTCCTCGTCGTTCGCGGCGAGGACGTCGGCTGCGGTCGTGTCCGCGCTCACGTCGTAGCTCGTCTCCGTGGTGCTCGCGCCGGAGGTCGCGTCGGACGCCGAGCTGGTCGTCGCGCAGCCGGCGAGCACGGCGGCGCCGAGCACGAACGGGAACGGCAGCAGGAGGAGCCGCCGGCGGCGCGCCGGGACGCGCGGATCGTCCCTTCTGCGGCGGAACGCGTCCGCATCGTCCGTGCGGTGGGCGGCGGAGGGGGTCTTCGTCATGGGTTCGTCTTCCTGGTTCAGGCCGGGGTGAAGTGGCGGCGGAGCACGCGGGACCACTTGTTGGCGGGGAGGTCGGGGCGGAGGGCGGCGAGGCCGACGCCGTACTTGGAGATGCCGTCGGGCCGGTGGCCGTGCCGCCAGAGGAGGCGGTCCATCGGCGACGGGGCGGACCCGGACTTGGACTCGACGATCGCGAGCTCCGGGGTGCGGAGGACGGTGCCGGCCGGGGTGATCCACTCCAGGTCGCGGTCGACCGTGGCCCGCGCACCGGCGGCGGGCAGGAACACGGTGCTGCGGGCGTACCGGGTGACGAGCGTCGGCTCGAGCGGGGCGTCGGGCCGGTCGATGCCGGCCTCGGCGAGGATCGTGTCGGTGTGCTCGAGCCCCTCCGCGGTCAGCTCGTCGCGCGCCTCCGCGTCGTAGGGGACGCGGTCCTTCACGGTCACGCTGCGGCCGCCGCGCGTCTTCACCTCGAGGAAGCAGTCGCCCGAGTCGAGGTAGCAGCGGGTGCGGATCTTGTACCGGCGACGGCGCTTACGGGCGGCGGCCAGGTAGCTGTCCAGGTCGGGGGTGTCGAAGTAGACGGACTCGTAGTCGAAGGAGCGCAGCCCGTCCTCGTCGAGCACGAGCGCGTCCGCCGGCAGGCCCGCGAGGAGGTCCTCGAGCTCGGCGCGCGGCAGCAGGTACTTGCGGTCGACGCGGGTCTGCAGGGCGGCCTGGGCGACGAGCTCGTCCAGCGAGATGGCGGCCATCCCGGCGAGCGCGGACTCGAGCGCCGCGGTCACGAGCGGACCGCCGATGCGAGAGCCGCGCTCGCCGCAAGGCGCTGCGGGAGCCGGTCGGCGCGCGTCCGTCCGCCCGTCTCGTAGCGGACGGTGACGAGAGTGGTGTCGTTGACCAGATCGAGGTCCTGAACACGCACCCGGTGGATCCGCCCGCCGAGGGTGAGCTCGAGGACCTCGGTGAGCTCCGCCTCATCGGCGACGGCCCTGTCGAGAGTGACCGTCTGCTCCCGGTAGCGGCGGAACAGGAGGGGGTGGTCGCCGACGTACATCACGACGACGAGGAGGGCGATGAGCGCGTACGTCGGCCAGTCGGCGGTGCCGATGCCGGCGAGGAGTCCGAGCGCGAGGGAGGCGAAGTAGTAGGCGACCTCGCTCTGCGTCAGCTCGGTGGAGCGCAGCCGGATGATCGACAGGACGCCGAACAGGCCGAGCCCCAGCCCGACCGCGACCGCGCTCTCGGTGAGCACGGTGGCGACGGCGAGGACGCCGACGTTGACGCAGAGGTAGGCGACCACCAGGTCGCGGCGCCGGTGGCGCGGGAAGTAGAGGCCGAAGGTGAGGAGGCCGATCGCGACCAGGTCGAGCGCGAGAAGAACGGCGTGCGGCATGGGGAGTTCCTCCGTGAGGTGAAGCGGACTCCCATTCCGCCCTGCGCCGCTATGCGGCCCCTATGCGCCTCCGATGCTCCGCGTACGAGTCTCGTCGCGGGTCGTGCGGACAAGTTGCACCGGTAGACCGTCGCGACTTGTCCGCAGGACCCGCGTCACCCCCACGCCCGCGCGGTCAGTTGAGGACGCGCGTGGTGGCGGGGATGCCCTCCCCCGCGTAGAGCGCGGCCGCCGTGTCCTGGAGGGCCGTGAGGGCGACGCGCTGGCTCCACGGGCCGTAGGAGATGCGGGCGACGCCGAGGTCCTGGAACCGGGTCGACGACTGGGCGCCCGGCACGCCGATCACGCTGATGCGCTGCTCGCCGAGGGCCGCGACCAGCTCCTCCACCTCCTCGTCGGTGAGGCGGCCGGGCACGAAGAAGGTGGTGGCTCCCGCGCCGAGGTAGGCGGTGCCGCGCTCGATCGCGTCCGCGAGCACCTCCCCCGTCGGGCGGTCGCCCGGCTTCAGGAACGTGTCGGTGCGGGCGTTGAGCGCGAACGGCACGCTCTCCGCCTCGGCCGCCCGCACCGCCGCCTCGACCGCGGCCACCGACTCGGCGAGCGGGGCGAGCCGGTCCTCGAGGTTCGCCCCCACCACGCCGACGCCGATCGCCCGGCGGATCGTCTCCCCCGCGTCGCCGTAGCCGGCCTCGAGATCGGCGCTCACGGGGAGGTCGCCGGCAGCGTGCACGATGCGCTCGATCATTCCGAGATGCAGGTCGAGCGGTATCTGCTCACCGTCCGGATAGCCGAACGTCGCCGCGATCGAGTGGCTGGCCGTCGCGAGCGCGGTGGTGCCGGGCAGGTCGGCGATCACGCGGGCGGAGACGGCGTCCCAGACGTTGACGACGCTGAGGATCTCGGGGGCGGTGTGCAGCTCGATGAGGCGGCGACCGCGGTCGGTGATGTCCATGCCGTCACGCTAGACCGGCTCAGGGCGTGAGGGGCGCGTGCTCCGGGGCGGCGAGGGTGAGCACAGCCCGCACGACGCGAGGGTTCCGCTCGATGTCGCGCTGCAGCTCGCCGAGCCGCACAGCTGCGTCGTGCTCGCTGTCGTCGCCGGTGAGGTCGACCGCCGCGACGAGGAACACGCGGGAGGGGCCGGCGTATTCGATGTGCAGGTAGGTGACCGCCGAGATGGCGGGCCGCGAGAGCAGGGTGGTCAGCGCCGCCGACCGGATGACCGGGTCGACCTCCTCGCCGACGAGGAAGCGGCGGTTGCGCTGGATGAGCACGATCGCGACCACCCCGAGCAGCACCCCGACGAGGATCGAGCCGACCGCGTCCGGGACGGGCGAGCCGGTGAGCTGGTGGCCGAGGATGCCGAGGAACGCGATGACGATGCCCGTCAGCGCCGCCGCGTCCTCGAAGAAGACGGCGCGGACGGTCGGGTCGGAGGTGTGCAGGACGAAGGAGAAGAGGTCCTTCTCCCGCTCCGCCGCCTCGCGCCGCGCCTGCCGGAACGCCTGCGCGAAGGAGACGCCCTCGAGCACGAACGAGATCGCGAGCACGACGTACGCGACGACGAATCCCTCACTCGGCTCCGGGTCGAGCAGCTCCTGGACGCCGTGCATGATCGAGACGGCGGCGCCGACCGCGAAGAGGCCGAACGCCGCGATCATGGACCAGACGTAGGCGTCCCGGCCGTAGCCGAGCGGATGGCTCTCGTCCGGCTTCCGGCTCGCGCGACGGGTCGCGAGGAAGAGGAACACCTCGTTGCCGGTGTCGGCCCACGAATGCGCCGACTCCGCCACCATCGACGCGGAGCCGGTGAGCATCGCGGCCACCGTCTTCGCGGCGGCGATCAGCCCGTTCGCCACCAGCGCGACGAGCACGGTGACGGCCGACTCGCTCTGCGGCTCCTGCTCCGCGGGCTCCGTGCCTCCGGGGTCGCGGGGACGGGATCGGGCCACCGGCCCATCCTGGCACCGGGGCCGCGCGTCGGTGAGGGGCTGGCGTGCGCGGAAGGGGGCGGCTACTCGGGCTGAGTCTGCAGCGCGTTCGGGGGGCCGACGGGGCCCGGTTCCAGCTCGAGGGCGTCGAAGTCGACGACGAGGTCCGCCCTCCCGCGGGTCGCCGCGATGAGACGGGCGTTCGGCTCGTCGACCGTGTCCGCCCAGACAACGGCCGCATCCGGTGCCTTCCCGAAGCGGATGTGCCGGGCCACCAGGCGCTCCCGGCGCAGGGTCTGGTCCACCTCGGTGAACCACACCTCCGTGAGCTCGCGCCGCACCTCCGGCCACGGCTCGGGGTCGGCGAGCAGGTAGTTGCCCTCGGTGATGACGACGCGGGCGTCCGGGGCCACCGGGATGCTGTTCGCGATCGGCTGCTCGAGGTCGCGCTCGAACGCGGGCGCGTAGACGGTGTTGCTCGTCTCCGCGCGCAGGCGCCGCAGCAGCGCGAGGTAGCCGTGGCCGTCGAAGGTGTCGAGCGCGCCCTTCCTGTGGCGGCGGCCGAGCCGGTCGAGCGCGGCGTCGGCGAGGTGGAAGCCGTCCATCGGCACCCAGGCGGACGCCACCCCTTCGGCGTCGAGGGCCTCGACGAGCCACTCCGCGAGGGTCGACTTGCCGGCCGCCGGGGCTCCGGTGATGCCGAGCAGCACGCGCTCGCCGCCGCCGGCGAGAGTCCGGACGCGGTCGAGCAGGGCGCGGGCGGCGGGAGCGATCACGGCCGCCATGCTATTCGGCCGCTCAGCCGGTCCACGGCACGGTGCGCCAGGCGGAGCCGGACCTGCGGGCGAGGCGTGCGTCTTCCACCTGGGCCCGGCGCTCGGCGGCCGCGACCGCCCAGGCGCCGATCTGCCGGGCCACCTCGTCGTCCTCCGCGGTGAAGCGGACGACCGCCTGCGGCACACCGCGGGAGAGGGAGACGCTCGAGGCCTCGACGGTCGTGAGCTCGGCGGCCGCCTCCGCCGTCGCGGGCAGCACCTCCTCGGGACGCGCTCCGGGCAGCAGGCGCCCGACGGTCACCAGGACACGGTACGAGGGCATGCCGTCACGCTACCCGCGCCCTCGTGCGGGGGCGTATCCGCACTTTCGCCTCTCGTCAAGGACCCTCCGCCCGGAAGGCCTGCTCCCCATACTGACCACATGCGTACCTTCGGCGTGGAAGAGGAGCTCCTGCTCATCGACGAGTCGACGGGCGCCCCCGTGCCGGTCGCCCGCAAGGTGCTCGACGAGCATCGGGCGCCGCGCTCCGGAGCTCTCCCCGACGAGCAGCAGATGACCGGCGAGCTGCAGCAGGAGATGATCGAGGTCTGCACAACGCCGCAGCGGGAGCTCGGCGAGCTGGCGGAAGCCATCCGCGCGGGACGCGCGTTCGCCGACGCGACGGCGCAGACGGCGGGGGCACGCGCGGTGCCGCTCGCCACCTCCCCGCTCCTCGTCCAGCCGCACCTCATGCCGAAGCTGCGCTACCTGCAGATGCGCCGCCGCTACGGGATGACGACCCGCAACAGCCTCACCTGCGGCATGCACGTCCACGTCGCCGTCAAGGACGACTCCGAGGGAGTCGCCGTGCTCGACCGCATCCGCGCCTGGGTGCCCGTGCTGCTCGCGCTCTCCGCCAACTCCCCCTTCTGGCAGGGCGAGGACACGGGGCACGCGAGCTACCGCTACGCGGCCTGGCTGCGCTGGCCGACGGCGGGCCCCACGGAGCTGTTCGGCACGGCGGAGAACTACGCGCGGCTCGAGGCCGAGATGGCCGCGACAGGAGCACTGCTCGACTCGAAGATGATCTACTTCGACGCCCGGCTGTCGCGCTCGCATCCGACGGTCGAGGTGCGGATCGCCGACGTGTGCCTCACCCCCGAGCACGCGACGCTGATCGCGGCACTCACGCGCGCCCTCGTCGAGACGGCGGCACGGGAGTGGCGCGCCGGGGTGCCGCCGGTGCCGGCCGCGGCGCCCACCCTGCGGGTGGCGTCCTGGCAGGCGGCCCTCGCGGGAGTGCGCGGCGACCTCGTGAACCCGCTCACCGGCCGTGCCCGGCCGGCGGCGGATGTGGTGGCCGCCCTGCTCGAGCACGTCGCGCCGGTGCTGCGCGAGCTGGGCGAAGCCGACGAGGTGGCGGCGCTCGCCGCCGACGTGCTCGACCACGGCACGGGCGCCGAGCGGCAGCGGGCCGTCTTCGCGCGCTCCCGGCGCCTCGCGGACGTGGTCGCCGACGCGATCGCGACCGGCTGCCCCGGCCCTCACCTGCTCCAGGCCTGACCCCGGCCGGGACCACCCCGGGGTCCTTCCGCGCGCCGTCAACCCATGCCCGTGCAGGCATCCGATCGAGAGGACGGTCACATGGACCAGACCCTGGCACCGCTGCTCACCGCACTCGCCGACTACCACGCGAAGAACCGGTACGGCTTCACCCCGCCCGCCCACCGCCAGGGGCGCGGAGTGGACGAGCACACGCTCGCGGTGATGGGCAAGGACCCGTTCCGCGACGACGTCGTGGCGACCTCCGGCCTCGACGACCGGTCCTCGTCGAACGGCTACCTCACCAAGGCTCAGGAGCTGATGGCCGACGCCGTCGGCGCCGAGCAGTGCATGTTCACGACGGCGGGCAGCTCGCTGTCGGTGAAGGCGGCGATGCTCTCGGTCGCCGGGCACAGCGGCTCCATCCTCATGAGCCGGGACGCCCACAAGTCGGTCGCCGCGGGGCTCATCTTCTCGGGGATGCAGCCCGCCTGGATCCCGCCGCGGTGGGACGGCGAGCAGCACCTCACGCATCCGGTGTCGCCCGCGCAGGTGGAGAAGGCCTGGGAGAATAACCCGGACGCGGCCGCCTGCCTGGTGGTCAGCCCCTCCCACTACGGCACGTCGGCCGACCTGCGAGCGATCGTCGACCTCTGCCACAAGCGCGGCAAGCCGGTCATCGTCGACGAGGCGTGGGGCGCTCACCTGCCGTTCCACGAGGACCTGCCGACGTGGGCGATGGATGCCGGCGCCGACATCTGCGTCGTCAGCGTGCACAAGATGGGCCTCGGCTTCGAGCAGGGCAGCGTCTTCCACCTGCAGGGCGACCTCATCGACCCCGCCCACCTCTCGGCGTGCGCGGACCTGCTCATGACGACGAGCCCGAACACCCTCATCTACGCCGCGATCGACGGGTGGCGCCGGCACATGGCGCTCGACGGCAGGGAGGTGCTCGGCGCGGCGCTCGAGCTGGCGCGGAAGGTGCACTCCGACATCGAGCAGATCGAGGGGCTGCACGTGCTGCGCGACGAGTTCCTCGCCGAGGCGCACGAGCTCGACGAGCTCCGGCTCGTCATCGACCTGCAGAGGCTCGGCATCACCGGCTACCAGGCGACCGACTGGCTGCGCGAGAACCACCACATCGACATGGGGCTCTCCGACCACCGCCGGATCGGCGCCGACATCTCCCAGTCCGACGACGAGGACACCGTGCACCGCCTCCTCGAGGGGCTGAAGGACCTGGCCGCGCACGCCGAGTCGTTCGAGCGGCCGCCGCAGATCATCCTCCCCGAGCCGGGCGAGCTCGAGCTGGAGCAGGCGGACCTCCCCCGCGACGCCTTCTTCGGCGAGTGCGAGATGGTGCCCGCCGACGAGGCCGTGGGCCGGATCGCCGGCGAGATGGCCACGCCCTACCCGCCCGGGACGCCCGCCTTCATCCCCGGCGAGCGTCTCAACGAGAGGGTGCTCGAGTACCTCCGCAGCGGATTGAAGCTGGGCATGAACGTGCCCGACGTCACCGATCCCACACTGGAGACGATCCGCGTCCGCAAGGAGAGGTAGCGGCGGCCGTCCGTCGCACCGGCGCCGGGTGACGGGGGTCAGTGTCCGCGGTCAATAGAGTGCGTAGGTGCCCGATCGGATCGTCCTCGCCGGTGCGTCCGGCTTCCTCGGCCGCTATCTGACCGACGCGTTCCGCGCCGAGGGCGCATCCGTCGCCACCATCGGCCGCCGCGGCGCCGACGCGACGTGGGGCGATCCGGACGCGATTCGCCGCGTCCTCGACGGGGCCGACCTGCTCGTGAACCTCGCCGGCAAGAGCGTCGACTGCCGGTACAGCGCCCGCAACCGCGCCGAGATCCTGCGCTCCCGCGTCGAGACCACTCGCGCCCTCGCCGCCGCGGTCGCCGCCTGCACGGCTCCCCCGCCGCTGTGGATCAACTCGTCCACGGCCACCGTCTACCGGCACGCCGAGGACCGGCCCATGACGGAGTCGGCGGGCGAGATCGGTGACGGCTTCTCGGTGAGCGTCGCGACCGCCTGGGAGGAGGCGTTCTTCGCCGGCGACCTCCCCGCCACGCGGCGGGTGGCGCTGCGGCTCGCGATCGTGCTCGGCGACGGCAGCTCGATGATCCCCCTGCTCGGCCTGACCCGGCTCGGTCTCGGCGGCTCCCAGCTCGACGGCCGGTGGCCCGCCACCCGTGCGCGTCTCGCAGCGGGCACCTACCACCGCTTCCGGTCCCGCGGCGGCCGCCAGCGCTTCAGCTGGGTGGCCCTCGAGGACGTGCTCGGCATCATCCGCTTCGTGCGCGATCATCCCGAGCTGGAGGGGCCGCTCAACGTCGCGTCGCCCAACCCGTCCGACAACCGGACGCTGATGCGCATCCTGCGCCGCGCGGTCGGCATGCCGGTCGGCATCCCGCTGTTCCGGTGGATGCTCGAGCTCGGCGCGATCGGCATCCGCACCGAGTCGGAGCTGATCCTCAAGAGCCGGTGGGTGGTGCCGAAGCGCCTGCTCGCGGCCGGGTACCGGTTCCGCCGACCGGATCTCGAGCCGACCGTGCGGGCGATCGTCGCGGAGCGCCGCCGCCGCTGATCCGGCGTCGGCGGCTGGGTCCATACTGCGGAGGCGAGGAGGTGCGGCGGTGGTCGATCGGGAGACGCTCGAGTTCGCGGACGCGCGCGCCTTCGAGGACTGGGTCGCGGCGCACCACGACTCCTCCCCCGGCATCTGGCTGCGGATCGCGAAGAAGGGCAGCGGCATCCCGTCCGTCACCTACGACGAGGCGCTGCAGGTGGCGCTCGCCTGGGGCTGGATCGACGGGCAGAAGCGCCCGCAGGACGAGCGCCACTGGCTGCAGGGGTTCGGGCCGCGGCGGCCGCGGAGCGTGTGGTCGAAGCGGAACGTCGAGTTCGCCGAGCGGCTCATCGAGCAGGGCGGGATGCAGCCGAGCGGGCTCGCTCAGGTGGAGGCGGCGCGGGCGGACGGCCGCTGGGACCGCGCGTACGACGGCCCCCGCAACGCGGTGGTGCCGCCCGATCTGCAGGAGGCGCTGGATGCGGACCCCCGCGCCGCGGAGAGCTTCGCCCGACTGAACAGCACCAACCGGTTCGCGATCCTGTATCGGGTGCAGGACGCCAAGCGGCCGGAGACGCGTGCGCGGCGGATCGCGCAGTTCGTCGACATGCTGGCGCGTGGCGAGAAGCTGTACTGACCCGCGCCGGCGGCCTCCGCCGGCGGCGCCGGGACCGGCCAGGGTCAGCCGGTCGCGGCCGTCGGGGCGGGCGTCGCCTCTGCCGCCGGCTCGGAGGGCGTGACAGGCGTGGACGGCGCGGGCTCCGGTGCGGGCGCCGGGCCCTCCTCGGCGGGCGGGGAGGACGGCTGGGTCGACGGCTCGGGATCGGACGGCGCCTCGGGCTCTGGCCCTTCCGTCCCACCCGCTCCGTCCGGATCCGGGTCGCTCGAGCCGTCCGGTGACGAGGAGGGGTCCGGGGCCGGTGAGGGAGTGCCGCCCCCGGTCGCCGGCGCCCCGGTCGCGGGCGCGGGCACGGCGGCGGGGTCCTTCGCGATCACCTCCGCGATGCGCGCCTTGAACTCGGTCAGCCGCGCCTCGAGCTCGGAGAGCGGCACGTCGGCGATGTGCGCGCCGAACTCGGCGAGCTCCTGCCAGAGCGCCTGCAGCTCCGCGAGCGTCGCGTCACTGAGCGGGCCGTCGAGGGTCAGCACCAGCTGCTGGGCGAGCGCGTAGCTGACGCAGTCGATGCAGTTGTAGTTGACCGCGGCGGCGAGGTTCTGCGG
This sequence comes from Naasia sp. SYSU D00057, assembly GCF_017916505.1. Taxonomy (GTDB): domain Bacteria; phylum Actinomycetota; class Actinomycetes; order Actinomycetales; family Microbacteriaceae; genus Naasia. The sequence continues at coordinate 229,646 of NZ_JAFMSZ010000001.1, forward strand.
GACGGCGACATCGGCCTGGCCGACCACGAGGACGACCTGGAAGCCGACAGCGACTGCGGCGCAGCCGTCGCAGCTGGCGAACGCGAAGGCCTCGTTCGTCGTGTCGACGATGTCGTCTTCGACCCAGACCAGAGCGAACGCCACGTCGTACACGATGGTCCCGTCCTCGGTGTTGACGGCGAGCGCCTGGCTGTCCCCCTCCTTGGGCGCGCTCGGCCGGTCGAACGGGAAGACCCAGGCCGGCGCCGGCGCGTCGGTCGCGGCCCCTGCGCCTGCGCCGCGGCCTTCGCCGTCCGTGCGAGGCAGCAGCATCACCGACATCGCCGGGTCGTCGGCGGTCGGCAGCGGGCCGTCCTCGGGCCATAGGACGACCTGCCGGCCCGTATCCCCGGCGGCCATCACGGCCGTCTGATGCTGTCCCGGCGCGAGCGCGCGGACGGCGGAGGTGACGGTCCCGTCCTCGTACGCCTGCACCGGCCGATAGGTGCCGGGGGCCGGCCACCACGCCACGGCGAGAGCGGCGACCACGGCGGCGGCGACGAGGGCGGCGATCCCGCGGCGGACCGGGCGCCCGGAGGTCCGCCGCCAGGCGGACAGCGCCAGCTGCCGGACCATCCGGATCAGGAGGTAGCCCATCCCGGCGACCGGGACGGCGATCGCGAGCATGGCGAGGATCCGCACGGCCATGCCGCCGGCATCCCCCGCGTCCGCGGCGGCCGAGAGCATCCCGGACTGCTCGCCGAGGCTCGCGAGCGCCGTGCCGACGATCCGCGGGAAGGCCAGGACGAGGAGGACCGCGCTGAGCAGCAGCAGCGGGACGACGAGGAGCACCCACAGCGTGATGACCGCGCGCGCGCCCGGCTTGAGCACCCGGTTCTCCGGGTCCTTCCAGCGCCACGGCAGCAGTCCGCGAAGGGTGGGTCCGATGCGCTGGAAGAGGTCCGGCACCCCCGTCGTGTCGGCGAGCACGTGGTAGCCGTCGAAGCGGACCACGGGCGCCAGCTGCCGGACCATCAGGAGCACCTGGCTCGCGACGACGAGCAGGAGTGCGTCGTCGCGCGTGAGGAGCCACACCAGGCCGATGAGCACGGCGACGATCGCGTTGAAGTAGAGCCCACCGAGGTCGGTCCGGATGCGGCCCCAGCGGCCGAGCCGATAGGAGTCGGTGACGTCGGTGTAGAACGCGGGCCACACGAGGTAGAGGCCCGCTCCCATGGCGCCGGGTGCCGCTCCCCCTCGAGTGGCGGCGGCGGCGTGCCCGAACTCGTGCAACCCGGCCGACAGCAGCGTGAGGACGAAGACGAGCAGGAGGAGCCCGGGACGGTCGAACGCCTGGCGCGTCGCGGCGGCGAGGCCCCGCTCGAACAGCACCCACCAGCACACCGCCGCGAACGCGAGCAGCACCGGCACGGCGATGAAGGGGGTGAAGAGCCGGGCGAACGGCGCGGTGAGGCGGCGGGTCCGCTCGGGATCCGTGACGGTGACCCGAAGGCGCATGCGCAGCAGCGGGTCCGACCGCTTCAGCTCCGGCTCGCCGCCGTCGGGTCGCCGCAGCAGGCCGAGCGGGAGGAGCTGCGAGCCGATCAGCTGCCGGACGTCCGACGGCGCGACCGACCGCTGCAGGGCGCCGCTGACCGCGCCGGCGATGTCCGCCACCGTGCGCTCGCCGTCGACCGCGTCGAGGAGCGCGTACAGCAGTGGGGTCAGCTGCAGGACCTGGCCGTCCGCCCGTCGGACGAGCGCGGGCGGCGTCCGGTAGCCGGACCCGTCGAGCGCTCCGAGCAGCTGCACACCCTCCGCCCGGGCCGGGACCCAGGCGTCGGAGGAGGGATCAGCGGGGGCCGGTGGGCCGCCGACCGGCGACGGCCCACCGGTGCCGATGCTCATCCGCTACTGCTGCAGGTCCGACTGCTGGTCGGCGGTGGCGGTGGCCGCCCCGTCGATCTGCTGGCTGATGATCGCATCCTGCTGGGCGATCGCGGTCGCCTCGCTGCCGACGGAGCCGATGTTCGCCGCGACCGCGGCGTCGATGGGCGCCGCGACGTTGGCGTTGGCGGCGACCGCGCCGTTGATCGGCGCCGCGATGCCGGCGGCCGCGTCGAGGTTCACGTCGACGTTGAGCAGGCCGCCGTCGAGGGCCGACGTGACGTCGTCGACCGTGCCGCCCACATCGGGCAGGGTGCCGTCGGGGAGGGTGCCGTCCGGAAGCGTGCCGTCCGGCAGGGTGCCGTCCGGAAGCGTGCCGTCGGGGAGGGCGCCGGCCGCGTCGGCGGTGCCGGCGTCCTCGGTGCCTGGGGCGGCCCCGGCATCGGTCGTCGAGTCCTGATCGATGCCGCTGTCCTGGGCTGCAGTGGCGGTGGCCTCGGCGTTGATGCCCTGGTCGATCATCACCCCCTGGTCCGAGAGCGCCTGCGCCGTCGAGCCGTCGGAGAGGATGTTCGCGCCGACCGCAGCATCGATGGGCGCGGCGACGTTCGCGTTGGCCGCGACGGCGAGGTCGATGGGGGCCGCCACGTCGAGATCCAGGTTGAGGTCGGCGTTGAGGTCGAGGATCGACGCGACCTCCTTGTCGGGGAGCGCCGTGACCGTCTCGGCCGCGAGCTCGTCCTGCGAGAGCGGGGGAAATTCCTTCTCGTTCATGTGATCTCCCTTTCCGATGCCGTATGCCGCATCTGCCGTGTCCACGCTATTGAGGAGCGCTCACCGGCGAGAGGGGTTGCGCGACAGCGTCGATGTTTGGCAGTAGCTGGGAGATCGCTCCTCGTCCGCTGACGAAGAGAAGGGACTGGACCGTCTGACGCGGGCCGGGTCAGGCTTCGGTGCGCTCGACCGGCTGGAGCTTGGCGAGCTGCCGCTCGATCCCGATCTCGATGAGGCGCACCTTCCCGGCGAGGTCCTTGCCGGGCGCGAGCAGCAGACCCGCCTTGATGCCGCCGAAAGTGACGGTGACGTCGGCGGGCAGCACGACGTGATCCGCGACGCTGCCGTCGTCGGCGCCGACTCCACTCGGGATGTCGACCGCGACGACGGTCGCGGCCTCCGGGCCGGCGAGCAGCGGCAGCAGCCCGCGGACCACGTTCCGCGCGGCGCCGCGCAGGGCGCCGGAGGAGCCGATGCCGAGGATGCCGTCGAGGATCACGTCGGCGTGTGCGGCCGAGTCGACCGCCTCGTCCGTCGACACCACGCGGGCGCCGGCGCGCACCGCGGCCGCCATGCCGTCCTCGTGCGTGCGGTCGAGCACCGGCAGCACGAGGACGTCGGCGCCCTTGGCCGAGAGCTCGGCGGCGGCGAAGAGGGCGTCTCCCCCGTTGTTGCCGGGCCCGGCCAGAACGAGCACGCAGGGCCGCGCGGACCGCTGCAGGCCGTCGCGGCGGCGCTCGGCGAGAACTTTGCGGGTCTCAGCTGCGAGCCCCGCCGCGGCGCGAGCCATCAGCGGCTCGTGGTTGGCGAGGTGGGGCGCCTCGGCGGCCCGGATCTGCTCTGCGGAGTATCCGGCGGCCATCGGCGCCTCCCTCGGATCAGACGGCGGCGAGCTTCTCTCGCAGCTCGGGGTCGCTGGGCTCGACGAGGTGGGAGCCGTCCGGGAAGACGATGACCGGGATGTTCATGCGCCCGCTGATCGCCCGCGCGCGGTCGGCCGCATCCTCGACGGCCACGGTGTCCACATAGTCGTAGTCGACGCCGAGTCCGTCAAGCAGCCGCTTGGACCGGCGGCAGTCGCCGCACCAGTCGGCGCCGAACATGGTGACCTTGTCGAAAGCAGTATTCGCACTCATTGCTACTAGTCAACCAAGGAGCGGCGTGCGTCATTCCCGCCGGCCGGTCGCTACGGTGAGCCCGATGCAGTACATCGGGGTGGATCTGGCGTGGGGCGAGGGGTCCGCACAGCGGGCGGCCAAGGAGAGCGGGTTCGCGGTGCTCGACGGGCGCGGCGTCATCCGCGAGGCGGGATGGCTGCGCGGCATCGACGCCGTCGCGGACTGGCTGACTGCCACCGCGGAGCCCGGCGCCGTCATCGCGGTGGACGCACCCCTGGTCGTGCCGAACGCCACCGGCATGCGCACCTGCGAGAAGGAGGTCGGAAGCCGCTACGGCCGCTGGAGGGTGGCGGCCAACGCGAGCAACGCCGGCCTCGGGTGGCTCGGCGGCGTACGCCTGCGCGAGCGGCTCGAGGCAGCCGGGTTCCGGTACACGGACGGCACTGTCCCCGCGTCGCCGGAGGACCGCTCGTTCTTCGAATGCTACCCGTACACGACCCTCGTCGGCATGGTCGAGCTCGGCTACGACGACGAGCGACCGCGGTACAAGCGGCTGAACGCGTCGCTGCCGGCGCCCGAGGGGCGGGCGCGCCGTGCGGTGGCGATGGACGAGCTGATCCGCAGGGTCGGGCTGCTCCGCGACGCGGAGCCGCCGGTCGATCTCGGCTCGCACCCGCTCACCAGCCGGCTGCTCGAAGAGCCGTCGACCGCCGTCGCCTCCGAGCACAAGCACCGCGAGGATCTCCTCGACGCGGTCCTCTGCGCCTGGACGGCCGCGATCTGGCACGTGCACGGCGAAGCGCGCACCCAGGTGCTCGGCCGCGACGACGCGCCGGACTCGGAGGGGCGGCGCGCCACGATCGTCGCGCCTGCCCGCGAGGAGCAGCGAGCGGGCCGGGGCAGGTCCAGCCGGCCGCGAGCGACCGAGGCCGGTCGCGGCTCGATCGTCGGGGTGCTGGAACTCGCCCTGCGCGAGCTGCGGCGCCTGCCGGAGGCCGACGAGCGCACCAGGCCGCACCTCGCCGATCTCCGGGACGAGCTGGACCGTCTCGCGCCGCGCTGACCGGGGCCGGTAGGGGTGACCAGGGCCGGCAGTCGTCGCCTTCGCACATGCCTCCGGCTAACCCGTGGGCACGGGCTCCCCGGGGCACGTGGTCAGGATCGCTGCGATCGCATCGTGCTCGGCCTGCGTCATCCAGAGGCCGTACTCCGCCTTCACCGCCACCTGCCGGGCGACGTAGGCGCAGCGGACGGAGCGGCTCGGGGGCAGCCAGGTCGCGGCGTCACCGTCGCCCTTGCTGCTGTTCGTCGGGCCGTCGACGGCGAGCAGGTTGAGCGGATCGTTCGCGAACGCGATCCGCTGCTCCTGGGTGAGCTGCTGGGCGCCCTTCTGCCAGGCGTCCATGAGCGCCACCACGTGATCGATCTGCACGAGCGTGCTCGTCGTGTTTCCGCGGACGAACTCGATGGTCGCGCCCGTGTAGGGGTCGTGCAGGGTGCCGGTGAGCACCTTGCACGGCCCCGAGAGCACCTCGCCCTCGAGGTCGCGCTGCAGGATGTCGTTGCGGGTGTCGCAGCCGTTCCGGTCGATGTCGAGCCACCCGCTGCCGAAGTCCTCCTCGCGGTCGTAGCCGGTCTTCGGCGCCCGGCCCTTGATCGGGATGGTCGCGAGCAGGTCGGCGGCCGGGGACGCCGAGGCAGGCGACTCAGTTCCGACCGGCTGAGGTGCAGACGGCACGGGCGAGAGCACGCCCGGCGTTGGCCCGGTGGCGGTCGCTCCGGACGGGGCATTGAGGAAGCCCAGGGCTGCCGCCCCGGCGAGGACGAGCGCGACCAGCACACCGATCGCCGGCCCCGACCGCCGCCGTCTCCCCCGCCCCATCCCGGCCACGCTAGGCGGGGCGCCGCCGCGATCGGCGGACCCGCATCGCGTGTCCTTCCTCCCCAACGTGACGCCGCGTTTCGCACACCCTTGGCCCACCCTGCGCGCGGTGGCAGGGTCGAGGCCACGCAGCGCGCCCCGCGAAGCCTCGCGTTCCATCCGGAACACGCCTGCGATTCCCACCGGAGGAGTCGCGCGCCGACTCCCGCACCCAAGGAGTCGAGATGTCCGTTCCCGCCCCCACCACGACGCCCGAGATCCTCGGCGCCCACCTCGTCGGCAGCGTCAACCTGCCCGATGCCGAGTCCGTCCTCCGGGCCGCCGGCGACCACCTGGGCGGTCAACTGCGCCGCATCCCGGACGGCGAGGTGGGCGAGCGGTTCTACTGGATCCAGTTCCAGACCTTCCGCTTCGACGCGACCCCGGGGCTCGCCCGGGTCGGGGAGACGGGCTTCAAGATCCGCGACACCTTCGACCAGCGGCCGTTCGCGCTCGACGGCGGCGTGCCCGCCGACGAGCTCGCCTTTCCCGACCTCGGCTACGCCACCGCCGCCCTCGACTCCTACGGCGTCTTCCGCCGGCTCCGCGACGAGGGCGCCATTCCCGGCGACACCCGGTTCCAGGTGTCGCTGCCCACCCCTGCGGCCGTCGTCGGCGCGTTCGTCGTCGCCGAGGACCGCGCCGCCGTCGAGCCCGTCTACGAGAGGGCGCTGTTCGCCGAGCTGGACCGCATCCTCGACGGCATCTCGCACGAGGACCTCGCGATCCAGTGGGACACCGCCGTCGAGTTCGCGCTGATCGAGAGCGCCAAGATCCGCATCCACTCGCTGACGCCCTGGTTCACGCCGGTGCTCGACGGCGTCGTCGAGCGTGCCGCGCGGCAGGCCTCGCGGGTGCCGGAGGACGTGCAGCTCGGCTACCACCTCTGTTACGGCGACGTCGAGGAGCAGCACTTCGTCCAGCCTGCCGACGCCGGCAACCTCGCCGCGTTCCTCCGCGGCCTCCTCGCCGCGGCGCCGCGGCGCATCGACTTCGTGCACCTCCCGGTGCCGATCGAGCGCGACGACGCCGCGTACTTCGCTCCCCTCAAGGGCGTCGAGGTTCCCGCCGAGACGGAGGTCTACCTCGGCCTCGTGCACCACGAGGACGGCGTCGAGGGCGCCGAGCGTCGGATCGCGGCCGCCGCCTCCGTGCTCCCCCGCTTCGGCGTCGCCACCGAGTGCGGGTTCGGGCGGGGGCCGGCCGAGCGCACCGCGCCGCTGCTCGACCTGCACCGCGCGGTGGTGGAGGCGCACGCCAGGCGGTGAGCGGGCGGCGACACCCTTACACACCGAGGTTCACAGGCGCATCCCTGTTCCGTCCGGCGCGAGCGAGTGCGAGGGTGAAGCGGTGGCCGTGGAACTGACGCCGATGCCGGACGACCGCCTCGAGGAGTGGCTCGCCGAGTCCCTCGAGAACTACTCCGCGTCGCGCGAGGCCGCGGGCGACAGCCCCGAGTGGGCGCGGGCGCACGCCGAGCGCTCGATGCTCACCTACTTCCCCGACAGCCGGCCGCTGGAGGGCCACTTCGTCTGGGATGTCGTCGCGGACGGCGTCCGGGTCGGCGCGCTGTGGATCGGCCCGCATCCGCAGAATCCCGACGGCAAGTCGTGGTGGGTGTACGACATCGAGATTGACGAGGAGCACCGGCGGCGCGGCTACGCCCGGGCCGCCCTCCAGCTCGGCGAGGACGAGGTCCGCCGCCTCGGCGGCACGACGCTCGGCCTCAACGTGTTCGGCTACAACACCGACGCGCGCAACCTGTACGACTCCCTCGGCTACGAGGTGCACTCGGTGCAGATGCGGAAACGGCTGCTCCCGCCCATCTGACACCCGCTCCGAAGTAACAGATCAAGGAGATCCGGGCGCTGGCAGCCCTGCTTCCGCAGAAGTGGGCCATGCGACCGCCGATTTGGTGCATGCCGGCATGAGGCAGTAGGCGATGGGAGCGCGCCCACGCCATGCCGTCTGACGCCCTCCCCGTGCAACCCCTGCCTCCGGCGTCCGCTCGCGTGCTTGCCTGAGGGTGGGAAGGTCCGACCCCCTCCCGGGAAGCGCAGCATGACCGCGGACACCGCCAGCGATCAGCCCTCGACGAAGCTCAAGCAGGGCATCACGGGTCCGCTGCTCTACCTCTTCATCCTCGGCGACGTCCTCGGCGCCGGCGTCTACGCGCTCACCGGCGTCCTCGCCGAGGAGGCGGGCGGGGCGATCTGGGCACCGCTCGTCGTCGCCCTGCTGCTCGCACTGCTGACCGCCGGCTCCTACGCCGAGCTCGTGACCAAGTATCCGAAGGCCGGCGGGGCGGCGGTGTTCGCCGAGCGGGCCTTCCGGAAGCCGCTCGTCTCGTTCCTCGTCGGCTTCTGCATGCTCGCGGCCGGGCTCGTGTCGGCGGCCGGCCTGTCGCTCGCGTTCGCCGGCGACTACTTCGCCACCTTCGTCGACCTGCCCCCGATCCCGGTCGCGATCGTGTTCCTCGCCCTGATCGCCGCCCTCAACGCTCGCGGCATCACCGAGTCGCTGCGCAGCAACATGGTGATGACGATCATCGAGCTGAGCGGCCTCGTCATCGTCATCGTCGCCGTCGCGGCCATGCTCGGCGGAGGCGGCGGCGACGTCTCGCGCGTCGGCCAGTTCCCGGCCGACGCCAACCCGTGGATCGCGACCCTCGGCGCTGCGATCATCGCCTACTACTCGTTCGTCGGCTTCGAGACCTCCGCCAACGTCGCCGAGGAGGTGCGCGACCCGTCCCGCGTCTTCCCGCGTGCGCTGTTCGGCGCGCTGCTCACCGCCGGCGTCGTCTACCTGCTCGTCGGCCTCGCCAGCTCCATCGCGTTGCCGGCGGACGAGCTCTCCGGCTCGAGCGGACCACTGCTCGACGTCGTCCGCGCGACCGGCGTGCCCATCCCGGACTTCGTCTTCAGCCTCATCGCACTCGTCGCCGTCGCGAACGGCGCCCTCCTCACGATGATCATGTCGAGCCGGCTCGCGTTCGGGATGGCCGAGCAGGGTCTTCTTCCGAGCGTCCTCGGCAGAGTGCTCCCCCGCCGTCGGACGCCGTGGGTCGCGATCCTCGCCACCACGATCGTCGCGATGGTCCTCGCGCTCCTCGGCGACCTGTCGACGCTCGCCGAGACCGTCGTCCTGCTGCTGCTGTTCGTGTTCCTCAGCGCGAACGTCTCGGTGCTCGTGCTGCGGAAGCAGAAGGTCGAGCACAAGCACTTCCGCGTCTGGACGCCGATCCCGGTGCTCGCGATCCTGTCCTGCATCCTGCTGCTCACCCAGCAGAGCTGGCAGGTGTGGCTGTTCGGCGCGATCCTCCTCGCGGTGGGCGTGGTTCTGTACTACGTCACGAAGTTCGCGAGGGCGAAGCTCGACCGGGAGTAGGGCCTTCGGTGATCGGGACCGGATGGATGGGCGGGATCAGCCCTTCTTGGCGGCCGCCTTCGCCGCGCGCTTCGTCTCGCGAACGCGGGTGAGGGAGTCGGCGTCGACGATGTCGGCGACCGAGCGGTAGCCGCCCTCCTCGCCGTAGGCGCCGGCGGCCTCGCGCCAGCCGGCTGCCTGAACCCCGTACTGCTTGCCGAGCAGCGCGACGAAGATTCGCGCCTTCTGGTCGCCGAAGCCGGGGAGGGCCTTCAGGCGGCGGAGGATCTCCCCGCCGTCCGGCTCGCCGCGAGTCCAGATGGCGGCGGCGTCGCCGTCCCACTGCTCCGCGATCGCGGCGCACAGCTCGCGGGTGCGGCCGGCCATCGATCCGGGATACCGGTGCACGGCCGGCGGGGTCCTGAACACCTCGGTGAGCCGCTCCACGCTCTCCTCGGCGATGCCCGCCGCATCGAGGCGGCCGAGCCGTTCCCGGATCTTCAGCGGGCCCGCGAACGCCGTCTCCATCGCCACCTGCTGGTCGAGCAGCATGCCGATCAGCAGCGCGAGCGGATCCGTCGAGAGCAGCCGATCGGCGTCGTCGTCGCCGGTGATGTGCAGGGTTGCGGCCATGCGCTCATCCTGCCAGGCGAGGCACCGGCCGGCACGGGCGCGCCCAGCGGCACGGACTTTGGTCCCTACCGACTGCCCTGCCCACCGCGGATGGTGGATGAGGTCCGCCGCCAGCGACGTCGGTCAGGACCCGGGCCGGCGGCCTCTGCGCCGCCGCGCCCGGACCCAACGTCCTCGCCGCGGTCCCTTCCCGAACCCGAGAGAGGACCCTCATGACGCTCGCCCCCGAGAGCCCCACCGCATCATCCGCACCCCTGGACGAGCTCGCCGGCGCGCTGTCCGGCTTCGTCCACTCCCCCGGCAGCGACGAGTACACGCGCCTCGCGACACCCTGGAACCTCGCGGAGGAGACGCATCCGCTCGCCGTCGTCGAGGTGGTGAGCGTCGAGGACGTCCAGGCCGTCGTCCGCTTCGCCGCCGCGCACGACCTCGAGGTGGGCGTGCGCGCCACCGGCCACGGCATCATCAACCACCTCCAGAACGTGCTCCTCGTGCACACCGGGCGCTTCGACGAGCTCGAGATCCGGCCGGACGGATGGGCGCGCATCGGTGCCGGCGTGAAGTGGGAGCGCGTGATGGAGGAGGCCGCCGAGCACGGGCTGGCGCCCCTCGCCGGGTCCTCTCCCACCGTCGGCGTCGCCGGATTCCTCACCGGTGGCGGCCTCGGCCCCCTCGCCCGAACCTACGGCGTGTCCGCCGACCGCGTGGTCGCCTTCGACCTGGTGACCGGCGACGGCGAGTTCCGCCGGGTGACGGCGACGGAGCATCCCGACCTGTTCTGGGGCCTCCGCGGCGGCAAGGGCTCCCTCGGCATCGTGACCGCGGTGGAGACCGAGCTCGTGCACCTGCGGACCCTCTACGGCGGCGCGGTGTACTTCGGAGCCGAGCACGTGGAGCGGGTGGTCCGGACGTGGGCCGAGTGGTGCCCCTCCCTCGTCGATCAGGCGACGACCTCGATCGCGATCGAGCGGCTGCCCGACGCGCCGTTCGTGCCGCCGCCGCTCGCCGGCCGGACGACGGTGGCGGTGCGGTTCGCCTGGGTCGGCGACCCGGAGGACGGTCAGCGGGTGTTCACCCCCATCCTCGCCGTCGGCACGCCGATCTTCGGCGCCATCGGTGAGATGCCGTACACGCAGCTCGGGATGATCCACTCCGACCCCGTCGACCCGCTCCCCTTCCACGAGCACAACTCGATCCTGCACACCTTCTCGCCGGAGGCGGTTGACGCCCTCCTCGCGGTGGCGGGCCCGCAATCCGAGTGCCGGCAGGCCATGGTGGAGGTCCGGCAGCTGGGCGGCGCGGTGGCGATGGCCCCGGAGCACGGCACCGCCTTCAGCCACCGGGATGCGGCGTACTCGCTCCTCAGCATCGGAATCCCGGTCGGCCCCGAGGGCGAGGCGGTGGTCGCCGACTCGCAGGCGATCGCCTCCGCCATGGAGCCGTGGTCGAGCGACGGCGCCCTGCCCAACTTCGCGGGGAGCATGGATCCGCGCCGCTCGGCGCGCATCTACGACCGCGAGACGCTCGAGCGCCTGGTCGGGCTCATCGAGCAGTACGACCCGAAGCACGTGCTCCGAGCGGGTCGGCCGATCCGGGAGGCGCTGCAGCTCGCCGACTGACCGGGGTCCTCCGCGCGGCGGCGCGAGGCGGGTCAGCCGAGCGTCAGCGAGTGGTGCCGCCACTCGACGCCCGCGTCGAAGCGGCGGATCGAGAACGGGCGGATGTCCGCATCCGGCTCCCGGTGCTCGGCGAGGTCGGCGAGGATCTCGCCGATCAGCGCCGAGAACTTGAACCCCTCCCCCGAGTCGCCGCACGCGATGACGACGTCGTCGCCGAGCCGGTCGATCACGAACTTGCCGTCGGGCGAGTCGGTCCACGAGCACACCTGCGCCTGCATCAGCTCCGTCGGCAGGGTCGGGATGTCGCGGCGCATCCGGGCGGCCGTGAGGCGGATGCCCTCGTCATCGGGCGACCGGTCGCCGTCGGCGGAGGTGTAGTCGCGGAGGGGCCGGTCGAGGCCGATCTTGTAGCCGAGGCCGGGCGTCGGCATCGCGTAGACCAGCGGCTCGCCGCCGGCAGCGCCGTCGATGAAGCACGGCAGGTCGTCGGTGCGCTCCGGGCGGCCGGGCTCGCCGAATGTGACGACCTGCTCGAGGTAGGGCCGCAGCGGCATCCGCACGCCGAGGGTCGCGAGGAGCGCCTCCGATTCCGGGCCCGCGGCGAGCACCGCACGATCGAACCGGTCCGTCGCACCGTCCTCGTAGGAGACCCGCACCCCCGTCCCGGAGGAGTCGACGGCGGCCACGGCCCGCCCGAACTCGGTCCGCCCGCCGGCGACGGTGAACAGGTCGAGCTGCGCGGCGAGGGTCGTTGCCGCGAGCACGACGCCGGCCTCCTCCTGCCAGATCGCGTCCCGGTGGTCCGGCACGAGGCCGGGGAAGAACCGGCCCACCTCCGCCGCCGGCACCGCCGTGTACGGCACACCGCAGGCCTCGAGCGCCGCGGCGGCCGCCTCGAGCGAGGAGGTGTCGCGCCAGAGCACGCCCTTGCGGAGGAACACCGTCCGGCCGGAGCGCTGCTGGAGCCGCTCCATCGCCTGCACGGCCTGCAGCGCGAGGCGCACGCGGGGCTCGTCGGCGTGGATGAGCCGCCAGATCCGGGTCGGACCCGAGGACGAGGAGCGCGCGTTCCCGGGGCCGTAGCGGTCGACGAGCGTGACGTCGTGCCCGCGCAGGGCGAGCTGCGCCGCGGCCGGCAGCCCCCACGCGCCCGCTCCGACGACGACGATCCGCATCGGTCTGGTCTCGCCGGTCGCCGGGGTGATGCTCATGCAGCCAGCCTGCCATCCCCGCTCGTCCCTCGGCGCGAGGCACCCGGCTGGGAGCTGCTCCCGGTCCCGGTAGTGTCCATCGGATGGGAAGAGCTCGGCGTCGCGGCGCTCGTCGGCGGGTGCTGTCGGCTGCACTCGCGGCAGCGGCGGCCGGCGCCGCCCTGGCAGGTTGCGACGTCGTGACGGTCACTCTCGGATCCGACGGCACTCCGACGACGCAGTCGCCGTCCGCCGGCCAGGCCGAGGGGACCCCCGCCGTCGTCGAGCGGGTGGTCGACGGCGACACCGTGATCGTTGACCTGGACGGGGAGCGGCAGCGCGTGCGCCTGCTCAACATCGACACACCCGAGTCCGTCGCCGAGGACCGTCCGGTCGAGTGCCTCGGCCCGGAGGCCTCCGAGCTCGCCGCCGACCTGCTGCCCGCGGGCGCGGAGGTGACGCTCGTCTTCGACGAGGACCGCTTCGACGACTACGACCGGATGCTCGCCGCCGTCTACACGGAGGACGGCCGCAACGTGAGCGTCGAGCTCGCCCGCGCCGGCCTCGCCGAGGCGATCACGGTGCAGCCGAACGACCGGTTCCGCCCCGAGGTGCAGGAGGCGATGGAGGAGGCCCAGGACGCGAACCGCGGCCTCTGGGACCCGTCCCTCCCCTGCGCCTGAGCGATCCCGCGTGTGCCGAAGGCGCCCGAGATGCCACTTTCCGCCCTCAAAACGGCCGAATGAGGGCGGAAAGTGGCATCTCGGCAGCGGGAGAACCGGTCTCAGGCCCGCAGGCTCTCGAGGGCGGCGACCGTGTACGGCATCCACGCGTCGCCGCTCGAGGACGGGATGGCCACCCAGTCCTTGAACCGGTGGCCGGGTCCCGGCTGGAACACCTCCGCCCCGTCCACGTCGAGCGCCTCCGCGAACGGCTCCGTGTCTCGGCCGAGTCGGATGCCCAGCACGTCGCCGTTGAGGCAGGCGACCATCTTCCGACCGGTCATCAGCGTCGGCCGGCCCATCATCTGGGCTCGCCGCACGTCCGGGCCGAGGGCCTCGATGAGGTCCTCGAACAGCTGCAGCGCATCCTCGGTGGGCGTCGGTGCCGTCATCGCGTCCTCCTCGGGTCGGTGCACGCCAGTATGGCGGCTCCACCGACGCCGGACAGGTCTCAGAGCGCGACGGAGTGGTTCTCCCCCGTGTTCGGCTTGCCGCCCGTCGCCGCCGCCTTCGCGTACTTCAGCAGCGCCACCGGCTTCGGGTCCGTCATCGCCCAGTACTCGGCGCTCTCCGCGTGCACCTTGAGCAAAGCGATGTGCGGGTCGTCCTTGCCCTTCTCGAACCAGGCCTGCGCCCCGGTGTTCCAGTACTCGTCGACCTTCGCGCGGTCGCGCACGAGCTCGGCGCGGCCGGAGAGGGAGAGGTAGCCCTTCCCCGACTCGTAGGAGACGTTCACGTGGCTGTCGTGCTGGATCTGGTGCACCTTCTCCGCGTCGTCGTAGGTGAAGAACCAGACGTCGCCGTCGAACTCCGCCTCGACGGTGGCGAGCGGCCGGCTGACGAGGCGGCCGTCCTCGGTCATCGTGGTGAGGACCCCGATCTTGGAGTCCTTGATGAGCGCGCCGATCTGCTCCAGCTCGTCCTTGGTCGCCGTCGTCATGTCGCTGCCTCCTGTAGTCGGGTGTCGGTGGGTCGCCGCGACCGACGGTAGGACCGGAGGCTTCCAGGCGGCTGGGCACGAGCGCGCCCGAGCGGGAGTACTCTGCGCCGCGCGCCTGCCACCCGACTCTCGTGCCGCCGATCGGGGCTGTGCGGCCGCTCGGACCGACGCGAAACGGGCGGCGTAGCCTGAACTCCCCTCCGACCAGGAAGGAGCCCGGGATGGCGGTCGATGCGCCCCCGCCAGCGGAGACCGCGGAGCAGGGCCTCCGCGTCTTCACCATCGGGCACTCCACGCACCCCATCGACGAATTCCTCGGGATCCTGCACGCCCACGGCATCGGCCTGCTGGTCGACGTGCGGACCGTGCCGAGGTCGCGGACGAACCCGCAGTTCAACGAGGACGCGCTCGCCGCGTCGCTCCCCGAGGGCGGTATCCGGTACATCCGGATGCCCGCGCTGGGCGGCCTGCGGCACCCCCGCCGCGACAGCCCGAACGGCGCCTGGCGCAACGACTCCTTCCGCGGCTACGCCGACCACATGCAGACGCCCGAGTTCGCCGCGGCGATCGAGGAGCTCATCGAGCGAGCCCGCGATGTCCCGACGGCGATCATGTGCGCGGAGGCCGTCCCGTGGCGGTGCCACCGGTCGATGATCGGTGACGCGCTGGTGGCCCGCTCCATCACGGTGCTCGACATCCTGTCGGCCACGTCGGCCCGCCCGCATGTGCTGCGGCCGTTCGCGCGCCTCGACGGCGACCGGGTCACCTACCCCGCCGAGCAGGAGACCTGACGCGCACCGACGGCCTCAGCGGCGGCCCGAGTGCGGCGGTGACGCGAGAGCGGCGAGCAGCCGCTCGATGTCGTCCTCGTCGTTGTAGAAGTGCAGCGAGAGGCGGAGGTTGCCGTCGCGGACCGCGGCGACGATGCCCTGCTCCTTGAGGTGGGCGAGCAGCGGCGCGGACTCGCCGTCCGGCAGCGGAACGGCGACGATGCTGCTGCGGTTCTCCTCCGGCAGGTCGAGCGGCTCCCACCCCGACTCGACGAGACCGGTCCGCAGGATCGCCTCCAGTTCCCGGTTCCGCGCGTAGATCGCGTCCGCGCCGAACTCCTCGATCACGGCGAGGGCGGCCTGGTCGCCGATCGCGGCGAGCCAGCTGATCGGGCTGTCGAAGCGGGAGGCGGTCGGCGACAGGTCCATGCCGGGGCCGTAGAAGCTCTGGTACGGGCTGCGGCCCGCCTTCCAGCCCGCGTTCATCGGCGTGAACCACTCCTGCACGGCCTTCGAGAACCAGCAGTAGCCGACGCCGCGGCCTGCATTGCAGAGGAACTTGTGGTCGGCGAAGGAGAGCACGTCGATCTCGGCCAGCTCCTCGGCGGGAACCGGCAGCGCGCCGACCTGCTGGGTGCCGTCGACGAAGACGAGCGCGCCGACGGAGTGGGCGAGGTCGCCGAGGTCGGCCGTCCGCGATCGGTGCCCGGTCGCGCTCTGCACCGAGCTGAAGGCGAGCAGCCGGGTCTGGTCGTCGATGCGCTCGGCGACGAGCTCCGGGTCGATGCCGCCGTTGCGGAAGGGCACCGCGTGGATCTCGTACCCCTTCTTCTCGAGCATCCGCCACGGGAAGTGGTTCGACGAGTACTCGCGCTCGCCGATGATGATGTTGTCGCCCGGCTCGGCCGGCCCGAACTGCGCGGCCACGAGGCCCGCGGCGTTCGAGACGGTGGCGATCAGCGCGACATCCTCGCGATCCGCCCCGAGGAGGCGCGCGACCGCGGTGCGTGCGACCTCTCCCGCCGCGTCGCCACGGACGAGGTCGAGGCCCTGGTCGAGCCACTCGTCGAGGTAGGCGCGGTAGGCGTCGTCGAGGGCGGTGCTGGCGAGGCCGACCGCCGCGGTGTTGAAGTAGGCGACGTTCCTCGTCGCGGGGAACAGCTCGCGCGCGGTGCGGATGTCGGGCATCATCGCCCTCCCGTCGTCGGGTCCAGGTGAGGCCGATGCTAGGGGCGAGCGGAGCCTGCCCACAACGAGCCGCGCGGCGATCCGCCGACCGCCCGGCACCGGCTGGGCGGGCGCCCGACCTGGGCTGAGCGGACGCGCGCCTCAGTCCGCGAGGAGTGCTGACACCCGCTCGATCTCCTCGGCGAGCTCGTCGCGCTGCAGCGGGGTGAGCGTCTCGAAGAGATTCAGCTGAACCGCACCGTCCCGCCACCACCACAGCCCGCCGAGAAAGCCGTCGACGAGGAGGACGTTGCCGACGCCGGCGTTCGCACCCATCCACTTTCGCCGGGCCTCGGGCGTGCTGATGTGCGCGCGGTCCGCATGCGAGAGCCACACGTTGTCGTAGGCGCCCAGCATCCGCACCGGCGCTGGCTCGCCGCCGTCGGCGAACGGGGCGTCGGGCACGTCGAACCGGATGCGCCCGTCGGCGCTCGGGACCTCGACGAGCTCGTCCCTCATCCCGCCGAAGACGTCGGCGAGGCCGCGGACGCCGGACCACGCGGCCATGTCGGCGGGAGTGGCGGGCCCGAAGGCGCGGAGGTAGCGGCGGACGAGCTCGCGGACGTCGAGCGCGGCCATCGGCCGGCCGAGATGGTTCTCGAGCGTCTGGTAGACGACTCCGCCGGACCGCTTCCACAGGCCGCGCGGCGGCAGCTGGACGAGCGGCGCGTGCTCTCGGGCGAGATGCCCGAGCGCGGGGCCCGGAGCGCCCGGGAACTCCGCCGCGAGCCGCTCCCCCAGCTCCCGGTTCGGCAGGGGTCCGGCGGCGAGCAGGCGCCGGGCCGCCGCCACGACCTCGTCGACGGGCACATGCCGGGCCTCGCGGTTCATCTGGTTGCTGCCGCTGACCCGGCTGATCACCGGCTGAACCCAGGGCCGCAGCTGGAGGGCGTCCTCGGCGGCGAGCACGTGGACGGTGCCGCGCATCGTCAGCAGTCGGACGGCCTCACCCCGCTCGATGGCGCCGGAGAGCTCGAGCGGATCGAACGGCTCGAGCCGGGCGGCCAGCGACAGGTAGGGCGGCAGGTTCTCCTGCCCCTGCAGCCCGACGAGGTGGCGCACCATGTCGAGCGCGGGCATCGACGTGCGCTCGAGGAGGTGCTGGCGGCGCAGCAGGGTGCGGTTGAGGTCCCGCACGCTCAGCATGCGAGCACCGTATCGGGCGACGCCTAGCGGATCACGGGGTCCGGGAGGTGTGCGCTCAGCGCTCGCCGGGGACGAGCCAGGCGTAGCCGTGCGGCGGGAGCCGCAGGCCGCCCTCGTGCCGGGTTCCGGTCAGGACGTCGACGCCGCCGAGCGCCGGGAGGTGGACCTCCTCCGCGCTGACGTTCACGGCGGCGACGAGCTCGTGCGGCGTCCCCGCCGCACGGCGGACGACGAGAACGCGCTCGTCGTGCTCCTCGACGGCCTGGTCGGCGAACGGCGAGAAGCCCGGCAGGCCCCGCCGGGTCTCGAGCAGCACGCGCAGGCCCTCCAGCATCCCGCGGCGCCGGTCGGACGTCTCGAGCTCGGCGCGGAGCCGGTCGGCGTCGAGCACTTCCCGGTTGATGCGCCGGGCGATGTCGCTCGCCTCCATCCCCTCCCGGTCCTGACCGGAGCCGAGGAGCGAGTGGTAGTAGATGGCGGGCACGCCGACGAGCGACAGCAGGATCGCGTGGGCAGCGAGGCCGCGCACGACCGCGGCGGCGTCCGGGTCCGGGTCCGCGGGGTCGACGAGTGCATCGAGGTAGTTGGTGTTGAGCTCGTAGACGTCCTCTGTACCGTCCTGCCGCTTCGCGGTGGAGACGCGGCCGCCCCGGGCACGCACGCGGTCGACGAGCAGCGCGCGGTCCTCGTCGGTGAGGAGCCCCGTCGTCGGGCGGATGCCGATGCCGTCGTGGCTCGCGAGGAAGTTGAACCAGGTCGCCGTCGGGCTCACCGGGCGGATGTCCGCCGCCCAGCGCGCGAGCGCCGTGGCGCGGCCGGTGACGAACGAGTGCAGCACGAGGGGCGGCAGGGCGAACTGGTAGACCATGTTCGCCTCGTCCGACCCGTCGCCGAAGTAGCCGATGTTGTCGCTGTGCGGCACGTTCGTCTCGGTGAGGAGGAGCGCGCCCGGCGCGATGGCGTCGACGATCGCCCGCCAGATGCGGATCACGCCGTGCGTCTCGGGCAGGTGGATGCAGGTGGTGCCCGAGCGCTTCCAGAGGAACCCGATCGCGTCGAGCCGGACCGTCGTCGCGCCGTGCGAGAGGTAGCCGAGCAGCACGTCGGTGAGGTCGAGCAGCACGGCGGGCGTGCTCGGGTCCACGTCCACCTGGTCGGGGCCGAAGGTGGTCCACGCGCGCGCGACCGTGCCGTCGGGCCGCTCGTACTCGTGCGTCAGCGGCGTCGTGCGCGGCCGGACGACCCGGGAGGTGTCGAAGTCCTCCCCCGGCTCGAGGAAGTAGCCGGCGTACCGCGGATTCCGGGCGAGCCAGCCGCGAAACCAGGGGCTCGAGCTCGAGAGGTGGTTGGCGACGAAGTCGAGCATCAGGGCGTGGTCGGCGCGCAGGTCGGCGACGTCGTCCCACGTGCCGAGCGCGGGGTTCACCTCGCGGTGGTCGACGACGCCGAAGCCGTCGTCGGAGGTCCAGGGGTAGATGGGCAGCAGGTGCACATCCGTCACGGCGTCGCGCACGTGCTCGCGCAGCACGTCGCGCAGGGTGTGCAGCGGCGCCTCCCCCTCCCGCCGGAACGCGTCGCCGTAGGTGATGAGGTAGGCGGTGCCCTGGTCCGGGCGCTCTCGGTCGGCCCGCGGGATGCGCGGAGCCCAGCGCTCGGCGAGCGCGAGAAGCTGCGGCAGCACCTCTCCGTCGCGGCCCGGATAGAGGTTCTCGACGATCGGCGCCAGCCGCGCCCGGAGCGCGTCGCCTCCGTCGGCGGTCCACTCGGTCATGCCGTCCTCCCCTCCAGGAGCCGCCGGACGAGGTCCCGGCCGCGGTCGTCGAGGTCGGCGATGCGGTCGGAGAAGCCGCGGATGCCGGGCGCGCTCAGCACCGCCTCGGCCCACTCGTCGCGGAGCTCGAACTGCGGGCGGGCGACGAGGCAGTCGGGGTCGTTGGTCCAGAGCCGGCCGTGCTGCCACGCGCGGGCCTCGAGCGACATCCGGCCGCGCAGCCCCTGCGAGCCGTTCTCGCCGCCCTCGTGGAAGGTGTCGGGCGAGACCCGCATGGCGTCGACGAGGCCGACGCTCGGCAGGATGGGGGCGCCGCAGCCGAGCAGGTACGCGTCCTCCCCCATCACCTCGCGGACGAGTTCGAGGCCCGAGCGGTAGGCCTCGACCGGCGTCGCGTCGGAGTCGTGGCGGCGGCCGGGGACCGCTCCCCCGTAGAGAAAGTCGAGCTTGGCGTAGTCGATGCCGAGGTCGCGGAGGCCGGACAGCACCTCGGTGAGGTAGCCGCGCACGCCGGGATGGGTGAGGTCGAGGCCGACGAGGTCGTCGCCCCAGTTGTAGCCGGCGGGGCCGACCAGCCAGTCCGGGTGTTCGGTCGCGATCGACGACTTCGACCCCACGAGAAAGGGAGCGAGCCAGATGCCGGCGCGCCGGCCGCTGTCCCGGATCGCCGCGACGACGTCGGGCAGCGAGCCGAAGCCGGGCCGCGGCCGGGTCCACTCCCCCGTGCCGAGGCTCCAGCCGTCGTCGACCTGGACGACCTCGACCGGCAGCTCCTCCCGCCCGATCGCGGCGAGGTTCTCCAGGACGTCGCCGGCGGTGACCTCCTCGAAGTAGTGGTACCAGGTGCACCACACCCGGGGCACGGCGTCCGACGTGCGGGCGCCCATCGCGGCGCCGAACCGGTCGCCGAACTCCTCGAGGGCCGCGAGCCCCGCCGACCCGGGCTCCGCCCCCGACGCGCCCGGCGACGTGCCCTCGGCCGACCACCGCTCCACCTCGTCGTCGGCGCTCACGGTCACCCGGTCGGTCCGCCACTCCGCGCGGATGGTGGGAACGGAGGATCGGGCGTCGGGGGTGCCGTAGGCGCGCGCGGGACTGCCGTCGCCGGGATCGACGACGAGCAGCCCTTCGCCCTGCAGTCCGCGCTCGGGCAGCTCGGTGCCCGGCCGGAAGCGCATCAGGTGCTGCCAGCCCTCCGCGGGCCGGTGCATCGGGTGGGTGACGCCGTACCAGGTGGTGGGACTCCAGCTCTGCCAGCCCTCGGCGTAGACGCGGCCCTCCGGGCCGACCGGCACCTCGTCGACGATCCTCACGCCCGCACCTCCGCTCGCTCGCCCGGTCTCGTCAGCACGAGGCCGTCGGGCCGCACCGGCACACCGCCGGCCTCGGCGGACGCGGCCGCCGCGATGCCGAGCCGCACCGTCGCCAGCACGTGCTCCGCCGAGTTCTCCGGCTCGCGGTCCTCCGCGATGGCGGTGAGCAGCTCGCCCATCGTTCCGGCGAACCCGTCGGGGAACCACTGGCCCTCGAGCGCGTACCTCGTGCTCGCGTCGCCGCGCTCGAGGACGAGCGAGTCGGAGCCGAGCAGCACGCTTCCCCGGATCGTGCCCTCGGTGCCGTGGATCCAGAACGGGCAGCCGCCCGTCCGGGTCCGCGCGTTGCCGACGATGCGCAGCAGCGCGCTCGCGCCGCTGTCGAGGCCGAGGTGCACGGTCGCCTGCCACGGGTTCCGGGCCTCGTCCGGCTGGCGGGGCACCCGGGAGTCCGCGGCGGTGACCGAGGTGACGCTCGTGCCCTCGAGCCAGCAGCGGGTGATGTCGAACCAGTGCACGAGGTAGTCGGTGATCAGCATGTGCGGGATGTCGTCGAAGGGCGTGCCGGCGAGCGGCGGCAGCGGCTTGTCGTGCAGGTGCGTCACGCCGACCACGTCGCCGATCGCACCGTCTCGGATGAGCAGGCTCGCGAGCCGCCAGGCCGGCGCCCAGCGGCCGTTCTGGTTCACGGCGACGCGGACGCCCCGCTCGCGGGCCTCGGCGAGCACCGCCTGGAGGCGCGGCAGGTCGGCCGGTTCCACGGCGAGCGGCTTCTGAGCGAGCACGTGCTTGCCCGCCCGAACCGCGGCGGCGACCAGGTCGACGCGCCCGAAGGGGCCGGTGGCGAGGTCGACGACCGCCACCTCCGGATCGGCGAGCAGCTCGTGGACGCCCGCATGCACCCGGCCGATGCCGAAGTCGGCGGCGAGCCGGCGGGCGTCCTCGACCTTGCGGGACGCGACCGCGACGACGGGGACGCCCCACGCGGCGTAGCCGGGCAGGTGCGCCGTCCGCGCGATCGCACCGGCGCCGATGAGGCCGACGGCGGCCGGCGAGGCGGGGATCCGCGGCCGATAGTCCGGCACGGACGACAGAGGGGAGCCGGTGAACCCGCTCATGCCGCGCTCCGCGGTGCCGCGTCGAACCGGAGCAGCGCCTGCAGCATGGCGGGGTCGCCGCTGTCGAGCCTCTCGAAGACCTCGGCGACCCGCGGGGCGTCGACGACGTCGGTGACGAGGGCGCGCCCGTCCACGGCGCCGGAGAGGAGCTGCCCCAGCACGGTGCGGACGAGTCGCGGCTGGTCCCACCGGCCGCCGAGCCCGGCGGGAACGCCGGCGATCTGGCTCGCGACGATCCGCACGCGGTTGTGGTGGAACTCCTCCCCCAGGCGCAGGTTCGACGCCCCGCCCTGGTAGAAGCCGGAGGCAGCGACGAGCCCCTCGACCACCACGGACCGCACCGCCTCGTGCAGGGCCGCGTCGACGCCGGACAGCTCTATCGCGCTGTCGGCGCCACCGCCGGTGAGTTCCCGGATGCGCCGGCCGGCGCCGCCTTCCCGTCGCGCATCCACTCCCTCGGCCGCGCCGAACCGCCGCGCGACCTCGAGCCGCGCCGGCTGCGCGTCGACCGCGAGAACCCGGGCGCCGGACAGGGTCGCGAGCCGGGTGGCGAGGAGGCCGATGACGCCCTGGCCGAAGATGGCGACCTGCTCCCC
The DNA here is from genome assembly GCF_017916505.1 of Naasia sp. SYSU D00057. Lineage (GTDB taxonomy): Bacteria > Actinomycetota > Actinomycetes > Actinomycetales > Microbacteriaceae > Naasia. Next base: position 251,736 of record NZ_JAFMSZ010000001.1, read on the forward strand.
CAGCCGCACGTCGGCGGCGAGCACCGCGTTGAGTGCGATCGAGCCGACCCGGGCGAAGGTGCCGAGCAGCGGATCCGCGCCGTCCGGCAGCACGCGCCAGGCGAGCGCGGAGGCGGGCAGGACGGCGTCGCTGCGGTGTCCCCAGATCCCGTGCACGAGGTCGCCGACGCCGGGCGCCATGACGTCCTTCGCGACCTCGACGACCTGGCCGACCTCCGAGTAGCCCCAGCCGACGACCGGGTACCCGAAGCTCGGGGTGCCGGGCACGAAGAGCCGGGCGTCCGCATCCCACGTCGACGTCAAGTACGGGTTGGTGCCGCGGTACGCGGTGAGCTCGGTGCCGGCCGAGATCCCGGAGTACCAGGTGGCGACCCGGACCTCGCCCGGGCCGAGCGGGGCCGCGTCGGTCTCGACGAGCTCCACCCGGCGGGGGCCGGGGAATTGGACGACGTGGGGCACGGGGATGCGCCCTCCTTCCGTGGTGGGAGGCCGGAGGTGGTGGGGGTCAGCCCTTCTCGGCGCCAGCGGTGAGGCCGCCGACGAGCAGCCGCTCCGAGGCGAAGAACAGGAGGATGATCGGCAGCGTGAGGATGACGGAGCCCGCCATCAGCACGGTCGTCGGCACCTCGATGCTGCCGCCGAGCTGCGACAGCCCGAGCGACACCGTCCACGCCTCCCGCCGCTCGACGAGGAAGAGCAGCGCGAACAGGAACTCGTTCCACGCGATCATGAAGATGAACAGGCCGTTCGACACGATGGCGGGCATCGCGAGCGGCAGGCTCACGCGCCACATCGTCTGCAGCCGGCCCGCGCCGTCGATCGCCGCCGCCTCCTCGAGCGACACCGGGATCGTCGCGAAGTAGTTGCGCAGCGTGTAGATCGACACGGCCACCACCTGCGAGACGTAGACGATCAGCAGCCCGACGAGGGAGCCGCGGAGCCCGATCTGCGTGAAGAACACGAAGAGCGGGACCGCGAGCAGGATGCTCGGGAAGAAGTACACGGCGAGGAACAGCCCCGACACCTGCCGCCGGCCGAAGAACGCGAGCCGGCTCACCGCATACGCGCCGGGGATCGCGACGAGCAGCGACAGGGCCACCGTGCCGAGCGCGACGAGCAGCGAGTTGCGCATGAAGTTCGCGAACCCCTGCCCGCCCTCGGAGACGGGGGCGAGCACGTTGAGGTACGTGCTGGGGTCGAACTCGGCCGGGGTGATCCAGAGCGCGCCCGGGTTCCGCAGCAGCGAGTCGAGCGACCGGAAGCTCAGCAGCACCATGTAGTAGAACGGCACGACCGCGACGAGCACGAGCAGTGTGATCACGATCGGCTTGAGGATCGCGAAGAGCGTGTTCTCGAACCCGTCGCGGCCGACGCCCTTCGCCTGGCCGCCGGCCGCCCGGTTCGGCGCCCGGGTCGACGTCGTGGTGCTCATGCCTGCTCCTCCTGCCGGCCGAACAGCTTGAGGTAGATGGTGACGAGCACGGCGAGGATCACCGCGAGCACAAGCGCCTGCGCCGACGCCGCCCCGATGTCACCGCGCGCCGTCAGGTAGTTGAAGACGCGGACGGAGACCACCTCGGTGCCGGCGCCGCCGCCGGTGAGGAGGTAGATGTCGTCGAAGTTGTTGAACGTCCAGATGAAGCGGAGCACCGACAGCACCGCGATGGTCGGCAGCAGCTGCGGCAGCAGGATGTGCCGGAAGCGCTGCGTCGGGGTCGCGCCGTCGATGCGGGCCGCCTCGTCGAGGACGTCAGGCACCGCCTGCAGTCGCGCGGTCAGGAAGAGGAACGCGAACGGGAACGACCGCCACGCCTCGAACAGGATCACCGTGATCAGCGCGATCGGCAGCTCCACCTGCCAGCCGAAGATGCTCGCGGGCACCGACCGGTCGGAGAGGAACGCGACCGGCTCCTCCCAGCCGAACACCTCGGTGCCGAACCAGTTGACGACGCCGAACTGCGGGTTGAGCATCGTCGACCACACGAAGGTGGCGGCGACGACCGGCGCGACGTACGGAATGAGCAGAGCGGCGCGGATGAGGCCGCGTCCCCTGAACGGCTTCTGGAGCGCGAGCGCCGCGATCAGCCCGATGCCGATCGCGAGCGCCGTGCCGAGCACCGAGTAGAGCAGCGTCGTCCAGAGCGCGTCGAGGAAGCCGTCCGACGTGATCACGTTCACGAAGTTCGCGAGCGTGTACTCGCCGAAGAAGCCGGTGCCGCGGATGTTGATCAGCCGCACCCGCTGGAAGGCGAGCGAGACCGCCCAGAGGATCGGCAGCACCACCGCGACGGTGATGATGATCAGCGTCGGCGAGATCAGCGTCAGGCCCGCGCGGTTCTCCTCCTTGCTCCGGAAGCCGCGCTTCCCGCGCTTCCCGCTCGCGCCGACGAGCTTCTCGGGCTCCGGCGGGAGGTTGGGGGCCGGGCCCATGCGGCCCGGCCCCCCGGCCAGCTGGGTCACAGCGAGCCCGCGACCGATCGCACCGTCTCGGCGGCCTGCTGGGCGGCCGTGGCCGGATCGTCGCCCTGAGCCACCCCGGCGACCGCGGCCGCGACGGGCTGCTCACCGGTCAGGGCGCCGAGCAGGTCACCCTGCCCCTGCGGGATCGCCCAGCGGCCGATGTTCTCCGGCCCGGACGCGACAGCCTCGAGCACCTCCGCCGAGTAGAAGTCGGCGAGAGGCGCCTTCGTGTCGACGCCGACGGGCAGCGTGGACCAGACGTCGGAGTACGCGGTCGGCTCCTCGGGCGTGCCGAGGCGGACGGGCACCTTGCCCTCGGGCGCGATCGCGATCCACGGCTCGTAGCCGTCGCTCATCATGTACTCGATGAACGCCTCCGACGCCTCCGCGTTGGCGTCCGCGGTGATCGTCCACGACGTGATCTCACCGAACTGCGCGGGGTCGTCCGCGTCCGGTCCCGCGATGGCGGTCACGACGCCGGTGTTCTCGGCGAGGAAGGCCGGGTTGCCGGCGCACTCCGCGCAGGAGGGCAACGCGTCGTTGCGGAGGCCGGCGAGCTCGTCGAGCAGGAAGCTCGACCAGATCGTCATGGCTGCGGTGCCGGCGAAGTAGCTCGCGCGCGTGGTGTCGACGTCCTGGGCCCCGGGAGGACCGTACTGGGTCACGAGGTCGCCGTAGAACTCGAAGGCCGCCACGCAGGCGTCGGAGTCGAGCGTCACCTCGCCCTGGTCGTCGACCAGCTGGCAGTCGTTGCCGAGCGCGATGTGCTCGAACGTCTGCTCGGTGAACGCGTCACCGGGTGCCGTCGATCCCACGAAGCCGGACACCCCGCCCGTGTTGAGCGCCTCTGCCGCGGCGAGGATGCTCTCGTACGAGTCGGGGGCGTCGAGCCCGGCCGCCTCGAAGAGGTCGGTCCGGTAGAAGAGCATCTGCAGCCACGACTCGCTCGGCACCGCGAGGCGGGTGTCGCCGTCCGAGACGAGCTCGAGGGCGCTCTCCGAGAACGTCGACGGGTCGAGCGCCTCGATGGTGGCGCCGACCGCTTCGGTGTTGACGAGGTCGTTGGCCGAGAGGGTGCGCACCTGCGGCAGCGAGATGCCGCCGATGACGTCGGGCAGGTCGCCGGCGGCCGCGGCCGCGGTGATCAGCTGGGCGAACTGGTCCTCCGCGACGGAGACCACCTCGACCTGGGTCCCGGAGTCGGCGACGAACGCGTCGACGATCTCCTGGGTGGCCGCGACGCGGTCGGGCAGGTCCTCCTGCACCCAGAAGAGGATGCTGTCGTCGCCGCCGCCGTCTCCCCCGCCGCCGTCGCCGTTCCCTCCCCCGCCGCCGCTCGTGCAGCCGGTCAGGGCGAGCGCCGCTGCACTCACCGCGGCTGCCATCGTCACTGCTCTGGAACGAAGTTTCACCGGGCGCCTCCTTGCGCTGTGACTGCAGGATCGCTCCCCGGAGCACTCGGCCCCGGCGAGTTAAGTCAGGACGCTAGGTGCGTTATGTCTAGCTGTCAAGCATAATTCGGAGTGTTCACCTGTCCTCGGGAAGGAGACCCGGATGCCGGGACCGGGAGACGTGCTGGAGCTCATCCGCGCCGGCCGCGCGTCGACGCGCGGCGACGTGCTGGAGCAGACCGGCCTGTCCCGCATGACCGTCGCGGGCCGCATCGACGCGCTCCTCGACGCGGGCTTCCTCGTCGAGCGGAACGGCACCGACCGCATCGCGGCGGGACGTCCGTCCCGACGGCTGCAGTTCAACACCGCGCGCGCCTCACTGCTCGCCGCGACCGTCGACACCACGCACACGACCGTGGCGCTCACCGACCTCGCCGGACACGTCCAGCAGGACGCGCGGATCGACGTCGCGGTCGCCGACGGCCCCTACGCCACGCTGCACGCGATCCTCGACTCGGCGCAGGGCCTGCTGGCTCGAGCCGGTCTCACTCCGGACCGTCTGAGCGGGATGGGCATCAGCGTGCCCGGCCCTGTCGACCCGGACACGGGCCGCCCCAGCCAGCCGCCGATCATGCCGGGCTGGGACGCCTACCCGATCCCGGATCACCTGCACGATGCGCTCGGCGTCCCGATCCTGGTCGCGAACGACGCCGACGCCGCCGCGCTGGGTGAGCAGCGCGCGGCCCACCCCGAGTCCCGCTCGCTGTGCTTCCTCAAGGTCTCGTCCGGCATCGGCACGGGGATCGTCATCGGCGGTCAGGTCTACGTCGGCACCGACGGCGGCGCCGGCGACATCGGCCACGTGAAGCTCGCCGGCCACGACGATGCGGTGTGCCAGTGCGGCGCGCACGGCTGCCTGGCGGCCGTCGCGTCGGGCCGGGCGATCGCCCGGGCGCTATCAGCGCTGGGGAAGCCGGCCGCATCGGCGTCCGACGTGTCGGCGTATCTGGCGGCGGGTGACTCCGACGCCGCCCGCCTCACGCAGGCTGCCGGACGGGAGATCGGCGAGGTCGTCGCCACCGTGGTGTCGCTGCTCAACCCCGGCGAGGTCGTCATCGGCGGCACCCTCGCCTCGCCGCCGCTGATCACCGGCATCCGGGAGACGCTGTACCCGCGATCCCTCCCCCGGGCGACGCGGCACCTCACGATCAGCCAGTCGACGCTCGGCGAGCGGGCCGCGATCGTCGGGCTCGCGACGATGGTCGTGGAGCGGGAGTACTCCGCCGCGGCGGTCAACGCCGCGCTCGGCGGCTGAGCCGGCAGCGCCTTCGGCATCCTCCCTGCGCCACCGCGTCAGCGCCTCTGGAGACCTCGACCGACTCGCGGTGCGGCTGCCGCCGCGCCGAACCCTCGCGTCGCGAGCGGGGTTCGACGACCGCCGCCGGAACCCGTAACAAGCCGGTAACGGACGGTCCCCATTTTTCGCTTGCGGGATGCCGCGCGCTCCGTAAGACTCTCTCCATACGAGAAGAGCAAATCAGATCGTAAGAAAAACTCGCCCTCAGTGGAAAGTTGGTGCCATGCCCTCACCTCGCCACGCCGAGATCTCCGGCGCTGGATTCGCCGGGCTGACGGTGGCCACGGCGCTCGCCCAGAAGGGGTGGAGCGTCCGGGTCCACGAGCGCTCGGCCGAGCTCCGCGCCGAAGGTGCCGGCATCGTCCTCTGGGGCAACAGCCTCCAGGTCCTGGATCGGCTCGGAGCCACTCCCGACCTCGAATCCCGCGCGATGCACTCGCCGGCCTACGAGACGCGGATGAACAACGTGATCCGCTCTCAGGAGAAGCTCGAGGGCATCCGGTGGATCTCCGTCACGCGCCCCCACCTGTACGCGACGCTGCTCACCGCGGCGCGCGAGTCGGGCGTCGAGATCATCTCCGGCTCCGAGGTGACCGGCGCGACGCCGGAGGGGCGCATCGACTTCGCCGACGGAACCTCGGCCGAGGCCGACCTCGTCGTCGGCGCCGACGGCGTGGGCTCCGCGGTCCGCGACTCGCTCGGCATCCCGCTCAAGCGGGAGCGGTCCCGCGACGGCATCACCCGCTTCCTCGTCCCGCGGCACAAGGCGGAGCTGCAGCAGCTCGAGCCGGACACCGAGTGGGACAACTACATCGACTTCTGGAACATCGAGCCCCGCGTGCTCCGCGTGCTCTACGTGCCGTGCAACGACGAGGAGGTGTACATCGCCCTGATGGCCCCGGTCAGCGACGCGCAGGGGTCGAAGGTGCCGATCGACCTCGCCCTCTGGACGGAGAACTTCCCGCACCTCACCCCCGTGCTCGAGGAGGCGGCGAAGCTGCACGGCCGGTACTACGGGTACCAGACCACCCGGGTCGACCACTGGACCGAGGGCAGGGTCGCCATCATCGGTGACGCGGCGCACGCGATGTGCCCCGCGCTCGCGCAGGGCGCCGGCTGCTCGATCCACAACGCCTGGACGCTCGCCACCGAGGCGACCAAGGCGTCGAACGACCAGCTGCCCGAGGTGCTCCGCGAGTGGGAGCGCCTCGAGCGGCCGATCACCGATCGCGCGCAGGACCGCTCCCAGTACTACGCCGACACCCGGCAGATGGCGCAGGGCAACCAGTTCGCGGGCGACGTCGTCGAGACGGCCCTGTACAACCCCACTGACCCGCACCGACACGAGGTGAACGTATGAGCATCGACCCCTACTACCGAGTCCGCGCCTTCCACTCCTTCGTGTCCGAGACCGTCCGCGAGGTGGGTCCGGCGCCCGAGCAGCCGCTCGTGAAGGCCGCCGTCGCCGTCGTGCTCGAGAACCCGTTCGCGGGCCAGTGGGTCGAGGACCTCTCGCCCCTCACCGCGCCCAGCGCGAGCATCGGCACCGAGCTCGGCCGACGTGCCGCCGAGCTGCTCGGCGGCCGGCCCGTCGAGTCCTACGGCAAGGGCGGCCTCGTCGGCCTGAACGGCGAGCAGGAGCACGTCGTCGCGTGCATCACGACGGTCTTCGGCGACGCCCTCCGCGAGGCGGTCGGCGGCGGCAAGGCCTGGATCTCCTCGGCCTCGAAGGTCGCGGCCGCCGGGACGCAGATCGACATCCCCCTCGCGTACAAGGATGAGGTCTACGTTCGCTCGCACTACGACGCGATGACGATCGCGCTGCCCGACGCCCCGCGGCCGGACGAGCTCGTGATCATCGTGGCCGTCGCCACGGGCGGGCGGCCGAACGCCCGGGTGGGCGGGATGACCGCCGCCGACGTCGCAGCCCGAGACTCGCAGTAGTCCCTCGCAGATCAGGAAACCGATGACGTATCAGCACAGCCAGTACTTCGAAGACGCCTCGATCGCGAGCGTGCTCGCGGACGTCGCCCGGGCGCACCGCATCCTCGAGCTGGAGGGGCACGGCGACATGTCCATGGGGCACCTCTCCTTCCGGGACCCCTTCGGGCGCGGCCTCTGGCTGAAGCGCGGCAACCTGGCGCTCTCCGAGGTGGAGGGCGACGATTTCATCCTCATCGACTTCGACGGCAACGTGCTCGAGGGCACCGGCCTCCGGCACCTCGAGTGGCCTCTGCACGCCGAGATCCTGAAGGCCCGCCCCGACGTCAACTTCGTCGGCCACTCGCACGCGCACTTCTCCACGGTGCTCGGCGCGTCCGAGGAGACTCTCAAGCCGTACAACAACCACGGTGTGTGGTTCGCCTATGAGGGCGTCCCGCGCTTCGCCGAGACGAGCCACATCATCACGACCGTGCCGCTGGGCGTCTCCGCGGCGCGGGCTCTCGGCCCGGCACAGGCGATCCTGCTCGCGAACCACGGCATCGCCTTCGTGGGCAGCACGGTCGCCGAGGTGACCCTCACCGGGATCTTCCTCGAGAAGGCCGCGCGCTTCCAGGTCGACCTCAAGTCGTCGGGCTTCACGCCGATCGAGCCGGACCCCGACGAGACGAAGGAGAAGTTCGACCGGATCTATCCGGCCAAGGCCCAGCACAACTTCTGGACCTACTTCAACCGCCGGCTCGACCGCGTCGAGGCCCTGCAGGGCATCGGCATCTCGCAGATCAGCCTGCCGCCCGGCATCTGAACCGCATCCACCGCACCGCCAACGTCAGCTAGGAGCATCGCATGAGCAGCCTTCCCAAGATCGCGACCGTCGTCGGCTCCGGGACGATGGGTCCCGGCATCGCCGCGACCCTCGCCCGCGCCGGTGTCGTCGTCCGCCTCTACGACATCTCGGACCAGGCCATCGAGAACGCGAAGGCGTCCTACGCGATGGTGAACGGCGTCCTCGAGACCGTCGGCACGCCGAAGTCGGACGGCGGCTCCGTGGAGTTCGGGACCGACCTCGCCGCAGCGGTCGCGGACACCGAGCTCGTCATCGAGGCGATCCCGGAGCGGCTCGAGCTCAAGAAGTCGCTGCTCGCGCAGCTCGAGGACGGCCTCGTCGGCGACGACGTCATCATCGCGTCGAACACCTCCGGCATCCCGATCACGACCATGGGCGAGGACATGCGCGTCCCCGGCCGGCTGATCGGCATGCACTGGTCCAACCCGCCGCACCTGATCCCGATGATCGAGGTGATCCCCGGCGAGGCGACCGACCCCGCGCTCGTCGACCGGCTCGTCGAGATCGTCAAGGCGTTCGACTACGTGCCCGTCGTCGAGAAGGAGACGCCCGGCTTCGTCGAGAACCGCGTCCTCTACGCGATCCTCCGCGAGTGCCTCGACCTCCTCGAGAAGGGCATCGTCACGCCGGAGGGCCTCGACGCCTGCGTCAAGTGGGGCATCGGCTACAAGCTCTCCGTCGTCGGCCCCACCCGCCTCCTCGACATGGCCGGCCTCGACATCTACAAGGCCGTCTCCAGCTACCTCAACGCCGACCTCGCGGACCGCAAGGACACCCCGGCGATGATCGAGGAGAAGATCGCCGCCGGCACCCTCGGCTTCAAGAGCGGCGCCGGCATGTACGAGTACGACGGCCCCGAGGCGATCGCGGAGAAGCGCAAGGAGATCGTCACCGGACTCGTCGCGGCCCGCAAGACGCTCTCGTCGATCCCGAACGTCTGATGCCCGTCACGGTCGGCGTCGAGCCGATCGCGGACGGACTCTCCCGCACCCGGGGCGCCGAGGTCGACCTCGCGTTCCGGGTGCGGGGCTCCGGCCCGGCGATCGTGCTGCTGCACGGAACGTCGGCGAACCACGCCGTCTGGGAGCCGGTCGCCGAAGCTCTCGCCCCGCACTCCACCGTCATCGCGCTCGACCAGCGCGGCCACGGCCGGAGCGACAAGCCGGCCACCGGCTACACCGGTCCGAGCTTCGCCGGAGACGTCGTCACCGTGCTCGACGCCCTCGGCATCGAGCGCGCGATCGTCGGCGGGCACTCGCTCGGCGGCCGCAACGCCTGGCTCGTCGGTGCGCTGCATCCCGACCGCGTGCGCGCCGTCGTCGCCGTGGACTACACGCCGTACGTGGAGTCGGGCGTGCTCGACGACCTCGCGGTCCGGGTCGCCGGCGGCTACCGCGCCTTCCCGGACCGCGCCGCGATCGAGGAGTACATCCGCGGCCGCTACCCGCGGATCCTGCCGGGCGCCGTTCAGCGCCGGGCACGCTGGGGCTACGAGCAGCGCGAGGACGGGCAGTGGTGGCCGCTCGCCGATCCGGACGCGATGCAGCAGCTCATCACGGGTTTCCGCACCCCCTGGGACGCGGAGTTCCGGGCGGTGCCCGCCCCGATGACGCACCTGAGGGGCGTCGACAGCCGCATCCTCAGCGAGTCCGCCTGGGCCGCGGCGATCGCGGACCGGCCCGGCGACCGCTGGGTGCTGATCGACGACGCCGACCACTACATCCCGGAGGAGCACCCCGACCTCGTCGCCGCCGAGTTCGAGCGCCTGCTCGACGCCTGAACCCCTACCGAGAACACCACCCACCGACGAAAGGACGAGCCGTGGCGCTCTTCATCGACAAGCTCACGATCTCCAGCCCCGACATCCCCACCCTCGGGCGCTTCCCCGAGGAGTTCACCGCCGACGGCGGCAACTCGGTGCCGCGCCTCGAGTTCTCCGGCGCGCCGGAGGGCACCGTCGAGTACGCGGTGATCCTCCACGACCCGGACGCGCCGCTCCCCCACGGCTTCACCCACTGGGTCGTCTACGGCATCTCGCCGCAGGCGACCTCCCTCGACGTCGACGCGCCGGGCGTCCGCCAGGCGCCGAACGGCGCCGGGGCGACCCAGTACTTCGGTCCCCAGCCGCCCGCCGGTCACGGCGACCACCACTACTACTTCTGGATCTACGCGCTGAACCGCAAGGTCGAGGGCACGCCCACCCGCGAGGAGTTCCTCGCCCAGTACGCGGACGCCATCATCGAGCAGGCGCGATTCGTCGGAGTCTGGCAGAGCTGATGGCGATCACCGACGCGCACTTCCACGTCGGGGACTTCCCGATGTCGGGGGTGCGCCTCGACGAGGACGGCCTCGCCCCCTACCTCGCGGCGAACGACATCGACACCGCGATGGTGTTCCACGAGGACAACGCGATGGTCCGCCGCGTGGTCGCCGGCATCCCCGGTGCGTACCAGCTGTACTGGGCGAACCCGAAGTGGGACGGCGCCGTCGCCGAGCTCCGCGAGTACCTCCGGGACCCGAAGGTGCGCGGGGTGAAGCTGCACCCGCTGTTCGGCGGCTTCCTGCCGGACGACCCGAGGGTCCACCCGATCATCGAGGTGCTGATCGAGCACGACCTGCCGGCGCTCATCCACTGCGGGCACCCGATCTTCTCGCTGCCCTGGAGCATCGAGGAGCTGATCATCCGGTACCCCGAGGCGAAGATCATCCTCGGCCACATGGGTCACGGGAACATCGTCTACATCGACGCGTCGATCGCGATCGCCGCCCGGCACCCGAACGTGTGGCTGGAGACCAGCGGGATGCCGATGAGCCTCAAGATCAAGGAGGCCGTGGAGAAGGTGGGCGCCGACCGGGTGATGTACGGCTCGGACGGCCCCTGGCACGAGCCGAAGGTGGAGCAGCTGAAGGTGCAGCTCGCGGGCCTCGCCCCCGACGACCTGGACGCGGTGATGCACGGCACGGCCCAGCGCCTCTTCCTCGGCGCCTGACGCCTGCCGCGGGTCCTGCGGACAGCGGCCGAGGGGCCGGCACCCGGAGGTGTCCGCTCCACCCGCCGAAACGCCGTTCGACGCACGTGCCACTCTCAGAACGGAGGTGGTGCTTCGGCCGCCGCCGCAGCGGCGAGCCATTCGCGTTGCACGATCGGCGGCGCACCGGGACGTCGCGGCGTCGGTGGCGGCGGGAGGACCGTGTCGGCGAACGTGCGGTAGACCCTGCCCCTCGGGGAGGTCCACGCGAGCGTGCCGTCGCCGTTCCCGTGCTGGGTGACGTTCCAGGGGCTTCCGTGCTTCAGCATGTGGTGGGCCTTGCAGAGGAACGCGAGGTTGCAGTCGTTCGACTCCCCGCCCTCTTCCCACGCGCGGGTGTGGTCGAGGTCGCAGTGAACGGCCGGGCGCGTGCAGCCGACGAACCGGCACACTCCGTCCCGGATGCGAAGCTTCGAGCGCAGCTCCTCGGGGCTCCGGTACTTGACCTTCCCGTACTTGAGGATGATGCCCGTCTCCGGGTCGGTCAGCAGACGGATCCACTTCTCCGACATCCCGGCCAGCATGCGAGCGGTGTCGGCGTCGATCGGGCCGTAGTTCTCGAGGAACCCGGCTGCGTCGCTCTTGCCCAGCGCGGTCAGCGCCGGAATGTGCACGAACACATCGGGCGTCACCCGCCGGCGCGCCCGCGGGGACGGCTGCAGCGGCTGGTCGTCCTCGGCGGGCGGCACAGCGCCGGCGGCGTCGACCATGAGATCGCGGAAGACGTCCGCCGTGATCTGCGCCAGCGATCGGGGCTCGTCCTCGGTCTTCAGGGTCTGCGCGATGGCCTCGATCACCGCGACCACCTCGACGGCGTCCTCGGCGGACAGCAGGGCGCTGACCCAGGCCATGCCGTCCTCGGCTCGCTCGAAGACGACCCGCCGCTCCAGCAGTGCCTCCTTGTGCCGGGCGATCAGCGACTCCGCGTCGAGCGACAGCCGGATCTCCCGAGCCTTCCGCTCGAATCGGGACGCCACGAGGTGCGTGTACGGCAGGAGGCGCTCCTCGTATTCGTGCAGCAGGTCGTCCCGCAGGCCCGAGGACTGCTCGACCAGGATCCGGGCGTGCCGCTCACTGATGACCATCCGCTCGAGCGCATCGAGGGTGTCGGGGAAGTCGTGGACCAGCTTCCGGGCCAGCTCGAGCTGCGCCTGTGCGGTGCGCTCGTGCACCTCCAGCGCCGCGGCCACCTCGGCGCGCAGGGAGCGCCACTCCAGGGCGTCCTGGTCAGTCCAGGTGGCCCCGGTCAGCGTCTCTTGCTCGAGGCGCATCGCATCCAGCAGCCGATACTGCCGCGCGGCGTGCTGACGAGCCTGACTCGCAAATTCCTCTAACTGGTCCAGCAGCGAGGGACGGGGAGAGACCGCGTCGAGAAGGCGCTGCATGAGCACGTCCTCGACAGTGCAGATACCCAGCGGATCCTCCGGGATCCCCTCGACCTGCACATCCTCGAACATGGACACAGTCAACCGGCACCCACCGACACTGGCCGGTCCGATAACGCTCGAGATGCCGCAACCTTCAACCGATGATCGAAGCGACTTCCGGCCGTCGTTCCGGGGCCTACGGTCGCTCGTCGATCACGGGGTGGGCCGGCGAGTCGGCGGCGTCAGCCGCGGGTCAGGCCGTCAGGCGTGTCGCCGCGAGGGCGAGCACCTCCGCGATGCTCCGCGCCATCGCCGCTCCCTCGGGGCCGGCGAACTGCGCCTCACCGCCGTCCCGGTGGAACGCCCACCCCTCGGAGCGGCCGACGCCGATGAGGGCAGCGGGCACGACGCGGGTCACGTTGCCGAAGTCGGTCGCGAACGGGAGCGGCGGAACGTCCGACTGCACCGGACGCCCGGCGGCGGCCAGCGCGTCCCGCACGGCGGCGGTCACGCGCTCGTCCGGGCGGATCGCCTCGATGGCGTTCCCCCTCTCCCAGACCGCCTCCGGCAGCGCCTGCCGGACCGGCTCGAGCAGGGAGTCGATCTCCGCCTCGGACGACGCGAAGACGAGGAACTGCGCCCGGAGGGAGAGCCCGGAGCCCTCCTCCACGTCGCCGTCGAGCACGATCGTCTCCACCATGACCCGGGCGCGGTCGAGGGTCTCCAGCAGCTCGCCGAGCCGGCGGAACGCCGCGTAGGGGGCGGGGTCGACGTCGTTCCGGAGGGTGCGTCCGCCCGCCACGACCGCCGTCTCGCGCCGCATCCACAGCGACTCCGACCACACCGCGTCGAGGAACTCGGGGTGCACGTAGAGGGCGGCGTCGACGCCCCGCCACACGCCGCGGGCCGCGGTCAGCGCCTTGCCGCTGCCGAGGCGCTGCGTGCCGGGGGCGTGGATCTCGTCGGCCGGGCAGCCGACAACGACGACCGTGCCGGAAAGCGACTCGCGGAGGTCGGCGAGGGCGAGGGCGGCGCCGAGGACGCCGGCCGACTGCGCCGTGTGCCCGCAGGAGTGGGTGGGCACCGTCGCCCCGTCGGAGGGGCGGTGAGCCGGCACGGCGTCGTAGACGGCGAGCAGTCCCACCGTGCCGCCGGGCCGGCCGGTGGCGAGCTCGGCGCGGAACGCCGTCGGCAGGCCGCCCGCGCCGCGCTCGACCCGGTAGCCAGCGGCCTCCAGGCGGGAGGCGAGCTCCGCCGAGGTGGCGTGCTCCTCGTGGCCCAGCTCCGGATGCGCGAGCACGAACGCCGAGATCTCGCCGATGTCACGCTCCCGAGCGGCGACGGCATCGAGGACGGCGCGGTCGGGAACGGTGCTCATCGGGTCTCCCCTTGTCGGTTCGGTCGGGCCTGGTCGGTCCGGTCGGGCCTGGTCGGTCCGGTCGGGCCTGGTCGGTCCGGTCAGGCGTAGGAGGCGGTGAAGGTCTCGGCGATCGCGAGGACCGGCGCGTGCACCGGTCCGGCCGTGATGGACGGGATCACCGACGCGTCGACGACGTGCAGCCCGTCGATGCCCCGGAAGGCGAGGTCCGGGGTGACCGGCGCTTCGTCGTCCGCGCCCATCCGAAGGGTGCCGACAGGATGGTGGTGGGTGATCGCGGCGCGGGCGATGAACGCGTCGACCTCGGCCTCGGTGCGGACGCCCTGCCCGGGCAGCACCTCCTCGGCACGCCACCCGGCCATCGCCTCGGTTCCGGCGATCGCTCGCGCGCGCTCGAGGGCGAGCCGGAACATCGACCGGTCGTGCTCCGTGTCCAGGTAGTTCGGATCGATGAGGGGTGCGTCGTCCACCGAGGGGCCGCTGATGCGCAGCTCGCCGCGGCTCGTCGGATTGGTGACGCCGAAGAGCAGGGTGAAGCCCTCCCCGAGGCCGACGCCGGGTTCGAACGACTCGGACGCGCTGGGCGCCACAACGCAGCCCACCACGACGTCGACCGGGCCGGCGGTCTCGCCGAGGCCCTTCGCCGACTGGTAGCACATCGACTCGGAGAGGTTGAGCCGGGTCGGCGGAACCGGCTTCGCCGCGCGGTACAGGTTGCCGGCGCCGAGGAGGTGGTCGTGCAGGTTCTTGCCGACCCCGCGCGACTCGACGACGGTGGCCACGCCGGCCGCCTCGAGCACGTCGGGGTCGCCGACGCCGGACCGCATGAGCAGCAGCGGGTCCGCGATCGAGCCGGCGGAGAGGATCACCGTGTCGGCGGAGATGTCCATCCGCTCCCCGCCGACGATCACTGCGGCGCCGACGACCCGGCCGCGCGAGATCCGCAGGCGCTCGACGACCACCCCGGTGAGCACCGCGAGGTTCGGCCGGTCCATCACCGGGTCCAGGTAGGCGTCGGCGACCGTCATCCGCTCGCCGTTCCGGAGAGTGAGGGAGTTCGGGGTCGCCCCGAGCATCTCGCCGCCGTTGTGGTCGGGGATCCGTGGGATGCCGAGCGAGACCGCCCCCGCGAGGTAGTCCTGCACGAGCGGGCTCACGAGATCGGGGCCCGGCAGCAGCACGGACAGCGGACCGTCGGCCCCGTGCACCTCGTCGGCCCCGCCGGAGAAGGACTCCATCGCCTTGAACCGGGGAAGCAGCTCGTCCCAGGACCAGCGCTCGTCGCCGGTCGCCGCGACCCAGCGATCGAAGTCCGCACGGCACCCGCGCATGTGCGCGTTCGCGTGCAGCAGGCTCGAGCCGCCGAGCCCGCGGCCGCGCGCCCAGCTCAGCTGCCGCCCCGCCAGCCTCGGCTGAGGCACGGTGAGGTAGTCCCAGTCGTACTCGCGGTGCTGGATGAACGGCCACAGCTCCGGCCGCCGCATGTCCGGGTCGGTGACCCGGCCCCCCGCCTCCAGCACGACCACGCGCCTGCTGGGGTCGGCGCTCAGCCGGTTGGCGAGCACGCATCCCGCGGAGCCGGCGCCGAGGATGAGGACGTCGGCACTCGCGGTCGTCATGCGTCTCCGATCGGAAGCGGGGTCGGCCTCAGCCGCGGCTCAGTTGCGCGTGTGGCCGCCGTCGACGACGAGAAGCTGGCCGGTGACCCACTCCGCCTTCTCCGAGGTGAGGAACGCGACAGCCGGCGCGATGTCGGCGGGCGTCGCGCGGCGGTTGAAGGCCTGCATCGGGACGACGTAGTCGAAGCCCGCGCCGTGGCCGGTCGTGAACACGCCCTCGCTCGCGGTGATGCCGGGCGCGACCGCGTTGATGGTGATGCCGTACTTGCCGATCTCGCCCGCGACGGCGCGGGTGAAGCCGACGACCGCACCCTTGGTGGCGACGTAGTCGGCGCAGTTGGGCGTGCCGGCGACGAAGGTGTTGGACGCGATGTTGACGATGCGGCCGTACTCGTTCGCCTTCATCGCCTCGACGGCGGCCTTCGTCATGTTGAAGAGGCCCTCTCCGTTGACCGAGAAGGTGCGTCGCCACTGCTCGATGGTCAGGTCGTCGAAGGGGGTGAAGGGCACGAGCCCGGCGTTGTTGACGAGGATGTCCAGGCGGCCGAGCTCCGCGACGACCTCGGCGACCACGGCGTTCGCCTGGTCCGGGTCGGAGACGTCGAGCCGCTTCGCGACTCCCCCGATCTCCTCGGCGACCTTGGTGGCGCCCTCGACGTTGATGTCGGTGACGACGACCTTGACGCCGTCCTCGGCGAGCTCCTTGGCAATGGCCGCGCCGATGCCCTGGGCGGCTCCGGTCACGATGGCGACGCGATCAGTCATGCTGCTTCCTTTGTTTCGATTCGGTTGCGGGACGGTCGATTGCCGCCGCCGTCAGTTGCCGCCGTAGTACTCCGGCGCGAGCTTCCACTCGAGGTAGGGCTCCAGCTCGTGGGAGGGGTAGATGTCGGCGTCCTTGACCCGGCCGAGGTAGTTGAGCCGGCGGATCGCCTCGACCGACTTGGCCGGGTCGAGGTGGAAGCCCGCGATCCACTCCTTCTCGAGCGTCGTGCGGGTGTACGCCGCGTCGCCGCAGAAGAGCATGCTCCGGTCGTTCTGCAGCTCGACGAGCATCGAGTAGTGACCGATCGTGTGGCCGGGGGTCTCGAACAGGGTCACGCCGGGGACGATCTCGTAGTCGCCGGAGATCGGCTTGTAGGTGACGCCCGGGAAGTCGAAGGACATGTCGGAGTAGCCGAGCCGCTCGAACGGCTCCGGGTACTTGGCCTGGCGCAGCTCGGCCTTGTGGACGAGGTGCGTCGCCTTGGTGAGGTACTTGTTGCCGCCGACGTGGTCGAAGTGGAAGTGCGAGTTGACGACGATGTCGACGTCCTCGGGCTTGTAGCCGATCTTCTCGAGCTGCGCCGGGATCGTCTGCTCGGGCGTCTGCTCAGGGAGCTCGAAGGGCAGGACCTTCTTCACGTGCTCGAGGTCGTAGCCGGTGTCGTACATGATGAGTGCATCCGGGTGCTCGACCAGCACCGAGTACACGGGGAACCGCACGGGATTGCCCGCGTTGATGTGCCAGTGGACGTCGGACTCGTCGATGACGAGAGTGCCGCCATCGAGCAGGTAGACCTTCGGATCCGCCATCGAATGCTCCTCGCTTTTCTTACATGGTCCTGAGTGCCGCTCACACTATGAGAATCGACGGCGGGTGGTCAATGGCGGATTCGGCGGTTCGCGGTCAGGTGTCGGCCGGGACCGCGGGGTGGTCCTCGAACACCGGCTCGAGGTCGTAGTGGACCCAGCGGTAGCAGTGGTCGAGCATCGGCTGCGCCGCGAAGTCGCCGGTGCAGTTCGTGTCCTGGTACCGCGCGGTGCCGTCCTCCTCGTGCCAGTGGATGCGGCAGATCACCGCCCAGGTCGTCTCGTTGCCGACCTCCTCGGCCGGCAGCAGGTGGTCGCTCGGCAGCCAGCACTCCGTCCAGTCGGCGAGGGCGGGGTCGATGGTGGAGGTGCGCGGCGCGACGTCCGCGAGTTGGGCGAGCGCGTCGGCGTCGCGAGGCGCCAGCGGCTCCGCCGGCGCCGATCTGGTGGGCGCGGGAGACGTCGGCGACGATGTCGCGGAAGCCGTGCCGGCGGGCGGCTGACCCGCCCCGGCGCAGCCCGAGAGCGCGACCATCGACAGCGCGAGCGCCGCCATCCCGATGCGGCGGAGAGGACCGTTCATGGGCTCGCTTCCTAGGAGATGACCCCAGCCAACAGGCTCGATGCCTGGCGTCGTGTTTCGGACCGGTAAATCTCTCGGGAGATCGTTGACCTCCCTGTCATCCTTCTCATATTGTCCCCGTACCGACGCACATTGTGAGAAATCGAGGCGCAAGGCCGCGGCGGTTCCCACTCTCGGAGAGGACTCCCAGGCAATGTACAAAGCAGTCACCAGCGGCGTTCGGCGCCGCGCGGCCAGGGGCGCCGGCGCGCTTCTGGCCGCATCCGCCCTCACCATCGCGCTCGCCTCCTGCTCGTCGCAGGCGGGCGGAGGCGGCAGCGACTCCGGCGGGGGCGGCGACGATGCCGCCACCGACGTGACGAAGCTCGCGTTCGTCGCCCCGGAGAACGAGACCGACCTCGGCTGGAACCAGGTCGGACTCGCCAACTCTGAGGCCGCGGCCGACAGCCTCGGGCTCGAATACGTCGCCGTCCCCGACGCGGGCTGGGACAACATCGAGACGGTGCTCAGCCAGGTCATCGACGACGATGGCGCGAACTTCGTCATCGCCCACGCCTCCGGCTACGGCGTCGCGGCGCAGTCGGTGTCGGCGGAGACCGGCGTTCCGATCCTCGCTCAGGACTCCGGCCTCGAGCCGGTCCCCGGCCAGCTGGCCCAGGCGCTCGTCTCCGCGGAGCAGGGCGGCTACATCGCCGGCATCGCCGCGGCGATGTCCACCCAGTCGAAGACGGTCGCCGTCGTCATCTCCGCCGATGACGTCAACTGGCTCGACATGGCCGCCGGCTTCGCGCAGGGCGTGTACTCCGTCGACCCGGGCATCAACGTGCTGTTCGGCCAGATCAGCGCGAGCGGCTACGCCGACTCCGCGGGCGGCAAGGCCGCGGTCGAGACCGTCATCGCCGGCGGTGCGGACGTGGTCTTCGGCATGGGCGACGGCGCGACCCTCGGCTACCTCCAGGCGATCGACGCGCACCCGGGCGTCAAGTACATCGCCGACATCGGCGACGTGACGGGCGCGCTGCAGGACCCGAGCGCGCTGCTCACCTCCGTCATCTGGGACTACACCGCCACCTACGAGCAGGCGATCAAGGACGTCGAGGCCGGCACGTTCGGCACCGAGGACTACCAGCTGACGGTCGGCAACGGCGGCCTGTACCTGCAGGAGACCGACAACCTCACGCAGGAGATCAAGGACGCCGTCGCGACCGCGACCGCCGCGATCGAGGCGGGAGAGATCGAGCCGAGCGGCGCGGCGGACTCCGCCGAGGTCAAGGAGGTCATCGCCTCCAAGAAGGCCGCCTAAGCGCCTTCGAGCGCCGTTCCGGTGCCGGGGGTCCCCGGCACCGGAACGGCCCGGCCGCCCTCGGCGGCGATCCGAGCGAAGAACTGAGGAGAGAGTGTGAGCAGCACAGCCGCTGCGCCGGGAGTGATCTCCCTGAGAGAGATCACCAAGGCGTTCCCCGGAGTCGTGGCCAATGACCGCATCTCCCTCGACATCGTCGGCGGGCAGGTCCACTGCCTGCTCGGCGAGAACGGTGCGGGCAAGTCGACCCTGATCAGCATCCTCGCCGGGATGCAGCAGCCGGACTCCGGCACGATCCTCGTGGACGGCGTCCCCACCCCCATCAACTCCCCCAAGGCGGCCGTCGACCTCGGCATCGGCGTGGTCCACCAGCACTCGACGCTCGTGCCCGCGTTCACGGTGCTCGAGAACCTGATGCTCGGCGAGACGGGGGTGCTGCGCAACGAGACCCGCGCGAAGGCACGTCTCGGTGAGCTCTCCGAGCTGCTCGGCGCCCGCATCGACCCGGACGCCCTGGCGGGCGACCTCGGCCTCGGCCAGCAGCAGCAGGTCGAGATCGCGAAGGCGATGTGGAAGGGCAGCCGGCTCCTCATCCTCGACGAGCCCACCTCCATGCTGACGCCGCAGGCGATCGAGAAGCTCGCCGCGTCCGTCGCGCAGATCAAGGCGCAGGGCCTCGCCGTGGTGTTCATCACCCACAAGCTCCGCGAGGCCTACCAGATGGGCGACTGCGTGACGATCCTTCGCGGCGGCAAGAACGTCGGCCACATCGGCACCGAGGAGCTCGCCTCCTACAGCGAGGCGCAGGCGCAGCGCGCCATCCTCGCCGCGATGTTCGGCGACGACGTCGCCACCACCGCCGAGGCCGCCGAGCTCGCCGGCGCGACCGAGGCCGTGCGCGAGGTCGACGACCTCGAGATCGGCGCCAAGCGGGCCCGCCTCGAGCTCACCGGCGTCGCCACCCGCGGCCACGGGCACGACGTCGACGTCCGCAACGTCTCGCTGAGCGTCCACGAGGGCGAGATCCTCGGCATCGCCGGCATCGACGGGCACGGCCAGGCGGCCCTCGCCCAGGTCGTCGCCGGCCAGCGCTCGGCCGCCGAGGGCACCATCCGCTTCGACGGCGAGGACGTCACCCGCCGCGGCGTGCGCGGTCGGCAGCAGCTGGGCCTCCGCTACGTCACCGACGACCGGCTGCACGAGGGCACCGTCGCCGGCATGTCCGTCGCGATGAACCTCGTGCTCAAGCGGATCGGCCAGGCGCCGTTCTGGAAGATCGGCCAGATCAACCGCAAGGCGGTGGACGCGGAGGCGGAGCGGCTGATCGCCGAGTACGCGATCAAGACCCCGTCGTCCGGAACGCGAGCCGGCACGCTGTCCGGCGGCAACATCCAGAAGATCCTGCTCGCGCGCGAGCTCACCGACGGCGCACGGTTCGTCGTCGTCAACAAGCCGACGTACGGCCTCGACCTCAAGACCGTGAAGCTCGTCCGCCAGATCCTCACCGACTTCGCCGCCGGAGGGGGCAGCGTGCTGCTGCTCTCGACCGACCTCGACGAGCTTGTCGAGCTCTCGCACCGGATCGCCGTGATCTCGGACGGCGAGATCGTCGGCACCGTGCAGAACGACGGACGCGGCACCGCGGAGAAGGTCGGCCAGCTGATGACCGGAGCCATCGAGGGGGTCCACGCATGATCGAAGAGCTTCCGCGCTGGCGTCGGATCACCGACACCGTCGTGCGCTCCGTCCTCCCCGTCGTCCTGGCGCTCGTCGTCGCCGGGCTGATCATCGCCGCGATGGGCAGCAACCCGCTCGACTTCTTCGCCGGCGTCTGGAAGTACGGGGTCACGGGCAACAACTGGCAGGACAGCCTCCGGCTGATGGCACCGCTGATGATCATCGCCCTCGGCCTGATCGTCGCGTTCCGCGGCCAGCTGTGGAACCTCGGCTACAACGGCACGTTCCTGCTCGGATCGGTCGTCGCCGCCGGCGCGGGCCCGGTCCTCTTCCCGATCCTGCCCGGCTGGCTCGTGACCGCGGTCATCATCGTCGGCGCGCTGCTCATCGGCGCGATCTGGTCGATCGTGCCCGCCGTGCTCAAGGCCCGGTTCGGCACGAACGAGATCATCACCTCGCTCGTCATGTCGTTCATCGCGATCGGCGTCGTGAACCTGCTCATCAAGGGGCCGCTGCACGACCCGAACCCTCGAGTGACGGCCCCGCAGACCGCGACCATCGACCGCGCTGACCTGCTGCCCTTCTTCGGCGGCACCCGCGTGCACGTCGGCTTCCTGGTAGCGATCGCGCTGGCGTTGGTCGCGCAGTTCGTGATCAGCCGGACGTCGTTCGGTGTCCGGCTCGACGTCTTCGGGGCCAGCCCGAAGGCCGCCCAGCACGTCGGCATCAGCCGCAGCTGGATGATCGTCCTGCTGTTCAGCCTCTCCGGCGCCCTGATCGCCCTCGCGGGCACGATCGACGTGCTCGGCAACGTCACGTACATGCGGGCGAACTGGAACCCCGGGTACGGGGACGCCATCCTGCCCTTCGTGTTCCTCGCGCGGCTGAGCCCCCTGGGCGCGATTCCGCTCGTGGCCTTCTACTCGGTCTTCGCGAACGGCGGCATCAACGCCGCCCGCAGCGTCGGACTCAGCTCCGACTTCCTGCTCGTCGTGGTCGGTCTGATCCTCGTGTTCATGACGATCACCGAGTACGTCGGGGACAAGCGCCGGCTCGGGCAGAGCTACCTGCCGGCCGGCATGAAGCAGTCGGTGATGTCGCTCTTCGGCCCCCGCACCACGGCCACAACCCGGGTCCCGTCCTCTCCCGAGAAGGCGACCACTCCCCCGGAGAAGGTCAGCACCACGAAGACGACGGCGACGCGCGCGCCCGGAAAGGTGACGACATGAGCGAGCTGCTGTCGGCGACGGTCCTCGCCGCCTTCCTCACGGCGATCATCGTCCAGACGATGCCGCTCATCCTCGCCGCCGTCGGCGAGACGATCGGCGAGCAGTCCGGGGTGCTCAACCTCGGCATCGAGGGCGTCATGCTCGTCGGCGCGTACAGCGGCTACGTGACCGCCCTCGTCACCGGCAGCCCGTGGCTGGGGATGCTCGGCGGCATCGCTGGAGGCGTGGTCGCGAACCTCCTGATGCTCGTCCTCAACATCTGGCTGGGGCTCAACCAGATCGTCATCGGCCTCGCGATCACGCTGATGGGCGAGGGCATCACGGCCGTGCTCTACCTCCAGAACTACGGCAAGAGCCCGCAGAGCGTGCCCGGCGACGCCTGGGTGATCCCGGGACTGTCGGACCTGCCGGTCGTCGGACCGTCGCTGTTCCGGCAGTCCGGCATCTTCTGGGTGCTCCTCCTCACCCTGGTCGTGGTCGCGTTCCTTCTCGCGAGGACGAACTGGGGCCTGTCCATCCGGGCCGCCGGGCAGAAGCCGTCCTCGCTCGACGCGGCCGGCGGCAACGTGGTGCGGACCCGCTCCTCCGCGGTCCTGCTCAACGGCGCGTTCGTCGGAGCGGGCGGAGCTTTCCTCTCCGTCCTCACGACCGGAACCTTCACCCCATTCATGACGGGTGGCCTCGGGTTCATCGCGATCGTCATCACGATGCTCTCCCGCGGGCGGGTGGCCTGGATCGTCGTCACCTCGCTGCTCTACGGCATCGCGGTCGCGATCAAGAACCCGCTGCAGCTGATCGGCGTCACCGTCCCGGCCGACGTCTTCCAGATGCTGCCGTTCATCGTCGTGATGCTGACGCTGATCATCTTCGCGCGGAGCTCCATGGTGCCGCCGGCACTCGGCGCCCCGTACACCCGCGGCGCGCGCTGACGCGTCCGCTTCCGACCGTCAGAGAGGACCGTCCCATGCAGAAGCTCGAGTTCACCCTGTCCGCGGGGCCCGTGGAGGTCACCGCGGCGACCCTGGCGGGCCTCGCGAAGCCGATCCAGTACCACTACGACGACGACTTCAAGGCGACGTTCCGCCGGGTGCAGGAGAAGACGGCCGAGATCCTGCAGACCCGGAACGACGTGCTCATCCTGCAGGGCGAGGCGATCCTCGGCCTCGAGGGCGCCCTCAAGTCGCTGGTGACCCCTGGCATGAAGGTGCTCAACCTCGTGCAGGGCATCTTCGGCAAGGGCACCGGGTACTGGCTCCGCGACTTCGGAGCAGAAGTGCACGAGCTCGAGGTCGGCTACGACGACGCCGTGACGCCCGAGATGGTCGAGGAGTTCCTCGACGCCCATCCCAGCATCGAGATGGTCTGCCTCGTCGCCTCCGAGACCCCGTCGGGCACGGTCACCGACGTCTCCCGGATCGGCCCCATGTGCCGCGACCGCGGCATCCTTACCTACGTCGACACCGTGTCCGGCGTGCTCGGCATGGAGCACCGCACCGACGACTGGGGCCTCGACCTCTGTGTGACCGGCCCGCAGAAGTGCCTCGGCGGCGCTCCCGGCCTCTCCCTCATCTCGGTGAGCCAGCGCGCCTGGGACAAGATCTACTCGAACCCGGCGGCCCCGCGCGACTCCTACCTCTCCCTCCTCGACTGGAAGGAGAAGTGGCTCGGCGACGGGCGCTTCCCGTACACGCCGTCGGTCAGCGACATCAACGGCCTCGAGGCCGCGCTCGACCAGGCCCTCGCCGAGGGCATCGACCAGGTCATCCAGCGCCACGTCGACGCCCGCGAGCTCACCAAGGCCGGGGCCCGTGCGATGGGCCTCGAGTTCTGGGCGCGGCGCGAGGAGAGCATGTCGGCGTGCGTGACCTCGATTCGCCTCCCAGACGACATCGACAACGCCGAGGTGCGCGACCTCGCCCGATCGAAGTACGGCGTGATGTTCTCCCACGGCCAGGGCGCCGGCAACCTCATCCGCCTCTCCCACATGGGCTCGACCGCCGGCGGGTTCCACTCGATCGTCGGCCTCACCGCGCTCGGCCGGACGCTGCTCGACCTCGGCATGAAGCTCGACCTCGGCATGAAGCTCGACGTCGGCGCCGGCGTGGACGCGGCGCTCGAGGTGCTGAGCGAGCAGCGGGGGCGTCAGCGCAGCGCCGCCGACGCGCTGGTTTAGGCTCGACGCCTCTATGAATGCCATGAATGCACCGGACGGGGTGGAGCCGGTTCCCTCTCTCGCGCAGCGGACCAAGGGTGTCGACAGCGCCCGGCGGGTGCTGCAGATCCTCCTCCAGTTCTCGGAGAGCCGTCCCGAGCTCACCATCGACAACGTGCTCGAGAGCTTCGACATCTCGGTGCCGAGCGCCTACCGCTACCTGTCGCTGCTGCGGGAGATGAACCTCATCGAGGAGCGCAGCAAGGGCACGTTCGTGCTCAGTCCGCGCATCCTTCAGCTCGCCCACTCGGCGGAGGCGTCGCTCGACTACCGGACCCTCGCGCAGCCGATCCTCGATCGCATGCGCGAGGAGACCGGCGAGACGGCGCTGTACCTCCGCCGGGTCAACGACGCCGCCGTCTGCCTCGCGATCGCCGAGAGCGACCACCAGATCTCGATCTCGTTCCAGCCGGGTCACCTGATGCCGCTGCACCAGGGCGCCGCGCCGAAGGTGTTGCTCTCCGAGTACAGCGACGCGAAGCGGGAGCAGTACATCGACCTGCTCCGCCCGCCCATGTCGAAGGCGGCCCGCGCGAAGCTCGAGGCGGATCTGGGGGCGATTCGGGACAGCGGGTACGCGGAGTCGGCTGCTGAGGTCGACGCTGGGGTGTGGGCTGCTGCTGCCGCTGTGCGGTCCTACGGCGCGCTCGTCGGTGCGGTCACGGTCGTCGCGCCCGCGTATCGGCTCTCCGAGTCGCATCGGCGGCAGATCGGGGATGTCGTGCGGGCCGGGGCGGCGGAGTTCGAGGCGGTCATCGCGCAGTAGCGGAGCGCCTACTGGGTCACGCAGGTACTCAGTACCAGACGTCGCAGGCGATCCCGTCTCCGTCGCGATCGAGCGCGTAGATGTCGCTCCCGACCACCGTCACGGGGCCTCGGACGTAGGACGGTCCGTTGCCAGCTCCGCCGTCGCAGTCCACGTCGAAATCGATGGGGACGCACGCGCCGCCGTAGTTCGGGTCGCACCCCTCCCCCGCCGCTGATGCCGGCGGAGCAACGGGCGCGGGCGGAGCGACGTAGGTGCCGACGGAGGTGATCTCCTCCACCGGCGGCGTGGTGATCTCGTCCGCCGTGACTGTGCGCTCGACCTCGATTCCGTCATGGAGAGTCACCCGATAGGTCTTGGTTCGGACCCCGTCCACACCGACCTGGGTCACCGCCGACGTGCCGGCGTCGCGGCTCGGGTCGTCCACGGTGGTGCGCGAGAACGGGACGACTTCCGTCTCGGCGGCCGTCGTGAAGGTCTCTTCCGGGCCGTCGCCAGGGGCGGTCGGCTTGGACATCGCATCGGCGTCAGAGATCGCCGCTGCACCGTTGGCCAGCTGCGCGTGCGCGCCTCCTGTGGAGATCGCACCGATGAAGAGAAGCAGCGCCGCGGAGGCCGCGATGACGACGTTCCGCGGCCGCAGGAGCGGCCCGAATCTTCGTGGCGGAGCGGACGCGCTGCGCGCCGTCGCAGATGCGTAAGTGTCGCTGGTCGGTGCCCCGAAGAGTTGCGAGGCCCACTGCTCTCCGTCCCACCAGCGCATCTGCCCGGGTTTCTCCGGATCCTTGTACCAGCCAGCCGGGCGGCTCATTTCGTTCTCCTCTTGTCGGCGTCGCCTCGATCAGATTGGCGCGCCCAGCGACGTGGTGCCATCGGCAGGCGTCCCCCAGAACGCGGGCCAGCACTTTTGGACCGACCTTTCCCCAGGCAATGTCGCCGGAACTAAGACGACTCTCCGCGCAAAGACTGGGTGGTGCCGTTCGGGCACGGCGATGAACTATCGCGCATAAAACGCCAACAAACGCAAGCCGGTCCCCCCGGACTGGGGGAAGTTACCGCAGAGCGACCTTCGTTAGTGTCCAGCGAAGAGGCCACCCACCTCTCTCTTCGTCTCCGACCCCGAACGGTCCACTTTCCGGCGATAAGCCGGTTCACGTGGATTGTGGAGAACCCATGACCCTGTCTAGATCCGAGCGCCCTTCTCTGCGGTCCGGCGTGCCCTTTTGGACGCGCATTTCCCTGCAGCGGAACGCGCGCCGCGACGGAGCCCGCAATATCCCCCATATCGATGCGCTGACCAATTCCGGCACCGTCGCATCGACGACGCCGAAGATCGGAATGATCACCAGGCTGGCGGACGACTCCGCGCGGACCGTGTGGCGGAAGCTCGACGAGGCGAGTCGCGACGATCGCGAGTACGTCGAGCGCGCCGCACCGCTGCGCCAACTGCTCGAGGCTCGACTCGACGCGCTGTCCACCGCCGTTTCGGACACGCAGGCCTCCACCGTCGAGGCGGAGGAGTTCCGGCGACTGAGCCGCGAACTCGCCGCCGTCGACCGGCACGTCGTCGAGGCGAGGGCACGCATCGACGAGCGGACGAAGGCCGCACACCTCGCGATCGAGCACCTTGTCGACCGAGCGAACCAGCAGCTCTATATCTACTGGTACGCCCTCCGACGGCATCACCGATATCGGGATGCGCTCGTCGATGAACCCAAGCCCATCCCGGCGCCCGAGTGGCTCCCCGCCGCCGCAACCTCCGACGGCGGCCACCGGACGACCGATGCCCTCCCGATGAAGTGGACTGGAGAGAAGCGCCGTGCCAAGAACTAGAGGAGCCCGCTACCCGGGAGCCGCAACCGCCATCGTTTCCAGCGCAGCGATCGGCCGGACACGTGGTGTCCAGCCGGTCGACTACGACCTCAGCGAGCTGAGCAAGTTCGAGAACATGATCCTCGGGCGACTCCGCTCGATGATGGACGCGAACGCGACCGACGCCGAGACGCTGCGAGTCCTCGACGGGCATCTCGCCGCTGGAGAACGCGAGTTGCACCTGGGACTCGACGTGCAGCGCACCCATCACCAGAAGGCCGCCGCGAACCTCGTCAGCATCGCCGAGGACAACCTCGCCGCCGCCCGTACCCGACTCGACCGCGGAGAGTTCCGCCTCGACCGCGCATCGCGGGCACTCACGGAACTCGAAGCCAAGCTGGCCCGTCACGACCCGGAGGGCAACATCCATGTCTAGCCTCAGCACCCCTCGCCGTTACCGAGGGCCGGCCCGCCCGGGCCACCTGTCCGTCTGGAAGCACGTCGGCGTCTATGTGATCCTCGCCGTGCTCGTCGTTGCGGATTACCTCCTGCTGCAGCAGTCGCTGCTGATGCTGAACCGGTCGGCCAGTGCCGCAGGGTCCATCGGCTTCCAGCTCTACCTGGTGACTGCCGGCTTCTCGGTCATGATGATCGTGCTCCCGCACGTGGCGG
The DNA here is from genome assembly GCF_017916505.1 of Naasia sp. SYSU D00057. GTDB lineage: Bacteria > Actinomycetota > Actinomycetes > Actinomycetales > Microbacteriaceae > Naasia. The sequence goes on from NZ_JAFMSZ010000001.1 coordinate 278,951, forward strand.
CGATCGCCGCCCGACGGGTGTCCGACGGCATCTACCGCGGCTCGTGGAAGTGGCTGCTGGCAGTGATCGCCCTCGTCTGGGTCGCGATCCTCGTGCTCGTCACCACGATGCGCATCTCCGCCTCGGCCACGTCGGACGCCCCGACGGCGACGGAGGCGGCGCTGGGCGCCGCTGCGCCGGCGCCGGCCGGTGGGGTCGACCTGCTCGCTCCCGAGTCTCTGATGGCCCTGATGACGGCGTTCTTCCTTACGGCGACGGGCATCGCGAGCTTCTTCGTCACCTACTTCACCAGCCGCCCGCTGCTGGCCGCAGTCGAGCAGGCCGAGCGCGTCGTGTACCGGGCCCGGCAGGAGCGGGACGACGCGGCCGTCGCAGTGCGGGCGGCAGAGGCGGACGTCGCTGAAGCGGAAGCTCTCGACGACGTCGATGCGCAGCGGCTCGAGATTGCACACGGCATCGTGGTCGAGCGTTTCGCGCTTCTGCGGTCCGAGATCGCCACTCGTCTCGCTGAGCACGAGCAGGACCCGCGACAGACCAGCCACCTGCTGCGCGAGCTCAACTCGCGCCGCGACCGGCTCGCGGTGCTTCCCCGCCCCGACATGGAGGACGCTGGATGAGCCGGCGCAGAATCGGTGTCATGGTCGGCGCCGTCCTCGCAGCCGGCACGCTGACGGCGTGCACTAGCGGCGACGCGGTGGCCTGCGACGCGAGCGACCCGAAGCACCTTGGGATCGTGTACGGAGCGACCGCGAACTCCGCAGCGCCTGCGCTCACAGAGTCCGGCACGGGTCTGCTCGAGCAGGCCGCCGAGAGCAACGGGTCGGTGACCATCGTTGTTCCGAGCGGCGTTCCCGAAGCTGCACCGGTCGTGCCGCTCGGATCGCCCGCGCATGACGAAGCCATCTGCGCGGATGACCACGCGAGGGCCGTATCTGCGGTCTCCGCGGACCTCGAGAAGCGGCGAGCCTCGACCCCAGAAGTCGACTACCTGGCTGCGATGGACCTCGCCGCGAGAAGCGGTGGGGGCTCTCAGCTCGGTGTACTGGTCGTCGGCAGCGGCCTCCAGACCACAGGCACGCTTAACTTCGTCGAGGGCGACCTGCTCTACGCGCCGGCGGCTGAGGTGGCCGACGCCCTTCGAACCGCGAACGAACTGCCGTCGCACCTCGCCGGGGTGACCGTCTACTGGTCGGGGATGGGCGACGTGTCCAGCCCGCAGCAGCCGCTCTCCATCTCCGCCCGCGAGAATCTCATCGCCATTTGGCGCGCGGTGATCGAGGGCGCGGGCGGCACTCTCGAAGTTCTGGAGGAGCCGCTCACGGGTGCGCCCGATCCCGGTCTTCCCGATGTCACGGCGGTCCCCATCAGAGCCGTGCCGCTGACGCCGAGCTGGGACGAGCCGGTCGTGCTGCACGATGACCAGGTTCGCTTCCAGCCGGATTCCTCGGAGCTTCTCGATGAGGCCAGCGTCCGCATCGTGCTGGGCGAGATCGCGACCAGCATCGCCGACGGCAGCGTTGCTGTGACGGTCACGGGCAGCACCTCAGCGCAGGGAAGCCAGTCGCAGGAAGCCGACGTCCAGCTCTCACTCGCGAGAGCCGAACGCGTGAAGGGCATTCTCGTCTCGCTCGGGGCGCCGGCCGACTCCATCCAGACTGCCGGTGTGGGGCACGAGTGGTGCGGATTCATCGACGAGGTGGACGGCGGTGGCAAGACCGCCGAGCAGCGCGCCGCCGAGAACCGCAAGGTCATCCTGACGGCTGCCGGTATGAACCCGTGCGCCTGACGCATCAGGCGGGGGCCGCAACAGTCGACTCAGCACCGATGATGTTCAGCGAAGAACCGGCCGACTTCGATGGACGTTCTGCTCAGACACAAAGGAGAGGCGGCCGTGTGGGCGTCGTCGGCAGCCTGTTACTTCGGGCTACAGACGGGCTAGCAACTCGGCCTTTTTAGTCGCGAATTCCTCATCGGTGAGGATTCCCTGATCACGAAGCGCGGCGAGCTTCGCGATGTGCTCCGTCACGTCCGGCTGGGCTTCGGGTGCTGCCCCTGGAGCTGTTGACCGCCGATCCTTCAAGAAGCCGGCCAGGTGAGTCAGGACCTGCCCAGTGAGATCAGGCTTGGAGTCCTGTGCTGGTTCAGCGGGGGCAAGAATCGGTGCCACCGGCTCGACCTGCCGGTCCTTCAGTAGGACCGAGAGGTGGATGAAGAGCTTTTCAGGCAGCTTGATCAGTGACTGCTTGCCGTCCATCCAGTCCACGCGGATCGTTCGTGGCGGGCGGCTTGTTGCGTCCACCGTTGCGCCGAGCGCGGCGGAGGCTGCCTTACCTACCACCCCTGGCAGGACAGCGCCTGCGACTGCCTTTCCGACCGCCCCCACGGCGCCTGCGGCACCACCGCGTGCGTCGGAGGTGATCTCCTCCCACTCAGCTACTTCGTCGGCGGTCAGTTTCCGGGTCTTGAATGGCGGCACAATCTGCACGACAAGATCACCTCTGCTATTCGTATCAACAGAGGCGTTCATGTACTGACCGCCGATGACTCGCCCGGGAAACACCATGCAGTCACACTAGGCGGATGCGGATCCAACTGTCCGCAGCCCTGGCGCTGACGCCACCCCTTTTCGGGTGACTCGGCCGGCGAAGCTCCTCTTCGCGTCCTCTTGGATTCGTTCGGCTCGACTAGCGCGGATATTGAGAGGCGGCCCACTCGCGGGCTTCAGCAGCCATGGCCGCGCGCTGGGTTTTCAGATACCGAGAGGGTTCGGCCACATCGGTGAGATTCAGCGGTGGCTGCCACGCACGCAGGACGGCAACTTCGATATCTCTCAATCGGACAAGATCTGGCTTCGCCCAGACCGAGAGGGTGAGGTGATCCCTCATCCATTCGGTGAGGCGGGCCTCGCCCTCCGACGTAAGGGTGTAGTTGGCGAAGTGGCCCGGCTTGGCAGGATTTCGGGGCGTCGCACAGAGTTCGAGCGACCGCCGAAGAAGCGCCGCCAAGGACCGCCGCAAGGTGGACGACCCTGTGCGTCCCGCAGAGAAGTGAGTCCGCAAGTCGCGTGAAGCCAGACTGTCCTCGGCCTTGCCGACGTAGAGAGGGAAAGACCCGGAGCGGGGCTCAAGCTGCAATTCACGCCACACCTCGCCGTCCGCGTGTACTGCGTAGAGACCGGGCACGTTCGGGACGTGGTCGAAGGCATCGGCTATACGGTGACCAGGTGCCGCGAGTGTCCGCAGCGCGTTCTCGATCGCCTCTTTCAAGGCCAACTCCTTCTCCGCCCAGTCACACCATGGCGTAGCTGGACTCGATCTCGCTCTCCCCCGTGCTCTTCACGGTGATCGCGAGCTTCGCCGGAATCTGCTCCTTCATCGAGTCGACGTGGCTGATGAGGCCGATCGTCCTGCCGCCCGCACGAAGGCTGTCGAGGGCATGCATAGCGACCTCGAGCGTCTCGCCGTCGAGGGAACCGAAGCCCTCGTCGACGAACAGGGTGTCGAGGCGGATGCCGCCTGCCTGCTGCGAAACGACCTCGGCGAGGCCGAGCGCGAGCGAGAGCGAGGCGAGGAACATCTCGCCGCCCGACAGTGACGCTGTCTGGCGCGGGACACCGGTGTGCTCGTCGAGCACGCTGAGCCCGAGGCCCGCCTCGGCGTTCCGGTACTGCTTGTTGTCATCGAGGACCAGCGTGTAGCGGCCGTCGGTCATCGTCCGCAGCCGGCGGTTGGCTGCGGCGATGATCTCCTCGAGCTGCGCGGCGAGAACGAACGTCTCCAGCCGCATGCGCTTGGTGTTCGGCTCGTCCCCGTGCACGACCGCGGCGAGCTCGCGCACCTGCGCGTACTCGTCGAGCAGACGAGCGGAGCGGCCGATCAGGTCCTCGGCTTCAGTGACACGCGCCTGCACGAGTTCGGCTCGTCCGCGGAGGGCGGCGTGGGCCGCGATCGTCTCGTCGCGAGTGGTGCGGGCCGTGAGCAGAGCCGCGCGGGTGGGCTCGAGGTCGACCAGATCGGCGGGAAGGTCGGCGAGTTCCGGCTCCGCCAGCACGCCACGGGCGGCGGCGAGCTCGTCCTCGTACCGCTTCACCTCCGACCGGTGCTGCTCGGTGCCCCGAACGCTGAGGCGAGCGGCACGAACCTCATCCGAACTCGCGAACGACTGCTCGGCCAGCTGGCGCGCGAGCGCTGCTTGAGCTTCCTCGAGAGCTTCTGTCCGCTGAGCGACGAGCCGCCGCGCCTCGTCGAGCGCGCGGGCGGCGTCACGCTGCTCGCGCAACTTGGTGGCGCGCTCGTTCACAGAGGGGAAGCCGGCGAGGTGAGTCGCGACGCGCGTCTTCGCCTCCAGCGCCTTCACCTCGGCCTCGGTGTGCCGGGTCGCGAGCGAAGCGCGCTCGGTCCGGTCCGCGGTCAGAGCCGCCTGTTCGGAGTCCAGACGCTCACGCAGCGCCGCCTTCTGCTTCTCGAGGGAGGCGCACTCGGTCTCGGCGGTCTTCGCGGCGGCGAGGTTCACAGAAGCTCGGTCGAGGTCGGCCTGCAGCTCGTCCAGCGCTGCACCGGCCTTCGCGCGGGCCTCCGAGAGCGCGGTGGCCATATCGATGACGCGTTGCGATGCCGCCTGGAGATCCCGTTGCCGCTCCCCCATGGTCGCTCGCGCGCGTTCGATGGCCTCCGGGGTCACCGGGTCCTCCACCTGCGGCGCAGGCGACGGATGGTCAACCGAGCCGCACACGATGCAGGCCTCACCGGGGGTGAGAGCGGCGGCGAGTTCTGAGGCGATGTCCGCGTGCCGGCGGTTGAGGATGTCGTCGTAAGCGGCGGCCGCGTCCCGATTCCTGCTGCTGGCAAGCCGCTCCGACCCCTCAGCCGACTCGAACGCCGACGCCAGCCGCGCGGCGCTCCGGCCGGCCTCTACCGCGACGGTGAGCCGCTCGACCTCTCGGCGCCGGTCCTCGACGGTGGCGGCTAGCTGTGCCGCCGCGGAGATCCGGCCGTCGAGCTCGTCGATTTGCTTTGGGAGCTCGGCGATGCGCTGCTGGCGGCTCTCGATGAGCCCGTCCTTCACACCGAGCGCCTGCGCGAGCTCCGTCACGTCGGCGTCCAGGTAGGCGAGGCGAGTCTCGTCGGCGAGGGCCGACTCGAGCGATCCGAGGGCAGCTGTCAGTCGGTCGACCTCGGCGGCGAGGTCCGCGTCGGTCGCTCCAAAGAGGGACCAGGCTACAGCGGCGACGGCCTCACTGTCCCGCGCCCCGGCCAGGGCGGCCGTGGCGGCATCGACGGCATCGACCTGCGGCAGCACCCGCTCGGCTCGCTCGGCCGCCGCCAGGGCGACGCGAAGCACGGCGGTCTCCGGCTCGCGCTCCACCAGCGCGTCGAGCTTCGCGGCGGCGTTCGCGCGCCGGTCCTGCTTGCTCCGCAGCCCCTCGAGCTGTCGCCAGCGGTCCTCGGCCTCGTCCGCGGCGGCACGCGCCGTGTCGACCGACGCGGTCGCGACGACGAGCTGTTCGGTGACGAGGTCGCGCGCTTCCAGGAACCAGTCGAGGGTCGGCTCGCTCACCTCGTCCAGCCCGGCCTGCTCGGCGACCGTCGCCGCATGCGACCGCAGGGCCTGGCGGCTGGAGGCGACCTCGGCATCCAGCGCCTTCCGCCGCTCGATGAGGTCTGACTCGAGTTTCTCGAACCGGGCCGTGCCGAAGAGGGTGCGGAGGACGGCCCGCCGCTCGTCGGTCTTGGCAAGCAGGAAGCGCTGGAACCGGTTCTGGGCGAGCAGGATCACCTGGAGGAACTGGTCCTCCTTGATGGGCAGTATCTCGGCAAGGGCCGTTCCCACCTCGCGCGGCATCGCGGCGAGCCCGCGCCAGCCGTCGCCGTCGCGGACGTCGAGCCGCGCCTCAGGCTTCGCTGTGGTCAGCCCTCCCCCGCGCTTGGCGGGTCGCTGGTACTCGGGCGTCCGGTGGATCCGGTAGTCCTCGCCGCGGAGCCGGAACTCGAGCTCGACGTAGGAGGGGTCGTCGACGCCGCAGTGGTGGCTGCGGATCTGGGCGTCGCGGCCGTCGTAGCGCGGAATCGCGTTGTAGAGGGCGAAGCAGATCGCGTCGAGGATGCTCGACTTGCCGGCGCCCGTTTTGCCGGAGATGAGGAAGATGCCGTCGGCGTCGAACTGCTCGAAGTCGACGACCTGCTCGTCCTTGTACGGCCCGAAGCCGGCGAGGCGGAGTCGGAGGATCTTCACGCGGTGACCTCGCGCAGGTCCTGCTCGGTGAGCAGCTCGTGCACGAGCCCGCGCTCGTAGTCGCTGGGGCCGACGCCGTTGCGGACGAAGGAGAGGAACTCGCCGACGATCTCGGCGTCCGTCCGCTCCTTGACCCGGTCGCCGTAGCTCGCCGCAATGACGTCGGCGACGACGGTGGGCCGGTACTCGAGGGCGACGCAGTGCGGGAAGCGCTGCTGCAGCCGGCGCATGGCGTCCATCGGCCGAACCTGGTCGGTGAGGACCGCCTTCACCCAGTCCCCCTCGTGCTCGGCGTGCGCCGCGTCGGTGAGGAGGGCGTCGAGCTCGCCGGTGAGCTGCGTCAGCCGACGCGGCACGGGCAGCTCGAGCCAGGTGACATCGCCGAGCCCGTCGGCGCGAAGCTCGACGAGCCAGCCGCCGCGCAGCTTGTCGGTCTCCGAGAAGGAGTAGTGCAGCGGGGCGCCCGAGTAGCGGACCCGCTCGCTGAGCCGGGCGCGGCCGTGGATGTGGCCGAGGGCGACGTAGTCGGGGCCGTCGAAGACGCCGGCGGGGACGAGGTCGAGGCCGCCCGAGGTGATGTCGCGCTCGACGCCGTCGCTTGCCGCGACGTCGGCCGTGAAGCAGTGCGAGAGGACGACGGAGCGGCCGCCCCGCGAGGCGCGGTCGGCGTTGATGCGTGACATCGCGAACGCGAGTGCCTGCTCGTGGGTGCGGAGGTCGGTCTCCGGGTAGTGGTGCCGGAGCAGCGAGGGCTCGAGGTACGGGATGCCGTAGAAGTGCACGGTGCCGTGCTCGTCCTCGAGGGCGACCGGCTCGTCGAGGCTGTGGTGCTGGGTGAGCACGTGGATGCCGGCGTGGCGGATCCACTCCGAGTGGAAGCCGAGGCGCGTGATGGAGTCGTGGTTGCCGCTCGTGACGACGATCTCGGCACCCGCGGCACGGATGCTCCGGAACGCGTCGCTCAGGAGCGTCATCGCGTCGGCCGACGGCATCGACGAGTCGAAGACGTCGCCGGCGACGAGGACGACGTCGATCCCCTGCTCCCGGACGGCGGCGGCCAGCGCGTCGAGCACGACGCGGAGGTGGTCGAGCGTCGAGTGCGTGTGGAAGGTGCGCCCGATGTGCCAGTCCGAGGTGTGGAGGATCTTCACGCCTGCGACGGTAGGTCGAGGGTGCGACATCGGGGCGGAGGAACGCCGCGATGCTGTGACCTCGTGGCCAGATCGCCGCCCGAGGCCGCGGTCATCCGCACGGCGACGCATGCTTCCCGGTCGAAGGCCGGGCGCGCCCATGTCCGGATCCTCGTCAGGAGGCGTCGCTTAGCTGGTACGCCCAGGGGGCGACGGTCATGCCGTAGGCATCCATCGCCCGCTGGGCCACGATCGCGAAGGCCTCGCCGCGTCGTTCCGCGTAGCTGGAGGCCTGGTCGACGAGGTCCGTGGTGCCGAGGGAGCGCATCCGCTTCTCGAGCCGATCCACCGCGCGGATGAGCGCGGCCATGGATCTCGGATCGGCCGTACCGGCGAGCCGGAGGGTGTGGCCGTGCCTGCCGCAGACCCGCATGCTCAAAACCGCGGCGAGTATCAGCGAGGCTCGTTCTCCCTCGATCATCGGCTCCCGCGGGCTTTCCATGCCGGTCACGGTAGGCCCCTCCGCCGACAGCCACCAGACCCCAAGATTTTCCGGCGCGTCCTCCACATGTGGAGTCTTGAGCGGTGGATAAGCACCAGGTGTTGTGATTCACGAGGGGCGGAAGGCGGAGGCCCGCAGGCTCACATCCACTCCTCGGGCGGGAGCCAGCGGCAGCCCGTCGAGTGGCTGAGCACCATGCCCGCCGAGCCCAGCCCGGCTTCGATGAGGCCCGCAGCGAGGAAGCGGAGCCACCCCCGATCGTCGGCGCTGAGCCGCGGATCACCGAGCCGTTCGAGGACCCCGACCACCTCCCGTGCCGGGGCGGCGCAGACGGCCTTCAGGAACGGTCCCAGCGAGCCGTCGGTCGGCGCCTTCTCGGGAATGCCGTCGATCGGCATCAGGAGCGGTATCTGCTTCCGCTCGGCGTCGAGGGGAAGCAGCCAGAGCTTGCGGATGATCGCCTTCCCGATCAGTCCGGCGACGCGATTCTCGATGTCGGCGGCGGTGATGAGCGGCACGTTGCTGAGTTCGTCGGCGGTCGGCATCGTCATGCGCCGATGGTGCTGGGCCGGTGTGCAGGCATCCCGTCGCTGGCGCTGATTCGTGGGCAGACACCCATGTCACACGCTTGGGGAGGGAGGACCTCCTACGAAACCAACTCGGCCGGCCCATCGACCCCCACTTGCGGCCGGCTTCCGCGCTCATTCCCGCGCGGGGCAGCGGTCGCCGTGACGGCGGAACAGAGTCACAGACGGGCCATCGCTCGAGCCGTGCTGGCGGTGACTTCCGACAGCTCCCGCCAGAGCCCGTACGCTCCGTCATAGCGCGCGACGAGTGCGGGATCCGGCTCGATCTCCTCGCCCTCAACCACGAAGCGGCCGACATCCCGCCAGCCGTCGAGGGCGCCGACGCCGACAGCCGCCGCGACCGCCGCTCCCAAGCTGGCACCGGGATGACCCAAGACAGTCCGCAGCGGCACCCCGAGCACCGACGCGTGGATCCGCTTCCACAGCAGGGACGTCGCGCCGCCGTTCGTCACGGTGGCGCGAGCAAGGGAAAGGCCCGCCTCGCGCATCGCGTCCGCATTGTGCCGGAAGCCGAACGCGATCCCCTCGAGCGCGGACCGGTAGAGGTCGACTCGGTCGTGCCCGAGGTGCAGGCCCGCGAAGACGCCGCGCAGGTCGGGGTCGTTGAGCGGGCTCTTCTCGCCGAGGAAGTAGGGCAGGCACAGGATCTCCGCCGCGCCCCGCCGCTCGGCTTCGTCATCCATCTCCCGGAGGTCGGGTCCGCCGATCAGTGCCTGCACCCAGCGGACCAGGCTGCCGCTCGTCGCCATGCAGCCGTTCGGCAGCCAGAGCCCTTCAATCGGATGCTCGTCGAGGTAGAAGCGCCGGTCGACGAGAGGCGACGCGGAGACGGTGAGGATGTCGCCGGCACCCCCGAGCTTCACCAGCCAGTCGCCCTCGGACGCCAGCCCGGCGGCGTAGGCGGAGAGCACGTGGTCCGCTCCCCCGACGACCAGCGCGACGCCCGGCGGAAGGCCGACTCGGGCGGCGATCGACGCGTCGAGCGTCCCGACCACCTCCCCGGATCCGCGAACAGGAGGGAGGCGAGCGCCCACCTCCGTCGCACCCCACGCCGGCGCGAAGGGTTCGCCGTCCACCGTGAAGAGCCCCGACTCGAGGGCCCAGTTACGCTCGATGTGCGGGTCGGCGCCGAGCGCGAAGAGCAGCCAGTCGTACGACCCGAGGAGCGTGCGGGTCCGGGCCCAGGACTCCGGCTCGTTCCGCTCGAGCCAGAGCGCGGTCGGAGCGACCGACTGCTGGGTCACCGGCGAGCCCGTGCGGCCGAGCGGATCGTGCGGCGCGAGTGCTTCCGCGAGCTCGGCGACCTCGCCGGAGGCGCGCGCGTCGTTCTGCAGGATCGCCGGGCGGAGGGCCCGCCCAGCGTCGTCCTGGCACACGACGGCAGGCACCATGCCGGTGGTCGCGATCGCGACCACCTCCGACGGAACGACGAGGGGCGAGCTCGCCAGCGCGCTGAGGACGTCCACGACGTTGGCCAGCCACTGGTCGGTCGATGCCTCCGCCCATCCGGCCTGCGGCGACGACAGCGTGTTCGCCCGCGTCTCCTGCGCGAGCAGCCCGCGCTCGGTGTCGAGAGCGATGCCCTTGACCCCGGTCGTCCCGATGTCGATGCCGATCGTGACGTGCGCCATCCCCCGACTCCCTTAGGTCGTCGAGAAGGTGACGGCGCGGGCCGGTCGGCTCATGGGGTCGCCACCTTCGCCGCCTCCACGAACGCCTGCGCGCGCGCCGGGTCGACCGGGTTCCACGTGTGGCCGTCGACCTTGAGCGAGGATCCGACGATGCAGCCGTCCGCGATCGTCAGCATCGTAGCGATCGTGTCCGCGCGGGCGCCCGTGTTGAGCAGCACCGGCACCTCCTCCGGAACCGCATCGCGGACCTCGCGGAGCACCGACTCGTCCGGGCCGGCCCCCGCCATCGGCCCGGAGACGAGGATCGCGTCGGCGAGGCTCGAGACGACCGTGCTCTTGGCGATCTGCGGGAAGGTCCTCGAGCCGATCGGCGAGGCGAACTCGGGCGCGATGTTCATCAGGACGGCGAGGTCGTCCCGGTCGAAGCGCCGGCGATCGCGGAGCGTGGTGGCGACGTCGGTGTTCCAGAGACCCATGTCGGACTCCCAGACGCCGCTGACCACCTCCCGCATGAAGCGGGCGCCGGTGGCGACGGCGGTCGCGAGCGCGATCGACGGGTCCCAGAGGTAGTCGACGCCGAACGGGATCGTCGTGGGCCGGCATTCGGTGACGACGCGGGTCATCACAGCCGACGCCTCGGGGCCGGCCTTCAGCTGGTAGGGCCGGTCGTTCTCGTTGCAGAACATCACCGCGTCGAACCCCGCGTCGACGAGCATCGCGACGTCGCGCTGAACGTGCTCGATCAGGGCGTCGACTCCCCCGGCGGCCTCGTACAGGGGCGTGCCTGGGAGCGCGGGGACGTGCGCCATCGCGATGAGGGGCTTGCGGACTCCGGGGAACACGGCGGCGAAACGGCTCATGAGATCTCTCCAGCGGCGAGGTGCGGTTCGGGGGACGGAACGGTGACGACCTCGATCCCCCGGGCACGCGCGGCGGCGAGGGTGGGGTGGGTGGCCGGCGCGTCGGAGACGAGCGCGGAGATCGCCTCGAACGGCGCCACGGTGACGAGATGGACGCGGCCGAGCTTCATGCCGTCCACCCCCACCAGGACCCGGCCGGCGGCGAGCACCGCGGCCTGCTTCACCGCGGCCTCCGCGGGGTGGTACTCGGTGAGGCCGCGCTCGGCGTCCACTCCAGCGACACCGGCGACGTAGGTGTCGCAGTTGTAGCGGCGGATCCAGAGCTCGGTGTCGCTGCCGATGAGGCTCAGCTCGCCCGGACGGACCTCGCCGCCCGCGAGCAGGACCCGCGTGTGCGGCTCGTCGGCGAGCTCGGTGGCGACGCCGATGCTCGGCGTCAGCACCGTCAGGCCGAGGTCCTTGCCCCGGATGGCGCGCGCGACGGCGAGCACGGTGCTGCCGCTGTCGAGCAGCACCGTCTCGCCGGGGTGCAGCATCGCGGCGATCTCCTCGCCGATCTGGACCTTGCTGTCCACCGCCTGACCCGCTCGGAGCCCGTAGGAGGGCTCGAACGCCGTCCCCCCGAGCGCGATCGCGCCGCCCGAGACGCGGCGCACGATCCCCTGGGCCTGCAGCGCCTCGATGTCGCGGCGGATCGTCATCTCCGACACCCCGAAGCTGGCCGAGAGGTCCGCGAAGGAGACCTCGCCGGTGCGGGTCACCAGCTCCTCGATGCGGGTGCGCCGTTCTCCGACATCCATCAGCGCCGTGCTCCTTCCGCCGCCACCTTGCGGCCGAGAAGAGTGTCCCAGTCGGCTTGCTGCTGCGCGCGTGCCGCGCCCGCGTCGATTGTCCCGACGACCCCGTCCCGCATGAGCCAGCGGCCCGCGACCATCGAGGATCGGACGGAGGCGCCCGACGTGCAGTAGATGAGAGCCGACTCGAGCGACTGCGCTCCCCGCGGTCCCCGGGCGATGTCGGAGATGGGAATCGCGATGAGGTCCGCGACCGCGCCGGGCACGAGCCGTCCGTCGTCCGGTCCGCCGTCGAGCGCACGGTGCCCGCCGGCGGTGGCGATGTCGAGGATCTCCCGGGAAGTCACCTGGTTGGGCACCTTCGAGGTGAAGGCGGCAAGCTTGCCCAGGGTGCGCATCTCCTCGAACAGGTCGACGTTCGTGTTGTTGCAGACGTTGTCGGAGCCGAGCGCCACGTTGACGCCCGCGTCGAGCGCCGCTCGGACGGGAGCGGCGGGGGCGCCGCTCTGCATCGCGACCGAGGGGATCACCGCCATCGTGGCGCGGGTGCCGGCGAGGAGGGGCAGCTGATCGACGGGCACCGTGTTGCAGTGGGCGAGGATGAGGGGCACGTCGAGCAGGCCGAGGTCCTTCATCACGTGCAGGGCCGGGCGGCCGTACTCGGCGAGGCAGTGCTCGTCCTCCTCGCTGGAGGTCGAGAAGTGGGCGTGCAGCCCGACGCCGAGGCGGACGGCGAGGTCGACCTCCGCGCGGATCGCCTCCACCTGGTTGTCGACAAAGAAGGCGTGCGGTCCCACCCACCCTCGGATCACGCCCGCAGGATCCGTCGATTCGACGAAGGCGGTCGTGGCGGCGAGCTCGCGGGCGCGGGCCTCGTCGTCGCCGAGCTCGACGATGCCCCAGGCGACGCGGGCCCGCAGGCCCGACCGCTCGACGGTGGGCACGATCTCGTCGGCGTAGAAGTACTGGTCGGCGAAGGCGGTCGTCCCGGTGCGGATCATGTCCGCGCAGGAGACCGCGACGGAGGCGGCGACGAGCTCGGGCGTGAGGAACTCCTCGTGCGCCCGGAGCGTCTGCAGGAAGCCGTCCATCGTGAGCAGCGAGACGCCCTCCGCGACGCCGCGCATCAGGGACATCGGGGTGTGCGCGTGCGCGTTCACGAGCCCGGGCATCACCACGGCTTCGCCGAGGTCCATGACGCCGGGACCGGCGGGACGGGGACCGGGAACCGGTCCGACGGCGACGATCCGGCCGTCCTCGACCTCCACGACGCCAGGTTCGAAGACGGGGTTCGCGGGGTAGCCGGTCCACACGGTGTCGGCGACGACCAGGGTCTTCATCGGAGTCCTCCTGAGGCGGGGTCGGCAAGCGGGAACGGGGTGGCGGCCGCGCCGCCGGTCATCAGTCGCCCGAGGCGCTCGCGGTCGAGCTCGGAGCGCGGGAACGGGCCGAGGAGCGTGCCGTCGAACATGACGGCGACCCGGTCGGAGAGGGCCATGATCTCCTCGAGCTCCGTCGAGACGAGCAGCACGCCGCTTCCGGCAGCCCGCGCCGCCGACAGGGCCTTGTGCACGAACTCGATGCTCCCGACGTCGAGGCCCCGGGTCGGCTGGTTGGCGAGCACGACGCGCGGGCTGCCGTGCAGCTCCCGCCCGATGACGACCTTCTGCAGGTTGCCGCCGGACAGCGAGCCGACGGGGCGGCCGGGCGCAGCGCCCCGCACCTCGTAGTCGTCGATGAGCCGCTGGGCGAAGGCGCGTCGCGCCCGGCGGCGGATGACGCCCGCGCGGGCGAAGGCCCGCGAGGTGAACGACGTGCTGACCGCGTTCTCCTCGAGGGTCGCGAGCCGGTTGAGGCCGACGTGCATCCGGTCGCCGGCGATGTGGGCGAGGCCGGCCGCGCGCGCCCCGGCCGGGGTCCTGCGCGTCAGCTCGACGTCGTCCAGGCGGATCGTCCCCGAGGCCGGGGTGCGCAGGGCGGCGATGGCCTCGACGAGCTCGTCCTGGCCGTTGCCGCTGACGCCCGCGAGGCCGACGATCTCCCCCGCGTGGAGCGAGAACGTGACGTCGTCGAGTCCGGTGCTGCCGTCCGCACCGGGCGGTACGGATACCCCGGCGAGCTCGAGGATCGGCGCACCGGGCGCCTGCTCCGCCCGATCGGCGGTGAGGAGCACGTCGCGCCCCACCATCAGGCGCGCCAGCTCGGCGTCGGACGCCTCTCCCCGCGCGAACTCCCCCACGACCCGGCCGCGGCGCATGACGACGATCCGGTCGGCGACGGCCTGCACCTCGGGGAGCTTGTGCGAGATGAAGACGACGGAGCGTCCGGACGCGGCCAGGGCGCGGACTCGGAGCACCAGGTCGTCGGCCTCGCTCGGGGTGAGCACCGCGGTCGGCTCGTCGAGGATGAGCAGGCGCGCGTCCGCCGCCAGGGACTTGAGGATCTCGACGCGCTGCTGCGTGCCGATCGGCAGATCCCGGACCACCTGCCGCGGGTCGACCGTGAAGCCGGTCTCGGCTGCGAGCTCCGCCACCCGCCGCTCTGCCGCCGCGTCGTCGTAGAAGCCGAGGCGGCGGGGCTCCCGCCCGAGGAGGACGTTCTGCGCCACGGTGAAGGACGGCACGAGCTCGAAGTGCTGGTGCACCATCCCCAGCCCCACCCGGAGGGCGTCCTGCTGGCTCCGGATCTGCACCTCGGTGCCGTCGACGAGGATCGTGCCGGCGTCCGGCGAGTGCACGCCGAAGAGCAGGTTCATCAGCGTGGACTTGCCGGTCCCGTTCTCCCCGATCAGGGCGACGACTTCACCGGCCCCCACCTCGAGCGAGACGTCCGCGACGGCGAGCACACCCGAGGCGGCGAAGTACTTCCGCAGCCCGCGGAGCTCGAGTCGGGGCGTCTCGCCCGAGGTCGGTGTCATGTCCTGCTGCTTTCGTTGTCGTCCGGCGGTTCAGTCGGTCAGGACGCGAGGCCGAGCTCGGCGCAGACGTCGCTCGAGGGGTCGTTGAGCGCATCGCAGACCTCGATCTCGCCGTCGAGGATCTGCTGCTGCAGGCCCTCCACCTCGCTCGTGAGTCCCGGCACGAGGCTGGCGAGCTCCTCCGGTCCCTCCTCCTGGAAGACGGTGGAGCCGTCAGCCCACGAGATGCCCGAGACGCCCTCGGCCATGCCGGCCTGCACGAAGCCGGACTCGAACTCGTCGTTCAGCGCCGCCTCGATGAGGTTGTAGGTGGTCTGGTCGACGCGCTTCATGACGGAGACGATGACCGTGCCGGGCGCGTCGCCGTCCTGGTTGCTGTCGACGCCGATGGCGTAGGCGCCCTCCTGCTCGGCGGCGGTGAACACGCCCTGGCCGGAGAGGCCGGCGACGGCGTAGATGATGTCGTTGCCCTCCTGGTAGAGCGCGAGGGCCGCCTCCTGGCCGACCGCCGGGTCGGAGAACTCGCCGTTCAGGTAGGTGGACGTGACCGTGCAGTCGGGGCAGGCGGCGAGGACGCCCTGCATGTAGCCGTAGTAGAACTGGTCGATCCCGGGCGCCTCGATGCCGAGCACCGCGCCGACCTTCTTGGTCTGGGTCATCTTCCCCGCGATGTAGCCGCCGAGGAAGCTGCTCTCGTGCACGTTGATGGCGAACGCCTGCACGTTGTCGGGCAGCTCGTCGACGAAGATGTCGCTCGGCACGCCGAACCTCTGGTCGGGGTTCTCCTCTGCGACCGCGAGCAGCGCCTCCGGGTCGAGTCCCGGCGCGAGGATGATGTCCGGCTGGGTGGCGACGGTGGAGCGGATGACGCCCTCCTGCTGGGAGACCGACTCGGCCTCGACGAGGCGGCCCTCCACGCCGAGCTCGTCCTTCGCGAGCTCGACGCCCGCGATGGCGGAGTCGATGTAGCCGCCGTCCCCGGCCGCGCCGGGCGTGATGAGGGCGTAGGTGAACGTGTCGTCGCCGGAGGCGGCGGCGTCATCCGCTGAGCCGCCGGCACAGCCGGCGAGAAGCGCGGTGACGGCGAGGGCGGAGAGAGGGACCAGGGCGATCCGCTGTCGTGACATGGGGCTCCTTCGAGGGAATGGTGCGGAACGGTGCGGTGGTGCGTCGGTGGAACGTTCGTGGTGCGGGTGGGTGGAGCGGGAGGTGCTGCTGGCCGTCAGCCCCGCGGGGAGCGGGAGGAGGACGGCTCCTCGACCCGCGACGACTCCGGTGGGGGCGCCGCGCCGGGCTCGGGCCTCGGCGGCCCCGGTTCTCGGAGTCGCCCCAGCGGGATCCGGCTGCTCTGCGACCACAGCCGGAGGAACGAGCCCCTCGACTTGGCGCGCAGTCCGACGAGGACGAGCGCGACGAACGCGGCGCCCTGCGGGATGAACTGCGTCACGCTCGCGGGCACGTCGAACGCCTGCAGGCGGATCGACGCGGCGCTCGCGAAGCCGAACACGGCCGCGGCGGGCACGATGAAGGCGGGCTTGTTGAGCGCGAGGAGCGCGGCGGTGATGCCGATCCAGCCACGGTCCGCGCTCATGTTGCGGGTGAACAGGCCGAGGTCCCCGACCGAGAGGTAGGCGCCGCCGATGCCCGCGAGGGCGCCGGCCGCGAGCAGGGTGAGGGTCTGGGTGCGACCGACGGAGAGGCCCGCGGATGCCGCGGCGATCGGCGCCTCCCCGACGGCGAGGAGGTGTCGTCCGCTGCGGGTGCGGAAGTAGATCCCGACGAGGATGGCGGCGAAGAAGGCGAGGTAGACCGACCAGTTCAGCCGGCTGAGGAGCGCGCCGAGGAAGGGCAGGTCGCTGATGCCTGGGATTGTGAGCGGCGGGATCGTCTCGAGGTCCGGGCTGTAGGTCCCCACCCCGCCGAGGTAGGACCGCATCAGGTAGACGGTGAGCTGCAGCACGAGGATGTTGAGCCCGATCGCGAGCACCACGAGGTCGACCCCGAGGCGTTGGGCGAGGGCGAGGAGAGCGCCGATCAGCGCGCCGCTCGCCGCGGCGGCGAGGACGCCGAGGAGTGTGTTGCCCGTCCCGGCCGCGACGAGGATGCCGACGAAGGCGCCGGCGAGCACCTTGGACTCGATTGCGAGGTTGAGCACGCCGGCTCGGGCGCTCAGCAGCGAGGCGATCGCGGCGAAGAGGATCGGCACCGTGAGGCGGATGCCGCTGTTGAGGAAGTCGGCGACGAGATTCATGCTGCGCTCCCCCGTCCCGCCGGCTGGGCGAGACTGGCGCCCGAGTCGAGCAGCCGGTTCGCCCTCCGCCGGTCGAGGAATCGTTCCCACCGGGTGAGCAGCGGCGCCTGGGCGGCGATGAAGACGATCATCAGCGCGAGCACGGTCGAGCCGATCTCGCGCGGCACGCCGAGCATGATCTGCAGGCCGTTGACCGCGCCGACGGTGATGCCGGCGTAGAGGATGCCGAGGAGCCCGGCTCCGATCGCGGTCGTCCCGCCGAGGATCGCGGCCGTCAGGCCGGTGAATCCGGTGCCGTCGGAGAAGCCCTCGACGACGCGGTAGTTGGTGCCGATCACCTGGATGCCGCCGCCGATGCCGGCGAGGGCGCCGCCGAGCAGGCCGGCGCGGAGCACGCTCGCGGTGCTCGACATACCGGAGTAGCGGGCGAACGCCGGCGCCTCCCCTGACATCCGCTGCTCGTAGCCGACGGTGGTGCGGTTGAGGTAGAAGCCGACGGCGACGACGGCGAGGACCGCCAGCACGAAGGCGAGCCCGAACTTGGTCGAGGTGTCGAAGACCGGGAGCCGCGCCTCGTCGCGCACGACGTGCGTGTATCCGTTAGTCGACGCCTCCGCGCGCAGCGGGTAGTTGACGAGGAAGTCGAGCAGCAGGCCGGCGATGGCGTTGAGGACGATCGTGATGATGAGCTCGTTGACGCCGAGGAAGACCTTGAGGATCGCCGGGATCACTCCCCACAGCGCTCCCATGAGGGCCGAGGCGGCGAGGGCGACGACCGGGGCGACTCCCGCCGGCGCCGCGATCGCGTAGCCGGCGACGGCTCCGGCGAGCCCGCCGAGCGCGTACTGGCCCTCCTGCCCGATGCTGAACAGCCCCGTGCGGAGGGAGACGACAGCGCCGAGGGCGCAGAAGATGATCGGCCCGGCGAGGGCGAGGGTGCCGCCGAGGTTGCAGTAGCCGGGTGAGCAGGAGAACCCCGCCTGCACGACGGTGCTCGCGGCTGCGACCGGCGACTCCCCCAGCGCCAGGACGAGCAGTGCGCCGACCATCAGCGAGGCCACGATCGCGAGCACGGGCATGCCGATGCGGCGGATGGTCCGCTCGATCGCGTCGCGCTGCATGGGGCTCCCCGGCTCGGTGGTGCGAGAGGTACTCGGCACAGCCTGGCGGGCCCGTGTTACGTATTCACACTTGTTTCGGTTTCGCCAGTGTTACGAATTCACACGGTCGCGATCGGTGCGGCCCAACGTGCAGGGCCACCCACCGCACCCCTTGCGGTGGCAACCCCTTGTTGCGGGCGGCGGTGGTGAGTGAGGTGTTCGCATGACTAGCGCGGCAAGCGCCTCGGGCGCGACGGCCGGTGCGGTCCCCGTCAAGGGGATCGGCCACCTCAAGCGGGTCGTCACCGGCCCCCTCCTCTTCGCCTTCATCGTCGGCGATACCCTCGGCGCGGGCATCTACACGCTGGTCGGCACCATGGCCACCGATGTCGGCGGCGTCATCTGGCTGCCGTTGCTCATCGCACTCGTCGCGGCACTCCTGACGGCGGGAACCTACGCGGAGCTGATCACGAAGTATCCGCACGCGGGCGGCGCCGCCCGGTACGCAGAGCGGGCGTTCAAGGTCCCGTACGTGTCGTTCCTCGTCGGGTTCCTGATGATGTCGTCGGGCATCACGACGGCGGCCGCGCTCGCGAACGCGTTCGCCGGCGACTACCTCGGCGCGCTGCTGCCGGCCCTGCCGGCGGCCCCGACCGCGATCGTCTTCATCGGCATCCTCGTTCTGATCAACCTGTGGGGCGTCCGCGAGTCGCTGACCGCGAACCTGGTGGCATCGGTGATCGAGGTCACGGGCCTCGTGATCGTGATCTTCTGCGCCGCCGTGCTCCTTGGCGGCGGCGGTGGGGACCCGGCGCGCGTGCTCGAGTTCGCGCCCGACGTTCCTCCGCTGCAGGGTGCGTTCGCGGCCTCGATCGTCGCGTTCTTCTCCTTCCTCGGGTTCGAGGCGGCCGCGAACATGGCGGAGGAGGTGCGCAACCCGTCGAAGGTGTATCCGCGGGCGCTGTTCGCCGCGCTCGGCACGGCCGCGGTCGTCTACCTCCTCATCGCGCTCGGCGCCGTGATCGCCGTGGAGCCGTCCGAGCTCGCGACGTCGAGCGGCCCGCTGCTCGAGGTGGTCCGCGGCAGCGGCGTGGGCATCCCGCTGTGGATCTTCAGCCTCATCGCCCTCGTCGCGATCGCGAACGGCGCCCTGCTCTTCATGGTGATGGCGAGCCGGGTCGCCTACGGTCTCGCCGAGTCGGGCCTGCTCCCCACCGCGTTCGGGCGGGTGCTCCTCAACCGCCGCACGCCGTGGGTGTCGATCCTCGTCATCGGCGGCGCGACGATGCTGCTGAGCATCCTCGGCGACGTCGGCACGCTGGCCCAGACGACGGTGCTGCTGCTCCTCCTCGTCTTCATCTCGGCCAACATCAGCGTGCTGGTGCTGAAGAAGGACCGCGTCGAGCACGACCACTTCCATGTGCCCCGGGTGGTGCCGGTGCTCGCGATCATCGCGGCGCTCGTGCTGCTCACGCAGCAGAGCGGGATCGCGTGGCTCGGGTCGCTCGGGTACGCGGTGGTGGGGACGGTGCTGTTCTTCGTGGCGCGGTTCTCGAAGACAAGAGCGGAGCAGGTACCAAGCGAGCCCTCGAGCTGAGGCGATACAGCGGCCGACTTTTCGTTACACCTGGAATCCGAGGAGCTTTTCGTCCCTACAAGGGCACTACGAGCTTCAACGTCCACAATCGCAGTTGCGGCGATGCCCTGGGCCGCCCCTCGATACTCTCTTGTTGATCGACGGCAATCCGGCGAATACTGGTTGTGTTGCCTGGTGTCCTGGCACGCCGACTCAGAAGCGGCAGCATCCGAGCCGTGGATTCGGCCGCTTCGCGTTGAGAATCAGTCCTCTGCTCGTAATTGCGCACGAGACCGTCGAGTTGGGCGCAGGTTGTACTGACGGATGTTGCTTCCCGCGAGAACACGCGCCATTGAGAAGCGGCAGATAGACCAAAAACCCGAAGGTAGCGAGCAGGGGCAACCACCATACCGTTAGTATCTTTTGCAGGTTCGCAACACGGGAGCGGTATGACACGTCTTAATCAGAATGAGTTGCTGGAAGTTATACTCTTGTCACTCGACCGTTCAGGCACGGTCGTGCGCATTCTCGAACACAGGAAACCCTTCCTGCTGGCTCTGGGCCACGGCGCTGAAGCTCCGGGCATCATTGAAATCTTCATCTGGAACGTGACGCATGGAGGCGCAACGCGCAACCCTGACGAGTATCGTGTCCAGGTAACTCCAACAATGCCGCCTGCCGTTTCCTCTCATTCGCGCGTCGTACTCGGATGGTCTGATGACCTGCAGGTATTCACCGCCTGGGATCCATTCCGTCACTCGCAGCGATCCGCGGCTTCGCCGTCGCTGCAGGTCTCACTGGACACCATGGTGCTGGCAGCCGACGTAGGTGTCTCCTCTGAGATCAGAGGAAGCGGCGATGTGGTGGTTGCTTTGCAGCCATATTTCCTCGCCGTGTACCTCGAGTCCCTGGCCGAGATGCACAGCCTGCGGCCCTCCGACGTCGTGAGCGCAATGAATCTGGGGAGCACGGATCTCCCGCCTATTGACGAGAGGGACGTCATGGTGCAGCAGGTTCGAAAGCGCTTCCGCTCAGCAGACTTTGGGACCCGAGTTCGTACGGCCTACCGGTACGGATGCGCAGTGTGCGGCCTTCAACTCAACTTGACGGAGGCGGCCCACATCGTACCGGTGTGGAGCGGGGTGAACAATGACTCTGTCTCCAATGGGATGAATCTTTGCCGAAACCATCACGCAGCATATGATTCCGCTCTCTTCACCGTCGACGACGACTACACGATCCGGGTCAGTTCCGCCGCCAGATTGCTGTTGCCTGAGAAGAGGAGATTCGGATACGAGGAGCTTTCGTCGTTCCATGGGCTACCGCTTGAAAACCTGCCAGTTCTTCGCAGCCTTCGGCCTGATACAACGCTCCTAAGGCGCGGCGACGAAATCCGAAAATTCGTCATGTAGGCGCATGACGTGCCACACGGCCGCAATGTCCCCTGCTAAACCGAGTGGATGACGGCTCTGCCTGGAACATCGCGGATTCGACAGTGCGGAGCAACGGCTGAAGCGGCTTGTCAGCGAGTGCCTGCAGCCAAAACCCCGAGCTTGCGGAACGTGAACACCTCGGGCGGTTACGTGGCGGCCGAACTGTGCGTGGGCGGATAGCGCGCGATGTTCTCACCTAGAACCTGCGCAAGCCGCGGAGGCGCAGCGTTCCCCCCTCGCGTTCTTCTCCTTCCTCGGCTTCGAGGCCGCGGCCAATATGGCGGAGGAGGTGCGGAACCCGTCCAAGGTGTATCCGCGCGCTCTGTTCGCGGCCCTCGGCACCGCCGCCGTGGTCTATCTGCTCATCGCGCTGGGCGCCGTGATCGCCGTCGAGCCGACGACGCTCACGACCTCGAGCGGCCCGCTGCTCGAGGTGGTCCGCGGCAGCGGCGTCGGCATCCCGCTCTGGATCTTCAGCCTCATCGCCCTCGTCGCGATCGCGAACGGCGCCCTGCTGTTCATGGTGATGGCGAGCCGGGTGGCCTACGGCCTCGCCGAGTCGGGCCTGCTGCCCAGCGCGTTCGGGCGCGTGGTCAAGAATCGGCGCACGCCGTGGGTCTCGATCCTCGTCATCGGCGGCGCGACAATGCTGCTCAGCGTCCTCGGCGACGTCGGCACCCTCGCTCAGACGACGGTGCTGCTGCTCCTCCTCGTCTTCATCTCCGCGAATGTGAGCGTGTTGGTGCTTCCACGTGCCCCGGGTGGTGCCCGTGCTCGCGATCATCGCGTGATGAAGTCGTCAGTGCCGCTTGTCACACGATCTTCGCGCCAGCCTCGCGGATGCGGCGGAACACGTCGCTGAGCAGGGTTATGGCGGCGGCGGACGGCATCGACGAGTCGACGACGTCGCCCGCGACGAGCACCACGTCGAGCCCCTGCTCCCGCACGGCGGTCGCCAGCGCGTCGCGCACCTCGAGCAGGTGCGCGAGCGTCGAGTGCGTGTGGAAGGTGCGCCCGATGTGCCAGTCCGAGGTGTGGAGGATCTCCACACGCTGGGACGGTAGGCGGGGCTGCCGACACCGACGGGGAGGATCGCCGGGATGCGGCGGCGACGTGGCGTTCAGGAGGCGTCGTTGATCTATTAGCCCAGGGTGGGACGGTCATCCCGTAGGCGTCCATCGCGCGCTGCGCGACGATCGCGAAGGCCTCGGCGGGCCGCTCCACGTAGCCAGCCGCCTAGTCGACGAAGTCGGTCGGGCCGAGGGCGCATCCGCTTCTCGAGGCGGTCGACCGCGCGGAAAAGCGCGGCCATGGCGCGAGGGTCCGCGGTGCCGTCGCGCCGAAGGTGCCGCCCTGCTTGCCGCGGATGCGCAGGCTGACCAAGGCCGCGAGCAGCAACGAGGCTCGCTCTCCCTCGATCATCGGCTCCCGGCGGCCTTCCTTGCCGACGTCTTCTCCAGTCCCACCGAAGTCCGCGGTCGCGGGCCCCAGGCGACGTAGTCCGCCCCGAGGACGGCAACTTCAGCGGCTAGCCGGGCCCCCCCCCGTTGCCGAGCCGTTTCCGATGAACTTGGCCAGATAGGCGCGAAGTCCCGGGTCGCAGGCGTAGACGTACGTTCCGAGAATGCCACGTGTGAGCAGGACCGCGTAGATGTTGGTGATGAACTGCAGCAGGTCCTGGTCGCCGTAGGCCTTGCCCAGGACCGGGTTATTCTCCTTGCCCTTCTTGTCAAAGTAGGCTGCCCGGTCGATCGTTAGCTGGCGGTTGGCCATGTCGTAAGTAAGGTCAGGTCCGATGATGACGCCGGCATAGTTGAGGTCGTAGCCCTGGACGGTGTGGATCGACCCGACTTCCTCAAGGGATTTCGGAGACGCGATCCAGTCGATCGCGGAACTGTTCCACCGGAGGTAAGAGCCGTCGATCTCGATGTCGTGCGCCGTCTTGTCGGACCTGCTCTTCCACTCCCATGCGTACCCTGCGACCAGCCGCGCGAGCCCCGACTCTGCGTCCCTCCGTCGGATTTCTTCTCGCATGTCGGCGACGCTGTCGAACATTCGGAAGTCGTATCCCTCGAACTCCTGCCGCACCAGCTCTCGAGGGGCGACGCTCGGCGGCCGAAGGATGGCTCGGACATAGCCAACGTAGTCGTCACCCGCTCGCACGCGCATCTGGGACGTCAGTCGGTAGTGACGGCCGCTTCTTTCCGTTTCGCGGACGAGTTCGTCGAGCAGCGTGCGCGGAAGGTCTGCAGGCCGGACTGACTGTGCTGCATCCAGAAGAAAGATCTGGTGCTTGCTCTTCGTTCGTATCCAGTCCAACTGGGTCTTTGTCAAGTCGTCCGAGCCGAAGAGCGTCTCGGTAATCTCACGGAACTTCTTGTTCTGCACTCCGGACGGTTGATTCGCCCGCTGATTCAGGCGATGAGTTTCGTCGATTAGCAGCACGTCGAAGTCCTGCTCCGCCCCTCCGACATCGAAGGGGGTTAACACCATCCCCGGGTGCAATCCCGGAGTCTTGTTGAAGACCTTCTTGATGGACTCCCGCAACGACTGTTGTGGGACGACGAGGCCGATGCGGATGTCCTTCACGAGGTCGCCGTATCCGCTCCCGAAGAAGTCCGAGAACATCGAGTTGCCATCGAGGCCCTCCGCCGGAGTCGTCCGCCCGATGTCGATGATCAGCTTGAGCAGGTAGATCGCGAGAACCGTCTTGCCCGTGCCAGGCGCTCCTTGGATGACGATCGTGCTCTGCGCGCCGCGTTGTAGGTCCTCGAAGAGCCCTTCCAGGATGTCTTCGACGGAGCTAGCCTGGTCCGGGGTCAGCGCCTTGAATGGGGACAGCTTGAAGTGGTCACTGTTCTCGATCTCTGGGACTGTTCGGCTGAAGAGGCCGTCCCGCCGCAGCTCATCGAAGATCTCGAGGAATTTGGCGCGGTAGGTGGCCCTGTCGTAGTAGTCGGCATCGGTGACGCCGTCATTGCGGTTCAGCACGCTGTACCGGCCGTCCCCAGCTAGAAGACGGATGAGGTAGGACTCGAGGTCTAGGCAGACGGACTTGTTGAACGTCTTGTCGACTATCACCCGGACAGTGGTGAGGTGGTTCTTCTGGGAGGAGTCGAGGTGCTGCCGCATACGAGCGGCGACGTTCAGAGATTCCCCGACGTAGACCTCGTTCAAAGAGAGGCGACCCGCTGGTTCGCTGTCCTTGTGGGAGTCATCGAGGACGTATACGACGGGCCAGTTGCTGTGGCGAGGATCAGTGGAGCCCCAAGCTTTGAGGGTTTCCTGGCTGAACGCTAGCCGCGTGATTTCACAGGTCGTCATACTTCCTGCTTCGCCCCCGAGCTTTCTCGACCGGATACTTCTCCCCCGTCATCGCCAGCTTATCCAGCACGATTTGATTCAGGTCAGCCCCGATGCGGTCGGCAAGCAGGATGCAGTACGTAAGCACGTCTGCCAACTCTTCGCGCACCCGACTCTCGTCGGCGTCGGCGTTCCATTGGAAGCACTCCAGCAACTCCCCAGCCTCGATGGCGATGCTCTTGGCCAGGTTCTCCGTCGTATGGAATTGTGACCAGTCGCGCTCAGCGACGAACGCGGCGATCTGCTGACGCACGGTCTCGTCCATGGGTCGAAGTTATCAGGGCGCGATGCTTGAACGGCGCGGGCAACCTGTTGCCCCCCATCGCGCGTCGACCGACCGCTCGGCGTGCGCGGAGTCCGACTTCTACGCGCTCCGCCGCGGACGCACTAGTTACGCGGAGCGGGACTGGACGCCGCGGCACCGGTGCAGGGGTGAGCGCTGCCGGAGACCGCGCTGGCCGAGGCGGTCCTGCCTGTGTTCTCGACCTGCCTGCGACCCCGACGACTGCCTGCGCAGCACCCCTAGCCGGCCGACATGGAAACGACCGTCGCGCTCCGCTCGCTGCGCCCATGCGCCGTGGCCCTCGGCGCCGTAGCCGTCCTCTTTCGGGCGCCTTCGGAATCTTCATCCTCAACGCGACGATGAAGGGCCTTCACTGGCGTCATGGAGTGCTCCGAGGGCTCCCTCTGGAAAATTATGAGGCTACGGACTGAGTAGAGGTCGCCACGTACTCAAGAGGATCCGATGCCAGCCTTGATTAGCCAGTCCGCGGTCGCAGTCTGAAGCTGCCACGGTGCGGCGAGGAGAACGCCCGCGAGATAGGGACGATCCGAGACTTCAGGAGGTTCAGGGGTCTGAAGCCCCACCCAATCGATCTCGCTGATGCCCTCCGACTTATGTGGATGGTCCAGAGACCTGATGAACCGTTCGACAAGATTTGGCCACCTCGGATGCCCCCACCAGTGGCCTGCGAAAACGGCGCCTTGTAGCGCGAGAGACAACAGAGCAGCATCTACGCCATACCGACGCGCAAGCGGCAGCAAGGCGAATAGAGCACGCTCCGCATGCAATTGCACCTCCTCTAGCTTGACACCCGCGCTATCGTGTAACGGCGCGCCGCCCGGGAGCACTCGGTTTGGATTCGCAACCCAGCGATACCAACGTGAGACAAGGGTCTCGAGATCCTCGTGGCATATGGACCAACCTCTGGATTGATTTCCTCGTTCCCCGAAGCCGACCTCCCGAAGCCATCGACCGGTAATCCCGCGGACTCGCCAGGTCGTGTGGGAATTGATTCGGAGCAATTCGCCGTCGCTTAGCCCGCCAAGGCGCGCGTGGATGTCTTCGATCGGGCCATTTCGCCATGCCGTGACTACTACACCGAGGTCCGCGAGCCGCAGAACCTGGCGCGGCGAGGACGCATCGAGCCCGAACTGTCCCTGCAAGTGATGCCGGATGCTATCTGCGTCTAAGGTGCCGAAGCCGTCCATGATTCGTCAATTCTCGCAGGTACGCGGGCGTCGGCCATCCGTACGAGCGACCGCCATGCGGCTGCATAAACGACGTGATCGCGATCGATGCACCCCTGGTCGTCCACAATCCCCCGCCGAAGACCATGCGGGACTGCGAACGGGAGATCGGGGTGCGCTGCGACCGCTGGCGCTTCTCGGCGTACCCAGCCTCACGGGCCTGCCCTGGTTGGCCGATGTCGCCCTCCGCCGGGGTCCCGGAGGGTCGCGGTGTCGTGTACGCGGATGGCACCGCTCGCCCGTCGTCGGTCGCGCCCGTCATATTCGAGTGCCACCTCAAGACGACCTCGCGGCATGCCCGAACTCGGATACGACGAGCGCAAGCGGAGTACAAATCTGCACGAGCGGCCGCGGCCGCCTGGTTCGCTCCTTCCGGTGACATCTTCCGGACCGTATTTCAAGCCGCAGAGACTCTCGGCGCGACAGCCGCCACCGCGCCCAGGGCCTCCCTCTCCCCCTCCCCCCGCACGCAAGCGTGGTTCGGCATAGTGCGTCGCCGTGCGCGCGATTCTGCGGTCGCCGGGGCGGCGGTCCTGCTCGTCCGCCAGGAGACTCGGAGAGGCGAGGTCAGGTGCGGGGCATCTCCCGCAACTGCGGACGCTTGAGGGTCAACGCGGTGACCGCCCGATTGTGCAGTTCGGTCCGAAGTGCGATTGCACCCTTCGCGCGATAGTTCTTCAAGAACTCGCCGTCCAAGAGGATGACCTGAATTGCAGTTGTCTCGGAAGCCCTCCTGGCGTAATCCAGCACCGACTTCGCGAAAGGGCCGGTAGTCACGATCGCGACAACTTGCGCCCTGAGCAGCGTCGCCATTCCTAATTCCTTTGCTAGGACGTCAAGACCGACCGCACTCTTCTGGTTCTTGCACTGGAAAAGCCACCGCGAAAAATGAAGGTGGGCCCCTTCCGCAACGAGGTCAACTTCTGCCCCACCCGTTTCCACTCCACGTTGCCGTAGTTCCACCGGCAGAAGTCCGGCTTCCGTCGCCAACCGAAGGGCAAGCAGTTCAAGGCCGATACCCTTGACGTGCTTATCCTCCGAATCCAGCATCGCCAGCACGTCGGAGAGCGGGGTACCCAGTTGCTTTTGAAGCTCCGGAGGGAAATCGCCCAGCTCGAGGCCCTCGACCAACTCGAGATCTAGAGCGAGCGCCTTCTCCGTCGGAGATATCAAGCCACCCTTGCCTCCTCGCCCTCCCTTTTTGACCTCCTGGTGGATCCATCCCTTTGCTACGAGTGGTCCATAGATGGTTTTCGCTACTTGAGCAGGGTCGAAGTCGACGCCGCCCTGGCGCAGCAACTCGAGCAACTCGGGTGACGGGATGGGCGTCGTGTTTCCGATCGCTCGGACACACAGCGCGACCACGACCGCCTGTTGCGCCGGGGAGAGCAGCCGCCACTCCGTTATGTCGTCCGCGCTCACGCCCGCTAACTCCACGAACCTGTCCTCATTGATGCCCCAGTTTGCGTCCACCACGTCAGCCACCGCGAGCCATTGACGCAATTTCCCGGAGTAGGAACTGTTGGTCGGGAGCGCGTAGCCTCGGCGAATCAACTCTTGGTCGACCGCCTTCTTCGTGACGATCCCATCGCGCTTCTTGAGTGCGCGAGCGACCTCAAGCACCTCGATACCTCGGCGATTCTTCAGAAGGAATCGAACGAACTCCGCGTAAGCATGAGGGGGCTGCTCCTTGAGGGCAAGGATCGCTTGCCCAAGCTCGGACAGTTCGATATTCACCAGAGATGGCCCAAGCAGGCCAGCCTGGCGCATGCCGGCGATAACGTTTCGGGCACGCGTCATTTGTTGCCTGAGTTGATCCTCCGGGTCCTCCTGCTTCTTCGCCGAGTTTAGGAACCACTCCTGCCGAATGGCCTCCACAATCTCGGCACGATCGGTGGAGCGTGCGACCAGTTCCAGAAGAAAGAGGAGAGCTTCAGGCCCTCCGAGTTGATCTGGGGTGAACTCGTTAAGAGCCGGGAGCCGGGGAGCGACGTCCGTCGACTCGAAGTTGTCGTCCGCCGCGGGGGCAGACGAGGACTCTTCAGTCCCGCCCTCTAGCTCTTCGTCGTTTCGACTCGCCTCGGGCAGGGGGACGTCCGCGCCCGGGACTTCTGAGTTCCGAGATGCCTCCCTCGCGTCAGCCTCCTCGGCATCGCCGCTCGAGGCTGGATCTAGTTCCGTCACGCAGCTACCTTCTCGCCAGCGCGAGCGAGAAGGGCCTGCGCGATGTTGGCGCCAAGCGCGTGCGCGAGGGCAGGCGGAACGGCGTTTCCGACCTGCCTCCATTGCTGCTCGACATTCCCGCTAAGGAACCAGTCATCGGGGAAGGTCTGCAGTCTTTTGACCTCCTCGATGCGGAGGATCCGGTTTCGCCAATGGAAGGGCCCCATGTTGTTTGACCGGCGTGCCTGGATCGTCCACGACGGCATATCGGGGCTCAGTTTGAGGAGGAAGGACCAGTAGCGCTTCCGCCACTCGAACTGCGGGTTGGGGTGCCCCCGCTTGGCGGTGAAGAACAGGTAATTGTCGCCCGGCGGAATCTGCTCGAGGAGGTGACGATGCTTGCCACCGGCCACGTGTCCCTCGTCGCTCGCGAATTCCTCCGTGTCGAGGTCACCGATCGCCTCTCCAGAAGTACGCCAGGGACGGTCCACCGCAAGGCTCGGCGTCTGCGGATCGTGATGCGTCGGCTCGGGCCACGAGTATTCCGCATCGAGTGTTCCGACGATGAAGAACCGCTGACGCAGTTGCGGCACCCCGTAGTCCGCTGCATTCAGCACTCGCGTGGAGCAGGTATACCCGAGCTCCCGAGCCGTGGCCAGAATGAAGTCGAGCGTCTCCGCGTGCACCTTGAAGGCCATGCCGGCAACGTTCTCGAGGAGGAAGGCCTTAGGCCGCAACCAACGCAACGTGTTCAGGTAGCCGCCGATGGTCACCTCCCCCACCGGGTCGCTCATCGCACGAGGCTTGTCGGTTCGATAGAACCGGCTCTTAGAGAAAGGCGGGCAGGGCGGACCGCCGACCAGCAGATCGACGTCGCTCAATCTGTCCGCGCCGATGAGCTTCTTCGCCAACTCCTCAGAGAAGTCCGCGATGCTGCCGAGATAGAACTTCGACTCGGGGAAATTGACGGCATGGCTTTGAGCCGAGAAGGGGTCGTTGTCAACGCCGCCCAGGACGTCAAATCCCGCGTTGCGAATTCCCAGGTCGAGCCCCCCGCACCCGGAGAACAAGCTCAAGGCGGTCAGGCGCTCGCCGCTCACGCCGCGTGCCTAGCGTCGGATACTAGCGTCTGGATGGCCGCCGAGACCATGGCAGAACCCATGACAGCAGGCACTGCATTCCCAATCTGGCGAACCTGCTCGCGACGAGGTCCGGCGAAGCGATAGTCACGAGGGAAAGTCTGCAGAGCAGCTAGTTCAGGGATGCGGAGGCGCCGGCCGGACCAGTGGAACGGCCCGGTCCAGGGGCCTGGGCTGGCCGGGATGGTCCAAGATGGGCGCTCGGGTGACAGCTTGAGCAAGAAGTTCCAGTAGCGTGTCTCCGCCTCGAAAGTCGGGCTGGGATGCCCCGCCCAAGCGGAATGGAACTTGTAGTTCATTCCGGGTGGAATGTCGGCGAGATGTTGCGCCCACCGGCCCTGCACGACCTCGGCATCCTCCGCGAAGTCCGGTCCGTCGAACTCCGCGAGCGCGTCGCCCGAAGTCCGCCATGGCAACATCCCGTGCTCGGCCGTCTCGGCGTGAGTCTCTAGGGGTTCCTCCGGCATCCCATTCAGCGATCCAAGCAGGAAGACGCGCTGCCGCATCTGGGGAGCGCCGTAGTTGGTGGCAGTCGCGACCACCTTCCTCGTGGCGTATCCGGCAGCTTCCGCGTCGGCGCGCAATGCCTCGAAAATGTGCTTATTCCTCGGGTGCAGGATGCTCGGAACGTTCTCGAAGACGAAGGCGGAAGCTTCCGACTCTCGAGTGAGTCTCCAGAACTCGTGCACCAGGGTGCGGCGACTGTCCGGACGCGCGACGAGAGGTTCAGTGGGCTTCAGAGCCGCTTCCCCTCGAGCACGCGCGCGGCGATACGCCGCCTCGTCGCCCTTATCAACCCAGTAGGCCGCCTTCGAGAAAGGCTGGCAGGGAGCACCACCGATCATGACGAAGTCGTCGGCGGCCGACAGCCCCGCTGCTTTCCGCAGTTGGGCGCCGGTCAGCGTGGTGACGTCCGCCTCCATGACATGCCCTCCATGGAGTCCCGGGTTCAGGCGCATGGTCTCGCAGGAGAAGGAATCGTTGTCGACCGACAGGCGTAGTTC
Organism: Naasia sp. SYSU D00057; assembly: GCF_017916505.1. Lineage (GTDB taxonomy): Bacteria > Actinomycetota > Actinomycetes > Actinomycetales > Microbacteriaceae > Naasia. The sequence goes on from NZ_JAFMSZ010000001.1 coordinate 309,162, forward strand.
GCCGCCAGCCTGCCCAGCACCGATCCCCAGTCCTCCTGCTCCGGCGAACAGGTCAATGATTGGCATCTGTCGTGTCATGAAGTCCCTCGTCGTCCTAGGTGCAGCGTGGCCGTCAAGCTAGCGGGAGCCTCCGACACCACCTCACAGCACCGCCTACGGACGCTAACGGCTGTGGCGGCGAGAGAGAGGGAGGGCGCATGAGTGTCATCGAAATGGAGCCGCCGAAGCCTCTCCGTGGGCGGCGTTAGCACCGGAGCGAACGACAATAACCCAGTCCGGCGCGTCTCCCAGGCATACCCACCGCCGAGGCCTGCTGGCTGGGGTATCTGAAGCAGGCGCTAGGCGCCTGGAAGAGGGCCTCAGTGTCGCAGCGCGACTGTGACAGTCTGTGGAACGGTCGTGGTTTCGACAACGGCACCGATGAGGTTCGCTCGTGGTGGAGAAAGACGTCAAGCCGTAGACACGGGATGGGTGTGACCGGCGGGCCGAGCACCCTGCGCGGGTGCGGCAGAGATCACTCGGGCTCATCAGCCGGGCGGAGGTGTGCGCCGCACCGGTCGAACGCTCACGTTCGGGATCGGACCTCTCGGTCTCGCTCGATCCTTTCCAAGATGGAACGGACGATCTGCTCAGGCGCCTCATGCTCCCAGTACCGCAACACTGTCCACCCTGCCTGGCGGAGTTGGCTGTCGGTTTCGCGATCGCGCTCAACGTTGCGCTTGAGCTTCGGAAGCCAGTAGTCGCTATTGGTCCGCGGGTACGTCGCGTGTTGGGGGCATCCGTGCCAGAAGCACCCATCGATATACACCGCTATGCGTCGGCGGCTGAAGACGATGTCCGCCCTTCGTCGCCCTCCGAGCGGAGCGAGGTCGACGCGGTAGCGGGCGCCGGCGGCGTGCAGAAGCTTCCGAACCCGCAGTTCGGGCGTGGTGTCTCGACCGCGGTTCGCCTGCATCGAGCGCCGCGCCCCGGGAGTGGACGCCCAGGACATGCGAGCAGCGTATCGCGCCCCGACCGCGATGAATCGATATCGTCCTCCTAGCCATACACCCTGGGGGGAACAGATTCATGGTCGAATCGACGCGCACTTGGGCGCCGAATCCCGAACTCGTTCGAGAAGTAGAGCAGCAGTTCGAGCGCGCCATCGCCTCGTACAGAGCGAACCCGAACCTGATCAGCGAGCACGCTAATCATGAAGAGTCGATCCGCGTCGGCGGGTACGCCAACCGCACGCTGCTGGAGCTCGTGCAGAACGCGGCGGACGCGATGGCGGGTGCCGGCGGCCCAGACGACGACGGCCTCGGCCGAGTCGAGATCATCCTCGATCCGATGTCGCGAACGCTCTACTGTGCGAACTCCGGTCGGCCGTTCTCCAAGAACGGACTCATCGCCATCACGCATGCGCACTTGAGTGGCAAGCGCGGCGATGAGATCGGACGCTTCGGCCTCGGGTTCAAGTCGGTGCTCGCAGTCGCCGACTCGCCGCAGGTACTGAGTAGATCGGTCTCGTTCGAGTTCAACTCGGCGAAGGCGAAGGATGCGATCCGCAATGTTGGATCGGCCGTGCGGCGACTTCCCGTGCTTCGCACGGCCACGCCACTCGATGCGGAGCGGCTGCACCAGGAGGATCCGATCGTGCAAGCGCTCGGTGACTGGGCGACCACGATCGTGAGACTGCCCAACATCTCGAACGTCGACAGGCTTCAGCATGAGATGCAGTCGTTCGCTTCAGAATTCCTGCTCTTCGTAGGTGCCGTCCGCGAGGTCCGGCTCCGCGTTCTCGGTGATCAGGGATTCGAAACGAGTCACGTTTCGCGGAGCCTCGGGGACGGGCTCTATAAGATTGAGCGCCCCGACGGCAGTGGCGACGAATGGATCGTCGGCGAGCGCATGCACTCCCCCACCCCGTCGGCTCGTCGCGAGGTCGGAGAGGCCGTCTCTCGTGACCAGGTAAAGGTCAGTGTGGCCATCCCGGCGAAGTATTCGCAGCAACGGATCGGGCAGTTCTGGTCCTACTTCCCGCTTCGCGATGAGACGTCGGCATCAGCCCTGTTCAACGCTCCATGGAGCGTGAACGACGACCGAACCACCCTGCTCCGCAACGACTACAACCGCGAGATCCTCACGACGCTGGCGGAGATGTTCGTCGAACTGCTCCCGCGCGTGAGCACGGCGGCGGATCCCGCCGCCGTCCTCGACTACCTTCCAGCGCGAGGACGGGAGGCCACCTACTTCGGGGACGAGGTGCTTTGCGCACTGGTTCCGCGTCTGGCCGTCGAGACCGCGCTGATTCCGGACGGGCCTGGCCGGCTGCGCGTCGCTCCAGCTCTCAGGCCGCTCGACTTCGAGTGGGAGGCGCACGAGTCCGTTCACAGGGCATGGATCGCCTCGCCGAACACTGGTGACGACGTCCCGCACTGGCGGTGCTACGCAACCCCGAGGCGCATCGCAAGACTGCGTCAACTATTTGTGGTCAGCGTCGACCCGGACCGCTTCGACGATGACGGTCGGGACCTCCGACGGGCGCTCGACTCAGTGCCGAAGAGAGGGATCCTGTCGTGGCTCCGCGAGTGGGCCGAGGGCGGTGATATCGAGTCCGCTGCTAACGCGCTCAAATTTGTGATGGCGGATCGTGGCAAGCCTGAGATGGGTCAGGCCAGGGTGATCCCGACGAGCGATGGCGTGCGTTCGCTCAACGACAAGAGCCTGGTGTTCCTCAGACGAGCCGAGGACCTCGAGATCGAGGGTGCTGTCTTCGTTGACCCCGAGTTCCTTGTCTATCCCGGCATGGATCGGATGCTCCGGGAAGCCGGATTCCGGGATCTCGATCCCGTCGCCATTCTCAATGCTCGAATCGCCCAGCTCACCGGTCCGACAAATCCGGAACTGCAGGCCAAGTTCTGGGACGCGGCGCTCGAGGTGAGCCCCCGTGATGCGTCGGACGTCGTCAAAGCGCACCCTCACGCGTCGGTGCTCGTGCCCACGCTCGACGGCGGCTGGGCCTGGCCGCAGCAGGTGCTCGACCTCGACGAGTCCCTGCCTGCGGCGGACGGCGGCGTCCTGCTCGATCGCCGGCGTTGCCTCCGGAGCCTCGCGCATGAATTGGGTGTCGTGCACGCGCCCCGAGGCGAGTTCTCATTCGATGATGAATTCGCTTCCGATGCATACATCGATTGGGTTCTGCAGGACGTGAACGGTCGGCTCACTCCGGGCGATCGCCCGGTCGAGCGTGTATCGGTGTTTCCTAGCCGCGGAGCCTCTCCTGGACCGTTCTCAGTGCTGCTGCTCCTTCGCGACGCAGGCGCCACTGATCACATTAGGGAGACCTGGACACGCGGGCTGCTGAGTCTTGGCGATGCACCTTGGGACTGCGAGGACCAGGCCACTGGTGTCACGTACCGGATCAAGTCGCCGGTGAGATGGGCTGCCGAGCAGGCAGGCCTGCTCCGCAGTTCCCGCGGCTACCGCCCCTTGGGCGAACTGGTGGCGCCATCGCTCGTGCAGTATCGAGAACTCCTGCCGCTTTTCGACGGGCCCCGGGACATCGTGGACGCCCTACAGCTTCCAGACGAGCTCGAGAGAGTTCCGGCAAAGATTCTCGCCGAAGCACTTTCGGTCGATCTGCTGCCGCCTGCGTCGAACGATGACCTGCTCGTGAGCTTCATCATCACGGCAAGCCGTCTGGCCTACCCTGCGGGACCCCCGCAGATCCCGGCTCGTGTGGGCCGGATCATCGAATCGCGTCCCACCCGCACGGTCTACGTTGCTGTCAGCGACGAGCAACGCGAGTACCTGGCCCAGCACCAACGCCCCTACCTCCGTGCGACCGAGGAGCAAGCCGCCCTACTCACCGAGGTCGTCGGCTGTCTGCGCTTCGAGGACAGCTTCGCGTTCTCGACCCGCATAGAAGGACAGCAGGACCCCGAGCGACTCCTGGACGTCTTCACCGGCCTGCGCTCCGTGGTGCAGTCGGACGACCTGGCCAACGCGACGATTGCGCGGGCCGGCTCCATCGCCAAGTGGGTCACGACCGAGGAGGGCGTCGAGACCCAGTCGCTCGATTCCTATCGCGATGGCTCGTCGATCGTGGTTCGTGCCGGTCTAGATGAGCGAAAGACTCTCGCCGCGGTGAGCGAGGCGTTCGACCTCGGAATGACGAACGCGGACATCACGCGCGCCCTTCAGGTAGGCCTCGCGCACCATCTCGAGATCCTCCGCCAGGAAGCGCTTGCTGCGGAATCGGACGCGGGCAGGCTGGAGGTCTACTTCGGCGACGACGATCTCCGCGAGAAGCTGCCGAAGGGCCTGTGGCATGGGCTGGAGGCGCAGGGCCTCGTGTCGGCCCGCACCTCGGTAGCCGCACTATGCCTCTCCGTGTACGGCAAGGACACTGTTCGAGAACTCGCCGACCTCTTCCGTCGCGAGGGCTTCCCCGATGTTCCGAATCAGTGGGCAGGCGGCGCAGCCACCATCTCGTGGCTCCGGAAGATGGGATTTGGACCGGAGTTCGCTGGCCAGCGAACCCAGCGCCAGGACGCCGAGTTCGTGGTGCCCGGAGCCACCATCCTCTCCCCGCTGCACGGTTACCAGCGTGACATCAGCGCGAAGTTGGGCGCTGCCCTGACACAGAGGACTGGTGACCGGCACGCGAAGGCGATGGTCGTGCTTCCGACGGGCGCAGGGAAGACGCGCGTAGCTACGCAGACCGTGCTGCAACTGTTCATCGACGGTCGGCTTACCGGACCCGTTCTCTGGATCGCGCAATCACAGGAACTCTGCGAGCAGGCGGTGCAGACGTTCAGTGAAGTGTGGCGTGGACTCGGAGATGAGCGTCCCCTGACGATTGGGCGGCTGTGGGAAAGCAACGAGGTTCACGAGCCCGACACGCAATTCAGCGTCATTGTGGCGACTGACGCGAAGATTGAGGTGATTCTTGGCCGGCCGAATCACGCGGACTACGACTGGCTGGCGCGTTCGGGCGCGGTGATCATCGATGAGGGCCACGTCGCCGGCACCTCGACCCGCTACACGGAGATTCTCACCTGGTTGGGAGTCGATGGCAGGAATTGGGCGCGACCCCTCATCGGGCTCTCCGCCACACCCTTCAAGGGGACCTCCGTGCAGGCTACCCGAGCGCTGGCGGCTCGTTTCGGGAACAATCCGCTGCAGGCGTTCGACGACGACCCCTACGGCGAGCTGGTTGCGCTGGGCGTCCTGGCGAGGGTCAAGCACGACATCCTGCGTGGCGTCGATGTCAGTCTCACGGGCGCAGAACTCGCGGACGCCGAGCGAATGCGCCGGATCACGCCTTCGGTGCTCGACAGAGTCGCAGCCAGTCATGCCCGGATGAGGATCCTGGTGGACAGCATCATGGGCCTCGATAATGAGCGGGCGAAGTCGGTGCTGGTATTCACGCCGAACGTCCTCTCCGCTCAGGTACTAGCAGCAACGCTGCGGTTCCAAGGGATTAAGGCGGCATCAGTCAGCGGACAGACTGGGCGTCAGGAACGACGCGACGTCATCGGGCAGTTCAAGCGCGGTGAGATTCAGGTCCTGGCCAACTGCGATCTCCTTACGCAGGGGTTCGACGCCCCAGGTGTCAGCGCCCTCTATATCGCCCGCCCGACGTTCAGCCCGAACGCATACATACAGATGGCAGGACGAGGGCTGCGGGGACCGAAGAACGGCGGCAAGGAGGAGTGTCTCATCGTCGATATGGAGGACAACTTCGGTAACTCCGACATCAACAACCTGCTCGGATTCCGAGAGTACGAAGAACTCTGGCAGGAGCAGAACACATGATTCTGAGCCCGGACCTGCGTGACGTCGAGAAGACGACGGTCAGCGAGGCGGAGCGCCGACTCGCGCGGCTCCTCGCCGCAATACCCGAGCAGATGGCGGTGGCGTTCCACTCGGTGAAGCTCCGCTCGCACGCCTACAAGCAGATGGCGGAAGCCGACTTCGTCGTCCTCTGGAAGGGCGTCGTCATCGTCGTCGAGGTAAAGGGCGGAGGTGTCAAGAAGTTCGACGGCTCCTGGTACACCGTCGACCGGCATGGTGACGCCCACCGACTGTCGTCCTCGCCGATGGAGCAGGCACGGACCGCGATGTTCGCCTTGCGGGACATCCTCCGCGAGGACGGGATCGGCTGGTTCCCCACTGAGGCCATAGTGGTGACGCCTGACATCGACAGTCCACCCTCGTCAACGGAATGGAAGTCAACCCACTGGCTCGCTAAGGATTCGATGACGGCCTCAGCCCTGTCCGCTGCGCTTGATCGCGTCGCCGAGGGCTCGCGCCCGGTCCCCCGCGGCGAGCGCGTGGCCCGCGCGGATGAGTTGCGTAGAAGGCTGTTCGGCGAATTCTCCAGGATGCCTGTTCTGGATGCGCAGCGAGGTGCTGTTGTCGATGAACAGAACAGAGCGACGGAGGGTCAGGCGCGTGTCCTGGCCGGCCTGTCAAGAAATCCTCGCATCGTGGTTCGCGGCGGGGCCGGCACCGGCAAGTCGCTGGTGCTTGCGGAATCCGCGAAACACGAGGCTTCGGCGGGACGTTCTGTTCTCATCACCTTCCGTTCTCCCGGGCTGCGACACTTCTTCGAGCCTCGTGTCTCCGAGCGCGGCATCGCGGTGATCGCTTTCGATGAACTTTCCCAAGAGCGCCAGTACGACGTCCTTCTCGTCGACGAGGCGCAGGACCTGATGTCCTCAGAAGCCATGGACCTTCTTGACCGGGTGCTGGTGGGGGGAACGACCGGTGGCCGTTGGCGGATGTTCCTCGATCCGAACAACCAGGCGCACGTTCATGGGAGGTTCGACCGCGAGATCTTCGACCTGGTCGCGTCCGAGGCCTCCGAGTACGACCTGAGCCTGAACGTCCGTAACACCAAGGCCATCGTGCACATGGTCCAGGAGTACCTCGGCGCCGACGTCGGCGATGCAGGCATCGTCAACGGCGAGAGGATTCAATGGTGCTGGGCGACCGACGGAGGAGGCGTCCTCGAGGCGATTGCCATCGCAAAGGCGCTCACCCTAGAGGGAGTTGCGCCGTCGAACATCTGGGTCATCCCGGTCACCGCCGACGCATCGACGGACCGTCTGCAGGACGGCATCCGCGTTCTCAGCCCGCGCTCGGCGAAGGGCCTCGAGACGGAGCATGTGATCGTCTGTGACCTTCCGGATGAGTTCGACGATCACCCGATGGCGAACTTCTACGTCGCTGTCACCCGCCCTCGCGTAGCGCTGCATGTCGTGGCGACGGGCGAGGACAAACGACGGCTGCAAACCCTCGCTCGGAGGACTCGGTGAACACCCAATGACTCTCACGAAGGCGCAGGCAATCGCCCTCGACCACATCCGGAAGGCGTATGTCGGTCCGGAGCAGGGCGACGATGAGGTCCTGATCAATCGACCGTCCCTGCAGTACTCCGTCGGCATGCTGTTCCCAGCCGAGAGCGACTCGTCGGTTTCCACGGATGAGCGGCAACCCGATACGTCCGACGGCTTCCTGGAAGCGGACGTGGAGAGGGGGGAGGTAGAAGAGAACGACGCGTCCGTCCCCCTCGCTGAGGACTGGCGGCCCTCCTCGACCGCCGTCTCGCTCGTCACCGATGGTGAATCGGTCCTGTGCGACTTCTCGGCGGCCACCTACTCGCCGGTGATGGACGACGGTCCCGCCCGTTGGCGACGGCAGGCTCACTCGTTTCCGGCGCTCGAACTGACCCGAACTACAACCCATCGTCAGATGACACTCGGATCCGTGAGCGTCGAGGTCGGATCCCGATGGCGGGCATACGGGGCTGGCTACCTGGTCACGACGCACGTACGGGTTCAGACGGAATCCACGGGCAACGACCGCGAGGACATCGCCCGCATGCTCTTCCAGGTAGAGCTGGGTGTGCGCCCCCGGACCGGCGCCCGGATTCTCGAGTACGACGTCTCCCGCGCGATCGATGTCGATTCGGAATCGCGCGAACTCCGAGTCCGATATCGCGACCGCAGAGTATTCGCGGTCGGGCACGGAATGGCCGCAGGCTGGGACGTCGGGCCGAGCGGGGAGTGCACCAAGGTGTATCTGGATCCGGTGCCTGCGTTCGTCGTGCCCGCGATCGCGCAGACGAGCCTCGGAGCTGACAGTGAAGCGGCGCGAGCCCTCGACCTCGACTTCTTGCAGACCATCGATTCCGAGCCGGAGGAAGTGGTCGCCTCGTTGTGGTCCTTCGTCGAGGAGTTCCAGGGCTGGGTTCTGGCACAGGCGCGCGACGCCGAGCGGCTAGGAGATGACGCCAGCGCGATCGTCGCCCGTGCTGGACGCGCTGCGGAGCGGATGAGCAGCGGCGTGTCCCTGCTCGAGGACCCGACGCACCAGCAGATCAGGACAGCATTCGCGCTCGGCATGGCGGCGATGCGCGAGCAGATGCTGCAAGCGGCCATCGCGAGGGGCGAAGTCGACCCCCGGCCCGCCTGGCGGCCCTTCCAGCTGGGCTTCATCCTTGTCACGCTCGCGTCTACCCTCGATGAGAGAGACATCGAGCGCGAGTTGGTGGATCTGATCTGGTTCCCGACAGGCGGTGGCAAGACCGAGGCGTATCTGGGCGTCGCTGCGGTGGCGATCTTCCTCCGCCGGATCCGCTTCGGGGCAGCCGGGGCGGGCACCGCGGTGATCACCAGGTACACCCTGCGGCTCCTCACCTCTCAACAGTTCCAACGGGCAGCGTCCCTGATCTGCGCGATGGAGCTCTTGCGGGCCAGCGACACGCGCGCACGAGGCATGGGCCCGTTCTCGATCGGCCTTTGGGTCGGCAACGAGGCAACCCCGGGCAGCCGGGGCAGTGCGAGGCACGCGCTTGAGCGGCTGTACAAGGCGCGGAGTCCTCGAGAGGCCAACGAGTTCCAGATCACCGAGTGTCCGTGGTGTCTAACGGAACTCGTGCCCGAGACCAAGGACGACTCCCGGCGCTCATACGGGGCGCGCGAGGCGGGGAACGACGTCGTCTTCCAGTGCATCAACGACGCTTGCCCCTTCGCCGAACGCGAGCTGCCTATGGCGGTGGTCGATGACGTCCTCTACGACGAGCCGCCCACCATCCTTCTGGCAACCGTAGACAAGTTCGCGCGACTGCAGTTCAACGAGCGTGCCGGGCGGTTGCTTGGTATCGGAACTCCATACCGGCGGCCCGAGTTGATCATCCAGGACGAGTTGCACCTCCTGTCCGGCCCTCTCGGCACGACAGTGGCTGTCTTCGACGCGGTGATACAGCTGCTCTTGAACCGCGGGGGCTCGAAGCCGAAGATCATCGCGTCCACTGCGACGATCCGCGCTTCCACCGACCAGGTCCGCGGCCTGTACGGCCGTTCGGTCGCGCTGTATCCCCCCGCCGGTCTCAACGGTGACGAGACCTTCTTCGCACGACCGGTGACTTCCGGGGAGGGAAGGCTGTACGTCGGTCTCATGCCGCAGAGCGTGTCCCAGGCGACCGCGCTGGTCGCTGCGGCGTCACCCCTGCTGGAGATTCCGGAAGTGGTCCTCGAGTCCGAGGGCGTCGACCGCCGGCGGGACCCCTACTGGACGCTGGTTATGTACCACAACTCGCTGCGGGAGTTGGGCCGTAGCGGGGCACTCCTGCTGGACGACATCAACGGCCGCCTGGAGACGCGTGCCGAGCGGCTGGATGCGGCTCTGCGCCGGGTGCGTGCCTCTGCCGTCCTCGAGTTGACGAGCCGGCGCGGTCCCGAGGAACTTCCCAATGACCTGCGCCTGCTGCGTGCCAGCGCTGATGAGCCGGGGTCGGCGGTCGACGTGGTGCTCTCCTCCAACATGCTCTCGGTCGGCATCGACGTGCAACGGCTCGCTCTGATGCTCATGGTGGGTCAGCCGAAGACCACGGCCGAGTACATTCAAGCCACCAGCCGCGTCGGTCGCGGGTCGGTCAACGGCATCGTCGTCACTCTGTTCCGGTCGAATCGAGCCCGCGACAGGTCGCACTTCGAGACCTTCCGCAGCTATCACGACGCGCTCTACCGTGGCGTTGAGCCGACAAGCGTGACCCCCTGGTCACTGTCTTCGCGCGACCGTTCTTTGGCGGGAGCGCTCGTGGCACTTCTGCGCCACTCATTTCCGGCGCTGGCCGGTGACGCGGCGGCAGGATCACTCGACCTGGATGATCCCGGCTTCCGTTCGCAGCTCGACCCGCTCGTGGAACGGCTGATTTCGCTTGTCGCCCGCGCCGAGGCCGGCGAAGCCGAGGCCGCAACCGATCAACTCTGGCAGCTCTTGCGCGATTGGGATCGCCGCGCCAAGAAGGCGCGAGAGGACGGCGAGGCACTCCACTACGAGCGGCGCCGCGCCGAGTCCTCGGCCCTCGTGCTCCGATTCGGGCAAACGGGCGAGGGGTGGCTCGTGGCCGACTCGATGAGGTCCGTGGAACCCAACGTGGCCGTCGAGGTGCAAGAACCAATGCAGGAGGTACAGCGTGCAGAAGATCCGGCATGATCTCCGTCTGTCGGAGACGATCTCCCCCTTCGGCGTGGGGGCGATCGTTGACATTCGTGGGGAATCGTTGATCGCCCCCGACACATCGTGGTGGGACCGGCGTACGGCGCCGGAGATCTCGTGCGATCGCCTCCTGGCTCGTCTGGGCGGTGGGGTTCTGCGACAGCCCCCGGCCCATGCGGGCAGAGCCGCCACGGACACCTTCAGCCTTCCGTACTGGAGGTTCCCCGCATGGCGATTCTGCGAACGATGCGGAAGCCTCTCTCAGTTGACGCGGAGCGAGAAGGGGCGGTGGCGCAACTCCTGCCAGTGCGGCGGGGCGCTGGTGCCGATGAGATATGTGGCCGTGTGCGTGAGTGGGAGCCACGTGCAGGACATCCCATGGTTCATGTGGACGCATCGCGGGCACGACGACGGCGTCACGGAGGAGGTGCGGTTCTGTCGTGCCTACCGGGAGCTTCGCTTCGAGCGATCCACAAAACGCGGCGAGGGGCTCGCGTCGCTCCTGGTGGTCTGCGGCGCTTGCAAGCGCTCACGCTCCCTGGCCGAACTTGTGGGCAAGGACGCCCTCCTGCGAGACGGGATCCGCTGCGACGGGAGGCAGCCCTGGGAACCGGTGGCGCCGGCCTCGACTCCTTGCGACGCGCATCTCGTCGCCGTGCAGCGCGGGGCCACCGGCAATTACATCGCCGAGCGGGTATCCGCCCTGGACATCCCGGAGGAGAAGCCTCACTCGATAGAGATGGCGGAGAAGATCCGCACGCACGATCTGTACGAACGGGTCGTCGCCGACAACGGCGGCCCTCGGTCGGAGCAGATCGCCGGGTGGATCGGGGAGGAGCTAGGAATCAGTTCAGAGGCTGTGCTCGCTGTCGCCCTGTCTGGAAGCGACGCGGAGTCACCCCTGCTCGATTTGAAGGACGGTGAGTGGGCGGCCTTCGTGAAGAAGATCAAGGCGGGCCGCGACGGCTCCAACGGCGACTTCGTGGTCGATGGATGGCAGGCCGACCGGATCGAAGAGGCGCCGCGGGAGCTTCGCCGAGTGATAGCCGGTATCGGTCAGGTGCATCGGGTGCGTGAGGTACGAGCGCTCAAGGGGTTCCGCCGGCACAGTCCTGAAGCGTCGTTCATTCCCGCGGATCTGGACAAGGACCCGAGGCATCGCACTGTCTATCCCGCGATCGAGATGTTCGGCGAGGGCATCTTCCTCCAGTTCGACGAGGACGCAATTTCCGAGTGGGAGAGCCAGCCGGCGGTTTCCGCTCGGGCGAACATCCTCGTCGACCGTCGAGCGCACTCTGCATGGGCAGTTCGCCTGGATGTTCCGGAACCGCGTTTCATCGCGCTCCACACGATCGCGCACCTGCTCATTCGGCGTCTTGCCTTCGCGAGCGGCTACGCGTCGGCCTCTCTACAGGAACGCGTCTACGCGAATTCGGACCGGGCGGACAAGACGGCCGGGGTCCTCATCTACACGGCGGCGGGAGATGCTCAGGGCACGCTCGGAGGGCTAGTGCGTCTTGGCGAGCCTCGCCACCTGTTCCCTCTCCTCATCACGGCGCTGGACGACGCGGACGTGTGCTCGAACGACCCAGTGTGCAGAGAGAGCGACAGGCAGGGATCGTCCCAGCTGAATCTGTCCGCGTGTCACGGATGCGCCCTTGTCAGCGAGACGTCGTGCGAGACCGGCAACCGGCTTCTGGATCGTCAGCTCGTCCTCGGCGGAAGCGACGTGCCGGGGTTGCTGGAGGCGGTCCTGCCAGCGGTGCGACGCGGCGTCGCGACCTCGTGATTCTCTGGTCGGCGCGCCTCCGACCGTGGCGCCTCGTTGAAACATAGATTGACGCGGTGGCGCAGGAAATCACGGTTCTCGACCTGTTCGCGGGAGCAGGAGGGCTCACGTCCGGCCTCCATGCTGCGTCGGATCGCTTCCGGACCGTAGGCGCCGTCGAGTGGGACATGGCAGCCGCAGCGTCGTATGAGGCGACCTACGGACGTGGGCTTGTGTACGCAGGGGACATCAAGACCTGGCTCGACGACGAGGATGTGCCCCGGGCCGACCTAATCATCGGCGGCCCTCCCTGCCAAGGCTTCTCCAGTCTGGGTAAGCAGGATGTCGAGGACGAACGCAACTCGCTCTGGATGGAGTACGCGCGCACCATCCGTCGAGCGACGCCGAAGTACTTCGTCGTGGAAAACGTCGCTGAATTCAAGAAGTCCCCGCAGTACGCGCTCTTCAAAGAGGCGACGAGCGAGGGCGGCATGCTGGAGGACTACGGCTTCGAGGCCACCATCCTCAACGCCGCCGACTTCGGCGCGCCACAGTCGCGGCGTCGGACTGTCATCATCGGGTATCGGAGGGACTTGGGGTTCCCCGGCTTCCCGGAAGCCACTCACTCCGCCGACTGGAAGGCGACCGGGCTCCTGCCGCATGTAACCGTCGAGGACGCGCTGAAGCGGGTTCCCCGCGTGCCTGACCGCGACCACGTCTTCGCCGAGAAGTCCACCCGGTTCCGAGGCAAGGAGTTTGCAGGTGCCTTCCAGGTGCGCGACCTCCACTGGAGCCGCAAGTACACCGACCTCTCCTTGAAGCGATTCGCTGTGATCCCGGCAGGAGGCAATCGTCGCCACCTGGAGCCATATCCCGAGTTGATGTCGCCCTGCTGGACCAAGCACAAGAGCGGGTCGGGCGATGTAATGGGAAGGCTCCGATGGGACCGCCCGTCGGTGACGATCAGGACGGAGTTCTTCAAGCCCGAGAAGGGGCGGTACATCCATCCTGACGAGGATCGGGCCATCACTCACTACGAGGCGGCGCTGCTTCAAGGATTCAGTGCTGACCACCGCTTCGTAGGATCGCGGACGGATATCGCACGTCAGATCGGCAACGCGGTACCGATCCCGCTCGGAGCCGCTATCGGAAGACTTCTCGCGAGTACCTTGTAGGGAATCCTCGCTGGGCGCGAGCTTCTCCGTTCGGCCTTCCGTAAGGCCAAGTATCACTCCAGGCCCTGGCACTGCCGCAGCTGTAGGTACGACTAGACGGCGAGCAGGCCGATCGACCCAATGCGGCTAGTGGGCATAGGCATGCTGCTCGCCTCGAGGAAGGGCGGGTCGTGCGGCGACTACCCTTGGAAAAATGTCTGTGTGGAGCGAGGAGCAGCCTTTCCTCGACATCCGTGACATCTCCCGGCACGTCGGACCGGCGTCGTTCTCCCGCGGCCAGGAGTACGCGTCGCGCGGCGCCGTGCTCGACACCACGTGGGACGCCGAGCACCACGTGCTCAGCGGCCACGTGCGGGGCACCGCCCGGGTTCCGTACGAGAGCCGCATCCGGTTCCGCTCGGAGCACCCGTCGGACGTCACGAGCTCCTGCACCTGTCCGGTGGGCGGCAACTGCAAGCACGTCGCCGCGACCTTGATCCGCCGGAACCTTCTCACCATGCAGGAGCAGCTCGCCGAGAAGCCAGCCGAGCCGGTCCACGGGACGCCGAGCACGAGCGCTCCCGCCGTCAACGAGCCGAGCTGGAAGACCGCCGTCGCCGCGCTCACTAAGCCGAGCGCCGCGTCAGAGGACTCCGGCAGGCGCCGCGAGCTGATCCCGATGGGGCTCCTCTTCGAGGTCCGCGAGATCGGCGCCCTCCGCGACCGCTGGCGGGGCGCATCCGGCCGCGCGGCGGACATCCGCACCCCCTCCTCCGCCGAGCTCCGGCTCGGCATCCGCCCCGTCGCCCGCAGCGGCGCCGGGAACTGGGTGCGCAACACCGTGACGTGGAGCACCGTCGGCCACCACACGGGCCGGCTCGGCCTCAACCCCGACCACCAGAGCTGGCTGGCCCAGATCGCCGCCCTCAACCGCTCGAGTCGCGGCGTGTACGGGTACTCCGAGGCCGACTGGATCTACCTCGACGACCTCACCAGCCCCCTCCTCTGGCCGCTGCTGCGGTCCGCCGCCGATCTCGGTGTCGAGCTGCTCGCCGGCAAGAAGGGCGAGCGCGTCACGCTCGGCGAGGAGGCGACCATCGCGGTCGAGATCGTCGCCGAGCACGAGGACGGCAGGCCGGGTGACCTCCGCGTCTCCCCCGCCGTCCGGATCGATGGGGAGAGCCACCCGGTCCGTGCCGCCCGGCTCCTCGGCGACCACGGCGTCTACGTCTGGGAGCCCGACGCCGAGTCGAAGCTCGCGCTCGCGCCCACCGCCGCCCCGGTCACCGCCGAGCAGCGGCAACTCCTCGCCAACCGCAGCACGGTCGTCGTGCCGGCGCGCGATGCCGACGAGTTCCTCACCTCCTACTACCCGACCCTCCGCCGCACGGTCCCCGTCACGAGCCCCGACGAGTCCGTCGAGCTGCCGCAGCCGCCGACCCCCACCCTCGTCCTCACCGCGACCTACTCCGCTGGACACAAGCTCAAGCTCGACTGGGGCTGGGAGTACGACGGTAGCAAGGCGCCCCTCGCCCCGACCGGGGACCAGGGCTTCCGCGAGCCGGCCGCCGAGCGCGAGCAGCTGGAGCAGATTCGCGCCCTCTACCCGAGCGCGGCCGACGTGCCCTCGCGCACCCTCGAGGGCATCGACGCGGCCGAGTTCACGGCGACCGAGCTGCCGCTCATCCGCTCCCTCGAGCACGTTCGGGTCGACGTGAAGGGCAAGCAGCCCGACTACCGCGAGCTGACCGGCGCCCCTTCGCTCACCGTGTCGACGGTCGAGACGGACAAGCGCGACTGGTTCGACCTCGGCGTCATGGTCAAGGTCGACGGGCAGACGATCCCGTTCCAGCCGCTCTTCAAGGCCCTGTCCAAGGGCGCGAATAAGCTGCTCCTCGTCGACGGCTCCTACCTCAGCCTCAGCCAGCCCGTCTTCGACCAGCTCCGCGATCTCCTCGCCGAGGCGTCCGAGCTCGACGAGTGGGAGACCGGCCTCCGCATCAGCCGCTACCATGCGAGCCTCTGGGCCGACTTCGAGGACCTCGCCGAGGAGACCGAGCAGGCCGTCGCCTGGCGCGAGTCCGTCGCGGGCCTCCTCGACCTCACCGTCGACGGCGAGCTCGAGCACACTCCCCTGCCCGCCGGCATCGACGCCACCCTCCGCCCCTACCAGCAGGACGGCTTCGACTGGCTCGCCTTCCTCTG
Source organism: Naasia sp. SYSU D00057 (assembly GCF_017916505.1). Taxonomy (GTDB): domain Bacteria; phylum Actinomycetota; class Actinomycetes; order Actinomycetales; family Microbacteriaceae; genus Naasia. The sequence continues at coordinate 324,783 of NZ_JAFMSZ010000001.1, forward strand.
GCGGCACCGGCTCGGCGGCGTCCTCGCCGACGACATGGGTCTCGGCAAGACGCTGCAGACCCTCGCCCTCGTCGCCCACGCCCAGAACGAGACGCCCGAGGACGAGCGGCGTCCCTTCCTCGTCGTCGCGCCGACCTCGGTGGTCGGCAACTGGCTCGCCGAGGCGAAGCGGTTCGCGCCGCACCTCGCCGTCGCCGGGATTACCGAGACGGAGAAGAAGTCCGGCCGGCTCCTCGCCGACCAGGCACGCGGCGCCGACCTCGTCGTCACCTCCTACGCACTCTTCCGGCTCGACTTCGGCGCCTACTCATCCGTCGGCTGGGCGGGTCTCGTGCTCGACGAGGCGCAGTTCGTGAAGAACGCCGACTCGCAAGCGCACGAGAACGCGGTCGCCCTGGAGACGCCGTTCAAGCTGGCGATCACGGGCACGCCGATGGAGAACAGCCTCACCGACTTGTGGTCGATCTTTCGGATCGTCGCGCCCGGGCTGTTCCCGTCCGGCCGGAAGTTCCGCGATGACTACGTGAAGCCGGTCGCGGCGGGCAGCGGCGCCGACAAGCTGACCCGGTTGCGCCGGCGCATCCGGCCGCTGATGATGCGCCGCACCAAGGAGCTGGTCGCCAAGGACCTGCCGCCGAAGCAGGAGCAGATCCTCTCCGTCGACCTCTCCCCCAAGCACCGCCGCCTCTACGACACGGTGCTGCAGCGGGAGCGGCAGAAGCTGCTCGGCCTGCTGCCCGACCTCAACAAGAACCGGTTCATCGTCTTCCGCTCCCTGACCCTGCTGCGGATGCTGAGCCTCGACGCGTCCCTCATCGACGAGCAGTACGCGTTCCCGTCCGCGAAGCTCGACGTGCTCTTTGAGAACCTCGTCGACGTCCTCGCCGAGGGGCACCGGGCGCTCGTGTTCAGCCAGTTCACGTCGTTCCTCGGCAAGGCGCGCGACCGGATGGACAAGGCAGGCATCAGGTACGAGTACCTCGACGGGTCGACGACCCGCCGCGCCGAGGTGCTCGAGCGGTGGCGCGAGGGCGATGCGCCCGTGTTCCTCATCAGCCTCAAGGCCGGTGGCTTCGGCCTCAATCTCACCGAGGCCGACTACGTGTTCCTGCTCGACCCGTGGTGGAACCCGGCCGCCGAAGAGCAGGCCATCGACCGCACCCATCGAATCGGCCAGACCCGGTCGGTGAACGTCTACCGCATGGTGGCGGCGAACACGATCGAGGAGAAGGTGATGGCCCTCAAGGAGCAGAAGGCCCGCCTCTTCGATGCCGTCATCGACGACGAGCAGCTGTTCAGCTCCGCGCTGACGGCGGAGGACATCCGGGGTCTCCTGGAGAGTTGACCCCTCTCTCGAGGACCGGACGCGTGCGGCAGATCGGGTGGCTCAGGACGAAGAATTCCTGCTGAGCGGCTGATCTGACCCATTGTGGGCACTTGACGGACACCGGGGCGCAACGTTGACTGAAGTCCTCCGAATGAAGGACACGCGTGACTGCATACTCGTACCCCCGCCTGGCAGTGGTCGACGGAATCGGCGGACTGCGCGGACTCGTACCGCTGACGCAGCTGGCCGACGTCCTCGACATCCCCTCCCGCGGCGCCGAGGCGCTGGCGCTGAGCGGCCACTTCTTCAGCCTCGCTCGGATCGGGAACTCCGACATCTTCGTCGTCGACACCACCGAGATTCTCCAGTTGGTCGACGACCCCGATTTCCAGACGGCTGTTGCCGCGCAGCGGCGGCGTCCGCAGCGCTGCCCGGAGTGCCGGCAGCAGTCGTGGGACGCGGACGGGCACGAGGCGGCGGGGTCCGAGCCCCGTGAGGCGGTGGACTGGGTCGAGCTGATGCTCGCCGGCGGCCACGACGAGCAGGACCTGGCGCCGTGGCACTGCGGCAGCTGCGGCTACGACTGGTCGGCCAGCCGGATCATCGACTCGGCCCGGGTCCTCGAGGCGCTCGACGTCCCGATTCCCTGACCTCTCCGGGCAGGCGCACTGCGACAGCGTGCGTCAGCAGGACGGCGCCGTCAGTATCGCCCGGATCCCACTCAGCTCCAGTTGAGGTTGGCGAACGGCAGCGCCTCGTGCTCGTCCCAGAACTCGGCGAGCAGGTCCTTCTTCGCCGCCTTTACCTCGCCGGAGTCGACCGGCTTCCACGCCACGACAAGGCGGTGCCGGTCCCGCAGCTGCCAGAGGTAGCGCCCTCCGGTGTGCCCGACCGGCTCCCCCGCCGCGAACCGGCGCAGCTGCTCGAGCCGGGTCCGCAGCGTGCCGGCGCTGTCGCCGTCGCCCGTTCCGCCGACGTAGAGGAGCTCCGCGCCGTCGATCCAGGCGTCGCTGAGGGAGTCGACGGACACCGACGGGTCCTTGCCCTTGAACCAGCCGCCCACGCTCTCGACGCGGAAGACGGGCGGCTCCGTCCCTTCGAGCAGGACGACGTAGACGCCGGGCTCTTCCGGGACGGCCGCCGTCCCGAGGTTTGCGACCGGGACGAAGCCCTCGAAGCCGGACTGGGACAGGCGCGCGCGGGTCGACTCCATGCCTCGACCCTATGGCGCGCGGAGGGCAGGCGCGGCAGGCGCCGACCCCGCATCAACGGCGATGTCGAACGCGCGCAGAGACCGCCGACTACCTAGGGATGATCGTTCCTGATCCCACCTTCCCTTTAGGCCCTTGCGCTCGAGCCGCTTCGGGTCTCCGATATGGACACCATGTCCGGATCGGTTCTGGATCTCTCGTCCATATCGGGATCGGCGAAGGGGCTCGTCAAGGGAGTCGCCGTCGTCGACCTGCTTGCGGGCAGCCCTCGGCCGCTGCGCCTGACCGACATCGGCCAGCGGACCGGGCTGCCGCATGCGACCGCGGTTCGGCTCGTGGACGTGCTCGTGGAGTTGGGCGTTGTCCGCCTCGACGGCCAAAACCTCTATCGCCTGGGGCCCCGGGTGGCGGGCTGGGGGCAGGCGTTCCTCGATTCGTTCGACCTGACCCGGCTCGCGGCCGACATCCTCGACGGGCTCGTCGCCGAGACGAACGAGACCTGCTTCCTCGGCGTGCTCGACCGCGACTCCGTGCTCTATGTCGCCGCCGTCAGCAGCCCGCAGCCGGTGCGCCCGGCAGCGCGGACCGGATCGCGCAATCCGCTGCACTGCACCGGCATCGGCAAGGCGCTGCTCGCCTACACCTCCCCCGAGAAGCGGGCGGCGCTGCTCGCGGGCGAACTGGTCCGGCGCACCGAGAACACGATCACCGACCGCGACGCCCTGGCCGCGGAGCTCGACCGCATCCGGAACCGCGGATACGCGACCGACGAGATCGAGAACGAGGAGGGCGTCCGCTGCGTCGCGGCGCCCGTCCGGGACCATCACGGCGACGTGGTGGCCGCCATCTCGGTGTCCGCCCCCGCCTACCGGTTCTCGCACGAAGACGTCCACCGGCTCGCCCCGCGCGTCGTCGCCGCGGCCGCCGAGCTGTCGGCCAGGGCCGGATACCGCGCAACCGCCTCCCCCGCATCCATCGACTCCGCGGCCGACGACGCAGTCGTGCCGCAGGAAGGAACGACCACATGACCACCACCACGCAGGACGAGAGCTGGCGCGGGAAGATCGGCGTCCTCAAGAACGAGGAGCTCGACCAGTTCCTCGCCGAGGGGATCATCGCTCGGCTCGCCTGCCTCGACGGCAACGGCTGGCCCTACGTCGTGCCCTGCTGGCACGAGTGGGACGGCAGCTCCTTCTGGGTCGTGCCGCGCAGGAAGTCCGCCTGGGCCGAGTACCTCGCCGGCGACGAACGGTGCGCCATCACCGTCGACGAGGCCGCCGGCCAGCGGAAGGTCGCCGCACAGTGCAAGGCGGTGCTCATGGAGGAGCCGAACGTCGGCGGCGCCTGGGTCCCGATCGCCGAGCGGATGTCCCTCCGCTACCTCGGCGAGCACGGCCTCCAGTACTTCGAGCCCACCCGCGACAAGCCCCGCTGGCTCTTCCGCCTCGACCCGATCAACATGCAGACCTGGCAGGGCGTCGAGTGGGCCGAGAAGTACAAGTGACACGCACCGACCGACAGCCCCGGTGAGGACGAGCCAGTGACCGATGTGATCGAGCTCGCGCAACGGCTCGTCCGGACGCCCAGCCCGGTGCTGGACGGGGACGAGGTCGCGGTCGCCGGCGTGATCACAGAGGCACTGGCCGAGGCCGGGCTCCCGGCCCCGCAGGTCATCGCGAAGGAGGCGTCCCGGCCGAACCTCCTCACCACGGTCGGCTTCGGGCCGGGCGGATCGCACCTCGTCCTCTCCGGGCACCTCGACACGAAGCCGGTCGGCGCCGCGCAGTGGACCGTCGACCCGTTCGGCGCCGACATCGACGGCGACCGGCTCTACGGGCTCGGCTCCGCGGACATGAAGGCGGCCGTCGCCGCCATGGTGGTCGCCGCGGGCGAAGTCGTCCGCGGAGCAGAGCTCGCCTCCGGGAAGCTGAGCCTGCTCTTCACCGCGGACGAGGAGAACGGCGCCGAGTACGGGGCGAAGCACGTCGCCGAGGTGCTCGACCTCGACGCCGACGGCCTCGTCATCGGCGAGCCGGGCGGCATCCGCGACGACTACGACAGCCTGCACGTCGTCAGTCGCGGCCTCGGCCGCTTCACCGTAACCGCCCGCGGCGTCCAGGGGCACTCAAGCCTCTCCGCCATCTTCGACCGGCGGAATGCCGGCGCCGACCTCGCCGACGCCGTCTCGGCCCTGCGGCGGTCCGTCGATGTCGCGATCCCCGCCGACGAGGACGGGCTCCGGGACTGGGCCGCCACCGTCAATCCCGGCCTCACCTACCGGGGCGGCTGGGGATACGGGGTGCTCCCCGAGCGGATGACGGCCACCGTCGAGGTGCGGACCCTCCCGGGCATGACGGATGAGCGGCTGCTCGGCGATCTCCGCTCCGCGATCGAGCCGTGGCGGCAGGAGTCGGGTGCCCACGTCGACGTCGACTTCGACGACGCCCCGCACCACTGGATCGACGGCACCCGGGTCCGCGGCGACGACCGCCTCGTCCAGGCCGTGCAGCGGGCCATGGAGGCCACCCTCGGGCACGCGGCCCCGCTCTCCGTCTTCCCGGGCACCACGGACACGAGCTGGTTCGCCCGCACCGGGATCCCCTCGCTGCCCGCCCTCGGCCCCGGACTTCTCGCCCGCGCGCACGGTGCCGACGAGTGGGTGTCGGTCGCCGCGGTCCGGAAGAGCGTCGACCTCTACCGCTCGCTCATCGAAGGCTTCTGCACCTCCCCCCGAGAGGACCGCGCATGACCGCCGCGCCCGCCGCACCCACCAGGGCTCCCTCCGCCCGCCTCGCCCGTATCTCCGGCGTCGTCGCGCCGCTGACCGGGCTCGTGCTCGTGCTGGTGCTCGCCGCGGTCACGACGCCGCAGTTCTACTCGCTCGAAGTGGCGCGGCTCGTGATGTTCCAGATCGGCCTCATCGGCATCGCCGCGCTCGGTCAGACCCTCGTGCTGCTCGTCGGCGGCATCGACCTCTCCATCAGCGGCGTGATGGCGCTCACCTCGGTGGTGCTCGCCACGTACAGCGCGGGCAGCGACAGCCGGCTCCTCGTCGGCGTCGTCCTCGCGGTGCTCGCGGGCCTCGCCGTCGGCCTCGTCAACGCGGGGCTCGTCGTGCTGCGCAACGTGCCGCCGTTCGTCGCGACCTTCGCGTCCTTCGTGCTCATCCAGGGCGTCATCATCGCCTGGACCCGCGGCGCGCCCTCCGGCAACATCCCCGACGCCCTCGGCTGGCTCGGCGGCGGCCGGATCTGGGAGATCCCGGTCCCGCTCGTCGTCTTCGCCGTGCTCGCGCTGGTCGCCGGGATCGCGCTCGGCCGCACCACCGCGGGGCGGCGCGTCTACTCCACTGGGCTCAACCGCGAGGCCGCGCGGATGTCCGGCATCCGCACGGGGATCGTCATCGCGTCCTGCTACATCCTCTCCTCGCTTGCCGGCGTGCTCGCCGGTCTCATCAACTCCAGCTTCATCGGCTTCGTTGACGCGGCACTGGTGCGCAGCCTCGACCTCGACTCCATCGCCGCGGCGGTGATCGGCGGCATCGCGCTGACCGGCGGCAAGGGCCGCATCTCGCAGACGGTGCTGGGCGTGGTGCTGCTCGCCGCGCTGCTGACCTGGCTGATCCAGCTCGGCGCCGGCGGCGGAGCGCAGCTCGTGGTCTCCGGCGGCGTCATCCTGCTCGCCGTGTTCCTGCAGAACCGCGGACTCGGCCTCCTCTCCCCCAGAGCCCGAACCACCAGAGCAACACCGAGAAAGGGAAAGCAATGACGAACACAGCGTTCCGACGGGCACGATCCCGCCGGATTCTGGCCGCCGCCGTCGGCTTCGCGACGCTCGTCGCGGTCGCCGGCTGCAGCGCCGAGCAGGAAGGCGCCGGTTCCGGCGGAGGCGGCGGCACCGGCGCGGCCGAGGACTGCATCAACGCCGAGGAGGCGCAGGCCACCTACGAGGAGTCGTGGAGCTCCGTCGCCGAGGCGTTCGGACTCTCCGAGCTCACCCCCGTCGAGGAGGAGGTGTGCGAGGTCGACCCGGAGACGTGGGCGGCCGAGCCGAAGCAGGGCGACGCCTACCGCATCGCCTTCGCCGCCCAGGGACCGACCAACTCGTGGGGCGTCCTCAGCGAGGAGGCGTTCAACTACCACGCGGAGGAACTCGGGGTCGACGTGCTCTACGCCGCCGCCAACGGCGACGCCACCCAGCAGGTGGACAACATCCAGCAGCTCGCGAGCCAGGACCCCGACGCGATGGTCGTCGTGCCGATGGGCGAGGGCATCGCGGGACAGGTGCAGGCGGCGGTGTCCCAGGGCATCCCGGTCGTGCTCTGCTCCGGCATCCTGCCCGAGTCGAGCCAGGCGGTGTCGACGGTGACGCGGCAGTACGACCTCCTCGGCACGGCGTACGCCGAGTGGATCGCGCAGGAGCTCGGCGGCGAGGGGCAGGTGGCCATCCTGTCCGGCCTCGCCGGAGTGCCGACGGCCGAGTACCAGAAGGCGGCCGCCGAGGCGACGTTCGAGAAGTACCCGGACATCGAGGTCGTGACCACCCAGTACACCGAGTGGTCGCCGACCGTGGCCAAGACGGTGGCGCAGAACCTGATCGCCAGCTACCCGGACCTCGACGCGATCTGGTCGGACTCCGGCTACGGCGCGATCGGCGTCGTGCAGGCCTACCAGGAGGCCGGGCTGCCGGTGCCGCCGATCACCGGCGACGCGGTGAACGACTTCCTGCTCGCCACTCAGGGAACCGACGTCCGCTACGCGCTCTCGACGTTCCCGCCGGAGATGAGCAGCACGTGCCTCGACACTGCGATGGACCTCCTGAACGGCGAGCCCGTGCTCAACAAGGTCTACATCGACTCGCCGAGCTTCACCAACGAGGAGGGCGAGCAGTACGTCCGCGAGGACTGCGACGGAGGCCTCCTGGTCCCCACGAGCGCCCCCGAGGACCTGCTCGTCGAGCTCGGGATGTGCCAGGCCTGATCGACCGCTGACCCGACGGAACGGAGAGCCTGATGGTGCCAGCCATCGCGCTGGGTGCCCGGGAAGTGACGAAGTCCTTCCCGGGCGTCCGGGCCCTCGCGGGCGTCACCTTCGCGGTGGCGCCCGGGCGGGTGCACGCCCTGCTGGGCGAGAACGGCGCGGGCAAGTCGACGCTCATCAAGATCCTCACCGGCGACCAGACCCCCGACAGCGGGACCGTCGTGGTCGCCGACGAGGAGGTGAGCTTCGGCAGCCCCCGGGACGCGCTCGCCCGCGGCGTGACGCCCGTCTACCAGGAGCTGACGGTGCTCCCGGAGATGACGGTGCTCGACAACGTGATGATGGGCCACGAGTCCGCCCGCCGCGGCGTGCTGCGGCTGCGCGAGCAGCGCGAGCACGCCCGGCGGGCCCTCGAGCGGGTCGACCTCGGCGGCCTCGACCTCGGCACCATCGCCGGCGACCTCTCCCTCGCGAACCAGCAGCTGATCGAGATCGCCCGGGCGCTCGTCCGGCGCAGCAACGTGCTGATCCTGGACGAGCCCTCCGCGGTCCTCTCCGGCGACAAGCTCGAGGCCCTGCACTCCGTCGTCCGCTCCATCGCGGCGGAGGGGACGGCCGTCGTCTACATCACCCACCTCCTCGACGAGGTCCGCCTGCTCGCCGACGACGTCACCGTGCTGCGCGACGGCACGCTTGTTTCGACGGGGCCGGCCGTCGATTACCCGATGGAGCGCATCGTCCGGGAGATGGTCGGACGGCAGGTCGACTCCGTCTTCCCCGATCCCGCTCCCCCGCGCGACGAGGTGGTGCTCACCGTGTCGGACCTGGTGCCGCGGGGCGCCGAGGTCGCGCCGGTCAGCCTCGAGCTGCGCGCCGGGGAGATCGTCGGCCTCGCGGGGCTCGTCGGGTCCGGTCGCTCGCGGCTGCTCAAGACGCTCGCCGGCGTGCGCGGCCGCGGCGAGGGCACCGTCGCGGTTGAGGGCCGGCCGCTGCGGCCCTCGCTCGGCGCCACCATCGACGCGGGCGTGGTGCTCGTGCCCGAGGAGCGCAAGCGCGACGGCCTCGTGCTCGACCTGCCCGTCAGCCAGAACTGCACCCTCACCGCGCTCCGCTCGATCAGCACGGCCGGCTGGGTCGACGGCGGCAGGGAGAAGGCCGCGTTCGCCGAGGAGCGTGAGCGGCTCGGCATCCGCGCCGCCGGCGGCGACCAGCTCGCCCGCCAGCTCTCCGGCGGCAACCAGCAGAAGATCGTCATCGCCAAGTGGCTGCGGGTCTCGCCCCGCGTGCTGCTGCTCGACGAGCCGACCCGCGGCGTGGACGTGGGGGCCAAGAGCGAGATCTACCGGATCATCACCGAGCTCGCCGCGAACGGGATGGCGATCCTCCTCGCCTCGAGCGAGCTGCCCGAGGTGATCGGCCTCTCGCACCGGGTGCTCGTCTTCAAGGACGGAGCCGTCGTCGGCGACATCCCGCGCAACCCCGACGCCGCCGAGCAGATCATGCACCTCGCGTTGGGAACCGAATCATGACCGCCACCACCCCCGCCCCGGCCGTCGCCCCGACGCGGCCCCGACCCAACTGGGTCGCCGTCGCCGTGCGCCGCGGCGCCGCGGTCTGGGTGATCGTCGCCGCGCTCGTCCTCGTCCTGTCCGTGCTGCGCGGCGGGAGCTTCTGGAGCACCGGCAACCTCGCCGCGCTTCTCACCTCCGCCGTGGTGCTCGGCCTCGTCTCGCTCGGCCAGCACACCGTGATCCTCTCCGGCGGCATCGACCTCTCGGTCGGGGCCATGGTGACGATCACGACCCTGCTCACGGCGGTGCTCATCGACGGCTACCCGATCCGGACCGCACCCGTCCTGATCGGGATGCTGGTGCTCGGCGCCCTGATCGGCGCCCTCAACGGCGTGCTCATCACCCTGCTCGGGATGCCGCCGTTCATCGTCACGCTCGGCATGCTCTACCTGGTGAACGGCGCCGCGCTGTGGATCAGCAGCACGCCGGCGGGCCGGGTCACGTCGATCCTCTCCGAGTTCGCGTTCGGGCGGATCGGGCCCATCCCCTACACCTTCCTCGTGCTCGTCCTCGCCGTGGTCGCGATGTGGTTCCTGCTCAACCGCACGGTGTGGGGCAAGCAGGTCTTCGCGGTCGGCGGCGACCTGCACTCGGCCCGCGCCGCGGGCATCGACACGACCCGGGTGCTGCTCGGGGTCTACATCGCCTCCGGGCTGCTCGCGGCGATCGCCGGCATCCTGCTCGCCTCGCGCTCCTCGGTCGGCTCGCCGACAGCGGGCGCCGGCCTCGAGCTGTCCGCGATCACCGTCGTCGTGATCGGCGGCACGTCGCTCCTCGGCGGCCGCGGCACGCTGCTCGGCACGATGGGCGGCGTCGCCCTGCTGTCGCTGATCACGAACTCGATCACGCTGCTGCAGTTCCCGTCGACGATCACCGACCTCATCCGGGGCATCATCATCATCGCCGCCGTCGCGATCTTCGTCGCCAAGCGGAGGTGAGGGTGCCGCTCCGCATCGACGCGCACGCTCACGTCTTCGCCCCCGCCGCCGAGTCGCCGCGGGGCGTCGACGACCTCGCACCGCCGGAGCGCGCCGCGTCGATCGCGGACTATCGGGCCCGTCTCGCCGCGGAGGGCATCGACGGCGCCGTGCTCGTGCCCCTCGACGCGCACGACGAGTACGTCGCCGGCGTCCTTCCGGAGCTGCCGCCGACGTTCGCGGCGGTCGCGGTAGCCTCCCCGGCCGAGCAGGGGCGGACGGACGCGGATCCGGTCGCCGCCCTCGTCCGCCGGCGGGAGCGATTCCCGTTCCGGGCGCTGCGGACGATGTGGCTCGGCGAGCCGGGCAAGTCCCTGCGGGAGTCGCCGATGTGGCCGGTGCTCCAGCACCTCGAGGCCGAGGGCCTCGCCCTGTGGAGCTACCTCCCTCCGGACCAAGCGGGCCACCTCGACGAGCTCGGCACGCTCCTCCCGGACCTCGCGGTCGTGCTCAACCACCTCGGCTTCGCCCCGCACGACATGCGGGTCGACGAGCACCGGCGCCCCCGCTTTCCCGATCCGCTGCCAGAGGCGGAGCTCCGGCGCATCGAGGCCCTCGCCGGGCATCCGCGGTTCTTGCTCATGTTCTCCGGGCACTACGCGCTGTCCGCCGAGGCCTACCCCTACCCGGACCTGCACGCCGCCGGTCGCCGGCTCGTGTCGGCGTTCGGTCCCGAGCGCACGCTCTGGGGCTCCGACTCGCCCTGGATCGACGACGAGCCCGGCTACGGCGCGACATCCCTGATCGTCGAGCTCGCCCTTCCCGACCTGTCGCCGGCCGAGCGGGATGCCGTCCTCGGCGGCACCGCCGCCCGGCTCCTCTCCCTGTCCCCCTGATCCGCTAGGAGCCTCCCGCCCTCATGCCTCTCGTCACCCCTGGAGCCGACCAGATGCCCCGCTCGGGCATCCGCCGCGTGATGGATGCGGCGTGGGCGTCCGGCAGGCCCTTCATCGGCATGCACGTCGGCGAGCCGAGCTTCACGCCGCCCGACCACGTGATCCGCGCGGCCGAGGAGGCCTACGAGCGCGGCGACACCCACTACGTGGCGAACGCCGGCGTTCCGGCACTGCGGGAGGCTCTCGCGGTGAAGCTGCGCGAGAGTAACGGCATCGAGGCGGACCCCGCCCAGGTCATCGTGAGCGCCGGCGGGGCGCAGGCGCTGCACCTCGCGCTCTCGATGACCGTCGCCGCCGGCGACGAGGTGCTCATCCCCGACCCCGGCTGGCCCAACTACGCGATGGCGGTCGGCCTGCTGCAGGCCACGCCCGTGCGCTACCGGCTCACGCCCGAGCAGGGGTTTGTTCCCCGCGTTGACGAGCTCCTGGCCCTGATGACTCCGAGGACGAGGGTGATCATCCTCAACAGCCCCTCGAATCCCCTCGGCACGGTGGTCCCCGGCGACGTCATCGAGGAGCTCGTCCGGTTCGCCGAGCGCAACGACATCTGGCTGCTCTCCGACGAGTGCTACGACGCCCTCACCTACGGCGTCGAGCACGTCTCCCCCGCCCGGTTCGACCGCAGCGGGGTCGTCCTGTCGGCCTTCTCGTTCTCGAAGACCTACGCGATGACGGGAGTCCGAGTGGGCTACCTCGTGACCCCGCCGGAGGTGGCCGCCACCGCCGCGAAGCTGCAGGAGCCGATGATCGCCTGCGTCAACGCGCCCGCGCAGGCCGCGGCGGTGGCGGCCCTCACCGGTCCACAGGACCAGGTCGAGTTCATGCGCAGCTCCTACGCGGAGCGCCGCGAGCTCGCCATGGCGAAGCTGACCGAGGTCGGCATCCCGTTCGTGGAGCCCCGCGGCGCCTTCTACATCTGGGTCGACGTGAGCGCCCGGACCGGTGGCAGTGTCGAGGACTGGGCGGTCCGCCTTCTCGAAAGGCACCAGGTGGCCGTCGCGCCCGGCACCGCGTTCGGCGCGGGCGGCGAAGGCTGGGCGCGCCTGTCGCTCGCCGCCGACGGCGACGACATCGTCCGCGGCATCGAACGGATCGGAGAGATGGAATGAGCACGAGCGAGCTGCCCGACCTCCTGCTGCGAAGCCGCATTCTCGCGATCGTCCGCGGCGGGAGCGCCGACCGAGTGCTCCCCGTCTGCGAGACCCTCGTCGAGAACGGGGTGCGCTGCCTCGAGGTCACCACCAACACGCCCGGCTGGGCCGACGCGGTTGCACGACTCTCCGCCCGGGAGGACCTCCTCGTCGGCGTCGGCACCGTGATGACGGTTGAGCACGTCGCGCAGGCGAAGGATGCCGGAGCGAGCTTCCTCGTCTCGCCGGACACGAGCCTCGCGGTCGGCGATGCGGGGCGCGAGGCGGGCATGGGCTGGTACCCGGGCGCCCTCACCCCGACCGAGATCGTCGCCGCGCACCGCGCCGGCGCCACCGCCGTGAAGGTGTTTCCCGCCAGCGCCGTCGGGGGCCCCGCCTATCTGAAGAACGTGCTCGCGCCCCTGCCCGACATCCCGCTGATCCCGACGGGCGGCGTCGACCTCGACATGATCCCCGACTACCTCGCCGCCGGCGCCGTCGCGCTGGGGATCGGCTCCCCGCTTCTCGGCGATGCGCTGAAGGGCGGGTCTCTGGGCGAGCTCGCCGTTCGAGCGCGACGCGCCGCGGAGGCGGTGTCCGCCGGTGGCTGAGGTCTACACGCTGGGCGAGGCGATGGCGCGCATCTCCTCGACCGTGACGGGGCCGCTGCGACACAGTTCGAACCTCGGGCTCGGGATCGCGGGAGCGGAGGCGAACGTCGCGATCGGGCTCGCCCGTCTCGGCGTCGGGGCCCGCTGGCTGGGCCGAGTGGGCGACGACGAGTTCGGCCGCCTCATCACCTCGGTCCTCCGAGGCGAGGGGGTGCACACCGACGCTCTCGTCGACTCGGAGGCGAACACGGGTCTCCTCATCAAGGAGCGCCGCACGGCGGGGATCAGCCGGGTCCTCTACTACCGGTCCGGCAGCGCGGGGTCCCGCCTCACGCCCGCCGACATCGACGCCTCGGCCATCGAGGCGGCCTCTGTCCTGCATGTCACCGGCATCACGCCGGCGCTCAGCGAGAGAGCGCGCGCGGCGGTCGAGCACGCCCTCGACGTCGCGCGGGAGGCCGGGACAGCGGTCTCGTTCGACGTCAACTACCGCCGGGCCCTCTGGTCGCCCGAGGACGCCGCGCCGGTGCTCCGCTCCATCGCCTCTCGCGCCGACCTCGTGTTCGCGGGCGTGGCGGAGGCCCGGCTCATGGTGGAGGGCGAGGACGAGTCGGCGCTGGCGACCGCACTCGCGGCGCTCGGCCCGCGGCACGTCGTCATCAAGCGCGGAAGCGACGGGGCACTGGCACTCGTCGACGGCGAGCTCCGGGACGCGCCGGTGTACCGGGTGACCGAGATCGATCCGATCGGCGCCGGCGACGCGTTCACCGCGGGATACCTCGCCGAGTGGGTGTCCGGTGCCACCCCGGATGCGATGCTGACGACGGCCGCGCAGTGCGGCGCCTTCTCGGTCACGGTGGACGGCGATTGGGAGGGACTGCCGACGCGCGACGACCTCCACCTGCTCACCGCGATCGGCGACGTGCACCGCTGACCGGGATGCGCCTCATCACCGCCGGACGGCGGGCGCATCCTGCTCAGCGCTCCCGATACTGCCGCCAGCCGCCGTATTCCGTGATGTCCTCGGCCCCCTCGACCGCGATCGGCTCCACGAGGAAGCCGCGCACCAGCCGTCCATCCGCAAGCTCCACCTGGCCGATCGCCATCGGCTGCGGAAGCGCGGCAACGAAGTCGCCGAACGCGGCAGCTGACAGCCGCCACACCTCGACCGTCAGCGCCGCTCCCCCGCTGCGCACGCGGACCACGCCGGGCTTCGGCGGGACGGTGTCCAGGGCGAAGAGGCGGTAGCCGGGCGCCGTCGTCGTCTCCTCGACGAGGGTCGCGCCGCGGTCGGTCAGCTGCGCGTTGAGCGGCTGACCGGTCAGGTGCGCGCCCGCGACCGCGAGCAGGACGTCCGGGTATCCGCCGGCCGCGCCTCCCGCGGCGGTCACGCCGCCACCGTCCGCGCGATGTCGGCGAGGAGCGCGTCCGAGAATGCGGGCCCCACGAGCTGCACGCCGAACGGCAGACCGTCCACCTCACCGGCCGGCAGCGCGAGGGCCGCGAGGTCGAGGAGGTTCGCGAAGTTCGTGAACCGGCCCAGCCGGCTGTTCACGCCGATCGGATCTGCGGCGACCTCGGCGAGTGTCGGGTGCCGGGTGGTGGTCGGCAGCAGCAGGGCGTCGATCGTGCCGAACACCTCGTCGCGGATCGCGTTGTAGGCCTCGAGACGCTCGAGGTCGCGGTAGAGGCGCCACGCCGGGATGTCGCGAGCGCGGCCGATGATGCCTCCGACGACGGGATCGACCTCGTCCGGGTGGGCGTCCACGAACTCGCCGACCGCGGCGTAGCGCTCGGCGACGAAGGCCGCCTCGTAGAGCATCCGCGCCACCTCGAGGAACGGGGTGACGTCGACCTCGACGAGCTGTGCGCCGGAGCTACGGAAGCGGACCACCGCGGACTCGTACGCCTCCGCCCAGCCCGGCGCCAGCTCTCCGAGCTGGCCGCCGAGCGGGATGCCGAGCCGCGCCGGCCCGGACGATGCCCCGGTCGGGACCGGTGCCGCGCGCGACAGCAGGTCGCGTGCATCGGGGCCGGCCATCAGCTGCACCGCGCGCTCCGCGAGCTCGAGGTCGCCGGACATGACGGTGACCACGTCCTGGGTGCGGCACGCGGGCACGACTCCGCCGGCCGGAACCCAGCCCTTGGTCGGCTTCACGCCGTAGAGGCCGTGGAACGCGGCCGGCACCCGGCCGGAACCGGCGGTGTCGGTGCCGAGGGCGAAGTCGGCCGCGCCGATCGCGACGGCGACCGCGGATCCGCTGCTCGACCCACCCGAGATTCGCGACGGGTCGACGGCATGCCGGACCGCTCCGTAGGGGCTGCGGGTGCCGACCAGGCCGGTCGCGAACTGGTCGAGGTTCGTCGAGCCGAGCACGACGGCGCCGGCCGCGCGGAGGCGGGCGACCGTGGTCGCGTCCTCCGCGGGCGCGTACGCGAAGGCGGGGCAGCCGGCGGTCGTGTCGATGCCCGCCACGTCGATGTTGCCCTTGACCGCGAACAGGGTGCCGGCGAGCGGCAGGTCCTCCCCCGCCGTCGCCCGGGCGAGGACGCCGGCGAACTCGTCCGCCACCTCCGCCTCCGGGCGCAGGGTGATCCACGCCTCGGGGCGGTCGCCCTCGGCGAGAGCGGCGTAGCGGGCGGCGACGTGCGCGCGCGGGTCCTCGGGGAGCGCGACGGCAGGGGCGGCGACGGTGCGAAGGTCGGTCACGCCGCCTCCTCCTCTTCCTCTTCGAGAATGACCAGGACGTGGCCCGGCCCGACCTCGGCGCCCACCTTCGTGACCACCTCGACGACCCGGCCGGAGATCGGCGCGACGACGGGAGCCTCCATCTTCATCGCCTCCACCGCGAGCAGGGTCTGGCCCGCGACGACCCGGTGGCCCGCCTCGACGTCGATCCGGAACACGTTGGCGGCGAACTGCGCCTCGACGCCCTCGCAGCCGACCGGGATGACGGCCTCGTCGGGGACGACGCCGGCCGCGGCAGCCTCGACCCGCTCGAACTCGCCGGCGTCCTCCCACGCGGTGCGCTCGGCACCGAAGGCGGCGGCCTGCACGGCCCGGAACTGCTCGATCGACTCGGCGTTCTCCTCCAGGAAGCGGTCGTAGTCCGCCATGCTGAACTCGCCGTCCTCGATCCTGAGCGGCAGCTGTCCCGCGGCCATGTCGGCGCGCATCGTCAGCAGCTCCTCCGGCTCGACCGGGTACCACTTGATCCGGTCGAAGAACCGCAGCAGCCACGGCGTCCCCGGCTCGAACGCTCCGCGCTGACGGAGTGTCGACCAGACCTGCACCGTGCGGCCGACGAACTGGTAGCCGCCCGGCCCCTCCATCCCGTAGATGCAGAGGTAGGCGCCGCCGATCCCGACCGCGTTCTGCGGCGTCCAGGTGCGGGCGGGGTTGTACTTCGTGGTGACGAGGCGGTGCCGCGGATCGAGCGGGGTCGCGACGGGTGCGCCGAGGTAGACGTCGCCGAGGCCGAGAACGAGATACTCGGCGTCGAACACCGTGCGGTACACGTCCTCGACGCTCTCGAGCCCATTGATGCGCCGGATGAACTCGATGTTCCAGGGGCACCACGGAGCGTCGTCGCGGACACCCGCCATGTAGCGGCGGATCGCCTCGCGCGTCGCCGGGTCGTCCCAGGACAGCGGCAGGTGCACGGTGCGGCTCGGGACGCGGATGTCCTTCGTCTCCGGGAGCGCGTCCTCGATCTCGAGGAGCAGCGGCACGAGGTCGGCGACGCTCATGCGGTCCGGGTCGACGTGGACCTGCAGCGACCGGATGCCCGGCGTCAGTTCGAGTACCCCGTCCAGCTCGCCGGCGTCGATCCGCGCCTGCACCGCCTCCATCAGCGCGTGCACGCGCATCCGGGACGCCAGCTCGAGCTGCATCTCCCCGTACTCGGCCAGCAGGTTGGCGTCGCCGCTGCGGCGGATCGTGAAGGCGGGCCGGCCCGGTGTCTCCGGAGCGGAGAGCAGGATGCCGCCGTCGACGACCGCGTTCCTGCCTGCGACGGGCGTTGCGAGCGGGTCCCGCCGCAGCTCGGCCGCCTGCTCGGCGGTGACCGGGCGGAACCGGACGCGATCGCCCGGCCGCAGCTGGCCGAGCTTCCACAGGTTGCCGGTCACGACGGTCGCGGGGCAGGTGAAGCCGCCGAGGCTGGGGCCGTCGGGGCCGAGCAGGATGGGGAGGTCGCCGGTGTAGTCCACGGCCCCCACCGCGTACGGGGTGTCGTGGATGTTGGACGGGTGCAGGCCCGCCTCTCCCCCGTCGGTGCGCGCCCAGGTCGGCTTCGGGCCGACCAGACGCACGCCGGTGCGGGCGGAGTTGAAGTGCACCTCCCAGTCGGTGGCGTAGAACGTCTCGACGTCCTCGACCGTGAAGAACTCCGGCGCCGCGTGCGGGCCCTCGAGGGCCGCGATCTCCCACGAGTGCGCGAAGGACGGACGGTCGGCCGCCGCGACCGGGCGCACCTCGTGCGGCTCCGCCGGAGTGGCGATGCCGATCACGTCGCCCGGCTTCACGGCGCGGCCCGCGGCGCCGCCGATGCCGCCGAGATCGAACGTGCTCGCGGAGCCGAGGACGGCGGGGACGTCGAGGCCGCCCTCGACGAGCAGGTACATCCGCATGCCGGCGGACGCGGTGCCGATCGCGAGCACGCCGCCGGCCGGAACGACGACCGGCTCCCACTGCGGGACGGTGACGCCGTCGACGGAGACCTCGGCCGGGGCGCCGGTGACCACCACCCGGGCCTCGGTGTGGAAGCGCAGGGTCGGGCCGGACATCGTCAGCTCGAGGCCCGGCGCGCCCTCCGGGTTGCCGAGCGCACGGTTGCCGAGCCGGAACGAGAGGTCGTCCATCGGGCCCGACGGCGGGATGCCGACCGGCCAGTAGCCGACCCGGCCGGGCCAGTCCTGGATCGTCGTGAGCAGCCCCGACTTGACGACCTCGAAGCGCGGTGACCGGTCGCCGATGCCGGCCAGGGTGGCGGTGGAGTGCCGCGCGGCGAGGACGTCCTCGTCGGCGGCGATGGAGCGCAGCATCCCGAGGTTGGTGGCGATGCCGTCGACGCGGGTCTTCGCCAGGGCGTCGCCGAGCGCGGCCCAGGCGGCGGCGCGATCGGCGCCGTGCACGATGACCTTGCCGAGCATCGGGTCGTAGTTGGTGCTGACCTCGGCGCCGACCTCGAGCCAGGTGTCGACGCGGGCGTCGGCGGGCAGCTCGAGGTTCGTGACGGTGCCGGAGCTCGGCAGGTTGCCGAGGTCCGTGTTCTCGGCGTAGAGGCGGGCCTCGACCGCGGCGCCGGACGGGGCGGGCACGGCGGGGAGGTCGGTCTCGCCCTGCGCGAGGCGCAGCATCCACTCGACCAGGTCGATGCCGTACACGGCCTCGGTGACGGGATGCTCGACCTGGAGGCGGGTGTTCACCTCGAGGAACGCGGCCTCCTGGCGGACCGGGTCGTAGATGTACTCGACGGTGCCGGCGGAGCGGTAGTCGACGGAGGCGCAGAGGCGGCGGGCGGCATCCGTGATGGTGGCGCGGACGGCGTCGGGCAGGTCGGGGCTCGGCGACTCCTCGACCACCTTCTGGTTGCGGCGCTGGAGGGAGCAGTCGCGGTCGCCGATCGTGACGACCTCGCCGAGGCCGTTGCCGAACACCTGCACCTCGACGTGGCGGGCGCCCTCGACGAGCCGCTCGAGGAACACGCCCGAGGAGGAGAAGCTGGCGCCGGCGAGGCGGCGCACGTTGTCCCAGGCGGCGGAGAGGTCATCCGGGGTGCGGCAGGCCTGCATGCCGATGCCGCCGCCGCCCGCGGTCGCCTTCAGCATGACGGGATAGCCGACCTCGTCGGCCGCGGCGAGGGCGTCGTCGAGGGTGTCGAGCAGCCCGGTGCCGACGAGGAGCGGCACGCCCGCCGCCTCGGCGGCGTCGCGGGCGGTGTGCTTGGCGCCGAAGATCTCGAGCTGCTCCGGGGTCGGGCCGACGAAGACGATGCCCGCCTCGGCGCAGGCGCGGGCGAAGTCGGTGTTCTCGGAGAGGAAGCCGTAGCCGGGGTGGATGGCGCCGGCGCCGGTCGCCTTCGCGGCCTCGATGATCTTGTCGATCCGCAGGTAGCTCTCGGAGGCCGGGGCCGGGCCGAGATAGACCGCCTCGTCGGCGAGGGTGGTGTGCGCGGCGCCGCGGTCGGCCTCGGAGAACACCGCGACGGTGCGCAGGCCCAGCTTGCGGGCGGTGCGGATGATGCGGACCGCGATCTCGCCGCGGTTCGCGATGAGGAGCGTGTCGAAGCGGGTCACCGGCCCTCCTCCTGCCCGGCGGTGCCGGCGGAACCGGCTGCGGCGGTCCCGGCGGAGATGATCATCTCGGCGCGCGACGGGTTGAACCCGTTGCAGGGGTTGTTGATCTGCGGGCAGTTCGAGACGACGACGAGCGTGTCCCGCTCGGCGCGGACCGTGACGCTGAGGCCGGGCGAGGATATGCCGTCGACGATGCCGAGGGCGCCGTCGGGATCGACGGGCACGTTCATGAACCAGTTGATGTTCGACACCTGGTCGCGCTTGCCCATCCCGTACTTCGAGAGCTCCGCGAGGAAGTTGTCGGCGCAGGCGTGCTGGCTGTACGTGTGGAAGCCGTAGCGGAGGGTGTTCGACTCCTTGGAGCAGGCGCCGCCAAGGGTGTCGTGGTGGTCGACGTCGGTCGCGACGACCGTCAGGAGCGGCTCGTACTCCGCGGTGCGCAGCACAGATCCCGCTGTCAGGAAGACCGAGTCCTGCCCCTGCAGCGTGGCCTGCGCGCTGTACGCGTTCGCGGTGTCGGCGGCGTCGTAGGCGAGGAAGTCGACCGCCTGGTTGCCGTCGACGTCCACGATCGTGAGGTACTGCCCCGTGCGGAGGATCGCGGACCAGGGGGCGCGCGGGGCGACGAGCTCGCGGCTCAGCTCCGGCCCGAGATCGAGGTCGGTCGTCGTGGCGGTGGCGGTGATGGTCATGCGATCCCCCGGGCGGTCAGGTAGTCGGCGGTGTTCGTGAAGGCGCGGCGGCCCTCGGGGCTCAGCGTCCAGAGCGGGTCGGACGGGGTGGTCGGCTCGCCGCGCCAGGCGACGACGTTGAGCGGCCCGGTCCGGTACTCCTCGCTCGGGTCGAGCGGGTGAGCGGCGTTCGCGATCAGGACGATGGCGGGCATCTCGATCCGCAGCGTCACGGAGGCGCCCGCGCCGGCCGAGCCCAGGAACTCGGGGCTGCCGTCCTCCCGGATGCGCACGCCCTGGAAGAAGGAGACGCTGGGCGGCAGGTCACGGCGGCCGAGTCCGTGCTTCGCGGCGGCGAGGTTGAAGAGCTCGCGACCGGCGGGCGACGGCCCCTGGGGTTGGCCGTCGCCGTAGCGGAGCTCGTTGCGGGCGCGCGAGGAGGCGCCGTAGATCGTGTCGTGCCGTCCGGACGTGTCCTCGATCACGGACGCGAGGACCCGCGCCTGGTCGGAGAGGAGCAGCTGTCCCGTGCCGGCGTAGACCTGCCACTGCACCTTGACGGTGTCGGCGACGTTCAGCCGCTCGACCGGCTGGAGCGCGTTGTAGACCAGCACGGACGCGCAGGCGTCGCCGGTCACGTCGGTGAGTCGCAGCTCGGTGCCGCGGGCGAGCACCGCGTGCGTGTAGTTGCCGCCCGCGACCCGCTCGACCCAGGTGACGGAGTCGGCGGCGGCGCCCTCCGGCAGCGACGGCGCGGACGACGCCGGCCGGAACGGCTGCGCTTCGGCGTACGTGCCCTCCTGCGCCCGGGCGTGTGCTCGCGCTCCGGCGGTGGTCGCTGTCCCCGTCCCCGGAGCGGCGGTTGCGGTATCTGCCACGGTGGCCCCCGACTTTCTAGTGATCGATAGAAAGCAGTCAAGGTGACGGCTGTAACGCCCGTATTCGGGGAGTGTTTCGATCCTGTTTCCGGTTCCGCCGGCCGGGGAAATGCGCTTGCCTCAGGGCGACATCGCTCGCGCGCGAAATGCCACATGGTGCTGCTGAAAGGCAAGATTGGAAGCATCAAGTGGCATTTCGGGCGTGTCGAATAGTCGGTGCGGGCGACGACGGCGCACGTGGACAGGAGGCGCGGAAACGCCCTGCTACGTTGACGGACCATGTCGACTGCCACCACCCGCGGATCCCACGTCCCTCCTCGCGCGACGGGGCGCCCCCGCGCCGCCGGCTCCTCCCCTACCGGCCTCGGAACGCGGGCGGACATCCTGCAGGCGAGCGCGCAGCTGTTCTGCACCGTGGGGTACGGCAGCACGAGCACCCACGCCATCGCTCGGCAGGCGGGGATCCGGCAGGCGAGCGTCTACCACCACTTCGGCGGCAAGCACGAGATCCTGCTCACCCTGCTCACCGGCACGGTGCAACCCTCGCTTGATCAGGCACGGAGCCTTCTGGCGCGGGACGAGCCGGCCGCCGCTCGGCTCTGGGCGCTCTGCGTCTCCGATGTCCGCCTGCTCTCCGGAGGGCCGGACAACGTCGGCTCTCTCTACCTGCTGCCCGAGGTCGACGACGACCGGTTCGCGCCCTTCGCCGAGTTGCGAGCCGAACTCGAGGGGGCGTATCGCCGCCTCATTCACGCGGCCCAGCCGGTTGCGCCGGAGGACAGCGCCGCGCTCGTCCTCGGCCTGGTGGAGAGCGTCATCCTCCGGCGTCGGCGCGAGCCGGAGGCGGTCGGCGAGGGCACCGCGCGGGCCATCGCGGATGCCGTTCTCAAGGTCCTCGACCTCGGATCGGAGGCGCTGGTCAGCGTGCGAAAAGCGGGCCTGGAAATCCTTTCCGAGACGGAATGAAACCGCCCGAATCGGATCGGTCGATTTAACACGATCGACTTTTTCCCGAGACGCGGCGGGAACGTGCGGCGGCCATAACTGGACTTGTCAACCGATAGAAACCCTGTCGGGAAGAAGCCCTGGCCTTCCACATTTGGAGCACGCATGATCATCGCCGGAGTAGGACTGACCGTCGTCCTCGTACTCGTCGTCGGCATCGCCGTCGCCCGCAAGATCGACGGCGACAGCGCCCACTTCCTCGTCGCCGGCCGAAGGCTCGGGATCCCCCTCGTCGCGGTCTCGCTGACAGCTGCCGCGGTGGACTCGAACGCGACCGTGGGCAACACCGACCTCACGTCGCAGTTCGGCTTTTGGTCGGGGGCGTCGCTCGCGCTCGGGCTGGCGATCTGCCTGACCCTGACCGGAATCTTCCTCGCGAAGCCGATGAGCCGGATGAAGCTGTTCACGCTCGCCGACTTCTTCCGGATCCGCTACAACCGGCCCACCGAGGTGGTCGCGTCGCTGATCATGATCGCCTCCTTCGTGACGCTCCTCGCGGGCAACCTCGTGGCGTGCGGGTTCCTCCTCGAGCGCTTCGCGAACATCCCCTACGCCTGGGGAGTCGTGCTCGCGGTCGCCCTCGTGCTCGCCTACACGATCGCGGGCGGCCTCTTCTCCGATGCGTACACCGCCGCGATCCAGACCACGATCACCGTCGTCGCGGCGATCTCGCTCCTCGTCTGGGTCGCCCTCTCCTACGGCATCGTCATCCCGGAGGGGATGGGCCCGTTCGACTTCGGGCAGCTCACCGATCCCGCTCAGGGCGCGCCGATCAACTGGGCCACCCTGATCGCGCTCGGGGTCGGCGACATCGTCGCCATCGACTTCATGCAGCGGATCTTCGGCGCGAAGTCGCCGGAGGTCGCCCGCCGGGCCTGCTTCGCCGGCGCGATCGGCACCGCGGCGATCGGCATCATCTTCGCGATCGTCGCCCTCACCGTGACGTCGGTGCTCGGCATCTCGATCGAGGACGGCCCGATCCTGTTCACGCTGCTCGCCGACTACGCGCCGCCGGTCATCGCGATCCTCGTGCTGTCGGGCATCGTCGCCGCCTCCTTCTCGACCGCGTCGGGCGCGATCCTCGCCACCTCGGCGATCGCCGTGCGCAACATCTTCAACGTCCGCCGGCTCTCGGAGACGGGCCCGGACCCGCTGCTGAAGTGGACGCGCCTCGCGATGATCCCGATGGTCGTCGCCGGAGCGTTCCTCGCCATCCGCGTAAGCCAGACGGGGATCCTGCTCACCCTGGCGTTCGACCTGATGCTCGCCTGCCTCGCGGCGCCGTTCATCCTCGGCGTCTTCTGGCGCCGCCCCGGGGTCTCCGCGGCACTCGGGGCAGCCGCCGTCGGGTTCGTCGTGCGGATGGTGTTCCTCGCCCTCACGCCCACCCTGTACGGCGTGCCGAACGACCTGCTCTACATCGAGAACACACTCATCGGGGCGGACTTCGACGGATGGGCGACCCTGGTCGCGGCCGTGGTCGGCTTCGGCACCTACATCGCCATCGGTCTGCTGCACCGCCGGTCCGAGGAGCAGGAGCTCGCGGAGCTCGCCGAGCTCGAGTCGCTCAAGCAGGAGCAGGAGGCGGTCCTCGAGAGGGCGTGACGCTCCGCCGCCGGGGAGTCGCTGGATGCGCTCCCCGGCGGCTCCTCGCCCCGGCTCCCGGTTCAGCTCGGGCCGGAAGTTCGGCACGACATTCGAGGATCACTTGAATCCCGCGCCTGACGCCACTCCGTCGCTAGCATCGCCTCAATCCGCCCATTCGGCGGTCGAGACCGGGAGGCACCCCATGCGCAGAGGCGGCGGCATCAGCATCCTCGGAGTGATCTACCTCCTGATCGGCGTGCTCGTGGCCGGGCTCCGCGGCTACCTCGTCGAGTGGAACGTGGTCGGCAACCTGGTCGAGGGCATCATCGCGATCCTCGTCTGGCCCGTCGTGCTCCTGGGCGTCGACCTGCACGGGCTCATCGCCTAGAACGACTCGCCCAAGCGGCGCCCGCCGGGCGTACCCTCTCCCGCACAGGGTCACTCGTGGCCTCGATGAGGAGGGCAGGGCAATGGGCGACAAATCGGTGCGCGGCGGTCACGCGAAGACCGCTCCGAGCAAGACGCTGAAAGAGAAGCGCCACGCCAAGGAGGACAAGCGGGCCAGCGCCGAACGATCCGAGAACACCGACGCGGTGTCGAAGGCGAAGAAGAAGGGCTGAGCTCGCAAGGAGCGCCGTGGATCCGGATCGGGGTCCGCGGCGTTTGCGTATGAGACGGCAGGTCCAGCATGAGCGCGACTCGGGCGGTGGATAGGAGCAGAAGCTCCCCGTCCACCGGTGGGAAAGTAGGCGAACCTCAACGGGCGACGTGAGATCGGAGAGATCAGATGAGCTGGTTCAACGAACTGAACGGCGCCGATCAGGCGATCTTCGGTCCTCGCTTCGTCAAGCGCTCATTTCGGCGCGGCGACACCATCGTCTTCCAGGGCGACGACAGCGCGAGCGTGTGCCTGCTGGATGCCGGTCACGCGGCGGTCAAGGTGTCGACGGAGCGAGGCGAGTCAGTGACAGTGACCGTGATCGGGGCCGGCTCGAGCTTCGGGGAGATCGCTGCGGTTACGGGCGAGCGGCGCACAGCGACCGTCGTCGCTCTCGACGAGGTGACCGTGCGCGTGCTGCCGAGAGGAACCTTCCAAGAGCTTCGTCGCCGCGTGCCCGAGGTCGACGCCGCGCTCCTGCGCTCGATGGCGCAGCGGATCGACGATCTCAGCGCACGACTGGCCGAAGCGGCTTACGAGACCGTGCAGCGACGCTGCGAGCACCGGCTCGTGGAGCTTGCAAAGTCGTTCTCCGGCGACGGGCGGCGCTCGGCGACTATCCCGCTCACACAAGAGGACCTGGCAGGGCTGGTCGGCGCCACCCGCCCGACGATCAACCAGGTGCTCGGCGCCCTGGCCGACGAGCGGCTCATCGCGGTGGGTCGCGGGCGTGTGGACGTTCCGAACATCGACGCGCTCGAGGCCCACGCCCGCTGACCCGCCCATCTCTCCCGCTCGGCCCGCCCTTCCTGCCGCGCATCGCGCCCTCGTGCGCCCTGTCGGCGACGGAATCGTGCCGGCGCCTCCGCGACCCTCCCAAAGATCCCCCTTCGGCTGAATCCTCGCCAGCTGACGCCGGCACAACGGGCAGCAAGCGTGGCTCCCTGAATCTGCGGGTGGCCACCAGAGAGGAAACGAGAGAGCAATGATCGACCCCACCAGTACACCTGGTGCGACACCGACGGGAACGGCCTTGCCGAGACGAGGTACCTCGACGAGAACGGCGACGGCTACAGCGAATCAATCGCTGACGTCGATCAGGACGGCGTCATCGACATCATCGTTCAGGACACCGATGGCAACGGTGTCGACGAGTCGGTCCGGGTCGACCCGTCGGGAACCGGAGCGTTCGACGTCATGGGTGTCGACCTGATACCAGAACGGCACCATCGACCAGGCCATCCTGCCCGACGGGCAGGTCATCGCCGCAGGCAGCGTCGATCCCGCGACAGCGGTGGCTAACAACACGTACGTCGGCGGCGGCAGCACCAACAACCCGCTGCTGTCGGACAGCCTGCTCAACAATCCCGCCACGGCGGGGATCGTCACAGGCATCCTCGCGACGCAGACGCGCATCGCGACTATGTGAGCGGCGCCCGCCGGCTGGGGGTACGAGTACGACTAGCGGGCACCGGGACCAGGCGCCCTTGCCTCCCGAATCACCGCAACCGCCGCCAAGAGGGCGTGGTGGCGGATCGGCGAGGACGCCCCGCAGTCCCGATCCTCGGTGATGCACGTGAGCAACGGCGGTCCGTTCGTCCGTCATCCCGGGCTGAGCCGCGCCGGGGGCGCGAACAGCGATTGGGATCCGGCGCGGAGTCCGGGGCCTCACTGGCTTGGGGAGAGGACCGCGGCGTCCCACTCTGATGGACAGCACACGACCGAGGGGAAGCAGCTTCCGCTGCTTCCCCTCGTGGACGGTGCGTATCAGCCGAACCGCGGCTTCAGCGGTCCGGTCGCCAGCCGTTCACCGCAGGCGTAGCAGAACGAGGCGCCGGGTGTCGTCATGTGGCCGGAACTGCACACCTGCTCGGCGGGCACGGTGGGGGCCGGCCAGCCCTCCTCTGCTAGGGCGCGGCGGGCCGCTCGGCGGCGAACCAGGTACACCACCAGGATCACCGATCCGGCGAGGAGCGATCCTGCCCCGACAGCGAACCCGACCAGGAGGATCACCCCGAGTAGAGCGTCGCCGACCTCTGCAGGAGGATTGTCCTTCACCACGGTGCCGCCCGTGGTCTCTGCGGGCGTCGCGGGCTTCTCCTCCTCGACTTCCGCGTCGGAGGCCTCCTCCACGTCCGCGTCCGAGGCGTAGGTGACGTCAACCCCCTGCACCTTCAGCCAGTCGCCCAGATCGGTGGCGTCTGTGATGAAGTTGAAAGCATCCGTCGCGGTGCCGGTGGTGAACGAGTTCACCCCCACGACGGTGCCGTCGCCATCGATCGTGGGGCCACCGGACATTCCGAAGTCCACGTCCGCGTTGATCTCGGTGACCGACAGTCCGTTGTCCATGGTCTGCTGGCTGCTGATCGTGCCGGATTTGAAGCTGGCGCGGACGAGATCGGTGTCCGTCGTCGACTCCACGGACTGCGGGAAGCCGATCGCGGTCACCGCGGTTCCGGGCCGAGGATCGGTCTCGGCGATAGCAAGGAAGGTTTCGGGCGAGACCCCCACCAGCAGCAGCGCGAGATCTCCGTTCTCTGGCAGTTCTGCACTGACCACCTGTGCTTGGTAGTCCTTCTGCAGCACCCGCCCTGGTAGGCCCTGCGGCTGGTACGCCCAGACGAGGAGATTGACCGCGCCTCCCTCTGTCCCGGCGAGGAGGCCCTCGCTCAACAGGTAGTCGAGGACCTGGTCGTACTCTTCAGCGGGAAGGTAGCCGCCGTCCAGGAGCTGGTCCACGTACTCGGTGATGATGGCCACCTCGATGTCTTCGTCGTTCTGCACACAGTGCCCGGCGGTGACGACGTGGCCGGCTCCGTCCACAAAGAAGCCCGTGCATCTGGACAGGACCGTGATGGGGTCCGACCACTGGATCCCCTCCTCCGTCTCGAATCCGACGGACGCTGTCCACTCCATCTGCAGGTGGACGATGGCCGGCTCCAGCTCGCTGTAGAGGTTCCCATCGGCGTGCGAGGACTGGTACGAGACCGCGGTCGCCGGCCGCGCCGTCGTGAGGGCGGCCGCGTTCGCTGGTGCCAGCGTGAGGACGGCGGACAGCGCCGTGGTGCCGAGTCCGCTCGCGAGGGTCGAGATGAGTGCCACTTTCAATTCCTCTCCGAAGGAGTCCCACGCCGGGTGTATCCGGTGGTGGACTCGGCGACAATCTGTCGCGTGAGACGAGGTTCGGCCAGCCGCCGCTTCTACTCCGTCGGCTTCGCGACCCTTACTCGGTCGGGCTGCCGACGCTGGGTCGCCGGCGCGTTCCCCTGCGAGCTGAGGAGGACGCTGGTCGCGCCTGAGGGCACGACGAAGCGGCGGAGCCCGACGACTCCGCCGCTCGCGTTCGAGCACGCGGCCGCGCGGGCAGTGCTTCGAGGCCCGATTTCGCGACACGGTCGTCGACCCTCCCCTCGGTATCGCTGAGCGTGGGGCCGGTCACGGGGGCGCAACAAGCCATTCGCGGGGGCGTGACGGCCGTGGGCCGCCGGGCTCCACGGGTGTACGCTCCCGCACAGCGCGTCACCGAGGACGTGACGACTCGAGGAGTCGATGCCCACCAGGACCTTTCTGTTCGTGGATCAGGTCAGCTCGACCGAGCAGCTGACCCTGCTGGGCGACCATGCCGCGCAGGAGGTTCGACGCCTGCTCTTCACTCTTCTCCGGCGCGTCATTGAGATCACGGGTGGTCACGAGGTCGACTTCACCGGTGACGGGCTCTTCTGTGCCTTCGAGGGGGCTGCGGAGGGGGTCGACGCGGCGGTCCTGATGCAGGAGGTCGTGGTGTCCTTCAACCGTCGTTATCCTCCGCAACGTCAGCTGGCGATCCGGATCGGGATGAACGCTGGGGAGCCGCTGACCAGCGAAGGGGGCGGGTACTTCGGCGCCGCTGTCGTCGTCGCCGCACGGCTCTGTGCGGCGGCAGGGAGCGGGCAGATCCTCGTCAGCGACATCGTCCGCACTCTCGCCGAACCGCAAGGGATCAGCCGCTTCGATCCCGTGGGGTCCCTACCGTTGAAGGGCATCGCAACTCCGATCCCAGCGTTCTCCGTCGTGTGGACGCCCGACGGTCGCGAGGTCCAACTGCCAGACCCGATCGCCGCCGCTGTCGCCACCGACGGAACTCTGCCGCCGTTGCTAGGGCGGAAGGAGGAACTTCGCGCCGCTGCTCAGGCCTGGGAGGCGGTTTGGGAGGGCAACCGCCGCCTGGTGCTGATCGGTGGGGAACCAGGCGTCGGGGTGACTCGCCTGTCGGCCGAGATCGCTGCCCGATTCGTCGCGGGACGGGCGACTGTCTGGTTCGGGGCCGCGCTCGGAAAGAGCTCGCGCTTCGCGCCCTGGAGTCGGGCACTGGCGGACTGGGCGGAGGCAGTGCCAAGGGCCGAAGTCCGTCTCGCCGTCGGAACCACGGCGTCCCCGCTGCTGCGCCTCGCCCCCGTGCTTCGACAGCTCCTTCCTCGGCAGGCTCCTCCAACGGCGGCGCCCGTCGACGTCGAAGCGATCGAGATAGCGGACGCGATCGACGACCTCGTCGTGCGGTGGTCGGAGCACGAGCCCATCGCGATCGTCCTTGACGACCTGGACGACGTCGACCCGCCGTCCCTCGTCGTTCTCCGGCGGCTCCTCGAGTCCACCAGGGCAGCTCGCCTCCTCGTGATCGCGGGGTACCACACCGGCCACGTTGGCTCCCCCGCGGTCGCTGCGGCGGTCGCTCAGCTTGCCGGAATCGTCAACCTCCGGCTGCAGAGATTGTCTCCTGAGGACACCGACCGCCTGGTCCGGAGCGTCACCGGTGACGATGTCGATTCGTCCGCGCTCCGCGCGATCCGCTCAGAAAGCGAAGGCAACCCCTCTTTCGCCCTTCGCCTGGCCATCGACGTCCGGGAGCGCCTCCTGACCCGGAGAGCGGAGGCGGCTTTGGGCCGCGCGGAGGGGCTCCGCGGCGATCTTCGCGCACAGCGTGACGAGATCGCGGAGGTGGTCCACCAATTGCAGCAGTTGCGTGAGGAGGAACGCCCCACGCTCCTCCCGTCCCTGGATGGGCGCGAATCCGATCCAGCCGATCCGCAGTGTCCCTACAAAGGCCTGGCCGCCTATCAGCCGGAAGACGCCGCCGACTTCTTCGGGCGCGAGCTCCTGATCGCCGAGCTTGTGGCGAAGCTCGGTGCCTCCCGCTTCCTCGCAGTGGTGGGCCCGTCCGGATCGGGCAAGTCATCCGTGGTCCGAGCAGGCCTCGTGCCCGCCCTCGCACGGGAGGCGCTTCCCGGCTCCTCCGAGTGGGTGCCGGTCATCACCACTCCAGGGCGGGAGTCGCTAGCGGCGTCTCTTCAGCGAGCGCGGGCCGAGGCGCACGGCCAGCGGGTGGCACTGATCGTCGATCAGTTCGAGGAACTGTGGACGACCTCGGACCGAGGTGGGGATGGAGACGGGCAACGTGAGCGCGCCGCCGCTCTCGATCTTCTGCTGCGCTCACTGAACGGGGACGGTGATACGGCCGTGGTGGTGGCCATGCGCGCCGACTACTACGGTCGCGCGGCCGAGCATCCCGCCCTCGCCGCAGCGATGTCGGAGTCCCAAGTTCTGGTGCCGCCGATGACGGCGGCCGAGCTTCACCGCGCCATCGAAGCACCTGCGCGCCGAGCCGGGCTCCTTCTCGAGCGCGGGCTCGCGGACGCCGCGATTGCCGATGTCGGCGATGCAGTGGGCCGTCTTCCCCTGCTGTCGACCGCGATGCTGGAGACCTGGCGCCGGCGGCGGGGGCGTTCAATGACACTCGCGGGCTACGCGGAAGCCGGGGGCGCCCGGCAGGCAATCGCGACGCTGGCGGAGGACACGTTCGCCCTGCTGACGGACGACGAGCAGGACGCTGCCCGGCGCATCCTCCTTCGGCTGGCCGACCCGCGGGACGAGGGCGGCGATGTCGCCCGTGTCGCTCCCCTTGGTGAGCTCGGCACCGACGACGTCAGCCGACGCCTGCTCGACAGGCTGGCGGAGCGACGGCTGGTGACTGTGTCGTCCACGACCGCTCAGGTCACCCACGAGGCTCTGCTTCGTGAATGGCCTCGTCTACGCGACTGGCTCGATGCCGACCGGATCGGGAGGCGGCTGCACCACCAGGTCGCGGAACAGGCGCGGGAGTGGGAGGCGACTGACCGGGATAGCGGGGCGCTTCTGCGCGGCACCCGGCTGAGCGCTGCTCTCGAATGGGCGGCGTCCCACCAGGAGGATGTCTCGGCCCTCGAGCGGGAGTACCTCGCCGTGTCGGAGCAGCATCACCTTGAGGAGCTCGTCCATACCCGGCGGCAGCTGCGCCGATCGCGCGTGTTGAGCTCCGCTCTCGTGCTCGTCCTCGTCGGGGCCTTGGTGGCGCTGGGTTTCGGCGTCGCTCAACAGCGTGACGCGCTCGCTCGCGCCAATGAGTCCGCCGCTATCGCCCTCGCGACCCAGGCGATCGGCCTCTCCGGCGTCAGCAGCGACACGTCGTTGCTGCTCGCGGTCGAAGCGTATGGACGCCATCCCTCGTTGGAAACGGAGGGAGGACTGCTGGCAGCTCTCGATGGGGCGAGACACCGATCGCGCTCGCTGCCGACTCTGCCCTCCGGAATCGCCGACATGGCTTTGAGCCCGGATCGCACGAACCTCTTCATCGCGACCAGTGCAGGCGAGGTGCGCCGTGCAGATACTGCGAGTTGGGAGCTGGACGCAACCCCGCTCGTGGAGGGGATGGTTGCCGACTTTCCCACCATCACCCTCAGTCCCGACGGCCGGCTGTTGGCCTACTTCAGCAATGACGCTGTGTACGTCATCAGCGCTGTGGACGGCTCATCGGTCGCCGGTCCCCTCGCCGGGGAAACCGCGATCGACTCCTTCGACTTCACCTCCGACAGCCAGTCGGTCGCGATCGCGAGCTTCTTCCCTACGCCTGCGGTGCACATTCTGGACCTGAGCAGCGGAGCGGAAAGAGCGACCATACCGGCGGCGGACGGTGCAGGGCAGGTGTCCGTGGCTGCCAATCCGACGGCCGCAGAAGTTGCGATCGGAACGACCGGGGGCGTCACCCTGCAACGCTACCGACTCGACGGCACTCCGATCGAGGAAGTCGTCGAGGTACCCAGGTTGAGCGGGATCGTGAGCCTGAAGTACTCCCCCGATGGCACGAAGATTGCGGCGCGAGGATTTTCGGGCGACGCCGTTATTCTCGACGCGGTCACCCTCCTTTCCTCCGCAGAGCCGTTCGCGGTTCCGAATGGTCAGTCGGTGAGTCTCGGTTTCGCGCCTGATTCCCAGTCGCTCGTGCTCTCGGGAATCGACGGGTCGGCGCGAGTCGTCGATACCGACAACGGCGAGGTACTGGCGATCCTCGGCGGAATGAGCGGTTCTGTGGCTGCGGAATACCTGGACGAGCGGCGGGTCGTACTCGCAAGCCCGAACGCGACCGCCGCCGAGTTCGACCCGACACAAAGAACGACTATTGGGGTGACCTCCGAACGTGGCGACCCCCGGAGCCCTGACTACTTCGTCTGGTCGGCGCTTCCGGAGCCGTCAGGCCGTACCATTCTGCTCATCGAGCACAGCGGCATTAGCCGTCTCTCCTCGTCCACGCTCCGTCAAGATGCGGGACCATTACAGGCGTTCGTGCCCGGGATGCGCGAGGGCGACCTGTCCCCAGACGGCAGCCTCCTTGCCATCTACGTAGAGACTCCGGACTACGTCACCCAGCTCGCACTCGTCGACCCGGGAACCGGCCAGCTCGTCGAGCTCGTCGACCTCTCCACCGATGGGACGCACCTCTACGGCGCTCCGGCGATCTCTCCCGACGGACGGCGGATCGCCATCCCGGCCCACGACGGAGAACTCGTGATCGTCGACATCGGGTCCGACAGTCCGACCTTGTCGCGCACGCCGATCGAACCCGGCACGATGGGCGTGGAGTGGGCTCCTGACGGGTCCACCCTCTTCGCGTGGACTCAAAGCGGCGACGTGACGAGCGTCGACTCCGACACGGGCGCCGTTCTCGATGAGATCCAACTGTCCGGCACCGATCTCACCGACCTCATCGCCGGCGAGGGAAGCTTCGTGATCGGAGCGACGTCCTCGGGCACTGTCCACCGAGCCGATGTGGTTACTTCGGACAAGCCGGTTGAGGTGCTGACAGGAGATGGAAATCCACTCACGGCTGTCGGGGTCTCCCCGGGCGGGGAACGTATCGCGGCACTCGGCCAGGACGGCGCGCTTCGCCTATGGGATGCCGACTCGCGCATTCAGATCGGGCCCCCGATCAGAGCCCACGGGCCAGATGCCTCTCACCTCGTCTACCTCTCCGACGGAGGGATGATCACGCTCGGGGCCGGCGGAACGGTGATCTCCTGGAACCTCGAGCCGGAGAGCTGGGTAGGAACGGCGTGTCGGTTGGTGGGCAGGGATATGAGCAGAGCGGAGTGGGCGAAGTATCTGCCGGACGAGGAGTATCAGCACACCTGCAGCGACCGCTGACCTCCACACATCTGCGTTTTGGCACTCCACATCACCGGGGGACCCGGTTACGCGGAGGCTGCCTGTGTCCCAACCATGGGCGACGCGGGACTACTCCGTCCACCGCCGCAACAACGTCAGCATGCCGACGCCCGGAGCGTTCGGTAGCCGCACCTACGGGGCGCTCGCCACTGGTCCAATCGTCGCGAGCAGTCGGACACGGTCGGCAACCCGGACCGGGACGATGCTCCCCGGCGGCGACCCGCAGCCGCGGTCACTAGATAGAAAGGGAAGAACGATGCTCGACCCCACCCAGTACACCTGGTACGACACCGACGGCAACGGCGCGGTGGACAGCGGCTTCACCGACAGCAACGGAGACGGCTACGTCGATGCCCTCGCCGGCGACCTCAATCAGGACGGCGTCGTCGACTACGTCGCTCAGGACACGAACCTTAATGGCGTCATCGACACCGTCCGTACCGACCCGAATGGCACCGGAGCGTTCGACCTCGTGGGTCAGGACCTCGACGAGAACGGCGTCGTCGAGCAGTTCATCCGCCCGAGCGGCGAGATCGTGATCAACGGCACAGGCCTCGTCCCGCCCTCGACATACGCCGGAGGCGTCCCGAGCGACCCGCTCGGCTTCCTTCCCGACTGGGTCTACCTCCACCCGTACTTCGGCGATGCCATCAACAACATCTCCGCCATCAGCACGATCGGCGACCTCATTCGCGCGATGGGGTGAGGCGCGAGGACGGAGCTTCACGCAGATCCGCCGCCCCTCCGAAAGGAGGAGCGGCGGATCCGCAGTACGAGCAGGCGTCAGACGCGACGGGTGGAGGTGCCACCGCGGCGCTTCACGGCGACCCAGATCAGCAGCGCGATGATCGAGCCGATGATCGAGCCGATGATGCCGGACGGCTGCAGGAAGCCGCCCTCGGGGTCCGCTCCGAAGAGGAGGAAGCCGAGGAAGCCGCCGATGAAGGATCCGACGATGCCGAGCAGGATCGTCATGCCGATCGACATGTCCTGCTTGCCCGGGACCACAGCGCGCGCGATGAAGCCCGCGATGAGGCCGACGATGATGACGGTGATGATCAGGCCAAGCCAGCCCATTGTTCTGCCTTCCGGAGCGCACGTGCCGTGCGGGTGAACGGTGTCCCGACGGTCGTCGAGATGGCACCAATCAAACACCCGTGCGGGTGTGGCGGTACACCCCTCAGGGGGTAGGTTGACAACCATGGGCGGCCTCCCCCAAGCGCCGATCAAGATCGCACTCGTCGACGACTACGACGTCGTGCTCGTGGGCCTCGCCCACATGTTCGACCGCTACCGGGACCGCATCGTCGTCGCCGAGATCGACGCCAACCAGGCCACCAACGACGAGGTCGACATCGTCCTCTACGACTCGTTCGCGCAACCCGAGTCGGACCACGACGAGATCCGAACCCTCGTCCGCAACGCACGGGCCCGCAAGGTCGTCATGTACACCTGGAACTTCGCGCCCGAGCTCATCGAGAGCGCGAAGAAGCAGGGCGTGCACGGCTACTTGTCGAAGACGCTGCCTGCCCGCGAGCTGGTGGCCGCGCTCGAGCGGATCCACGCCGGCGAGAGGGTGTTCAGCGAGCCGCCCGGCCGGGCCCGCGCCGCTATGGGGCTCGACTGGCCGGGACGCCGCGAAGGACTGACCGAGCGCGAGTCGGAGATCCTCGCCCTCATCACCCAGGGCAAGAGCAACACGGAGGTGGCGAAGCTCACCTACCTCTCCCCCAACACGGTGAAGTCGTACATCCGGAACATCTACCGGAAGATCGGCGCGGTGAGCCGGACCCAGGCGGTGCTGTGGGGCGTCGACCACGGCTTCACGCCCGACCATCACCGCATCGACCACTGGATGGGCGGGCCGTAGCGGCTTGCGCCGTCTCACGCGTGACAGCGCCGCCGTCCCCGCGTAGCCTGGTCTTGGGCAACTGCCCAAAAGGACGGATGCGATGTCGACGGTACGCGGTCGCGAGGCCAGAGATCGGCTGCTCCGCGCGGCCGCCGAGCTGATCGCCGAGTACGGCTGGACGGCCGTCACCACCCGGATGGTGGCCGATCGCGCCGGGATCGGCGCCGGGCTCGTCCACTATCACTTCGAGTCCGTAGCGGCCCTGCTCGCCGAAGCGGCCATCACGGCGGCGCGGGGCATGATGACGGAGCTCGAGTCTTTGCTGGCGCAATCGGACGACCCGCTCAGCGTGCTGCTCGGCATGCTCGACGACTACAGCGGGCGAGACCCCATGTCGCTGCTGCTCGTCGAGGCCTACCTCGCGGCCAGTCGGGACGTACAACTGCGGCAGGAGCTCGGCGGGGTGGTCGACGGCTGCCGCCGCATGCTCGAAGTCCGTCTCGCGGAGCGGGGGGTGCCCGACGCATCCGGGACCGCGATCGTGCTCGCTGCCGCCGTCGACGGTCTGCTGCTGCACCGTGCGCTCACCGGACGGCCGAGTGGCGCAGATATCGCCTCCGTGCTGCGGCAGCTCCTGCCCACCGGAGGAAGGGAGACGTCATGAGGGTCCTCATCAGCGGCGCCGGGATCGCCGGGCTCGCCCTCGCACGGCAGCTCGCCCTGACGGGCACTGACGTCACGGTCATCGAGAAGGCGCCGGGCCCGCGCGAGAGCGGCTACATGATCGACTTCTTCGGCCCCGGCTACGACGCCGCCGAGGCGATGGGGGTCCTGCCGCGTATCCGCGAGCTCGGCTACCGGGTCGAGGAGGTCGCGTACTGCGACGATGCCGGCCGCGCGCGTGCACGGCTCAGCTATGAGAGGTTCGGTCAGGCGGCGGGCGGGCGCCTCGTGAGCATCATGCGGCCCGACCTCGAGTGCGCCCTGCGGGAGCAGCTCCCGGCGAGGGTCGACCTCCGCTACGGGGCGACCATCACGAAGGTGGATGCCCAGCCGGACGTCGTGACGGCGACCCTCAGCGACGGGACCGAACTGAGCGCGGATCTTCTCGTCGGCTGCGATGGCATCCATTCGGCTGTTCGGGCACTCGTCTTCGGACAGGAGAGCGACTGGCTGCGGCCCCTCGGCTTCGCCACCGCTGCCTACACCTTCCGCGATGCAGCCGCGCACGCCGCCATCCGGGGACGGTTCTGCCTGACCGACACCCTGCACCGCTCCATGGGCTTCTACGGGCTGCGCGACGGGAGGGTGGCCGTCTTCGCGGTGCACCGCACCGAGGATCGGAACCGGCCGGACGACCCACGGAGAACGCTGCGCTCGGAGTACGCCTCCCTCGGCTGGCTCGCACCCCGTGCCCTCGCGGCATGCCCGCCCGGCGACGAGGTGTACTACGACACCGTCGCTCAAGTCGTCTTGCCTTCGTGGAGTCGAGGCCGGGTCGCGCTGCTCGGCGACGCCGCAGCCGCCGTCTCGCTCCTCGCCGGACAGGGCGCCTCCCTCGCCGTCGCCGGCGCCTACGTGCTGGCGGCCGAGTTGGCAGAGGCGGACTCGATCCCCTCCGCTCTCGACGCCTATGAGCGCCGGCTGCGGCCGCTCGTGGAGAACCGGCAGGAGACCGGACGCAGGGGCGCGCGCTGGTTCGCGCCCAGGAGCAGGTGGCAGCGGTGGCTGCGCCGAGCCGCCCTCACCGCCTCGGCTCTGCCGTTCGGGGACCGCCTCGTCGCCTCCGCTCTGGCCGGCAAGCCGTCGGCACTCGTCACCGAGCTCGGAGGCGCACGCGGCGATACGCGGGATGGAACGCTCCCCTTGCGCCGGTGAACGCGGAGAACCGTCCGCCCGCCCGGAGGCGCGTCTCCCCAGTTCGGGGCTGCCGAAACCGCCCCGCGGAGCGGCGTATCCCCGCCTCCCCGCTCCGGCTGCTTCGCTGTGCCTTCAGCGATACCTGAAGGAGCACCAACCGATGATCGACTTCGCCAACGGATCCGTCTTCAAGCTCGGGCAGTGCAGCCCCCAGGAGGTGCAGGGCACCTTGGAGCCGATCCTGCTCGAGGGCGAGGAGATCTTCGTCGCGACGAAGGCGGTCCGCGACTTCGTGGTCTTCACGAACAAGCGGATCATCGCCGTCAACGTGCAGGGGATGTCCGGCAGGAAGAAGGACTTCACCACGCTGCCGTACTCGAAGATCCAGGCGTTCTCGATCGAGACGGCCGGCACCTTCGACCTCGACGCCGAGCTCGAGATGTGGTTCAGCGGCCTGGGCAAGGTCCGCCTCGAGTTCAAGGGCGGGTTCGACATCAAGTACCTGAACCGCCTGCTCGCGCACTACATCCTGTAGTCAGCACGGCCGCGCCGGCCGGCCGACGTCCGGCGCACGGGTCGACCTCGCAGGTACCAGGGGCTCACTCCGCCCGGAGGCGGCCGAGCTCATCGCTCCATGGCGGAGCCCCTGCTCAGCAGGAGGAATGTCGGTCCAGCAGGCAGAATCGGCCGCGCTGCTCCTGCTGAAGCCTCTCTGTGCCTGCTGAAGCCCCTCCGTGACCTGCTCGAGCCTGCGCATGGCTGCTGGAGCGGATCCGTCCGGCCTCTGAACCTAGGCCCCCGGTACTACCCCGCGCCGCAACATCGGCACCCGAGGCCGACGCTCTCCCCTCCCGCCTCTCCGTAACTTCGTCGCCGTACTCCAGATCGGAGTGCAGCCTCGAGAAGGAGCCAGCGGTGATCGAAGTCCACCACCTCACGAAGCGATACGGGTCGACGCTGGCCGTCGACGACGTCTCGTTCACCGTCCATCCCGGGCGGGTCACCGGTTTTCTCGGCCCGAACGGTGCCGGGAAGTCGACCACCATCCGCTCGATCGTCGGCCTCGACCGGCCGACCAGCGGGTTCGCCACCATCAACGGCGAGTCCTTCGAAGACGCGGCGGCGCCCCTGCACGAGCTCGGCGTCCTCCTCGACGCGGGCAATCGACACCCCGGCCGCACCGCGCGGGCGCATCTCCGCGCCCTCGCCGCGACCCACGGCATCGGCGACCGCCGGGTCGACGAGGTCATGGAACTCACCGGAATCGACTCCGTCGCCGGACGGCGGGCCGGCTCGTTCTCCCTCGGCATGGGGCAGCGCCTCGCGATCGCCGGCGCTCTGCTCGGCGACCCGCAGACGCTCATCCTCGACGAGCCGATCAACGGACTCGACCCGGACGGCGTCATCTGGGTGCGCAACCTCCTCAAGCACCTCGCCGCGGAGGGGCGCACCGTGTTCCTGTCCTCGCACCTGATGAGCGAGATGGCCGTGACCGCGGACCACCTCATCGTCATCGGCCGCGGGCGGATCCTCGCCGACGCTCCCCTGCAGGACGTCCTCGCACGCGTCGAGCAGAGCACCGTCGTCGTCCGGACCCCGGAAGCCACGGCGCTCGCCCACCGGCTCGCCGGCCCCGGCGTCACCGTCACGAGCACCGCGGCCGACCGGCTCGAGGTGCGCGGCCTCGAGGCCGCCGACGTCGCGGTGTCCGCCATGGCGGGCGGCATCGTGCTGCACGAGCTGACGACCACCACGGCGTCCCTCGAGGACGCCTACCTCGCCATCACCCACGACGCCCTCGACTACGCCGCGTCCTCGCTCGAGACGGCCGGCCGATGACCGCCGCAGCCTCTCCGACCCACCCCGAACCGATCACGAACCAGAAAGCACGGACCAGTCCCATGACCGCCCTCTCCCCCGCCCTCACCAAGGCGGGCTCCACATCCCCGACACCGCGGGTCACGTTCCGCGGCGTGCTCCGCTCCGAGTGGATCAAGCTCCGCAGCCTCCGCTCCTCGGTATGGGCCGCCGTGCTCGCGGTCGCCTCGACCGCCATGTTTACCGGGCTGATCGTGCTCGGCTTCCTCATCGCACCCACGAGCGGGGAGGACCCGGCCGAGATCATCGCCGCCACCTTCGGGGCCCGCCCCGCGATCGGCGTGCTCGGCTTCGTGATCCTCATCGCCCAGTCGATCGTCGCCGTCCTCGGCGTGCTCGTCGTGAGCACCGAGCGCGGATCCGGCCTGCTGGCCGTCACCGCGACCGCGGTGCCGCGTCGGACCCCGATCCTCGCGGCGAAGCTCATCGTCAGCGCGACCGCCGGATTCGTGCTCGGACTCGTCACGAGCGCCATCTCCTACCTGTTCCTCCAGCCGGCGCTCGCCGCGCTCGGCATGGAAGCCTGGCGACTCGACGCGCCCACCGTGCAGGCACTGATCGGCGGCGCGGTCTACCTCGCGCTGATCGCCGTGTTCGGCACGGCGCTCGGCTCCCTGTTCCGCAGCACCGCGGCCGGTCTGGGTCTCGTGCTCGGCATCGTCCTGGCCGCCCCCGTCCTGCTGCCGATCATCCCCGTAATCGGCGGGACCTTGGCCCGGATCCTGCCGACCTCCGTCGGTATGCTCCTGTTCCAGCCGTTCGACGAGGTGGGCTGGACGACCGTCCTCACCGGCCTCGCGATCCTGCTGGCCGAGGTGGCGGCCGCCGCCGTCGTGGCCGGTGTGCTCTGGAAGAGACGGGACGTCTAGTGACACCTCGGGAGCAGTCCCCGGCGATCGCCCGCGAGGGCGGCGCCGGGGCTGCCTCGCGCTGGTCGGCCCTCACCCGGCGGATCACGGACGCCTCCCCCTGGCTCGTCGACGGGCTGATCGGCGGGCTCTTCGCCCTCGCCTTCGGCACGATCCGGACCGTGCAGGTGATCGAGGGTGTGCCCGACATCACGCCGCTGCACATCGTCACCGCCGTGCTCACCGGCGTCGCCCTGCTGTTCCGCCGCTACCGGCCCCTCACCGTGCTCGCCGCGGTCACCCTCCTCGTCGCGATCGTCACCTTCTCGGTCGACGCCAACAACGACCTCCTCGCCATCCCGATCGCGCTCTACGCGGTCGCCGCCTACCGGTCCGCGAAGCTCGCCTGGGCGGGCGGAGCGGCAGCCCTCGTCGTCGTCGTCCTCGGGATGCTGCTGCACCGGGAGGAGCTGCCGGAGCGTCTCGCCGGCTCCGACGTCGCCTACCTCCTGCTCGTGATGGCCGTCACCTGCATCGCGGCGATCCTCCTCGGCATGGTCGTCACCTCGCGCCGGCAGCGGCTTCAGGCGCTGATGGACCGGGCCGACCAGCTCGCGCGAGAGCGCGACAGCCAGGCCACCATCGCCACTCTCGCCGAGCGCGGCCGCATCGCCCGCGAGATGCACGACGTCGTCGCGCACAGCGTCTCCGTGATGGTCGCCCTCGCCGACGGTGCCGCATCCGCCATCGATCGCGATCCCGCCGCGTCGAAGCGCGTGCTCGAGGAGCTCTCGAGCACCGGCCGCGCCGCCCTCGACGACATGCGACGCCTGCTCAGCGTCCTCGGCGACGGGGACGGCTCCCTCCGCCCGGCCCCCGGCCAGGGCGACCTCGAGGAGCTCGCGCAGCGCTTCCGGTCGGCCGGGCTGCCCGTGCGGCTGACGATCAGCGGCGCGCCGATGGAGGACGGCACCCTTGCGCTTTCCGTCTACCGGATCGTGCAGGAATCCCTCACCAACGCCCTCCGCTACGCCGACTCACCCACCAGGGTGGACGCCGTGGTCGCCTGCCAGCCCGACCTCGTCGCCGTCACCGTGTCGGACGACGGACGCGGCGAACCGGCCGAGAGCGTCGGGTCCGCGCGCGGCCTCATCGGCATGCAGGAGCGCGCCGCCGTGCACGGAGGCACCGTGCAGAGCGGACCGGGCCCGAACGGCGGCTGGACGGTGCGCGCCCTCCTCCCCCGCGATCGGGAGGAGGCACGGACGGATGCCTGAGGAAGCCGCGCCGGGCGAGCTCCGGGTGCTGCTGGTCGACGACCAGGAGCTCATCCGGCTCGGCTTCCGCATGGTGCTCGACGGCGCCGACGGCATCACGGTCGTGGGCGAGGCCGAGGACGGGGCGGTCGCCATCCGCCGCGTCGACGAGCTGCGGCCCGACGTCGTCGTCATGGATGTCCGGATGCCCGCCGTCGACGGCATCGCCGCCACCGGCGCCATCGTGGAGCGGCACCCCGGCACGAGGGTGCTCATCCTCACCACCTACGACCTCGACGAGTACGCGTTCGCCGCCCTCCGCGCCGGGGCGAGCGGCTTCCTGCTCAAGCACGCGCGACCGCCCGAGCTGATCGCCGCCATCCGCACCGTCGCCTCCGGTGACGCCATCGTCGAGCCCCGCATCACCCGGCGGCTGCTCGACCTCTTCGCCGACCGGATCCCCGACTCGGCCGACGAGGCCGCGACCGGCAGGGCGCCGACCGACGGCGCCGGCACGAAGCCGGGGGCCGACGATCCCCGCCTCGCAGTGCTCACCGGGCGGGAGAAGGAGGTGTTCCGCGCCATCGCGCGCGGCCTCACCAACACCGAGATAGCCCGCACCCTCTACCTGTCCGAGTCGACGGTGAAGACCCACGTCGGCCGCATCCTGCTCAAGCTCGACCTGCGCGATCGGGTGCACGCCGTCGTCCTCGGCTACGAGACGGGGCTCGTCGTGCCCGGCGAGGGGTGACTTCGGCGGCATAACGGGCGACGCGCCCGGGGAAGCCTTGGAGCGGCGCCGTCCCCGGTGCCACAGTGAGGCATGGAGCTCACCAACGAAGACGTCGCACGTGCCATCTCCAGCCACCACTTCGAGACGGCGATCCCCCGCCTCGCCGACGACATCGTCTGGACCCTCGTCGGCGAGGAGCCGCTGCGGGGCAAGGACGCGGTCCTCGCCCTGCTCGAGGCGACCGAGGCGGAGCTCGCCGCGACCTCGACCGACTTCGAGCGGTTCCGGTCGATCCCGGCCGGCGACACGGTGATCATCGACAGCGTCGCCCACTACGTCGACTCGACCGGCGACGCCTCGACGGTCGCCTCGTGCGACATCTACGAGTTCACCGAGGGGCTCGTCCGCGAGATCCGCTCGTACAACATCGAGCTGCCCTCGGCGAGCGACGCCCGGGTCTGAGCAGGACCTGCCCTCGGCCGCCCACCCGGTGACGGCGGTTTCGGGGCGCCCTCGCGGCGCCGGCGTTCGCGCCTTCGAGCGTCCGGGAGCTCCGGCGACACCGAGGGAGCGGTGCCGCCGGAACGCCCGATCCTCAGGCCGCCGAGGTCAGCGCGTCGCGCGCCGGCGCCTGGTCGGCGAAGCGCGGCGCCTCGTGCGGACCCAGGAAGTGCGTCCGCAGCACGCGCCGCCACTTGTTCGACGGCAGGTGCGGGTTGAGCGCGGCGAGCCCGACGCAGTACTTCGAGATCGAGTCCGGACGATGGCCGTGCCGCCAGAGCAGCCGGTCCACGATCGTCGGACCACCCGCCGACTTCGACTCCACGACGGCGAGGTGCGGCAGGACGAGCCGGTGCGCGTCGTCCATCTTCAGCTCGAGGCCCAGGTCGATCGTCGCGCGGGCGCCGGATGACGGGATGTAGAGCGTGCTGCGCCGGTAGCCGGTGATCAGCTTCGGGATCAGCGGCGTCTCGCGGAGGTCGGCGACGCCGGTGAGCGCCATCGTCTCGTCCACGTACTCGCGGCCCTCCTCGGTGATGACGTCGCGGTCGTCGAGGCCGTACTCGATGCGGTCCTTCACCGTCGTGCTGCGGCCGCCGGCCGTCTTCACCTCGAGGAAGCAGGCTCCGGTGTCGAGATACGCACGGGTGCGGATCTTGAACCGGCGGCGGCGCTTCCGCGCTGCGCTCAGGTAGCTGGTGAGCTCCGGGGTGTCGAAGTAGACGGACTCGTAGAGCGAGTCGCGGGCGCCGCCGAAGTCGAGGACGCGGCAGTCGTCCCCGAGGTCGGCGAGCACCGTGTCCAGCGACGCGACCGGCACGAGGTACTTCCGGTCGACGCGGGTCTGCAGCGCGGCGACCGCGTTGAGCTCGTCCAGGGAGATCGGCTCCATCTGCTGGAGCCGGGACGCCGGGGAGGACATCAGTGCGTCACCGGGACGACGGCGGGGTCGCGGGTGTCGGCGGCACCGGCCCGCGTCGCGGAGCCCCGGGGCAGCTGGTAGCGGACCTCGACTGCCGTGGTGTCGTTGACGAGGTCGAGTTGGCGGACCTGCACCGAGTGCACCTTCGCGACGAGCATCCGCTCGAGTTCGGCGACCAGCTCGCGCTCGTCGGAGATCGCCCGGTCCAGCACGACGACCTGCTCGCGGTCGCGGCGGAACAGCTTCGGGTGGTCGCCGATGTAGATCGCGAGGATCACGAGCACCATGAGGACGAGCGGAAGCACGTCGACGGTGTCGTTGAGCCCGGCGATGAGGCCGAGGGCGAGAGAGCCGAAGAAGTACGCCACCTCGTGCTGCGAGATCTCGTAGGACCGGAGTCGGATGATCGACAGCACGCCCATCAGGCCGAGGCCGAGACCCAGGCCGATGCCAGCCGCCGACGCGAGCATCTCCGTGACGGCGAGGACGCCGATGTTCACCGTGAGGAATGCCGCGACGAGGTCACGCCGGCGATGGCGCGGGTGGTAGATGCCGAAGCTGAGGAGGGTGATCGCCACGATGTCGAGGCCGATCAGGGCATACTGGGGCACAAGGAACTCCTGGGTAGGGAGAGCCAGGTCGGGTTGCCTGGAAACGTAGGTCGGGTACCTGAGAATCATGATGCCCGGGGAACACTCAGCAATGCCATACCGAATTCATCGAAAACGGGAGAAAAGTCCGTTCATTCGTCACTTTCCGTTCACTTCGCGGTGAGCCGGAAACGGTTCGGGGCGGAATTCCCTCAACACAAGAGGCCCGCGGCCCTCGTGGCGCGGCTCGCTCGCTGGTATCTCAGGCAGCGCGGCGGGCGCGCACCCGGTTGATCAGCAGCGCGAGGGCGCGCCAGCCGAGGAGGAAGGCCGCGAGGACGAGCGCGGTCACGATCACGAAGGACAGCGCCACGCCCTGGCCGGTGAGCGCGCGCAGCAGCATCCCGAGGACCAGCGTGGACGCCCACACGATGAGGCCGGAGGGCACGATCCGGATCGGGTCCCGGCCCGCGCGGAGCAGCCATCCCGACTGCAGGCCGACGAGGAACGGCAGCAGCGTGAGGAAGAAGCCCGCAGGGCCCTCGCCGTGGCTGGCTCGGCCGATCGCGACGAAGGCGAGCAGCAGGAGGAGGTCGATCGCCCAGGCGAGCACCGGGCGGAGGCGGGAAGGCACGCGTCCACGCTAGTTCGAGCGGACGGTGCGTGATCTCGGGACGGCGCCTGCGGCACCTCCTCGATCACCGGGGTGGACGGCGCCTGCGGCGCCTCCTCGGGCACCGGGGTCCGTCAGGGGAGGTCGGGCTCCTTCGGCTCCCAGAGCTGGATCTGGTTGCCCTCCGGGTCGGTGAGCGAGGCGAAGCGGCCGTTCGGGTACTCCTCCGGGTCGAGCTGCACCGGAATCCCCGCCGACTCGAGCTGCGAGCGCATCGCGTCGAGGTCGCCGACGCGGAAGTTGATGAACAGCTGCGAGCCGGGCGCGAAGAGGGCCGCGTCGTCCGTCATCGGCGCGAAGATCGTCGGGCCGCCCGTCTGCTCCCAGGGCGGGTCGGCGTAGCTCTGCGGCGGCGGGAGGACGCCGAGGTGGGCGGAGTACCAGCGGCTGAGCGCGTCGGGGTCCTTCGCGCGGAAGAACACTCCCCCGATGCCGGTGACCTTCTCCATCGCACCTCCTCCGCGGAGGCTACTCCCGGCCTCGGACAACCGGAAGCGGCCGGACGCGCCGAGCGTCAGCGGCGCGGCAGCAGGATGCCCGCGACGAGCAGCGCGGCGCCGAACAGGGCCGGCACGAAGCCGAGCGCCTGCCCGGGCAGGAACGAGACGAGGGTCGGGAAGACGTACGCGACTCCGAGCAGCATCGCGATGACCAGAGCGATCGCACCGCCGCCCTTGCGGCGGCCGGACACCATCAGCGCGGCGCCGACCAGACCGCCGAACACGGCGAGGAGGTTGCCGGGCGCGTAGAGCACGTCGACGGCCGCGAAGATCGACAGCACCCGGATCAGCCAGCCGACTGCGGCGAGCCCGAACGCGATCCGCGTCGGCCCCTCGGTGGTGACCGCGAGGAGGGCGAAGCCCGCCGTCATCGCGGCGTGGAAGAGCAGGTTGAGGAACCACCCGTCGACCGCGAGGCCGATCACGGGCGAGATGAAGGCGAGCACCAGCAGCGCCCCCGCTCCGGCGAGCAGGTAGCCGCCCACCTGGGTCTTCGGTGCCTTCGCGCGCGCCACGGGGGTCTCCTTCACGAGTGGTCTTCCATTCAACCTGGCCGCGGCCTCCATCCCGGTGATTGAGCAGCGGACCGGAGGTCCGCGTCTCGCGACCGCCCGACGTGTCTTAGTGACTGGGAGGCGGCTGGGTCCAACGGTGCAGTGCGTGGTTTCGAGACGCGCTCCGCGCGCTCCTCAGCCAGCGGAGGTGG
Organism: Naasia sp. SYSU D00057; assembly: GCF_017916505.1. Lineage (GTDB taxonomy): Bacteria > Actinomycetota > Actinomycetes > Actinomycetales > Microbacteriaceae > Naasia. The sequence goes on from NZ_JAFMSZ010000001.1 coordinate 369,414, forward strand.
TCACCGACTCGGGCCGTCAGCGGCGGGGGTTCCAGCGGCCCTGGGCCACCGCCGGCACGAAGTCGTGGAAGCCCTCGCGGAGGTCGACCGTGCGGCCCGTCTCCGCGGACGCGTACGCCGCCATGAGCAGACGCACCACCTCGACGCCGTTCGCGAGCGACTCGGCCGGCTGCTCGCCGCGCAGGAAGGCGCGCGTCATCGACGCGTTCTCGGCGGTGTAGCCGTAGGTGACCGACTCGTCGGAGACGAGCGGCATGAGGCCCTGCTCGGCGTTCTGCTTCTCGACCAGGTCCTCCCCCTCCGCCTGCTGCAGCCGGCGGGAGAGGAACACCTTCGACTCGGTGTCGAGCGTGTCCGACTTCATCGAGTACTCGGGCCCGAGCAGCTCGAACGAGAGCCGCAGGCCGGCACCGACGTAGCTCCACGAGGTGGTCGCCTCGACGACCACCGGCTCGCCGTCGCCGTTCGTGAACTCGAACACCGCATGCGCGTAGTCCTCGCTGGGCTCCTCCCGGTAGTCGACGACGCCCGGGTAGGCGTCGAGCAGCTCCCGCGCGTACCGGTCGCGGCCCCACTTCAGCGACGCGATCGTCGCGCTCACCGAGACCGGGGTGAGCCAATCGGCGGGATCGGTGCCGGGCGGGGTGAGGAGGTACCGGCCCGCCTCGACCGAGTGGCACATCATGTCGCTGAGGACGCCGCCGCCCTCGGTCGCCGCGTTCCAGAACCAGGTGTTGTGCGGGCCGGAGTGCTCCTCGGCGGCACGCGCGAGGTACGGCGAGCCGGCGGCCGGGGCGCCTCGGGACCACAGCAGGTCGTGGGCGCGGGTGATGCCGGGCGCGAAGACCTGGTTCTCGAGGTAGCCGTGCAGCAGACCGGCGCCGACCACGAGCTCACGGATCTCCTCCGCCTCCGCCACCGTGCGGCCGAGCGGCTTCTCGATGGCGATGGCCCGCAGCTGGGGCGCGCGTCCCGCCCGCACCTCCTCGGCGATGGCCCGGATGACCTCGAGGCGCGTGAAGTTCGGCGTGAGCACCCAGACCGCCTCGACGCGGGGATCACGCACCAGCTCGGCGACGTCCGCGTACGCCGCGACGTTCTCGCCGACTCCGGACGCCTCCGCGGTCGCCGCGAGGTCGCGGGCGGCCTCGAGAGTCCGCGACCCGACGGCGACGATGTCGCCGTCCCGCACGCCCTGCCAGGAGCGGACGTGGAACGAGCCGATGAAGCCGGCGCCGAGCAGGCCGACGCCGAGGGTGGTGCGCGAGGGCATGGAGGACCTTCCGGGAGTGGCTACGACCTCAGCTTGCGCTGGCGACCGTAGAGGGCGAGCAGGACGAGCAGGATGACGCCGTTGACGATCGTGCGGTGCGACGCCGGCATGTTGAGCGTGGTGAGCAGGCTCTGCAGGACGGAGAGCACGATGGCGCCGACCGCGGATCCGAGGTAGCCGCCGACGCCGCCCGCGATGAGAGTGCCGCCGATGACGACCGCCGCGATGGAGGGCAGCGTGTACCCGTCGGCGAGGTTGAGGAACACCGACTCGGTGTAGCCGAGCAGCAGCAGACCGCCGAGCACCGCGCAGACCCCGGACGCCACGTAGGCGCCGATCACGGTCGAGTTCACGCGGATGCCGGAGAGCCGCGCGGCGGTGCGGTTGGAGCCGACGGCGTAGAGGTTCCAGCCCGGCCGCGTCCGCCGCAGCACGAGCGTGACGAGCACGATGAGGATGATCCAGACGAAGAGCACGCCGGGGGCGCCGAGCAGCCAGCGCGTGTTGACCAGCTCGGTGAGGAAGGGCGCGGCGCGGCCGGCCGCCGCTCCCCCGGTGTAGGCGAGGATGATGCCCTGCACGACGCCGAGCATCCCGAGCGTCATCACGAACGGCGGGATGCGCAGGTAGACGATGCCGAGCCCGTTGACGAGGCCGATCGCGGCCCCGACCAGGAGCGGGATCAGGATGCCGCCCGCCAGGTTGGCGTCCGTGCCGTCCATCACGCGCGCGCCGACGATCGCGCCGAGCGTGGCGACCTTGCCGACGCTGAGGTCGATGCCGTCGCCGCCGGAGAGGATGACGATCGTCTGCCCGATCGCGATGATCCCGAGGAAGCTCGAGATCCGCAGCATGCTGATGACCTGGTTGTAGGACCCGAAGCCGGGCGAGACGATCTGCCCGATCACGACGAGCGCGATCGCGATGATCGACGCGATCACGACGGGGTTGCGGACGACCGAACGCAGCCGGTCCGGCATCCCGGCCCGCTGGGTGGTGGCGGCGGTCATCGGACCACTCCCTTCCGGGTCGTCAGCACCGACAGCGCGAGGGCGGCGATGATCACGAGGCCGCTCGCGAGCTCCCGGAACGTGGTCGGCACGTTGAGGAAGAAGAGGACGTTGGTGACGAGCGCGAGGATGATCGCGCCCGCGATGGCGCCGATGGCACCGCCCCGCCCGCCGCGGAGCGCGATGCCGCCGAGGACGACCGCGGCGATCGAGTCGAGGGCGACGTCCGCGCCGATGAACGGGTCGCCCGATCCGGTGTTCGCGAGCACGCCCATCGCGGCGAGTCCGGCGAGCGCGCCCGCGGTCACGAAGGTGAGGATGCGGACCGCGACCACGGGGACGAGGGAGGCGTACGCGGCCTGGGCGTCACCGCCGACCGCGTAGACGTGGCGCAGGAACTTCGTCCGGGAGAGGACGAGCCAGATCAGCACGGCGACGAGCACGCACCAGACGGGCACCGGGATGCCGGCGAACGCGAGCCGGAAGCCCTGCGTCATCGCGGGCGGCACCGCGCCGCCGGGACTCGGCAGCACGACGAGGGTGATGCCGCCGAACACGGACGCCGTCGCGAAGGTGACGATGAGCGGCTGCAGCCGGACGACGGCGGTGAGGAGGCCGTTGACGAGCCCGCACGCGGCGCCGGTGGCGAGGGCGGCGAGGAAGCCGACGCCGATGAGGGCGTCGCTGCCGTTCATCACCTTGAGGGCGACCACGCTCGACAGCGCGACGATGGTGCCGATCGACAGGTCGAGCCCGCCGCCGATCACGACGATCGCCTGCGCGACCGCGGCGAAGACGAGCGGCACGAACGTCGCGAACGTGCTGGTGATCGAGTAGAGCGTGAAGAAGGTGGGCTGCACCATCGCGTTCACGAGGACGACCGCGGCGAGCAGTCCCCAGGTGACGACCGAAGCGACCTGCACGCGGCGGATCCAGGCGACGGCGCGACTGCTCGCCGCGCGGTTGTCGACTCCCAGTGTCATCGGTCGCTCCCGTCCGGTGCCGCGGCGACCGTCTCGTCGACCGTGCCCTGGTCGCCCTCGCCGATCAGCAGCGCGGCCGCGACGAGGCGATCGGAGGTGATCTCGTCGCCGACGAGCTGAGTGCGGATCCGGCCCTCGTAGAGCACGATCACGCGGTCGCAGAGCTCGGCGAGCTCCACGTCGTCGCTCGAGTTGAGGATGACCGCGACGCCGCTGTCGGCGAGCTCGCGGACGATGGCGTAGATCTCCGCCTTCGCGGAGATGTCAACGCCCTTGGTCGGGTCGTCGAGCAGGACGACCGCCGGCTCGTTGAGGAGCCACTTCGCGATCACGACCTTCTGCGCGTTGCCGCCGGAGAGGCTCGTGACCGGGTCGTCGAGTCCGCCGATCTTGATGCTGAGCCGCTGGACGGCATCGGCGGCGACGCCGCGCTCGCGGCGCATCGAAATGCCGAGGGCCGCGAGGAGCCGGCGGCGCAGGCTGACGATCGAGAGGTTCTCCTGGATCGCGCGCTGCATGAACAGTCCCTGCGACCCGCGGTCGCCCGGAACGAGGGCGAATCCGTTGCCGGTCGCCTTGACGACCGACGTGTTCGCGACCCGGCGGCCGTTCAGCTCGATCTCCCCGGCGCGGATCGGGGTGGCGCCGAAGAGGGCGAGCAGCAGCTCGGACTGGCCCTGTCCCTGCAACCCGCCGAGGCCGAGGATCTCGCCGCGGTGGACGTCGAGGTCGACGTCGGAGACGCCGGGCGCCGTCAGCCCACGCACGCGGAGCACCATGTCGTCGGTCCGCGCGAGCTCGGCGCGCCGCTCGGCCTGGGCGACGTCGCCGACCATCGTCCGCACCAGCTCGGACTCGCTCGTCTCCGCGATGGTGAGGGTCGCGACGGTGCGCCCGGTGCGCAGGATGGTCGCGCGGTCGCAGATCGTCATGACCTCCTCGAGCCGGTGCGAGACGAACACGACGCACGTTCCGGCGGCGGTGAGCTCGCGGATGATCTCGAAGAGCAGCTGCACCTGGTCGCGGTGGAGGGACGCGGTCGCCTCGTCGAGGATCAGGATGCGGGGCCGGCGGAGCACGGCCTTCGCGATCTCGACGAGCTGCTGCTGGCCGGGTGTAAGGGACGACACCTCGGTGGTCGCGGTGACGCCGGGACCGAGGCCGGGGCGCAGCCGCTCGAGGACCTCGTCGATCTCGGCCGCGCTCGCCCGGTTGTCGACGAAGCCGGCGCGGGTCGGCTCGACTCCGAGCGTGAGGTTGCGGCCGACCGTGAGGCTGTCGACGAGCGACAGCTGCTGGTAGACGGCTGCGATGCCCCGCGCGGCGGCATCGCGCGGCTTGCCGATGGTGATCGGCTGCCCGTCCAGCTCGATGGTGGCCGCGTCCGGGCTGACGGTGCCCGCGAGCACCTTGTTGAGCGTCGACTTGCCCGACCCGTTCGGGCCGAGGAGGCCGTGGACCTCCCCGGCCTCGAGCGAGAGGCTCGCGCCGTCGAGGGCGCGGACGCCGCCGTAGCGCTTGTGCACTCCGGTCATGCTGAGCAGGGGCACGAGCCTCTCCTTCGAGGATCGATCAGGTCCGTCGCCGCCCGCTGGGAGGAGCGGACGGCGACGGACTGAGGGGGTGGGCGCCGAGGTTCAGCCGGCGACGAGCGGCCGAAGCGGCGTCAGCCCGCGAAGTACTCGCCCACTTCGTCGGCGGAGAGCACCGAGTCGAGCACGTACGAGTCGGGCTGGTCCTGCACCTCCGCCCACTTCTCGTCGAAGTTGTCGTTGGTGATCGCCTCCTCGAGCTCGAGCACGATGTCGCCGTCGACGGTCTTCGACTCGTCGAGCTCCTCGCCCTGCAGCTGACGGACCGCGAAGTGCAGCGCGGTCGCGCCGGTGCCGGGAGGGTTCACGACGCCGATGCTCTGGAAGCCGTCCGCCTTGAGCTCGCTCCACATGCGCATGTAGCCGTTGCGCGCCTCGCCGCTGACGACGATGTCGCCGGTGCGGTTCGCGGCCTCGACGGCGCGGAGCACGCCCTGAGCCATGCCGTCCTGCGTCCACACGCCCTGCAGGTCGGGGTAGGTGGCGAGCAGGTCGCTCATCGTCTGCTGGCCGGTCGCCTGGTCCCAGTCGCCGTTGCCGACGGCGAGCACCTCGACGCCCGAGCTGTCGAACACGGCCTTCGCGGCGTTCCAGCGGGCCTCGTTCGCGGGGTGGCCCTCGATGCCGTTGACGACGACGATCTTGCCGCCCTCGCCGACCGTGTCCGCGAGCCACTGTGCGCTCGTCTCGGCCCACTTGGCCTGGTCGATGCCGACGTTGAGCACCTCTTCGGTGTCGACCGCCTGGTCGATCGCGTAGACCCGGATGCCCTGGCCGATCGCCTCCTGGAACACCGCGTCGAGCGCGCTGCCGGAGTTCGGGTCGATGATGATCGCGTCGACGCCGCGATTGATCAGGTTGCGGACCTGCTGGATCTGACCGTTGACGTCGGCGTCCGCGTTCTCGAGCACCAGCTCGTCGACGACTCCGTCGGCCTTGTACTCGTTGAACACCTCCTCGATGTCGGCGATCATCTGGGTGCGGTACTCGCTGCCGACGAAGGCGTTGCTGACGCCGATGGTGAAGGGGCCCCCGCTGGCGCCGCCTCCCCCTTCGCCGCCGCCCGTGTCGCCGCCGGTGGTGGGGGCGGTGCTCGAACAGCCGGTGAGCAGTGCGGCGCTGACCGCGAGGACGGCGATGCCGGTCCGATAGCGCATTGATTCCTCCTTGAATCGGTGCTGCCTCTAAATTTTCGATCCGAAAATTTATGCGGATTCTATGAGCCGCTCCTCGACGGCGACAAGGGACGAGTCCGCATCGTTATCTGACTCCTCGAGGAGCGACGAGACGCCGCCCGCGACGTCGAACGCCTGGAAGGCGGCGCCGACCAGGGTCGCCGATGGCACCGCGACGGGTGCGAGCGTCGGCATCTCGATGACGTGCGGGCGGATGCGCGCCACGAGCTCCGGGATGACGTGGTCGCTCCACCGCTCGAAGAAGCCGGCCAGCAGGATCGCCTCCGGCGCGAGCAGGGAGCAGACGTTGACGAGAGCGAGCGCGTACTCGTCGAAGAGATCCTCGAGGGCGGCACGGGCGGCCGGGTCCGCGGCGGCCGCCCGCTGCAGGAGGCGGTCCGCCGCGAGTGGGACGGGCTCGGCGTCGCTCGCGATGCCGAGCCGGCGGGCCCGCTCCGCGAAGGCGCCGATGCCGAGGCGCTTGTCGATGTCGCCGAACCCCTCGTACGCCTGTCCCAGCGACTCGGTCCCCCGGAGCATGCGGCCGAGCTGTCCTGCCGCCCCGGCGGCTCCGCGCAGCAGCCGTCCGTCCTCGACGATTCCGGACCCGACACCGCTGAACACGGCGATCGCGACCAGCGAGCGGACCCGCCGGTGCCAGCCGCCGCGGAAGGCCGCCACGGCGATGAGGTTGGCGTCGTTCTCGACGACCACAGGGACGGCCGTGCGGCCCTGGACGCGGGCCTGCAGGGGGACGCCGAACCAGTCGACGCTCGGCGCGACGGTCACACTGCCGCTCCCGTCGACGGCACCGGGCACCGAGATGCCGACGCCGCGGATCCGCACGCCTCGGCGCTCGTAGTCGCCGAGCGCCTCGTCGATCAGGTCGAGGACCTCGGCGACGCGACCGTCGCCGGCGATCCGCTCGGCGGGGACGCGCCGGCTCTCGATCACGTGCCCGGCCAGGTCGACGAGTGCCAGGTCGGTGGAGAAGTCGGCGACGTCGACGGCGAGCAGGGAGGACGACGTCCAGTTCACCTCGACGAGCAGCGCCGGTCGTCCGCGCGCCTCGGACTGGGATCCGGCGCCCGACACGAGCCCCGCCTCCATGAGGGAGGCGATGAGCCGGTTGACCGTCGCGGGCGCGAGCGAGGTCGCGCGGCCGATTCCGATCCGGGTGAGCGCCCCCTGCTCCCACAGGCAGCGCAGCACCTTCTCGCGGTTCACCCGCGCCAGCTGCGTCGTCGTCATTGAAGGCCTCCGGTCGCGGTCAGCGTAGTGCACCGCCTGCCGCCGGGCGGCGCGTCCGATTCCGCGACGAGCGCCTCGCCGGTCGGGGCAGGCGGGTCAGAGGCGGGTGAGGCCGAGGATGCGGACGACCGCGACGCCCTGCTCCTCCGACGCGGCGAGGTCCACCTCGGCGTCGATCCCCCAGTCGTGGTCGCCGGCCGGGTCGTCGAGGATCTGCCGTACGCGCCATCGCTGCGGCTCCTCCTCGACGAGGAGCATCCGCGGTCCACGTGCAGCCGGTCCCGTGCCGATGGCGTCGTGCTCGGCGAAGTACGCGTCGAGGGCGGCGCCCCATCGGTCCTCGTCCATGCCGTCCTCGGCATCCAACTCGCCGAGCTGGTCGGCGCGGTCGAGCGCCGCGAGCTGGACCCGGCGGAACAGCTCGTTGCGGACGAGCACGAGGAACGCGCGCCGGTTGGTGAGCACGCTCGGCGGGGGCGGCGGCACCACCGGCGCGTCCGGGTCGTCGGCCGGATTGATCAGCCGCTCCCACTCGTCGACGAGGCTCGAGTCGACCTGGCGGACGAGCTCGCCCAGCCACTCGAGGATGTCGCGGAGCTCCTCCCCCGTGGCCGCGTCGGGCACGGTCTGCCGGAGCGCGCGGTAGGCGTCGCTGAGGTAGCGGAGCACGAGACCCTCGCTGCGGCCCAGCTGGTAGAAGGAGACGAACTCGCCGAAGGTCATCGCCCGCTCGAACATGTCGCGGACCACCGACTTCGGCCGCAGCTCGAAGTCGCGCACCCACGGCTGGCCCTGCGCGAACGTCTCGAACGCCTGCCCCAGCAGGTCCTCGAGCGGCTTCGGGTAGGTGATCGCCTCGAGGAGCTCCATCCGCTCCTCGTACTCGATGCCCTCCGCCTTCATCGCCGCGACGGCCTCGCCGCGGGCGCGGAACTCCTGCTGGGACAGCACGGGCCGCGGGTCGTCGAGGGTGGCCTCGATCACGCTGATGACGTCGAGGGCGTGCGTCGGCGACTCGGCGTCGAGGAGCTCGAATGCGGCCAGCGCGAACGGCGAGAGCGGCTGGTTGAGCGCGAAGTTCGGCGGCAGGTCGACGAGGAGGCGCACCTGGCCGTCGGCGACCTGCACGACGCCCGCCGCCTTGAGCGTGCGGTAGATGCCGAGGGCGCGCCGAGCGAGCGCGTACTGCCGGTGCCGGGGCTCGTGGCTGCCGAAGATCAGCTCGCGGACGTTCGCGAGCACGTCGCCGCCGCGCGCGATGACGTTGATGAGCATCGCCGCGGTGAGCTGCATGCTGCTCGTCAGCGCCTCCGGCTCGGCCTCGACGAGCTTGCGGAAGCTCGGCTCGCCCCAGGACACGAAGCCCTCGGGCGCCTTCTTGCGGATGATCTTCCGCTTCTTCTTCGGGTCGTCGCCGGCCTTGGCGATCGCCTTCGCGTTCTCGATCTCGTGCTCGGGCGCCTGCACGAGCACCGTTCCGGCGGTGTCGTAGCCGGCGCGGCCCGCACGTCCCGCGATCTGGTGGAACTCGCGCGCGGTGAGGTGGCGCATCCGCGTGCCGTCGTACTTGGTGAGCGCGGTGAGCAGCACCGTGCGGATCGGCACGTTGATGCCGACGCCGAGCGTGTCGGTGCCGCAGATGACCTTCAGCAGGCCCCGCTGCGCGAGCTGCTCGACGAGGCGGCGGTACTTCGGCAGCATCCCCGCGTGGTGCACGCCGATCCCGCTGCGGACGAGGCGGCTGAGGGTGCGGCCGAACCCGGTGGTGAAACGGAAGCCGCCGATCTCCTCGGCGATGCGGTCGCGCGCCTCGCGGTCGATCACCCGGATGCTCGTGAGCGCCTGCGCCCGCTCCATCGCGGCCGCCTGCGAGAAGTGCACGATGTAGACGGGCGCGCCCGCGCTGTGCAGCAGCTCCTCGACGGTCTCCTGCACGGGCGTCTGGGCGTAGTAGAAGTGCAGCGGCACCGGGCGGTCGACGCTCGTCACCTGCGCGACCGGTCGCCGAGTGCGGCGATGGAGGTCGTCGGCGATGCGGGTGACGTCGCCGAGGGTCGCGGACATCAGCACGAACTGGGCGTGCGGGAGGGTGAGCAGCGGCACCTGCCAGGCCCAGCCGCGGTCCGGGTCGGAGTAGAAGTGGAACTCGTCCATCACCACCTGGTCGACGGGCGCATCGTCCCCGCGGCGCAGGGCGACGTTGGCGAGGATCTCGGCCGTGCAGCAGATGATTGGCGCGTCCGCGTTGACCGAGGAGTCGCCCGTCACCATGCCGACGTTCTCCGCGCCGAAGATGTCGACGAGCGCGAAGAACTTCTCGCTGACCAGGGCCTTGATCGGCGCGGTGTAGTACGAGCGCTTGCCCTGGGCGATCGCGGTGGCGTGCGCGGCGACGGCGACGAGGGACTTCCCGCTGCCGGTCGGCGTGGCGAGGATCACGTTCGACCCGGTGACGATCTCGACGATCGCCTCGTCCTGCGCCGGATACAGGTCGAGCCCCTGCTCCCCCGCCCAGTCGACGAAGGCGGCGTACGCGGCGTCCGGATCGTCGGTCGCGGGCATCCGGTCGAGGAGGGGCATCCCCTGCAGTCTCCCCCATGCGCCGGGGCGCGCCGAATCCGCGTCCGCCGCAGACCGGGGCGGGGAACTGTCCCTCAACAGGCGGAATTCCTCCCGGCAGGCAGAATCGGCCGTCTTTTGCCTGTTGGGGGGATTTCTGCCTGTTGAGGGACAGGAGGGAGGGCGGCGACGAAGGGCTGGCGGCCGCCGTGCCCTGTTCGGGGCCCGCTCGTTCTGGGAGTGTCCGTGGCCGGCGGGCGCTCGATACGGTCGAGGTCCGATCCTGAGAGACCGACAATGACCGTCACCGCATCCGCCACCGCCTCCCGGCACGGCCTGCCCGGACAGCTCCTCATCGAGGAGGTCGTCCGCCGCCAGGACCGGCAGGAGCCTCGCACGCTCGCCGACCGCCTTCTCGGCCGGTCGCCGATCAGCGCCAAGGACCTGCCCTGGTACGTGGGCGCGAAGGGCGAGCTCGTCGTCGGGCGCCTCCTCGACCGGCTCTCCGGCGAGTGGCGGGTCCTGCACTCGATCCCGGTCGGGCACGCCGCCGACATCGACCACGTGGTCATCGGGCCGTCCGGCGTCTTCGTCCTCAACACCAAGCACCACGCCGGCAAGCGCGTCTGGGCGGCCGGTCGCGGAGTGCTCGTCAACGGGCAGCGCCTCCCCTACGTCGTCAAGGCCGAGCGCGAGGCGATGAGAGTCACCGATGCCCTGGCGCGCGCCGGCGTGCTCGGCACCGCGGTGCAGCCGCTGATCGTGCTCGTCGGCGTCGCCTCGCTCTCGCTCCGCGCCTCGACGGAGGTGCCGATCGTGCGCGCCGAGCGACTCCTGCCGTGGCTGCGGTCGCAGCCCGCTCGGCTCGAGGAGGAGGTCGTCGCCGAGCTGGCCCTGCGCCTCCGCCGCCCCGGCATCTGGGCCGACGGCACCGAGCCCGTGCCCGACGCCCGCGCCCGGTTCGCGGCGATCGACGCCGAGGTCGCGCGCGCCGCCGCGGTGCGGAGGATGTGGGCGCTCGGGGGTGCTGCGGCGTCCCTCGGAGCCGTGTATTCGCTGATGACCGCGGCGCTGACGGTGCTCGGCGGTCGCTGACGCAAGTGTCGCCCATGGAAAGGGCGGCAGAAGGCGGGTGGTCGGGATCGAGGGTGCGGTTGCGTGATTTCGAGACGCGCGCCTGCGGCGCGCTCCTCAATCACCGGGGATGCAACGGCCGGTCCACCCCTCCCCCTCGCGCGTTCGCCGGGGTTGACTGGGAGGATGGCACAGGCATGGGTGGCGACCGACTACGGCAGCTTCGACGCGCTCGAGCTCCGCGACGTTGCGGTGCCCGAGCCCGGACCGGGTGAGGTCACCGTCGAGGTGCGGGCCGCCGGGATGAACCCCACCGACTACAAGGCGGTGCTCCGCGGTGGGAAGCGCGAGGATCTGCCGCTCCGGCTCGGGCACGAGGTGTCGGGCGTGGTCACCGCACTCGGGCCCGGCGCCGAGCTCGCGAGCGGCGGCGGCGCGGTCGGCACGGAGGTGCTCGCCTTCCGGATCCCCGGTGGCTACGCGACGTCGCTCACCGTTCCGGCGAAGGACGTGTTCGCGAAGCCGGAGATGCTCGGCTTCCCGGAGGCCGCGAACCTGCTGCTCGCGGGGGCGACCGCCGCCGACATGCTGCGCGCGGCCGAGGTGCGGGAGGGTGACACCGTCGTGCTCCACGGCGCCTCCGGCGCGGTCGGCATCAGCTTCCTCCAGCAGGCCGGGCTGCGCGGCATCCGCGTTCTCGGCACCGCGAGCGAGCGCAACTTCGACGAGGTCCGCCGGTTCGGCGGCGAGCCGATCCCGTACGGCGAGGGGCTCGAGCAGCGCATCCGCGACGTCGCGCCGAAGGGCGTCGTCGCGGCCTTCGACGCAGTCGGCACCGACGAGGCCATCGACGTGTCGCTCGCCCTCGTCGAGGACCGGAAGCGGATCGTCTCCGTCGCCGCGTTCGGCCGCGCCGAGAGCGACGGCATCGTCGTCCTCGGCGGCGGGATGCCGGAGAGCCGGCGCTTCCGGGACTCGGTCCGGGCGGAGCTCATCGACCTGGCCCGGGCCGGCAAGCTCGTCGTGCCGATCGCTCGGACCTTCCCCTTCGAGGATGCGCGGGCCGCGCTCGAGCTGCTCAGCACCGGGCATCCCGGCGGCAAGCTCGCCCTCGTTCGTTAGCAGGAGAACCGACCGTGAGCGCGCCCACCCTGGTCGATCTCGACCTCCCCTCGGAGCTGGCCGGGGCGAGCCCCCGGCTGCGCGGCGCTCTCGGCATCCCGGCGGGCGACGGCCCATGGCCGGGTGTCGTGCTCGTGTACGAGGCGTTCGGGCTGACCGACGAGATGCGTCGCCAGGTCGCCCGGATGGCGGAGGCCGGCTTCCTCTCGCTCATGCCCGACCTCTTCGTCGAGGGCGGTCCCCGCAGGTGCCTGCGCGCCACCTTCCGCGACATCGTCCGCGGCGAGGGACGCTCCTTCGACGACGTCGAGACCGCCCGGAGTGCACTCGTCGCCCGGCCCGATTGCACGGGCCGCGTCGGCGTGCTCGGCTTCTGCATGGGCGGCGGCTTCGCGCTCATGGCGGCGAGGAACCGCGGCTTCAGGGCGGTGTCCGCCAACTACGGCCGCCTCCCGAAGGATCTCGACGCCGCGCTCAGCGGCGCCTGCCCCGTCGTCGCGAGCTACGGGCGGCGGGACCTGTCCCTCCGCGGCGCGGCCGCGAAGCTCGAGGTCGCGCTCACCGCCGCCGGCGTCCCGCACGACGTCAAGGAGTACCCGACGGCCGGTCACGCCTTCCTCGACACGACCGACGAGGACGTGCCCGCGCTTCTGCGCCCCATCCTCGCCCGCGTGCTCGGCGCCGGCCCCGATCCGGCAGCGGCCGCGGATGCGTGGCGCCGCATCGACGGCTTCTTCCGCACCCACCTCGCCGGCGAGCCGGAGGACGGAGCGAAGCCGGCGATCGAACCGCGAGCCTGAACGCCGCGGGGTCGAAGGACCCGTGCCGGGGCGCAGCACCGGGCGGAGGATTGCCGCCGAGGACAGGGAGGTGCGGTCATGCCGAAGTTCATGGACGTCCACGACGGATTCGTCGGCGGCACTCAGGAGCAGCTCATCGAGGCGCACAACGCGGACCTCGCGATCGAGGGCGAGGAGCGGGTCCACTTCGAGAAGGCGTGGCTCGATCCGGTGACGGGCAAGGCCTTCTGCCTCTCGACGGCGCCGTCGAAGGAGGCGGTGCAGCGCATCCACGAGAGGGCCGGCCACCCCACCGACCAGGTCTACGAGCTCAGCATCGAGGTCTGAACGGGCCGACCGGGCCCGGAACGGCGGACGGGCCGCTCCCCCGGAGGAGGAACGGCCCGTCGGGCGCCGGGGTCAGCGAACCGGGCTGTCCTCGCGGGCGCGCGCGGTGTCGACACCGCTCAGCTCGCGGTCCGACTCGTCCACCGGCAGCGCCTCGTCGCCGCCCTCGCTCGACTCGTTGTCGGCCGGCGGCAGGCTCGCGATGACCGGGATCGCCTCGGTGATGGTCGGCACCATCGGCACCATGATCGACCCGTCCTCCCGGCGGTGCCGCGCCTTCGAGCTGAGCTTCGGCATCCCCTCGATGAGCGGCCCCTGGTCCTCGAGGGGCACGATCACGTCGCGGCCGGGCGCCACCTCGTACTCGACTCCCCGCACCGAGAAGGCGACCGGGTTCTGTCCCTCGAGGACGGTGAACGTCATCACCTCGCGCCGCAGCGTGACGAGGAACCGCGTGCCGTGCCAGATCAGCCGGAACCGCAGCTCCGGCCACGACGCCGGCAGGCGCGGGTCGAAGCTGAGCACGCCGTCGTGGTCGCGCATCCCACCGAAGCCGGACACGAGGCCGCTCCACACGCCGCCCGCCGACGCGACGTGCACGCCGTCGCGGGTGTTGCGGTGCAGGTCGGCGAGGTCGACGTAGAGGCTGTGCAGGAAGTAGTCGAGTGCCAGGTCCTGGTAGCCGATCTCCGCCGCGATGATCGACTGCACCACGTTCGACAGGGTCGAGTCGCCGGTGGTCAGCGGGTCGTAGTACTCGAAGTCGGCCCGCTTCTCCGCCTGCGTGAAGTGGTGGCCGAGCAGGAACAGCGCGAGCACCACGTCGGCCTGCTTGAGCACCTGGAAGCGGTAGATGACGAGCGGGTGGAAGTGCAGCAGCAGCGGCTTCTGGTCCTCGGGGGTGTTCTCGAGGTCCCACACCTCGCGCTCGAGGAAGTGCGCGTCCTGCGGGTGGATGCCGAGGCTCGCGGAGTACGGGATCGCCATCGCCGCGGCGGCCCGCTCCCAGTCGAGGATCTCCGTCTCGCGGAGGTTCAGCCGGGCGACCATCCGCTCGTACTCCTGCGGCCGCCGTGCGGCGACCTCGCGCACGCTGCGGGCCGCGTACATGAGGTTGTAGCGGGCCATCGCGTTCGTGAAGAGGTTGTCGTTGACGACCGTGGTGTACTCGTCGGGACCGGTGACGCCGTGGATGTGGAAGCTGTGCCCGTCGCTGTTGCGCCAGAAGCCCAGGGTCACCCACATGCGCGCCGTCTCCACCGCGATGTCGACCGCGCCGTTCGCGAGGAAGGCGATGTCCGCCGTCGCGTGCATGAACTTCGCGAGGGCGTACGTGATGTCCGCGTTGATGTGGTACTGCGCGGTGCCGGCCGCGTAGTAGGCCGACGCCTCCTCGCCGTTGATGGTGCGCCAGGGGAAGAGGGCGCCCTCCTCGTTGAGCATCCGGGCCCGGGCGCGGGCGCGCGGCAGCATCTCCTGGCGGGCGCGCAGCACGTTCCGGGCCCACAGCGGGTTCGTGTAGGCGAGGTAGGGCAGGACGTAGATCTCGGTGTCCCAGAAGTAGTGGCCGCCGTAGCCGCTGCCGGTGACGCCCTTGGCCGGGACGCCCAGCCCGTCCGCCCGCGCGGAGGCCTGCGCGAGCTGGAACAGGTTCCAGCGCACCGCCTGCTGCACCTCGTCCTGGCCGGCGATCTCGATGTCGGCGCGCGCCCAGTACTCGTCCAGCCACTCGCGCTGCGCGGCGTACTGCGCCTCGATGCCCTCCATGAGGGTGCGGTCGAGCGTGCGCCCGCACCGGTCGAGCAGCTCGCGGGTCGGCGTGGTGCGCGACGAGTGGTAGGCGACCACCTTGGTGATCTTCACCGGCTCGCCCTTGCGGCCCTGCACGCTGTAGACGTTCTTCGCGAGGTCGGGCTGGATGTTCCGCTCGACGCGGTAGTCGCTCTTCGTCTCGATCAGGTGGTCGGCGGCGAGGGCCACGCGCATCCCGGATCTCGCGACCTTGTAGGTGAGGACGCTGCGGTCGCCGTGCTGCCAGTGCTCCCCGGGGATGAGCACGCGGTCCTCGATCCGCTCCGCACGCCGCGGGTCCATGCCCTCGTGCGTGCCGGTGCCGCCGTACTCGTCCTCGCCGTCCTGCCGGTTGATGAGCTGGCAGGAGATGGTGAGCGGCGCATCCGCGTCGAGGAGGGTCACCTCGAGCGTCATGACACCGAGGTGCCGCTCGGGGAACGACACCATGCGCGTCGTGACGACCTTGACCCGCTTGCCGGCGGGAGTCAGCCACAGCAGGGTGCGGCTGAGCACGCCGGTCTTGAAGTCGAGCGAACGCTCGTACTCGAGCAGGTCGGCGTCATCGAGGGCGAGCGGCTCGTCGTCGACGTAGAGCCGCATCACCTTGCTGTCGGGGGCGTTGACGATGGTCTGGCCGACCTCCGCGAAGCCGTACGCCTGCTCGGCGTGCCGGATCTTCCACGTCTCGTGCAGGCCGTTGACGAAGGTTCCGTGCTCGTGCGCGACGCGGCCCTCTGCGCTGTTGCCGCGCATCCCGAGGAAGCCGTTGCCGACCGCGAACAGCGTCTCCGAGACGTCCATCGCCTCCGGGTGGTAGACCACCTCGCGCAGCCGCCACGGGTCGACCGGGAAGCGGTCCCGGTCGAGGGTGGGGCGCGCCTGCTTGGCCGGCGCTTCGCTCATCGGTCCCCTCCAGCCAGGACCCCGAGGTCCTCGATCACCACGTGCGCTCCCGCGTCGAGCAGGGCCTGCTCCCCCACGCCGCGGTCCACGCCGATGACGAGCGCGAATCCGCCCGCCCGGCCGGCCGCGACGCCCGCGATCGCATCCTCGAACACGATCGTGTGCGCCGGGTCGCTGCCGAGAAGCCGCGCGCCGTAGACGAACATGTCCCCCGCCGGCTTGCTGGCGAGGTGCTCCCGCGTGGCGACGATACCGTCGACGAGCACCGGGAAGCGGTCGCGCAGGTGCGCGCCGACGAGCACGCGCTCGGCGTTCGCCGAGCTGGACACCACGCCCATGGGTACGCCCTTCGCCTGCAGCTGATCGAGGAGCCGCACCGAGCCGGGGTACGGGGCGACGCCCTCCTCCTCGAGGATGCGCGAGAACACGTCGTTCTTCCTGTTGCCGATGCCGCACACGGTGTCCGCCGACGACGGGTCGGTCGGCGTCCCCCATGGCACCTCGATGCCTCGGGACGCCAGCACCCCGGCCACGCCGTCGTAGCGCTTCTTGCCGTCGAGGTACTGGAAGTAGTCGTCGTCGGTGTAGGGCGCGGTCACACCCTTCGCGGCGAACAGCTCGGTGAACATGGCCCTCCAGGCGTGCATGTGCACGTCGGCGGTCGGCGTCAGCACGCCGTCGAGGTCGAACAGGACGGCGCGGTAGTCGTCCAGGTTCGGAAGCCCGGTGGAAGTCAGCGGATTCTCCGTAGGTCGAGAGGGAAGGTCGCCGGAGGTGGCGGGAGTCGAGCAGCCGTGGACGCCGCCCGGTGGCCGCCCTGGTCGGCGTCCGCCGTGAGGAATCGATCGCGGTGTGCCGGCGCTCGAACCAGGCCGCGACGCCGGGGCCGACAGAAGGATAACCCCGGGCGACACGCCGCCCCGCGCACCGCCGCGCTCCCGTTCGCGTTCCGCATGCCCGATCCACGTCCTGCGGGGCTACCCGGTTCAGGTTGCCGGGGGCGACTGCGGGCGTGTCGACGGGCGCGCGCCGCACTCAGCAGGACTTTCTGCAGTCAGCAGGAGCCGGAGAGCGTCCTCATCCTGTCGAAAGCAGAGAGTCCTGCTGAAGGGGACGGATCGACGTCGGGTCGGCGACGCGACAGTCGGCGGTCATTGCGGTGAGTCGCGGCGGCGGTGTCGGCGCGTGCCGATACGTTCCGTCGCGAGGCGCTCGCCTCCACTCCCCCCGACACCGAGGAACCATCCCGAATGAAGAAGACGATCGGCATCGCCGCGGGCATCGCCGCCGCGCTGACCCTGCTGACCGCCGCGCCCGCCACCGCTGCGACCGCCACCTCCACGATCTACGTCCCCGACGGCTTCGTCTCGTCGCTGAGCGGCACTCGCGCCGCCGGTCACTACGAGGTGGAGGGCACCAAGCTGCACATCTGGACCGACGAAGCTGAAACCGGCTACCCCCAGAAGGTCGCCGAGTACGTCGCCACCGACACCCCGCTCTCCGCGGCGGACGACGCAGCGCTCGACTACACGGCCACCTCGGGAGGGGCGCCGGGCTTCCAGCTGGTGGTCGACCTCGACGGCGACGGCGACAAGGACGGAATCCTCGTGGGTGAGGCCGCCTACAACGGAGACTGGTGGCTGGCGGACATCTCGGCCAGCACTCCCGACCTCTCGACGGCTCCGGGTCCCGCACATGGTTATAAGCACGCGGGCGACCTCGCGAGCTGGACGAAGGCCTTTCCGGACGCCGACGTGATCGCGTTCGGCTTCTCCCTCGGCTCCGGCGTTCTCGGCGACGGCGTCATCAACTCGATCACCCTCGCCGGCACCACGTACACCTTCGGCGAGCACGTCGTGCTGGCGGGCAAGAACGAGTGCAAGGCGGGCGGCTGGGCGAACAGCACCAAGCCCGTCTTCAAGAACCAGGGGCAGTGCGTGAGCTTCTTCGCCACCGCGAAGTAGCAGCCGAACCAGAACACGAAGGGGCCCGCGACAGCACGCCGCGGGCCCCTTCTTCGTCGTGTCCGCGTCAGGCGGCGGCGCGCCGCAGCCCCTCGACGAGCGGGAGGGCGGGCCGGCCGAGCAGGCGGCTGAGATCGCTCTCGGCCACGTCGAGCGCTCCTCCGCGGATGCTCGCGTCGAGCGCGGTGACGAAACCGATGGTGCCCTCGTCGAGGCCGAAGCCGGCGAGCCGCTCGCGGTGCTCGTCGGTGCTCAGCGGCACCCAGCGGACGGGCCGGCCGAGGATCTCGGTCATCGCGGAGGCGAGGTCGGCGCCGGTCCACGGCTCGTCGCCGGACAGCTCGTACACCGCGTTGTCGTGGCCGGGCGTCGTAAGGACCACCGCGGCCGCCTCCGCGTACTCGTCACGGGTGGCGCTCGCGATGCGGCCGTCGCCGGTGCTCGCCGCGTACTCGCCGCTCTGCTCGGCGTCGGCGAGCGGCTTTGCATAGTTCTCGGTGTACCAGTTGTTGCGGAGGATGGTGAACGGGATGCCCGACTGGCGCACCAGGTCCTCGGTCGCCTCGTGGTCGGGGGCGAGCGGCAGGTCGCTGCTGTCCGCCTTGGGCGCGCTCGTATAGACGAGGTGCCGGACGCCCGCGCGCTTCGCCGCGTCGACGACTGCGGCGTGCTGCTGCACCCGCCGGCCGACCTCGCTGCCCGAGACGAGCACGATGGCGGTCGCCCCCTCGAGCGCGGCCGCGATCGTCTCCGGCCGGTCGTAGTCGAGGACCGCCGTGCGGACGCCCGTGCCCGAGAATCGGCCGAGCTTCTCCTCGCTGCGGCCCGTGGCCACGACCTGCTCGGGCGTCACTCCTCGCGCGATCAGGTGCTCCACGATGAGGCTGCCCAGGTTGCCGGTCGCTCCGGTCACGACGATCGTCATGCTGCTCCTTCTGTCGATCTCCTCCTCGGCTCAACCCGGAACGGTGGCGTCTATTCCGGGCGGATCCGCACCTCGTTCGGCCGGTCCGCCCCCGCCGGCGATCGGTCGCCGCCCCCGAGATTGCACGGGATGGCAGGAAGGTTGCAGGCCCGGGATCGATCCCAGAGGGCGCCGGCGCCGTCAATACGCTCGCCATAGTTCCCGCAGACCCGCGTTCCCGAGGAGAACCCCCAGTGCCCAACCCGCTCGCCGACCAGCTCCGCGCCGCCGGCGCCACCACCGTCCTGACCCCCGCCGACCCGGGCTTTCCCGCCGAGCTCGCCGCCTTCAACCTGCACACCCGGCACAACCCCGACGTGGTGGTGGCGGCCGGTACCGCGGGCGACGTGGTCGCCGCACTGCGCGTCGCCCAGGACCAGGACGTGCCCGTCACCGTGCTGGGCCTCGGCCACGGCGTCCTCCAGGACACCGAGGGCGGCATCGCGATCTCCACCCGCGGACTCGCCTCCGTCCGCCTCGACCTCGAGAACCGCACCGTGCGCGTCGGCGCCGGCACCGCCTGGAAGGAGGTGCTCGAGACGGTCACCCCGCACGGTCTCGCGGCCCTCTGCGGATCGAGCCCGGAGGTCGGCGTCATCGGCTACGTGCTCGGCGGCGGCCTCGGCCCGATCGCCCGCAGCTACGGCTTCGCCGCCGACCACGTGCAGTCGATCGAGGTCGTGACCCCCGCCCACGGCCTCGTGACCGCCTCGGCCACCGAGAACCCCGACCTGTTCTGGGCGCTTCGCGGGGGCAAGGGCGGCTTCGGCGTCGTCACGGCCATCACCCTCGACGTCTTCCCCATCGAAACCGTCTACGGCGGCGGCCTCTTCTTCGACGGCGACGACGCGAAGGCCGTGCTCGACGCGTTCGCCTCCTGGTCCGCGACGCTGCCGCTCTGCGCCTCGGCATCCCTCGCGCTCATCAACGTGCCGCCGCTGCCCGACCTGCCCGAGCCCATCCGGGGCCGCTTCGTCGCCCATCTCCGGTTCGCCGCGCTCGACGACCCCGCCCGCGGCGAGGAGATCCTCGCTCCCATGCGCGCCGTGGCGACCCCGCTCCTCGGCGCGATCGGGCTGCTCCCCTACGCGCAGCTCGGGCTCATCCACTCGGACCCGACCACGCCGATGCCGGTGAACGAGGGCGGCATGCTGCTCCGCTCCCTGGGCCAGGACACGGTGGACGCGCTCTGGGCGGCCGTCGGACCGCACGCACAGCTGCCGCTCGTCGCCGTCGAGCTGCGCGCCCTCGGTGGGAAGCTGGCCGAGGAGCCGCTCGAGCCGAACGCCGTGAGCGGCCGGGGCGCCGCCTACAGCCTCTTCCTGCTCGGCGCCCCCGTGCCCGAGCTGCTCGACACCGTCATCCCGCAGGTGATCGGCGGGGTCTTCGCCGCCGTCGAGCCGTGGCGGGCCGAGGAGCTGCTCGTCAACTTCGTCGGCCGCGCCAACGGACCGGACGCGCTGCGGCGGGTCTGGAAGCCGGCGGTCGCGGAGCGGCTCGACGCCGTTCGCCGCGCCGCCGACCCCGATGGCCGGCTCGCCTTCGGTCCCCGCCCCGCAGCCCTGATCGGCTGACCGCGCGCCCCCGTCCAATCCCCGACTCGGCACCCACCGAACAAGAAGAGCCGGCGCCCGTGGAGGACCCGAACCTCCACGGACGCCGGCTCGCCGCGTCCTCCCTCGTCAGCCGACCTTGTCGCCGATGTCGATCTCCTCGGCGAGGGTGACCTCGGGCTGATCGGCGCCCGCCTGATCGATGATCGCCTGCAACTCCGGATTCTGCATCCAGCGCTGGACGGCCTCCGCGCTCTCCCATTCGTCGACCACGATGACGTCGCCGTCGGCGTGGAAGACCCGGTGGCGGAGGATGCCGCCCTGCGCGAGGGCCAATTCACGGACGTGCTCGAAGGGGTTGGGGTCGCGCGACGCCATCTCCCGCAGCTGGTCGACGGCTCCCTTCGCGCGCATGATCACCAGGGTCGTCATCGGACTCTCCTCTCCCTCGGACGGCTGCCGTTGCAGTCGCCGCCACCGTATTGAGGGCGTGGAGAAGGTGCCCGGGTACTAGGTCCCGGACGCGGTGCGCGGCCCGAAGAGGCCCTCAGAAGTCACTCGCGCGCCTTGCGCGTCTCCTTCGCGTTCGCCTTCTGGATGGCCTCGACCAGCTCGTCCTTGTTCATCGAGGACCGCCCGCTGATGTCGAGCCTCTTGGCGACGTCCATCAGGTGCTCCTTCGACGCGTTCGCGTCGACGCCCCCCTGCGTCTCGCCGCCGCTGTCCACGCCGCCCTCGGCCTTCTTGTCGGACGGGCCCTTCTCGTCCTTCTCCTCCCAGTGGTCGCCGACCTTCTCGTAGGAGTGCTTCAGGGACGCGAACGCGGTACGGCGGGCGCGCTCCCCGTCGCCGCCGTACGTCTCCTCCGCCGACTCCAGGGTCTTCTCGAAGATCTCCTGCGCGTGCTTCGGCGATCGCTGGATCGTCGAGGGCAGGTCCTCCTTGCGGTCGGGCATCCGACTCTCCTTTCTCAGTCCATGCCGGGATCGGTGATGACCCCGGTCGACTCCGCGTCGAGCACGAGATGCTGCGAGCCGAGCTCGCCGGCGAGGGCACGGCCCGCCTCGACCGCCTCCTCCTTGCTGGAGAAGCTCCACGACCGGGACCGGTCGCCCTCCACCTCGTTGACCCACTGGCCTCGCTTGTTGACTGTCGTCACATCCCCGTTCGCCACGGCGCCTCCTTCGATCCCCTCCAGCCAACTCCTCCGCATCGGGAGGGGGAACCCCTTGCGCGCCCGTCCGGAAGGCGAGGCGGAGCCGCCGGATCGCAGCTCGGCGCCGGCGCCGCGTACGCGGAGATAGCAGGAACATTGCACGCCGCATCCGGTCCGCAATCGTTCCCAGCGCGTCAATACGCTCGCTCCGGCGGCCGACCGAAGCGCCGCTCCAGCCTCTTCGACCACAAGGAAGACCCCGACAATGACCACCTCCGCCCCCGCCCCCGTCCAGACCGCGCCGGCCGCACCCGTCCCCGGCAAGACCCTCGGCATCGTCGGCCTCGTGCTGGCGTTCCTCGCGCCGCTCGTCGGCCTCGTCCTGTCGATCGTCGCGAAGTCCCAGTCGAAGAAGGCCGGCGTCAAGAACACCCCCGCGACCGCCGGCATCTGGGTGTCGATCGTCGTCATGGTCCTGACGCTCGTGATCGTCGGCATCACCGTCGCCATGAGCATGTCGGCCGTGAACGCCGCTCTCGAGGTCTGCAACCAGCTCGGCGAAGGCATCTACGAGATCGACGGCGTCACCTACACCTGCGGCTGACCCTCCGGTCGGCGATGTTTGAGGGACCCCCGGCACGAGCCGGGGGTCCCTCGGCGTTTCCCGGGCCGCGGAGAGGTAAGTTGCATGCCGCAACTGAAAGAGGAGATTCCGATGACGACTGTGGCAGCCGGTACGAACTGGGCCGGCAACTACGCCTACCGCGCGGGCACCGTCCACACGCCGCGCAGCGTCGAGGAGCTCCAGGAGCTCGTCCGCGGAGCGGACGCGCTCCGCGCGCTCGGCAGCCGCCACTGCTTCAACGACATCGCCGACAGCCCGGGCGACCTCGTCTCGCTGGCGTCGATGCCCTCCGAGGTGACGGTGGACCCGGAGTCGCGGACCGCGCGCGTCAACTCCGGCGCCAGCTACGGCGCCGTCGCCGGCGAGCTGGAGGCCCAGGGGTGGGCGCTCGGCAACCTCGCGTCGCTTCCCCACATCTCGATCGCCGGCGCTGTCGCCACCGGCACCCACGGCTCCGGCCGCCGCAACGGCTCCCTCGCCGACGCGGTGACCGCGGTCGAGCTGGTGGATGGCGAGGGCCGGCTGCGCCGGTTCGCCCGCGGCACGGACGACGAGTTCCCCGGAACCGTGGTGACGCTCGGCGCGCTCGGCATCGTGACGACCGTCGAGCTTCGCGTGGAGCCGACGTTCCGCATCGCCCAGCACGTCTTCGACGGAGTGCCGTTCGAGGCGGCCCTCGAGCGGTTCCCCGAGGTGATGGGCGCCGCCTACAGCGTGAGCCTGTTCACCTCCTGGAGCGGCCCCGTCTTCGATCAGGCCTGGGTGAAGCGCCGCGAGGACGAGCCCGATCCCGGCGAGTCCTTCTTCGGCGCCCCCGCGGCGCCCGTCGACCGCCACCCGATCGCGAGCATGCCGGCGCTCAACGCGACGCCGCAGCTCGGCGAGCCCGGGCCATGGCTGGACCGGCTCCCCCACTTCAAGCTCGCCTTCACGCCGAGCGCCGGCGAGGAGCTGCAGAGCGAGTACCTGCTGCCGTTCGAGGACGCCGTGCCCGCGCTCCGGGCCGTCGCCGGCATGGCGGACCGGATCGCGCCGCTGCTGCAGATCTCCGAGATCCGCACGGTGCGGGCCGACGACCTGTGGCTGAGCCCGTCGAGCGGCGCCGACGCCGTCGCGCTGCACTTCACCTGGGTGCAGGACGAGGAGGCGGTCCGCGCGCTGCTCCCGTCGCTCGAGGACGCGCTCGCGCCGTTCGGCGCGCGTCCGCACTGGGGCAAGCTCTTCGCCGCCCGGGCCGACCGCATGCGCGACCTCTACCCGCGACTGCCCGAGTTCGTCCGGCTCGCCGAGGCGCTGGACCCGCGCGGGGTGTTCCGCAACGACTACCTCGAGCGGGTCGTCTTCTCCGGCTGATCCTGTCTCGGCGCCGACGCACGCTCGATGCGCCACAGCTCGTCCTGGGCCTGCAGCGCGAGGCGCTGCAGCGTCAGCCCGTCGACCGCCGAGACCGGCTTCGGCGGCGCGCCCCTCAGGCGGAGCGAGCCGACCGGCGGAAACCGCGGGAGTTCGCGGTTTTTCCGGCGTGTTCCCCGCCGTGGCTCCCGTATTGCACACCCTCTCACTTCTAACCTGGGCGCATGTCCTCCGAAATCCGTGCGATCGCCGAATACGGGCGCGCCTCCCGCGCCCCGCGGCCGTTCGACGCGGCGCTGATCGCGGCCGTGCCGCACAGCGACCCCGAGGAGGACCTCGCCGACGACGCCGGGGCGACCGGTCCCCAGTACTGGGCGCGCGCCCGCGTGCCGCGGCCGCCCGTCACCCGCTCGCGCACCGGCATCCAGGTGAGCCCCTATCGGAGTGCGCCGGACGAGCAGGTGGGCACCCCCGAGATGCTCCGCACCCTGCGGCTCGCGGCGCCCGGGCTCATCCGCACCGCCAACGAGATCCTCGACATCGAGGGCCCCATGCCGCTCCCTCGGCTCATCACGCTGCTGGCGCGCCGCTTCGGCGTGCCCCGCCTCGACCCCCAGCGCCGGTACCACCTCGCCCGCGTCATCGGGCCGCAGTTCCGCATCATCGACGACTTCGCGTGGCCGACGGGCGTCAAGCCGGCGACGTGGCGGGGCGCGCGCCGGGTCGGCGACCCGAGCGAGCGGCGCCTCCCCGACATCAGCCGCGAGGAGCTGCAGAACGCGATGGAGTTCGTGCTCGGCGGCGTCGAGGCGCTTCGCCGCGAGGACCTTCTGACCGAGACGGCGACGCTCCTCGGCTACCCGCGCATCCCGGGTCCCGCTCGCCCATGGGTGGAGTCGGCGCTCGACGCCGCCGTCGCCGCCGGACGGTTCCTCGAGGCCGACGGGTTCCTCGGGCTCCGCTGACCCCGCTCGTCTTCGCCGCGAACGCGGCGAGCGGCCGACGTGCGCGGTCGCGGTGATCCGCGACGAGTCGCCGCCCGCGATCGCACGCGGTGAATGCCCGCGCCTCGGCTGCCACTTGATGCGAATCCGCTGAGCAGACCAAGCGACGCGGGCGATGGTCCCGAATCCGCTGCATGTCGATCACGGCGAACACGAGGATCACCTTCCGCGGTGCGCACGTCCTGAGGGAGGCCGCGTTCCCCCTGCCGAAGACGGCACAGGCCCTCGCGGGCGGCATCGCCGCCGGCGCGGGAATCGGGTGAGCCGCCGAGGGCGGGCACGAGCCACCCGCGTGCCCGCCCCGGTCCCGACCGCCCTCCCCCGGTAGAACCGGATCCCGACAGGAGAACTCCATGTCCGCACCTGCCGCGACCGTGGTGCTCGCCGGGACGATCCCGCGGCGGCGGCCCTCATCCGTGCACGGGAGGGCGTGATGCCGTACCAGCCCCACGAGGAGCGCCTCGCCACGGGCGATCCGCTCCGGTCGACCGGCGACGGCCTGCTGGAGAGGATCGCCTCCGGCGACCAGCAGGCGTTCGCCGAGCTCTACGACCTCCTCTCCTCGCGGGTGCTCGGCCTGGCGATCCGGCTGATCCGCGACCGCGCCCAGGCGGAGGAGGTGGTGCAGGAGGTGTTCCTCGAGGTGTGGCAGACCGCGCGCCGCTTCGACGCGCGTCGCGGCACGGCGCTGACCTGGGTGCTCACCATGGCGCACCGCAGGACGGTCGACCGGATCCGGTCCGCGCAGGCGAGCCGCGACCGGGAGACTCGGCAGGGCATCCGGGACTTCCGCCCCGAGTACGACTCCGTCTCCGAGACGGTCGAGGTGCGACTGGAGCACGAGCGAGTGCGCCGCGCCCTGGACCGCCTCACCGCGCTGCAGCGCGAGGCGGTGCTGCTCGCCTACTACGGCGGCTACACGTCCGGTGAGGTGGCCGAGATGCTCCAGGTGCCCGTCGGCACGGTCAAGACCCGCATGCGCGACGGGCTCATCCGGCTCCGGGATGAGCTGGGAGTGGCCGAGTGATGTCCCGGCGGCAGCTCCACAACCTGAGCGGCGCGTACGTGCTCAACGCCCTCGACCGGGAGGACGAGGTCGCCTTCGAGGCCGGCCTCGCGGACTCGGAGGAGCTGCGCGCGGAGGTGATCGAGCTCTCCGACACCGCGGTGGCGCTCGGGCTGGCGGTTGCACCGGTGGAACCGAGCCCCTCGGTGCGCGCCGACCTCCTTGCCCGCGTCGCCCAGCTGCCCCAGCTTCCCGCCATCGCGGAGCAGCCGACGCTGGACGCCAGCACGGTGCGCACGCCGGGGCCGCGGTCCATCCGGTGGAAGTGGCGGGCCCTGCTGCGGGTCCCCGTGCTCGTCCCGATCGCCGCGGTGCTCGCCGTCCTGCTGGCGGTGGTCCTCGGCCCCGCTCTGCTGCACGGGCACGACGACGCGGCGCTCGATGACCTGAGCGCGGCTCGCGATGCGCGCACCACGAGCGTGACGATGGCGGGAGCCTCCGGGGTCGCCCTCCTCTCGTCTCACAGGCTCGATGCCGCCGCGCTGGTCTGGGACTCGCTGCCCGCACTCGAGCCGGGCACCGTGTACGAGCTCTGGTACATCCGCGGCGGAGATCCGACTCCTGCGGGCCTGATCGAGGACGACGCGGTGGCCGGCGATGGCCAGGTGCTCACCGGAGAGCTCCGACCGGGGGTCCAGGTGGCGCTGACCGTGGAGCCCGCCGGCGGTTCTCCCCGTCCCACCGGCACCCCGCTGTTCGTCGTCGAGCCGGCGTGACGGCTTCTCGGCACGGGATGGGCGAGCCCCCGGCTGCGGCGTTGTGTCCGCGTCCAGTGGAAGGGCTTGACGAGAGAAGCCTCAGCCGTCGTACGGTGATCTTCCAGGCGGTTCCCCGCCGGCAGGAACGACCTCAGACCCGATGAGGACACCCGCATGACGAAGTGCGAACGGACGGCGACCCGGTGAGGGTGCTCTACGTCCTGGTGATGGCCGTCGTCTTCTCGGCTCTCATCGTGGGCGGCATCCTGCTGCTCCCCGTCAGCACGACGGAGCCCGCCGACGTCCGCTTCTGGCTCGGCTCCCTCGCGGTGTTCCTCGCCACGGTGCCGGCGATCGCGCTCGGCGCCTTCGTGCAGTGGTGGCCGATCGAGCCCTGGCGACCCGCCGGTCGGCGTCCGCTGCTCCGGATGCTGATCCTCAGCGCGGCGGTCCAGCTCGTCGGAGCCGGCCTCGTCGTCTGGCTCGGCAGGACGGGCGGGCTGCCGCTCTCGGAGTCGCTCACCTTCGTCGGGGTCGTGGCGGCGGCGAGCGGCCTCAGCTTCGTCGCGGCGCGGGCCATCCGCCGGCGGGAGGCGCTGCGCCCCGCCGGCCCGCCCGCCGCCTGGACGCGCGAGGTCGTCGAGCGCAAGGCGGGCGTCGTGCGGCTCTGGATCTTCTGGACCCTGATGCTCGCCGCCGCCGTGCTCACCGCCCTCGTCGTCACGGGGGTCCTCCCCGTCGACCGCGAGCTCTGGCTCTTCGCCGCGATGGGCGCCTCGCTGGCCGCCCTCGCCGGCAGCGCCGCCTGCCTCTACGTCAGCTGGCCTCTCAACGCAGAGCTGCGAACCGCCCGCGGCGACCACCACAGCGACTTCTCCCGGATCAAGCGGGTCGTCACGGGGGGCAAGGACGAGCGGCTCTCCCCCGAGGGCCAGGTGCGCGCCATCCGCTGGGCGCGGGTGCTGACGACGTACCTGCCGTTCCAGATCGGGTACCTCACCCTCCTCTACGTGGCCCTGCTGCTCCAGCAGCTGCCCCCGGCGCTCGTTCCCGGTGGCGCGGACGGCCGGCCCCTCAACCTCGTGATCGCGGCGGCGCTGATCGTCGCCTACGCCGTCGTCCTCCCGGTGCTGGTGCGCCAGTGGCGGCGGGCGCGCAGGTACGCCGCGGAGCACGACGACGTGCTCGAGGAGAGCATCGCGTGAGAAGAAGGAGGCGCAACGGTGCGCACGCTGTACATCGCCGGACTGCTGATCCTGGACGCCGTCGTCCTGCTGCTCGGGGCGGGGGTGATGGCCTCGGCTGACCTCGACAAGGCGGGCACCGTCGGCGTGCTCGCCTCCGTGCCCACCCTCCTGCTCGCGCTGCCGCACCTCCCGGTCGCGCACGTCGAGCTGGGGGCGAGCGAGGAGCCCGAGAGCGCCCGGCAGCAGTCCCGGAGGGTGACGGCGCTGCTCGCCGCCGTCCTCACCGCCGCCGGAGGGGTCCCGCTGCTCACCGTCGCGGTGCTGACGCACGCCCACCTGGATCTGGCGGTCGCGGCGGTCGGGATCTCGGTCCTCGCGCTGCTCTACGCGCTCGGGCTCGGCGAGAAGGTGAGGGAGCGGGTGCAGGACCGCCGCGCCCACGCCCTCCTCCGCGCGGCCCAGTACCGCCGCCGCGGGGCCTGATCCGCCGCGGGCGACCAACTGGAGTGCGTCAGTAGCCGACCGGGCGGTGGGGCACGTAGTGCTTCTCGAGCCGGTCCAGCTCCTCGCGCGTCAGCTCCAGCTCGACCGCGGTGACCGCGTCGTCGAGGTGGCCGGGCTTGGTGGCGCCGACGATCGGCGCCGTCACGGCGGGCTGGGCCAGGACCCACGCGAGGGCCACCTGGGCGCGCGGCACCCCGCGCTCCGCTGCGACCTCGGCGACCGCCTGCGCGACGCGGCGGTCGGCGTCCTCTGCCTGCGTGTAGAGGGTGCGGCCGAAGTCGTCGCCGCTCGTGCGGGGCGTCTCGGCGTCCCAGTCGCGGGTGAGGCGGCCGCGGGCGAGCGGGCTCCACGGCATGACGCCGACGCCCTGGTCCCGGCAAAACGGGAGCATCTCCCGCTCCTCCTCGCGCATGATGAGGCTGTACTGCGGCTGCATCGACACGAAGCGGGTCCAGCCGTTGAGGTCGGCGACGTACTGCGCCTGAGCGAACTGCCACGCCGCCATCGACGACGCGCCGAGGTAGCGGACCTTGCCCGTCCGCACCACGTCGTGCAGCGCCTCCATCGTCTCCTCGATGGGCACCTCCGGGTCGTACCGGTGGATCTGGTAGAGGTCGATGTAGTCGGTGCGCAGCCGGCGGAGGCTGTCGTCGACCTGGGTGAGGATCGCGCCGCGGGAGAGCCCACTGCCGTTCGGACCGGGACCCATCCGCCCGTGCACCTTCGTCGCGATCACGAGCTCCTCGCGGCGCGCGAACTCGGGCAGGAGGCGGCCGAGGTAGTCCTCGCTGCTGCCCGCCGAGTAGACGTTCGCCGTGTCGAAGGTCGTGATGCCCGCCTCGATGGCCTGGCGGAGGAACGGACGGGTGCTGTCGAAGTCGAGCGTCCACGGATGCGAACCCTGGCCCGGCTCGCCGTAGCTCATGCAGCCGAGCACCACCCTCGACACCCGCAGACCGGAGTCCCCCAACCGCGCGTACTGCATGCCGGCCCCTTCCGCCTCGACCGGCGTCAGCCTAGACCGAAGGGTTCCGGGGGCTCGGGGCAAGCCCGCGCGGGCGCCCCCGCGGGAGGGCGAGAATCGGAGCATGACCACGACGTCCCACCTGTTCGTCGTGCGGGGCAACATCGAGCACCTCGCCTGCGACGCCTGGCTCCTCCCGACCGATGCACGCGCGCAGGTCACCGAGGCGTGGCGCACCGTGCTCCCCGACCTCTCCGAGCGCCTGCAACAGACGGACCTCGACGACCTGACCGAGGGCCGCTCCCTCGTGGCCGAGCTGGCCGGCAGCGACGGACGGCCCTCCCCCGTCCTCACCGTCGGGCCCTTCGAGGCGATCCGCTCCCCCGACGAGCTGCGGCCCGCCGTGCGGGCCTTCCTCGAGCTCGGCGCTGCGATCGCCGAGCGGAAACGATCCCAGGGGCTCGGCACCGCCCGGTACCGGCCCGTGCCCCTCCTCGCCCTGCCGTTCTTCGGCTCACGCGGCGGCGGCGGGAGCCTCACCCAGGGGTCCCTGCTCACCACCCTGCTCGACGAGGCCACGCAGACGGCGGGCCGGCTCGGCGCTGACGTCGTGCTCGTCCTCTCCGACGAGCCCGCCTACGCCCTCGCCCAGCAGCTGCGCCGCGGACGCGGGGACGCCTGGGACTGCCTCGCGCCCGGGCTGCTCAAGGAGGCGCAGCGCCTCGCCGCCGAGGCGCGGGACAACCGCCTGGTGCCCTTCATGGGTGCGGGCGTCAGCGTCACCGCCGGCGCGCCCAACTGGCCGGGGCTCATCGAGCGCCTCGCCGACGCGGTGCCGCTCGAGGAGTCCGAGCGCGCGAGCCTGCTCAGCCCCCGTCGCGACGCGCGCGACCAGGCCGCCTTCCTGCGGGCGGCGTTCCTCCGGGCCCCGGTCACCGAGGACGAGGACGGCGGGTTCGCGGCGGCGATCATCGATGCGGTGAGCGTCCGCCGCTACGGGCTCGCACCGGCGCTGCTCGCCTCGCTCCGCGCCGAGCAGGCCATCACCCTCAACTACGACGAGCTGTTCGAGCGGGCCGCCGCGGACGCCGGCCTCCCCCGCACCGTTCTGCCGGGGGACGGCGCCCCGGGGCCGCGCTGGCTCCTCAAGCTGCACGGCACCATCACCGACCGGTCGAGCATCGTGCTCACCCGGGACGACTACATCGGCTTCCACGCCGAGCGGGCCGCCTACAGCGCCCTCGTCGCCGCGACGATGATGACCCGGCACCTGCTCTTCGTGGGCTTCGGGCTCGCCGACGACCACTTCCACGAGATCGTGCACGACGTCCGCCGCGCGAGCGGCGAGCCGGGCATCTCGAAGATCGGCACCGTCCTCACCCTTCGCGACGATCCGCTGGAGGAGACGATCTGGCGGGACGACCTCCGCTTCGTGCGCGCGGAGACGACGGGCGAGCCGTCGCAGCACTCGTCGTCGCGGGCCCTCGAGGTGTTCCTCGACGCGGTGATGGCGTTCGCCACCGACCGGCACCCGTACCTCCTGGCCGAGGGCTTCGAGGACGGCCTCCACGAGGAGGAGCTGGTCCTGCGGAGCGAGCTCATGCGGCTGCACGAGCGGATCGGCGACGGCCCGCGGCGCACCTCGTCCTGGAGCCACATCGGGCAGACCCTGCGCGAGCTCGGCCTCGGCCACCGGGCCGACTGAGCGCGGCGGTCAATACAGGAAGATCGGCAGGAAGTCCGGGTTGTGGGCGTGCACGAGCACGAGGAAGACGAACAGGTCGAACAGCAGGTGCACGCTGACGACGTACGGCAGTGACCGGGTCCGGGTGAACAGGAACGCCTGCACGATCGCGAACGGGATCGTCAGGAGCGGCCCCCACTCCCGGTAGCCGAGCTCCCACAGGAACGAGACGAAGATGATCGCCTGCACGGGGATGGCGTGCCAGTCGGGCAGATGCCGGCGCAGCAGGGTGAACACGGTGCAGATGAAGAACAGCTCGTCCCAGATCCCGACCACGTTGACGCCGACGAAGAGCCGGGCGATCTCGTCCGGGGCCTCGACGGAGGGCCAGTTCCGGTACGCGCCCGAGTTGATGAAGTAGTTCGGCAGGATCAGCCAGGCGAGCACGACGGCGGCGACCAGCCACACCTTCTCGAGTGTCGTCCAGCGGTGTCCCTGCCGGATCGGGAACTGGATCGTCCTCCGATGGAACACCCGGCGCTCCAGCAGCCACGGCACGAGCACGGAAAGGGTGAGGACCGTGCCGAAGAGCGCCATGTTCGGGTAGTCCAGGTTCGCCTCGACCGAGATGCTCGCGACGATGGCGAGCCCGATGGCGATGAGCAGCAGGTCCTGGAAGAGCTGGCGGCCGACCAGCAGCGCCGCGGCGACGCTGACGGCGAGCACGGCGCCGCCGCCGGCGATCGCCGCGAAACCGAAGGTCTGCCGGAACCCGAACAGCAGCACGGCGGACGCCGCGACGCCGAGCGCCGGTGCGAGCGCCCAGGGGTTCCGCGGCGCCGTCCCGGCGTCCGCGGCCGGCGCAGGTGCGGGGGGAATCGACCGGGGAACCGCCGCG
This sequence comes from Naasia sp. SYSU D00057, assembly GCF_017916505.1. Classification (GTDB taxonomy): domain Bacteria; phylum Actinomycetota; class Actinomycetes; order Actinomycetales; family Microbacteriaceae; genus Naasia. Next base: position 400,897 of record NZ_JAFMSZ010000001.1, read on the forward strand.
TCACTCGCCATGCCCTCAGCCTGCCAGGGCGGCACCCTCTCGCGCATCGGCTGCCGCCCCCGCCCGCTCGACGGCGGCGAGCAGGGCGGTCAGCCGGTCGCGGACCTCCTCGAGCTCGCCGACCGGGACGCCGAGCCGCTCGACGATGCGCCCGGGCACCGCCTCCGCCTGCTTCCGGAGCGCTCGTCCGCGGTCGGTGAGCGTGACGTCGAGGGCGCGCTCGTCGGCGGCGTTGCGGACGCGCGTGACGAGGCCGGCCGCCTCCAGCCGCTTGAGCAGCGGACTGAGCGTCGCGGGCTCGAGCAGCAGGGTGTCCGCGATGTCGCGCACGCGGCGGGGGCTGCGCTCCCAGAGCGCGAGCATCACGAGGTACTGGGGGTGCGTGAGACCGAGCGGCTCGAGGACGGGGCGGTACAGGCCGATGACGGAGCGGCTGGCCGCGGCGAGGGCGAAGCAGACCTGACGATCGAGGGCGAGCGGATCCTGCATGCGTCCAGAATAGCGAGTACACTAATCAATCGTGGACAAATCAGTTCGGATCAACCCGTACAAGGGCCTGCCCGGCTTCTGGAACCACTTCAACGCGCTCGTCTACAACTTCACGGGGCCGGCGCAGGTCGGCATCGGCGTCGGCCGCACCGAGCACCCCTACGTGCCGCCGGAGAACCCCGTCTGCCCACTGTGCTCGAAGCCCATGGCGGAGCACCGCGTCGTCCGCGGCACCGCCACCGTCCCCACGCGGGTGCACTGCCCCGTCTGATCCACCTTTCCTGCAACCGAACGGCCGCCTCGCAGCGGCACGCGGTTGCACAACAGTCGTCCGGTTGCAGGCGACCGGCGCGCCGGGGTCAGCGGCCGGGCAGTGAGGGCGCGATGTCCTCGACGATCGCCTCGAGCAGGCGGGCGTTGAAGTCGACGCCGAGCTGGTTCGGCACCGTCACGAGCACGGTGTCCGCCTCGCGGACCGCCGCATCCTGGGCGAGCTCCCGTGCGATCGCGTCCGGCTCGCCGATGTAGCTGCGGCCGAAGCGCGCGAGGCCGCCGTCGAGGTACCCGACCGTGTCGCTCGAGTCCTCCTCCGCTCGGGCACCGAAGTAGAGGCGCGTCTCGTCGTCGATGAGGGGCAGGATGCTGCGGCTCACCGAGACGCGGGGCTCCCGCTCGCAGCCGGCCGTCTTCCACGCTTCCCGGAACATGCGGATCTGCTCAGCCTGCAACTGGTCGAAGGGGACGCCGGTGTCCTCGGTGAGCAGCGTCGAACTCATCAGGTTGAGGCCCTGCTCTGCCGTCCAGACGGCCGTCGCGCGGGTGCCGGCGCCCCACCAGATGCGGTCGGCGAGGCCGGGCGACTGCGGCTCGATGGCGAGCGCGCCCGTGCGGCCCCCGGTCATCTGCGGGTTCGCGTTCGCCACGCCCGCGCCCTGGATCGCCGCGAGGAACAGGGCGGCGTGCTCCCGCGCCATGTCGGCGTCGGTGCTGCCCTCCCCCGGCACGTAGCCGAACGACTCGTAGCCGTGCAGCGCGGTCTCGGGTGAGCCGCGGGAGATGCCGAGCTGCAGTCGACCGCCGCTGAGCAGGTCGGTGGCCGCCGCCTCTTCCGCCGCGTAGAGGGGGTTCTCGTATCGGAAGTCGATGACGCCCGTGCCCAGCTCGATGCGCGACGTGCGCGCGGCCATGGCGGCGAGCAGCGGGAACGGCGACGCGAGCTGCGGCGCGAAGTGGTGCACGCGGACGTAGGCGCCGTCGGCGCCGAGCTCCTCCGCGGCCACTGCGAGCTCGACGGTCTGCAGCAGCGCGTCCGCCGCGGTGCGCACCACCGACCCGCGGACCGGCTGGTAACGCCCGAACGAGAGGAACCCGATGCGCTTCGTCACTTCCGGGTCAGCACGCGCGCCGTCACCGCTATTCCCGAACCCGCCCGCGGCGCTGCGGCTGCGGTGTGCGGTCGCGCCCGTATCGGCTCAACAGGAACGGAAGGGATTCAGCAGGCAGAACCGGCCCGGTTATGCCTGCTTAGCGCTCCCGGCACCTGCTGAACGCACTCGGCACCTGCTGAGCCCAGGGGCCACAGCGGGCGGGCGGGGGCCGTCGAAGGCCGAAGCCCCGCCCCAGACGAACCGGGACGGGGCTTCTCTGCGGATTCGCTCTCGCTACGCCTGGGGGCCGGCGAGCGAGCCGAGCAGCTGGGCCTTCGACATCGACGAGTAGCCGCGGACACCGCGCTCCTTGGCGAGGGCGCGCAGCTGGGCGACCGTCCACGAGCTGTCGGGACCGTTCTCGCTGACGGAGGGGGCGACGAATGGGGCGTCCGCCGCCTGAGCCGGGGCACTGTCCTCGAGCGCCGGGTCCTCTGCGGCGACCGGCTTCGGCGCCTTCTTCTTCGCGGCGGGCTTGCGGATCGCCTTCGCGGCCTCGGGGCTCGCCACCTCGAGCGGCTCGGAGACGGGCTCGGCCTCGGGTGCGACCTCGGCGGCGGGCGCGGAGTTCTCGGCCGGGGCTGCCTCTGCGGTGACCTCCTCAGCGGCAGGCTGCTCGGCGGCAGGCTGCTCGGCGGCAGGCGCCTCGGTCACGGTCTCCTCGACGCCCGGAGCCTCCGTCGTCGCCGTCGCAACGACCGGCGGCTCCGGTACAGGCGCGGGAGCGACCTCGCCCGCGGGCGCCTCGTCGACGGAGGTCTGGAGCTCGGCGGGCGCCGGCGTGGCGGCGTCCTGGGCGCGGCGGCGGCCGGCCACCTTCTTCCAGGCCCCCTTGAGCGAGGCGAGCACGCCCGTCTTCGGCCCACCGTCCTGAATGTTCGCGGCCACGATTCCCCTTTCGAAGTCGACGACCATTGTGCCTTTCACGGCTGATCTTCAGCGGAAGAGGGACGGCCATGTCGCGGAAACCGCGGAACTTCGGGGGCAGACGGCGGACGAGCTCGAGGCGACGGCGACCGCGCTGGAGGCGCTAGGGCTCCCGGTTCGCGCGCTCCGTGCGGGCCTCCGCGCGCGACCTGCGCCCCGCCGGCTGAGCTATGTCGGAGGCCGCGGGTAGCGTTCCTGGAGCACCGCGAGGAAGGAGGCGATCCGGATGTTCGTCCGCAACGACGTCGTGCACTACAGCGCCAGCGATCTGACGGCCGCCGTGACCTGCGAGTGGGCGCTGATGCGCCTGCTCGACGCGAAGCTCGGGCGCATCCCGGCGGTACAGGAGCCCGAAGACCTCATGCAGGCGCGCGCCGCCGTGCTCGGGGGCACCCACGAGGAGCGCACCCTCGCCGCCTACCGGGAGCAGTTCGGGAAGCACACGCCGGGCGTGCCCGGCGGCGTCGCCGAGATCCCGCGCCCCGAGCCCTCCACCGACGCCGACGCGCTCCGCGCCGCCATGGCGCTCACCGTGCAGGCGATGCGCGACGGCGCCCAGGTCGTCTTCCAGGGCACCTTCTTCGACGGCCGCTTCGTCGGCTTCGCCGACTTCCTCGTCCGCACCGAGACCCCCGACGGCAGCGTCTACGAGGTCTACGACACCAAGCTCGCCCGCCGCGCCAAAATCTCGGCCCTGCTCCAGCTCGCCGCCTACGCGCTGCAGCTGAAGGCGCTCGGCATCCCCGTCGGCGACGAGGTGCACCTGCTCCTCGGCGACGGCAGCACCTCCACCCACCGGCTCGCCGACATCCTGCCCGTGTACCGCGACCGCATCGCCCGCCTCCTGCACATGATCGACGAGCGGGTCGCCGCCGGGGAGCCCCTGCCCTGGGGCGCCCCCGGCTACACCGCCTGCGGACGCTGCGCCGCCTGCTCCGAGCAGGTCGAGGCGACCCGCGACGTGCTGCTCGTCGCGCGGCTCACGAGCGGCCAGCGCCGCCACCTCGCCGACGCCGGCATCACCACCATCGACCAGCTCGCCGCGAGCGAGGGAGCCGTCGACGGGATCGGGCCCGCCACGCTCGAGAAGCTGCGCGACCAGGCGCGCATGCAGCTCTCCGCGCCGCCGGTCGAGCCCGGCGCTCGCCCGGCCGTCCGCTACCGCGTGCACGACACCGCCGGGCTCGCCGCGCTCCCCGCCCCCGACGACGGCGACATCTTCTTCGACTTCGAGGGCGATCCGCTCTGGACCGACGGCGACCCGCGGTTCTGGGGTCTCGAGTACCTCTTCGGCATCATCGACCACGACGGCGAGCGGGAGCACTTCCGGCCCTTCTGGGCGCACGACCGCGCCCAGGAGAAGCAGGCGCTGCTCGACTTCCTCGGCTTCGTCACCGAGCGCCGCCGCCGGCACCCGGGCATGCACATCTACCACTACGCCGACTACGAGCGCAGCCACCTGCAGCAGCTGTGCGCGCGGCACGGCGTCGGCGAGGCGATGCTCGACGAGCTGCTGCGCGAGCACGTGTTCGTCGACCTCTACCCGGTCGTCATGCACAGCATCCGCATCTCCGAGCGCTCCTACAGCCTGAAGAAGCTCGAGCCGCTGTACATGGGCGACGAGCTGCGCGAGAGCGACGTCACGAACGCGGCCGACTCGATCGTCGCCTACGTCGACTACACGCTCCTGCGCGACGCGGGGCGCGAGCACGAGGCCGCCGAGCAGCTCGCCGAGATCGAGGAGTACAACCGGTACGACTGCGTCTCCACCCTGCGCCTCCGCGACTGGCTCCTCGCTCGCGCGGACGAGGCCGGCATCGGCCGCCGTCGCGACGTGCTCCTCGACGAGCCCCGGGAGTCGCGCATCGCGGGCGACGAGGACCGCGTCCGGGATCGCCTCCTCGCCGCCATCGAGGGCATCGCGTCGATCGATCGCACCGCCGACCAGCAGGCCATCGCCCTCGCCGCCGCGGCGATCGAGTACCACCGGCGCGAGGACAAGACCTATTGGTGGGAGCACTTCAACCGCGAGATCACGCCGCTCGAGGAGTGGGCCGACCAGCGCGAGGTGCTCGTGGTCGAATCCGCGGAGGTCGTGTCCGACTGGGAGCTGCGCGGCCGGAAGAAGTCGGAGAGCCGCATCCTCCGGCTGCGCGGACGGCTCGCGCCCGCCAGCCGCCTCGACGTGGGCGCTCAGCCGCACGCCATGTACGACGGGCCGGTGCCGCCGGGGTGCGCCGCGGTGCCCGAAGGTCAGCGCGGTGAGCACGACGCGACCGACGTCATGGCCGTCACCGAGACCGCCGACGGCACGGAGGTGCTCCTCGAGGAGACCGCCGGCGAGGGCGTGGACCTGTGGACCGCCCTGCCGATCGCGCTGACGCCGGCGCGGCCGATCAACACCTCCGCGCAGCGGAGGGCGATCCTCGAGTGGGGCGAGGAGGTGGTGGGCGGCCTGCCCGCGCTCGGCCCCGGCGCGGCGCTCGACCTGCTCCGCCGACGGCCCCCTCAGCTGCACGACGGCGGGCTCGACCCGATCGTCGGCGGCGACACCGTCAGCGCCATCACCGGGTCCCTTCGCCGCCTCGACCGCTCCTATCTGGCGGTGCAGGGCCCTCCCGGCTCCGGGAAGACCTTCGTCGGCGCGAGCGTCATCGCCCGGCTCGTCGAGGAGGGCTGGAAGATCGGCGTCGTCGCGCAGTCGCATGAGGTCGTCGAGAACGTGCTGCGGCGGGTGGTCGGCTTCGGCGTCGACCCGTCGCGCGTCGGCAAGCGCTCGCCCAAGCGGGGCTACGAGACGCCGCCCGAGTGGACGGTGCTCACCGACAACAAGCAGGTCATCCCGTTCATCCTCGCGAACAAGCAGGCGGGCTTCGTGCTCGGGGGCACCGCCTGGGACTTCGCCAACGCCTCCAAGGTCCCGCGCAACGTGCTCGACCTGCTCGTCATCGACGAGGCCGGACAGTTCTCGCTCGCCAACACCATCGCGGTGGGCACGAGCGCCCGGCGCCTGCTGCTGCTCGGCGACCCGCAGCAGCTGCCGCAGGTCAGCCAGGGCCTGCACCCCGAGCCGGTCGACGAGTCCGCGCTCGGCTGGCTCTCGGACGGGCACGACGTCCTGCCGGCCGGGCTCGGCTACTTCCTGTCGGAGACCTGGCGGATGCACCCCGCGCTCTGCGCGGCGGTCTCCGACCTCTCCTACGAGAACCGTCTCACCTCGCGGCTGCCGGAGACCACCGACCGCGTGCTCGAGGGCGTCCACTCGGGACTGCATCCCGCCCCGGTGATCGCCTCCGGCAACGCGACGGAGTCGCCCGAGGAGGTCGCTCGCGTCCTGGAGCTGGTCCGGTCGCATGTCGGCCTGCCGTGGACGGATCCGTCCGTCGGCCGAGTCCGCGACCCGCTGCGGCCCGACGACATCATCGTCGTCGCGCCGTACAACGCGCAGGTCGCGCTGATCCGCCGGGCCCTCGACGACGCCGGCTTCCGGGAGACGCCGGTCGGCACGGTGGACAAGTTCCAGGGCCAGGAGGCGCCCGTCGCCATCGTGTCGCTGACGGCCTCGAGCGCCGACGACGTGCCGCGCGGGATCGCGTTCCTGCTGCTGCGCAACCGGCTCAACGTCGCGGTGTCGCGCGCGAAGTGGGCCGCGTACCTCGTGCACTCCCCCGCCCTCGCCGACTACCTGCCGCACACCCCGGACGCCCTCGCCGAGCTGGCCGGCTTCCTGCGGCTCACCGGAGGCAAGCCCGAGCCGGAGCCCCAGTCCGTCCGCTGACCGACGCGGATCGGCGGCCGACCCGCTCCAGTCGCGGGGCGGTCAGCCGCCGATGCTGAAGCGGTCGGTGAAGTCGCCTCCCGTGGCGGGCACGAACCGGGCGGACAGCTCTGCGGGCGTGAGGGTGACCTCGAGGGACCCCCACGTCGCGTCCTCTCCCGCGCCGTGCGTCGCCACCATGTACGGCGCCTCCGGATCGTCCTCGTACACCTCACGCAGGTCCTGCCCGCCGGTGCCGACCGTGGCGAAGACGGTGCCCGCGCCCTTTTCGAGCGTGTCGCCCTCGTCGGCGACGCAGTCGGCGGAGTACTCGCCCGACCGGATCGCCGCGCAGCCGCCGCCGGTCGCGAGCTGTGCGGTGCGCTGGTAGAGGTGCTCGTGCCCGCTCAGCACCAGGTCGACCCGCTCGTCGACGAGGAGGTCGATGATGTCCTCCCCCGGATCGCACCTGTACTCGCCGATGGACAGGCAGGGCTTGTGCATCGCCACGACGACCCAGGGGATGTCGGCGTCCCGGGCGCCCTCGATCGCCTCCTGCGCCCACTCGTACTCGCTGCTGCCCTCGTCGTACGAGTCCGTGCCGTCGGGGAAGGTGAGCCCCGGCGAGATCAGCACGAACCGGGCGATCGGCGCCTCCTGGGGGACGTCGACGTAGTACTGACGCGCGTACGTCCCGACGGCGCCGGGCAGCTGGTTCGGCAGGCACGCGGCGAAGTCGTTGATCACTCCGTCGCTGCCATCGCTCTCGTGGTTGCCGGCGAGCAGCTCGAACGGGAAGCCCGCCCCGACCGCGTCGACGACCATCCGGCACCACGCCTGCTCCTCGCCGGGGTCGCCGTAGGAGAGGTCGCCGAGCGCGATGTGCAGGTCGGGATCGAGGTCCGCGATGCCCTCGAAGACGGCCTCGGCCTTGCTCGAGTCGTTGAAGTCGCCGGACGTGGTGAAGACGAGCTCCGACTCCTGCTGCTGGTCGGTCTGCCGCGCGTCCGGCTCCGGGCCCGCCGAAGCCCGCTCGAGCAGCAGCGGGATGGCCGCGCCCGCGCACAGCACGGCGAGCAGCACCCCCACGATGGCGACGACCCGCCGGACCTTCATCGCCTGCCCCTCCGACTCCGGACGCATCGACGCTGTCCCGGGCCGCCAGGGTACGCGTGCCGGACGGTGATCGGGCAAGAGGCGCACGGACCGGCGCGTCGCGGGCGCACCCGCAACCCCTTGCCGCTGCCGCGGCGGGACAGTTGAGTCGGAACGCACCGGCTGCCCGAGCAGCCGCGGAAGGAGCACTCATGAGCACCCCCAACAGCGAGCGGCCCGCCGACACCGAGGTGGACCAGCAGCCGACCGTCGCGTCCGTCGCGGCCGTCGCCTCCACGACGGACGACCTGGAGGCCGCGCAGCCGAGCCACCCGGATCGACCCGTCGGCGTCAACGTCGACACCGCCTCACTCGGCACGGAGGCGGACGCGACAGAGGACCTGGCGCCCGAGGACGACCTGGGCGAGGACTCCGACGAGGCGCTCGGCGCCGCTCAGACGGACGCCGCCGACAGCCGGGAGGCGTGACCTGCCGGGAGGGCCGTCAGTCCGGCCCTCCCGGCACCGGTGTCCTCGATCAGGACGCGCCGACCGCCTTCGCCTCGGCGACCGCGCCCGCGACACCCTCCCGCCACGGATCGCCATGGCCGGGCAGCACGATGTGCGCTCCCGTCGCCTCGAGCGCGGCGAGCGAGGTCAGCGCCTGCCTGCTGTCCGCCGTGGCCGCCCCGCACACGACCCGCGGGCCGCGCTCACCCGTGTAGGGGTCGAGGGTGACGAGGGCATCGCCCGTGATCAGCACGTCCCGATCGGGCAGGTGCAGCGCGCAGTGTCCGAAGGTGTGGCCCGGCGAGAAGACGGCGACAGGGTGACCCGGGACATCGATGACCTCGCCCTCGACGATCGGCACCAGCCCGGCGACGCCGGGCACCGTCCACGCTCCCGCGAGACTCATCGCGGTGAGGATCGGCACCCCCTTCGGGTGCTGGATCGGGTAGATGCTGCGCGGGTTCTCGTGGGCGTAGCGATACGGGTGCCGCGCGATGTAGCCCTCGTACGGGTGCGCCCAGACCGGCACATCCCACTCCTCGCGGATGCGGCGCGCGAAGCCGAGGTGGTCGAAGTGGGCGTGCGTCAGCACCAGGGCCTCGACCTGCGCGGGGCGGAACCCGATGGCGTCGAGGGCGTGCTCGAGGACGGGCCAGGTGGCCGGGAACGCGGCGTCGACGATGGTCAGCGCGTTCCCCTCCTCGACGAGGTACGAGTTCACATAGGCGTGGGACAGCCGGTGGATGCCGGGGGCGACATTCCGGATCAGGGCCGGACCTCTGTCGGATGCTCTGCGCGCTGCCATGGGGCCTCCTCGCTCGGGTACGGCCACGCTAGCGGGCCCTTCCGGGCGCATCCCAGGGGGTTGCGGTCGCGACTCCGTCAACCCCTCCGCTCGATTCAGACGGCTCCCAGACTTCGGGAGAAAGGTGGCGACCGCACATGTTCCCGACTGCGAAAGCGAGGCAACACATGGGGCTCGACGACAAGATCCGCAACGCCGCCGATGAGGCGGGCGGCAAGGCCAAGGAGAGCGTCGGAAAGTCGACCGGCGACGAGCGGCTGGAGGCTGAGGGCAAGGGCGACCAGACGGCCGCGAGCCTGAAGCAGGCCGGCGAGAAGGTCAAGGACGTCTTCAAGTAGGCACTGCCGATTTCGACGGAGGGGCCATCGGGAACGGTGGCCCCTCCGTGCTATACGGACCGCTGCCGGGCCGGAGGACGCCCCCAGCGGAAACATCGAGGAAGGAACAGGCGGATGTCAGGACAGGGATCGAACCACGTCAATCCGAAGCTGGACGACCAGATGAAGCACGAGGCGCAGCCCATCGTGCAGGGACACGGACCCGCGCACGTCGAGGAGTGGCGTCAGACGGTCGCCTACCCCGACGACACCGACAGCGCCGAGGTCCAGGCGGCGTCGGGCATCGACGGTCCCCTTCAGCCGGCGTCGGACGAGCTCGCCGAGGGCGAGGTGACCGAGGCAGAAGACCGCTCCTGACCGTCCCACCCGCACCATCTGGACCCGCCGGCTGCGGTCGGCAGAGGAGGAAGACATGGCTTCGCACACCGCCACCCCGTTCGCCGAGCTCGGCGACTCGCTCCGGGAAGGAGGGTCCTGGATCACCGTCTACACGGACGCCTCGATGGACACATCCGATCCCCGCGGCGTCGCTCAGGCACGGCGGCGGTCGGTGCTCGACCGGCTGAAGGCGGAGGGCGTGCCCGGCGAGCAGCTCGCCACACTGGGCGACGCGCTCGAGGGGACGGACGGGATGCCGAGCCCGATCACCCGCTACGTGCTGATGCACGACGGGGAGATCGTGTGCAACCTGCTCTTCCCGGGTGCCCCCAACGCGCCGGAGCTCGCCGAGGTCGGCCCCGCACCGCGTCTGGTCCCGCTCGTCACCGCTCGTACGGAGGAGTTCGTCTATCTCGTGGTCGAGGCGTCCCGCGACGGCGGCGACGTGAGCGTCTTCCGCTCGACGCAGGTCATCCCCGAGGTGACCGAACAGACGCAGGGCCGCACCGATGCGATCAAGAAGTTCCAGGGCGGCGGCTGGGCCCACCTGCGGTTCCAGCACCACACCGAGGACATCTGGCGGCAGAACGAGACGGAGCTCGCCGCGGTGGTCGACCGCCTCGCCGACGAGCACGGCGCACGGCTGATCCTCCTCGCCGGCGACGTCCACGCCCGCCAGCTGCTCGTCGAGCAGCTCGCGATTCGCAACAAGGAGCTCGTCGTCCAGCTGAACGCGAACACGCGGCCGGAGGGCGCCTCCGAGGAGACCCTCGACGCGTTCGTCGACGAGCAGCTCGACAAGCTGCGGGCCGCGGACGAGGCGGCCGACCTCGACAGGCTCCGCCAGGAGCTCGGCCGCGACGGCGGAGCCGCGGAGCGGGGTGTCGGCTCCATCGTCCACGCGGTCCGGCAGGCGCAGGTCGACACCCTGTTCCTCGACCCGGCCGCCCTCGAGGACCGCACCCTGCTCGCGCTCGACGCGGAGCCCTGGGTGGCGACCGCGCCCGAGGACGCGGAGCCGGCCGGCATCCTCGGCTCGGTGCCCGCGGCCGACGCGCTGATCCGCGCCGCCGCCCTCACCGACGCGAACGTGCGCATCGTGTCCGGTCCCGTGATGCCGGACGGCTCGGGAGTCGCGGGGACGCTCCGGTGGAGCTCCGCCGCCAACACGGGAGGCTGACACCTCTCTGCCACAGCCGCCGCCCGCCCGGTAGGGGGTTGTCCGAGCGGGCGGCGGGTGAGGAGACTGGGGCACCGGCACGCCGGCACAGCAGCGGTGGGAGAGGTGCGTCATGAGGATTCCCGAGTCCCGGGGTGCCGCGAGCGCGGCGCTCTTCGAGGTGTTCCGCTCCGTCCCGGGGACCCCTGAGGCCGCCCGGGCACGAGCCGAGCTCGAGTCGGCGGTCGATGAGGCGATCGAGGCGAGCAGTGCGATCGTCCGCGACGAGGACCTGCAGCTGACCCTGTTCTGCATGTACGAGCTCGCCTATGGCGGCATCGACGGTGTGGCCGACCTCGAGTGGGATCCGGGCCTCATCGCTGTGCGCTCGGGAATCGAGGCAGCTTTCGAGGCGGAGCTCCGGACGACCGTGCCGGTGCCGCCACGGCCTGAACCGAACGGGGCCGACCTCGCGGCGGCGCTCTTCGAGCTGACAGCTCCGACGCCGGGGCCGAGCCTCTCCCGTTTCGTGGCGAAGCAGGCGACGGATGAGCAGCTCCACGAGTTCCTCGTGCAGCGCTCCGTCTACACGCTGAAGGAGGCGGACCCGCACAGCTGGGCCATCCCGCGGCTCCGCGGCCGCGCGAAGGCGGCGCTGGTCGAGATCCAGGCGGACGAGTACGGCGGCGGCCGTCCGCAGCGGATCCATGCCGAGATCTTCGCGCGGACGCTCCGCGGCGCCGGTCTCTCCGACGAGTACGGGCACTACGTGGACCACGTTCCCGCGATCACGCTCGCATCGCTCAACCAGATGTCGATGTTCGGCCTGCACCGGAGGCTGCGTGGCGCGGTCGTCGGGCACCTCGCGGCCTTCGAGATGACGTCAGCGCTGCCCAACCGGATGTTCGGCAACGGGTTCCGGCGTCTCGGCTACGACGAGGACGTCACCTGGTACTTCGACGAGCACGTCGAGGCGGACGCCGTGCACGAGCAGATCGCCGCGCGCGACCTCGCGGGCGGCCTCGTGGACTCGAACCCCGAGCTGCTCGACGACATCCTCTTCGGCGCAGCCGCCAGCCTCGTGGTCGACGGCTGGATGGCCGAGCACATCCTCTCCTGCTGGACGGCGGGGCGCTCCTCGCTGAGGGTGCCGCTCGTCGTCGCGGCGTGAGCGGCGCCCCCGCCGAGCGGATCGCGGCCGAATACGTCCTCCCCCTGCGGTGGAGCGATGACGCGGGCCTCGGCGAGCTGACCGCCTATCTGCGGGGGCTTTCGGACATCGTCGACGTGACGGTCGTCGACGGCTCCCCCGCCGACGTCTTCGCGGAGCATGCGTCGGCGTGGTCCGGACTGGTCCGGCACGTTCCCCCCGATCCGAATCCCTTCGCGAACGGGAAGGTCGCCGGGGTCCTGACGGGTGTCCGCCTCGCCCGATGGGACGCGATCGTGCTCGCCGACGACGACGTGCGGTACGACGAGCCGGGCCTTCGGCGACTCGTCGGACTGCTCGCGGGCGCCGACGCGGTGCGCCCGCAGAACGTCTTCTCCCCGCTGCCCTGGCATGCGCGGGAGGACACCGCGCGCTCCCTGATCAATCGGGCGTTCGCCGCCGACTACCCGGGCACGCTCGGCCTCCGCCGCTCGGTTCTCCAGAACACGGGCGGCTACGACGGGGACGTGCTGTTCGAGAACCTCGAGCTGCTGCGCACCATCCGGGCCGTCGGGGGCCGCGAGCTGAGCGCACCGGATCTCTACGTCCGCCGGCTGCCGCCGACCGCCCGGCACTTCCTGGGGCAGCGGGTGCGGCAGGCGTACGACGACTTCGCCCAGCCCGCTCGCCTCGTCGCGGAGCTCGCCCTCCTGCCGGCCGCCCTCCTCGCCCTGCGTCGCCCCCGGCTGCTCCTGCTCGCCGCGGCGGGCGCCATCGCTCTGGCCGAGGTGGGCCGCAGGCGGCACGGCGGCGCGCGGGTGTACCGGCCGACCGCCGCGCTGTGGGCACCCGTCTGGGTCGCGGAGCGGGCCGTCTGCGTGTGGCTCGCGCTCGCCCGCCGGCTCACGGGCGGGGTGCCCTACGCCGGAGGGCGGCTCCGCAGCGCCGGCACCCCGATGCGGGTGCTGCGGCGGCGTCTCGCCGGACAGCCGCACTCGGCGTAACGTGAGGGGCGTGGAGGGCGACGGCGCACACCGAGGAACCGACGCGCAGGTGGTCGCCTGCCCGGACGGCCCGTTCCTCGTCCGCGGCGACGTCGAGATCGTCACCCCCGACGGCGAGCCGATCCCCCGCCGCCGCTCGACGGTCGCGCTGTGCCGGTGCGGCATGTCGACGATCAAGCCGTTCTGCGACGGCACCCACCGCCTCACCGGCTTCCGCACCGACTGACGGCCGTACCCGTGGAGGAGGCCGCACACCGGCCGGCTCGAAGAGGGCGGCCCTCGCAGCACCACCTCGTCCTCGATCACCGGATGGCCGGGCCTGCGGGCTCTTCTCAATCACCGGGGTGCTCAAGCAGCGGGCGAGCCGGACACCACCACAGGGGCGAGGTTCCAGGCCTCCACCCGCACGCGCCAGGGGGCTGATCGGTTCAAGGAGGCCCTCGCAGCTCGCGTGTCGTCGCGCGGACGCAGCTTCGGGCGCTGGTCCGTCTGGGAGGCGTCCGCAAGCCCCCTGACAGCGAGGCCGGGAGTGCCTAGCGTGGGACAGTCGAAGGGAGACGCCATGGGTTTCTGGGGAAACGGGCCCGAGCACGGCCTCGAGTCCATCGACCGGCCCCTCGGCCGGCTGGAGGTGGTGCACACCTTCGATGCCGGTCCGATGCCGACCGGGGTCAGCGTGTCCGCCACCGGCCGCATCTTCGTGAACTACCCGAAGTGGGGTGACGAGGTGCCCGCCACCGTCGTCGAGCTCGTCGAGGGAGTGCCGAAGCCGTACCCGTCGCCCGAGTGGAATTCGCCGTCCTCGGACACCGACCCGGAGGCGCTCGTCTCGGTGCAGAGCATCGTCGTCGACCCGGTGGACCGGCTCTGGATCCTCGACACCGGCAGCCCGCTGTTCCAGCCGACCGCGCACGGCGGACCCAAGCTCGTGTGCGTCGATCTCGACACCGACGAGGTGGCCCAGGTCATCCTCTTCGACGAGCACGTCGCCCTGCCGACGACCTACCTCAACGACGTGCGCTTCGACCTCCGGCGGAACGAGGCCGGGGTCGCCTACATCACCGACTCCTCGGACCAGGGGCGGAACGGCATCATCGTCGTCGATCTTGCGACGGGCGACTCGTGGCGCCGCCTCGACGACCATCCCTCGACCAAGGCGGAGCCGGCGGACCGGTTCGCGCCCGTCGTCGAGGGCCGCGTGTTCCGGGAGCGGACCCCCGAGGGCGAGGTATCGCCCGTGGCCATGGGCGCCGACGGCATCGCGATCTCGGCGGACGGATCCCGCCTCTGGTATTGCCCGCTCGCCTCGCGGCACTGGTACTCGGTGAGCACCGACGCGCTCGTCGACCGCCGCGTCAGCGACGAGGACGTCGCCGCCACAGTGGTGGACGAGGGCGACAAGGGCGGCGGCAGCGACGGACTCGAGACCGACGACGCCGGCCACCTCTACGCGACGAGCTACGAGCACAACGCGGTGCTGCGCCGCCTCCCCTCCGGCGAGCTGCAGACCGTCGTGCACGACGAGCGCCTGCTCTGGCCGGACACGATGTCCGTCGCCGCCGACGGCTACCTCTACGTCACGGCGAACCAGCTGCACCGGCAGGCCAAGTACCAGGGCGGCGCGGACCTCCGCACCTATCCCTACTACCTCTTCCGCGTCGGGATCGGCGCGGGACCCGTGCTCCTGCGCTGAGCAGGAGCATCGACACCGCGAAGGAGGCAATCCATGCAGACCGAGAAGCCGTCGCAGGCCGAGGGCGACGATCCGGCCGACAACTCGACCGAGCACGAGGTCCTGGACGGCGGCGGCAAGCCGTCGCAGGCGGAGGGAGAGGACGCCTGATGCGTCAGAGCTTCCCCCAGTGGCTCGCCGACCAGACCGGCCGGGACGACGAGGTGGGCCGGTTCGCGCAGCGCACCGCGCAGCGCGGCGACCTGCCGGAGCACGGCGGCAAGCCGATCTTCGACGGGTACTTCGAGACGACGAAGGAGCAGGACGTCTACGAGCTCGCCTGGTCGGAGTTCGAGGCCGTGCCGAACCCGGGCGGCGCCCGCTCGGAGTCCTGAGGGGCGGGCGCGCCGCACGCGCGGCGCGCCCCTCCTCTCCCGCTCGCCGCGCTCAGGCGGAGGCGAGCTCCGCGCCGGCCGACCAGACGCGGAGTGCCTCGTCCCACCGGTCGCCGGACCCCGCCGACACCCGAAGGCGCACCTCGGTCACGATGGCGGCTGCGCCGCTGCCGCCGGCGAGCGCCCAGAAGAGGTCGGCGTCCGAGGCCGCGTCGACCTGCAGGAATCGGCCCTCCGACGTGACCACCTCGAAGCCCGCCACATCCGCGAAGCCGAGGGAGCGCACGACCGAGCCGTCGCCGGGGACGAGGTCCTCCGGGAAGGGGCTGAGCCCGTAGCCGGCCGCCTCAGCGAGGACGTCCGACCACCGCGCTCCCGCCTGGACTCGGGCGATGCGCGCCCCCGGGTCGATCTCGACGCCGCGCAGTCCGGACGTCAGGAGCAGCACGGCACCGCTCACGCTCGCCGGCATGCGCAGGCTCGACGACGACACCACGACGGGCCGGTCGTGCAGGCGCGCCACCCGGACAGCGAAGGCGACGTCCTCGGGCGTCCGGGCGGCGACGATCCCGGCAGGACGTCCGCGGAACCCGGCGCGGCGCACCGTGCGCGCCACCCGGTCGTTCCGGGGATCGTGGACGAGGCCGGTGATGCTGGCGCGCAGGTCGGGCAGAAGGTCGGACGGGGCGGAGGACATCGGGAAGCCTTTCGGGTGAGGACGTGGAGCCATGCTCCTGCGCTCTCCCCCACCCCCGCGGGCGCCCACGTGTCGTGCAACAGCACTGCAAGCCGCCGCCCGGATGATTGCAATCCCGCGGGGTCAGGCGAGACCCGAGACCGCCGACATCGCCCGCTCGAGCGGGCCCTTGCCGAGGAAGACGCGCCAGACCGCGGCGAACACGAGGCTGCCGACCACGAGGCCGGCGAGGAGGATCCACTCCTCCGCGGCGGTCGCGCCGCCCGGGTGCGCGCCCTCGAAGACGGCGAGCACGAGGATCTGGGCGGTGTAGACGGACAGCGGCATGCGTCCCACCGAGCCGAGCGGCCAGAGCGCGCGCGCCGGCAGGCTCCCGTTCGCGGTGGCGAGCAGGAGCACCCCGATCACCGCGATCGCGAGCCCGCCGGCGCCGAATCCCTCCCAGAGGGTGTTCGAGTGGGCGGACGCGTCCCGGTCGAAGAGGATGGCGCCCCCGTAGCCGAAGGCGGAGGCGGCCGCGCCGCCGACCGCCATGGCGGCCTGCGTGGTCCGGCGACGCAGATCCGAGCGCGCGACGATCAGCCCGACGAGCACGTACCCGAGCCAGAGCAGCCCCGGGTAGTAGCCGGTGACGAACCACTCGGTCGGCAGCCACAGCAGCAGGTCCCCGCCGATCAGCTCCCGGGGACTGGCCGGCGCCTCCGCGAGCACCGCGGTGCCGACGGTCGCGCAGGCCAGCGCGAGGGGAGCCAGGACCGCCCTCGGCGCGAACAGCACGGGCAGCAGCACCAGGAAGAACACCCCGTAGTAATCGAGGATGATCGCGATCCCGCTGTCGAGCGTCCACAGGAACAGGCCGAGCAGGATCAGCGCGATCCCCCGCAGAGCCACGCTCCCGGCGAGCTTCCGCCGAGAGCCGCGCGGCGCGGGAGACGCTCCCCCGGTGACCAGACCGAGGGACACGCCCGCGAGGGTCGCGAACAGGACGGACGAGCGGCCGTCGGCGAGGTTCTCCGTCTCGCCGTCGGGCAGCACGTGCGCGACGAACATGCCGAGCACCGCGATCCCGCGGGCGATGTCGACGCCGTCGATCCGGCTCCCGCCGTCAGCAGGGCGCGCGCCGCCGATCGGGCTCGCGCCGTCGATCCGGCTCGCAGGGGTCGGCATGTGGTTCAGCCTAGGAGCGGGGCGCCTCCAGGTCCGCTGAGCGCCACACGGGCGCGGCGCCGCCCCACAGCTGACCGGCGGACGGCCAATCGTCGTGCCCGGGCAGCGCGGGCGCGGCGTAGGTGAGCCGACCGCTCGGCGTGACCCGCTGCACGAGCGTCGGAGCGAGGGAGCCGGGCGGCGCGGGATCGGGCCGCGGCGCGGCGAGCAGGGCAGCCGCGATCCCGGCGAGCGACGTCTCGGCCACGTAGGCGCCGCCGACCTCGGAGCGGCGCCGGAGCAGCGCGAGGACGGCGGCGGCGAGCAGGTAGCCCGCGGAGTGGTCGAGGGCCTGGGCGGGAAGGGCCCCCGGCGTGCCGTCGGCCGCCGCGGTGACGGCCGCGATCCCGGACGCGGCCTGCACGATGCTGTCGAAGCCGCGTCGCGAGGACCAGGGGCCGGCGCCGCCCCAGGCACTGAGCCGCGCGACGACGATGCCGGGCCGGCGCTCGGCGAGCGCCCCGGGTGCGAGGCCCAGCGCGTCGAGCGCTCCCGGCCGGTAGCCGGTGACGACGACGTCCGCCTGCGCCAGCAGCCGGTCGAAGGCTTCCCGGTCGGTCCGCAGGTCGAGGAGCGCCGACCGCTTCCCCATGCTCGTGACGAGCCACTGGTCGACGGGCTCCGGCAGCGCGGGCGGATCGATGCGCAGCACGTCGGCGCCGAGCAGCGCGAGCGTCTGAGTCGCGACAGGACCCGCGATCACGCGCGTGAGATCGAGGACGCGGACTCCGGCGAGCGAGCCGGGCGAGGGCAGCGGCCGCGGATCCGCGTCGCCGATCCGCCGCGTCGCGAGGATCGGCGCTGCACCGGCGGCGGCGCCCTGCGGCGTCGCCGACCAGGCGTCGGGCGTCCGCACGGCCGCGGCGACCCCGCCGACCTCGGCGATCCGCTGCTCCGCCTCGAGGGACGGAAGCGCGCGCAGTGCCGCTCGCGCGTCGTCACGACCGGACTCGGCAGGCAGGCGGAGCGCGCGGACGAGGGCGGCGCGGTGGTGCGGGTAGTTGGCGTGGGTGCGGAGCCAGCCGTCGGCGGTGGGATGGAACCCGGACAGGTCGGCCCACCAGTCGGGCGCGACGCCGTCCCTGAGGAAGTGCTTCTCGCCGGTGTAGGCGGTGGCGACCCGCTGGGGATCGAGGGCGACGGGAGCGGGATCGGTTCCGATCAGGAGCGCGGCCTCGAGTGCCGCGGCCGCCACCGCGTCGTGGGCCAGCCGCCCGACGGGCAGCGGCGAGGGCAGGAGCGGCAGCACCTCGTCGCCCGAGGAGCGGATGAGCCGCGCTGCGTCCCGGCCTTCGCCGAGCGCGTCCAGGACGGCGGGCAGGAAGGGCGAGCTCGGGCGGTCGTCGGTCATGTGCGCGTCCTCAGCTAGGAGGGGGTGTCGGCCTCGGTCCAGGTGGCCACGCTGCTGTTGTCGGCGGCGTAGGCGCATTCCGCGGACACGAACTCTCCGGCGAGGGCGCGCGGCAGCCAGAGTCGCGCGTCGTCCCACATCTCGTCGAGGGGCAGGTCGCCGACCGGGAACCACGCGGGGTCGAGCTCGGCGCTCGGCACCGGCTCCCCCGCCCACTCCCGGGCCAGGAAGGCGGTCGACGCCTGGCTCCACGCGGGGCGGTGCGGGAAGTCGTAGGACAGCCGCGCCACCGGCTGGAGCGCGCCGACGGCGACGCTGATGCCGACCTCCTCGAGCACCTCGCGCGCGGCGGCCTCGGCGGCGGTCTCGTCGCCCTCGAGCTTGCCGCCCGGCCCGACCACGCGGCCCGCCCCGAGTCCCGTCAGCTTCCGGCCGAGCAGCACCTCGTCGCCGCCACGCGTGCTGCGCAGCAGGTACGTGACGGCGACTTCGAACATCGTGCTCAGAGGGTCGAGGCGGACGGGTCCCAGTCCTCGGGCAGCGCGGCCGGCCGCTCGACGGTGCTCTCCACGGCCACCGGGGCGCCGCGTTCGATCGACTCGGCGATGGAGGCCATGATGTCGAGCACGTGGAAGGCGAGCGCGCCCGAGGCGCGCTCCGGAACGCCGGCGCGGATCGCTCGCGCCAGTTCGAGGACGCCGACGCCGCGCACCCAGGCGAACTCGGTCGGCACCTCCCGGGTCTCGCCGTTGGAGCGGATCTCCACCGTGCCGCCGAACGTGTTCGGATCCGGGGAGACGACCATGCCGTCGCTGCCCGAGATCTCGACGAACCCCACGCGCTCGTGGTGCGACTGGAAGCTGAAGGTGCTCTGCGCGCTGGCGCCGCTCTCGAACTCGATCATGGCGCTCACGTGGCTCGGCACGTCGACCTTGAAGGTCTCCCCGGCGCGCGGGCCGGAGCCGATCGTGCGCGTCTCGTGCGAGGTGGAGCCGAGGGCGTAGACCGACTTCGCGGCGCCGAACACCTGCACGAGGGTGGTCAGGTAGTACGGGCCCATGTCGAAGAGCGGGCCGCCGCCGCGGGCGTAGAAGAAGTCGGGGCTCGGGTGCCACCGCTCGGGGCCGCCCGTTTGGAACAGCGTGATCGCGGTGAGCGGGGTGCCGATCTCCCCCGCGTCCACGGTCCGGCGCACCGTCTGGAGGCCGGGGCCGAGGAAGGTGTCGGGAGCGCCGGCGACGCGCAGTCCGCGCCGCTCCGCCTCCTCGAGCAGCTGCCGGCCGCTCTCCCGGTCGAGGGCGAGCGGCTTCTCGGTCCACACGTTCTTGCCGGCGGCGAGGATGCGCATCGCGACCTCGGCGTGCACCGCGGGGATCGTCAGGTTGACGACGATCTCGATGTCCTCGACCGCGAGCAGGTCCTCGACCGAACCGGAGCCGGTCACCCCGTACTTGTCGGCCTGAGCGGCCGCGCGCGCCTCGTCGAGGTCGGCGACGAACAGCACCCGGACGTCAGGGAGCGCGGTCAGGGTCGACAGGTACTGGTCGCTGATGTTGCCCGCGCCGATGATGCCGACGCCGACGGGTCCGGAGCCGCTCACAGGGATTCCCCCTTCGAGGTGAGGAACTCGATGCTCGCGAGGATGCCGTCGAAGATCTCGCCGTCGTAGTCGTCGAACTCGATGACGCGCAGCGCGTGCGGGGCGGCGGCGAGGATGCCGGGCACGTCGAGCGTGCCCGAGCCGGCCGGGACCTGCTCCTTCGTGGCCCGGGTCGCGGGTCCGTCCTTCACGTGCAGGAACTGCACCCGCTCCCCCAGGCGGCCGAGTAGCTCGGCGGGGTCGTGGCCGCCGACGGCGGCCCAGTAGGTGTCCAGCTCGAGAACGACCGCGGGGTCGAGGCGCTCCGTGAAGACGTCGTACGCCGACGTGCCGTCGAGGTCGGCGAACTCGAACTCGTGGTTGTGGTACCCGACTCGGAGCCCGGCGGCGGCGGCCGGCTCGACGAGGGCGCTGAGCTCGTCGGCGATCGCCTCGACGCTCGCGCGGCTCGTCCACCGGGCGGGGTCCGTCCACGGCGTGATCACCGTGCCGATGCCGATGCGGCGGGCCGCGTCGAAGGCGGCCTGCGCCTGCCCGTCGAGCAGATTCACGTGGGCGGAGGGGGCGGTGAGCCCGACCTCGCGCAGCAGGGCCGCGTACTCGTCGGCCCGCTCGACGAAGCCGAACAGCTCGACCTGGCGGAGCCCGATCGAGCCGACCCGCTCGAGGGCGGATCGGAGGTCCGTGCCGAGCGCCTCCCGCACGGTGTAGAGCTGCAGGGACAGCGTCGATGACGTCATTGCACATCCTCGGATCGTGGTCGTCCCTCCACCCTATTGCTCGCCCCCGACCGCCCCGCGCCGAGTGTCGCCGTCCGGAACAGTCGGCGGGCGTGACGTAGGGTCATCGCACTGGAAGGGGGCACCGTTGGATTCGATCGACATCCTCGACACGCTGCGCGCCGAGGCTCGCGACGAGCTCGACGCCGAGATCGAGCGGCGGTGCCGCGACGGCGAGGACCCGTGGCAGTTCGTGCACGAGCTCCCGACCGTCGACGAGCGCGTGGTCCGGAACCTGCGGGCGGAGGCCATCTCGGTGCTCGGCCTGGCGGAGGCGCGGGCCCAGGCGTACCACCCGTCGGCGCGGGCCGGCGCCGCCGAGAAGTTCGAGTTCGGCGTGCTGCGCGCGATCGCCCTCGAGCACCCCGACCTCACCCGCACCGTGTGGAGCATGCTCGGGCGCATCGGCCCCTCGTTCGCCTGACGGTGGTCTCACCGGCGCCTGCCGCTCGTCGCGCGCCGGGTCAAGGCCCCCTGCTCTTCAACGGACCCGACCTACGCTGGCCGGATGGCTTCAGCAGACTCGACGCGCATCCGGACCACTGCCGAGCTGTTCGGCTGGAGCGAGCTGCGGCCGGGTATCGGCGAGGCCGTCCAGTCCCTGCTCGACGGCTCGGACGTGCTCGCGGTCTTCCCCACCGGGTACGGCAAGTCCGCGGTCTACAAGGTCGCGGGAGCCCTGCTGCCCGGTCCGACCGTCGTCGTCTCGCCCCTGATCGCCCTGCAGACCGACCAGGTCGCCGGCATCGAGGCGGAGGCGGACGCGCCCGACGCCGTGGCGATCAACTCGGCCCAGAGCGACAGCGCGAACGAGAGCGCCTGGGAGGAGCTCGCGGCCGGACGCGCCGAGTACGTGTTCCTCTCGCCCGAGCAGCTCGCCAACGAGGAGGTCGTCGACCGGCTGGCGAAGCTCGGTCCCGGCCTGTTCGTCGTCGATGAGGCGCACTGCGTCTCCGCCTGGGGGCACGACTTCCGCCCCGACTACCTGCGCCTCGGCGCGGCGGCGGAGGCGGTCGGGCGTCCGCTCATCCTCGCCCTCACCGCGACCGGCTCCGCACCGGTCCGGGAGGAGATCGTGGACCGGCTCGGCATGCGCGATCCCGTCGTGCTCACCCGCGGCTACGACCGGCCCAACATCCGGCTCGAGGTGGTGCGCCACTCCGAGGAGCGGGGGCAGCGCGCGGCCGTGCTCGAGCAGCTCACCGCGCTGCCGAAGCCAGGCCTGCTCTACGTCGCGACCCGGCGGGCCACCGAGGAGTACGCCGAGGAGCTGAGCGCGGCCGAGCTGCGGGCCGCGGCGTACCACGGCGGGCTCGGTGCGAAGGCGCGGCGGGAGCTGCATGAGGCGTTCCGGGACGACGAGTACGACGTCGTGGTCGCCACGAGCGCGTTCGGCATGGGCATCGACAAGCCGAACGTCCGGTTCGTCGTGCACGCCGCGATCCCCGGCTCCGTCGACGACTACTACCAGGAGCTGGGGCGTGCGGGCCGGGACGGCGAGGAGGCGAGAGCGACCCTGCACTACCGCGCCGAGGACCTCGGCCTGCGCCGGTTCTTCGCAGGCGGCAAGCCCGACCGCGCCAAGCTCGGGGCGGTGCACGCCGCCCTCGTCGCCGCAGGGCGCACGGTCGAGCTCAAGGCGCTCGCGAAGGAGACCGGACTCACCGCGCGCCGGGTCGCGGATGTCGTCAACCTGCTCACCGAGGCGGGGGCGGTGCGGGCCATCGGCGACGGCGTCCGCGCGGTGCGCGGCGTGACCACCGAGGAGGCGGTCGAGCGGAGCGTGGAGCAGGCGGCCCAGCGCGAGCGCATCGACGAGTCCCGCGTCGCCATGGTGCGCCAGTACGCGGAGACGACCGCCTGCCGCCGCCAGTTCCTGCTCGGCTACTTCGGCGAGCGGCTCGAGGAGCCGTGCGGAAACTGCGACACCTGCACCTCCGGCACCGCCTACGAGCAGCAGGAGCTGACGGGAGTGGAGGACGCCGACGACGTCCCCTACCCCGTCGAGGCCGCCGTGCGGCACCGCGAGTGGGGCGACGGCACCGTCATGAGCGTCGAGGAGGACCGCATCACGGTGTTCTTCGAATCCGAGGGCTACCGCGTCCTGTCGCTCGCCGCCGTCGCTGACCACGACCTGCTGGAGCGCGTGTCCTGATCGAGGTGCACGTCCGGAGCGGGATGGTAGCCGGTTCGCCGCCGCCGATTCATCCCCGTCCGACGGGATGGCTCGCGCCGGGACCGGCGGCGTAGCGTGAGGGAACCGACACGAAGGAGGCCAGGATGAGCGACACGATTCCCGACGGCGGCGCGTACGACGACGAGGCGGTGAAGGAGGCCGACAAGCAGACGGTCACCAACGACGCGCTCGCGGGCGAGACGGTGCTGCCCGGTGTCGGCGAGCACAACCAGGGTCCGACGGGCGGCGCCGCCAAGGAGCAGTCGCCGACGCTCCCCGAGAACGACCTCGCCGGCGAGGAGATCGTCGGCCTCCGCGACGAGGGCCCGAGCGGCCCTGTCCACACCTCGCACGTCGATGACTGAGCGGCAGACCCCGCCCCCGCCGGACCACGAGGACAAGCCGGTGGCGGAGAACAGCAAGGCCGAGATCGGCGAGCGGCTCACCGGCAAGGCGGACCCGCAGGATCCGGACGGCCTGCTCACCCTCGACGACGTCGACAAGGTGGCCGGGACCCAGGACCGGATCGCCGACGACGCCTCGAGGGGCGTGAGCGCCGCGGGTGCCGCGCCGAGCGGCGACATCCCGGAGCGGGTCGTCGGCGGCGACGCGCCCTCGATCGGCTCCCTCAACTCGGGCGGCGACTCGATGGGCGACGACGCGGGCCTCCCGGGCGCCGAGGAGAGCGGCGCCGAGACCCCGTAGTCGCCAGGCTCTGCATCCGCCGGTCCGCCGCTTGCGCGGATCAGGAGTTTTACGCGGATCAGGACTTCCGCCCCGCGAGACGGCGTGTCGTCCTGATCCGCGTGCGAACCCCAGCCCTCGTCCTGAACGACGCGAATTCTCCTGATCCGTGCAGATGCCGGGTGGGGAAACCACAGCCGGGCATACCGCGTCCCCCGTCTGCGGGATTGACTCGTTCGAACACATGTTCGAACATTGAGTGTGACCGCCTTCGCCCTCTCCTCCGCCGCCGCGGCGGACGAGAAGGTGCGCGAGCTGCAGGCCCGCATCAGGGAGATGCAGTCGACCCGGCTGCCCACCAAGACGCTCGCGACCTCCCCGCTGTTCGCCGGCATCCTGCCCGACGGGATGCTGCGGGCGGGCGGGTCCTACTCGATCCTCGGCTCGACGACCCTCGCCATGGCGCTGCTGTCCGGGCCCTCGGCGGCCGGCTCGTGGTGCGCCGTCGTCGGGGTCCCCGAGTTCGGCGCGCAGGCGGCCCTCGCGCAGGGCATCGACCTCGAGCGGCTCGTCCTCGTCCCCGACCCGGGCGACCAGTGGCTGCCCGTCACGGCCGCGCTCGTCGACGTGCTGCCCGCCGTCGTGCTGCGGCCGAGCGGGCGCATCAGCGACGGCGACGCCGGCCGGCTCGCCGCCCGCCTCCGCAAGCGGGAGGCGGCCCTCATCGTGCTGGGCGACTGGCCGGGCGCGGAGGCGAGCCTGCGCATCGTCCGCAGCGAGTGGGAGGGCATCGGCGAGGGCGTCGGCCTCCTCCGCGGCCGCCGCGTGGAGGTGGCGGTGGAGAGCCGGGGGCTGCGCTCCCGCACCCGCTGGGTCCGCCTCCCGGGACCGGACGCCGGAGCGCGGATCAGCGAGGACGTGGCGCCCGCCGCTGCTCCCGTCGCGCCTGCGGTGCCCGCGGCCGTCCCCATCACGGCCGCCGTCTCCGCGCCGCCGCCCTTCGATCGCCCGACTCTCGTGCCGCTCGATCCGAGAGAGGTGCGGGCGGGATGACCGCCGCGATCACCCGGACCCTCGTGTTCTGGTGTCCGGATTGGCCCGTCCTCGCCGCCGCGCGTGCGGCGGGACTGCCGCCGGACGCCCCCATCGCGCTCACCGACCGCGGCGACGTGTACGCCTGCTCGGCGGCCGCCCGTGCCGAAGGGGTGCGCCGCGGGCTGCGGATCCGGGAGGCGCAGTCGCGCTGCGCGTCCCTCGTCGCCCTCCCCTACGACCCGGCGCTCGACGCGCGCACCTTCGATCCGGTGCTCGACGGCGTCGAGGAGGTCATGCCGGGCGTCCAGGTGCTCCGGCCCGGAACCGCCGCGCTGCGCGTGCAGGGACCGGCCCGGTACTACGGCGGCGAGGAGGCCGCCGCGCGCGAGCTGCTCGCCTGCCTCGAGCGGCTCGGCGTCCCGTCCGCACGGGTCGGCATCGCCGACGGCCCGTTCGCCGCCGAGCAGGCCGCGAGGAGGAGCGGGGAGGAGCGGATCCGGGTCGTCCCCGCCGGCGACTCCCCCGCCTTCCTCGCCCCGATGCCGGTGACGATCCTCGGCGTGCCCGACCTCGCCGTCCTGCTGAAGCGGCTCGGCCTGCCCACCCTCGGCGCGTTCGCGGCGCTGCCGGAGCTCGAGGTGCGGAACCGGTTCGGGCCGGAGGGCGCCGTCGCCCACCGCCTCGCCGCGGGCCTCGACGGCCGCCGTGTCGTCCCGCGCATCCCACCCGACGAGCTCGACGTCGTCGCCCTGTTCGAGCCGCCCCTCGACCGCATCGACCAGGTGGCGTTCGGCATCCGCGATGCGGCCGACCGCTTCCTCGAGCGGCTCCGGAAGCTCGCCCTCGTCTGCACCGCCGTGCGGGTCGAGGTGACCGCGGAGCGCGGCGAGACGTCCGAGCGCAGCTGGCTGCATCCGCGGTCGTTCACCGCCGCCGAGGTGGTGGACCGGGTGCGCTGGCAGCTCCAGGGCACCGGCACCGTCGAGAGCGGGCTCGGCTCCCCGATCGTGCGCGTCCGCATCCTGCCGGAGAGCGTCGACGCGGCGTCCGGGCACGAGGAGGGGCTGTGGGGGCAGGCGCCCGACGAGCGCATCCACCACGGCCTGTCCCGAGTGCAGAGCATGCTCGGGCATGAGGCGGTGCTCACCGCGACGCTCGGCGGCGGGCGGATGCTCACCGACCGGGAGGTGCTCGTGCCGTGGGGAGACCGCGGCACGGTCGAGCGCCCCGCCGACCGCCCGTGGCCGGGTGCGCTGCCCGGGCTTCCGCCCGCCACCGTGTTCCGGGAGCGGCGCACCTGCGCCGTCCTCTCCCCCGACGGCACGCCCGTCCGGGTCGACGACCGCGGCACCCTGTCCGGTCCGCCGTCCCGCTTCGCTGCACCGGGCACCGGGCACGCCCGCCCGATCCGCGCGTGGGCGGGCCCATGGAACGTCGAGGAGCGCTGGTGGGACCCGAGGCACGCCCGCCGCCTCTCCCGCTTCCAGGTCGTCGATGAGGAGGGCGAGGCCTGGCTCCTCGTCCTCGAGGGCGACATCTGGTGGGCCGAAGCCCGCTACGACTGACCCGGCCGCCCTCTACCCTGTCCCTCAACAGGCATTTCTGCCTCCAACAGGCAGAAAAGGGCGAATTCTGCCTGTTGGCGGGATTTCTGCCTGTTGAGGGCCAGTCGCGTGCCCCACGGAGCGCGCCCTCAGAGCAGGTCGGCGGCCGTCCGGAGGTCGGCGACGAGCCCGTCGAACTCGGGGTCGAACTCGGGCTTGCCGCGCAGCCGCAGGACAGCGGACGGATGCACGGTGAGCACGACGCGCGCCTCCGGCGCCACGGCCGGCCGTTCGTCGAGCACACGGCCCCGCTCGGCGAGGACGCGGACCGTCCGGCCGAGCACGCCGCGGGCGGCGGTGGCACCGAGGGCGACGACGACGTCCGGGCGGACGGTGCGGAACTCGGCGTCCAGCCATGGATGGCAGGCTTCGATGTGGGCCACCGCGGGCGACTTGTGCAGCCGCCGCTTGCCGCGCTCCTCGAACCGGAAATGCTTGACCGCATTCGTCACGTAGGCGTCCTCGGCTCGCACGCCGGCGGCGGCCAGAGCATCGGCGAGGAGACGTCCGGCGGGACCGACGAACGGCTCCCCCGCCTTGTCCTCCGAGTCGCCGGGCTGCTCCCCGACGAGCATCAGTCGCGCCCGGTCGGGTCCGGACCCGAAGACGACCTGCGTGGCGTCCCGGTACAGCTCGCACCCCCGGCAGTCAGGAGCGGCGGCCCTCAGTCCGTCCAGTCCGGCGTCATCCGGCACCCACTGCTCAGCCCCAGGCCGCGCGAACTCCGCCACCGTTCCTCCTCATCGAGGTCGTTCCGTTCCGGACCCGGGAATCTCCTCGTCGCACGGTACGCCTCAGCGGGCGACGCGGGCCAGCTCCTCGTCCCACCGCTCGAGGAAGCGCGGCAGGCCGTAGTGCTCGAGCGCGAAGCGACGGGCGGCGGCGCCGCGCTCCCGCGCCTCGTCCGGATCCGCGATGAGACGCCGCGCCATCGTGACGAGCTCGTCGACGTCCATCGAGATCGCGCCGGCCTCGGGCGGCACCGCCCGGTACGCCTCCGTGGTGGCGAGGGCGAGCACCGGCATGCCGAGGTGCATGGCCTCGATCAGGGACAGCCCGAGCGACGTCCAGCGGATCGGGTGCAGATACGCGCGGCGGCGGGCGAGCTCGGTGTACAGCTCGTCCGGCGCCAGGTTGCCGGCGAACTCGACGCGCCCCGGCTCGAGGCCGAGGGCGTCCGGCAGGCTGTCGGCGGCGATGCCCCAGGCGTCGATAGGGGCCGCCTCCGCGAACTGCGGCAGCAGGTCGGTGCCGGTGACCCGCCAGCGGCGCACCGGCTCGTTGATCACGTAGCCGAGGCGCGGCAACTCGCCGGTGTAGAGCGCCCCCGGGTCCGGGACGCCGTGCTCGATGACCGTCGTGGGCGCGTCACCGTTGTCCCACATCAGGCGGTTGAAGTGGGTGACGTGCACGATCGGGATGTCCCGCCGGTCGGCGAGCGGATGCCGGGTCAGCGGCACGTCCCCCTTCGGCGTGTTGTGCTCGACGAACAGGGCCGGCACGTCGGAGCCGAGGCGACGGCCGAGGAGGCGCTCCGTCTTCTCGAGCTCGGCGAAGGACTGCAGCACCACGACGTCGACGGCGGTGTCCGCGAGCTGCGCCTCCGGCACCGCGACGGTGCTCGCCGGCCAGTACGGCTTCAGCTCGCCGTCGCCGTTCGGCGCGACGGGAATGAGGTACTCGTGGCTCCCCTGCACGAACCCGGTGGTCCAGCTGCTGTGCACGTGCCACGAGAGGATCCGCATCCCCCGACTGTAGGGCGCCCCGGAGCGCCCCCGTCCCCGGTGAGGTGTTGCGCGGATCAGGACATCCCCTCCGCAAGACGGCGTGTCGTCCTGATCCGCGTGCGAAACCGGCCGGATGTCCTGAACCGCGTGGAATCCCCTGATCCGCGCAAATGGGAGGACCAGGGGCAGCGAGCAGGACGTTCTGCGAGTTGCGGCGTTCGAACATGTGTTCGAAACTGGATCGTGGCCTACAACAACCCGCCGATCCCGTGGTCGGAGTTCGAGCGGCGGCTCTCCGACGTCCGCCGGCCGAACACGCGCCCGGTGCAGGCGGACGGCGGCGACAGCCCCGCGTGGACCCTCAAGCGGCCCCGCTACACGCCGCCCACCGCGCCGCCGATCGAGGGGCCGGTCGTCCCGTACGCGGAGCTGCGGTCGCACTCCAACTTCAGCTTCCTCGACGGCGCCTCCTCCCCCGAGGAGCTGCTCGAGGAGGCCGCGCGGCTGCGCCTCGAGGGGCTCGCGCTCACCGACCACAACGGCCTCTACGGGGTCGTCCGCATGGCGGAGGCCGCCGAGAAGCACGCGGTGCGGACCGTGTTCGGCGCCGAGCTGACCCTCGGCCTCACGAAGCCGCAGAACGGGATCCCCGACCCGGAGGGCAGTCACGTGGTCGTGCTCGCCCGACGGCAGGAGGGCTACCACCGGCTCGCGCGCGCCATCACCAACGCCCAGCTCGCGCCCGGCGCCGAGAAGGGCAGCCCCCGCTTCGACCTCGGCGAGCTCGCCGACACGGCGGACGGACACTGGTTCGTCCTCACCGGCTGCCGGAAGGGCCTCGTCCGGCAGGCGCTGCAGCCCACCCCGGAGGGGCCGCTCGACCTCGCCGCCGCCGGGCGTGAGCTGGACCGGCTCGCCGACCTGTTCGGCCGCGACAACGTCGCCGTCGAGCTCTTCGACCGCGGCGAGCCCCTCGACTCGACCCTCAACGACGCCCTCGCCGAGCTCGCCGCCGCCCGCCGGCTGCCGCTCGTCGCGACCGGGGCCGTGCACTACGCGACGCCGAAGCAGGCGCGCCTCGCCACCGCCCTCGCCGCGGTCCGCGCCCGGCGCAGCCTCGACGAGATGGACGGGTGGCTGCCCTCCGCGGGCGCCGCCCACCTCCGCTCGGGCGCCGAGATGGCGGCCCGCTTCGCCCGCTACCCGGGCGCCGTCGCCGCGACCGTCGACATCGCCGCCGACCTCGCCTTCCCGCTGAAGAGCGCGAGCCCCCGCCTGCCGAAGCAGGAGGTGCCGGAGGGCCACACCCCGATGAGCTGGCTGCGGAAGCTCGTCTGGGACGCCGTGCCGTCGAAGTACCCGAACGCGCCCCAGTCCTCGCTCGAGCGGATCGCCCGCGAGCTCGACGTCATCGAGGCGAAGGACTTCCCCGGCTACTTCCTCATCGTCCGCGACATCGTGATGTTCGCGAAGGGCCGCGGCATCCTCTGCCAGGGCCGCGGATCCGCCGCCAACTCGGCGGTCTGCTACCTGCTCGGCATCACCGCCGTCGACTCGATCCGCTACAACCTGCCCTTCGAGCGCTTCCTGTCGAGCCTCCGCGACGAGGAGCCGGACATCGACGTCGACTTCGACTCGGACCGCCGCGAGGAGGTCATCCAGTACGTCTACGAGAAGTACGGACGGCGCAACGCGGCGCAGGTCGCGAACGTCGTCACCTACCGGCCGAAGAACGCGGTGCGCGACATGGCGAAGGCGCTCGGCCACTCGACGGGCCAGCAGGACGCCTGGTCGCGGCAGGTGGAGCGCTGGGGCGGCGACGTGCAGAGCCAGGACCACGACATCCCGCTGCCCGTCGTCGACCTCGCCCAGCAGGTGCTCAAGTTCCCGCGGCACCTCGGCATCCACTCGGGCGGCATGGTGCTCACCGACCGGCCCGTCGGCGAGGTGTGCCCCATCGAGCACGCGCGGATGGAGAACCGCACCGTCCTGCAGTGGGACAAGGACGACTGCGCGTGGATGGGCCTCGTCAAGTTCGACCTGCTCGGTCTCGGCATGCTCGCCGCCCTGCAGTACGCGTTCGACCTCGCCGACAAGCACCTCGGTGAGCGGTGGGACCTCGACTCGATGCCGAAGGAGGAGCAGGGCGTCTACGACCAGCTGTGCCGCGCCGACTCGATCGGCGTGTTCCAGGTGGAGAGCCGCGCGCAGATGGGGACGCTCCCCCGCCTGCAGCCGCGCGTGTTCTACGACCTCGTCGTCGAGGTGGCGCTCATCCGGCCCGGCCCCATCCAGGGCAAGGCGGTGCACCCGTTCGTGCGTCGGCGGGTCGGCGAGGAGAAGGTCACCTACCTGCACCCCAAGCTGGAGCCGGTGCTCGAGCGAACGCTCGGCGTGCCCATCTTCCAGGAGCAGCTGATGCAGATCGCGATGGAGGTCGGCGGCTGCACTGGCGAGGACGCCGACCTGCTGCGCCGCGCGATGGGCTCGAAGCGCGGGCTGGAGAAGATCGACTCGCTGCGGGACAAGCTCTACGCCGGCATGAAGGCGAACGGCATCGACGACGAGACGGCCGACCAGATCTATCAGAAGATCGAGGCGTTCGCGGACTTCGGCTTCGCGGAGAGCCACTCGATCAGCTTCGCCCTCATCGTCTACGCGAGCGCGTGGACGCGGCTGCACTACCCCGGCATCTTCCTCGCCGCGCTGCTGCGGGCGCAGCCGATGGGCTTCTACTCGCCCCAGTCGCTGACCGCCGATGCACGGCACCACGGCGTCGAGGTCCGCCGCCCCGACCTGCTGCTCTCCGGAGTCGAGGCCGACCTGGAGCCGCTCGCGCAGCCGAGTGCGGAGCAGATCAAGGTGTTCCGGGCCTCAGTGGGCTCGGATCCGCGATACGGGCGCCGCTGGGGCACGAATCTCCTTGATCTGGTGTGGCAGGACGGGAAGCCGGCGCCGACCGGGCGGGAGGCGTGCCTCGATCGTGAGCAGCCGCCCGTGTCCGAGCGGTTCGACCGGACCGCGCCCGTCGAGGACGCGCTGCACCGCCGCGACGGCGCCTACGCGGTGCGGCTCGGGCTCGCCGAGGTCGCCTCGATCGGCACGAAGCTCGCCGAGCGCATCGTCGCGGAGCGGGAGCAGGGCGGCGACTACACGAGCCAGGACGACCTCGCCCGCCGGGTGGGGCTCACCGCGCCGCAGCTGGAGTCGCTCGCCGCGGCCGGGGCTTTGGCATCCCTCGGGCTCGGGCAGCGGGAGGCGCTGTGGGGTGCGGGCGCGGCGGCGCAGGAGCACCCGGACTACCTGCCGGGCACGAGCATCGTCGTCCAGCCGCCGCTGCTGCCGATGCTGACGCCCGCCGAGCAGGTCGCCTCCGACCTCTGGGCGACCGGCATCTCCCCCGACCGGCACCCGATGGCGTTCGCGCGCGAGACGCTGAAGCGGCGCGGGGTGCTCACCTACGCCGAGCTGGCGACCACCGAGTCGGGGCGGCGCGTCGAGATCGGCGGTGTGGTGACGCACCGGCAGCGGCCGGCGACCGCGGCGGGCGTCACCTTCATCAACCTCGAGGACGAGACCGGCATGGTGAACGTGGTGTGCAGCGTCGGCGTGTGGCAGCGGTATCGGCGGATCGCCCGCGAGGCACCCGCCATGGTGATCCGCGGCATCCTCGAGCGGAGCTCCGAGGGCGTCATCAACGTGATCGCCGACCGCTTCGAGGTGCTCACGATCAGCGCCCGCAGCGTCTCCCGCGACTTCCGGTGACGTCCCATCCCGGTGATCGAGGAGCGCCCCGCAGGGGCGCGTCTCGGAATCACACGACGGATCTCAGGAGACCGACCAGAGGTGGCTGGGTCCGAAGGCACGGCAAGTGGTTTCGAGACGGACGCTCCGTGGCCTCCTCGACCACCGGAGGGGGCTCAGGCGACCGAGAAGCGGACCGCGCCGATCGGGTCCGCCTCGCGGACCTCCACCGAGGTGACCTCCGCGAAGGCCGGGCCCTCGTGCAGCCACGCGAGGAGCTGGGTGACCGAGTCCTCATCGCCCTCGACGTGCGCCTCCACGCGGCCGTCCGGCAGGTTGCGCACCCAGCCGGCCACGCCGATCGCCTGGGCCTCGGCGACGCACGAGTAGCGGAAGCCGACCCCCTGCACCCGTCCGCTGACGAGGGCGCGGCGCGCGACCCGCGTCATCAGGCGACCGCCGTGCCGAAGAGGAGGCCGAGCAGGTAGGTGATCGCGGCGGCCCCGTAGCCGATCAGCAGCTGGCGCAGCGCCCGCGTGAGCAGCGATGCGCCCGACAGCAGCCCGATGACGGTCCCCGTCGCGAGCAGGGCGAGGCCGACGAGCGCGGCGGCGAGCAGCACCGCCGGCAGACCGCTCATCCCGAACAGCCACGGCAGCACCGGGATGAGCGCCCCGGAGGCGAAGAAGAAGAAGCTCGACAGCGCGGCGCTGCGGCCCGTGCCGACCGCCTCGTGCTCGTCGGCGCCCGACTCGACGGAGCCGAGCGGCTCCCGCCCGCCGAGCACGGCGGCGGCGCGGGTGTGCGCCTCCTCCTCGCTCATCCCGCGGGCGCGGTAGACGAGCGCCAGCTCGTTCGCGTCCACGTCGAGGTCGGCGATCGCGTGCCCTGCTTCGGCGCTCGGCCGCGACCCGGCGAGCAGCTCGCGCTGCGAGTGCACCGACACGTACTCCCCGGCCGCCATCGACAGAGCACCCGCCAGCAGACCGGCGATCCCGGTGAACAGCACCACCTGCGGCGCGACTCCGGTGGCGCCGACGCCGAGGATGAGCGCCAGGTTGCTGACGAGGCCGTCGTTCGCGCCGAACACGGCCGCCCGGAAGGTGCCGGAGATGCGGCTGCGGCCGCGCGCGGCGAGCCCGCGGACGACCTCCTCGTGGATCCGCTCGTCCGCGGCCATCGAGTCGGTCGCGTCGATGTCGTTCGCGTACGGGGTGCGCGCCTCGGCCCTCTGCATGAGCGCGAGCGTAAACACGGAGCCGTAGCGGCGGACGAAGAACCCGAGGATGCGGGTCCAGAGGTCGACCTTCGGCTCCTTCTTCAGCCGGTCGCCGAGCAGGTCGCGCCAGTGCGCCTCGTGCCGGCCCTCGGCGTCGGCGAGGGCGAGCAGGATGTCGCGCTCCTCCCCGGTGCGTCGGACGGCGAGGTCGCGGTAGATGCGCGCCTCCGCCTGCTCGTCCGCGAGATATCGGCGCCAGCGGCGCACGGTCGCGGGACTCGGCTCCTGGCGTGCGGACACGGGAGGGGCGGCGTTCACCCGTCCATTCTCCCAGGACCACTCCCGGTGCCGCTTGCCGCCTGCCGCGCCCTCCCGCAAGCCCGTGCGGGGGCGGAGAGCGACGCCCTAGGGTCGGATCATGGGCGCCGTCGAACTGATCCTCGTCCGCCACGGCGAGAGCGAGGGCAACGTCGCGGCGGCGAAGGCGGACCGCGCCCGCGCCGACCGGGTCCTCGTCCCGGCGCGTGACGCCGACGTCGTCCTGTCCGCCACCGGTCGCGAGCAGGCGGCCGCTCTGGGCCGGCACATCGCCACGTGGTCGGCGGACGAGCTGCCCGAGTCGGTGTGGGTGTCGCCCTACGCGCGCGCCTGCCAGACCGCCGACATCGCGCTCGAGACAGCAGGGCTCGACCTCGAGCCGCGCTGGGACGAGCGGCTGCGGGACCGCGAGCTCGGCATCCTCGACGCGCTGACCGGGCGCGGCGTCCGCCGGCTGCATCCGGACGAGGCCGACCGCCGGCGCTGGGTGGGCAAGCTCTACTACCGGCCGCCCGGCGGCGAGTCGTGGGCGGATGTCGCCCTCCGCCTCCGCTCGGTGCTCGCCGACCTCGACCGCGAGGAGGACGGCCGCCGCGTGCTGCTCGTCACCCACGACGCCGTGATCACCCTCTTCCGCTACGTGTGCGAGCGGATCGAGGAGGAGACGCTGCTCGAAGGAGCGCGTGGCAACCCGATCCGCAACTGCTCCGTCACGCGCCTGGTCCGCCCGTCGGGCGCCGGCCGCTGGACGGCCGCGGTGGTCAACGAGGTCGGCTTCCTCGAGCGCAGCGACGCGCCCGTCACCGAGCACCCGGGGCAGGGCCGTGGCCGCTGAGTTCGTCACCCCGTCCGCGCTGCGCGCCTGGCCCCTCCCCGCCCCGGGCAGTTCGAAGCAGGCCCGCGGCGACGTGCTCGTGATCGGCGGCGCCCGCAAGACGCCGGGCGCCGCGATGCTCACCGGGCTCGCCGCTCTTCGGGTCGGCGCGGGGCGCCTCTCCCTCGCGGTGGGCGAGTCCGTCGCCCCCGCCGTCGCGGTGTCGGTCCTCGAGTCCGGCGTCCTCCCTCTCGCCGAGACGGCGAGCGGCGCGGTCCGCGGCGACACGATCGACGTGCTCGCCGACGATATCGAGGGCGCCGGCTGCGTCGTCGCCGGCCCCGGCCTCGACGACCCGGACGAGGCGGCCGCCCTGGTGCGCCGCCTGGCCGACCTGGTCGGCGACGACACCTCCGTCCTCCTCGACGCCTACGCTTTGGGCACGCTCGCCTACGAGGAGGAGGCGGCCCGGAAGCTGGCAGGGCGACTGATCCTCACCCCGAACACGACGGAGCTCGGCTTCCTGCTCGGGCGGGACCCGGGCGACCTCGCCGACGACACCGCGGAGGTCGCCGAGCGGTTCGGCGCCGTCGTCACGTGCATGAGCGCGGTGGCGGAGCCGGGCGGCCGGCGCTGGCAGATCACGACGGGCCACGAGGGCCTCGCGACGTCGGGCAGCGGCGACGTGCTGGCGGGCGCGATCGCGGGGGTATGGGCCCG
Source organism: Naasia sp. SYSU D00057 (assembly GCF_017916505.1). Classification (GTDB taxonomy): domain Bacteria; phylum Actinomycetota; class Actinomycetes; order Actinomycetales; family Microbacteriaceae; genus Naasia. The sequence continues at coordinate 435,676 of NZ_JAFMSZ010000001.1, forward strand.
CGGCGCGGACGCGCCTCAGGCGGCGTGCTGGGGCACGTACCTGCACGCGGCGGCCGGCGACCGGCTGTCCGCACGCATCGGCCCGCTCGGGTTCCTCGCCCGGGAGCTGCTCGACGAGCTCCCGGTGCTGCTCAGCGAGCTGGGCTGAGCAGGGCGGGGAACACGGCCCGCGGATCCTGCAGGATGGCGGGCACGACGAAGTCGGCGCGCGCGAGCGTCCCGGTGTACTCGGCCGTGCGGACGAGGTACACGGCGCCCGACTCCACCTGCCGGATCTGGGTGTCGCCCGTCACGGTCGCCCGGTGCAGCACCGCGCCGTTGCCGACGAGCGTCGCGACCTCCGTTCCCGGCTCCAGCGCGTCGACGAACTCCGACAGCTGGGCGCGCCACTTGGGGGTGTCGCGGCCCTGCGGCGACCGGTCGGCGATCGCGACGATGCCCTCGTCACGCCACTCCTCGGCCTGCTCGTCGGTGCGGGGGCGGATCACCCGCAGTGGGATCCCCTCCGGCAGCGGCTCCCGCTCCCCCGCCTCGGGCCACGCGTAGTCGAGGTCGGGTGGTGTCCCGGGGAACAGCGGCCCGTAGATCTCCGGGTCCTTGCGGATCAGGTTCGACCGGTGGCTGCGGTGGATCTCCTCGTCCCCGATCCACGGCGGCAGCAGGCCGCGTTCCCCGAGCTCCTCGACGTCGAGGCCGTCCATGCCGGGCGCGAACTCCGCGATGAGGTCGTGCGTGCTGTCGGCGTGCCCCCGCTCCACCCAGGCGGCCACGTTGGCCAACCCGTAGGCGGTCAGCGCCGGCAGGTGCCCGCGCCACATCCGCGACACCGGATGGCTCTGCCAGCCGTAGCTCGGCAGCAGGATCGCTCGCAGCACCTGCAGGGTCTCGACCCGCTGCTTCCCCAGCCGGGGCGAGTCGAGCACCGCCGAGCTCTCGGCGAACGACGGGTACGGCAGGAACGTCTGCATGTCAGCCCTCCCGTCGAGCTGCCCGCGTCGGCTGAGGCAGGGGCCGGACCGGCGACAGGAGAAGGCAGCTCATGGAATCAGTGTCCCGCCATCCTCTTGCGGAGGAGCTCGATGCGCGACTGCAGCTGCGTCACGCTCGCCTGCGCGACGGCCGGACCGCCACAGATCCGGCGCAGCTCGGCGTGCACCATCGCGTGCGTCTCGCCCGTCTGCTTGGCCCAGAGTCCGACGAGGCTGTTGAGGAGGCTGCGCTGCTCCTTGAGGTTGCGGTACATCGGAGCCGGCTCGTCGGCGGGCCGCGGCACCTCGGTGGGAGTCTTCCGCCGCTTCTCCTGCCGCGACTGCCGGTGCCTCAGCAGCTCGCGGACCTGGTCGGGCTCGAGCAGGCCGGGGATGCCGATGAAGTCGAGCTCCTCGTCGCTGCCGACCTCGGCCTCGAAGCCGAACTCGCCGCCCTCGTAGAGGACGCGGTCGAACGTCGCGTCCGAGCCCACCGCCTGGAACGCGAACTCCTGGGTGAGACCGTCCGGCGCCTTCTCCTCGCGGTTGGCCGCGCTGAGGGCGTCCTCGTCGAGGCCGTTCTCGTCCTCGTTCTTCGGGCGGTCGAGGGCGTGCTCGCGCTGCACGTCCATCGCGTTGGCGAGGTTCATCAGGGTCGGCACGTTCGGCAGGAACACCGACGCCGTCTCGCCGCGGCGCCGGGCGCGGACGAAGCGACCGATCGCCTGCGCGAAGAACAGCGGTGTCGCCGACGACGTCGCGTACACGCCGACCGCGAGCCGCGGGATGTCGACGCCTTCCGACACCATCCGGACGGCGACCATCCACCGCTTCTCGTTGTTCGAGAACTCGCCGATCCGCTCGGAGGCCGCCTTCTCGTCGGAGAGGACGACGGTCACCTCCTCCCGGGTGATGTCCTCGAGGATGCGCGCGTAGGCGCGGGCCGCGAACTGGTCGGTGGCGATGACGAGGCCGCCCGCATCGGGCACGCCCTTGCGCACCTCGGTGAGGCGCTGGTCCGCGGCGCGGAGCACGGACGGGATCCAGTCGCCCGCCGGGTCGAGGGCGGTCCGCCACGCCTGCGAGGTGATGTCCTTGGTGTTGCCCTCGCCGAGCTTCGCCTCCATCTCCTCGCCGGAGGTGGTGCGCCAGCGCATCGAGCCCGCGTAGACCATGAACATGACCGGCCGGACGACGCCGTCGACAAGCGCGCGGTCGTAGCCGTAGTTGTAGTCGGTGCGCGAGACCCGCCCGCCGGTCTCGTCCCGGACGTATTCCACGAACGGGATGGGCGCGGTGTCCGACCGGAACGGGGTTCCGCTGAGGGAGAGGCGGCGGGTGGCCGGCTCGTAGGCCTCGCGGATGGCGTCGCCCCAACTCAGCGCGTCGCCGCCGTGGTGCACCTCGTCCAGGATGACGAGCGTCTTCGCCGCCTCGGTGAGCTGTCGGTGCAGAGCGGCGTCGGCGACGACCTGCGCGTAGGTGACCGCGACGCCGTGGAAGTGCCGGCCGAACCAGCGGTCCTTGTTCCGGAACGAGGGGTCGAGGTGGATCGCCACGCGCTCGGCGGCGTCCGCCCACTGGCGCTTGAGGTGCTCGGTCGGCGCGACCACCATCACCCGGTCGACGGTGCGCCGGGCGAGCAGCTCCTTGGCGAGCCGGAGCGCGAACGTGGTCTTGCCGGCGCCCGGCGTGGCGGCCGCGAGGAAGTCCTTCGGCTCGCTCTCGAAGTACTTGGCCAGCGCCTCCTGCTGCCACGCACGGAGCTTGCCCGCGGTGCCCCACGCGGCGCGCTCCGGGAAGGAGGGGCTGAGGTGCTCCGCTGCACTCGTGCCCGGAACCGGGTCGAAGAGGTGCGGGGCGCTCACTTGATGAAACTGTACCGAAGGGCTTCCGGCGACATGCCGTCACGAGCATCTTGGCGCGTCGGGTGCAGGATGGTCGCGGCGCCGGCAGCGGTCACAGCCGGCCGACGGAGGTGGACATGACGGAGACGCATCCCTGGCGTCGCTACGTGGCGCTCGGCGACTCGTTCACGGAGGGCATCGGGGACCCCGAGCCAGGCAGCCCGGGTGGGCACCGCGGGTGGGCGGACCGTGTCGCCGAGGTGCTCTCGGCTTCGGTCGACGACTTCGCGTACGCCAATCTCGCGGTGCGCGGGAAGCTGCTCCAGCAGATCGTCGACGAGCAGCTGGAGCCGGCCATCGCGCTGAAGCCGGACCTGATCACCCTCTCGGCGGGCGGCAACGACGTGATCCGTCCCCGGACCGACCCCGACGTCATCGCGAGCCGCCTCGACGGCGCCGTGGAGCGCCTCGCGGCGACCGGCGCCACCGTCGTGCTGTTCACGGGCGTCGACACGGGCTTCTCCCCCGTGCTGAACCGGCTCCGGGGCAAGGTCGCGATCTACAACGAGAACATCCGCAAGGTCGCCCAGCGCCACGACGCGCTCGTCGCCGACCAGTGGGCGCTCACCGAGATCCAGGATCCGCGCATGTGGAACGTCGACCGCCTCCACCTGGCGCCGCTCGGCCACCACACCGTGGCCCGCATGGTGCTCGCGACCCTGGGGGTCGAGAACGACCTGCAGCCCATGCGACCCGAGCCGCTGCCTCCGCGCACCTGGCGACAGGCGCGCAGCGAGGACCTGGTCTGGGCGCGCGAGTACTTCGTTCCCTGGGTGATCCGCCGGATCCGCCGCGTCTCCTCGGGCGACCACGTCCTGCCGAAGCGCCCCGAGGCAGCGCCCTACGCGTCAGGACCGCGGGGCCCCGCGCTCTGAGAAGCGCTTCCGGGAAGCGGCGCGGCGGCCCGGCGAGTGCTCAGCGGGCCCAGGGCGGGTTCGTCACCCGCCACCACAGGTCCGGCGCCTCGATCGTCGCATCGAGCTCGAGCGGCACGGTGATCGTCCTGTCCCCGACCGTGAAGTCGACCCTGCCGACGTCGGCGCCCGCGGTGGCCTCGGCCACCGGCTCCGTGCTCACCGACGCCGTCACCGGGGTGTCGGACCAGACCAGGGTCGTCGTGGTCTCGGTGGCGACGGCCTCGGCGGTCTCCCCCCACTCCGTCGAGTAGGTGGCGTACGGGTCGCCCGCGGTCGTGAGGGTGAGCTCCTGGAAGCCGGGGGTCACGCTGTCGAGCAGCGCGACGACGCCACGGTTGAGGGTCGCATGGTCGGGCGCGCCGAGGATCACGCCGACGAGCGTGATGCTCGAGTCCCCCACGGTGACGTCGGTCGAGAAGAGCAGGCACGCGCCGGCCGCGTCGGTCGTGCCGGTCTTGATGCCGTCGATCCCGTCGGTGCCGAGCAGCTTGTTCGTGTTCGCGAACGGGCCGATGTCCGGGATCGTGGCGGACGGCGTCGCGACGATCTCCGCGAGGGCGGGCTGGGCGAGCGCCAGCTGGCCGAGCGCTACCAGGTCGGCGGGCGTGCTCGTGTTGCCGGCCGAGAGCCCGTTCGGATCGACGACAGTGGTGTCCTCGAGCCCGTGGGCATCGAGCCAGGCGCGCGCCGCGGCGAGGTAGCCGTCGACGGAGCCGTACGCCCAGCGGGCGACCGAGATGGCGTAGTTGTTGGCCGACGGGATGAGGACCGCCTCGAGGGCCTCCCGCTGCGTCAGGACGGTGCCGGCCGCGACGGGCTGCACCGAGCCGTTCTGGGCGAGGACCTCGTTGTACGCGTCGACGTCGGCCTGGGTGAAGGCGATGTCCGGGCCCGCCTCGCCTGCTGCCAGCGGCTTAGCCTCCAGCACGACGAGCGCCGTGACGACCTTGGTGATGCTTGCGATGGGGAACGCGCCCTGGTCCCCGCTCGTCGCGAGCGGGCCCTCGAAGCCGGCGGCTCCGATCGCGCCCCTCCCGTAGTCGGGGAAGTCGGGCACCGCCGCCGTCGCCGCGGGCACCTGCGGCGCCTCGACCGAGGCCACCGCCTCGGGCACCTCGGACGCTGCCGCGGCGGGCACGTAGACGCCGCCCGCGAGCACGATGGCGAGACCGCCGAGCACCGCGATCCTCCGGCGGCGGAACACCTGCTTCCGCGTTCGAGGGGGTTTCGACACGCGCCCAGGATAGGCGGGAAGCCTGCTCCGCCCCCGTCGCATCGCGGGCCGGCGCCCCAGATGATTGACCTTCGATCACGATCCGGCGACGCTCCCCGGAACGGGCCCTGCCGTCAAGTATCCTGTCGGCGGAAAGGGGCCCTTCCGTGCCTTCCTCGCGCATCCCGAGCAAGTTCGCCGCCCTCCTCGGCTTCGTCGGCATGAGTGCCGTCGCCGGGGTTCTCGCGACCGCCGCCATCACGCCCGCGATCGCGGTGTCGAGCGTGGCCGCGTCCGACACGATCGGCCTCTTCGAGGAGCTCCCCAGCTACCTGGAGATCGGCGAGCTGGCGCAGAAGACCGAGATCTACGCCCGCAACCCGGACGGCTCGCCGTACCTCCTCGCGAGCTTCTTCGACCAGAACCGTGTCGAGGTGCCGTGGGAGAAGGTGTCGGTCTACGCGAAGGATGCGCTCGTCGCGGGTGAGGACCCGCGCTTCTACGAGCACGGCGGCATCGACCTGCAGGGCACGATCCGCGCCGTCGTCAACAACGCGATGGGCAAGAGCGTGCAGGGCGGCTCGTCCATCACGCAGCAGTACGTCAAGAACGTCAACATCCAGAACTACATCAAGGACGCGACGACCCAGGAGCAGATCGACGAGGCCTTCGCCAAGGCGACCGAGGTCTCGGAGGCGCGCAAGCTGCGCGAGATGCGCTACGCCATCGAGCTCGAGAAGCGGTACAGCAAGGAGGAGATCCTCCTCGGCTACCTCAACATCGTCGCGTTCGGCGGCCGGGTCTACGGCATCGAGGCCGCGTCCAACTACTACTTCGGCACCACCGCCGAGGCGCTGACGCTGGCGCAGGCGGCGAGCCTCATGGCGATCGTCAACAACCCGGAGAAGTTCCGGCTCGACTACCCCGACAGCACGACGAACGGCGCCGAGAACGGGTACAACGGCAACCGGGTCCGCCGCGACTACATCCTCGGCAAGATGCTCGACGAGAAGATGATCACGCAGCAGGAGTACGACGACGCCGTCGCCGCTCCCGTCGAGCCGAAGATCACCCAGCCCGCCACCAACTGCGAGGCGGCCGGCGGCGCGGGCTTCTTCTGCGACTACATCACCAACATCTTCAAGAACAACGAGTTCTTCGGCCCGGACCCCGACACCCGCTGGCACGACTTCCGCACCGCCGGCTACGACATCTACACCTCGCTCGAGGTCGACCTGCAGCGCACGGCCGAGCAGGCGATCATCGACAACGTGCCGTTCACCGACCCGCGGGTCGACATCGGCTCGGTCGCGGTGACCGTCGAGCCGGGCACCGGCCGCATCCTCGCGATGGCGCAGAACAAGCGGTACTCCGCCGACCCGGCCGTCCTGCAGAGCGACCCGGCCACCAGTGCGGTCAACTTCAACACCGACCGCGACTACGGCGGATCGAGCGGCTTCCAGCCCGGCTCGACCTACAAGGTGTTCACGCTGCTCGAGTGGCTCGACGAGGGCCACGGTCTCAACGAGGCCGTCGACGCCCGGCGCCGCAGCAACTGGGGCACCTTCCGCAACAGCTGCGACGGCAACATGAACGCCGGCGGATACAACCCGAAGAACGACGGCGGCGAGGCCGGCGGCAGCTGGACCGCGCTCTTCAACACCGTGAACTCGATGAACACCGGCTTCATCGCCATGGCGAAGCAGCTCGACCTGTGCGGCATCAAGGAGACCGCACAGGCCCTCGGCGTTCACCGCGCCGACGGAGCCGAGCTGCAGATGAACGTCTCCGACGTGCTCGGCACGCAGGAGATCGCGCCGCTCACCATGGCGGCCGCATACGCGGGCATCGCCGCCGGGGGCAAGTACTGCGAGCCGATCGCCATCGACCGGATCGTCGACGCCGCCGGCAACGACGTTCCCGTCCCGCCGCAGACGTGCAGCCAGGCCGTCGAGCCGAACGTCGCCGCGGGTGCCACCCTGGCCCTGCAGCAGGCGTTCCGCGGTGGCACCGGCGCGCCGTCGGCCGCCAAGGTCAACAGCTCGGTGCCGATGTTCAGCAAGACGGGCACCACCGACAGCGCCGAGGCGACCTGGATGAGCGGCGGCACGTCGCGTGCGACGACCGTCGTCGGCGTCTTCAACGCGACGGGGCACGTGAACCTCCGCGACACCCGCATCAACGGCTCCCAGTACGCCGTCCTCCGCCACAACATCTGGCCGCGGATCATGAAGGTCGCGGCGGACAAGTGGGGCGGCGATCCGTTCGCGGCCCCGACGGGTCAGGTGCTCAGTGGCCGCACGTACGACATCCCCAGCGTGATCGGCATGTCGCTCGAGCAGGCGAGAGCGGCGATCGAGGACGCCGGCTTCGCGTTCGCCGACGGCGGGCAGCAGGACTCCGACAAGCCGGCCGGCACCGTGATCGGGACGAACCCGGCCCGCTCCGCCACGGCGGGGGCCACCGTCTCCGTCTACACGAGCAACGGGGCGCTCCGGACCGTGCCGGACGCGGTGTCCGCCGCGAAGAACGTCGGCGATGCTCGCGCCGCGCTCGGCGCCGCCGGCTTCGGGAACGTGGCGGAGACGTGTGTCGTCGACGCCGCGCAGAACGGCAAGCCGGTCGCCCAGGACCCGCCGGCCGGCAGCGCCGCGCGCCCCGACACGACGATCACGATCACGGTCGCGAAGGACAAGTGCTGACGTAGTTCCGCTCCCCGGGAATCGACGAGCCCACTCGAGCGGGCGTCCCGATTCCCGGAGGGGTCGGCGTCAGCGCTCCCGATCCGGACGCAGGGCCCAGAGGGCGACCGCGCTGGCCGCCGCCACGTTGAGGGAGTCGACGCCGTGGTGCATCGGGATCGTGACGACCGTGTCCGCGGCGCGGAGCGCGGCGCGGCTGAGGCCGTCGCCCTCAGAACCGAGAACGAGCGCGACGCGCTGCGGCGCCTCCGCCGCGTAGCGGTCGAGCGTCACGGCGTCGTCGGCGAGCGCCAGAGCGGCGATGTCGAATCCGTGCTCGTGCAGCAGCGGCGCCGCTTCGCGCCACTCGGGCAGCCGCGTCCACGGCACCTGCAGCACGGTCCCCATGCTGACGCGCACGCTGCGCCGGTAGAGCGGGTCGGCGCAGCGGGGGGTGACGAGCACGGCGTCCGCACCGATTCCGGCGGCGGCGCGGAAGATGGCGCCGACGTTGGTGTGGTCGACGACGTCCTCGAGCACGACAACGAGGCGGGCGTCCCGCAGCACATCGCCGGGCGGCGGCAGCTCGGGGCGGTGCATCGACGCGATCGCTCCGCGGTGCAGGTGGAAGCCGGTGAGACCCTCCAGCACCGGGTCCTCCCCCACGAAGACGGGGACGTCGGGGAACGGCTCGAGGATGCGCTCGAGGTCCGGCAGCCACGACTCCTTCGACAGGGCTGCGCGGGGGCGGTGACCGGCGGCGACGGCCCGCTCGATGACCTTCGTCGACTCGGCGAGGTAGAGCCCGCCCGCCGGCTCCTGCAGGCGGCGCAGGTTCACGTCGGTCAGCCGGGTGAAGTCCTGGAGCTCGGGACGGTCGAGCCCCTCGATGGGCACCACCCGCATGACGCACGCCTTCCCGGACCCCTGCGTAGGCTGGAGCGCAGGGAGAATCCATGTCCACGCTAGTGCCCCGTCCGACGGCCACCGCCGAGCAGCTCGACGCCGCCGCCGAGCTGCTCTCCGGTCGCAGCATCGCCGTGCTCACCGGAGCGGGCATGAGCACCGACTCCGGGATCCCCGACTACCGTGGCGAGGGCGCGCCGAAGCGCAGCCCGATGACCTATCAGCAGTTCCTCTCCGGGCCCGAGTTCCGCCAGCGGTACTGGGCGGGGAGCCACCTCGGCTGGCGCGCCTTCGACGCCGCCCGGCCCAACCGGGGGCACTACGTGCTCGCCGAGCTCGAGGCGGCGGGCATCGTCAACGGCGTCATCACCCAGAACGTGGACGGGCTGCACCTCAAGGCGGGGTCGCGCCACGTCGTCGACCTGCACGGCACCGTCGACCTCGTCCGCTGCCTCGTCTGCGGCCAGACGTATGCGCGCGAGAGCATCGCCGATCGCATCGAGGCCGCGAACCCCTGGCTGGAGCGGCCCGAGTCGGTCGTCATCAACCCGGACGGCGACGCCGAGGTGGTCGGTGTCGAGGACTTCACCGTCCCCGAGTGCACCGTCTGCGGCGGCATGCTGAAGCCGGAGGTCGTCTTCTTCGGCGAGTTCGTGCCCGTCGAGAAGTTCGCCGAGGCGAGCGCCCTCGTCCAGCGCGCCGACGCGCTGCTCATCGCCGGCTCGTCGCTCGCCGTCAACTCCGGGGTGCGCCTGCTCGACCTCGCTCGCCGGCGGAAGCTGCCGGTCGTCCTCGTCAACCGCGGCCCGACGAAGGGCGACGCGAAGGCTGACCTCAAGCTCGACGCCGGCACCTCGGAGACGCTGGAGGCCCTCGCCTCCCGGCTCGCCGGCTGAACCGTCCCCCTCCCCAACTCGTCCCGTCCGGAGTGCTCGTGACCCACCTCGTCCTCGTCCGCCATGGCCAGACCGACTGGAACGTGGAGCGCCGCATCCAGGGGACGAGCGACATCCCGCTCAACGACACGGGACGGCGGCAGGCGCGCGAGGCCGCGAAGCTGCTCGCGCGCGAGCACTGGGACGTGATCGTCAGCAGCCCACTGTCCCGGGCGCGGGAGACGGCGGAGATCCTCTCGGCGGAGCTCGGCCTCGGCGAGGTCGAGCTGGTCGACGCCCTCCAGGAGCGCAACTACGGCGCCGCCGAGGGCCTCACCGGCGCCGAGGCGGAGGAGCGCTACCAGGGCCGGGTGCCGGGGCGCGAGAGCCCACAGGAGGTCCTCGACCGCGTGCACCCCGCGCTCGTGGCACTCGCCGAGGAGCACCCGGGCAAGGCGGTGCTGGTGGTGAGCCACGGCGGGGTGATCGGCACCCTCGTCCGGGACGCCACCGACCACTCCTGGCCCGAGCCGGGCCAGCTCATCCCGAACGGGTCGCACCACCGCTTCGCCTACCGGGACGGCGGGATCGGACTCGTCGAGTTCAACGGTCGCCCCTGGGCGGAGCCGGCGATGGAGGTGGCGGGCGATGCAGCCGCAGGCTGAGGCGTTCCGCGCGAAGTTGCGCGAGCTCGGCGAGGACGGGAACGTCCGCGAGACCGCGACGAGCGCGCACACGGCGGCGGAGGCGGCCGCCGCGCTCGGCGTCGAGGTCGCCGCCATCGTCAAGAGCCTCGTGTTCACCGTGACGGCGGACGGCGGCCGGGCCGAGCCGCTCCTCGTCCTCGCCTCCGGGCCCAATCGGGTCGACCTCGACCGGGTCGGCGCCCACCTCGGCGGCACCGTGGGCAAGGCGGACGCCGCCACGGTGAAGTCCGCGACCGGGTACAGCATCGGCGGCGTCCCACCGCTCGGCCACCCCGCGCCGCTGCGCACCCTCGTCGACGCCGCGCTCCTCGATCAGGAGCTGCTCTGGGCCGCCGCGGGCACCGCGACGGCGGTGTTCCCGATCACGCCGGCACGGCTCGTCGAGCTCAGCGGCGGCGAGGTGCTCCGGATCTCCTGATGCGGGCCAGCTCGAGCAGGAGGTCGCCGAGGATCTCGGCCGACGCATCCCAGCTGTAGGTCCTTCCCCGCTCGAGGGCGGCGGCGGACCGCCGGGCCCACTCCCCCGGCACCTCGAGCGCCCGCACCGCCGCGGCGAACGCGGCGGGGTCGTCCGGGTCCGCGTAGAGAGCGGCCTCACCGCCGACCTCGCGGAAGATGCCGATGTCGCTCAGCACCGTCGGCGTGCCGACGCTCATCGCCTCGACCACCGGGATGCCGAACCCCTCGTCGCGGGATGCGGAGACGAGCGCGGTCGCCTCGAGCAGCGCCTCCCGGTACTCCTCGTCACTGGCCCCGTCGTGGAAGACGAGCCGGGCCTCGGGGGCGAGGGCGGTGAGCCGCTCGCGCTCCCCCTCCGGCAGGCGGCTCATGAGGTGCAGCTCGTACCCCGGGAGCAGGGCGGCGGCGCGGACGAGGGTGTTGACGTTCTTGTAGCCGATGAAGGCGCCCATGTAGACGAGGCTGCGCCGGGCGGGCTCCGTGCGCGCCGGAAGCGGCTCCCGCGCCGTATCGGCCGCGTTCGGGACCACGGTGATCGGCCGGCGGGTGAGCCGGTGCTGCCGCATCAGCTGCTTGGTGGTCTCCGAGACCGTGACGACGGCATCCGCGCGGTTGAGGAGCAGCCGCTGGGGCCACCAGGCGAGGTGGTAGACGCGCCACAGCAGGCGCAGCCACCACGCGAACTGAGCGGGCGGCGTCCGGTGCCGGTAGTAGATGAGGTCGTGCAGCGTGAGGACGACCGGATAGCGGCGCCCGAAGGTGCCCATCGTCTGCATGGGGCTGAACACCACGTCGGGCTCGGTGCGGTTCACCCGCAGCGCCACGAGAGGCTCGAGCGGACTGGTCGGCGACGGGATGCGGTGCCACGGCACGTCCGGCAGCAGGCGCAGCTGCCGTGGGTCGCTGACGAGAACCGTGAGAGGCATCCGGCGGGCGAGCGCGGCGGTGACGCCCGCGGTGTACCGGCTGATGCCGTCGTGGCGCCCGTCGGCGCGCAGGTACCGGCAGTCGACCACGACCCGCGGGACGCGCTCGTCGTCCGCGGCTCCGGATCCGCCCGGCGCGTCCGAAGTTCCGTCGGACTGCTCCTCGCCGAAGAGGAAGCCCTCCACCTCGCGGGCCGCGGCATCCGGCACCTCGTAGTGGATGAGGTGCCCGACGTCCGGCAGCACGGTGAGCGTGGCCTGCGGGAACAGGTCCGCGAGCACGTGCTGGTCGGCGACCGGCGTGATGTCGTCCTTCGCGGCCGCGATGAGGTGCACCGGCACCGGGATCCGCGAGGCGTAGACCGAGACGTCCGAGCCGACGGAGGCGCGGAACGCCTCGAGCACGACGTCGCGGCTGGCGAAGGCGCCGAAGAAGAGGTCGTGCTGGTTGTGGATCCAGCGGCGCAGAGCGCGGTCGCGGGTCTTCGCCATCGTGACGCTCATCCCGCGGGTGACCACGCGCCAGCGGAGCAGCGCGAAGCCGGGCGTCTCCGGCAGCCGGGCGCCGAGCCAGTAGTAGAAGACGGCGAGGCGGGTGCCGACGGCGTTGGGGCCGGAGAGGGCGGGCGAGGCGATCGGGTTGATGAGGACCGCCTGCGGCGTCGGCAGGCCGGCAGCGAGGGCGGCGGAGACGACGATCGTGCCGAACGAGTGGCCGAGGAGCACGGCCGTGCCGCGCAGGCCGAGCTCGTCGAGGAACGCCGACAGCCAGGCGCCGTAGCCCTCGATGTCGTGGCGGTGACCCGTCAGCGGATCGGACTCGCCGAAGCCGGGCAGGTCGGGCGCGATCACCCGCAGGCCGGGCCGGCGGGCGCACAGGGAGGCGACGATCGCCTCGAGGCCGTGGTGGTCGCCGCGGAAGCCGTGCACCGCGACGACGGTGACCTCCGCGCTCGCGGCGGACGCCCCGTACTCCCAGTAGCGGGTGCGGGATCCGAGCACGGAGGCTTCGGCGGGCCGACCCTCCGCGCTCACCGGGTGAGGGGACGGGACGACCTTCATCGCGCACAGTCTACGGGCGTCGCACGCGGGCCCCCGCCCCGGCGGAGCGCTTCTCGGGCCGACCGTAGGATGAGGGAATTCGCCCACGTGGAGGGGATTGCCAGTGAGCTTCACCGCACCGATCACGCTGCCCGGCTTGACTCTGGACCCGCAGTGGTACCGCCGAGCGGTCTTCTACGAAGTGATGGTGCGCTGCTTCGCCGACAGCAACGGTGACGGCACGGGAGACCTCGGCGGGCTCATCTCGAAGCTCGACTACCTGCAGTGGCTCGGCGTCGACGCGCTCTGGCTGCCGCCGTTCTACCAGTCGCCTCTCCGCGACGGCGGCTACGACGTCTCCGACTTCCAGGCGGTGCTGCCCGAGTTCGGCACCCTCGACGAGTTCCGGGAGCTCGTGACGAAGGCGCACGAGCGCAACATGCGCATCATCATGGACTTCCCGCTCAACCACACCTCCGACCAGCACGCCTGGTTCCAGGCGTCGCGCGAGGACCCCGAGGGGCCCTACGGCGACTACTACGTGTGGAGCGACACGGACGAGAAGTACGAGAACATCCGCATCATCTTCGTCGACACCGAGGAGTCGAACTGGACGTTCGACCCCGTCCGGCGGCAGTTCTTCTTCCACCGCTTCTTCTCGCACCAGCCCGACCTCAACTTCGAGAACCCGGCCGTGCAGGAGGAGATCTTCAACATCGTCCGGTTCTGGTTCGACATGGGCGTCGACGGCATCCGGCTGGACGCGATCCCGTACCTCTTCGAGTCCGAGGAGGGCAACGGCGAGGGCGAGCCGCCGACGCACGAGTTCATCAAGCGCCTGCGGCGGATGGTCGACGTGGACTATCCCGGCCGCATGCTCGTCGCCGAGGCGAACCAGTGGCCGCGGGAGGTGGCCGCCTTCTTCGGCTCCGAGGAGGAGCCGGAGTGCCACATGGCCTTCGACTTCCCGGTGATGCCGCGCATCTTCTACTCCCTGCGGTCTCAGACGTCGGGCGAGCTCGTGAAGATCCTGTCGGAGACGACGGACGTGCCCGCCGGCGCCGCGTGGGGCGTGTTCCTCCGCAACCACGACGAGCTGACGCTCGAGATGGTGTCCGAGGAGTACCGGCAGGCCATGTACGGCTGGTACGCCTACGACCCGCGCATGCGCTCGAACATCGGCATCCGCCGGCGCCTCGCTCCCCTGCTCGACAACTCGCGTGCCGAGCTGGAGCTCGCCCACGCCCTGCTGTTCTCGCTGCCCGGGAGCCCGTTCCTCTACTACGGCGACGAGATCGGGATGGGCGACAACATCTGGCTCGCCGACCGTGACGCATCCCGCACGCCGATGCAGTGGACGCCGGACCGGAACGCCGGCTTCTCGGCCGCCGACCCCGGCAAGCTCTACCTGCCGGTCGTGCAGTCGCTCGTCTACCACTACTCGCTCATCAACGTGGAGGCGCAGCTCGCGCAGTCCCGGTCGCTGCTGCACTGGGTCCGCAACGTCATCCACGTGCGGAAGGCCCACCCGACCTTCGGGCTCGGCGGCCTGCACGTGCAGGAGACCGATCACGAGTCGGCGCTCGCGTTCGTCCGCTCGTACGCGGGCAGCGGCCACCACTTCGGCGACCAGCCGGAGGACGTCCTCTGCGTCTTCAGCTTCTCCCACAACCCGATCTCGGTCACCGTGTCGCTCCCCGAGTTCGCCGGCGCGCGCCTCACCGACCTGTTCGGCGGTGGACGCTTCCCGGAGGTGGGCGAGGACGGCAAGGTCACCCTGACCCTCGGCACGCAGTCCTTCTACTGGCTGAAGATCACGCGCCCCGGCGCCTGACGGGTCCCGCGCGGCAACCGCTCGCCGCGGTGGAAACGTCCTCGCGGCACCCGTAGCAACACCCGCGGGGAGGACGTTTCCGGTGCCGCGAGCGGAGCCGCGGCGAAGGCGCGGGAAGCCGTTGCGGCGACGCGCGCCCGGCCTCCCGGACGGCGTCGGGGGCGCTTCGTAGGCTGACCGCGTGACGAGCCTCGACGCGCGCTACAAGGCGGCCCTCCCCGAGTTCCCTCTCTTCGAGCTGGACTTCGGGAACGACGAACCCGCGGCAGCGCCGGCGGCCGGCACCATCCCGACGGCGGAGCGCGCCGCCGAAGCGCCCGTCGCGCCGGCGCCCGTCGAGGAGGAGGTCGTGGGTCCCCCGGCCCTGATCTCGCTCGACGCCGTCGAGGTCGACGCCACTCCCGTGGTGGATGAGGCGGAGGCCGCCCTGCTCGATGCGGCGGGCCTTCCGGGCTGGGCGGATGCGGTCGGCGTCTTCGACCTGGAGACCACCGGCATCGACACCGACACGGCGCGCATCGTCAGTGCCTCGGTCGCGGTCCTCGACGACTGCGGCGTCGTCGTCGAGCGGAAGGACTGGCTGCTCGACCCGGGCGTCGAGATCCCGGCCGGCGCGTCGGCGGTGCACGGCATCTCCACCGAGCGCGCCCGGCGCTACGGTCGTCCGGCCTCCGAGGTCGTGCCGGAGATCCTCGCGGCCATCCGCTCGGTCGAGCGGCGGGGCATCCCGCTCGTCGTCTACAACGCGCCGTACGACCTGACGCTGCTCGCCCGCGAGGCGGCCCGCCACGGCCACGAGCCTCTCGACGGCACCGGCCACGTCATCGACCCGCTCGTGCTCGACAAGGCGCTCGACCGGTACCGCAAGGGCAAGCGCACGCTCGAGGTCACCGCGGCCATCTACGGGGTCGCGCTCACCGACGCCCACGACGCGGCGGCGGACGCCATCGCGGCCGGTCGGCTCGCGCAGGCCATGGCCTCCCGCTACTCCGCCCAGCTCGGCGTCGAGCCGGCCCGCCTGCACGCGATGCAGGCGGACTGGTGCCGCGAGCAGGCCGAGCGCTTCCAGGACTACATGCGCCGCACGAAGGACCCCGAGTTCACGGCGGACCCCAGCTGGCCCTGCCGCTAGGTCTCACGCACCTCGGCGATTGAGGAGCGCCCCGCAGGGGCGCGTCTCGAAATCCCGCGACGCGTCTCAGGACTCTGCCACAGCGGGAGCAGTCCCAGCGCACGTCGCGTGATTTCGAGACGGCCGCTGCGCGGCCTCCTCAATCACCGGAGTGGCCGGTTAACGACGAAGGGCGCCCCCGCAGGGGCGCCCTTCGGATCGGCAGGTGTTACTTGCCGAAGTTCTTGTAGCGCGAGTTGAACTTCTCGACGCGGCCGGCCGAGTCCATGATGCGCTGCTTGCCCGTGTAGAACGGGTGCGAGGCGGAGGAGATCTCGACGTCGATCACCGGGTAGGTGTTGCCGTCCTCCCACTCGATCGTCTTCGAGCTCGAGACGGTGGAGCGCGTGAGGAAGCTCTCGCCCGAGGCGAGGTCGCGGAACACGACGGTGGCGTAGTCGGGGTGGATGCCGGACTTCATGGCGAACGATCCTCTGGTCTGGATGGAGGGGAAAGGGAAAAGTCTGTGGCCGAAGGGCCGACAGACAAGGATAGCAGGCTCAGCCGGCCCGCGCGGCGAAACGGCCGTCCGTCTCGCTGACCTCGAGCGGGAGGCCGAAGGTCTCCGACAGCCGGTCCGACGTGAGCACCTCGCCGATCGGGCCGGCGGCGACCGCGCGCCCCTGCGACAGCAGGAGGGCGTGCGTGAAGCCGCGCGGGATCTCCTCGACGTGGTGCGTGACCATGACGATGCCGGGCGCGAACGGCGAGCTCGCGTAGCCGCCGAGCAGCTGCACGAGCTCCTCGCGCGCCCCGAGGTCGAGGCTCGCGGCCGGCTCATCGAGGAGCAGCAGCTCCGGGTCCGTCATCACGGCGCGCGCGATCTGGACGCGCTTCTGCTCGCCGTCGCTGAGCTCGCCGAAGCGGCGCCCCTCGAGGTGGCCGAGCTTCCACTCCCCCAGCACGCGCTGCGCGCGGCGGATGTCGAGGTCCTCGTACTGCTCGTTCCAGCGGCCGGTGACCGAGTATGCGGCGGTGAGCACCACGTCGAGCACCGTCTCCGACGCCGGGATGCGGCGCGCCATCGCCGTGGAGGCGAAGCCGATGCGGGGCCGCAGCTCGAACAGGTCCGTGCCGCCGATGCGCTGGTCGAGGACCGTCGCCGTGCCGCGGCTCGGGTGCATGAACGCGGCCGCGATCTGCAGGATTGTGGTCTTGCCCGCACCGTTCGGTCCGAGGACCACCCAGCGCTCGGCGCTGTCGACGGTCCAGTCCACGGAGTCCAGGATCGTGGTGCCCTCACGGGTCACCGACACGTCGGACAGCTGGAGCACCGTGGTCATAGGGAAACCCTATCCGCTCGCCCCGCCCCATCCCGGGAGCGTCAGGACCCGCGGATCACCCTCTCGTAGAGGGCCCGCGTGTCGGCCGCGATGCGGGCCCAGCTGAACTCCTCCTCGGCGCGTCGCCGCCCCGCCTCGCCGTACCGCCGCGCCGTCTCCGGGTCGCTCACGACCTCGGTGAGCGCGGCGGCCAGGTCGTCGACGAAGCGGTCCGGGTCGACCGGCGTGCCGGTGCCGTCCTGCACCTGCTCGATGGGCACGAGCCGTCCCGTGACGCCGTCCTGCACCACCTCGGGGATGCCGCCCGTGGCGGTGCCGACGACGGCCGCCCCGCATGCCATGGCCTCGAGGTTGACGATCCCGAGGGGCTCGTAGACGGAGGGGCACACGAACGTGGTGGCCGCGCCGAGGATGGTCGACAGCTCCCGCCGCGGCAGGAGCCGGTCGATCCAGACGACGCCCGTGCGCTCCTGCTGGAGCACCCGCACGGCGTCGCTCACCTCGGCCATGATCTCGGGCGTGTCGGGCGCGCCCGCGCACAGCACCAGCTGGACCTCGGGCGGCAGCTTCCGCGCCGCCCGCAGGAGGTACGGCAGGCCCTTCTGCCGGGTGATGCGGCCGACGAACACGACGGACGGACGGTCCGGGTCGACGCCGAGGGAGCGGAGCAGCTCGTCGTCCTCCACGGCGTTCCAGTCGGTCAGGTCGATGCCGTTGTAGATGACGGAGACGCGGCTGTCGTCGAGGGACGGGTACGAGCGGAGGATGTCCCGCTTCATGCCCTCGCTGACCGCGATCACGGCGTCGGCGGTCTCGAACGCCTCCCGCTCGATCCAGCTGGAGATGCGGTAGCCGCCGCCCAGCTGCTCGGCCTTCCACGGCCGCAGCGGCTCGAGGCTGTGCGCGGTGACGACGTGCGGGATGCCGTGCAGCATCGAGGCCAGCCGGCCGGCCGCGTTCGCGTACCAGGTGTGCGAGTGCACGAGGTCGGCGCCGCCGGCGTCCTGCGCGATCTGCAGGTCGACGCCGAGCGTCGCGAGGCTGGGGTTCGCGTTCGCGAGCTGCTGAGGCACCAGGTACGCGTGCGTGTCCGGCTCGTCGCGCGGCTTGCCGAAGCAGCGGACCACCACGTCGAGGTCGCCGCGCATCGCCCGGACGAGCTCCGCGACGTGGACTCCGGCGCCCCCGTAGATCTCCGGCGGATACTCCCTGGTCAGCAGATCGACGCGCATCCCCACACGCTAGTAGTGGTTGCGCCCTCCCCCGCAAGGGGTCGCTGATGAGGCGTCACATCCGTTCCCGGCCGGGGTCACCGCCGTTATGGTGAGTCCATGGCAGGCAAGAAGATCTTCGGCATCGTGCTGGCGGGCGGTGAGGGGAAGCGGCTGATGCCGCTGACCGCTGACCGCGCCAAGCCGGCGGTGCCCTTCGGAGGCACGTACCGGCTCATCGACTTCGCTCTGTCGAACCTGATCAATTCGGGGCTCACCCAGATCGTGGTGCTGACCCAGTACAAGTCGCACAGTCTCGACCGGCACGTGGCCGAGACCTGGCGCCTGTCGAGCCTGCTGAACTCCTACATCGCGTCCGTCCCCGCGCAGCAGCGGCTGGGCAAGCGCTGGTACACGGGCTCGGCGGACGCGATCCTGCAGAGCCTCAACCTCATCAACGACGAGAAGCCCGACATCGTCGTCGTGGTCGGCGCCGACCACGTCTACCGCATGGACTTCGAGCAGATGATCGACGCGCACATCGAGTCGGGCTGCGGCGTGACCGTGGCCGCGATCCGCCAGCCGTTGTCGCTCGCCGACCAGTTCGGCGTCATCCAGACGAACCAGCGCCGCCCCACCCGCATCACCAAGTTCCTCGAGAAGCCGAAGAACGCGCGCGGCCTCGCCGACTCCCCCGACGAGGTCCTCGCCTCGATGGGCAACTACATCTTCAACACCGACGCCCTCATCGAGGCGGTGCACGCGGACGCCGAGCTCGAGGGTTCGAACCACGACATGGGCGGCGACATCATCCCCGCCTTCGTGAAGCGGGGCGACGCCGCCGTCTACGACCTGAACCGCAACGTGGTGCCCGGGGCGACGGACCGCGACCGCTTCTACTGGCGCGACGTGGGGACCATCGAGTCCTTCTTCGAGGCGCACCAGGACCTGGTGGCGCCGGTGCCGGTCTTCAACCTCTACAACGAGGAGTGGCCGATCTACACGCAGCAGGTCAACTCCCCGCCCGCCAAGCTCGTCCGCGACGCGCACGGCAACTACGGCACGATGATCGACTCGATCGTCTCGCTCGGCTCCGTCATCTCCGGCGCCCGCGTCGAGCGCAGCGTGATCGGACCCTGGTCGACGATCGGCTCCGGCGCCGTGGTGACGGATGCGGTGCTCTTCGACCGGGCGCATGTGCACGCCAACGCGGTGGTCTCGCGGGCGATCCTCGACAAGAACGTCGTCGTCGAGGAGGGCGCCCGAGTGGGCGTCGACCCCGAGCGCGACCGTGCTCGCGGGTTCACCGTCACCGACACGGGCATCACCGTGGTGGGCAAGGGAGAGCGGGTATCGGCGTAGCAGAGGGGGCGGCGCGGCATCTCGTGGTGCTCGACGTCGACTCCACCCTCATCGAGGACGAGGTCATCGAGCTGCTCGCGGACGCCGCGGGCAGCCGGGATCTCGTCGCCGCCATCACCGAGCGCGCGATGCACGGCGAGCTCGACTTCGAGCAGAGCCTGCGGGAGCGCGTCGCGACCCTCGAGGGCCTGCCCGCCGACGTGGTCGAGGAGGTGCGCGCGCGGATCACCGTCACCCGCGGCGTGCCGGAGCTCATCGCCGCGGTGCACGAGGCGGGCGGCCGGATCGCCACGGTGTCGGGCGGGTTCCACGAGGTGCTGGACCCCCTCGCCGAGCAGCTCGGCCTCGACTACTGGCGCGCGAACCGGCTCGAGGTCGCCGACGGCAGGCTCACCGGCCGGGTCCACGGCGGCGTCATCGACGCGGCCGCGAAGGCGTCGACGCTCATCGAGTGGGCCGACGACTGCGGCGTCCCGCTCGAGCGCACCGTCGCCGTCGGCGACGGTGCCAACGACCTGCCGATGATGGCGGTGTGCGGCCTCTCGGTCGGCTTCGACGCGAAGCCGCCGGTGCGGGACGTGGCCGACATCCTCATCGACGTGCGCGACCTCAGCCAGCTGCTCCCGGTCCTCGGCCTCCGCAGCTGACTTCGCGGACGGGGCTAGTGCCCCATACCGAGGCCGCCGTCGACCGGCAGCACCGCGCCCGAGATGTAGGCGGCGTCGTCGGAGGAGACCCACGCGACCACCTTGGCGACCTCGTCGGCGGTCGCGAAGCGGCCCGCCGGGATCGCCTTCCTGTACTCGGCCTGCTGGGCCTCCGGCAGCGCCGCGGTCATCTCGGTCTCGATGAAGCCGGGAGCCACCACGTTGGCGGTGATGCCGCGGGCGCCGAGCTCCCGAGTCAGTGAGCGTGCCATGCCGACGAGGGCCGCCTTCGACGAGGAGTAGTTGACCTGTCCCGCGCCGCCGTAGAGGCCGACGACGCTCGAGATGAGCACGATCCGGCCGAAGCGCGCCTTGAGCATGCCCTTCGATGCGCGCTTGACCACGCGGAACGCCCCCGTGAGGTTCGTGTCGAGGACCTCGGTGAAGTCGTCCTCGGTCATCCGCAGCACGAGGGTGTCGCGGGTGATGCCGGCGTTCGCGACGACGACCTCGACCGGGCCGAGCTGCGCCTCCACCTCGGTGAAGGCGGCGTCGACGCTGGCCGAGTCGGTCACGTCCGCGGCGACCGTCAGCGCGCCCTCGGGCCCGCCGCTGCCGGAGCGGGAGGTCACGGCGACCCGGTCGCCCCGCCGTACGAACTCCTCGGCGATCGCGAACCCGATGCCGCGGTTCCCGCCCGTGATCAGAACCGTTCTCGCCACGCAAGCTCCTCGTTGTCTGGGACCATCCCAGCCTAGGCCTCGGGGTGCCTGCGACCGGCGTAGTCTGGCTGGAGCCGATGAGCAAGCGATCCGAAGCCCAGTCGATCACGACGCTGCCCCTGTCCCCTCAGGAGGAGCGCAAGTCGCGCATGGTCAAGTACTCGATCGCCATGGGCATCCGCACCCTCTGCGTCGTGTCGCTGCTGTTCGTGCAGGGCTGGTGGATCCTCGTCATGGTGGCCGCCGCGCTGGTGCTGCCGTATCTCGCGGTCGTGATCGCGAACACCCAGTCGCGCGGCGCCGTCCAGGCGATGGCCGAGCGGCCGTACGCCGCGCTCCCGCCCGCGCCCCGGCCCGGACCTCCGTCAGAACCCCCGCACATCTCGTGACCGCGCCGCTCGTGTGCTCGCGTGCGGGCTGCGACAGCGCCGCGACCTGCTCGGTGGAGTGGCGCAATCCGCGCATCCACGACGAGAGCCGGCGCAAGGTGTGGCTCGCCTGCGATGAGCACCGCGACTACCTCCGCGACTACCTGGCCGCGCGGGACTTCCCCGTCGAGGTCGTCGACTCGCTTCCCGAGGGCCGCTCGTGAGCCGCTGGCGCTTCGTGCTCTCGGCACGCTGGGCCCGCTATCTGGTGCTCGTGCTCCTGTTCGCCGCCGGCTGCGCGGGCCTCGCCTCGTGGCAGGTGGCCCGGCGCGACGCGAAGGTGGCGGAGATCACCCGCATCGAGCAGAACTACGATGCCGCCCCCATCCCTCTCGAGGAGGCGCTGCCGGAGCCCGGGTCGTTCACCGCGGACCGGGAATGGCAACGGGTGGAGCTCACCGGCGAGTACCGGACCGAGGACCAGCTGGTGGTCCGCAACCGGCCGCGCGGCGGCACGCCCGGCTTCGAGGTGCTGGTTCCCTTCGAGACCGACAGCGGCCGGGTCTTCCTCGTCGACCGCGGCTGGGTTCCGATCTCGGACGGCGGCGCTCCCGCGTCGATCCCCGACGCTCCGGAGGGGCCGGTGACCGTCATCGCACGCCTGAAGCCCGGCGAGGGGACGGTCGCGGGTGCGACTACGACCTCGTCGGGCGTGCTGGCGTCCATCCATCTCCCCGAGGTCGAGCGGGTGCTCGGCACTCCGGTCGAGCAGAGCGCCTATGGCCTGCTCGCCGGCGAGGACCCCGCCCCGGCCGAGCGGCCGGCGCCTGCCGCGCGTCCGGAGATCGACGAGGGACCGCACCTGTCCTATGCGGTGCAGTGGGTCGTGTTCGCCCTGCTCGGCTTCGGCGGCCTGGTCTTCGCCGGACGCCAGGAGTACCGCTACCGGAACGCCGACGACCCCGAGGAGCAGCGCAGGGCGGCGGACCGCGCCGCCAAGAGGGCGGTCCGGCGCACCGACGCCGATGAGGAGGACGCCCTCCTCGACTCGGTGCGCTGAGCCCGGCCGGCGCTACGCCAGCGTGATCAGGTCGGCGTAGTCCTTCGTCCAGAGGTCCTCGGTGCCGTCCGGCATGATGAGCACCCGCTCGGGGTTCAGCGCCTCGACCGCGCCCTCGTCGTGGCTCACGAGCACCACGGCGCCCTTGTAGCCCGCGAGAGCGCCGAGGATCTCCTCGCGGCTCGCCGGGTCGAGGTTGTTGGTGGGCTCGTCGAGCAGCAGCACGTTCGCTGAGGAGACCACGAGCATCGCGAGGGCGAGCCGGGTCTTCTCGCCGCCGGAGAGCACTCCTGCGGGCTTGCTGGTGTCGTCGCCGGTGAACAGGAACGAGCCGAGCACGCGACGTGCCTCGGTCTCGGTGATGTCCGGAGACGCCGCCGTCATGTTCTGCAGCACGCTGCGGTTCACGTCGAGCGTCTCGTGCTCCTGCGCGTAGTAGCCGATGCGGAGGCCGTGGCCGGCCTCGATGACGCCGGTGTCCGGCTGGTCGACCCCGGCGAGGATGCGCAGCAGGGTCGTCTTGCCCGCGCCGTTGAGGCCGAGCACGACGACCTTCGAGCCGCGGTCGATGGCGAGGTCGACGGCGGTGAAGATCTCCAGCGAGCCGTAGTTCTTCGACAGATCGTTCGCCATGAGCGGCGTGCGTCCGCAGGGCGCGGGGTCGGGGAAGCGCAGCTTCGCGACGCGGTCCTGGGCGCGCACCTCCTCGAGTCCGGAGAGCATCTTCTCGGCCCGCCGCACCATCTGGTGGGCGGCGGCGGCCTTCGACGCCTTCGCCCCGAACTTCGCGGCCTGCAGCTGGAGGACGCTCGCCTTCTTCTCGGCGTTGGCGCGCTCCTTCTTGCGCCGCTCCTGGTCCGCCTCCCGCTGGCGCAGGTACTGCTTCCAGCCCATGTTGTAGATGTCGATGACGGCCCGGTTGGCGTCGAGGTAGAAGACCCGGTTGACGGTCTCGCCGACGAGCTCGATGTCGTGGCTGATCACGATGACGCCGCCCGCGTACGACTTGAGGAAGTCGCGCAGCCAGACGACGGAGTCGGCGTCGAGGTGGTTGGTGGGCTCGTCGAGGATCATCGTGTCGGCGCCCGAGAAGAGGATGCGCGCGAGCTCGATTCGGCGGCGCTGACCGCCGGAGAGCGTCTTCAGCGGCTGGTCGAGGATGCGGTCGGGCAGGCTGAGGTTGCCGGCGATCGACGCCGCCTCCGCCTCGGCCGCGTAGCCGCCGAGCGCGAGGAACCGGTCGCTGAGGTTGCCGTACCGCTTCATGGCGGCCGCGGCGACCTTCTCGTCGGTGCTCGCCATCTCGAGGGTGGCCTTCTCCATGCCGAGCACGAGGGAGCCGAGCCCGCGGGCGTTGAGGATGCGCGTGCGGGCGAGCTCCTCCGGGTCCCCGGAGCGCGGGTCCTGCGGCAGGTAGCCGATCTCGCCGGTCCGCTCGATCCTGCCGCCGGTCGGCAGGGTCTCCCCCGCGAGCGTCTTCGTCAGGGTCGTCTTGCCGGCGCCGTTGCGGCCGACGAGCCCGATCTTGTCCCCGGCCCCCACCCGGAAGTCGACGTGCTCCATGAGCAGGCGTGCGCCGACCCTGATCTCGAGGTCATGCACGGCGAGCACAGCAAACGTCCTTTTCTTCGAGAGGGAGGGGGTAACAGAGCCGAAACACCGGCCCCCTAGTATAAATTCCGCCGACGGCCGACCGGCCGGGCAGACCTCCAGGAGAAACGTGTCCTCGATCTCGCTCGTCCGCCGCCCAGTCCTCGTCGATCGTGTCGTGCCGCGCAGCCTCGTGTCCGACGCCGCCGTCATCGCCGCGGGTGCCGCGCTGACCGCCGGCCTCGCGCAGGTCGCCGTTCCGCTGTGGCCGGTGCCGATCACCGGTCAGACTCTCGCGGTGCTCCTCGTCGGCGGCAGCCTCGGCGCCCTTCGTGGCACCCTCTCGATGGTGCTCTATGCCGCGGTCGGCATGCTCGGCCTGCCGGTGTTCAGCGACGGCGAGAGCGGCCTCGCGACGGTCCTCGGACCGACCGGCGGCTACATCCTCGGCTTCGTGCTCGCCGCCGCTCTCACGGGCTGGCTGGCCGAGCGCCGCTGGGATCGGAAGTTCCTCGGCGGCATGGTGAGCTACCTCGCCGGCTCCGCAGTCGTCTTCGCGGTCGGCCTCCCCTGGCTCGCCGCCTCCCTCGGCCTCGACCTGCAGCAGACCCTCACGGCCGGCCTGTACCCGTTCATCCTCGGCGGCGTGATCAAGGCCGCGATCGCGGCGGGCGTCATCCGCCTCGGCTGGTTCGCCGCCGACCGCAAGGCCCGCTGAGCGGTCTCCCCGCTCACCCTGACCTGCCCACTTCTGTCGCGACTCACAAGCGAGTTGCCGCAGAAGTGGGCAGTTCGCGTCAAGCGGGAACGCCCTGGGTGACGCCGAAGGCGCCGATGATGAGCGCCATCACGACGAGCGTGACGAGCTCGTAGCCCAGGTTGAGCAGGGTGAGCGCCCACGGCCGACGGTCGAACGCGTCGTGCGTGATGAAGCGCGCAGCGGTGAAGCCCGCGAACAGGATCAGCGCGGTGATCAGCGCGTTTACCAGGGAGCTGCCGCCGTAGTAGGCCTGGGAGAGCGACGCCGCGCCGGCGAGCACGAGTGCCGTGACGAAGCTCGCCACGATCGTCGCGATGTAGGCGGGAACCGGCGACTTCGCGATCTGCTCATCCGTGATGCCGGAGAGGCGCATCCACCGATCGCCCATGACGGGCCGGGAGTACCAGACGAAGCCGACGACCATGCTCGACAGCGTTGCGAGCAGGACGGCCCAGAGATTGATGGCGGGAACGGTCATGCCCCGACCCTAGCGACCGGGTTCGTCGCTGCCGGGGCGCAACGACCCGCGCCGTGCCCGCTTCCGCGGAAACTGGAGCGCGAGTCGCCGCAGAACCGGACAGGTCAGCGCGAAGAGCTCAGATGGCGAAGCCGATGGCGCGCATCATCTCGCGGCCGTCGTCCGAGATGCGCTCGGGGCCCCACGGCGGCATCCACACCCAGTTGATGCGGAACCGCTCGCAGTGCCCGTCGAGGGCCTGCGCGGTCTCCTCCTCGATCACGTCCGTCAGGGGGCAGCCCGCCGAGGTGAGCGTCATCGAGATGAGCAGCGCGTCGTTCTCGTCGTCCCAGTTGAGGTCGTAGATGAGGCCGAGGTCGACGACGTTGACGCCGAGCTCGGGGTCGACGACGTCCTTCAGCGCCTCGGTGATCTCGTCGAAGCGCTCCGGGCTGAGCGAGACGGTGGCCATCAGAGCACCACCGTGCCGGGCAGGAAGCGGTCGTAGCCCTCTTCCTCCAGGCGCTCGGCGAGCTCGGGCCCACCCTCCTCGGCGACACGGCCGTTCACGAAGACGTGCACGAAGTCCGGCTTGATGTAGCGGAGGATGCGCGTGTAGTGCGTGATGAGGAGGATCCCGAGGCCGGTGGCCTCCTTGGCGCGGTTCACGCCCTCGGAGACGATCTTCAGCGCGTCGACGTCGAGGCCGGAGTCGGTCTCGTCGAGCACGGCGAAGCGCGGCTTCAGGAGCTCGAGCTGGAGGATCTCGTTGCGCTTCTTCTCGCCGCCCGAGAAGCCCTCGTTGACGTTGCGCTCGGCGAACGACGAGTCCATGCGCAGCTTCGTCATCGACTCGCGCACCTCCTTCACCCAGCCGCGGATGGCCGGCGCCTCGCCGTCGATCGCGGTCTTCGCGGTGCGGAGGAAGTTCGAGTTGGTGACGCCAGGGATCTCGACCGGGTACTGCATGGCGAGGAAGAGGCCGGCGCGGGCGCGCTCGTCGACGCTCATGGCGAGGACGTCCTCGCCGTCGAGCGTGATCGAGCCGCCGTCGACCGAGTACTTCGGGTGACCGGCGATCGCGTAGGCGAGCGTGGACTTGCCGGAGCCGTTCGGGCCCATGATGGCGTGGATCTCGCCCTCGTTGACCGTCAGGTCGACGCCGCGCAGGATCTGCTTGCTGCCCTGCTCGGTCTCGACGCTGACCTCGAGGCCGGAAATCTGGAGAGTGGACATGGTGCTACCTCGTTCTGGCGACGCTCAGGCGTCGATGCGCTTGGGGGCGGGGTCGACGTACACGTCGTCGTCGACGACGGTCACGGCGAATACGGGCACCGGCTCGTAGGCCGGGAGGGTGAGGGGACGACCGGTGTTCAGCTCGAAGCGCGAGCCGTGAGCCCAGCACTCGAGCGTGTCGTCCTCGACGAAGCCCTCGGCGAGCGAGATGTCGCCGTGGGTGCACTTGTCGCCGAGGGCGTGGATCTCGCCGGCGCTGTCGCGGACGACGGCCACCGCGACGTCGCCGACCATCACCCGGAGGGCCTGGTCGACGCGCACGTCGGAGACGGAGCAGACGCGGACACCGCTCATCGGCGGCCTCCGGCGAGCTCGACCTCGATGGCGGCCGTGAGCCGCTCCTCGAGGGGCGCGTAGCCGATCTTCTGGATGATGTCGGTGAGGAAGCCGCGCACGACGAGGCGCCGCGCCTCCTCCTCGGGGATGCCGCGGGCGCGCAGGTAGAACAGCTGCTCGTCGTCGAAGCGGCCCGTGGCGCTGGCGTGGCCCGCGCCCTGGATGTCGCCCGTCTCGATCTCGAGGTTCGGGATCGAGTCGGCGCGGGTGCCGTCGGTGAGGACGAGGTTGCGGTTCTGCTCGTAGCTGTCGGTCGCGACGGCGTCGGGGCCGATGAGGACGTCACCGATCCACACGGTGCGCGCGCCCTCGCCCTGCAGCGCGCCCTTGTAGTTGACGCGTCCGCGGGTGTTCGCCGCCTGGTGGAACAGGAACACCTGCTGCTCGAGGTGCTGGCCGCCGTCCGCGAAGTACACGCCGAGCAGCTCGCCGTCGGCGCCGGTGCCCGCGAGGGTGACGGCCGGGTTGACCCGGACGACCTCGCCGCCGAGCGAGACGACGACGTGCTTGAGGGTCGCGTCGCGGCCGACCTTCGCGAAGTGGGTTGCGACGTAGCGCGCGTCGTCGTCGAAGTCCTGGACGGTGACGACCGTCAGCGACGCGCCGTCGCCGACGAGGATCTCCACGTTCTCGCTGAGGAGTGCGGAGCCCGCGTTGTCGAGCACGACCACGGCGTTGCTGAACGGCTTGGCCTCGATGAGGGTGTGCGCGGCGCGGGCGCCGGAACCGAACTGCGACCGGGTGAGCACGAGCTCGCGGTGCTCCTCGCCGCCGACGGTGACGGCGAGGGCGCCCTCGAACATCGTCCACGCGTTGGCGGAGGCCCGGTCCTCGGGGATGCCGGCGAGCCCGATCCGCGGGTCGGAGCGGGGCACCCAGGCCACGTCGATGTCCTCGACGGCCGGCGCCTCGAACTCGTAGCGGCTGCCGTCGAGGTGCCCGCTGATCAGCTCGGCGATGCGGTCGACCGGCGTCAGCTTCCAGGTCGCCTCGCGACCAGTCACCTCCGGGAAGTCGTGCACGTCCGTCGAGGTGAACCGCTCGTTGCGCGTCTGCACCGGCACGCTGCCGTGTCGGTTCGTCGCGTCGGAGATGATCGCCGGCCGCGTGCCGGTGCCCGTGACCTCGACGGCGGTCTCGCCGTCGGGGGTCGCCAGTCCGCGGGTGGTGGTGTCGTTCTCAGTCAAAGTGTTCTCCGGCACCTAGCCGACGCTGCCTTCCATGCCCATCTCGATGAGCTTGTTGAGCTCGAGTGCGTACTCCATCGGCAGCTCGCGCGCGATCGGCTCGATGAAGCCGCGGACGATCATGGCCATCGCCTCGTCCTCGGGCATGCCGCGCGACATGAGGTAGAAGAGCTGCTCCTCGCTGACCTTCGAGACAGTCGCCTCGTGGCCGAGCTGGACGTCGTCGACCCGGATGTCGATGGCGGGGTACGTGTCGGATCGCGAGATCGTGTCGACGAGCAGGGCGTCGCAGCGGACCGTGTTCGCGGAGTGGTGCGCGTTCGCGTCCACCCGGACCTCTCCGCGGTAGCCGGCGCGGCCGCCGCCGCGGGCGATCGACTTGGAGACGATCGACGACTGCGTGTACGGCGCCATGTGGATCATCTTCGCGCCGGCGTCCTGGTGCTGGCCGGGGCCCGCGAAGGCGACGGACAGGGTCTCGCCCTTGGCGCGCTCGCCCGCGAGGTAGATGGACGGGTACTTCATCGTCACCTTGGAGCCGATGTTGCCGTCGATCCACTCCATCGTCGCGCCCTCGTGGGCGATGGCCCTCTTGGTGACGAGGTTGTAGACGTTGTTCGACCAGTTCTGGATGGTCGTGTACCGGACGCGCGCGTTCTTCTTGACGATGATCTCGACGACCGCGGAGTGCAGCGAGTCGGACTTGTAGATCGGCGCCGTGCAGCCCTCGATGTAGTGCACGTAGCTGTCCTCGTCGGCGATGATCAGCGTCCGCTCGAACTGGCCCATGTTCTCGGTGTTGATCCGGAAGTAGGCCTGCAGCGGGATCTCGACGTGCACGCCCTTCGGGACGTAGACGAAGGAGCCGCCCGACCAGACGGCCGTGTTGAGTGCGGCGAACTTGTTGTCGCCCGAGGGGATGACGGTGCCGAAGTACTCCTGGAAGATCTCCGGGTGCTCCCGCAGCGCGGTGTCGGTGTCGAGGAAGAGCACGCCCTGCGCCTCGAGGTCCTCGCGGATCTGGTGGTAGACGACCTCGGACTCGTACTGGGCGGCGACACCGGCGACGAGGCGCTGGCGCTCCGCCTCCGGGATGCCGAGCTTCTCGTACGTGTTGCGGATGTCCTCGGGCAGGTCCTCCCAGCTCTGGGCCTGCTTCTCGGTGGACCGCACGAAGTACTTGATATTGTCGAAGTCGATCTCGGAGAGGTCGGCGCCCCACATCGGCATCGGCTTGCGCTCGAAGATCTGCAGAGCCTTCAGCCGGTTGCGGCGCATCCACTCCGGCTCGTTCTTGAGCGTCGAGATGTTCTCCACGACGGCCGGCGAGAGCCCGCGCTGAGCGGTGGCACCGGCGGTGTCGGTGTCGGCCCAGCCGAACTCGTACTGCCCCAGGCTCGCGAGTTCCGGTCGGTCGATCAAGACGTCGGACATGTGTACCTCTCTTCCGTCGGGGCCAACCGGACGGTGGCCCCCGGCATTCCCTCGCACAGCTTTCGCTCAGGCCGAGGAGACTCGCCCGATCCGGGCTCCGGAGCTCTCGCGCCTAGACTGAACACCACCTCGGGAGGACTCCCGATATCGACGCTGACGTGCCCGAGACGGCATGGGCGGTGTTCGTGACCCCAGCAATGCTACAGGGACGTTTTCCCGCGCGAAAGGCAGTCGGTGGCCCTAGACACCCGGACGGAAGCCCCCTCCCCCGCACGCCTCCGGGCGCGACTCATGCCGACGGGGATCACCTCGTGGACCCGGCTGCTCGCGTGGACGAACCTCGTGCTCCAGGGCGTCATCGTCGGCACGGGCGGCGCCGTGCGCCTGACCGGCTCCGGGCTCGGCTGCCCGACGTGGCCGCGCTGCACGGCGGAGTCGTTCGTCGCGACGCCGGAGATGGGCATCCACGGCGCCATCGAGTTCGGCAACCGGCTCCTCACCTTCGTGCTCGTCGGGGTGGCGGTGCTGCTCTTCCTCGCGGTCGTGCGCACCGCTCCCACCGGCCGTCGCCTCGTCGTGCCCGCCCTGCTGATCGGTCTCGGCATCCCGGCCCAGGGCGTCGTGGGCGGCATCACCGTGCTGACCCAGCTCAACCCCTACGTCGTCGGCCTGCACTTCGTCGTGTCGATCGGTCTCGTCGCTCTCGCCACCGTGCTCGTCTGGCGGGTCTATTTCCCGGTGGCCGACCGCGCCAACGTGGTGCCCGCATCGACCCGTGCCGCCGGCTGGGGTGTCGCGGCGCTCACCCTGATCACGATCGTGGTCGGGATCATCACGACCGGCTCCGGCCCGCACGCCGGCGACAGCGGCGCCGCGCGCAACGGACTCGACTCGGAGCTCCTGCAGCATGTGCACAGCTGGCCCGCCTACGCCCTGTTCGCGCTGACGCTGGTCATGCTCGGGCTGACACGCACCGCGCCGCGGATGCGCCGCTACGTCGTCCTGCTGCTCGCGACGGAGGTGCTGCAGATCGCGGTCGGCATCACCCAGGCCCGCACCGGCCTGCCGGCCGGGCTCGTCGCCGCGCACATGCTCCTCGCCTGCGTCGCCACAGGCCTTGCGACCGCCGTCGTGCTCGCCGCACGCCAGCCGGTGCGTGCGGCTCAGCTCTCCCCCACGGACACCGCCGCCTCCCTCCGCTGACAACCTCCGCTCCCGGTGCCTGAGGGACCACCGGGGTCGAGCGACGCGACACGCCCGAGCGCGGGAGGCGCCGACCCCGGTTTGGGTCGCGCTCCCACGGCTTCCCGCGAGTACCATCGCGGCCCATGGCGTTCGTCGAAGCGGCCGATCTCCACGTCACGTACCACCCGCGCAAGGCGCCGGAGGTGCGGGCGCTCGACGGCCTGAGCCTCGACGTGCCGGCGGGCACGGTGTTCGGGCTGCTCGGCCCGAACGGCGCGGGCAAGTCGACGACGGTGAAGGTCCTCACGACCCTGATCCGCGCCGACTCCGGCACCGCCCGCATCGACGGCATCGACGTGCGGGAGCATCCGGACGAGATCCGCCGGCGCATCGGGGTCTCCGGCCAGTACGCGGCCGTCGACGAGAACCTCAGCGCCATCGAGAACCTCGACATGGTCGGCCGGCTCTACCACCTGACCCGCGGCGACTCCCGGCGGCGAGCGGACGAGCTCGTCGAGCTGTTCGACCTCGGCGAGGCGAAGAACCGGCCGGTGAAGGGGTTCTCCGGCGGCATGCGCCGGCGCATCGACCTCGCGTGCGCGCTCGTGATCGCGCCCGCCGTGCTCTTCCTCGACGAGCCGACCACCGGCCTCGACCCGCGCAGCCGCCTCGGCATGTGGGAGGTGATCGAGCGCCTCGCCTCCACCGGCACGACGGTGCTGCTGACGACGCAGTACCTCGAGGAGGCGGACCGCCTCGCGGACGACATCGCGGTCATCGATCGGGGCAAGGTGATCGCGCGCGGCACCGCCGACGCGCTCAAGGCGCGGATCGGCGGCCGCCGGGTGCAGCTGACCCTCGTCTCGCCCGACGACCTCCCGGTCGCGCGGGCTGCGCTCGAGCGGGTGGGCACGGGGACGCCGGAGGTGTCGGCGGAGGGACGCGGCCTCAGCGTCACCGTCGCCGAGGGGGCCGCCGAGCTGTCGCGGGTCCTCGGCGAACTGGAGTCGGCCGGGGTCGCCCTCTACGACGCTGGCATGCAGCGGCCGACGCTCGACGACGTCTTCCTGCGGCTCACCGGACACATGGCCGCGGACGAGGACGGCCAGGAGACAGAGGGACGGAGGGCGTCGTGAGCGCCGAAGACACGATGCGGAGGCCCGGCGCGGCGGCGGTCGCCCCCCACCCGGTGATCGGGGCGGCGCCGGTCCCCCGCGAGCCGTCCCCGCTCGCCGCCTGGTTCTCGGACGGCTGGATCACGACGCGGCGCAACCTGATCAAGATCAAGCGCGTGCCGGACGTCCTCGTCTTCACCACGCTGCAGCCGATCATGTTCGTGCTGCTGTTCAGCTACGTCTACGCCGGCTCGATCGAGATCCCGGGCTCCGACTACAAGGAGTTCATCATGGCCGGGATCTTCGCCCAGACGGTCGTGTTCGGCGCCACGTGGTCCGGCTACGCGACCGCGCAGGACATCCGCGACGGCATCATCGACCGCTTCCGGACGCTGCCGATGCGGCCCTCCGCCGTGCTCGTCGGCCGGACCAACGGCGACCTCCTCATCAACTGCATCTCGATGGTGGTGATGATCGCCACCGGGCTGGTCGTCGGCTGGCGCGTGCGGTCGAGCCTGCTCGAGGGCGTCGCAGGTGTGCTGCTGCTGCTCGTGTTCGCCTATGCGCTGTCGTGGGTGTTCGTGTTCATCGGGCTCACCGTGCGCAGCCCCGAGGTGATCAACAACGTCTCGTTCATCGTCCTCTTCCCGATCACGTTCATCTCGAACGCGTTCGTGCCGAGCGAGAACCTGCCCACCCCGCTCCGGGTGTTCGCCGAGTGGAATCCGGTGTCCGCGCTGGTGCTCGCGGCGCGGCAGCTGTTCGGCAACATCCCGCCGCAGATGCAGGTCGGCGACACCTGGCCGCTGCAGAACCCCGTGCTGGCGGTGCTGATCGGCATCGTGGTGCTGCTCGCCGTCTTCGTGCCGCTCTCGGTGTGGCGATTCGGGCGGATCGGCAGCCGCGCCTGACGCGGGTCGCGCGGACGACGAGCGGCTGCAGACCGTCGCGAGTTGTCCGCCAGACCCGCGCGATCCCCTAGAAGGGAAGCAGCGGGTCGATCGCGACCGCGAGGAAGAGGAGCGTCAGGTAGGTGATCGAGGCGTGGAAGACGCGCATCGGGCGCGGCTCCTCCTCGCGGATCGCGAGCGCGTACAGGCGGTGCGTCTCGTAGACGAACCAGATGCCGGACGCGACCGCGGCGACCGTGTAGGTGATCCCCATCCCGGCGACGGGGATGAGCAGCAGCGAGCACGCGACCGTCGCCCACGCGTAGAGGATCGTCTGCAGGCCGACGGCCGCACGGGTGCGCACCACCGCGAGCATCGGCACTCCCACCGACTCGTAGTCGTCGCGGTACTTCATGGACAGCGGCCAGTAGTGCGGCGGCGTCCAGAGGAACACGACCGCGAACAGGATGAGCGGCGCCCAGTCGACACGCCCGGTGACCGCGGCCCAGCCGATCAGCACCGGGAAGCAGCCGGCGATGCCGCCCCAGATGATGTTCTGCTCGGTGCGGCGCTTCAGCCAGAGCGTGTAGACGAGCACGTAGAAGAGGATCGCCGCCACCGACAGGGCGGCCGCGAGCGGTGTGGTGAAGACGTAGAGCCACACCGTTGAGACGACGCCGAGGATCCAGGCGAACACGAGCGCCTCGCGCGGCGTCACCTCTCCGGTGACGAGCGGGCGGCGCTTCGTGCGGTGCATCACCGCGTCGATGTCGCGGTCGAAGTAGCAGTTGAAGACACCCGCCGATCCGGCGCTCAGCGCGCCGCCGAAGAGGGTCGCGAGCATCAGCCACGGGCTGGGGATGCCGTCGGCGGCGAGGATCATGACCGGGGCGGTCGTCACGAGCAGCAGCTCGATGACCCGCGGCTTCGTGAGCGCGAGGTAGGCCTTCGCCTTGGTGCCGAAAGGAATGCGACCGGGCCTCGGGCCCGCGCTCCGACCTTGCTCTACTGCTGTGCTCACCGCATCCGATTCTACGGTGCCGCGGCCGCATGACCCCGGACAGGGGCGGCGCTGTCAAGGCCGACCCCCCGGTGGAGGCGGTACCTATACTTGAACGGGCCTGAGACCGGGCCGTACAACTTCATGAAGAAGGGTCTTCACCCAGTGGCAGATTTCCAATGGGACCCCATTGACGACAAGGCAGTGGACACGGCGCGCATCCTCGCGGCTGACGCGGTGGAAGAGGCGGGCAATGGGCACCCGGGGACGGCCATGAGCCTCGCACCCGTCGCGCACCTGCTCTTCCAGAAGGTCATGCGCCGCGACCCGAGCGACAACGAGTGGCTGGGCCGCGACCGGTTCATCCTGTCCGCCGGGCACGCGTCGCTGTTCCAGTACGTGCAGTTCTACCTCGCCGGCTACGGCCTCGAGCTCGAGGACCTGCAGCACCTGCGCAAGTGGGGTTCGAAGACGCCCGGGCACCCGGAGTACGGCCACACCGACGGCATCGAGATCACCACCGGCCCGCTCGGCCAGGGCCTCGCCTCGGCCGTCGGCTTCGCCTACGCGTCGCGCTTCGAGCGCGGCCTGTTCGACCCGGATGCCGCTCCCGGCACCAGCCCCTTCGACCACTACGTGTACGTCGTCGCGGGCGACGGCGACCTGCAGGAGGGCATCACGAGCGAGGCCTCCTCGCTCGCCGGCCACCAGCAGCTCGGCAACCTCGTCGTCATCTACGACAGCAACCAGATCTCGATCGAGGACGACACCAACATCGCCTTCACCGAGGACGTGGCGCAGCGCTACGCGTCCTACGGCTGGCACGTCCAGACCGTCGACTGGAAGAAGACGGGCGAGTACGTCGAGGACGCCGCCGAGCTCTACCGCGCGATCGAGGCCGCGAAGGCCGAGACGGACAAGCCGTCGATCATCATCCTCAAGACGATCATCGGCTGGCCGAGCCCGAAGAAGCAGAACACCGGCAAGATCCACGGCTCCGCTCTGGGCGGCGACGAGCTCCGCGCGGTGAAGGAGGTCCTCGGCTTCGACCCCGAGAAGACCTTCGTCGTCGACGACGAGGTGCTCGCCCACACCCGCAAGGCTGTGGAGCGCGGCCAGGCCGAGCACGCCGAGTGGCGGAAGCAGTTCGACGCGTGGGCCGAGGCGAACCCCGAGCGCAAGGCGCTCCTCGACCGCCTGCTCTCCGGCGAGCTGCCCGAGGGGATCGAGGAGGCGCTGCCCGTCTTCCCGACCGACAAGGCCCTCTCCACGCGCGCCGCGTCCGGCAAGGTCATCAACGCGATCGCGCCGCTCATGCCCGAGTTCTGGGGCGGATCCGCCGACCTCGCCGAGTCGAACCTCACCACGATCACGGAGGGCGACTCGTTCGTGCCCGCCGAGTGGTCGACCCACGAGTGGACCGGCAACCCGTACGGCCGCGTGCTGCACTTCGGCATCCGCGAGCACGCGATGGGCGCCATCCTCAACGGCATCGTGCTGCACGGCAACACGCGCCCGTTCGGCGGCACGTTCCTCATCTTCAGCGACTACATGCGCCCGGCCGTCCGCCTGGCCGCGCTGATGAAGGCCCCGGCCATCTACGTGTGGACGCACGACTCCTTCGCCCTCGGCGAGGACGGCCCCACGCACCAGCCGATCGAGCAGCTCACCGCCCTCCGCGCCATCCCGGGCCTCGACGTCGTCCGTCCCGCGGACGCCAACGAGGTCGCGTGGGCGTGGAAGACGGTGCTCGAGCGCCGCAACGGGCCCGCGGGCCTCGCGCTCAGCCGCCAGAACCTGCCCGTCTTCGAGCGCGGCGAGGGCGACGCCGAGGGCGAGACCCTCGCGTCGGCCCGCAACGTCGCGCGCGGCGCGTACGTCCTCGCGGAGGCGCCGAACGGCACCCCCGACGTGATCTTCATCGCCACCGGCTCGGAGGTGCAGATCGCCCTCGCGGCCCGCGAGCAGCTGAAGGGCGAGGGCGTGAACGCCCGCGTCGTGTCGGCGCCGTGCCTCGAGTGGTTCGAGGAGCAGGACGAGGCCTACCGCGAGCAGGTCCTTCCGGCCGCCGTCAAGGCGCGCGTCTCGATCGAGGCGGGCATCGCCCTCGGCTGGCGCCCCTGGATCGGCGACGCCGGCCGCAGCGTGTCCATCGAGCACTTCGGCGCATCCGCCGACTACCAGGTGCTCTACGAGAAGTTCGGGTTCACCGCGGAGGCCGCTGTGGCCGCCGCAAAGGACTCCCTGGCCGCCCTCTGAGCGACCGCAACGCACACACGAAAGAGGGAATCGAGATGACCGACACGGCATCCTCCACCACCACCCCGACCGCCGCTCTCTCCGCGGCCGGCGTCAGCATCTGGCTCGACGACCTGTCCCGCGAGCTGCTCGACTCGGGCCGCCTGCAGGAGCTGATCGACACGCGCAACGTCGTCGGCGTGACGACGAACCCGACGATCTTCGCGTCGGCCCTTGCCAAGGGCGAGGCGTACGACGAGCAGGTCCGCGAGCTCGCCGCCGCCGGCACGGACGTCACGAGCGCGATCTTCGAGATCACCACCGCCGACGTGCAGCGCGCCTGCGACGTGTTCCGGCCGATCTACGACGCGACCGAGGGCTACGACGGCCGGGTGTCCATCGAGGTCACCCCGGGCGCCGCGCGCAACACCGAGGAGACCATCACCGAGGCCAAGGCGCTCTGGGCCAAGGTCGACCGCCCCAACGTGATGATCAAGATCCCCGCCACGAAGGAGGGGCTCCCTGCCATCACGGAGGCGATCGCGTCCGGGATCAGCGTCAACGTGACGCTCATCTTCAGCCTGCAGCGCTACGCCGAGGTCATCGCGGCCTACCTGACCGGTCTGGAGCGCGCCGCCGAGGCGGGCATCGACCTGTCGACCATCCACTCGGTCGCGTCGTTCTTCGTCTCCCGCGTGGACACCGAGATCGACAAGCGGCTCGACGCCATCGGCACCGACGAGGCGAAGGCGCTGAAGAGCCAGGCGGGCATCGCGAACGCGCGCCTCGCGTTCCAGCTCTTCGTCGAGGAGTTCGCCACGGAGCGCGCCCTCTCGCTGCAGGAGAAGGGCGCCAACCGTCAGCGCCCGCTGTGGGCCTCGACCGGCGTGAAGTCGCCGGAGCTGCCCGACACCCTCTACGTCGTCGAGCTCACCACCCACGGTGTGGTCAACACCATGCCGGGCAAGACGCTCGAGGCCACCTTCGACCACGGCGAGATCCAGGGCGACAAGGTCACCGGCGCCTACGCCGAGGCGAAGGGGACGATCGACGCGATCGGCTCGCTCGGGATCTCGATCGACGAGGTCACGCAGCAGCTCGAGGACGAGGGCGTCGACAAGTTCGTCGTCTCCTGGAACGAGCTCACCGAGACGGTCACGAAGGCGCTCGAGGGCGCCAAGTGAGCGTCCGGATCCTCGCCGGCGGAGCCGCGCGCGAGGCCGTCGACCGCGTCGTGCCGCAGCTCGTCGCGGACAAGGTCGCCTCGGGCATCACGGGTCAGGACCCCGACCTGTGGGGCGAGGCGGCCCAGTCCGAGGCCGCCAAGCGGCTCGGCTGGACCGAGGCCGTCGCGATCTCGCGGCCCCTCGTCGCCGAGATCGTCGCGCTCCGCGAGGAGCTGCGCGCCCGCGACGTCGACCACATCGTGCTCGGCGGCATGGGCGGCTCGTCCCTCGCGCCCGAGGTCATCACCCGGACCGCGGGCGTCGAGCTCACCGTGCTCGACTCCACCGATCCGGGCCAGGTGCTCTCGGCGCTGCAGGACCGCCTCGAGCGCACGGCCCTCGTCGTGTCCTCGAAGTCGGGCTCCACGGTCGAGACCGACAGCCAGCGCCGCGCCTACGAGAAGGCGTTCAGCGACGCCGGCATCGACCCGCGCGAGCGAATCATCGTCGTCACCGACCCGGGCTCCCCGCTCGACCAGTCGGCGCGCGAGGCCGGCTACCGCGTGTTCAACGCCGACCCGAACGTGGGCGGCCGCTTCTCGGCGCTCACCGCGTTCGGCCTCGTCCCCTCGGGGCTGGCGGGCGCCGACATCGCCGAGCTGCTCGACGAGGCCGAGTCCGAGCTCGTCTACCTCGCGGTCGACCAGGAGGACAACCCGGGGCTGATCCTCGGTGCGGCGATCGCGGGAGCGACGCCGCTCAAGGACAAGACGGGGATCGTCGCCGACGGCACCCACATCGTCGGCTTCGCCGACTGGGCCGAGCAGCTGGTCGCCGAGTCGACCGGCAAGGAGGGCACCGGGCTGCTGCCGGTCGTGCTCGACACGGACGCGCCGGAGCTCACCGACCGTCCGGAGGACCTGCAGGTCGTCCGGCTCGTCGACGAGGCCACCGTCAGCCGCCACTCCGAGGAGCTCGCGGCCGGCGAGGTCGTGATGAGCGGCACGCTCGGCGAGCTGATCCTCGTCTGGGAGTACGCCATCGCGGTCGCGGGCCGCCTGCTCGGCATCAACCCGTTCGACCAGCCGGACGTCGAGTCCGCGAAGGTGGCCGCGCGCGGCCTCCTCGACGCGCGTCCCGAGCCGACCGCGCCCGCCTTCACCGAGGGCGGCGTGGAGGTCCGCGGCACGGACGAGGTGCTCGCCGGTGTCACCGACCTGCGGGGTGCCGTAGAGGCGCTCCTCGCGCAGGTTGGCCCGACCGGCTACGTCTCCATCCAGGCGTACGTGGACCGGCTGGCGCTCCCCCGCCTCGCCGAGACGCGCGACCTCCTCGCGGCGCAGGCGCACCGTCCCGTCACCTTCGGGTGGGGTCCGCGGTTCCTGCACTCCACAGGGCAGTACCACAAGGGCGGCCCCGCCGTCGGCGTGTTCCTGCAGATCACCGCGGACGCGGCGACCGACGTGGAGATCCCCGGACGGCCGTTCACCTTCGGTCAACTCATCCAGGCCCAGGCCACCGGAGACGCCACCGTGCTCGCCGAGCACGGACGCCCGGTCCTGCGCCTCAACCTCACGTCCGACGCGGCAACGACGGCGCTGTTCGACGCACTCAACCCTCGAGCCTGACGGGCACTCCGCCCGTCCACGTCAAGGAGTCGTGCATGCCGGTCGCCATCACACCGGACTACAACCCTCTTCGCCTACCGTCCGACCGCCGTCTCAACCGCATCGCGGGGCCGAGCGGCCTGATCATCTTCGGGGTCACGGGTGACCTGTCCCGCAAGAAGCTCATGCCCGCCGTCTACGACCTCGCGAACCGCGGGCTGCTCCCGCCGGGCTTCGCGCTCGTCGGGTTCGCCCGTCGCGACTGGGAGGACCAGGACTTCGAGAAGATCGTCTACGACGCGGTCAAGCAGTACTCGCGCACGCCCTTCGACGAGGACGTGTGGAAGCAGCTGTCGCAGGGCATCCGGTTCGTGTCCGGCACCTTCGACGACGACGCGGCCTTCGACGAGCTGAAGCGCACGATCCACCAGCTCGACGCGGACCGGGGAACGATGGGCAACCACGCGTT
Source organism: Naasia sp. SYSU D00057 (assembly GCF_017916505.1). Classification (GTDB taxonomy): domain Bacteria; phylum Actinomycetota; class Actinomycetes; order Actinomycetales; family Microbacteriaceae; genus Naasia. The sequence goes on from NZ_JAFMSZ010000001.1 coordinate 474,664, forward strand.
CTACCTGTCGATCCCGCCGAAGGCCTTCCCGCAGGTCACGGAGCAGCTCCGCCGCTCCGGGCTCGCGGAGCCGAAGGACGGCGAGTGGCGCCGTGTCGTCATCGAGAAGCCGTTCGGCAGCGACCTCACGACGGCGCGCGAGCTGAACACGGTCGTCGAGTCGGTCTTCCCGGCCGACTCGGTCTTCCGGATCGACCACTACCTCGGCAAGGAGACGGTCCAGAACATCCTGGCGCTCCGGTTCGCGAACCAGCTCTACGAGCCCATCTGGAACGCGAACTACGTCGACCACGTGCAGATCACGATGGCCGAGGACATCGGCGTCGGCGGCCGTGCCGGATACTACGACGGCATCGGCGCGGCGCGGGACGTCATCCAGAACCACCTGCTCCAGCTGCTCGCCCTCACAGCGATGGAGGAGCCCGTCTCGTTCGACGCGCGCGACCTGCGCACGGAGAAGGAGAAGGTGCTCTCCGCGGTGCGCCTGCCGAAGGACCTGTCCCTGTCCACGGCGCGGGGTCAGTACTCCGGCGGCTGGCAGGGCGGTGAGAAGGTCGTCGGCTTCCTCGACGAGGAGGGGATGAACCCCCAGTCGGTCACGGAGACCTACGCGGCGATGCGCCTCGACATCGACACGCGCCGCTGGTCGGGCGTGCCGTTCTACCTCCGTGCCGGCAAGCGCCTCGGCCGCCGCGTCACCGAGATCGCCGTCGTGTTCAAGCGCGCCCCGCAGTACCTCTTCGCCGAGGCGCAGACCACGATGCTCGGTCAGAACGCGCTCGTCATCCGGGTGCAGCCCGACGAGGGCGTGACGATCCGGTCCGGCTCGAAGGTGCCGGGTGCCGGCATGCAGGTCCGCGACGTCACCATGGACTTCGGCTACGGCCACGCGTTCACGGAGGCGTCCCCGGAGGCGTACGAGCGCCTGATCCTCGACGTGCTGCTCGGTGAGCCCCCGCTCTTCCCGCGGCACCAGGAGGTCGAGCTGTCCTGGAAGATCCTCGACCCGGTCGAGGAGTTCTGGTCCACGCAGGGCCAGCCCGAGCAGTACTACCCGGGCACCTGGGGCCCCGCTTCGGCGGACGCCCTGATGGCCCGTGACGGCAGAAGCTGGAGAAGGCCGTGATCGTCGACCTGCCCAACACCACCACCGCCGGCGTCTCGAAGGCGCTCGTGAAGATCCGCGAGGAGGGCGGCGCAGTCGCGCTCGGCCGCGTCCTCACCCTCGTGATCGCCGCCGAGTCGGGGCGCGAGGAGGAGGCGATCGAGGCGGCGAACGACGCCTCCCGAGAGCACCCGATGCGCGTCATCGTCATCTCGCACGACGAGGACAGCCGGTCGGACACCGCGCCCCGGGTCGACGGGCAGATCCGGGTCGGCGGCGACGCCGGCGCGAGCGAGGTCGTCGTGCTGCGCGCGTTCGGTGAGGCCGCGAGCCATGAGGAGACCCTCGTCACCGGTCTGCTCCTCCCCGACGCGCCGGTCGTCGCCTGGTGGCCCGGCGTCGCCCCCGACGTGGTCTCCCAGTCCCCCATCGGCCGGATCGCGACCCGGCGGATCACCGACGCGTCGACGCAGCCGAACCCGCTCGGGTTCCTGAACCACCTGTCGAGCACCTACGCACCCGGCGACACCGACTTCGCGTGGACGCGCCTCACCCTGTGGCGCGCTCAGCTGGCCGCGGTGCTCGACCAGCCGCCGTACGAGCCGGTGATCGGCGTCGAGGTGCACGGTGCGGAGGACTCCCCCTCGACCGCGCTGCTCGCCGCCTGGCTCGGCCTGCAGCTCGAGGTCCCGGTCAGCCACGAGGTGTCGATCCGCGCCACCGGCTCGAGCGGCATCCACGCCGTCCGCCTGGTGCGCCGCTCGGGCATCATCGAGCTCGACCGCCCGGAGGGCAACATCGCGACCCTCGAGCAGCCCGGGAAGCCGACGCACGACGTGTCGCTCCCCCGCCGCAGCCTCCGCGACTGCCTCGCCGAGGAGCTGCGCCGGCTGGGCCCGGACGACCTCTACGGCGACGTGATTCGCCGCGGCCTGCCGCGCCTCCGCGGGCCCGTGCACGTGGATGCTGAGCCGATCGGGGCCGGTGCTAGTGTGGCGACACCCTCGAAAGGTGGCCAGAGTTGACCAACGAACGCCGAGTCATCGTCCACCCGGACACGGAGTCCCTCGTCGGATCCGTGGCCGCACGGTGCATCACGAAGCTCGTCGATCTCCTCGATGAGAACGACGAGGCGCACGTGGTGCTGACCGGCGGCGGCATGGGCGGCGAGACTCAGCGGGCCATCCGCGACTCCGCCGCGCGCGACACGGTCGACTGGACGCGCGTGCACTTCTGGTGGGGCGACGAGCGGTTCCTGCCCGCCGGCGATCCGGAGCGCAACGACGTGCAGGCCCGCGCGGCCCTCCTCGACGCGCTGCCGACACCGGCCTCGAACATCCACGCGTTCCCGGCGAGCGACGAGATCCCCGACATCGACGAGGCGGCCGCAGCGTACGCCGACCAGCTGATGCTCGCGGCGCCGGAGGGCGAGAGCGTCCCCCGCTTCGACATCACGTTCCTCGGCGTGGGCCCGGACGGGCACGTCGCGTCGCTCTTCCCCGACCGGGAGCGCGTGATGGACCGCGTCGTCGCCGCGGTGCGCAACGCGCCGAAGCCGCCGCCGGACCGGCTGACCCTCACGCTCCCGACGATCAACACATCGGACCGCATCTGGATGGTCCTGGCCGGCTCGGACAAGGCGTCCGCCCTCGGCCTGGCACTCGCGGGCGCGACCGCGAACGAGGTGCCCGCCGCCGGCGTCCAGGGCCGCAAGCGCACGGTGTTCTTCGTGGACAAGAAGGCCGCGGCCGACGTCCCCGAGTCCCTCATCGCCAGCTCCTACTGAGCGCGCGAAGGGCCCCCGACCACGCGGTCGGGGGCCCTTCGTCGTTCCCCGGCCCCGGTGGTTGAGGAGGCCGCGCAGCGGCCGTTTCGAAACCGCGCGACCTGCGTCGAGAACCCAGCGACGCTCGTGGCTGAGTCCGGAGACAAGGTTGCCTGATTTCGAAGCTCCTATTGCGTCAAGGCCTGGAGCACGGGGTGGATTTCGCGGACCAGGTGTCGTTTGAGGAGGCGGATGGCGTCTCGTTTGGTCTTGCCGCGGGCCATGGTGCGGGCGATGTAATCGACGGTTCTGGGGTCGCGGCGTAGTCGGCCGAGGGCGATGCGGTGGATGGCGGCGTTGCCGTCGCGGTTGCCGCCCCGGTCGCAGCGGAACCTGGAGCTGTTGCCCGAGGACACCGGAACCGGGGCGATGCCGAAGAGATGCGCCAGGGCTGCCTCGGTGGGGATTCGGCGGGTGTTCTGCCCGGCGGCGACCAGCAGGGCGGCGGCGGTGTCCGGGCCGATCGCGGGGATCGCCAGCAGGGTGGGTGCGGCCTGCTCGAGCAGCGCCTGCAGCTGCTGTTGGAGCTGGCGGGCCTGGTTCCGGCAGTCCAGCCAGCGGGCGGCATGCAGGGCGAGGACGCTGCCCAGCGCCGCGCTGACCGGGTCAGTGGTCGCGGGCCGGGACGATGCAAGGGCTTGGGCCAGGCGCAGTGCGGTGGGCTGCCGGAACTGCTCCCGAAACTCGGCCGGCGAGGTGACCAGAAAGGTGCGGATCTGGTTCATGATCTGGGTCTGTTGGCGCACCACCAGGCGCCGGGTGTCGCGCAGCAGCCGGATCGCCTGGACCACCCCGGTGCTGTCTTTGGGGACTGCGGTCGCGCGGCCGCTGAGCGCGGCGCGGGCGGCGGTGAACGCGTCCGCGGTGTCGGTCTTTCCCCGCCGGCGCCGGTCGGACTTGTCCCCCGGACTGGTCTCGACCACCCGCCAACCCCGTTCCAGCAGGAACCTGGTCAGCGCCGCCCCATAGGAGCTGGTGCCCTCCACCGCCGCGACCTCGACCGGGCCGAACGCCTCGACCCAGTCCGCGAGCTGCCAATAGCCGGCCGGGGTGGCTGGGAAGGACCGGTCGGCCAGCTCCCGGCCGGTCCGGTCGAGGACCGCGGCGTGATGCCGGTCCCGGTGGGTGTCGACACCGACGAACACGCCCTGGGCTGGTGAAGCCTGGTTTGTCATCATTGACCTGCCTCTCGAGAAGGTGAAAGGCGCAGGCCGGGGCGAGCAGACAACTCAGTGAACAGGGCTTGTTGCCGCAGGCTCCTATCAAGTCATGAACGTCCCGGTCTGCGCTGCTTCAGCGCCCGGACGGGCCGACACTTCGAAATCGAGACAGCCCAACAGGCGTCAGAGACACACCACAGTCAGACCCGCCCGGAACGCCACCATCACATCACTGAGACGCCCGCTGCGCGGGCTCCTCAATCACCGGAGAACCGGAGTCCGGGCGCATGAAGAAGGCCCCCGACCGTCGTGGTCGGGGGCCTTCTTCGGGTCCGTCCTAGCTCTGGGCCGGGATCTTCCCGCGGCGGATGCGGAGCTGCGTGAGCGCCTCCTCGAGCAGCTGTGCCGCCTCCTCCTCGGTGCGACGCTCCTTCACGTACGCGAGGTGCGTCTTGTAGGGCTCCGTCTTCTGGACGGCGGGAGGGTTGTCCTTGTCGCGACCCGCGGGCAGACCGCTCGACGGCGAGTCGATCACGTCCGGGATCTCCTCCGCCGGGAGGTTCGCGGCGAAGTAGCGGACGGTCTCGTTGCCGAGCGCGTCCCAGTACGACACGGCCACACGCTCGGCGTGGAAGCCGTGGTCCTGCTCTCCCATGGGTCCTGCGCCGACGCGGGAACCGCGGATCGCGCTGCCTCCTGATGCCATTTACTCCCCCTGGGGTGTGCGACGGGGCGTCAGGCGCCGACGTCGAATCGGGTGATGAGGCCCAGCACAACGATGCAGGCCACCCAGACGAGTCCGAGCACCACGGTGATGCGGTTGAGGTTGCGCTCCGCAACGCCCGAGGCGCCGAGGTTCGAGGTGACGCCGCCGCCGAACATGTCGGAGAGGCCGCCACCGCGTCCGCGGTGCAGCAGGATCAGCATGGTCAGCAGCAGGCTGGTGATGCCGAGCACCACCTGGAGCACGACCGCGAGGATCTCCACGCATTGCCTTTCGTCTGGCGGCCCGGCAGCGCCGGACCGATGTTGAGTATAAGCACAGGTTTGTGTGCACCGCCGTTCGCCGCACCTGGTCGGGCGCGGAGTCGAGCGGCGGGGATACCCTCCAGGCTACCGGCTCGCGCTGCTGAGGACGTCCGTGGCCGCGATCTTCAGGGTTCCGCCCTCGTCGACGAAGCGGTAGGCGGTGAGCTCGTCGACCACGCTGCCGTTCGTGTAGGTGTACGTGACGACAGCCTGCGCGCCATCCGGCGGACTCGCGGTGACCTCGCTCACCGACACCGCGCTGACCCCGCTCCAGAACTCCTCGTACCCGCCGCGACCGCCGGCGTGGTTCTCCTGGTAGTCGACCGTCATCAGCGGCCACGCCGCGTCCCGGTTGCCCGGCATCAGCCCGTAGTACCCGGTGACCGCCTGCACCAGGCGCTCCTCCTGCGTCGGAGGCGGAGGCGTCGGTGTGGGTGCCGGCGCGGAGGGGGTCGGTTCGGCCGAGGGGGTGGCGGCGGGCTCCTCGCCCGGCTCCTCTGTCGGCTCCTCCGTCGGCTCCTCCGTCGCCTGCTCGCTCGGCGCGGCCGATGGGCTCTCGGAGGAGGGCGCGCCCGCTCCCCCGGCCTCGCCGTCTCCGCCGGTGGGGATCACCCGGGACAGCAGCAGACCGCCGACGACCAGCACGAGGACGGCGGCGACGGCGAGGATCGCGATGAGCGCGCCGCGACGCCGGCGGGGGTTCTCCTCCGCGGTGGCCGTTGCGGCGGTGGCCGTTGCGGCGGCGGTCGGGACGGCGGCCGCGGGGCGGGGTGCCGGCTCCTGCACCGGAAGCCGTGCGGTGGCGGGGGCGGCGGGCGTGCGGGTGGGCTCCGGCGGGACCGGAGGCAGCGGGCGCCTCGGCGCCGCGGTGGTCGGTGCAGGAGGCGCGGCGGAATCAGCGGGATCACTGTCCGGCTCGGGTTCGGAAACGGGCTCGGGCTCCGGCTCGGTGGCGGCTCGGCCGCTCAGCCCCAGGGCCGCGAGACCGTCGTGCTCCTCGCCCGACGCGTCATCCGTCACGGGTTCCCCGAGGCGCTGGTACGGCGCGTCGTCGGCGCTCTGTGCGGGCGGCGCCGGTGGCGGCTCGGCTGCGGCTTCCTCGCCGGCGTCGGGCGCGTCGTCCGCCGCCACGGCGTCGGGCAGGACCGCTGTGGCGGCGTGCTCGCGGCGGGCCTGCTCGGCGAGCTCGGCGAGGTGCGTAGCGGCGTCCTGCATGGTCGGCCGGTCGGCGGGCTCGGGAGAGAGCATGGCCGTGACGAGCGGGGCGAGCGGGCCGCTGCGGGTCGGCGGGTCGAAGCTGCCGGTGGCGACGCGGTGCAGCAGCGCGATCGAGTTGGTGTCCATGCCGAACGGCGGGGCGCCTTCGACGGCGGCGTAGAGGGTGGAGCCGAGGGAGAAGACGTCGGAGGCGAAGTCGGGCCGGCTGCCGCGGGCGACCTCCGGGGCCAGGTAGGCCGGGGTGCCGTGCACCAGTCCGGTCGAGGTGACGGTCGAGTCGCCGGTCGCGTGCGAGATGCCGAAGTCGCTGATCAGCGCGCTGCCCTGCTCGTCGAGCAGGATGTTGCCGGGCTTCACGTCGCGATGCACGATGCCGAGCCGGTGCGCGGCGGCGAGGGCCGACGCCACGTCGGCGCCGATCCGCGCCGCGTCGCCGGGGGTGAGCGGCCCGCGCTCCCGGATGACCGCCGACAGCGGGGTGGACGGGAGATACTGCATGATGAGGCAGGGCTGCCCCTCGTGCTCGACGGCGTCGAACACGGGCACCGCATGCGGGTGGTGCAGCCGGGCGGTGATGCGGGCCTCGCGCATCGCGCGCTTCCGGGCGGCCTTCGCCTCGGCCTCGGTGACGCCGAGCTCGGTGCGCAGCTGCTTCACCGCGACGGGCCGCTCGAGGACCTCGTCCCACCCTTCCCAGACCACGCCCATGCCGCCGGTCGCGATGAGCCGGACGAGCCGGTAGCGCCCGGCGAGGAGGGCCTGCGGGGCTGTCACCGAGCTCCCCTTTCCGCAGTCGAGGTGGAACGAGCCTACGACCGTCGGCGGCACCCCTCCGACGGCTCGACCCGCCTCACGTGGCGTGGTAGGCGGCAGCGGCGCGGGGTCCGCGTGCGTCCCTTCGGCAGGACCACGGATGCCTCGAGCTCCTGCCCGCGGGACCTGCTCCTTCAGCAGGCGCAGAGACACCTCAGCAGGAGCAACCTGGGCGGTTCCTCCTGCTGAGGATGCGGGGCGCCTGCCGAGGCGGCCCCCGAGTTCGGAGCGCTAGGCGCCGACGTGCTTGCGGAAGCGGACGATGCTCGAGAACTCCTTGAGGTCGAGGCTCGCCCCGCCGACGAGCGCGCCGTCGACGTTCGGCTCCCGCAGGAAGCCCGCGATGTTCGCGGCCTTGACCGAGCCGCCGTAGAGGATCCGGGTCGCGGCCGCGGTCTCGGGCGAGAGCACCTCGCCGAGGAGGCCGCGCAGCGCGGCGGCGACCTGCTCCGCCTGCTCGGGCGACGCCGCCTGGCCGGAGCCGATGGCCCAGACCGGCTCGTACGCCACCACGATCTCCGAGTCGGCGGGCACGCCGGCCAGCGCGTCGCGCAGCTGCTTGACCGGGACGGCGCTCGGGCCGAAGGCCTCCAGGTCCTCGGCGGTCTCGCCGACGCAGATGATCGGGACGAGCTTGTGCCGGAGGGCCGCCTGCACCTTCGCCGCCACGACCTCGTCGGTCTCGGCGTGGTAGGAGCGGCGCTCGGAGTGGCCGATCAGCACGTACTTCGACTCGAGGGCCGCGAGGAACGCGCCGGACACCTCCCCCGTGTACGCGCCCGAGTCGTGCTGCGACAGGTCCTGCCCGCCGAACTCGATCTCGTACTTGTCGGCCGAGATGAGCGTCTGCACGGAGCGCAGATCGGTGAAGGGCGGGAAGATCGCGACCTCGGTCTCCCGGTAGTCGTGCCCCGCGTCCTTCAGCGTCCACGCCAGCTTCTGCACGAACGCGATCGCCTGGAGGTGGTCGAGGTTCATCTTCCAGTTCCCCGCGATCAGGGGAACGCGACCGGTCACGCCTGCCATCCGAGGACCTCCAGTCCGGGAAGCGTCTTGCCCTCGAGGAACTCGAGGCTCGCCCCGCCGCCCGTCGAGATGTGGCCGAACTGGGCGTCCTCGAAGCCGAGGGCGCGGACGGCCGCGGCCGAGTCGCCGCCGCCGACGACGGAGAGCCCGTCGACCCGCGTGAGCGCCTCGGCGACCGTGCGGGTGCCCGCGGCGAACTCGGGGAACTCGAACACGCCCATGGGGCCGTTCCAGAACACCGTCTTCGAGGAGGCCACGATGTCGGCGAACTCCGCCGCCGTCTCGGGGCCGATGTCGAGGCCGATGCCGTCCGCGCCGAAGCCGGTCTGCTCGATGCGGTCGATGCGGACCGTCTCGTGCGCCGCGTCGGCGGCGAACCTCTCGGCGACCTCGACATCCGTGGGCAGCACCAGGTTCACCCCGAGCTCCTCCGCACGGCGGAGGTACTCGCGCACCGTGTCGAGCTGGTCCTGCTCGAGCAGGCTCTTGCCCACCGGGTGGCCCTGAGCCGCGAGGAAGGTGAAGAGCATGCCGCCGCCGATCAGCAGCGAGTCCACCCGCGGCAGCAGGTGGTCGATGACGCCCAGCTTGTCGCTGACCTTCGAGCCGCCGAGCACCACGGTGTAGGGCTTCGCGGGGCTCTCGGTGAGGCGGTCGAGCACCTCGAGCTCGGACGCGACGAGCGAGCCGGCGGCGCTCGGCAGCGCCTGGGCCAGCTCGTAGACGCTCGTGTGCTTGCGGTGCACGACGCCGAAGCCGTCGGAGACGAAGGCGGTGCCGAAGCGGGCGAGCTCGCGAGCGAACTCCTCGCGCTCCCCCGCGTCCTTGCTCGTCTCCCGCGGGTCGAACCGCAGGTTCTCGAGCAGGAGCACCTCGCCGTCGGCGAGGTCGGGGCTCGTGTCGGCGGGAGCGCCGTCGGCGAACCGGACGGGGCGGCCGAGCAGCTCGCTGAGCCGGTCGGCGACCGGCCGCAGGCTGTACTTCGCCTCCGGCTTGCCGTCCGGCCTGCCGAGGTGAGAGATGACGGTCACGCGGGCGCCCTGCTCCAGCAGGGCGTTCAGCGTGGTGAGGGACGCGCGGATGCGGCCGTCGTCCGTGATGACCCCGTCCTTCAGAGGGACGTTGAGGTCACACCGGACGACGACCGCAGTGCCGGCGAGCGACCCTAGCGATTCGAGGGTGCGGAGCGCCATGGAGGTGTCGATCAGAGCCGCTCGGCGACGTACTCGGTGAGGTCGACGAGGCGGTTGGAGTAGCCCCACTCGTTGTCGTACCAGGCCGACAGCTTGACCTGGTTGCCCAGGACGCGGAGCAGGCCGGAGTCGAAGATCGACGAGTGCGGGTCGGTGACGATGTCCGACGAGACGATTTCATCCTCGGTGTACTTGAGGATGCCCTTGAGGTAGCCGTTCGCGGCCTCCTGGTAGGCGGCCTTGATGTCGTCGACGCTCACGCTCTTCGACGCCTCGACCGTGAGGTCGGTGACCGAGCCGGTGGGCACCGGGACGCGGAGGGCGAAGCCGTCGAGCTTGCCCTTCAGCTCGGGGAGCACGAGGCCGATCGCCTTGGCGGCACCGGTCGAGGTGGGGACGATGTTGATCGCGGCGGCGCGGGCGCGGCGGAGGTCCTTGTGGGGTCCGTCCTGCAGGTTCTGGTCCGCGGTGTAGGCGTGGACGGTCGTCATGAGGCCGCGCTCGATGCCGAACTCGTCGTTGAACACCTTCGCGAGAGGCGCCAGGCAGTTCGTGGTGCAGGACGCGTTCGAGATGATGTTGTGCGTCGCCGGGTCGTACGTCTCGTGGTTGACGCCCATCACGAAGGTCGCGTCCTCGCCGGTCGCCGGCGCGGAGATGAGGACCTTCTTGGCGCCCGCCTCGATGTGCTTGCGCGCGTCCTCGGCCTTGGTGAAGCGGCCGGTGGACTCGATGACGATGTCGACGCCGAGGTCGCCCCAGCCGAGGGCGGCGGGGTCGCGCTGCTCGAGGACCTTGATCGGCTTGCCGCCGACGACGATCGAGTCGCCCTCGAGCGTCACGTCCGCGTCCAGACGGCCGGTGATCGAGTCGTACTTCAGCAGGTGGGCGAGCGCCGCGTTGTCGGTGAGGTCGTTCACCGCGACGATCTCGAGCTCGCTCCCCTTGGCGAGGGCGGCGCGGAAGTAATTGCGGCCGATGCGGCCGAAACCGTTGATGCCGACACGTACCAAGAAAATCTCCTGACGACGGGGCGCCACTGGGACGCCGTGTTGATGGGGCTGCGGCGGTGCGCCGCAGGCGTCTCGGGACGGGCCCCCGAAGCGGGAGCCCGTCCACCGAGCCTAGTCCCCGGACGGGAGCCGCGGACCGCGCGGCCCGTGCCCCCGAATCCCGGGAGCTGGTGCTACGACAGGGTGAGCAGTCCGCCCGCGCCTGCCCGAGCCGCCTCGAAGCGCTGCTGGACGTTCGCCCAGTTGACGACGTTCCACCACGCCTTCACGTAGTCGGGGCGGACGTTCTTGTAGTCGAGGTAGTAGGCGTGCTCCCACACGTCGAGCATGAGCAGCGGGATGCTGAAGGCGGGGATGTTGTCCTGCTGGTTGAACAGCTGCTCGATGACGATGTTGCCGCCGATGGTGTCGTAGGCGAGGAGCGCCCAGCCGGAGCCCTGCACGCCCACCGCGGCGGCCGTGAAGTGCGCCTGGAACTTGTCGAAGGAGCCGAAGCCGTCGTCGATCGCCGCGGCGAGCTCGCCGGTGGGCCGGTCGCCGCCGTCGGGCGACATGTTGGTCCAGAAGATGGAGTGGTTCACGTGACCGCCCAGGTTGAAGGACAGGTCCTTCTCGAGCTTGTTGATGTTCGCGAGGTTGCCGGAGTCCCGGGCCTCCGCCATCTGGGCGAGGGCGGTGTTCGCGCCGTTCACGTAGGTCTGGTGGTGCTTGCTGTGGTGCAGCTCCATGATCGTCGCGCTGATGTGCGGCTGCAGTGCCCCGTAGTCGTACGGAAGCTCGGGAAGCGTGTACTCGGCCATATCCAGTCGTCTCCTCTCGTCGCCCCGGAAGGGCTCTCTCGGAGAGTCCTCCGGGTCGTCCTCAGTCTATTGAGGCGCGAGGGGCCCTGTGAGCGAACGAGGAGCCCGCTCCCAGGAACGTGCGGATGACGTCCGGTGGTTGAGGTGCGAGCGCAGCGAGCCTCGAAACCACTCTGGGTGCGCCTTTGAACACGCGTGGCTGGGTTCGCAGGCACCTCGCGAGGTTTCGAGACGCCGGCCCAAGCATGGGCCGGCTCCTCAACCGACGGGCGCTGCCGACGCTGACGCGTCGGCTCGGGCCCTCAGTCGTCCAGGTCGGGCGGGAGGCTCGCCTCCGTGCCCGGGACCCCGAGCTCCACGGCCTTCTTGTCGGCCATGGCGAGGAGGCGGCGGATGCGGCCGGCGACGGCGTCCTTCGTCATCGGCGGGTCGGCGTGGTGGCCGAGCTCGTCGAGGCTCGCGTCGCGATGCGCGAGGCGCAGCTGGCCGGCGTAGCGCAGGTGCTCCGGGATGTCGTCCCCCAGCAGCTCCATCGCGCGCTCGACGCGGGCGCATGCGGCGACGGCGGCCTGCGCCGAGCGGCGCAGATTCGCGTCGTCGAAGTTCACGAGCCGGTTGGCGGTGGCGCGGACCTCGCGGCGCTGGCGGAGGTCCTCCCAGTTCTGGCGCGTCTCGGCGGCGCCCATCGCCTCGAGCATGTCGCCGATGGCCTCGCCGTCGCGGATGACGACGCGGTGCACGCCGCGCACCTCACGGGCCTTGGCGGGGACGCGGAGCCGGCCGGCCGCGCCGACGAGCGCCATCGCGGTCTCGTTGCCGGGACAGGTCACCTCGAGCGCGGCGGAGCGGCCCGGGTCGGTGAGGGTGCCGCGGGCGAGGAACGCGCCGCGCCAGATGGCGGACAGGTCCTCGGTGGAGCCGGTCGTGAGGCGGTTGGGCAGGCCGCGGATGGGGCGCCGGCGTGCGTCGAGGAGCCCGGTCTGTCGGGCGAGCGTCTCGCCGCCCTCGATGACGCGGACGACGTAGGTGTTGGTGCGCCGGACGCCGGACGCGGAGATCACGGCGACGTCGCCGCGGACCCCGTAGAGGTCCGCGAGGTCCTTGCGCACGCGGCGCGCGACCTGCGCGGAGTCCAGCTCGGACTCCACCGCGATGCGCCCGGAGATCATGTGCAGACCTCCGGCGAAACGCAGGATGGTCGCGAGCTCGGCGGCCCGCACCGTCGTCTTCCCCACCTCGACCTTGGCGAGTTCGTCCTTCACATCGGCCGTCAGCGCCACAGGCCCCGTCCTCTCCCCATGTCCCCCAGTCTCGCATCTTCCCCGCCGAGGGGGCTCCGGGTCATTCCCGACCGAGGTCGCGGTGCTTGACGCTGACGCTGACGCCGGGCTGCGAGCGGAGCCGCTTCGCGAGCTCCTCGACGATCGCCACGGAGCGGTGCCGGCCGCCGGTGCAGCCGACCGCGATGGTCGCGTGCCGCTTGTTCTCGCGGCGGTAGCCGGCGAGCACCGGGAAGAGCGCGGCGGAGTAGCCGTCGATGAACGCCTCGGCGCCCTCCTGGCTGAGCACGTAGCCGCTGACGTCGCCGTCGAGCCCCGATCCGGCGCGCAGCTCCGGCACCCAGTAGGGGTTCGGCAGGAACCGGGCGTCGGCGACGATGTCGGCGTCCGCGGGCAGCCCGTACTTGTAGCCGAAGCTCGTGAGCGTCACGCGCACGCCCGGCTCGTCGGCCTCGCTGAACAGCTCGCGGATGACGGTCGCCAGCTGGTGGATGTTGAGCTCGGAGGTGTCGACGACGATGTCGGCCTGCTCGCGCACGGCGGCGGTGCGGTCGCGCTCCTCGGTGATGCCGTCGAGGATCGTCCCGTCGCCCTGCAGGGGGTGCGGGCGCCGCACCTGCTCGAAGCGCCGCACGAGGACCGCGTCATTCGCCTCGAGGAACAGCACCTTCACCTGCGTGCCGGCCTTCAGCTGCTGGACGAGGTCGCGCAGCTCGGAGAAGAGGGCGCCGCCACGGACGTCGACGACGACCGCGATGCGGGGCAGGCTCTCCCCCGCGTGCTCGGCGACGTCGAGCAGCGGCACGAGCATCTGGGGCGGCAGGTTGTCGACGACGTACCAGCCGAGGTCCTCGAGCGCGTTGCCGACGGTGCTGCGGCCCGCGCCGGACATGCCCGTCACGATGAGGACCGACTGCCTGCCGCGCGCCGACTCCGAGGACGCGGTGGTCATGTCCGCCGCTGTGCTCTCCGCGCTCATCCGCTGCTTCCGCTCGGTGTTCGCTCCCAGGCTACCCGCCGAGCCGGGCTCGTGCGGCGCGGAGGAGGCGAAAGGGCGCGGAGGAGCCGGTCAGGCGCGGAGGCGCTCGTGGATGGTGGCCGCGAGCTGGGGGCCGATGCCGCGCACCTCCTGGATCTCCTCCGGCGTCGCCTGCTTCAGCCGTGCGACGGAGCCGAAGTGCTTGAGGAGCTCCTTCACGCGGGCGGCGCCGAGCCCGGGGATCTCGGTCAGCACGCTGGTGATGTCCTTCTTGCGCCGCGCCCGCTGATGCGTGATCGCGAATCGGTGCGCCTCGTCACGGATGCGCTGCACGAGGAAGAGCGCATCGCTGTTGCGGGGCAGGATGACCGGGTAGTCGCTGCCCGGGAGCCACACCTCCTCGAGCCGCTTCGCGATGCCGGCGAGGGCGATGCCCTCCACCCCGGAGTCGCGGAGCGCCCGGGCGGCGGCCTCGACCTGCGGCTGCCCGCCGTCGACGATCAGCAGGTTCGGGCGGTAGGAGAACTTGCCCGGGCGCTTGGTCGCGGGCGTCGGGTCCTCGCTGAGGTCCTCGTCGTCGTCCTCCGCGTCGCCGTCGGGCGCGGTGACGGCCGCCGGACCGGCCTCGGCGGCTGCCAGGTAGCCGAGCCGCCGGCTCAGCACCTGATAGAGCGACTCGGTGTCGTCGGTGGAGTCGGCGATGTTGAAGCGGCGGTACTGGTCCTTCCGGGGCAGCCCGTCCTCGAAGACCACCATCGACGCCACGATGTTGGTGCCCGAGAGGTGCGACACGTCGAAGCACTCCATCCGCAGTGGGGCCTCGTCGAGCTCGAGCGCCTCCTGGAGGTCGGTCAGCGCCCGGCTGCGCGTGACGTAGTCCGCGCTCCGCCGCGTCTTGTAGAGGTTGAGCGCCTGCTTCGCGTTGAGCGTGGCCGTCTGCAGCAGGGCCGCCTTCTCCCCGCGCTGCGCGGCGCGGAGCTTCACGCTCCCCCGCTCCTTCAGCTCGCTCAGCAGCTGCTCGAGCGCCTCCGCGTCCTCGGGCAGCTCCGGGACGATGATCTCTTTCGGCGGCGGCTCGCCGCCGTCGTACGCGCTCGTCAGGACGGAGTCGACGAGCTCGCCGAGGCTGACGTCGAGCTCCTTGTCGACCACCCAGGAGCGGACGCCGCGCACGCGGCCGCCGCGGACCCGGAACTGCTGCACGGCGGCCGCCAGCTCGTCGTGCTCGATGCCGAACACGTCCGCCTCGACCGTCTCGGGCAGCACGACCGCGCTCGACTCGAGCACGTTCTCGAGCGCGCTGATCCGGTCGCGCAGCTCGGCGGCCCGCTCGTAGTCGAAGTCGGCCGCCGCCTGCTTCATGTCGCGGGTCAGGCGGGAGATCATCTTCGGGTCCGGGTTCGCCATGAAGGCGACGAACTCGTCGACGATCGCCCGGTGCTGCGCGATCGTGACCTTCATCGAGCAGGGCCCGCCGCAGCGGCCGATCTGGCCCGGGAAGCAGGGGCGTCCGCTGTCCATCGCGCGCTTGTAGCTCGAGTCCGAGCAGGTGCGGATCGGGAACGCCCGGATCATCTGGTCGATGGTCTCGCGGACCGCCCAGATCTTCGGATACGGGCCGAAGTAGCGGGCGCCCGGGATCTTCCGGTTGCGCGTCACCATCACCCGGGGCGCCTCGTCGCCGAGGGTGACCGCCAGGTACGGGTACGTCTTGTCGTCGCGGAACTTGACGTTGAAGGGCGGGTTGAACTCCTTGATCCAGGTGTACTCGAGCTGGAGCGCCTGGAAGTCGCTCGCCACCGTCGTCCACTGCACGCCCGTCGCGGTGGTGACCATGCGGCGGGTGCGCTCGTGCAGCGTGTGCAGGGGCGCGAAGTAGTTGCTGAGCCGCGCGCGGAGGTTCTTCGCCTTGCCCACGTAGAGCACGCGACCGGACGCGTCGGAGAACCGGTACACGCCGGGGTCGGTCGGGATCTCACCGGCCTTCGGCCGGTAGCTGAGCGCCTGTGCCACGTCCGGCGTCAGGAGGCGCGCTCGAGCGCGCGCTGCGGGTGGAGGATCTCGGCGAGGAACTGGCCGGTGTGGCTCGCCTCGACCGTCGCGATCTTCTCCGGTGTCCCCGTGGCGAGGATGGTGCCGCCGCCGGCGCCGCCCTCGGGACCGAGGTCGATGATCCAGTCCGCCGACTTGATGACGTCGAGGTTGTGCTCGATCGTGATGACCGTGTTGCCCTTCTCCACCAGGGAGTTGAGCACGAGCAGCAGCTTGCGCACGTCCTCGAAGTGCAGACCCGTCGTCGGCTCGTCGAGCACGTAGACCGTGCGGCCGTTGGACCGGCGCTGCAGCTCGGTCGCGAGCTTCACGCGCTGCGCCTCGCCGCCGGAGAGGGTCGTCGCGCTCTGCCCGAGCCGGACGTAGCCGAGACCGACGTCGACGAGGGTCTTCAGGTAGCGGTGGATCGCGGAGATCGGCTCGAAGAAGTCGGCCGCCTCGGCGATCGGCATGTCGAGCACCTCGGCGATGTTCTTGCCCTTGTAGTGCACGGCGAGCGTGTCGCGGTTGTAGCGCGCGCCGTGGCACACCTCGCACACGACGTAGACGTCGGGCAGGAAGTTCATCTCGATCTTGATGGTGCCGTCGCCCTGGCAGTTCTCGCAGCGGCCGCCCTTGACGTTGAAGCTGAACCGCCCCGGCTGGTAGCCGCGCGACTTCGCCTCGACCGTCTCGCTGAAGAGGGTGCGGATGCGGTCGAACACGCCGGTGTAGGTGGCGGGGTTCGAGCGCGGGGTGCGGCCGATCGGCGCCTGGTCGACGTGCACGACCTTGTCGAGATTGTCGATGCCGGAGACGCGCGTGTGCTTGCCCGGCACCTTGCGGGCGCCGTTCAGCCGGTTGGCGAGCATCCGGTACAGGATGTCGTTCACCAGAGTGCTCTTGCCGGAGCCGCTGACGCCGGTCACGGCCACCATGACGCCGAGCGGGAAGTCGACCGTCACGTCCTTCAGGTTGTTCGCCTGGGCGCCGACGACCGTGATCTTGCGCTTCTTGTCGATCGGCCGGCGCTTCTTCGGCACCTCGATGGCCCGGCGGCCGGCGAGGTAGTCGCCCGTGACCGAGCCGCGGTCGGCGAGGAGCGAGTCGTAGTCGCCCGAGTGCACGACGAGTCCGCCGTTCACGCCCGCGCCGGGTCCGATGTCGACGATCCAGTCGGCGGTCCGGATGGTGTCCTCGTCGTGCTCGACGACGATGAGGGTGTTGCCGAGGTTCTTGAGCTTGACGAGGGTGTCGATGAGCCGTCGGTTGTCGCGCTGGTGCAGGCCGATGCTCGGCTCGTCGAGCACGTAGAGCACGCCGGTGAGACCGGACCCGATCTGGGTCGCGAGCCGGATGCGCTGCGCCTCGCCCCCGGAGAGGGAGCCGGCCGACCGGGACAGGGACAGGTAGCTGAGGCCGACCTGCAGCAGGAAGTCGAGGCGCATCCGGATCTCGCGGAGCACCTGCGCCGCGATCTTCACGTCGCGCTCGTTGAGGGTCAGCGCGTTCACGAACCGGCTCGCGTCCTCGAGGCTGAGGTTCGACACCTCGGCGATGCTGTGGCCGTCGACCTGCACCGCGAGCACCTCGGGCTTGAGGCGGGCGCCCTTGCAGACGGCGCACGGCACCTCGCGCAGGTACTCCGCCCAGCGGGCCCGGGCGTTGTCCGACTCGGCCTGCGCGTAGTTGCGCTCGAGGTACGGGATGACGCCCTCAAAGCCCTGGGTGTAGCTCATCTCGCGGCCGAAGCGGTTCTTCCACTTGACCCGCACCTCGAAGTTGTTGCCGAGCAGCACCGCGTTGCGGGCCTCCTCCGGCAGCTTCTTCCAGGGGGTGTCGAGCGAGAAGGACAGGTCCTTGGCGAGGCCGACGAGCAGCCGCTCGTAGTAGTTGTAGAGGCCCTTGCCCTGGCTCGTCCACGGGAGGATGACGCCCTCCCGGATGCTGAGGTCCGGGTCGCCGAGCAGCAGGTCGGCGTCGACCGACATCCGGGTGCCGAGGCCGGAGCACTCCGGGCAGGCGCCGAACGGCGCGTTGAACGAGAAGGTGCGCGGCTCGATCTCGGTCAGGGCGATCGGGTGGTTGTTGGGGCAGGACAGCTTCTCGGAGTAGGTCCGCCAGGCGTCGTCGCCCTCCTCGTCCACGAAGTTGATCTGGACGAGTCCGTCGGTGAGGCGCAACGCGGTCTCGAGCGAGTCGGTCAGGCGCGTGAGCAGGTCGGGCGAGGCGACGAGGCGGTCGACGACGACGGCGATGTCGTGCTTGATCTGCTTCTTGAGGGTCGGCGGAGCGGAGAGCTGCACCATGGAGCCGTCCACCATCGCGCGGGAGAAGCCCTTCGCGGCGAGCTCCTTGAAGAGGTCGACGAACTCGCCCTTGCGCTGCTGCACGACGGGGGCCGTCACCTGGTAGCGGGTGCCCTCCGGCAACTCCATCAGCTGGTCCGCGATCTGCTGCACACTCTGCCGGGAGATCGGCTCGCCGCAGATCGGGCAGTGCGGCACGCCGATGCGCGCCCAGAGGAGGCGCATGTAGTCGTAGATCTCGGTGATCGTGCCGACCGTCGACCGCGGGTTGCGGTTCGTGGACTTCTGGTCGATCGAGACGGCCGGGCTCAGCCCCTCGATGAAGTCGACGTCCGGCCGGTCGACCTGGCCGAGGAACTGCCGGGCGTAGGCCGACAGGGACTCCACGTAGCGGCGCTGACCCTCGGCGAAGATGGTGTCGAACGCGAGGCTCGACTTGCCGGAACCCGACAGCCCCGTGAACACGACGAGCGAGTCGCGCGGGATCTCCAGGTCCACGTCCCGCAGGTTGTGGACGCGGGCTCCGCGTACGCTCAGCTTGGGTCCGGGGACGGCAGAAATCGGCACCAAAGAAGTGTAGGTCGGACCCTCCGACACTCGGTCCCGTTTCGCTGTGGGCGGTTCTCCGGCGCGGCCGGGAATGCGGCGACGGGTTCGGGCGCCGGAACCCGTTCCGGAGGCTCGCCGCGATCGGCATTGGGACTTCCGGCCGTGCCGGGCGGACGGTCCGCCCCCGTACCGTGCGCGGCATGCCGGGGAACGCATCGGGGTCGGAGGAGAAGCGCCGGACGCGACCCGCTCCTCTCCGTCGCCGCCTCCGTCGGGCGGTCGCCGCCCTCCTCCTCCCGCTCACCCTCGGCGCCTGCACCGACTCCGGCCCCGGGCCCTCGGTGCCGACCGGAACCACCACCCTCCGGATGGCGCACGTCGACCCGGATCCGGGCACCGATGTGCCGGCGCGATGGTTCCTGCGCACAGTGGACGGCCTGTCCGAGGGCACCCTGCAGGTGGAGTTCGAGGGCTCGTGCTGCGGGGAGGGTGCGGACGCCGAGCGCCGACTGATCGAGCGCGTCGCCGACGGGGACTACGACCTCGGCTGGGTGGGCACCCACGCCTTCGCGGGCGCGGCGACGGAGGCGCTGGCGCCGCTCTCCGCACCGTTCCTGATCGACAGCTACACCCTCCAGCAGGCGGCGCTGCAGAGCCCGATCGCGGGCAGGATGGCCGCGGCGGTCGCCGATGCCGGAGTGATCGGCATCGCGCTCCAGCCCGGGATGCTGCTCCGGCCCATCGCCTCCGACGCCCCACTGCGCACGCCCGCCGACTGGCGCGGGATGCGCGTGCAGATGCCGCCGTCCGAGCACCACGCCCTCGCGGCAGAGTCGCTCGGTGCGGAGGCCGTCCGGCTCGGTCCGGCCGACCTGGAGCGGGCTCTCGCAGATCGCGACGTCCGCGCCGTGGTGGACTCCCTCCCCGCTCAGGCCGGTGCTGCCGCGGTTCCGGAGTCGCGGATCGTCCTGGAGCACGTGATCGGCGCCCGGATGTCGGTTCTCATCGCCGCCCCCGACGCGGTCTCCCCCGTTCACGGCGAGGTGCTCCGCCGCGCCGCCGCCTTCATCGTGTCCCGCACCCGCCAGCTCGCCTCGGTCGAGGCCGACGCAGTCGCGCGGATCTGCGCCGCCGGCGGGCGCTTCGCCGAGGCGGAGGCGGCGGATCTCGAGGCTCTGCGGTTCGCGACCCGCTCGGTGTCGGAGGCCATCGGGAGGGCCGAGCCGGCGCCCGCACAGCTGGGCGCTCTCCAGGAGCTGAAGACCGTCACGGCTCCCGAGGACCCTCCCCCGGTCCCGGACGGCTGCCGCGACTGACCCCGGTTCGGGCGTGCCCTCGGCGCCCGCCCCTTGCGGGGCGAACCTCCGCGTTGCTAGGTTCACTACTCAAGTAATGAACCCATGAAGAAGGGCGGGGCATGTTCGACGACGGACGACCTCTCTTCCAGCAGATCGCCGACCTGCTGGCGGACGGCATCGTCGCGGGTCGCTACGCCGAGGACGCCCAGGTGCCCTCGACCAACGAGCTGGCCGGCTTCTACCGGATCAATCCCGCCACGGTCGGCAAGGGCGTCAACGTGCTCGTCGAGCAGGGCGTGCTGCACAAGCGCCGGGGGCTGGGCATGTTCGTCTCACCCGGTGCCCGCGATCGACTGCTGAGCGAGCGCACCGAACGCTTCCGCGACGACTACGTCATCCCGCTGCTGCGCGAAGCCCGCCAGCTCGGCCTCACCGCTTCCGACATCCACCGACTCATCGATCAGGAGGACCACTCATGACCGCTCCCGCCGCCATCGAGGTGATCGGGGCGACCCGGCGCTTCGGCAGACGGAACGCCGTGGAAGACGTCAGCTTCACCGTGCCCGAGAATTCGGTGACGGGGCTGCTCGGCCGCAACGGCGCGGGCAAGACGACCATCATGTCGCTCGTCTCCGGTCAGGACCGGCCCACCTCCGGTGAGGTGCGGGTGTTCGGCGAGCAGCCGTTCGAGAACGGCCGGATCCTCTCCTCGATGAGCTTCGTGCGGGACAACCAGCGCTACCCCGAGGACTACTACCTGCGGCACGTGCTCGATGTCGCGCCGCGGTTCCACGAGCGATGGGACGCCGAGCTCGCCGCCCGGCTCGTCGACGGGTTCCGCCTGCCCGCGAAGCCGGTGGTGAAGAAGTACTCGCGCGGTCAGCTCTCCGCGCTCGGCATCGTGCTGGGGCTTGCCTCCCGAGCGCCCATCACGATCTTCGACGAGCCCTACCTGGGGCTCGATGCGACCGCACGGGCGATGTTCTACGACGCCCTGCTGCAGGACTACGCCGAGCACCCGCGGGCCGTCCTGCTGTCCACCCACCTCATCGACGAGATGGAGTCGCTCCTCGAGCGCGTCGTCATCGTCGACAAGGGCCGGCTGATCCGGGAGGACTCGACCGAGGACCTCGCGGGCGCGGCCTTCACCATCAGCGGGATCGCCGCGGCCGTCACGGGCTTCGTCGACGGCCGGCGGGTGCTCCGCGAGCACCGCGTCGGCGGGCTGCTCTCACTCACCGTCGAGGGCGCCCTCTCCCCCGCCGAGAAGGCGGAGGCGCGGGACGCGGGACTCGACCTCGCCCCCGCCCGACTGCAGGAGCTGGTCGCCGCCTACGGCGCCGACCTCGCCAACGAGAACGAAGGAGCCCGCGCATGAGCGCCGTCGCCCGCATCCCCTCTCCCGTCGACGTCGTCCGGATGCACGTCGTCAAGCGCCGCGCGGTGTTCGTCACCCCGCTCCTGATCGTGGCCGCCGTCTTCGTCGTAACGACGATCATCTCGCTCGCCCTGCAGCGGCTCGGCACGCCGATGGAGGACGCGGCGGCCGCGGACGGCGCCCGCAACAACCCGGCGGTCGCCTGGGCGCTCAGCGGCTTCGTGGTCTCGCTCGGCGTCATGGCGGTCTCGACCGCGTTTCCGTTCAGCCTCGCGCTCGGCACCACCCGCCGGAGCTTCACGGTGGGCACCCTCCTGTCGAACGCGGTGATCGCCGCCTACTTCACCGCGATCTTCGTGGCACTGCTCGGCCTCGAGCTGCTCACCGGGCACTGGTTCGCCGGCATCCACCTCGTCGACGTGTACGCGCTCGGCGCGGGCGACGTCCGCTACCTGGTGCCGATCGTGTTCCTGGGCACCCTCGCGCTGATGTCGATCGGCTCGGTGTTCGGGGCGGCGTGGATCCGCTTCGCGGCTCCGGGCGCGGCCACCCTCGGCGTCGCGCTCGGCGTGGGGCTCGCTCTGGCGCTGCTGCTCGCCGCCCCGGTGCTCCCGGACATCGCGGCCGCGTTCCGGGTGTGGTGGCTGGCCGTCGCCGCCGTAGCCGTCATCGCGCTGGCCTCGGCGGGGACGCTGCTCTTCCTCCGGGGTGCGTCGGTCCGGTGAGCACGAGTGCCCGTTCCGGCGCGAGGTGCCCTCTCTGCGAGGCACTCCGCACCGGAACGGGCACTTCTGCGTCGGCGGCCGGTCGGGTCGAGGTCAGACCAGGTGGCCGGCCTTCTCCATCTGGCGCAGCTCGCCCTTCAGCTCCGTCAGCTCGTCGCGCAGACGGGCCGCCAGCTCGAACTTGAGCTCGGCCGCGGCCTGCAGCATCTGGTCGTTGAGGTCGGCGATGATCTGCTCCAGCTGACCGGCGCCTTCCGCGGCGATGCCGCCCCGGCGCAGGTTCGGCGTGGGCGAGCGCTTGCCGGAGCCGCGGCCGGCGAGCAGCTCCTTGGTGTCGGCGCCCTCGCGGATCAGCACGTCCGTGATGTCGGCGATGCGCTTGCGCAGCGGCTGCGGGTCGATGCCGTGCTCGGCGTTGTAGGCGATCTGCCGCTCGCGGCGGCGGGTCGTCTCCTCGATCGCGTTCGCCATCGACTCGGTCATGTTGTCGGCGTACATGTGCACCTCGCCCGAGACGTTGCGGGCGGCGCGGCCGATGGTCTGGATGAGCGACGTCGACGAGCGGAGGAAGCCCTCCTTGTCGGCGTCGAGGATCGCGACGAGCGACACCTCCGGCAGGTCGAGGCCCTCACGGAGGAGGTTGATGCCGACCAGCACGTCGTAGACGCCGGCGCGCAGCTCGGTGAGCAGCTCGACTCGGCGGAGCGTGTCGACGTCGGAGTGCAGGTACCGCACCTTGACGCCGTGCTCGCCGAGGAAGTCGGTGAGCTCCTCGGCCATCTTCTTGGTGAGCGTCGTCACGAGCACGCGCTCGTCACGCTCCACCCGGACGCGGATCTCCTCGAGCAGGTCGTCGATCTGCCCCTTCGACGGCTTCACCACGATCTGCGGATCGACGAGGCCCGTCGGGCGGATGATCTGCTCCACCACGCCGTCGGACATGCCGAGCTCGTAGCGGCCGGGCGTGGCGGAGAGGTACACGGTCTGGCCGACGCGCGCCTTGAACTCCTCCCACTTCAGCGGGCGGTTGTCCATGGCGCTCGGCAGGCGGAAGCCGTGCTCGACGAGGGTGCGCTTGCGGGACGCGTCGCCCTCGTACATCGCCCCGATCTGCGGGACGGTGACATGCGACTCGTCGATGACGACGAGGAAGTCCTCCGGGAAGTAGTCGAGGAGGCAGTTCGGGGCGGCGCCGGGCGCGCGGCCGTCGATGTGCCGCGAGTAGTTCTCGATGCCCGAGCAGAACCCGATCTGCTCCATCATCTCGAGGTCGAAGGTGGTGCGCATGCGCAGGCGCTGCGCCTCGAGGAGCTTGCCCTGCGACTCCAGCTCCTTCAGCCGCTCGGCGAGCTCGACCCGGATTGTCTCGATCGCCCGCTTCATGGTGTCGGGGCTCGCCGCGTAGTGCGTGGCCGGGAACACCGAGATGGCGTCCACCTGCTTCAGCACCTCACCGGTGAGCGGGTGGAGGACGTAGAGCGCCTCGATCTCGTCGCCGAACATCTCGATGCGGATGGCGTGCTCCTCGTAGACCGGGATGATCTCGATGGTGTCGCCGCGCACGCGGAAGCGGCCGCGCGAGAAGTCGTAGTCGTTGCGCTCGTACTGCATGTTGATGAACCGGCGGACGAGCCGGTCGCGCGTGATGCGCTCGCCCACCTGCAGCGCCACCATCGCCTCGAGGTACTCCTCGGCGGCGCCGAGGCCGTAGATGCACGACACCGTCGACACGACGACCACGTCGCGCCGGCTGAGCAGCGAGTTCGTGGTGGAGTGGCGGAGGCGCTCGACCTCCGAGTTGATGGACGAGTCCTTCTCGATGAAGGTGTCCGTCTGCGGGACGTACGCCTCGGGCTGGTAGTAGTCGTAGTACGAGACGAAGTACTCGACCGCGTTGTTCGGCATCAGCTCGCGGAACTCGTTCGCGAGCTGGGCCGCGAGCGTCTTGTTGTGCGCGAGCACGAGCGTGGGCCGCTGCACCGCCTCGACGAGCCAGGCCGTGGTCGCGGACTTGCCGGTGCCGGTCGCGCCGAGCAGCACGACGTCGGTCTCGCCCGCGTTGATGCGGCCCGCGAGCTCGGCGATCGCCGTCGGCTGGTCGCCGCTCGGCTGGTACTCGCTGACGACCTCGAACGGGCGCACGGCACGGGTGGGCTGCATGACTTCGAGTGTAGGTTCGCCCTCCGACACGGTGTCTCCGTTCGCGGACGGCGCACGCTCCAGCAGCCCCTACGGGGGGATCACGACGGTCGGCGGGGCGCGGACGTCCGCAGCACCCGCGCCGCGGTCAGAGGGTGAGGCGTCGCCAGAGGCCGTCGACCTGCTCGCGGGTCTGCTCGAGGGTGCCGCTCGCGTCGATGACCTCGTCGGCGATGGCGAGCCGCGCCTCGTCGCTCGCCTGCGCCTCCACCCGGCGTCGGGCCTCGGCCTCGTCCATCCCGCGCAGCTCGACCATCCGGCGGACGCGCTCGTCCGCCGGCGCGTGCACGACGACGACGCGGTCGAACTCGTCGGCGACCCGGGCCTCCGCGAGGAGCGGCACGTCGTAGACGACGACCGCGTGCGGGTCGGCGGCGAACGCCTCCCCGAAGCGCTCCCGGGAGAGCCGGCCGACCTCCGGGTGCACGATCGCGTTGAGCCGCGCGAGAGCGTTCGGGTCCTGGAAGACGATCCGGCCGAGCTTGGGCCGGTCGAGCGTCCCGTCGGCGGCGAGCACCTGGTCGCCGAACTCGCGGACGATCGCCGCGAGTCCCGGGGAACCCGGCTGCACCGCCTCGCGGGCGAGGAGGTCGGCGTCGACGACGACGGCGCCGTGCTCGGCGAGCCGGGCGGCGACGGTGGACTTGCCGGACGCGATGCCTCCGGTGAGGCCGAGGAGGGTCACCCCTTCACGGTACCCGTCCCCTCCCGGAGCGGACTGGGTGTTGACGAGGGGCGGGAACGACGGAAGGCCGGACGCTTCCGCGTCCGGCCTTCCGGTGATCAGGCGATCGATGCCTCAGCTGTTGCTGGAGAGCCGCTCGCGCAGCGCCGCGAGGGACGCGTCGTCGGCGAGGGTGCCCGCCGAGCCCGAGTCGCTCGAGAACGACGACGAGGAGGACGAGGACGAGGACGAGGAGCTGCTCGACGACGTGATGCCGGCGGCCTCATCCGCGATGCTCTTGACGATCTGCTCCTTGTGCTGCTCCCAGCGGGCCTGAGCGTCGGCGTACTCCTGCTCCCACTTGGCGCGCTGCTCCTCGAAGCCTTCCTTCCACTCGTTGGTCTCCGGGTCGAAGCCTTCGGGGAACTTGTAGTTGCCCTGCTCGTCGTACTCGGTGACCATGCCGTAGAGGGCGGCGAGGCCGGAGTCGAACTCCTGGTTGCTCGGGTCGATGCCCTCGTTGGCCTGCTTGAGGCTCAGCGAGATGCGGCGACGCTCGAGGTCGATGTCGATGATCTTCACGAAGACCTCGTCACCGACGGAGACGACCTGCTCGGCCAGCTCGACGTGCTTGCTGGAGAGCTCGGAGATGTGCACGAGGCCCTCGATGCCGTCCGCGACGCGGACGAACGCACCGAACGGCACGAGCTTCGTGACCTTGCCCGGGGCGATCTGGCCGATCGCGTGGGTCCGGGCGAAGACCTGCCACGGGTCCTCCTGCGTCGCCTTGAGCGACAGGGAGACGCGCTCGCGGTCGAGCTCGACGGAGAGCACCTCGACGGTGACCTCCTGGCCGACCTCGACGACCTCGCTGGCGTGCTCGATGTGCTTCCAGGAGAGCTCGGAGACGTGGACGAGACCGTCGACGCCGCCGAGGTCGACGAACGCACCGAAGTTGACGATCGACGAGATGACACCCTTGCGGACCTGGCCCGGGTGCAGGTTCGCGAGGAACGTGCTGCGGCTCTCGGACTGGGTCTGCTCGAGCAGGGCGCGGCGGGACAGGACCACGTTGTTGCGGTTCTTGTCGAGCTCGAGGATCTTCGCCTCGAGCTCCTGGCCCAGGTAGGGGGTGAGGTCGCGGACGCGGCGCAGCTCGATGAGCGAGGCCGGGAGGAAGCCGCGGAGTCCGATGTCGACGATCAGGCCGCCCTTGACGACCTCGATGACCGTGCCGGTGACGACACCGTCGGCCTCCTTGATCTTCTCGACGTCGCCCCAGGCGCGCTCGTACTGGGCGCGCTTCTTCGACAGGATCAGGCGGCCTTCCTTGTCCTCCTTCTGGAGAACGAGGGCCTCGACACTGTCGCCGACGTTGACGACCTCGTTGGGGTCGACGTCGTGCTTGATGGAGAGCTCGCGGGAGGGGATGACACCCTCGGTCTTGTAGCCGACGTCGAGGAGGACCTCGTCGCGGTCGATCTTGACGACAGTGCCCTCGATCAGGTCTCCATCGTTGAAGAACTTGAGGGTCTTCTCGACCGCGGCCAGGAAGTCTTCAGCAGATCCGATGTCGTTGATCGCGACCTGCTTGGTGGCCGGGGCGGTCGTAGTGGTTGACATGTAGTAGTTGCTCCAGAATTGGACATGGTTCAGGCCACGGGCGAGAGGGTTGTCGATTTCGTCGCTCGTGGCGAGCGGACAGGTTGGTGCCGAGGCGATCCGTGCCCATGCGGGCGCGGTGCTGTTCAGACAACGTGGCAGTCTAACCCGGATGGGAGTCCGACTCCACCGCGGGTTGCGCCTGCGCGGCGTCTGTGACAAGAACGCGCGAGGGCTCCCCTGCATTCCGGGGCGCCCCTCCGACGCGCCGGCTCAGCCGAGGACGGCGGAGCGGAGCGTGTCGAGGCCTATGCCGCCGAGGTCGAGCGCGCGGCGGTGGAAGCGCTTGATGTCGAACTCCGCACCCTCTCGCCGCGCCACCTCGTCGCGCAGCTGCTCCCAGATCCGCTGCCCCACCTTGTAGGCGGGCGCCTGGCCGGGCCAGCCGAGGTAGCGGTTCACCTCGAACCGGATGGTGGCGTCGTCCGCGTTGTAGTTGGCGCGCATGAAGGCGAGCGCCTTCTCGGCGTCCCACGTGCCGCCATCCGGGTGCGGCTTCTCGAGGTGCACCCCGAGGTCGAGGACGACGCGCGCCGCGCGCATCCGCTGGCCGTCGAGCATCCCCATCCGGTCGGCCGGGTCGTCGAGGTAGCCGAGCTCGTCCATCAGCCGCTCCGCGTAGAGGGCCCAGCCCTCGGCGTGGCCGGAGGTGCCGGCGATGCGGCGCCACGAGTTCAGCTGCGCCTTGTTGTAGGTCGCGAGGGCGATCTGCAGGTGATGCCCCGGCACGCCCTCGTGGTACACGGTGGTCGTCTCGAGCCAGGTGTCGAACTCCGTGACTCCCTCCGGCACCGACCACCACATGCGGCCGGGGCGCGCGAAGTCGTCGGACGGGCCCGTGTAGTAGATGCCGCCCGTCTGGGTGGGCGCGATGCGGCACTCGAGCGCACGCACCTCGGCGGGGATGTCGAAGTGGGTGCGGCCGAGCTCCTCGACGGCCCGGTCGCTGAGGTCCTGCATCCAGCGCTGCAGCGCGTCGGTGCCGTGCAGCTTGCGGCTCGGGTCCTGCTTGAGGTGGGCCACCGCCTCGGCGACCGTGGCGCCGGGGAGGATCTGCTCGGCGATCTGCTCCTGCTCGCGCACCATGCGGGCGAGCTCCTCGAGCCCCCACTCGTACGTCTCGTCGAGGTCGATGGTGGCGCCGAGGAAGTCGCGGGAGGCGAGCGCGTACAGCTCGCGGCCCACCGCGTCCCGCTCCGGCGCGCGCGGGGCGAGCTCGGTCTCGAGGAAGTCGGCGAGCTCGCCGTACGCGGCGGCGGCGGCGGTCGCGCCGGCCTCCAGGTCGCGCCGCAGCGCGTCCGCGACGGGCACGCCGCCCGCCTCCGCTCCCCCGGTCAGGGTGAAGAAGAATCCGTCCGAGGCCGCGTGCCCTCGCGCCTCGCCGATGACCTCGCGCACCTGGCGGAGCGCCGGGACGACGCCCTCGTCGATGCCGCGGCGCAGCGACGCGGTATAGCCGCGGATCGCCTCGGGCACGTTGCCGAGGCGCTTGGCGATGTGCTCCCACGAGGCATCGGTGCCGGTCGGCATGAGGTCGAAGACCTCGCGGATCTCCTGGGCCGGCGACGCGATCACGTTGAGGTCGCGGAGGAACAGGCGCGCCTCGTGCTTCTCCGCGGCGAGGTCGAGCTCGCGGAGCAGGTCGGTGCGCGTCACCTCGTCGACGGCGTCCGCGGGGACCGCGGCGCGCAGCCGGTCGGCGACCTGCCGGCCGGCGGCGACGACGCGGTCGCGGCCCTCCGGTGAGTAGTCGCTGTAGCCGCCCTCGTTGCCGGGCCGGCCGAGCCAGACGGCCCACTCCGGGCACAGCTCGACGAGGGTGTCCACCCAGCCGTCGGCGATGCGGTCGATCTCGGTGCTCGTGCGCTCGTCGGTCACGAGGATCGAGCCTATTCCCCGCCGAACAGGACCCGGATCTCGGCGGGCTGCCGGGCGGCGCGCAGCCGGGCCGCCTGCTCGGGGTCGAGCAGGATCTCCGCGAGGCGGGCGACGAGGGCGACGTGCCCGCCCGCGGGGGCGGCGATCCCGATGCAGACATCGACCCGGGAGCCGTCCCAGTCGACACCGTCCGGGAAGCCGAGCACGACCATCGCGCTGCGGTGCACCGCGTCCTTGCCCGCGAGCGTGCCGTGCGGGATGGCGACGCCCTCGCCGATGAACGTCGAGACGGTGTGCTCGCGCTCGAGCATCGAGTCGACGTACGCCTCCGTCACCGCGCCGGAGGCGACGAGCGCGGCGCCGCACTGGCGCACCGCGTCGAACCGGTCCTCCGCCGTGCAGTCGAGCCGGACCGCCGACTCGCCCAGCAGCTCCGCGAGAGGCTGCCGCGTCGCGCCCGCCATCGGGTCCTCCTTCTCGATGCGCCGCCCCGTCAGTGGGCGGCGGCGTCCCAGTTGTCGCCGCGGCCGACCTGCACGTCGAGCGGCACGCGGAGCTCGGCGGCGTGCGCCATCCGCTCGGTCACGATGCCCTCGAGGTCGTCCCACTCCCCCGCCGCGACCTCGAACACGAGCTCGTCGTGCACCTGCAGCAGCATCCGGGAGCGGAGGTCGCGAGAGCGCAGGTCGGCGTCGATGGAGATCATCGCGAGCTTCATGATGTCGGCCGCCGAGCCCTGGATGGGCGCGTTGAGCGCCTGCCGCTCCGCGTTGCCGCGCAGCACCCGGTTGGGGCTGTTGAGGTCGGGGAACGGGCGGCGTCGGCCGTAGATGGTCTCGGTGTACCCGTCGGCGCGCGCCTCCTCGACCACGTTGCGGAGGTAGTCGCGCACGGCGCCGAACCGGTCGAAGTAGTCGGTCATCAGCTGGCGCGCCTCGCTCTGATCGATGCGCAGCTGCTTCGACAGGCCGAACGCGCTGAGGCCGTAGGCGAGGCCGTAGGACATCGCCTTCACCTTGGTGCGCATGACCGGCGTGACGTCGGACGGCTCGACCCGGAACACCCGGGCGCCGACGAAGCGGTGCAGGTCCTCCCCCGCGTTGAACGCCTCGATGAGGCCGGCGTCCTGCGAGAGGTGCGCCATGATCCGCATCTCGATCTGCGAGTAGTCGGCGGTGAGCAGCGTCTCGTAGCCTTCGCCGCGCACGAAGGCGGCGCGCATCCGGCGGCCCTCGGCGGCGCGGATCGGGATGTTCTGCAGGTTCGGATCGTTGGAGGAGATCCGGCCGGTGGTGGTGCCCGTCTGCTGGTAGGTGGTGTGGATGCGCCCGTCGGAGCGGATGCCGGCCTCGAGGGTGTCGATGATCTGCCGCAGCTTGCTCGCGTCGCGGTGCTGCAGGAGCAGGTCCACGAACGGGTGCGGGTTCGTGTCCATGAGGTCGGCGAGCGAGTCGGCGTCCGTCGAGTAGCCGGTCTTGGTCGACCGGGTCTTCGGCATCCCGAGCTCCTCGAAGAGCACCTGCTGCAGCTGCTTCGGCGAGCCGAGGTTGAGCTCGTGGCCGAGGACACCGAACGCCTCCTGGGCGAGCCCGTCGATCCGCTCGCCCAGCTCGCGGGACAGGGAGGACAGCAGCGGCGCGTCGACGGCGACGCCGTTCGTCTCCATCCGCGAGAGGACACGGAGAGTGGGCAGCTCGATCTCGGTGAGCACGCGGTTGTCGCGCTCGTCCATCACCCGGCGGAGGGCCTCGACGGCCCGGAACGTGTACCAGGCCTCGGTCGCGATGCCGGCGCCGTCGTCCTCCGGCACCAGCTGGTTCGGGTCCGACTGCGGCACCTCCTCGGCGAGGTAGCGCCGCACCACGTCGGTGAGCGTCTTGTCGATGCCGCTCGGCCGCAGCAGCCACCCGGCGATCTGGGTGTCGAATGCGAGGCCGCCGAGCTGCAGACCCGCCGCGGTGATCGCCTTGAGCGGCGGCTTCGCCTCGTGCACGAGCTTGTGGTCGGGGCCGGCGAGCCACTGCTCGAAGGCCGCGAACTCGGGCGCGCCCGGGTTCCACGCGACCGTCACCGACTCGGTGTCGCTCGCGACGCCGGCACCGAGGATCCGGTCGCCGGACAGCTCGATGCGGAGGCCGAGGCCGCCGGGGTGCGCGGCGGACTGCGCGCGCAGCCACTCGCCCAGCTCGTCGCCGGACAGCGTGCGCGGCGTGGGGGCGGGCGGCGCGACGCTCGGCTCCTCCGCGATCGGCGCCTCCGGGTTGCCCTCCGAGGACAGGGTGCCGCGCTCCCCCTCGAGCTTGAGGATGCGGTCGAGGATGTTGCGCATCTGCAGCCCGCCGAGCAGGTCGCGGACGGCCTTCACGTCGATCGGCTTCCGCTCGAGGTCGCCGGGGGCGATGTCGAGCTCGAGGTCGTCGATCAGCCGGTTGAGGCGCCGGTTGCGCTCGGCCCGGTCGCGCTGCTCGCGGAGGTTGTTGCCGACGACGCCCTTGATCTCGTCGGCGTGAGCGAGGATCTCGTCGAGGCTGCCGAACTGCTTCAGCCACTTGACGGCGGTCTTCTCCCCGACCTTGTCGATGCCGGGCAGGTTGTCGCTCGTCTCGCCGACGAGGGCGGCGATGTCCGGGTACTGCCATGGCTCGATGTCGTAGCGGGTGCGCACCTTCTCGACGTCGTAGCGCGTGAGGTCGGTGACACCCTGCCGCGACGGGTAGAGCAGGGTCACGTTCTCGTTGACGAGCTGGATGGTGTCCCGGTCGCCGGAGACGACGAGCACCCTGTACCCCTGCTCGGTGCCGCGCTTCGCGAGGGTGGCGAGGATGTCGTCGGCCTCGAAGTCCTCCTTCGACATGGTGACGACGTTCATCGCCTTGAGGGTGTCCTGCAGCAGGGGCACCTGCCCCTTGAACTCGGACGGCGTCTCGTTGCGGGTGCCCTTGTACTCCGGGTAGTCGCGGGTGCGGAACGACGAGCGGGAGAGGTCGAAGGCGACGCCCATGTGCGTCGGCTTCTCCTTCTGCAGCAGCACGAGCAGCATCGACAGGAACCCGTGGATGGCGTTCGTGTGCTGCCCGTTGGAGGCCTGGAAGCTGTCGACGGGGAGCGCATAGAACGCCCGGTAGGCGAGCGAATGGCCGTCGACCAGCAGGAGGGTAGGCTGATCGCTCTCTGACACCCTGCAAGCCTAGCCGCGGGGACCGACACGCCCCTGGCGCCCCGGAGGACCGATGACGACCTTCCCCGACGACATGGATCCCGAGCTGATCGACCGGCTCGTGAACACCGGGGGCGGGCTGCTGGCACGCAAGATGGGCATCGAGTTCGTCGAGATCTCCGCGTCGCACTCGGTCGCGCGGATGCCCGTCGAGGGGAACACGCAGGTGATCGGCCTGCTGCACGGCGGCGCGCACGTGGTGCTCGGCGAGTCGCTCGGCTCGGTCTCCTCCGCGGTGCACGCGGGCCCCGGCCGCTACGCCGTCGGCATCGAGATCAACGCGACCCACTCCCGCTCGGTCACCAAGGGCTGGGTGACCGCGACGTGCGAGGCGCTCGTCCTCGGCCGCACCCTGGCGACGCACCAGACGGTCGTCCGCGACGAGGAGGGCCGCCGCCTCTCCACGATCCGGATGACCAACATGCTCCGCGACAAGGAGCGGTGAGGGCTCGTCCTCTTCTGTCGCTGAGTCTGCGGGTGCCGGTGACCTGCAGTCGAGCGCCCTCACCTGCACTCAGCAGGACTTTCTGCAGTGAGCAGGAGATCCGGGCTCGGAAAGTCCTGCTGACGGCGGAAAGTCCTGCTGACCGCAGATTGTCCTGCTGGGGGCGAGTCGGCTGAGCGCTGGGGACGGTGACGCTGTCCCTCAACAGGCAGAAATTCCGTCAACAGGCAGAAAGTGGCTCATTCCGCCTGTTGGAGGGAGGAATGCCTGTTGAGGGACGGGGCGGATCGCCGAACGCCGGCGACTCCGCCTCTGGATGCAGTGATCGAGGTTTCGAGACCGGCGCAAGCGTGCGCCGCCCTCAACCTGACCGCTCGGGACGCTGCGCGTCCAGGGCGGTCACTTCTTGGCGGAGAGCTGCTCGATGATCGCCTGGGCGACGTCGCGCATGGTGAGGCGGCGGTCCATCGACGCCTTCTGGATCCAGCGGAACGCGTCCGGCTCCGAGAGGCCCATCTTCTCGTTGAGAAGGCCCTTCGCCCGGTCGACGAGCTTCCGGGTCTCGAAGCGCTCGACCATGTCGGCGACCTCGGCCTCGAGGGTCACGATCTGCTGGTAGCGGCTGAGGGCGATCTCGATCGCCGGCAGCAGGTCGTTCGGCGTGAACGGCTTCACTACGTAGGCGAGGGCGCCCGCCTCGCTGGCGCGCTCGACGAGCTCCTTCTGGCTGAACGCGGTCAGCAGCACGACGGGCGCGATGTGGTTCTTGGAGAGCCGCTCGGCGGCGGAGATGCCGTCCAGCTGCGGCATCTTCACGTCCATGACCACGAGGTCCGGACGCAGCTCGGTGGCGAGGGCGACCGCCGTCTCACCGTCGCCGGCCTCGCCGACGACCTCGAATCCGTTGTCCCGAAGCGTCTCGACGATGTCGAGCCGGATCAGCGATTCGTCCTCTGCGACGACGACGCGTCGCGGAGCCGTCGGGGTCTCAGCCTGCTCTGCCACAGAGGAGAGCCTACTGTAGGGTGAACCGCGCCGACCCCCGGGGCCGGCTCAGCCGGTGTGGCGGAATGGCAGACGCAGGGCACTCAAAATGCTCCGCCCGCGAGGGCGTGTGGGTTCGAGTCCCACCACCGGTACGACGCGGCGCGCCGCCATCGGCGGTGCGACGTGGCGTGTGTGTGGTGGGCGAGAGCCACACCGGGGCCCCGCCGGAGGCCCGTGAGCGCCGCATCGCGGCGCGAAGGCCGGAGGTGGGGACGGGGTTCGAGTCCCACCACCGGTACCGAGGCGGCGGGCCGCCGCCGGCCCTTTCCGCCGTGCACAGCCCTTCGCCGTTGGGCAGGACCATCCGCTCAGCAGGACTTTCTGCGTTCAGCAGGACTTTCGGGCCCTGTTTCTCCTGCCGAGTGCAGAAAGTCCTGCTGAGCGCGGGCGGGCGACCTCGGCCCCGCCTTCAGCCCAGGAGGGCAGCGGCGACGGCGTCGGGCGCCTCGATGGCCGCCTGGTGGCGCACGCCCCGGATGAGGCGCTCGGTCACGCCGGGGGCCGCGAGCAGCGGCCGCATCGCGTCGAGGGTGGCGACCGGGTCGTGCTCGCCGCGGACGGCGACGACGGGGACGTCGAGCGTGAGGATGCGGTCGGTCGCGTCCCAGGCGCCGAGCGCCTCGCAGCAGAGGGCGTAGCTCTCGTCGTCGGTGGCCGCGACGCCCGCCAGGACGCGGCCCACGACGACGGGATGCGCCTTGGCGAAGCCGGGCGAGAACCAGCGCTCCGCGAGGGCGCCGACGAGGGACCCGGTCCCCCGCCGGCGGACGGCCGCGGCGCGCTCCGCCCAGGAAGCCTGGTCCCCCATCCTCGGCGCGGAGCAGACGACGCCCGTGAACACGAGGCCCTCCGGACGGGCGAGCGCCAGCTCCTGGACGACCGCGCCGCCGAGGGAGGTGCCGACGAGGCCGAAGTCGTCGACGTCGAGCTCGTCCACCACGTCGAGCACCGCCTGGGCGAGGTCGATCATCGTGAACGGCTCGGTCGTCACCGGAGAGGAGCCGTGGCCGGGCAGGTCGACGCCGAGCACGCGGTACCGCTCCCCGAGCCGCTGCGCCGCCGGCCGCCAGTCCTCGTGGCTGCCGCCGAGGGACGGCAGCACGAAGAGCGGGAGGGCGTCGTCCGCCCCGGCCAGCGGCGTCGCGGTCAGCGCCGGCACGATCGGCGCGCTACTCGGCCCAGGCCGGCGCCGCGCCGTGCGTCGCGTCGCCGATCCGGTGCACGCGCACGTCGTTCGTCGAGCCGGGGATGCCGGGAGGGGATCCCGAGATCACGACCACCTTGTCGCCGACGGTGGCGAGGCCCTCGCGCATGAGGACCTCCTCCACCTGGTGGAACATCTGGTCGGTGTGCTTGACGCGCGGCACGAGGAAGGACTCAATGCCCCAGGTGAGCGCCATCCGGTCCCGGATGCTCGGCTCCGGGGTGAACGCCTTCATGGGGATCGACGACCGGAGGCGCGACATGCGGCGCGCGGAGTCGCCGGACTCGGTGAACACGCAGAGGTATTTGGCGCCGACGAACTCGGCGACCTCCGCCGCGGCGAGCGTCATGGCGCCGCCCTGGGTGCGCGGCTTGGTGCCGAGCGGCGGGATGCGGTCGAGGCCGTGGTCCTCGGTCGACGCGACGATGCGCGCCATCGTCTGGACGGTGACGACCGGGTACTCGCCGACGCTCGTCTCGCCGGAGAGCATGACCGCGTCGGCGCCGTCGAGAACGGCGTTCGCGACGTCGGAGGTCTCCGCGCGGGTCGGGACGGGGCTGTGGATCATCGACTCGAGCATCTGCGTCGCCACGATGACCGGCTTCGCCATGCGGCGGGCGAGCTCGACGGCGTGCTTCTGCACGATCGGGACCGCCTCGAGGGGCAGCTCGACGCCGAGGTCGCCGCGGGCGACCATGATCGCGTCGAACGCGTCGACGATGCCCTCGAGGGCGTCGACGGCCTGCGGCTTCTCGATCTTGGCGATGACGGGGATGCGGCGCCCCTCCTCGGCCATGATCTCGTGCACGCGGGTCACGTCGTCGGCGTTGCGCACGAACGAGAGGGCGATGAAGTCGGCGCCGATGCGCAGGCCCC
This sequence comes from Naasia sp. SYSU D00057, assembly GCF_017916505.1. Lineage (GTDB taxonomy): Bacteria > Actinomycetota > Actinomycetes > Actinomycetales > Microbacteriaceae > Naasia. Next base: position 509,587 of record NZ_JAFMSZ010000001.1, read on the forward strand.
AGCGGAGGTCCGCCTCGTCCTTCTCGGAGAGGGCGGGCACGTTCACCGCGACACCCGGCAGGTTGATGCCCTTGTTGTTGGACACCGCGCCGGCGACGACGACCTGGGTGGTGACCGTGGTGTCGTCGCTCGAGGTGACGCGGACGCGCACCTTGCCGTCGTCGATGAGGAGCGAGTCGCCCGGCTTCACGTCGCCCGGCAGGCCCTTGAACGTCGTGCCGACGATGTCCTTGTTGCCGAGGATGTCGTCGGTCGTGATCTTGAACGTGTCGCCCTCGGCGAGGTCGTACGGGCCGTTCTCGAACCGGCCGAGCCGGATCTTCGGTCCCTGCAGGTCGACGAGCACGCCGACCGCGCGGCCGCTGTCGGCGGCGGCCTTCCGCACATTGGCGTAGACCGCCTCGTGCACCGAGTAGTCGCCGTGGCTCAGGTTCAGGCGGGCGACGTCGACGCCGGCATCGACGATCGCTCGGATCTGCTCATAGCTGGATGTAGCGGGACCGAGCGTCGCGACGATCTTGGCTCGTCTCATGCGTGGATTGTTCCTCCGTCAGCGGGAAAGGTCAGACCGCGAGTGCGCGGTCGGTGGGTCGAACGGGGAACGGCAGCTGCGTCTCCCCCTCGAGGTAGGCGTCGACCGCGGAGGCGGCGGCGCGGCCCTCAGCGATGGCCCACACGATCAGGGACTGGCCGCGGCCGGCATCCCCGGCCACGAAGACGCCGGGCAGGCTGGTCTGGTAGTCCCCACCGCGGTCCACGTTACCGCGACCGTCGAAGGGCAGCGCGAGCTGGTCGGTCAGCTCGGTGCTCTCCGGGCCGGTGAAGCCGAGGGCGAGCAGCACGAGGTCCGCGGGGATCTCGTGCTCGGTGCCGGCCTTCGGCACGCGGCGGCCGTCGAGGTACTCGGTCTCGGCCACGCGGAGCGCGCGGACGTTGCCCTCGCCGTCGTCGAGGAACTCGACGGTGGAGGCGAGGTACATCCGCTCACCGCCCTCCTCGTGGGCGGACTGCATCTCGAAGAGCGTCGGGTACATGGGCCACGGCTGGTTCGCCTGGCGCTCCGAGGGCGGCTGCTTGCCGATCGCGAGCGTCGTCACGGACGCGGCGCCCTGGCGGTGCGCGGTGCCGAGGCAGTCGGCACCGGTGTCGCCGCCGCCGAGGACGACGACGTGCTTGCCCTCCGCGCTGATCTGGTTCGGCACCTGGTCGCCGGCGACGGCGCGGTTCGCCTGGACGAGGTACTCCATCGCGAAATGGATGCCGTCGAGGTCGCGGCCGGGGATGGCGAGGTCGCGGGGCACGGTGGCGCCGGTCGCGATGATGACCGCGTCGTAGCGGGCGCGCAGGTCGCCCCACGAGATGTCGCGGCCGATCTCGACGCCCGCCCGGAAGCGGGTGCCCTCCGCCTGCATCTGGCCGAGGCGGGTCTCGAGGATCCGCTTCTCCATCTTGAACTCGGGGATGCCGTAGCGGAGCAGGCCGCCGATGCGGTCGTCCCGCTCGTACACGGCGACCGTGTGGCCGGCGCGCGTCAGCTGCTGGGCGGCGGCGAGGCCGGCGGGGCCGGAGCCGACCACGGCGACCGTCTTGCCGGTGAGGCGCTGCGGCGGGTGCGGCTCGAGCCAGCCGTTCGCGAACGCGTCCTCCGCGATCGCGGCCTCGACCTGCTTGATGGTCACCGGCGGCTGGTTGATGCCGAGCACGCAGGACGCCTCGCACGGCGCCGGGCACAGCTTCCCGGTGAACTCGGGGAAGTTGTTCGTGGCGTGCAGGCGCTCGACGGCGGCGTGGTTCTCGCCGCGCCACATGAGGTCGTTCCACTCGGGGATGAGGTTGCCGAGCGGGCAGCCCTGATGGCAGAACGGGATGCCGCAGTCCATGCAGCGCCCGGCCTGCCGGCGCACGACCCCGGGGTCGTGCTGCTCGTAGACCTCTTTCCAGTCCATGATGCGGACCGGGACGGGCCGCCGCGGCGCGAGCTCGCGCTGGCGGGTCTTCAGGAAGCCGCGGGGGTCAGCCACGGGTCACCTCCAAGCGGTTGATGGGCGCCACCGGGACCGCACCACGAAGGTCAGCCACGGGTCACCTCCAGAATCCTGTTCCACACCACGTCGCCGTCGGGGTCGAGCCCCTCTTCGACGGCGCTCTGACGCGTGGCGATGACGGCGGCGTAGTCGCGCGGCAGCACCTTGGTGAAGCGGTCGGCGGTCGCCTCGAAGTCCTCGAGGAGCCGTGCGGCGAGGGCGGAGTCGGTCTCGGCGACGTGCCGCTCGAGGAGGTCGCGGACGATCTCCTGGTCGGCGCTGCCGAGGGGCTCGAGCTGCAGCTCGCCGGAGGCGAGAGCGGCCGTGTTGACGCTCTCGGGCTGCAGGTCGTACACGTACGCCGTGCCGCCGGACATGCCGGCGCCGAGGTTGCGGCCGACGGAGCCGAGGATGACCGCGAGTCCGCCGGTCATGTACTCGAGCGCGTGGTCGCCGACGCCCTCCACGACCGAGGTCGCGCCGGAGTTGCGGACGAGGAACCGCTCCCCCACGATGCCGCGGAGGAAGAGGGTGCCCTGGGTGGCGCCGTAGCCGATCACGTTGCCGGCGATCACGTTCTCCTCGGCCACGTAGCCCGCCTCGGCCGGCGGGCGGAGGACGATGGAGCCGCCGGAGAGGCCCTTGCCGACGTAGTCGTTGCTGTCGCCGATGAGCCGCAGGGTGATGCCGCTCGGCACGAACGCGCCGAGCGACTGGCCCGCCGAGCCGCGGAGGGTGATGTCGATCGACCCCTCGGGCAGCCCGTTCTCGCCGTACCTCTTGGTCACCTCGTGGCCGAGCATCGTGCCGACCGCGCGCTCCGTGTTGCGGATCGGGAGGTCGACGGACACCCTGCCGCCGTGGTCGAGCACGTCGGCGGCGAGGCGGATCAGCTGGTTGTCGAAGTGCTCCTCGAGCTCGTGGTCCTGCTGGACGCGGCCCAGCCGGGCCTCCTCCTCGCGGAACTGCGGGCCGGCGAGGATCGGCGCGAGGTCGAGGCCGTCCGCCTTCCAGTGCGCGATGGCGCGGTCGACGTCGAGCAGCTCGTTGTGGCCGATCAGCTCGTCGAGGCTGCGGAAGCCGAGCTTCGCGAGCCACTCCCGCACCTCCTGCGCGAGGAACTCGAAGAAGTTGACGACGAACTCGGGCTTGCCGGAGAACCGGGCGCGCAGCTCGGGGTTCTGGGTGGCGACGCCGACCGGGCAGGTGTCGAGGTGGCACACCCGCATGAGGATGCAGCCCTCGACGACGAGCGGAGCGGTCGCGAAGCCGTACTCCTCGGCGCCGAGCAGCGCGGCGATGATGACGTCGCGGCCGGTCTTCATCTGCCCGTCGACCTGCACGACGACGCGCTCGCGCAGGCCGTTGAGCATGAGCGTCTGCTGCGTCTCGGCGAGGCCGAGCTCCCAGGGGGTGCCGGCGTGCTTCAGCGAGTTGAGCGGGCTGGCGCCCGTGCCGCCGTCGTGGCCGGAGACGAGGACGACGTCGGCCTTCGCCTTCGCGACGCCCGCCGCGACCGCGCCGATGCCGTTCTGGCTGACGAGCTTGACGTGGATGCGCGCATCCCGGTTCGCCCGCTTCAGGTCGAAGATGAGCTGCTTGAGGTCCTCGATCGAGTAGATGTCGTGATGCGGGGGCGGCGAGATGAGGCCGACGCCCGCGGTCGCATGCCGGGTTCGCGCCACCCACGGGTACACCTTCGTCGGCGGCAGCTGGCCGCCCTCGCCGGGCTTGGCGCCCTGGGCGAGCTTGATCTGGATGTCCGTCGCGTGGGTGAGGTACATGCTCGTCACGCCGAATCGGCCGGAGGCGACCTGCTTGATCGCGCTGCGGCGCTCCGGGTCGAGCAGGCGCTCGACGTCCTCGCCGCCCTCGCCCGTGTTGCTGCGGCCGCCGAGGCGGTTCATCGCGATCGCGAGGGTCTCGTGCGCCTCCTTGCTGATCGAGCCGTAGCTCATCGCGCCGGTGTTGAACCGGCGGACGATCGACTCGATCGGCTCGACCTCGTCGAGCGGCAGCTCGGGGCGCTGGCCCGTCTTCAGCCGGAACAGGCCGCGCAGCGTGCGAAGCTCCTCCGCCTGCTCGTCGACGAGCCGGGTGTAGTCGCGGAAGATGTCGTATCGGCGGTTGCGGGTGGAGTGCTGCAGCCGGAACACGGTGTCCGGGTTGAAGAGGTGCGGCGGTCCCCCGCGGCGCCAGGCGTACTCGCCGCCGACCCAGAGCCGCTCATGGGCGGCCGACGACGCGTCGTCGGGGTACGCGGCGGAGTGCCGGGCGGCGTTCTCCGCGGCGAGCACGTCGATGCCGACGCCGCCGAGCTTCGTGGTGGTGCCGGTGAAGTACTGCCGGACGAGCTCCTCGGACAGGCCGACCGCCTCGAACGCCTGCGCGCCGGAGTAGGACGCGACGGTCGAGATGCCCATCTTCGACATGATCTTCAGCACGCCCTTGCCGAGCGCCTTGATCACGTTGTGCACCGCCTGCTCCGGGGAGAGGCCGGTGATCCGCCCGGTGCGCACGAGCTGCTCGGACGTCTCCATCGCGAGGTACGGGTTCACCGCGGCCGCGCCGTAGCCGATGAGCAGCGCGACGTGGTGCACCTCGCGCACGTCACCGGCCTCGACGATCAGGCCGACCTTCATGCGGTTCTCGCGCCGGATGAGGTGGTGGTGCACGGCCGAGGTCATGAGCAGCGACGGGACGGGCGCGAGGTCGGCGTTCGAGTCGCGGTCGGAGAGGACGATGAACTCGGCCCCGTTCTCGATCGCCTCGTCCACCTCGTCGCACATGGCGGCGAGCCGGCGCTCGAGCGCCTGCGGGCCGTCGTCGACACGGTAGAGACCTCGGATGACGGTGGTCGTGGCGCTGCCCGCCGCCGGGTCGATGTGGTGGATCTTCGCGAGCTCGTCGTTGTCGATCACCGGGAACGAGAGGACGACGCGGCGCGCGTGCTCGGGCACCGTGGTGAGCAGGTTGCCCTCCGGGCCGAGGCCCGTGCCGAGGGAGGTGACGACCTCCTCGCGGATCGAGTCGAGCGGCGGGTTGGTGACCTGCGCGAACTGCTGGGTGAAGTAGTCGAAGAGCAGCCGGGGCCGGTCGGAGAGCACCGCGATCGGGGTGTCGGAGCCCATCGCGCCGAGGGGCTCGGCACCCGTGCGGGCCATCGGCTCGACGAGGATGTGCACCTCCTCCTCGGTGTAGCCGAAGGTGCGCTGCCGCCGGGTGACGGAGGCGGGGGTGTGCACGATGTGCTCGCGCTCGGGCAGGTCCTCGAGGTGGATGCGGCCGGACTCGACCCACTCGCCGTAGGGGTGCGCGGCGGCGAGGTCGGCCTTCAGCTCGTCGTCCTCGATGATCCGGCCGGCGACCGTGTCGACGACGAACATGCGGCCGGGACGGAGTCGTCCCTTCCGCACGATGCGGGCGGGGTCGATGTCGAGGACGCCGATCTCGCTGGCGGCGACCACGAGCCCGTCGTCGGTGACGACGTAGCGGCCCGGGCGCAGGCCGTTGCGGTCGAGGGTCGCGCCGACGACCGAGCCGTCGGTGAAGGTGATCGCGGCCGGGCCGTCCCACGGCTCCATGATGAAGGAGTGGTACTCGTAGAACGCGCGGCGGGCGGCGTCCATGGCGGGGTTGTTCTCCCACGCCTCGGGCACCATCATCATCACCGCGTGCGGCAGCGAGCGGCCGGTCAGTGAGAGCAGCTCGACGACCTCGTCGAAGGACGCGGAGTCGCTCGCGCCGGGCGTGACGATCGGCAGCAGCGGCCGGATGTCGCCGACGAGCTCGCTCGAGAGCTGCGACTGGCGCGCGCGCATCCAGTTGCGGTTGCCCTGGATGGTGTTGATCTCGCCGTTGTGCGCGATCATCCGGAACGGCTGAGCGAGCGGCCAGGACGGGAACGTGTTCGTGGAGTAGCGGGAGTGCACCAGCGCGAGGGTCGACGCGAAGCGCTCGTCCGAGAGGTCCGGGTAGAACGGCTCGAGCTGCAGCGTCGTGACCATGCCCTTGTAGACGAGGGTGCGGCTCGACAGGGAGCAGAAGAACGCGCCGTGCTCGCGCTCCGCGCGCTTGCGGAGCCGGAAGGCCTGGCGGTCGAGCAGGATGCCCGAGAACGGCGTGCCGTCCGCCTCGTGGCGGCGGCTCGCGACGAACAGCTGCTCGAAGACCGGCATCGCGGTGCGCGCCAGGTTGCCGACCTGGTCGGGGCGGTGCGGCACGGGGCGCCAGCCGAGGACGACGAGGTTCTCCTCCTCGGCGATGCGGGCGACGGCCTCCTTGAGGGTGGCGCGCTCGTCGTCGTCGGTGGGCAGGAAGCCGAGGCCGACCGCGTACTGCCCGGCCTCGGGCAGGTCGAAGCCGGCGACCGCGCGGAGGAACGCATCGGGAACCTGCGTGAGGATGCCTGCGCCGTCGCCGGTGCCCGCGTCGGACCCGACCGCACCGCGGTGCTCGAGGTTGCGCAGGGCGCCGAGGGCGGCGGCGATGATGTCGTGCCCGGGCACGCCGCGCATGGTGGCGACCATGGCGAGACCGCACGAGTCCTTCTCCTCGGCCGGGTCGTACATGCCCTGCTGTGCGGGCACGGTCGAGAACCGGCGGTAGGGGGACTCCGGCGCTGTGAACGTCATCACGGTCTCCTCACGGGGGAACGTTGCTCATGCGGGACGACGATGGCCCAGAAGGGGGAAGGGAGGGTGCTGCGGCTGCCGCTCACCCGGGGGTGCTCAGCATTCCATTGTGCAGCAGGCGAGGCTGGAGCTCGCTGGGCGCGTGACCGCTCTGTGGCGGGATCTCGACGGGATTCGGCCGGATCGGTTCAGCGCTTGGAGGAGCCCGCGTTCCGGGATGCCGCGCTTGTGGCCGGCAGCCGGTCGGTCTCCGTCTCGGCGGCGTCGCCGTCCTCGAAGTCCTCCGCGGTGTAGACCGACTCTACCTTGTCCTCGCGGCCCCACTCGCGGCCCGCCACGTACGGGCTGGGCTCGACGCCGGGGTGACGGCGGCGCTGCACGAGGAAGAGGATGACGCCGAGGACGACGGCGAGGATGGCGCCCCACACGTTCGAGCGCAGGCCGAGGAAGATCAGGCTGGGGTCGACGCGGATCGACTCGAACCAGATGCGGCCGATGCCGTACCAGATGAGGTAGAGGGCGAAGAGCTTGCCCCACTGCAGGCGCCACTCGCGCTCGATCAGGAGCAGGAGGACGACGCCGAAGAGGTTCCACAGCATCTCGTAGAGGAACGTCGGGTGGAAGAGCGTGCCGGCAGGCAGTCCGGCGGGGAACGCCGGGTTGCTCGACTCGATCTCGAGCCCCCAGGGGAGGTCGGTCGGCTGACCGAAGAGCTCGTGGTTGAACCAGTTGCCGAGGCGGCCGATCGCCTGGGCGAGCAGCAGCCCGGGTGCGAGCGCGTCGGCGAACGTCCAGAACCGCAGGCCGGTGATCCGGCAGCCGATCCAGACGCCGATCGCGCCGCCGATGAGGGAGCCGAAGATCGCGTTGCCGCCCTCCCAGATCGCGATGATGCCCCCGAGCGTCTCGAGGAGGGAGCGGCCGCCGCCGAAGTAGTCGGCGGGGTGGGTGAACACGTGCCAGAGCCGCGCGCCGACGATGCCGAGCGGCACCGCCCACAGGGCGACGTCGACCACGACCCCCGGCTCCGCGCCGCGCTTCGTGAGGCGGCGGGAGGTCAGCAGGATCGCGGCCACGATGCCCACGAGGATGCAGATCGCGTACGTGTGGATCGTGAAGATCCCCACGGAGAACGACTGCCACTCGGGCGAGGGACTCGGGATGCTGCGCGGCGTCACGATCGGTCAGCCTACTAGAGGGCGGAGGCCGATCCCGGGCGCGTGCCCTCGGCCAGGCGCGCCGCGGTGGCGCCGGCCGCGCTGACGCCGCCCTCGGCGAGGGCCGCAACCAGTGCGGAGCCGACGATGGCGCCGTCGGCGTACTCGAGGACCTCGCGGACCTGCTCGGCGGTCGAGATCCCGAGGCCCACGCACGCGTTCTCGGCTCCGGCGGCGCGCAGCCGGTCGACGAGTCCGCGGGCGGCCCGGTCGACGTCGGAGCGGGCGCCGGTGATGCCCATGGTCGAGACGGCGTAGACGAAGCCGCGGCTCACCTCGACGGCCCGGGCGAGGCGGGCGTCGCTCGAGGAGGGCGCGGCGAGGAACACGCGGTCGAGCCCGGTCCGCTCGGAGGCGGCCAGCCAGTCCCCCGCCTCGTCGGGGATCAGGTCGGGCGTGATGACGCCCGCACCGCCCGCGTCGCGCAGGTCGTCGGCGAAGCGCTCGACGCCGTACTGCACGACCGGGTTCCAGTAGGTCATCAGCAGGACCGGGGCGTCGACACGCTCGCGGACCCCGCGGACCGCCTCGAAGGCGTGCCGCAGCCGGAAGCCGTTCGCGAGCGCCTGCTGCGTCGCGGCCTGGATGACCGGGCCGTCCATCACCGGGTCGGAGTACGGCAGCCCGAGCTCCAGGACGTCGACGCCGTTCTCGACGAGCGCGACGGCCGCGTCGATGCTCGTGGCGAGGTCGGGGAACCCGACCGGCAGGTAGCCGACGAGGGCGCCCGTGCCGGCGTCCCGGCGCTCGGCGAGGACCGCGGCGACGCTCGTCGCGCCCGTCGAGGGCGCGCTTCCCTGGGCGCTCACACCTGCTCCGCGCCGCGGTCGAGGAGGTCGAAGTAGTGGCCGGCCGTCGTCATGTCCTTGTCGCCGCGTCCGCTGAGGTTGACGAGGATCACGGCTTCCGGGCCGAGCTCACGGCCGAGCTCGAGCGCACCCGCGAGGGCGTGCGAGGACTCGATGGCGGGGATGATGCCCTCCGTGCGGCTCAGCAGGCGGAGGGCGCTCATCGCGGCGGCGTCGGTGACCGGCCGGTAGGTCGCCCTCCCGATGTCGGCGAGCCACGCGTGCTCGGGGCCGACGCCGGGATAGTCGAGGCCGGCGGAGATCGAGTGCGACTCGAGGGTCTGCCCGTCCTCGTCCTGCAGCAGGTAGCTGCGGGCGCCGTGCAGCACCCCGGGGCGACCCTTCGTGATCGTGGCGGCGTGCCGGGGCGTGTCGACGCCCTCCCCCGCCGCCTCGAACCCGAAGAGCCGAACCTCGGGATCGTCGAGGAACGCGGTGAAGATGCCCATCGCGTTGCTGCCGCCGCCGACGCACGCGGCGACCGCGTCCGGGAGGCGGCCGACGAGCTCGAGGACCTGATCGCGTGCCTCGTCGCCGATGATCCGCTGCAGGTCCCGGACCATGGCCGGGAACGGGTGCGGCCCGGCGACCGTGCCGAAGACGTAGTTGGTGGTGCCGACGTTCGTCACCCAGTCGCGCATCGCCTCGTTGATCGCGTCCTTGAGCGTGCGCGATCCGGCGGTCACCGGGACGACCTCGGCGCCGAGCAGGCGCATGCGGGCGACGTTGAGCGCCTGGCGCTCGGTGTCGACCTCGCCCATGTAGATGACGCAGTCGAGGCCGAAGAGGGCGGCGGCGGTCGCGGTGGCCACGCCGTGCTGGCCCGCTCCCGTCTCCGCGATGACGCGCGACTTGCCGATCCGCTTCGTGAGCAGCGCCTGGCCGAGCACGTTGTTGATCTTGTGCGACCCGGTGTGGTTGAGGTCCTCGCGCTTGAGGAGGATCCTGGCGCCGCCCGCGTGCTCGGCGAAGCGCTTCACCTCCGTGATGATCGACGGGCGTCCGGTGTAGCTGCGGTGGAGGTCGTCGAGCTCGAGGCGGAACGCGGGGTCGCGCTTCGCCTCCTCCCACGCGGCGGTGAGCTCGTCGAGGGCGGCGACGAGCGGCTCGGGCGAGAATCGCCCGCCGTACTCGCCGAAGTAGGGCCCGGGGAGCGGCTCGAGATGCGCGAGGCGCTCGGAGATGTTGTCGGTCATGCGGAGAGGAACTCCTGGAGAGTGGCCACGGGGTCGCCCGTGACCAGGGCTTCGCCGACGAGCACGACGTCGGCGCCGGAACGGCGGTAGTGGGCGACGTCGGCCGCGGTCTTGACGGCCGACTCTGCGACGCGGATCACGGAGCCGGGGATGCGGTCGGCGAGCCGGCCGAAGAGGTCCTGGTCCAGCTCGAAGGTCGAGAGGTCCCGGGCGTTGACGCCGACGAGGCCGGCGCCGACGTCGAGCGCGCGCTCGACCTCGTCGGCGTCGTGGGTCTCGACGAGCGCGGTCATGCCGAGCGACGTCGTGAAGTCGAAGAGGCGCGCGAGCGTGGGCTGGTCGAGGGCCGCCACGATGAGGAGGACCAGGTCGGCGCCCGCGGCGCGGGCCTCGAGCACCTGGTACTCGTCGACGAGGAAGTCCTTGCGGAGCACGGGCAGCGACACGGCCGCGCGCACGTCCCGGAGGTCGTCGAGCGACCCGCCGAAGCGGCGCTGCTCGGTGAGCACGCTGATCGCGCTCGCGCCGCCGGTCTCGTACGAGGCGGCGAGGGCGGCGGGGTCGGGGATGTCGGCGAGGCGGCCGCGGGACGGGCTCGCGCGCTTCACCTCGGCGATGATCTTCACCCGGTCCGTCGGCCGGAGCGCCTCGAGGGCGTCGATCGCGGGCGGCGCGGCAGCGGCGAGGGCCTCGACCTCGGCGAGCGAGGTGGTCGCCCTGCGGGTCTCAGCGTCCGCCCGAGCCCCGTCGACGAGGTCGGTGAGCAGGGACACCGGCGCCTACGAGTGCGACTTGAGGGTCTTCGGGCCGTCCACGCCGTAGCCGAGCTTCTTGAGGATGAAGCCGAGGACGAATCCGACGACGAAGATGATCGCGCCGACCCAGATGAGCCAGGTCCACTCGGCGTCGTAGGTGTACTCGAGGAAGAAGGCGACGGTGGCGATCGAGAGGCCGATCAGGCTGACCACGACGGCGGTCCAGGCTGCGGGCGAATCGCCGTGTCCGGGCTCGGAGTGCTGCTCGGTGCTCATGGCTCCTACTCTAGCGGCGGGCGACTTCCCGGCCCGTCGGACGCGTCCGGCGCGGACTCCGGATGGGCGGGCGGCGGGGGTGCGCTCGTCGGGTCCGCACCCCGGCTGAGCGCGTCCCAGGTGTCGGAGGGCGCGGCAGCGGCGGGAACCGCCGCCGCGGCGGTGCCTGTTCCGGTCCCGTAGCTCCGCGCCGCGCCGGGCCAGCGTCCCGCCGTGACGGCGATGCCGAGCGCGAAGAGGAGCACCATGGCGCCCCCGGCGACGGCGATGGCGGGCCACGCGGTGGGCGTGATGGCGGCGACGAGAGCTTCCACGGACTCGCGACCGGCGACGCCGCTCACCGCGGAGACGCTGCGCTCGGCCGCGCCGAGTGGGTCGGCGAGAGCGGCGGATGCCGCGTAGCCGGCGCCGATGCCGAGCAGGGCGAGGACCGCCGCGGTGATCCACCGGAGCACCTTGGGCGCCAGGCTGAGCGCGCCGACGCACGCCACGACCGCGAGGGCGATCCCGTTGAGGGCGGGAGCGGCGGCGGCGCCGCCCACCTCGATCGGGTCGCCTCCCGGCCGGAGCGTGACCGTGAACCACGGCGTGTTGGCGGCGGCGAGCAGGACCGCCGCCGCCACCAGCGCGCCGAGCAGCAGGAGGGACTTCGCCCGGCGCGAGGTCAGTGGACCCTCCTCAGGGCGTTCGCGACGGCCACGGCGCGGAGCGGAGCCGCCGCCTTGTTCTGCGACTCCTGGTACTCGGCGGCGGGGTCGGAGTCGGCGACGATGCCGCCGCCCGCCTGCACGCGCGCCACTCCGTCGGCGAGCACCGCGGTCCGGATCGCGATGGCGAGGTCCGCGTCGCCGGCGAAGTCGAAGTAGCCCACCACTCCCCCGTAGACGCCGCGCTGCGCGGGCTCGAGCTCGTCGATGATCTCCAGCGCGCGCGGCTTCGGCGCCCCGGACAGGGTGCCCGCGGGGAAGGTCGCCCGGAACACGTCGACCGCGTCCGCGTCGGCCCGCAGCTCGCCCTCGACCGAGGAGACGAGGTGCATGATGTGGCTGAACCGCTCGATGCGCATGAACTCCGTCACCTCGACCGTGCCGGCGACGCACACCTTCGAGATGTCGTTGCGGGCGAGGTCCACGAGCATCAGGTGCTCGGCGCGCTCCTTCGGATCGGCGGCGAGCGTCTCGGCGAGCTCGACGTCCTCCTCCGGCGTCACGCCGCGCGGCTTCGAGCCGGCGATCGGGTGCGTGTAGACGCGGCCGTCACTCACCTTGACGAGCGCCTCGGGCGACGAGCCGACCACCGAGTAGGCGCCGCCGTCCGGCCGCTCGAGCGCGAGCAGGTACATGTAGGGACTCGGATTGAGGGCGCGCAGCACGCGGTAGACGTCGACCGGCGACGCCGCGGCGTCGAGCTCGAAGCGCTGCGAGATCACCACCTGGAAGATGTCGCCGTCGCGGATGTACTCCTTGGCCTTGTCGACGGCGGCGAGGAAGTCCGGTCGCTCCGTGCGCAGGCGCGGCGTCGGCACGAGCCCGAGATCGGCCTCGGCGAGGTCGGCGGGCAGCGGGGTCGCCAGGCGGGTCTGCAGGGAGTCGAGCCTCGACTGGGCGCTCGCCCACAGCTCGTCGGCCGGCTGCTCTCCGTCCGCGAGCACGGTGGCGACGAGCAGGACCGATCCGTTGCGGTGGTCGACCACCACGAGCTCCGACACGAAGCTCAGGGCCTGGCCGGGCACGTCGAACTCGGCGGGCGGCGCGTCGGGGAGCCGCTCGATCTGGCGGATGGCCTCCCACCCGATGAAGCCCACGAGGCCGCCGGGCAGCGGCGGCAGGCCCGGGATGCGCGGCGTCCGCCAGCGCTCGACGAGCCGGGCGACGGCGTCGAGCGGCCCGCTCACGGGCTCCGGGCCGAGGGCGCGCTGCGCGTCGAGACCCGTGCCGAGCCAGACGGCGTCGTCGCCGCGCTGGGTGAGCACGCCGAACGAGGAGACGCCGACGAACGACCAGCGGGACCAGATGCCGCCCTGCTCCGCGGACTCGAGCAGGAAGGTGCCGGGGCGCGGCTGGCCGCCGGCACGGGTCGCGAGCTTGCGGTAGATGCCGACCGGCGTCTCCTCGCCCGCGAAGAGCTCGCGGACGACCGGCACCACACGATGGCCGGGCAGGAGCGCGTCGAAGTCGTCGCGCGTGGTCGTCGTCATCGGTCGCCCCCGTGCGGCTCGCCGAGCACCGGGGTGAGCGGGTCGACGTCGAAGCAGGCGTGGGCGCCGGTGTGGCATGCCGGTCCGACCTGGTGCACGGTCACGAGGAGCGCGTCGTCGTCACAGTCGAGGGCGGCGCCGCGGACGTACTGCACGTTGCCGGACGTGTCGCCCTTCCGCCAGTACTCCTTGCGGCTGCGCGACCAGAAGGTGACCCGGCCCTCGGTGAGCGTGCGGCGGAGAGCCTCGGCATCCATCCAGCCGAGCATCAGCACGTCGCGGCTGCCCTCCTCCTGGATGATCGCGGGCAGCAGGCCCGCTCCGTCGAACCGGGCGCGCGCGAGCACGCCCTCCACGTCCTGGGTCCCGCTCACGCGCGCACCTCGATCCCCTCGCCGGCCAGCTCATGCTTGATCTCGCCCACCGTCAGCTGGCCCGAGTGGAACACGGACGCGGCGAGCACGGCGTCCGCGCCGGCGTGCACGGCGGGCGCGAAGTCCTGCAGCGCGCCCGCCCCGCCGGAGGCGATGACGGGCACCGAGCTGACCGCGCGCATCGCGGTGAGCAGTTCGAGGTCGTAGCCCGCCTTGGTGCCGTCGGCGTCGATGGAGTTGACGAGCAGCTCCCCCGCACCGAGCCGGACCGCCTCGGCGGCCCACTCGAGCGCGTCGAGGTCGGTGAGCCGGCGGCCGCCGTGCGTCGTCACGACGAAGCCGGAGGGAGCGCCGGGCGCCCGGGTGACGTCGAGCGAGAGCACGACGACCTGCGCGCCGAAGCGGTCGGCGATCTCCGCGATCAGCGGCGGGCGGGCGATGGCGGCGCTGTTGACGCCGATCTTGTCCGCGCCGCTCGCGAGGAGGCGAGCCACGTCGTCGACGGAGCGGACGCCGCCGCCGACGGTGAGCGGAATGAACACCTGCTCTGCGGTGCGGGTGACCACGTCGTACATCGTGGCCCGCTCCTCGGTCGTCGCGGTGACGTCGAGGAAGGTGATCTCGTCGGCGCCCTGCTCGTAGTACTTGCGCGACAGCTCGACGGGGTCGCCCTGATCGCGGAGGTCCTTGAAGTTGACGCCCTTCACCACGCGGCCCGCGGCCACGTCGAGGCAGGGGATGACGCGGACGGCGAGCGACATCAGATCCGCGCCGCGTGGATCGGGCTGACGAGGATGGCCCGCGCCCCGATCTCGTACAGCGCGTCCATCACCTGGTTGGTGTCCGAGCGCGGAACCATGACCCGGACGGCCACCCAGCCGCTGTCGCGCAGCGGCGACACGGTGGGCGACTCGAGCCCCGGCGTGACGGCGGAGGCCTGGTCGATCAGCTCGGCGGGGAGGTCGTAGTCCATCAGCACGTACTGGTGGGCGACGAGCACGCCCTGCAGCCGGCGCACGAGGGTGTCGATGCCGGGCCGGGTCGGGTCGGCGGTGACGAGCACCGCGCTCGACTCGAGGATGACCGGGCCGAAGATCTCGAGGCCCTGCTTGCGCAGCGTGCTGCCGGTCTCCACCACGTCGGCGACGGCGTCCGCGACGCCGAGGCGGACGGCGGACTCCACGGCGCCGTCGAGGCGGATGAGGTCCACGTCGATGCCCTCCCGGCGGAGGAAGTCGCCGACGAGGCCGGTGTAGCTCGTCGCGACCCGAGCGCCCTGGAGGTCGGCGAGGTCGCTGAACCGGCCGATGGGCCCGGCGAAGCGGAACGTCGAGCCGCCGAAGTCGAGCTCCTGCACCTCGCGCGCCGCCGAGCCGGAGTCGAGCAGCAGGTCGCGGCCGGTGATGCCGATGTCGAGGGCGCCGGAGCCGACGTAGGTGGCGATGTCGCGGGGCCGGAGGTAGAAGAACTCGGCGTCGTTGCGGGGGTCCGCGACGATGAGCTCCTTGGGGTCGCGGCGCACCGCGTAGCCCGCTTCGCGGAGCATGTCGGCCGCGGTCTCACTGAGCGTGC
This sequence comes from Naasia sp. SYSU D00057, assembly GCF_017916505.1. Lineage (GTDB taxonomy): Bacteria > Actinomycetota > Actinomycetes > Actinomycetales > Microbacteriaceae > Naasia. Next base: position 524,680 of record NZ_JAFMSZ010000001.1, read on the forward strand.
CCTTGTTGGGCACTGCGATCTTCAGCATCGGGGTCTTTCAGGCGAGAGGAGTGGGCGGAGGGGCCGAGCAGCCGGTCACAGATGTCGGTAGACGTCCTCCGGGCCGAGGCCGCGCGCGAGGAGCATCACCTGCAGGTGGTACAGGAGCTGCGAGATCTCCTCGGCCAGGCGCTCGTCCGACTCGTGCTCGGCCGCCATCCAGACCTCGGCGGCCTCCTCGACGATCTTCTTGCCGATCGCGTGCACGCCGGCGTCGAGCTCCGCGACGGTGCCGGATCCGGCGGGCCGGTCCTGCGCCTTGGTCGCGAGCTCGGCGAACAGGTCGTCGAAGGACTTCACCGCCCCAGGCTACCGGTCCCGGGGGGAGTGCCCGTTCCGGGCCGCCTCTCCCCCGGTGATCGAGGAGCGTCCCGCAGGGGCGCGTCTCGAGATCACGCGGGTCCGTCCGTGGACTCAGCCATCTCTGGTCGCGTTCCTGAGGCACCTCACCGGGTTTCGAGACGCCGGCCCAAGCATGGGCCGGCTCCTCAACCGACGGGCGCTGCCGACGCTGCCGCGTCGGCTCGGGCCCTCAGTGTCCGTGGGCGGCGGCCTTGCGGAGGGCGCGGATGGCGCGGGCCGGGTCGTCGGACCGGAAGACGCTGGAGCCCGCGACGAAGGTGTTGGCGCCGTGCGCGGCGGCGGTGCCGATCGTCGTGGTGGAGATGCCGCCGTCGACCTGGATGCGGAGGTCGCGGCCGTGTGCGGCGGCGGCGTCCGCCACCTGGCGCAGCTTGGGCATGACCTCGGGCATGAACTGCTGACCGCCGAAGCCGGGCTCGACCGTCATCACGAGGATCAGGTCGAACTCGTCGAGGCGCTCGAGCCACGGCTCGGCCGGCGTGCCGGGCTTGAGGGCGAGGCCGGCGCGCGCGCCGCGGGCGCGGATGGCGCGGGCGGTCGCGACCGGGTCCTTCGCCGCCTCGACGTGGAAGGTGACGGACGAGGCGCCCGCCGCCGCGTAATCGGGAGCCCAGCGGTCCGGGTCCTCGATCATCAGGTGCGCGTCGAGCGGGATGGGGCTCACCTCGGCGAGGCGCTGCACCACGGGGAGGCCGAGCGTGAGGTTCGGCACGAAGTGGGCGTCCATGACGTCGACGTGCACGAGGTCGGCGGCGGCGATCCGGTGGAGCTCCCGCTCGAGGTTCGCGAAGTCGGCGGCCAGGATGCTCGGGTGGATCGTCAAGGACACCCGATCGAGTCTACTGACGGGTCTGCGGCGCCTTCGGGAGCCCGCCGCTCTTGGTGAGGAGGGCGATGAACATGCCGTCCGTGCCGTGCCGGTGCGGCCACAGCTGGACGGCGTCGCCGACCGCGGCGTCGCGCAGCGCTCCCCCGGTGACCTCGCCGAGCACGGGGCCGGTCGGCACGGGGACGAGCTCGGGGAACGCGTCGAGGGCCGCGGCGACGACCGCGCGCGTCTCGGAGAGATGCGGCGAGCAGGTCACGTAGGCGAGGAGCCCGCCGGGCTTGAGCGCGCCGACGGCGGAGGCGAGCAGCTCCCGCTGCAGCGGCGCGAGCGCGACGACGTCGTCGGGGAACTTGCGCCAGCGCGCCTCCGGGCGGCGGCGCAGCGCGCCGAGGCCGCTGCAGGGGGCGTCGAGCATGATCCGGTCGAAGAGGCCCTCCTCGCCCGTGCCGAAGCGGCGACCGTCGCCGACGACGACGTCGTGCACGCCGGGGACCGCGTCGAGCGCGCCCTGCACCAGGTCGGCGCGGCCGGGCACGACCTCGTTCGCGAGCAGCGACGCGCCGCCCTCGGCCGCCTCGGCCGCGAGGACCGCCGCCTTGCCGCCGGGGCCGGCGCACATGTCGAGCCAGCGCTCCCCCAACGCCACCGGCCGGGCGCGGGTGAGCGCGAGGGCGGCGAGCTGCGAGCCCTCGTCCTGCACGCGCACGATGCCCGCGCGCACCGCGGGGAGGGTCAGCGGGTCGCCGCCGCCGAGGATCATGCCGAGCGGCGAGAACTCCGTGGCGGGCAGGCCGATGTCGCGGCGGTCGCCGAGACCCGGCAGCGCGACGAGCCCGACCTTGGGCGGGGCGTTGTCGGCCTCGAGCAGGTAGGTGAGCTCCGACTCGCGGCCGTCGGCCTCGAGCACCGCGGCGAACGACCGCACGACCCACGCCGGGTGCGAGTGCAGCACGGAGAGGCGCTCGTCCTCACTCTTCGTGCCCTCGAGCACGCGGTGCATCCACTCCTCGCGGTCGACGCGGGCGATGGCGCGGAGGACGCCGTTGACGAAGCCCGAGCCGGAGCGGGCGCCGGAGCTCTTCGCCTGCACCACGGCCTCGTTGACGGCGGCGTGCGGGGCGACCCGCATGGACAGCAGCTGATGGGTGCCGAGCCGGAGGATGTCCCGGAGGGGCGCGTCGATCCTCGCGACGGGACGCCCCGCCGCGAGCTCGATGACGCGGTCGTAGTAGCCGGAGCGGCGCAGCGTGCCGTAGGTGAGCTCCGTGGCGAGGGCGGCGTCGGCGGTGCTCAGCCCGGCGCGGTGCACGCGGGCTGGCAGCAGCAGGTTCGCGTACGCGTCCTCGGCGGAGACCGCCCGGATGACCTCGAGCGCCACCCGGCGGGCCGGCTGGACGGCGGGCGGGCGGGTGCGGGTGGTGCTCACGCGGGCACCGCCAGTCCGGCGACCGGGGCGTCCTGGCCGCGGCCTCGCCACCAGGCGGCGGCGTCCATCGCCCGGCCGCCCGGCGGCTGGACGCGGACCAGCTCGATCGGCTCGTCGGCGGTGCCGAGGAGGACGCGCCCGCCGGCGAGCTCGAGCCGGCCTGGCTCGATCCGCTCCGCACCGGACGCGCGCCCGGCCTCGTGCACCTTGAGGCGCGCGTCGCCGAGGACGAGGAAGGCACCGGGCTCCGGGGTCGCGCCACGGATGCGGTCGAGCACCCGCTCGGCGGGCAGGCGCCAGTCGACGGCGCCGTCGAGGAGGGTGAGCTTCGGCGCGAGGGTCGCCTCGCCGGTCTGCGGCTCGGCCACGGCGGTCCCGTCGGCGAGCGAGTCGACGACGCCCGCGAGCAGTCCCGCGCCGCTCCGCGCGAGATCGGCGAGCAGGTCGCCCGCGGTCTCACCCGGCGCGATGGGACGGCGCAGCGTGCCGAACACGGGTCCCGTGTCCATGCCGCGCTCGAGCTGGAACACGCTCGCCCCGGTCTCGCGGTCGCCCGCGAGGAGCGCGTGCTGGACGGGGGCGGCGCCCCGCCAGCGCGGCAGCAGGGAGAAGTGCAGGTTGATCCAGCCGAGGCGGGGCAGCGACAGGATCGGCTCGCGCAGGAGCGCGCCGTAGGCGACGACCACCCCGAGGTCGGGCGCCAGGCCCTCGAGCCGGGCCGCGTAGTCGGCGTCGAGGGCGGACGGCCGGTCGACGGGCAGGCCCAGCTCGCCGGCCCGAGCGGCGACCGGCGACGGGGTGAGCACGCGCTTCCGACCCACCGGCGCATCGGGCCGGGTGAGCACGGCGGCGATCTCGTGCCGCCCCTGCGCGAGGATGTCGAGACTCGGCACCGCGGCCGCGGGCGTACCCGCGAAGACCAGCCTCATCCCCCGCCTCCCCGAACCGGTGCCGTGACCCAGCGCAGTCCCCCGCCTCCCCGAGCCGGAGAGGCCGGCGCCCTCAGAGGGCATCCGGGTCATCCATCCGGACTCTGAGTGTAGGTGCCGGGCGGCGGTCCCGCCCGTCGCCCGAGGAGGCGCGGGGGCGGCGTCCGCTCGCCGCGCGGAGGATCCCGGTGCGGAGGACACCCGCGACTGCACCGCCGTGTGCGTAGTCGAAGCGGAGGACCGTGCGCACGCCCTCCTCGACGTGCTCGGTGCCGACCACGGTGGCGCCGGCCCCCTCCGCCTCCGCGAGGAGCGGCTCGACGAGGCGCAGCGGCCCCGTCACGGTGGCGACCCGGACGGCTGGCGGGAACCGCAGCTGCCGCCGGTCGGCCAGCTCTCGGGAGAGGAAGTCGCTCTGCCGCCACGTCGCGAGGGCGAGCGCGATCGGCCCCGTCACGCCGACGAGATGGACGGGCGCTCCAGCCGCGGCGAGTGAGGCGGCGGACGACCACCACCGCAGGCAGTCCTCGGCGACGCGCGCGCTCTCCCGCAGCAGCATCCGCTGGCCGTCGAGCAGCAGCACGGCGCGGTAGCCGCCGTCAGCGATCGGCTCCGCCCCGCGGGTGGCGATGACGAGGCCGGGCTCACGGTCCACCCGCTCGAGGGGTCGCTCGCCGTCCGAGATCCGGACCCGCACGCCGGGAAACGCGCGGGCGAGGTCATGCGCGGTGCGGCCGGCGTCGGCGGCCATCGGCGTGCCCGCCCGCATCGCGTCGAGCGCCGCGCTGCCGGGACGGGCGACCTGCAGCAGCACCGGACCCTCGGTCAGCGCCTGGGAGGCGGCCCGCCATGCGGCCTGCGGGATGCGCGGCGACCCGGGGTCGTCGGGCGTGAGGATGACGTTCGGGGCACGCAGCGGGCGGGGCGCGACGGCGCGCAGCCAGCCGAGCTCGGCCAGCCTCTGCACGGCGGTCGACCGCGACAGCGCCGACAGGACGAGCCGGCAGCCGGTCTGCTGGTGGCGGACGAGGGCCGCGTCCCGGGCGTGCACGTACGGGGCGAGCGGCTCGGCGAGCAGCGGGTCGCCGTCGTTCCAGATCGCGATCAGCCCGAGCGCATGCACGGGCGCGTAGACCGCCGAGCGGTTGCCGAGCACGATGCAGGGGCGCGCCTCGAGCGCGGACAGGAACGCCGAGTACCGCTCGGGGTTGCTCTGCCGGGCGTCGAAGCGCAGCACGACGGCGGCCGTCGCAATCGAGTCGAGGGCGAGCTGCACCTGGTCCTGGTCGCGGTAGTCGGGCACGACGAGTACCGCGCTGCGGCCCTCCGCCACCTCGCGGACAGCGAGCTCGGCGAGGGTGAGCGCCCACGCGCCGATCCACTGGCCGCCGACCTCGGCGAGGCCGGGCAGCGCGTCGAGGGCGACGCGGTCGGCGGTCCCGTGCACGACGCCGTCCGGGTACCCGGTAACCTCCGGTGCGGCGGGCGGACCCGGCGGCTCGGGTGGGCGGCGGCCGTCACGCCACGCCTTCTCCACCCGCACCTGCCGCTTCGGGATCGCCAGCCGCAGCACGTCGCTCGCACTGCCGGCCGCGCGGTCCGCGACGGCGCGGGCGAGCGCGTACACCTCGGGAGTCAGCACCGGCTGCTCGGAGACGAGCGCCTCGATCGGGCTGAGCTCCCCCGGCACCTCGCTGGTCGCCGCGGTCTCGACGACGTACGCGTCGGCGATCCGCCCCGCCATGCGCAGCGGCACGCGCACGCGCACGCCGGGGACGACCGCGCGCCTCAGCTCCTCCGGGATCCGGTAGTCGAAGAGGTGGTCGAGCTGGGGCAGCGGGGTGTCGAGCAGCACCCGCGCCACGGCGGGGGCGTCGGCGGACATCTGCCGGTCAGAGCCCGGCCGCGCTGCGCAGGTCGTCGACGCGGTCGAGGCGCTCCCAGGTGAACCCGGGCAGCTCCCGGCCGAAGTGCCCGTAGGTCGCCGTTCGGGCGTAGATCGGTCGGAGCAGGTCGAGGTCGCGGATGATCGCCGCGGGACGCAGGTCGAACACCTCGCGGATGGCGGCGATGATCGTCTCGTCCGGGACGGCCCCCGTGCCGAACGTCTCGACGTAGAGGCCCACCGGTGCGGCGCGGCCGATCGCGTAGGCGATCTGCACCTCGAGGCGGTCGGCGAGACCCGCGGCGACCGCGTTCTTCGCCACCCAGCGCATCGCGTACGCCGCCGACCGGTCGACCTTCGACGGGTCCTTGCCGCTGAACGCGCCGCCGCCGTGCCGGGACGCGCCGCCGTAGGTGTCGACGATGATCTTGCGGCCGGTGAGCCCGGCGTCGCCCTTCGGGCCGCCGATCTCGAACCGGCCCGTCGGGTTGATGAAGAGGCGCACATCGCCGGCGGAGAGCGGCGCATGCTCGAGGACGGGCCGGATGACCGTCTCCTCGACCTCGGCCTGCAGCTGCGCGGTCGACACCGAGGGGGCGTGCTGCGTGGAGAGCACGACCGCCTCGACGCTGCGCGGGGTGTGCCCCTCGTAGCCGACGGTGACCTGCGTCTTGCCGTCCGGGCGGAGGTAGTCGAGCACGCCCTGCCGGCGGACCTCGGCCAGCCGCTCGGCCAGCCGGTGCGCGAGCCAGATCGGGACGGGCATCAGCTGCGGGGTCTCCCGCGTCGCGAAGCCGAACATGATGCCCTGGTCGCCCGCGCCGAGCAGGTCGAACTCGTCGCTCGAGCGCCCGGCGGCCGCCGCCTCGCGGACCTCGGCGGCGCGGTCGACCCCCTGGGCGATGTCGGGCGACTGCGAGCCGATCGACACCGAGACGCCGCAGCTGTCGGCGTCGAAGCTCTTCTCGGAGGAGTCGTAGCCGATCTCGCGGATGCGGCGCCGGACGATGCCCGGGATGTCCGCGTAGCCCTCGGTCGTCACCTCGCCGGCGACGTGCACGAGCCCGGTCGTGACCAGCGTCTCGACCGCGACCCGGCTGCCCGGGTCCTGCTCGAGCAGGGCGTCGAGGATCGAGTCCGAGATCTGGTCGCAGATCTTGTCAGGGTGCCCCTCGGTCACGGACTCCGAGGTGAACAGGCGCAGTGCAGCCAAATGTCGCTCCAGAAACGGTCGGCGGGAGGGCCCGCACGCGAGCTCGGACGAGCGGCGCCCGGGCTCCGGAACGAGCCGTGCCCGGGTTCAGACGAGCACGTCGAGTATGCGGTGGGCCACCGACAGCTTGTCGCCCGCGGCCTCGCCAACTATAGAGCCGTGCCCGTCGAGCACCGTGACGGCGTTCTCCGCGGTGGCGAAACCCTCCGCCCAGCCCACCCTGTTGAGGACGAGGAAGTCGACGCCCTTGCGGGCGGCCTTCTCGCGGGCCACGGCGAGGATCCGCTCGGGGTCCTGCTCGGTCTCGGCGGCGAAGCCGATCACGACCTGCCCGGCGGGACGCGAGGGCGCCAGCTCGCCGGAGGTGAGCGCGCGGAGGATGTCCGGGTTCCGGATCAGGCGGAGCTCGTGCTCCTCCCCCAGCGCCTCCTTCTTGAGCTTCGCGTCGGCGACGACGGCGGGACGGTAGTCGGCGACCGCGGCGGCCATGATGACGGCGTCCGCCTCGGCGGCGAAGCCGGCGACGGCGACGGCGAGCTCCTCGGCGGTGCCGACCTGGTGCAGCGCCACGCCGTGCGGCGGCGGGACCTCGAGGTGCGCGGCGACGAGGGTGACGGCGGCCCCGCGGTCGCGGGCGGCCTCGGCGAGGGCGACTCCCTGACGCCCGCTCGAGCGGTTGCCGAGGAACCGGACGGGGTCGAGGGGCTCGCGTGTGCCGCCGGCCGTGATGAGGATGCGCCGCCCGGCGAGGTCCTGCGGCCGGACGGCGGCGAGCGTGGCGGCGAGGATCTCCTCGGGCTCGGCCATCCGGCCGGCGCCCACGTCCTTGCCGGTCAGCGCGCCGGTGCCGGGACCCACGACGCGGACGCCGCGCTCGCGCAGCAGAGCGAGGTTGGCGACGGTGGCGGGGTTCTCCCACATCTCGGTGTGCATCGCGGGGGCGACGACGAGCGGGGCGGAGCTCGCGAGCACCGTGGTGCCGAGCAGGTCGTCCGAGAGGCCGTGAGCGAGCTTCGCGAGCGAGTTCGCGGTGGCCGGGGCGATGACGATCACGTCGGCGGCCTGACCGAGCGCGACGTGGCGCACCTCGGCGACGCCCTCGTACAGGTCGGTGCCGACCTCGTTGCGGCTGATCGCCTCGAGGGTCGGCTTTCCGACGAACCTCAGCGCGGAGGGGGTGGCCACGACGGAGACGTCATGGCCGGCGAGGACGAGCAGGCGCACGAGGGCGACCGCCTTGTACGCCGCGATGCCGCCGGTGATCCCGACGACGACGCGAAGGCGGCCGCCCTCGCCCGATGCCATCCCTGGAAGGGGTGGCTCAGAGAGCCTTGACGACGAGCTTGTCCTCGTTGATCTCGCGGAGCGCGACCGAGAGGGGCTTGTCGTCGATCGACGAGTCCACGAGCGGCCCGACGTTGTCGAACAGGCTGCCCTCGTGGAGGTCGGCGTAGTAGTCGTTGATCTGGCGGGCACGCTTGGACGCGAACAGGACGAGCGCGTACTTGGAGTCCACCTTGCTGAGCAGGTCGTCGATGGGCGGGTCGATGATGCCCGCGGACTTGGTGCTGGTCATGGGTTCCTCCTGATCTGCCGCGGATCAGTATCCGGGCGAAGTCGGCATCAAGTCTACGACCTCGCGGGCCGCGGTCGGCACGTCGACGTTGACGACCCTGTAGTCGAACTCGTCCTGGACCGCCAGCTCGTCGTGGGCGGTGCGCAGCCGCCGCTCCTGCTCCTCGGCGTCCTCGGTGCCGCGGCCGGTGAGCCGGCGCACCAGCTCCTCCCAGCTGGGCGGCAGCAGGAACACGAGTCGCGCCTCCGGGAAGACCTGCCGGACCTGGCGGGCGCCCTGGATGTCGATCTCGAGGAGGACGCTCTTGCCCTCGGCGAGGGCGCGGGTGATCGGCGGCCGGGGCGTGCCGTAGCGGTACGCGTTGTGCACGGTGGCCCACTCGAGGAACTCGCCGGCCTCGATCATCCGGTCGAACTCGGCGTCGTCCACGAAGTAGTAGTTGACGCCCTCGACCTCGCCGGGCCGCGGCGGACGCGTCGTCGCGCTCACCGAGAGTAGCACCTCCGGGTGGTTGTCCCGGATGTAGGTGGAGACCGTGCCCTTGCCGACGGCGGTCGGGCCGGCGAGCACGACGAGCGCGCCCGGCTCGATCTTGCGCTTCTGCCGCTCGACGAGGAACTCGCGGAGGCGCTTGCGCTGGTGCACGCCGAGGCCGCCCACGCGCTTGGAGGGCGAGATGCCGAGCTCGGACATGATCCGCGCGGTGCGGGTCGGGCCGAGCCACGGGATGCTGCCGATCAGCTCGCTGACCCGGAGGCTGGCCTCGGCGGGATGCTCGGCGTCGGCCGCGTCGAGGACGTCGCTCGCGGTGCGCTCACCGCTCGCGACCTGCCGCTTCACCTCCGCGCGGGCGCGCCGTGCGGCGACGGCCGCGCGGGACCCGGCGATGCGGTCGACCTCGGGCGGCTTCACGCGTACGCCTCCGCCACCTGGCGCACCTGCGCGTCGATCGCGGCGCCGATCCCCTCCATACCGGCGGAGAGGATGCTGCGGGACGCGGTGACGATCACCTGGTCCGCGGCGACCCCGAAGATCTTCCGCACGTCGCGGAACTCGGCGCCCTGGAAGCCGAAGCCGGGTGCGAGGATCGGCGCGGCGGGCGGGGCGGCGAGCTCGTCGAGGTCGATGCCGACGTCGGCGAAGTCGATGGTCGCGCCGAGCACGACGCCGATCGACCCGAGGCGGTCGCCCATCCGGTGCTCGGCGTTCCAGCCAGCGACGCGCGAGGCGATGCCGCCGGCGACCGTCTTCCCGGCCTGGGTCTCGCGCTGGATGATCGACGTCTGCACCGCCTCCGCCTCCGGATTGGAGGTGGCGGAGAGGACCAGCAGGCCCTTGCCGGCGTTCTCGGCGAACTCGAGCGGCGCCTTGAGAGCGCCGAAGCCCTGGTACGCGCTGATCGTCATCGCGTCGACCTCGAGCGGCGAGCCGGGGCTCAGCCAGGCCTGGGCGTACGCCTCGAGCGTCGACCCGAGGTCGCCGCGCTTGACGTCGCCGATGACGACGAGCCCTGCCTTGCGGGCCTCGACGAGCACGTCCTCCAGCACCCGGAAGCCGATCGACCCGAACCGCTCGTAGAACGCGACCTGCGGCTTCACGATGCCGACGCGTCCCGCGCAGGCCTCGATCACCCGCAGCCCGAACTCATGGGCGCCGACCGCGCTGAGCGGCAGGCCCCACTCCTTGAGCAGGTACTCGTGCGGATCGATTCCGATGCACAGGTGGCCGTGGGCGTCGAAAGCCGCCGCAAGCCGATCCCCGAAGGGCGTCGGGATACCAGCGGTCATCCGAGCGCACTCCTTCCCGGTTTGGTGTCCCCCGTCACCCCAGCGGAGGTGGCGCGCTGATCAGCGTATTCCTGCAGCGACGTGACTTCGAATCCGGCCTTGATCGCCTCGACCGACGCGACCGCCGCGGACAGCTCCGCAATGGTCGTGAACAGCGGCTTGTCGCCGGCCACGGCCGCGGCGCGGATCTCGTAGCCGTCGGCGCGGGAGGCTCCCCCGGACGGCGTGTTGATCACGACGTCGACCGCGTCCTGCTCGATGACGTCGACGATGGTCGGCGCGCCGGGCACCCCGCGCTCGCTGTGCTTGCGGACGACGTCGGCGGAGATGCCGTTGCGGCGGAGCACCTCGGCGGTGCCCTCGGTGGCGAGCAGGGAGTAGCCGAGCTCCTGCAGCCGGAGCACCGGCAGCACGATGGAGCGCTTGTCGCGGTCGGCGACCGAGACGAACACCGTGCCCGACAGCGGCATCCCGCCGTACGCCGCCTGCTGGCTCTTCGCGAACGCGCGTGGGAAGTCGCGGTCGATGCCCATGACCTCGCCGGTGGAGCGCATCTCCGGCCCGAGCAGGCTGTCGACGATCCGGCCCTCGGCGGTGCGGAACCGCTTGAACGGCAGCACGGCCTCCTTGACGGCGACCGGGGAGCCGGCCGGGACGAGCGAGCCGTCCTGCGCGGGCAGCAGGCCCGAGTCGATCATCGAGTCGATGCTCTGCCCCACCATGAGCAGGGAGGCCGCCTTGGCGAGCGGGATGCCGAGCGCCTTCGACACGAACGGCACGGTCCGCGACGCGCGCGGGTTCGCCTCGAGCACGTAGAGCACGCCCGCGCCGATCGCGTACTGCACGTTGAGCAGACCCCGGACGCCGATGCCCTGGGCGATCGCGAGGGTCGCCTCGCGGACGGCCGCGATCTGGCTCTGGCCGAGCGTGACCGGCGGCAGCGTGCAGCTCGAGTCGCCGGAGTGGATGCCGGCCTCCTCGATGTGCTCCATGATCCCGCCGATGTAGAGCCGCTCGCCGTCGTAGAGCGCGTCGACGTCGATCTCGATCGCGTCGTCGAGGAAGCGGTCGACGAGCAGCGGATGCGTCGGCCCGACGATCCCCTGGCCCTCGATGCGCGAGAAGTAGTCCTCGAGCTGGGCCCGGTCGTAGACGATCTCCATGCCGCGTCCGCCGAGCACGTAGGACGGCCGCACGAGCACCGGATAGCCGATCGACTCGGCGACGTCGAGGGCGCCCGCGACGTCGGTCGCGGTGCCGTTCTTCGGCGCGACGAGGCCCGCGTCACGGAGGATGCCGGCGAAGAGCCCGCGCTCCTCGGCGAGGTCGATCGCGGAGGGCGAGGTGCCGAGGATCGGCACGCCGGCCGCCTCGAGGCCCTTCGCGAGCCCGAGCGCGGTCTGCCCGCCGAGCTGGACGACGACGCCGACGACCCGGCCGGAGGCGGCCTCCGCGTCGATGACCTCGAGCACGTCCTCCAGGGTGAGCGGCTCGAAGTAGAGCCGGTCGGACGTGTCGTAGTCGGTCGACACCGTCTCCGGGTTGCAGTTGATCATGATCGTCTCGTACCCGGCGTCCGACAGCGCGAAGGCCGCGTGCACGCACGAGTAGTCGAACTCGACGCCCTGGCCGATCCGGTTGGGGCCCGAGCCGAGGATGATCACCTTGTCCCGGTCGCTCGACCGCACCTCGCTCTCCTCGTCGTACGAGGAGTAGTGGTAGGGCGTGAGCGCTGGGAACTCGCCGGCGCACGTGTCGACCGTCTTGTAGACGGGACGGACCCGCATGGCGTGACGGACCGCGCGCACCTCGCCCTCCGCGAGCCGGCGCAGCTCGCCGATCTGCGCGTCGGAGAAGCCGTGCTCCTTCGCGAGCCGCAGCACGTCGGCGTCGAGCTGGTCGGCGGCCGCGATGTCGGCGGCCACCTCGTTGATCAGCGCGATCTGGTCGAGGAACCACGGATCGATGCCCGTGGCGGCATACAGGTCCTCGACGCTCGCGCCGGCGAACAGGGCGCGCTGGACGGTGATGATTCGGCCGTCGGTCGGCATCTCGGCCCGCTCCACCAGGGCCGCGGCCGGCTCGGTCGACGGCGCCCAGCTGAAGGAGGAGCCGCGCTTCTCGAGCGAGCGCAGCGCCTTCTGCAGCGCCGTCGAGAAGTTGCGGCCGATCGCCATCGCCTCGCCGACGCTCTTCATGGTCGTCGTGAGCCGGGCGTCCGCGGCGGGGAACTTCTCGAACGCGAACCGGGGCACCTTGACCACGACGTAGTCGAGCGTCGGCTCGAAGCTCGCCGGGGTGACCCGCGTGATGTCGTTAGGGATCTCGTCGAGCCGGTAGCCGATCGCGAGCTTCGCGGCGATCTTCGCGATCGGGAAGCCCGTCGCCTTGCTCGCGAGCGCGCTCGAGCGGGACACGCGCGGGTTCATCTCGATGACGATGACGCGGCCGTTCGCGGGGTCGATCGCGAACTGGATGTTGCAGCCGCCGGTGTCGACGCCGACCAGCCGGATGATGTCGATGCCGATGTCGCGGAGCCGCTGGTACTCGCGGTCGGTCAGCGTGAGCGCCGGCGCCACGGTGATCGAGTCGCCGGTGTGCACGCCGACCGGGTCCACGTTCTCGATCGAGCAGACGACGACCGTGTTGTCGGCAGTGTCGCGCATGAGCTCGAGCTCGTACTCCTTCCAGCCGAGGATGCTCTCCTCGAGCAGGACCTCGGTGGTCGGGCTCGAGTGCAGGCCGTCGCCGACGATGCGGACGAGCTCCTCCGGCGTGTAGGCGAAGCCGGAGCCGAGGCCGCCCATCGTGAACGAGGGCCGGACGACGAGCGGGTAGCCGAGGTCCTCGGCGAACTCGAGCGCCTCCTCGACGGTGTGCGCGATGTGCGACCGCGCCACGTCGGCGCCCGCCTCGATCACGAGGTCCTTGAACAGCTGCCGGTCCTCGCCCTTGCGGATCGCCTCGACCTTGGCGCCGATCAGCTCGACGCCGTGCTTCGCGAGGATTCCGGCCTCCTCGAGCGCGATGGCGGCGTTCAGCGCCGTCTGACCGCCGAGGGTCGGGAGGACCGCGTCCGGCCTCTCCTTGACGATGATCGCCTCGAGGGACTGGCTGGTGATCGGCTCGATGTAGGTGGCGTCGGCGAAGCCCGGGTCGGTCATGATCGTCGCCGGGTTCGGGTTCACGAGGATGACGCGCACGCCCTCCTCGCGCAGCACGCGGCAGGCCTGCGTGCCCGAGTAGTCGAACTCGGCGGCCTGGCCGATGACGATCGGCCCGGAGCCGATGACGAGGACGCTGTTGATGTCGTCGCGCTTGGGCATCAGTCGTTGCTGCTTTCCGTGTCGTTCGCGGCCGCGCCGGCGGCGGTATTCAGGCCCGCGGCATCAGCGCCGGCGGTCGGCGAGACGTCCCTCGGGGTGACCTGCGGCTCGGCCTCGACGGCGATCGCCTCCTCCGGTGAGCGCCGGGAGGCGAGCACCATGTCGCGGAACCGGTCGAAGAGGTACTGGGAGTCGTGCGGGCCGGCCGCCGCCTCCGGGTGGTACTGGACGCTGAACGCCGGGATGTCGAGACACGCGATGCCCTCCACCACGTCGTCGTTGAGGTCGACGTGGGTCACCTCGGCGCGGCCGAAGCCCGCCGGGGTCTCGACGGGCCCGCCGCGGGGCACCTCGACGGCGAATCCGTGGTTGTGCGCGGTGATCTCCACGCGCCCGGTGCGCTTGTCGAGCACGGGCTGGTTGATTCCGCGGTGACCGAACGGCAGCTTGTAGGTGCCGAAGCCGAGCGCGCGGCCGAGCAGCTGGTTGCCGAAGCAGATGCCGAAGAACGGCGTCCCCCGGCGCAGGACGGCTCGGAGCAGCTCGACGTGGTCGTCCGAGGCGCCCGGGTCGCCGGGGCCGTTCGAGTAGAAGACAGCGCTCGGGTCGAGCTCGAAGAGCTCCTCGACCGTCGTCGACTCGGGCACGACGTGCACGTCGAAGCCGCGCTCGGCGAGGGCGCGGATCGTCGCCGCCTTGATGCCCAGGTCGAGGATGGCGACGGAGCCGATCCGCTCGCCCTCGGCCGGCACGGTGTAGCGCGATTCGGTCGACACCGCGCTCGAGAGGTGGGAGCCGGTCATCTCGGGGCTCTCGCGCACCAGCTCGAGCTGCTGATCCTCGGGAAGGCTCGCGTCGGCTCCCGAGAAGATGCCCGCGCGCATGGCGCCCTTGTCGCGCAGGTGCAGGGTGACGGCGCGGGTGTCGATGCCGCTGATGCCGACGACCTCCTGGGCGACCAGGTCGTCGTCCAGGCTGCGGACGGCGCGGTGGTTGGACACGACGCGGGAGGGGTCGCGCACGACGTAGCCGGCGACCCAGATGCGGCGGGACTCGGGGTCCTCGTCGTTGACGCCGGTGTTGCCGATGTGCGGCGCCGTCTGGAGCACGATCTGACCCGCGTACGACGGGTCGGTGATCGTCTCCTGGTAGCCGGTCATGCCGGTGGCGAAGACGGCTTCGCCGAACGTGCGGCCACGGGCGCCGTAGGCACGGCCGCGGAAGCGGCGGCCGTCCTCGAGGACCAGGACTGCTGGCTCGCGGGAGATCACTCAGAATCCTCTTTCGCTGGTGTCGGGACTCGACGCTACCGAACCGCGCACGATGCGCTGAATCGCGTCGAGGAGGGCGGAGGCGTCCGCCGCGGAGGGCGGGCGCAGGTAGGTGTCGACCGGGTTGCCGCCGAGATCCCAGGAGATCCGGAGGAGCCCGCCGGGCTCCACGCCGCGGTCGATGGCGTAGGTCGACCGGCCGACGCCGTCGAGGTCCGCGGCGGGGATCCAGGCGGCGTCCCGTCCCGCGAGGGCGAGCGACAGCCCGCCGGGGAACACCTGGGCGGTGGCGCGGGCACGGTGCCCGAGGCCCGCGACGGCGACCCGCTCGAGCGGCTGGTCGCGGAGCGTGGTGGCGACGTAGAGCACCTCGGCGGTGACGCGCGGCGTGCCCGGGTCGGCCGGCAGCGCCGCCACCGGACCGAGACCGCTCTGCCGGCGGACCCGGCGGCGCCAGCCGAGCGCCATGCCCGCGAAGGCCAGGACGACGACGGCGCCGATCACCAGGGTCGGGACGAGCTGCTCAGGCACGCAGCGCCTCCTGCGGGGTCACGGCGCCATCGAGGACGGTCGGCCGCCCCTCGTGGAACACCGCGACCACCCGGCCCGGAAGGCGGCGCCCGAGGTAGGGCGAGTTGCGGCTGCGGCCGGCGAGGTGCTCGGCCGCGAAGTCGCTGCGGGCGGACGGGTCGTACAGCACGATCTCCGGCGACGAGCCGGCCGCGATCGCCTCGCCGTGCCCGGAGATGCCGCCGATGCGGGCGGGCGCTGCGGACATCACGCGCTCGACGCCCGCCCAGTCGAGCAGCCCGGTCTCGACCATCGCCTCGTGGACGACGGACAGCGCCGACTCGAGCCCGACCATGCCGTTCGCGGCCTCGCTCCACTCGGCGGTCTTGCTGTCGGCGGGGTGCGGCGCATGGTCGGTCGCGACGACGTCGATCGTGCCGTCGGCGAGGCCGGCGCGGACCGCCTCCACGTCGGCGTCGGAGCGCAGCGGCGGGTTCACCTTGTAGCGGGCGTCGTAGCCCTCAGCGAGCCGGTCGGTGAGCAGCAGGTGGTGCGGGGTGACCTCCGCGGTGACCGCGATGCCGCGGCTCTTCGCCCAGCGGACGAGCTCCACGGAGCCGGCCGTCGAGAGATGGCAGACGTGCAGGCGGGCGCCGGTGTGCTGGGCGAGGAGCACGTCGCGGGCGATGATCGCCTCCTCGGCGACGGCGGGCCAGCCGGCAAGGCCGAGCTCCGCGCTCGTCGGCCCCTCGTTGAGCTGCGCACCGATCGTCAGGCGCGGCTCCTGCGCGTGCTGGGCGAGCACTCCGCCGAAGCCGCGGATGTACTCGAGTGCGCGGCGCATGAGCAGCGGGTCGGCGACGCAGAACCCGTCGTCGCTGAACATCCGCACCCTGGCCCGGGAGCGGGCCATGGCGCCGATGTCGGCGAGCTGCTCACCGCCGAGTCCCTTGGTGACCGCGCCGATGGGACGGACCGTCACGTAGCCGGCCGCCTCACCGAGGGCCTGCACCTGCTCGACGACGCTCGCGGTGTCGGCCACCGGGCTGGTGTTCGCCATGGCGCTGACCGCCGTGTAGCCGCCGGCGGCCGCGGCGCGCGAGCCCGTGAGGACCGTCTCCGAGCCCTCGCCGCCGGGCTCGCGGAGGTGGGTGTGCAGATCGACGAGACCCGGCAGCGCGAGCAGCCCGTCCGCGTCGATCCGGGTGGCGCCGGCACGGCTGAGGCCGGTCCCGACCTCGGCGACGATGCCGCCGTCGAGCACCAGGTCGACGGTGCGGCCGTCCGCGAGGGCGGCGCCGGTGATCAGGTACGCGGTCATTCCGCTCCTCCCGCGAGGGTCAGGTAGAGCGCCGCCATGCGGACGGAGACGCCGTTGGCGACCTGTTCGAGCACCGTCGAGCGGGGCGAGTCGGCCGCCGCCGAGGAGATCTCGAAGCCCCGGTTCATCGGACCGGGATGCATGACGACCGTCCGCTCGGGCAGCGCGGCGAAGCGCGCGACGGTGAGGCCCCATCCCGCCGAGTACTCCCGGGCGCTCGGGAAGAAGGCCTCGTTCATCCGCTCCCGCTGGACGCGGAGCATCATCACCGCGTCCGGGTCCGTGTCCGCGATGGCGGCGTCGAGGTCGTGGAGGGCGGTGACCGGCCAGTCCGCGATGCCGTGCGGCAGCAGGGTGGGCGGCCCCACGAGTGTGACGCGGGCGCCGAGCGTGGTGAGCAGCCACACGTTGGAGCGCGCCACCCGCGAGTGCAGGATGTCGCCGACGATGAGGACCGAGACGCCGTCGAGGTCCCTCCCCCGGCTCGCCTCGCCGTGCAGGCGGCGCCGGAGGGTGAACGCGTCGAGGAGCGCCTGTGTCGGGTGCTCGTGGGTGCCGTCGCCGGCGTTGACGACGCTCGAGGCGATCCAGCCGCTGCGGGCGAGCACGGCCGGGCCGCCGGAGGCCCAGTGCCGCAGCACGATCCCGTCGGCGCCGATCGCCTCGAGGGTCTGGGCCGTGTCCTGCAGGGACTCACCCTTGGAGACGCTCGAGCCCTTCGCGGCGAAGTTGATGACGTCCGCGGAGAGCCGCTTCGCGGCCGCCTCGAACGAGATGCGGGTGCGGGTCGAGTCCTCGAGGAAGAGGTTGACGACCGTCTTGCCGCGGAGGGTCGGGAGCTTCTTGACCTCGCGCTGCTGCGTGGCGGCCATGTCCTCCGCGGTGTCGAGGATCCGGACCGCCGTGTCGCGGTCGAGGTCCCGGGTGGAGAGCAGGTGCTTCACGCGGCGGATCCGCCGTCCTCGATGGTGACGGCCTCGATGCCGTCGGTGCCGGTCAGGCGCACGTTGACCCGCTCGCTGGCGGCCGAGGGCAGGTTCTTGCCGACGTAGTCGGGCCGGATCGGCAGCTCCCGGTGCCCGCGGTCGACGAGCACCGCGAGCCGCACGGCGGCGGGGCGGCCGTGGTCGGCGAGGGCGTCCAGCGCGGCGCGGATGGTGCGGCCGGAGTAGAGCACGTCGTCGACCAGCACGACGGTCTTCCCGTCGATGCCCTCGGCGGGAAGGCGCGTGGGAGCGGTGCTGCGCACGGGGTTCCGGCCGAGGTCGTCGCGGTACATGGTCACGTCGAGGGATCCGACCGGACAGGTCCAGCCGGGGTTCTCGGCCGCCGCGAACGAGGTGAGCAGCCCGGCGATCCGCTCGGCGAGCTCGACGCCCCGGGTGGGGATGCCAAGGAGGACGAGACCGTCGATGCCCCGGTTCTGCTCGAGGATCTCGTGGGCGATGCGGGTCAATGCCCGCGTGATGTCAGCCTGCTGCAGCACGGCACGCGCAGTCACCTGACCTCCTTCCCCGCCTCACCGGACGGCCTTAAAGGATGTCGAACCCCTCCACCCTACCCGCCCGCGGGAGGGGCGCCGCTCGGCCGCCGGACTTGTTCATCGAGTGCGCCCTGGAGCACCGAGTGCACCCCGTGCCCAGGGTGCAGTCGGCGTTTCGAGGCGCATTCGGCGACGGACGGGCGGGACACCGCCGTCCCGGGCGGACGGGACATCCGGTCCCGGAGGGTCGTGACCGGCCTCCCTGGGGCCCGGGACGGCGGTCTCCATAGCGTCGGAGACACGCAGGAACCTGCACCGACCTCCATCCGAAAGGCCCGAAGATGTCCACGCTCCTCACCCCCACGGCCCCCGTCGCCGCGACCTCCTCCTCCCTCGAGACCGCCGGCCGGACCGCCCCCACCGCCGCCGGCCCGCTCGGCTGGATCCTCCGCACCGAGGAGGCCGTGCTGCGGATCCTCCGCGTCGTCTCCGCTCCCGCCCTGCGGGTCGCCCTGGCCGTCGTCTTCATCTGGTTCGGCGCGCTCAAGGTGATCGGCGCGAGCCCCATCGCCGACCTCGTCGCGAGCATGCTGCCGTTCCTGCCCGGCCAGACCGTGGTCGTGGGCCTCGGCGTCTTCGAGGTGATCGCCGGCGTCGCCCTGCTCGCGAACATCCTCGTGCCGTGGGTCTGCGCCGCGATCGTCGTGCACCTGACCTCGACGTTCCTCGTCGCGTTCGTGCACCCCGCCGAGGTGTTCGAGGGCGGCAACCCGTTCCTCGCCACCATGACCGGCGAGTTCATCGCGAAGAACCTGGTCCTCATCGCCGCGGCCCTCGCGGTCGCCGCCTTCAGCCGGGCGCGCCGCACCCGGTAGCAGCCACCGAAACGACGAACGCCGCCCCGGGCACCCGGGGCGGCGTTCTCGTCGTTCTGTCGTGCTGCGGTTCAGCCGGCGGCGGAGGTTCCGGCGCGGCCGACCGCGGCCAGGACGCCGTGCACGAAGCCGGACGACTCGTCGGTGCTGAGCTCCTTGGCGAGCTCCACCGCCTCGTCGATCGCGACCGCGGCGGGGATCTCCTCGTTGAAGAGCAGCTCCCAGACGCCGATCCGGAGGATGGCGCGGTCCACCGCGGGCATCCGCGCGAGCGTCCAGCCCTGCGCGTGCGTCGTGATCAGGTCGTCGATCTCGCCGCGGTGGTCCTGCACCCCGTCGACGATGTCACGGGCGTACAGCCAGCTCGCCTGCCGCTGCGGCTCGCCGGCGGCGCGCTTCGCCTCCGCCTCGAGCAGGTCCCCGACGGGCGCCTGCCGCACGTCGGCGGCGTAGAGGATGTCCAGTGCCCGCTTGCGGGCCTTCGTGCGTGCCGACACGTCAGTCGTTCACGCGGCCGAGGTAGTCGCCCGTCCGCGTGTCGACCTTCACCTTGGTGCCCTGGCCGACGAACAGCGGCACCTGGATCTGGTAGCCGGTCTCGATCGTCGCCGGCTTGGTGCCCGCGTTGCTGCGGTCGCCCTGCAGGCCGGGCTCGGTGTAGGTGATCTCCATCACGACGGACGCGGGGAGCTCGACGTACAGCGGGTTGCCGTTGTTGAGCGCGATGGTCGCGGTCTGGTTCTCGAGCAGGAAGTTCGCCGCGTCGCCGACGACGCTCGCCGGGACGGTGATCTGCTCGTAGTCGGTCGTGTCCATGAAGACGAAGTCGTCGCCGTCGCGGTAGAGGTACTGGTAGTCGCGGCGGTCGACGTTCTCGATGTCGACCTTGGCGCCCGCGTTGTAGGTCTTGTCGACGACCTTGCCGGTCACGACGTTCTTCAGCTTGGTGCGGACGAAGGCGCCGCCCTTGCCCGGCTTGACGTGCTGGAATTCGACGACGTTCCAGAGCTGGCCGTCGATGTTGAGCACGACGCCGTTGCGGATGTCAGCGGTAGAGGCCATGGGGGTCCTATTCGTGAAGCGGATCGGCGCCGGGAACCGTCCGGAACGCCCCCAGAAGTGTAATGCCCCGGGGCGGGGCGGGCCTGCGGAGGGGGTCAGCGGGTGGCGGAGACCACGAGCGCCTGCATCCGCCCGACGATCGGACCCGACCCGAACCGCTCCGCGACGGCGGCGGCAGCCGACGCGGTCACCGCCTCGAGGTCGGCACCGCGCGCCTCGAGCTGCAGGCGCAGCGGCGTGCCCTGGCAGATGCCCTCCGCCGCCTGCCGCGCGTCCCGGACCCGGCACGGCAGCGCGACCGTCTCCACCTCGACCCCGGTGAAGCCGGCCGCCTCCACCTGGCTGCGGATGAGGTCGCCGTCCGCGTAGCCGAAGGGCGTGCGGCGGATGAAGTCGGGCGGATCGTCCGGGAATGCCCGCTCGACGTCCTCCTGCACGACGCGGGTGAAGTCGTTGTGGTCGAGGGAGTCCCACACGGTGAGGAGGATGCGCCCGCCGTGCCGGAGGACCCGTGCCGCCTCGGCGTAGCCCTTGTCCCGGTCCGGGAAGAACATCACGCCGAAGCTGCAGACGAGGACGTCGAACTCGGCGTCGCCGAAGGGCAGGGCGAGCGCGTCGGCGGGCTGCCAGACCACTCGCTCCATGCCGGGCTTCGCTGTGGCGACGGCGAGCATCGCGGGGTTGAGGTCCGTCGCGGTGATCGCCACCTCGGGCGGAAGCGTCCGGGCGAGGGCGGCGGTCACGATGCCGGTGCCGGCCGCCGTCTCGAGCAGTGCTCCGTCGCGGAGGCCGTCGACCCGCTCAGCGAGCGCCTGCGCATACGGCTCGAACAGCATCGGGCCGAGCTCGCGCTCGTAGACGGCGGGGATGGAGCCCGCGAAAGCAGAATCGGAGGACGCCATCGTCCCCTCCTTCCGTCAGGATGCGGCAGGAATGCGGCGCAGGACCGCGGAGAGTGCGAGCCGGTACGAGTCGAAGCCTAGACCCGCGATCACGCCGGTGGCCACGCCCGTCACGACACTCGTGTGCCGGAACTCCTCCCGCGCGTGCGGGTTGGAGAGGTGCACCTCGATGAGCGGCAGTCCCGCCTCGGTCACAATCGAGACGGCGTCGCGCAGCGCGTACGAGTAGTGGGTGAACGCCGCCGGATTGAGGATGACGGGCATGCCCTCATCGACGGCCTCGTGCAGCCAGCCGATCAGCGTGCCCTCGTCGTCGGTCTGCCGCAGCTCGATCCCGACGCCCTCGGGCGCGTCCTCCTCCAGCCTCGCCCGCAGGTCGTCGAGGGTGGCGCTGCCGTAGACGTCCGGTTCGCGGGTCCCCAGCCGTCCGAGGTTCGGTCCGTTGAGCACCAGCACGCGAGTCACGGGCCAACAATACCCACCCGCCGAGTGCCCGCTGCGGCGCGAAAAGCGGCGCAGCGGTCGCTCGGCGCCGGAACGGGCACCTAGGAGGCGATCTCCTGGTAGGCGGCGAAGAGCAGCTGGTCCTCAGGGCCCTGCAGGACGGTGGGCTTGCCGATGTCGTCCAGGACGATGAAGCGCAGCAGCGCGCCGCGGGCCTTCTTGTCACGGCGCATCGTCGCGAGGAGGCTCTGCCACCGGCCGGCCGGGTACTCCATCGGCAGGCCGAGCGAGCCGAGGACGCTGCGGTGCCGGTCGACCGCGGCGTCGCTGAGCCGGCCGGCGAGGCGCGCGAGCTCGGCGGCGTAGACCATGCCGACGGCGACCGCCGCGCCGTGCCGCCACTGGTACCGCTCGGCGTGCTCGATGGCGTGCCCGAGCGTGTGGCCGTAGTTGAGGATCTCGCGCCGGCCCGCCTCGGTGAAGTCCTCGGAGACCACGTCGGCCTTCAGGCCGATCGCGAGCTCGATGACGCGGCGGAACTGGGGCGTCGTGGGGTCGGTGGCCTGGGCCGGGTCGGCCTCGAGGATGTCGAGGATCTCGGGCACCGCGATGAACCCGGCCTTCGCGACCTCGGCGAAGCCGGCGAGGATCTCGTTGCGCGGGAGCGTGTCCAGGTGGTCGAGGTCCGCGACCACGGCACGCGGCGCGTAGAAGGAGCCGACGAGGTTCTTGCCCTCGGCCGTGTTGATCCCGGTCTTTCCGCCGACCGCCGCGTCGACCATGCCGAGGACGGTGGTCGGCACCTGGATCAGGGCGACCCCGCGGAGCCAGGTGGCGGCGACGAACCCGGCGAGGTCGGTGACGGCGCCGCCGCCGAAGCCGAGGACCGCGTCGGACCGGGTGAAGTCGGCCTGGCCGAGGATGCCCCAGCAGAACGCGGCGACCTCCACGCGCTTCGCCGACTCGCCGTCGGGCACCTCGGCGAGCAGCACCTCGACGCGGCCGGAGAGGGCCTCGCGCAGGGCGTCCGCGCGGGCGCCGAGCGAGGGCTGATGGATGACGAGGAGCTTGCGCACGCCGGAGCCGAGCGCGTCGGCGATGGCCGAGGTCAGCCCGCGGCCGACGAGCACGTCGTAGCCGTCGGTGCCGCGGACGGGGATGCGCGTCGTCTCGGTCACAGGCCCTCCTCACGCAGCCAGGCGACGACGTCGTCGGCCACCGCGTCCATCGGGCGCGAGGACGAGTCGAAGCTGCGCCGGGCGAGCGCCTCGTACAGCGGGCGGCGCTGCTCGACGAGCGCCTTCCAGGCGGCGACGCCGCCCGAGGCGAGCAGCGGGCGCTTCTCGCCCTGCAGCCGCTCGCCGACCGCCTCGGCGGACACGGTGATGAGCGCGACACGGCGCTCGTGCAGGTCGGCCTGGGTGCGCGGGTCGAGGACCGCTCCCCCGCCGAGCGACACGACGCCCTCGCCGGCGAGGGCGCGCTCGACGTGCTCGCGCTCGATCGCCCGGAAGCGGGGCTCGCCGTGCTCGGCGAAGATGTCGGCGATCGGTCCGTGCTCCGCGACGATCGTCTTGTCCGTGTCGGCGAAGGGCACCCCGAGCCGGCGGGCCACCCGCTTGCCGACCTTCGTCTTGCCGGCGCCCGGCGGCCCGATGATCACGAGCAGCGGGCCGGCGGCGTCAGTGGCCACGGGCGTCGACCGTCGCGCTCGTGCGCAGCGTCTCGGGGATGGCGGCGAGGTACGCCTTCAGATTGCGGCGGGTCTCGCCGACCGAGTCCCCGCCGAACTTCTCGACGACCGCGTTCGCGAGGACGAGCGCGACCATGGCCTCGGCCACCACACCGGCGGCCGGCACAGCGCAGACGTCGGAGCGCTGGTGGTGCGCGGAGGCGACCTCGCCGGTGGCGACGTCGATGGTGCGCAGCGCCCGCGGAACGGTCGAGATGGGCTTCATGGCGGCGCTGACCCGCAGGACGGTGCCGGTCGTCATGCCGCCCTCTGTGCCGCCCGCGCGATCGGTGACGCGCTCGATGCCATCCGGGCCCGGGACCAGCTCGTCGTGGGCGGCGGAGCCGCGGCGGGCCGCGGTCGCGAAGCCGTCGCCGACCTCCACTCCCTTGATCGCCTGGATGCCCATCAGCGCGGCGGCGAGCTGGGCGTCGAGGCGGCGGTCCCAGTGCACGTATGAGCCGAGTCCCGGCGGCAGGCCGTAGGCGAGCACCTCGACGACGCCTCCGAGCGTGTCACCGTCGCGCTTGGCCGCATCGACCTCGGCGACCATGAGCGCGGAGGTGGCGGGGTCGAAGCACCGCAGCGGATCCTCGTCCACGGTCGCGAGGTCGCCCGGCGTGGGGAGGGCGGCGCCGTCGGGCACGCGGACCGGGCCGATCGAGAGCGTGTGGCTGATCAGGCGGACGCCGAGCTGCTCGAGGAACGAGCGCGCCACCGCGCCGAGCGCGACGCGGGCCGCGGTCTCCCGGGCGCTCGCCCGCTCGAGCACCGGGCGCGCCTCGTCGAAGCCGTACTTCTGCATGCCGGTCAGGTCGGCGTGGCCCGGGCGGGGCCGGGTCAGGGCGGCGCCGCGGCCGCGGGAGCGCTCGGTGAGCTCGGTCGGCTCGGGGCTCATGACCTCGGCCCACTTGGGCCACTCGGTGTTGCCGATGCGGAGCGCGACGGGGCTGCCGATGCTGCGGCCCTGCACGACGCCGCCGGAGAGGCTCAGCTCGTCCTGCTCGAACTTCTGCCGCGATCCGCGTCCATAGCCGAGCTTGCGGCGAGCGAGATCGGCACGGATGCCGTCGAGTGAGACGGGCACCCCGGCGGGGAGTCCCTCGAGGATCGCGACGAGCTCGGGCCCGTGCGATTCCCCGGCGGTGAGCCAACGAAGCATGCTCAGAATCCTCCCACAGCGGCGCGCATGGCCTTGAGCACGGCCTCCTCGCCCGGCAGCTCCGCGGCCGGGTCGCCCTGGACGAAGACGCGCACCTGGAGCAGCGCCTGGTGCAGGAGCATGTCGAGTCCGTTGACGATGGGGCCCTCCCATCCGTCGGCCAGCCGGCTCGGCCAGGGCTCGTAGGCGACGTCGAGCAGGGCCGCCGTGCGCGGGAAGCCGGCGAGGTCGGGCAGCGGCGCCTCGCCCGGCAGGGTGCTGACGAGCAGGTCGGCGGCGGGCAGCGGGTCGCCGAGCCGGGCGACGGCGACCGCCATGCCGAGCCGCTCGGCGAGCTCCGCGAGCGGCAGCGCCCGCTCCGGGGTGCGCAGCGCCACGGTGACGGCGGCGACGCCGGCTCGGGCGAGGGCCACGAGCACGGAGCCGGCGGTCGCCCCTCCGCCGAGGACGACCGCGGTGCCGAGGCTCGGCAGCCCCCGCTCGGCGAAGGCGCGCGAGATGCCCTCGACGTCCGTGTTGAAGCCGTGCAGCCCTTCGGACAGGAGGACGGTGTTCGCGGCGCCGGTGAGCGTCGAGGTCGCATCCACAGTGTCGAGGAGCGGCAGCACCTCGCGCTTCAGCGGCATCGTCAGGGACAGGCCCCGCCAGGACGCGTCGAGACCGCCGAGGAAGCCGGCGAGGTCTCCCGAGCGCACCTCGGCGCGCTCGTACTCCCAGTCGAGCCCGAGCTCGCGGTAGGCGGCGCCGTGCAGCTGGGGCGAACGCGAGTGCGCGATCGGCGAACCGAGCACCGCCAGCCGGCGGCGCTCAGCCACAGTAGGCGGCGTTGGCGTCGCTCGCCGCGCACCACTCCTGCAGGCGGCGCACGGCCGCGTCGTGCTCGTCGATCGTCGTGGAGAAGACCGTCTCGCCCGTCTGCAGGTTCACCGTCGCGAAGAAGAGCCAGGAGCCGTCCGCCGGGTGCATGGCGGCGTTCAGAGCGTCGGCGCCCGGATTGCCGATCGGTCCCGCGGGAAGCCCCGGGTTCGCGTAGGTGTTGTAGGGGTTCGACGCGTCGGCGCGCTCCTCGTTGGTCGTGAACACCGAGTCGTGCCGGCCGGTGCCGTAGCTCACGCTCGCATCCGACTGGAGGTGCATGCCCTGGTCGAGCCGGTTCTGGAACACCCGCGCGATCTTCGCCATGTCCGGGATGTTCGGGCCGGACTCGCGCTGGATCAGCGACGCGAAGGTGACGATCCGGTGGCGGTCCTCCACGGGCACGCCGAGGTTGTCGAGCTCCTGGAGCCCGCGGTCGACCATCATCTGCAGCGCCTGGTGGGCGTTCATGCCCGGGTCGAACGTGTAGGTCGCGGGGTAGAGGTAGCCCTCGAGGCTCTGCGCGCCGGGCGGCAGGCCGAACGAGCCCCAGTCGGCCGCGGCGGCCTGCAGCTCCTCGATCGGGATCTCGGTGCTCGCCGCTATTGTCGCGAGCGCGCTGGCGATAATCTCGCCCTCGCGGACGAGCACTTGATTCTGCAGCTTGCTCGCCGGATCGAGGAGCGCGTCGAGCGCGGCGCGGGCGCTCATCTCCTCCTTGAGCCGGTAGGTGCCGGGCTGGAAGGAGGGGTCGCCCTCGGCAATCAGCAGGCTGTAGAAGGCGTCGAACGTCTTGGTCACGCCGGCCTGCTCGAGGGTGACGGCGATGTCCGAGCCGATGTCGCCCTCCTGGACCACGATGTCGACCTGGCCGTGGCCGCCGCCGGAATAGTCGAGCGACTCCGGGCCGTCCAGGTAGGAGGCGATGCGGGTGGGCCAGTCGGGCATGATCAGGAACGCCGCGGCCGCTCCCCCGCCGCCGATGACGAGCAGCAGGACGAGCGGGGCCACGACCCACGGCACCCAGCGGCGCTTGCGCCGTGGCGGCTCGGTGTCCGGGAAGCCGAAGCTCGCGGAGGGCTCCGTGCGCTCCCGTGTCCGGACCCGGCCGGCCGCGTGGGCGGCCTCGCGGTCGCGCAGCTCACGGCGGGTCAGCTGCTCGTCGGCCACCCTCCGCTCCCGGGCCTCGTCGGGTCCGAGGAGCTCGTCCCAGGACGGGGTCGAGGTGCCGCGAGAGCCGGCTGCGCCGCCGGGAGGTGGAGTCTGGGACACGACACGTCTTTCAGTTCGGCTCGACGACCACGCCCGGCGGCCGTCCGCCGGAGCGCTCCGAGTCGAGAGCATGCTGGAGGATGATAACCGCGGCGACCTGGTCCACGACGGAGCGGGACGAGCGTGTGGTGCGACCGGCCGAGTGCAGCGCGGACTGGGCGCTCCTCGTGCTGAGGCGCTCGTCCACGAGGCGAACGGGCACGGTCGAGGCCGCCGCCAGGGCGGCGGCGACGTCCCGCGCGTCCGCGGTCGACGGCGTGTCCCCGCCCGAGAGCGACACCGGGAGCCCGACGACGATCTCGAGCGCGTTCCGCTCGGCCGCCTCGGAGGCGATGCGGCCGACGATGTCGCTGCTGCGGGGCAGCGTCTCGACGGGGAACGCGAGGGAGCCCGCCGGATCGCTCGCGGCGAGGCCGACCCGGGCGCGGCCGACGTCGACCGCCAGCCGCACCCCGGGACGCACGCCGCTCACCGTGGCAGCTGCTCCGCGATCGCCTCGAGCGCGGCGGGGATCGCGGACGCGTCCGCGCCGCCGCCCTGCGCGATGTCGTCCTTGCCGCCTCCACCGCCGCCCAGCACGCTCGCCGCGGTGCGGGCGAGCACGCCGGCCTTGACGCCGGCCTCGCGGGCGGAGGGCGTGGTGGCGACGAGCACGGCGGGCTTGCCGCCGACCTCCGCCGCGAGGGCGACGACCGCAGCCTGCGCCGACAGCCGCTCCCGCACGCTCGTGGCGAGAGAGCGCAGCTCGTCGCTCGAACGGAGTGAGCCGACCGACTCGAGCACCGCGGTGACCCGGCCCACCGGGCGCGCGGCGCCGGCGAGGGCCGGAACGCGGCCGGCGAGGGCCTGCTGCTCGAACTCGGCGATGCGCCGCTCGGCGGCCTTGAGACTCGCCATCAGGTCGCCGACCCGCTGCGCCAGCTGGTCCTTCGGCGCCTTGAGCTCGGTCGTCAGCTGGCTGACGATGGCGCGCTCGGTCGCGAACTCGCGGAACGCCTCCGGGCCCACGAGGGACTCGATGCGACGGTTCGTCGAACCGACGGACGACTCGCTGACGAGGTTGATGAGTCCGACCTCGGCGCTCGAGGCCACGTGGGTGCCGGCGCACAGCTCGCGCGACCACGGGCCGCCGATGTCGACCATCCGCACGGTGTCGCCGTACTTCTCGCCGAACAGGGCCATCGCGCCGAGCGCCTTCGCCTCGTCGATCGGCAGGATCCGGGTGACCACCTCGTAGTCCTGCTGGATGGCGCGGTTCGCGACGTCCTCGATCTCGCTGCGCGTGGCCGGCGAGAGCGCCTTGTTCCAGCTGAAGTCGAGGCGCAGGTAGCCGGCCTTGTTGTACGAGCCGGACTGGTGGGCGTCCGGCCCGAGCACCTGGCGGAGTGCCGCGTGCACGAGGTGCGTCGCGGAGTGCGCCTGGGTCGCGCCCTTGCGGCACACCGAGTCGACCAGGGTGGTCGCGGCGTCGTCGACCGCCACCTCACCGGAGCTCACGAGCACCCGGTGGGAGATGAGCCCCTTCACCGGGCGCTGCACATCGAGGACCTCGAGCTCGAAGCCCGCGCCGACGATGGTGCCCGCGTCCGCCTCCTGGCCGCCCGACTCCGGGTAGAGGGAGGTCTCGCGGAGGATGACCTCCACGGTCTCCCCCGCCTTCGCGGACCGGACCGAGCGGCCCTCGGCGAGGATGCCGAGCACGGTGGTCTCGGTCTGCAGGTACTCGTACCCGGTGAACCGCGTCTCCCCCGCCGCGCGGAACTCGCTGTAGGCGGAGAGGTCGGCGATCGCCTTCTTCTTCGCCTTGGCGTCGGCCTTCGCGCGGGCGCGCTGCTCGGACATCAGGGTGTCGAACGCGGCGCGGTCGACGGAGAGGCCCGCCTCGCTCGCCATCTCGAGCGTGAGGTCGATCGGGAAGCCGTACGTGTCGTGCAGCAGGAACGCCGTGTCGCCGGGCAGCTGCGACGCGCCCGACTTGCGGGTGTTCGAGACGGCGACGTCAAGGATGGTGGTGCCGCCGGCGAGGGTGCGGAGGAACGTCTCCTCCTCGCCGTAGGCGAGCCGGCCGATCCGGTCGTAGTCGTGCTGCACCTCGGGGTACGAGTCGCGCATCGCGTCTCGGGACGCGGGGAACAGCTCGGGGAAGGTCGGGTCCTCGACGCCGAGCAGGCGCATCGCCCGCACGGTGCGGCGCATCAGACGGCGGAGGATGTAGCCGCGGCCCTCGTTCGCCGGGGCGACGCCGTCCGCCATGAGCATGAGCGCGCTGCGGACGTGGTCCGCCACGACCCGCATGCGCACGTCGTCCTCGTGGTCGGCCCCGTAGCGGCGACCCGACAGCTCCGCCGCCCGGTCGAGGACCGGCCGCACCTGGTCGATCTCGTACAGGTTGTCGACGCCCTGCTTGAGGAACGCCACCCGCTCGAGCCCCATGCCCGTGTCGATGTTGCGCCGCGGGAGGTCGCCCGCGATGTCGAAGTCCGTCTTCCCGCGCACGTCGCTGAGGAGGTACTGCATGAAGACGAGGTTCCAGATCTCGATGAACCGGTTCTCGTCGGCCTCCGGACCGCCGTCGGCGCCGTACGCCGGGCCGCGGTCGAAGTAGATCTCGGAGCAGGGGCCGCCCGGGCCGGGCTGCCCGGTGTGCCAGAAGTTGTCGGCCTTGCCGCGGCGCTGGATGCGGCTCTCCGGGATCCCCGCGGTCTTGCGCCAGATGCCCGCGGCCTCGTCGTCGTCGTGGTAGACGGTGACCCAGAGGTCCTTTTCGTCGAAGCCGAGCCCGCCGGCCGACTCGGGCGAGGTCAGGAGCTCCCAGGCGAACCCGATCGCCCCCTCCTTGAAGTAGTCGCCGAAGGAGAAGTTGCCGTTCATCTGGAAGAACGTGCCGTGCCGCGTCGTCTTGCCGACCTCGTCGATGTCGAGGGTGCGGATGCACTTCTGCACGCTCGTCGCGCGCGGATACGGCGCAGGCACGAGCCCGGTGAGGTACGGGATGAACGGCACCATGCCGGCGACCGTGAAGAGGAGGGTGGGGTCGTCGCTCACGAGCGAGGCGGACGGCACCACGGCGTGCCCGCGCTCGCCGAAGAACTCGAGCCAGCGCCGGCGGATATCGGCAGTCTGCATGGAACCTTTGTCGGTGTCGGAGTCGCGGCCGGGCGGAACCCCGCCGGCGCGGCTACTTGATGAGGTCGGAGTCGCTGGTCTCGGCGGTGCCGATCGCGGCGCGCAGCTCGGCCTGGCGGGCCCGATACGCGTCGGCGACGGTCTTGCCGAACTCCCGTGCCCGTGCCTCGAGGCCGCCGAGCGACTCCTGCCCCGAGGAGGAGCGGCGGACGCCCTGCGCCAGGAGGTACCCGAGCGCCACGCCCAGCACGAGCCACAGTGCCTTCTTCATGACGATCCCTTCGGATGCGGAACCGGGAGCGGTCCAGTCTACTTCGTGCGGGGCTTCCGCTTGGTGCGGGCGCCGTCCGGCGCCGCGGCCTTCTCGGCGCCGCGGAGGCCGGCGATCCCGGCTCGGACGGCGGCGCTGAAGCCCGCGATCTTGATCAGGGGTCCGCCGACGGACGCCGCGAACAGGGCGACGAGGGCGGACACGTTGCCGGAGACGTCGGCGACGCTCCCGGTGATCGTGTCGACGCGGGCGAGCTGCTTGTTCGCCTCGCGGATGGTCGTCGTGGTCTCGGACAGGATCGGCGTGATGCCGTCGGTCGCCTCCCGGATCGAGGCCGTCGTCTGGTCGAGGACCCTGCCCAGCTTGACGAGCGGGATCGCGAGCAGCGCGACGAGGATCGCGAACACGGCCGCGGCGA
Organism: Naasia sp. SYSU D00057; assembly: GCF_017916505.1. Lineage (GTDB taxonomy): Bacteria > Actinomycetota > Actinomycetes > Actinomycetales > Microbacteriaceae > Naasia. The sequence continues at coordinate 554,757 of NZ_JAFMSZ010000001.1, forward strand.
TCAGACCGGCGATGTCGCCACCGTCCATGGATCCATTCCTTCCCGAGAATGCGAGGAGCGGACCACCCGAAGGTGATCCGCTCCCACAGTAGTGGTGCTCGCGACTAGCGCGCGGCGCTGAGCCCACGCACGCCGCTCATCGCGCGGCGTAGTACTCGACGACCAGCTGGACCTCGGCCGTGACGGGGACCTCGGCACGCTTCGGGCGGCGGATGAGGCGCGCCTGCAGCTTGTCGAGCTCGACGTCGAGGTAGGCCGGGACCTTCGGCAGCACCGAGGCGTGGCCGCCGGCGGCGGCGACCTGGAAGGGCTCGGTGCCCTCGCTGCGCGGCTTGACGTGGATGAGCTGGCCCGGCTTCACGCGGAAGGAGGGGCGGTCCACGATCTGGCCGTCGACGAGGATGTGGCGGTGCACGACCATCTGGCGGGCCTGCGCGGTGGTGCGGGCGAAGCCGGCACGGAGCACGAGGGCGTCGAGGCGGAGCTCGAGCAGCTCGACCAGGTTCTCACCGGTCAGGCCGGCAGTGCGACGGGCCTCGTTGAAGACGATGCGCAGCTGCGCCTCGCGGATGCCGTACTGGGCGCGCAGACGCTGCTTCTCGCGGAGACGGACGGCGTAGTCGGAGTCGGTCTTGCGCTTGGTGCGGCCGTGCTCGCCCGGGGCGTAGGGGCGCTTCTCCAGGTAGCGGGCGGCCTTCGGGGTGAGGGCGACGCCGAGCGCGCGGGAGAGGCGGGTCTTGCTGCGGGTGCGTGACTTGGTGGACACGGAAGCCTTTCGAAAAGGGAGTCTGACGACGTGAGGCGCTCGAGCGCGCGTGCCGCGCGTCGGGCGAGAGACGGAGTTGTCCCGCCGAGCACTCGTGCTCGGTCGAGTTGTCGCCGCGGGACCGGCCGGCTACAGGCATCGGTCCCTTCACCGGTTCGTCGCGCAGCCGCTCGCTTCGAACCCGTTTCAGGCCGCCGACTACTCTAGCACCCGCTCGGGCGTGCCGCGATGCCGCTACTGGCCGCGGACGATGCGCCGCAGCCGCTCCAGCCGAGCCGCCACGTCGCGCTCGTACCCGTTCCCGGTCGGCTGGTAGTACTCGGTGCCGTCCAGCTCGTCGGGCAGGTACTGCTGCGGGGCGACGCCGTGCTCGTAGTCGTGCGCGTACTTGTAGCCCTTGCCGTGTCCGAGCCGCTTCGCGCCCGGGTAATGCGCGTCGCGCAGATGCTTGGGGACACGGCCTATACGGCCGGCGCGGACGTCCGCGATCGCGCGGTCGAGCGCGAGATAGGAGGCGTTCGACTTGGGGGCGGTCGCGAGGTAGGCCACGGCCTCCGCGAGCGGGATGCGGCCCTCCGGCATGCCGAGGAACTGCACGGCGTCGGCCGCCGCGGTCGCGATGATGAGCGCCTGCGGGTCGGCCATGCCGATGTCCTCGGAGGCGGACACGATGATGCGGCGCGCGATGAAGCGCGGGTCCTCCCCCGCCTCGATCATCCGAGCGAGGTAGTGGATGGCGGCGTCGACGTCGGAGCCGCGCACCGACTTGATGAAGGCGGAGATCACGTCGTAGTGCTCGTCGCCCTGCCGGTCGTAGCGGAGCAGGGCCCGGTCGACGGCGCGGGCGACGATGTCCGCGGTGATGACCGGCTTGGACTGGGCTGCCCCGTCCTCGCCGTCGGCGTCCTCCGCGTCGTCGGCGTCCTCGGAGGCGAGATCGTCCAGCAGGCCGTTGTCCGCCTCGTCCTCGTCCTCGTCCTCGTCCTCGTCGAGGGAGTCACCCTCGCGGTCGGCGGCCTGAGCGGCGACGGCCGAGACCGCGGAGGCCTCGAGTGCCGTCAGGGCGCGGCGGGCGTCGCCGGAGGCGAGTCGGATGATCGCGGCGCGGGCGTCGGGCTCGAGCGTCACCCGGTCGGCGAGGCCGCGGTCGTCGACGAGAGCGCGATCCACGAGGACGCCGAGGTCGTCGTCCGACAGTGTCTCGAGCGTGAGCAGGAGGGACCGGGACAGCAGGGGCGCGATGACCGAGAACGAGGGGTTCTCGGTGGTGGCGGCGATGAGGATGACCCAGCCGTTCTCCACGCCGGGCAGCAGCGCATCCTGCTGGGCCTTCGTGAAGCGGTGGATCTCGTCGAGGAACAGCACGGTGGAGGTGCCGTAGAGGTCCCGCGTGGAGAGCGCCTCCTCCATCACCTGGCGCACATCCTTGACCCCGGCGGTCACCGCGGAGAGCTCGACGAAGCGGCGGCCCGAGCTGTGCGCGATCGCCTGCGCCAGCGTGGTCTTGCCGGTGCCGGGCGGGCCCCACAGGATCACCGAGGTGCCGCCGCGCTCGCCGGTGCGGTCGCTCGCGAGCGCGACGAGCGGCGATCCGCGGCGCAGCAGGTGCTTCTGGCCCGCGACCTCGTCGAGGCTGCGAGGACGCATGCGCGCGGCGAGCGGGGTCGAGCCGGTGCGCAGACCGGGCTGGCTGTTCACGGGTTCATGCTAGGCGGCGGGGCCGACAGGGCCCGTCCGAGGCCGCCCATATGCTGGATCGGCACGATCGGCGGGAGGGGATCCGGGTGGCACAACGCGGCACGCGTGAGGAGAGGGAGGCGCGGCAGCGGCTGCGCGACTACCAGGCGCGGCAGACGGTGCACCGGGAGAAGATCTCGCGCCGTCGCCGGGACAACCTCATCGCCGGGATCGCGGCACTCGCCGTGGTCGCCCTCGCCGTCGGTGCGCAGCTCCTCTACTTCACGGCAGGACCGGGCGTCGTGGCGCCCACGCCGACGTCCAGCCCGAGCGCCTCCGCCGCCGCGACCGGCGAGAACACCGGCGACGTCCCGGACCCCGCACTCGCCGAGGGCCGCACCTGGACCGGCACGCTCACCCTCAACGAGGTGCCGCTCGGCATCAGCATCGACGGCGCTGCTGCGCCGCAGGGCGCGTCGGCGTTCCTCAGCCTCACGCAGAACGGATTCTTCCCCGGCAAGGCGTGCCACCGGCTGACGAACGGCGGCTTCTTCGTGCTGCAGTGCGGCTCGGTCAACGGCGACGGCACCGGCGACCCCGGCTTCTCGTTCGGCCCGATCGAGAACGCGCCCGCCGACGACGTGTATCCCGCCGGTACCATCGCCCTCGCCCGCCAGTCCGGCAACGCCTACAGCAACAGCAGCCAGTTCTTCATCGTCTACGAGGACACGACGATCCCGGCGGACGCGGCCGGCGGCTACACCGTGATCGGGCAGGTGACGAGCGGCCTCGACCAGCTGGCCGCGGCCGTCACCGACGCCGGCGAGTCGACCGGCACCGGCGACGGCCCGCCGGTCGTGCCGACCACCATCACCGACGTCACCCTGCAGTGAGCGTCGCGGTCCGAACCGTCGCCCGCACGGGCCTGGCCGCGACCATCACAGTCCGATAAAGCGGATTCCGGCCTCGCCGGGGTGCAATAGGCTGACCGGGCGCCGGAGCGACCTTCGGTGTGCAGCGACTTCGAGGGAACTCCCGTGACCAGCACCGATCCCGCCCCCTGGGGGCGCGTCGACGACGAGGGCAACGTCTACGTCCGGCAGGGCGACGAGGAGCGCCTCGTCGGCCAGTACCCCGGCGCGACGCCGGAGGAGGCTCTCGCCTACTACGGTCGCAAGTACGCCGACCTCGCCGGCCAGGTGGGCCTGCTCGAGCAGCGCTCGCGCCGCGGCGCCCCGGCCGCCGACATCGCCAAGGCCGTGCGCAAGCTCGAGGCCTCGGTGCGCACCGCGAACGCCGTCGGCGACCTCCAGAACCTGCTCGACCGGCTTGGCGCCCTCAGCGGCAACGTCGCCGAGCTGACCGAGAAGCAGTCGGCGGAGGCGAAGGCCGAGCTCGACTCCGCTGTCGCCGAGCGCGAATCGATCGTGGCGGAGGCCGAGTCCATCGCGGCGAGCGACCCGGCGACGACGCAGTGGAAGCAGGCGACGGCGCGTCTCGACGACCTGTTCGCCCGCTGGCAGCGCCAGCAGCAGGAGGGTCCGCGACTCCCCAAGGACGTCGCCGACGAGCTCTGGAAGCGCTTCCGCGCCGCCCGCAGCACGGTCGAGCACCACCGCCGCGCGTTCTTCGCCGAGCTGGACGCCGCCCAGCGCGACGTGCGCCGGCACAAGCAGGAGCTCGTGGATCGGGCCGAGGCGCTCGCGCCGCAGGGCGTCCAGGGCATCCCCGCCTACCGCGATCTGCTCGACGAGTGGAAGCGTGCCGGCCGCGCCGGCAAGAAGCAGGACGACGCCCTCTGGGCCCGGTTCAAGGCGGCCGGCGACGTGCTCTACTCCGCGAAGGCGGAGGTCGACGCGCGCGAGAACGAGGAGTTCAGCGTCAACCTGGAGCAGAAGCTCGCCCTCCTCGACGAGGCCGAGCCGCTCCTCAAGGAGACCGACCCCCGCGCCGCCCGCGCCCGCCTCTCGGACATCCAGCGCCGCTGGGATGCGATCGGCAAGGTGCCCCGCGACAACGTCCGTCCGCTGAGCGACCGGCTCCGCCGCATCGAGACCGCCGTGAAGGCGCTCGAGGACGAGCACTGGCGGAAGTCGAACCCCGAGACGAAGGCCCGATCTGAGGGTCTCGCCGCGCAGCTCAACTCCGCGATCGAGAAGCTCGAGTCGGAGCTCGCCGAGGCGCGCGCCGCGGGCGACGCGAAGAAGATCAAGGACGCCGAGGACGCCCTCGCCGCCCGCCGGATCTGGCTGGACGCGCTGGGCAGCTGACCCTGCACGAGCGGCCGTCGGGACGGTTGTCCCCAGGTCACCTCGACGCCGGACGGCGCCGGATCGCCTCGGGCACCCTCGACGGGTGCGTCTCCCCGACCTGCTGACCGCCGACCACCTGCCCGCCGCCGAGCTCGAGGCGCTCCGCCTCGACGGCGTCCTCTATCCGCTGGCCGGATCCTGGCGTCCCGTCGACCTACCGGAGACCGGTGAGGCCCGTGCCGCGGCGGTGGCGCTCGTCCTGCGGGATCGCCTGGTCGCCGACCGCCTCACGGCGGCCTGGGTGCTCGGCGCCGCGGACTGCGCTCCGGTCCCCCTGCAGGCGTGCGCACCGGCGGACGACCGCGGCGCGGCGGGTGCTGCCGACCTCGACGTGCGCGAGCTGCACCTGCTCGACGGCGACGTCGTCCGGGTCGGGTCGCTGCGGCTCACGACGTCGCTTCGCACAGCGGCCGACCTGCTGCGCGGCTCCGAGTGGGGGCGGCGGGAGGCGGACGCGGTGCGCCGGCTGCTGACGCTGTGCGGACGCGAGGCGCTGGCGGCGGCGCTGGACGAGACCCGCTTCGGTGCGCACCGCAAGCGTGCAGTCGCCCGCCTCGCGGCGATCGGGCGCTGACGTCGCCTGGTGTCGGATGCTTCAGCAGGCACGGACGACGCTCAGCAGGCACAGCGGGCCCGTTTTGCCTGCTGGACGCCGCCGGTGCCTGCTGAAGGGCGCGCGGCATCCGGTTCAGCAGGCACGGACGGTGCTCAGCAGGAACGGCAGGCTCAGTTCTGCCTGCTGGACGTCTCCGGGGCCTGCTGATTAGCGCCCGGCATCCGGTTCAGCAGGCACGGACAGTGCTCAGCAGGAACGGCAGGCCCCGTTCTGCCTGCTGAACCCCCCAGTGCCTGAAGAGCACCCGACATCCGGTTCGGCAGGCACGGACGGTACTCAGCAGGAACGGCAGGCCCCGTTCTGCCTGCTGAACCCCTCCAGTGCCTGCTGAAGGGCGGCCCGTATCCGGTTCAGCAGGCACAGACGGTACTCAGCAGGAACGGCAGGCCCTGTTCTGCCTGCTGAACCCCTCCAGTGGCTGCTGAAGAGCACCCGGCATCCGGTTCAGCAGGCACGGACAGTGCTCAGCAGGAACGGCAGGCCCTGTTCTGCCTGCTGGACGCCTCCGGTGCCTGCTGACGCGCGCCCGGCATCCGGTTCAGCAGGCACGCACGACGCTCAGCAGGAACGGCAGCCCCTGTTCTGCCTGCTGAACCCCTTCGGCGCCTGCTGAACCGCGTCACCCCGCGGGCGACGCCATGGGGGTGAGGACGGCGATCCGGTACTCCCCCGCCTCGTCGACGAGCTGGTAGACGAACCGCTCCTTCGGGCCGCCGCCGTAGGACCAGACGACGTCCGCCCATACGCTGTGCGGCGCGTCCGCGAGCACGGTGACATCCGGCTCCGCCTCGTCGACCCCCTCGTACTGCCCCCAGGAGGACGCGAAGAACGCCTCGGTCTGGCCCCGGTCCGTCACCGGGAGGGACTGCCCCGGGAACAGGATGAGCGCCGGCACCGCGTACAGCCGCGACAGCGCCGCCGCGTCCCTGGCCAGCAGCGCCGCCGCATACCGATCGAAGAACTCCTGCACCCGGTCCTCGACGTCCGTCATCCGGCCAGGCTAGGCACCGACCGCCCCTCCCTCAACAGGCAGAAAGGCGTCCAACAGGCAGAAGCGGCCCTCTCCTGCTTGTAGGAGCCGATCCTGCGTGTTGAGGGACAGGGAGATGCCTGCTCAGGGAGAGAGGGGCGGCTCAGCCGGCGGAGACGCGGTAGACGTCGTAGACGGCGTCGATGCGGCGCACCGCGTTGAGGACCCGGTCGAGGTGCGTGGTGTCGCCCATCTCGAAGACGAAGCGGCTGATGGCCAGCCGGTCGCTGGAGGTGGAGACGGTCGCCGAGAGGATGTTGACGTGGTGCTCGGAGAGCACGCGCGTCACGTCGGAGAGCAGCCCGGACCGGTCGAGCGCCTCGACCTGGATCTGCACCAGGAAGACGCTCTTCGACGACGGGGCCCACTCCACGTCGACCATCCGCTCCGGCTGCCGCTCGAGCGACGTGACGTTGTTGCAGTCGGTGCGGTGCACGGAGACGCCGCTGCCGCGGGTGATGAAGCCGACGATCGGGTCGCCCGGCACCGGGGTGCAGCACTTCGCGAGCTTGACGAGGATGTCGGGGGCACCGCGCACGAGGACTCCGGAGTCGCTCCCCCGCAGCCGGTTGGGGCGGCGGGAGGGGGTGAAGGTGAGCTCCTCCTCCTCTTCCGTCTCCTGTGCACCCTGGACGTGGGCGAGCACCTTCTCGATGACGGACTGCGTGGAGACGTGGCCCTCGCCGAGCGCGGCGTAGAGCGCCGACACGTCGTCGTAGCGCATCTGGGAGGCCACCTCGACGAGGACGTCCTGGTTCATCAGGCGCTGCAGGGGCAGGTTCTGCTTGCGCATGGCCCGCGTGATCGCGTCCTTGCCCTGCTCGATCGCCTCGTCGCGGCGCTCCTTCGTGAACCACTGGCGGATCTTGTTCCGCGCGCGGGGGCTCTTGACGAAGCCGAGCCAGTCCTGGCTGGGCCCGGAGTCGGGGTTCTTCGACGTGAACACCTCGACCACGTCGCCGCTCGTGAGCTCGCTGTCGAGGGGCACGAGGCGGCCGTTGACCTTCGCGCCCATCGTGCGGTGGCCGACGTCGGTGTGCACCGCGTAGGCGAAGTCGACGGGGGTCGCGCCGGCGGGCAGGCCGATGACCTTGCCCTTCGGCGTGAAGACGTAGACCTCCTTGGCGCCGATCTCGAAGCGCAGGGAGTCGAGGAATTCGGTGGGGTCGGCGGTCTCCGCCTGCCAGTCCGAGAGGTGGGCGAGCCACGCCATGTCGGTGTCGGCCGCGGAGGTCCGGTCGGGCTCGCGCCCGCCGTTCATCCGCTCCTTGTACTTCCAGTGCGCCGCGACACCGAACTCGGCGCGCTGGTGCATCTCGTGGGTGCGGATCTGGATCTCGATCGGGCGGCCGTTCGGACCCAGCACCGTCGTGTGCAGCGACTGGTACAGGTTGAACTTCGGCGTCGCGATGTAGTCCTTGAACCGCCCCGGCACCGGAGTCCAGCGCGCGTGGATGGCGCCGAGCACCGCGTAGCAGTCGCGCAGCGAGTCGACGAGCACGCGGATCCCGACGAGGTCGTAGATCTCGTCGAACTCGCGGCCGCGCACGACCATCTTCTGGTAGATCGAGTAGTACTGCTTCGGCCGGCCGACCACCCTGCCCTTGATGCGGGCGGCGCGGAGGTCCTCCTGGACGGTGTCCATGACCTCCTGGACGAAGCCCTCGCGCTGGGGCGTCCGCTGCCGGACGAGGCTCTCGATCTCGGCGTACAGCTTCGGATACAGGACCGCGAACGAGAGGTCCTCGAGCTCGAGCTTGATCGCCTGGATGCCGAGGCGGTGCGCGAGGGGCGCGTAGATCTCGAGCGTCTCCTTCGCCTTGCGCTGTGCGCGCTCGGCGGAGACGAAGCCCCAGGTGCGGGCGTTGTGCAGGCGGTCGGCGAGCTTGATGACGAGGACGCGGATGTCCTTCGACATGGCGACGACCATCTTTCGGACGGTCTCCGCCTGTGCGCTGTCGCCGTACTTCAGCTTGTCGAGCTTGGTGACGCCGTCGACGAGCATCGCGACCTCGTCGCCGAAGTCGTGGTGCAGCTTGTCGAGCGTGTAGCCGGTGTCCTCGACGGTGTCGTGCAGCAGGGCGGCGACGATCGTTTTCGGCCCCATGCCGAGGTCGGCGAGGATCTGCGCGACCGCGACCGGATGGGTGATGTACGGCTCGCCGCTGTCGCGCTTCTGCCCGGCGTGCGCCTTCTCGGCGGCGGCGTAGGCGCGCTCGATGACCGAGAGGTCGGCGCGCGGGTGCTGCATCCGCACGGTGCGGAGGAGCGTGTCCACGGCGCCGGACGGCTGCGCGCGCGAGAAGATGCGCGGCACCAGCCGCCGCAGCGAGGTGGTGCTCGCCGAGGTCGACGTCTCCGTCATGCGATCACCTCCGGATGGAGAAACGCTAGCACCGGCCCGAATGCTTCCCGGACCGTTCGGCCGCGGGCGAACCCCCGGCTCAGACGGCGCCCTTGGTCTGCAGCTCCAGGGCGCGCTTCGACTGCTTCTGGATCTCCGGCTCCCGCTCCCGCATCAGCGAGTAGAGGGGGGCCGCGACGAAGATCGTCGAGTAGGTGCCGACCAGGATGCCGATGAACAGCGCCAGCGCGATGTCCCGCAGCGTCCCCGCTCCGAGGAGGAACGCGCCGATGAAGAGGATCGCGGCCACCGGCAGGATCGCGACGATCGACGTGTTGATCGACCGCACAAGGGTCTGGTTGACCGCGAGGTTCACGGCCTGCGCGAACGAGCGCCCTGCGCTCGCCTCGCCGCCCAGGGTGTTCTCGCGGATCTTGTCGAAGACCACCACGGTGTCGTAGAGCGAGTAGCCGAGGATCGTGAGGAAGCCGATCACCGCAGCGGGAGTCACCTCGAAGCCGACGATGCCGTACACGCCGGCGGTGAGGATCAGGTCGTGCAGCAGGGCGACCATCGCGGCGACCGCCATCTTCCACGTGCGGAAGTAGAACGCCATGAAGACGCCCACCGCGACGAGGAAGATCAGGAGGCCGCGGAGGGCCTGTCCGGTGATGTCGGCGCCCCAGGACGGGCCGATGAACGACTCGGTGACCTCCTCGAGCGGCACCGAGTAGGCGTCGGCCAGGGCCTGCCGCACCTCGCTGCTCTCCTCATCGGCCAGCTGGTCGGTCTGCACTCGGATCGCGTCCGTGCCGACCGCGGAGACGCGCGGCGCGATCTCCGGCACGACGCTCGTGACGGCGTCGGTGGCGAGGCTCTGATCGGTGGTCTCGACGCCGGAGATCCGGAACTCGGACCCGCCGGTGAACTCGATGCCGAACGTGTACCCGCCGCGGAGGAACGGGACGGCCAGGGCGAGCAGCAGGGCGATCGCGGAGACGAGGAACCAGATCTTCCGGCGACCGATGAAGTCGATCGACTTCGCGCCGGTGTACAGGTCGTTGCCGAACTGCGAGAAGCTCGCCATCAGGACCGCCTTCCCTTGCTCGTGCGCTGCGTGTCGGCGGGAACGGCCCCGGCGCGGCCGGACTCCGTCTGCTCGGGCCCATCGACCGGCGGGTTCTCCGGACCCTCGAGGGTGAGCGTGCCTGCGGCCTTGCGCTCGGCGATCGTCTGCCGGCGCGCTGCCTCGCCGCGGCTCGCGGCGGCGCGTCCGCGCACCTCGACGGGGGCGCGGAACTGCGCCCGGCCCCGGTAGACGGCGCCAAGGGCGCGCGGGTCGAGGCCGGAGAGCTTGTGGCCGTCGTTGAAGAACCGCAGGCGACCGAGCAGCTGCAGCAGCGGGTGCGTGAACAGCGCCACGACGATGATGTCGACGATCGTCGTGAGGCCGAGCGTGAGGGCGAAGCCGCGGACGTTGCCGACGGCGGCCACGAACAGGATGATCGCCGCCGCGAAGTTGACCGCGTCGGAGGCGAGCACGGTCCGCCACGCGCGCTTCCAGCCGGCCTCGACGGCTCCGTTCAGGCCGCGCCCGTCGCGCAGCTCGTCGCGGATGCGCTCGAAGTAGACGATGAAGGAGTCGGCCGTGATGCCGATCGCGACGATGAGGCCCGCGATGCCGGCGAGCGACAGGCGGTAGCCCTCGCGCCAGGACAGCAGCGTGACGATGAGGTAGGTGAGGAGCGCCGCAACGAGGAGCGACGCGACCGTGACCAGGCCGAGCGCCCGGTACTGGACGAGCGAGTAGGCCACGACGAGCAGCAGGCCGATGATGCCGGCGATGAGGCCGCTGCGGAGCTGCTCCGAGCCGAGGGTCGCGGAGATGACGTCCGAGCTCTGCACCTGGAAGCTGATCGGCAGGGCGCCGTACTTCAGCTGGTCGGCGAGGCTCTTCGCCGTCTCCTGGGTGAACGAGCCGGTGATCTGAGCGTTGCCGTCGGTGATGACCGCCTGCGCGACCGGCGCCGAGATGACCCGCTTGTCGAGCACGATGCCGAACTGGTCCTGCGGCGAGGTGAGTCCCGTGAGGCGGGTGGTCACCTCGCCGAACGCCTCGGCGCCGCGGTCGTTGAAGTCGAGGTTGACGGCCCAGACGCCGCTGCTGGTGCCGTTCGAATTGGTGACGACGCCGCTCGTCGCGTTCGCGACGTCCTCGCCGCTCACCTCGACCGGGCCGAGCAGATATTTGACCGTGCCGTCCGGGTCGCAGGTGATGAGCGGCTCGTCGGCGGGCGCGGCGGCGCTCGGGTCGATCGTCGAGCAGTCGAAGGAGTCGTAGGCGCTCTGCAGCTCGGGCGTGATCTGCGCGAGGTCGCTCGCGTTCGTCGGCGAGGGTGCCGGCGTCGGCTCCGCGGCCGGGGTGGGCGTCGGCGTCGCGGCGTCGCCCTCCTCGCCGATGCTGTCGGTCGAGGGCACACCGGCGAGCAGCACGGGGCGGAACTCGAGCTTCGCCGACGCCTCGATGCGCTGCAGGGTCTCCTCGTCCGGCTGACCCGGGATGGAGACGACGACGTTGCGGCCGCCCTGCGTGTTGATCTCCGACTCGGAGACGCCCGCGGCGTCGATGCGCTGCCGGATGATCGACACGGCCTGGTCGATCTGCTCCTGCGAGACGTCCTCGCCGCCCTCGACGATCGGCTCCAGGATGATCTGAGTGCCGCCCTCGAGGTCGAGTGCCAGCTTCGGCGTCCAGTTGGTGCCGGCGGTGATGGCGCCGATGAGGTTCAGGCCGACGAGGACCGCGATGATCGCGCCCAGCCAGGCAAGGGAGCGCCAGGCCTTGCGGACCGGGCTCGGGGACTTCGCCAAGGGCAGGACTCAGCTTTCTCGCGGGACAGGGGGAATCGAGGCCGCGGAGGCGCGGCCGGAACGACGGTTCAGATTACTCGTCGATGTTCTTGCGGGCGCGCGGGGCGGCGTTCGTGTCGCCGGCCTCGTCCGCGAGCCGCTCGCCGTAGGTCGGCGCGGCGGGCTGGCCGGGGTCGACCTCGCCCTCCTCGACGGCCTCGGCCTCGTCGTCGGAGACGACCTCGCCGCCGTCGATGATCTTCGCGATCGTCTGGCGGTGCACGGTGAGCACGACGCCGGGGCTCGTCTCGAGCTGGACCTGGTTCTCCTCATCGTCGATCGAGACGATGGTGCCGAAGAGGCCGAAGTTGGTCATCACCCGGGCGCCCGGACGGGTCTTGTCCGCCATCTCGGCGAGGTCGCGCTGCCGCTTGCGGCTGTTGCGGAACATGAAGAAGATCAGCAGTGCGAGCACTGCGAGCATGATGAGGGTGATCGGATCCATCAGGAGGCCTTCCAGGAAGAGTCCGCGTCAGTGTAATGACGGGGACTGGGAGCGCGGTGGCAGAGCAGCAGAGGGCCGCACGCAGCGCCGGTCCTCGATCATAGCCCGTCGCCGAACAGCGCCGCCGGAACCGACGCCTGCGGGCGCGCCATGCCGAAGTGCTGCCAGGCGGCCGCGGTCGCCACGCGTCCGCGCGGCGTGCGGGTGATCAGGCCGGTGCGGACAAGGAACGGCTCGACGACCGACTCGATCGTCTCCGCCTCCTCGCCGACCGAGACCGCGAGGGTGTTGAGGCCCACCGGTCCCCCGTCGAAGCGGGTCAGTATGCCCTGCATGACGGCCCGGTCGAGCCGGTCGAGGCCCAGCGGGTCCACGTCGTACAGCTCGAGGGCTGCGTTCACCGCATCACGACCGGCGGCGGTGCGGTGCACGAGCGCGTAGTCGCGGACCCGGCGCAGCAGCCGGTTCGCGATGCGGGGGGTGCCGCGGCTGCGCGCCGCGATCTCGCGCAGGGCGACGGGATCGATCTCGAGCTCGAGCAGTCCGGCGGCTCGGGCGAGCACGCTCTCGAGCTCGTCGGTCTCGTAGAACTCGAGGTGCGCCGTGAACCCGAAGCGGTCGCGCAGCGGGTTCGGCAGCAGGCCGGAGCGGGTGGTGGCGCCGACGAGCGTGAAGGGGGCGAGGTCGAGCGGGATGCTCGTGGCGCCCGCCCCCTTGCCCACCATGATGTCGATGCGGAAGTCCTCCATCGCGAGGTACAGCATCTCCTCGGCGGAGCGGGCCATCCGGTGGATCTCGTCGATGAAGAGGACCTCGCCCGGGACGAGCGCCGACAGCACGGCGGCGAGGTCGCCCGCGTGCTGGATGGCGGGACCGCTCGACATCCGCAGCGGCCGCCCGCTCTCGTGGGCGACGATCATCGCGAGCGTCGTCTTGCCGAGACCGGGAGGGCCGGCGAGGAGGATGTGGTCGGGCGTCCGGTTCTGGAGGTTCGCCGCCTGCAGCAGCAGCTGGAGCTGCCCGCGCACCTTGGTCTGCCCGACGAACTCGCCGAGCGACTTGGGGCGGAGTGCGCCCTCGAAGGCGAGCTCCGCCTCCGACTCGGACTCGGGCCGGATGACGTCGTCGCTCACGAGTGCGAGCCGCTCAGCTGGCGGGGCCCGAGCAGGGCGAGGGCCGAGCGCAGGAGGACGGCGGTGCTCCGCTCCCCCGGCGCGTCCCGCAGCACGTCGTCCACGGTCTGCTGCGCGAGCCGCTCGGGCCAGCCGAGGCCGACGAGGGCCACGACGACCTCGTTGCCGGGGGCGGTCGTCGGCGCCACCGCGGCCACGGCGCGGGGCGCGACCAGCTTGCCGGCGAGGGACACGACGATCAGCTTCGCGGTCTTCGGACCGATGCCCGACACCTTCCGGAACGCGGAGTCGTCCTCCGAGGACACCGCCACCGCGACCTGGTCGGGTGTCATCGCCGCGAGGACGCCGATCGCCGACTTGGGGCCGACGCCCGTGACGCCGCGGAGCAGGTCGAAGACGCGCAGCGCGTCGAGGTCCGCGAAGCCGAACAGGGACAGGTCGTCCTCGCGCACGACGAGCGCCGTGTGCAGGAGCACCTCCTGGCCGGTGCGCAGACTGAGCGCGTGCTGGGGCGTGACGGTGACGGAGTAGCCGATGCCGCCGACCTCGACGACGACGGAGGCTCCCGACAGGGCGAGGACGGTCCCGCGCAGGGAGGAGATCATGCCGTCAGGCTAGGCATCGCTCCCCGCCCCGCCCGGTCACTGGGGCGGCGAGTCGAAGAAGTGTTCGACCGCGGTGGCCTCCGTCCGGTCGGAACATACTCCGACCTGCGCCGGTCGCGAGATCTTCCTACTCGCGCGGATCAGGAGATTTCACGAGGATCAGGCTGACCGGCGGATATTGCACGCCGTTCAGGACGACACGCCATCTCACAGGGCGGATGTCCTGATCCGCGCAGAGGTGGCCTCCTTCTCCTGATCCGCGGAAGGAGCAGAAGCCTCAGCGGCGGCGGGAGGCCTTCTCCGCCTCGGCCCACGCGCGCTGGGCCGGGGTGAGGCCGCCGAGCGCGGCGGAGGGGGCCGCGGCGGGCTGGCGCCAGGCGTGGCAGATGGCCAGCGCGAGGGCGTCGGACGCGTCGGCGGGGGTCGGCGGGGAGTCGAGTCCCAGCACGCGGGCGACCATGGTGGCCACCTGCTTCTTGTCCGCCGAGCCGTAGCCGGTGACCGCCGCCTTCACCTCGGACGGGGTGTGCAGGCCCACCGACAGCCCGCGCTGCGCGGCGACGAGCATCGCGACCCCGGAGGCCTGGGCGGTGCCCATCACGGTGCGGACGTTGTGCTGAGCGAACACGCGCTCCAGCGCGACCGCCGCCGGCCGGTGCTCGTCGAGCAGGGCGGCGATGCCCTGCCCGATGCGGAGGACGCGCTCCTCGAGCGCCATCTCGGGCGGCGTGCGCACGACGCTGACGTGCACGAGAACCGCCCGCCGGTCCGGCGAGACGTCGACGACGCCGACACCGCAGCGGGTGAGGCCGGGGTCGACGCCGAGCACCCGCACGGCGGGTCAGTCGTTCTCGAGCTCGGCGAGCACCTCGGCGGACACGTCGACGTTCGTAAAGACGTTCTGCACGTCGTCGAGGTCCTCGAGCGCGTCGATGAGCTTGAACACCTTGCGCGCCGTGTCGGCCTCGGCCTCGACCTGCACGCCGGGCACGAACTCCGCCTCGGCCGACTCGTAGTCGATGCCCGCGTCCTGCAGCGCGGTGCGGGCCGCGACGAGGTCGCTCGGCTCGGTCACGATCTCGAAGCTGTCGCCCTCGTCGTTGACGTCCTCGACGCCGGCCTCGAGCACGGCGACCAGGATGTCGTCCTCGGTGAGGCCGTCCGTCTTCTCGACGCGGATGACGCCCTTGCGGCTGAAGTTGTAGGCGACGCTGCCCGGGTCGGCCATGGTGCCGCCGTTGCGGCTCATCGCGGTGCGGACCTCGGCGGCGGCGCGGTTGCGGTTGTCGGTGAGGCACTCGATGAGGAGCGCGACGCCGTTCGGGCCGTAGCCCTCGTACATGATCGTCTGGTAGTCGATCGACTCACCGGTGAGCCCCGCGCCGCGCTTGATGGCGCGGTCGATGTTGTCGTTCGGGACGGAGGTCTTCTTCGCCTTCTGCACGGCGTCGACGAGCGTCGGGTTGCCGGAGAGGTCGGCGCCGCCGATCTTCGCGGCGACCTCGATGTTCTTGATCAGCTTCGCGAACGACTTCGCGCGCCGGGCGTCGATGACCGCCTTCTTGTGCTTGGTGGTCGCCCACTTGGAATGCCCTGACATGCGGATCCGCCTCCTCGAAGTGCCCATCCAGTGTAGAGCGCCCTAGGCCCGCCTCCGTCGGCGCGGGCGAAACGTCGTCGCAGCGGGCGATACAACACCCGCGGGGAGGACGTTTCCGGCGCGGCGAGCCGGATCGCGTGCCGGCGGCGGCCTCAGCCGCGGAGGTGGCGGAGGTAGCGCTCGGGAGCGTCGAGGAAGGAGCGCCAGCTGCGGACGAGGTCCAGGTCCTCCCAGGCGCAGCGGCGGTACCCGTCTGCGGTCAACTCGAGGATGACCGCACCGTCGATCGCGGCGAGCACCGGCGAGTGGGTCGACAGCACGACCTGGGATCCGCCCGCTGCGACAAGGTCGTTGAGCGCGACGAGCAGGGCGAGGCTGCTCGAGAAGGAGAGGGCGGCCTCGGGCTCGTCGAGCAGCCACAGGCCGCGGTCTCGGAAGCGGGTGTTCACGAGTTCGAGGAAAGACTCCCCGTGCGAGAGCGAGTGCAGCCCGGAGTCGCCGCCCTAGACTCCGTCGAGGTAGGTGTACAGCCCGTGCATGGTCTCGGCGCGGAGGAAGAAGCCCCGCCTGCTCGCCCCGGCACCGCGGACCAGCTGCAGAGACTCATGGAGGGGCGACTCCGAGGCCCGGGTGGTGTGCCGCGCGGCGGTCGATCCGCCCTCGCCGGACAGTCCGAACGCCATGGCGATCGCCTCGACGATCGTCGACTTGCCTGTGCCGTTCTCCCCGACGAGCACCGTGACAGGCCCCAGCTCGAGCCCCTCGTCGAGCAGCTGCCGCACGGCGGGCACGGTCGCCGGCCAGGAGCCCCGGTCGAGCGGCGCCAGCCGGTGCTCCTCGACGCGGCGCACCGGCAGCGCGGACGACATCACGCGCTCAGGCTAGCGAGGGGACGCCTCCTCCCGAGTTCTGCCCGGCGGGCGTCCGACGGGCCGGTTCGGCGGTTCCGGGCCTCCTAGGCGGCCCAGAAGTGCCGAACCGGCCCGGAACCCGCGGCGGCGTCAGCCCAGCTTGGACAGGAAGTAGCGGTGGAAGCGGTCGTCGCCCGTGACCTCGGGGTGGAACGAGGTGCCGAGCAGGTTGCCCTGCTCGACCGCGACGACCCGGCCGTCCTCGAGCTCGGCGAGAGCGCGCGCCTTGGCGCCGATCTCCTCGACGATGGGCGCGCGGATGAACACCGCGTGCACCGGGTCCTCCCCCAGCTCCGGGATGTCGAGGTCCGTCTCGAACGAGTCCAGCTGGGTGCCGAAGGCGTTCCGGCGGACGACCACGTCGAGGCCGCCGAAGCTCTGCTGGCCCTCGATCCGGTCGCGGACCGTGTCGGCGAGCATGATGAGGCCCGCGCACGTGCCGTAGACGGGCATGCCTTCCGCGATCGCGGCCTTCACCGGCTCGGCGACGCCGAACGCTCGCGACAGCTTGTCCATCACCGTGGACTCGCCGCCCGGGATCACGAGACCGTCGATGTCCTGCAGCTCCTCGGCGCGCCGGACGGGGCGCGCCTCGGCGCCGAGGCCGCGGAGCACCGCGAGGTGCTCACGGAAGTCGCCCTGCAGGGCGAGGACACCGACGCGCGGCGCCGTCACCAGCCCCGGGTCGCGAGGCGGTGCGGGGCGGGCACGTCGGCGACGTTGATGCCGACCATGGCCTCACCGAGTCCACGCGACGCGTCCGCGATGGCCGCCGGGTCGTCGTAGAAGGTGGTGGCGCGCACGATGGCGGCCGCCCGCTTCGCCGGGTCGCCCGACTTGAAGATGCCGGAGCCGACGAAGACGCCGTCCGCGCCGAGCTGCATCATGAGGGCCGCGTCCGCGGGGGTCGCGACACCGCCGGCCGTGAACAGCACGACGGGCAGCTTGCCGGTGCGGGCGACCTCGACGACGAGGTCGTACGGCGCCTGCAGCTCCTTTGCGGCGACGTAGAGCTCGTCGGGGCTCTTCGCGCCGAGCGCCGCGATCTCGCTGCGGATGGTGCGGATGTGCTTGGTCGCCTCGGAGACGTCACCCGTGCCGGCCTCGCCCTTGGAGCGGATCATGGCCGCGCCCTCGGTGATGCGGCGGAGGGCCTCGCCGAGGTTCGTGGCACCGCAGACGAAGGGGACCGTGAAGTCCCACTTGTCGATGTGGTTCACGTAGTCGGCGGGCGAGAGCACCTCGGACTCGTCGATGTAGTCCACCTTGAGCGCCTGCAGCACCTGCGCCTCGACGAAGTGGCCGATGCGGGCCTTCGCCATGACGGGGATCGAGACGGAGTCGATGATCTGCTCGATGAGGTCGGGGTCGCTCATGCGCGCGACGCCGCCCTGTGCGCGGATGTCGGCCGGGACGCGCTCGAGCGCCATGACGGCGACCGCTCCCGCGTCCTCCGCGATCTTCGCCTGCTCGGCGGTGACCACGTCCATGATCACACCGCCCTTGAGCATCTCGGCGAGGCCCCGCTTGACCCTGCTGGTGCCGAAGGAGCCGTTGCCCTGGTTCTGCGTGCTGTCCGTCACGTCCGTGTCGCCAATCCTCGAAAGTCTGCGCGCCGTCCGCGCGCGAAAGCCGGGGCGTGCGGCGCCCGGCGAACCCCTATTCTACGCGTGGCCAGGCGGCCGCGAGGCTGTTCCGGACTTCGCCCAGCAGCTGCGGCAGCGCCTTGGTCTTGGCGATGATCGGGAAGAAGTTCGCGTCGGTCGCCCAGCGCGGCACGACGTGCTGGTGCAGGTGGGCGGCGATGCCGGCGCCCGCGATCCGTCCCTGGTTCATGCCTATGTTGAAGCCGTCGGTGCCCGCCACCTCGCGGAGGGTGCGCATCGCCGTCTGGGTGAGCCGGGCGATCTCGTCGATCTCCTCAGCGGTCGCCTCGTCGTAGAGCGGCACGTGCCGGTAGGGGCACACGAGCAGGTGGCCGGAGTTGTACGGGAAGAGGTTGAGCAGCACATAGGCGTGGTCGCCCCGCGCGACGATGAGCGCCTCCTCGTCGGTCCTCGTGGGCGCGATGCAGAACGGGCAGTCGTCCGGCTGGCCGCCGGTCTCGATGTAGACCATCCGGTGCGGCGTCCACAGCCGCTGGTACTCGTCGGGGACGCCGACGAAATCGCGGGACGACTCGACGCCCTCCCCGGCGAACTCGCCGGGCGAGTAGGGGCCGTCCGTCATGCCAGGTCGTCCGCGGTCAGCACCTGGCGCCGGTCGGCGATCGAGGCGGTGATCAGCGCGATCGCCTCGTCCACCGGGACCCCGTTGCGCTGGGTGCCGTCGCGGAACCGGAAGCTGACCGCGCCCGCCGCCCGGTCCTCCTCGCCCACGATGAGCTGGAAGGGCACCTTCGCCTTGGTGTGCGTGCGGATCTTCTTCTGCATGCGGTCGTCGCTCGCGTCGAGCTCGGCGCGCACGCGCGCGCCCCGCAGCCGGTCGATGACGCCGCCGAGGTACTCGGCGTACTCCTCCGCGACCGGGATGCCCACCACCTGCACGGGCGCCAGCCACACCGGGTAGGCGCCCGCGTAGTGCTCCAGCAGCACGCCGAAGAACCGCTCGATGGAGCCGAACAGCGCGCGGTGGATCATGACCGGCCGCTGCCGGGAGCCGTCCGACGAGGTGTACTCGAGACCGAAGCGCTCGGGCAGGTTGAAGTCGAGCTGGACGGTCGACATCTGCCAGGTCCGGCCGATGGCGTCCCGCGCCTGGACGGAGATCTTCGGGCCGTAGAAGGCGGCGCCGCCCGGGTCGGGCACGAGCTCGAGGCCCGACTCGGCCGCGACCTCCGCGAGGGTGGCGGTCGCCTGCTCCCAGATGTCGTCGTCGCCGACGTACTTCTCCGGGTCCTTGGTGGACAGCTCGAGGTAGAAGTCGCTCAGGCCGTAGTCGCGGAGCAGGCTCAGCACGAAGTTCAGCGTGCGGGTCAGCTCCTCCTTCATCCGCTCCTGCGTGGTGAAGATGTGCGCGTCGTCCTGGGTCATGCCGCGCACGCGGGTGAGGCCGTGCACGACGCCGGACTTCTCGTAGCGGTAGACGGACCCGAACTCGAACATCCGCAGCGGCAGGTCGCGGTAGGACCGGGCCTGCGACCGGTAGATGAGGATGTGGAACGGGCAGTTCATCGGCTTGAGGTAGTAGTCGGCGCCCTGCCGGGTGACCTGGCCGTCCTCGTCCTGCAGCTCGTCGAGGTGCATGGGCGGGAACATGCCGTCCGAGTACCAGTCGAGGTGGCCCGACACCTCGAAGAGGGTGGACTTCGTGATGTGCGGGGTGTTGACGAAGGAGTAGCCCTCCTCCTCGTGCCGGCGGCGCGAGTAGTCCTCCATCTCGCGGCGGATGATGCCGCCCTTCGGATGGAAGACGGGCAGGCCGGAGCCGATCTCCTCCGGGAAGGAGAAGAGGTCGAGCTCGGCGCCGAGCCTGCGGTGGTCGCGGCGCTGCGCCTCCTCGAGCCGGGTCTGATACGCGCGCAGCTCGTCCTTCGTGGGCCACGCGGTGCCGTAGATGCGCTGCAGCTGCGGGTTCTTCTCGGATCCGCGCCAGTAGGCGGCCGCGATCCGGGTCAGGGCCCAGCCGTTGGAGAGCATTCGGGTGCTCGGCACGTGGGGGCCGCGGCAGAGGTCCTGCCAGATGATGTCGCCGCTCTTCGGGTCGACGTTCTCGTACACGGTGAGCTCGGCGCCGCCCACCTCGACGGACTCGCCGTCCTCCGAGTCGTTGCCGACGGTGCCCTTGATCCCGATCAGCTCCAGCTTGAACGGCTCCGCGGCGAACAGCTCGCGCGCCTCGTCGTCGCTGACGACACGCCGGCGGAAGCGCTGGCCGGAGCGTTGGATCCGCTCCATCTCCTTGGTGATCGCCTTGAGGTCGTCCGGGGTGAACGGCTCCCCGACGCCGAAGTCGTAGTAGAACCCGTCGGTCACGGGCGGGCCGATGCCGAGCTTCGCCTCCGGGTTGATCGACTGCACGGCCTGCGCGAGCACGTGCGCCGTGGAGTGGCGGAGGATCGCGAGGCCCTCGGCGGAGTCGATGGTCACCGGCTCCGGTCGAACGCCGTCCGGCACCTCGCGGGCGAGGTCCCAGAGCGCGTCGTCCACCCGCATCGCGACGACCGTCTTGTCGGGGAAGAGGTCGAAGCCGGTGGTCCCTCCCCCGGCGCTGTCGGTGGATGCGGCGGCGGGCGAGAGGGGTTCGGTCACGGCGTTCTTCCTGAGGGGGTCGAGGACTCCCCCACTGTACCGCCGGTGCCGATCCGGCCCCGCCGGGGTCAGCCGTGCGCGAGCGCGGCCGTGGCGCGTGCGTCCCCGCCGGAGGTCCGCGGGTCAGGCGTGCCGAGCGCTGTCGTGGATCTTCTGCGCGAGCTCGCTGATCGCCTCCGTCGAGAGGAGACCCGGCGTCCGGGTCGCCGAGGTCACCGCCTCGGAGAGCACCGCCTCGATCTCGTCCAGCGGGCGGCCCTTGTGGCTCGCCGAGATGTTGCCCACAGCCTCCGCCACCGCACCCTGCAGGTCGTCCCGGCCCTGGTCGGTCAGCTCGCGCGCCGCGCGGCCGCTCAGTCCTGCTCGCTCTGCTTCCATGCCCCGACGCTAGGCCGCCCGCGACTCGACCGCCAGCCCTCGGTGGCCGGAAGGAGGATCGGCGATCATCCGCGCGATGTACCGGATTCGCTCCTCCGCCCGATCCCCGGCATGCCGGCGATCCCTAGCGTCGAAGCCATGCACAGCACACCTTCCGGCGCCTCGTCCGCCGGCTCCCCCGTCGTCGCGCGCGTCGAGGCCCTCGCCAAGGCCTACGGGTCGGGGACCGGCCGTGTCACCGCCCTCGCCGACGTCTCCATCGGCATCCGCCGCGGGCAGTTCACCGCCATCATGGGCCCCAGCGGGTCCGGCAAGTCCACGCTCATGCACATCATGGCCGGGCTCGACTCCCCGACGAGCGGCCGAGCGTGGCTCGGTGACACCGAGATCAGCGCCCTCGGCGACACGGAGCTCACGGTCCTGCGCCGCCGTCGCGTCGGCTTCGTGTTCCAGGCCTTCAACCTCGTGCCCACGCTCGACGTCTCGGGCAACATCCTGCTGCCGTTCGAGCTGGACGGCCGGCGTCCCTCAAGTGAGGAGCAGGCCTGGATCGACCGGCTCGTCGACTCGCTGGGCCTGCGCGACCGGCTGCGCCACCGCCCGCACCAGCTCTCCGGCGGCCAGCAGCAGAGGGTGGCGATCGCCCGTGCGCTCGCGACCCGGCCGGATCTCGTCTTCGCCGATGAGCCGACCGGCAACCTCGACTCCCGGACCGGCCGCGAGGTGCTGGCCCTGCTCTCCGCCGCCAGCCAGGACTACGGGCAGAGCATCGCGATGGTGACCCACGACCCGGTGGCGGCGAGCTACGCGGACCGGATCCTGTTCCTCGCCGACGGCCGACTGGTCGAGGACCGGGGCCGGGCGAGCGCCGAGCAGATCTCCGCCTTCATGCTCGCCATGGAGCGTGCCGCGTGAGTCGGCTGAAGGACCACGCGCCGAGCGTGCTGGTCGCGGGGATCAGCGCCGCCTTCGGCGTCGCGCTGCTGCGGGTCACCGCGGTGATCGGCACCGCCGCCGCGGCCGACAGCGCGACCAGCGGGGAGACGGCGGGCCTGGTGCTCGGCGTCGTCGCGGCCGTGTTCATCGTCATCGCGATGTACGTCGCCGCCATCGTGACGGCCAACACGTTCTCGACGATCCTCGCGGGACGCACCCGCACCATCGCCCTGCGGCGCCTGCTCGGCTCGACGGCGTCCGCGGAGCGGCGGGCGGTCGCCGGCGAAGGTCTCGTCGTCGGGGTCGTCGGATCGCTGCTCGGGCTCGCCGTCGGGACCGCCGTCGCGGCGGGGCTCACCGCGCTCGCCGTCGCCCTCGGGCACCTTCCGGACCTCGACTACGGCGTCGTCGACGGCAGCGCCGCACTGCCGGTGATCGCGGTCGCGCTGACCACGTGGCTGGCGTCCTGGGTCGGCTCGCGGCGGGTGCTCGACGTCACGCCGATGCAGGCGCTCGGCGGCGCCCAGGAGCGGACAGGAGCGGAGGCGGCCGGGCGAGGCCGGCGGGCCACGGCGCTCGTGCTCGTGCTCGTGGGCCTCGGCCTCGTGGGGCTCGGGGTCGTCCTCGGGCTCATCAGTCCACTCGGGGTGCTCGTCGGACTGATCGGCGGGATCCTCTCCTTCACCGGCCTGGTGACGGGCTCCGCCTGGGTCATGCCGCCCGCCCTCCGGCTCGTCGGGCGCCTGTTCGGCGGGTCGGCGGCGGCGCGCCTGGCGGCGGAGAACGCCCTCCGCTACCCGGAGCGCAGCTCCCGCACCACCATCGGGCTCGTCATCGGGGTGACGCTCATCACGATGTTCGCGGTCGGCACCGAGAGCCTCGCGCAGATCATCCGGGCGATCGACGGCGGAAGCGGCGACCTCGACGCGATGCTCACGACGACGGTGACGGTGCTCTCGGTCCTGCTGGGATTCAGCGCGCTGATCGCGGCGATCGGGATGGTGAACAACCTGTTCCTGAGCGTCCTGCAGCGCACGCGCGAACTGGGACTGCTGCGTGCGCTCGGGTTCACAGCGGCGCAGATCCGCCGGATGATCCTCGCCGAGAGCGCTCAGCTGACGCTGGCCGCGCTTCTCGTCGGCGTCGCACTCGGCACGTTCTACGGCTGGGCGGGGGCGCAGGCGCTGCTCGGCTCGGTCAACGGAGCACCCGGCCTCGTGCTGCCCGGTATGCCGTGGCCGGTGCTCACGGCGCTCGCCGCCGGGAGCGCGCTGCTCACCTGGGTGGCCTCACTCGCCCCCTCGCGGCGCGCGACCCGCGTGAGTCCGATCGCCGCGCTCGCGGTGTCGTAGCCCGGATACGGAAAGAGCCGGCCGGAGAAGACTCCGGCCGGCTCGAGTCGTTTTCGAGGCGGAACTCAGCGCACGCGCGCGGAGTGCACGCCGACGCTGTGCCAGCGGTTGATCTGCTTGACCTGCCAGTGCATGGTCACGAGATCCCACAGGGCGCCGAGGCCGAAGACCCCGAAGGTGAGCAGCCACACGGTGCCCTTGACCGGCTTGCCGAGGTAGAAGTGCGGGATTCCGAACACGCCCACGAGCCCGAAGAGCATGAGGGCGTAGGCCCGGCCCGTCGAGACGGGCGGGAGGAAGGTGTCGAACGGGTGGTCCTGCTGGTTGGGATGGAACTTCAGCGGCGCGGGGGCATACGGCAGCGCGAGCGTCTGGGGCATCGGGTCTCCTTCTGACAGCTCAGCCAGCGTAACCGCCGATGATCAGGCGATCCCGTTCCAGGCCTCTCCGGAGGTCCCCCATATGGCGGACTCGACTTCGCGTTGACCCTCGACACGCGCGACTCGCAACACGAAGCGGCTCCTGACCAGGGACGTTATCGAACCGAGATCAGGCTCGAGGGCCAACCTCAACCTTCAACCTCAAGTTGAAGCGAATTGCGAAACGGAGGCGTAAGTCCCTTTCCAAGGGACCGTCGATGCGCTTCGGCGGCGCTACGGGGCGGGCGCCGCCGGGGGCTCGGGAACCATCTGCAGGCCTCCGGTGCTGTTCGCCGACATCATGAGCGCCTCGACCCAGGCGCGGTTGATGACCGGCGCACGGCTGCCGTCGAACTTGAACTGCAGCGGGATCGCGGGATGCACCCAGATCGTGCTGCGGCCGCCGTCGTTCTCGTGCGTCCACGACAGCGTGAACTTCTCGTCGCGGCGGAGCTTGGCGACGACTGCGAGCTTGAGGTGGGCGAGCAGGCGGTCTTCGACGTCGATGGAGGCGTCATGACCGTAGATGAGTTTTCCCATGAGATGTTCCCGAGGAAGAAGGACGTGGACCGAGGCCGAAAGGCGGAGCCCATGCTAGCGCGGCGCTCCCCCGCCTCAGGGACGGCGCGCGCTCCCGGAGGCAGGCGCGCTCGGGCACCGAGACACGGAAGAGAGGAATATATTCCCTATTGTCAGTGCCATTCAAGGCTTATCGTCCGGATAATCGCCGGGAATATCATCGAGGCCGATCCGGAGCGGTTTTCCGGTTCAGCGGGGAACCGCAGAAAGGAAAGCACGAATGAGCCTCGGAACCGGAATCGTCCTTTTCGTCATCGGCGCGATTCTGACATTCGCCACCGATATCCAGCTCGATTGGATCAACCTCGACGTGGTCGGCTACATCCTCATGATCGCCGGCATCGTCGGCATCATCCTGGGGCTGGTGGTGCTCCTGCGGCGCCGCGAGTCGGTCTCGACGACGAGGTCCGCAGTCGACCCCGTCAGCGGGGAGCGGATCACCCGCAGCACCTCGGACCGGGATCCCCTGGTCTGACCGCTCGAGAGGAAAGGCCCCGCCCGCACCCGCGGAGCGGGGCCTTTTCCCCGTTTCCCCGGAAAGCCGCCCTGACGGAATAGGAGTCGTCAGCGGGGGCAGACGAGCACCTGGGCGAGCTCCTCTCGCCGCGCGTCCCGATCGCGCGCGACGACGATGTCGGATCTCGGATAGGCGGTCCGCAGCGCGTTGAGCTCGGCGCCCCCGTTCCCGATCAGCTGCGCCCTGACCAGCTCGCACTCCGGCATCCCGTTCTCGATGACGTCGAGGATGCCGAGGAGCGTCACCCCCGGCCGGGCGAGCGACGGGATGTCGACGGTCGGAAGCGGCACGGCAGCCGGCCTGCCGGGCACGATCCCGCCGAGTACGACGAGGGAGCCGAACAGGGCGGCGGCGAGGATCGGCGAGTGGTCGGCCGGATGCGTGGAGCCACGCAGCATGCTGGGAAGCTAGCGTCGACGCCGCCTCCGGTGGAGGGCCTTCGGTCCCGTCAGACCGACATCCGCGTCATGCCACAGCAGGGGCAGACGAGGTAGTAGAGCGACTCCCCCAGCACGTCGAGCTCGAACGGGATCGCGCAGCGGGGGCACTGCACCCACACCGCGCCGATCGTGTCGTCGTGCTCGTCCTCGCGCACGCGACCAGTGTGGTGCCCGGAGCCCGTTCCGGCTAGTGCCGTTCCGCCCCGAACGGCAACGGGCGCCCGTCCCGGAGGACGAGCGCCCGCTCGCGGTGTTCGGGGAAGGATCAGCCGATCGCGGCGATCCGGCCCTCTCCGGCGGCCGGGTAGTCGGCAGCGCGCACCACGCCGCCGAGGTCGTCGACGAGGTAGGACTCGAACGCCTGCTGGTAGGTCACCGGCAGGACGGTGAACTCGACGCCCTTGAACGGGTAGCCGTCGCTGCCGCGCAGCAGGAAGTCGATCGTCGCAACCGAGATCGTGTCGAGTGCGCCGGTCGCCACCCCACCCGAGACGAGGACCGTCCCATCGTCGAGCACGAGGTCGACGATGCGGGAGCCGGCGGGCCGCGCCGGGTCGTAGCTGACCCGGTAGCCGGCCGCCTGCGCGAACGAGCCCGCAGGCTGCAGCACGCCGCCCGTGACGGCCGCGCTGAGACCGTGCTCGACGCCCGCGATGAACGTCTCGACCGGCATGGCGGGCGCGACGCCGACGAAGTTCGCGAACGGGAGCACCGTGTAGGTGTCGAGCGCGGTGATCGGGCCGACGGGGAGCACGCTGGCGTTGCGGATGCCACCGCCGTTCTGGAGAGCCACCACCGGGGCGGTCACCCCGGCTGCCGCGGCCTCACGCTGCCCGGCCGCGAGGAGGGCGTCCGTGGCGAGGTTCCCGAGGTTGGTCTCGCGGCTGCGCACGTCGTTGCGGATGCCGTTGAGCGGCACCTCGGACGTCGCGATCACCTGCCGGGCGAGGGAGTCCACGTAGGCCTGGACCGGCTGGACGACCTCGGCGTTCACCGCGGCGTCGGGCTCGACGGCGTCCGCGCCCTGCGCGACGACCGGCACCGGGCGGGACTGCGCGTCGTCGACGGAGAGGAGCTCGCCCTTGTCGTCGAAGTTGACGACGAGCCGTCCGACGTAGGTGTAGAGCGCGTTCGTCGTGACGACCGGAACCACGTCGCCGTCGGCGTCGGTCGGCGTCAGCGGGTAGGCGCCGTACGGCGTGACGCCGTTGGCGACGAGCGGGTCGCCCGCGCTCGCGAGCAGCTCGTGCCCCCCGCCGCCCACGATGACGTCGACCCCGCTCAGCTGCGCGGCGAGCGCCACCTCGTTGTCGATGTCCTGCAGGTGCGAGACGAGGATCACCTTGTCGACGCCCGCGTCGGCGTAGGCGGCGGCCTGGGCGTTCGCGATGGCGGCGAGGTCGGGGTCGACGGTCACCCCGCGCGAGCTCGTGAGGAGCGGCAGCTCCGGGGTGGTGAGGCCGATGATCCCGACCTTCTCGCCCTTGATCTTCTCGACGTGCGTCGTGACGATCGTGCCGTCCTCGACCTGGGCGAGCAGCCCGGGCTCGGACTCGAAGCCGAGGTTGCCGGACACGAAGGTGGTCGCGTCCCCGAGGTCGCTCAGGTAGTCGGCGAGGAAGTCCGGCGTCTGGTCGAAGTCGTGGTTGCCGAAGATCGACACGTCGAAGCCGGCCGCCGCGAACGCCGCGGCGTCGTAGGAGACCGACGAGTCGGAGTCGTCGCTGGCCGCGAGCTGCGGCCCGGGGAGGAAGTTGTCGCCGGCGGAGATGGTGATCACGCCGCGCTTGCCGGCCTGTCCGGCGCCCGGCTTGCCGGTCGTCGCCGCGGTCCGCTGCTGCTGCAGCAGCTCGACGAAGCGGTCGACGCCGCCGTAGGTCGAGCCGTCGGTCCCGGTGACCGGCAGGAGGGACGACTCGAGGTCGTTCGCGTGCAGGATCGTCAGGGTGAAGTCGGGCTTGGGCTCGCTCTTCTTGGGGGCCGCGGTGGCCGCGGCGGGCACCGAGCAGGCGACGAGGGCGGCCGTCGCGGTGACGGCGAGCGCGCCTCTGCGCAGGGAACTGGGGGACATGGATCTCCTCGGGAGGGGTCGGACGACGGCCACTTTCGCAACCGCGGGTTTCGGGGAGGTAACCAACCGGCGACGATCCTCCGACGCGGCGCGAGAGTAGAACGACCAGTCTGCATCGCCCGCTTAGGGTACGGAAGGTCCACACGCCAACCTCCCGGAAGGACTTCCTCCCGTGCTTCTCTCTCCGCCGAAGGCGCGCCTGCCGCGCTGCGGCCTCGCCGCCGGGGTGACCGCCTCGCTCGCGCTCGCCGCACTCCCGGCGCTCCCGGCCGCGGCCGCCGAACCCGCCACGCCGTTCCTCTCCGAACTGCACTACGACAACGCCGGGAGCGACTCCGGCGAGTTCGTCGAGGTGCAGCTTCCCGCCGGCACGAGCTCCGCCGGCCTCTCGGTCGTGCTCTACAACGGCAACGGCGGCGCGCCCTACCGGACTCAGTCCCTGCCCGCGCTCTCCGCGCCTGCGGACGGCGCGGCCGTCGTGGTGGTGGACGTTCCGGCCACTCCCGGCATCCAGAACGGCTCCCCCGACGGCGTGGCGCTCGTGGCCGCGGACGGCACTGTGCTCGAGTTCCTCTCCTACGAGGGAGTGCTGACGGCCGTCGGCGGTCCCGCCAACGGCCTGACGAGCGCGGACATCGGCGTGAGCGAGACGGGCACCGAGCCGGTGGGCCTCTCGCTCTCCCGCATCCTCGACACCACGACCGGTGCACTGGCCTGGCACGGCCCGGCCGCCTCGACGAAGGGGGCGGTCAACGCCGCCGCCGTCGCCGAGCCCGAGCCCGAGCCGGTCGCCGTGTGCGAGCTGCAGCCGACGCACGAGATCGGGGCCGTGCAGGGCACCGGCGCCGCCACGCCGCTCGCGGGGCGGCAGGTGACGCTCCGCGGCACGGTCGTCGCCGACCTGCCCGGCTACTCCGGGTTCTACCTGCAGGACACGGACGGCGACGGCGATCCCGTCACCTCCGACGGCGTCTTCGTCTACAGCGAGGTCGCGGTCGACCTCGGCGACACCGTCGCGGTGACGGGTCAGGCGCAGGAGTACAGCGGCCAGACGCAGATCAACTCGCGTTCCGACGTCGCGGTCTGCGCGGAGGGGAGCAGCACGTCGCTGCCCGCCCCGGCGGCGCTCGACCTGCCAGCCGATGACAGCGCGCGCGAGCGGCTCGAGGGCATGCTCGTCGCGCCCGCCGGCGCCCTCACCGTCAGCGAGGTCTACAACCTGACGAGCTACGGCGAGCTGACGCTGTCGGCGGGCGGTCTGCTGGTGCAGCCGACCGAGCTGGCGCGCCCCGGCACCGCCGAGGCGGAGGCGGTCGCGGCGTCGAACCTGCTGCGCCGGATCGTCCTCGACGACGGCGTCAGCGC
The DNA here is from genome assembly GCF_017916505.1 of Naasia sp. SYSU D00057. Taxonomy (GTDB): domain Bacteria; phylum Actinomycetota; class Actinomycetes; order Actinomycetales; family Microbacteriaceae; genus Naasia. The sequence continues at coordinate 583,413 of NZ_JAFMSZ010000001.1, forward strand.
CCGCGTGACGAACACGACCCGGCCCTACCTCTCCCCCGCGACGCCGGTCCGCGTCGGCGACGAGCTCGGGTTCACCGAGCCGGTCGTCCTCGGCTACGGCTTCGGCGACTGGCGCCTCCAGCCTGCGGACGGCACCGCCGCAGGGGTCTTCGCGGCGCAGAACACCCGGACCGCCACTCCGGAGAGCGTCGGCGGGGACGTGCAGGTGGGCGCGTTCAACGTGCTCAACTACTTCGTCACGCTGACCGGGCCCGACGCCCGCGGCGCGACGACCCCTGCGGAGTTCGAGGAGCAGGCGGGCAAGATCGTGCCCGCCATCGACGCCCTCGGCGCCGACGTCGTCACGCTCATGGAGATCGAGGACACCGACTCGTCCGGCTACTCCCCCGGCGACGCCGACGCAGCGCTCGCGGATCTCGTCGACCGGCTCGACGCCTACGCCGGCGCGGACGTCTGGAGCTACGTCCCGCTGCCCGACGAGCTCTACGAGGTCGACCGCGACGTGATCCGCAGCGCGATCATCTACCGGCACGATGCGGTTGTGCCGGTCGGCGACCCGGTGGGCCTCGTCGACGAGACGGTGTGGGCGAACGCCCGCGAGCCGATCGCGCAGAGCTTCACGAAGGACGGGGACCTGTTCACCGTCGTCGCCAACCACTTCAAGTCGAAGGGGTCCGCGCCGGCATCCGGCGAGAACGCCGACGCGGGCGACGGCCAGGGCGCCTGGAACGCCGACCGGGTCCGCCAGGCCCTCTCCCTCGCCGCGTTCACCGAGAACCTCCGGGAGTCGACGGGCGATGAGGACGTCCTGCTGCTCGGCGACTTCAACGCGTACACGCAGGAGGACCCGATCGAGGCGCTGCGCGAGGCGGGCTTCGTCGACCTCGGCGAGCTGCTCGACCCGGAGCGGTACAGCTACGTGTTCGACGACCTGTCCGGGTCGCTCGACCACGCGCTGGCCACCGGCGAGCTGGCCGAGAAGGTCACGGACCTCGTGCACTGGAACATCAACGCGGTCGAGTCGTTCGCGTACCAGTACACGGGCGACCCGGCGCTGTACGCGGCGAACCCCTACCGGTCGAGCGACCACGACCCGCTCGTGCTCGGCATCGACCTCGCCGAGCGCTGCGACGGGCTCGCCCCGACGATCGTCGGCACCGCCGGGGACGACGTGCTCCGCGGCACGAACGGCCGCGACGTCATCGTCGGCCTCGGCGGCGACGACGTCATCACGGGCGGTAACGGCGACGACGTGATCTGCGGCGGCGCCGGGAACGACCGGCTCGACGGCGCCAACGGCGTCGATGCCCTGCTGGGCGGCTCCGGTGACGATGTGCTGAGCGGCGGGAACGGCGCCGACCGCCTCGTCGGCGGCGCCGGCACGGACGTGCTCGACCAGGGCAGCGGCAAGGGCGCTGCCGAGCAGGAGGGCAGCGACTCCTGACGCACGAGCCGGGGCGGACCAGCGGTCCGCCCCGGCTCCTCACCCCGTTCGGCCGCCGAGTCCGGACAGGTCGGGCCGACCGCCGAGCCTGCCGACGGTGGACGTCGCCGCGGCCTTTCCGAGCGCGCCCGCCTCTTCCGGCCCCGCACCCTCGTCGAGGGCGGCGATGAGTCCCGCCACGAAAGCGTCCCCGGCGCCCGTCGGATCCACCACCTCGGCCGCCGAATGAGGGAAGAATCGGGAGCCGCCGCGCCACGCGACCAGGTCGCCGCGCCCGGGGACCGCGAGCGCGACGAGGTCCGGCCCTCGAGCGAGCAGCCGTCCAGCCGCCGCCTCGGCCACCTCGACCGACGTCAGCGCCGTGCCGGCCCACATCTCCGCCTCCGCCGAGTCGGCGCGCAGCACGTCGGCTCGGGCCAGCAGCTCCTCGGCCTCGCTCCCCTCCGCTCCGCCGTCGAGCACGACGCGGGCGTCCGGCGGCGCGAGCCGGACGGCAGCGAGCAGAGTGGCGAGCGGCTGCTGCAGCTGGAGGGAGAGCGTCGACGCTGATCCGATCGCCCCGGCCGCCCGGTCGAGGTCGGCGGCCACGATGAGGGCCTCGTCCGGCACATCCTCGAGCAGCCGCCGCGAGCCGCCCGCGCCCACGATGTCGACCATCAGGGCCGTGCGTCCCCGCAGCGTCACCCCCTCGACGTCCAAGCCGCTGGCGCGCCCGTCCGTGAGCACCATGCGCCCGGCATCGTCGTCCCCGACCACGCCGACGAGCACGACGTCCCGGCCGAGCTGGCTCAGGCCGACCGCCTGGTTGGCGCCCTTGCCGCCGAGCCGCTCGATCCGCTCGAGCACGGGCGCGCTCGCGCCGTCCGCCGGCAGGCAGTCCACCCGGAGCACGAGATCCCGTGCCACCTGTCCCACGACCACGATCCGACCGATCCCCATCCCGCAGGGCTATCACACGAGGGTGAGGTTGGCGCGAGAGGGGTAGGCGAGGACGACGGGCCGCGCCAGGGACCTTGGCCCCTAGGGCCCTCGACGAGGCCGGCGGGAGGGTGGGCCCACCCGAAGCCGCAAGGAGCAGAACCGTGCTGAAGATCCTCATCGTCTACGAATCCATGTTCGGATCGACCCGTTCCGTCGCGGAAGCCGTCGAACGAGGTGCGAGATCCGTCGTCGGCAACCGCGTCGCGGTGGCGCTCCGCCGCGTCGGCGACGTGCAGCCGGAGGAGGTCTCGGACGTCGACGTGCTCGTCGTCGGAGCCCCCACGCACGCCCACTCCCTGAGCCGGCCGGAGTCGAGGGCGGAGGCCGCCAAGTGGGCGCGCGATCCGGCCCGGCAGCTGACCCTCGAGCCGGACGCACGCGAGGAGGGCATCCGGGAGTTCCTCGCGACCCTGCACCCGACGGATGCCGCGTTCGTGGCCTTCGACACCCGCGTCGACGCCCCCGAGCTGTTCACCGGATCGGCGGCGAGGGCCATCCGGAAGCGCCTGCTCAAGAAGGGGCTCGAACCCCTGCTGCCGTCGGAGTCCTTCCTCGTGACCACGGAGGGACGCCTCGTCGACGGCGAGGATACGCGCGCCGAGCACCTGGGCCGCGCGCTCGTCGAGGAGGCGCGGCAGACCTTCCCCGCGACCGGGGCGATGGCGGGCGCCTGAGCCGCACCGCACCCGCCCGCGACGGCCCGCCGCTCGTCAGCCGTGTGCTGCGCGAGCGCGCTGCGCAACCTCGCCCAGCTTCCGCTCGAGGCGCGCGAACGCGTCCCCGCGGTGGCCGGTGAGATGCTCGACGGCGCCGAGCGCCGTGATGGCGACATCGAGCAGCTCCTCGATCACCTCGTCGCGCCCGTGTGTGACGCCCTTGCGCGGGTTCTGTCCCGTCATGCCGACGAGCGCCGCGACGGCCTCCCCGTGCTCCTCCGCGATCTTCGCGACCCGCCCCCACAGCTGGGCCTCCGGGTCGCGGTGCGCGTTGCCCGCGTCGATCCACTCGGACAGGGCGACGAGGTTCTGCTGAGCGGTGGGGCGTTCGGCCGGAGGGGTCATCCGGCCATGGTTCCAGGTGTCGCCACCGCGCGCGCCAGGGGGACCTTGTCCCCTCCCTCCGGTTCCCGGCCGACGGTGTGATCGAGCGGACGCGGCGCCGCGTCGAAGGACGACAGGATCGAGGACGCCGTGGTCACCACCCCCACCGACCAAGGCCCGCGGCGCACCCTGCCACTGCCGGTGAAGCTCCTCCTCTTCGCCGGCCTGCCGATCCTCTTCGTCGCGATGATCGTCGCCGCGGTCGCCGCAGCGGTGCCGCTGCTGTCGGGCACCAGCGTCGACCTCGACTACCGCGCGCCGGCCGCCCCGGCCGTGCGAGTCAGCGTGCCGGACGCCCGGCTCGACTTCGTTCCCGCCGACGGGGACGAGGTCCTCGTTCGGGTGACCGGACGGCACACCGGGCCGGCGCCGGAGCTCCGAGTCGCCACCGTCGGCGACGAGACGCTGATCGAAGGCGGCTGCCCGCGGCAGTGGTTCACCATCTGCACGCTCCGGGTGAGGGTCGCGCTGCCGGCCGACGCCGACCTCAGCGTCACCGGGACCAACGGGGCCATCTCGGTCGAGGGTCACACGGGCGAGCTGGACCTCGGGACGACCAACGGCCGGATCGAGTTGGACGGCGTCTCCGGCCCGGTCACGGCGGTCACCACCAACGGGGACGTCCGGCTCGCCGACGGCGCGAGCGAGCGGGTGTCCGCACGCACCACGAACGGCGGTGTCGAACTGCACTTCGCCGCAGCGCCGCTGGTCGTCGAGGCGCGGAGCACCAACGGCGGGATCGGCATCCGGCTGCCCGATGACGGGGAGTCCTACTTCCTCGACGCCCAGACCACGAACGGCGGCGTCGGCGGGGACGTGGAGAGCGACCGCCGCGCCGACCGGACCGTCACGGCCCGGACGACGAACGGCGGGATCACGATCGACTGGGCCGACTGAGCCCGGGTCAGCGGCGGCGCCGGTGCCGGCCGGTCCAGGCCAGGTAGGTGCTCATCGTCGCGAGCACGCCCATGCCCGCGCCCACCAGGGGCGCCTGCCAGGAGCCCCATCGGGTGGGGTTGGCGGCCATGATCTGACCGATCCCGCGCAGGAGCGCGCTCGCGATCACCGCGACGACGAGGCGCTGGCCGACCCTCTCCATGCGGCTGACCAGAGGATCGAGCTCGGAGGCGCGCAGGTGCACGTCCACGCCGCCGGCCTCGAGGATCTCGCTCACCCGGCGCAGCTGCTCCGGCAGCTCGCCGACGAGGGCGATGACGTCGGCGCGGGAGTCGGTGATGCGGTTCAGCAGTGCGCGCGTCGAGAGCCGCTGTGCGGCGAGCCGCCGCGCGTACGGGCCGAGCACGGTGCCGAGCTCGAAGTCCGGGTCGAGGCGGGTGCCGATGCCCTCGACGGTGGTCACCATCTTGACGAGCAGGGTGATCTCTCGCGGCAGGCGGAGGCGGTGCCGCCGGAGCACCGAGAGGACCGCGAAGCTGAGCCGGCCGACCTGGACCTCGCCGAGCGACCGTCCGCGGTACAGGTCGATCACGGGCACGAGGTCCGCGGCGAGCGCCGTCGGGTCGGGACTGCGCCGCGAGGTGCCGAGGCGGAGCAGGGCGCCGGCGAGGCGGCGCGGATCCTTCTGCACGAGGGCGAGCAGCACCCGCGCGAGGCGGTCGCGCAGCTCGTCGTCGAGCTCGCCGACCATGCCGAAGTCGATGAGGCCGATCCGCCCGTCCGCCTCGATGAAGAGGTTGCCCGGATGGGGGTCGGCGTGGAAGAAGCCGTCCTCGAACACCATGCGCGCGGCGAGGTCGGCGGCCCGCTCCGCGACGCGGCGCGGCGGCAGCCCGGCCGCCTCGAGGCCGGCGAGGTCGTTGACGCTGATGCCACGGATCCGCTCGAGCGTCAGCACCTCCTTGGTGCTCGTCTCCCAGTACACCTTGGGGATGTGCAGGCTCCGGTCCGACGCGAAGTCGGCGGCGAAGCGCTCCGCGTTGCGGCCCTCCCGCTCGTAGTCGAGCTCGGCCCGCAGGCTCGACGCGAACTCCCCGGCGATGCCCTTGAGGTCGTAGTCGGCCGCGGCGCCCCACACCCGGTCGGCCCGCGCCGCCAGCGTCTGGATGATCTGGAGGTCCTCTTCGACCTTCTCGAGCACGCCGGGACGGCGGATCTTCACGATCACCTCGGTCCCGTCCAGCAGCCGCGCGGCGTGGGCCTGCCCGATCGAGGCGCTCGCGAGGGGCGTGGCGTCGAACTCGGCGAACACCTCGGCCGCCGGGCGACCCAGCTCTCGCTCGAGGACCTCCTGAACGACGTAGTCCGGCACTCCGGGCGCCGCGTCCTGCAGCTTCCTCAGCTCGTCCATGTAGGCGGGAGGCAGCAGCTCGGGGCGGGTGGAGAGGATCTGGCCCAGCTTGATGAAGGTGGGCCCGAGCTCCTCGAGCGCCAGCCGGAGGTGCTCGGGGTCCGTGTAGGGCCGTTCCCCCGCCCGCTGGCCCTCCCAGCGGGTCAGTCGCGGGAAGCGCTGGTCGAGACCGGAGACGGCGAGCAGGAAGCCGAGGCTGTGCCGGGCGAGGACCTGGGCGATCTGCCGGTACCGGTCACCGTGCCGGGCCACGCTCTGAGCCTTCCCGCATGTCCTCATCCTGCCAGGAGGACGCCCTCCCGCGACGGGCCCTGGGGAAGAGATCGCTCGCCTCCCCTTCCCGTGACGAAGGTCCTACCCTCGGGAAGCGGCAGGCGCATACGTTCCTACCGCCGCATGGCCCCGACGAAGGAGAGACGCGATGGCGCGGAATCTGGCGAAGCTGAACCCGTTCGACGAGCTGATGGGGGTGGGACGGCAGTTCTTCGAGGACGGCATCATGGGCTCGGTCCGCGCCCTCAAGCTGCCGACCACTGACGTCTACACCGAGGACGACAAGCGCCTCGTGGTCGAGGCGCATCTCGGCGACTTCGAGGAGCAGGACATCTCGGTCGACCTCGACAAGAACGTCCTCGTCATCCAGGCGGAGCGGCGCGAGCGCGAGGAGGACAAGTCCAAGAAGTACGTCGTCCGGGAGAGCAGCACCAGCTTCTACCGGCGGGTCGCGCTGCCCGAGCAGGCCGACGAGGCCGCGATCGAGGCGCGCTTCGAGAACGGCATCCTCAAGGTGACGGTCCCGTTCCGCGACTCGCCCTCCCCGAAGCGGATCCCCATCGGCGGCGTCGGCTCCGCTCAGGGCGCCGGAACCGGATCAGGAGCGACCGGGGAGGCGGGCGGAGCCGACAGCGCGAGCGCCGCACCGGCGGAGCGCGACTAGGCGGACAGCCGGCGGCCGGCGCCGCCCGCCGCAACCGGCAGGGGTCCACGGCCTCCCACCTGCCGCCGATCGGCCGCGCCTAGGATCGGGCCGTGGAGCTGCTGCTGGGCATAGTGGGAGCGGGGGTCCTGCTCGTCGGACTGGGGGTCGCCGGCGCGGTCGCGCTCCGCTCACGCGGTCGGAGAGCCCCCGTCCGAGCTGCGGCGCCCGCGCAGAGCAGGGGCGTCCCCGCGACGCCGGACGCGGCCGGCGAGCTGGAGCGCGCCGCCGGCTCCGCGCTCGTCCGCACCGACGAGCGGATCCGCCTCGCCGAGGACGAGCTCGGGTTCGCGATCGCCGAACTGGGTGAGTCGGCTGCCGCAGACCTCCGGACCGCGCTGAAGCGGGCGAAGCAGCGGCTGAGCGACGCCTTCCACCTCAACCAGCTGCTCAGCGACGCCGTCCCCGACACGGAGACGCAGCGCGCCGAATGGAACGAACGCATCGTGTCGCTCTGCCGCTCCGCGGACTCGGCCCTCCAGGAGCAGCACCGGGCGCTGACCGAGCGACGCGACACGATGCGCCGCGTCCCCGCCGAGATCGAGCGGGTGCGCGGCGAGCTCGCGCGGGTGCGCGGGCTGCTCCCCGGCGCGGCCGCGACGCTCCCCCGCCTCGCCGCAACCTACTCCGAACAGGCCCTCGCCCCGATCGCCGCCAATCCCGAGCAGGCCGAGCAGCTGATCAGGTTCGCCGACCGCAGCCTGGAGCTGGCGGAGTCCCGATCGGCGACCAGGCCCGGCGAGGCGGACGCCGCGGTGCGCGCCGCGGCGGAGACCGCGCAGCGGGCGGAGGCGCTCATCGCCGCGGTCGAGCGGTTCGAGGTCGAGGCGCTGCAGGCCGAGTCGACTCTCGCCGCGATGGTCGCCGAGTCGCATGCCGAGCTCGCCGAGGCCCGTCGCCTGCCGGAGGCGGAGCGCCGAGGCCGGATCGGCGCCGCCATCGCGGCGCTCGAGCAGGCCCTCGCCGCCCTGCCGCCCGCGGGCGAGCGCCGGGATCCGGTCGGTTCGCTCACCGCCATCCGCGGGGCGAACGAAGCGCTCGACGACGCGGTCGCCGAGCGGGTGGAGCGCGCCGAGCGCCGGAACCGTCTGCGCACCCAGTTCGTCACCGCGATCGACGACGCCGAGCGGCAGATCGCGACCGCCCGCCAGCTCATCACCGACTACCGCGCACCGGTCGGCCCGGATGCCCGCACCCGCCTCGCCGAGGCGGAGCGGGAGCTCGCGACGATGACGGACGAGCGCGAGCCGGAGCCCGCGCTCGCCCGCGCCCGGCGGGCGGCCTCCCTCGCCGCGGAGGCGGCGGCGCTCGCCCGCGCGGACCTCGAGGCCGGCTACGCCGGCTGGGGCTCCCCGTCCCGCGGCCGGAGCACGGCAGCGCCGCAGGTGCTCGGCGGCGTCCTCGGCGGCCTCGCCATCGGGGGCCTCCTCGACGACATCGGCGACCTGGGCGGTCTCGGCGACCTCTTCGACTGAGGCCGGTCAGGCCGGGGAGGACGCTCCCGGAACGCGGCGCGCATGCTGTGCGGGGCGGGCGCCGAGCTCGGGCCCGTACCGCTTCAGCAGGACGAGCGCGATCGCCCACGGCAGCACCCCGTAGGCGACCTGCGCCGGGTAGCTGCCCGACGAGAGCACGAGGTAGGACTGCACCCAGTTCCCGAACCCGTGCAGCACGAGAATCCAGAACAGGCTCTCGCCCGTCCCGTTGAAGATCCACGTGATCACGAGCGTCCAGCCGACCGCGCCGAACGTGAGGCCGAGGACGGTGGCGATCGCCATCGGCACGGTGAGCTGTCCGAGCAGCAGCGGCGGCAGCAGGTTCGACGGGAGATGCCACAGCCCCCACGCGAGGCCGAGGATCCAGCTCGCGCGCTCGGCCGTGTGGCGGCGCTGCAGCACCGGCAGTGCGTAGCCGCGCCAGCCGATCTCCTCCGCGACGGCCGTGAAGACGAGCAGGTGCAGCAGGAACGGGAGGGCGAGCGCGAACGGCACGAGCGGCGCGTAGTCGAACGGCGCGAACCCGCTCGCGACGTAGCCGAGAAGCAGGGCGGCGACCGACAGGGCGACCGGGATCAGGAGCACGGCGACCACGAAGCGCGGAGGGACGCGCACCCTCGCGAGGCGGCGCCCGAGGTCGCGGAAGCCCTCCCGCCCCTGGGCGAGCGCGATCACGATGAGCCCGGCCACGGTCGGGCCGAACGAGAACGAGAACAGCAGGAAGATCCCGAGGAAGGCGGGATCCGCCCTCCCGAGGAACGCGTCCGTGAAGTGGACCACGTTGGCCTCGTTAGTGAGGCGCTCGCCCCGGCGATCCGCGTACACGTAGGCGGGGATCTGGATCGACCACGTGATGGCGTAGGCGAGGACGAAGAACAGCGGGATCTGGACGCGCCGGATCATGCGCGCATGGTGTCGCCCGCATCCCTCGCCCGGGTAGGGACGTTGGCCCCCCTCCGGCGGGCGGCCCTTCTCGGGCACCGGAGCGTGCCGTCGCCTAGCGTGGACGCATGCAGCCGGGCACCTACCGCCACTACAAGGGGAACCTCTACGAGGTGCTGGGCGTCGCCCGCCACTCGGAGACGGAGGAGCAGCTGGTCGTCTACCGCGCTCTCTACGGCGAGGGCGGGCTGTGGGTACGGCCGCTCGCCATGTTCCAGGAGCCGGTCCCGGTGGACGGCGGCCTGGTGCCGAGGTTCGCTCCGCTCGACTGACGCGGCCCGGGCAGCCCGCGTCCTCAGGCGGCGGAACCGCCTCCCCGGCGGGCACGCAGCCGGTCGAGCGCCACGGCGCCGAGCGCGCCCACCGCCAGCGCGAGCAGGAGCGGCGGGAGCACCAGCTCCGGCATGCCCGACGCCATCAGGAAGACCCCTGCCGCGTAGTCGAGCATCTCGGCGGGATACGGCGCGAGCACCCGGGTTCCCGCGGCGGCGCTCACCGCAGTGATCGCGGCCGACCCCAGCCAGAGCAGCAGCAGGGCGGAGGCCGCGGCGAGGACCCGCCCGACCGAGCGGAATCCGCACCACGCGATGGCGGCGCCGACGAGGAGCGCCGGCACCCAGCGAGTTCCGGCGAGCAGCCATGCGGAGGCCGGGCTCTGCAGCGATCCGAACGGCGCGACGAGCGAGTTCGCCCAGATGCCGGCGGCAAGTGCCGCCGTCGCGAACGCGACCGTCGCGCCGGGCCGCGCCGATCGTCCGGCCAGCAGCAGCACGACGACTCCGATCGCGATCGAGAGGATGACCACGGCGACCAGGGCGGCGAGGTAGAGGACCGCTCGGGTGCTCTGCTCCTGTCCATCGGCCACGACGAGCGCCGACTGCGTGCCGGCGCCGCCCTGCACGAGCAGAACGCCGACCGCGATCGCCGCGAGGTCGCCGCGACCGCGCCGGGCCGCGGTGGCGCGCGCGACGAGGCCGGCGATCGCGGCACCGGTCATGAGGAGCCCGGCCAGCAGGGTGACGGCGTACTGGCTGAAGGGCAGCAGCGCGATCGGCATCTCGTCCGGCAGCGCCGCCATCGCCCAGAGGTTCTGGAGGGGCAGCCGCATCCCGGATCCGATCCACGGCAGCAGCCCGAGGATCGCCGCCCCGGCTCCGATCCCGAAGGACGCGAGGAGCCCGAGCCGCCTCGCCGGCCGGTCCTCCGCGGACGCCTCGCGCTCCACCGCCGCCGCTGGCGTGCCCGGTGCTGCGGATCCGTAGCCTGCGTCGTCCACCCGCGTCCCCTCCCCCGAATCGGCTCATCCTGGCAGACGGGCGAGCTCCGGGGGTCCACCCCGGAGGGCCCGCGTTTCGCAGGGGACCCCGGAAGTCCGGGAGGATTGCGGTCGGGCATCCCGCCCGCCGGGAAGGACGATCAGCGTGACAGTGGACTCCGAGCGGGCCGACTCGACTTTCGCCGCCGATGGCGACGGCGGCAGCGAGACAGTGCTCGGCCTGATCGCCGCCCCCGGGAAGCCGGCGCAGCTGGTCGCCGCCCTGCGGGACGAGCTCCGCGCCGCCCTCGAGGCGCGCGTCCCCGGCGTCGCGTGGCGGATCGAGGTCGTCGAGGACTCGCTCGTCGATCCCCAGGCGAGCGGGACGGAGCTCGTCGGTCGCGCCCGCGAGGAGCTGCTCGACCGCGATTGGGACATCGCGGTGTGCCTCACCGACCTGCCGCTCCGGATCGCCCGCCGGCCCGTCCTGGCGCACGCGAGCCCGGTGCACGGCGTCGGCGTCATCAGCGTGCCCGCACTCGGTGCGGTCGCCGTGCATCGGAAGGCGCAGGACCGCGTCCTCCGGCTCGTCGACGCCCTGCTGGGTGAGTCCGAGGAGGTGGGCTCCTCGGCCGGACCGGGGCGCCAGCGCCGGATGGCCCAGCGGGCGCGGGACCTCGCGCGGGACACGGAGGACGGGGACGCCTCCGGTCTCGTGCTGACGAGTCGGGTACTCACCGGGGACCTGCGGCTGCTCGCGGGCATGGTGCGCGCGAACCGGCCGTGGCGGCTGGCGGCGCGGCTGTCCCGCGCCCTCACGGGCGCGGTCGCCACCGGCGTGCTGGCGCTCGTCACCTCGGACATCTGGCGGCTCGGCGCCTCACTCGACGGGGCCCGCCTGACGCTCGTCGCGCTCGCCGCGGTCGGGGCGATCAGCGCCACGCTGATCGTGGGTGCCGGGCTGTGGGAGCGGGCCCGCCACCGGGGCGTGCGCCACCAGGTCGTCCTCTTCAACCTCGCGACGACGATCACCGTCGCGATCGGGGTGCTCACGCTCTACGCCGCACTGCTCGTGCTCGCTCTGCTCGCCGCGTTCCTGCTGGTCACCCCGGAGGTGCTCGGCGACGTGCTGGAGCGCCCGGTCGGGACCGGCGACTACGTGCGGCTGGCCTGGCTCGCCGCCTCTCTCGCGACCCTCGGCGGCGCACTCGGCGCGGGGCTGGAGTCCGACGAGGCGGTGCACGAGGCGGCGTACACCCACCGCGCCGGCGACCGAAGCGGCTCGGGTCCGGACGTCGCGGACGACTGAGCCGCCCTTCCGGCGACGACGTGCGCGGAGCATGATGAGCCGATGAGCGACGCAGCGGGAACGACCGGGTCGACGGGTGTCATGGAGCTGTCCGCGGACGACTGCTGGGACTTCCTGCGCAGCCAGCAGGTCGGCAGGCTCGCCGTGAGCGTCGGCGGAGTCCCCGACATCTTCCCGGTGAACTACGCCGTCGCCGACCTGACGATCCTCTTCCGAACGGCATCGGGCACGAAGCTGATGGAGCTGGCCGCCAACCGGTCCGTGGCCTTCGAGGCGGACCGCTGGAATGTCGCGGAGGGGGTCAGCGTGGTCATCCGAGGGCGGGCGCACGTGCTGGAAGGAGCGGAGGCGGAGGACCTCTCCTACGTCGACCTCGCGACGTGGGCGCCCGGTGAGAAGCCGACGCTGGTCCAGATCCGGCCGGCCGCCGTGAGCGGGCGGCGCCTCACGCTCAAAAAGCGGTAGGGGCGCCTCGGCTCGTTCGCCGGCTGGTCCGAGCCCTGCCCGGTCGAGGCGGCGGCGTCCCCGGCTCCCTAGCCGTCGAGCCCGAGCTGCCGGGTGAAGTCCTCGCTGTCGAAGTAGAAGTGGTGGCGCGTGATGACGCCGCCCTCGACCACCGCGATGTCGCAGCTGCGCACCCGGACCGAGCGACCGGTCGGCGGTATCGAGTCGCCGGACGGCGTTCGGAGGGGCCCGGTGTGCACGCCGGTCAGGTAGCCCTCGTCGATCGCGACGTTCCCGTCCTCGTACTGCGCCGACGACTCGTACCCGCCGTCCGGGAACGCCTCGCCCCACACCGAGAGCCAGCGGACGACGGCGTCTCGGCCGCGGAGCTCGCCGGAATCCGGCGTCACCGCCACCGCGTCCTCGGCGTAGCAGGCGCGGACCGCCTCCAGGTCGTTCGCCTCGAGTGCGGCAGTGGCGCGGTCCGCCACCTCACGTGCGATCCCCATGGTCACCCTCCTTCGTCCCAGGCAGCGCGCCGCCCTGAGGCAGCCGGTCCAGTGAAGCGCCGCCGTCGCAGCGGCGACACGGGCTTCGGTCCCGCAGGAGGGCAGCGGCGACGACGGGGCGGGCGTGTCAGCCCCGAGGACGCCCGGTTCCGCTCTCGGCTTCGCCCCATCAGGACCGAAAGGCGGCCATCATCGGTGCATGGGTCCCCGCGTACGTTCCGCCTCGTCGCTGACGGGGATCAGCGCCGTCCTCGGCGGATCGCTCTGGGTGGGGCACACCATCCTCCTCGCCGTGCGTCCTCTGGGGTGTGTCGGTCAGGCCTGCTTCGAGGGGGCTCGACGTCACCGCGAGAGCGAGGACATCGCCGGGCTGCTCCTCGTCTCTGTTCTGCTGCTCGCGGTGAGCGTGGCGGCTGCCCTCCGCGAGGATGGCCGCCTCGGACGATTCCGGCTGGCCTCGCTGGTGCTGCTCGTGCTCGGGGCCGCGCTGCTCGCTCTCGGTATCGCCGTGAACCGCGGCTCGTCGGACGGCGCGACGCTCTGGTGGCTCCACGACTCGGACACCCTCGGGCGCATAGTGCCGGTGCTCGGAACGCTGATGGCCGGAATCGCGATGCTCCGCGACGGCACACCGCGCTGGCTGCCGGCACTGTTCCTCCTGGCGGCGGCAGCCTCGTTCGGCGTCAACATCCAGGACGAGCGCGCACTGCTGGGCCTGCCCGTCGGTGTCGCGTGGGCGGCTCTCGGCGCGCACGTGCTCCTGGTCGGCAGGCCCTCCGCTGCCGCGCCGCCGAAGCTGCCGACCGGCGCCGGACCGGTCTCTCGTCGCTGATCCTCGGCTCCCGGCGCGCGCTCTTCCGGTGGCCTGTTCAGCCGACCTCGTCGCCCATCTTCACCTGGTCGGCGAACATCACGTCCGGCCGCCCTACTGCGAGGGTGCCGAGGATGCGCTGCACCTCCGGGTTGTTCATCCATGCCTGAAACTGCTCGGCGCTCTCCCACTCGTCGACGACGATCAGCTCGCCGTCCGAGGCGTACGTACGATGCCGAAGCACGCCTTCCGGCTGACCCGCCCGTTGCAGAGCTGCGAGCATCTCCGGGTCGTCGGCGTACCGCTGCGCGAGCTCCTCCGGGTCCCCCTCCACACGGGCCCTCATGATCACCAGCGTCGTCATCGTCGCCCCTCTCATCGCCGGACTGCCGGTCGGCACTCCGGCAGCCAAAGTAGACCTGGCGGACGACAGAGCGACCGGGGCATAGGTCCCGGGACGCTCACATCGGCGCACCCGGGCCGCGGCGCCCCGGCGCCGTTCGACGCCCTCCCCGGAGTCGCCCTACGGAGTTCGACGTGCCGGTCGGACAGGATCCGCCGAGGCGCACATACAAGAAGAACCCCCTGGGGAAGCCAGGGGGTTCTCGTGGTGGGCGATACTGGGATCGAACCAGTGACCTCTTCCGTGTCAGGGAAGCGCGCTACCGCTGCGCCAATCGCCCGCGTTCGCGGAGATGCTCCGCGGCCGAGGTGGAGACGGGATTCGAACCCGCGTATACGGCTTTGCAGGCCGCTGCCTCGCCTCTCGGCCACTCCACCGTACGTGGATCTCGAAGATGTCCCACTCGAGCGGATGACGAGATTCGAACTCGCGACCCTCACCTTGGCAAGGTGATGCGCTACCACTGCGCCACATCCGCATTTCAGTGCCGCTCTCGCGGCCGCCTCAACGACTCTAACCGATTGGATACCCGGTCGCCAAACCGAGCGCGGAGTGTGACGACTCTCACCCGTTCGCGACGCGAACGTGGCGCGGAGCGGTGCCCGAGGTGTGGCAAGATTGACGGGCGCGGGCGATTGGCGCAGTTGGTAGCGCGCTTCCTTCACACGGAAGAGGTCATCGGTTCGAGTCCGGTATCGCCCACCAGAACCCCCGGTCTTCCGGGGGTTTTCCTGTTCCCGGGCTGGACAGCGAGACGCGCCGGATCAGGCGTGACGCCGCCCGACGCCGTGCATCGCCTTGCCGGCGAGGAAGGCGACGAACGACACGGTGCCCGCGAGCACGACCGCGCCGATGCACAGCGCGGTGGCCGTGACACCGGCCCAGAGGAGGTCGGGCAGGGCTTCGAACAGTGGGTCGCTCATGGCGGCCCCTCCTCTCCGACGGGTGGTTCGGACGGCTGGGTAGACAGAGAGTTCCACCCGCGTGGTCCAGGGGCCATCCCTTGCAGGTAACGGATCGGCGTCGATTGCGCGAACAGGCTTTGCCGGACGTCGGCGACAGTCCGGAAACCGATTCCCCGAGGGACCTTGGTCCCAAGCCGCTGTCAGGGGGCGCCTGCAATGCTGGAGGACAGGGGGCGACTTCGCGGGCTCGCGAACTCGTGGGGCGTCTCCTGGTTTCGACCCCGACGAGACAGGACTTCAACGATGCAGCCCGCTCCCACGCCCATCCCGTTCCGCCGCCCGCTCGCTCGCGGGCACCTCACGGCGGTGCCCCTCTCCGACACCGAGTGGCGCGTCAGCGACGACCGCCTCGCGGCCGACGACGGCCGCTCCGTGATCGGGTTCGTGACCCGCACCCACGGGGTCTACGAGGTCGTCGAGTTCGGCGACCCCGTCCGGTTCTTCCTGGAGGCGACGCTCGAGGCGGCGCTGCGCCACCTCGCCGAGACGATGCCGACGGACCAGGAGGCCGTGGTGACCGAGCTGGCCTCCCGCCGGCCGCGCCCGATCCCCCACGCCGTCTAGGTGCCAGGCCGGTAGGTCGGTTCCGCCGTCAAGCTGCCGAGCGACGAGAGGCGCCAGCAGGCACGGCGCCCCCTCAGTCCCGGCGAGACCTGGGCCGACACGGCACGTCCTCAGCTGAAGGCGCTCCCCCGCCTTCAGCAGGCACTCAAGGGCCTCAGCAGGCAGAACAGCGCCGTTTATGCCTGCTGAACAGGGTCTGTTCCTGCTGGAGGCAGCGAGAGGCAGTACAACCGCGCCGTCGAGGCGGCCCAGCCAGGACGTCGGTTCCGCCGTCAAGCTGCCGAGCGACGAGAGGCGTCGGCAGACACGGCGAAGCCCTCACCAGGCACGGCGAGACGCCAGCAGGCACGGCGAAGCCCTCAACAGGCACGGCGAGACGCCAGCAGGCCGGCCCGCCATCAGCCGAAGGCGCTCCCCTGCCTTCAGCAGGCACTCAACGCCTTCAGCAGGCAGAACAGGGTCGGCTATGCCTGCTGACCCCGGTTCGTTCCTGCTGAAGCTGGCAGGGCATGACGAGCCCTCAGCAGGCCGCGCCTTCCTGGGTCCAGGAGACCCTCAAAGCCTCCAGCAGGCCCTCTTCCCCCGCCTTCGGCAGGCACCGACCGCCTCCAGCAGGCAGAACAGGGCCGCCTATGCCTGCTGAACCCGCTGTGTGCCTGCTGAACCCGGTGCGTTCCTGCTGAACCCCGTATGTTCCTGCTGAACCAACCTCGGGCGATCACCCCCACGCCGTCAGGCGCCCGCGCCCGCGTCCGTCCCCGCCGTCAGCGCATCGGGCTCGGGCTCGGCCTGCGGGTCGTCCCACACCTTCACGATCGCCCAGGTGACCGCCGCGATCGGGACGGCGAGCACCGCGCCGATCACGCCGCCGAGGATGGTGCCCGCGGTCAGGGCGAGCAGGATCACGAGCGGGTGCAGCTTGAGCGACTGCCCCATCACGAGCGGCTGCAGCAGGTCGCCCTCGAGCTGGTTGACGAGCACCACCACGCCGATGATGATCAGCGCGACCACCGGACCGTTCGCCACGAGCGCCACGAGCGCCGCGAGGACGCCGGCGAGCGTCGCGCCGACGATCGGGATGAACGCGGTCAGGAAGACGATGACGGTCAGCGGCAGCGCCAGGGGCACCTGCAGGATGAACAGGGCGGCGCCGATGCCGATGGCGTCGGCGAGGGCGACGATCGCGGTGCCGCGCACGTAGCCGCCGAGCACCCTCACGCCGGTTCGGCCGATCCGCTCGCCGCGGGCCTGCCGAACCCGGGACAGCGGCGTCAGCAGGAAGTGCCAGATCTTGTCGCCGTCCTTGAGGAAGAAGAACAGCACCACGATGAGCAGGAACACGCCCGTCAGGACCTCGGTGACCACCGAGACGCCGGCGAGGGCGCTCGAGCCGAACTCGGCGCTCGTCAGGTAGTCGACGACCGTCTGGCGGGCGCTCTCGATCTGCTGCTCGTCGATCGGCAGGTTGAGGTCCTGCAGGAAGCCCTGGAGCTGGCCGAAGCCCTCCGACGCCGACTCCACGAGGGTCCCCCACTGGCGCTGGATCGCCCAGCCGACGAGGGTGAGCAGCCCGCCGAGGATCAGCAGCGTGCCGACCAGCGTCAGCGCCGCGGCGAGCGAGTTCGACATCCGGCGGCGCAGCAGGGCGACGACCGGGGCGAACGCCGCGGCGAGGATCACCGCGATGAGGACCGGGATGACGACGACCTTCAGCTGGAGGAACCCCCAGATGACCGTCGAGGTCAGGATCAGGATGAGGAGGATCTGCGCGCTGCGCAGGCCGAGGCGACCGATGCGGTCGGTCAGCATGGGCAGCAGCCGAGCCGGTTCGGGGTCCTTGCGGATGGCAGACATGCGCCAACGCTAGGGGCTCGGCACGCGGAGGCGCCTCCCCGGCTGCGGGGCTTGCACCGGAGCCGCCGACCTGCAACCGAGACGCTCTCCGCACCCCGGCGGGCGCCGGGAGGGTCAGTCGGGTGAGCCCGGCCGCACTGCGGCGGTGTCCGCCACGTCGATGCGGGTCACGCCGTCGGCGGTCTCGGTCGCCTCGATGCGCGGGGCCGCCGACTGGTCCGCGTCGGAGCCCTGCCGGTCCGGCTTGTCGCCGGGTGCGGTCGTCAGCTGCTCGCGCCGCTTCCGCTCGAACTCGTCGTCCGTCATGCGCACAGCCTCCTCCGCCGCCGGATCGGCCGGCCTCTTCCCGAGACTATCCGGCGCTCGGCAGGGGCACGTCCTGCTGCCGGCTCCGGAAGCCGAGCGTGCGATCAAGCAGCAGCCCGAGCAGCGCGGCGACGACGAACGCGTGCAGGAGGACGGTCCCGGCACCGATGCCCTGCGCGATCAGCTGGGCGAAGCGTCCGGAGTACGCCAGGCCGGTGTCGTTCGCCAGCACGCCGAGGTAGAGCAGCCCGGCGACGCCGCCCCCGAGGTGGGCGATCACGGCCGGCATGGCCGCCGACGGGGACCGCCGGGCGGCGAGACGCGTGAGGCCCGCGCACGCGGCCGCGGTCAGCACGCCGAGGGCGACGGCCGCGAGCGGGGTGATGGATGGTCCGGCGGACGCCGAAGCCGCCAGGCCGGCGGCCAGCCCACCGGCGGCCGCCGAGGTCGTGCTGCGGCCGTGGCCGAGCCACGCGATGACCGCGCCGGTGAGGGCGCCCGCCCCGGCCGCCGCACTGGCGTTGAGCAGCGCGAGAGCGGCGAACCCGTCCGCAGCGCCCTCCGCCCCCACGGTGGCGATGAGCGCGCCGAGGGTGACGAGGACCGCCCCGGCGAGGATCACCGCGTCCGACGTGCGCTCCCGCGGCGCGGCCGCGGGCCGCACGACGAGGAGCAGCGCGAGCGCCGCCGCTCCCCCGGCGACATGCAGGGCGCCGCCCGCGAAGTCGAGCATCGCGGCCCCGGCCACGTCCTGCAGGCCCGCGACCAGCCAGCCGCCCGCGACGCCGTCGGCGGTGTAGCGGATGTCGAAGATCCAGCCGAGCTGCGGGAAGACGACGAGCAGCCCGAAGGCGGTCGTGAACAGCAGCCAGGAGGCGCGGCGCGCCGGCCCTGCGCCGATCGCCGCGATGGCGGCGGGAACGAGCGCCAGGGCCCCCGCGAGCGCGATGCGCCCCAGGGCGGAGGCGGAGCCGGTGCCGGCGAGCAGGTCGGCGACGTCGCTGCCGAGCGCCAGGCGGCCGGGGTCGAGCGCGAAGACGCCGTCGACGCCGATGCCGCCGCCCGCCCCGAAGGTGATCGCGGCGCCGACGAGCACCCACAGGACGGAGAGGACCGCGGCTGCGGCGAGCAGCAGGCGGCCGAGCTCCACGGCGCGGGTGCCGGCGCCCCAGAGGAGCACCAGGCCGACGGGGAGCAGCGGCACCTGCACGGCCGCGACCAGCACGACCGAACTGTCCAGCCCGCTCATGCTCCCCCTTCAGTGCGCCGCCCGACAGTCTTCCCCATGGGGGTGCTTCCCGCGAAAACGCCGGGAGGCGGCGCCGCGAACGGCACCGCCTCCCGGTGGATCGGTGGGAACTAGATCCGGCTGGACGCCGCGACCGGCTCGCCGAAGGAGTAGCCCTCCTCGCCGTGCACCACGGTGTCGATGCCGGCGATCTCGTCCTCGTTCTTCACGCGGAAGCCCATCGTCTTCTCGATGGCGAGGCCGATGACGAAGGCCAGCACGAAGGAGTAGACGAGCACCGCGACGGCCGACACGGCCTGCGCGATCAGCTGCGACGGGTTGCCGCCCGACTGGAGCAGGCCCGTGTTGTTCGCGAAGAAGCCCAGGAAGAGGGTGCCGATGAGGCCGCCGACGAGGTGGATGCCCACCACGTCGAGCGAGTCGTCGAAGCCGAGCTTGAACTTCAGGTCGACGGCGACGGCGCACACCGCGCCGGCGATGATGCCGAGCAGGATCGCGAACATCGGGGTGACGGACGCGCAGGCCGGGGTGATCGCGACGAGGCCGGCGACGGCTCCCGACGCGGCGCCCACCGACGTGGCCTTGCCGTTGCGGATCTTCTCGACGACCAGCCAGGCGAGCAGGGCCGCGGCGGGCGCTGCGATCGTGTTGACGAAGGCGATCGCCGCGGTGCCGTCGGCGGCGAGCTCGGAGCCCGCGTTGAAGCCGAACCAGCCGAACCAGAGCAGACCGGCGCCGAGCAGGACGAACGGCGGGTTGTGCGGGACGTGCGCGCCCTTCTGGAAGACGACGCGGCGGCCGAGGACCAGGGCGAGGGCGAGGGCCGCAGCACCGGCGTTGATGTGCACCGCGGTGCCACCGGCGAAGTCGATGACGCCCGTGCCGAGCCACTCCTGCAGGCCGAAGGTGGTCCAGCCCCCGTAGGCGAAGGAGCCGTCGTCGGCGAGGCCGAAGTTGAACACCCAGCTGGCGACCGGGAAGTAGACGACGGTCGCCCAGATGCCGGCGAAGACCATCCACGCGCCGAACTTGGCGCGGTCGGCGATGGCGCCGGAGACGAGCGCGACGGTGAGGATGGCGAAGGTGGCCTGGAACGCGACGAAGGCGAGCGGCGGGAACGCCGCGTCCTCCGGCGTCTCGAGCAGGCTCTCGAGGCCGATCGCCGTGAAGTCGATCGACCACGGCGCGACGAGACCCTCAGCGCCGGGGAAGGCGATCGCGTAGCCGTAGACGACCCAGAGGACGCCGATCAGGCCGAGCGCGCCGAAGCTCAGCATCATCATGCTGATCACGGACTTGGCCTTGACGAGGCCGCCGTAGAAGAACGCCAGTCCGGGAGTCATCAGCAGCACGAGCGCCGCCGCGATGAGCAGGAAGGCGGTGTTGCCTTGGTCCATGGGGATACCTCTCTTGTGTAACGAAGCGCAGAGACCCTCCGCCACTCCCCGCATGCGAGCGGGTACGGCGTGCCTCGGGTACCGCCCATGGTGGCGGCCCGACGTTTCGAACCGGGGCACCCCCTGTTTCGCGCCCGTTACGCGGTAGGGGCCGATGTAAACAGTGTGTTTCGCGGCGGAGAGGGCGCCGCGGGACTCAGGAGGTGAGCGCGATGAGGCGGGACATCGCCCGCAGGTACTTCTTGCGGTAGCCGCCCGCGAGCATGTCGTCGCCGAACACCTCGTCGAGCGGGGTGCCGCTCGCGACGACGCGGACCTGCGCGTCGTAGAGGCGGTCGACGAGCGCGACGAAGCGGAGGGCGTCCGTCTGCGAGGCCAGCGGCGCGACGTCCTCGAGGCCGACCGCGGACAGGTCGTCGATGAGCTTCACGTACCGCGACGGATGCACCTTGGCGAGGTGCGCGATGACGTCCGGGAAGGCGTCGAGCGTCCACTCCCCCGACCCGGCCAGCTCGGCCGCGCGCGCGGCGACCTGCCCGGCGGGCACCGCGGTCGCATGCCCCTCGATGTGCCGTCGGCGGTAGTCGAGGCCGTCGATCCGCATCACGTCGAAGTTCGCGGCCATCGAGTGGATCTCGCGGAGGAAGTCGGCGGCGGCGAAGCGCCCCTCGCCGAGGGCGTTCGGCGGCGTGTTCGACGTGGCGGCGATCCGGCTGCCGGATGCCACCAGCTCGCCGAGGAGCCGGGTCATGACCATCGTGTCGCCCGGGTCGTCGAGCTCGAACTCGTCGATCGCGATGAGACTCGCGCCGCTCAGGAGCTCGACGGTCTCGCGGTAGCCGAGCGCCCCGACGAGGGCGGTGTACTCGATGAAGGTGCCGAAGTACCGGGGTGCCGGGGCGAGATGCCAGAGCGCTGCGAGGAGGTGGGTCTTGCCGACGCCGAAGCCGCCGTCGAGGTAGACGCCCGGCTTGCCCGCGGGTGCCCGCTTGGCGCGGCGGAACCAGCCCCCGCCGGTCGGCGCCGACCACCCGCTCGCGAACCCGCGCATCGCCTCGAGCGCCTCCGCCTGGGACGGGTAGTCGGGGTCGGGCCGGTAGTTGTCGAGCGTCGAGTCCTCGAACTGCCGCGGCGGCAGAAGGTAGGAGGCCATCTCCGTGCCGGACACGCGGGGCGCGCGGGCGACGAGGCTCCCTGGGTTCACAGCAACGGTCACGGCCCGTCCCGGTCGTCGGCGGATGGCGGAGTGTGTCGAAGTCTTACCCGCCCGACGACGGCTCCCGGCCCCTGGCGTAGATTCGACTGTGCCCTCCGCCGTGGCGGACGGGCGAGTTCAGCCTAGACCCGCGCTTCCGCGGGCCCGCAGCAGAGAGGTGCTCATGCCCGTCGCCGCCGACCCGGCCCCCCAGTTCCGCGACTACGCGCACCCCGAACGACTCGTCAGCACGGACTGGCTCGCCGAGAACCTGGGCACCCCCGGCCTCGTCGTCGTCGAGTCCGACGAGGACGTGCTGCTGTACGAGACGGGCCACATCCCCGGCGCGGTCAAGATCGACTGGCACACCGAGCTCAACGACCCCGTGACGCGCGACTACGTCGACGGCGCCGGCTTCGCCGCGCTCGCCTCGTCGAAGGGCATCTCCCGCGACTCCACCGTCGTCATCTACGGCGACAAGAGCAACTGGTGGGCCGCGTACGCGCTGTGGGTGTTCACGCTCTTCGGCCACGAGGACGTCCGCCTGCTCGACGGCGGCCGCGCCAAGTGGGTCGCGGAGGGTCGCCCGATGACGACGGACGAGCCGGAGGTCCAGCCGGCCGACTATCCCGTCGTCGAGCGCGACGACAGCCGCGTCCGCGCCTTCCGCGACGACGTGCTGGCGAACCTCGGCAAGCCGCTCATCGACGTCCGCAGCCCGGAGGAGTACTCGGGCCAGCGCACCACCGCCCCCGCCTACCCGGACGAGGGCGCCCTGCGCGCCGGCCACATCCCCACCGCGCGGAACGTGCCGTGGGCGCGAGCGGCCGCGGACGACGGCACCTTCAAGGCGAAGGCCGAGCTCGAGGCGATCTACAAGCAGGAGGCGGGGCTCGCCGAGGGCGAGGCGGTCATCGCCTACTGCCGGATCGGCGAGCGGTCGAGCCACACGTGGTTCGTGCTGCAGCACCTGCTCGGCTTCGAGGACGTCAAGAACTACGACGGCTCCTGGACCGAGTGGGGCTCGCTCGTGCGCGTCCCGATCGTCAAGGGATCGGAGCCCGGCTCCCTCTGATCCCGGCTCCGATCCGGGGGTCTGCGCGGCCCGGCGATAATGGACGGGTGTCCGCCCTGCCGAATCCCCTGACCGAGATCCGGGACGAGTTCCTCGCCCTCGACCTCAAGGAGCGGCTCCAGCTGCTTCTGGAGTTCTCCAACGAGCTGCCGGAGTTGCCGGAGCGCCTGCAGGGACGGGACGACCTCTTCGAGCGCGTGATCGAGTGCCAGGCGCCCGTCTTCCTCGACGTCGAGGTCGAGCCGGGCGCCGTGCAGCTGCACGCGACGGCGCCGCGGGAGGCGCCCACCACGCGCGGCTTCGCGTCGATCCTCGTGCAGGGGCTCTCGGGGCTCACCCCCGCCGAGGTCCTCGCCGTGCCCGCCGACTTCCCGCAGATGCTCGGCCTCGACGCCGCCGTGTCGCCGCTGCGGCTGCGCGGGATGAGCGGCATGCTCGCGCGGACCAAGCGCCAGGTCGCCGAGAAGACGGCGGCCTGACGTGCCGGCCGTGACGCTGCTGCGCCCCGGCCCTCCCGAGACGCGCGACGTCGAGGCGCCCGACACCCGCGACTGGCTCGCGGACCTCTACGCCCCGTCGTCCCCGTTCCTCGTGCGGCTCAACTTCGTCGCCTCGATCAACGGCTCGGCCGTCGGCGCCGACGGGACGTCCGAGTCGCTGACGAGCCGCACGGACCGGCGCATCCTCGGCGTCATCCGCCAGCACGCGGATGTCGTGCTCGTCGGCGCCCGGACCGTGCGGCGTGAGGGGTACGTCGCGCCGAAGCACGCCAGGCTCGCCGTGGTGACCCGGTCCGGCGACCTCAGCGGGCACCGCCTCGGCGACTCGTTCCTCCGGCCCATCATCGTCTGCCCGCGCTCCGCGCTGCCCCGGGTCGAGCAGCAGATGCGCAGCGCGACCGTGGAGATCCTGCCGCTCGAGTCGGAGGCGCTCGACCCCGCGGAGGTGCTCGCGGGCCTGCGCGACCGGGGGCTGCCGGGCGTCGTGTGCGAGGGCGGCCCGACCCTCGCGGCCGGCCTGCTCGACGCCGGGCTCGTCGACGAGCTCTGCCTCACCACCAGCCCGCAGCTGCGGGCACCCGGCCTCCCCCTGTTCCCGCGGCTCGCGGGCACCCCGGCCGCGACGCTGCGGCATCTCCTCGCCGACGACGACGGATACCTCTACGCCCGGTGGGCGATCGGGAAGGGTCAGGCGGCCGGCTGAGCGTCCTCGCCGCGGTCGTCCGCCGAGCGCACGCCACCGGCCGCGCGCTCGCGGAGCCAGCGGGCGATGGCACCCTCCCACTTCCCGGCGTCGAGGTTCCACAGCTTGGTGTGCCGGGCGATCTCGAAGCCCACGAACTCGACCAGGTCCGGCCGCGCGGCGGCGAGCTCCCGTGAGCCGTTCGACGGGACGAACCCGTCGTCGTCGCTGTGCAGCACGAGCACCGGCACGTCGAGCTCGGCGGCGCGCGCCACGAAGTCGAGGCGGGCCAGGTCGATGGGCTCCGCCTGCCCGGTGAGCGGCTTCGCCCACTTCGAGCTGATGAGCGTCAGCACACCGGACTTGACCGGACCGGGCAGGGACATCGCCTCACCCTGGTACATCAGCGTCTCCACCCAGCTGATCACCGGCGACTCGAGCACGACGCCGGTGACGACCGAGCTGAGCCGGGACCGGGTTGCGGCCTGCAGCACCGTGGCCCCGCCCATCGACCAGCCCATCAGCACGATGTCCTCCGCGCCGCGGTCGAGCGCGAACAGGATCGCCGCCTCGACGTCGAGCCACTCGCGGTCGCCGAGGGCGTAGCGGCGGTCCTCGCTCGGCGGCGCCTCTCCGTCGTTGCGGTAGGAGATGAGGAGCGAGTTGTAGCCGGCGCGGCGGAAGACGGGCACCGCGCGCAGGGTCTCCTGCCGGAGCGTCGCGCGGCCATGGACCTGGATCACCCAGCGGGTGCTCGGCTGCTCCGCCGGCACCAGCCAGGCCGGTGCGGCACCTAGGGAGGTCTGCACCCGCACGTCCTCGTACGGCACGCCGAGCTCTTTCGGGCTCAGGTAGAACCAGCCGCTGAACCGCCCGTGGCGGGCGACCGCGAGGTCTCCGAAGTCGACCCCGAGCACCTTCCGCGTCACCGTGCCGACGCCGCGGTCGACGATCTGGCCCAGCCGGGCGTGCCCCTTGCCCTGGTCGAACCAGAAGCTGTACTCGCCGGGCAGCAGGGAGTCGGCGTTGGCGCTGAGGACGACCGTCGCGCCGTCCTCGGCGAGCGAGAGCACGCGGGTGTCCTGCACCCGCTTCTTCGGCGGGATCACGACGGTGCGCGCAACGCGCGTCGTCACGGCCCCCGCGAAGAGCGCCCCGGCGGTCGCGACGCTGCCCAGGGCCACCGCCACGCCCAGGAGCGCGCGTGACCTGCGTCCCACCGACTCGCCTCCGATCGTCGGCGTTCACGGTATCAAATCGGGGCGGCGCCCCCCGCTCCGGCCCCCGTCCCGACCCACCGGGCGGGAACCGGCTCCAACCCGCGGAACGGGGCCTAGTCTTCATCGCGTGGCCGCACCCCGAGACACCGCTCCGCCCGCCGAGTTCAGCGCGGCGCTCGAGTCGATCGAGCGTGCGGCCGTGCGCAGCGTCGTGGTCATCGAGTCCATCCCGGCGCCCACCGGGCTCGCCCCGTGGGCGGTCGCGCTGGCCGCGGACGTGAACCCGACGCCGCACGGCGTCGACCTCGACCTCGGCACGGGGCGGCTCGTGCTCCTCTACGATCCCGAGGAGCCGGAGGCGTGGGGCGGCCGCTTCCGCATCGTCTGCTTCGCGCAGGCACCGCTCGAGTCCGACATCGGTGTCGACCCGTTCCTCGCCGACGTGACCTGGTCGTGGCTCATCGACGCCCTCGACGCGCGCGGCGCCCGGTACACCGCCGCGTCAGGCACGGCGACCAAGATCATCTCCACCGGCTTCGGCGAGCTGGCCGCGCAGGGCGACGGCGCGAAGATCGAGCTGCGCGCATCCTGGACCCCCCTCGAAGCGGACGTCTCCGCACATGTGGAAGGGTGGAGCGAGTTGGTCTGCATGCTGGCGGGACTTCCGCCCGGGGCCGAGGGAGTGACGATGCTATCTGCGCGACGAGCTGGACGTGGCTGATCCCACCGCGGGATCGCCGAACGACACGACCGGGCGCTCCCCCGCCGACGCTCCGCCGCCGCTTCCCCGGGCGGCCGTCCTCGCTCCCGTCGAGGTCACCGACACTCGCGAGGACTACCTGCGCGCCGTCTCGATGATCTCCCGCGGCACAGGGCCGGTCGCCGTCGACGCCGAGCGGGCGAGCGGCTTCCGCTACTCGCAGCGCGCCTACCTGATCCAGGTGCACCGCCGCGGCGCCGGCACGTTCCTGTTCGACCCGCCCGCGATCGGCGACTTCCGCGAGCTGGAGGCCGCCATTCGGGGCGAGGAGTGGATCCTGCACGCCGCGAGCCAGGACCTGCCCTGCCTGCGCGAGGTCGGCCTCGACCCGGAGCGCATCTTCGACACCGAGCTCGCCGCGCGCCTGCTCGGCTTCAACCGGGTGGGCCTCGCGTACGTGGTCGAGGAGCTCCTCGGCCTGCACCTCGCCAAGGAGCACTCGGCTGCCGACTGGTCCACACGGCCACTGCCGCAGTCCTGG
Source organism: Naasia sp. SYSU D00057 (assembly GCF_017916505.1). GTDB lineage: Bacteria > Actinomycetota > Actinomycetes > Actinomycetales > Microbacteriaceae > Naasia. Next base: position 609,639 of record NZ_JAFMSZ010000001.1, read on the forward strand.
CTCGTCTACGCGGCGCTCGACGTCGAGCTGCTCGTCGACCTGCGGGACAAGATCGCGGCGCTGCTCGACGAGTCGGGCAAGGCCGGCATCGCGCGCCAGGAGTTCCAGGCCGTCCTCGACCGCGAGACCACGGTCCGGGCCGAGCCATGGCGCCGCCTGTCAGGCGTGCACACGGTGAAGGGGCTGCGCGGCCTCGCCGTCGCCCGCGAGCTGTGGCGCGCCCGCGACGACCTCGCCCGCAAGCTCGACGTCTCTCCCGGCAGGCTCATCCCGGACGCGTCGCTCGTCGCGGCCGCCCGCGCCCTGCCGAAGACCAAGCGCGACCTGGCCGCGATGAAGGACTTCTCCGGCCGCGCGAGCCGGACCGAGATCGACCGCTGGTGGGCCGCCATCGAGCTGGGCCTCAGCACCGACGACCTGCCCCAGCTGCGCGGCACCGGCGAGGCGATGCCGCCTCCGCGCGCCTGGGCCGACCGCAACCCGGACGCCGACCGCCGCCTCAAGGCCGCCCGCGAGGTCGTCACCGGCATCGCCGAGCGGATGGCCCTTCCGGTCGAGAACCTCATCACCCCGGACACGCTCCGCCGTGTCGCGTGGACGCCGCCGGAGCCCCTCGACGAGGCCGCCCTCGGTGACGCCCTCGCCGCGCTCGGCGCGCGTCCGTGGCAGGTCGAGGCGATCGCCGGACCCGTCGCGGAGGCCTTTGTCGCGGCCCGCCAATCGCCCGAGCCGACGGAGAGCGCCGCTTCGTAGGAAGGGTCAAAGGATTTGGGCCCGCCGTCCCGATCCCTAGGCTTCTACGTGCCCGTTCCGGCACCGCGTGCCCGGTACAGCCGCAACTTCGCGCCGCAACGGGCACCCGGGCCGGTCGGAAGACCGGTCGGTCCAGAGGACTGGGCAGCCAACAGAACGAAGGAGTCAGCGTGGCCGAGGGAACCGAGGTCGTATTCGTCGACGGGGTGAGGACTCCGTTCGGTCGTGCCGGTGAGAAGGGCATGTACTGGAACACCCGCGCCGACGACCTGATCGTGAAGGCGATGATCGCGCTGCTCGAGCGCAACCCGTCGCTGCCGAAGGACCGGGTGGACGACGTCGCCATCGCGGCCACGACTCAGCAGGGCGACCAGGGTCTCACCCTGGGCCGCACGTCCGCGATCCTCGCCGGCCTGCCTCAGACGGTGCCCGGCTACGCCATCGACCGGATGTGCGCGGGCGCGATGACGAGCGTCACGACCGCAGCGGGCGCGATCGCCTTCGGCGCCTACGACGTCGCCATCGCCGGCGGCGTGGAGCACATGGGCCGCCACCCGATGGGCGCGGGCGTCGACCCCAACCCGCGCTTCGTGGCCGAGAAGCTCGTCGACGAGGACGCCCTCAACATGGGCAAGACGGCGGAGCGCATCCACGACCGCTTCCCGCACCTCACCAAGGAGCGCGCGGACCGGTACGCGATGAACAGCCAGCAGAAGCTGGCCGCCGCCTACGCCGCGGGCAAGATCCAGAAGGACCTGGTGCCGGTCGCCATCCGCAGCGAGCAGGGCTGGGGTCTCGCCGCGCAGGACGAGGGCATGCGCCCCGAGACGACCATGGAGGGGCTCGCCACCCTCAAGACGCCGTTCCGGCCCCACGGCCGCGTCACGGCGGGCAACTCGTCGCCGCTCACCGACGGCGCCACCGTCGCGCTGCTCGCGAGCAAGGCCGCCGCGAAGCAGTACGGCCTCGCCCCGAAGATGAAGCTCGTCAGCTTCGCGTACGCGGGTGTCGAGCCGGAGATCATGGGCCTCGGCCCGATCCCCTCCACCGAGAAGGCCCTGGCGAAGGCCGGGCTCGGCATCGATGACATCGGCCTGTTCGAGCTCAATGAGGCGTTCGCCGTCCAGGTGCTCGCCCTGCTCGACCACTTCGGGATCGACGACGAGGACCCGCGGGTCAACCGCTGGGGCGGCGCCGTCGCCGTCGGCCACCCGCTCGCCGCTTCCGGCGTGCGCATCATGTCGCAGCTCGCCCGCCACTTCGAGGACCACCCGGAGGTCCGCTACGGCGTCACCGCGCTCTGCATCGGGCTCGGCCAGGGCGGCACCGTCATCTGGGAGAACCCGAACTGGAACGGGAAGAAGTGGGACAGCGGGAAGCTCGGCAAGGAAGCCAAGGAGCTCGCCAAGAAGCGGAAGGCCGGCAAGTGACGGACTACTCGACGATCGACTTCAGCGACCTCGCGGCCCTGGCCGAGGACGAGGTGGTGACGCACGCGTACGTGCGGGACATCCGCCTCGCGAGCGGACGCGTCCTCGCCCTCGTCACGCTCGACAACGGCCGTGACCACACCCGCCCGAACACGCTCGGACCGGCGACCATGCTGGAGCTCGGGCGCATCTTCGACGAGCTGACCGAGCGCGCGTCCCGGAGTGAGATCTCCGCCGTGGCGGTCACCGGCAAGCCGTTCATCCTCGCCGCGGGCGCCGACCTCAGCAAGGTGAGCGAGATCCCGTCGCGGGAGGTCGCGAAGAAGATGGCGCAGCTCGGGCACCACGTGCTCGGCAAGCAGGCCACACTTGGCGTGCCGTCCTTCGTCTTCGTGAACGGTCTCGCCCTCGGCGGCGGGCTCGAGATCGCCCTCAACGCGGACTACCGCACCATCGACGCGTCCGCGCCGGCGATCGCGCTGCCCGAGGTGTTCCTCGGCATCATCCCCGGCTGGGGCGGCGCCTACCTGCTGCCGAACCTCATCGGCATCGAGAACGCCCTCAAGGTCGTGATCGAGAACCCGCTCAAGCAGAACCGGATGCTGAAGGCGAAGGACGCGTTCGAGCTCGGCATCGCCGACGCCCTCTTCCCCTCCGCGACGTTCCTCGAGAAATCGCTCCGCTGGGCCGACGGCGTGCTCGGCGGCACGGTGACCGTGAAGCGCCCGAACAAGCCGGGCAGGCTCGAGCGGCTCGCCAAGTGGGACGTCGCGATCGGCATCGCCCGCAAGAGCCTCGAGAGCAAGATCGGCACCGTGCCCAGGGCGCCCTACGTGGCGCTCGACCTGCTCAAGGGCGCGAAGAGCGCGAGCAGGGAGCAGGCGTTCGAGGCCGAGGACGAGGCGCTCGCCGACCTCATCGCGGGCGACCAGTTCCAGGCCAGCATCTACGCGTTCAACCTCGTGCAGAAGCGCGCCAAGCGCCCCGCCGGCGCACCGGACAAGGCGCTCGCCCGCCCCGTCACCAAGGTCGGCGTGCTCGGCGCCGGCCTCATGGCGAGCCAGTTCGCGCTGCTCTTCCTCCGTCGCCTGCAGGTGCCCGTGGTCATCACCGACCTCGACCAGGCGCGGGTCGACAAGGGCCTCGCCTACATCCGCGGGGAGATCGACACGCTGCTCGGCAAGAACCGCATCGACCAGGACGAGGCCAACCGGCTGAACGCGCTGCTCACCGGCACCACCGACCGAGCCGACTTCGCCGGCTGCGACTGGGTGATCGAGGCCGTGTTCGAGGAGCTCGGGGTGAAGCAGGAAGTGTTCGCCGACATCGAGCGGTACGTCTCCCCCGAGGCCGTGCTCGCCACCAACACCTCGTCCCTCTCGGTCGAGCGGATCGGCGAGAAGCTCCAGCACCCGGAGCGGGTCGTCGGCTTCCACTTCTTCAACCCCGTCGCGGTCATGCCGCTCGTCGAGGTGGTGCGGGCTCCGAGGACTGACGACGAGACCCTCAGCACCGCGATGGTCACCGCCGCGAAGCTCAAGAAGAACGCGGTCATCACCCGGGACACCCCCGGCTTCGTCGTCAACCGCATCCTCGCGAAGGTCCTCGGCGAGGCGATGCACGCCGTCGACACCGGCACCCCGTTCGAGACCGTGGACGCGGCGATCAAGCCGTTCGGCCTCCCGATGACGCCGTTCGTGCTGCTCGAGCTCGTCGGCCTCAAGGTGGGCGCGCACGTGCTCGACACGCACCACGCGGCCTTCCCCGAGCGCTTCTTCCGCAGCGAGAGCCTGCACCAGCTCGCCGAGCTGGGGCGGATCTACGAGAAGGACGGCAAGGGCCGCATCAAGGGCGTCGACAAGCAGGCGCTGAAGATCGTCGCCGCACAGCACCGCGGCCAGGGTCGCGCGATGACCGCCGAGGAGCTGCAGCTGCGCATCGAGGACGGCCTCGCCGACGAGGTGCACCGCATGCTCGAGGACCACGTGGTCTCCGCCCCCGAGGACATCGACCTCTGCCTCATCCTCGGCGCAGGCTACCCGTTCCACATGGGCGGGCTCACCCCGTATCTCGACCGTTCGGGCGCCTCCGAGCGCGTCTTCGGCAGCACCTTCCACACCCCGCCGCTGCGCGGGGTGGCGGAGCGCGCGGCCGTGAGCACGGCTCCTCCGAGCACGGGGTCGCAGAGCGCTGAGCCGGAGAGCGCCGAGCCGGCGAGCACGCCCGTCGCAGGCTGACCCTTTCACGTTCCGCCGAATCGGCCCGCCCTCGTCAGGCGGGCCGGTTCGGCGTTTCCGGGCCTCCTAGGTGGCCCGCTTGCGCCGAACCGGCCCGTCGGGCGCTCCCGGCCGGCGGGCCGTCCGGTCGGGGCGGCCGTGCCCTCTCGGCTACCGTGGAAGGCGAGGGCCGGCCGCGCACGGGATCGGGTCCTCGTTCCCCCGAGCGCGACCGCGCGCCCCACCGAGAGAAGCACCACCGTGAGCACCACCCTCCTGACGCCCTCGACGCAGAGCTCCCGGCTCGCCGACATCTTCGCGGAGGTCCTGCGGCGGAACCCCGGCGAGGCGGAGTTCCACCAGGCCGCCCGGGAGGTCTTCGACTCGCTGGAGCGCGTGCTCGAGCGGCACCCGCAGTACGCCGACGCGTCGGTGCTCGAGCGGATCTGCGAGCCGGAGCGGCAGATCATCTTCCGCGTGCCCTGGGTGGACGACGCCGGGCGGGTCCAGATCAACCGCGGGTTCCGCGTCGAGTTCAACTCCGCCCTCGGCCCGTACAAGGGCGGCCTGCGCTTCCACCCCTCCGTCTACCTCGGCACCATCAAGTTCCTCGGCTTCGAGCAGGTCTTCAAGAACGCCCTGACCGGCATGCCGATCGGGGGCGGCAAAGGCGGGAGCGACTTCGACCCGAAGGGCCGGTCCGACGGCGAGGTCATGCGCTTCTGCCAGTCGTTCATGACGGAGCTCTACCGCCACATCGGCGAGTACACCGACGTCCCCGCCGGCGACATCGGCGTCGGGGGCCGCGAGATCGGCTACCTCTTCGGCCAGTACAAGCGCATCACCAACCGGTACGAGTCCGGCGTCCTCACCGGCAAGGGCGTCGGCTGGGGCGGCGCGCTCGTCCGCACCGAGGCCACCGGCTACGGTGCCGTGTTCTTCGCCGAGGAGATGCTGAAGACCCGCGGCGAGAGCTTCGAGGGCAAGCGGGTCCTCGTCTCCGGCTCCGGGAACGTCGCCCTCTACGCGATCCAGAAGGTCCAGCAGCTGGGCGGCACCGTCGTCGCCTGCTCCGACTCGAACGGCGTCGCCTACGACGAGGCGGGCCTCGACTTCGAGCTGCTGCGCCGCGTCAAGGAGGACGACCGCGGCCGGCTCGCCGACTACGTCGAGCAGCGCGGCGGATCCGCCGAGTACCGGGCTGGGGCGAAGATCTGGAGCGCGGCCGAGGCGGGGCGCGTCGACGTCGCGCTCCCCTGCGCGACGCAGAACGAGCTGGACGGGGACGACGCCCGCGCGCTCGTGGCGGCGGGCGTGCTCGCGGTCGCCGAAGGCGCGAACATGCCGTCGACGCCCGACGCCGTCCGCGTCCTCACCGAGGCGGGCGTGCTGTTCGGTCCGGGCAAGGCGGCGAATGCGGGCGGGGTCGCGACGAGCGCCCTCGAGATGCAGCAGAACGCGTCCCGCGACTCGTGGAGCTTCCCGCACACCGAGGAGCGGCTCCGCGAGATCATGCAGGGCATCCACGAGAATTGCGCGCGCACCGCCGAGGAGTACGGGGAGCCGGGCGACTACGTGCTCGGCGCGAACATCTCCGGCTTCACGCGGGTCGCCGACGCGATGCTCGCCCTCGGCGTGATCTGACCGGGACCCGCTCTCGCGCCGGGGCGCAAGCCCGGGGACGGTGTCGGCGCCGCCTTGTAGCGTGGCCGCATGCCGGTCCAGTACTACGTCGCCTCGTCCATCGACGGCTTCATCGCCGACTCCGACAACAAGATCGACTGGCTGCTCCAGTTCGGCATGGAGCCGTACCAGGAGCACTACGACGCCTTCATCAAGGACGTCGGCGCCGTCGTGATGGGTGCGAAGACCTACGAGTTCCTGCTCGACGCGGGCGAGGAGGCCTGGGACTTCGAGGTCCCCGCCTGGGTCGTCACGAACCGCGAGCTGCCGGCGATCGGCGGCCAGGACATCCGCTTCGCCTCCGGTGACGTCGGCCAGATCGTGCAGGACGCCCGCGAGGCGGCCGGCGATCGCAACGTCTGGATCGTCGGCGGCGGCTCGATCGCAGCGCAGGCCGCCGACCTCGAGCTCATCGACGAATTCCTCGTGACCGTCATGCCGATCTTCCTCGGCTCCGGCGCCCCCCTCCTGCCGATCTCGAAGGCGACGCGGCCGCTCGCAGTGCTGCGCAGCACCCCGTTCGAGTCGGGTGCGATCGAGCTCGTGTACTCGTACCACGCCGCCGGCTGACCTCGTCGGCGCCCCTCGCCGCGGTGGAAACGTCCTCGCCGCGGGGGAAGCTACACCCGCGACGAGGACGTTGCACCCGCGCCGAGCGCGAAGGGTCAGCGGCCGATCGGCGTCATGTCCGCGTAGCGGTCGCCGAGCGGCGCCGCGATGGCGGACAGGTCGGCGAGCTGCTGCGGCGTGAGCCGGACGTCGGCGGCCGCGACGTTCTCCTCGAGCCGCTCGACGCGCTTGGTGCCGGGGATGGGGACGATGTCGTCGCCCTGCGCCAGCAGCCACGCGAGCGCCACCTGGGCGGGCGTCGCGCCTGCGTCCGCGGCAACCCGGTCCACCTGCTCGACGATGCCGATGTTGTGCTGCAGGTTCTCCCCCGCGAAGCGCGGGTTGCTGCGGCGGAAGTCGTCCTCGTCGAGGGCGTCGACCGACCGGATCGTGCCGGTCAGGAAGCCGCGGCCGAGCGGCGAGTAGGGCACGAAGCCGATGCCGAGCTCGCGGAGGAGCGGCAGGACCTCCGCCTCGGGGTCGCGGGTCCAGAGTGAGTACTCGGACTGGACGGCGGTGACCGGGTGCACGGCGTGGGCCCGCCGGATCGTCGCCGGTGCCGCCTCCGACAGCCCGATGTGCAGCACCTTGCCCTCCTGCGCGAGCTCGGCCAGGGCGCCCATGGTGTCCTCGATCGGCACCTCGGGGTCCGTCCGGTGCTGGTAGTAGAGGTCGACGTGGTCGGTGCGCAGCCGGCTGAGCGACCCCTCGATGGCCCGGCGCACGCGCTCGGGGCTGCCGTCGACGCCGCGTCCGCCCGGCTCCCGGTACACGCCGAACTTGGTCGCGACCTTCACCTCGTCGCGGCGGCCTTCGAGGGCGCGGCCGAGGAGCTCCTCGTTGACGTGCGGGCCGTAGAGCTCCGCGGTGTCGAACAGCGTCACTCCGAGGTCGATCGCGCGCCGGATGGTGCGGATGGACTCCGCGTCGTCGCCGCAGCCGGTGTAGAACGCGGACATGCCCATGCAGCCGAGGCCGAGGCGGCCGACCTCAAGGCCCGTGCCGAGAGTGGTGCGGGAAAGCGTCATGGCGTGTGCCCTTCGTAGAGAGTGATCTTGCGGTCGATGGCCGCGAGGCTGGCCGTCACGTCCTCGAGCTGGGCGAGCACCCGGCGCCGGTGGGCGACGAGCAGCTCCCGCCGCTCCGGCATGGTCGCGTCGCCGGCGCGGACGAGCTCCACGTAGCGGCGGACGTCGCGGATCGGCATCCCGGTGGAGCGCAGCTTCGTCAGGAACCCGACCCAGGCCACGTCGGCCTCGGTGTAGCGGCGATGGCTGCTCGACGCCCGGTCGACGGGCGCGAACATCAGCCCCTCCCGCTCGTAGTAGCGCAGCGTGTGGGTGCTGAGTCCGGTCGTCTCCGCCATCTGGGCGATGGTGAGCGACTCGGTGGTGACGGTCATGCGCTCACGCTAGGACTTCGAGCGCGCTCGAAGTCAAACGGGCCGCGCACCCGCAGCCGGGAGGACGCGGGTCAGCGGTCCTGGCGGCGCTCGGCGCGCTCCGCGGGCTCGCCGTCGAGCTCCGGGTGGTGCTCGGCGACCGGACGCGCGACCGGGATCTTGGTGCCGAGCACCTGGGCCACGAGGTCGCGCGCGATCTGCTGCGGGGTGAGGCCGGCCTGCTCGAGGATCTCGCCGCGGGACGCGTGCTCGAGGAACTCGTCCGGCAGCCCCAGCTCGGTGAGCGCGGTGTCGACGCCCGCCTCGCGCAGGTCCTGCCGCACCCGGGTGCCGATTCCACCGACGCGGATGCCGTCCTCGAGAGTGGCGACGATCCTGTGCTCGCGGGCGAGCTCGATGACGCTGCCCGGCACGGGGACGACCCACCGCGGGTCGACGACGGTGGCGCCGATCCCCTGGGCCTCAAGCCGCTCGGCGACCTGCAGGGCGAGCGAGGCGAGCGGGCCGACCGCCACGAGCAGGACGTCCGGCGTGCCGCCCTCGCGGAGCACGTCCACGCCGTCGGGCAGGCGGCGCAGGGCCGGGATCTCGGCCCCGACGGCCCCCTTCGGGAAGCGGAGGACGGTGGGCGCGTCCTGCACGGCGACGGCCTCGGCGAGCTCCTCCTGGAGGCGGGCGCCGTCGCGCGGGGCGGCGAGGCGGATGCCGGGCACGACCTGCAGGATGGCGAGGTCCCACATGCCGTGGTGGCTGGCGCCGTCCGGGCCGGTCACGCCCGCGCGGTCGAGCACGAAGGTGACGCCGGCCTTGTGCAGGGCGACGTCCATCAGCACCTGGTCGAAGGCGCGGTTCACGAAGGTGGCGTAGAGGGCGACGACCGGGTGCAGGCCGCCGAAGGCGAGGCCGGCGGCGCTCGTCACGGCGTGCTGCTCGGCGATGCCGACGTCGAGGACCCGGTCCGGGTGCCGCTCCGCGAGAGCGTGGAGTCCGGTGGGGCGCAGCATCGCGGCGGTGATGCCGACGATGCGCTGGTCCTCGTCAGCGAGGCGCACGAGCTCCTTGGAGAACACGCTCGTCCAGGACGGCGAGCCGGGGGCCTCGAGGGACTCCCCCGTCTCCGGGTCGATCTGGCCGACCGCGTGGAACTGGTCCGCCACGTCCTGCAGGGCGGGCTGGTAACCCCGCCCCTTCTGCGTGATGACGTGCACGATCACCGGCAGCTCGTAGTGCTTCGCCTGCTGGAACGCCTCTTCGAGGGCGCCGATGTCGTGGCCGTGCACCGGACCGATGTACTTGATGTCGAGGTTGGAGTAGAGCCCCTGGTTGCCCGCGACCTTGCTGAGGAACCCGTGGAGCGCCCCGCGGGTGCCGCGGTAGAAGGCCCGGCCCGGCTTGCCGAGCCGGTCGAAGAACGTCTTCGACGACAGGTAGAGGTCGCGGTAGGCCCGCCGGGTCCGCACCTCGTTGAGGAAGCGGGCGAGCCCGCCGATGGTCGGCGCATAGGAGCGGCCGTTGTCGTTGACGACGATGACGAGGCGGCGGTTGTTGTCGTCGCTGATGTTGTTCAGCGCCTCCCACGTCATGCCGCCGGTCAGCGCGCCGTCGCCGACGACGGCGACCACGTGCCGGTCGGTCTGGCCGGTGACGGTGAACGCCCGCGAGATGCCGTCCGCCCACGACAGCGAGCTCGACGCGTGCGAGCTCTCGACGATGTCGTGCTCCGACTCCGCCCGCTGCGGGTACCCCGCGAGGCCGCCGCGCTGCCGCAGCCGCGAGAAGTCCTGCCGCCCGGTGAGCAGCTTGTGCACGTAGGACTGGTGCCCGGTGTCGAAGACGATCGCGTCCTTCGGCGACTGGAACACGCGGTGCATCGCGATCGTCAGCTCGACGACGCCGAGATTCGGCCCGAGATGGCCGCCGGTCTTCGACACGTTGGCGACGAGGAACTGACGCACCTCGTCGGCCAGCCGGACGAGGTCCTCCCGGCTCAGCACGTCGAGATCACGCGGTCCGCGGATCGTCTCGAGAATCGCCATCAGTCGAGTCTAGGCATCCCGACCTGGGAGGCCGCGCGGGTTGCGCGGCCTCCCGGATCGGATGTCACGCGACGAGCGAACGGAGCACGTACTGCAGGATGCCGCCGTTGCGGTAGTAGTCCGCCTCACCGGGGGTGTCGATGCGGACGACGGCGTCGAACTCGACCGTCTGCTTGCCCTCGGGCGAGTCGGCGGTCGGCTCGGCGATGACGTGCACCGTCTTCGGCGTGGTCCCGGAGTTGAGCTCCTCCACGCCCGAGATCGAGATCGACTCGGTGCCGTCGAGGCCGAGGCTGGCCCACGTCTCGCCGGCGGGGAACTGCAGCGGCAGCACGCCCATCCCGATGAGGTTGGAGCGGTGGATTCGCTCGAAGCTCTCGGTGATCACCGCGCGGACGCCGAGCAGACGCGTGCCCTTCGCCGCCCAGTCGCGGGACGAGCCGGAGCCGTACTCCTTGCCGCCGAGGATGACGAGCGGCGTGCCCTGCTCCTGGTAGTGCATCGACGCGTCGTAGATGAACGACTGCGGGCCGCCCTCCTGCGTGAAGTCGCGGGTGTAGCCGCCCTCCACGCCGTCGAGCAACTGGTTCTTCAGGCGGATGTTCGCGAACGTGCCGCGGATCATGACCTCGTGATTGCCCCGGCGGGAGCCGTAGGAGTTGAAGTCCTTGCGGTCGACGCCGTGCTCCGTCAGGTACTTGCCGGCGGGGCTGTCCGCCTTGATCGAGCCGGCGGGGCTGATGTGGTCGGTCGTGACCGAGTCGCCGAGCTTCGCGAGGACGCGCGCGCCCTGGATGTCGGTCACCGGCGACGGCTGCAGCGTCATGCCCTCGAAGTACGGGGGCTTCCGCACGTAGGTGGACTCCTCGTCCCACTCGAACGTGGCGCCGCTCGGCGTCGGCAGGTTCTGCCAGCGCTCGTCGCCCTCGAAGACGGACGAGTACTGCTTGTCGAACATGCCGGTGTCGATGGAGGAGTCGATCGTCGCCTGGACCTCCGCCGCGTCCGGCCAGATGTCCTTGAGGAAGACCGGGTTGCCGTCCTTGTCGTTCCCGAGCGCATCGTTGTCGAAGTCGAAGTGCATCGAGCCGGCGAGTGCGTAGGCGACCACCAGCGGCGGGCTCGCGAGGTAGTTCATCTTCACGTCGGGGTTGATGCGGCCCTCGAAGTTGCGGTTGCCGGAGAGCACCGCGGTGACGGCGAGGTCGTTGTCCTGAACCGCCTGGGAGATCTCCTCCTCCAGCGGTCCGCTGTTGCCGATGCAGGTGGTGCAGCCGTAGCCGACCAGGTAGAAGCCGAGGTCCTCGAGCGGCTTCGTGAGTCCGGCCTTCTCGTAGTAGTCGGTGACGACCTTCGATCCGGGCGCGAGGGTGGTCTTCACCCACGGCTTCGCCTTGAGGCCCTTCTCGCTCGCCTTCTTCGCGAGGAGGCCTGCGGCGAGCATGACCGACGGGTTGGACGTGTTGGTGCACGACGTGATCGCGGCGATGGCGACCGCACCGTGGTCGATCGTGAACTCCTTGCCGGAGGCCGTCGCCACGCGAGTGGGCTTCGACGCGGTCGTGGGCGAGGGGCTCGAGTGCGCCGCCTGGAACTGGTGGTGGTGGCTGATCTCGCGCGGGGCGGGGTCGTCGGCGGCGTTCGAGTCCTGCGAGGTGAGGCCGATCGGGTCGGACGCCGGGAAGGTGCCCTCGACGGCGGCGTCGACCAGCGTGTGGTCGGCCGTCGCGTAGTCGGCGAGGTCGTCCTCGAACTGCTCCTTCGCCTCGCTGAGCTCGATGCGGTCCTGCGGACGCTTGGGGCCGGCGATGGAGGGGACGACGGTGCCGAGGTCGAGCTCGAGGTACTCGCTGTACTTCGGCTCGCTGGACGGGTCGTGCCAGAGGCCCTGCTCCTTGGCGTACGCCTCGACGAGCGCGACCTGGTCCTCGCTGCGGCCGGTGAAGCGGAGGTAGTCGAGGGTGACGTCGTCGATCGGGAAGATCGCGGCGGTCGAGCCGAACTCGGGGCTCATGTTGCCGATGGTCGCGCGGTTGGCGAGCGGCACCTCGGCGACGCCCGCGCCGTAGAACTCGACGAACTTGCCGACGACACCGTGCTTGCGGAGCATCTGGGTGATCGTGAGGACGACGTCGGTCGCCGTGACGCCCGCGGGGATCGAGCCGGTCAGCTTGAAGCCGACCACCTTGGGGATGAGCATCGAGACGGGCTGGCCGAGCATGGCGGCCTCGGCCTCAATGCCGCCGACGCCCCAGCCGAGCACGCCGAGACCGTTGACCATCGTCGTGTGCGAGTCGGTGCCGACGAGCGTGTCGGGGTAGGCCTGCAGCGCACCGCGGACCTCGCGGGTGTAGACGACGCGGGCCAGGTACTCGATGTTGACCTGGTGGACGATGCCCGTGCCCGGCGGGACGACCTTGAAGTCGTCGAAGGCGGTCTGGCCCCAGCGGAGGAACTGGTACCGCTCGCCGTTGCGCTGGTACTCGATCTCGACGTTGCGCTCGAAGGCGTCGGGCTGGCCGAACAGGTCGGCGATGACGGAGTGGTCGATGACGAGCTCGGCCGGGGCGAGGGGGTTGATCCGCGTCGGGTCGCCGCCCAGCTCGCCGACCGCCTCGCGCATGGTGGCGAGGTCGACGATGCAGGGGACGCCGGTGAAGTCCTGCATCACGACGCGCGCCGGAGTGAACTGAATCTCGGTGTCGGGCTCGGCCGACGGGTCCCAGGAGCCGAGGGCGCGGATGTGCTCGGCCGTGATGTTCGCGCCGTCCTCGGTGCGCAGCAGGTTCTCGAGGAGGATCTTCAGGCTGTACGGCAGTGCCTGGTGGCCCTCGACCTTGTCGAGCCGGTAGATCTCGTAGTCGGTCCCGCCGACGGAGAGGCTGTCTTTCGCCCCGAAGCTGTTCACCGTGGACATCTCGTCCTCCTCCTCGCGGGCGGCGATCCCGCCCAGGGTCGATTGTCGTCCCGCCGACCTCCCGGTGCCACCCGCGCCAGCGGGAACCCTCCGAGGAGATATCTCGACGTCGAGATAAACCTACCTCAGGACGGCTGCTGCTCCCGCCCCGGCGCGTCGTGCTTGGCGGGGAACGCGGCGCGCACGATGAGCCAGGACACGACGAGCAGCGGGGCGAAGAGCGGGATGCCCATGATCAGCTTGAAGGTGCCGAGCAGCTCGACCTGGCCCGAGTAGTAGAGCGGGACCTGGACGATCAGCCGGAGGGCGAAGAGGCCGACCCAGAGCAGCGTGAGCGCCTGCATCGCGACGAACTTGCGCCGGTCCTTCCGCCACGCGGTCCCCTCCCCCTCGAGGTAGCCGACCGCGACGCCGATGAGGGGCCAGCCCACCAGCACGGACACGAGGAGGACGCCGCCGTACGCGGCGTTCTGGATGAGGCCGAACACGAAGTTGTCCTCGGCGCGGCCGGTGAGGAGCGCGAGGGCGGCGGAGGCGAGGGTCGCCACCAGGCCGCCGACGGCGGGCGAGACGGGGCTGCGCTGTGCGACCCGGAGCACCACGAACACGACCGCGATCGCGACCGACACGCCGAGCGCGATCGGCAGGGACGACGTCGTCGCGAACAGCACGACGAACGCGATGCCCGGGACGAGCGCCTCGAGGATGCCCCGGATGCCGCCCATCGCGCCGAGGAGGGTGGCGCTCGTGATCGGCTGGTCGGCACGGTCGAATCCGGCGCGGCGCGCGGCCGCGGCCATCGCGTCCTGCACGCCGGGCGTGCGCTCCTCGTCCGCCATCAGACGCCGCTGAGCGGCGTGCCGACCGACGGGCCCGCGGCCTGCGCCGGCACGTGCAACGGGATGAGGTCCCGGGGCGGCATCGGGGTGGAGCCGCGGACGACGACGACGCTGCGGAAGAGGTCCTCGATCGCGCCCGCCGCCTCCGGGTTCACGGCGCCCTCGCCGGCGATCACGCCGCGGAGGAACCAGCGCGGGCCGTCGACGCCGATGAACCGGGCGAGCCGCGTGGTCGGCGCCTGGCCGGGCCCGGCGACGACCGGGATCTCCGCGAGCAGCTCGGGGCCGAACGGGCCGGCCGCCTCGCGGGTGGTGCCGCCCTGACGGCGGATCTGGTCCGCGATCTGCGCGCGGATCTCGTGCCACAGGCCGGCCGAGCGCGGCGCCGCGAACGGCTGCACCTGGAGCGTGGAGCCGGCGTAGTCGAGTCCGACGGCGACGACCCGCTTCGTGCCCTCCTCGACCTCGAGGCGCAGGTGGAGTCCCTCCCGCGGCACGATCTTCACCCCGCCGAGGTCGACGTACGGGCGCACCGCGTTCGCCTCGCTCACGTCGAACGGGCCGTTGATCGCCCGGTCGTCGGGTGCCGACTTCGGCTGGGAGAGGTCACCGGAGGTGTCGCTCACGAATGCAGTCCTTCCTTGCCGGCTGCCGCCGGCGTCCCGTAGCCCGTCGAGCCGAAGCCGCCCTCGCCGCGGGCGGTGCCGGGCAGAGAGTCGACCGGCACGAACCGGACCGGGGGCACCGGGAGCACGACGAGCTGGGCGATGCGGTCCCCCGCAGTCACCCGGTACTCCTCGGTCCGGTCGGTGTTGAGCAGGGTCACGCGGATCTCGCCGCGGTAGCCCGCGTCCACGGTTCCCGGGCTGTTGACGATGGTGATGCCGTGCCGAGCGGCGAGCCCGCTGCGCGGCACGACGAAAGCGGCGTAGCCCTGCGGGAGGGCGATCGCGACGCCGGTGCCGACGGTGGCCCGCTCCCCCGGGCCGAGGACCACGTCCTCGGTGGAGACGAGGTCGGCGCCCGCGTCCCCGGGGTGCGCGTAGGCGGGGATCCTGTCCCCGGTGATCAGCACCGGCACGCTCTCGGGCACGGGACGAGGCTAGTCGATCAGGTCTGGTGGAATGAGGTGTGACCTACCGAGAACGGCTCTGGCCCGCCCCGTGGATGTACCTCGCGACCGCACTGCTCATCCCGGGAGCACTGCTCGTGTTCGTGCCCGTCTCCCTGACGGCGGGGATCATCTGCGCCGTGATCCTGTTCGGCGGCGCGGTGCTCGGCCTGCTCCTGTGGAGCCCGGTGCTCGAGGTGCGGGACGGCGTGTTCCGCGTCGGATCCGCGCGGATCCCCCTCGAGCACGTCGGCCCGGCGGAGGGCTTCCGGGGCCCGGACGCGACCGCGGCCCGCGGAGTCGATCTCGACGCCCGGGCCTGGCTCTGCCTCCGCGGCTGGGTCGACCCCGTCGTCCGCGTGCCGATCACGGACCCGCGCGACCCGGCGCCCTACTGGCTCGTGTCGACGCGGCGCCCCGAGGAGCTCGTCGCGGCCCTCGGCGCCGGCCGCTAGTCCCCTACTCCCCCACGAAAGCAGAAACCCCGCCTGGAAAGCAGAAACCCCGCCTGCCACTCGCGTGGCGGCGGGGTTCTCGTGTTCGCTTCGCGAACTCTCATCCGCGATTCAGGCGTTGCACTCCAGGCACACGGGGCCGAGCTTGGTCTCGTGGTCGAGCTGCGAACGGTGCTTCACGAGGAAGCACGACATGCAGGTGAACTCGTCCGCCTGCGGGGGCAGCACGACGACGTCCAGATCGAGGTCCGAGAGGTCGGCGCCCGGGAGATCGAAGCTGCCGGGGTTGTCGGCGTCCTCGACGTCGATGACCGCGGACAGCTTGTCCGGGACCCGCTCCTTCAGGGCTTCGATCGACTCGGAGTCGTCGTCGGTCTTGCGAGGGGCGTCGTAATCGGTCGCCATTCCCATCCACTTCTTCGCTATCCGCCGTGATTGGCGGCGACAGTCTGATCGATCGCACTTCCGATTGCAAACCGTGGGGCGCGAGCGGAAGCCGACACCATTTCAACTCGCGGCACGCCCCACCTATTCCAGGGCAAACGCCCCAGCGGGTGCGATCCTGAAGGCTCTGAACGGAGGCGAATCGGCATGAAAACCCTGAAGGCCGTCGCCGTCGAGAACGGCGCCATCGTGGCGACCGGCGAGGACGGCAATGAGTTCCGTATCCACCTCGACGACGAGCTCCGCGCCAAGCTGCGCGGCACCCCCACGAGCTCGATCCCGACGACCCGTCGCTCGAGCCCGCGGGAGATCCAGACCTACATCCGCGGAGGCATGTCGGCGGAGCAGGTGGCGAAGTTCACCGGCGCTCCGATCGACTACATCGAGCGCTACGAGGGCCCCATCCTGGCCGAGCGCCAGTACATGGTGGAGTCCGCCCTCGGCGTGCCGGTCCTGACCGGCCAGCCCGCCGACGACGTGGACGGCCAGCCGCCCACGTTCGGCACGGTGCTCGAGGAGCGACTCGCCCAGCTGAACGCGAGCGGGTCCCGCTGGGCGAGCTGGAAGGAGCCGGAGGGCGGCTGGATCGTGAAGCTCAACTTCACGGCAGACGGCATCGACCACGACGCCCGCTGGTCCTTCGACGCGAAGAAGCTGCACCTCGCACCGCTGAACGGCGAGGCGGTCGCGCTGTCGCAGCAGAACGAGATCGGCACATCGCTGCTCCCCCGCCTCCGGGCGGTGGCGCCCGAGTCGCCGGACACGTCGCGCTTCGACTCGGGCGCGTTCGAGCTGCCCCCCGAGGACGTCGGCATGCCGGACCCGGTGGTGCACGTCGAGCAGACGCCCACCGGCCGCATCCGCGTGCAGGCGCCGCGCACCGGCACGATCGGCGTCATCCGGGAGGAGCCGCCCGCCGCGCCCACGCCGGCGGACACGAGCGACCTCCTCGAGGCGCTGCGCCGCCGCCGCGGCGAGCGTGAGGCGGCCACCTACGAGGAGGAGCCGCCGCGCACTCCGACGACCGGCACCGTGCGCGTGCTCGAGCGTGTGCGCACCGAGCAGCGGTCGGAGCAGCGGCCCGAGAACCGCGCCGAGCAGGTCGAGACCACCGAGGTGCGTCCGGTCAAGCCGCAGACCGGTCCGGTCCCGACGCGGGGCCGCCGCGGCCGCACGTCGATGCCGTCATGGGACGAGATCGTGTTCGGGGCCCGCCCCGAGGACGACTCCAACCCGGCCTAGCGACGACCTAGGCCGGGAAGCGGAGCAGCGGCACCCGGGTCTCCTCGGGCGTCCACGAGCCGTGCTGGCCGATCATCGCGCGAGCGCCGACCGTCGCGGTGCGGCTGTCGTAGTAGGCCACGGACCCGCGGGCGGCGACCAGGATGTCGCCGATCCGCGGGGCCACCTCAGCGTCGACGGCCGCCCCGAACCAGCCCTCGGCGATCGCCTCGTCGCGTCCGCGGACCCAGGCGCGCTCGCCCTCAGCGGCGCGCCAGCGGTCGAGCAGCGCCGCCCGCTCCACGTCCGGCAGGTCCGGCTCGAAGTAGAGGTGCAGCATCCGGGGCTCCCCGCCCACGTGCCGGACGCCGTCGACGAGCTCGCGGCGTTCGTCGATGAGCACGTGGCGCGACCCGGGCACGTCGACGATGCCATGGTCCGCGGTGACGAGCAGGGCGTTGCCCTTGCCGAGGCGAGGAAGGGCCGCGGTGAGCGCGCCGTCGATCTCCTCGAGCGCGGCCGTCCAGCGGTCCGACTGCCAGCCCTCCGCGTGCGCGGCCTGGTCCGCCTCGGGAATGTAGAGGTAGACGAGCGTTCCCGGCGCCTCGCGCGCAGCCTCGAGGGCGACGTCGAACCGCTCCCCGATCTCGTCGGCGGGCCGGTAGTCGCCGCCGCGGAGGGTCGCCGCGGTGAAGCCGGACGACCGGTACTTCTTCGCGCCGACCGCCACGCCGCGGACCGTCCCACTCTCGAAAATCGTCGGACGGCGCTGCCAGACGAGCGGATCGACGCTGCCGCCCCAGCCGTTCAGCTGGTTGACCACGCGGTCGCCGGCCTCGTCGAGCACGGCGTAGCCGACGACGCCGTGCTGCCCGGGGTCCTCCCCCGTCATCAGGGTGGTCAGGGCCGCGGCCGTCGTGGTCGGCACCCCTGTCGTGATCACCGAGGACGAGGTGAGGGCTCCGGCGAGAGTGCGGGCGTGTCCCCGCCGCGACTTCAGCGCAGAAGCGCCGAGGCCGTCGACCACCACGACGATCACCGAGCGGGCGGCGGGAAGCCCGAGGGGGTTCTTCCTCCCCAGCAGGGCGGCGACACATCCGGGAAGAACCGCGCCGAGATGAGGGCCTGCGCCCGAGGTGGTCGGTACCATGAGGGACACCCGGGTCAGTCTGGCACAGCAGCCCTGACCGTCCCCGAGCCGACCCGACGGCTCCCAGCGCCCCTCCCGAGGGCGGACCGAGCGAACGGCAGAATCAGCATGCGACGAGATCGGCGGCAGCCGTGACCAGCACCGAGGTGCCCCCGAGCGGGGCCGAGCGGATCGAGGACGTCGACGTCTCCTCGGAGATGCAGGGGTCCTTCCTCGAGTACGCCTACTCGGTCATCTACTCCCGGGCGCTCCCGGACGCCCGCGACGGGTTGAAGCCCGTGCAGCGGCGCATCCTCTACATGATGAGCGAGATGGGCCTCCGCCCGGATCGTGGTCATGTGAAGAGCGCGCGCGTCGTCGGCGAGGTGATGGGCAAGCTGCACCCGCACGGCGACTCCGCCATCTACGACGCTCTCGTGCGCCTCGCGCAGCCCTTCACCATGCGCCTGCCCCTCATCGACGGGCACGGCAACTTCGGCTCACTCGACGACGGCCCCGCCGCCTCCCGCTACACGGAGGCGCGGCTCGCGCCCGCCGCGATGGCGATGGTCGAGGACCTGGACGAAGACGTCGTCGACTTCGTCCCCAACTACGACAACCAGCTCACCCAGCCGGAGGTGCTGCCCTCCGCGTTCCCGAACCTCCTCGTCAACGGAGCGAGCGGGATCGCGGTCGGCATGGCCACCAACATGCCGCCCCACAACCTCATCGAGGTCGTCGCCGGCGCCCGGCACCTGATCGACAACCCGGATGCCTCGCTCGAGGACATCATGCGGTTCATCCCCGGGCCCGACCTGCCCGCGGGCGGCACCATCTCGGGTCTCGACGGCATCCGCGACGCGTACGCCACCGGGCGGGGCACCTTCCGCACCCGGGCGCGCGTCTCGATCGAGAACCTCACCGCGCGCAAGGTCGGCCTGGTCGTCACCGAGCTGCCCTACCTCGTCGGGCCCGAGCGGGTCATCGAGAAGATCAAGGACGGCGTCAACGCCAAGAAGATCCAGGGCATCTCGGACGTCAACGATCTGACCGACCGCAAGAACGGCCTGCGGCTCGTCATCGGCATCAAGACCGGCTTCAGCCCCGAGGCGGTGCTCGAGCAGCTGTACCGGCTCACGCCCCTCGAGGAGTCGATGGGCATCAACAACGTTGCGCTCGTCGACGGCGGGCCCCGCACCCTCGGGCTCCTCGAGCTGCTCCGCGTCTACGTCGGCCACCGCGTCGAGGTGGTCACCCGGCGCACCCGCTATCGCCTCGACCGCCGGCGGGAGCGCCTGCACCTCGTCGAGGGCCTCCTCGTCGCGATCCTCGACATCGACGAGGTGATCCAGGTCATCCGGTCGAGCGACGACAGCGAACAGGCGCGCACCCGCCTCATCGACGTCTTCGACCTCGACCAGATCCAGGCCGAGTACATCCTCGAGCTGCGCCTGCGCCGCCTGACCCGGTTCTCCCGGATCGAGCTCGAGGCGGAGCGCGACGCCCTCCGCGAGGAGATCGCGTACCTCGAGGCGCTGCTCGGCAGCGAGCAGCGCATCCGCGAGGTCGTCAGCGAGGAGCTGGAGGCCACCGCGGAGAAGTACGGCACGCCGCGGCGCACCCTCCTCACCGAGGCGCCGCCGTCACTGGCCGGCAGCGCGCGCGGCAAGAAGGCCGCCGCCTCCCTCGAGATCGCCGACGTGCCGTGCGTCGTCGCCCTGTCGACCACGGGCCGTGCCGTCCGCATCGACGTGCCGGACGGCGCCGAGCTCGCGCGCCCCACCCGCCGCAGCAAGCACGACGCCCTGCTCTCGCAGGTCGCCGGCACCAGCCGCGGCGAGCTCGGGGCGCTGACGAGCGCGGGCCGCGTCATCCGGTTCACGCCCGTCGACCTGCCGTCGGTGCCCGCGAACTCGATCCAGCTGGGCGCGGGCGCCCGCATCCGCGACTACCTCGCGCTCGGGAAGGGCGAGAAGGTCGTCGCGCTGGTGTCGCTGACATCGGACCAGCCGATCGCCCTCGGCACGAAGGACGGCGTGGTCAAGCGCGTCGCGACCGGCGCCTACCCGAACCGCCCCGACTTCGAGGTGATCGCCCTCAAGCCGGGCGACGAGGTGATCGGCGCCACCCAGTGCTCCGACGACGCCGAGCTCGTGTTCGTGAGCTCGGAGGCGCAGCTGCTGCACTTCGCCGCGTCCCTCGTCCGCCCCCAGGGCGCGGCGGCCGGCGGCATGGCGGGCATCAACCTGGGCCAGGGCGCGCGCGTCGTCTTCTTCGGCGCCGTCGCGAAGCCGGAGCACGCGGTGGTCGCCACCATCTCGACCGGAGCCGCCACCCTGGAAGGCACCGATCCCGGCCGCGCCAAGGTGTCGCTCTTCGTCGACTTCCCGGCGAAGGGCCGCGCGACCGGCGGAGTCCGCGCCCACTCGTTCCTCAAGGGCGAGGACAGCCTCGCCCTCGCCTGGGTCGGCACCGATCCGGCCCTCGCCGTCGGTCCCGACGGCTCGGCGCGCACGCTGCCCGAGCTCGGCGCGCGCCGGGACGCCTCCGGCACTCCGCTCGAGGGCCTCATCGGCTCGATCGGCTCCGCGCTCGGCGCCTGATCCGGCAACAGCCGCGACATCCGGCAACCGTTCCCGGTTGCCGGATGTCGTATCGGCGTCTCCGCCTCTGGCAGGACTTTCTGCTGTCGGCAGGACATTGCGCCGCAGAAACTCCTGCTGACCGCAGAAAGTCCTGCCGACGGCGGAGGCTGAGAGCCGGCGGGGTCAGGACATGGCGGGCTGCGGCCGACGGGAGCTCGCCCCCAGCCGCTCGGTGAACCAGTCGCGGGCCAGGGCTGCGACCTGGTCGAGCGCGCCCGGCTCCTCGAACAGGTGCGTCGCGTTGGGGACGACCTCGAGAGCCGCCTCCCCCGCCAGCGCATCCCGGGCGCTCCGGTTGAGCCCCAGCACCTCCGGGTCGCGGCCGCCGACGATGAGCAGCACGGGGCAGCGGACGTAGCCGAGTCGCTCGCCCGCGAGGTCCGGGCGCCCGCCGCGCGAGACGACGGCCGCGATCGTCGGGTCCGCCGCGGCGGCGCACAGGGCGGCGCCCGCACCTGTGCTGGCCCCGAAGTAGCCGATCGCCGCGCCCGCTGCGTCCGGGCGGCGGCGCACCCAGGCCGTCGCCGCCTGCAGCCGCTGCGAGAGCATCGGGACGTCGAACACGGCGTGCCGGTCGCCCTCCTCGGCGGGCGTCAGCAGGTCGAGAAGGAGGGTGCCGATGCCGGCGCGCTCGAGCACCGACGCGACCATCCGGTTCCGCGGGCTGGTGCGGCCGGAGCCGCTGCCGCGCGCGAACACCACGACAGCACGGGCGCCGGCGGGCAGCCGGAAGCGCCCCCGCAGCACGACGTGCCCGGCCGGGATGAGGACGTCCTCGCCGCCTTCCGGGTCCTCACCGGCGCTCACGGGCGCCGCCCGCTCGAGCAGTTCGCGGACCTCGTCCTCGCCGACGTCCGGATAGTCCCGGTAGGCGTCCCGCACCTCGGCGAGCTCCTTCGGCACCTCCAGGCTGACGGTCTCGTCCGCGCTGTGCACGAGCCGCAGCCCTTCTGGTGTCGCGATCGGAACGGCGAGCACGACGCGCGCCGCGCCCATCCCCCGCGCCATCGCGCAGGCGGCCTCGGCGCTGACACCGCTCGTCAGGCCGTCGTCGACGACGATCACCGTGCGGCCTGCTATGTCGAGGTGCGGCCGGCCGCCGCGCAGGCGCACGGTGTGGTCGGCGAGAACGGCTCGCTCGCGGCGGGTCGCGAGGGCCAGGTCGAGCGGGGTGACGAGCTCGCGGAGGAACACGGGCGAGTTGAGCACGCGGGTGCCGTCCTCCGCGATCGCGCCCATGGCGACTTCCGGGTGACGCGGCACCCGGAGGCGCCGGGTGACGGCCACGTCGAGCGGCGCGCCGAGAGCCCGCGCGATCTCGGCGGCGACGGGCACTCCTCCCATCGAGAGTCCCAGAACCAGGGGGTTCTCGCCGGCGAGCTTCTCGAGCTCTCGGGCGAGCCGGCGGCCGGCGTCGTTGCGGTCAGCGAAGCGCGCGGCGCGCGACAGGTCCTGCATGCATCCTCCTGGGGGTCCGTTCCAGGCTCACCGAGGATTCGTCGGTTCTCCGGGACGAAGGTCCCGCGTTGCGGCATGCGTCGCCGGCCGGTCGCCTACTCCACGGGTGCGGGCAGCGGCGCGATCCGAAGCGTCCGGGCGACGTGCGCCGCGAACTTGGCGACCGACTTGGTGGTCGAGTCGACCTTCTCGGGCGTCTCCTCGAGGTCCTTGTAGTCGACGCTGCCCATCGCCTCGCCGTTCCAGTAGGTGACGCCCTGGGCGGGGATGGTGAAGCCGATGTCGTTGAGCGCCTGGAACAGCTCGGCCGTGATCTGGTGCGCCCCGTCCTCATTGCCGACGATGGCGGCGACGGCGACCTTGTCGAACATCGAGGGCCGGCCCAGGTCGTCCTTCTCGGACAGCTCGGCGTCGAGCCGCTCGAGCACCCGCTGGGCGACGCTCGTCATGTGGCCCATCCACGTCGGCGTCGCGATCACGAGGATGTCGGCCGCCTGCACCTTCTCGCGGATGGCGGGCCACTCGTCGCCGTCCCCCATGTCCGCCTCGACTCCGGGCTTGACGTCGTGATCGACGACGCGAACGGTGGTGCCGGCCACCCCCTCCGCGGCGAGGGCGGCCATGAGCTGGCCGCCGAGCAGGTCACTGCTCGACTCGGCGGGCGAGGGCTTGAGCGTGCACACGAGGCAGACGGCGGTGAGGTTCGGCTCCATGGGTTTCCTTCCTGTTCTCTGCCACTTTTCCGGACTCGGCTCCGGAAGCGGCTGGGAGCCGGCAGGGGGTTGACGCGCGCACCATTGCAGGGCGGTTGAATCAGCCACCGCCGTCCACCCGGACTACGGCCCGGCTGGAAGACTCGCCGACGGAGGTCACCGGATGAAGACGATAGGGCTGATCGGCGGCATGAGCTGGGAGAGCAGCAGCGAGTACTACCGGCTCGTCAACGAACTGGTGCGCGAGCGGGTGGGAGGCCTCTCCTCAGCGAGGTGCGTGCTCTACTCGGTCGACTTCGCGGAGGTCGAGGCGATGCAGTCCGAGGGCCGGTGGGATGAGGCGGGCCGGCTCCTGGCGGACGTCGCGCGCAGCCTCGAGTCGGCCGGCGCCGACTTCCTCGTGCTCTGCACCAACACGATGCACAAGGTGGCCTCCGCGATCGAGGATGCGGTCGCCGTTCCTCTGCTGCATCTCGGCGACACCACTGCCCGCGCCGTGCTCGCGGAGGGGGTGACGAAGGTCGGCCTGCTGGGCACGGCCTTCACGATGGAGCAGTCGTTCTACCGCGACCGCCTGTCATCGCACGGTCTCGAAGTCATCGTCCCCGAGGCCGAGGACCGTGAGCTCATCCACCGCGTGATCTACGAGGAGCTTTGCCTCGGCATCGTCCGCGAGGAGTCACGCGCCGCGTATCAGGGCGTCGTCGACCGGCTCGTGGAACGGGGCGCCGAGGGCGTCATCCTCGGCTGCACGGAGATCGAGCTGCTCCTACGGCAGGAGGACGTCGCCGTCCCGGCCTTCCCGACCACGCGCCTGCACTCCGAGGCCGCAGTGGCGGCCGCGCTGGCGTCAACCGCCGGCTGACGCGGCGGCCTCTCGTCCCCACCGCCGGGACGCGGCTGCGCTCGGCGCCTCTCAGCCGTGGACGGTCTGATGCTCCGGCCCGCTTCGCCGCGGCACTCCGGCAGCGGCGTACACGTCGATCTCGTCGAGGGTTTCGCGCTCGAGCAGCGCGGCCGCGATCGCGTCCAGCTGGCTGCGATGCTCGCGGATGAGCCGACGGGCGTCCACGTAGCACTCCTCGATCAGCCGGCGAACCTCTTCGTCGACCTTCGCCAGCATCAGGTCCGAGACTCCCGCCGCGCGCGGGTCGCCCTCGCGTGGCAGCACGGAGACCGGCCCGACGGTCTCGGACATCCCCCAGCGTCCCACCATGCCGCGCGCGACCCCGGTCGCCGTCTCCAGGTCGTTCTCGGCGCCGGTCGTGACCGCTTTCAGGACCTCCGCTTCGGCCGCCATGCCTCCGAGCGCCCCGATGATCCGGCCCCGCAGGTAGGAGGCCTCGTACCCATACCGGTCCGTGTCCGGCGTGGAGAGCGTCACACCGAGTGCTCGCCCGCGCGGAATGATCGAGACCTTGCGCACGGGGTCCGCTCCCGGCTGCAGGATGCCGAGCAGCGCGTGGCCGGCCTCGTGATAGGCCGTCCGCCGACGCTCCTCTTCGGGCATGACGATGGTCCGGGCGGTCCCCAGCTGGATCTTCTCCAGCGCGTCGAGCAGGTCACGCTGGAGGATCTGGGGCTGCCCGCGCCGGGCGGCGGCGAAAGCCGCCTCGTTCACCAGGTTGGCGAGCTCAGCCCCGGTCATGCCCGGCGTTGCGCTGGCGAGGCGGCCGAGATCGACGTCGCGCCCGAGCGGCTTGCCCCGGGTGTGCACGGCCAGGATCTGCTCTCGGCCCCTCTGATCGGGCGCGTGCACCGTGATCGTGCGATCGAAGCGTCCAGGACGAAGCAGGGCGGGGTCGAGCACGTCCGGACGGTTGGTGGCGGCGAGAACGACTACCCCTTCCGAACCCGAGAAGCCGTCCATCTCGGTCAGGATCTGGTTCAGGGTCTGCTCTCGCTCGTCGTGACCGCCGACGGCACGGGCACCGCCACGCGCCCGTCCGATGGTGTCGATCTCGTCGATGAAGATGATCGCCGGCGCCACCTTGCGGGCCTCGCCGAACAGCTCGCGCACGCGGCTCGCTCCCACGCCGACGATCATCTCGATGAACTCGGATGCGCTGGCCGAGAAGAAGGGGACGCCCGCCTCGCCCGCAGTCGCCCGGGCGAGCAGTGTCTTGCCGGTTCCCGGAGGGCCGGCGAGGAGGATCCCCTTCGGCGCGCGCGCACCGAGGCGCCGGTACTTGTCCGGGTCCTTGAGGAAGTCGACCACTTCGGCGATCTCCGCCTCGACCTCGTCGATCCCGGCCACATCGCCGAAGGTGACGCGGACACTCTCCGGATCCACCGGCTTCCTCCGGCCGCCTCCGCCGAACAGGGCGCCCATCCCCTGCTGGCGGCGGAGCATCCACCAGTAGAAGCCGATGAGCAGCAGGATCGGCCCGAGCGACAGCAGGAGGTTCCAGAACAGGCCTCGCTCCTGAAGGACGGGCGTCGCGCGGACTGTGGATCCATTGGCCGCCAACTCGGCGAGGAGGTCGTCCTGGGCGAAGGTCGGGCGCTCGGTCGTGAAGCTGGAGTATGTTCCCCCGCTGTCGCCGGGCAGGGGCGCCTCGTTGCGCAGCACTCCCTGGATCGAATCTCCACGGGAGAACACCTCCTCCACGTTGTTGCGCTCCACCTGCCGCGTGAACTCGGTGTACGGGACAGCGGGAGCGCCGGCCATCGTGTCCTGCGCGGTGAACAGCCCGAAGGTCAGGAAGTACGCCAAGCCCACCCAGAGCGCGGTCAGCCACCAGTTCGGCCGCTTCGGCGGCGTCTCCTTCGTCGGCTGGAGACCCTCGGTCCGCCACGGCCGCCCCTGTGGGTCCGGCTGCTCACCTTCGCGGCCCTCCGGCGGCCGCCGCTCGCCGGAGCTCGTATCGCTGCTCACCTCTGTCCGCCTCCTACGCAACGGAAGTGCCGATGGCAGGATTCTAGGAAGGCGTCAGCACGGGATGCGAAGCCTCTGGTCCCCTCGGGACCGCCGGTCAGGCGTCGATCTTGTCGCGGTCGAGGTCCCGTGAGCCGTCGATGATGAACTCCTTGCGGGGCGCGACGTCGTTGCCCATGAGCAGCTCGAAGACCCGCTCGGCCGCAGCGGCGTCGGAGACCCGCACCCGGCGGAGCATCCGGTGGCGCTTGTCCATCGTGGTGAGCGCGAGCTGGTCCGCGTCCATCTCGCCCAGCCCCTTGTAGCGCTGGATCGGGTCGACGTAGCTGCGCTTCTCGCGCTTCAGCTGTGCGAGCAGCCCCTGGAGCTCCTGCTCCGAGTAGGTGTAGATCGTCTCGTTCGGCTTGCTGCCCGGGTTCTTCACCACGACGCGGTGCAGCGGCGGAACGGCGGCGAACACGCGGCCCTCCTCGATGAGCGGGCGCATGTAGCGGAAGAACAGGGTCAGCAGCAGGGTGCGGATGTGCGCGCCGTCCACGTCGGCGTCGCTCATCAGGATCACCTTCCCGTAGCGGGCGAGGTCGAGGTCGAAGGTGCGGCCGGACCCCGCGCCGATCACCTGGATGATCGAGGCGCACTCGCTGTTGCTCAGCATGTCGCTGATCGACGCCTTCTGGACGTTGAGGATCTTGCCTCGAATGGGCAGCAGCGCCTGGTACTCGCTGTCGCGGGCGAGCTTGGCCGTGCCGAGCGCGGAGTCGCCCTCGACGATGAACAACTCGCTGTTGCCGACGTCGTTGCTGCGACAGTCGACGAGCTTCGCCGGCAGCGAGGAGGACTCGAGCGCGTTCTTGCGGCGCTGCGTCTCCTTGTGGGTGCGAGCGGAGATGCGCGCCTTCATCTCGGAGACGACCTTGTCGAGGAGCATCGACGCCTGGGTCTTGTCCTCGCGCTTCGTGGAGGAGAACTTCTCGCCGAGCGTCTTCGCCACCACCGACGAGACGATGCCGCGCACGGCGGGGGTGCCGAGGACCTCCTTGGTCTGGCCCTCGAACTGCGGCTCGGGCAGCCGGACGGTGAGCACCGCGGTCAGACCGGCGAGGACGTCGTCCTTCTCGATCTTCTCGTTCGCACCGACCTTCAGCTTGCGCGCGTTCTGCTCGATCTGGGTGCGCAGCACCTTCAGCAGGCCCTGCTCGAAGCCGGCCTGGTGCGAGCCGCCCTTCGGCGTCGCGATGATGTTGACGTAGCTCCGGAACGTGGTGTCGTAGCCGATGCCCCAGCGGAGCGCGAGGTCGACCTGGCACTCGCGGTCGACCTCCGTCGGCACCATGTGGCCGTTCTCCTGCAGCACCGGCACCGTCTCGGTGAACGTGCCGGTGCCGGTGAGGCGCCACGTGTCGGTGACCGCTCCGTCGGGGGCGAGGAAGTCGACGAACTCGCCGATGCCGCCCTCGTAGCGGAAGCTCTCGGTGGCCGGCTCCCCGCCGCGCTCGTCCTGGATGGCGATGCCGAGGCCCGGCACGAGGAAGGCCGTCTGCCGAGCGCGTGCGACCAGGTCCTCGAGTGAGAAGGTGGCGTCGCGGGAGAAGATCTGCCGGTCGGCCCAGTAACGGACTCGGGTGCCGGTGACGCCCTTCGCGACCTTGCCCACGACCCGTAGCTCGCTGCCGGAGACGAACGGGGTGAAGGCGGCGTCGGGCGACGGTGCGCCCTTGTCGGCGAAGGTGCCCGGTTCGCCGCGGTGGAAGGACATGGCGTAGGTCTTGCCGTTGCGGTCGACCTCGACGTCGAGACGCTCGGAGAGGGCGTTGACGACGGAGGCGCCGACGCCGTGCAGTCCGCCGGACGCCGCGTAGGAGCCGCTGCCGAACTTGCCGCCCGCATGCAGCTTGGTGAAGACGACCTCGACGCCCGTCAGGCCGGTCTTCGGCTCGGTGTCGACCGGGATGCCGCGGGCGCGGTCGCGCACCTCGACGCTGCCGTCGGAGTGCAGCACGACGTCGATCGAGTCGCCGTGACCCGCGAGAGCCTCGTCGACCGAGTTGTCGATGATCTCCCACAGGCAGTGCATGAGACCGCGGGAGTCGGTCGACCCGATGTACATGCCGGGACGCTTGCGGACGGCCTCCAGCCCTTCGAGGACGGAGAGATGCCGAGCCGAGTAATCCTGTGCCACCTGGCCAGGGTAAGCGGCGGTTCCGACACTCCCGGTCAGGTGGGAGGCGCGGCGGCGGTATCGGGCGACCGCGGCCGGGCGCAGGGAGCGGGACCGCAGCCCCGGTCGCGCCCCGTTCGCGGGCTGGACGCCGGGGCGAACAGCGAGGAGGATCCTCTCCGCACCGCGAAAAGTCGATCCTGTAACGATCTCGTACGCGCACAGCGAAACGGTGCGAGGCTGTGACCGAGAGCGGAACAACACCGTGCTTTCATTGTTGAACCCAGTGACGCACCGGACACTCAAGGAGCAGCACACATGTCGAACATCACGTCAGACGCCCTGGAAGCTCCTTCGTACGAACTGACCGCGCTCGACCGCTGCGACAGCTGCGGGGCGCAGGCCTACATCCGGGTGGAGCTGGGCAGCGGCGAGCTGCTGTTCTGCGCCCACCACGGCAAGAAGTACCAGGAGAAGCTTTCGAGCGTCGCCCGCAGCTGGCACGACGAGTCGAGCCGACTCACTCAGGACAACAAGTCCTGATCCCCCTTCAGCTTCGCATCGAGCCGTCCGCACCGCGGGCGGCTCGATGCGGTTAAGGGCCTGCTTCCATCCACCACCCGGTCATCGAGGAGCGGGTCGAAGGCCGGCGTCTCAAGCGCCGGGTGCTGCGACCTCTGCCCGGCGGCGGGTCAGCAGGCGGCGCTCCACCTCGTTGTCGGTGAGGGCCAGCGCCGCCTCGTACGCAGCGACCGCCTCGCCATTGCGCCCCAGGCGGCGCAGCAGGTCGGCCCGCACCGAGTGGTAGGGCGCATACCCCGGTGCCGGCGCCGCATCCATGAGCGCGAGTCCCGCCGCCGCGCCGTCGACCTCCGCGACGGCGACCGCGCGGTTGAGCTCGACGACGGCACTCGGGGCGAGTACGCGCAGGAGGTCGTAGAGCTGGACGATCTGCCGCCAGTCGGTCGCCTCCGCGGAGGGCGCGGTGCTGTGCACGGCCGCGATCGCCGCCTGCACCTGGTACGGGCCCGGCCGGCCGCGGCGCAGGCACTCGCGCACGATCGACTGCCCCTCGACGATCCCCGCCCTGGTCCAGAGCGAGCGGTCCTGGTCTGCGAGCGGCACGAGATCGCCGTGCGGCCCCGACCGCGCCGGCCGGCGGGCGTCGGTGAGGAGGAGCAGGGCGAGCAGGCCCTGCGCCTCCGGCTCATCGGGCATCAGGCGCACCACGAGCCGCGCCAGGCGGATGGCCTCGCGGCACAGCTCCTCCCGGACGAGCCGCTCCCCCGAGGTCGCCAGGTAGCCCTCGTTGAAGATCAGGTAGATCACCGCGAGCACGCCGCCCAGTCGGTCGGGCAGGTCCGCGTCCTCGGGCACCCGGTACGGGATGTTGGCGGCGCGGATCTTCGACTTGGCGCGCACGATCCGCTGAGCCATCGTCGGCTCGGGAACGAGGAACGCCCGGGCGATCTCCGGGGTGGTGAGGCCGCCCAGCAGCCGGAGGGTGAGCGCCACCTGGGCGGGGCGCGCGAGCGCCGGATGGCAGCAGGTGAACAGCAGCCGGAGTCGCTCATCGGCCACGGCGCCCTCCTCGGGGATCTCGTCGTCCGCCTGGATGGACCGGAGCAGCTCGGCCTCGGCCTCCTTGCCCGTCCCGGCCGCCTCACGACGGAGGCGGTCGATGCCGCGGTTGCGCGCGGTCGTGAGGATCCAGCCCGCAGGGCTGGGCGGCAGCCCGTCCACCGGCCAGCGGCGGAGGGCGACCGTGAACGCGTCCTGCACGGCGTCCTCGGCGAGGTCGAGGTCGCGAAAGATCCGGGTCAGCACGGCGACAGCGCGGCCGTACTCCTCCCGGAAGACGCGCTCGACCTCGCCGGAAGCGCTCACGGCAGGGAGCTGAAGGCGAGCGGCCGCACCTCGACGGGAAGGCCGGTGACCTCGGTGACCCGGCGGCCCCACCGCAGGGCCCCGTCGAGGTCGTCCGCGCGGATCACCCAGAGACCGCCGATGAACTCCTTCGCCTCCACGTAGGGGCCGTCCGTGATGAGGGCATCATGCCCCTCGCGCGGCCGGACCACGGTGGACGTCTCGGGCTGGTGCAGCCCGCCCGTGAAGAGGAACGCCCCTGAGGCGTCCATCTCGCTGTTCAGCTCGCCGAGCTTGCGCATCACCGGCTCCAGGAACTCGGGCGGCGGGACCTCGCCGACCGGCTGGATCAGGTTGAGCAGGTACTGGGTCATGGTGTTCTCCTCGTCCTCGGCCGGACCTTCCCGGCTCTCACCGTCTATACGAACGACGACCACTGAAATCGACACGACCGCGGAGAGATCTTTTTCGGGTGCCGATAGTCTGCCCGGGAATCCCCCTCCCCTTCCGACGGCGGCGAAGGCTCCGTGAACAGCACATCCATCAGCTCTGCGCTCGCCTCGAGCTCCGTCGGCGAGGGGCTCGACGGCGTGCTGGAAGCGGCGGGCGCTGTGGCGTTCTACCTCGTGGTCTGGGGGCTCGTGTTCGCCGGCACAGCCCTGTTCGTCGGCGCGTTCGTGCCGTTCGTGACGGGCGACTCGCTGCTCTTCGCGGCCGGGATCCTGACCGCCGGGTCGGAGGTGCTCGACATCCGGATCCTCGCGATCGGCGTCGCGATCGCCGCCTTCGCCGGCGACCAGGTCGGCTTCTGGCTGGGCCGCAGGCTGGGCCGCCCCTACCTCGACAGCCGGGGCGGCCCGCGGGTGCAGCGGGCGGTCGCCCGGACCGAGCGGTTCTACACCCTCTTCGGCTGGTGGTCGGTCGTCATCGCCCGGTACGTGCCTTGGGCGCGCGTCTTCATCCCGGTCATCGCGGGCGTCGGACGCATGCCGGCCCTCCGCTTCGCGAGCGCGAACCTCGTCGGCGCGCTCAGCTGGGGCGTCGCCATCACCGTCCTCGGCTACTTCGCGGCGACGTCGCCCCAGGTCCGCCCGATCGCGTACGGCATCGCTGCGGCCGCCATCCTCGCCTCCGTGATCGCCGGCGTCCGCGCCTGGCGGCGGGATCGAGCGGCTCGGGTCGCCGCGGCGGGGGCGGCGGCCTCCTGACGGCTCGCGCCCCCGTAGCGCCCCATCCGGGGGCTTGGCAAGCAGGCGACAGGGCTCCCGCTTCGCCATAGTCTGAGCAATCCACCCGCCGGAAGTGGTCGGGATCTTCTGCGCCCTGCAGGGGGCGACCACGAAGGGAGATCGCTTTGACACCAGCGGACAGCCGACCGATCGAGATCATCGGCGCCTTCGAGAGCACCTACATGCCCTCGCACGACCGGGACATCTTCGAGACGACCGAGCACGACGTCCGCTGGCGCGAGGATCTGGCACTGCTCGCCCAGAGCGGGGTGAAGAGACTCCGCTACCCGATCCGGTGGCACCGCATCGAGGCCACACCCGGGCACTTCGACTGGAGCGAGACAGACGAGATCCTCGCCCACCTCCGCGCGATCGGAATGCGCCCGATCGTCGACCTGGTGCATCACACCAGCTACCCGGCATGGATCACCGACGGTTTCGCCGACGACCGCTTCCCCTCCGCCTACCTGCGCTACGCCGAGGCGTTCGCGCGGCGCTACCCCGACGTCGAGGAGTACACACTCTTCAACGAGCCGTTCTCGACCCTGTTCCTCAGCGGTCACGAGGCGATCTGGCCGCCCTATCGGTCGGGGCTCGACGGCTTCGTCGACCTGCTCGCGAACGTCCTGCCCGCGATGGCCCAGGCGAGCCGCCTCTACCGCGAGCTGCTGCCGAATGCGCGGCACGTCTGGGTGGACACCTGCGAGCACCACACCGGCACCGATGAGAGCGGGCGCGGCTACGCCGAGTACGCGAACGAGCGGCGCTTCCTCGTGATCGACGCCTTCCTCGGGCGCGGCTACGACCGCGAGAGCATCCTCGGCCGGGAGCTCACCGCGGTCGGCGGCGAGCGGCTGCAGGGCATCGAGCCCGGCGTGGTCGACGTGCTCGGTCTCGACTACTACGCGCACTGCCAGTGGAGCTTCGGGGAGGGCGGCGGCTCAGCCCCGAGCCCGAACCCGCTCCCCCTGGCCGATCAGATCGAGCAGTACTGGCAGCGCTACGGCGTCCCCTGCATGATCACCGAGACGAACGTCCGCGGTCACACCACCGACCGCGCCACCTGGCTCAAGTACGTGCTCGAACAGTGCGAGACGGCGCGCGACCGCGGCGTCCCGCTGGAGGGACTCTGCTGGTTCCCGTTCATCGACTCCACCGACTGGGATTCGCTCCTCTATCGCTGTGAGGGCAACGTCGATCCGGTCGGCGTGTACTGGCTCGACGAGACGCTGACCCGGCACGGGTCCGTCATGTCGGACTCGTACGCGTCCGCCGCGCGCGGCGTGCCCTCCTCACGACTGCCCGCCTTCGAGTTCGCCGAGCCGGTCGCAACCCGGCTGCGCGGCTACCTGCCGCAGATGGCGCACTGGAACTGGCAGCCGGGCCCTCCGGGCAACCGCGGCCACAACCTTCCCCTGACAACACGAACCATGGAATTGAGGGTCGTCGATGCGAACTGAACTGATCGTCCTCTCGCACCTGCGCTGGGACTGGGTGTGGCAGCGCCCCCAGCAGATCGTCTCGCGCCTCAGTACCAATCCCTTCCGGCGAACCTGGTTCGTCGAGGAGCCGATGACGCCGGCAGGGGTCGAAGTCCCGGAGAACCGTCTCGCCTCCGAGGAGGTGGACGGGATCACCCGTGTGTGGCTGGAGATCCCGGAGCAGGGCCGCCACGTCGGCTTCTTCGACGAGGTCCTCCCCGACTACATCGCCCAGCTCCCGGAGCTCGTGGGACCGCCCCAGGGCGAGCGGGTGGTGTGGATCTACACGCCGCTCGCGCTCGAGGCGGCGCTCGCTCTGCAGCCGACCACGCTGGTCTACGACGTGATGGACGACCTCGCCGCCTTCAAGGACGCCGCTCCCGAGCTGGTCGTCCGGCAGCGTCAGGCCCTCCGCCGCGCGGACGTCGTGTTCGCCGGCGGCCGCTCGCTGCACCGCTCGGTCGTGAAGCAGGGCCGGACGGACGCCCACCTCATCCCGAGCGGCGTCTCCACCAGCGATTACGAGGACGCGGCGCTGCACCGGAAGCCGAACACGGGCCGGCCCGCCGCCGGGTACGTGGGGGTGCTGGACGAGCGGCTCGATCTCGAGCTCATCGCCGAGCTGGCCGCGGCCGCACCCGAGTGGGACATCCGCATGATCGGCCCGGTCATCAAGATCGACCCGGCGACCCTGCCGCAGGCGCCGAACATCCACTACTACGGCATGCAGCCCTACTCGGCGCTGCCCGGCCACATGGCCGAGCTGGACGTCGCGCTCATGCCGTTCGCCCTCAACGAGGCGACCCGGTCGATCAGCCCCACGAAGACGCTCGAGTACCTGGCCGCGGGCCTGCCGATCGTGTCGACCAGGGTCCCCGACGTGGTGTCGGACTTCGGGCACGTCGTCGACCTGCAGGACGACGCGCTCGGCTTCGCGGCCGCCTGCGAGCGGCTCCGCGGCCGCGCCGGCGCCGCCGTCACCCGCAAGGTGCGCCAGCTCCTCGACCGCCACGACTGGAACGGCATCGCTGCGGGCATGGAGGAGCAGCTGTTCACCCGCTCCGGGATCCCCACTGTGCCCGCGGCGGAGGAGGCCGCCGAGGCCACGGCGTAGGCGTCGATCTCTCGCGACCACGAAGAGGCGGGCACCGGATCCGGTGCCCGCCTCTCCTGCTCATTGATGGCCCTACGGACAGTGAGCTGAATCTTCTCAGGCGCTGTGGACGCTCAGCTCGTCGTCCTGCGACGAGAGAGCCGCGGAGGGAAGGTCCTCCTGCACGCCCGGCTCTACCTCGATTTCCTCAACCGACCGCATACGAGGCGGAGCAGCAGCCCACGACTTGAGTCGTTGCCCGATGTCGGCGTAGCTCGTGTCGACCGCCTGAAGTAGCGAATCGATGAAACCACCGCGGCCGACTCCTCGCTTGCCGCCCATCGAGTGGATCTGCGCAATTCGGAAGGAGCGAAGCTCCTTGGTGGGGTCGGAAACTAGTTTCGCGGGATTCTCGCGGACGTCACGCAGGAGCTCCGCCGCTCCCCCACGCACACGCGCGGCATACGCCTCGACGCGAAGACTCTCAGGGGCATCCTTCAGCTGCCTCAGGAGCCAGTTGACCCTGGTCGTCGCGCGTCCTTCCTTCGGCGCTTCCACATCGAAGGAGCAGGTGAGCCGAGACGCCCGAAGGTCCGCCTCGATCGACAGCGGTGACACAGCGTTCGGGATTCGAATGGCGGCTCTCATGCATCCCTCGTTGACGAGCGAAGCAACGAGAGAGGCATTTCGGACGGCAGGATCAGCGGCTTCCTGACGAGTCAGGGCGGGCGTGACCTCGGTTCCGAGTCGACGACCGAGTTGAAGACACGCGAATCGAATCAGAGCGTCGAATCGCGCGACAACTTCGCTGGCAGCCTTGTCGTTTCCCCGCAGGGTTCCTGCAGTCACGGCATCTCGGACTGCAACCCAGTTCGGCCCCATGTCATCGAAGGACAGCGCACCCGACCTGGGGTGCTCGAGGTAGCGAATCAGCTCCCCGAGAATCCAAGCCTGATCGGGGTCCGCCACTCCTCGGTACTCCTTCTGCATGACCGCCTGGGTCACCACCTCGGTCCAGGACCAGTGGTGTAGGGCCACCTTCCGAAGCTTCCGCTTGTCGACAACGGTCGGGTGGAGCCCTGTGGCCGCCGGGATCTCGTTCGAGATGGTGATGAGCGCGTCGAAGCCGTGCTCGCGAGCAACATCGAGGTAGTTCTCGAGTTGCTCCGCGGCCAGCTGATTGGTGCCGGTCTTGACCTCCACCAGGGCCGTCCAAGTCTTGGCACCACGGCGTGCGCGGATAAGGCCGTCCGGGAACACCTTCTTGTCGCCGAGAGCGAAGGGCACCTCGATGAAGGTTTCAAGATGACCCGCCGGCGCGCCGAGAGGCCCGGTCAGGGTACGCCCGAACTCTCGCACAGAAGACATAACCGCGAGCAGAGCTGACGTGGCACGACGCTCCTGCTCCTCCGCCCCGTTGATTCCCGACGTCGGGATAAGGCGCGCTGCATTCCACGCGCTTTCTTCTGACAACTTCGTCCCCCCAAAATGATTGCGCAAGGCTAATCACGCTATATCAGCGGCTGCGGTGCGGTTGGTATTCGACATACGAAGAACCGAGCGGTCCGGCCCCCAGTTCAGGTGCCGAGGGGACGACAGATCTCCGCGATGCACCAAGAGGCGGGCACCGATCCGGTGCCCGCCTCTTGTGCGGTCCTGGTGTCGCGCCGCGTCAGTGGGTGCCGGCCTCCCGGCGCTCGTCGATCGTCGGGATGGGACCGGTCATGTGGTAGCCGGTGTTGCGGCGGTGGAAGAACGTGACCGCCCACAGGATGATCCCGAGCGCGAGAAGCGCACCCGCGATCCCGTACTGCTCGATCGGCCGGCCAGACGTCCAGGGCAGCACGAGGTAGAGGCACACGATGACGCCGATGACCGGCAGGAACGTCGGGGTGGTGAAGTGGTCGTGTCCCACCGGCTGCCGGCGGAGGACGAGCACCG
This sequence comes from Naasia sp. SYSU D00057, assembly GCF_017916505.1. Lineage (GTDB taxonomy): Bacteria > Actinomycetota > Actinomycetes > Actinomycetales > Microbacteriaceae > Naasia. The sequence continues at coordinate 645,346 of NZ_JAFMSZ010000001.1, forward strand.
ACGCGTTGACGACCCCGAACACGGCGAGGAGCAGCAGCGACGTGGTGCCGCCGAGCAGGAGCGCGACCGGGCCCTGCGGGTCGAGCGAGAGGTAGGTGATGAGCGCGAGCGCGATGGCCGTGGTGAAGACGATCGCCGCCCACGGCGTCCTGCGTCCGGGCAGGACCTTCGACAGGAACGGCGGGAGCACCACCTGGCGGCTCATCCCGTAGAGCAGGCGGCTCGCCATCATCATGTTGAGCAGGGCCGTGTTCGCCACCGCGAAGAGCGAGATGAACGGCAGCAGCGTGTTGATCGGGAAGCCCGGCGCCGCGGTCTGCACCACCGTCACGAGCGGGGTGTCGTTGCCGGCCAGCTCACCGACGGGCACCAGCGCCACGGCGACGATCGAGACGAGCACGTACACGAGACCCGTGATGCCGAGGCCGGTCAGCATGATGCGCGGGAAGATGCGGCTCGGATCCTTCGTCTCCTCCGCCATGTTGACGGAGTCCTCGAAGCCCACCATCGCGAAGAACGCGAGCGAGGTGGCGGTGCTGACCGCGAGGATCACGTTCTTCTCCTCGGGCGTCTCGAAGGCGACCACCCGCGACCAGTCCGCCTGGCCGCCGAAGATCGCGAACATGCCGATCAGGATCACGAGCAGCAGGCCCGACAGCTCGATGCAGGTGAGCAGCACGTTGAGGCCGACGCTCTCGGCGACGCCACGGAGGTTCACCGCCGCGATCAGCAGGATGAAGACGATCGCGATGAGCAGCCGCGTCCCCTGCGCCTCGCCCAGCCCGAACCCGATCATGAAGTTGCTGGCGAATGCGCCGGACGCTGCAGAGGCGGAGGTGATGCCGGAGGACATCACGGTGAAGGCGACGAGGAACGTGACGAAATGGATGCCGAACGCCTTGTGCGCGTACAGCGCGGCGCCGGCCGCCTGCGGGTACTTGGTCACAAGCTCCAGGTAGGAGCAGGCGGTGATGAGCGCGACGGTGAAGGCGATGATGAACGGCAGCCACGCCGCCCCGCCGACCTCGGCGGCGACCTGACCGGTGAGGGCGTAGATCCCGGTGCCGAGGATGTCGCCGATGATGAAGAGGAGCAGGAGCTTCGGACCGAGCACCCTCTTCAACTCGTGGGTGCCCTGCACCGGCTTGTCGCTGACGGCCATCTCGATCCCCTTACGGCTTGAGTGCTCCCGCCTTGTCGGCGCGTGCGTGCCCTGATCCGGACGCGCCCACAGTCTGCTCTCAGCCCTTCGCGGTACGCGAGCCCCCGTCGTCGGCTTGACTCCGCACCCGCGGATGCCTTAACAGCAAGCTCTCAGTTCTGCAGCACGACGCCGTCGACGTAGAGCCACCGGTCGCCGTCGCGGCGGAACCGGCTGCGCTCGTGCAGCAGACCGGCCCCCTCCTCCGTCCGGTAGGAAGCGCGGAACTCGACGACGCCCTCCGTGTCGTCCTGTCCGCCGCGGGCAGTGTCGACGATCTGGAGCCGGCGCCAGGTGATGCCGTCGTCGAGGTCGAGCGGTTCCGGCCGCGTCCCCGGATCCCAGGTCCGGCTCACGTGCTCGACCAGGCCGAGCGCGTAGGCGCTGAAGCGCGACCGCATCAGCTGCACCGCCGTCGGGGCCGACGCGCCGTCGTGGAAAGGGCGGCAGCAGTCGTCGTACGGCAGGCGGCTGCCGCAGGGGCACGAGGCGCGTTCGGACACCCGCTCATCCTGCCGGTGTCCGGACCTCCACCGAGTCGAGGATCACCGGCGTCCCCACCCGCAGCGTGTTCTGGATCTCGGCGAGACCGTCGGTGCGGCGCAGCAGCTCACGAACGACGTCGGTCTCGGCCGGGGAGGTCACGACCACCCGGTACGTGATGCCGTGCGCCGGATCCCCGGGCCCGCCGAACTCGCCCTCGACGGTGACCTCGACCGCGTCGATGGGGATGCCGGCGGCGGCGGCTTCGCGGTACACGTCGTTCCCGTAGCAGGTGGCGAGGGCGAGGAAGAGCAGCTCTCCCCCGTTCACCGCCGAGCCCCGTCCCTCTGATCTCGGCGGGATCGGCACCTCCCGGTCCCGCCCCTGCGTGCTGACGGTCGCGGTGTGCCCCTCGAGACTGTTGCGGATGCCGGCGGTGATGCGCATCGTGCTCCCCTCCTCGGATCCCCGTCATGATGGCCATCTGCCCGCGCCCCAGCCAGGGCTGCTCGTCACACCGCTGCCTCGCGCCGTCGAGGCGGGACGGATGCGTCGCCGCCCACCCCGCAGTGGCCCCAACTGAAGAGCGCGGGGATGACAGGGGGACGCTCCCCTAGAGGCGGCGCCACGGGCGGGCGTAGCTTGTGCGGCCATCGGGCGGCTCCCGATGCCGCCGGAACCCGATGAAAGGGACGATCCATGCGGAGAAGAGGACTGGCCGCCGTGGCGGCGGGGCTCATGCTGACCGGGCTCTCGCTCACCGCCGCACAGTCGGCGATCGCGGCGCCTGTCGCCGGCTGCGGCGCCGGACACGACCTGCGAACGGTGGAGCAGGCGATCGCCGTGATCGACTGGCGCATCTACACGACGGCCGAGCGCGAGCAGATCGAGGACGAGCTGTCCACGGTGGTGGACGCCAACGGCGACGGCTACCTCTGCGTCAAGCAGTTCCGGCCGAGCCAGGGCTCCGACAAGCACTGGGGCGCCGAGGGCTACGTCGTGACGGGACTCTCGGACAACAGGGCGAAGGGGCGCGCCTAGCGCGTGCAGCGCGCGGCCTCCTACCCCCGGGGGATCACGTCGGGAGGAGGTCCGCCCTGCACCGGAGGAGCCGGCGATGCGCTGCCGGCGGGGGCGAGCAGGCGGAGCACCATACGCCCCTCCCAGGGCCTTCCGACACCGCGTCGACAGGCCGTAGCGGCACCGGTACCGTCGCCGCATGGTGTCCGCCTCCTCCCCTGCCCGTGCGTCAGCAGCGAAGCCTCCGTCGAAGGCGTCCGGTCTGCTCTACGGACTCGGCTTCGGCGGCTTCATCGACGGGATCGTCCTGCACCAGATCCTGCAGTGGCACCACATGGTGAGCGACGTGCACGAGTTCCCTCCTGACACGCTCGCCGGACTCGAGGTGAACACGCTCGCCGACGGCTTCTTCCACATCGTCACGTGGCTGTTCGTGCTCGCCGGCTCGATCACGACCCTGGTCGCGTGGCGGCAGGGCCGGCTCGCCCCGAACTGGAGCTTCCACTTCGGGCTCGTGCTCGCCGGCTGGGGCATCTTCAACCTCGTCGAGGGCCTGATCAACCACCAGATCCTCGGTGTCCACCACGTGCGGGACGACCTCGGCGGCCCGCTCTCGTGGGACATCGGCTTCCTCGTGTTCGGCGTCCTGCTGATCGCCGGCGGCTGGCTGCTGCATCGGCGGGGACTGCGCGTGCTCGAGCGGCGCGCGGCCCGCGCCTAGCGTCTCCTGCGGGGCGTGCGGACACGCGCCACCCCGCACACCGTCGCGAGTCGTCCTCAGCACCCGCGCTCTCTGCAGGCCCGGCGCCGACCCGGCGACTCTTGCGCGTTCACGACGATGCGCCAGAATGAGCCGCCTCAGCGAGGAGACCCGGATGACGAAGAAGAAGCAGAAGAGCACGAAGAGCTCGAAGAGCTCGAAGGGGAAGGGCCCGGGCAAGGGCCTCGTCGCGAAGGCCGAGCGGAAGGCGCAGGAGCTCACCGACCGGCTCGAGAAGGTGCGCCGCAAGGCGGAGGCCCGCATCGAGGACGCCCGCCAGGCGATTCGCAAGGCCCAGAAGCGGGCGGAGAAGGCGAGCGCGGCAGCCGAGGAGGCCCGCAGCCGCTACAGCGGGGCAGCCGAGACGGCCCCGCTCACCGACGTCGCGCCGCCTGCCGTGACCACCCTGGCGGATGTACCCGCCGACGCCGAGCCGGCGGCCGGCCCCGACTATGTCGGGCGGGCCGCCTCCGACGGCAACGGCAACGGCGACGAGGCGGCTGCGGCCACCGAAGCCCCCGTCGACCACGGGAACGAGGCCGCCTCGACCGCGGAGGCCGTCGACGACGAAACGACGGACACGACCGGGAGCGATCAGCCGTCGGCCGCTTCCGACGCCCGGAACGGCCGGGCATCCGCTGCCTCCAGCGCGGGGAACGGACAGGCCGAGACGCCCAGCGACGGCCAGGCCGCCGCGACCCCGTCCGAGGCCCTGACGCCTCCTCTGCCCGCGCCGGACTCGGACGGCAGACCGAGCGCCGCGTGGACGACGGCACAGCTGCGGGCGCTCGCGAAGCAGCGCGGCATCTCCGGCTACTCCTCCAAGACGAAGCAGCAGCTCATCGAGGCGCTGACGCGCTGAGGCGCCGAGGGCGGCGCCCCCGTCCCGGCGCGAACGGCGCTCCCCTGCGGTCTAGGGTTTTCACGATGGCTCAGGAACCGCGCGAGGCATGGACGCCCGCCCACGGCACGACCACACCCGACATGTCGCTCTGCCGCATGCTGTTCGACCGGTCGACGCGCGACCCGGACGGCGTCTACGCGGAGCGCCGGACCGAGGACGGCACCTTCGAGCCGGTGACGGTCGGGCAGTTCCTCCGCGACGTCGTCGCCGCTGCCCGCGGACTGATCGCGCTCGGCGTCCAGCCGGGCGACCGGGTGGGCATCATGGCCGGCACCCGCTACGAGTGGTCGGTCGCCGACTTCGCCATCCTGTACGCGGGCGGAGTCTCGGTGCCCATCTACCAGACCTCCTCCGCCGAGCAGGTGCGGTGGATCGTCGCCGACTCCGGGGTCCGGATCGTTCTCGCCGAGACGCCCGCGATGGGCGCGACGGTCGGCGCCCTCATCGGTGAGGGCGAGCTGCAGCGGGTCCTCGTGATCGACGACGGCGGGCTGGACGAGCTGCGGGCCGCCGGCCAGCACGTGTCCACCGCCGAGGTCAAGGAGCGGGCATCCGCCGCCCACCTCGAGACGCTCGCGACGATCGTCTACACGTCCGGGACGACGGGACGGCCGAAGGGCGTCGAGCTGACGCACGGCAACTTCCTCGTGCACATCGTGAACGGTGCCGACGACCCCAATCTCGGTCCCGTCGTGTCGGGACCGGAGACGCGGACGCTGCTGTTCCTGCCCCTCTCCCACGTCTTCGGCCGGTTCATCGCACTGCTGTGCGTCTACTCGGGCACCGTGCTCGGCTATGCGCCGAGCACGAAGACCCTGGTCGGCGACCTGCAGGCGTTCCGCCCGACCTGGCTGCTCGCCGTGCCGCGCGTGTTCGAGACGCTCTACAACTCGGCCGAGCTGCTCACCGGCGGCGGCGCGAAGCTGACGCTGTTCCGCTGGGCGGCGAAGGTGTCGCAGGCGTACTCCCGCTCCCTCGACACCGGTGGCCCGTCCGCGGTGCTCAAGGCCAGGCACGCGCTCGCCGACCGCCTCGTGCTCCAGCGCATCCGCGCCGTCATGGGCGGCCAGGCGACGTACGCGATCTCGGGCGGCGCGCCCCTCGCGGTCTGGCTCGGCCACTTCTACCGCGGTCTCGGCATGACCGTCATGGAGGGCTACGGCCTCACCGAGCTGGCCGCGCCGACCGCGGTCAACCGCCCCGGCCTCATCAAGATCGGAAGTGTCGGCGCCCCGTACCCCGGCACCGGGGTCCGCATCGCGGAGGACGGCGAGATCCTCGTGCAGGGGCCGAACGTGTTCCGCGCCTACCGGAACGATCCCGATGGCACCGCGGCCGCGTTCCGCGACGGGTGGTTCCTCACCGGCGACTACGGCCGCCTCGACGAGGACGGCTACCTGCACATCACCGGCCGCAAGAAGGAGATCATCGTCACCGCCGGCGGCAAGAACGTGCAGCCGGCCGCGCTGGAGAACGCGCTGCGGGCGCATCCGATCATCTCCGAGGTCGTCGTGATCGGCGACGACAAGCCGTTCATCGCCGCGCTCATCGCCCTCGACCCCGCGATGCTGCCGGGCTGGCTGAAGAGCAGAGGGCTGCCGGAGCTGACGGTCGCCGAGGCGGCGGAGCATCCGATCGTGCGCGGCGAGCTCGACAAGGCGGTGTCGGCGGCGAACGAGTCGGTGTCGCGGGCGGAGTCGATCCGCAGCTACGCGGTCCTACCCCGGGAGCTGACCGAGGAGCAGGGCGAGCTGTCGGCGTCGCTCAAGGTGCGGCGGAAGATCGTGCTCGAGCACTTCGCGAAGCAGGTCGACGGCATCTATGGCTGAGTTCCAGATGGAGCGGGTTCCCTGGGACGACGAGCGGGCGGTCGCGCTGCGGCGGCTGATGGGCCGGGACATGGCGGACCGCTACGGCCTGCACGACGAGCCCGCCGAGCTGAGCGAGAAGCGGTCGCAGGCACTCGCCGTGGACCCCGACCGGGTGCGTGCGACCCTCCTCGCTGTGCTGCCCGACGGGACCGCCGCCGGCCACATCGCCCTTCGCCGCCTCCACGACGACTGGGAGGTGAAGCGCCTCATCGTGACCGAGGGCGCCCGGCGCCTCGGCATCGGCCGCACCCTCCTCGAGGAGGCGGAGCGGATCGCACGCGACGGCGGCGCCCACCGCGTCATCCTGCAGACGGGTGAGAAGCAGCCGGAGGCGGTCGCCATGTACCGGCGGCTCGGCTACTCCCCCATCCCGGTGTACGAGCCGTACGTCGAGACGATGCCGCACTCGCTCTGCTTCGAGAAGGTCTTTCCCTCCTGAAGCGGCGGCGCGCCGGATTCAGGCGCTCTCGGCGGGGGTCCTGCTGATGTACACCACCTCGATGGCCCACTCCGCGTCCTGGTCGGCCGTGATGTAGAGCTGCGGCAGGTCGGGCAGGGCGAACTCGTTCCAGACCTCGGAGCCGACCCCGGCCTCGGTGCAGCTGGAGCGCGGGTTCTCGACCGGGTCGGTGCCCCAGGCGAACTCACCCGGGCTGAGGCAGGTGAAGCGGACGGCGAGGGCCGTCGCCTCCTCGGGCGGTGCCTGGATCGCGACGGTGCCGGAGCCTATACCGCGCTCCTCGATCACCGACGACACGATCGTCGCCGGATCCTCGGGGGCCTGCCGCGCCTGACCGCCGAGCAGCGCGAGCGCTGACGAGAAGCCGGCGCCCAGCACGAGCGCGAGCACCGCGACCCATGCGATGGGCCGGACCCACCGACGCTGCCGTGGCCGGAACTCCTCGTCCACGTCGTCGCGGCGGGCCAGCTCGTCCGGTTCGCCGTCCATGTCTCTCCTCCGTCAGGCGGGTCAGCGCCCAGTGTCGCATCGATTACGCGACTACCGTGGGAAACGGCCGATTCTCCGGCCACGAGAGTGAGCAGGACCGCAATGGCAGACCAGGAGGGCCGCGTCGCGGTCTACATCGACTTCGACAACATCGTCATCTCCCGCTACGACCAGCTGAACGGCAACGGCGCCTGGCGCAACGACAACGCCCGCCGGGTCGAGCCCGACAAGCGCGGGGAGACGGTCGCCCGGAAGCTCGCCGAGGCGGAGATCGACATCGGCGCGATCCTCGACTATGCGTCGTCCTTCGGCACCGTCGCGCTCAGCCGCGCGTACGCGGACTGGTCGATCCCGGTCAACGCCGCCTACCGGAAGCAGCTCGTCAACCGGGCGGTCGACCTCACCCAGCTGTTCCCCGTCACCAAGGCGTTCAAGAACGGCGCCGACATCCGGCTCTCCGTGGACGTGCTCGAGGACCTGTTCCGCCTGCCCGACCTGACCCACGTCGTGATCGTGGCCGGCGACTCCGACTACATCGCCCTCGCGCAGCGCTGCAAGCGCCTCGCCCGCTTCGTGGTCGGCATCGGCGTCTCCGGCCGGACCAGTCCGGCGCTCATCGCGGCGTGCGACGAGTTCCAAATGTACGACGCCATCCCCGGCGCGGGCGGCGAGCCCGAGCGGGAGGACCCCGAGGACGAGGCCCCGGTGGCCGCGGTCGTCGAGCGCCCCGCCCCTGTCTTCTCGGGTCCCGGTGTGCCGGCCTTCCTGCCGCCCGCCGAGATCCCCGCGGAGAACGTCGAGGCGGAGGAGACGGCGCCCGCCCCCGCCATGTCGGAGCGCGCGGCGACGCGCCTCCTCGTTCGCGCTCTCGAGCTGCTCGCGGCGAAGGACGACGAGGAGTGGCGCAACGCCGCCTCCGTCAAGTCGCAGATCCGGCGCCTCGACCCGTCGTTCAACGAGCGCACCCTCGGCTACAAGACGTTCACCGACTTCGTGAAGTCGCGCAACAGCCTCGTCCAGGTGAAGACCGCGGGCAACGAGCGCCTCGTCAAGCTCCGCTGAGGCGGCCGCCGCCGGACGCCCTCCTGCCGTCAGCAGGACTTTCTGCCCTCAGCAGGACTTTCTGCCCTCAGCAGGACATCCGGCGCCGAAAAGGCCTGCTGAGTGCAGATAGTCCTGCTGAGGAATGTGGTCAGGACGCCCGCAGAGCGGCCGAGAGCACGGCGACGTCTTCGTCGTCGAGCGGCAGCAGGCCGCGGCGCAGCTGGTAGCCCCAGTTCGGCGACGCCGTCAGGCGGAGGCGGTCCTTCACATCCGCCAGAGGCACCGGTGTGACGTCGGCGTAGTCCATGCGGCGGCGGTAGGGGCGGAAGTCGCCCTCGTCCGCCTGCCAGATCTCCTCGTCCGCGACCGTGCCGAGCGCGGTGAACCGGCGCAGCGGCACCTTGTCGCCGAGGCTCTCCACCGGCGAGTAGTAGATGAGGGTGTCGCCCCGGCGCAGGTGCGCGAGCCCCGCGCGCCGGCCGTGTCCGATCTGAGCGATGCCGAGACCGACGCCCCGGCGCACGTGCTCGGCGGACACCACTCCGAGCCAGCCGGTCATGTCCGCTTCCTCGCCGTCACGCGGCCAGGATCGACCCGCGCCGGGGGGATTCCCGCGCGCCGCGCCGGGATGCCGGCGGAGTGCGGGGCCCGAATCGGGCAGCTGGGGAGGTTGCGGGCCCTACCCGCGGAGTGCAGGACACCGGGCAGTACTCGCCGGCGCCGCCGTCGGGCCGGTCGTCGGCGCGCTCATCGGCCTCGTCGGCTATCCGCTCGCGTTCGCCGTCGTGGCGCTCGCGCCCGTCGCGGCGACGCCGCTCATCCCCCGCCCCGAGGACGAGCTCGATCGGCTGTGAGACGACCTCCGGCGCCGGCCCTACTCCGGCAGCAGCCCCGAGGTGACCAGACGGGCGTGCACGTCGCCGCCGACCAGCCAGGCGGCTGCATCCGGCGGCAGCATCCGGCCGTCGAGCGGTGCGGAGGCGAGCACGACCTTCCCGTCCGGCAGCGGAACGGGGCGCTCCCCCATCGCCACCGCGACGACCGCTCCCCCGTCCCGCTCGCAGAGCAGAAGGCCGTCCTCGCGGAGATCCCACGTCGCCGCCTCATCGGCCACGAACGCTCCCGCCGCGAGCAGAGCACGGCGGATGCGTGTCGCTCGGCGGAACAGGGCGAGCGTCGAGTCGGATGCGCTGTCCTGGGCCTCGACGGCGTGCTCCCCCCAGCCCTCGGGCTGCGGCAGCCACGGCGGCGCTGCGACCTCAGCCGGGGAGAAGCCGTGAGCCCCCTCCGCGCGCGACGTCCACGGCAGGGGCACCCGGACACCGTCGCGGGACACTCCACCGCGGAACCACATCGGATCGAGGCGCTCCGAGACCGGCACATCCACCTCGGGGAGCGCAAGCTCCTGCCCCTGGAACACGTAGGCGCCTCCGGGGAAGCCGAGCAGCGCGACGAGGCCTGCTCGGGCACGTGCGACACCCCGCTCGCCCCCGCCGAAACGAGAAGCGGAGCGGACCAGGTCGTGGTTCTCGAGTGCCCAGGTCGGGGACGAGCCGTAGGTGCGGCGCACGCTCTCGAGCTCCCGGCCGACCCGGACCCACTCCTCCGGCTGCCAGCCGAGGCGGACGAAGGCGAACGCGAACGTCTGGTGCATCTCATCGGGCCGGGTGTACCGGCCTGCCCTCTCGGGCTCGAGGTTCACCTCGCCGACGAGCAGCCGCGGCGGGTCGTACTCCTCGGCGATCCGCCGCCACCGCCGGTACACGTCGTGGACGGGCTCCTGGTCCATGACGAGGGGATTGCTGCGCAGCCCGTCGATGACCGTCGGCACAACGGGCGAGTCCGGGAGGCCTTCCGCCTTGTAGAGGCCGTGGGCCACATCGATGCGGACACCGTCCGCGCCGCGCTCGAACCAGAACCGGAGGACGCCCTCGAAATAGTCGCCGACCGCCGGGTTCCGCCAGTTCCAGTCCGGCTGCGCCGGCGAGAACAGGTGGAGGTACCACAGCTCCCGAGACCCCGGCACTCGGCTCCAGGCCGGTCCGCCGAACACACTGATCCAGTTGTTGGGCGGGCCTCCGTCGGCTCCGCCCTCCGCGAAGTGGAACAGATCCCATGCATCGGAGCCGGGGCCCTCCGCCACCGCCTTGCGGAACAGCGGGTGCTCGATCGACGTGTGGTTCGGCACGAGGTCGATGAGCACCTTCACTCCGGACGCGTGCGCCGCAGCCAGCAGCTCGTCGAAGTCCGCGAGGGTGCCGAACATGGGGTCGACGTCGCAGTAGTCGGCGATGTCGTAGCCCTGGTCGACCTGGGGCGAGACCTGGAAGGGCGTCAGCCAGATGCCGTCCACGCCCAGCGACGCGATGTACGGCATCCGCTCGACGATGCCGCGCAGGTCACCGACGCCGTTGCCGCTCGAGTCCGCGAACGACCGCGGATACACCTCGTAGATGACGGAGCTGGTCCACCAGGCGCCGTCCGAGCTCACTTGGTCGCCCCGGAGGTGAGCCCCTCCACGATCCGGCGCTGGAAGAACAGGATCACGATGACGAGAGGGATCGTGACGATCACGCCGGCCGCCATCTGCTGCCCGTAAGGAGCTTCGAACTCGCTCGCGCCGGTGAACTTCGAGATCGCCACCGTCGCCGTCTGGACGGCCGGGTCGTTGACCATCGACAGCGCGATGATGAACTCGTTCCAGCTGTGGATGAAGGTCAGGATCGCGGTCGTGAACACCCCCGGGGCGGCGAGCGGCAGCAGGATCTTCCGGAACGCCTGCCACTTGGTGGCGCCGTCGATCATCGCCGCCTCCTCCAGGTCGTACGGCAGCTGCTTCATGAACGTCGTGAGGTTCCACACCGCGAGCGGGATGGCGAAGGACAGGCTCGGCACGATCATCGCCTGGTAGGTGTTGATCCAGCCGATGTCCGAGAACAGCCGGAGCAGCGGCACGACCACCGAGATCCCGGGGAACATCGAGGTGGCGATGACGATGGCGAGGATCGCGGACTTGAACCGGAAGTTGAGCCGGGAGATCGCGTAGGCGGCGAAGATGCCGAGCGCGAGAGCCAGCGTGGTCGTGGTCGTCGCCACGATGAGGCTGTTGAGCAGGGCCCGGCCGAAGTTCGACGAGCCGGAGAAGACCTGGGCGTAGGACTCGAGCGACCAGGTCGTCGGCAGCAGCGAGTTGTCGAAGATGTCGCTCGTGCGGCGGAGACTGGAGACGATCATCCAGTAGAAGGGCGCGAGGCAGTAGAGCGCGATCACGATGATCGCGAGTACACGGCCGATCGGCCCGAGCCGGCTGCGGCGTCGTGGACGCGCGGTCCGGGGCGCCGCGACCGCCGGGCGAGCGGCTACTGACGTGGCCGTCATCGGGAGACTCCCTTCGCGGCGGCCGGTCGGGCCTTCCGCTGCTTGCGCTCCGCGCCGCTGCCGACCACGTCGGCGCCGAGGAGCTTGATGAACACGAACGCGATCGCCGCCACGTAGAGCAGCAGGATGATCGAGAACGCGGAGGCGGTTCCGTACTCGAGCTGATTGGACGATTCCCAGGCGAGGATCGACAGCGTCTCCACCGACTCCTTGCGGGGACCGATGAGCACGAACGGGAGGTCGAACATCCGCAGGGAGTCGAGCATTCGGAAGAGCACAGCGACGAGCAGCGCGGGACGCACCATCGGCAGCGTGATCGACCAGAACTGCTTCCAGGCATTCGCGCCGTCGAGCTTCGCGGCCTCGTAGACCTCCTCGGGGATGATCTGCATGCCGGCGAGCACGAGCAGGCCGATGAACGGGGCGGTCTTCCAGACCTCGGCGGTGATGACCGCCACCTGGGATGCGAAGCCCTCCGCCGTCCACAGCACCTGGGTGCCGGTGAGCGTGTTGACGATCCCGTTCGACTGGAAGACCCAGCGCCAGAGCAGGCCGGACACGGCGGTCGGGATCGCCCAGGGGACGAGCACGGCGGCGCGCAGGAAACCGCGGCCGCGGAACGCGCGGTTCATGGCGACGGCGAAGGCGACGCCGATGACCGTCTCGAGCGCCACCGAGACGAAGGTGAAGAAGCTCGTGTTCCACAGGGCGTTGTAGAACCGGCCGGATTCAGAGCCGGCGAAGATGTCGAGGTAGTTGCGGAGCCCGACGAAGACGTCGCCTTCGACGACGAAACCCTGCTCGTCGAGGCCCGACTCCGCGCTGAAGAGCGACTGATAGACGGCCGAGAGCAGCGGATAGAGGATGACGAGCGCCAGCACCAGGAAGGTGGGCGAGAGCAGGAGGGACGCGGTCCGGCCCTCGTTGGGCGTCGTCGAGCGCCCGCGTGGCGTCTTGAGCGTCGGCACGATCGGGGCTGCCGTCATGGTTGGTCCTTGCTGGGGTGATTCCGGTCGCGGAAGGAGAGCTGGGAAGTAGGGGCGGTGGCCGCCGCCCGAAGACGGCGGCCACCCGGGTGTTCAGCTAGCCGACGATCTCTTCGAGAGAGGCCTGCAGGTCCGCGAGCGCGTCCTCGGGGCTCTTGTCGCCGGAGATGGCGGAGTACACCTCGTCCTGGATGGCCGCGGTGGTCTCGCCGTACTGCACGACCTTGGGCCGAGGAGCGGCGTTCTCGAGCGAGCTGAGGAGCGTCGGCAGGTAGGGGTACTTCGCCACCACTGCCTCGTCCTCGAAGAACGAGCCGTAGACCGGGGCGCGGGAGCTCAGCTCGAGGCGGGACTCCTCCTGCTCCTGGCCGGTAAAGAACTGGATGAACTCCAGCGCGGTCGCCTTGTTCTCGGCGAAGCTCGAGATCGCGATGTTGCGACCGCCGAGGGTCGAGACGCCCGGGCCGTCCTCGCCGGGGATCGGCGAGACGCCGAACTTGCCGGCGACGGCGCTGGATCCGTCCGTCTTGCTCAGCGCGTTGAAGATGTACGGCCAGTTCCGGAGGAAGACGAGCTTGCCCTCCTGGAACGCCTGACGGCCCTGCTCCTCCTGGAAGGTGATGGCGTCCTGCGGGATCATGCCGCTGTCGAAGCCGTCCACGAGGAACTCGAGGGCGGTGAGCGCCTCCGGGGTGTCGACGTCGGGCTGCCCGTCCTCGGTGAAGAGGGAGCCGCCGGCGGAGGCGACGGCCTCGCTGAAGTTGACGGTCAGACCCTCGTTCTTGTCGAACTGCCCGGCGTAGCAGGACATCCCGGCCGCCTCGGGCAGCGCGAGCACCTTGTCGCAGGCGGCCTGCAGGTCGGCCCAGGTCTCGGGCGCCTCCGTGACGCCGGCCGCGGTGAGCAGGTCGGTCCTCGAGTAGAGCAGAGCGCCGTCGGTGTAGTAGGGAGCGGCGAAGAGCTGGTCCGCGTAGGTCGCCGCGTCGACCGTCGCCGGGATCAGCTCGTCGGTCGGGAGAGCGTCCTCGGGCAGAGGCACGATCCACCGGTTGGCGGCGAACTCGCTGGTCCAGACCACGTCCAGATTGAGCACGGTGTAGGCGTCGCCCTTGATCTGGGCGTTCTGCACCATCTGCTGGCGCTGCTGGTCCGCGTCGAGCGGCAGCTCGACCCACGTCACCTGCTCGTCCGGGTGCTCGGCGTTCCAGGCGTCCACCGACGTCTGAGCGGCCCCCGATGCGTCAGGGCTGCTGACGTAGGTGATCGGTCCGCGACCGCTCAGCTCCTCGGTCGCCGCCGGGGTGCTGCCGCCGCCGGTGCTGCCGCTGCCGCTCGCGCAGGCGGTGAGCGACATGGTGGCGGTGGCGAGAAGGGCCGCACCGACGATCAGTCGGCGCTTCTGGCGTCCTTGCCTCATGGTTCCTCTTTTCTTGGTGGTGGGCATGGTGGGGTCGGGGAAGTCGGAGGACGCCGCGAGTCAGTCGCGACGAGGGCGGGAGGTACTGCCGCGCTCGATGAGGCGGTGGGGCAGGATCTTCGACCGGCCGGTGCCGTCCAGGAGGCTCTGCACCGCGAGCTCCCCCATCCGCTCGAGGGGCTGCGCCACCGTGCTGAGCGCCGGATGCACGTGCCGCGACGTCCGCGTGTTGTCGAAGCCGAGCACCGAGACGTCCTCCGGAACCCGTCGTCCGCGCCGCTGCAGCTCGTTGACGACGGCAGCGCCCATCTCGTCGCTCAGCGCGAAGACAGCGGTGAGGTCGGGGTCGCGCTCCAGCAGCCGGCCGAGCGCCGGCGGGGCGCTGTCGTAGAGCGAGTTGCCGCGTTCGAGGATCGGGGATGCTCCCGCCTCGCGCATGGCCCTCAGGTAGCCGCGCTCGCGAGGGGCGTTGACGAGCACCGAGCCGACGTCGCCCGCGAGCAGGCCGATGCGGCGGTGCCCGAGACGGAGGAGGTGCACGGTGGCGTCGTAGGCGGCCTTCTCGTCGTCGATCGCGAGGCTCGGGAAGGTCGCGCCGTCGCGGATCGCGACGGAGATGAGCGGCACGCGCCCGGCGACACGACGCATCTCGGGTGTGATCGCCGCGGAGATGAGCACGACGCCGGCAGCACGGAAGGTCTTGAGCGAGCGCAGGTAGCCGAGCGCGTACTCGGACCCGGCGCCGGTGCGGCCGAGGACGACGGAGTAGCCCTGCTGCCGCGCGGCGCTCTCGACGCCGCTCATGACCTCGGAGGCCAGCGCGTCGGAGACGGCCGGGGCCAGGACGCCCATCACGGAGCTCTGCATCGTCTTCAGCCCACGGGCGAGGGTGTCCGGCTCGTAGCCCAGCTGCTCCACCGCCTCGCGGACGCGCTCCTCCGTCGCCGACGAGAACCCCGGAAGTCCGTTGACCACGCGGGAGACTGTGGCGGGCGACACCCCGGCACGGCGGGCGACGTCACGGATGGTGGCCACGGCGTCCCCCCTTTGGGCTGTCGGCCCGGGGCCACCGGACCTTGCAAACGTTTGCGTAACTGAAGCGGAATGACTGTAAGCCAGCGCCTCCCGCCGTGCGCAAACGTTTACTAAACGGGGGTGTCGCTCTCGGAAGCGGGCGTCCTCGTGCTCGTCCCGGCAGCACCCGTCGTCAGGGCGAGCTGCTCACTGCTCCGCCTGCGGCGGGGTGAGGGGCTTCCGCATCTCCAGCTCCCGCGTCCGCGGGTCGAGGGGGTAGGGCCGGCTCCGGCCCGTCTCGACGAACCCGCGCTTCCGGTAGGCGGCGATCGCGCGCGGGTTCTCCTCGTTGACCTCGAGCAGGAGTCCGCTCCCCCGCGGCCGCGCCCACTCCTCGATCCGGGCGAGCAGGGCGTCCGTCACCCCGGCATCGGCGCCTCGGGCGTGTGGCGCGACGTAGACGGCGACCAGCCAGGGGTCGCCGCCGTCGCCGAGCACGAGCGCGGTCATCGACCCCACCCATCGGCCCTGCTCGGTGATGGCGACGACGGTGATCGACGTGTCCGTCAGCCCCTTCCTGGCCCGGTCGCGCCAGAACTCGTCGGGATGCGCCTCCGCCTGCTCGAGGGTCTCGAGGTAGGCGAGCGGAGTGTCGGCGAGCATCTCCAGGCGCAGCGCCCGGGCCTCGCGCCAGTCGTCCTCGACGATCGGCCGGACGGTGACGCGAAGCATGCCCCGACGCTAGCGAAACGGCGGACGTGGTGCGGGCCGGCAGGGCGAGGCGGGTCAGTCGAGGTAGCCGAGCGCGAGCGACTCCCGGTAGCCCGCGAGGTCGAACGTCCACACGTTCGTTCGGATGCGATGGCCCGGCGGATACTCGGAGTCCTCCTCGCCGCGGAAGGAGAAGCCGACCCTCTGGCAGATCGCGTTGGACGCGGCGTTGTCCACGCGCGGATTGGCGACGAGCAGCGGGCGGTCGCCGTGCTCGGCGGCGTCACGCACCAGCAGGCGGAGCGCGTCGGTCGCGTAGCCCTGCCCCTGATGCCGGGTGAGGATCGACCAGCCCGCCTCCTGCACCGGCTGGTCGTGCCACTCCGAGAGCCACCAGCCGATGATCCCGACCGCGGGATCGGCCGGGGAGGCGATGCGGAACATGCGGGCTTTCCCCTCGCGCATGAGGCGCTGGTACTTCTCGTGTCGCCGCTGCAGCGCCTCGTCCGACTCCGGGCCGCCGAGGTAGGTCATCATCTCGGGCGCGTTCTGCTCGACGAGGAGCGGGAAGTCGTCCCCGGTGTAGGGGAACAGCGTCACTGCCATGGTGCGAACCTACGGGCTGAGGTGCGGCAGGGGAACGCCGTCCCGCCCGCCCACGTCTATTGCCTGGGCGTAGCAAATCAAGGAGAAATTCATCCTGAACGGCCCCGATCCCCATGGGCGCCCACGATCGGCTCCGATTCTCCTTGATTCGTCACCGACCCGGATCAGGAGCGGGAGGACGCCGCCGAGGCTCGGTAGGCGCGGGTGAGGTAGTCCTCGAAGGTGCGGGTGCCGTACGGCTCCCCCGGCACCAGGTTGGCGCTCGCATCGAGCGCGGCGAACAGCCGGCCGGGCAGTCGCAGCGGGACGATCCGCCGCTTCGTCCCGGTCGCCACACGCCACCGCTCGGCCAGCTCAGGTGCGAAGCGCACCTCGGGGCCGCCGACGTCCGCCGCCCGGCCCACGGGCGCTGCGGTCGCGAGGTCGGCGAGCCGCACGGCGAGGTCCTCCTCCGCGATGGGCTGCAGGCGGACCGACGGGACGATCAGGACCGGCAGCCGCCGCTGAGCCGACAGGAGGCGATCGACGAACGAGTGGAACTGCGTCGCACGCTGGACGGTGTGCGGCAGGCCGGATTCCTCCACGATCCGCTCGATCGCCAGCCGCTGGCGGTAGAAGCCGAACGGGATGCGGTCGATCCCGACGATCGAGATGAGCACGAAGTGCCCCACCCCCGCCTCGCGGGCGGCCTCGGTCAGCCTGCGGGCGATGGCCAGATCCCGTCCACTGTCCGTCGTGGCCGTGTGGACCACCACGTCGACGCCCCGCAGCGCCTCCGCCAGCCCGGCCCCCGTCGTCAGGTCGGCCGCGACGCGGTCCGGCCCCGTTGTGCGGCTGAGCCCGCGCACGTCGAGTCCCCGCCGCTGGAGCTCCTCGAAGGTCGGCCGGCCCAGGTGTCCGGTGGATCCTGCGACGAGGTATGTGGTCATGGCTATCCTTTCCCGCGGCACGGTGTCCGCTCCTGTCTATCCGGACAGGGCAGCGACCCGGAACGTGACAGGAGGCGAGTCGCGGTGAGCACGAGCGCGATCGACGAGGCCGGACAGCGCACCTTCGAGCAGGTGCGCCCGCGCCTGTTCGGCATCGCGTACCGCATGCTCGGCACCGCCGCCGAGGCGGAGGACGTCGTGCAGAGCGCGTGGCTGCGGTGGCAGGGCGCCGACCGCGACGCCGTCCGCGAGCCGGCCGCCTTCCTCGCGACAACGGTGACCCGGCTCGCGCTCAACGAGCTCGACTCGGCGCGTGCCCGCCGCGAGGTGTACGTGGGACCGTGGCTGCCGGAGCCGGTGTCGACCGCCGAGGACCCCGCGCTCGGCGCGGAGCGCGGGGAGGCTCTCGAACTCGCCGTCGTCCTGCTGCTCGAGCGCCTCTCCCCCGCGGAGCGCGCCGCCTACGTGCTGCACGAGGCGTTCGGCTATCCGTTCCGGCAGGTCGCCGAGGTGCTCGAGGTGAGCGAGGCGAACGCGCGCCAGCTTGCGAGCCGCGCCCGGACCCGCCTCGAGCAGGACCGAGGTCGCCGCGCCGACCCCGCCCAGCGCGCGCGGCTGTTCGAGGCGTTTCTCATGGCGGCACGCGCCGGCGACCTCGAGCGGCTGGAGGCGGTGCTCACGGCGGACGTCGTGTCGATGTCCGACGGCGGCGGCGTCGTGCAGGCCGCTCGCAAGCCGGTGCAGGGTCGCGACCACGTGGCGCGGTTCGTGCTCGGCGTGCTCGAGAAATTCAGTCAGGGCGACGACTTCGAGCTGGCCGAGCTCAACGGTCAGCCAGCAGTGCTTGCGATCCGCGACGGCAGGGTGCGCGGCGTCGTCACCATGGACGCGTCGCCCGAGGGCATCGACCGGCTCATGTTCGTGATCAACCCGGACAAGCTCGCACGGCTCACGCCGGTGGCCGCCTGAGAAGGGCTGTCACATCAGGCGGCGCAGCCCGGTCCCAGTCAGCGAACCGGAAGGACCCGTCATGACTCTGCTGCTCCGCCTCTGCCTCGCCGTGCTGTTCCTCACCGAGCTGGTCGTCGGCGCCTGGAACCAGTTCGCTCCCGCGAGCTTCTACCGCGACTTCCCCACCGTCGACCTCACCCCGCCGTTCAGCGAGCACTACGCCCGGGACTTCGGCGGCGCCACCCTCGGCATCGCGCTGCTGCTCGGCATCGCGATGGTCGCTCCCCGCATCGAGTTCGCCCTGCCCGCGCTGCTCGCGTACGAGGTGTTCTCGATCCCGCACTTCGTCTTCCATCTGGCGCACCTCGAGCACGCGACGCCATCGGAGGCGGTCGGGCTGACGCTCTCGAACGGCGCCGTCGCGCTCGTCGGGCTGATCGGTATCGCGCTCGTCGTCGCTCGGCATGCCCGATCCCGGCGCACGACGGCCGGGTCGACGGCGGAGGCGACCAGGCTGCCGGACGCGACCACGCTGCCGTCGGCTTCGGCCCGCTGACCAATCGACGGACGCGCCGGCGCCCGAGGCATCGATGTGTGTCGACGTCGGGCTTCCGCCCAGCCGACGCCGACGGCCCCGGCCGCGCGAGCGACCGGGGCCGTGGGATGGCGTCAGCGGGACGCCGCCGCGGTGGGGATCAGTTTCCGGCGTCGACGAAGGTGGCGTCCCGCACATCGTCCACGGTCGGCTCTGTGGTGATGACGCCCTGCTCGAACAGGAGGTCGATCGTCCCCTGCCAGACCTCGTCGGTCATCGTGCCGAGGCCGTTCTCCTCGGTGTCCTCGCTCGTGAAGGTGTCGTCGATGTCGGCTTGGAGCTGCTCGGTGTAGAGCGCGACGTTGTCCGACAGCTCCGGGTTGGAGTCGGCGAGGATCTGCGCCGCCTCCTCCGGGTTGTCGATCGTGTACTCGAGCGCCTTGAGATAGGCGTTCGTGAAGCGCTGCACGAGGTCGGGGTTGCTCTCGATCATCTCGTCGGTGGTGAAGATGCCAGTGCCGTAGACGTCGTAGCCGAAGTCGGAGCCGTGCAGGATGGAGAGCTCGCCGGCGGCCTTCTGCAGGATCGGGACCTCGGCGTCCGTGTAGCAGGGAACCGTGTCCACCTGATCGGTGACGAGGTAGCTCTCGTACGGCGGGGTGACGGTGAGCTCGGTGAGGTCGTCCTGGGAGAGGCCGTTCGCCGCGAGCAGCGCCTTGTAGAAGATGTAGGTGGAGCCGGAGGCCTGCACCCCGACCTTCAGGCCCTTCAGGTCGTCGGGCGTCTCGAGCGTGAACCGCTCCGCCTTGGTGCACATCGCGAGGGGCGAGTGCTGGTTCGTCGCGAGCAGCGCCTTCACCGGGATGTCCTGCGAACGCGCGACGACGAGAGTCGGCAGGTCGGAGACGCCGAAGTCGCCCTGCCCCTGCCCGACGAGGCGCAGGGTGTCACCCGAGCTCGTGCCCGTGAGGATGTCGTCGACGACGATCCCCTCGTCCGCGAAGAAGCCCTTCGCGTCGGCCACGAAGAGGGGCGAGTGCAGCCCTCGGGGCTGGTAGTCGAGCTGAATCGTGATGTGGTCGGCGTCGGCCGGGGCCTCGGAGCCGCCGGCCCCCGTTCCGGAACCTGAGCCGGAGCCCGACCCGCCGGCACAGCCGGCCAGCATCGTGACCGCGGCGGCTGCCGCGAGGACGGCGGTCTTCTTGAGATGGTGCATTGCTGTGTCTCCTTGACGAGGTGAGGTGGCGCTGCTGGGAGGGGGGTGGAGCCGGGTCAGGCGTCGGTGGCGGCGAGGTGCGGGAAGCGTCGGCGCATGACGAACTCGAGCAGGCCGACCAGGTAGTAGAGAACGAGGCCGAGCACCGAGACGACGATCAGCGCCGCGAACATCGACGCGGTGTCGAGCTGGGTCGACGCGAACTGGATCCGGTGTCCGAGTCCGGCCTGCGACCCCGAGAACTCGGCCACGACCGCTCCGATGACCGCGAGGGTGATTCCGATGCGGAGGCCGGCGAAGAGGTACGGCAGGGCGGTGGGGATCTGGATGCGCGCGAGGATCTGGTTGCGTGTCGAACCGACCGACTTCATGAGAAGCAGGAGGTCCTCGTCGACGCGTTTGAGGCCGAGCACCATGTTGATGGTGATCGGGAAGAACGCCATGACGACGATGAGCACGAGCTTCGGGGTCATGCTGTAGCCGAACCAGAGGATGAAGATCGGTGCCAGCGCGACCTTCGGCACCACCTGGAACAGGACGACGAGCGGATACACGGCCCGCTCCACCCAGGCGAACCGCACCACCAGCAGCGCGAGGACGATCCCCACCACGATGCTGATGAGGAACCCGAGCACGACCTCCGCGGTCGTGACCCAGGTGTCCTCGAGGAGCAGCTGCCACTTGGCGACGATCGTCGTGAGGATCTCGGTGGGCTTCGCGATGACGTAGCTCGACACTCCGAGCACGTTGACCGCGAGCTCCCAGAGCACGACGAGCGCGGCCGCGAAGAGCAGCGGCGGCCAGGCGCGGCCCCAAGTGCGGGCGAGAGACGGCCGCGCGGGCGCCTTCGTGCTCCCGAGCGCGCGGGCTTCGTTCAGTGCGGTCATGGGTCACACCCTCGCTTCCGGGCCGACCAGCTGCTCGCGCAGGTGGGTCGAGTAGGTCAGGAACTCGGAGGTGTCGAGCACTTCCGCCCGGCGCGGCCGGTCGAGCGCGATGGTCACCTCCTCGACGATGCGACCGGGGTCGCTCGCCATGACGTGGATGGTGTCCGAGAGGAACACCGCCTCCGAGATCGAGTGCGTGACGAACACGATCGTCTTGCCTGTGGCGGCCCAGATGCCGGCGAGCGTCTCGTTCATCGCGTCGCGGGTGATCGCGTCGAGGGCGCCGAACGGCTCGTCCATCAGCAGGATCTCGGGGTCCATGGCGAGCGCTCGGGCGATCGAGACGCGCTGCGCCATCCCGCCGGAGAGCTCGTGGGGCAGCCGGTCCGCCGCGTGCGTGAGGCCGACGAGCTCGAGCGCCCGGTCCGCCGCTCCGTCGCCGCGGGTCCCCTTCTTCGCGAGATCGCGCAGCATCGCCACGTTCTCGCGCGCGGTCTTCCACGGCAGCAGGGCCGGCCGTTGCAGGACGAGGCCGATGTCCTTCCGGGCGACGGCGTCGGCGGCCGTCGACTCGCCGATGTGCACCGATCCTTCCGTCGGCTGGAGGATCCCGCCGAGGATCTTGAGTAGAGTGCTCTTCCCGCAGCCGGAGGGCCCCAGCAGCGTGACGAAGCTGCCCGCCGCGATGTCGAGGTCGAGGCTCTCGAGGACCGTGGTCGATGCCCCGCGTCGGCTGAAGGTCATCCCGATGCCCCGCGCAGTGATTCCCGAAGACGCCATCTGGTGCGGCCTTCCCTTCGCCATTGCTCTCATATCCTGAGAACTGTTTCTCGCATGTGCATAGAGACTGCTCCCTATCGGCCCCGGTCTCAAGACCTCCGCGAGGGTTTCTCGGATCTGTAACGCGACCGAAACGGCATCGGCGGCACGGGAAACACGACGTTCACGTGGCGCGCCGCGGGAGCAGTCGGAGGCGCTAGCGTCCTTCGCAGCGCGATGGCCCGACCGATCCTCGGCGAAGGGAACCGCACCGGATGAGCACCGACGAGGCGCAGCAGTACATCGACGACATGGCCAGGGCGCGCGGCTACGTGCTCGACTACCACCGCGTCATGGCCAAGCAGGACTTCCCTGTCCTCAAGGCCGCGAACGCCCTGGTCAACGCCGCCTACCTCGAGCAGCGCTCTCTCGATCGCCGCACGAAGGAGCTCATCTTCATCGTCTCGCTCACGGTGATGCGCGCCTCCCTTCCGCACATCGAGAGCCACATCAGGGTGGCGCTCGACCTCGGCGTGTCGCCCACCGAGATCCTCGAGGCGATCGAGATCGCCCTGCCGGAGGCGGGCGTCGTCGCGTTCCAGGTCGGCTTCGAGGCGTGGAAGAACGTCGTCGGCGCCGAGGGCCTGGAGCCCACCGTCGCCGCGCACGGCTCCACCGCACGCAGCACGGACGAGCCGACTGCCACCCCTGCCTAGACTGCGGTCCGTGGCCGACGACGCCGATCCCCGAGAGCCGCCGCCGGGTCCGCTGCGGACTCCGGATGGCCGGTACCTGATCGTGCGGGGCCGTCTGTGGCGCACCACGGACCCGACCCTCGACCCCGCCGAGCGCGACGCGCTCGTCGCCGAGCTGATGGCCGCGCGCCGAGAGAAGAAGGCCGGCCTCGTGAGCGGGGACACCGCCGACATCCGCACCGCTCGCGAGCGCGTCGACGCGGCGAAGCGCCGGCTGGGCGAGCGAGGGCCGGTCTGGTGGACCGACGGCGCACCCGACCTCAACCGAAGACTCGTGCAGAACACGCCCTACGCCGCCTGGTATGCGCAGCAGGAGGGCGCGGACGACAGCTGAGCCCGCCGCCGTGCCCGGCCGGCGCCGATCCTCCTTGTGCGCGGATCCCCTCGCGCGCCACCCCTTTGTCCCGCGAACCGGGAATCGGAAGGATCGGAGGGTGACCACTCCTCCGGATCGCCTCCTCGAGCTCGCTCGCACCTTCGACATCTCGACGTCGTACGACGACTGGCAGGGCCGCCACGTCGACGTGCCGGAGGCGACGATCGCCGGCATCCTCGCCGCGATGGGTGTCGACGCCGCAGCGCCGGACGCCCTCGAGTCCCGGCAGAGGGCGGTGTGGGGGCGCACGCTGCCCGCCTGCCTGGTCGTTCCCGAGGGGGAGGCGGCGGTCCTCGTCGCGCACATCGACGAGGGCACGGACCTCGACGTAGCCCTCGAGCTCGAGGACGGCGGCCGCCGTCCCCTTCCCCGGCGTGAGGGCGTGTCGGACACCCGCACCGTCGACGGACGCACGGTGAGCGGAGTGACCTACGACGTGCCGGCGGATCTGCCGACCGGCTACCACACCGTGCGGGCAGGCGACGAGGAGGGCGCCCTCATCGTCACCCCGCGCTGGCTCGGACTGCCGGAGAGCCTCGGCGACTCCCGCACCTGGGGCTTCGCCGCGCAGCTCTACAGCGCGCGCTCCCGCAGGTCGTGGGGCGTCGGCGACCTCGGTGACCTCACCGCTCTCGCCACCTGGTCGGCCGGCGAGCTCGGCGCCGGCTACGTCCTCGTGAACCCGCTGCACGCGGCCGAGCCCGTCCCGCCGATGGAGCCGTCGCCCTACCTGCCGTCCTCCCGCCGGTTCTTCAACCCGCTCTACATCCGCGTCGAGGACGTCCCCGAGTACGGGCAGCTCGACGACGAGGAGCGCGCCGGCGTCGACGCCCTCGGCCAAGAAGTGCACGAGGAGCTCGACGGGAAGGACGTCATCGACCGCGACGCGTCCTGGACGGCGAAGCGGGCCGCCCTCGAGCTGCTTAACCGGGCCCAGCGGACGCCGGAGCGCGAGGAGGCGTACCGCGCCTACCGCGAGCTGCACGGCGAGGCCCTGCGGCAGTTCGCCGCCTGGAACGTGATCGCCGTCGAGCACGGCAACGACTACCGGCAGTGGCCGGAGGACCTGCAGGAAGCAGGCGGCGACGCCGTCGCCGACCACATCGCCCAGCACGAGCAAGACCTCGACTTCGAGATGTGGCTGCAGTGGATCCTCGACGAGCAGCTGCAGCGGGCCCAGGCGCGGGCGGTCGAGGCCGGGATGCCGCTCGGCATCATGCACGACCTCGCCGTCGGCGTTCATCCGGGCGGCGCGGACGCGTGGCGGCTGCGTGACGCGTACGCCGTCGGGGTGCGGGTCGGCGCTCCGCCGGACCCGTTCAACCAGATGGGCCAGGACTGGCAGCAGCCGCCGTGGCGCCCGGACAAGCTCGAGGAGCTCGCGTACGCGCCGTTCCGCGACCTCATCCGCAACGTGCTCCGGCACGCGGGCGGGGTGCGGATCGACCACATCATCGGGCTGTTCCGGCTGTGGTGGGTTCCCGAGGGCGCCTCCCCCGCCGACGGCACCTACGTCCGCTACGACCACCGGGCGCTGATCGGCATCCTCGCCCTCGAGGCGCAGCGCGCGGGCGCCGTGGTCGTCGGCGAGGACCTCGGGGTCGTGGAGCCGTCCGCCCGCGAGTACCTCGCGAAGCGCGGCGTGCTCGGCACCTCGATCCTCTGGTTCGAGCGCGACGGCGAGGGGAACCCCCTGCCCGCCGAGAGGTGGCGCGAGCTGTGCCTCGCCTCCGTCACCACGCACGACCTGCCTCCGAGCGCCGGATACCTCGAGGGCGTGCATGTCGAGCTGCGCGACCGCCTCGGCCTGCTGACGCGGCCGGTCGCGGAGGAGAAGGCGGCCGACGAGAAGGATCGCGAGAGCTGGCTGGACGAGCTGCGCGGTCGGGGCCTCCTCGGCGAGGATGCCACGCTCGACGAGGAGGTGACCGCGCTCCACCGCTACCTCGCGCTCGCGCCGTCCCGCCTGCTCGGGGTCGCGCTCACGGATGCGGTCGGCGATCGGCGCACGCAGAATCAGCCGGGCACGCTCGACGAGTACCCGAACTGGCGGATCCCCCTGTCCGGCCCGGACGAGAAGCCGATCCTGCTCGAGGACGTGTTCCGGTCCGAGCGCGCCGCCGCGCTCGCAAAGGCGCTGACCGCGGACATCGACAGGGGCTGAGCGCGGACCGTCGTCAGGCGCCAGCCGGGACCCGGTCCTGCGGCGGCCGAGCCCGCCGACGGACACCCCAGAGCGCCCAGCCGGCGGCGAGCGGCGGGGCGAGGAACGGGGCCGCCGCCATCAGCACCACGCCGAACGTGACCGCGAAGGCGGCACCCGCAGCGACGGCGAGCAGCGCACGGACTCCCCTGCCGCCCGGGAGGGCCGCTCCGACGGTCAGGGCGCCCGCCACGGCGGTCACTCCCACCGACAGCATCAGGAGCTGCCACTGCCAGAACGAGTCCCCGAGCAGGCCGGCGACCGGCGCGGCGGCCGCGACGACGAGGGCGACGGCGACCAGCGCGGCGACCAGATGGATGAGCGCTCTGCGGCCGGGGTTCCGGGATGCGAGCACCAGGTCGAGGCTCAGCACGAGCGGGAGGGCGCAGAGGTTGCCTACCGCCATGCCGAGCTGCATCGTCTGCGTCGCGTCGAGGATCACGACGCCCCAGGTGCTTCCGGTGAGCGCCAGGGCGATCGCGAGGGCGCCGGCCGCCGCGGCGGACCAGGCGAGGGCGCGGGCGGGCACGACAGGGACCGGGCGCGGACGAGAGGCGACGGGAACCCCGCGCGCCGGCCGCTCGACCGGGAGCGCGCGCGGCCGAATCGCCAGGACCAGCAGAGCGAAGCTCGCGATGACGGTCGTCGCGGGAGCGAGCAGCGCGGCGCCGACGATGGGCGATCCGACGGCGCCGATCAGGAGCGCCAGCAGCCAGCGGGCGGATGGGACCCGGGGGCCGGGCAGCACCGCCGCGGTCAGCGCGGCGATCGCGGCCGCGCCGAGCACCCACGCCGCGACGGCCGTCAGCAGGGTGACGCGGGTGTGGGGAGCGGCATCGAAGCCTGCGTCGGCCGCGTCGAATCCGGCGGACCAGGACAGCGCCGCTCCGAGCGCGGAGGCGCACGCGAGGGCTGCCAGGGCCGCCACCCCTGCGGCCCGGCGCGGGGAGAGCACGGCGCGGCGGGCGAGCAGGGTGACGAGCGCGGCGACCGCGAGTGCGGGAGCGAGTCCGACGGTGGCGGCCGTGCCGACCCAGGCGAGCCCGGCGACCGACAGCTCGAGGGCGAAGAAGAGGGTCAGGGCGGCGCCGGCGATCGCGACGAGAGCCGCCGCGCCCGCGACGAGGGCCTCCGGGCGGGCTGGCGCGCGTGTGCTCATGGCCGAAGTGTGGCAGTCCCCGGTCCTGCCGGACCAGATGCGCGCCACGACGATATGAACGTGCCTCTTCGGTTGCCGCGCCCGCGTCAGGCGCGCTTCGAGCGCATGGCCCGGGTGTGGGTGAGCGCGGCGTCCGCCTTCAGCCGCTCGTACTCCTCGGAGCCGAGCGGATAGGCGGCGACTCGGCCGTCGGCGTCGTGGTGGGTTCCCCAGCCGTAGCGCTTGCCGAGGGGCGAGGAGCGCAGGCACGGCTGCCCCTTCGAGAAGAAGCGCTCGCGGGCGGCGTCGCGCTCCTCCGGTGAAATGCCGGCGCGCTCCGCGTAGACCTCGAAGATCACCTCGTCCGAGGTGAACTGGTAAGGGTGTCCGGCGATCAGGTCGTGGTGCATCCCGGCGACCGTCTTGGCGCCGGCTTTCGCCGGCGGCACCTCGCCCTCCGTCACCGGGCAGTCCTCGGCGACCTCGATGAAGGTGTCGAAGTAGTTGGTCGTGTGCATGCCGGGCTCCGATCCGCTCGCCGTGGTGGCTCCTCCGCCATCCTGATCGGCCGCGGAACGGCGGTATAGGAGAAAGCCGACGAGCGTCACCCCGCGCGACGGGCACACTGGGAGGGTGACCACCTCGGACGGCGCCGCCGAGCGACGGCTCCGCCGCGACGAGCGGACCGGAGTCCTCCACCCCGACAACCTCGAGCGCTACGGGGCCCGCTGGTTCGAGCCCTCCCCCGCCGTCGCCGAGGTCGTCGACCGGTACTGGCACGTGCACTGGCAGCTGCCGCCAGGCGAGGTCATCGCACAGCGGATCATCGACTCCCCGTCGGTCACCCTGTCGATCGAGACGGGCGAGGTGCCGGCCCCGCTCGTCGTCACCGGGGTGCAGGAGAAGGCGTGGATGCGCGAGATCCGTGGCAGCGGCTCCGCGTTCGGGATCCGGCTGACGCCGGCCGGCCTGCCGGCGCTCAGCGCCCTGCGGCCCGAGCAGCTGGCCGGGCGGACCGTTCCGCTGACGCCCGACCTGGACCGGGACCTGCACGCCCTGCTCTCCGGGGTCGCGGCGGCGGGCACGCCCGAGGCGCAGGCCGTGGCCGCCGACGAGGCGCTCGCGTCCCGGATCGCCGAGCGGCCCCTGGCGGCGGAGCCGCTCCTCGCCAACGCAGTCGTCGCCGAGCTGACCCGCCGCGTCCGCACCCGCACCGGGCCCGACCTCGCAGAGCGGTTCGGAGTCAGCGAGCGCACTGTGCAGCGCGCTCTTCGCTCGACCCTCGGCAAGGGTCCGAAGTGGGTGAGCCGGCGCATCCGCCTCCAGGAGGTGGCGCGGTTGCTCGCGAGCGAGCCCGAGGTCGACCTCGCGGTGCTGTCCGCCGAGCTCGGCTACACGGACCAGGCCCACCTCATCCGCGACTTCCGCGAGGTGGCCGGAACCACTCCCGGCACCTACCGCCGATCGCTGCAGGCCCTCGCGCGCCCGGTCGACTGATGCCCCGGCTCGCCGTCGACATCGACCCTGAGCTGACGTTCCTGCTGCCGCGCGGCCGGCGGCGGAGTCCCCTCGAGGTCGACGCCGGAGCCACCGACACCGCCGGCCACATCGTGCAGAGCCTCGGCATCCCGCTGACCGAGGTCGGGGAGCTCCGGCTGGACGACCGGCTCATCCCGCGTGCGGAGCAGCGCCGCGCGCCGATCGGAAGCGCAGCGCTGCTCGCCGTGCATCGGCGGCCGCGCCCCCAGCCGCACGCGGGTCGGTTCCTGCTCGACGTCCACCTCGCCGCGCTCGCCCGGCGGATGCGGCTGCTGGGGATCGACACCGCGTACGAGCCGGATGCGGACGACGGACGGCTCGCGGACTGGGCTGCCCGCGAGCAGCGGGTGCTCCTCACCCGGGACGTGGCGCTGCTCTCCCGCGCCGTGGTCCCGGACGGCGCGCTCCTGGTGCACGACGATGTCGCCGATCAGCTCGACGATGTGCTCGACCGATTCGCCCCCGCCCTCGCGCCGTGGACCCGCTGCCTCGTCTGCGGGGAGGCGCTCGGTGCGGTCGCCGCGGAGGACGTCGCGAGCGAGGTCGAGCCCGGGACGCTCCGCACGTATCGCGACTTCGCCCGCTGCACCGGCTGCGGGCGCGTCTACTGGCGCGGCGCGCACTCCCGTCGCCTCGAGGGGATCGTCGAGCACGCTCGAGACCGCGTGAGACGAAGCTCGACGGCCGAGGGCGGCGGCGAGGCGCTCGGCTGATTCGCCCCTTCCGTTCACGCGTCGGAAACCGACGGCGAGAAGAATCTCGGGCGGTCCACGTTCCGCAGCTCGACTCGTCACGACGAGGCGGGCTCGGAACGGAACCGGCAGGCGAGAACGAGGAACCGGAGGAAACATGGGCACCATCACGACGACCGACGGCACCGAGATCTTCTACAAGGACTGGGGCTCCGGCCAGCCCATCGTCTTCAGCCACGGCTGGCCGCTGTCCGCGGACGACTGGGACGCCCAGCTGCTGTTCTTCGTCCAGCACGGCTTCCGGGTCATCGCCCACGATCGGCGCGGGCACGGGCGGTCGACGCAGACGAGCGACGGGCACGACATGGACCACTACGCCGCTGACCTGGCGGCGCTCACCGAGCACCTCGACCTGCAGGACGCGATCCACGTCGGCCACTCGACGGGCGGCGGCGAGGTGGTGCACTACATCGCCCAGCACGGCGAGGCGCGGGTGGCGCGGGCTGTGCTGATCAGCGCGGTTCCGCCGATCATGGTGCAGACCGAGAGCAACCCCGGCGGGCTGCCGAAGTCGGTGTTCGACGACCTGCAGGCGCAGCTCGCGGCGAGCCGGACCGACTTTTACCGCGCGCTCCCGTCCGGCCCGTTCTACGGCTACAACCGCCCCGGGGTGGAGCCGTCCGAGGCGGTCATCGAGAACTGGTGGCGGCAGGGGATGATGGGCGGCGCCAAGGCGCACTACGACGGGATCGTCGCCTTCTCGCAGACCGACTTCACGGAGGACCTGAAGAAGATCACCGTGCCGGTCCTCGTGATGCACGGCGACGACGACCAGATCGTGCCCTACGAGGACTCCGCGCCGCTGTCCGCGAAGCTGCTGCAGAACGGCACGCTGAAGACGTACCCCGGCTTCCCGCACGGCATGCCCACCACGCAGGCGGAGACGATCAACGCCGACCTGCTGGAGTGGATCCGGTCCTGACACCGTCGCCGGCGGAGGCGGCGACGCGTCGTCCTCGCCTCCGCGCGGCGGTCAGGAGAGGTCGAGCCGGCGGGCGGTCGCCGCGTTGACGGCGTCCGCGACAGCATCCGCGCGGCCCGGCGCATAGGCGTCGATCGTGTCGCCCGCGATGGCGGCCACGAGCGCCATCGCGAACCGCGGATTGCGGGCGACCACCGGACCGTGCAGGTGCGTGCCGAAGAGGCTGCCCAGGCGGATGCCGTCGCTGCCGGTGCCGTTGCCCGCGCCCCGCACGACGCCGCCGAGCGGCGTCACCCCCTCGTCGAGCGTCAGGCCGCGCCCGTGGTTCTCGTACCCGAACAGGCGCCCCCAGGCCGAGTCGACCACGAGGTCGCCGGCCACGCGTCCCGGCAGGGCGGTCGCCTCGCCGGGCACCAGGCCGAGCCCGTCGATCGCGCCGTCGGGAAGCTCGACGCGGCGGCTCAGAAGCTCGACGCCGGTGCCGACGACGAGCAGCGGGACGTCCGCGGCGAGCCATCCGGTGAGCTGCCCGCGAAGCGTCGCGAGAGCGTCCCGGGTGCGCTCGAGGGCGGAGTCGACGCCGGAGCCGAGCACGACGGCCGCGGGCGAGAAGCCGGGCGCCGGGTCGCCCTCGGCGAGCGGCACGACCTCCGCGTCCGCTCCCGCCCACTCGAGGCGGCGGGCGAGGGCGAGCGCGTTCTCGCCGTCGCCGTTGACGTTGGTGAGCTCCGGGAAGAGCTGCAGGATGCGGTGCGTCATTGGGCGAGTCCCAGGTGGCTGCGGGTGCGGCGCATGGGGTCCGCGGTGAAAACGATGGTCTTCACGCCGCGCTCCGGTTCGGGCAGGGCGAGGAAGCGGTCGAGGGCCGCCGCCAGGTCGGGCTCGATCTCGTCGACCTGCACCCCCTGGTAGATCAGCTGGAGCGCCATCTCCTGCGCCTTCGACCCGGTGACGATCCGTGCCCGACCGATGCGGGACGCGTCGACCGGCCAGAAGTAGGACGGGTCGGCGACGTCCGACCCCATCGCCACCAACACCTGGTCGAGGCCCTCGTCGAGCTCGTCGACGTTCAGCTGGAAGCTGGCCGGATTCTGCACGAGCACGAACTCGACCTGCTTGCCCTGCACCGTGACGACCTCGCCGCGCCCGAAGACCGCGGGCATCGCCGAGATCGCGGCGACCGCCACGGCCGCGTCGAACCCGTCGCCGAGGAGCGATCGCGCAGCGGCGAGGGCCGCCGCGGCGTCGACGGCGTAGTGGATGCCCCTCGCCGGCAGTCCCACCTCGTGGATGGCGCCGTCGAACGCGATGGATGCCGAGCGGCCGGAGACACCCGTGACCATGGTGCCGCCGTCGAAGCGGGCGACCGTGGTCTCCGCGTAGCCGAGGCCCCGCGGGAGGGCGGCGAGGACCTGCTCGGAGACGCCGAAGAGCTCCACCGTGGGCGTGCCGGCGCCGCGCGGCGCTTGCGCGGGTCCGGGTCCGGCCTCGTCGAAGAGCGACTGGAGGGTGGAGGCGTCCGAGGCGTCCGAGGCGTCCGCATGGTGGTTCCGAGACGGCGCCTGCGGCGATTCCTCAACCTCGGGGGGCGCATCCGCCAGCCGCATGAGCATGGCGTCGTCGGCGTTGAGGATCAGCTTGTCCGTCGCGCGCGACGCGATCTGGCGCAGGTAGGCGAGCACCTTCTCGCTGTCGTGGAAGCGGTCGATCTGGTCGGTCATGACGTTCGTGAGCACGACCGTGCGCGCCTCGAACTGCGGCGAAAGGAGCGCACCGTGCCCCTCGTCCATCTCGAGGACCGCCATGTCCGCGTCGATGCGCCCGGTCAGCGACACCCGCTCCAGCAGCGCCGAGGTGAGGCCCTGGCTGATGTTCGCGGTCGACGGGTTGGTGAAGATCCGCTTGCCGTGCGCCTCGAGGACGGTGACCAGCATCTTCGTGGTGGTCGACTTGCCCGACGAGCCGGAGACGACGACGAGCCCCTCCGGGAAGTGCGACAGCACGGAGCCGAGGAAGCCGGGCGAGAGCTTGTTGACCACGAGGCCGGGGACGGCGGAACCTCCCCCGCGCTTGCGCAGGCGGGCGGCGGTCCGCGCGGCGCGGCCGACCAGGACGGCGGGTGCCCAATGGATTCCAGGCGGTCGAGTCGTCATCCGGTCCAGTCTCCCAGACGGGGTCCGGCCGACGCGTTCAGCGCGGGTCCCGGGCGGGTCGCCTGCCGGCCCGCCCGAGACTCCGCTCAGGCCGCCTCGTCGTCGTCCGCGGCGCCCTGAAGGTTGTGCAGGATCGACGGGCGGCTCGGCGCCCAGCCGAAGGTCTCCTTGGCGCGGCGGCCGCTCGCCTGCTGATCGAGCAGCAGCGCGTCCGCGAACGCGGCGCCCAGGCGGGCGCGCGTCTCCTCCGCGGTCTCCGGCGCCACGGCGCCGCCCGCGCCGGCGGCCGCCTCCGCCAGCTCCCGAACGGTCGGGCTGATACCGCTCGCGCCGATGTAGGTGCCACCGCCCGGCGCATGCTCGAGGACGCGGACGTAGAGGTCGGCGAGGTCGTCGACGTGCACGGTGGCCCAGTGCTGCGTCCCGTCGCCGACGAGGCGCAGCGCCCCGTGCTCGTCGCGCGGCGCGTCGGCGATCACGCTGACCGGGATGCCGATGCCGTAGCCGTAGACGATGCCCGGCGCGACCAGGGACGCCTTCACGTCGGAGTCGAGGATCCGCCGCTCCTGCTCCTGGCGCCACGCCGTCAGCGCGGGCGGGTTCTGCGGGTCGGCCTCGTCGATGTCGGTTCCGCTCCCCCACGACCACACTCCGCCGGTGTGCACGAACGGCTTGCCGGTGCCGCCGAACGCGTCGATGACGGCGTCGAGCACCGCCGCGTCCATCGCGGCTCCGCCCGCGGCCGAGTGGATCGAGCCGTCCGCCTCGCGCAGCAGCGCTCCGAACCAGGCGGGGTCGGTGATGTCGCCGATCACCGCCCGTGCACCCTTCGCCGCGACCCGACGTGCCGCCTCCTCGCTGCGGACGGCGACGGTCACGTCATGGCCCTTCGCGGTGAGCGCGTCGAGGACGGCGCCGCCGATGTAGCCGGTGCCGCCGGTGAGGAGGATGTGCATGTCGTCTCCGATCGAGTCGTGGGAAGCCTTGCTTGAGGCAACCGACCGGGAGCGCGCCTATTCCGCTCCGATCCGGCTGCGCGAGCTCCGCCTGGAAGGAGTGCTCGCGCGCCGATCAGGAGATCCCCCCTCCAGACGGCGTGTCGTCCTGAACCGCGCGCGAAACGGAGCGGATCGCCTGATCCGCGGAAAATCTCCTGATCCGCGCAGGAGGCCGGGCCACCCCCGGAACGGGAAAGGGCCGGCGCCCAGAGGCACCGGCCCTTTCGCCGTGAGGAGGTATCAGATCACTCGAGGTAGTCGCGCAGCGACTGCGAGCGGGACGGGTGGCGCAGCTTCGCCATCGTCTTGCTCTCGATCTGGCGGATCCGCTCGCGGGTCACGCCGAACGTGTCGCCGATCTGGTCGAGGGTCTTCGGCATGCCGTCGCCGAGGCCGAAGCGCATCCGGATGACGCCCGCCTCGCGCTCGCTGAGCGAGTCGAGAAGGCTCTCCAGCTGCTTCTGCAGCATCGTGAAGCCGACTGCGTCGGCCGGGACGACAGCCTCGGTGTCCTCGATGAGGTCACCGAACTCGGAATCGCCGTCCTCGCCGAGCGGCGTGTGCAGGGAGATCGGCTCGCGGCCGTACTTCTGCACCTCGATGACCTTCTCCGGGGTCATGTCGAGCTCGCGGCTCAGCTCCTCGGGCGTGGGCTCGCGGCCGAGGTCCTGCAGCATCTGCCGCTGCACGCGGGCCAGCTTGTTGATGACCTCGACCATGTGCACCGGGATGCGGATGGTGCGGGCCTGGTCGGCCATCGCGCGGGTGATCGCCTGGCGGATCCACCACGTGGCGTACGTGGAGAACTTGAAGCCCTTCGTGTAGTCGAACTTCTCGACCGCACGGATGAGGCCCAGGTTGCCCTCCTGGATCAGGTCCAGGAACTGCATGCCGCGGCCGGTGTAGCGCTTGGCGAGCGAGACGACGAGGCGGAGGTTCGCGCCGAGCAGGTGGCTCTTCGCCCGCTGACCGTCCTTCGCGACCCAGCGCAGCTCGCGGATGAGCTCCTTCGAGAGGTTTGCGCCCTCGTTGGCGAGCTTGTCCTCGGCGAACAGGCCGGCCTCGATCCGCATGGCGAGCTCGACCTCCTCGGCCGCGTTCAGCAGCGGGACCTTGCCGATCTGCTTCAGGTAGTCCTTGACCGGGTCCGCCGTGGCGCCGGTGATCGCCGTCGAGTAGACGGGAACCTCGTCCTCGTCGTCGACGAGGGAGAGGACGATCGCGTCCTGCGGTAGCTTCTCCTCCTCCTCGGTCGTCGCGGCGGCGGCGGCCGGCTTCGCGGCGCCCTCCTCCGAGTCGTCCGAGTCGGAGTCCGAGTCCTCGGCGTCGGAGTCGTCGGAGGACTCCGCGTCGGCGGCCTCGTCGCCGTCCTCAGCGGTGTCGTCGGTCTCCTCGATCGCGTCGGCGGCGGGCTCGACCGCGTCGAGGT
Organism: Naasia sp. SYSU D00057; assembly: GCF_017916505.1. Taxonomy (GTDB): domain Bacteria; phylum Actinomycetota; class Actinomycetes; order Actinomycetales; family Microbacteriaceae; genus Naasia. Next base: position 679,232 of record NZ_JAFMSZ010000001.1, read on the forward strand.
CGGCGTCCACGTCCGTGGCGTCGTCGTCCTCGAGGTCGGGGTCGGCGGCGGCCGCCTTGGTGCCGCCCTTGGCGGTCTTCTTCGCGGCGGTCTTCGGGGTCGCGGCCTTCTTGGCGGCGGCCTTGGTGCCGGTCGTCTTCGAGGCCGCGCGCTTGGCGGGAGCCTTCGCGGGGGTCTCGGTCAGAACGTCGGCGTCGGCGGCCAGAACGGCCGTGACATCAGGGGAAGTCATCGGGTGTACACCTTTCCTACCGGTGGTCGGTGATGAGGGCGGACGGCTCGGAGGACGCTTGTTCAGCGTGGTGCGGGCAACACTTGGACCCATGTCAAGTCCTTCGGCCGGCGGCGCCGAAGCGCTACCGTCCTTTCCCAGGAGTTGAACGGGTCCTATCCAATTATTGCACGCGCGCTATGACCCGGCGGACGACGCCTGCCCTCCAGCGGTGCGTCGCGCCCGTCGGCGTCCCCACGCCCTCGCCAATGCAACCCACAGAGGGCCCACCTGTATTCCCTCCTCCTCGGCCATCAGCCGCCGGGTGCGACGGCGTGCCCGCAGGAGCATGAGGACGCCGAAGCCGACCACCGGCACCTGGACGAGCTCGGCGAGCCGGAACGAGTCGATGTCGTACAGGGCTCCCGGGTCTCCCCCGCTCAGGGCGTCGAGGACGAGCCCGATGAGCAGCATCATCGTGAAGCTCGCGGTGAAGCCTCCCACGTTGACGATGCCGTTCGCCGAGCCGAGCCGCCGGGCGGGATTGAAGGTACGGGCGAAGTCGAAGCCGATCTGGGAGGCCGGTCCCCCGATCCCCAGCGCGACGACGAGGACCACCACGAGCCAGGCGGGCGGACGGCCGGGCCAGAGCAGGACGGTGCCCCACGCGATCGTCATGAGCGCGACCGTCAGCAGCGCGAGACTCGAACGCCGGAGCGGATGGCGCACGGTCAGCAGCCCGAGGAACGGCCCGACCACGAGGCCGGTGAGCACCATGAGGGCGAGCATCGCGGAGCCGAAGGCGGGCGGGAGCCCCACCCCGAACACCATGAAGGGGTAGCCCCACATGAGCGCGAAGACGACGCCCGGCGACTGGGTCACGAAGTGCGCCCAGAACCCGAGCTGCGTGCCGGGGCGCTTGAGGCTCGCGCGCAGCTGCGCCAGCGCCTCCCTGAGGCTCGCGACCTTCTGCGCGTGCGGGGACAGCTCCGTCCCGTTCGAGACGACGGCGAGGCAGACCACGAAGGAGAGCACGGAGAGGCCGGCCGCGCTGAGGAACGCGGGCGTCCAGCCCGCCGAGTGCAGCAGCGCGGCGAACGGGATCGCGGAGAGCACCTGGCCGAACTGGCCGAGGTTGCCCATCCACTGGTTGAGCTGCGGCACCTTCCGGCCGCTGAACCACGTGTTGGTGAGGCGCAGCACGGAGGTGAAGGTGGCCGCGTCGCCCGCGCCCACCAGGACGCGGCCGATCACGGCGACCTCGAGGGTCGGCGAGATGGCGACGACCGCCTGTCCGATCGCCATGAGCGCCGCGCCGGAGACGAGCAGCGGCTTGGGCCCGAGCCGGTCGATGAGCACGCCGACCGGCACCTGCAGCGCCGCGTAGACCACCAGCTGCAGCACGCCGAGCGTGGAGAGCGCGGCGGCCGTCGAGGAGAAGCGGTCGCTCGCATCGACCGCGGCGACGCCGAGGCTCGAGCGCTGGGTGATCGACACCAGATAGGCCACGACGCCCGCGCTGAAGATGATCCAGGAGCGTCGCGAATTCACTCCCTCCAGGATACGCGCGGGCCGCGGCCTCCCCTCCGAGCCGCGCCCTCGGCCCGGGCTACGATCGAGCGGTGAGCGGGATGCGGGACGACGATGCTGCCCCCGTCGTCCTCACCGGCGGCACCTCCGGGATCGGCCGTGCGGCGGCGCTCCAGTTCGCAGCCCGCGGGCTGCCGCTCGTGCTCGGCGTTCGCGACCCGGAGCGCGGAGAGGACGTCAAGAGCGAGATCCTCGCCCTTAACCCGGAGGCGCGCGTGGACCTGATCCCGCTCGACCTGTCCGACCTCGCGTCCGTCCTCGAGTTCGCGGCCGCCTACGCCGCCCGCTTCCCGCGCTGGCGCGCGCTCGTGAACAACGCGGGCGTCACGCTCGCGCCCTCCCGGCGCCTCACCGCGGACGGATTCGAGCTGCACCTCGGCATCAACCACCTCGGGCACTTCGCGCTCACCGGACTGCTCCTGCCGTCCGCGGCGGAGGACGCACGGGTCGTCACGGTCACCTCGCTCGCGGCGCGATTCGGCCGGATCCTCTTCCACGACCTCCGCTTCGACCACGGCTACCGCTCGTTCCGCGCCTACGCGGCGAGCATGCGGGCCAACCTCCTGTTCGCGCGCGAGCTGCAGCGGAAGGCCGACGAGGAGGGGCTGCGCATCCGCTCGATCGCAGCCCACCCCGGCTACTCGGTGCCCGCCGAGCGCCTCCGCGGTCCCGTCGGCCTGCCGCGTCGCGCGGTCGGACAGGACTTCGCGGCCGGCGCGGCGCCCCTCGTGACGGCGGCGACGGATCCGGCGCTCCGCGGCGGCGAGCTGATCGGCCCCGCCGGCCTCGGGCACACCGCCGGTCGCCCGGTCGTCATCAAGCCCCCGCGCATCAAGAACGAGGAGCAGGTCGCGAAGCGGCTGTGGCGCCTGTCGGGTCAGCTGACCCGTGTGCGGTGGTGACCGCTCAGCCCTGATCCTCGTCGCTGCGCCGACGCGCGGCGAGGAACTTCTCGAGCTCGGCCGCGATCTCGTCGGCGCTCGGCACGCTGCCGTCCTCGTCGACGAGCGGCGACGGCAGCGGGTTGCCCTGCATGTACGTGTCGTGCCGCTCCTCGAGCGTGCCCACGAGCCGCGCGAGCTCCTCGCTCGCGGTCACCTGCTCGTCGATCTTCGAGACGAACTCGCGACCCTCCTCCCGGAGGCGGTCGGTCGGGAAGATGAGTCCGGTCGCGGCGCTGACGCTCTCGAGCGCCGTGACGGCGGCGAGCGGGAACTCGGTGTCGGAGAGGTAGTGCGGAACGAGCAGCACGAACCCGGTGACCGACTCCCCCTTGTCGGCGAGCCGGTACTCGACGAGGTGCAGCAGGTTGGCGGGCGCCTGCGTGCGCGGTCGCCAGGCGGACATCGACTCGACGAGGTCCGTCCGGGTGCCGGACACGGTCACCTTGATCGGGCGGGTGTGCGGCACCGGCATCGGGATGGCGTGCACCCACGTGGTGGAGATCACCTGGAACCGCTCCATGAGGCCGAGCAGGGCGTCGGCGAAGCGGTCCCACTGGAAGTCGGGCTCGTAGCCGGTGAGGAGCAGGAACGGGATGCCGAGCTCGTCGTGCGCGAGCGAGAGCACGAGGCGCGGCGGCGAGTACTCGGTGAGGTGGTCCTCGTCGAACATGATCGTCGGGCGCCGGGCGCGGTAGTCGAGCAGGGCGTCGTTGTCGAACACCGCGATCTCGGTGGTGCGCACCGTCTCGAGCAGGTACCGGTTCAGCTGGGTCACGGCGGAGCCCGCGTCGGCGAAGCCGGTGAGGCCCGCGACGAGTGCGAGACCCGTGGGCACCTCCTCCGCCGCCGGCGTCAGCTCGAAGAGCTCCTCCGGATTGCGCATGACACCCATCGTATTCGCCGCCCCGCCGGGCACCGGGCGGGGCGGGACGCTGACGGCGAACGGAGGCACCCCTGCGCCCGAGCTCCCCGCGAAACCAGGCGGAAGGGGCGTCATTAGGCTGGGGCAATGCCTCTTCCCACCCTCCGCCTGTCCTCCGAGCTGCCCGCCGACATCGAGGCGGACGTCCTCGTCCTCGGCGCCACGAAGAACGGCGACGGCGTGCGGACGCCGGAGCTTCCCGGTCTCGAGTCCCTCGCCGGCCTCCTCGAGGGCATCGGGGTCACCGGGGCACGCGACCAGGTGGTGCGCATCCCGGGCACCGGGATCGGCGCCACCAGCATCGCGATCGTCGGCCTCGGCGGCGAGGCGACGCCGGAGGCCCTCCGCTACGCCGCCGGCGCAGTCACCCGGCAGGTGCGCGGTGTGCGCAGCATCGCCTTCGCGCTCCCCGTCGAGGACGACGAGGCCGCCCTGGCGGTGCTCGAGGGCGCGGCCATCGGCGCGTACAGCTTCGACGAGTACCGCGTCGACTCCCGCGCGGGCGCCAAGTCGCCCGCCGCCGAGATCACCGTGCTCGCGCCGAGCACCGACGAGGCGCTCGTCCGACGCGCGGAGATCGCGGCCGAGGCCGTCGCCACGGTGCGCGACCTCGTCAACATGCCGCCGTCCGACCTCTACCCGGAGACCCTCGCCGAGCGCGCGCAGCAGCTCGCTGAGGGCGTCGGCGTCGAGGTGACCGTCTGGGACGAGCACGACCTCGAGCGGGACGGATTCGGCGGCATCCTCGGCGTGGGCAAGGGCTCCGTCCGCCCGCCGCGGCTCGTCAAGGTCGTGTGGGCCCCCGAGGGCGCCGAGGCGCACCTCGCGCTCGTCGGCAAGGGCATCACCTTCGACAGCGGCGGCCTCTCCCTCAAGCCGGCCGCCTCCATGGTCGGCATGAAGTACGACATGACCGGCGCCGCGACCGTGCTCGCGGTCGCCCTCGCCGCCGCGAAGCTCGCGGCGCCCGTCAAGGTCACCGCCTGGCTCTGCATCGCCGAGAACATGCCCTCCGGCAGCGCGACGCGCCCCAACGACGTGCTGCGCATCCGGGGCGGCAAGACGGTTGAGGTGCTCAACACCGACGCCGAGGGCCGCCTCGTGCTCGCCGACGGCCTCGTCGCCGCCGCCGAGGAGCAGCCGGACGCGATCATCGACGTCGCCACCCTGACGGGCGCCGCCACGGTCGCGCTCGGCACCCGGTACGTCGGCCTGATGGGCGACGACGAGCCCGTCGCCGGCTTCCTCGAGGCGGCGGAGAAGACCGGCGAGCTCGCCTGGCGCATGCCGCTCCCGGGCGAGCTGCGCGCCGTCCTCAACTCGGACATCGCCGACATCGCGAACGCCAAGCCGGGCAACACCGCGGCCGGAATGCTGCTCGCCGCGACGTTCCTCAAGGACTTCGTCGGGACGCGCCCCGACGGCACGCCGATCCCGTGGGCGCACCTCGACATCGCCGGCGCCGCGAACAACGGCGGCGGCGGATTCGGCTTCGTCCCGGCGGGGCCGACCGGGGTCACCGTGCGCGCCCTTATTGCGTTCGCCGAGGGCTTCGCCACCCCCTCCGGAGCCACGGGCGCGACCGGTCAGCCGTAGTAGGGTCGACAGGGCGGTCGGGACACGATTCCGCGCCGCCTCCGCACGACCTCGAGGAGCAACGGGTGCCTGAACAGAACTTTGACGTCGTCGTCCTGGGCGGGGGAAGCGGAGGCTATGCCACCGCCCTGCGCGCGGCCGAGCTCGGCATGTCGGTGGCGATGATCGAGAAGGACAAGGTGGGCGGCACCTGCCTCCACCGCGGCTGCATCCCGACCAAGGCGCTGCTGCACGCCGCCGAGGTCGCCGACGCCACCAAGGACTCGACGCACTTCGGCATCAAGTCGACCTTCGAGGGCGTCGACATCGCCGCGGTCACCTCCTACCGCGAGGGCATCGTCGCCAAGAAGTACAAGGGCCTCCAGTCGCTCGTGAAGGCGCGCGGCGTCACCACGATCGCGGGCGAGGGCCGCTTCGCGGGCGGCACCAGCGTCACCGTCAACGGCGACACCATCACCGGCAAGCACCTCGTCCTCGCCACCGGCTCCTACTCCCGCTCCCTGCCCGGCCTCGAGCTGGGCGGCCGCGTCATCACCAGCGAGCAGGCCCTCGCCCTGGACTTCGTGCCGCAGCGCGTCGCCGTGCTCGGCGGCGGCGTCATCGGCGTCGAGTTCGCGAGCGTCTGGCGCTCCTTCGGCGCCGAGGTCACGATCATCGAGGCCCTCCCCCACCTCGTCCCGAACGAGGAGGAGGTCATCAGCAAGGCCCTCGAGCGCGCGTTCCGCAAGCGCGGCATCGAGTACAAGCTCGGGGTCCGCTTCTCCGGCGTGAGCCAGAGCGACTCGGGCGTCTCCATCTCCCTCGAGAGCGGCGAGAGCATCGAGGCGGACATCCTGCTCGTGGCCGTCGGCCGCGGCCCGGCCACGGCGAACCTCGGCTTCGAGGAGGCGGGCCTCAAGATGGACCGCGGCTTCGTCCTCACCAACGAGCGCCTCGCCACCAACCTGCCGAACGTGTACGCCATCGGCGACATCGTCCCCGGCCTCCAGCTCGCGCACCGCAGCTTCCAGCACGGCTTCTTCGTCGCCGAGGAGATCGCCGGTCTGAAGCCGGTCGTGATCGAGGACGTCAACATCCCGAAGATCACCTACTCGGAGCCCGAGGTCGCCTCGATCGGACTCTCCGAGGCCCGCGCCGTCGAGAAGTACGGCAAGGACAAGGTCGCCACCTACGACTACTCGCTCGCCGGCAACGCCCGCAGCGAGATCATCGGCACCACCGGCTCCGTCAAGGTGGTCCGCGCGGTCGACGGCCCGATCCTCGGCCTGAGCATGATCGGCTCCCGTGTCGGCGAGCTGATCGGCGAGGCGCAGCTGGTCGTCAACTGGGAGGCGTACCCCGAGGACCTCGCGCCGCTCCTCCACGGCCACCCCACCCAGTACGAGGCCCTCGGCGAGGCGTTCCTGGCGCTCGCCGGCAAGCCCCTGCACGCTCTCTGAGCAGCGCCAGCCCACGAGATTTCTGATCGAACCGCAGTTTTGAAGGAGACAACCGAATGAGCGAGTCCGTCAACCTCCCCGCACTCGGCGAGAGTGTCACTGAGGGAACGGTGACGCGGTGGCTGAAGAGCGTCGGGGACACCGTCGAGGTGGACGAGCCCCTGCTCGAGGTCTCCACCGACAAGGTCGACACCGAGATCCCCTCCCCCATCGCGGGTGTGATCGAGGAGATCCTCGTCCAGGAGGACGAGACGGTCGACGTGGGCACCGCCCTCGTGCGCATCGGCGACGGCTCGGGCGCCGGCGGCACCCAGGAGGCCGCCCCGCTGCCCGAGCAGGAGGCCAACAACACCGCGCAGGCGACCCAGTCGGTCGCCGAGGAGCAGGCCGCCCCGCAGCCCGCCCCCACGCAGGAGGCCCCGGCCCCGCAGGCGCAGCCCGCTCCGCAGGCTCAGCCCGCTCCGCAGGCCCAGCCGGCCCCGCAGGCCCAGCCTGAGCCGGCTCCCGCCCCGGCGGCGCAGGCCCAGCCGGCACCCGCCGAGCAGGCAGCACCCGAGCCCACGGTCGAGCCGTCGCTCGCCCAGGACGCCGTGCCGTCGCCCGAGGTGGCCCCGGGCCAGGAGCAGCACTCCGACCAGGGCCAGACCCCTCCGGTCCCCGCCCCCGCGCCCGAGACGGCGCAGCAGTCGGCCCCGGCCCAGCCGGAGCCCGACCACGTCGCGGTCCAGCCCGCCGCCGAGGCGGTCGCGGCCGAGGCCGAGCCGGCCGAGGGCACCAGCGGCTACATCACGCCCATCGTCCGCAAGCTGGCGAACGAGCGCGGCGTCGACCTCGCCTCGATCGCGGGCACCGGCGTCGGCGGCCGCATCCGCAAGGAGGACGTGCTCGCCGCCGCCGAGCGTCCCGCCGCGGCGGCCCAGCCGGCCGCGGCCGCCGCTCAGCCCGCCGAGGTCGAGGTCTCCCCGCTCCGCGGCACGACGGTCAAGATGTCCCGCCTCCGCAAGGTCGTCGCCGAGCGCGCGGTCGTGTCGATGCAGTCGACCGCCCAGCTCACGACGGTGGTCGAGGTCGACGTCACCCGCCTCGCGCAGCTGCGCGACAAGGTGAAGGGCAAGTTCCTCGAGAAGACCGGCAACAAGCTGTCCTTCCTGCCGTTCTTCACCCTCGCCGCGGCCGAGGCGCTCAAGACGTTCCCGATCATCAACGCGGTGGTCGACGGCGACTCGATCGTCTACCCGGACACCGAGAACATCAGCATCGCGGTCGACACCGAGCGCGGTCTGCTGACCCCGGTCGTCCGCGACGCGGGCTCGCTCGACGTGGCCGCCCTCGCGGGCCAGATCGCGGACCTCGCCGCCCGCACGCGCAACAACAAGCTGAAGCCGGACGAGCTGGCGGGCGGGACCTTCACAGTCACGAACACCGGATCGCGCGGCGCGCTGTTCGACACCCCGCTCGTGTTCCTCCCGCAGGTCGCCATCCTCGGCACCGGCGTGGTCGTGAAGCGTCCGGTCGTGGTGAACGACGGCGTCTCGGAGGGCATCGCGATCCGCTCGATGGTCTACCTGGCCCTGAGCTACGACCACCGCATCGTGGACGGCGCCGACGCGGCGCGCTTCCTCGTGCAGATCAAGAACCGCCTCGAGGCGGGCGCGTTCGAGGGTCAGCTCGGCATCTGACCTCCGGGTCCTGAGGATCATGGCGGCTCCGCGGCGAACACGTCGCGGAGCCGCCATTCTTCGTCCACCCGGACGAGCAGCACCCCCGCACCCCCGACGCTGACGAGCGCTGCGTCGCCGGTCCGCTGCACGAACGGCGGCTCCGCCGATTCCGGAAGCGTCGGCGGCTGCGGGCCGTCCGCGAACCGGTCGGCCTCAATCAGGGGCGATCCCGGCTGATCGACGGCATCGAGGCAGCCTCGGTCGCTGCCGGCGAGGCAGGCGTCCCGGCCTGCCGCCAAGGCGATCGCCGCCGCCAGCGGGTCGTCCCCGGCGATCGCCGCGGTGTCGAGCACCACCGTCGTCGGAGTCGGCGACGGCGCCGGCGCCGGCGACGAGGTTGCCACGTCGGGGGCGTCCTCCGGCACGACGAGGAGCGCGACGACGAGCGCGGCGCCGCAGAGCAGGGCGGGCACCCACACCCGTCGCCGGACCCCGCGGATCGCGGTGACGAGGGCGCCGGCGCCCGCCCGCATCCGGCCGCCCGCCCCCGCCGGAGGCGGGGGTGGCGCCGCCTCCGGCGGGGAGATGCGGGAGGGCAGGAGCTGCTCGATGGTCGGCGGTGGCGGGGCGAGATCCACCGGTCTCGGCTCGGCCACCGCGAAGAGCGCCTCCTCCACGCGCCCCCAGTCCACGGGCGCCTGCGGCCGGGGCATCGCGAGGTCGCCCGGCAGCAGCGCCGAGGCCAGGACCGCGAAGGAGCGCGCATCGGAATCGCCGTTATGCGATGTCAGCTCCTCGCAGCGGCAGAGGCCGGCGACCACCGGAGTGCCGTCGGCGTCGAAGAGCACGTCGTCCGCTCTGAGCCGTCCGCAGGCGACGCCCGCGCCGTGGAGCGCGGCGAGGGCGCGGGCGACCGAGACGAGGACGGTCACCGCCTCCCCCGCGCTCAGCTCGCCCCGGCGCTGCAGCAGGTCCGCGAGCGACCCGCCCGGCAGCCAGCGGTAGACGAGGCCGAACCGGTCCCCCGGCAGCTCGAAGAGATCGAGCAGCGGCGCGAGGTGGGGAGATGCCGCGGCGTCGCCCGCGATCGCCGCGTCGGCGGGCCCCTCGGCGACAGTCCTGAGCACGACCGTCGCGTCGCCCGGGCCGCGGCACAGCGAGACCTCGCCGTCCGCTCCCTCCGACAGCAGCCGGATCTGCCGATACCCACCCAGTTCCACACGGGCACTCTCGCCGCCCGCCGGCAGCCGTTCCGGCCATGGCGCCGGTTCCGGGGAGGGCGCACGACCCGCCCGCCCTGGGGAGGGCGCGACGTCCCTTCCTCGGAGGACGGTTCGGGTGGGCTGTCCGCCTCCGGAGGACGCGCCGGGCGGTTGCCCGGCCGGGCGGTATCCTGTTCGCATGGCCCGAGAGTCCCGCCCCACCGCCAAGGAACCCGGGCGCTTCAAGCAGCTGTGGCAGGTCCTCCAGATGACCCGCCGCCTCGACAAGCGCGCGATCTGGTACCTGGCCGCGGCGGTGATCCTGCCGATCGCCCTCGGCATCGTGCTCGGGATCGCCCTCAGCGACGGCAACGGCTTCTCGATCGCCCTCTGGGTGATCTCGGGCGTCCTGCTCGGTCTCCTGCTGTTCCTCATCGTGCTGGGCCGCCGCGCCGAGCGCGCCGCCTACTCGCAGATCGACGGGCAGCCGGGCGCGGTGGGCGCCGTGCTCCGCAGCTCCCTGCGGCGCGGCTGGCGCGGCAGCGAGATGCCGGTCGCCGTGAACCCCCGGACCCAGGACGCGGTCTACCGCGCGGTCGGCCGTCCGGGCGTCGTGCTGATCGCCGAGGGGCCGAAGAGCCGCACCAGCCGCATGCTCGAGGACGAGAAGCGCAAGGTGTCGCGCATCCTCCCGAACGTGCCCGTCTCGAGCCTCCAGGTGGGTCCGGACGCCGACTCCATCAAGCTGCACGACATCAACCGGCGGCTCGGCAAGTTCAAGAAGTCGCTGAGCAAGGCCGAGGTCGTCGCGGTCAGCAACAGGCTCACCTCGCTGTCAACGAACAAGCTCCCCATCCCGAAGGGGATCGACCCGCTCAAGGTCCGCCCGCAGAGGATGCGCTGACCTCATGTCCCCCGCCGACGCCGCGAAGCTGCTCGGCGTGGATGTCGGTGCCGGCATCCAGGAGATTCAGCACGCCTACGCGCGCCAGGCGAGGCTGAATCACCCTGACCTGCTCGTCGACGCCTCCGACGAGGAGCGCCGCTCGGCAGGGCTCCGGTTCGCCGAGCTGCACGACGCGCGGGACGCCCTGCTGGCGCAGAAGCCGGTGCTGCCGGTGGAGGTCCTCTACGAGGACCGGCCGTCGCGGCGCCCGGCCGGCCCGATGCGTGGCCCGTGGTCGACGGTCCTCGTCTTCCTGGTGCTCGCGATGGTCGTCGTGTTCGTCGTCACCATGCAGGACGGCTTCCGCATGGACATGGTCGAGAACCTGCGTGGAACGACGATCGAGACCCCCTCGCCCTGACGCTCTGCGCCCTGACGGTCCGCTTCAGCGGACGTTGACGAGGACGGTGCCCGAGAAGACGTCGTGCAGGCCCCGCTGGTCGGCGTCCCAGATCAGCGCAGGCACGAACAGCGCGAGCAGCCCCGTGCGGAGGATCGGCCGCCACCAGCCGGCCCATGTGTTCTTCAGGGTCACCACGCGCATCCCGAGGATCAGGTGGCCGAGGCTCCCGCCGAAGGGGATGAGGAAGATCAGCTGCTCGATCACGAAGATCACGAGGCTCGCGAACGAGCTCTCGTAGAAGAACGCCAGGTAGACGAGGAAGCAGACGGCGAAGTCGATCGCGATCGCGGCGATCCGGCGCCCCGGCCTGGCCACGGAGCCGACGCCGCTCTGCGGCCGCCCGAGCCGGTCCCCCGGCCAGCGGTTGGCGGGCGGAGAGGCGTTCGGCACCCCGAAAGCCTAGCCCGGCACCGTGTAACACCCCCGAAACAAACCTGACACCCGAGGGAAACTGGGCCCACCTACCGTCGATGGAGGCTGTGTTCGCAGCCGCATCGACACGCAACTGGGAGTTCCTACCTACATGTCGCATCCGAAATTCAGTGACTCGTCCGAGGTGATCAAGTTCATCAAGGACACGGACGTCAAGTTCCTCGACATCCGCTTCACCGACCTCCCTGGTGTGCAGCAGCACTTCAACATCCCGGCCGCGACCGTTGACGAGGACTTCTTCTCGGTCGGCCAGCTCTTCGACGGCTCCTCGATCCGCGGCTTCGCGAACATCCACGAGTCCGACATGCAGCTCATCCCGGACATCTCGACGGCCTACATCGACCCGTTCCGCAGCGAGCGGACGCTGATCATGGTCTTCGACATCTACAACCCGCGGAACGGCGAGATCTACTCGAAGGACCCGCGTCAGGTCGCCAAGAAGGCCGAGAAGTACCTCGCCTCGACCGGCATCGCCGACACCGCGTTCTTCGCCCCCGAGGCGGAGTTCTACATCTTCGACGACGTGCGCTACGAGGTGAACCAGCACACGAGCTTCTACAAGGTGGACTCGAGTGAGGGCGCCTGGAACAGCGGCCGCGAGGAGGAGGGCGGCAACCTCGCCAACAAGACCCCCTTCAAGGGCGGCTACTTCCCGGTGAGCCCGGTCGACCAGCACGCCGACATGCGCGACGACATCGTCCTCAAGCTGATCGACGTCGGCCTCGAGGTCGAGCGCAGCCACCACGAGGTGGGCACCGCCGGTCAGGGCGAGATCAACTACAAGTTCGACACGATGGTCCACGCCGCGGACGACATCCTGAAGTTCAAGTACATCGTCAAGAACACGGCGAACCTCTGGGGCAAGACGGCGACGTTCATGCCGAAGCCGATCTTCGGCGACAACGGCTCCGGCATGCACACCCACCAGTCGCTCTGGAGCGACGGCAAGCCGCTGTTCTACGACGAGGCCGGCTACGGCGGGCTCTCCGACCTGGCGCGCTGGTACATCGGCGGCATCCTCAAGCACGCCGCGTCGATCCTCGCGTTCACGAACCCGACGACGAACAGCTACCACCGTCTCGTCCCGGGCTTCGAGGCACCCGTCAACCTCGTCTACTCGGCGGGCAACCGGTCGGCCGCGATCCGCATCCCGATCACGGGCACCAACCCGAAGGCGAAGCGCATCGAGTTCCGCGCGCCCGACGCCTCAGGCAACCCGTACCTCGCGTTCGCCGCGCAGCTGATGGCGGGCCTCGACGGCATCAAGAACCGCATCGAGCCGCACGAGCCGGTCGACAAGGACCTCTACGAGCTCCCGCCGGAGGAGGCGAAGCTCATCCCGCAGGTGCCGGGCTCGCTCGACGCCGTCCTCGACGCCCTCGAGGCGGACCACGAGTTCCTCACCGCCGGTGGCGTGTTCACCGAGGACCTGATCAGCACGTGGATCGAGTACAAGCGCGAGAAGGAGCTCAAGCCGCTCGCCGCTCGTCCGCACCCGTTCGAGTACGAGCTGTACTTCGGGGTCTGATCCCTCGGGATCCTGGGAGGGGGTCGCGACCTGTCGGTCGCGGCCCCCTTCGGCGTTCCCGGCGCCGGCCTGTGCTCAGTCCCTCCGCTTCACCGCACTGGCCCAGACCCAGGTGCGGTGCTTCGAACCGTCCCGCAGCTCGAACTCGATGCAGACGGCGCGGTCGGTCCACGCGACCGCTCTCCCGTCCAGCTCGACGGACGCCTCATGGAAGCGGACCCAGCTCGTCACCGGGATCGGCTCCTTCGCCTCGGTGACGCGCTCCCCCACCTCGGCCCGGGTGAGCCCGACGGGACGCGGCTTGATGACGCTCTCGCTGATCGCCTGACGACTGAGGTCGCTGCCGTACCGCCGATTGTTCCCCACTCTTCGAAGATACCTTCGAATGCCGACGGCGAGAGCCGCGTCGGCACGCTGCGGAAAACGGGGCTTCAGCAGGCGGCGTCCTCCGCCGGCACCGTGCCGTCGAGCAGGAAGCCCTCGACCGTCCGGTGCACGCAGGCATTTCCCGCACCGTATGCGGTGTGGCCCTCGCCGTGGAAGGTGAGCAGCCGGCCGGAGTCGAGCTGGTCGGCCAGCGAGCGAGCCCACGCGTACGGGGTCGCCGGGTCGTTCGTCGTGCCGACGACCAGGATCGGCGGCGCCCCCGCCGCGTCGTACTCGGCGGGCTGCGGGGCAGGCGGGACCGGCCAGCCGGCGCACGCCAGGTCGACCACGGCGAAGTCGTCGAAGGCGAGGTAGCGGCCGAGTGTCGGAGCGGCCGCATCCAGCTCCGCCACTCGCTGCAGCGTGTCGGCCGAGTCGCTCCGGAAGTCGTCGTCGACGCACGTCACCGCGAGGTAGGCGTCCGTGAGGTTCGACGCGTAGCGGCCGTCCGGCCCGCGCTCGTAGTAGAAGTCGGCAAGAGCCATCGCGACGTCGGGATCACCCTCCCGCACCCCGCGGATGGCGTCGCTCAGCGCAGGCCACAGCTGATCGCTGTACAGAGCGGCGGAGATGGCGACCCCGAACGTCGCCGAGTCCAGCTCGCGGCCGTCCCGAGCCGTCAGGCTGCGCCGGTCCACCCCGGCGAGCAGCCGATCCAGCTCGCCGAAGGCGCCCTCCGGCCCACCGACCAGTGGGCAGTCCACCTCGCCGAGGCACCATTCGGCGTAGGAGTGCAGCGCGCTCTCGAAGCCCCGATACTGGGCGCGCGTCAGCTCGAACGGCGTGAGGGTCGGGTCGACAGCGCCGTCGAGCACCATCCGGCCCACCTTGTCCGGAAAGAGCTCCGCGTAGGTGGCGCCGAGGAAGGTGCCGTACGAGAAGCCGAGATAGTCGAGCTTGTCCCCGCCGACCAGTGCGCGCAGCAGGTCGAGGTCGCGGGCGCTGCTCGCCGTGTCGATGTGCGCGAGCAGATCGCCCGACTCGGCGCAGGCCGCGACCCGGTCCTCGACCCTGCCCGCGAGCTCCTCCAGCCAGGCGGTCGTGCCGTACGGGGCGTCGAAGGTGCCGTAGAGGAACTCGTCCTTCTCCCGGTCGTCGCCGCACTCCACCCGGGTCGACCGTCCGACGCCGCGGGGATCCCAGCCGATCACGTCCGCCTCGTAGTGGAGGGTGGCAGGCGCCCACGGAGTCGCCACGAAGTCGACGCCGGACCCGCCGGGCCCGCCCGGGTTGACGAAGACCACCCGTTCCGGCGCGTTCATGGCGGGATCGCGGATGAGCGCGAGCGTGATCGGCTCGCTGGAGGGATCCGCCCAATCGAGGGGTGCCTCCACCTCCGCGCAGGAGAAGCTCCCCTCGCAGGCCGCCCACTCGACCTCCTGCGCGAAGTACCGTTCGAAGCCCGCCGGGCCGCGCTCACCGCGCTCAGCCGGGGCGGGTCGGCAGCCGCCGAGGGCCGGCGCCGCGAGGGCCGCGACGAGCAGCGCGACGGCCGCCCGGCGGAACCCGCCGCTCCGCTCCCCCGCGAGACGCCTCATAGCAACACGCTCCCGTCTTGGTCGCTCCGGGCACGGGACGTTCGTCCCCTGTGCCGCCTGAGGCTACTCGGACGACCCCGGGTCAGCTGTGCGCCGCTCGAACAGATACCGCGCCGTGAGGGCGACCGCGCGATCGTCGTCGTGCTGCAGGCGGCCGAGCGCGGCGGTGGCGGCGGCGCCCGGGATGTCCGCGAGCGCCTGCGCGATCCGCCGGCGGGCCGCAGGGTCGAGTGCGTCGTCGTCGAGCGGATCGACGAGCCCGGCCGCGATGCCGTCCGCCAGCTCGGGGCGGCGCGCGAGCGCGCTCAGCGCGTCCGCCGCGTCGACGTCGCTGATGCCGACCAGCACCATCGCGAGAAGGGTCGGCACGGCATCCGGGACTCCGCGAACGCCGAGCGCGAGCGCCGCGCTCCTCCGGACGCCCAGGTCGGAGCTGGTGAGGGCCCGCCGCAGCAGCTCCGTCGCATCCTCGCCCGGCAGCTTCGCGATCGACCGGACTGCCCGCTCCCGCACCTCCGGGTCCGAGGAGTCGAGGCCGACGCCGAGCAGGTCGAGCCCGCCGCCGTCCGAGCGTGCCAGTGCCCAGCGCAGGGCACCCGCGACGTTCGGATCCGACTCCCCCAGCACCGCTTCGGCGAGCACCCCAGAAGGCGCCGAACCGTCGGCCGTGTCCAGCGCCGCCCGCAGGCGCCTCCCGGCGCTGTCCGAGCCCAGCGCCTGCAGGAGCGCCACGATCCGCAGCACCTCCTCCCAGGCGTCGGGGCCTGCCGACTCCACCCGGCGCAGTCGCGACAGCAGCTCGTTCTCGCGGGCGATGCGCTCCTCCGTCGAGCGGACGAGGTCGCGGACGAGCGCTGCGGGAGCGAAGCCGGGGTCGTCGAGTGCGCGGCCCACCTCGCGCAGGGACAGCCCCA
Organism: Naasia sp. SYSU D00057; assembly: GCF_017916505.1. Classification (GTDB taxonomy): domain Bacteria; phylum Actinomycetota; class Actinomycetes; order Actinomycetales; family Microbacteriaceae; genus Naasia. The sequence goes on from NZ_JAFMSZ010000001.1 coordinate 694,984, forward strand.
GTGAGCGGAGGCTCTCCACCTCGAAGATACGGCGGATGTCCTCGCTCGAGTACTCGCGGTAGCCGCCGACCGAGCGGCCCGTAGGGCGGACGAGACCGAGCGACTCGTAGTGCCGGAGCATGCGCGCGCTGACGCCCGAGCGCCGGGCCACCTCACCGATCAGCATGGCTCTCCTTCCGTTCCGGACCTCCTGCGGCACGGCCCTTCGCCTCCCGAATTCCCGGATCGAAGCCGGCGTCCGGGTCCTGCAGGAGGCGCTCCGTCGCGAGCGCATGCGCCCGCACGGCCGGCCGAGGATCGGCGATCGCACCGTCCAGCACCGATGCAACCACGTCGCCGAGCGCGAGGAGCGCTCGAGTGAGGCTGAGCTGCAGCTCGCGGTCGCCCCGGCCGAGCTCGGTCGCGAGGATCGCCGCCAGCTCCCCCCTCTCCTCCTCGGGCACCAGCACGACCGCCGCGCGCCAGGCGCTGCGCGCGACGCCGTCCTCCGCCGCCGTCAGCAGGGCGGGAGTGATCGCCAGCCAGGCCCGGCGGTCCCCGATCTTCGACAAAGTGTGCAGCGCCTGGCTGGTGGCCTGCACCGATCCGATGCGCAGTTCGTCGAGGAGCTTCGGAAGGGTGATGGCGGAGGGCAACCGGGCGATGGCCCAGGTGAGCATGTCGCGGACGAAGAAGTCGGGCTCCGTCCTGCAGCGCAGAAGGAGGGCGTCGAGGAGGAGCGGGTCAGCGGAGGTTCCGGCCGCCAGTGCCGCACGGAGCCGGGTGGACGGGGACGGGTGGGCGAGGGCGGCGAGCAGGGCCGCGCTCTCGGGGCGCCGGGTCGTCGAGTTCATGAGGCCAGTCGAGACCTTGTCACCGTGTGAAGGTCAAGGACCCCCATAGACGTGCCGCTCCACCTCGGGGGACGACCGGTCCTCGACTCGCGAAGCAGGGGGGCCATCGAGGGGGTGCTCCTCCTTGAGGGCCGTCGGTCGGGGCGATACCTTCCCTGCACGGCGGCTACTCCAGTGAGGGCGGCGGGGATGCAGGCAGCGGTGCACGTCCGGATCGCGGCCACGATTGCGGCGTTCGCGCTCCTGGCGGCTCCGCTCGTCGGCTGCACCTTCCCGGGAGGCGGAGAGCGCACCCAGAGCCCTGCGCCGACGGTCAGCTGTCCCGACGAGCAGGGCGGAAGCTGCCGCGGCGAGCTCGCGCCCGGGACGTACACGACGATCGAGCTCGATCCGTCGGTGACCTACACCGTCCCGGGCGAGGGATGGACCAACACCGAGGATCGCGCGGGCGGCTTCGTCCTCCTGGCGCCGGGCACCACGGCCGAGGACCTCCGGAGCGGCGCGGACGCCGACCTCGTGGCGATCATCCCCGACGTGCTCCCGGTCGCCGGACCCTGCGACTTCGCGCCTGCCGAAGGCGTTCCGGCGACCCCGCAGGCGTACGTCGACCGCCTGTCCGCGGAGCCGGCGTACGCGGTGACGCCACCCCGGCCCGTCGAGGTCGGCGGGCTCGACGGCCTGGCGATCGACATCTCCCTCCGCGCCGACGCCGCACCCTCCTGCCTCGATGACCCCGAGTGGGCGCCCGTGCTGCTCGGCATCGACGAGGACGGCACCGCTGCCGCGACCGGGGCCACCCCGCGGAGCCTCACCCGCTTCTACCTGCTCGCGCGGGGCGACGGCGTGCTCCTCGTCGAGATCGACGCGACGACACCCGGCTCCGCGATCGTCGAGGACCTCACGGCCGTCGTCGAAGGGCTGGAGATCGAGCCACTCACCCCCAACGCGTAGCGTCCCACCAGTCCTCGTCGCCGAGGGCAGTGCCGCTCAATCCTCGTTGCCGAGGGCTGTGCCGTTCAGTCCTCGTTGCCGAGGGCTGTGCCGTTCAGTCCTCGTTGCCGAGGATCTCCGACCGGTCGACGATGGCGCGCGCATCCTCCGCCGGCAGGTGCCACACCAGCGTCGTCGAGATGGTCGCCATCGGCACCTTGTTCGACTCGGGCGGCTCGAAGCTCACCACCACGTTCGTCGGCTGCACGTGCTCGCCGAACTTGAGGTCGAGCATCTCGGCCAGCAGACGCATGATGCGCTCGTCGCTGTAGTTCCGCCGCACATCCGCCATGGTCCGACGGTACGCCCTTCCGCCGCGCGCACGGGCGCCGCTCGCAACCGGACGGCCATTTCGCAACGGCACGCGGTTGCAGAATGCGCGTTTCGTTGCGGACGCCGCCCCCAGGGTCAGGTGAGCCTCCGGCTCATCACGGCGCGGCCCGTCGTGGGGCGCTCCGTCACCTCGAGGCCCGCGGACGCGAACAGCGAGACGGTGCCGTGGAAGAGCTCCGCGGCGGGGAGTCCCGGCCGAGCCTCGTGTCGACTGGGTAGGCCTCGACCACGCGGGCGCTGTGAGCCGCGCGTGCTCGACCGCGGCTGCGGCGAGTGTGCGGGCGACACCGCGGTTCCGGTAGCCCGTGCGCACCACCAGGCAGGTGATCGACCACACCGAGGCGTCGTCGAAGGGCTCGCCGCTCCTCCGGGCCACTCGCGAGGTCCGCAGCCGCTCGTAGGCGGTCCGAGGCTCCACCGCGCACCAGCCGACCGGCTCGCCATCGAGGTAGGCGACGAGTCCCGGCCCGGGCGCCGCCCGCGCCTGCTCCCGGAGCCTGCTCCGGCACTCGTCGCGGTCGGCGGCACGGAACTCCGGCCCGGACAGCTTGAACCACTGGCACCAGCACCGCGCCGGGTCGCCGCGGGTGCCGAACACCGTCTCGACGTCCTCCCACGGCACCGCGGCGACCTCGCGCACCGTCACGTCGCTCATCGCCATCCCTCCCGCGCGGGTGCTGCGGACAGCTGCACCCCCGCACACCGTCGTGTCCTGTCCGCACGACCCGCACCACTCGCCTCATCGCACGTACTGCCGGGTGCCGTCGAACACGGGCGTGTAGTCCCAGTGCTGGTCGTTGCGGCGCATCGCCTCGGCCACGATCACGCGCCGCGGGATGCTCGCTTCCCCCTGCGCGGCCAGCGCGTCGGGGTCGAAGCGCTGCAGCAGCAGCGCGTGCAGCTCAGCCTCCACCCCCGCGTGCTCGGGGCGCCCGGACAGGTCCGTCCACTCGTTCGGATCGGCTTCGAGGTCGAAGAGCTGGCGGTCGTGGCCGTGGATGTACACGTACTTCAAGCGCCCGCGCCGCACCAGGAAGCACGGCGCCCGCACCTTCTCGAGGTGGTACTCGGAGAACACCGGCTCCTCGCCGGACGCCTCTCCGCGCACCGCCGGCAGGAGGCTGCGGCCGTCGAGGTCGGCCCGCCGCTCCTCCGGCACCTCCGCCAGGTCGAGGAGGGTCGGCAGCAGGTCGATCAGGGAGACCGGCGTCGTGACCACGCCTCCGGCATGCGCGCCGTCCGGAAAGGTGAGCGTGAGCGGCACGCGCACCGACCACTCGTAGAAGGTGCGCTTCTGCACCATCCCGCGCTCGGTCATCATGTCGCCGTGGTCGCTCGAGAAGACGACCACGGTGCGGCCGAGCTCGCCCGACGCCTCGAGCGCGTGCAGCAGCTCGCCGATCTTCCGGTCGATGTAGCTGAGGGCGGCGTAGTAGGCGCGGCGGAGGTGCCGCAGCGACTCCGGGTCGCGCAGGTCGTAGCTCGCGCTGTCGTGCGCCTCGTTCGCCCAGCGGTCCATCACCGACTGCGCGATGCCGTCCGGCCACGACGAGGTGGGGATGTCGACGCCCTCGTAGAGGTCCCAGTACTCCTGCTGCACGTGGAACGGGTCGTGCGGGTGATGGAACGAGACGACCATCCCGAACGGCTCGGCCGCGCCCGTCCTCCCCCGCTCCCGCAGGTACTGCAGCGCACGGTGCTGCGTCTCCTCGTCGAAGTCGAGGAACTGCGTCCACGTGCGCACGCCGGGATCGGGGTCGGAGTAGTGCCGCGCGTGCCCGCCGGCCGGGAAGCGGCCCTCCTCGTCGACGACCGGCACCCAGTCGACGCCCGCCGGGAACACGTCGGTGGTGAGGCGGCGCCGGAAGCCGTGCAGCTGGTCGGGCCCGATGAAGTGCATCTTGCCACTGAGGACGGTGTCGTAGCCCTGATTGGTCAGGTAGTGACCCATCGTCGGGACGTCGGACGGCATCACCGACGCGTTGTCGAAGCAGCCGAGAGCGGATGCGTCCCGCCCGGCGATCAGCGCCGCCCGCGCGGGCGCGCACAGCGGCGACGCTGTGTAAGCGGCGTCGAATCGGACCCCCTCGTCGGCGAGGCGCTGCAGGTTCGGGGTCCGCGCGACCGGGTCGCCGTAGGGCGAGGTGAGGAACGGGACGACCTGGTCGGCGAGGATCACGAGGATGTTCGGCGGCGGCCGGCCCCCGGAATCGCCGTCGGTCGTCCCCGTCGTCGCCACGCTGCGCATCCTCCTCGGCAGGGGATCTGGGAACGATCCCCTCACCCGTTCTAGCAGGTCAGATCTCGGGCCGCACCCGCACCGGCTCGCCGTAGAAGAGCCGCTCGAACACGGAGCGCGAGCGTCTCGTCACGCGGAGGTACTCGTCCTCGAGGACGGCGGCCGATCCGGGCGGATGGCCCAGCAGGCGCGCGACGGCGTCGAGCTGGCGCCGCTCGGCGGGCAGGATGTCGGCCGTCTTGTTGGTCCACAGCGTCATCGCGGACCGAAGGCGGGACGAGAGCAGCCACGCGGCCCGCAGCCGCTCGGCGTCGGCCGCCGCGATCAGGTCGGCCGCGACCGCGGCGTGCAGCGCCTTGAGCGTGGACTGCGTGCGCAGCCCCGGAACCCTGCCCGCGTTGGTGAGCTGCGTCAGCTGGACGAGCCACTCCACGTCGCTGAGAGTGCCGCGGCCCAGCTTGAGGTGCCGCGTCGGATCGGCGCCCTGCGGCAGGCGCTCGTTCTCGACGCGGGCCTTGATCCGCTTGATCTCGCGCACCTCGGCATCGGGCACCGACTCCGGATAGCGCACACGGTCGGCGAGCTGCGTGAAGTCGCGGACCAGGTCGTGGTCGCCCGCCACTCCCCGCGCGCGCAGGAGCGCCTGGGCCTCCCAGGTGAGCGACCAGCGCGAGTAGTACGCCTCGTAGGAGCGCAGGGAGCGGACACGCGGCCCCTGCTTGCCCTCGGGCCGCAGGTCGAGGTCGAGCTCGAGCGGCAGTCGGTGGTCGGTGGTGAGCCGGGTGATCTCGGTGGCGATCTGCTCCGCCTTCGCCTGCGCCACCTCGGGCGCCATGCCGGCGATCGGGCGGTAGACGTACATGATGTCGGCGTCGGAGCCGAAGCCGAGCTCGCCTCCCCCGTACCGGCCCATCGCGATGATCGCGAACTCCGGCCACGGCCCGCCGTCCCGCCGGATCACCCGGAGCACGCCGGACAGCACCGCGCTCGTCACGCTGGAGAGGGCCTCGCCGAGCTCCTCGATCTTCGCGAGATCGAGGATGCCGGCCAGGGCGAGGCGCAGCACCTCGCGCCGCCGCGCCGTGCGCAGCGCGGCCGCCGCGATGTCGCGGTCGGGGTGCCGCATCACGGTCGCGCTCGTCTCCTCGCGGAGCGCCTCCCAGGTGCGCGGCCGCAGGTCGGCGTCGTTCTCCAGCCAGCCCACCGCCTCGGGGTAGCGCTCCAGCAGCTCGACGACGAAGCGCGACCCGGACAGCGCGGTCGTGAGCCGGAACGCCGCCTCGTGGCTGTCGCGGAGCATCCGGAGGAACCAGTGCGCGTCACCGAGGGACTCGCTGATGCGGCGGAAGGCGAGCAGCCCGCCGTCCGGGTCCGGGCCCTGGGCGAGCCACTGCAGGATCACCGGGAGCAGGTGCCGCTGGATCGTCGCCCGCCGCGACACGCCCTGCGTGAGCGCCGCGATGTGCCCGAGGGCGCCGCGCGGGTCGACGAAGCCGATGGCCGCGAGCCGCGCCTCCGCCTGGGCGCTGGTGAGGGCCAATGCCTCGCCCGGCATACGCGCCACCGCGGACAGCAGAGGACGGTAGAAGAGCTTCTCGTGCAGGCTCCTGACCGCGACCTTCGTGCGCTGCCATCGGCTGACGAGCTGCTCGGCGTTGCCCGCGAGGCCGGTGGCCCGCGCGAGCACGCGGAGGCGCTCCTCCTCGCGGGGCATGAGGTGGGTGCGGCTCAGCCGTTCCAGCTGGAGGCGGTGCTCGAGCAGGCGGAGCACGCGGTAGTCCTCCGCGAACTCGGCGGCCTCCGACCGGCCGATGTAGCCGGCCGCGGCGAGGGCGTCCAGCGCGTCGAGGGTGCTCGGGACGCGGATGCTCTCGTCGGTCCGCCCGTGCACGAGCTGCAGCAGCTGGACCGTGAACTCGATGTCGCGCAGTCCGCCCGCGCCGAGCTTGATCTGGTGCTCGGTCTCGTCGGCGGGGATGTGCTCGGTGACGCGCTCGCGCATCCGCTGCACCTGCTCGACGAAGCTCGGGCGCTCGGAGCTGCTCCACACCTTCGGCGAGAGCCGCTCGACGTACTGCGCGCCGAGCTTCCGGTCGCCGGCCATGGCCCGGGCCTTGAGCAGCGCCTGGAACTCCCAGTCGCGGGCCCATCGGTCGTAGTAGGCGAGGTGCGAGTCGAGGCTGCGCACGAGGGCGCCGTCCTTGCCCTCCGGCCGGAGGTTGGCGTCCACCTCCCAGAGCGGCGGCTCGACGGCGATCTCGTGGATGCCGCGCATGGTGAGCATCGCGAGCCGGGTGGCGATCGCCATGGCGCGCTCGGCGCCGAGGTCCGCACCCTCCGCCGGCTCGCCGACGAAGATGACGTCGACGTCGCTCACGTAGTTGAGCTCTCGGGCGCCCGCCTTGCCCATGCCGATGATGGCGAGCCGGGTGGCGGCGATCTCCTCCGCCGGGTAGCGGCCGGGGCCCGCACCGGGCCGGGCGGCGTCGGCGCGGGCGACGGCGAGGGAGGCGTCGAGGGCTGCGGCGGCCAGGTCGGCGAGCACCACGGTGACGGGGCGCACCACCGTCTGCGGATCCTCCTGGCCGAGGTCCCACGCCGCGAGGCGCAGCAGCTGGCGGCGATACCGGGCCCGCAGCGCGACCCGGCCCTCGTCCCCACCGACGCCGGCGACGCCGTCCTCCCCCGCGCCGACCGCGTCGAGCAGGTCGGCGCGCAGCTCCTCCGCGGTCGGCAGCGCGTCGAGGGGCACGGCGAGCACGTCCAGCGCATCCGGGTGCCGCTGCAGGTAGTCGGCGAGCCCGGTCGAGGCGCCGAGGACGAGCAGCAGGCGCCGCGTCGACCCCGTCGACTCGAGCGTGCGCCTCACCGGCTCCGGGTGCCGCCGCGCGAGCCGGAGCAGCTCGTCGAGCGCCTGATCCGGGTCCGCGGCCGCCCCGAACAGCGGCATCAGCTCGTCGTCCGCGCCGACCAGCTCACCGAGCTCGTCGAGGCGGTCGCGGACACTGCCGAGCCGGGCGAAGCCGAGGCGCGCCAGCTCGCTGAGAGTGGTCAGCTCGCGGCGCACGTCAGCCCCGTCGGCCGGCTAGAGCGCCTGCAGGTTGGTGCGCAGCTCGTACGGCGTCACCTGGGCACGGTAGTCCCGCCACTCGCGGCGCTTGTTGAGCAGCACGTAGTTGAACACCTGCTCCCCGAGCGTCTCGGCGACGAGCTCCGACTCCTCCATGTACTGGATGGCGTGGTCGAGGCTCGCGGGCAGCGGCGCATAGCCGAGCGCGCGGCGCTCGGGGTCGGTGAGCTCCCACACGTTGTCCTCGGCCTCGGCGGGGAGCTCGTAGCCCTCCTCGATGCCCTTGAGGCCCGCGGCGAGGAGCAGCGACAGCGACAGGTACGGGTTCGCGGCAGAGTCGATGGCTCGGTACTCCACGCGCGAGGACTGACCCTTGCCCGGCTTGTAGAGCGGCACGCGCACGAGCGCTGAGCGGTTGTTGTGGCCCCAGGTGACGAAGCTCGGCGCCTCGCCCAGCTTCGAGTCGGTGGTGCCCCAGAGCCGCTTGTAGGAGTTGACGAACTGGTTCGTCACCGCGGTGATCTCCGGCGCGTGCTTCAGCAGGCCGGCGATGAACTGCCGGCCGATCGCGGAGAGCTGGTACTGCGCGCCCGCGTCGAAGAACGCGTTCGTGTCGCCCTCGAACAGCGACATGTGCATGTGCATGCCGCTGCCCGGCTCGGTCTGGATCGGCTTCGGCATGAACGTCGCGTAGACGCCCTGCTCGATCGCCACCTCCTTGATGACCGTGCGGAACGTCATGATGTTGTCCGCCGTGGTGAGCGCGTCGGCGTAGCGGAGGTCGATCTCGTTCTGGCCGGGGCCCGCCTCGTGGTGGCTGAACTCGACCGAGATGCCGAGGTCCTCGAGCATCCGCACCGAGCGGCGGCGGAAGTCGTGCGCCGTGCCGCCCGGCACGTTGTCGAAGTAGCCGGCCGCGTCCACCGGCTCCGGGCCGCCCTCGCCGTAGCCGCTCGACTTGAGCAGGTAGAACTCGATCTCGGGGTGCGTGTAGAAGGTGAACCCGCGGTCGGCGGCCTTCGCCAGCGCCCGCTTCAGCACGTTGCGCGGATCGGCGGCGTGCGGCTGGCCGTCCGGCGTCGTGATGTCGCAGAACATGCGGGCCGTCGGGTCGATCTCGCCCCGCCACGGCAGGATCTGGAACGTCGTGGGATCCGGATGCGCGAGGACATCCGCCTCGAATGCGCGGGTAAGGCCCTCGATGGCGGAGCCGTCGAAGCCGAGTCCCTCCGCGAAAGCACCCTCGACCTCGGCCGGGGCGATCGCCACCGACTTGAGCGTGCCGATCACATCGGTGAACCAGAGGCGCACGAACTTGATGCCGCGCTCTTCAATGGTTCGGAGTACGAAGTCGCGCTGCTTGTCGACCACGCTTTCCCTTCCTGGGGTCGGGCCCCAGGGCCCCCATTACTGCCTCACTAGGCTAGTGGCTATGCCGAAGGTCCGCTTGGCGCTCGCCCAGACCAACCCCATCGTCGGAGCCTTCGAGGAGAACTCGGACGCGATCGTGGACTACACCCGGCGCGCCGCCGAGGCCGGGGCCGACCTCGCCGTGTTCGGTGAGATGGCGCTCTCCGGCTATCCGATCGAGGATCTGGCGACGCGGCCGTCCTTCCTCAGTCACAGCCGCGCGATGCTGACGCGCCTCGCCGAGCGGCTGGACGAGGAGGGGCTCGGTGATCTGCCGGTCATCGTCGGCTTCCCCGACGGCCCGTTCGAGCCGCGGCTGAACAGCCTCGGCAACGCGCCCTCCGCGATCGCCCAGAACTGCGCGGCGGTCCTGCACCGCGGCGCGGTCGTGGCCCGGCAGGCGAAGTTCCACCTGCCCAACTACTCAGTGTTCGACGAGTACCGCAACTTCATCCCGGGCGACGAGCTCACCGTCCTGCGCCTCGGCGACGTCGACATCGCCCTCGCCGTCTGCGAGGACATCTGGCGCGACGGCGGACCGGTCAGCCGCGTCTCGAGCGCCGACGCCGGCATCCTCGTCGTCATCAACGGCTCGCCGTACGAGCGGGACAAGGACGAGGTCCGCCTGCCCCTCGTCACGCGCCGCGCCGTCGAGACCGACACGATCGTCGCCTACGTGAACCTCGTCGGCGGGCAGGACGACCTCGTCTTCGACGGCGACTCCGTGGTCGTCGACCAGAAAGGCGGCATCCTCGCGCGGGCACCCCAGTTCCGCGAGCACCTCCTCGTCGTCGACGTGGACGCGGCCGAGGCCACTCCCCCGGGCATCGTCGAGGGCGTGAACCGCGTCGAGCTGCCCCGGCCCGAGCGCGACCGCGTCGAGCTTCCCCGGGACATCGCGGAGCTGCCGGACGACCGCGAGCAGATCTGGAACGCGCTCGTCGTCGGCCTCCGCGACTACGTCGACAAGAACCGCTTCAAATCGGTCATCCTCGGCCTCTCGGGCGGCATCGACTCGTCAGTGGTCGCCTCCCTCGCCGCGGACGCACTCGGCGCCGACCGCGTCTACGGCGTCTCGATGCCGAGCCGGTACTCGAGCGACCACTCCCGCTCCGACGCCGACGACCTCGCCGAGCGGATCGGGGTGCACTACCGCACCGAGCCGATCGCCGACATGGTGAACGCGTTCGAGGACCAGCTGCACTTCACCGGCCTCGCGGCGGAGAACCTGCAGGCCCGGGTCCGCGCGATCATCACGATGGGGCTCGCGAATCAGGACGGGCACCTGCTGCTCACCACGGGCAACAAGACCGAGCTCGCGGTCGGCTACTCGACCATCTACGGCGACTCCGCGGGCGGCTTCGCGCCGATCAAGGACGTGCCGAAGATGCTCGTGTGGGAGCTCGCGCGCTGGCGCAACGAGCACGCGGAGGCGCGGGGCGAGACGCCGCCCATCCCGGAGAACGCGATCGTCAAGCCGCCGTCCGCGGAGCTCCGGCCCGACCAGACCGACCAGGACTCGCTGCCCGAGTACGAGGTGCTCGACCAGATCCTCGACGCCTTCATCAATCAGCGCTTCGGGCCGAAGGACATCGCCTCGCAGGGCTTCGATCCGCAGCTCGTGGACGAGGTCATCCGCATGGTCGACCGGTCGGAGTGGAAGCGCCGGCAGAGCGCGATCGGCCCCAAGATCTCGGCGATCGCCTTCGGCCGCGACCGGCGCCTGCCGATCACGTACCGCCACTTCCAGTGATCCGCGCCCGCTGAGCGGCGCGGCGCGGGGTCGCTCGGGAGCGGCTGGGGACGGCGCGGCCGGGAGCGGGTGGGGACGGCACCGCCGGGAGCGGCTGGGGACGGCACGGCCGGGAGCGGCTGGGGACGCACGGACGGCTCGGCTGGGCCGGGACGGCTCGGGACGGGGATCGGTTCAGCAGGCACAAATCGTCCTCAGCAGGCACCGGAGGGCCGAATATTCCTGCTGAACCTCCTCCGCGCCTGCTGAAGCTCCGTCCACTCCGCCCGAGATGCCACTTGGTGCGCTCATCCGGCCGGATGCCGGCGACAAGTGGCATCTCGCGAGCCGATGCCCCTCCGCACGCGGGCGCGGCCCCGTCGCGGCGCCCGACGGGTCAGGCGGCGGTGGACGCCGCCCGCCGCGGCACGACGAGGTTCGCACCCGCTACCAGCACCACGACGACGCCGGCGAGCAGCGCCAGCCCCGCGTAGCCGACCAGCGCCAGCACCGGGCCGGCCGCCGCGCCGCCGAACGCACCCGTCAGGTTCATGACGAGGTCGGTGCGGCCCTGCGCGCGGGTGCGCGCGGCGCCGGTCGTGAGGTCGGAGACGAGGGCCGACCCGGACACGGTCGTGGCGCTCCAGCCGAGGCCGAGCAGGATGAGTCCTGCGGTGACGGCGGGCGCCGAGTGTCCGGCCGCCGCGGTCACGGCGAGGGACGCCGCGAGCACCGCCTGGCCGAGAAGGATCGTCGGGATGCGGCCGATCCGGTCGCTCAGCCAGCCGAACACAGGCGAGAGCGCGAACATCCCCGCGACGTGGAGGCTGATCGTGACGCCGATGACGGTGAGCGTCGCGCCGCCGTGCGCGAGGTGCACGGGCGTCATCGACATCACCGACACCATCACGGCGTGGCTGCCCGCGATGGACGCGATGGCGAGGACCAGCAGTGCCCGTGCGGAGACGCGGCCGGCCGTCGGCGGCGGCGTCGGCGAGGCCGGCAGTCGCCGGCTCAGCGCATACGGATCGGGACGGAGGCCCACGAGGAACGTGGCGGCGGCGGCGAGCTGCGCCACGACCGCGATCACGAAGGATCCGGTCAGCGGCGGCATCGAGAACGCGTCGGCGATCAGCTCGCCGGGGCCGAACAGGTTGGGGCCGGCGACGGCGCCGATCGTCGTCGACCACACCACGAGGGACAGGTCCCTGCCGCGGTGCTCGGGGCTCGCGAGGTCGGTGGCCGCGAACCGCGTCTGCAGGTTGACCGCCGCGCCGACGCCGAGCAGCGCGAAGCCGGCGAGCAGCAGCGGAAACGCGTCGAGGCCCGTGGCGACGACCGTGATCACCGCACCGACCGTCGAGGTGAGGATGCCGAGCGTCAGCGCCGCGCGGCGCCCGAACGCGCGCGCGAGCCCCGCCAGCGGCACCGCCGCGGCGGCCGCGCCGAGAGTGGCGAGGGTCGCCGCGGCACCCGCCCAGGCCTCCGAGCCGGACACCTCCGTGGCGAGGACGGATCCGATCGCGACCGTCGCGCCGATGCCGACGCCACCGAGGATCTGCCCCGCCACGAGCACGCGGACGGTGCGTCGCTGAACGGCGGCGACGTACCCCTGATCCGGCGCCGCATCGGTGGGCTGCGGCGCGGTTCCTCCGGTCATGCCGAACACCGTAGCCATGCCACGGATCGAGCGCTCGGAGCAAGCCGTCGGGCCGCTCCCTGAGAACTCCTAGGATTCCATCAGCCACCGCGGAGAAGCGGGCCTGGGGAGGCGGCGAACGGAAGGAACGTCGACATGGACCCGGTCTGTTCGATCGTGTTCGCGGTGCTGCTCGGTGCGGCACTTCTGGTCATGCTCGTCGAGCGTCGGATCATGCGGAAGCCCGAGTCGGAGCGGAGCGAGCGCGAGCGCCGCTACCTCGCCGGGAGCCGCCGGTTCGCGATGGCGCAGAACCGGATCGTCGGATGGGTCGCGCCCATCCTGCTCATGGTCCTCGGCGTCGGAGTCCTCGTGCTCGCCGCCGCCCTCGGCGCTGCCGCGGGCGAAGCGGGAACCGCCCTCTGGGTTCTGGGCGTCGTTTCCCTGCTGGCGGGGGTCGGGATCCTGATCTTCTTCCGGAAGCGCCGCGGGCGCGACTGGGAGCAGCGGCAGATCGCCGAGAACCAGGCGGCCGACCAGGCGGGACGGGTGCGCTGGTTCGGCGCCCCGCGCGCAGGGGTGGCGCTGGGCATCGGCTTCACCCTGTTCGGCGCGCTCTCGCTCTGGTGGTCGCTCGGCTGGCTCGAGGGCGCCGTGCATCCGCTCGTCGCCGCGGGCCTGCTGACGATCGGCGTCGTGTTCACCGTCGCCGCCCTCTCGCAGCTGCGGCGCGAGCGAGCGGATGGGTGATCGAGGCGGTCGGTCCCGCGCCCGGGTCGTCGCCGGAAGCCGAGGGATCGGCCGGTTCTAGGATTGGCTCCATGAGCGATCCGGCGCCCCTGAAGCGCGTCCGCAAGCGGCACTTCCAGCGGGCCCGGGACAACGGCATCCCCATCGTCGGGCTGACCAGCTACGACGCCCTGTCCGCCGCCATCTTCGACCAGGCGGGCATCGACTTCCTCCTCGTGGGCGACTCCGCGGGGCAGGTCGTGCTCGGCTACGACAGCACCGTGCCGGTCACCGTCGAGGAGCTGATCCCGCTGACGCGCGCCGTCGCCAACGCGGCACAGCGGGCGTTCGTCATCGCGGACATGCCGTTCGGCTCCTACGAGCTCGGGGCCGACCAGGCGCTGCAGACCGCGTTCCGCTTCATGAAGGAGACGGGCGCGCAGGCCGTGAAGCTCGAGGGCGGTGTGCGCAGTGCTGAGCAGATCCGCCGGATCGTGTCCGCCGGCATCCCGGTCATGGCTCACATCGGCTACACGCCGCAGAGCGAGCACCAGATCGGCGGGCACGTCGTCCAGGGCCGCGGCGAGGGCGCCGAGCAGGTGCTCGCCGACGCGCTCGCGGTCGAGGAGGCGGGCGCCTTCGCGGTCGTGCTCGAGATGGTGCCGAGCGAGGTCGCGAAGAGGGTGACCGAGGCGGTGCGTATCCCGACCATCAGCGTCGGCGCCGGCCCGCACACGAGCGGGCAGCTCATGGTCTGGACCGACTTCGCGGGGCTGCACGGAGGCCGCTACCCGCGCTTCGTGAAGAAGTACGCGGACCTCCGCGCCGTCCTCACCGACGCGGTGAATGCCTTCCGCGACGACGTCTCGTCGGGCGCCTACCCGGCCCCCGAGCACGAGTACGAGTCGTAGGTCCGGCGCCCGGAACGGGCGCCCGCACTGAGCAGGAGATTCTGCGTTGAGCAGGAGTTTTCCGAGCCGGAAGTCCTGCTGACGGCGGAAAGTCCTGCTGACGGCGGGTCCGAGGGCGGCGGCCCGGAGGGCTAGCTGCGGCGGCCCCAGTCGTTGTCGGCGGCCTCCTCGGCGGCCCAGCGCTGGGAGTTCTCGCGCAGCTTCTCGGGGGCGTGCTTCGCCTCCTCCTCGGTGGCGAACGGGCCGACGCGGTCGATCGCGTTCGACAGCTTGCCCCGCTCCACCTGGCCAGTGCGCGAGTTGTACCACCACAGCAGCTCGTCGTCGGCCATGACGCCTCCCGGTCGCTCGGGCCGCTGGACTCCCGCGGCCGCTCGACCCGATCCTACGCCGGAGCGTTTGCGCCCCCGCACGCAAGGTCCGAATCGAAGAACGGGGGCGCGACTAGGTTGGAGGGGTGAGCACTGAGGCGATCGGCATCGACATCGGCGGAACCGGCATCAAGGGCGCCCTCGTGGACGTGGACTCCGGGGAGCTGCTCTCCAACCGGATCAAGCTGCCCACCCCGAAGGGCGGGCGCCCGGACGACATCGTGCAGACGGTGCAGCAGGTGATCTCCCAGGTCCCGAAGCTCGGCGAGGGCACCCCGGTGGGCGTCTGCTTCCCGGCCGTCGTGCAGCACGGCAGGACCATGTCGGCGGCGAACGTGTCGGACGAGTGGATCGGGCTCGCCGCCGAGGACCTGTTCGAGAAGGGCATCGGCCGCGACATCACCTTCGTCAACGACGCGGATGCGGCCGGCTACGCGGAGGCGCAGTTCGGCGCCGGCAAGGACCGCCGCGGCCTCACGATCATGACCACGCTCGGCACCGGCATCGGCAGCGCCCTCATCTACGACGGGCGCCTGATCCCGAACGCGGAGCTCGGTCACCTCGAGCTGGACGGCCACCCCGACTACGAGCGCCACGCCTCCTACGCGGCCATGGAGCGCGAGGACCTCAGCTGGAAGGCGTGGGCCAAGCGGCTGCAGAAGTACTACGCGTACCTCGAGAAGCTCTTCTCCCCCGACCTGTTCATCGTCGGCGGTGGCGTCTCGAAGCACTACCAGGACTTCTTCCCGCTCCTCGACCTGAAGACCGAGATCGTGCCCGCGAAGTTCCGCAACAACGCCGGCATCCTCGGCTGCGCCTCCCTCGCGGCTCACGGCGCGGGGCTGCGCCACCGCGTCGAGGCCGAGCACGCGGTCGCGAAGACGAACGCCTAGCCCCGCCTCCGGGCGACTCACCTCGCCCGAGATGCCGGAAAACGCCCCTATCTCGCGCGAGTAGGGGCGTTTTCTGGCATCTCGGCGGACGTGGACGCGCTCACCAGGAGAGCGGACGACGGCGCCGCCTGTAGCGGACGACGCTCACCACGCCTTCGGCCGCGGGGACCGTGCGGGTCTGGTCGTGCTCGAACCAGGGGTACACGTCGTCGTCGAGCGCGGCGACGTCGGCCTCAGCAGCGACGAACACCACGACACCGCCCGGCGTGAGCACGCGGTGGAACTCGGCGGGCCGATGCTCGGCGAAAGCGCACAGCACGACGTCGGCGGCCCCGTCCCGCACGGGCCACTCCCGGGCTGGGTCCGCGAGCAGCCCCGCCGCCCCGGACCGCTTCATCGCCCGCACGATGGCCGACGGCGACGCGCTGACGTAGACGGCGTCGAGCGAGCCACGCGCCGCCCGCCCGGCCGCAAGCAGATGCCCGAGGTCCCCACCGCAGTCGAGCAACCGCAGCTCCCGCCCGGCCGGCAGCTCCGCGACGACGGCATCGACAACGCGGGAGAGCCTCTCGCCCGCCCACCGCCGATCGATGTCGTCGAGGACGGAAGCGGGATCACTCCGCACGAGCGAGGACCGCCCGCCGACGAGCGCGGCATACCCCCGCCGCCCGACCTCGAACCGATGCCCACTGGAGCAGAGGAGCACCCCGCCGTCCGCCTCGAGCTCCCGCCCACACTCAGGACACAGAAGCCACTCCCGCAACGACGACACCTCCCCACCCTCCTCACCAAGCAGGAGCTCCGGCAACCGACAGACACCCTTCGTTGAGGCGCCCATCCGCTCGCTGCCGTACCGGCAGCGGCGGGTGGGAGGCATCGTCGAGGCGAGTTTTGCGCGGCACGCTTGCCGCGCAACTGTCTGAGCAGCGACGATGCCTCCCACCCGCCGCGTACGCCCCAGAAGCAAGAGAGCGGAATGGGCCGGCTGATACGCCGGGTTCTGTTCAGGTGCCGAAGCACCCTCGACGGCCATCTATCTCGGACGCACGTTGCCGTGCGCCTCCAGCGGTCTACCCGGGAACTCGGCGAGCAGCCTCGACGTTCCCTGCTTGACCTTGCTCCGGGCGAGGTTTACCCAGCAGGCCTGGTCACCCAGGCCTCTGGTGGTCTCTTACACCACCGTTTCACCCTTACCCCGACGCACGGGGCGTCGTGGCGGTCTGCTTTCTGTTGCACTTGCTCTCGGGTTGCCCCGGGTGGGTGTTACCCACCGCCCTGCTCTGTGGAGCCCGGACGTTCCTCGGCATCCTCGCGGATGACGCGACCGTCTTGCCGACCCATTCCGGTCGTCGAGTCTAGCGCGCCGGACGACGCCGCCGCGGGCCGTCCGGACACCCGTCATCCCGGAGAACGTCGCAGGTCGTCCGCAATACCCGCGCGAGCGGCGCGCGGGTCAGAGCCCGGACTCTGCGGTGCGGACGAGGATGCAGCCGCTCTCGGGGTCGAGGACGACCTCGTCGGGGGCGGCGGCGCGCACGGCGGCGAGGTCGGAGGCGGTGAGGGCGACGTTGCTGCCGCCGGACACGCCGCGGCGCAGCAGGGCGGCCCCGATGCCGTAGCGGGAGCGCAGACGCTCGTAGAGCTCGACGAGGTCGGCGGGCAGGGTGGCGACGAGCGCCTCGCGCCTGCCGACGAGCTCGGCCGCCTCGGCGTCGAGCGCGGCGACGGACCGGTCGCGGTCGGCTTCGAGGCTTCCGCGACGGAGGGCGAGGGCGTCGCGTTCGCCCTCGAGGCCGGCCATGACGGCCTCCTGCTCCTCGAGCTTCTCCATCACGGCGAGCTCCATGTCCTCGAGGTCGCTCTTGCGGCGGCTGAGGGAGGCGAGCTCGTGCTCGAGGCCCTGCGCGTCCTTCGCGGACGCGGTGCTCTGCAGGCGTGCGGAGTCGCGCGCCATGCGGGTGTCGACCACCTCGACGTCGGATTCGATGCGGCGCAGCTCCGTGCGCAGGTCGTCGAGGGTCCCCTGCTCGGCGGCGAGCCGGCGGCGGAGCGCGTCTCCGGTCGCGGTGAGTGTCGCGAGCTCGGCGAGCTGCGGCAGGGTGCGCTTGGCGTGCGCGATCTGCTGGGTCCGGGTGTCGATCGCCTGCAGGTCGAGAAGCTTCTCCTGGTCCTGGGGGGCCGCGCGCAAGGTCACGGTCCCAGCGTAGCGATCAGGAGGCGGCGACCTGGTCCGCTGGCACGGGCTCGGGGTCCGGCGCGGGATCGGAGGGAGCGTCGGGCGTCCAGCGCTCCTGGCGCCGCACCTCGGCGCGGCCGGTGAGGAACGGCACGACGAAGCCGAGCAGGAGGGCGAGGAGCACGCCGAGGTCGGACTGGGCGAGGTCGCCGGCATTGTCGGCCCCGAACAGCGTCCACAGGTAGCCGGCGAAGGGGGCGTAGTCGGAGCGCCCGACGAGCCCGATGCCGACGACGGTGAGCCCGGCGAGGGCGGCGACCATCGGCCACCGGACGTCCGGATACCGCCTGCCGCTCCGGAGGAGCGAGTCGGGGTCGAACGGCCGGGTGCGGAGCACGAACTCTGCGGCGACGAGCCCCGTCCACGCGGCGACGGGCACGGCGACGACGGGCACGAGGTCGGCGAGCACGGCGACGGTCGGCGGCGCCGCCAGCAGCAGGGCGACGCCGCCCGCAATCGCGATGGCGGCCGCCGGGACGGTTCGCACGGAGCGGGCGCCGCGGACGCCGGCAGCTCCGAGCGTGAGGCCCGTCGAGTACAGCACGGTCGCCAGGGCGGCCACGAGGCCGAGCAGCACCGCGAAGAGGAGCGGAACGGGCGCCCAGGCCGGCAGCCGGTCGAGCAGGGCCGCGACCGGATCGACGTCGAGGGACAGCGGGTCGGCCGGGGACGAGCCGCTGAGCAGCAGTCCCCACACGATCAGCAGCAGCGCGGGCGCCGCGGCGCCGAGCGACGCCCAGGCGGACGTGGCGCTGCCCGAGCTGCCGGGCTGCTGGTAGCGGGCGAGCTCGCCGCCCGCCGACGCCCACGCGAGCGCGAGGAGCGAGAAGACCGCGACTGCCGCGGCGACGAGGCGCAGCGGGGACCCGTCGGGGATGGCGAGCACCGCGGTCAGGTCGAGCATCGGCGCCGTCAGCACGACGAGCACGAGGAGCAGGGCGACGGAGAGGATGCCGAGCACGAGGTGCACCCGGGCGAGCAGTCCGTGCCCGAAGACGGCGATGAGCCCGGCGACGACCGGAAGCACGACCGCGGCGGCCACCCCTGCCGCGGCGGGCGACACCGCCTCCCAGCCGGCGGCGGCGACGACCGCCCGCACGGTGCCCGCGGCGAGCCAGGCGAGCGCCACCGACCAGAACAGGCGCGCGAGCAGCAGCACGATCGTCGGCAGCAGGTTGCCGCGGAGCCCGAACGCGGCGCGGGACACGACCGCGACGGGCTGCGCCGTGCGCTTCACAGCGAGGACGTCGACGGCGAGCGTGAGGCAGGCGAGGACGACGCCGACGATCGCGGCGACGACGGCCTGCCGGAAGCTGACACCGAGGGCGAGCAGGGCGCCGCCGAGCGCGAGGGTCAGCGCCGACGCGTTGGGCGCGAGCCACAGCCAGAACTGGGCGACGGGCCGCCGCAGCCTCTGCTCCTCCTCGGTCGGCCGCAGGTCGGCCGCCTCGACGGCGAACGGGGAGGGCAGGGTGTGGGCCGTCGTCGGCACGGTGATGACACCGGTGCGGACGCTCGCGCTCGGCACCGGCGCGACCGAGCCGGTGTCCGCGAGGTCGGAGATCGGGACGGAGCCGGTGACCGGCAGCAGCTCCTCGGGCGCCGCGAGGTCGTCGACGTCGTCGTCGAGGTCGCGGTCCAGCGCGGTGATGATCGGCATGGACCCGGTCGGAAGCGGACCGGTGTTGGCGGTGATCCCGTCGAGGTCGAGCGCCTCCACCTCCCCCGACTCCGCCGGGTCGGCGGGCGGTGGTGCGGAGCGGCGGCTGCGGAACGCGAGCGCCGCCGACCCGGTCGCCGGCATGGGGCTGGCCTGCACGGGCACGACGCCGGTCGACGGCGCTTCCGGCGCGGCCGCGGGGGAATCGTCGGGAGCGCCCGGCGAGCCCCACCCCTCGTCCTCGTCGTCGTCCTCCACCAGCTCGGCGGAGATGACCTCGTCGTCCTCGTGCGGTTCGGCGATCGGAACGCCGCGCAGGACCCCGACGGGCACCGGCTCGGTCGGCGGGGCACCGAGCGGAGGCAGCCCCAGAGCGGACGCGGTGAGCCCCGCCGGATCGGACGCCGGCGGCGCGGGGACAGGGGCCGGTGCGACACCCAGGGGGTCGAAGGCAGGCCTCTGCGGCGCTGGGGTCGGGGTGGGCGGCGTCGAGCCGGCGCGCGGCGGGAATGCGGCGGGCAGGGTCGACAGGACGCCCGTCACCGGCGGGGGCGGCGCGCTCTCGGACACTTCGCGCAACGACCGCTCCCACTCGCGGTACGTCTCCGGGTCGAGCCGCACCTGCGCGAGCCGGGGCTGGAGCTGCTCGAGCAGGGTGAGCGGGTCCGGTCGAGGACCGGCGGCGGGCACGAGATCCGTCGCGAGCGCCGCATCGGCGGCGGTCGACTCGGGAGTCCTGCCCTCCGCCGGCGGCGTCGCCGGCTCGGCCCGGGTCGGCTCGTCGGCGACACGCCGCTCCGGAGAGCCGGCGGGAGCGGGCGGAGCCGCAGCCTCCGCGGCCGGCGGCGAGGGCGGCCGGACGGGCTCCGGCTCGGGCGACCGGAGCGGTGCCGGTGGCTGGAAGTGCGGTACGGGCGATGAGAAGCGCAGGTCCGGCACCGACGGCGGCGGGGTCGTCCGCCCGAGGGTGGGGATGGGCCCCGTCGGCAGGCGGGTCGGGATGGGCGACGACCGCTCCGCACGGCGGCCGCTCGGACGGCGCTGGTTGCGGCCCTCGTCCTCGACGGGTGGCGCCGCATGGGAACCGGCCGGCCGGTCGGCCTGTGCGAACGGCGGCCAGGAGGGGCGGCCCTCCGGCAGAGCGCCGACCGGCTCGGAGCGAGCGGCCTCGGGCGCCGGCGGCACGGCGACCGGCGGCACGGCCGCCGGCGGCACGGCCGCGAGCGGCGCGGCGGCGGGCTCGGCCGGAGACGAGGTCGGCGCGGCCGGCGCGGAGGCCGCCGGTCCCCCAGCGGGCGCCTCCCCCGCTCGGCGGCGCCGATCCTGCTCGGCGAGCTCGGCGGGGATGATCGGGATCGGGCCCGAGGGGGCGAAGCGCTCGAGCTGGGCCTGGAGGGCCGCGGCGAGCTCGTCGTCGTCGTGGATGGCGTCCGGGACGTCGCCGGAGGACCGCGCGGCGCGCGCGGCGGCAGGGTCCTCCCGGGCCTCGGACATGGCTGAATATTACTGACGGTCAGGTGGAACGTCGGGGAGCGCGCCGCAACGCGAGCACCGCGACTCCGGCGAGGATCGCGGCGAGGCCCGCCCAGCCGAGGAGGGGAAGCCGCTCCTGGACCACTCCGACGGCGAGCACGGTCGCCACGACGGGCTCCAGCAGGGTCAGCGTCGTGGCCGTCCGCGCGTCGATCGTCCGCAGTCCGCGGCCGAACAGCAGGTAGGCGGCGAACATCGGCCCGAGCGCGAGGTAGGCGACGACGCCCACCGATTCGGGCGAGGCGAGCAGCGGCGCTCCCACGACGAGGAGGACGACGAGGAGAGGCACCGAGCCCAGTCCGAAGACGGCCCCCATCACGGCGTTCGACCCGTGTCCGCGCCGAAGCACATGCCCGGACGCGCACGTGTAGAGGGCGTAGCTGAACCCGGCGACCAGGCCGAGCGCGACTCCCGCCGGCGCGAGCTCCGGGTCCGTGCGCGCCTCGTCGCCCGCGAAGCCGAGCACGGCGACGCCGGCGACGGCGAGGACGGTGGCGACGAGCCAGCGGCGGCTGAGCGGCCGCCGATCGACGGCGTACTTGAGCACCGCCGCGAACACGGGCGCGGAGCCGAGACTGACGACGTTGCCGACCGCGACCCCGGCGAACTCCATCGAGGAGTAGAAGGCGAGCGGATACGCGACCACGCCGGCTCCGCCGAGCAGCAGCCACCGGCGCGCGCCCCGATCGCGGAGCACGGCGGTCGCGCGCCGTGCCGAGACCGCGAAGAGGAGAGCACCGCCGATCCCCATGGTCGCCGCCCCGGTCGCGACGGGCGGGACGGACGGCGGCAGGAAGCTCGCCGCCGTTCCCGTCGTGCCCCAGAGCAGGCTGGCGAGGACGATGGCGAGCACTCGCTCATCCTGCCGGAGCCGCGCTCCCCTCCCGGACCAGCCGCTGCAGCTCGAGCGCGTCCCATGGGGCGAAGCCCTTCGCGTCGTTGTCGAAGTAGACGTACACGTCGCGGGGGCGGCCGTCCGCGGAGCCGCTGCCGTCGAGCCAGCCGAGCACCTCGCTCGCCCAGGCCCGGAGCTCCTCGGGCGAGTACCCGCTGACGTACAACTCCTCGCCGCCGTGCAGCCGCACATAGACGAAGTCCGCGGTCTCGACTCGGCCGATCATCGGCCATTCCGTCGCGCCGTCGGACACGACGAGTGCGACGCCGTGCCGCGCCAGGACCTCGGCGCACTCGGGGCCGTCGAAGCTCGCGTGCCGCACCTCGAGCGCATGCCGGATGCGGCGGGACTCACGGACGCCCAGCTCCGGCTCGCCCTTCAGCTTCTCGTCGTGGCGCCGGCCGACCTCCGCCGCCTCAGCGGTGGTCCGCGGCAGTCGCCCGAGGAACGCGTCGAGCACCTCGGCGTCGAACCGCTCCCGGCCGGGCAGCTGCCAGAGCACCGGGCCGAGCCGCTGCTCGAGCGCGAGCAGCCCCGACGCGAAGAAGTTGCCGAGGGCGGCATCAGCGTTCCGGAGCCGCAGCATGTGGGTGATGTACCGGCCGCCCTTGACCGCGAACACGAAGTCCTCGGGCGTCTGCTCCGCCCAGGCGCGATAGCTGCTCGGCCGCTGCAGCGAGTAGAAGGAGCCGTTGATCTCCACGGACCCGAAGCGCTCGGCCGCGTACTCCAGCTCCCGGCGCTGCGGCAGGCCCTTCGGGTAGAAGTCGCCCCGCCAGCCGCCGTAGCGCCAGCCGGAGATCCCGATGTAGGCCCGCGCCGCGCTCACCCTGCCGAGGCTACCGGCGGAGCGGGGTCGCCCCGTCCCCCTACCGGCCCGGGGTGCCGCCGCCGTACCGTGGGAGGGTGTTCCGGAACCGGCAGCACGCGGGCGAGCAGCTGGGCGAGCGGATCCGCACGCTCGGGATCCGCGACGCCGTCGTGCTCGGGCTGCCCCGCGGCGGGGTTCCGGTCGCGGCGGAGGTGGCACGGGCGCTCGCGGCCCCCCTCGACGTGATCCTGGTGCGGAAGCTCGGCTCCCCCTCCAACCCCGAGTACGCCATGGGCGCGATCGGCGAGGAGGGCGTGCGGGTCGTCCATCCTCAGATCCTCGAGGCCCTGCACGTGAGCGCCGAGCAGCTCGCGGCGATCGAGCGGGCCGAGCGGGTGGAGCTCGAGCGCCGCGCTGCCCGCTACCGGGGCGGGATGCGGCCGCTCGATCTGCGCGGACGCGCGGCCGTGATCGTCGACGACGGCATCGCCACCGGCTCGACCGCCGAGGCCGCGTGCGAGGTGGCCGCGAGCCGCGGGGCGGAGGAGATCGTGCTCGCCACCCCCGTCGCTCCCGCCGACTGGATGGAGACCCTCGGCGAGCACGCGGACGACTTCGTCGCCCTCGAGACGCCGGAGGCCTTCTTCGCCGTCGGGCAGGCCTACGCGGTCTTCGACCAGACGAGCGACGACGAGGTGCTGGCCGCCCTCGCCACCCGCCGCTGAGCGGCGCTCGCGCGCATCCGGATCCCGCCGGCGCGCTTCCCGAGCAGGACACGCCGTTGCGGGGGCACTGCTGCTCCTCCTTCCTGGGATCGATTCCATAAAGTGGGGATCGGAGGTTCCCGCCATGCCGAACGTCGCCGATCTCGGTCTCGTGCCCCAGCCCGCCCGCGTGTCCCTCGGCGAGGGGAGGATCCGCCTCTCGGACGCCTCAGAGGTGCTGCGGAGGATCGACACGGCGCTCCCCGCGGAGGGCTACGTGCTCGACGTGGGCGTGGGGGGCGTTCGCCTCCGTGCCGGCGGCACGGCGGGCCTGTTCTACGGCGAGCAGACGCTGCTGCAGCTCCTTCCGCCGGAGCGCCTCTCCTCCCCCACCCTCGCCCGCGCCCTCGCCCGCGGCCCCGTCGACCTGCCGGTCGTGCGCATCGAGGACGAGCCCGCCTACCCCTGGCGCGGCTTCATGCTCGACGTCGCGCGCCACTTCTTCCCGGTCGGCTTCATCCTGCGCATGATCGACCAGCTCGCGGCCCACAAGCTCAACGTGCTGCACCTCCACCTCACCGACGACCAGGGGTGGCGCATCCCCATCCCCGGCTACCCGCGCCTGACGGAGGTGGGCGGGTGGCGCGCGGGCACGGTCATCGGCTTCGACTCCCCGCACGGCGACTCGGGGCACGACGACCACGTGCACGACGAGCGGCCGCACGGCGGGGCGTACACGCGGGCGGACCTCGAGCGCATCGTCGCGTACGCGGCCGAGCGGCACATCCGCGTGCTGCCCGAGGTCGACTTCCCCGGCCACGTCGGCGCCGCGATCGCGGCGTACCCCGAGCTCGGCAACGGCGCCATGCCCGACGTGCGGACGCGGTGGGGCATCTCGCAGCACATCCTCAACCTGGAGGACTCGACCCTCCGGTTCGTGCAGGCCGTGCTCGACGAGGTCATGGACATCTTCCCCGGCGCATACGTGCACGGGGGCGGCGACGAGGTGCCGAAGCGGGAGTGGCGCGAGTCCGCGGCCGTGCAGCGGCGCCGCATCGAGCTCGGCATCGCCGACGAGGAGGAGCTGCAGGGCTGGTTCACGGCGCAGATCGACCGGATGATCCGGACCCGCGGGCGGCGCCTCGTCGCGTGGGACGAGGTGGTCACCGGCGGCGCCCCGAAGGACACGCTCGTGATGGCGTGGCGGACCAGCGGCTACGGAGTGAACGCCGCACTGCAGGGCTACGACGTCGTCATGTCCCCGTCCGAATACGTCTACCTCGACCACCGGCAGTCGACGAACCCCGATGAGCCGGTCACGTTCCCCGATTCCCCGCTGCCGCTCGCGCGGGTCTTCGAGTTCGAGCCGGTGCCCGAGGAACTGCGCGCGGCGTACGGCACTCCGGGCTGCGGGCGCGTGCTCGGCGGGCAGGTGCACCTCTGGTCGGAGTACGTGCCGAACGAGCGGCACGCGGAGTACATGACCTTTCCGCGCCTGTGCGCATTCGCGGAGGCGGTGTGGCGGGCGCCGCTCGCGCCCGGCGGCTACCGCGACTTCCCGGACTTCCACCGGCGTGTGTCCTCGCACATGGCACGGCTGCGGGCGGCCGGGATGTCCTACCGCGAGTTCGACACCTCGTCCGCGTTCCTCGAGCTCGAGCAGGTGCCGCCGGAGCGCCGGCCGCTGCTCACCGGGGGCCGCTAGGCCGGGGCTCTCCGCCGGCGCAGCCGCTTCGGGCATGCCCGCTTCCGCGTCCCGGGGCAACCCCTTCGCCCCGCCTCGAAGCCGGGCATACCGTTGCGGTGGACACGAGGAGGACACATGGAAGCGGAGAGCGCACTCCGACGGGCGAAGCGACCGCGCACCGCCCTGGCCGGCCCCTACGGGCACCCGTTCCACGCGATGGTGATCACCATTCCGATCGGCGCATGGGTCGCGGCGTTCGTCTTCGACCTCGTCGCCATCTTCGGAGACCAGCAGGAGACCTTCGCCCGAGGCGCGGGCTGGCTGATCGGCATCGGACTCGTCGGCGCCGCCGCGGCCGCTGTCCTGGGCTTCCTCGACTACGGCACGCTGACCACCGGCACGAAGGTGAAGCGGACCGCGCGCACGCACATGTTCCTCAACATCGCGGTGATGGCGCTCATGCTCATCAGCTGGCTGGTGCGGCTCGGCAACGGGTTCGACGAGGTGAGCGTCGCCGGATTCGTGCTCAGCCTGATCGCGCTGCTGCTGCTCGCAGCCTCCGGCTACCTCGGGGGCGAGCTGTCCTACCGGCACGGCGTCCGCGTGGCGGACGAGGAGACCCAGATCAAGGCGTACCGCTAGCGTGCGCGACCGGGATCGGGTCGTCGTCCTCGTCGGAGCGTCGAGCGGCATCGGGCGGGCGACCGCCCTCCGCCTCGCCCGCCGCCGCACTCCCCTCGTGCTCGCCGCGCGCAGCGCGGACACCCTCGAGGAGCTGGCGGCCGAGTGCCGCGGCCTCGGCTCGGACGCGATCGCGGTGCCGACGGACGTCAGCGACGAGGAGCAGGTGCGCCGGCTCGCCGAGCGCGCCGTCGAGCGGTTCGGCCGCATCGACGCCTGGGTGGGCGTCGCCTCCGTGTTCGCGTACGGGAGCTTCGAGGACACCCCGCCCGAGGTCTTCCGGCAGCAGATCGAGACGAACCTCTTCGGCCAGGTCTACAGCGCCCGCGCGGTGCTGCCGATCTTCCGCAGGCAGGGCGGCGGGGCCATCGTCTTCATCGCCTCCATCTACTCCCGCGTGACGAGCCCGTACGCCTCGGGCTACATCACGAGCAAGCACGCGCTCATGGGCTTCGCGGAGGTCCTGCGCCAGGAGGTGCAGCAGGACGGCATCACGGTGAGCACGGTGCTGCCCGCCACGATCGACACGCCGGTCTACCAGCACGCCGCCAACTACACCGGTCAGCGCGCCCATCCGCTGCCGCCGATGGTCGCCCCCGAGCGGGTGGCCGCCACGATACACCGAGTGCTGCACCGGCCCCGGCGCGCGGTCGCGGTCGGCTGGACGCAGAGCCTGCTCGTGCCGCTGCACGGCCTCGCGCCCAACCTGTACTCGCGGATGGTCCGGCCCACCATGGACCTGCTCGCCCTGCGCGGGGGCGACGTCCCACCGTCGCCGGGGAACGTGTTCGCGCCTCAGCCGGAGCTCAACGCGGTGAGCGGCGACTGGCGCTGGCCGGCCGCCGCCCGTCTGCTCCCCTTCGCGGCGGCCGCGGCGATCCTGCTCCTCCCGCGCCGGCGGCGCGTCAGGTGACGTCGCTGCGCCACGTGGTGAGCGCGCCGATCACCGTGAACAGCACCGCGTAGCCGAGGAGCACGATTCCGCCCTGCCACCACTCGAGCTGGCTGGCCGTGCCCGCGGAGATGGCGGTGTAGATGCTCGCCCCGACGAGGGCGTCGCTCGCGGCGCCCGGCAGGAACCTGCCCACCTCCCCCGCCCAGTCGACGAAGCCGGCGGCGGTGCGGAGGATCGGCTCCACGAACTGCGTGAACGCGAGGATGATCACGATCGAGCCGACCTGGCTCGGCACCAGCACGCCGAGACCGACGCCGACGACGCCCCAGAGCGCCATGGCGAGCACCGCGCGCCCGATCAGCGCCCACGTGTCCGACTCGCCGAGCTGCGGATCCAGGCCGAACGCGGAGAGGCCCGCGGCGCCGAGGCCCACCGTGGCGACGAGGGCCGCGGCCCCGAAGAGGGCGCCGAGCACCAGGAGGACGAGCCATTTCGCGGCGAGAACTCCCCCGCGCCTCGGGGTGGCGAGGAACGTCGGCGTGAGCGTCTTGTGCCGGAACTCGCTCGTGACCGAGAGCGACCCGAGCAGCGCCGGCAGCGGATAGCCGACGGAGGTGGCGAGGGCGAACACGACAGGGGCGACGAGGGCGAGCGGCAGTCCCGCCACCGTTCCGGGAGGTCCCTCGTTCCCGCCCGAAGTGCCCAGGGCTCCCAGGCCGAAGGCGATGCCCGCGGCGAGCAGGCCGACGTAGGCGACGAGGACGATCAGGAGCACCCACCACATGCGGGTGCTGAGAATCTTGGCGAGCTCGGCTCGAGTCGCCGCGGCGAACGCGGTCACAGTGCTCCCTCCTCGCCGACGAGCGTGAGGAACGCGTCCTCGAGTCCCGACACCTGCCGCTGCGGCGCGAGCAGGCTCAGCTCCACGCCGGCGGCGAAGGCGGCGTGGCCGATGCGGCCGGGCTCGGCGCCGGACACGAGGATCCCGTCCGGCCCCTCCTCGGCGGGCAGACCCTCCGCGCGGAGCACCCCGAGCAGTGCCGGGCGGTTCGGCGCGTCCGTGAGCACGCGCGGCGCGGCGGTCGCCTCGAGGCTCGCGAGGCTGCCGCTGTGCACCAGCCGGCCCTTCGCGACGATGAGCACCTCGTCGACCGTTTGCTCCACCTCGGTGAGCAGGTGCGACGAGACGAGGACGGTGCGGCCCTCGTCGGCGAGGGAGCGCAGGAACGAGCGGATCCACTTGATGCCCTCGGGGTCGAGCCCGTTGATCGGCTCGTCGAGGACCAGGACCCCCGGGTCGCCGAGGAGCGCGGCGGCGAGGCCGAGGCGCTGACGCATGCCGAGCGAGTAGCCGGCGACGCGCCGCCGCGAGTACTGCGTCAGGCCGACCGCCTCGAGCACGACGTCGACCCGAGCCGGGTCGATCCGGGAGCCGAGCGCCAGCACGCGGAGGTGCTCTCGGGCGCTGCGTCCGGGGTGGAAGCTCGCCGCCTCGAGCGCGGCACCCACGGTCGCGAAGGGGCGGTCGAGGTCCCGGTAGACGGACCCGCCGATCGTCGCGCGGCCCCTGGTCGGCGTGACGAGGCCGAGCAGCATCCGGAGGGTCGTCGTCTTCCCGGCGCCGTTGGGGCCGAGGAACCCGGTGACGCGGCCGGGCAGGACGGTGGCGGTGAGGTCGGACACCGCGTCGACGGTCCCGAAGCGCTTGGTCACGCCCTCGAACTCGATCGGCACGCCGGTCGGCATGGAGACTCCTTCCGCGCCCGATGCACCGGCGCTGCCTCCACTCTGGCGGAGGCGGTCGGCACTGTGCGGAGGCCGCGCGGGTCGTGCGGACAGATCGCACCCGTAGACCGTCGCGACTTGTCCGCACTCCCCGCGTCAGCGGGAGGCGGCCCGCGTCATCCGCTGCGCCACCTCGGCGAGGCGGCGCAGCAGGTCCTCGTCGCCCTCCACCTCGTAGTCGACCCCCGCGGGGATCCAGGCGAGCGCGCTGAGGAGCTCCTCGTCGGTGCGGCCGCGGATCGGCCAGCTGGTGCGGTCCTCCCCCACCGGCTCGGCGCCGCGGGCCCACGGACCGAAGTGATCGCGCATCCGCTCGAACGGGAGGCGCATCACGACGCGGGCGGTGCGCGCCGTGGCGAGGGACGAGGCGGCGGCCGCCACGAACTCGGCGGCATCCGCTGCGGGCAGCTCGCGGGGCGGAAAGTGCAGCCGGGTGAGGAAGAGGTCCGCGAGCCGGTCGACACGGAACGTGCGCCAGTCGCTGCGGTGCACGTCCCAGCCCACCAGGAACCACGCGCGCTCCGCCGCGACGAGCGAGTGCGGCTCCACCACGCGGCGCGTCTCCTCGCCCGAGGCTGCGACGTAGGCGAACCGGATGCGCTCCCGGTCGCGGCAGGCCAGCGCGAGACGGCCGAGCACCTCCGGCGCCACCGGCGGAGCGACGGTTTGCGCCGGCTGGACCGCGTTGCCGAGCGCGTTCACCCGCTCCCGCAGCAGCGGCGGCAGCACCTGCTCGAGCTTGGCGAGGGCGGTGAGGGTGGTGTTGGCGCCATCCGCGAGCCCCTGCGTCGCGGCGACGCGCAGGCCGATCGCCATCGTCACCGCCTCGTCGTCGGTGAGGTGCAGGGGCGGCAGGGCGGAGCCCGCCGCGAGGCGGTAGCCGCCCGCGACGCCGGGCACCGACTCGACGCGGTAGCCGAGCCCGCGCAGGCGGTCGATGTCCCGGCGCAGGGTGCGGGCGGTCACGCCCAGCCGGTTCGCGAGCTCGGCGCCCGCCCAGTGCCGGTGGGTCTGCAGCAGCCCGAGAAGCGCGAGCAGGCGCCGCGCGGGAGTGGTCTCCGACATGCGGCAATACTCCTCCGGATCGAGGACGAGAACTGACCGCATTCCCTCCTAGCGTGCTCGCATGACCTCGATCCGCCCGGATGCGACCGACCGACGCAGTCGGGCTCGTGGTCCCGAGCCCCTCCTCCCGCACTCTCCCGAAAGGACAGAACCATGGACTGGAAGATCGAGCTGCTCGCGGTGCCCGTCTCGGACATCGACCGCGCGAAGGCGTTCTACGTCGACACGATCGGGTTCACCGCCGACTACGACGTGACGGTCGACGAGAACACCCGCTTCGTGCAGCTGACGCCGCCCGGATCGGCGTGCTCCATCGTGCTCGACCTCAACTTCACGACGATGGCGCCCGGCAGCCTTCAGGGCATCCAGGTGGTCATCCCCGACGCGGACGAGGCGCTCGCGCAGCTGCGGGCGAAGGGCGTCGAGGCGCAGGGCGTGGACGAGCAGGCGTGGGGCCGGTTCGTCTACTTCAAGGACCCGGACGGCAACGCCTGGGCCCTGCAGGACCTGACCGCGATCCGGGCGGCCCGAGCGGCGGAGGCCGCGGCCGCCGGAGCGGAGGCCGCCGGCTGACGTCCGCCGAATGCGCCCTGAAGCACCGAGTGCGCCCCGTGCACGGGGCGCACTCGGTGCGCTGAGGCGCACTCGGCGAACGAGGCGCTAGCCGTCCTCGCGGTCGGGGCTCTCCAGGATGAAGAAGTTCGACTGGTTCCCGTCGCTGCGCTCCTCCTGGTAGATGAAGTTGAGGCGGCGCTCGTCGAACGTCGCGAACCACTCCTCCCAGGTCACCTCGCGCAGGCCCTCGGTCGGCTCGTTGAAGTCGAGGCGCAGCACCCCGAGGTGGTCGTCGTGCTCCGTGCCGGGCACGGTGGCCGGTCGCGCCCCGCGCGACTCCGCCCACTGCTTGATCACCTCGTGATGGGTGGTGGCGAGGCTCCGCCCCTCGCGCTCCGGCTCCTCGTCGGGCGAGGTGATCTCCTGGCTGTACTTGAGCGACTTCGACGTGTCGGGGCCGGTGCGCAGGTGCCCGCCGTCCGGGCCCGCGCCGACGCTCTCGCCCTCGTCGCCGCCGTCGGATCCGCTGGTGTCGCCGCCGCCGGACTTGCGCGCCTGCGCGACCGCGTCGACCAGCTCGTCCTTCTTCATGCCTGACGTGCCGCTCACGCCGGCCTCCTTCGCCTCCTCGCGCAGCTCGTCGACCGTCTTCTCGCGCAGCTCGGTCTCGCTGACGTCGGGCGTGTTCGGGGTCTGGTTGCCCGGCTCCTCGGCCATGGATGTCCTCCTTCGGTCCGTGCGCATCTCTCCGCGCGCCTCCAGCAGGCTCGCCGACGGCCGGGGGCGAGCGAAAGGGGTTGCGACGGCGCCCCCGACGCCTCGCCTCGACGAGGCCCGTCCGCGGTCCCCGGGGCGCGAACGAGGTCGCTAGAGTCCGTCGTATGTGGGACTGGACGGCTTTCGCGAGCGGTCTGGTGGGCGCGGCACTCGGCGCACTGGCGTGCGCCCTCGCCCTCTCCGGACGGCTCGGCAGGAACGGGCGGCGCGGCCAGCGGCTGCAGGCGATCGAGAACATCGGCACGGAGGCCGAGCAGCTCTCCCGTGTGCGGGAGGTTCACCCGCCGGCGGCCGGGAAGGCACTGCAGCCGGAGACCCTCCGCCAGATGAGCCGCGCGACGGCGGCCGTGTCGGAGCTCAGCGCGAGCCTTCAGGAGAAGGACGCTCCCGTGGCGGCATGGGCGCTCGACCGGCTCATCGCCCTCGTCAACGCGGAGACCCCGGCCCAGCGGTTCGCCCTGGTGACGGTCCTCAACAGCAACCTGGCGGGCTGGGCGGCGGGCCGGATCGACACCGCCTGGTTCGAGCGGGAGAACCGCCGGGTGGCGAGCGGGGACGAGCCGGAGGACCGGGCGGCGCCCGATCGAACCGCGACGGCGCCGGACGACCGCCCCTAGTCCCCCAACCCGGCCTGACGTGCGCGGACCGCGGCCTGAGCCCGATCGGCGACCTGCAGCTTCGCGAAGATGCTGGTCAGGTGATTCTTCACGGTCTTGAGGCTGAGGAAGAGGGCGGACGCGATCTCCGCGTTGGAGCGGCCGTCCGCGAGCAGGTCCAGAATCTCCCGCTCGCGAGCCGTGAGGTCCGGGAACGGCGTCGCGGTGGTGGCCGGCCCGGAGGTCAGGAAGCGGCGGATGCGTCCCGCGACGCCGGCGCCGTAGACAGCCTCGCCCCGGGCGACGGAGCGCACGGCGTCGAGGAACTCGGAGCCGCCGCTGCCCTTCAGCACGTAGCCGCGGGCGCCGGCGCGGAGGGCGGCGAAGACGGACGCGTCGTCGTCGCTCATCGTCAGCACGAGAACCCCGAGCTCGGGCCTCGCGTCGAGCAGGCGGCGCGTCGCGTCGATGCCCGACATGCCGGGCATGACGAGGTCCATCACGACGACGTCCGGTTCCAGCCGCAGGGCGAGCTCGACGGCCTCCGCGCCGTCCCCCGCCTCGCCGACGACGGCGGCACCGCCGACGTCTTCGAGCAGCGCCTTGAGCCCGTGGCGCAGCAGCGGGTGGTCGTCGACCAGCAGCACCCGCAGGGGGCGGTCCGTCATGTCCGGCTCCGTCATCGTCCGAGCGGGAGTTCCGCCTCCACGATCGTGCCGCCTCCCGGCCGCGGAGCGCGACGCAGCGCGCCGCCGAGCTCCGCCGCGCGCTCGCGCATGCTGCCGCTGCCCACGCCCTCCCGCACCGTCTCGGGCATGCCGCGGCCGTCGTCGGCGACGGTGAGCACGAGGCGCCGGCCGGACGCCTCCGCGGTGATCTCGACGCCGCGCGCCTCCGAGTGGCGCAGCGCGTTGGCGAGCGCCTCCTGCACGATCCGGTAGGCGGCGACCTCGACGGCGGCCGGCAGGGGCGGCAGAGCGCCGGCGGGCGTGCGCACCGTGACCTGCGGGCCCCGGTCCGGGCGAAGCGCGAGGTCCTCGAGCGCTCCGACCAGGCCGAGCTCGTCGAGGGCCGAGGGACGCAGGTCGTGGACCATGCGGCGCACGTCGGCGACGAGGGACGAGGCGAGCGACCGCACCGCCGCGATCGAGGGACCGAGCTCGGGCGGGGCTTTCGCCTCGAGGACGTCGAGGCGGAGGCCGATGGCGGCGAGGCCGGGACCGAGCCCGTCGTGCAGCTCCCTGCGGAGGTAGCGGCGCTCCTCCTCGCGGGCGGCCACGAGCCGCTCGCGCGACGCCTGCACCTCCCGGGACAGCCGTGACGCGGCCAGCGCGACAGCCAGGTGCCGGCCGAGCCCCTCGAGCACCGCGACGTCCGCGGGCGACAGCCGTTCGCCGGGCGACCTCGGGGCGGCGAGCAGCTCGCCCTCGAATTGCCCGCCGGACGTGAGCGGCACGCG
Source organism: Naasia sp. SYSU D00057 (assembly GCF_017916505.1). Classification (GTDB taxonomy): domain Bacteria; phylum Actinomycetota; class Actinomycetes; order Actinomycetales; family Microbacteriaceae; genus Naasia. The sequence continues at coordinate 727,473 of NZ_JAFMSZ010000001.1, forward strand.
CAGCGCATCGGCCCGCGGCTCGCCCGACGCGGACACCGGGGCGCCGTCGGCGTCGAGGATGGCGACCGCCGGCAACCGCAGCGTCGCGGCCACCGTCTCCGCCGCCCCGTCGAGCAGTCGGCCCGCGTCGGCCGAGGCCTCCAGCCGGCTGCCGAGGGAGGCGAGCGCGGACGCCGGGTCGCCGCGGTCGCCGAAGAGCACCCGCGCGACCGCCCGCTGCGCGACGTCCCGCACGGGAGCGAACGCGACGGCGACGACGGCCGTGGCGAGCAGCTGGACGACGACCCCCGCGTCGGCGCCGAGCAGGGTGTGGAACGTCGCGACGATCGCCAGGTAGACCGCGAGCAGCACGGCGGCGACCGCGACGAACACCACCGTCCGCCGCACGTACACCTCGATGTCGAACAGCCGGTGCCGGAAGATCGACACCGCGGTCGCGACCGGCAGCAGCGGCAGCGCAAGCGCCATCAGGGTCGTGCCGACCGCCGAGTGCGGCGGCAGCAGCGCATCGGTCGCGAGGGCGGCCGCGAGGAGCACCGCGGCGGCGAGGATCGGCGTCAGCCGGCGGCGCTGGTCCGCGTCACGGCGGACCCGCACCACGAGCGCGACCACCGCCGCTCCGGCGGTCGCGACGATCACGGCCGCGAACGCGGGCGCGATCACGGTGTCCGTCGGCACCACGCCGATCGGGTTCGCGGTCTCGAGGCCCCACACCCAGATCCGGTCACGGAGCATCAGGAGCACGAGCAGGACCGCTATCGCCGCGGCGAGCGCGGCCACGGCCGGGCGCCAGCGGGGCGACGGCAGCCGTCCGTCGGGGACGAGCACGGGCAGCAGCAGGAGCGGTCCGAGCCCGGCGAAGAAGATCCAGTTGGCGATCCACGCGGCGACGCCGGCACCCGGCCATCCCGCGTCCAGTCCGACCGCGGCGTACCCGCCGGTCAAGGCCTGCAGGGCGAGACCCCCGCCGCCGAGGAAGAAGAGCCACGCCACGGGGTGCCGGGGGTGACGGGCCGCGATCAGAGCGCCGATCAGCGGATACGTCGCGCCGACCACGGCGTCGACCCCCAGATAGGCGAGGTCCGGCGCCCCCGAGGCGACGCTCAGGCCGACACCGGCGGCGACGGCGGCCAGACAGGCGGCGGCGAGTGCCCATGGCGTGCGGGACGGCATGCGGCCATCCTGGCGGGCGCACGTCCGGCGGCGGAATAGGACCCGGGTCCTGTTCCCGACCGGGACCGGTCCCCGCGCAGCCCACTCGGCACGTCAGGACCCGAAGGGGACCCGGGACTCAGGCGCGGGGACCCGGCGCGGCGGTGGACTTCCGGCCATGACAGCACTCGCTCCCTCCCCGTCCCGCACCCGCCTCTCCACCCGCCGGCAGCTCGCCGTGTTCGGGATCACTCTCACTGCCCTCGTGCTGCCCGCGGTCGCGTACGCCGTCTCCCAGGGCGCCGACCTCGCGCACCTGGACCGGGCGCCCGTCGGCGCCCAGATCGCCCTGTTCTCGCAGTCCCTCGCCCCGGCTCTCGCCACCCTCGTGACGTGGGCGGTCGGCGGCGGCGCGCCCGTCTGGGGCTTCCGCCGAGTGCCGCTGCGCGTCGTCGGTACCGGCTGGCTGATCGCGATCGCCGGCGTAGGACTCGGCTACGGGACGGCGTGGCTGACCGGCGCCGCGGCGTTCTCGGCGGAGGCCCTCTCCCAGACCATGGGCCTCCCCGCCCCCGTCGTCGCGCTCATCGGCCTTCTGCCGGGGCTTCTCCCATTCGTGCTGCTGGCGATCGGCGAGCAGCTCGGCTGGAGCTCCTTCCTGGTGCCGCGACTCGCGGCCGGCCGGTCCCGCGACGCGGTCGCCGTCCTGCTCGGCCTCGCCTGGGCGGCGTTTCACATCCCGATGATGCTGTTTCTCCCTGGTGGCATCGACGAGGGCGTCGCACCGCTCGCCGCAGTGGCGCTGTTCGCGGTGCAGTGCGTCGCGCTCGCCTTCCCCCTCGCCTGGCTGCGGCTGCGCACCGGCAGCATCTGGCCGGTGCTCGTGCTGCACGCGACACTCAACGCGGCGCTCTACCTCGTGGCCCAGCCCGCGACCGTGACCGGGCCGGGCGCGGCGGTCTGGCTCGGCGAGGGCGGCGTGCTCACCACCGCCGGCATCGTCGGAGGCGTACTCGTCACGATGCCGCTCTGGCGCCGGCGCTAGGCGGGCATGCCTGCGGAGGAGGATCTGCTGGAGCTCTCAGGTGGCAGAAGCTCCCGCGGGTCCTCCTCCGCAGGTACGGAGTCCGAAGACACCGGCCGGATCGTCGGGCATCGATCCGGGTCAGATGCCACTCTCCGTCGGCGCCCCCGACCCCCTGAAGGGACCAAGGTCCCACGAACGCCGGTCAGCGCCCCTTCTCGCGGGGGCGGACCACGGCGACGGGGCACGGCGGACGCGTGAGCACCTCGCGGCTGATGGAGCCGAGGAAGAACCGGTCCATCACGGTCCAGCCGTGCGAGCCCACCACGAGCAGCTCCTCGCCGGTCGCCTCCCGGGCGAGGACGTCGGCCGCCTCCCCTTCTGCGAGCACCCCGCGGATCTCCAGCCCGGGATGCATGATCCGCAGCTCGGCGAGCACGCGGTCGAGCACGACGTCGTGCGTGTCCGCGACCCCCGCCTCGTCCGTCGGCATCGGGATCTCCGGGCCGAGCACGGTCGGCACGCTCCACGAGTGCACGACGCGCAGCTCCCGGTGCAGGATGGTCGCCTCCCTCGCCGCGAAGCGCACCGCGGCCTCGTCGCTCCCGTCGCCCTGCACGCCGACGACGACGGCGCCATGGCTCGGCTGCCAGTTGCGCGGGACCACGACCACGGGGCACTTCGCGCCCTCGACGAGCTTCATCGGGAAGGTGCTGCCGAGCAGCGCGGAGAGCCGCCCCGTCCGGTTCGAGCCGACGACGAGGAGGTCCTTGTCCTCGGAGGCTCGGGAGAAGGCGGTGCGCGGATCCCCCCAGCCGACGCCGGTCGACACGACGGCCGAAGGCGCCGTCCGCTCGAGTGCCTGCCGGGCCGCGGCGACAGCCCGCTCGCCTGCGTCGTCGAACTGGGAGGTCGTCAGCTCCCCCGTCACCCACTCCTGCTCGACGACCGTGAGGATCTCGACGTCGAGGCGGTGCGACTTGGCGCGGCGGGCGACCCAGCGCAGAGCACCGGCGCCCGCCTCGCCCCCGTCCGTCGCGAACAGGACGCGCTCGACCGCGCCGTCCGCGGCGTGCTCCTCCAGCGCGGGTACGGGATGCGGAGGGTCGGTGGTGGTCACGGCGTGCTCCTTCCGGCGTGGGCAGGGTCCGGCGGGGACGGTCCGCAGACCAGGGCCGAAGGTCCCGGCGGGACCTAGGGCCCTGGCCGCGGTCGCCTGCGCGGGGGAACGTGCGGCCATGGACGCCCCCGCCCGCGCCGCGGCGCAGCCCGGAACCGAGGGCGCCGAGGCGTCCCACCCCTCCATCACGCGCAGGGTGGTGGCCGCCCTCGACGGCACCGACGCGGGATTCTCGGCACTGCGCTGGGCGAGCGCTGCGCTCCGTCCGGGCCGCGACGTGCTGCGCCTCCTCGTCGTCGAGACCGCGCAGGTGACCCGCGCCCAGGTCGCCGCCCGGCTGCGCGAGGAGCAGGACGCGCCCGGCCCCGACGCCGTGTGGTGGGTGCGCTACGCCGCGGCCCGCTCGCACTCGGTCGGCCGCGCCATGGTCGGGCATCTGCGCCGCACCGACCTCCTCGTGCTCGGCTCCGATCGGCCCACGCGGCTGGGGGGCCTCGTCGACACGTCGCTGCCCCTCTACACGGCCGCGGTCACGCGCTGCCCTCTCGTCGTCGTGCCGCGGGAGTGGCATCCCTCCGACCGGGTCGTGCTGCTCGTCGGCGAGAACGACGACACGGACGAGCCGCTGCACTTCGCCGCCCAGGAGTCGCTGCGCCGGGGCACGCCCCTCACCGCCGTGCACGCCTGGCAGGTGGCCCCCGGCTACCCGGCGGGTCTCGCCGCGTCGAGCGCCGGCTACGCGTCGGCGGCGCAGGACGCGCAGACCGTCCTCTCCACGCGGGTGGAGCGGATCCGCACCCTCTACCCCGGCCTCGACGTGGTCGAGCACCTCGTGGAGGGCCCGCGCCTCGGCGCGCTGCGTCCCGAGCTGATCACCGCCGGCCTGGCGGTGCTCGGCCGGCATGGCGCGGGGGTGTTCCGCGACGTCGTACTCGGGTCCCTCGCGCACGACCTCATCGGCACGATGCCCTGCCCGCTCGCGATCGTGCCGACCGGCAAGGACCGGGAGTAGGCGGCGGAGGGCTAGACGCGGGGCAGCACGACGATCGGGACGTTCAGGTTCGTCAGCAGGTCGTGCAGGGTGCGGCCGACGCCGAGGACGCCGCGATTGCGGGAGGCGCCGACGACGAGCAGCGCGCGATCCCGCGAGAGGCTCAGGATGGCATCGGCAGCCTGCCGATGGAGCAGGTGCGACACGACGTTCCTCACGCCGGGTTCGCCGGTGGCCAGCTCGCGTGCCCGGACGAGCAGTTGAGCCGCTCGCTCCTCCTCGGCGGCGCCGGCGTTCTGCGGCACCGCGTGCACGAGCAGCAGAGGCGCCGAGGTGCGGACCGCCTCCCGGGCGGCGACACGCACCAGCTGCTCCAGATGGGCGGGGTGGTCGACGGCGACGACCACGCCGGTGCGCAGGCGGAGGTCCACGATCGGCACGACGACGAGCACCCCGGGCGCGATGGCGGCGAGCTGGATGCTGCGGATGCCGTAGATGCGTCCCTGCGCGTAGCCGGTCTTGTCGGACCCGATCACCACGGCGTCGCCGTCCTGCACGGCGCCCATGAGCGCGGTCGCGACGTCGCCCTCGACGAGCGCGGTCGCGACCGGGAACGTGCCGCCGGCATCCTCCAGGTCTTCCGCCCGCGCGGCGAGCACCGCACCGAGATCGGCGGCGCTCTCCCTCGGCCAGGACCCGTCCCGCGGACCTCCGTGAGCGTCGACGACGCCCACCAGCACGACTCGCCGCATCACCCGCCGCGCCCGCGCGACAGTCCAGTCGAGGGCGAGGCGCGCAGCGTTGGAGCCGTCGAAGCCCACGAGGTAGCGGCCACCAGGCGGGATCAGGGGATCGACTGCCGCTCCCGACGCCGCCTGCTCGGCCGCCAGGGCGGTCCCGTTGACCATCTCGCTCCTCTATCGAAACCCATAGCGCTCTCTCACCTCACGGCGTAGTCTTCGGACTGACCAGGGACGATGGTCCCGAGTCGAGAACGACGCAGGAATCGAGCCATGAGCATCGACCCTCCGATCCACTTCCCGGATCTGCCGCGCTCCGAGTTGGAGCGGGCGATCGAGGATCTCGTGGACAAGGCCCGGCTCGTGCTCTCCACCCAGGGCCGGCTGCGGAGCCTCCTCGCAGCGACCCGGTCGATCGGCGAGGAGCTCGACCTCCCCGTCGTGCTGCGCCGCATCGTGCAGGCCGCCGTCGATCTGGTGGGGGCCCGGTGCGGGGCCCTCGGCGTCATGGGGCCGGAGGGCGACCTCGAGGAGTTCGTCTCGGTCGGGCTCGAGGCGGACGAGCAGGAGCAGGCCGAGCACGCGCACGGGCAGGAGATCCTCCGTCGCATCACCGCCGATCCGGTGCGGCTGGAGCACGTCAGCCGCGATCCGCGCTCCGTCGGCTTCCCGGAGGGCCTCACACCGCTCGACAGCTTCCTCGGCGTGCCGATCCGTGTGCGCGGCGAGGTGTTCGGCAACCTCTACCTCTGCGACCGCCACGGCGGGCCCTTCACCGTCGAGGACGAGGAGCTGCTCTCGGCGCTGGCCGCGTCCGCCGGGATCGCGATCGACAACGCTCGCCTCTTCGGGGAGACACAGCGCCGGCAGCGGTGGGCGGTCGCCTCGGCCGAGGTGAGCGCCGCTCTCCTCGACGTGGACGGCGCCGACCCGCTGGGCCTCATCGCCGAGGCTGTGGCGGGGATGACCGACGCCGGACTCGTGCTGCTCATCATGCCGACCTCGGTCGACGCCCTCGCCGTCGAGTACGCCTGGGGCGAGGGCGCCGACGCCGTGTCCGGCCGCGTCTTCCCGAAGGAGGGAACGGTCAGCGGCAGCGTCATCGACAGCGGGCACCCGCTCCTCGCGACCTCCATCCCCACGAGGACCTACGGCGACGTCGAGCTGCTCGGCGGGCCCGCCATGGTCCTCCCCCTGGCGGGCGGCGGGCGCCCGCACGGCGCGCTGGCCATCATCCGCCGACTCGGCGCACCCCGGTTCCAGGCGTCGGATCTCGACATGGCGACCGACTTCGCGTCGCACGCGAGCGTCGCGCTCGAGCTCCGGGACGCCCGCCGCGCCCGGGAGCGGGTCGCCCTCCTCGAGGATCGCAGCCGCATCGCCCGTGACCTGCACGACAACGTGATCCAGCGCCTCTTCGGCGCCGGCCTCGCCCTGCACTCGATCGACATCGCCGGGGTGCCTCCTGCGGCGGGCACCAAGATCGCGATGGTCGGCGAGCTGGTGGACCAGGCGATCGCGGAGATCCGCAAGTCGGTCTTCGCCCTGCGCTCCACCCAGCCGGACAACGGCACGCCGCGGCACCGTCTCCTCGACGTGCTCGGAGAGGTGGCGAGCGCGTTCCCCGCGCCCCCGCGGATCACCTTCGAAGGTCACGTCGACCGGTGGGCCCCCGACTCCCTCGTCGACGACCTCGAGGCCGTCGTGCGCGAGGGCCTCGCGAACGCGGCCCGCCATGCGGAGGCCCAGGCGGTCGAGGTCACGGTCGCCGCCGACGAGCGCCAGATCGCCGTGCGCATCGCCGATGACGGCGTCGGGCCGAACGGCAGCAGCCGGAGCAGCGGCATCGGCAACCTCGAGGACAGGGCGCGGGCCTGGGGCGGCGTCAGCAGCCTCGCACCTGGCGAGAGCGGGGGCGCCGTGCTCGAATGGAGGGTCCCGACACCGACCGGAAGGGGAGCGGGATGATCCGCGTGTTCCTCGTCGACGACCACGAGCTGGTGCGTCGCGGCATCGCCGACGTCATCGAGCGGGAAGGCGACATGACCGTCGTCGGGGAGGCGGGCGACGTGCGCTCGGCGCTCCTCCGCGTGCCGGCCACCCGTCCGGACGTCGTCGTCCTCGACGTGCGGCTGCCCGACGGCACGGGCGTCGACGCCTGCCGCCAGCTGCGCTCGTCCCGGCCCGACCTGCCGTGCCTCATGCTCACCGCCTTCGAGGACGAGTCGATCGAGGAGGCCGCGCTGCTCGCCGGCGCTCAGGGGTGGCTGCTGAAGGACATCCGCGGCACGGGACTCGTCGCCGCGCTCCGCCGCGTCGCCGCCGGCGAGCAGCTGATCCGCGAGGACCTCCGCCGGCGGGTGCGCGACCGGCTGCTCCGCGAGGCGCACGGCGCCGAGGAGGCCGAGGTCGAGCTGACGCTGCGCGAGCGGCAGATCCTCAAGCTCATCGCCGAGGGGCTGACCAACCGGCAGATCGGCGAGCGCCTCCAGCTCGCCGAGAAGACGGTCAAGAACTACGTGTCGGGCCTGCTCGACAAGCTCGGGCTGGAGCGGAGGACCCAGGCGGCGGTCTACGGGATGCAGCACCGAGGCAACGCCGCTCGGGACCAACGGCCCTGATCCGTCCTCGGCGCGTCGGCGATCCTCGGGGGACGGAGCGCCCGCTCCGTCCCGCTCCCCTCCCGAATCCTGGAGCCCGCTGTGACCGCTGTCGCCCCCGTCCTCCCGCCGATCGTCCGAGTCGCCCCCATCGAGCTGCTGCCCGCGCTGCACAGCGTGCGCACCTACTCGGTGCCGATTCCGGCGGGCCTGGGGGCCGACCGGCTCCCCTGAGCCCGCTCGAGACTTGAGCACGCTCGGACTCGGGCCTGCTCGGGACTTTCGGCCCTACGGGCCCCTCGCGCCTGCGGTCAGCCTCAGGCCAACTCGACGAGGAGTGAGGGGCGCGCATGGGCATTCGCAGGGTCACGGTCGGCGTCGACGGAAGCCCGGGCAGCCGGGCGGCGATCGACTGGGCTGTCGAACGCTCCCGGCATACCGGGATGACGCTCGAGCTCCTCTCGGTGATCCCGGATACGCGCGGCGACTCGGAGTACGAGGCGGCCGTCCGCCGGTACTCCGAGGGGAACCTCGCCGACTGCATCAGCGCGGTCAAGGCGGGCGCGCCCGGCCTGGCCGTCACGTCCGCGATCCGCGCCGGGTCGCCGACCGCCGAACTGGTGCGCGCCAGCGAGGAGACCGACCTGCTCGTCGTCGGCACCGACAAGTCGAGCAAGGCGCGCCGGCTCGTCTACGGCACGGTCCCCCTGCGGCTCGCCGCGCTGAGCGCCTGCCCGCTGGTCGTGGTGCCGAGGTCCTGGCGGCCGGGACGCGAGAGCGTGGTCCTCGCCGTCGGCGACGAGGAGACGCACCCGAACACCGTCGCGTTCGCGGCGGCGGAGGCCGAGGCGCGCGATCTGGCGCTCGACCTCGTGCACGTGTGGAGCGCAGCACCGAACTACCCGACGCCGATGTACCTCACCGACTATCCGTGGGAGCACGTCGTCGAGTCGAGCCGCCGCGTGCTCGAGGACGCGCGCGCCGAGGTCGTGGCGGCGCATCCGGACCTGACCGTGACCACGCATCTGGAGGAGGGGCCGACGATCCCGCGGCTCGTCGAGGCGGCGGAGAACGCCCAGCTGCTCGTGGTCGGCCGCGGCGGACGCGGCATCTTCCGGGACATCCTGCAGCTCGGCTCGGTCGCGCACGACGTGCTCCTCAACCCGCCCGCGCCGATCGCGGTCGTCCCCTCGGAGCGGAAGCAGCATCTGCCCCGGCGCGAGGACCGCCGCCCCACCTCGTCCGTCGCCGGCTGATACCCTCGCCCCCGTCGAGGCGCACCGGCGCGCCGGAAAGGCTCGACGTCGGCCGCGGAAACGGCGAGGCTTACGCACATGACGACCGCACCCGACGCCGTCACCCTCGACGACGACGTCCTCGCCCGCCTCGACGCCTGGTGGCGCACCGCGAACTACCTCTCCGTCGGGCAGATCTACCTCCTCGACAATCCGCTGCTGCGCCGCCCGCTGCGCCGGGAGGACGTGAAGCCGCGCCTCCTCGGCCACTGGGGCACGACGCCCGGACTCAACCTGCTGTACGCCCACCTCAACCGGGCGATCCAGGAGCGCGACCTCGACGCGATCTACGTGACCGGCCCCGGACACGGCGGCCCGGGGATGGTGGCGAACGCCTACCTCGACGGCACCTACAGCGAGCTGTACCCGGACATCGCGCTGAGCGAGGACGGGGTGCGGCGGCTGTTCCGCCAGTTCTCGTTCCCGGGCGGCATCCCGAGCCACGCGGCGCCCGAGACGCCGGGCTCCATCCACGAGGGCGGCGAGCTCGGCTACGCCCTGTCCCACGCCTACGGGGCCGTCTTCGACAATCCCGACCTGGTGGTCGCCGCGGTGGTGGGCGACGGGGAGGCCGAGACGGGTCCGCTCGCCACGAGCTGGCACTCCAACAAGTTCGTCGACCCGCGGAACGACGGGGTCGTGCTGCCGATCCTGCACCTCAACGGCTGGAAGATCGCGAATCCGACAGTGCTCGCCCGCATCCCGGAGGACGAGCTGCTCGACCTGATGCGCGGCTACGGGCACACGCCGCTGCTCGTCTCGGGCGGCTTCGACGGGGAGGACCCGGCGCACGTGCATCGGCGCCTCGCCGCGGCCCTCGACACGGCGCTCGACAGCATCGCCGACATCAAGCGCCGCGCCGCCGACGGCACGCTGGAGGGCCGCCCCTCCTGGCCGATGATCATCCTCCGCACTCCGAAGGGCTGGACCTGCCCGAAGGAGATCGACGGCCATCCGGCGGAGGGCAGCTGGCGGGCGCACCAGGTGCCGCTCGCCAGCGCCCGCGACACCGAGGAGCACCTGCGGCTGCTCGAGGGCTGGCTGCGCTCCTACCGCCCGGAGGAGCTGTTCACCGAGGAGGGGGCGCCCGTCGAGCGGGCCACCGCGCTCGCGCCCTCGGGAGATCGGCGGATGAGCGCCAACCCGGTCGCGAACGGCGGCCTGCTGCGCCGCCCCCTCGTGCTGCCCGACTTCCGCGACTACGCGGTGGAGGTGCCCGCCCCCGGCGCCGCCGTGCACGAGCCCACCCGGGTGCTCGGCGAGTGGCTCGCCGACGTGGTCCGCGCGAACCCCCGCAACTTCCGCATCTTCGGCCCCGACGAGACGGCGTCGAACCGGCTCGGCGCCGTGCTGGAGGCGACGAGCAAGCAGTGGAACGCCGAGTACGCCCCGGACGACGAGCACCTCGCCCGGTCGGGTCGGGTCATGGAGATGCTCAGCGAGCACCAGTGCCAGGGCTGGCTCGAGGGCTACCTGCTCACGGGCCGGCACGGGCTGTTCAACAGCTACGAGGCGTTCATCCACATCGTCGACTCGATGCTCAACCAGCACGCCAAGTGGCTGAAGGTGTCGCGGACGATCGCGTGGCGGCGGCCCATCGCGTCGCTCAACTACCTGCTCTCGTCCCACGTGTGGCGGCAGGACCACAACGGCTTCTCCCACCAGGACCCCGGCTTCATCGACCACGTCGTCAACAAGAGCGCCGACATCGTGCGGGTCTACCTGCCGTTCGACGCGAACACGCTGCTCTCCGCGTACGACCACTGCCTGCGGTCGGTCGACTACGTGAACGTGGTGGTGGCGGGCAAGCAGCCGTCCTTCGACTGGCTGCCGATGCCCGACGCCATCGCGCACATGACGCGCGGCCTCGGCATCTTCGAGTGGGCGGGCACCGAGGTCGACGGGGAGGAGCCGGACGTCGTGCTCGCCTGCGCCGGGGACATCCCGACCCTGGAGGTGCTCGCCGCGGTCTCGATCCTCCGGCGCGAGATCCCGGACCTGCGGATCCGGGTCGTGAACGTGGTCGACCTCATGCGGCTGCAGTCCGAGGGCGAGCACCCGCACGGGCTCAGCGACCGGGAGTACGACGCGGTGTTCGGGCGCGACGTGCCCGTCGTGTTCGCGTACCACGGCTATCCGTGGCTCATCCACCGCCTCACCTACCGCCGCGCGAACAACACCCACCTGCACGTCCGCGGATACAAGGAGGCGGGCACCACGACGACGCCGTTCGACATGGTCATGCTGAACGACATGGACCGGTACCACCTGGTGATGGACGTGGTGGACCGCGTGCCGCAGCTCGCGGCCCGCTACGGCGCCCTCCGGCAGCGGATGCAGGACGCGCGCGTCGCCGCCCGTCTCCACACTCGGGAGCACGGGGAGGACATCCCCGAGGTCGCGGACTGGACGTGGGACGGGACGACGGCGAGCCGGGACGCGAACGTCGGCGTCGGCCAGGTCTCCATCGCCTCCACCGGTGGGGACAACGAGCAGTGAGCGTCCCGCCGCCGCCCCCCGACACTCCCCGCCGGGAGGCGCCGCCGCGCCCGCCCCGGCCGCCGATGTCCGACCGGACGCCGCCGCCCATCCCCCGCGCCGCCCCACTGCCCCGCACCATCCGCGTCGGGCAGGCGCTGTGGACCGCCAGCCTGCTCGCCGGGATCCTGGTGCTCGTGCTCGCGGTGCTGCGCCGCACCGACCAGTTCGAGCGGCTGCGGACCTTCGTCGGCGACCTTCAGGCCGACGCCGCCGACAGCACGATCGACACCGTCGCGACGGTCGCGTTCTGGACGGCCGTCGCCGTGCTCGGCGTCCTCACCCTGATCGAGCTGGCGCTGCGCGGTCGTGCCGAGCGCCGCGCGGGCGCACGCTGGGCACTGCTGCTCGTGCTGCTGCTCCATGCCGGGGCCGCCGTGCTCGGCGATCCCCTCGTCGCACTCGGCCCACTCGCGCCGCCGTCCCGCGCGCTGCTCGCGGTGCAGCTGGGCCTCGCGGCCGCGGCGCTCGTGCTCACGGCGATCGGGGCCCGCTCAGTCGCCCGTCAGCACCAGGCCGGGAGTCAGGGGCGCTGATCGCTCGGCGAGCAGCGCCTCGCAGCTGCGGATGACCACCCGGCAGACCTCGACGGTCGCCCGGTCCGCGAGCGGGCTCTCGGCCAGTCGCCGCCACCGCTGCAGCGCCTCCCGGGCGGCCGGCCCGACCGCATCGGCCGGTGCGTCCTCCGGCAGCGCGAGCCGCTGACCTGCGGACACGCCCTCGCCGCCGAGGAGGCGCTCGGCGTCGGCGGCGCGCTCGCGGGGCAGGGCGACGGTGCCGGTGCGGAGCGCGGCGAGGAGCCGCAGCTCCGCGAGCCCGTGGGCGCGGGCCGTCAGCCGCTCGAGGACCGCCGCCACGGCGTCGGAGTCGGGCGCGGGCCGCTCCCGGAGCAGCGTCTCCACGCCGAGGACGGCGTTCCGCGCCTTCAGCTCGGCGGCGCGCGCCGTGAACTGGTCGCCGAGGAGGCGCAGCAGCGCGTCGAGGCCGCTGCGGCGGGCGAGCTCGTGCGCGAGCGGCGTGGGCTCTGTCACTCCGGAGCGCAGCAGCACGGCGGCGAGGCGGATGCCGAACAGGCCGAAGCGGTCTAGCAGCGACTGGCGCGCCTGTGGCGTCGTCCGCAGCGCGGGATCCGCGCGCACGAACCGGTCGGCCGAGACGAGGAGCCGCTCCCGCGCGTCACGGTCGAGTCCGGCGACCTCGGACAGGGCTGCGAACTCCGCCTGGCTGAGCGTCCGCGCCCCCTGCGCGAGGAGCCCCGCCACGGGCACGACAGCGAGGGCCAGCGCCCGCAGGCCGCCGTCGCGGCGGTACCGGTCCGCGACCGTGCGGGCCGACACCAGAGCGTCGATGCGTCCCGCGCCGATCTCGTCGGCACGGGAGAGCACGGCGAGCGAGTTGACCGTGCCCGAGCGGCCGGCGGCGGTGTCGCGGAACGACTCGAGGAACTGCAGGTCGGTCGCGTGCAGATGACGCAGCAGGTAGACGACGGCGTCCGCCTCCGACGGCGTGTCCTCGGGCAGGAGGAAGCGCATCGACCGCTCCGACACCTCGGTCGACAGGGAGCCGATGCCGGGGGTGTCGATGAGGGTCAGCGCCCGGAGGCCGGCGGCCGGCCAGTCGACGACGAGGCGCGCCACCTCCTCGGGCGGCGTGCCGCCGAGCTCGAGCGCGAGGCGGCCGTCGGTGCGGCGCACCGGCAGGGACCGCGGCTCCCCGGCGACGGGCACGAGCGTGACACGGGGCGTGTGTCCGTAGCGGTACCAGGTGACGACGCGGGTGCACTCCCCCGCATCCGTCGGCGCGATCTCCTCGCCGATGATCGCGTTGAGGAGCGTCGACTTGCCCGCCTTGACCATGCCCGCCAAGGCGACGCGGAGCGGCTCCTGCAGCCGGGCCCGGTAGCCGCGGAGAGTTGCGACGGCCGCCGGGTCGGAGGCGTACGCCTCGAGCGCCCTGTCGACCAGGGCGAGCGCGCCGGCGAGGGCGTCGTCGGTCACGCGGCCGCCGTCCGGGCAGCGGGGGCCGGCTCCCCCGGCACCTGCGCCCGCAGCGCCTCGACCTTCTTGAGCTCGGCTCGCAGCTCCCGGACCCGCTTCTCGCGCTCAGCGGCGTAGAGGTTCACCGACTTCTGGGCCGCGAGCACGGACGCCCCGAGCGAGCGGTGGTGCTCGTCGGCGATCGCGGTGAAGTGGTCGCGGGTGGCGCGCTGCACGAGCCGCAGCCGGTCCCGCAGCTGCTTGCCCACCTGGAAGATCACCTCGTCGAGCTGCTTGTGGATGAGGCTCTTCGCCTCGCTCTGCCGCTTCTTCAGCCGCGCCTCGCGGTCGTCCTTGTAGGCCTTGCGGCCGAGCACGAGGCCGGCGGCGAGCGAGAACGGGTTGATGAGGCTCATGCCGACGATGCTCGTCACGAGGCCGACCATGAGGACGCCGCCGTACGACCCGCGCATCCCGATGAGCACCTTCTGCATCGCGCCGGGCTGCCCGATGTCGAGCGCGGGCACGGACTCGACCGGCGCGAGGACGCTGTCGATGCTCTCCGCCGCCAGGGTGGGCAGCGGCACCTCGCCCTGGCTGAAGTGCTCGGCCACCTGCTCCGACAGCCAGCGTGCCCGCTCGTCCGTCCACACGAACGTGTCGGACACCGCAGCGGTCACACGCTGCTCGAGCCACTCCATCAGCTGGTCCCACGCCGGCCCGGGATCGCCCTCGTCGATCGCCGCATCCGCGTCGCGCTGGATGGCGCGCATCCGGTCGCGGAGGTCGTGCTCCAGGTCGGAGATGAGGTCGGCGACTCCGTCGTTGAGCGTCAGCTGCCAGCGTGACGTGCGCCGGCGCAGCTCGTCGGTGCGCTCCTTGGCCGCCTCCAGCTCGGCGACCACCTGCGGGGTGGTCGACGGATGCAGCAGCGCGCTGAGCTCGGTCTGCAGCGCGAGGCTCAGGTGCTCGGTGACCGAGACGAGGTCGTGCGCGACCGCCCGCCGCTGCAGCGCCTCCGCATGGCCGAGGACCTCCGAGCGCAGGTAGGTGACGAGCTCCGGGAAGCCCGACTCCGCGTTGAGCTCCCGGTCGCTCAGCCGCGCGGCCTGCATGCGCAGCTCGGACGAGACCGCGAAGAGGGGGATGCCGGGCTGGATGCGGTCGAGGTGGCCGCGGTCGAGGTCCGCGATCTGCCGCCAGTGCGGGTACAGGTCGGTCTTCGTGAGGACGGCGGCGACGGTCGGGCAGACGCGGAGCGCCTGGCGGAGGAACTGCATCTCCGGCTCCGTGTACTCCTGCGACGCGTCCGACACGAGCAGCATCGCGTCCGCCATCGGCAGGGCGCCGAGCGTCGTCAGCGAGTGCGCGGAGTCGAGACCCCCGACCCCGGGCGAGTCGACGAGGGTGAGCCCGCCGGCCAGCAGCTTGCGGGGCAGGAACACCTCCGCCGCCACGAGCCCGCGCCGGTTGCCCGGGTTGCCCCGCTCGGAGACCTCCTCGGCCAGGCCGTCGAGCTCGACGGGCCGTCGCTCCAGCACCGGCTCGGCCTCGCTGCTGCCCTCCTTCGGCACCACGATGCGGGCGGACGCGGGATCGCCGTAGCGGACCACCGTGGGCACCGCCGTCGCGATGTCGTCGTCGACCGGGCAGACCGGCGTCCCCACCAGCGCGTTGATCAGCCGGCTCTTGCCCTGCTTGAACTCGCCGACGACGATCACGCGGATCGTCGGCTCCGCGAGCCGCTCCCTCGTCTGCTCCAGCCGGCGGCGCAGATCGCCCCGGTCCCCGGCAGCGGCCAGCTCGATGCCCTGCGCGACCAGGTCGGCCAATCGGACCACGTCGTCTCCCTCGACCTCGGGTTCCCATCCTGCACAAACAGAGGTCGAGCAGGAAGTGGGTGGCTTCCTGCTCGACCTCGGGAGCGCGGCGTTCGGGTCGCCGCGCCCCCTGTTGGGTGGCGGCCGGGTCTAGAGGGCGGCGTCCTCCTCGACGACATCGACGTCGAGGTCGGTGTCGTTGTGGGCGACGACGGTGGAGTCCTCGATGTTCGTGAACTCCGCCTCGATGTCGTCGATCGCGACGTCGGTGTTCGTGGAGTTGTCGTTGAACGAGTCGTCGAGCTCGACGTCCGTCTCGGTCTCGTTGAAGGAGTCGTCCACGTCCACGTCCACGTCGGTGTTGATCGAGTTGTCCGTGTCGGAGTTGTCCGTGACCGAGTTGTCGGAGTTGTCCGTCGTCGAGTTGTCGGAGTTGTCCTGGAACGAGTCGTCGATGTCGACGTCGGTGGAGTTGTCGGAGTTGTCCTGGAACGAGTCGTCGATGTCGACGTCCACGTCGGTGGAGTTGTCCGAGTTGTCCGTCGTGGAGTTGTCGGAGTTGTCCGAGTTGTCGTTGAGCGAGCCGTTCAGCGAGTCGTCCAGGTTCACCGAGTTGTCGACCGAGTTGTCGCTGTTGTCGGAGTTGTCGGAGTTGTCCTGGAACGAGTCCTCGATGTCGACGTCGATGTCGGTGTTGCCGACGTTGATGTCCTCGCCCGCACTGATGTTCGTCGAGTTGTCGGTCGAGTTGTCGACGGCCGCGTCGTCGCCGGCAGCGGCGGCGCCGTCCCCGGAGGCGACGATCGTCTCGTTGTCGAACAGCTGGGTGACGTCTCCGTCGGCCCAGATGTTCTGGTTCACGGACTGGTCGACGATGGTGTCCCGGTCGTCGAGGCTCGTGTACGAGAAGTTGTTGACGACGTGGGTGAGCTGGTGCACCGCCGGCGGGAGCGGGGTCTCCGCGACGGTCGCGCCGGAGCCGGAGCCGCCGCCGGACCCGCCGGAGCCGCCCGAGGATCCGTTCGAGCCGGAGTAGTGGCTGTCTCCGCCGCTGACCTCGTTGCCGCCCGTGTCGTAGTCGCGGCCGCCGACGTGGGCGTCGACCGGGGCGTAGTCGAGGACGACCGGCATCACGGCGTCGACGTCGTCGGTCGTGATGTCGCCGAGGCCGTGCTCGTCGAGGACGCCCTGCGGGTCGTCGAGGAACTCCTCGGCGGCCTTCGGGTCCTTGAGGAGGTGCATGAGGAAGTCGAGCAGAAGCTGGGTGATGGACATTGTCGGGTGGCTCCCTTTGGGTTGTCGGGGCGTCGGGATGGAGTTGGGTTGCGGGTGTTGCTGTTCCGGGAGGGGTGTTGCTATTCGGGTGGGTGTTGCACTTCGGGTGGGTGTTGCACTTCGGGTGGGTGTTGCACTTCGGGTCTCCGGTGAACCGGACACCTGACGGTAGGCCGGGGTCTTCTCGCGCTACATCCGCGATCCGCCCCCTACCGGCCGGCGAGGGGATGGGGATCGGGCTCACCCCCCGTTAGGGGGGAAGGGTCGCAGAACCGCTCTTCCTCGGCTCGCGGGCGCGGCGAAGCCGCTCGTCCTCGTGCGAGGGCGAGGGTCAGGCCCGCTCGTCCTCGGCCTCGAGGGCCAGGCGCAGCTGGGCGAGGAGCTCCGATCGGGTGCTCGCCTCGAGGCGCGAGCGCATGCGGGCGATGTGGTGCTCCACCGTCCGGGGCGAGATGAAGATGGCCTCGCCGATCTCGCGGTAGTTCTTGCCCTCGAGCACCAGGCGGGCCACCTCGCGCTCGCGGGGGCTCAGCACGGCGTCCCCTCCCCGCCGGGGCTCCTCGCCGGAAGGCGCCGCGGGGGCCGGTGCCGGCCCGGCGACGGCGGGGACCGGGCCCGGATCAGCGCCGTGGTGCAGGTCCCGTGCGCACGCGAGCAGCCGCGCGATGTCGCGCCGGTCCTCCGAGTGCGCGGCCGCGTGGCCCGCGAGCCTCGAGCCGTCCCATGCCAGGCCGACGGTCGCGAGGGCGCGAGCGGCCGATTCGACCGTCGGCGCCTCGAAGCGGCCGGCGAGGACCGACATCCAGGCCCGGCCCGCCGTCGCGAGGACGGCGGCGGGGCGGCTGTGCTCGGCGGCGCGGACGAGGGCGGCCGCGTGCGGCGCGACGTCGGAGGGACGGTCGGTGAGGATCGCGGCCCGGACCGCCGACCAGTGCAGCGGCACCGCCCAGAGCGGCGGACTGCCGAGCCGCTCGAGCAGGGTCCACGCCTCGGCGACATGCGCCTCCACGCGAGCCGAATCGTGCAGGCGCGCGGCCGCGACGGCGAGCTCACCGACCGGCAGGAGGCTGAAGAGGTCGACCGGCAGGTGCAGGACCGTCTCCCGAGCCCGCTGCCAGCTCCGGACGAGCGCGGCCAGGTCGTCCGCGCGGCGGGCGAGGCCGACCTCGAGCGCGCGGAGCAGCAGCTCGTCGCGCGGGGCGATGCCCCGCTGCCCCTCCTGCGCCTCGGAGATCGCCGCTCGGGCGCGCTCGGGGCGCTCCCCCTGCATGGCCGTCCAGGCGCGCAGCAGCAGCAGGCGGGACCGCGCCGGGGCTCCGCCCTGATTAGCGGCGATCGCGGTGTCGAGCACCGACTCGGCGATCGCCAGGTCTCCGGCGTGCAGCGCGGCGAGGGCGGCGACCGAGGCCGGCAGCTCCGGCATCGGCAGCGTCAGACCCGACGCGTTCATCATGTCGGAGGCGCGCACCAGCGCCGGCAGCGCGCCGGCCGACGACGGGGCGAGGGAGGCGCGAAGGCCCTGCTCGAGCAGCGCGGCGGCCACCGTGTGCAGGGCCGGGGAGCCGGACGGATCGGGCGGCGTCTCCGCCGCCCTCTCCCCCGCCGCCAGAGCCGCGACCGCGGCGAGGGGCGCCGACGGGCCGAGGCTCCGGCCGCCCAGCCAGCGGTAGGTCTCGGCGGCCCGCGTCCTCATCCCGCGCTCGGTCCAGAGGACCGCGGCGACGTTGGCCGCGCGCACGGCGTCGGGCGGATCCACCGCTGCGAACACCTCCTCGAGCAGGCGCCACGCCTCGTCGACCTCGCCCGTCGCCCACAGCGCCTGGGCACGCCGGGCGGCGATGGGGAGGACGCCGGCGCCGGCGTCCAGCGCCTCGCGGTAGAGCGTAGCCGCCACCGACGGCTGGGTGGCGAGGAGGTGGTCGGCGGAGTGCTCGAGCGCCTCGGCGACCCGGCGGTCCCGGACGCCCGCCCGCGCGAGCGACTCCGCGAGGGGCGCGAGGTCGCGGCCCTCCGCGGCGTACGACTCGAGCAGCGCCCGCTGGAGTCCGCGGAGGCGGTGCGCCGGGGTCGTCTCGAGGAGCGCCTCGCGAACGAGTGGCGCGAGCTCCCCGCCGGGAAGCAGCAGTCCGTCGTGCCGAGCCCGGGAGAACAGCTGGTCCACCCGCCCGTCGAGGTCGCCGAGGGAGGCCGGAAGCGGACCGGACAGGTCGAAGCCGACGGCGAGGGCGACCAGCAGCGAGTGCAGGTCGGCGTCGATGCCCTCGAGCTCATAGCCGAGCTGGTCGAGGAGGTCCGGCGGCACAGGGCCGGGTCGGCCGATCTCGGGGCCGGCCGCGAGGGCACGGTGCACCAGCCACGGCTGGCCCCCGGTGACTCGGCGGATCTCCTCTACGGCCTCCTCGGTGGGCAGCATGCCCCACGCTGCCGCCGCGGCGCGGGCGATCTCGCTCGGCGTCAGCGAGCCGAGAACGACCGGCGGGTGGAAGTGCTCGAGGTCCGCGGCGAGGCGGCGCAGAGCGGGCCGGTCCGGCCAGAGCCGGTAGGCGACGAGCACGTCGAGGTCGTCCCGTCGCAGCGCGGCTCGCAGCTGCGCGATGCGCTCGTCGGGGAGGAGGTGCGCGTCGTCGATGAGGAGCGCCGCACGTCCCCCGTTGCCGGGCAGCTCCTCCAGGTCACGGTAGAGCTTGCGCCCATCGGCCCGGTACGCCGCCGCGAGCTGGTCGAGCAGGGAGCTCTTCCCCGTGCCCCCCGGTCCGGTCAGCCCTGCGACGAGCCGGCCCTCCCGTGCGAGCTCGAGCAGCGCCGAGGCCGCGGCGGTGCCGGGGACGGGACCGGGACGGCCCGTGCCCGAGGAGGACGCGCGCACGCGGCTTCCCCTAGACGAGGGCGACCGGCTGCTCGGCCGGTGTCTCCGCCGGCTGCTCTTCGACGGGCGGAGCGGGCTCCTCGACGGGCGGGTTCTCTACAGGCTGCTCCTCAATGGGCTGCTCCGGCTGTTGCTCGGGCGGGGTGGTCGGGGTGGTGGTCGGCGTCGGCTCCGGATTCGTGGTCGGCGTCGGCTCAGGAGTCGTCGTCGGCGTCGGCTCCGGAGTCGTGGTCGGCGTCGGCTCCGGGGTGGTCGTGGGCGTCGGCGTCGGGGTCGTGGTGGGCGGAGGCGTCGGGGTCGGCGTGCCGTCGGGGCTCGTCGTCGGCCCGGGCGTGGTCACAGGACCGGTCGGCCCCTGCGTCGCCCCCGGCTTCAGCGGACCCGTCGACGGCGCCGCGGTGCCGGATCCGGAGGCCGTCCCCGGGGACGACGTCGCCCTCGACGGGGTCGAGCCGTTGTTCGTCGCCCGGCCCCAGGAGGAGATCGGCTGGGAGCGCACTCCCGGTGCCGGCGTGTCGAAGAGCTCAGGGGTGGTGTCGACCGGTTCCGCCGCGGGTGACTCCCCGGGCAGCTCCTCCGTCGTGTCGGACGCCGCGGCGGCCGCGGCGCCCGTGTCGCCCTCGGTGGCGCTCGCGACATCCGAGGAGAACGGATCGGTGCCGACGGCGGTCGGCGAGGCGGGACCCGCGAGCGCGAAGATGCCGGCGGCGCCCGCGGCGACTCCCGCGATGATCCGCACGCGCACGCTGCGGCCGGTCACCGAGGTGCCGCCGAACGCCGCGACACCCGCCCCGAACCGCGGCGGGTGGGGGCTGAACACGCGCGCGTCGAGGCCGGGCTCCGGCGCGGCGACCGGCACCAGCGCGGGACGCACCGGGACGGCGGCCACGGCGGCGGCGCCGGAGCAGATGGCGGCCTTCGGGTCGACGTCGACGGCGACCGGGCGGCCGAGCTCGGCCGAGATCAACTCCGCGATGAGCGGGATCCGCGAGGACCCGCCGACGAGCAGCACGGTCGACAGCGCCTGCACGCCCAGTCCGGCGGCCTCGGTCGCCGCGACGAGCGCGGCGATGGTCTCCTCGACCGGCTCCTCGATCAGGCTCTCGAACTCGGTGCGGAGCAGGCGGACCTGGGTGGTCAGCCCGGGGAGGAGGACGGGGATCGTCGCCTCGGAATCGTAGGACAGGGTCTCCTTCGCCTCCACGCATTCGCGGCGGAGCCGGGCGAGCGCGAGCGCCATCTCCGGGTCGTCCGGATCGAGCTCGGCGAGGCGGTCGCCGAGCGCGGTGGTGACGTGGCGGACGACGGCGTCGTCGAAGTCGCGGCCGCCGATGCCCTCCAGCCCCTCGGGCCGGCCGAGGAGCGTGAAGCGGCCGCTCTCCTCCTTGCGCAGGATGGCCGCGTCGAAGGTGCCGCCGCCGAGGTCGTACACCGCGATGGTGGTGCCTGCGGCGACGCGCTCCTGCGCGGCGTAGTGCCGTGCCGCGGCGGCGGGCTCGGTCAGCAGGATGGCGTCCGGCAGCCCGGCGCGCTCGAGCGCGTCGCGGAGCAGCTGCACCTTGTAGGGGCCCCAGCCCGCCGGGTGGGACACCGCGAGCCCGGCGGGGGCGCCGCCCTCGCGCTCGCTCGCCTGCTCCACGACCCAGCGGGCCATGGTGGCGATGAGGTCCTCGGGCCGCACCGTGCCCTCGCCGACGACGATCGGCACGTCGTCGCCCATCCGCCGCTTGAAGTCGCGGACCAGCCGGTCCGGCTCGGACATCCCCCGCCGCTCGGCGGCCTCACCGACGAGCAGCGGCCCGTCCTCGGGCAGGAACACGACGGACGGAACGGCGTCACGGCGACTCCCCAGACGCAGCGACTGGGGCATGGCCCCCGCGTCCGCGTCGAGCCGCAGGACGGCCGCAGCCGTATAGCTAGTTCCGATGTCGATACCGAGGACATAGGTCATGGGCAAGGCCTTTCATCGATCGCCAGCGATCGTCGGGTGCCCGAACTGTAACACCGACCAGTGAACGGGAGAATGGGCCTTGCGCCCCCTGGATTCCTTCAGCCTCCGGCGCGGAGGACACTGGATCCGAAGGCGGAGGTGGCCATGTCGGAAGCGGTCGGTCGGCACGTCGTCGTGGGGGTCGAGCCGGGTCAGGCGGTCCTCGTGCTGCAGCACGCGGCGGCCTTCGCGCGGCGCTTCGACGCCCGGTTGGTGTGCGCGTACGCGGACGAGAGCCGGTACGCGGTCGAGGAGCGCGAGGACGGCACGGTCGTGTCCCTGCCGATCGACCCCGATCTCGCGGACGGTCCCCCTCCCGCGTTCGATGCGGGCCTCCGGGCACGGATCGCGGAAGCCCTGGCCGGCGAGGGCATCCCATGGGAGACGCGCTACCTCGTCGGCAGCCCGGCGGATGCGCTCGCCGATCTCGCCGCGCGGCTGGACGCCGCGATGATCGTCGTCGGCTCCCGCGAGTCCGGCACCCGCGGCTCGGTCCGGGAGTTCTTCAACGGCTCGATCGCCGCCCGCCTCAGCCACCGTCAGCCCCGGCCGGTCGTGGTGGTGCCCGTCGCCCCGGTGACGCGCGACGACCGCCTCCCCTGGCTTCCCGGAGAGTGACGCGCGCTCACCGCACGCCCTGCTCCTGCAGCCACAGCTCGAGGACCGCCGCCTGCCAGAGGGAGCTCGCGCCGCTGCGCGGCAGGCGGTCGTCCGGATGCTCGAGCAGTGCGTCGATGTACTCCCGGCGGAACACCCCGCGCTCGCGTGCCTCCGGCGCGGTCAGCGCATCCCGGGCGAAGTCCAGGAACGGACCCTCGAGGTGCACCAGCGCCGGCACCGGGAAGTAGCCCTTCGGCCGGTCGACGAGCCCCTCCGGCAGCACCTCGCGGCCGATGTCCTTGAGGATGCCCTTCCCGCCCTGTGCCGCCTTGAGCTCGGGCGGGCAGGCGGCGGCCAGCGCGACGAGGTCCTGGTCGAGGAACGGCACGCGGGCCTCGAGGCCCCACGCCATCGTCATGCTGTCGACGCGCTTGACCGGGTCGTCGATCATCAGCAGATGCGTGTCCGCGCGCAGCACGGCGTCGAGGGCCTCGTCGGCGCCGTCCCGTCCGAGCTCCTCGCGCATCAGCTCGCCGCTCGCGTCGAAGCCGGGCAGCCGCTCGGGCTGCAGGATCCGCGCGAGCTCGGCGTGGGAGCGGTCGAGGAAGGAGCCGGTGAAGGCGTCCGCGGCCGCGTCGCGGGGAGCCGATGCCGCCGGCTGGTGGTACCCGTAGCCCGCGAAGACCTCGTCCGCGCCCTGGCCCGACTGCACGACGCGGAGGTGCTCGGACACCGCCTGCGAGAGCAGGTAGAAGGCCGTCACGTCATGGCTCGACATCGGCTCGGTCATCGCCCGGATCGCCTCCGGCAGCGCGGGCAGGAGCTCGGCGCCGTCGATGCGGAGGCGCTCGTGCCGGGTGCCGTAGGCCGCGGCGACGATGTCGGAGAACTCGAACTCGTCGCCGGCGACCCCGCCAGCGCCTTCGAAGCCGATGCTGAAGGTGCGCGGCGTCTCGGCGCCCTCCTCGGCGAGCAGGGCGACGAGAAGACTCGAGTCCAGGCCGCCGGACAGCAGCACGCCGACCGGGACGTCCGCGACGAGCCGCCTCCGGACGGCGGTGCGGAGCGCATCCCGGATCGCCTCGCGCCAGTCCTCGCCGCTCCAGTCCGCGCGCTCCGGGTCTCGCGTGTAGGAGGGCTCCCAGTAGACGGTGTCGCGCTGCCGCCCGTCGGCCTCGATCACCCGCACGGTCGCCGCGGGCAGCTTGCTGACACCACGGAGGATGGTGCGCGGCGCGGGGACGATCGAGTGCATCGTCAGGTAGTGGTGCAGCGCCGCCTCGTCGAGCTCGGTGTCCACCCCGCCGGCCGCGAGCAGTGCGGGGAGGGTGGAGGCGAACCGCAGGGCGCCGGGGCGCTCCGTGAGGTAGATCGGCTTGATGCCGAGCCGATCGCGGGCGAGGACCACCCGCTTGCGGCGCACGTCGACGATCGCCACCGCGAACATCCCGACCAGGTGGTGCACGAAGTCCTCGCCCCAGCGGGAGTAGGCCTTCAGCACGACCTCGGTGTCGCTCGTCGAGGTGAACCGGTACTCCCCCTCGAGCTCACGGCGCAGCTCGTGGTGGTTGTAGATGCAGCCGTTGAACACGAGGCTGAGCCCAAGCTCGTCGTCGACGAACGGCTGAGCGCCGTCGGACGAGAGGTCGATCACCTTGAGCCGGCGATGGCCGAGCGCCACCCAGCCGCCGTCCCAGCCGCCGCCGCCGTCCGGGCCGCGGCGCTCCAGCTCGGCGGTCATCCGGGAGACGGCACCGAGGTCGGCCCGTCCCCCGGAGAACACGATGTCTCCGGCGATTCCGCACATCCTCGGGCTCCTCTGGGCTCGCGCCCACAGGGCGCTCTTCCACTGAAGCCCCCCGCCGGGGGCATGTCAGCCCCTTGACTTCCCGCCCGCGGCGGAGGCGGGCCGGTCAGATGCGGCCGGGCGCTCCCGAGAGGACGCGGACGAAGTCGGCGAGGAACGCCTCCCGGTCGACGTCGAGCACGACGTGGGTGTCGGGCGCCGGGGTCGTCTCCCAGCTGACGGGCAGGCCGTTCGCGGTCCGCATGAGATGCGCGCGGGTGGCGAAACCGTCGGTCGTGATGTTGACGGGGCCGCGCTCGGACTTCGTGATCCACTCCGGCTGCACGAGCAGCGCGGCGGCGAGCCCGTCGTGGGCCGGCGAGACGCGGCGGCCCCACGCCACCTGGTAGAAGTCCATGTAGGCCTCGAGCACCTGGGCCGAGAAGGTCCCCCACTTCGTGCCGGCGCGGTGCAGCGCCTGCACCGCCTGCTCGTCGACGATCGTGCCGGCCGTGACGTTGACGCCGACCATCACGAGCTCGCGACGCGGGGACGCGAAGACCCGCGCCGCGGCGATCGCGTCGTTGTGGATGTTCGCGTCCACCATCTGCACGACGCCGAGCGGCGGGAACGGCCCGGAGCCGCCCATGATCACGACCGAGCGGAACAGGGTCAGCAGGTTCGGCTCGATCTCGAGCGCGATGCCGAGGTTCGTGAGCGGCCCCACCGGCAGCAGGTCGTAGTAGCCGGGGCGGGACCGGCCGAGCTCGACGAGCAGCTCCGCCGAGCTCAGGGAGGACATGTTCTTCGGGGCGATGGGCTCCGACCACAGGTCGCCGAGCCCGTCGGCGCCGTGCACGTGCGCGGCGATCCGCGGCTCCCCGTCGATCGGCCCCGCCGCCCCGCGAGCGACGAGGGTGTCATCGAGGCCCGCGACCTCGAGGACCCGGGCGATGTTGATCAGGGCGGAGTCGACGGTCGTGTTGCCGTAGACGCTGGTGATGGCCGAGATCTCGACGTCGGGGCGGCCCGCCAGGTAGAGCAGGGCGAGGGCGTCGTCGATGCCCGTGTCGGTGTCGAGGATGACGTGGCGGAGCGAGGCGTCGGTCATGGCGTCTTTCTGTCGGAGCGCGGAGCGAGGATCAGGACGGGAGGGCGCGCTTCGAGCCGAAGCGCAGGCGGGTGGCGACCAGCACGAGCAGGGTGATCGCGTACGGCGCCGCATCGGTGAGCTGCTGCGGGGCGCCGAGGCCCTGCAGCCGGAAGCCGAACGCCTCCGCGGCGCCGAAGCCGAGGCACGCCACGGGCAGCCACAGCGGCCGGTTCAGCACGAGCATCACGGCGGCGACGGCGATCCAGCCGCGCCCCGCCGTCATGTTCTCGGTGAAGACGGTGACGTTGCCGAGGGCCAGCTGCGCGCCCGCGAGACCGCAGAGCGCGCCGCCGGCGACGGTCGTCCACGTCTGCGTGCGGGCCACGTCGACGCCGAGGCTCGCGGCCGCCTCCGGGTGCTCGCCGATGCCGCGCAGGCGCAGGCCGGGAGCGGTGTTGCGCAGCCAGAGGCCCGCCGCGATGCAGAGCACGAACGCGAGGGGCACGAGCACGGTCTGCCCGCCGAAGACGGGACCGAGGACGGGGATGTCGCGCAGGAACGACATCGACGGGATGCCCTCGAGGCCGCGCGGCGCGAAGGTCCCGGACACGTCGAAGAGGACGCGCAGCAGGAAGCCCGTGAGCCCGAGCGCGAGGAGGTTCGTGCCGATCGCGATGATGATGGGGTCGGCCTTGAACCGGGCGGCGCCGACGGCGAGGACGACCGAGAACAGGGCGGTGCTGACGAGCGCGATCGCGATGCCCGCCCACGCGCTGCCCGTGTAGTAGCTGCCGGCGACGGCGGCGAAGGCCCCCCACAGCATCTGACCCTCGAGGGCGATGTTGAAGACGCCGACCTGCGCGGACAGCGCACCGGCGAGGGCGGCGTAGAGAACGGGCGTCGCGGCGAGCAGCACGGCGGCGACGAAGCCCCACTCGAGGATCTGCATCAGTGCTCGCTCCTCCCGGTCCGCCGGGCATCGAGCACGGTGCGCAGGGCGAGCACCACGATGACGACGCCCTGGAGCAGGTCGGACAGCTGCCGCGGCACATCGGCGGAGCGCTCCATCGCGGCGCCGCCGACCTGGAGCACGGCGAACAGGACGCTCGTGAGCGGGATGAGCAGCGGCCGTCCGCCCGCGAGCAGCGCGGCGGCGAAGCCGGCGAACGTGTAGCCGGGCGAGAGCAGCGCGCCGTCGATGAGCCGGTACGGCGCGGAGAGGACGATGATCGCGCCGACGATGCCGGCGGCCGCCCCGGCGGCGGCCATCGCGCCGAGGGCGAGGCGGCCGACGACGATGCCGCCGTACGCTCCGAAGCGCCGGTTCGCGCCCACCACGCGCAGCTCGTAGCCGACCGCGGTGCGCGAGTCGACGATCCAGAACACGATCATCATGGCGATGATCACGAGCAGCCCCACGTTGCTGTAGGACAGCTCGGGCAGCCGCCACATGCGCGCGTCCTCGGGCAGCTGCGCGGTCTGGGCGACGCCGGAGCCGCGCTCGGCGAGCGGATAGCGGATGAGGAACGAGACGACCGCGACGGCGACCGGCGACAGCAGCAGGGTGCTGATGATGATCGGGATCTTGAACCGGGTGGCGAGCGGGGCCGAGATGGCGCCGAACCCTCCCGCGAGCACGGCTGCGGCGAGGAGCGCGAGCGGCACCGCGAACGGGCCGGGCAGCGCGCCCGCGACGACGACGGCGGCGAGCCCGCCGAGCACCAGCTGGCCGTTGCCGCCGAGGTTGAACTCGCCCATCCGCAGCGGGATCGCCGCCGCGAGGGCCATGCCGCAGGTGAAGCCCCACACCGAGAAGGTGTAGTCGAGGCTGCCCGGCTCGAGCGCGCCCTCGAGGACCGCGGCGTAGGCGACGAGCGGGTCGAGCCCGGCCGCCGCGATGATGACCGCACCGATCAGCAGGGCGAGGACGACGGCCCCGAGCGGGACGACGGCCGGATGCCGCACGGCGACGCCGAGCAGCCGCCGGGCCGCCGCGCTGCGAGGCTCGGGAGGCGCCTCGGTTCCGGTTGACACGGTCACGACGCGGCCTCCTCGTGCTCGCCGGCCTGCCGGTGCTCGGCTGCGCCCGCCATGGCCGCTCCGATCCGCTCGGTGCTCGCGTCGGCGCGCGAGTACTCGGCCACGATCCGGCCCGCGAACATCACGAGCACCCGGTCGGCGAGGGCCTGCAGCTCCGCGATCTCGTGCGAGACGAGGAGCACGGCGCCGCCCTGGTCGCGGTAGTCGAGCAGGCGCTGGTGGATCGACTCGATCGCGCCGATGTCGACGCCCTGCGTCGGCTGCTCCGCGATGAGCACGGGCGCGTCGTGCGACAGCTCTCGAGCGATGACGACCTTCTGCGCGTTGCCGCCGGACAGGGCGCCGACGGGCAGCTTCTCGCCCGAGGTGCGGACGTCGTAGTCGGCGATGAGCCGGCGCGCCATGTCGCGCTGGGCGCGGAGGTTCAGGAAGCCGCGGCGCCAGCCGGTTGAGGCCCCGATGGGCGGGGTGCGGTGATGGCCGAGCGAGAGGTTCTCCGCGGTGCTCATGGTGACCGCGGTGCCCTCGCCCCGCCGGTCCTCGGGCACCACGGCGAGCCCGAGCGCGCGCCGGCGCCGCACGTCGAGCGACGCGAGGTCGCGGCCGAGGAGACGGATCGTGCCGGACTCGATCGGGTCGGTGCCGAGGATCGCGGCGACCACCTCGTGCTGGCCGTTGCCGGACACCCCGGCGACGCCGACGATCTCGCCGCGGCGCACCGAGAAGGAGACGTCCCGCACGCGGTGCACGCCCCGGTCGGTGACGCCGAGGCGCTCGACCTCGAGCACCACCTCGCCGGGCTCGCCCGTGCCGGGGTTGCCGACCTCGCGCACCTCGCGCCCCGTCATCGCCTGCACGAGAGCGCCGCTCGTCGCCTCGGCGGTGCGGAACCGGCCGGTCACCCGCGCGTCCCGCAGCACGGTCACCTCGTCGCTGATGGCGAGGACCTCGTGGATCTTGTGGGTGACGAGCACGACGGTCGCTCCCCCGTCCGCGGCCCGGCGGAGCACGGCGAACAGGGAGTCGACCTCGTCGGGCGTGAGCACAGCGGTCGGCTCGTCGAGGATGAGGATCTCGGCGTCGCGGTGCAGCGCCTTGAGGATCTCGACCCGCTGCCGGGCGCCGGCCGAGAGGCGGCCGACCACCGCATCCGGGTCGGTCTCGAGCCCGTACCGGTCGCTCAGCTCGCGCACGCGCGCGGCCGCGGCCTTCCTGTCGAGGGAGCCGCGCCTCGTCGGCTCGGCGCCGTACACGACGTTCTCGGCGACGGTCATGCTGTCGAAGAGCCGGAAGTGCTGGTGCACCATGCCGAGGCCCGCGGCGATCGCGTCGAGCGGCCCCCGGAAGTGCCGCTCGACGCCGTTCACGACGATGTCGCCCGAGTCCGGGCGCACGAGCCCGAACAGGATCGACATCAGCGTGGACTTGCCGGCGCCGTTCTCCCCCATCACGGCGTGGATGGTGCCGCGCCGCAGCACGAGGTCAACGCCGTCGTTCGCGACGACGGCGTCGAACCTCTTGCTGATCCCCCTCAGCTCGACTGCGGCGGAGGTCATCCGGCGGTCAGCGGGTCCTGAACCTCGAGCTCGCCGGAGACGATCTGGTCGCGCACGGCCTTGACCTGCTCGATGACGTCGGGGAAGTCGGCGATGAGGCACTGCGAGTCCTCGACGCCCTCCTCGAGGCCGGTGAGGCCGACGCCGCCCTCGGCGAGGCCGTAGGCGGTGGTGCCGCCGGTCTTGCCGTCGAGGATGTCGCCGACCGAGTTGAGCAGCGCCACGTCGACCCGCTTGATCGCGTTGTCGACCACGTTGCCGGGAGAGTCCTCGCACTGGTTGGTGTCGACGCCGAAGGCCTTGAAGCCGCCCTCCGCGGCCGCCTCGAACGCGCCGATGTTGCCGCCGGAGGCGGCCGCCTGGATGTAGTCGGCACCCGACTGGCCGAGGATGAGGGCCTGCGCCTTGGCGCGCGCCTGGTCGCCGAACGGGTTGTCGCCGCCCACGTACTGCACCGCGGTGGTCACCCCCTCGTTGACGCTCTTGGCGCCCTCGAAGAACGGGTCGATCCAGCGGTGCAGGAACGGGGTGTCGAGCGACGCGACGACGCCGACCGAGTTGGTCTCGGTCAGGAGGCCCGCCTCGACGCCCGTGAGGTAGGTGGCCTCGTACTCCTTGAAGGCGGCGGAGGTCAGGTTGTCGGCCGGCTCCTCGGGCGTGGTGTCGATGAGCAGGAACTGCTGGTCGGGGTAGTTCGCGGCGGCCTCGGTGAACTGGTCGAGGACGCTGAAGCTGACGCCGACGATGACGTCGGGCTGCTCGCGGATGGCGGCGTCCAGGTTCTGCTGGATGCTCGCCGGGTCCTCGCTCTCGTACACGTCGACGGAGGCGTTGTACTCCTCGCCGGCCTGCTCGGCACCCTCGGCGGCGAGCTGCAGGAAGTTGTTGGAGCCGATCGGCGTGGGGGTGATCAGGATGATCGACGCCTCGGTGTCGCCGCCGCTCGCGGAGTCGCCCGCGCCGCCGCCGGAGTCGGAACCGGAGCAGCCGGCGACCGTGGCGACGAGGCCGACGGCGATCGCGGCGGCACCCGCGCGTCGCGCGAATGAAGTCATGAGTGTTCCCCTTGGGATCTGTGCTGTGAGTTCGCGTGCGCAGGAGCAAGTGGCGCCGCCGCAATCAGGGTAGCCGCGGCATGTTACGGGCTCCTCACGGCGTCGTCACATTCGGTCACCGACTGGGGCGCCGAGCGCGGATCAGCGCACCGCCTGCGGGTGGCTGCGGGACAGGAGGATGACGCCCGCGATCGCCACCGTCCCGCTGAGCACCTGCGCGGCCGACGCCCATCCCGGCATGCCGGCCGCCTCGCCCAGCACCAGGACGCCGAGCGAGACCGCGACGAGCGGGTCGATGATCGTCATGCCGGCGACGATCAGGTCGACCGGGCCGGACGTGTAGGCGCTCTGCACGAAGTACTGGCTGGTCGCCGCGACCGCGATGAGCGCGACGAGTCCGACGACGGTCAGCCAGCCGAGGTCGCCGACCGAGACGCGCGTGACGACGGTCTTCGCGAGCGCCACGACGAAGCCGGACAGCACGCCGGCCGTGAGCACGTTGAGGGTCGCCGGGAACCGGCCCCGAAGCAGCACGATCCCCGCCGCGAGCACCACGGCGGCGACCCCGAGCACCGTGAGGATCTGGCCGAGATCGCTGTCGGACACGACCGAGTGCCGGGCGGTGAGCGCACCGACCGTCACGAAGGTGCCGATGCCCGCGACGCACAGCGCCATGGCGCCCACCGACGCCCACGTCAGCCGGTACGCGTGCGCGGCGGCGTTGAGCAGTGCGGTGGTGATGAGGGCGACCACGCCGAGGGGCTGGACGACGATGAGCGGCGCGAGCCGGAGGCTCAGGAGGTTGAGCGCCATCGCGGCGACCGTCAGCGAGACGCCGCCGAGCCACCGCCGGTTGCCGGGCAGTCGGAAGAGCTGGCCGAAGGTCAGAGCGCCGCGGCGAGCGCCGCGATCCTGCTCCCGCACCCCGGCGAGGCCTCGGTGCTGCAGGAAGGCGCCGAGCGCCAGCAGCACCGTGCCGAGCAGTGCCGTCAGGACGCCGATGATCGAGGTCGCGCCGAGACTCATCGGTCCTCCCCTCCGCTCGCCCCTCCACTATGCCGTCCGAGGGATGAGCGTCAGCACCGCGGCATCCGCGCCGTGCGTCCGGCGACAGACCGCGGACGGCCGCCCGCCCACCGGCTCAGGCCGGGGCTATCCTGACGGCACTCCTCGGCGAGGAGCTCGACGGCATCGCCCGCGCCGCGGGCCGCAGGAGAGGGGTGACATGGCACGACTGCTGCGGGTCGCCGGGGTGCAGGCGCCGCCGCTCCCCGTCCGGGAGGCGCTCCCCCGGTTCCGGGACGACCTCGGCGCGCTGCTCGCGGTGCATCCGGATGTCGATCTGGTGGTGTACCCCGAGCTGCACCTGTTCGGCTCCGAGGAGGAGCACCCCGACTCGCGCGTGCAGCTGCTCCGCGACTCCGCCGTCCCGCTCGACAGCGAGCTGGTCGCCTCCCTCGGCGCCCTCGCCGCAGAGCACGGGATCTGGCTGGTCCCCGGCAGCATCTGCGAGCGAGGTCCCGCGGGCGAGCTGTTCAACACGGAGCTCGTCTTCGGCCCCGACGGCGCGCTCGCCGGGCACTACCGGAAGATCTTCCCCTGGCGTCCCTACGAGCCGTACGACCCGGGCGACCGGTTCGAGGTCGTCGACGCCCCGGGCGTCGGCCGGCTCGGCCTCTCCATCTGCTACGACGCCTGGTTCCCGGAGCTGTCCCGTCACGTCGCGTGGCTGGGTGCCGAGGTCATCCTCAACGTCGTGAAGACGACCACGCCCGACCGCCGGCAGGAGCTGGTGCTCGCGCGCGCCAACGCGATCACCAATCAGGTCTTCATGGTGAGCATCAACTGCGCCGCGCCGGTCGGCGAGGGCCGCAGCCTGATCGTCGATCCGGAGGGCGAGGTGATCGTCGCATCCGACACCGCGGACCCCGAGGTGCTCGTCGCCACGATCGACCTCGACCACGTCACCGCGGTCCGCGAGCACGGGACGCAGGGACTCAACCGCCTCTGGGCTCAGTTCCGCGAGAGCGACGCCCCGATCGAGCTCCCCCTGTACTCGGGTCGCATCGACCCCGCCCGCTGGGCACCTGCCGGAGCCCCCGCACCGGCACCCGTTCCCCCGCCACCCGCCACCGCATCCGCCCCCACGGCATCCGAAGGAGACGCACCCCGATGACGACCGACGCCCGGCTCACCCGCACCCTGCGCCTGCCCTCGCTGGTGCTGTTCGGGCTCGCCTACATGACCCCGCTCATCGTGCTCGGCATCTTCGGCGTCATCGCCGAGACGACGGCCGGCGCCAGCGCGTCCGCCTACCTCGTGGCCCTCCTCGCCATGCTCTTCACGGCGTCGAGCTACGGGCGGATGGCCGCCGCCTATCCGGTCGCCGGGTCCGCGTACAGCTACGTCCGGCGGACCATCCACGAGCGGGTCGGCTTCCTCGTCGGCTGGGCGGTGCTGCTCGACTACCTGTTCCTGCCGATGGTGATCTGGCTGATCGGCGGGGCCTATCTGCAGGCGCAGTTCCCGTCCGTGCCGGCCTGGGTGTGGATCGTGGCCTTCGCCGCGATCACGACCATCCTCAACATCCTCGGCATCAGGGTCGCCGACCGCGCCAACTACCTGCTGATGGCCTTCCAGGTGCTCGTCATCGGCATCTTCGTGGCCCTCTCGCTCGGCACCGTCGTGTCCGACTCGGGCGCCGGCGGGCTGTTCGCAGCGCACCCGTTCGCCAACCCCGAGTCGAGCGTCGCCGCCGTCACCGCAGGCGCCGCGATCGCCGCCTACTCGTTCCTCGGCTTCGACGCCGTCACCACGTTCACCGAGGAGGCCGTGGACCCGCGGCGGACCGTGCCCCGGGCCATCCTGCTCGTCGCCCTGATCGGCGGGCTCGTCTTCGTCCTCGTCTCGTACACGACGCAGCTGGTCGCGCCCGGCGGCACCTTCGAGGACCCGTCGTCCGCCGCCTTCGACATCGCCGGCCGGATCGGCGGCAACCTGTTCAGCGCCATCTTCCTCGCCGGGCTCGTCATCGCCCAGTTCGCGTCGGGGCTCGCGGCCCAGGCGGCCGCGTCGCGCCTGCTCTTCGCGATGGGCCGGGACGGGGTGCTGCCGAAGCGGGTGTTCGGCGAGATCAGCCGCCGGTTCCACTCCCCCGTGGTCAACCTCGTGATCATCGGCCTCGTCGGCCTCATCGCGCTGTTCCTCGACGTGGCCACGTCGACCTCGTTCATCAACTTCGGCGCGTTCCTCGCCTTCACCATGGTGAACGTCGCGGTGATCGTCTACTTCTTCCGCCGCCGGCGCGAGGGCACGGCGCTCAACCCGGTGCTCTATCTGGTGGTGCCCGCGATCGGGGCGCTGGTCACGCTCTACCTGCTCACCCGGCTCGACTCGAACGCGATCCTGCTCGGACTCGGCTGGCTCGTCCTCGGCGTGATCGTGCTCGCCGTGGTGACGCGCGGCTTCCGCCGCAGCACCCCGGAGATCGACTACGCGGAGGTCGAGGAGACGAGCAGGGACGTGCCGCTGCGCTGAACGGGCGGCACCTCGTGACGAGCGATCGGGACTAGAGCGACAGGGTGCTGCGCACCGTGCTCGCAGCCGCCTCAGGATCCTCCTCGAGGGTTGAGGCGCGAGTGCCCCGAACGTACGCCTTGACGGTCGCGAAGCGCTCGCTGCGAGCGTTCGGCCCGCGCCGGACCACGTATGGGCCGACGGCGGCGGGAACGATGAACGTCTCCGCATAGTGGATGACGTAGGGAGCGAATGCACCCGTCGGACTCACGATCTCGACCTCGTCGCCCTCCACCAGGTTCAGCACGTTGACAGTTCCGTCGGTGTCGTGACGCGCCTCCGCGTCGCCCTCGAACCAGTGACGACGGACCTCGATGAATTCGAGCTCGTGCAGGCCGGTGCGCTCCTCGAGCACGCCGTTCCCGCTCGCCACAGGCTGCACCCGGTCGAGCAGGTTGCTCTGCACCCACTCGGTGTCCCGATCCCACTGGATGTTGTTGCCGCCGTGCTCGAGGTGCACCGGCCGGGGGACGCCGTCGAGGCCCACGCGGCCCCAGTCCCAGAGCTTGAAGGTGAAGATGAACGGGGTTGCCGAGATCTCGAGCACCATCGAGTTGGCCCCGGAGCAGTGGATGGTGCCGGCTGGGATGGCGAAGTGGTCGTGCTTCCGCGCGGGCAGGACGTTCACGTACCGCTCGGCATCGAAGAGCTCCTCGCCGCGGGATGCGCGCTCGAGTGCCGCCATCATCTCCGCCGGATCGGTCCCGGTCTTGAGGCCCAGGTAGACGACAGCGTCATCGTCGGCGTCGAGCAGGTAGTAGCTCTCGTCCTGCGTGTAGTGCATTCCGAACGTGCTCTGGATGTAGTCGGTGAGCGGGTGCACCTGGAGCGAGAGGTTGCCGCCGCCCATCGTGTCGAGGAAGTCGAAGCGGATCGGGAACTCCGCGCCGAAGCGCGCGAACGTCTTCGGCCCGAGCAGCCCGACGGGCTGAGACAGGACCAGGTCCATGGCGGGAATCTCCACGATCCGTCCCCCCGCCTCGAGCAGCAGCGAGTTCTCCTCGGGCACACAGTCGAAGCACCACGCGTAGTTGGGCGCGGACGGGTCGAGGTTCAGCCGATCCTTCATCCACTGGCCTCCCCAGACGCCGGGGTCGAAGAAGGGGACGACCCGCAGCGGGCTCTCCACGGCGGCCGAGAGCGCGCCGCGGAAGTCCGCGCCGGAGATCATGCCGGCGGCCGATGCGTCGGCGTTGCCGTCGAGCACGAAATCGACACGGTCGAAGAGGCCCCGCTTGTGCCGGTCGGCGACCCGCCACTCGACGAAGAAGCCGCGCTTGTACTTGCGGAGCACGTCCTCTTCCCCGTTGTCGCACCGCCAGTTGGGGGCGCCGGCCCGGAGGCGCTGCTGGATCTCCCAGCGGGCCATGTCGACGAGCACCAGAGCATCCGGATGCTCGGCCGCGAGGGCGGCGCCCCAGCCGACCAGCACCATCGGGAGGTCGGCGGCGGACACCTCGGTCCGCAACTCGGCCAGCCGGTCCGCGTCGTAGAACTCGTCGAGCGTGGCGTGGCTCAGCACACCGAAGACCCGGTCGTCCGTGAGGTTGGGCTCGATGCGGCGGTCGATGTCCTCGATCGGCAGGGCGGCCCGATCCTCGACATCCACGATCCGATGCCCGGGCAGTGCCGCGTGGAGCTCGCCGATGAGCTCCGGCAGCCGCACGCCGGGGTACGTGTCGACCACGATGACCGGCGCGCGGTCGCCTGCCGACCGCCGTTCGGCCAGCTCGGCCACCGACTGCCACGCTTCGAGTCCCACCAGGATCGCGGCCCCGTCCGGCAGCGGGATGGTGGGCTGCTTGACGTAGGTGGTGGCGCCGTCGCCGGTCCCCTCGGTCGTCGTCACGGGTGCTCCTGTTCTGTCAGAGCCGCACGGGCTCAGCGGAGGCGCGTCGTCGCGCCTCCCCGAGGCGCCCTTCGGACGCCATTTCCGCGGCGACTTCGCGAGGCACGGACCGTGTCCGACGCCGCTTTCGCCGCTCCTTTTGGTAACGTTACCACCGCCGAGCGGTTTCGGTGTTATCGTTACCAAAACCCGCGATCCGCCGACCCGTCGCCGGATTCGGATACCGGCACCAGCAGTCTTGCAATCGAGGAGGATTCAAGAAGATGAACCGCACGCACGGCATGACGAAGCGGTGGAGCACGGCGGCGATCGCCGTCGCACTCGCCGCGACGCTCGCAGGATGTTCCCAAGGCTCGGCGAGCGGAGGCGGCGACTCCGGCGGCTCGGGCGGCAGCACGACCGTCACCCTCAACGGCGACCGGGCCGACTTCGCCGAGGGCTACTCCCTCGCCGGGGACGCGCTGAAGGACATCACCGGCTTCGGTCTGGAGGCGCGCGACGTGCCCTCCACTGAGAACTACCAGCAGATCATCCGCTCGTCGCTGCAGACCAGCAGCACGACCGACCTGCTGAAGTGGTGGAACGGCTACCGGCTCCAGGAGCTCGCGCGCTCGGGCGGCCTCGCCGACATGACCGCCGAGTGGGAGCAGGCCGAGGAGAAGGGCTGGGTCAACCCCGACACCCGCGACAGCTTCTCCTACGACGGCAAGGTCTACGGGATGCCCATGTACAAGAGCTACTGGGTCATCTTCTACAACAAGAACGTCTTCGAGGAGGCGGGCATCACGCCGCCCACGACCTGGGCCGAGTTCGAGGACAACAACGCCAAGCTGAAGGCGGCCGGCGTCACGCCCCTCTTCGCCACGCAGCAGGCCGGCTGGACCTCGTTCATCTGGTTCGAGGAGATCCTCTCCAAGCTGGACCCGGAGTTCTACGCCGACCTCATGAACGGCGAGGCGAAGTACACCGACCCCACCGCGCAGCAGGCCATGGAGATCTGGTCCGACATGTACGCCAAGGGGTACTTCACCGCGGCAGACGTGGCGTGGGACAACGAGCCCGCCCTCCTCGCCGAGGGAGCGGTCGCGCAGGTCCCCATGGGCACCTGGCGCAACGGCACGTTCGCCGGCACCGGCATGACCGACGAGGACTACGGCGCATTCATCCTCCCGCCGTTCGACGAGGGGACCGACCCGTCGGTGATCGTCGAGTCCGGCGTGATCTCGGTGGCGGAGAAGGCCAAGAACAAGGACGCGGCACTCGAGACGATGGCCAATTGGCTGAACCCCGACGTGCAGCAGCCGTGGGTCGACCAGATCAAGGACACCTCGGCGAACCCGGACGTGACCACGAAGGACCCGATCCTGCAGGGCGTCCTCGACGAGGTGGGCTCCGAGGAGCCGACCGAGCTCGTCCGCTACTGGGAGGCCAGCCCGCCCGCTCTCATCGAGGGCGGCGTGCAGTTCCTCGGCAGCTTCATGGCGAACCCGTCGAAGGACAACATCATGCCGACGCTCAAGAAGCTCCAGGCGCTCGCCGACACCGAATGGGCGAACTGGAAGGCCGCCGAGTAGTGCAGACCACCGCGCCAGAGCGCGCCGTCGGGGTGGGAGGCGCCGCCTCCCTCCCCGGCGGGGGCACCTCGCGCCCCACCCGGGACCGCCTGAGCGCGATCCCGTTCCTGACCCCGGGGGTGGCCCTCGTCGGCCTGCTCCTGCTCGTCCCCTTCGTCGCCACCGTCTATCAGAGCCTGACGCGCGACAACGGCTTCGTCTCCTCCTTCATCGGGCTCGAGAACTACGGGCGCCTGCTCCGCGACCCCACTTTCGGGCAGTCGCTGCTCAACACCCTGATGTGGACGATCGGCACGCTGATCCTCCCCGTGGGCATCGGCCTGCTCGTCGCCGTGTGCACCAACTCGATGCCGGGCGGCCGGTGGATCCGCTACGCCTTCGTGCTCCCCTACGCGCTCTCCGGCACGGCCACCGCCGTCATCTGGGGCTTCATCCTGCGCTCCGACGGCGCCCTCAACCAGGCGATCGCCTTCTTCGGAGCGACCCCGCCCGCGTCCGGGTGGCTGCTCGAGTGGCCGACCAACACCATCGTGATGATCCTCGCGAGCACGTGGCAGGCCACGGGCGTCACGGTGATCCTGTTCATGGTCGGACTCCAGGCCGTCCCGCCGGAGACCGTCGAGGCCGGCTCGATGGACGGCGCGTCCGGACTCCGACTCTTCTGGCACATCGTGCTGCCGCAGCTGCGGCCCGTCACGATCGTCGTCATCGGCATGTCGATCGCCAACAGCCTTCGCGTTTTCGACCTGATCTGGCTGCTCACGAAGGGCGGCCCCGGCGCCGTCTCCGAGACCCTCGCCGTCACCATGTACCGGCAGACCTTCATCATCAGCGACTACGGCTTCGGCGCCGCGGTCGCCGTCGTGCTCTCGATCATCGTCGTCGGCGCGTCCTGGGTCTACCTCCGCCAGCAGCTCAAGAGGACCTGACCATGATCGGCAAGGGAATCCGCAACACGGTCGTGATCGGCTTCGCGCTGCTCTGGCTGATCCCCATCTACCTGCTCATCGTGAACTCGCTCGTGCCCGTCGGAGACTATTCGGGCGCTCCGTCCTGGATCCCCACCCGCTTCGGCTTCTTCGACAACCTGGCGATCGCGTGGAACCAGTCGGGACTCGGCGCGGGGATGCTCAACAGCCTCCTGTACTCGACCGCGTCCGCCGCCATCGCGGTGCTCGCCGCAGGGCTGGCCGGCTTCGCCGTCGTCGTCATGCCCACTCGACGGCCGACGCTGTGGTTCTGGCTCATCTACCTGGGGACGCTGCTGCCGCTCCAGATCTTCCTTGCGCCGCTGTTCAAGGCGTACGTGGCGACGAGCCTCTACGACACGAACCTCGGCATGATCCTCATCTACTCGGCGATCTGCGTGCCGTTCGCGTTCTTCATCGTCCGCAACTACCTGACCACGCTGCCGCCGGAGATCACCGAGGCGGCGAAGCTCGACGGCGCCGGCTGGTGGCGCCTGTTCTTCCGCATCCACTTCCCGCTCATCCGGTCCTCGCTCTTCGCGGCGTTCATCTTCCAGTTCACCTGGGTCTGGAACGACCTGCTGTTCGGCATCACGCTGACCACCAGCCCGGACCGCAGGCCGGTGATGGCCGCATTGGCGGAGATCAACGGAGGCTTCTCGAGCCTCGGACCGCCGGTCGTGCTCGCGGCGGCGATCGCGGTCTCGCTGCCGACGATCGTGCTGTTCCTCGCCTGCCAGCGGTTCTTCGTGTCGAGCCTGCGCGCCGTCGGCTGACCCCGGCGTCCTCGAGCCGAGGCCGGCTGCTCGGACTACTCCGGCAGCCGGCCGACGCTGACGGGCAGCTCGACGAGCTGCGGAGGGCTGTCGGCGGCGGGCCCGTCGAGCCGCTCGAGGAGCATCCGCGCGGCCTCGGCGCCGAGGGCCCGAGGGTCATGAGACACGATCAGCAGAGGGACCTGCATCAGGTCGGCGAGCTCGACGTCGTCGAACCCGACGAGCGTTGGCGTGACGGGCAGTGCGCCGGCACGCTGTCGGGCACCGATGGCGTGCAGCGCTCCGATCGTGTTCCGGTTGTTCGCGCTGAACACGGCGGTCGGCGGGTCGGCGAGGTCGAGAAGACGCTCCATGGCGATCCGCGCGGCATGGACGTCCTGCTGGCCGCGAAGGACCAGCTCCGGGTCCACTGCGAGGCCCGCCTCGGTGAGCGCACGCGAATAGCCGTCGAACCGGCGGGATGCCGTGGACACGGACACCGCGTTGCCGAGGAACGCGATGCGCCGATGGCCCGCGTCGATGGTGCGCTTGGTGGCCTCGTAGGCGCCGTTCACGTCGTCGAGGAGGACGGTGTCCGCTTCGAGCCCCTCGACAGCTCGCGAGGCGAGGACCACCGGGATCTGACCGAGCCGGGCCGGCTGCAGGTGCTCCGCTCCCCCGCCGGTCGGCACCACGATGAGGCCCTCGACCTGCCGTCCCACGAAGTCGGCGACGAGCTGTGTTTCGCGGCCGAGGTCCTCGCCGGAGTTGCCGAGCACCATCCGGCGGCCGTGCTGCGCGACGACCTCCTCGACGCCGAGGGCGAACTGCCCGTAGTACGGGTTCGCGAGGTTCGTGATGGCCACCCCGATGAGCCCCGACGAGTGGCCGGGACGGATGCTGCGCGCGTTCTCGTTGCGGTGGTACCCGAGCGCCGCGACAGCGTCCAGCACGCGCTGCTGCACCTCGGCCCGCACGTTCTTGCCGCCGGACAGTGTCCGGGACACGGTCATCGGGCTCACGCCGGCGAGCTGGGCCACCTCACGGACGGTCGGCGCAGGTGCCGACGGGGAATCGTTCGACATCGGATCCTGCTTCCTGCTCCATCAACCTGCGGTCTGATTTTCGCGCACTGAGCCGCCACCAGCGACGGGTGGCGCTCGGGGCGTCTCCTTGTGCGATGGTATCGTTACCAAACTCGACGAGGACCACTGGAGACAATGACCGTCACCTTCGGACGCGACGACAACTCGGCGCCGCCCTTCCCCGCACTTGCCGGCGATCCCGACTCTCCGGCGCACTTCGCCGCTCTGGCCGCGGAGGAGGCGCGCCTGCTCGCCTTCTTCTCGACGGGGGACGACGAGAGTCGCTTCCTCTGGCGGGATCTGCGCGGGCAACCCGATCCGGACCGCCCTGAGCAGCTGTACGCCGCGGCCCGGCTCGTGCACTGCTTCAGCGTCGAGCACCTGCTCGGGCACCCTTACGCGGGCCGCTGGGCAGAGCAGGGCGCGCACCGGCTGCTGACGCGGTTCGCGGACCGGGAGTTCGGCGGCTTCGTCGCGTCCGTCGCGCTCGATGGCACCGTCACGTCCGACACGAAGGAGACCTACGGGCACGCCTTCGCTCTGCTCGCCGGCGTCAGCGCGAAGAAGGCGGGCATCGCGGGAGGGAACGAGCTGTTCTCCGCCGCTGGACGAGCCATCGATGACCACCTCTGGGATGAGCGCCACTCCGCCGCCATCGAGTCCTGCTCGCGGGACTGGAGCACCGCCGAGCGATATCGGGGCCAGAACGGGAACATGCACCTCACCGAGGCCTACCTGGCGGCGTACGAAGCCACCCGCGAGCCGAAGTTCCTCGAGCGAGCCGAGGCGATCGCTGAGCGCCTTGTCCGGGGCGGCGCCGGGGAGGCCGGATGGCGTATCCCGGAGCACTACCGCGAGGACTGGACGGTGGACCGGGACTACGCGGCCGATCGCCCGGACGACCCGTTCCGGCCGTACGGCACTCTCGTCGGGCACTCCCTGGAATGGGCGCGCCTCCTTCTGCAGTTGGGAGCGCTGCGGCCGGGCGCACGATCCTGGACCACGGACGCGGCT
Organism: Naasia sp. SYSU D00057; assembly: GCF_017916505.1. Lineage (GTDB taxonomy): Bacteria > Actinomycetota > Actinomycetes > Actinomycetales > Microbacteriaceae > Naasia. The sequence continues at coordinate 767,811 of NZ_JAFMSZ010000001.1, forward strand.
GAGGCCCTCTTCGCGCGTGGCATCGCCGACGGCTGGGACGAGGAGCGGGGCGGTTTCGCCTACAGCGTCGATTTCGACGGCGGCGTCGTCAACGCGTCCCGCATGCACTGGACCATCGCGGAGGCCATCGGCGCAGCGCTCTGGCTGTACCGCATCACCGGGAACGGGGTCTACCGCGACCGGTACTCGGAGTTCTGGGACTACGCGGAACGCCTCGTCCTCGACCGCCACCAGGGATCCTGGTGGCACGAGCTCGACGCCGAGAACCGGCCGTCCACCGTCACCTGGGACGGCAAACCCGACCTCTACCACGCCTGGCAGGCGACCCTCTACGCGCGCGTGCACGGCGACCGCGGCCTCGCCGACGCGGCCGCCTCCGGCGGCATCACGCCGCTGCAGCAGGGGACGGAGATCCGATGAGCACGAACGACGTGAACGGGCTCATCCCCGTGCTCGAGATAGGCGGCACCCACCTCACCGCCGCGGTGGTGGACCCCGACGGCTGGCAGGTGGTGCAGGACACCACGAACCGGCTGGCTTTCGACGGCCGCCGGGATGCCGACGCCCTGATCGCCGACATGGCGCGCGCGGCCGCCACACTGGGGGGCCGGCACGGCGCGGACTGGGCGGTCGCGACTCCCGGTCCGTTCGACTACGAGGCCGGCATCGGCCGCTTCGAGGACGTGGGCAAGTTCGACAGCCTCCGGGGCGTCGACGTCCGCGAACGGCTGAGAGCTGCCATCTCCCCTCGGCCGGCGTCGATCCGGTTCGTCAACGACGCCGACGCCTTCGGCCTCGGCGAGTACGCGGGAGGGGCGGCGGCGGGAGCACACCGTGCGGTCTGCATCACCCTCGGCACCGGGATCGGCTCCGCCTTCCTCGCGGAGGGCGAGCCGGTCAACGCGGGCCTTGAGGTTCCCCCGGACGGCAGCGCCCACCTGCTCGTCTATCGGGGACGGCCGCTCGAGGAGACCGTCTCCCGGCGCGCCATCGTGACGGCGTACGGCGAGGCCGCCGGGATTCCCGTCGAGCAGGTGCCCGACGTCCACATCCTCGCCGAGCGCAGCCGGTCCGGCGACGAAGTCGCGCAGCGGGTCCTCGCCGCCGCGTTCGAGCACCTCGGCCGCGGGCTCGCCGAGTCGGTCGACCGATTCCGCCCCGACGTGCTCGTGATCGGAGGCTCGATGTCGCGCTCCTGGGACATCGTCGAGCCGGCCCTCCGGCGGGGACTCGCCGAGGCGGCGCCGCGGCTCGGGTCGCTCCCCCTTCGCCAGGCCCTGCGCCTCGATGACGCCGCGCTCATCGGCGCCGCTGTCTGGTCCCGCCGGCCCTCACCCTGACCCTTCTCGCCGGGTGCCGTCGCGCTCCCGGGACCGTGTTGGTAACGTTACCAGTGACCGTCGTCGCATCGCCCGCAGATCAATGGAGACACTGCATGCCTCGAATCCAACGCATCCTCGTGGCCAATCACACGCACCACGACATCGGCTTCAACGACTACCAAGATGTGGCCTTCCGGCAGCACGGCGAGTTCGTCCGCGGCGCGCTCGATCTGATCGAGGCGACGGCGGCCGAGGACCCGGCGAATCAGTACCGGTGGGTGTGCGAGGTCACGGGTCCGCTCGTCAAGTACCTGCGGAAGGCGGGTCCCGCGGAGGTCGAGCGCTTCCGCTACTGGCAGGAGCGCGGCGCCATCGACGTCGCCGCGATGCAGTACAACCTGACCCCGCTCCTCTCCCCCGAGCAGATGCGACGCAGCCTCTACCCGGTTCGGGAGCTGCGCGAGGAGATGGGCATCACCGTTGAGACGGCGATGCAGGACGACGTCAACGGGGTCAGCTGGCTGTTCGCGGACCTGCTCCCGGCGATCGGCGTCGACTTCCTCACCATGGCGATCAACCAGTCGCGCGGCCGCGCGCCGCGGCCGTTCCCGGGCGGGTTCTGGTGGGAGGGACCGGCGGGGAACCGACTACTCACCTGGAACGGCTTCCACTACCTCTTCGGCCGCAGCCAGGCGAAGCTCGGCGACTGGCGCTTCGTCGACTCGTCCCTGCCCTACTACCTGGACAGGCTCGAGCAGGACGAAGCGTTCCCCTACGACTTCCTCTACTGCGAGTCCACCCACCCCATGCGCGTCGACAACGGCCCGCCCGACGCGAAGATGGCGCAGTTCGTCCGGGAGTGGAACGACCAGGGCAGGACGCCGACGATCGAGTTCACCACGCCGCGCCTCTTCCGGGACGAGCTGAAGAAAGGATGGGCTGCGGACCTGCCCGTGTGGCGAGGCGACTGGACCGACTGGTGGTCCGACGGCGCCGCGTCGAGCGCCTATGAGACCGGCATGAATCGGGCGACGCACGAGGTGCTCGCCGCCGCCGAGGTCCTCGCCGCCTGGCTGATCGCGGACGGGAAGTCGCCCGACCTCGCCCAGGACTTCGTGGAGCAGGTGTACGAGGCGATGACGCTCTACGACGAGCACACCTGGGGCGCCTTCTCGAGCATCGATGCGCCCGAGTCCCTGTTCAGCAAGGCGCAGTGGAACCGGAAGGCGAACTTCGGCTACCAGGCGGCGATGGAGTCGCACGACATGCTGACGCGCTCGGCCCGCTCTCTCGCCGCCGACCGCGGGGAGCGGCTCGCGGAGGGCCGCTTCAACCTCGGCGATCTCGACCCCGAGGACGCTTATCCGACCGACCCCGAGGCTCAGCTCCTCGTGATCAACACCCTGCCGCATGAGCGGACGGTGAACGTCGAGGTGCCCGAATTCCGCTCCGGCGGGGCGCCCGCCGGGATGCTCGAGGGCTTCTTCCCCCGCGACGTGCCGTGGGGCGGTCCCCCGCACACCGCCATCGAGCGGCTCCGCGTCACCGTCCCCGGCTTCGGCTACGCGTTCGCGGATCCCGCCGCGCCGATCCCCGGCGACGACCTCGTCGCCGACGGCCTGCGCATCGAGAACGAGTTCTACCGCGTCGAGATCGACCCGGCCACCGGCACCATCTCGTCCTGGTACGACAAGGCGCTCGAGCACGACTTCGCGGACCGGATGCAGGAGGGCGGTCTGGGCGGCTACGTGCACGAGATCGTGGACTCGGAGAAGGGCCGCGACGCGCTCTACCTGCAGGACTTCGGCAGCTGGGACTTCGGCTACTGGCAGGCGGATCCGCCGTTCCAGCGCAGCGGACCCACCGCCGTCACCTGCGCCCCTGCGCGCATCGAGGCGGGAACGGCGCTGATCGACGTCACCATCGAGGCGCGAGGCGTGCGGAAGGCTGTGTGCCGCATCGCGCTCCCCAGCCGATCCCCGGTGCTCGAGGTCGACTGGCTGCTCGACAAGACGCCGCAGACCGACCCGGAGTCCGTGTACGTGCTCTTCCCCGTCCGCCTCGACGGTCAGGACTACACGGTGGACCTCAACGGGATCCCCATCCGACCCAACGAGGACCAGCTGCCCGGCGTCGTCTTCGACTGGTACCCGATCCGGCGCTGGGCGGACGTCAGCGACGGCCGGCACGGCGTCACGCTCGTCGCCCTTGACGCGCCACTCGTCCAGCTCGGCGGCATCACGACCAACAAGATCGCCGAGCGCCTCGAGCCGGAGCGACCGGCGATCGTGTCGTGGCCGCTCAACAATCACTGGATGGTCAATTTCAAGGCCAGCCAGGAGGGCGAGATCCCGCTCCGCTACCGCCTCACCACACACCCGGGCGGGTGCGACATTGCGGCCGCGAACCGGTTCGCCGAGGAGCAGGCGGTGGCCCCGGTCGTCCTCCGCGACTACCGGCCGACCGGCGCATCTTCGGGTTCGCTGCTCGAGGTGCCGTCCGTCCCCGGGCTCGAGGTGCACCTCAAGCCGGCCACCTACGGCGACGGCCTGATCGTGCGCATCCGCAACATCACCGACGGCGCGATCGCCCTGCCACTGGACGCGTTCCGGACGCTAGGGACGGTCTCCGCGGTCGGCGCGCTCGAGGAGGACCTTGCGGAGGGCGTGCAGGAGGTGCCCGCATTCGGCGAGGTGGGGCTGCGGATCACCCTCGGCGACTGACCGGCCGCCGGCGGGTTCTCCGGCCCGCCGGCCCGCCGCTTCGCCGCTTCGGCAACCCTGCCGTCGGCCCCGTTCCTGTCCCTCAACAGGCATTCCTCCCGCCAATAGGCGAAAACCGCCCGATTCTGCCTGTTGAGGGGATTCCTGCCTGTTGAGGGACAGACGGGGCGTCCCCGGCTTCAGCCGTCGAGCATGGCGCGGAGCGTCCACGCGTTGCGGACGGCGTTCCCGCCGCCGTCGTTGTTGAAGTAGGCGAAGACCTCCTTGCCGGCGCCGCGCCACTCGCGGATCCGGTCCGCCCACCACGCGAGATCGTCGTCCGAGTACGAGCCGGCGTAGAGGGAGCCGTGGTCCGGCCCGTGCAGCCGCACGTACACCGTGTCGGAGGTGGCGCGCAGCACGCAGGGCAGCCCGGCGCCGCTCATCACGCAGTACGCCGTCCGTCGCTGCTCGAGCAGCTCGAAGACGTCGTCGGTGTGCCAGCTCGGGTGCCGCGGCTCGACCGCGACCCGCATCCACTCCGGCAGCTGGTCGAGGAAGTAGCGGAGGCGGTCGTCGTCCCGCTCGAAGGCGGGCGGAAGCTGCACGAGCAGCACCGCGCGCTTCTCCCCCAGCTCGTGCCAGCAGTCGGCGATCCGCCGCACCCAGGCCTCGGGAGCGTAGAGGCGCTTGGCATGGGTGAGGCCGCGCGGTGCCTTCACCGAGAGCAGGAAGCCGGGCGGAAGGCGCCGCCGCCAGCTCGCGAAGCTCGACGTGCGCGGCCAGCGGTAGTAGCTGGCGTTGAGCTCGACGGTGCCGAACGAGCGGGTGTAGAAGCCCAGCCGATCCCAGGAGGGCAGGCCCGCCGGGTAGAGCACGTGCTCCCAGTGGGCGTAGCTCCACCCGGACGTGCCGATGTGCACGCGCTCCACGACCCACCTCCCCGGCAGACGCGGATGTCGCCGGCCGTGCCAACCGACACGGTAGGCGATGCCGACGACGCGGCAGAGCTACGAGCGGGGCGGCAGCGGTCCGGCCCCGGTCAGCGCGATCGGCGGCGAGTAGGCCTCCGTCACGGTGTACTCGTTCCACTCACCGGGGCTCACGGCGAAGACCACGAAGCCGCCGTCGTTGCCGATGGTCGTCACGCACGGGATGGGCCCGAGAGCGGGGGCGTCCTGCGGCAGGTCCCACGGCAGGGGCTCACCGCACCGCACGTCGTTGTCCCGGACCAGGAGGCCGTCGGAGAACACCTCGCGGAGCCCGTCGACGGCGTCCCTGGTGGCCAGGGATGCCGGCACCTCCTGTCCCTCCCGCACGAGGCGGATGAGCTCGGCCACCTCGTCGCTGCCGTCGTGGAGTGCCACCTCCGAGGCGGACACGGCACCGGCACGCCAGGCGAACACCGCCTCCGCGGAGCCCAGCCCGCAGCACATCGCGTCGGTGTCGAGCGTCGTCCGCCACCCGACCCGGAAGCCGCCCTCCGGGGCGGACTCGACGAACTCGGCGCTCTCGCGGCCCCCGCCCGTGAGGCCGTCGAGCGCGAAGCCGCCAAGCAGCTGGAAGTCCCGAGTCCAGAGCACGATCGCGTCGGGCCAGCCGACACCTCCTCGGTCGCACTGCAGCACCGCGGCCACCTGCGGCTCCCCCGTCTCGGAAGGACCGACGGCGGCGAGTCGCGTCGTCTCGGCGCCCGCCAGGATGTCCTCGACCGTGCTGTCGGGAAGCTCGACGCCCCCGTCGCCCTGCGGAATCCCGGCCAGCCGCCCCGCGCTGAGGGTCCCCGGCGGGTGGTCGCAGAGCGAGGGAACCGGCGCGGTGAGCAGGCCGGCCAGGTCGACGCCGTCCGGGGAGGGCGACGGCGCCGGCTCCGCTGCGGCGGGAGGGCTCTCCGCCGGCTCCGGCTCCGGCGCCGGCGCGGGTGGAGCGGCGGGCTCGGAGGCCGGCACGGGAGGCTCGAGGGGCGGCAGCGGCGCGCTCGGCGACTGCCCCGAGCACCCGACGAGAGCGGAGGCCACGAGGGCGAGCGCCACCGGCGCGGTGATGCCGCGGTGCATCATGGCGCGGAGCATAGGACGCGGAGGTCCCGCCGACCAGGGCCGATGTTCGGCCGGCCCTACCGGACGCCCCGCTGATGCGACAGGCTCGCATAACCGGCTCCGCGCGTCGACTGTACGGGCGGCCGGGGAATCCGGGAGGAAGGGGACCGTCGTGGCCGACAGCAGGGACGACGAGGCGCCGGACGAGGTCCGTGCCTTCGTCGACGGCGTCGCCCATCCGGTGCGCCGGCGCGACGCGGAGACGCTGCTCCGACTGCTCACGCGCATCACGGGCCAGCGGCCCGGGCTGCAGGGCACGATCATCGGGTTCGGCACCTACCACTACAAGTACGCGAGCGGCCGCGAGGGCGACGCCGCGGCGGCCGCCTTCTCGCCGCGGAAGGCCGCGACGACGATCTACCTGCCCGATGGCGTCGGCGCCCACGAGAAGCAGCTGGAACGCCTGGGCCCGCACACCACCGGCGTCGGCTGCCTCTACCTCAAGGACGTCAGCGCCGTCGATCTCGATGTGCTCGAGTCCATCCTCGAGGAGTCGTACCGCTCGGTGGCGAGCGGTGTCTACGTACAGCGCGCACGCGACTCCGAGGACGGCCACCGCGAGTAGCGGAATCCGCGCGAGTAGCGGAATCCGCGGTCAGGCGGCGAGCGCCGAGGTCGTCGCCAGCGGGGACGGCGGCGGCAGCACCGGCTGCACGGCCGTCCAGGTGAGCAGGATCGCGGCGAGGACCGCCGCTCCGACGAGCAGGAACAGCGCGACCAGGAGAACGGTCTGCAGCACAGCGCTCCGGCCCGGATGCCGGTCCGGCTCGATCTCGCTCCCCTCGAAATCGGGCAGCGGCGAGGACATGCGACGAGCCTAAGCGGCCAGAACGGCGACGCGCCCGACCCGTCCTGATGCGGAGTGCACCGTCATCGCCGATAGTTGCCCAACGCTCAATACCACCGCCGGCGCGGATGCGAACGTCGGCCGAAAGGCGGACTTTCCGCCGGCCGGGTCTCATGGTCGGGTCATAGGACGATCGGCTCCGCGAGAGCGACACCTCCCTCCACCCGGCGCGGGGCCCGACTTGGAGGTACACAGTGCAACAACTCCGACGCCGAGCGCTCGGCGCTCTGCTGGGCGGCGCCACGGCGCTGACGCTCGCGACCGCGATGGCCGCCCCCGCGAGCGCCGACGACCACGGCAACCTCCCCGGCGAGGAGACCCTCACCCTTCCGATCAACGACAGCGAGGCCGGCGGCACCTACGACCAGGACTTCACGCGGGCCTACGCCGGGACGACTCCGGACGGCACCCCCGTCTACATCTACGTGCCCGTCGGCACCCCGCTGGACGGCGGCGCCCCGACCGGCGTCGCGAGCCTCGATCCCGCATGGGACCCGACGCCCGGCGACGCCTTCACCCCCTGCTCCGCGTCCGCGGCGGACGAGTACACGCTCACCCAGGCGCAGATCGACTACATGGGCGACCAGCTCGCGAACCACATCGTCGCCGTCGACGAGGAGCACTTCGGGCTCCTGGAGGCGGCCGATCCCGCCGAGCCGGCGAGCGACTCGCTCGTCATGGTGGTCTACAACGTGCAGGACGCGCAGTACTACGACTGCGAGGAGACGAGCTACACGGCCGGCTACTTCGCTCCCGACTTCATCGACTCGGCCGGCATGAACGTGATCGTCGTCGACGCGTTCGACTGGGCGAACCGCGTCGGTCCCGCGGACTCCGAGTGGAACGACGAGGACCCGGCCAACGACCGGCCGACCCTCTACGAGGGCACGATCGCGCACGAGCTCGAGCACCTGCTGCACAACTACAGCGACCCCGGCGAGCTGTCCTGGGTGGACGAGGGACTCGCCGACTTCGCGATCTTCCTGAACGGCTACGACGTGGGCGGCTCGCACCTGACCTACCACCAGGTGTTCTACGCCGAGACGTCGCTGACCCGCTGGGGCGGCGGACTCGAGAACTACGGCGCCGCGTACACCTACTTCCAGTACCTGTGGGAGCAGGCCGGCGGCAACGGCGACGGCACCTTCGAGCCGGACGGCCAGTACGACGCCGCGGGCGGCGACCTCCTCGCCAAGCTGATCTTCGCGAACCAGGGCGACGGGATGGCCGGCGTCCAGGCCGCGATCGACGAGTTCAACGCGCAGATCGGATCGGACCTCCGCAGCGCCGACGCGCTGTTCGAGGACTGGGCGGTCGCCGTGTACCTCGACGACGAGGACTCCGAGCGCTTCGACCTGAAGGCCGCCGACTTCGGCGACCCCAAGTCGACGAGCTGGACCATCGACCTCGCGGACGACGAGTACTGGGACGGCCGCGGCAGCAACCGCGGCGCGCAGCCGGCCTCGAAGTGGGCGAAGCGCGACAGCGCGCAGGCTCCCGTCGCCCTCCCGTACGGCCTCCAGGTCGAGCGGTTCAGCAACCCGGGCCCGAACGCGACGGTCGCGCTCGACGGCGAGGACGAGACGCGGGTGGCGCCGCACACCGGGGACACGCACTGGTATGCGGGCTACGAGAGCCAGTCGGAGAACATCCTCGACGTGGACGTGACGGGCACGGCGACGTCGCTCGACTTCTGGACGTGGCACTTCATCGAGGAGGGCTGGGACTACGGCTTCGTCGAGGCGCTCGTCGACGACCAGTGGGTCACGGTTCCGCTCACCGACGACACGGGAGCTGTCGTGACGAGCGACGACGACCCGCACGGCGGCAACACGGAGGGCAACGGGCTCACCGGAACCTCGGGCGGCGCCTACTTCGTCGACGAGCCGGAGTACGTGCACTACACCGCACAGCTCCCGACCGGCGCCACGGACATCCGCTTCCGCTACTCCACCGACGCGGCGTACCTCGACACCGGCTGGTTCGTCGACGACGTCAGCGTCAACGGCGCGGCCGCGGCCCTGACCTCGGACGACTGGTTCGAGACCACGGGTGCCCAGGACAACAACTGGACGCTGCAGGTGGTCGCCACCTGCGACCTCACGCCGGGCGTCACCTCGGCGGGCGAGATCACGGACGGCGCCGGCAACTTCGTCTACCGCTTCGAGGGCGACGCGATCACCTCGAGCGGCCTCAACACGAAGTGCGCGAACGGCCAGAACCGCGACTTCGCGACCCTGGTGTCCAATCTGCCGAGCGGCGACCTGACGTTCCTCGACGCGGGCTACAGCCTGACCGTCACGAACAACGGGAACGGCAAGAAGAAGTAACAGGCCGGGGGGAAAGGCGGCGGCGGGAACCGGAAGGTCCCGCCGCCGCTCCCGTTCCCGGAGTCCGATCGCCGGTGGCGTCCCGCCGTCGAGGGCTGATAGACCGTCCGCGAGCAGCGAGACCCCGAGGCGGTGCCATGAGCTATCGGCAGTGGCGCACCATCGAGCTTCCCGACGTCCGCCTCGAACTCCTCGACCGCGCCTCCGGGGATCCGCTGCTGCTCATCCCGACGGCGCTCACCGCCGACGAGTTCGAGCCGGTCGCGGACCGGCTCGCCCGCTCCGGCCGGTACCGGGTCCTCACCCATCGCCGACGCGGCTACTCGGCGCTCAGCCCGCAGACTGGTGTCCCCTCGGTCGGCCGCGACGCACTCGACTGCCGGCGCCTGCTCGAAGCGGTGGGCGTCCGGCGCTGCCATGTCGCCGGACTCTCCTACAGCGCGGCCGTCGCCCTCGAGCTCGCCCGCGCGGCACCCGGCCTCGTGGCCTCGCTCACGCTCCTCGAGCCGCCCCCGCTGTTCGTCTCGAGCACCCCCGAGTTCCTCGAGGCGAACGAGCGACTGATCGCGGACTTCGCCTCCGCCGGCGGGGCAACGGCGCTCGACGGCTTCCTCAGGCGGTTGATGGGCGACGACTGGCGCGAGGCGTACGAGCGCCTCCTGCCCGGGTCGGTGGCGCAGATGGAGCGGGACGCCGCCGCCTTCTTCACGGCGGACGCCCACGCCCTGCTCGCCTGGCGGTTCGGCGACGACGAGGCGCGGCACATCCGCTGCCCGGTGCTCCACATCGGCGGCACCCGCAGCGGCACCTGGTTCGCCGAAGTGCGCTCGCAGCTCCTCGCCTGGTTCCCCTCGGCGCGCGACGTCAGGGTCGAGGGCGCCGACCACTCGCTCGCCCTGACGCACCCCGACGACATCGCGACCGCGATGGACGCCTTTCTGCGGGATCAGCCGCTCAGCGGCTCGGCGCGTTGAACCGGGCGCATCCGGAACGCGAGCCGCACGTGGGGCAGCTCGTCGCGCGGCACGACCACGGTGAGCAGCCGGTCGCCGAGGTCGGCCCCGAGGCCCAGGACGTGGGGGTCGGTGTCGATGCGGATCCCCGGCACGTCGCTGCCGTCGAGACGGATCGGGACGTCGCGCTCGATGTGCCGCTCGGTGACCGCGCCGGTCAGCATGCCCGGAAAGCGGCCGCGGACGCGCTCCTCGCGGAACACGTTCATCACGACGTAGTTGACGTGGGCGACGAGCTCCTCCTCCACGGTGCGGAGTGCGAGCGGGCCCGGGAAGCAGGTGGTGCGCACCGCCTCCCACAGACTCGGATAGCGGCTCGCCTCCCGCATCCGGAGGAACCACTCCGGCGCCGGCTCGGGCAGCGGCAGCTCGAGCTCCGCGGCCTCGACCACGGAGAGCTCACGGAGGTTGCGCGGGTCGGCGCGGTCCTCCGGATGGCGCCACAGCAGATAGGTGAGCGAGGCGGCCGCGGCCATAAGCCGCCCGTTGCGCGTCTCGGTGGCCTGGCTCACGCTCAGCTCCTCGAGGGACGGCTGCTCCTCGAACCCGATCAGGCGCACGGGGAACACGGCGGCCACCTCGTCGGGGGTGGGCGGGGCCGGCAGGTCGACGAGCCGGCGGCTTGGATCGACGTACATGCAGGGACTCTGGTCGCACTCGCGCCCGGTCACAAGCGCCGGACGGCGGTGGGGCGCATTCAGCCGACCGCCCGCGGCCGGCGTCGCCCGTTCGCGTACTGCTCGAGAGCGGCGAGCGACTCCTGCCAGGAGCCGAAGCAGCCGCACACCGACGGAGCGGGATTGAGTGCCAGCACCTCGTAGCCGTCGTCCCGCCGCTCGATGTAGCCGAGGATGCGCCGCGCGTCGCCCTCGTCGATGCGACCGTCGCAGATCCGCCACTCGCATCGACTGAGCGCGACGATCTCGAGTGGGATGTGCTTGCTGTGGTCCACCTCGGCCACCTCCTGATCCCCGAAAGGTAGGTCGCGCTAAGCAATCAGGACGAGGGGATTGACTTTCCGCCGAGCGCCCTCTCACGGGGGCGCGAGGACGCTACAGTCCGAGGACCATGTCGACGGAAGCTGAAGCCCGCAACGCACCGCATCGCCCAGCTGAGCGTCGAAACCGCGTCCGCCGTCGCGCGCTGCGAGCGCGCGTCCTTCTCAGCGGCGGCACCATCCTGATGCTGGCCGGGTGCGTGATCGCCGGGCCGGAACCCGGAGCGGTGGCCGAGCGATCGAGGGAACATGCGAGCCCCCTCGAACTGGCGCAACTCGCCCTCGACTCCTACTTCGATGCCGCGGACGGCGCATCTGCGGGCACGGACTGGAAATGGGCGGTCTACTTCCTGGGTCTGGAATCGGTGCGGGAGGCGACGGGGCGCGCGGAGTACGCGGACCGCATCCTCGCCTGGGGCAAGCGCAACGGTTGGGACCCGTCCGTGCCGGATACACCGACCTCCAACCCCGACAATCGAGCCGCGATCCAGGTATGGCTCCAAGCCGACCGCGCCGGGCTCCCCGTCGAACTCGAGGCCGCCGCCGACCTGATGGCCGAGGATGCCACCGCACCCGCCTCGACCTACTGGTGGATCGACTCCCTATTCATGGGACTGCCACTGTGGCCGATGTGGGCTGAGCGGAGCGGCGACAGCGGAGCCGGTCGGAGGTCGGCCGAGTTCTACGATTTCCTCAAGGAAGATGCGGTGACGAAGTGGCGCCCGGAGTGCACCCCGGGTGGGCTTTTCGATGAGACCGAGAACCTCTGGTGGCGGGACTGCCGCTATGTCGGAGAACGAGACGAACTCGGGAACAAGGTCTTCTGGTCACGGGGCAACGGCTGGGTGCTCGCCGCCATGGCCCGCATGGTAGAAGAACTGCCCGCGCCTGGGCCGGAGCGAGCGGAGTACGCGGCCATGCTGCAGCGGATGGCGGCGCGACTCGTGACGCTACAGGGCGAGGATGGCCTGTGGCGATCCAGTCTTCTGAGTCCGTCGCTGTTTCCGGAGCCCGAAACGAGTGGCACCGCGCTCATGCTCTACGCCATCGCGTCGGGCGTCCGAGGAGGGGTGTTGGACGAGGCGGTGTACCGCCCGGCGCTGGAGCGTGGATGGGAAGGCCTCGCCTCGGCAATCGACGACTCCGGCTTCGTGTCCCACTGCCAGGCCGTCGGCGAAGCTCCGGGGCCGTCCAGCACGACGGAGTCGACTCCGTTCTGCGTAGGCGCGGTCGCCCTGGCTGCCGCCGAGTATCACGCTCTGAAGGCGCGGCTGTGAGATCGCAGCTTCAGGACAGTGTCTTGAGCGGGGCGTCGGAGCTCAATACGAATCCGCGACCTTCCCCGTCGGTGCACTTCGCGCCGACGCTGGCGGATAGGACGCATTCGAAGTCACCGGCGACGTAGCGCACATCCCGCTCGAGCCGCTCGCCGACTTCCGGCACAGTTGAGACACAAGGAGTCGAGACACCGCTGGCATCCAGGGCGACCGCCACCGCAACCGCGCTCTCCGGGCACCGAGCCTGAGGAGACCCGTCATAGGTGACCGCCCGCACCGCACACTGCACTGCGTCCTGGTCGAAGTGACACCAGAGATTGCCAGACGCGCTCACGAGATCCACGGGTCCCGCCGCCACGTCGATGACCTCCACGGGCAAGGTCGGCGTCGGAACAGGCGCGGGCGTGGCCGCGGGGCCGGCAAGCGATGCCTGCGCGAACAGCGCGGACAGGGTCCACGCTCCACCCGCGATCACGAGCACCGCAGCGACGGCGGCAGCGGCGATCAGGCCTAGCCGTCGTCGACCGACTGGGAGCGCATCCGCGGCCGGGGTCGACGACGTGGGAGGCGGGGGCAGCAGACCGGACGGTGCCGGCGGCACTGCCAAAAGCGGCGCCGGCGGCAGCACAGGCGGCGAGGGCGAGCTGGCTCTGCCTACACCTGCCTTGCGAGTTGCCGGAGGCAGGACTTCCGCCTCCGACTGCTCGCGGACGCCCCCTGAAGCTGGCGCTGAGGAAACGGCACGGGGAGTCTCCCGTTCGACCTCGAGAACCTGCGCGGGAGGGGCAGCCGAACCTGCGGCAGGAGGGGCCGGGGGCATCGGGACATTCCCGCCCTGTGCGGCAGCGGTCCCATGAGGTCCGCCCGGCGCAGCCGTAGCGCTCCCTGGAAAGAGCGGCGGCGCGACGAGCGGGGGCGGGACGACCTGCGGCCGCCGCTCGCCCTTTGCGGTCGTGATTGCACTGACATCAGCGGGAAATACCGGAGGCGAAGCAAGAGGCGCGGGGATGGCCGACGCTGTCGTGGGACCGACGACATCTCCCTCGAGCACCGGATGGTCCCCCGACCCTGCGCCCGGAAAGCGAGGAGGAGCAGCGGGCGGCGGAGGAGGCACCGGCAGTGCTCGATCCTCCCTGCTCTCGACTTCCAGTGCGAAGGGCCTTTGTGAAGCTGCGTCGATCACAACGGCAGCGCCACACGCGGCGCAGAAGTTCGCTCCCTCGAGGAGCGGGGAACCGCAGTTATGGCAATAGCGAGACGGCATGAAGCATTTCCGGGTGGCGGCGTGACAGTCGGGTAATCGCAAACACTACAGGCAGACGGACGCTTTTACTTCCCGCCGTTATCACTGCTACTTTCTTCGCACCCGCATATCTAGGAGTTCCCCAATGGCGTCCACCCCCACGCCTTCCTCTTCCGTCCCATCCGGCTGGTACCAGGACCCTGCTGAACCGGCTCAGCAGCGCTACTGGGACGGCTATTCATGGACCGATCACATCGCTCCGATACCTGACACCGCTTCCGACTCGCAGGAGTCGTCATCACTGAAAACCGACGTTTCTGCCGCTCCTGCAGTGCGAATATCGAGACGGAGGTGGGTGGTCATCGCCGGCACCGCACTGATTGCCCTTCTCCTGGCCACGGGGGGCATGGTGTGGAAGACGACCAGCGACGCAGCAGCAGCGGAGGAGGCGCGAGAAGTGGCGGCGGCTGCCGCGGCGGCGGCGGAAGCACAACAGAAGGCCGAAGCTGAAGCGCGGGCCCGCGACGACCAGGAGCGAAAGGACGAGGCGGAGCGAGCAAGTCGCCGCGACGCTGTTCCGGGAATCGAGGCGAGCGTCAAGAAGATGGCCGAGGAACACGTCGCCGAGGGCATGATCGACGGGGCCATCATCGATGTCACCTGCTCTCCCGTCGGTGGCGGATCGACCGATGACCTCACAGAGCAAACGACGGTATTCGACTGTTTCGTGGCCAACGAGGACAACGGTGACGGCACCATGAGCGGCTTCTCGTACAACGCGACTATGAACTGGTCCACAGGCTCGTACACCTACGGTTTCGGCTCCCCATAGGGGCGGAATCTCCCTTTCTGCATTGTCATCGCCCTCTGCTTCCCTACGCCGTGCAACCGAAGGACGCCATGTCAAATCCCACTGAACAACCGATCCCGGCCGGTTGGTACCAGGACCCCCAAGCGCATCAGCAGCAGCGTTACTGGGACGGCTCCGCCTGGACGGAGCATGTGGCACCGATTCCGCGACTGCCCGCACCTTCCGCCTCTGAAGCACCAAGCGCCGTACCGGGGGTCACAGCGACGCCTGCGGAGACTCCCGTCGCCCCGTCACCCCGCGCGCTTTCGGCTGGAGTGCCTAACGGCCTCGGGATCGCGGCGCTGGTCGTGGGCGCCGTGGGACTCGGGCTTTCGTTCATCCCTCTCATAGGCGGACTCGGAGGCTTCATCGCGTTCGTAGGTCTCGTCCTCGGAGTCGTGGCCCTGTTCCTTCGAGGCCGACGCAAGGGCATCGCAGTTGCGGGCACGGTCGTCTCGGGAATCGCGCTGGTCCTGTCCATCGCAATGGGGCTGTTCTACACCGCCGCCTTCGTCGCCTCGGTTGACCAAGCGGTCGAGGACCGCGCGCCGTCCGTCGTCGAGCCGGAGGATCAGGCAGCAGGCGCTCCCGCAGATGACACGGCGCCGCCGGCCGAGCAGGTCGATGAGGCCACTGCAGGAAGCCGTGAGAACCCGAGCGCATTGGGCACCACCATCTCCGTCGAGGGGGGTGACGGCGTCGATTGGGAGATCACTCCGACGTCTGCGCTCCTCGATGTGACCGCTCAGGTGAAGGCGGCCAACACCTTCAACCCCGATCCCGCCCCCGGCAACGTCTATGCGCAGCTCAACGTCCACGTGAAGTACGTCGGGCCCGACAGCGGAAGCCCGTCCGAGCTCGTCTTCACCTACGTCTCCGACGAAGGACGCGAGTACAACGGGTCGTTCGTGGTGATGGACGGACAGCTCAGTGACGTGTCCGAGCTGTTCTCCCCCGGCGAGGCAGACGGATCGGTGATCATCGAGATTCCCGCCGACGGCGCGGATCAGGGTGTCTGGGGCGTCGAGTACGTATGGGGCGATCCGCACTTCTTCGCCGCAGTCTGATCGACTCAGGTAGGCCCTTGCGCTGGTGCGAATGGCGGTCGCCTCCGTCGAGGTTTCCCTTCGGACCCGGAACACGGCTCTGACCTGCGGTGTTGTATTCATGGACACCCACGAGGAGGACACATGAAGGGCGACCGTGTCGAGGTCGTCGTCGATGCCGGCGGCGACACCAGGACGTACGAGATCGAGGCGACCCGGGCGGGCCGCCGGTTGGACATCACTCAGGGGCGCGGCCTCGTCGAGGTGACCGAGGTGACCCGGGGCGGAACCCCCGTGCGCACCGCGCGGTTCATGGCGAACCGGGTGATCGCGCTCGTCGAGCATCCCGCGACGCAGGAGCCGACCGCCGAGGAGATCGTCACCCTGCGCCGCGCCGCGTGACTCTCGACGACCTGCCCCG
Organism: Naasia sp. SYSU D00057; assembly: GCF_017916505.1. GTDB lineage: Bacteria > Actinomycetota > Actinomycetes > Actinomycetales > Microbacteriaceae > Naasia. The sequence continues at coordinate 783,958 of NZ_JAFMSZ010000001.1, forward strand.
CCGGGCGGTCGTCGTGCTCGTCGGTGCGCCGGCGTCGGGGAAGACGACCCTTCGCCGCCGGCTGCTGGCGGCGAAGGCGGGGCCCGACGCCGTCCTGAGCCCCGACGACGAGCGCGCTCGGCTGCGCGACCGGGACGTGGCGGCGGGCCGGGAGCCGCGGCCGCTGCAGGACTACTCGCTCGCCGCCATCCGGCGCTGCGAAGCCGACGCGGACCGGCTCCTCGCCGCCGGCCGCGGCTACCTCTACGACGCGACCGGCCTCCGCCGGCGCGAGCGGGTGCGCCACGTCGACGCGGCGCACCAGGCCGGGCTGCCGGCCATCGCGGTGCTCCTGCCCGCACTCCCCCTGCACGTGCTGCTCGAGCGCAACGCTCCGCGCACGGAGGATCGGCGAGTGCCCGACGACATCGTCGCCCGGCACGCACACCGGCGCAGCCTGCTGAGCCCCGGGCTGCTCCGCGAGGAGGGCTTCGACGAGGTGCTCGAGGCACCGGAGCTCGACGTGCCGCCCCAGTCCTAGTGCTTCGCGTCCCTCAACGGAACGATGGCGTTCTCCCAGCCCCTCCGCAGGCCGGCCTGTGCCTCCCGATATGCGGGCACTCGACGGTGGGGTGCAGCCCCTCAATCCGGAGGGGCGGGATGAGGAGAAGGAACATGACCAAGCGCAGAACGCTGGCCGTCGCCGGCGCGACCCTCGCGGCGACGCTCACCGCCGGAGGGCTCACGGCCGCGGCCCTTCCGGCGGTGGCGGAGACGGAGTCGTCGACCTCGACCGAGACGCGGCCCGAACGCGGGCCGCACGAGGCGAACGGCATCACCGAGGAGGAGCTGACCGGCGACACCGCCGACCAGGTCGAGGCGGCCGTGCTGGCCGAGTACCCGGACGCGACGATCGACCGGATGGAGACGGACGCGGAGGGCGCGGCGTACGAGGCGCACATCACCCAGGCCGACGGCACCCGCGCGACGGTGAAGCTCGACGAGTCGTTCGCGATCACCGGCACCGAGACGGGCGGGCCGGGAGGCGGCGGTCGTGGCGGCCCGCGCGGCGACGAGGAGGAGCTGACCGGGGACGTCGCCGACCAGGTCGAGGCAGCGGTGCTCGAGGAGTACCCGGACGCGACGATCGAGCGGATGGAGACCGACTCGGACGGGGCCGCCTACGAGGCGCACATCACTCAGGCCGACGGCACCCGCGCGACCGTGAAGCTGGACGAGTCGTTCGCCATCACCGGCACCGAGACGGGCGGCCCCGGCGCCCGCGGCCACGGTCCGGGCTCGGCGGACGAGGACTCGGCGGACGAGGACGCTGCGGATGACGGCACCTCGAGCTCGGACGGCAGCGAGAGCACGAGCTGAACCCCGGCCGCGGTCGGCGGGTGTGGAACCGTCCCGCCGGCCGCGGCGCCCGAGGAGCATCCCAGCCGGAAGGAGCCCCGGCGTCGCTACGCCGCCGGAGCCTCCGCGATGGTGATGACGACCTTCGCGCGGGCGTGCTCCGTCTCCAGATACCTGATGGCCTCGGGCGCCTGCTCGAGCGGGTAGGTCCGGTCGACGGCGGGGCGCACCCGTCCCGCCTCGATGAGCTCGCGGAGTTCGGCGAGGTGCTCGGCGATCGCCGGCTCCCCCGTCATCGGCACCAGACGCTGGGGCACGAAGCGCCCGGTGGCCTGCGCGGCGATCAGCCGCCCGATCGGGCCGAAGACGCTGCCGCCCGTCGAGCTGCCGCCGCCGGACAGCAGGCTGGTGCCGCCGGGCTTCACGACCCGGCGCAGGTCGCGCAGCCGCCGGTTGCCGACCAAGTCGAAGAGGACGTCGTACCGGGCTTCGGTGCGGGTGAAGTCCTCGCGCGTGTAGTCGACGACGTGGTCCGCGCCGAGCGAGCGCAGCTGGTCGGCGTTGCGCGGACTGCACACGCCGGTCACCTCCGCGCCGAGCGCCTTCGCGATCTGCACGGCGAAGGTGCCGACCCCGCCGGAGGCGCCGTTGATGAGGACCGACTGCCCGGGCCTGACCTTGGCGAGGTCGCGGAGGCCGAGCAGCGCCGTGCTGCCGGAGAGCGGCACGGCGGCGGCCTGCTCGAAGGTGAGGTTCTCGGGCTTCCGCGCCACTCGGCTCACCGGCACGACCGCGTACTCCGCGAACGCGCCGTCGGCGAGCCCCAGGTCGCCGTACACCTCGGCGCCGACCGGGAGGTCGGTCGCTCCGGGCCCGACCGCCTCCACCGTTCCGGCGAAGTCGCGACCGCGCACCGGCCGCTTGGGCCCGCGCCGACCGAAGACCTGGGGCGCCATCAGGCGGGCGATGTAGGGGTCGCCGCGCATCACATGCCAGTCGGCGGCGTTGACTGCGGCCGCACGCACCCGCACCAGCACCTCGTCCACGGCGGGAGTCGGGCGGTCGAGCTCGGTAAGGGCGAGAGCCTCGGGCCCTCCGTAGCGGCTCTGGACGATCGCGCGCATCGGTCGATCCTCTCAGGCGCTCTGCGGGACGGGACGGCCGTCACCGGAGTGGGACGACGCCGTGATCGGCGACGGCCGGAACCCGTGGAAGGTGAGGTAGATCGCGAGGAAGGACTCCCAGACGATCTCGGGAAGGGTCAGCAGCCCCGACCACACGGATGTCTGCTCGTACGCGCCGAACAGCACCGCGATCCCGGACACGAACACGACGGGCCCGCCGATCAGCCCCACGAGCGCCATGGGCCGCGGTACGAGTCCGGAGCGGTAGAGGAGGTAGCCGAGCAGCAGCCCGTTGCCGAAGCCGGCGAGCAGCCCAGGCCCGAGCAGGAACGTCCACCCGTGCAGCGCCACCAGGGCTTCGCCCGCGACGAGGAAGGCGCCGGCGTCCGCCTCGGAGCCGCCCGCGTACTGCTGACGCAGGGTGACGACGGAGAGGACGCTCAGGATGCCGACCGCGATGAGCACGGATTCGGCGATGCGCGACGCCACGTAGCCGAGCGCGACCGCCTCGTTCTGCCGGCGGACGAGGGGGAACAGCACCACCGCGGTGCCGATGTTGGCGATGCAGACGAGGATCTCGAAGAGGGCGCCGAGCGCGATCTGGCCGTCCGCGCCGGGGCCGGTGATGTATCCGGGGTCGGTGAGGATCGGGGTGTAGAGGAGCGCGCCGGGGATCGCGGCGGCGATGGTGACGGCGAAGAGCAGGCCTGTCAGAAGGGCGGTCTTGCGGGTCCTGTCCATGGGGAGCTCCGTACGGGCCGAGGGGGAAGCGGAAGGGTCAGCCGACCGCGACGGGCGCGGTCGGGACAGGAGAGGCAGGTGCGGTGCGGGAGGGCTGGGAGCAGAGCACCGCGAGAACGACGACGCCGGCGATCGGGAGGAACAGCCAGAGGGCGTGGCCCCAGCCGAAGCCTGCGTCGCGCAGGCGGCGGACGGCGACGGCGAGCGTCGGGACCAGGACGGCCATCGTCCAGAGGCCGCTGAGGCTCGGGCCGGCGGGAACGTAGCCCGCAGCGGAGGAGATCCAGAGCGGAACGGCGTTGAGCACGGCGTTGACGAGCGTGGTGAAGAGCACCCACCACCAGAACTCGGACCGGCTCGCACGGACGGTGAAGTCGGCGTACTTGCGGAATCCCGTGCGGATCGACTGCCAGAGGTTCATGATGCGCCTTTCGAAGTGGGGAGCCTTCGGTGTACGTTGTACACCTGATGCCGAAGACGATAGGTGTACGACGTACACCTGTCAAGAGGCTCTCGGCATCCCGTCGACAACAGAAGGAGGAGGGACCGCGTGACGAGTGCACAGGAGGCGCCTCGGCGAGCGCGGCTGAACCGCGACGCCGTGCTGCACACCGCCGTCGCGCTCGCCGACCGCGCCGGGATCGACGGGCTCACCATGCGGACCCTCGCGCAGGAGCTCGGAGTGGTCCCGATGGCGCTCTACAAGCACGTCGCGAACAAGGAGCAGCTCCTCGACGGCATGGTCGACATCGTGTGGAGCGAGGTCGAGCTTCCGACCAGCGACGACGGCTGGCGCGCCGGGATGCGTCGGCGGTCGGTCTCGCTGCGGGACGCGCTCTCGCGGCACCGCTGGGCGATCGGGCTGATGGAGTCGCGGATGAGCCCGGGACCGGCGAACCTACGCCAGCACAACGCGATGATGGGCTGCCTCCGCTCGGCGGGCTTCTCGTTCCGCACCACGGTGCACTCGACCTCCACCCTCGACGCGTACATCTACGGCTTCGCCCTGCAGGAGAAGACGATGCCGTTCGAGACGCCGGAGCAGTCCGGGGAGGTGGCCCAGGCGCAGCTCGAGGCGCAGGAGGCCGCCGCCGCGCTCTACCCCTACCTCGTCGAGGTGGTCGTCGAGCTCGCGAAGGCCGGCTACGACGGGAGCGCGGAGTTCGAGATCGGTCTCGACCTCATCCTCGACGGCATCGAGAAGCTCCGGCCGGAGTGGATCAGCGCCGACTGACCGCGATGCGCCGCCGCAGGCGGCCCAGCAGGTCGAAGAGGATCGCGGCGAGGAAGAACCCGACCACCACCGCTCCGGCGCTCGCGACGAGCCCCGCGTATCCCGCCGGCCCGCGCGGGTCGAGGAAGGGGTACGGGTACCAGTCGACGATCGCGCCGCGGACCAGCGAGTAGGCGAGGTAGGCGACGGGATACGCCATCCACGCGAGGAACCGCCACCAGCGGGCGGGGCGGGCGGCGGGGATCAGCAGCCAGTCGATCAGGAGCACGACCGGCATGAGCCGGTGCACGACGGTGTTGACCCACGGGGTGATCGTTCCCGCGGTGGGCAAGCCCTCGAGGAGCACCGCGAACACGACGAAGGTGACCACGAGGTAGACCGCCGCCGCGCCCCGGAGCCCGTCCCACCAGCGCGGCAGCCGCTCCCGCGGGAGCAGTCCGGAGATGGCGAGCACCGCCCCGGCGTACAGGTTCGCCTCGTTCGTGAAGAAGCTGAGGTAGTTGCCGAGGTGCAGCCCTTCGGGCAGGGCGGCTACGACGAACATGTTGATGATCACCGTCGAGAAGCCGAGCAGCCCGAGGAAGATGCGGAGCGTGCGTACCGCCGGCTGGTCGTGGTGGAGCACCGGCAGTCGCTCCTCGCTCCGGGTCAGCGCGGCGGTCGACGGTTGAGGCAGCCCCATCAGGACATTGTCGCGTCCCTTCGCGCGGTCCGGCCTGGAACGGCAGCAGTGGAGCCGCGTCGGCGCGTCGGCGGCGCGCTGCCGGACCCGACTCCTTCGTCTGCCTAAACTTGTTCCGCGCCGGCCGCCCTGCGGTCGCGCGCCGGCGCCACCGGCGCCTTCCTGAGACAGCGCGCCGCCGTGCCTAGGCTGCGCTCATCCCGCGACGGCCTTGCGGCCCGACCAGCCCGTCGCGTGCGCCCGACGTCCGCCCCGTCCCGAAGCCGCGGAGTCGTCGGGCCACTCGTCGCGCCCGGATTTCCGGCGCGCCGACGGGGGCTGTCGTGATGCACCACCTCCATGAAAGGCAATTCGTTGTTCACTCGCTCCACTCCGGGTGCGGTCGGCGCCCGGAACACGCGGCTCGCGGCCATCGCCGCGGCCGTCGCGGCCGTCGCTGGGTTCGCCGTCCTCACGCCGGTCCAGTCCGCGTCCGCCGCACCACTCGGCAGCACCTCGACGGTCCGGCTGACCGACCTGGGCTCCGACGCCACAGCCGATCTCCAGTACGTCGGCAACCAGTCCATCGGCAACAACGCAGCCGGGAACCCGAACGTGCGCACGGTCGTCCTCGTCGTTCACGGCGACGGGCGGGACGCGGCAGGCTACGCCGACAGCACGCTCAAGGCGGCCGTGTCCGCGGGCAAGGTCGGAACCACCGCGGTGATCGCCCCCCACTTCCTCTCCGAAGCCGACGGCCACAGCGGGCGGATGTACTGGACCGACGGCGGGTGGAAGATCGGCGACCCGTCGCTCGACTCCAGCCGCCTCTCCTCGTTCGACGTGCTGGACCGGCTCATCGCGCGGGTACAGGACGGCCGGTTCCCGAACCTCGATCGCCTCGTCGTCGCCGGTCACTCCGCGGGCGGGCAGTTCGTCCAGCGGTTCGCGGCCGGGTCGGACGCCGCCGGAGTCGACGAATACGTGGTCGCGAACCCGTCGTCCTACCTCTTCCTGTCCTCCGCCCGGTGGTCGGGGTCGAGGCTGCGCGAGCTGACCAGCTCGGAGAAGTCCGCCTGCCGGGACTACAACGACTACAAGCACGGGCTCAACGCCCGAAACGCCTACATGGACCGCGTGCCGGCCGACGCTCTGAAGGCGCGCTATGCGTCCCACCCGGTGACCTACCTGCTCGGCACGTCCGACACCTCGCGTGTCGACAACCTGGACACCAGCTGCGCCGCCGACTGGCAGGGCAAGAACCGCCTCGAGCGCGGACGCAACTTCTTCTCCTACGAGAAGAGCGTCTGGGGCTCGACGCCGTCCGGGCACCGCAAGGTGGAGGTCCCGAACATCGGGCACTCCTGGGCGGGCATGGTGAAGTCCAGCCAGGGCACGCAGGCGCTCTTCGGCTGACGCGGGCGCCGGAGACGACCGGTGTCCGACATCCTTCGCGATGCGCAGCGGGGGCGGCTGCTCGGCCGTTCCCCGCTCCGCGTCGCAGACCGGAGACTCCCCATGCTTCCTCAAGAGACGGCCACCGCGGCCTGCGGGACCTTCGCCTCTCCCGCCACCGCCCGGAACCGGGCGATGCTCCCGGCCCGGGTAACGTCGATACACATGACGGAGCTCTCACCGACCGCCCCGCCCGCCTGCCCGGGTCGCGCCGCCCAGTCTCTCGCAGGCGCTGGAAGGAACGGTCGGTGACCGCTCGGATCCAGGACGAGCGGGTCTCCCCGCCGGTCACCTTGCCCGGTGTCGCGACGGTGCCTGCGAAGGCGGCCCCCTCGCGGCGGCGTCGGCAGGCGCCCGAGTGGCTGGTGACGCTGGGCGTCGGTCTGCTCGTGTGGCTGCTCGGCTGCATCCCGCAGTGGCGCGGCAGCTTCTTCTACTACAACGGCGACGCCAACGAGCAGGTCACTCCCCTGTGGCATGCGCTCGGCGACCGCCTTCGTGCCGGCGAGTGGGTGCTCATGGACCCCGCGAGCTGGATGGGCGGCAACTACGCCGGCGAGGCCCTGATCGGGCTGCTCAACCCGGTCGCCCTCGCCAACATGGTGCTCGTCTCCTTCTTCGACAACCTGTCGGTCGCCTCGTTCGTCGTGATGGTGGAGTTCCTCGGCCTGCTCGCGATGGGCGTCTACCTGCTCACCCGCAGCTACGGAGCGCGCCGCTGGGCCGCCGTCGCCCTGGCGGTCGCCATCCCGTTCTCCGGCTTCACCCTCTGGTACGACGCAGCCGGCTGGATCTACCACCTCATGGCCTTCACCTGGGTGGCGTGGTTCTGGTGGGCGTCGCACCGGCACACCCGCCGGCGCCTCACCCCGATCCTGCCCTTCGTGTTCGGCGCCCTCGCCATGACGACGGGCAGCCCCTTCGGCGCGCTCGGCGTCGTCGTCGTACTCGCCGCGCTCGGCGTGGAGCTGCTCGCCCACCGCCGCTACGGGCGACTCCTCCACCTCGTCGTGGTGGGGCTCGTCGTGGCCGCCGCGGCACTGCCCGTCTACCTGCCGCTGCTCGGCGCCGGAGACGTCACCTGGCGCGCCTCGCTGGCCGGGGTCTCCAACGACACGTTCCTCGTGCCCGACCTGGGCGACCTCGCCGGCGCCAGCTCCCCCACCTACCTGCCGTCGATGACGCAGTGGGCCGGTGCGATCGAGAACAAGCCGTCCGCCTACCTCGCGTGGTTCGCACTGCCGCTGCTGCCGTGGCTGCGCTGGGACCGCGTGCGCCGCCGGGGTCGCCTGCTGCTGAGCCCCCTCATCGTGGCCGGAGTCTTCCTGCTCGCCACGCTCGCGCCCTCGTCGCTGTGGCTGTTCCGCTGGCCGATGCGGATGATCGACTACCTCTACCTCGCGGTGGCCGTCCTCCTCGCCGTCGCCCTCTCCGCCGGCCTCGCCCGCACCGCGTGGCGCCGGAGGGCCCTGATCAGCGGGGCGATCGTCGCGGGAGGCGCCTACCTGTCCTGGGCGACCCGCCCCATCGAGGTGGGCTGGCTGCACCTGGTCGTGCTCCTGATCGTCGCGGCGCTCGTAGCCGCTGCCGTTCTCGCCGCCCGACGCAGCACGGCAGCGACAGGCGCCGTGCTCGTCGCCGGAACCGCGATCGTGCTCACCCTGCAGGCGTCCACATTCCCCTACTCCGCGAACCCGAACCCGGTGCGCCCGCCCTTCCGCGTGTCCGCCCTCGCCGAGGGCACTGCCTCCTTCGAGGGGACGGTCCTGCAACTCGCGAACGGGAAGGGTGTGACGACCGAGCAGTACCAGAGCGGCGAGATCCTCTTCGGCAATGTGCCGCGGGCCGCGGGGTACGAGTCACTCAGCAGCTACACGGGCATCGGGTTCAAGGAGTTCTCCGGCGAGCTCTGCATGGACTACCGCGGGGCGACCTGCTCGGGGGCCTTCGAGCGGCTGTGGCAGCGCACCGGCGGCGGCGTCACCGCGCCGCTCGCCGACACCCTGCGCGTCTCCACCCTGGTGCTGCAGCGGTCGCTGTTCGAGGACACCGGCATCGACGTGGAGTCGCCCCGTGCCGGCTGGCACGTCGCTGATGAGGACGACCGCCGTGTGGTGTGGGTGCGCGACGAGCCCCTCCTCGGCGAGGGCCGGGTGTCCTGGGCCTCCGACTCGGTGGCGGTCCTCGCCGACACGTCGGCTCCGGCGCTGGAGACGGTCCGCTACAGCGCGGCCGACGAGGGTCGCCTGCTCTTCGCACGACTCGCCTGGCCCGGCTACACCGCCACCGTCGACGGTGAGCAGGCGTTCGTGAAGGACGGCCCGGCCGGTCTGGTGTCCGTCGACGTGCCCGCCGGCGAGCACACCCTGACGCTGTCCTACTCGCCGCCCGGGCTGCGCACCGGTCTCCTCGCCGCCGCCGGCGGCGCCGCGATCGCGCTCGTGCAGGCGGGCATCTGGTGGTGGCAGCGCCGTCGGCACCGCCTGAGCTGATCCGCCCTCGCCGTTGGGAAGCGCTCGACTGCGGACCGAAAGGCGCGGGTCGTGTTCAGCAGGCAGCGGTGGAGTCCCAGCAGGCATGGCAGTCCCTGTTCCACCTGCCGAGCGGTGGATACTCCTGCTGCGCGGCGGTACGAGCACTCAGACGAAGCCGAGCACGGGCGGCCGCTGCGGTCGCGGCCTCGACCGCGTCCAGGTGAACCCGTACATCGCGACATGCCGGGCGCCGAGGAGCCCTGCCTGCTGCAGGTCGGCCACCGGGATGCTGAGCGGCGAGAACGCCGACGCGGCGCACTCGTACAGCACGGCCGGAACGGCGTGCCACTCGTTGGCGCAGAGCCCGGCGCCGGTGCGCTCCTTCGACATGCAGGAGGGACAGACGTAGCGCTCCCACCAGTCCTGAAGGACCGGCGTCATCATCTGGTTTCCGTCGTTCATCGCTGACCTCGTCGCCTGATCGACAGCAGTGTGGACCCGACCACCGACATCACCGGTGGAGACCGCGGCGGGTCGTGGAATGCGGTTCACCGCGGCGGGGCGGGGAGGGTGCGGCTCGCCGCATCCGCCCCAACTCGTCGGCGCACCGCTGTCAGAGCGGGCCGCGCCTAGGCTGACGGCGTGGTCGGCGCAGGGGGGCACGGCGGGCCGCCGAGGCCGTCTCGGCGGGCGTTCCTCGCAGCCGCCGCCCTCGGGCTCTCGGCCGTCGTCGCCGGCTGCGCCCCCGCGCCGCTCGGCCGCCGGACGGGGAAACCGGAGCGGCCGGAGAGCCTGCTGTCCCGCCCCAGCGAGCCCACTCAGCCCTTCCCCGGTGCCGGTACCCACCCGCTGCAGGTGACCGCCGATCGCGACGCGCTCCTGCACATCCCGCCCCTGCTCGAGGCCGGCCGGGCGGCACCGCTCGTGATCACCCTGCACGGCGCCGGCGGCGACTCGGAGGCGGGGCTGGGCCTGCTCCGCGCCCAGGCGGACGAGCGCGGCATCCTGCTGCTCGCGGCGGCCTCCCGCGAGTCGACGTGGGATGCCGTCGGCCGGGGCCGCTACGGCACCGACGTCCAGCTGCTCGACGAGGCGCTGAAGCGGACCTTCGATGTCGTCGGGGTCGACGAGGAGCGGATCGCCGTCGCCGGCTTCTCGGACGGCGCGTCCTACGCGCTGGGTCTCGGGCTCGCGAACGGCGGCCTGCTCCGCAGGATCGCCGCCTTCTCGCCGGGCTTCATCCCGCCGGGAGGTCGCGACGGCTCCCCCAGCGTCTTCCTCACCCACGGCACCGCTGACGAGGTCCTGCCGATCGACCGGACCAGCCGCAGGATCGTGTCCTCCTTGCGGGATGAGGGGCTCGACGTCGACTACCGGGAGTTCCCCGGAGGCCATTGGGTTCCCCCGGAGCTCGCGGAAGCGGCGGTGGACTGGCTGGATCGGGACGGTTCCGCAGGCTGATCGGCACTTGCCCGCCGTCGATCGGCGTCCGCCCGGCACGGCGCCACACCGGCCGCACCAGACGCACAGGTGCGAAGGAGATCCGTTCGCCACCGGGTTGCGGGTGTCATTCCCCGGACGCACTGGACCGTCCGGGCCGCCCCCTCGATAGGCTCCCCGAGTCGCCGAGCGGGGAGGTGCGCCCATGGGCGGGTTCGCGGGGAAGGTGGTCGTCGTCACCGGAGCGGGTTCCGGGATCGGCCGCGCCCTCGCCCTGGCTCTTGCCGAGCGCGGCGCGCGAGTGGCGATCGCCGACTGGTTCGAGGACGGTCTGCGGGAGACGGAGGCGCTGCTGCGGGAACTCGGCGCCGACCCCGTCGTCGGCGTCGCCGACGTCGCCGACCGCGCCTCTGTCTCGGCCTTCGCCGACCAGGTCGTGGAGCGCTTCGGGGTGGTCCACCAGGTCTACAACAACGCGGGGATCGCGGGCGGCGGCCCGACGATCGCCGAGACGGGGTACGAGGCGTTCGAGCAGGTGCTCGCGGTCAACCTGTGGGGCGTCATCAACGGCACCAAGGAGTTCCTGCCCCACCTGATCGCCTCCGGCGACGGCCACGTCGTCAACGTCTCGAGCCTCAACGGCTTCATGGCTCAGCCCCGGCTCGGGCCGTACATCACATCGAAGTTCGCAGTCCGCGGCTTCACCGAGGCCCTGCGCACGGAGATGCTGGCCGCCCGGCTTCCGGTCGCGGTCACGGTCGTGCACCCCGGCGGTGTCCGCACCGGCATCGCGCGGTCCGCGTACGGTCCGCAGCGTGAGCCGATCTCCGCCGAGCACCTCCAGCGAGTGCAGGTCTACGAGCGCAGGCTCTTCCGGACGTCCGCCGACGACGCCGCCCGCACGATCCTCCGCGGAGTGGAGCGCCGGAAGGGCCGTGTGCTCATCGCGCAGGCGAGGGCGATCGACCGGCTCGTCCGGCTGCTCCCGGAGTGGTATCCCCGCGTCGTGGTGTCGTGGGGACGCCGGATGTTCGGGGAGTGGTGACGCCCGTCGCCCGCCTCAATGTCCGCTGGCTCCCGAGCCGCGGGTCGCGACAACATCGAGTGCACCTCCACGCGCCGAGTGCACCCTGGGCACGGGGTGCACTCGGTGCTACGGGGCGCACTCGGCGGCTCGGGGCGCACTCGACGCGGCATGCCCCCATCTCGCAAGCGCCGCCCTACCCCCGCACTCCGGCCGCCTCCCACGCGAGCCACGTGAGCTCGGGGTGGGCGATGTCGCTGTGCGCGCCCGCGGGGCCCGCGAGCGTCGCGATCACCTTGCTGGCATCCACGTTGTAGAACCCGTGCGCCAGCCCGCGCTTCGGGAGGGCCCCCTCGGCGAGTGGGTCCAGCTCCTTCGCGCCGGCGCCCTGGATGCCGAACGCTCCCACCCCGCCGTACTTCGGCAGCTCGCCGAGCAGGTACTGCCGCGCACCCCGGACCGCGAGCGGGTAGAACCTGCCGACCGCGTAGTCCCAGCGCGAGCGGGTCGCGACGATCGGCCCGGACACGTAGCGGGGGTCGGCGAGGTCCGCGAAGTACCCGCGCCCGCCGCCCACCGACCGCGGCACGTCCGCCGAGAACGCCCACAGGGAGAGCGCGCCCTGCACGAGGAACAGCGACTGCACCGGCCGCACCGGCGGCCGCGGAGTCGCGCCCGGACCGCGCACGGTCCCGGCCACGACGATGGTGCCGAAGCTGTGGCCCACGAGGTGCACCCGCGCGCCGGGGGCCGCCTCCTGCACCTCCTGCAGGAGCCTCCGCCCGGCACCCTCGCCGAACTTCCGCGCCCGATCCTTCATGCTCCAGAACGTGAGCTGCCGCAGGGGTGTGAGCACCGCCTCCCGGAGCTTGCCCCAGAACCCGTCGCCGAGGAGTCCGTCGTCGCCTTCGCCGCCGTGCTCCGCCGCCTCCGCGAACGCGAGCTCAGGATCCCAGCCGTCACCGAGCAGCGGGTCGTCGCCGGCCGACACCTCCGCCTGGGCCGCGAGCATCCGGTAGGCCTCGACCACCTCGGGCGGAAGCGTGTCGCCTGCGCCCGCGTCCTGCTCGGGGTCGACGGATGCCGCGTGGTCGAGGATCACCGCGAGGGCCGCCCGCGCCTCCGGGGTGTCCGCCAGGGTGGCGGCGAACGCGTCGACCGCCTCGTCGACCGTGACGGTCCCGGCGCCGCCCGGGCCCGGATCCCCGAGGAGGCCGCTCGGCGCGGCGGCGAGGTCTCCGTCGCTCCAGGCCTTGCTCGGCCAGTGCAGCCCGATCACCAGTGGGCGGATGCCGTCGCCGGCTCGGTCGGGATTCGCGGCGCCCAGCCACGCGTCGTACTGCGCGATCGCGTCGCCGTGGTCGGACTGCCACCCGTGGCTCAGCACGAACACGTCGGTGACGGGGACACCCGGCTCCGCGAGCGCCGCGAGGGCGCTCGCGCTGGCCGTGCCGCCGTCCGGGTCCGGCAGCTCGTGCCCGTGCTTGTCGAATGCGATCAGGTGGTACGACTCGTTCCGCCCCGGGATGCGTCGCAGTGCCATGGATACTCCTCCTTGTGCGTGCCGTGCTGTCGATTCGCGTGCTCACGCCGACTTCGCGATGACCGAGAAGGTGCGCTCCTCGCGGCGGAGGAACCGAGCGAGGCCGCGGGCGGCCCCGGTCGCCTCCCACAGTGAGAAGAGCGGGAGCATCAGGACCAGCACCACGGGCTCCCACCACGCCCGCTCTCCCTCTCGCGACGCATCCGAGTTGACCTTCAGCCCCTGCCAGTAGAGCCAGACGCAGTAGGCGATGTTGAGCGACCAGACCGGGATGAGGATCGGCGACACCGGCCCCGAGCCGGCTCCCAGCAGGAGGGCGAGGGCGCCGACGAACACGGGACTCTGCAGGGGCGCGGTGACCCACACGCCGACGAGCGCGAGCAGCAGGGTCCGCCGCCGGAACGGGACCGCCGGATTGCTCACGAGAGTGAGCAGCCCCCAGGACCAGCGCTCGCGCTGGCGGAGGAAGTCTCCCACGGTCGCGGGCGAGACACCGTAGCTGCGGGCGGGGAACCAGCCCGTCCGTCCCGGGTACCGCGCGGTGAACTCGAGCGCGAACTGCGCGTCCTCGACGATCGCCGACGGCCCGAAGTCCCAGCCGATCTCCGACTCGACCGACGCGCGCACGAGGAGGAGCTCGCCGTGCAGCCCGATGCGCGGTGTGCCGCTGCCGGTCGTCGCCGAGAACAGGCTGAGGTCGCAGCCCGGCCGCACCGCGTCGGCCAGCCAGAGCAGGCGGTTCGCGGAGAGCTCGCGGGGGAAGCTGAGCACACCCTGCGCGAGATGGCGCGCCGCGCACCCGGCGGCTCCCTGTTCGCGGATGAACCCGGCGAGCGCGGCCACCGTGTCGGCTCCGACGCCGGTGTCGTCGTCCATGTGCAGGATCCAGACGTCGTCGCGCGCCTCGCCCTCGAGAACGCGGAGCTCGTGCGCGTAGTGGTTGGCACGCGCCTTGAATCGCGAGCCGGCCGCAGTGCGGTACCCCGAGGGGACCGTGACGATGCGGACCGGACCGGACGCCGCGAGCCGGTCCAGCTCGCGCCGGCACTCGCAGCCCTCCTCCACCACCACGTCGACCCGCAGATGACCGAAGGAGGGCGGGAGATGGCGCAGCAGGCTCCGGACGACCCGCTGCAGCGCGACCAGGGTGTCCTGCCGGGCGACGGTGGGCACGACGACGATGAGCAGTTCCGGCACGGGCGCCTGCGGCGAGCTCGGCGCATCCGGCCGCTGCTGCCCCGTCGCCCGCAGGATGCCGCGGAGGCCGAGCACGGAGACGAGCACCGGCAACGACCAGATGAGGGACGCGTACCAGTTCAGGGGGCCGGAGTGGCCGTCCGCCTGCTGCCACAGCAGCGCGGCGAGCCAGGTGTAGGCCGCGAACGTGACCAGGAAGCAGGCGAGCCCGGGCGGCGTCCGCCGCGGTCGAGCGTCATGCGGAGTCGTCATCGGCCTGCGCTCCCCGCTTCGCGTCGAGGGCGTACACCCGGTGGTCGAGGCTGCCGAAGTAGACGGTGTCGCCGGCGACCACCGGCGAGGAGTCGTCGACGGGGCCGTGGGTCGGATACGACCACCGCGGAGCGCCCGAGCCGGCGTCGGCGGCGTGCAGGCGGAAGTCGCCGCTTCCGACGTAGACGAGGCCCTCGAACGTGGTGGGCGACGAGCGGATGGCACCGCCCGTGTCGAGCCTCCAGCGCTGCCGCCCGGTGCTCCGGTCCACGCTGTAGAGGCGGCCGTCGGCGCTGCCCACGTAGACGGAGTCGCCGTCCACGTGCGGGCGCGAGATTACTCCGCCGCCCGTGCCGAACTTCCAGACCGCGACGCCGTCCCCGGTGCCGAGGGCCCAGAGGCTGTGGTCGTCGCTGCCGATCAGGACGAGGCCGTCGGCGACGGTGGGCGAGGAGTCCACCGTGCTGTCCGTGCTGGTCCGCCAGCGCGCGAACCCCTGGGCCACGTCGATGCAGTAGACGCTGTGGTCCCGCGAGCCGATGTAGAGGGCTCCGTCCACCACGGCCGGCGACGAGTTGAAGCCCGTGACGAGATCGGTGTGCGGGAGGCCGGCGAACGACCACCGCAGGTGCCCGGACACCGCGTCGAGGGCGTAGACGTGATTGTCGCGGCTGCCCACGAACACGGTCCCGTCGACCACCGTCGGGGACGAGTGGATGGGCGCCCCGGTGACGAAGGTCCAACTGAGCTGACCGGACTCGGCGTCGACCGCGTGCAGCCGGTTGTCGTTGCTGCCGACGTAGACGAGCCCGGCCGCGACCGCCGGCGACGACGTGACCGGGCCGGCCGTCTCGTACCGCCACTGCTCCCTCCCGGTGCGGGCGTCGAGCGCGTAGAGGTGCTGGTCCCGGCTGCCGACGTAGAGGGTGCGGTCGAACACCCTCGGCGTGGAGTAGACGGGGCCGTCCGTGGCGAACACCCAGCGCGGCGGCGGCGGACGGCCGAGGATCGACGCCGCCGCCCACGCTCCCCCGCCCACGACGGCGAGGCCGGCGGCGCCGACCGCTGCCCGCAGCAGCGTCCGCCGGCTGAAGCGCGCCGCCGCCGGCCGCTGCCCGCCGGACGCGGCCGTCGCGCGCTCCGTGCCATCGTCCTCGTCGGGCGGAGCCGAGGACGAGCCCGCCGGAGCCGAGGTGCCGACGGCCGGGGTCGGCGCCGCCCCCGCCGTCGCCGCACCGACCCCGGCCGCCGCGGTGCCCGGCGCGGCCGCCGCGGTGTCGACGTCGAAGATGCGGCCGTCCGTCGACCGGAGGTAGAGCACGGGCGTGGCCCACTCGATCGGGTTCGCCTCGTCGCGCACCGCGTTCCGTGCCTCGGCGACCGCCGCGTCGAGCGGATAGCCGTCCGCGATGGCCTCGTAGAGGCTGTGCGAGAAGGTGACGGCGGCCCGGTCCGTGATCTCGAACTGCATCGCCACCACGGCGGGGATGCCGTGGTAGACGAGGCTCTGCGCGGTGCCCGAGTACGGATCCTCGAGGCCGCCGCGGGCGCCCTCGCACGAGTTGAGGAGGGCGAGCCGCAGGCTCCGGTGGTCGTACAGGAGGGCGCCCAGGTCGCTGCCGTTGAAGGGCTGAGCGCGGCCGTCGGGACCCTCGAAGGCGAGCTGCCCGTCCTCCCCCTTCGGGTCGTACCGCCCGTGCCCGATGAAGTGGAACACGTGGTAGTCGGCACGGCGCAGCTCGCCGCGCAGGTCCGCGAGCGAGCCACCCGGCACCCGGTCCACCTGCACCCTCCCCGCCTCCTGCAGGTCGGCGAGCGCGTCACGGGTCTTCGCCCACTCGGCGTCCACGTCGAGGTGGGGGAAGTCGGTGGGGCTCGCGGCCATGACGAGCACGCGCAGCGGCGGCTTCACGGCGAGCGGACGCGGGCGGTCCGGGAGCTCGAGGTACCGGACCAGGGGCGTCCACTTGGACAGGGCGAGGTACCGGCGCTCGTCGGTGTCGTAGAGGTACTCCCAGGGCAGGTCGGCGAGGTGCGCGCTGCCGGAGAGCCGTAGCCGGAGCCGCAGGCCGACGTTGTCCTGGTGCTCGATCGCGTCGATGCTGCGCTGGAGGACGTCGCGCAGCTCGTCCGGGAAGACCGCCTCGAAGAGGCGCGAGCCGAAGGTCCGCACGGTC
The DNA here is from genome assembly GCF_017916505.1 of Naasia sp. SYSU D00057. Lineage (GTDB taxonomy): Bacteria > Actinomycetota > Actinomycetes > Actinomycetales > Microbacteriaceae > Naasia. Next base: position 800,618 of record NZ_JAFMSZ010000001.1, read on the forward strand.
TCCGCCTCGGGCGAGCTGTCGCCGCGGGTGCCGCCCCGCCGGGGCCTGCCGACCTTGAGCAGGAAGTTCTCGATCTCGAGGTCGCTGAAGGGCACCTGGACCGGGAAGGACCGCGTCTCCCCCACCGGCGAGCCGAGCACCCGCGCCCGGTACCCGCCGGCGCCGTCCGCCTCCATCAGCAGATCGAAGTTCTGGTAGGTCGGTTCCCGCATCGCCACCGCCTAGGGAAGCGCCGGATGCACCCGGGTGTCCGGGTCGCAGTACACGCCGTAGAGGAGCCCGAGCGGGTTGCCGTGCTCGGCGAGGAACTGCCGGCGCACCGCGAGCACCGCGTCGCCCAGCCGCTCCCCCGCGAAGAACCGGTCGAAGAACGCCTTCGCCCACTCGCTCGCGAAGAAGCCGGGGGTCTTGCACTCGGTGCCGATCACCCCGCGCGCGCCCTTGCCGAGGAAATACGGAACGAAGCCGTCGTAGAAGTTGGGCGACAGGTCGCCGGACTCGCAGGCGTTGACGAACACGAGCGGGTGGCTCGCCAGCAGGTCCCGCGTCGGGGCGCTGGCGGACAGGATGCCGAGGGTCACCCGCTCGTCACCGCTCAGCACGAGGTGCGAGTCGTCCGGGTTCGTGTTCGAGGCGACCGCGTGGCAGTAGAGGTAGAGCACCTTGTCGCCGCTGCCCGGGGCGAGGGCGGTGCCGAGCAGATCGCGCGCGGTCGTGCCCTCCGTCAGCTGGAGGCCGCCCCTCGCGCCCCAGTAGGCGCGCTGCGCCGCGACGGGACGGGACGGCATCTGCGCGTCGATGCCGTCGTTGTAGAGCACCCGCACGGCGAGCGCCGGGGTGGAGTCCATGGTCACGGGCGGCGGCACGGCCCGGATCTCGCGCATCGGGATCTGCTCGACGACGTGCCGCATCCCGATGAAGTCGCCCCAGTCGAGCGCCGACTCGTCCCAGCGGTCGGCGAGGTAGACGAGAGCCCACGGCACAGGGAACCCGCTCGAGACGACCTGCAGGGTCGCGACGTCGGCGGAGAGGGTGCCGCGCAGCCAGGCGCCGACGTCGCGCAGCTGCGGCGGCGCGAACGGGCCCTCGAAGATGCGCTGGTAGAGGCGGTATCCGGCGAATGCGAGCTTCCGCAGGGCGGCGTCGCCGAGGTCGGCAGGGATGTCCATGCCGAGCGCGAAGGTCTCGTTCTTCACGATCGTGAGGAGCGCGGAGCGCACCTGCTCGATCGCGGCGGCGAGCTCGTCCGGAGTGATCTGCACGAACACCTCGTCGGCGGTGACCCCGGGGGCGAACAGCCGATAGCCGCCCGCCGCCGGCGTGAACCGGAGCGATGCCTGGCGGGGCTCGAGCACGGCGGCCGCGGCGGCCGGCCGCCCGAGGTTCGTCACGCCGACGTCGGCGGCGGGCGCGCCCGCCACGTCGAAGCGGAGCACCAGCTGCTGCACGAAGTTGCCCTGCACGTCGACCATCGCGGTGAGGACCGCTGGTCCCGCCTGCTTCGGCGTGATGGCGAAGAGGGCCCTGCCCACGGAGGTGCCGTCGCGGCGGACGCGGATGGGCTGCGGCAGCGGCGGCGTCTCGAACTCCGCGCTGAGCAGCCGGATCGTGAGGTCGAGGTGGTCGGCCTCCGGCGCGAACGTCAGCATGGCCGCGGCCGAGCCGAGGGCGCCGGTCCGCCGGGCGCCGAAGGACAGGGCGAGCGTGTACTCCTCGCCCACCTGCAGCGGCTGGGAGGTGTCGGTGTCGTCGAGCTCCGCGTTGAGCCATGTCGCAACGGTCTGGGGCGGGGGTGGCTCGGGTGGATCGGCGTCGGGCGCGGTCGGCGGCGGGGCCGGCGGCGGGACGAGCGGCCCGTCGTCCGCACCGCCCGGCGCATCCTCCCCTCCCAGGAGACCATCGCCGGCCCCGTCGTCCTCGCCCGGCCAGCCGCGGGTCGGCTCGTCGCCCCGGGACGGCGGGGCCGACTCGGGCTCATCGGGCCAGCCGCTGTCGGGCCAGCCTCGGACGGGCCCCGGATCCGGCGTCGGCGGTGCCTCCGGCCACCCGCCGCCGGGCTCTGCCACCGGGGGCTCGGCGCCCGCCGGGGCGCCCTCCTCGAGCAGGTCGCCGAGCCGAGCCAGTTCGCGCTCGAACTCCTCGTCGTCGCTCGCACCCAACCCGACTCGCCCCGCTCGGTCGTCTTCCTCCAGCGCCGCCCGCAGGGACGAATCCGTCTCGAGCACTCGGAGCACCGCGTACGCCCGCTCCGCCGCTCCCGGCGCCGCGGCCCAGTCCGGGTCGGCGGTCACCCGGTCGTAGACGCTCAGCACGGACGGCGGGAATCCGAGCTCGACGAGGAAGCTCCGGGGACGGTCGAACGCCCGGGCCAGCACGAGCGCGAGGGAGGTCAGCGCTGCCACATCCATGGCACCCCCGTCCGTCGGACGCCACGTCCGGGGAAAGGATGGCCCTCCGCGGGGGCGTTGTCCAGGGTCCCCCGCCTCAGCCGGCGGGTGCTGCGGTGCCGAGGGGCGACGGGCGGTCGAGGTCGAACTCGACCCAGAGCGGGTAGTGGTCCGAGATGCGCCAGGACTTGGCGGTGACGTCGAGCTCCGGGTAGACATGCGGCGCGAAGTCGAACCCGCCCGCGTGGCCGTGGTACCCGAGACCGTGCAGCAGGTCGCGCGCCGGAGCCCGCTCGACGTCCGTGAACCAGGCGATCTGGTCGTAGAAGTGGTGCTCCCGGTCGTCGTCGAACACGGTGCGGGGAACGGCGTTCAGCTCGGCCGGCGGCCACAGTCCGGTCGAGACGAACGCGGCGAAGAGCGGGTCGTCGAGCCGGTCGATGTTGAAGTCGCCGAGGGCGAGCAGGTTGCCGTTCCAGTCGTCGACCCGGTTCGCCCAGCCCCGCATCCAGTCGGCGAAGGCGGCGAGCTCCGCGAGGCGGTCGCTCGCTCGGTCGCCCCAGAGGACGTGCACGGTCGTGAGGATGAACTCGACGCCGGCGCGCACGAAGCTGGCCGCGTAGGGGGTGCGGGCGAACTGCTGGGCGGGGTGGTTCACGACCGCAGGCAGCACCACCTCGCCGACGAGCCCGGACGGCTCCACCCGGTCGGTGTCGAAGACGAAGGTGAGCCGCTCGTCGTTGCCCTTGTCGCCCTCCGTCACGTCCGAGGTGATGAAAGCCCAGCGCGGTCCGAGCAGCTCGAGCAGGAAGTGCAGCGCCGTCGTGTCGCGCCGCACCTCCTGGATCGCGGCGACATCGAAGCGCGAGACGACGGCGGCGATCAGCGCGACCGCCCGCCAGTCCCGCTTCGGGGTGTCCCGCTCGCCCGCCGTCCACTTGCGCGTCAGCCCGCCGAACGCCCGGATGTTCCAGGTGCCGATCAGGAGGTTCCCGTCCGCCTTCGCGGGCACCACCGCGGCCGCCGCGCTGCGGACACGTTCCGCCTCGGCGGCGACGTCCGCGGGAACCGACGCCATGACGTCAGAAGACCGTGGCGCGCGGCTCCGGCGTAGAGGCGGAGGGCCCTTGGGCCTGCACCGCTCCCGTTGCCGACGAGCCCCAGGCGATCTCTTGATGCTCCAGCTATATGGCGATCGACCGAGGGCCTCTATGCTTCTCGCTACGACGTGCCCACCCAGCCGTCGTGTGCTACCCGACCCGAAGGCAACCCGATGCCCACTTCGCTCTCCCTCCGCCTGCGCTCGTTGGCCGCCGCAACAGCGGCGCTCGTCGTCGCGGCCCTTCTCCACGCCGCGCCCGCGAGCGCCGACACCGCCCCGCAGAACGGCGCCGTCGCGACGGTGTCGGCGGACGCACTCGGTACCGTCCAGATCGACGGTGTCGTCTGGTCCACCCACATCGTGGGCAACACCGTCTACGTCGGCGGCAGCTTCGCCAACGCGCGGCCGGCAGGCTCCGCAGCCGGTACGAACCAGACCCCGCGCGCCAACCTCCTGGCCTTCAACCTCACCACCGGGGCGCTGATCACCGGCTTCGTCGCGAACACGAACGGAGTGGTGAACTCGGTCACCTCATCGCCGGACGGGACGCGCATCTACATCGGGGGCGCGTTCACCACGGTGAACGGAACGACGCGGAACCGCGTCGCCGCGCTCAACCCGACCACGGGGGCGGTGATCAGCGGCTTCGCGCCGTCCGTGAACAGCGCGGTCGAGGCCGTGGTGGCCACGAACTCGACGGTCTACATCGGCGGCAACTTCACCTCCGTCGCCGGTCAGTCGCGGAACCGGCTCGCCTCGCTGAACGCGACGAGCGGAGCCGTCAACCCCCTCAGCGTCCAGGTGGACGACCGCATCCTCGCGCTGGCGCTCTCGCCCGACGGCGGGAAGCTGGTGCTCGGCGGCTACTTCACGAACATCAACGGGTCCACCGATCCGGGCTTCGGCTTCGGCGCCGTCAACTCCTCCACCGGCCAGGTGATGGCCTGGAACATCAACAAGGAGGTCCGCCAGGCGGGCCGGACCGCGACCTCGAGCGCGGCGATCTACAGCCTCAAGTCCGACAGCACCGGCGTGTACGGCACGGCCTACATGTATCCCATCAGCGGCAAGACGCTCGAAGGCTCCTTCCGCGCCGAGTGGAGCAACGGCGACATCGTCTGGCTCAACACCTGCAAGGGTGACAGCTACGACGTGGCGATGACCTCGTCCGCTGTCTACCTCGCCGGGCACCCGCACGACTGCTCGACCGTGGTGGGAGGCTTCCGCGACGCCGCGACCGTCAACCCGAGGGTCTACAACCGCGGCATGGCCTGGAGCAAGGCGGCGACGTCCAACGTGGTGCTGAGCGGTGAGTTCGCGGGGAACCCCACCCCCGCCATCCTGAACTGGTGGCCGACCTTCAACTCGGGCACCTACACGGGGCAGAACCAGGGCCCGTGGTCCGTGGCCGCCACCGACAGCTACGTCGTCTACGCGGGCGAGTTCACCACGGTGAACAGCGTCGGCCAGCAGGGCATCGTGCGATTCGCGAGCAGGAGCATCGCTCCCAACGTGGAAGGGCCGCGCCTCAGCGGATCCAGCTATCTGCCCTCCGTCACGCCCGTCCGCTCCGGCACGGTGAGCGTGCGCTGGCCGGCGAACTGGGACCGCGACAACGAGCACCTCACCTACGAGCTGCTTCGCGACGGGTCGAGCACGACGCCGATCTACACCACGACGCAGGCGTCCCGCGCCCCCGTCTCGGACCGCCCGACGATGTCCTTTCTCGACAGCGGCCTCGCGCCCGGCAGCAGTCACAACTACCGGGTGCGGGTCCGCGACCCGCTCGGCAACACAGTCACCGGCAACGCGGTGACGGTGACGATCCCGTCGGCCGTCAACAGCGCGTACATGTCGAGCGTGCAGGGGAACTCGCCCACCGGGTACTGGCGGCTGGGCGAGAGCTCGGGCACCGCGTTCTCGGACGCCGCCGGTGTGAGCCGTGCGACCTTCGTGAGCGGCGTGACCCTCGGCCAGACGGGCGCGCTGGCGGGCGACAGGGACACCGCCGCTCGCTTCCCGGGGACCGTCGCCGGCGTCGCCAGCACGGGCGTCATGCCGACCGCACCGCAGTTCGCCTCCGAGGCCTGGTTCAGCACGACGAGCACGACGGGAGGCAACATCGTCACGCTCGGCAACAGCCCCCGACCCGACTCGACGGGCTCGCCCGCGCCGTCCTCGGACCGCAACGTCTACATCGACGGATCGGGCCGCCTCGCTTTCGCCGTGTCGAGCGGCCGTGAGGTCGTGACCCTGCAGACGGCGAGCGCCGGGTACAACGACGGGAAGTGGCATCACGTCGTCGCGTCCGTCGGCTCCGGCGGCATGGCCTTCTACGTCGACGGCGTGCTCGCCGGCACGAACAGCTCGGTCACCTCGGTGCGCAGCGGCTACGGCTACTGGCGGATCGGCGGCGACGTTCCGAAGGTGTCCGGCGCTCCGTCCTACTTCTCCGGAGCCGTCGACGAGGTCGCCGTCTACGCGGCGCCTCTCACCGCCGCTCAGGTGCAGGAGCGCTACAAGCTGGCCGGCGGGGCGCCCACCACGAACGCCGCCCCCGCGGCGTCGTTCACCAGCACGGTCAGCGGCCTCACCGCGAGCGTCGATGGGACCGGCTCCACCGACTCGGACGGCACCATCGCGTCCTACAGCTGGAACTGGGGCGACGGCACGGCGGCGGGCTCCGGCGCGACGGCGAGCCACACGTACGCTGCGGCCGGAACCTACACGGTGACTCTGACCGTGACCGACGACAAGGGCGCAACCGACACCGAGACGGCGCAGGTCACGGTGGCCTCGTCTCCGCCGCCCACCGGGACCTCCGCCCGTGACGATTTCGCCCGGACCGTGACCGGCGGCTGGGGCGATGCGCCGACGGGTGGGACCTGGACGCGGAGCAGCAGCACCACGTCGGCCTACTCGGTCGACGGGGCGGTGGCCCGGCTCACGTCGACCTCGGCCGGGCAGACCCGGGAGAGCTACCTGATAGGGGTGACGGGCACGAACGCCGACGTCCAGTCCACGGTGGCGATCAGCCCCGTGAACGCCGGCGGCAGCGTGTTCGCCTCGGTGATCGGTCGGCGGATCTCCGCCGGCGTCGACTATCGGGCGCGAGCGGTCGTGGCCTCCAGCGGGGCCGTCAGCCTGCAGCTGCAGCGCTCCGGGACCACCCTGGTCCAGACCAGCGTGAGCGGGCTGACGTACGCCGCCGGGGATCAGCTGCGCGTGCGGCTTCAGGTGACGGGCACCAACCCCACCACCATCCAGGCGAAGGTATGGAAGGTGGGCACGGCCGAGCCGGCGGCCTGGCAGCTGAGCACGACGGACACCACCGCCGAGCTGCAGACCGGCGGACACGTCGGGCTCGGCAGCTACGTGGGCAGCACCCTCACCTCGCTGCCGCAGACCGTGGCGTTCGACGACTTCGCCGTCACGCAGCCCTGAGGTCGGGGAGAACGGCACCGCCCCCTGCATCCGGTGGTGCCGTTCTCCCGCGTCGCCTTCTGAGGCGCCCTACACCGTCTCCACGAGCTTCGCGAAGACGACCCGATTGTCGTCGTAGCGCCGGGCCTCCTTGACGTACCCGTCGCACGTGATGAGCCGCAGCTCGGAGCCGGGGACCGGGAAGTAGACGTCCTGCGTGGGGAACTCGGCCTTCACGAAACTCTCGTTGCGATACACCTCGAACACAGCCGTCCGTCCGTCCTGACGCGTGACCGAGACGCGGTCGCCCGGCACCAGGTCGCGAAGGCGGTAGAAGACACCGCTCGCGTCGGTCAGCGAGTTGACGTGGCCGAGGAGGATCGCCGGGCCGGCGGAACCGGGGGTGGACGAGCCGTCGTACCAGCTCGCGGGCGACCCGTCGTCGCCGGGCGGAACATCGAGGGTGCCGTCCTCGCGCAGCCCGGTGTGCAGCAGATCGGACTCCACGCCGAGCGCGGGGATGCTGAGGTGCACCGGCGCAGACGGCTCCAAGGCGAGCGCCACTTCGGGCGGCTGGACCACCTCGGGTTCCGGCGCGGGAGTCGCGGATGGAGTGGCCGAGGGCGGAGCAGCGGGGATCGACGCCGCCGGCCGAGGCGCGGCGGGGTCCGAGCCGGCCGCCGAGCAGCCGGTCCCGAGGACGAGGAGGGCCGCCACCCCCGCCGTGAGGCGAAGGTGGCGGCCCGTTCCGGAGAACTCCATCGGAGGTGTGCGCTGCCTAGCGGCCGGCCGTCGCGGAACGGCGCACGAGGAGCGCACCGCCGCCTACCGCGGCCGCCGCGAGCACGCCACCCAGGGCGAGCATGCCCATGTCGGAGCCACCGGTGGTCTCCGCGGTGGTCACGCCGGTGGCGGCACCACCGGCGGGCATCACGTCGAGCGAGCCGCACAGGGCGGGCGAGGTCGCCGCGAGCGGCAGCTCCGGGACGAGGTCACTCGGCGAGGAGGTGCCGGCCTCAGGCTGGGTCGCCGGGTCGAGGCCGTGCACCACGACGACGGCCGTTCCGGCCTCGAGCGCGTCCTGGGTCTCCTGGTTCAGCTCGAACGTCTCCTTGTACTGGGTGGTGGAGCCGGACGGGGCGACCGTGAGGTCGACGCCCGTCTCGGGGCCCTTACCCGCGTCGCCGAGGGACAGCGTGGTGCCGATGCCCCCGTAGAACGGTGCGCCCTCCGTGGTGCTGATGATGCCGTCGCCGTTGGTGTCCGCGGACATGTCAGGGCATGTGCCCTGAGCTCCGACGTGGATGTGCTGCACGTGGGGGTACGGGCTGCCGTTGAACGTCTCCGCGAGGCCGGACGCGTTGAGGGTGACGGTCGCCATGGTGCCGTCGACCTCGACCCACACCTCGCCGGACGCACCGCTGTTGTTGATCGCGTCGAGGCTCGTGCCATAGGAGCCCGAGGCGTGATCCGCCATCGCCGGCCCGGCCGACAGTGCGACGAGTCCGAGAGCGAGGGCGGGCGAGAAAAGCAGGATCTTCTTGTTCATGAGGGATGCCTCCAATGGCATTTCTCCGAGCCCGGGGCGGACTCTCAGTGGGTCGATGCGCAGGATTCGGAGCTTCGGGAACAGGCGCTTGGTCACGCGGTGGATTCCCAGGAAAGGGGTCTCAGCCAATCCTTCGGCCGCGCGCCGCCGAATCCGTCGCAAGCACCGGAGGCCGAACGGGCCGGAACAGGAGACCGCGAATGGACGCCAGGGGATCTTTCGCGGCGGTCGCCGTCGTCGCCTCGCTGCTGCTGACCGGTTGCAGCACCGCGGTCGCCCAGGGGGCGGAAGCGCCGATGCCGTCGCACACCATGCCGGGCGGCGGCGTGATGCCCGGCTCGCAGCATGGCGCGCACTCCCCCACCGACGATGCCGGCGCGGCGCGGGGGCCTTCGGAGGCGGCGCTGATGGTCTGCGACGGCCAGGTGCAGGAGTCGATGGGCGCCATCCTCGGCACAGGTCGGCAGCCGGACCCCGACTGGGGATGGGACGACCCGGAGTTCCGCTGCACGTATCGCGTCGACGGCCTCCCCCTGATCCTGTCCGTCCACGACGTCACGGACACCGCCGAGGGTGAGGCCTACTTCGCCGAGCTTCGGCGAAGCCTTCCGGGAGCGGCCGAGATCGAGGGGCTGGCGGCGCTCGGGATGCCGTCCTTCTGGACGCAGGACGGGATCGTCGCCTTCCTGCGCGACGGGAAGACCCTGACGGTCGATGCCACCGCCCTGCCGAACGGCCTGGGTCCGGGTGGCGACCGAACCCCGCAGCAGATCGCGTACGCGGTCGCCTCGGCCGTGCTGGTCTGCTGGACCGAGCACGACTGAGCGACGATTCCTCCGTCGCCGGCCGGTGGACGCGCGAGTCGAACGCCTACCGCCGTCTGCCCCGGTGCAGCCGGCGGCTCGCGGACGTGCTCGCGCCGCCTGCCGGCCTTCCGCGAGGGATCCGGCGTGGCGGCGCCACAGCCGGAGCGGCGACGGCGAGCAGCGCCATGAGCACTCCCTGGAACACCAGGCGGGGCCAGAACGGCACGGCAAGCCGGCCGAACACGTCGGGATGCCGGGCGGCGTAGGCGTTGGCTGGAAAGACGGCTCCGAGGAACACGATCAGGCTGAGCGCCGCAGGAGAGGCCAGGGCCGGCACGAGCAGGCCGACGCCGCCGGCGACCTCGCACGCCCCGGTGAAGGGGACGAGCCGCATCGGCGTCCGCGGGTCCCGTCCGCGCAGACGGGGCGGGATCATCCGCGCCATCGTCCGCGCCGGCCCCGGCCGGAAGTGGGCCACCCCCATGAACAGGAACATCCCGGCGAGCGTCGCTCGCAGTCCGGTCCGTCTGCGCACCTCTCGCCCTCTCCCCCTCCGGGCGCTGAGAGCCCCGACGCCCGCGGTGCTGCGGCCTAAGCGCGCCCCTGCAGGATGAGGTGCCAGTAGACCCAGGGCAGCACGTACCGGTCGATCAGCCAGGTGCTTCTCCGTTCGCGAGCGAGCCCGGGCCAGAACGGGACCGTCGGCTTCGGGCGGTACTCGTCGTCGAACTCGGCGAAGACCATCGTCCGGCGCGAGACGGTGAACGGGCAGACCGAGTACCCGTCGTAGCGCTCGTCCGGCTCGCGACCCTTGAGCGTCGCCACCAGGTTGAGCGCGAGCACCTTGGTCTGCTTGCGCAGCGCTCCGCCCGACTTCGAGTTCGTCGTCGCTGCGGCGTCGCCGAGCGACCAGACGTTGGCGTAGCGGCGATGGCGGAGGGTGCGCGGGTCGACCTCGACGAAGCCGCCGGGATCGTCGGCAGCGGCGAGCGGACTCCCCTTCAGGAAGTCGGGCGCCGACTGCGGCGGAACCACGTGCAGATAGTCGTACGCGATCCGCTCGGTGCGATCCCCGGAGACGGATCCGATCAGGACGCTCGTCGCATCGACCTCGACCAGACGCGCCTCATGCCGCACCTCGATGCCGTACTCCTCGACCTTGCGCTCGAGCTCCTCGTCGATGGCGGGCATCCCGAACATCGTCGGCGTCGGCACGACGAAGACGACGCGGATGTCCGGCAGCACGCCGGTCGCCCGCCAGTAGTCGCAGGCGAGGTACATCGGCTTCTGCGCAGCGCCCGCGCAGCTCGCGGGTCCTGGCGGCTGCGTGAACACCACCGTGCCGGAACGCAGATCCCGCAGGCGGCGGGACGCGGTGGCGACGAGCTCGAACTCGTAGTGCGACGACGCCGACCCGGTGCGTATCGCCTCCTCCAGACCCGGGATGCTGTGGAAGTCGTTCTGGATGCCCGGGCAGACGATCAGGTGCTCATACGTGATTGCGTCCCCGGAGTCGAGCCGGACCGTGTCGGTCTCCGGATCGATCTCCGTGACCGCGGCCTGAATCCACTGCACACCGCGCGGGATGACATCGGCCTGCCGGCGCTCGGCCTGGCTCGCTCTCGCCGTGCCTCCTGCGACGTGGGAGAAGATCGGCTGGTACCGGTGGTGCTCCCGCGGTTCGATCACGACGATGTCGTCGACGCCGTAGCGGGCGAGCCGGCCGGCGACCGAGAGGCCGGCGTTGCCGCCGCCGACCACCACGACGCGGTGCGCGGTCACGGAATCGGCCGGAAGATGGCTGGAGTGTCCATCGCCACAGGCTACGGACATCCGGAAGCCTTCGCCGCCCCCTCCAGCCATTCGTTGGCGCCGGCGAGGACGCGGACAGCCGGAGCCCGGCGACGCGACTCAGCGGCGCACGGCGAGCTGCTCGGCGATCACCTCGTCGACGCCGGCGAGCCCCGGTGCGCGTGCGATCTCCGCGGAGAGCCGAGCGGCCGCGTCCCGGTAGGAGCGCTGCGTGAGGACCCGGCGGACCGCATCGCGCAGCCGTTCCGGCCGTGGCGTGTTGGTCCGCAGGTTGACTCCGGCACCCGACCACGCCACTCGCGCTCCGACTTCCAGCTTGTCCTCGGTGGCACCGGCGACGACGAGGGGCACGCCGTGCGCGAGCGCGCGGTGGACGCCGCCGTAACCGCCGTTAGTCACCATCACCGACGTGCGCGGCAGGAGGAGGTCGTGGGGAAGGTACTCGGCCACCCGGACATTGGCCGGAAGCGGTCCGGGAAGCTCGCCGGCGCCACGCCCGCCCATGCTGACGACGACGAGCAGCTCGTCCCGGTCCTCCAATGCGGCGATCGCGGGCTCGATGAGCTGGCGGCGGTCCTTGTTGGCGACGGTGCCCTGGGTGACGTGCACGACGCGTCGCCCGCCATCGAGGTCGCCCCACCAGTCGGGAAGCGGCACTTCCACCTGTGGGGCGGGAAGGGGACCCACGAACCGGACGGTGCCCGGCAGGTGCCGCCGTGGGTACTCGAACCCGGGAACAGTGAACTGGAGGTACGCATCGGGCAGGACGACGGGGGCATCCAGCAGGCTGAGGTCGACGGCCGCACCCGTCGCCCGGAACAGCCGGTGGAGCTCCTCGCGTGCCTGGGCGAAGACGAGGCGGTCGACCGCAGCGTTGAGCACTCGGTTGCGAGGGCGGTTGAGGGGCCCGGCCAGAGGCGGCAGCCCCATCCCGGGCGGCGCGGTGTCGGGGCTCGGCAGGGCGAGCGGGAAGATCCCGAGAGTGACCACCGCCGGCCGCTGATCCGAGGAGCGCGCCGCGAGGAGGACGGCACCGACGAAGCTGGCCTCCGCGAGGACGACGTCGGCGGGCTCCGCAGCGAGCGCCTCGTCGATCGCGGCCAACTGGTGAGGACCGGGACGCAGGAAGATGTTCTCGATGTCGAACCGCGCCGCGGCGAGGCCCGTCAGTCCCACTCGCTCGGGGAAGGAGGCGTTCGGATCGTCGATGCTCGGCCCTGCTTCCGGGGTCAGCGGAACGAATTCGACTCCGTCCGCCCTCGCCACGGCCTCCTCGTAGGGCTTCCCCGTCAGGAAGCGCACCCGGTGACCGGACGCCGCGAGATGCCGGGCGACGGCGAGCGCGGAGTGGACGTGCGCGTACACCGTGTTGCTGCAGACGAGGATCGACGCCATCGGTCCGCCCTCCTTCAGGAAACAGGCTCAGTCTCGCGACGTCGGTCGGGGCTCTGAGGGACCAACGTCCTGACGCCGCCGGTTCCGGACCGGAACCGAGCAGCCGGCATCCGCGGGTCGATCGCCTCTGCCGCCGGCGGTCGCGCCACGGATTGACTGCACGCCGATGACGGGAGGGTGAGATGAAAGTCCACCGGGACGACGTCGCCGAACAGCTCCGCGCCATGGGCCGCGACGCCGAAGCCGAGCGTGCGCTTCAGGAGCTGCCCGAGTGGGTGGACGTGAAGCGCCACCACGACGAGCTGAGCGCATACGGGCTGGGGCCGCAGGCGTTCGACCAGCCGAGCCGCTACCGCGGCTGGGTGGCGGGCGGGTGAGGCGCCGGACGAATGCGGAGGTGGGCATCACCACCGGTAGATGGTCAGTCCGTGCTCGTTCCCGGAGGCGATGCGTTGGCCCGTGCCTCCCGGTACATTCAGGCCGCATTCGTCCGCCGCCGACGGGCAGCGCTGCTCCACCCCGAGTTCACTCGGTTCCGAGTGCCCTGATCCTCGCTTCGGCGATCTCGACGAGTTTCTGCCCTTCGAACGCATCCAGGCGCTTCGCCTTGACGAGCGCGTTCACCTGGGCGATGAAGGCCCTGTACGCCGAGATGGCCCGTCGCGGGTCTCCCTCATCGGCGGCGTCCTGCGCCCGGTCTAGTGTCGATGTCAGCGAGCTGCCGGCCGCAGCGCTGAGCGCGCCGCCTGCGACCAGAGCCTGGACTGCCTCCTGGCCTCCGCAGGTGAAGTCGACGGTCTGTGACCCGATGAGCACGTCGTCATCGTCTTCGAACGGATTCGTCAGAGAGTCGCCGTCGACGTCCAGGTAGGCCGTGATGGTCAGGGGATAGGCCCACGCTGGCGGCGCCGCAGAACCAGACGCGTCCCCGTTGGCGTCGGTCACCAATCCGACCTGCCGGTTGTACACCGAATCGGGCTGCGTCCCAACAACCCAGACGAAAACGAGTCCAGTCTCGGGTGTGGCGTCAGTCACCTCGTACTCGATCAACTGGCGGAGCTGCCCGAACTGCACCTCGCAGGAGCCCGTCGTCAGGGAGAACGTCCCGGCCGCGGCCGCTGCCGGTGGCGTGGCGAGGACCGGCAGCGCTACAGCCCCGGCGAGCGCAGCCGCAGCCGCAGGCATCTTCTTCATCTCTCGGACCTCCTGCCTCGGTCGGCGCCAGGCGACTCGACGGCGCGTTAGGAGAGACATACGCCGCCGAACGCAGGCCGGTCAGGGCCGAAGGGCCGAAGAGTGCCCCGACATTGACGTGGAAGTCGGGCCCAGCCAAGAAGGCACCAAGATCAGTTGCGACCGGGGTTCTGCGGTGGGCCCTGAGGGACTCGAACCCCCGACATCCACGGTGCAAAGTGCCGAAACGCCTGGCTGGGTGGACATTCGTGGACGGAACCGCGAGAAATCGGCGCTCTTCCGTCTACCCCTATCCAGCCAGCCCGCCGCCGTAGGCTCCTTCAGAAGGGGCCGGGGCGTCGGCCGCAGTCGCCGAACGTGAAAGGTCCATGGACCTGGCGCGAGCGGGGGTGCAGCATCGGCGCGGCGGCGCGAGAGGTCGAGGTCTCGCGCACGTCGGGGAACAACTGGGCAAGCGGCTACAAGACCTACCGCGGGGGCGAGCAGGGACCTTCGCCCCTGCAGGTCACTTGGGCACTTCCCTAGCTTCCGGGAAGTGGAGAAGACGCCGGCACCCGGCGAAGCGCGGAGGCGCGGGCGCGCGTCCCGGAAAGCTCCGGGGGCCGCACCGTGAGCGACACCGCTTCCAGCAGCCGTGTCCGGATCCGCACACCGGACCAGCGGTTGCGGGTGTTCGTCAGCTCCACACTCGGCGAGTTGGCGGCGGAGCGGAAGGCCGCACGACGCGCGATCGAGCGGTTATCCGCCGCCGCGGTGATGTTCGAACTCGGTGCGAGACCGCACCCGCCCCGTTCCCTCTACCGCGCCTACCTTGAGCAGAGCGACATCTTCGTCGGCATCTACTGGCAGAAGTACGGCTGGGTAGCCCCCGGGGAGACGGTCTCCGGTCTCGAAGACGAGTACAACCTCGCCCCCAGCAGGATGCCGAAACTGATGTATGTCAAAGCGGGCGACGGGCCACGCGAGCCGGGCCTGGAGAGGTTGCTGGACCGCATTCGAGACGACGACACAGCGTCCTACAAGCACTTCCGCGACGCCCGAGAACTTTCGCGACTCCTGGTCACCGACCTCGCCGTCCTGCTGGCCGAACGCTTCGATGACAGCCGCGTCCCCGCCGCTTCGTCCTCGCCCGCTCCCCCTGTTCAGGGTCGAGAGACACCCGTGACGTCATTGCCGACGCCCCTGACCGAGCTTTTCGGCCGAGAGCAGGACGTGGACGGCGTGGCCGAGATGCTCCGCTCGCCCGACATGCGACTCGTCACCCTCACCGGCCCCGGAGGCATTGGCAAGACGCGACTCGCCATCGAAGCAGCTCGCGCGCTTGCCGCCGAGGTCGGCGAAGTGGCATTCGTTCCCCTGGCTGCCGTTGACGACGCCACCCAGGTTCCGAACGCGATGGCTCATGCCCTGGGCGTCCTCGATACCGGCGATGCCCCCCTGGGGCAGAAGCTCGCGCTCTCACTGGGTAGCCGGCACATGCTGATGGTGCTCGACAACTTCGAGCAGGTTGTCGGCGCGGCACCGTTGGTGTCGCGCCTCCTCGCCGCCGCCCCTCAGCTCAAGGTCATCGTCACCAGCCGAGTGCTCCTCAGAATCGGCGGCGAGCACACCTACCAGGTGAATCCGCTCGGGCTGCCCGGTGAGGATCGCGAAGCGGACAGCCCCGCGCAGGTCCAGGCGCCCAGCGTCGACCTGTTCATCGAGCGCGCACGATCTGTCAAGCCGGACCTGGAGCTCACGGCTGAGAACTTGACTGCGATAAAGCAGATCGTCAGGCGGCTCGAGGGCGTACCGCTGGCCATCGAACTGGCCGCGGCTCGCACCAGCCTGCTGGCTCCCCCCACCCTGCTCGACCGGCTTCAACATCAGCTGCCCGTGCTGGCTGGCGGCCAGAGGGACGCTCCGGTGCGACAGCAAACGGTGCGGGACACGATCGAGTGGAGCACCCGGCTGCTGGGTGAACACGAACAGAACTTGCTCTGGCGCCTCGGTGTGTTCACCGGCCGGTTCTCGCTAAACGGCGCTGAAGCCGTCGCCGAATCCGGCGTCACGCCGTTCGACCTACTCGAAAGCCTGGTCGACGCCAGCCTGATTCGCCAGCAGGAGCGCAAGGGCGCCACATTCTTCCAACTCTTGGCGACAGTTCGCGAGTATGCCACCGAACGACTTGAGCGTCAGGGGCATCAGGCGGAGGTGCGCGACCTCCACGCCCGTTATTACGCGAACTGGGCTCTGGCCCTCGCGCCTGATCTGACCGGGCCGCGGCAGCTGCAGACGATCACCGCCCTGTCCGACGAACAAGAGAACCTCCGGACGGCGTTGCGTCACCTCCTCGACACTCACCAGTGGGATCTCGCAACCGAGTTGGCCGTCCGGCTCTACACCTATTGGTGGATCGCCGGCCTGCTCGGGGAAGCCCGGTCTTGGGTCAACGAGGTGATCGCCGCCGGTGAGGCGGCGTCGAAGCACAGCCGCGCCGCGGCCCTGTGGATCCGGTCGTTCCTTGGGCTCATGCTCGGGGCGGGCGAGGAAGTGGTTCGCGACCTTGACGAGAGTCTGCAGCTGCTGACCGCTTCTGGAGACAGGGACCGCCAGGCCTCCGTGCTCTCACTTCTCGGCTTCGCTTATGCGCTTTCCCACCCTGCCGAGGTGCAAAGCGGGCAGGAACTCATTCGCCAAGGGATGAGCATGATGTCCGAGGCCGGCAACACACGCCCGCCCGGCGATCTCTGGACCCAAGCCTTCAGCCCGCTGATCCCGCTCGGCCGGATCGAGCTCGCCCGGGGCAACTTCGAGGCAGCATCGGAGCTATTCGAGCAAGCTCTGCGCTTCTCCAACCAGGTAGAGGACGACTTCGCTCGCACCTTTCCTCTGAACCACCTCGGCTGGACGCGCCTGCTCGCGGGACGAGTCGCCGAGGCTGCGCCGTTGATGGAACGGCAACTGGACCTCTCGCTCGGCCTTGGCCATGAGCAGGGGGTCGCGTACGGGCTCGAGTGCTTCGTCGGCGTCGCTCACGCGCTCGGGCAAACTGAGAACGCCGGTTTGCTCTACGGAGCCGTAAGAGCCATCCGGGACCGTCTCGGGCTCGCGAACGTCAATGACGAGGCGGTTCTCCCCATCGTCGACAGCATTCGCAACAGCCCTTCGGGACCGGAGTTCGAACGGGCCGTTCAACGCGGGCGTGTCCTACCACGCGGAGAAGTCATCGCCCTGGCGCGCAAGGTGAGCTCGGCCGCAGCCGCGATGGCTCCGGCCCCCGCAGCCTCGACCTAGGTAGGAGAGCCGTACAAGGAGAGCCTGTGCGCGCGGTAGAGCCGCTGACCTCTTACAAGCCAGAAGAGCTTGAGCGGTGCAGGCAGGACCTCTCGTTGGAACTTCCGACGCATCTCCGGGGGCTGGCTGTCGAGGACGTGTCCGAGATAGATCAGCTGAGTTCTCACCGGCAGCGCCTTCCCAAGGATCTTCTGCGCATAGGCACCGGCAGCGTCCCACTCCTTCTGCGTCCACGTCCGTTCGATCTCGGGGAAGATCTGTTCCTCCTCCTGTCCGAGGTGAGCACCCAATGCCCCGCCGATCGCGTTCACAACTTCAGATAAGCGCTCCGTCGCCTGGTGGTCCGGCGAGGACTGCCACGATGCGACAGCGTCATCCTGCCGGTCCAGCATCTGGGCAATCTGCCGATGCTGGGCCTTCATCTGCCCGACGTGCACAGCGCAAGCGGGCACGCGGGACTCGAGCTTGTGCCAAATGGTGTCGTCTTCCGCCTGGTGGTGGTGATGGAGCATCACGGCGACCGTCGACAGGTGCGTCGCCACCGCAGCGGTCCTCATGCCGTCCTCGCTCGCACCACGAACCAAACGGGGCGCCTCACGATATAGGTGCCTGAAGGTGTTGTGGATCACCAGGACGTCGGAGGTGTCACAGCCGATCTCGGACGCCGATGGCCGGGAGCCTGTGCTGGGAAGCTTCTCAACCATTCGATGCCTCCGTCGTCTGTTCCGCGGGCTCCGAAGTCTGCCGGAGTGCCTCGTACCGCGGGCAGGACGTAGGTCCCGGCGGCGGTATGAGCCTGCCGAAGGAGCGGGTCGACACCTCGCTGTTTCTCGTCGAGCTCCTCCTCTTCGAGCTCGCCGGTGTGGCCCTCGAAGACAATGCCGATCGGGTAACACCCGCGGGGTCCTCGGGATGCTCTCCGAGCAGGTCGGCGAAGGCGAAAAAGCAGGTCAGACTGGACATCCACCATGCCGTCGAGAATGTAGTCGACGTCATCCCCGTCGTCGTCTGCCTCACCCCCCCCCAGGAGGACTTGGCCAGCGCGCCTTCGCTCGCTTATCCAATCTCGCGATCGCCGAGGACGCGAAGCCCGACGTAGGTGTTGACGACGGCCGCCTGGGCAGAGCCGAGGAAGTCGCCAGTGGCTCCGTGCGCGTGGCGGCGCTGTCTCCTGTGGGCCCTGAGGGACTCGAACCCCCGACATCCACGGTGTAAACGTGGCGCTCTAACCAACTGAGCTAAGAGCCCGGCACGCCGTCCGGCGCCTGCCCATGCTACCGACCCGCGGGCCCGCCCCTCCCGCCCGTTCCTCTCCCCCTCAACAGGCAGAAATCCCGCCAACAGGCATCCTTCGGCTGTTTCCGCCTGTTGACGGCAGAAATGCCTGTTGAGGGACAGGGAAGCCGGCGGCGCGATGGGAAGAGCCGAGGAATGACGGCACCACCCGCCCGGTTGGCCCCTGCATGGACCTCCACGACATCCCCGTCCGGACCATCGACGGCACCGAGACGACCCTCGCCCCCTTCGCGGACAAGGTGAAGCTGATCGTCAACGTCGCCTCCCGCTGCGGCCTCACTCCGCAGTACGAGAAGCTCGAGGAGCTGCAGCGCAGCTACGGCGAGCGGGGGTTCACCGTGCTCGGCTTCCCGAGCAACCAGTTCCTGCAGGAGCTCGGCACCGAGGAGGCCATCGCCGAGTACTGCTCGACCACCTGGGGCGTCACGTTCCCGATGTTCGAGAAGGTCAAGGTCAACGGCCGCAACCGGCACCCCCTCTACGAAGTGCTCACCAAGACGCCGGATGCGAGCGGCACCGCCGGCCGCGTGATGTGGAACTTCGAGAAGTTCCTCGTGACACCGGACGGCCGCGTCTCCCGCTTCCGCCCGACCACCGAGCCGGACGCGCCCGAGATCGTCGAGCTCATCGAGGCCTCCCTGCCGAGCAGCTGACCCGGCCGGCAGCAGCAGCCCGAAAACCAGAACGCCCCGGCCGGGAGACCCGGCCAGAGCGTTCACGGTGACGGCGGAACTTACTGAATGGTCCAGATCGCGTCGTCGTAGAGGAAGCCGGGCGACGACTGGAAGGTGATGTCGGCGGGGTCGGCGACCGAGAAGGCCTCCTGCCAGGTGATCGACTGGCCGGGCAGGATCGTCGCGGTCGGCGCGAGGCCGATGTTGTTCGCCGAGTCGAAGATCGCCGTCGCCTCGGCGCCGCCGGAGGTCACCTGCGAGAACGACAGCGGCTCGAGCGGCTCCTCGCTGTTGTTGGTGAGCGTCAGGTCGAAGAGCACGGCGCTCTGGCCCGGCTCCGCCGACGCGGTCTCGCTCGGGGTGAACGGGACGGGCGCGCTGACCGTCATCTCGACGCCGTCGCTCCACGCCATCGTCTCGCCGAGGCCGAGCACCAGCGTGTCGGCGGACCCGTCCGCGGCCTCGTCGTCGGTCGCGGCCTCATCCTCGGCCGGGCCCTGGACGCTCGGGGCTGCCGACTCGATGGCATCGTTCACCGAGTTGACGATGGCCGTCGTGTAGACGATCGAGAGCACGATCGAGAGGATCAGCGCGACACCGGAGACGATGAGGCCCGCGATCGCGATGCCCTTCCTGCGGCCCTTGAGCACGAGGGCGATGATCCCGAGCACGACGCCGACGAACGCGAGGAAGGCGCCGAAGTAGCTGACGAACGGGATGACGCCGAAGACGAGGGCGACGATCCCGACGATGAGGGCGGCGATGCCGAGGCCGTTGGTGCGGGGTCCGGACGCATCCGGCTGACCCGGCGCCTTGCCGTACACCGGCTGCGGCGGAGTCTGCGCGTACGCCGGCTCGGCCGGCGGGGGGAACGCGGAGGTCGGCACCGCGGCGGACGGCGGGGTCGGCGGGACAGGCGGCTGCGAATCAGTCATGATGCGGCGAGTCTCCCAGACCCTGTGAAACCGCCGAGAACCGCCACGGTCCCCAGATGTGGGGCCAGCGGACGGGGCGGGGCGGGATGCGGGGCCGGCTCAGGGCCGGCGCGCGAGCCGGAGCGCGGCGAGCGCCTCCCGGTAGGCGGCGAAGGGCCGCGCCTCGACGGGCGACGAGGAGAACACCGATCGCACCACACCCTCCTCGCAGAGCAGGACGGTCGTCCGCGAGGCGACGCCGGTGTCCGGTCGGAAGGCGCCGTACGAGCGCGCTACGCCGCCGTGCGGCCAGAAGTCGGAGAGGAGCGGCATCTCGTAGCCCTCGGCGTCGGCCCAGGCGCGGAGGGTGTGCTTCGAGTCCACGGAGACGCCGAGCACCTCGACGCCGGCCTCCGTGAAGAGCGCCCGGTTCTCCTGCAGCTCGCGCAGCTCCTCGGCGCAGGTGCGCGAGAAGGCGAGCGGGAAGAACACGAGCGCGACCGCCCGATCGCCCCGGAAGGACGAGAGCCGCACGGGCTCGCCGAACTGGCTCGGCAGCTCGAAGTCGGGCGCGGGCGCGCCGATGGCGATGGTCACCCCGCCATCGTGCCGCATCGGGGCGACGCCGTCGGCGAACCCCCGCCGAACCGTCCGCCGTCCCCAGACGGAGACAGTAGGCTCGATGCTCGGCCGGGGTGGTGTCGCGACCCGACAGGATCCGGGCTCCGATAAGACAGGTGCAGCCGGCTCCGGCACCCGGACCGGTCCCGCGAAGAGAGGTCGACGTTGACAGTCAACGACCAGGACCCGTACTCGGTGAACAACACCGACTCAGACCCCGGCGAGACCGCCGAATGGCTGGAGTCCCTCGACTCCCTCGTCGAGGCGAACGGTCACGAGCGCGGGCGCGAGATGATGCTCCGGCTGCTGAAGCGGTCGAAGCAGCTGCACCTCGGCGTGCCGATGGTCCCGACCACGGACTACATCAACACCATCTCGCCGGAGAACGAGGCCGAGTTCCCGGGTGATGAGGATGTGGAGCGCCGCTATCGCGCCTGGCTGCGCTGGAACGCGGCCGTCATGGTGCACCGCGCCCAGCGTCCCGACGTCGCCGTCGGCGGCCACATCTCCACCTACGCGTCCTCCGCGACGCTCTACGAGGTCGGCTACAACCACTTCTTCCGCGCCCAGGACCACCCGGGCGGCGGCGACCAGATCTTCTTCCAGGGCCACGCCTCCCCCGGCATGTACTCCCGCGCGTTCCTCGAGGGCCGGCTCACCGAGCACCAGCTCGACGGCTTCCGCCAGGAGAAGTCGTTCTCCGGCGGCGGGCTCTCGTCCTACCCGCACCCGCGGCTCATGCCCGACTTCTGGCAGTTCCCGACCGTGTCGATGGGTCTCGGCCCGATCAACGCGATCTATCAGGCGCAGGCCAACAAGTACCTCACCAACCGCGGCATCAAGGACGCCTCCGACCAGCACGTCTGGGCATTCCTCGGCGACGGCGAGATGGACGAGGTCGAGAGCCGCGGCCAGCTCCAGGTCGCCGCGAACGAGGGCCTCGACAACCTGACCTTCGTCATCAACTGCAACCTGCAGCGCCTCGACGGCCCCGTCCGCGGCAACGGCAAGATCATCCAGGAGCTCGAGAGCTTCTTCCGCGGCGCCGGCTGGAACGTCATCAAGGTCATCTGGGGCCGCGAATGGGACGACCTGCTCGCCCGCGACACCGAGGGCGCGCTCATCGACCTGATGAACCGCACGCCCGACGGCGACTACCAGACCTTCAAGACCGAGAACGGCGCGTTCGTCCGCGAGAACTTCTTCGGCCGCGACCCGCGGACCCTCGAGCTCGTGAAGGACCTCACCGACGACCAGGTGTGGGCGCTCAAGCGCGGCGGCCACGACTACCGCAAGGTCTACGCGGCGTACAAGGCCGCGATGGAGCACAAGGGTCAGCCGACCGTCATCCTCGCGAAGACGATCAAGGGCTACGGCCTGGGCAAGACCTTCGAGGGCCGCAACGCGACCCACCAGATGAAGAAGCTCACGCTGAACGACCTCAAGCTGTTCCGCGACGAGATGCGCATCCCGGTCTCCGACGCGGTGCTCGAGGAGAACCCGTACCAGCCGCCGTACTACCACCCCGGCCAGGACGACGAGGCGATCCAGTACCTGCAGGAGCGCCGCCGCGCGCTCGGCGGCTACCTGCCGGAGCGCCGGTCGACGCACACGCCGATCACCCTCCCCGACGACTCCGCCTACGCGATCGCCAAGAAGGGCTCCGGCCAGCAGCCGGTCGCCACGACCATGGCCTTCGTGCGCATCCTCAAGGAGATCATGCGCACGAAGAACTTCGGGAACCGGATCGTGCCGATCATCCCGGACGAGGCGCGCACGTTCGGCATGGACGCGTTCTTCCCGAACGCGAAGATCTACAACCCGCACGGCCAGCACTACACGTCGGTCGACCGCGACCTGCTGCTCGCCTACAAGGAGAGCCCGCAGGGCCAGATCGTCCACGTCGGCATCAACGAGGCGGGGGCCCTCGCGGCGTTCACCGCCACGGGGACGTCGTACTCGACGCAGGGCGAGCCGCTCATCCCGGTCTACGTCTTCTACTCGATGTTCGGCTTCCAGCGCACCGGCGACGCCCTCTGGGCGGCCGGCGACCAGATGGCACGCGGCTTCCTGATCGGCGCCACCGCGGGCCGGACCACGCTGACGGGCGAGGGCCTGCAGCACGCGGACGGCCACTCCCCCGTGCTCGCCAACACGAACCCCGCCGTCGTGACCTACGACGCCGCGTACGGCTACGAGCTCGGGCACATCGTGCAGGCCGGTCTCGAGCGGATGTACGGGGGCAGTCACCCGGACCCGAACGTCATGTACTACCTCACCGTGTACAACGAGCCGATGCCGCAGCCGGCGGAGCCCGAGGGCCTCGACGTCGACGGCGTGCTGAAGGGCATGTACCTGCTGAAGCGGGCCGAGAACGAGGGACCGCGCACGCAGATCCTCGCCTCCGGCGTCGCCGTGCCGTGGGCGCTCGAGGCGCAGAAGCTGCTCGCCGAGGACTGGGGCGTCGCCGCCGACGTGTGGAGCGTCACCTCCTGGTCGGAGCTGCGCCGCGACGGACTCGACGCGGAGCGCTCCTACTTCGTCGACCCGGACGCCGAGCCGCGCCAGGCCTACGTCACGGCGAAGCTCGCGGGTGCCGAGGGCCCGGTCGTCGCGGTGAGCGACTACTCGCACGCGGTGCCGGACATGATCCGCCAGTTCGTGCCAGGGCAGTACTTCACGCTCGGCGCCGACGGCTTCGGCTTCTCGGACACCCGTGCGGCGGCCCGCCGGTTCTTCCTCATCGACGGCCCCTCGGTCGTGGTGCGGACGCTCGAGGCGCTCGCGGGCCAGGGGAAGGTGGACCGCTCGCTCGCCCGCCAGGCGATCGACAAGTACCGCCTGCTCGACGTGACGGCGGGCACCACCGGCACCGCCGGCGGCGAGAGCTGATCCGACCTCCGGGCGTGGCACGGACGAAGGCCGAGACTCTCGCGTGGCTGCGGACGGTCTCGGGTGAGCTCGCGACGGCGACGCTCAAGCGACTGGAGGACACCCTTCCCTGGTATCGGGACATGCCGCCCGGCCGCCGCTCGGCGGTCGGGCTGGTCGCCCAGGCCGGCATCACCTCGTTCATCAGCTGGTACGACGACCCGAAGTCGGCGCCGTGGATCGCCGCCGACGTGTTCGGGGCCGCCCCTCGGGAGCTGCTCCGCTCGGTGAGCCTGCAGCAGACGCTGCAGCTCATCCGCGTGACCGTCGAGGTCGTCGAGGACCGCGTGAAGGACGGCGGCGACGGCCTCCGCGAGGCGATCCTGCTGTACTCCCGCGAGATCGCCTTCGCCGCGGCCGACGTCTACGCCCGCGCCGCCGAGGCGCGCGGGCTCTGGGACTCCCGGCTCGAGGCGCTCGTCGTCGACTCGATCCTCTCCGGCGAGGCGGAGAACGAGCTGCCGAGCAGGATCGCGGCGCTCGGCTGGCACGGGCACGGCGAGGTCTGCGTGCTCGTCGGCACCGCTCCCCCGATGCTCGACGTCGACCAGCTCCGGCGCACGGCGCGGCACGTCGAGGCCGACGTGCTGATCGGCGTTCAGGGCAGCCGGCTCGTGCTCGTGATCGGGCGGGCGCTTCCCTCTCCCCAGGAGGGCGAGGAGGGCTCCGCCCAGACGCCCCCGCTCAGCTTCCTCGAGATCGCCCGGCGCCTCGAGCCGGGGTTCGGCTCGGGCCACCTCGTGCTCGGGAACGAGGTGCCGGACCTCGTGCAGGCGCACCGCAGCGCGCGCGCCGCCCTGGCCGGCTTCGCCGTCGCGCGTGCCTGGCGGAACGCCCCCCGGCCGGTGCTCGCCGACGACCTGCTGCCCGAGCGAGCCCTCGCCGGCGACCCGCTCGCCCGGTCGACCCTGGTCGGCCGCATCTACCGGCCCCTGCAGGACCACTCCACCGAGCTGCTCGGCACCCTCTGGTGCTACCTCGACAACGGCCGCTCGCTGGAGGCCACGGCACGCGAGCTGTTCGTGCACCCGAACACGGTCCGGTACCGGCTGAAGCGCATCTCCGAGGTCATCGGATATGACGCCACCGGGGCCCGGGAGGCCGTGATCCTGCAGTCGGCGCTCATCCTCGGCGCCATCGCGGAGCCCGCCGCCGCTCCGCGGCGCCGCTGACGCCGCCCCGTCCGAGGGCGTGTGACGGGGATGTCCCTCCCGCGACCACTTCCAGCAGGCACGGAGGCCGCTCAGCAGGCAAACGAGCCCCGGTGCTACCTGCTGAACGCGGTCTATGCCTGCTGAAGGTGCCTCGCGAAGCGCAACGATCCGAAGTCGAGGCATTCGCAAGGAATGGACGGACGGCCCTTCCGTGACGACCTTCAGCAGACAGAGACGCCGTTCAGCAGGCGAATTCACCCCAGTTCTACCTGCTGAGCGCGGTTGGTGCCTGCTGAAGGCGACGGGGAGGCAACCGCAATGTGCAGACCCCGACGAGCTCGCGTCACCGGCACAGCGACCCGCACAACTCGGGCCCGTGCACGGCTTCCACAAGCATTGGGGCGATCTTTCGTGCAGGATCTGCCGATCGGGTCCCGGGTGATTGGCAGGATGGACCAGTGATCATCGTCGTCGCGCCCGGACAGGGCTCGCAGACCCCCGGCTTCCTCTCCCCCTGGCTGGAGGATACGTCCGCCTGGGAGACCCTGAGCCGCCTCTCGGAGCACGCCGAGCTCGACCTCGTGCTGCACGCGACGCTGTCGGACGCCGACACGATCCGCGACACGCGCATCGCCCAGCCGCTGATCGTCGCGGCCGGGATCCTCACGCTCGAGGCCCTGCTGGCCGGCGGACGCAGGCTGTCCGGCATCGCCGGCCACTCCGTCGGCGAGATAACCGCCGCCGCAGGCGCCGGCATCCTCACCTCCGAGGAGGCGATCCGCCTCGTCGCCGAGCGCGGCCGCGCGATGGCCGAGGCCGCGGCCCAGGTCGAGACCGGCATGAGCGCTGTGGTCGGCGGCGACGAGGCCGTCGTGCTCGACACGATCGCGTCGCACGGCGTGTTCCCCGCCAACTACAACGGCGGCGGCCAGCTCGTCGTCGCGGGTCCCCGTCCCGCCCTCGCGGAGCTCGGCGCCAACCCGCCCGCCGGCAGCCGCGTCATCCCGCTGCAGGTCGCGGGCGCCTTCCACACCGAGTACATGGCGCCCGCCGTCGACCGGATGCGCGCCGTCGCCGGCACCCTGACGCCGCGCGACCCCGCCACCCGGATCTGGACGAACAAGGACGGCAGCGAGGTCACCTCGGGCGCCGAGTTCCTCGACCTCCTCGTCGGCCAGGTGTCCTCGCCGGTGCGCTGGGACCGCTGCATGGAGTCGTTCGCCGCCGCCGGCGTCACCGGGATCATCGAGCTCGCCCCGGCCGGCGCGCTCACCGGGCTCGCCAAGCGCGCCCTGCGCGGCATCCCGACCGTGGCCGTGAAGACCCCCGCCGACCTCGAGGCGGCGCACGCGCTGCTGGACGGAGACAAGTGACCGAGCTCAGGCAGGCGACCGGCCCGCAGTACACCCGCATCCTCGGACTGGGCGCCGCCCGCGGCGACCTCGTCGTGCCGAACGACGACCTGGTCGGCCCTATCAACTCCTCGGACGAGTGGATCCGCCAGCGCACCGGCATCGAGACCCGCACGCGCGCGTCCGCCGCGGTCAGCGCCCTGGACCTCGCCACCACAGCGGGCAAGGACGCGATCGCCGCCGCCGGGGTCTCCCCCGAGCAGGTCGACCTCGTTCTGGTGGCGACCATCAGCAACGTCCAGCAGACGCCGTCGCTGTCCGCCGTTCTCGCCGACCGCGTCGGCGCCAACCCGGCAGCCGCCTACGACGTCAACGCCGCCTGCGCCGGCTACACCTACGCTGTCGCGCAGGCCGACGCCCTCATCCGCGCCGGTATCGGCACCTACGCCCTCGTCGTCGGCGCCGAGAAGCTGTCCGACGTCGTCGACCCGACCGACCGCAGCATCTCGTTCCTCCTCGGCGACGGGGCCGGCGCCGCCGTCATCGGGCCGAGCGACACCCCCGGCATCTCGAAGACCGTGTGGGGCTCGGACGGCTCGAAGGCCGACGCTGTCGGCATGAACGCGACCCTGACCGAGTTCCGCGACGGCTCCGCCGCCTGGCCGACGCTGCGGCAGGAGGGCCCCACGGTCTTCCGCTGGGCCGTCTGGGAGATGGTCAAGGTCGCCCGCCAGGCCATCGAGGAGGCGGGCATCACCCCCGACCAGCTCGCGGCGTTCATCCCGCACCAGGCCAACATGCGCATCATCGACGAGTTCGCGAAGCAGCTCGGCCTGCCGGACACGGTCGCGATCGGCCGCGACATCGCCACCACCGGCAACACGTCAGCCGCCTCGATCCCCCTCGCGACGCACCGGCTGCTCGAGGAGCACCCGGAGCTCTCCGGCGGTCTCGCCCTCCAGATCGGCTTCGGCGCAGGCCTGGTCTACGGCGCGCAGGTCGTCGTCCTGCCCTGACCGGCCGCCGAAACCTCCCCCGATAAGCTCGAAATCCCGCCTCTACCGAACACCTCAAGGAGACATGAACATGGCCCAGTCCACTGAAGAAGTCCTCGCCGGCCTCGCCGAGCTCGTCAGCGACGAGACGGGCATCGCGACCGACACGGTCGAGATGGACAAGTCCTTCACGGACGACCTCGACATCGACTCCATCTCGATGATGACCATCGTGGTCAACGCCGAGGAGAAGTTCGACGTGAAGATCCCGGACGAAGAGGTCAAGAACCTCAAGACCGTCGGCGACGCCGTCAACTACATCGTCAAGGCCCAGGGCTGATCCAGCCTTTTCCCTGACCTCAGGAGCACCACCTCATGCCGAAGAAGATCGTCGTCACCGGGATCGGCGCCACGTCGCCGCTCGGTGCCACAGCGCGCGAGTCCTGGGATGCGCTGCTCGCCGGTGAGTCCGGCGCGCGCACTCTGACCGAGGAGTGGGTCGGGCGGCTCGAGCTGCCCGTCACGTTCGCTGCTTCGGCCAAGGTGGAGCAGGCCGAGCAGCTGGAGCGGGTCGAGGCCAAGCGCCTCGACCCGGGCAGCCAGTTCGCCCTCATCGCCGCCCGCGAGGCCTGGGCCGACTCCGGCATCACCGACATCGAGCCCGAGCGGCTCGGCGTCGACTGGTCGACCGGCATCGGCGGCGTGTGGACCCTCCTCGACGCGTGGGACACCCTGCGCGAGAAGGGCCCGCGCCGGGTCCTGCCGATGACCGTCCCGATGCTGATGCCGAACGCCCCGGCCGCGGCGATCGAGATGAACCTCGGGGCGCGTGCCTTCGCGCGGACCGTGGTGTCGGCGTGCGCCTCGAGCACCGAGTCGATCGCGAACGCGTACGAGCACCTGCAGCTCGGGTACGCCGACGTCGTCATCGCGGGCGGCAGCGAGGCGGCCATCCACCCGCTGCCGCTCGCGTCCTTCGCGTCGATGCAGGCGCTGTCCAAGCGCAACGACGACCCGGCCACGGCGTCCCGCCCGTACGACGTGACCCGCGACGGGTTCGTCCTCGGGGAGGGCGGCGCGGCCCTGGTCGTCGAGACCGAGGAGCACGCCGTCGCCCGCGGCGCCCGCATCTACGCGGAGCTGGTCGGCGGCGCGGTGACGAGCGACTCGTACCACATCACCGCTCCCGACCCCGAGGGGTCGGCCGCCGCTCGCGCGATGATCGCCGCCATCGAGTCCTTCGGCTACAGCCGCTCGGACGTTCGGCACGTCAACGCGCACGCCACCAGCACCCCCGTCGGTGACGTCGCCGAGTACCGCGCGCTCCGCCACGTGTTCGGCGACGGCCTCGCCGACATCGCGGTGTCGGCGACCAAGGCGTCCACAGGGCACCTGCTGGGCGGCGCCGGCGGCATCGAGGCGATCTTCACCGTCCTCGCGCTGCACGAGCGCACCGCTCCCCCGACCATCAACCTCAAGGAGATGGACCCGGAGATCGACCTCGACGTCGTCCGGGAGCCGCGCACGCTGCCGCAGGGCGACCTGCTCGCGCTCAGCAACTCGTTCGGCTTCGGCGGGCACAACGCCGTGGTGGCGTTCGCCACCGCCTGATCCGGCAGCACTCGCGACGAACGGCAACCGGGAACGGTTGCCGTTCGTCGTTCCGGTTCCCGCAACCCCCTGATGCTCGTTCCGCCCGGCTGGTTGGCTGATCCGGGAGGCAGGGATGAGCGACGAGCGCCGTCAGGAGCTGGGCGAGGGAGACGCCCCCGTCGAGGGCGAGATCGAGGAGTCGTTCGACGCGATCGTCGACGAGGGCGCGCAGCGGCTGCACCGCACCTTCGCCTCCATGCTCATCACCGGGCTGTTCGGGGGCCTCGATGTCGGGGTGGGCATCATGGGCTACCTCGCCGTCCTCGAGCAGACCGACAGCCATCTTCTCGCGGGGATCGCGTTCGGCATCGGATTCGTCGCTCTGCTTCTCGCCCACAGCGAGCTGTTCACCGAGAACTTCCTGGTCCCCGTCGCCGCGGTAGCCGCACGCGAGGCGTCGCTGCGGCGGCTCGGCATGCTGTGGGGCGTCACCCTGCTCGCGAACCTCGTGGGCGGCTGGGCGTTCATGTGGCTGCTGATCACCGCCTTCCCGCAGTGGGGGCCGCTGCTCGACGAGGCCGCGCACCACTTCACCGACCCGGGACTCACCCTGCAGACCGCAGTCCTCGCGATCCTCGCCGGCAGCACCATCACGCTGATGACGCGCATGCAGCAGGGCACGAAGTCGGACGTCGGCAAGATGATCGCCGCGATCGCGGGCGGCTTCCTGCTCGCCGGACTCCAGCTGCACCACTCGGTGCTCGACTCGCTGCTGATCTTCGGCGCCATCCAGTCCGGGTCGGGTGTCGGCTATCTCGACTGGCTCCTCTGGTTCGTCCCGACCGTGCTCTTCAACCTGGTGGGCGGAGTCGGGCTGGTGACGGCGCTCCGGCTGGTGCGCACCAAGCCGCTGCTGCAGCAGCGCCGCCGCGAGGCCCCGGCAGACCCGGACGCCCCGCGGTCCGGTGCCGGCCACGGAGATTGAGGAGGCCGCGAAGCGGCCGTCTCGAAATCACGCGACGTGTCCTTGGACTTCAGCCCCTTCGCGTGGTGCGGTCCGGAGACGAGGTTGCGTGATTTCGAGACGCGGCCCTTCGGGCCGCTCCTCAATCACCGGGGTGGCCGGACACGGGCGCAGAAAAGGTGAAGAGCCCCTGACTGGTACCCATCCGGTCAGGGGCTCTTCTGTCGCTTTCGCTAAGTTCGAGGGCCGCTACCCATACGACCCGAACGGGTTGGAGCGCGATGCGAACAAGTCCAGACTAGGTGCGCCACGCCGCGTTCACGCGACTTAACGGCGGCGTGTCGGGGAAGACTCAGCCTGCTCGATGCAACCAGACGACCGGGCTCTTCTCGCCGGCGGTGCGGAACGGCTCGAGCTCGTCGTCCCAGGACTGGCCGAGGGCGAGCCGGAGCTCCTTGTGCAGCTCGAGCGCGTTCACGCCTGCGGCCTCCATGGCGTAGCGGATGCGGTCCTCGGGGACGACCACATTGCCCGCGGTGTCCGTCTGGGCGTAGAAGATGCCGAGGTCGGGCGTGTGCATCCAGCGGGCGCCGTCGGCGCCGAAGCCGGCGTCCTCCGTCACCTCGTAGCGGAGGTGCTCCCAGCCCCTCAGCGCCGACGCGATGGCAGCACCGGTGCCCTGCGGACCCTCCCAGAAGAAGTCGGTGCGCAGGGTGTTCTTCAGCACGGGCTGCTCGATCCACGTGAAGTTGACGGCGCGCCCGAGTGCGCGACCGGCCGCCCACTCGACATGGGGGCAGAGCGCGCGCGGGGAGGAGTGCACATAGAGCGCACCCCGAGCGAGTGGTGCAGCCATGGTTCTTTCTCCGTTCGACTAGGTACGTCTTCCCCTACGACCTGGTGAACGGTTCACCTGTTGCACCGTTATGAAATTAACATTCCGGCCTTGCCGGCCCTTGCATTATGCAGGACGACACGCCGGACTTACAACAGTGTAAGAGACCGTCGGAATGGCTGCCCGGAGTGTCGCTGAGCGTTCGATATGAGCTCAGTGCAGGAGGGAACCGTCTTTGGCGAGCACGTTCTTCTCCCCCGCCTCGACGGGGAACGGGAACCGGTTCTGCTTGGGCGGCATCGGGCAGTTGAAGTTGTAGCTGAACGCGCACGGCGGCAGGACCGCGGTGTTGAAGTCGAGCGTGATCGTGCCGTCAGGGTTCGGCGCGGTGAAGAGGAACCGGCCGACGCTGTACGTGCTGTCGCCGCTCGTCGCGTCCGCGAACACGAGCTGAAGCGCCCGGCCTTCCTTGAACGCCAGGATGCTGTACTCGGTTCCGTCGTGTTCGAAGGTGATCTCGCCGGGGATGACCATCTCGCGCGACTCGCCCTCGTCCTTGATGTGGGCGAAGCCGGCGGTGGTGCCCTCGGGGTTCGGCGTGAAGGTGCCGCGGACCACCCAGGCCGGGTCGTACGGGAACGCGTCGATGCCGCCGAAGTTCTCGATGGCCTCCGCCTGCGAGTCCCAGACCCGCAGCGCGAAGCTGGCGCCGTCGTGGCCGGCGATGATCGTGCCGGTCGTGTGATCGTCGAAGGAGATGTCGCTGGGGGTCGCCGAGTTCTTGGGCGACAGGAGCGCCTCACCGTCGACGAGCTCGCCGTTCACCCGGATGCCGTCGGCGGCGGTCGCGGTCAGCAGGAGGCCCGGCTCACCGTCCGGGCGCGGCGCCCAGGTGCCGGGCACGCCCCACACCGGCTGCGCGGAGTCGATCCACTGGGTGTTGACGAGCGCGAGGAAGCCGCGCGGCTGCACCACCGCCTCCTCCCGGCGCGAGTGGAACCGGGCGTACCGCTCCTCTGCGGTCAGCGGAGCGGCGGGGGCGGTGGTCTCGGTCATCCGTTCATCCTTCCTTCTGCTGTCGTGCAACGCGGTCCGACACGGCGTTATTCGCCCGCGCGCCAGAGCTCGAGCGCGGGCACGTCGGCCGGCTCGAAGCCGAACACCTGGCCGTAGAACGAGAGCGCTGCCTCGCGGGCGCGGATGCGGGTCTCGATCTTCCGGAACCCGTGCGACTCGCCCTCGAAGGCGAGGTACGCGTGCGGGATGCCCTTGCGCACGAGCCCGTCGCGGAAGCGCTCCGACTGGGCAGGCGGTACGACGGGGTCGTCGAGGCCCTGCAGGAGCAGCACCGGGCAGTCGAGCCCGTCGACGTGGTTGAGGGGCGAGCGCTCGTCGTACACCGCCTGCGCCTCCGGCAGCGGGCCGACGAGCCCGTCGGTGTACCGGGCCTCGAAGTCGTGCGTGTCCTCGGCGAGGGCCGTGAGGTCGGCGACCCCGTACAGCGAGACGCCGCAGGCGAACACGTCGGTCTTGGTGAGCGCGGAGAGCACCGTCCAGCCGCCGGCGGAGCCGCCCTCGATCCCGAGCCGCGCCGGATCGGCGAGCCCGGCGTCGGCGAGCCCACGGACCGCGGTGACGACGTCCTCGACGTCCACGACGCCCCACTGACCCTTGAGCCGCTCGCGGTACTCGCGGCCGTAGCCGGTGGAGCCGCCGTAGTTGACGTCCACCACGCCGATCCCCCGGCTCGTGTAGTACGCGAACACGAGGTTCACCGATGCGGTGGTACGGGTCGTGGGGCCGCCGTGCACGAACGCGACGAAGGGCGGCAGCTCACCGTCCGGAGCGCTGAAGTGCGGGTTGCGGGGCGGATAGACGACGGCGTGGACCTCCCGCTCGCCGGAGAAGGTGCGCTCCTCGGCGCGCGGCAGCAGGCCGGCCTCGGGCAGGGCGTCGTAGTCGAGGCGGACGTCGCGCAGTTCCCCGGTGGCGAGGTCGAGCTCCCGGGCGCCGCCGACGAGCGCCGCGCTGCCTCCGTCGAGGAGCAGGCGGCCCGGTGCCGCGTCGAGCAGCTCGATCGTGGTGAGCGGAAGGTCGAGGACGCGCGGCTCTTCCCCGCCGGCGGGCAGCACCTCGAGCCGGTCCGCGCCGAGCGTCGACACCAGGGCGAGGTCGCCGCCCGGCAGGGGCAGGTACCAGTCGCGGCCCAGGTTCCAGAGGGGGCCGCCCGTCTCCCGCGCCTGCTCGAGCAGCGGTGTGACGGCGCCGCCGTCGAGGTCGACCCGGACGGGGTTCCACCAGCCGCTGCGATCGGTGACGGCGTACAGCGCTCGGTCGCCGTCCCACTCGGGCTGGAGCACCGACTCGTCGGGGCCGCCGAGAAGGGTCCGCCACTCGGCCACGCGCTCGCCGTCGAGCTCGCCGACCCGCAGCTCGGTGCCGTCCCACGGCATCTGCGGGTGGTTCCAGGCGATCCAGGCGAGGCGCCGGCCGTCCGGGGAGAATCGCGGATAGGCGAGGAAATCGCTGCCGGCGACGACCGACACGATCGCCTCCGGATCGGACGCCGCGCGTCCGTCGAGCGGGACGAG
This sequence comes from Naasia sp. SYSU D00057, assembly GCF_017916505.1. Taxonomy (GTDB): domain Bacteria; phylum Actinomycetota; class Actinomycetes; order Actinomycetales; family Microbacteriaceae; genus Naasia. The sequence continues at coordinate 833,482 of NZ_JAFMSZ010000001.1, forward strand.
CACGATGTCGCGGCTGACCGCGCCGTCCTCGTGCCGCTCGCGCACCGCGACGACCCGGTCGCCCCGAACACGGAGGTCGCCGAAGCGGTCACGCGCATCCTCGGGCGTGAGCGGCGCGGGCTCCGCACCGGGACGGAGCACGTGGATGCGCTGATCGGAGAACTGGACGAACACCAGGTCGCCGTCGTCGGTCGCCGTCCAGGCGCCGCCGCCGTACTCGTGCACGCGGCTGCGGGCGTTCCAGGGTGCGGGCAGCACCGGCTCCGGCTCGCCGTCGCGCCCGGCGCGGAAGATGCCGTATCGGCCCCCCTCGGCGGCACGCAGCTCGGCCCACCACACCTCGCCGCCGACGTAGCGGGCTCCCGACACGGGGTGGGAGCCGGCGGCGACGTCCGCCGCGGTGAGGGGCGAGGCCCAGGTGCCGAAGGGGGCGACGGTGCGGTCGGTCATCGTTCCAGCGTATGGGCGGGGCCGGTCAAGCCTGGCCGTAGTCGTCGACCACGGCGACGTCGAGCGGGAAGTCGACGGGGAACCCGCCGAACATCAGCCGGCCCGCGGCGCCCGCCGCCTCCCGGACGGCAGTGGCCACGTCGGCCGCGAGGGGCGCCGGCGTGTGCACGAGCACCTCGTCGTGCAGGAAGTAGACCAGCTCGGGGCGCCGGCCGGCGACGGGCTCGAGCGCCGTCAGGCGGCGGCGCAGCTCGGCAAGCCAGCACAGAGCCCACTCCGCCGCGGTCCCCTGCACGACGAAGTTGCGGGAGAACCGGCCCCGCTCGCGAGCCTGCGCCCGGGCGCGGCGCTCCTCGTTCGGCGACGCATCCGCGTCGGACGCCGCCGACTGAGCCGCACGCCAGGACGCGCCCGCGACGCCGGAGCTCCGCCCGAGCCGGGTGGTGACGGCCTCGCCCCGCTCCCCCGAGCGCGCGGCCTCCTCGACGAGCCCGATGGCGCGCGGGAAGGCGCGCGCGAGGCGCGGCAGCAGCCGGCCGCCCTGCCCTGCCGTGGCGCCGTAGATCGCGCCGAGCATCGCGTACTTCGCCGAGTTCCGGTCCGGCACCGCCCCGGTGGCGACGATGCCCTCGTACAGGTCGCCCGCACGTCCGGCGCGGGCCATGTCGGTGTCTCCGGCGAGAGCCGCGAGCACGCGCGGCTCCAGCTGCGCCGCGTCGGCGACGACGAGCTTCCAGCCGGGGTCGGCCACGACGGCGGAGCGCAGCTGCTTGGGCAGCTGCAGCGCCCCGCCTCCGCGTGCGGCCCAGCGTCCGCTCGGCACGCCGCCGGGCAAGAAGTCGGCCCGGAAGCGGCCGTCCACCACCCAGGTGTCGAGCCACGCCCAGCCGTTGGCGCCCAGCAGGCGCGCCCGCTTCTTGTAGTCGAGCAGCGGCCCGATCGCGGGATGCTCGAGCCGGCGCAGCTCGGCGGACCGGGTGGTGCTCACGACGAGCCCCGCGGCGCGGAGCGCGCCGAGCACCTCCTGCGGCGAGTCCGGGTTGAGCATCGGCGCCCCGAGCGCGCTTCGGATCTCGCGCGCGAGCTCCTCCAGCCGCCGCGGGCGCATCCCCGCCGGCACCCGCGGGCCCAGCAGATCGGCGAGGAGCGCCTCGTGCCGCTCCGCGCTCCAGGGCAGCCCCGCATGCCGCATCTCCGCGGCGGCCAGCGCGCCAGCGGACTCCGCGGCGAGCAGGAGGCGGATGCGGCCCGGCTCGGCGGCGCCTGCGACGGCGTCGAGCTGGAGCCGCAGCTCGGCGAGAGGGTCGACCTCGGAGGCGGCCGGCGCGACGTCGAACAGCGTCTGCGCCGACTCGGGGCCGTGCAGCGGCGACTCACCGTCGAGGGCGTCGAGGGGCGCGCGGGCGAGCGCGCTGCCGCTCGTCAACGTCGAGCCGCGCAGGATCGCACGGCAGAGGCGCAGGTCGTGGCACCGCTCGACGCGGATGCCTGCCCGAAGCAGCGGCGGGTAGGAGACGGCGGTGTCCTGCCACACCCAGCGGACGCCGGCCTGAGCGGGATCCGCCACGAAGGCGGCGTACTCGTCGTCCGTCAGCTCGACCGGATCCGCGAGCGCCGTGCCCGCATCGTCGGTGCGGGTGACGAGCACCCCGCCCGAGGAGGGCGCCACGACGACGAGCATCGACTCAGTCTGCCTCCTGCGTCCGACGTCCCCCCGTCGGACGCACGACGTGCGGCCGGCTCGGGTGGTGCTCCGAAGCGCCGCCCGAGCCGGATCACACGGACGGGACTAGTCCCGCTTGTTGGCGCGGACCGCAGCCTCGTGGCGGCCGATGCGCTGGCCGTCGTCGTTCTTGCCACCGGAATCGCCGCCGGCGTCGCCCGAGCTGCGGGCGGCCTCCTCACGGATCTTGCGACCCTCCGCGACGTCCTTCTCCTCCTTGTCCGCGTTCTTCGCGGACTTCTTCGCATCCCGCGGCGGGAGCTGGATGTCCTCCTCGGCCGCGATGCCGCCGCGCAGCTGGCGGCCGCGCTCGAGCTCCGCGTCGAGCTCCGCGCCGAACAGCAGCGCGAGGTTCGCGATCCAGAGCCAGAGAAGGAAGATCACGACGCCGGCGAGCGAGCCGTAGTTCTTCGCGTAGTTGGAGAAGGTGGTCACGTAGAAGGCGAAGCCGACCGACGCGATCACGAGGACCAGCAGCGCGACCAGCGCGCCGACGCTCATCCAGCGGAACTTCGGCTGCTTCACGTTCGGCGTCGCGTAGTAGAGGATCGCGACCATCAGCACGAGGATCAGGGCGATGACCGGCCACTTGGCGATCTCCCACACCGTCTGCACGGCGCCGCCGAGCCCGATCGCGTTGCCGATCGCTTCGGTGACCGGTCCCGAGATGACGAGCATCAGGACGACGATCAGGATCATTACGATGCCGATCACGGTCACCAGCAGCTGCATCGGCTTGAGCTTCAGGAAGGTGCGGCCCTCGTCGATCTCGTAGATGCGGTTCATCGCGCGGGTGAACGCGCCGACGTAGCCGGACGCCGACCAGATTGCGAGCACGATGCCGGAGATGAGGGCGAAGCCCGAGGCGGGGGAGTTCACGAAGCCCTGGATGGGTCCCTCGAGCACGCGCAGGGCGTCGGGCGGCGCGACGCTGCCGAGCACGCCCATCAGCGCGTCGACCGACTGCTGGCCCTGGCCGAAGACGCCGAGGAGCGAGATCAGGGCGATCAGCGCGGGGAAGATCGAGAGGACCGAGTAGTAGGTCAGCGCGGCGGCGATGTCAGTGCACTGGTCCGACGTGAACTCGCGCAGCGTCTTGCGGAGGGTGTACTTCCAGCCGGACGCGCCCATCTCCTTGAGGGAGTCGGGCTTCCGGGGGTCTTCAGGTGACGGCGCGTTCTGCAGACGCTCTGCGGCGCCGATGTTGTCCGACATGGGTTCTCGTGCCTCTCTGCTGTGCTGGTGCGGCGGGCTGTGCTCGCGAAGGGAATGCGTGAGGGGCCGCTGGCGGATGCCGGCGGCCCCTCACTGGAACCTCGCTACGCGTTCTGGACGTTGTCCTTCGCGCTCGTGGCGGTGTCCTTGACGTCCTGCGCAGAGCCCTGCGCCTCGGACTTGACCGTGCCGGCCGCGTCCTGCGCGGTCGACTTGACGGACTCGGCACCCTGCTGAGCGGTGCCCTTGACGGCGTTGACGGCCTCCTGGGCCGGCTCCTTGAGGTTGCCGGCGACCTCCTTGGCGGCGTCCTGCACCTTCCCGACGAGCGGCTGCGCAGCGTCCTTCGCCTGGGAGGCGAGCTCCTTCTCCTTCTGGCTCGCCGGGATCAGCGACGAGGCGAGCCAGCCGACGCCGAAGGCGATGAGGCCGACGGCGAGGGGGTTGCCCTGCGCCTTGTCGACGACCGCCCGCGGAGCGTCGCCTACGGCGTGCGCCGCGTTGCCGAGGGCGTCCTTGGCGCCGGACGTGGCGTCGGAGGCGGTGCCACTGACGCGGTGCTTCGCGTCGGAGGCGGTGCCCATGACGCTCGACTTGGCGCTCGAGGCCTTGCCCATGACGCGGTCCTTGACGGATCCGAGCTTGCTCTTCACCTTGTCGGCCTGGCGGTCGACGATCTTGGAGGGCGTCACCTTGTCGGCGAGGGCGTCGACGTCCGAGCTGAGCGACTGGCGGGTGGCCTCGATGTTCGCTCGGATGACGGCCGGGTCGTCGCTGTTGGTGGCCCCGTAGGTGCCAGCGGCATCAGTCATCGGTTCTCCTCATTCCTCTTGAACGTTTCCGGGAGCTTCTTGACGGAGTCGGCGGTGCGCGGCAGGCCCTGGACTTCCTTCAGCCGCTTGCGGCCGATCACGTACAGGATGGCCGCGATGATGGCCCAGATCACGGCCACGATGACCGCCGCCCAGCCGACGCTCTCGATGAGATCGGCGAGACCCCACCAGAGGGCGCAGGACAGGAAGAAGACCGCCATGAGACCGGCGTAGCCGGCGCCGCCCAGCAGTCCGGCGCCTGCACCGGCGCGGGAGGCCGACTGCTTCAGCTCCGCCTTGGCGAGCTCGACCTCCTGCCGGATGAGCGTCGACATGTCCTTCGTGACCTGGCCGAAGAGCTCACCGAAGGACGTGCTCGCGGCCCGCCTCTCGGACGGCGTCGGCTCGTCGGACTCCGGAACGGGCACTGCGCCCGCCGGCTGCGAGTAGGGGTCAGTCATGGGCGCACATCCCCGGTAGCCGAGCCGCCGAGGCCCGTGCCGTACTCGTTCTCGCCGTAGACGCCGCCCGTCGTGGTGCCGGTGCCGCCCGTGCCGCCGGTTCCCGTGTACGCGTCACTGACCGGGGTGGTCGTCGTGTAGGAGTCGATCGGGGTGTACGTGGTCGTGCCCGCCTGGTCGGAGGTGAGGGCCTCCTCCTCCTTCTCGTCCTGAACGGCGCCGACGACGCCGCGCGTGAGGCGCCCGGCGAGGATGCCGGCGATCGCCGCTGCGGCGATGAAGGTGCCCGGGCGGCGGGCGGCGAAGTCCTTGACCTCCTGAAGAAGGTCGCCCGGCTCGCGCTGATCCAGCCAGTCGGCCACGCCCTGGAGGCGCGTCGAGGCCTGGTTGACGAGGTCGAGGGCGATTCCGCTCTCCGGGACGTTGCCCGAGGCGAGACCCTGCAGGTGCTCGCTGATCGTGCGGACGCCCGTCGCCGCCTTCTTCTGCTGGCTCGACGCCTGCTCGCGGACCTGGCTGCCGGCCTGGTTGATCAGGTCGCGCGCCTGGTACTTCGTCTCGGACGCGACCTGCTTCACCTGGCTCTTCGCCTCGGACGCGACGTTCGCGGCCTCGTCCTTCGCGACGCCCGCCACGTGCTTGCCCGCATCCGCCGCGCCGCTGGCGACCTGGCCGGCCTGCTCCTTGGCGACATCCGTCTTTCCGGAGGTCCCTCCGGTCGACTCCGTGCCGTAGGTCTCCACACCCACGACGGTGTCCGTCCGGATGATGGCATCGTCGTCGGGAAGCCCCGACGACGGGGGGTTCACTGGGTAACTGTTCGACATTGTCATCCCTTCCAGTGCCGGTGCGCCGGGGACCGTCCCGCGACGCATCGTTCGGTGTATCGACGTTCCCACCGCCGAGGATTTGCCTTCAACCCGTCGCGGAGGGGGCACGTGAGGGTTATAGTTACCGACCCTTCTCCGAGGAGGGCCCAGCCGTCTTCTGGTATCGGCCAGTGGATCCACCGGGGTGGGCGTGCGCCCGTGCGGCCCGTCGGCTCGATCAGGTCGGACACGCAGAAACCCCGCCGTTCCGGAGAACGACGGGGTTTCGGAGCCTCCGAGGCGGAGGACGTTCAGGGGTGGGCGGGAGCCTCGTCCGGAGCCGGCTCCGGGATGAGCTGCAGGCCTCCGGTGCTGTTGGCGGAGAGGAGCAGCGCCTCGATCCATGCTCGGTTCAGGACGGGCTGGCGGCTGCCGTCGAACTTGAAGCGGATCGGGATGGAGGGGTGGATCCAGATCGTGCTGCGGCCACCGCCGCCCTCGACACCGTGCTGCCACGAGAACGTGAACTTCTCGTCCCGGCGGAGCTTGGCGATGATGGCCATCTTGACGTGGGCGAGGAGCCGGTCGTCCATGTCGATGCCGAGGTCATCGTCGCCGTAATAGAGCTTTCCCATGCCCGCCTAACTGCAGAAAATCGAATCAGTCTCATCCTAGCCCGGGAACGCCCCAGGCAGGGGGCGCAGTTTCGCGCGTGCCTGTGAACGCGCGCGCGGGCGGATCACGCATGGCGCCGTTCTGGGCCGGTCGACGTCGCCGGTCACTGCCAGGATGATGCCATGTGCGGTCGCTACGTCGTGACGAAGGCGGTCTCCGACCTCCTGCCCGACCTCCTCGGGGACTTCGGTCCCCTGCCCGACGACTACAACGTCGCGCCCACCGAGGACGTGCCGATCCTCCGAGCGCGCCACGGCGAGCGGCAGCTGGTGCCCGCCTCGTGGGGTTTCAAGGCGGCGTGGATGGGTGAGAAGCAGAAGCGGCCGATCAACGCGCGCATCGAGACCGTCGCCACCTCGGGCATGTGGCGGAAGGCGTTCGCGCAGGCCCGATGCATCGTCCCGGCCCTCGGCTACTACGAGTGGACCGTCACCCCGACCGGGAAGCAGCCGCACTTCATCCACGACCCGGACCACGCGCTCGCGATGGCCGGCGTCGTGGGCGTCTGGCCGGACCCCACCAAGCCGGAGGACGCGCCGGATCGCTGGCGGCTGTCCATGGCGATCGTCACGCGCGACGCCCACGTCGCGCCGGGCGAGGTCCACGACCGCATGCCGGCCTGCCTGACGCCGGACGCGTACGACGACTGGCTCGGCGACGACCTCTCCCCCGACGATCTCGTGCACCTGCTCGACGACTCGTCGCTCAGAGTCGCCGGCGAGCTGACGCACTACGAGGTGTCCCGGGCCGTCAACTCGGTGCGGAACGACGGACCGGAGCTCATCCAGCCCCTCTAGCCCGGGTCGGCTCGAGTGGCTCCCTCAGCCGGTGCGGTGCCGAGCGATCTCCACGACCAGCGCGTGGATCAGATCCGGCGTCAGGTCCTGGTCGTCGCGCGCGGCCTGCCGCAGCGTCGTCATCAAGTCGCGGAACTCCATGTCGAAGCGATCGGCGGCAGCGGCGTCGTGCGGACGCAGGCGCCGATCCTGGGCGAGCTCGACGATCAGCTCGAGAGTCGGTCCGAGCGTCGTCGGCGGCCGGGTCTGCGACCGGCGCTCGTACAGCAGCGCCTCAGCCACGCCCGCTCGTTCCCCGCAGCATCTCTGATTCAGCCATCCCTGCCCCCTCGGCTCTGATTGCCGGGAACGCTAGAGCAGGCGAAGCGCCGACACGCAAGAGACATGCCGTGGGAATCCACCCCGAAACACGATGGCAACCTGGGAGCGCGACCGCCGATTGCGCTTCTACGCCCGTTCTCCGTCGCAAGTCGAGCCCCAAACGCGCCCCCGAGTGCCCTCGCTAGCGTCGATCGGGTGGCCGCCGCTCCCCGGTGGCGGCTGACGACGATCAAGTGAAGGAGCAACACATGATTGGCACGGAGAACATCGATCGGCTGAACGGCGCCACCGTCTACGGAGCTGACGGGGACAAGATCGGCACCGTCGGCCAGGTCTTCGTCGATGCCAACGACGGTCACCCCAGCTGGGTGACGGTGCGCACCGGACTGTTCGGCAGCAAGGAGACCTTCGTTCCGCTGGACGACGCGACCGCGCAGGGTGACGACCTGCGCATCACCTACGACAAGGCGTTCGTCAAGGACGCCCCGCGGATCGACACCGACAGCGCCCTCACTCCTGAGGAGGAGAACGAGCTGTACCGCTACTACAACCTCTCCGGAGGCACGAGCGGCTACACCGACACCAGCGCCGGCACCACCGGCTACACCGACACCAGTGCCGGCACCACCGGCTATGCGGACACCGCCACGACCACCGGCGCCACCGGTTACTCGGACACGAGCCGCACCGACTACTCGGACACCGAGACGGGCGGCCCGGGCCGCGACACCTCCGGCCCCAACACAGACAGCGCCATGACCCGCTCGGAGGAGCAGCTCAAGGTCGGCACCGAGCGCGTGGAGACGGGGCGTGCGCGCCTGCGCAAGTACGTCGTCACGGAGAACCAGACGGTCACCGTCCCGGTGGAGCGCGAGGAGGTGCGGCTCGAGCGCGAGCCCATCACCGATGCCAACCGCGGCGCGGCCTACGACGGCCCCGCGATCAGCGAGGAGGAGCACGAGGTGACCCTCTCCGAGGAGCGCCCCGTGATCGAGAAGGAGGCCGTCCCGGTCGAGCGCGTCCGCCTCGACACCGAGACCGTCACCGAGAACCGCCAGGTGAGCGAGGACGTCCGCAAGGAGCAGATCGACCTCGACGGGGACGCCGACACCACCCGTCGCTGACCCGCAGCCTGCGAGATGCGGCCGTCGCCTTCGGGCGGCGGCCGCATCCGCGTTGTCGCGGCGTCTGGAGCTGACCCGCGCCACGAGCTGTGGCACGACCTCAGCAGGCACTCCCGATCTGAGCAGGCACGCGGCCCCTTCAGCAGGCGTTCGCGGCCCCGATCCTCCTGCTGGAGGACACGGGCACCTGCTGAGTCGATCGGGTCCGGCGCTAGAGGACGAGCAGGCCGACGGCCTGCAGCGCGATCGTGACGACGGCGGCGCAGCCGCCCAGCGCCGCGAGCGCGCGCTCGCGGCGCGGAACCTCGTAGGTGGAGCGCCGCATCGCCCTGCCGCCTCGGGTGGCCGACGTGCGGCCGGCGGAAGCACCGGGGAACCGCGGGGACAGGACCGACGTGCCCAGCCCACCCGACAGCGCGACACCGGCGGGAACAGGCTGAGTGAGGTGCAGATCCTGGATCATCGGAGTCCTTCCTGGGCGGGTGTGGGAAGCGTACGTTCGCCCGGGAATGACACCTCGGGGATTGACAGACCGGCCGCCGGATGTACCGACGGCCGGTCCGGGCTGCTCAGGGAGCGGGCGGGACCGACCGGTCAGGATCCGTCGGTGGGCTCGTCCGGGTCGTAGTCCTCGATGCCCGCCTCGCCGACCCGCGCGACGAGGGGCGAGCGGATGGCGGCCGACCGGCGGCGGATGTCGGCGAGGAACTCCTCGGCGGGGATGTCGGCGGTCCGATTGTCGGTCTCGAGCACAGTGAGTTGGCTCGCCGGACCGATCAGCAGCTGGACCTCTCCGACGTGTCCATCCTCGTAGAGCGCCGGGACGTCGACGGTGTCGGCCAGATGACTGCGCCCGAGGTCCCGGGCGTAGCTCAGCACCTCGCCGGCGATCTCATCGGTCGTGACGATGTGCTCCTCCGCATACGAGATCACTTTCATGGGGAAAGCCTCGTCCGGGGCACCGCGGAAGCGTAGCCGTTGCGACCCGAAGCACGATCGGCTAGGTGCCGAGCACCGCCGCGTGAAGAGGGCACGCGCGCGTGCGCGCGGTGGACGGCGGAGGGGCTCTCAAGTCGAGGGCGTACTATCGCGGGGTCGACCGGGGCGTTCCGCCCGTCGACGTGCGGCCCGCCTCGCTGGCCCTCCGGGCGACGTGCGCCCCTCACCGCTCCGCGGTGATCAGGAAGGACCTTCCCATGAACGATTCCGCCATGCCCACGCCCGAGCGGGTGCAGTACTCGCGGGCGCCCGGCTGGCGGCTGCCGCCGGGGACCATCCTCGTCTCCGGCCCGACCCGATGGGCCAACCCGTTCCTCGTCGGCGAGGACGGCTCCACCAACCGCGAGCGTGCCGTCGCCGAGTTCCGCACGGCACTCGAGGAGGGCCGCCTCGAGGTGAGCGTCGACGACGTGCGCCACCAGCTGAAGGGCCAGAACCTCGGCTGCTGGTGCCCCCTCGACCGCCCCTGCCACGCGGACGTGCTGCTCGAGGTCGCGAACCGGGACGCCGGCACCTCCTGAGCGCCCTGCGGCTACTCCGTTCGCGAGGGAACGTCAAGGTCGTCCGGCCCGCGCACCCGCCTCGCGATACTGAGGGCAACGAGAGGCGGGAACCATGGACGCAGGCCTGATCTGGACGATCGTCATCGTCATCGTCGTCGTACTCATCGTCGCGGCGGTCGCACTCTTCCTGTATCGCAAGCGCGGCGGCGCGCACCGCGTGCAGGCCGGACGCCAGAAGGCGGCGCAGATCCGCGAGGAGGCCCAGCAGCACGACCTCACCGCCCGGGAGCGCGAGGCGGAGGCGCTCCGCGTGCAGGCGGACGCCCAGCGCGCGAAGGCCGAGGCTCAGCAGGCGCAGGTCAACGCGGAGCGGCTGGCTCAGCAGAGCAGGGAGAAGGAGTCGGCGGCTCAGGAGGTCCGCTCGAAGGCCGACGACCACTTCCGCCGCGCCGACGAGGTCGACCCGGACGTCGACACGAAGAAGGACAAGCGCTAGCGCTTCCCCTCCACCTCGGCGCTTGAGGAGCGCCCGCAGGGCGCGTCGAAACCACGCGACCCCGTCTCTGGACTGAGCCGCGGCCGGTTCCCTTCGGAGGGACTCGGGTGATCTCGAGACGGCCGCTGCGCGGCCTCCTCGATCACCGGAAGAGGCCGCCGCCACCATCACCTCGGTGGTTGAGGAGCGCCCGCAGGGCGCGTCTCGAAACCACGCGACCTTGTCTCACGAACTCAGCCACGCCCGGTTCCCTTTGGAGGGACTCGGGTGATTTCGAGACGGCCGCTGCGCGGCCTCCTCAATCGCCGGGTACGACTCAGCCGCCGCCGGGCCACCCCGGCGGTTGAGGAGCGCCCGAAGGGCGCGTCTCGAAACCACGCGACCTCGTCTGAGGAACTCAGCCACGGCCGGTTCCCCTCGAAGGGACTCGGGTGATCTCGAGACGGCCGTTGCGCGGCCTCCTCGATCACCGGGGGCGGGTGGGGTCAGGAGGACTGGAGCTGGCCCCGCACGATGGAGTCGCCCGAGTGGGTCGGGTCGCCGTCGAAGGGCTCCTCCGAGACGTCCACGAGGTCGTACCGGGACGTGTCGATGCCGGCCGGCACCGAGAACGTTCCCGACGTGCCGTCGAGGACGCCGAGGCTCACCAGCTCCGTCGCATCGGAGGTGATGAGCCACACCTCGCGGTAGCCCTCGTCAGTCCCGGGCGCCTCGAGTGTCACCTGGACCTGGCGCGCGCCGGTTCGGGTCTCCTCCAGCTCGGCGGTGCCGGCCGCGCCGCTCCAACCCGGGAACGGGTCGAGCTCCGCCGTAGCGAGCACCGCCGCGGGCGCAGGCCGCAGCAGCTGCCAGACGGTCACCCCTCCACCGATGACGAGCAGCACCACGGCCACGGCCGCCAAGGCGAGCATCCACGCGCGGCGCGGTCGTGCGGTCGGACGCTGCCTCGGGGCGGCATCGGCGGCGGGGCGCTCCGCGGGCACCGAAGCGACGGGCGCCTCAGGCGGAGTCGCCGACGCCGCTGCCGCGGGCACTCCCGGCAGCGTCGCATCCTGCAGCTCGAGCTCCTCCGCAATCCGGGTCCAGACCCGGGCCGGAGCGGGCAGGAGGTCGCCGGCGCCGAGGGCGCTGCGGCCGACCGTCGCCGTGCGACGGAGGTTCGCGAGCTCCGCCCGGCAGGCGGCGCAGTCGGCGACGTGCGCCCGCTCCTCGGGTGACGCGACGTCCTCGCCGAGCGCGAGCAGCGCGAGGACGTCAGGGTCGACGTGCGGCATCGGTCACCTCCAGTCGGGAGCGCAGGCGCTGCAGGCTGCGGCGGATGTGGCTCTTCACCGTGCCGAGGGGCATGCCGAGCCGTGTCGCGATCTCCGCGTGCGTGAGGTCGTCGAAGAATGCCAGGTGCATCACCTTCTGTGCGTCCGGCTCGAGCCGGGAGATCTCGTCGGCGAGGAGCAGGGAGTCGGCCAGATCCACCGGCTCCTCGGCGTACTCCTCGGTGCGCCCGGTCGCCGCCAGCTGCTCCTGCAGGCGGCGGATCTTCGCTCGCGCGTCGTGGGTGTCGGCGATCTTGTTCTTGGCGATGCCGACGAGCCAGGCGGAGATCCGGGCCCGGTCGGGGTCGAAGCCGGCGCGGCCGGTCCAGGCGGCCACGAACGTCTTCTGGGTCACGTCCTCAGCATCGCCCACGTCGCCGAGGGATCGGACCGCGAGGGTGTAGACGAGCGACGACCAGCGGGCATACACGGCTGCGAGGGCCTGCTCGTCGCCGGCACGGAACGCCGCTTCGACGGCGCGCTCGTCTGCGTCGTCGTCGCTCATGAGGTTCTCCTCGGGCGATACGTCATCGTCGTCGCCTCACTCCACCGGGACCGCGGTCACCAGGACGTTGTCAGAGTAGCGGAGGGCTTCGCGGTCGAACTGCCCGCCGCACGTGATGAGGACGAGCCGCTCCGGGCCCGCGCGGTCGAAGATCTGATTTACCGGCAGGTCCTCCTTGCGGACGCTGCTCACGCCTTCGATGGCGTAGCGGTGCTCGGCGCCGTCCACCGTGGTGACGACGATCTCGGCCCCCGCGGCCGCGCCCTTCAGGCGGGCGAAGGGACCGAGTCCGTACTCCAGGGAGTCGACGTGGGCGGCGATCACCGTGGTGCCCGCACCGGTGGTGGGGTCGGAGCCGTAGCGGTACCACCCGGCGACGGAGACGTCCTCCGGCAGCTCCATGAGGGTGTCCTTCCGGACTCCGACGGGGATGACGTCGACCTCCACGTCGACCGATGGCACGCGGACCCGCACCGGCGGGACAGGGGCGTCCGGGCTCGGCAGCCGCGTGCTGAAGATGGGGACCTCGCCCGCGGCCGTCGGCCGCGGCGCCGGCGTGACCGTCGGCTCGCGGTCGATGGCGGGGGCGGGCTCCGCGGCGGGCACCGGGGTCGAAGGAGCGACCCCGGTGCAGCCGGAGAGGAGGAGCAGGGAGCTCAGCACGACGGCTGTCCGGATGCTCATCACCGCTCCTCCTCCCCCTTGTCCTGTCCTTTGCTCCGTCAGCGGCCGTTGGAGGCGACGGCGCGGCGACGGATCAGCACGGCGCCGGACGCCGCACCGAGGAGCAGGACGAGCGCGGCCGCGGTGGTCCAGCCGGCGATCGACGGGTCAGGGTCGGCGGCGAGGCCGGCCTGGCCGGAGTTCACGCCGCCCGGCGCGGAGTGCAGGCCGCCGATCGTCTGGACGGCGAGCTGCAGGTTGCCGTCCTCGGCGCTGCCCCAGGCGTAGACGATCGTGTTCACGCCCTCGGCCACCTCCACGTCGGCGGGGCCGATCACCGGGTCGGTCGTGCCGGCGACCGCCACCGCGGCGGACACCACCCCGGCCGGGAGGTTGAGCACGGCCTCCTTCGGGTTCTCGAGCCCGGAGACGACGGCCTGTCCGCCGGCGAGGATGTCGACGGCCGGCGCCGCGGCGGTGTGCCGGACGGTGAGGCGGCCCTCACCCGCGGCGGTCGTCGCGATGTCGTTCGTGAACAGCGTCGCGGTCGGGGCGCCGTCGGCGCCCAGGTGGGCGACGGCGGTGTAGCTGGTGCCGGCCTCGAGCGGCAGGTCGACGGGGCCGATCACGGGCTGGGAGTCGTCCGCGGCGTCCGGCGCCGTGATGGCCACCGAGTAGGTGCCGGCCGGCAGCTCGAGCGGGCCGGCGAGGTCGCCGGGCTGGAAGTCGTCGAGCGTGAGCTCGCCGTTCACCCACACGTCCACCGGAGTGTCCGGCACACCGTGCAGGACCGAGAGGTCCGCCGCGGTGTCGGAGAGAGCGTTCGCGGGGATCGCCAGCGCTGCGGCGGCGAGAATGCCGGCGGTGGTGCCGGCCAGAAGCGTAGAGCGCATTTTCAGTCCTCCTCTGAGGTGTCGGCGTATCTCGCCGTCACCCATCACTTCCGGGCTTCCCCCTCCTTCGGATGCACCTGCTCCGATTTTTTTCCCACTGTGGCGCGGTATGCCCTTTCCGACATACTGAGCATGTGTTCAACAACGCCTCTTCCGACCTGATCGGCACGCTCTTTTGGGTCGGCCTCGTCGTCGTCCTCCTCCTCATCGTGCTCGTCTCCCTGCTGCGCGGCATCAAGGTCGCGAAGCCCGACGAGGCGATCATCGTCACCTCCCGGCAGCGCGGCCGGAAGACGGGCGCCGAGGAGGACGAGAACGCCGGCCAGCGCGTCGTGTTCGGCTCGCGCGTCTTCGTCAAGCCGATCATCGAGGCGCACTTCAAGCTGAGCCTGCGCAGCCGCCAGCTCAACGTGCAGGCGACCGCGCAGACGCGGGACGCGATCACGATCCGCGTCAACGCCGTCGCGGTCGTGAAGGTGGGCGGGTCCGAGGCGATGGTGCGCGCGGCCGCGCAGCGCTTCCTCAACCAGCAGGACGAGATCGAGGCCTCGACCGAGGAGGTGCTCAGCGGCTCGGTGCGCTCGATCGTCGGACAGCTGACGGTCACCGAGATCATCACCAACCGCTCCGCGCTGCAGGGCCAGGTGCTCGAGGCGGTGCGGGAGTCGCTCGACGTGCAGGGCCTCCAGATCGACACCCTCCAGATCAAGGAGATCGACGACGACAACGGCTACATCCGCGATCTCGGCCGTGCCGAGGCGGCGCGCGCCAAGCAGGTGGCCGAGATCGCCGAGTCCGTGTCGCGGCAGGCCTCAGAGGAGGCGCGCATCGCCGCGGAGCAGGCGGTCGCGGAGTCGCAGCGCAAGCTCGACCTGCGCCGTGCCGAGATCCAGAAGGAGACCGACCGGGCCCGCGCCGAGGCGGCCGCCGCCGCGCCGCTCGCCGAGGCCATCGCCCAGCAGGAGGTCGTCTCGCAGCAGGAGGTGACCGCCGGGAAGCGGGTCGGCCTGCGCAAGCAGGAGCTCGACGCCGAGATCCGCGCCGTCGCCGACGCCGAGGCCTACGCCGTCCAGGCGCGCGCGGAGGCGGACGCCACCGCCGCCCGCGCGAACGCCGCCTCCGAGCGCGACGCCCGCAAGGCGGCGGCCGAAGCCGCCGAGGCCGAGGGCATCGCCGAGCGCAACCGCCGCATCGCCGCCGCGGAAGCAGCCGAGGCGGAGGGTCGCGCCGAGCGCAACCGGCGCATCGCGGGCGCCGAGGCGCTCCGTGCCGAGGGTGAGGCGCAGGCCGACTCGACCCGCGTCACCGGAAACGCGACAGCGGACGCCACCCGCGCCCAGGCCGAGGCCCTGCGCGAGCACGGCACCGAGCTGCTCCGCCAGCAGGTCATCGAACAGCTGCCCGACATCGTGCGCGCCGCGGCCGAGCCGCTCGCGGCGATCTCGCAGATGACGGTGATCTCCTCGGACGGCAACGCCACGGGAGCGCTCGGCCAGAGTGTCTCCAACCAGCTCGCCACCTCGACCCAGCTGATCAAGGACCTCGTCGGCATCGACATCTCCGAGATCGTCACGGCCCGGGCGGCGGGCACCGCCGCCGGCGATGCGATCGGACAGGCCGGCAACGGCCGCCGGCGCCCCTCGACGGCCACCGAGAGCTGATCGACGCGAGGAGGGACGGCATGGCAGCCACCCCCGAGGAGATCGCCGAGCGCATCGACGAGCGCGTGCGGCGGGAGTGGCCAGGCACGCACGTCGGCTCCCGCACCGCCTTCATCGCCCCGCAGATCGGGGACGGCGGCGTCACCGACACGCTCCTCAAGCTGGTGCGCCGCGTGATCGAGGAGGAGCTCGAGCAGGAGGCGCTCACCCGGCTCTGAGTCGAGGCGCGGCGCCCGATCCTCCCCCGCCGAGTGCGCCCCGGCGCGCCGAGTGCACCCCGTGCACCGGGAGCACTCGGTGCTGCGGGGCGCACTCGGCGGGTTCGGTCAGGCGCGCTCGTTCGGCACGATGATCCACATCGCGAGGTAGATGAGGATCTGCGGTCCCGGCAGCAGCAGCGACAGCACGAACAGCAGCCTCACCAGGAACGGCGAGATGTTGAAGCGGTTGGCGATGCCGGCGCAGACGCCGGCGATGATGCGGCCGCGGATGGGACGGGTCAATGAAGGCATGCGCCCATCATCGCGACCGGACCTGCGGGACGCCAGGCTTCCTGGCGAGCGCGGGCGAGGGCTAGCGCTCCCAGGACTCGCTCTCGGTCTCGACGTGGAGCGGCGGCTCCGAGCGACGGTGTGGTAGCCCTGGAGGTATGACACCACCTCGCCCGGCCCCCACGGACGTCCCATCCCGATCGGGAAGCCGGAGCGGGCGTTGATCGGCAGACCGGAGTTCAGCGTCGAGCCCTGGGGCATCACGGCGGCGGGCGCCGACCTGGAGACACTGGCGCAGAGCGAGACGCTGTTCAGCCTCTCGAACGGACACCTCGGCTGGCGCGGCAACCTCGACGAGGGCGAGCCGGCGGGGATGCCCGGCAGCTACCTCAACGGCTTCTTCGAGGAGCGCCCGCTCCCCCACGCCGAGCCCGGCTACGGGTATCCGGAGACCGGCGAGACCCTGATCAACACCGTGAACGGCAAGCTGATCCGGCTCCTCGTCGACGACGAGCCGCTCGACCTTCGGACGGGCGAGGCGCGGCGCCACGAGCGACGGCTCGACTTCCGGCAGGGGATGCTTCGGCGGGACCTCGAGTGGACGTCGCCGTCCGGTCGGACCGTGCGAGTGCGATCCCGGCGGATCGTGTCCCTGACCGAGCGCTCGGTCGCCGCCGTCGTGTACGAGGTGGAGGCCGTCGACCGGGCCTGCCGGGTGGTGGTGCAGTCGGAGCTGCTCGCAAACGAGCCGCTGCCGGTCGAGTACGACGATCCACGCATCGCCGCCGCACTGAAGCGGCCCCTCACCGCGGTGGCCGCGTCCGCCTCCGGCGCGCGGGCGGACCTCGTGCATCGCACGTCCGGCAGCCGGCTGACCGTCGCCACCGCGATGGACCACCTCATCGAGGGCACGGTCGGCTTCGGCGTGGAGACCGTCGTCGAGCCCGACCTCGCCCGTACCACTGTCACGGCCGACCTCGAGCCCGGCCAGTCGCTCCGCATCGTCAAGTTCGTCGCCTACTGCTGGTCGGCCGATCGCGGGCCCGCCGCGCTGCGTGACGAGGCGGACGCGAACCTCGCCGTCGCGCTCCGCTCCGGCTGGGACGGCCTCGTCGAGCAGCAGCGCGGCGTCCTCGACGACTTCTGGGCGCACTCGGACGTCGCGATCGACGGCGACCCCGAGCTGCAGCAGGCCGTCCGGTTCTCGCTGTTCTCCGTGCTGCAGGCCTCCCTGCGGGCCGAGGGGACCGCCCTGCCCGCGAAGGGCCTGACCGGCCCGGGCTACGACGGGCACTCCTTCTGGGAGACCGAGATCTTCGTCCTCCCCGTCCTCGTCTCGACGCTGCCGGACGCCGCGCGGGACGCTCTCCGCTGGCGCCACTCCACGCTGGGCATCGCCCGCCGGCGAGCGCAGGAGCTGCGCCTCCGCGGCGCCGCGTTCCCGTGGCGGACGATCGACGGTCGCGAGTGCTCCGGCTACTGGCCGGCCGGCACGGCCGCCTTCCACGTGAACGCCGACATCGCGCACGCCTGCCTCCGGTACCTCCGGGCGACCGGCGACGACGAGTTCGAGGCGGGCATCGGCCTCGAGCTGCTCATCGAGACGGCCCGGCTCTGGCAGACTCTCGGGCACTTCGACGCGCACGGCCGCTTCCACATCGACGGCGTGACCGGGCCGGACGAGTACTCGGCGATCGTCGACGACAACGTGTACACGAACCTGATGGCCGCCCAGAACCTCCGAGGCGCGGCCGAGTTCGCGGAGCGCCACCCGGCGGGCGCCGCGAAGCTGGGCGTGACGCCGGAGGAGATCGCCGGCTGGCGGACCGCCGCCGGCGCCATGTCGATCCCCTACGACGAGGAGCGGCGGGTCCACCCGCAGTCGCACGAGTTCACGGACCACGACCGGTGGGACTTCGAGGGCACTCCGCCCGAGGAGTATCCGCTGATGGAGCACTTCCCGTACTTCGAGCTGTACCGGAAGCAGGTGGTCAAGCAGGCCGACCTCGTGCTCGCACTGGTGCTGCGATCGCGCGAGTTCACCGACGCCGAGAAGCTGCGCGACTTCGCCTACTATGAGGCCCTCACGGTGCGCGACTCGTCACTGTCGGCGGCGGTGCAGGCGATCGTGGCCGCCGAGGTGGGCGCCCTGCAGCTCGCGGCGGACTACCTGGCCGAAACCGCACTGATCGACCTCGGCGACCTGCACGGCAGCACTGGAAGCGGCCTGCACATGGCGTCGCTGGCGGGGATCTGGACGACGCTCGTCGCCGGGTTCGGCGGCATGCGCCATGACGAGGACGGCCTCCGCTTCGCGCCGCGCCTTCCCGAGAATCTGGACCGCCTCTCGTTCGGCATCCGGGTCGACGGCGGCTCGCTTCGAGTCGAGGTGGGGCGGGACGAGACCGCCTACACGTGGACCGGTGCGGCGGCTCTGCGCTTCGCCCACGGCCGCGAGCAGGTCGAGGTGGAGCCGGGCGCGTCGACACGGCTGCCGAACCCGCCGGTGCCCGTCCCGGTTATCGAGATCACGCAGCCGCGCGGGCGCTCCCCCAGGACGGTCATCCACAGCAACGGCGGCTAGCGCGCTCGGCGCGCCGAGTGCCCCCTGAGACACCGAATGCACCCTGGGCACGGGGCGCACTCGGTGCTTCGGGGCGCACTCGGCGGGATCGTGCGTGCGCACTGGGACGCGAGCTCCTCCGCAGGTCGAGAATGAAGCATGCGCGCTCCCATCCTCGCCCCGCGATGAACGCCCTGGCGCCCCCGAGCGGCGACGGCTGCTCGGCCTGCGAGGAGACCGGCGGCTGGTGGTTCCACCTGCGGCGGTGCGCCGAGTGCGGCCGCATCGGCTGCTGCGACTCGTCGCCCTCCCAGCACGCCCGGCGGCACTTCGAGGAGACCGGCCACCCCCTCATCCGGACGTTCGAACCCGGGGAGGGCTGGTACTGGCACTACCCGACCGCGCAGTTCGCCGACGGGCCGGAGCTCCCCCCGCCGCAGAACCATCCGCTCGAGCAGCCGGCACCCGGTCCCGCCGGTCGCGTCCCCGCCGACTGGCGCGAGCGCCTGCACCCACGCTGACCCGGCCGCGGCGCCTGATCCTGGCCGGTGTGCCGCGCGCCGGGGTCGCCGCAGCGGCCGCTTCCACGACCACTCCTGCCGCCTTCGCGGCAGGCTGAGCCGTCAATCGAGGATGGGGGCGGACGCCTCGAGCAGCACGTCGGTGAGCACGATGAGTTCGGCGAGGGCGTCCTCGGGCGCCTCATCCGGGAGGCTGCCCCGTCGCGGGACGGCGCCGCGCTCCAGCGAGTCCGCGACGTCGACCGCCTGCTTCCACCGCAGCGCGATGGCCGCGTCCAGCCCGCGGCGCACCTCGGCGCCGTCGGCGCCCGGCGCCTCCTCGCGCAGACCGTCGAGGTAGGCCGCGAAGGCCTCGTCGAGAAGCGGAGCGACCACGTTCGCGGAGGCGTCGCCGCGCCGGACGGAGGAGAACAGGAGGGACGCGAGATCCGCGCCGACGGAGCCCGGGCCGACCGACTCCCAGTCGATCAGCACCACCTCCCCGCCCGAGCGGAACACGTTCGCGCCGACGGCGTCGTGGTGGCAGAGCGTCTGCGGCAGCGCCTCCAGGACGGCTCGCACCCGCGGCTGCGCGAGGATCAGCCGTTCGGCTGCGTCGAGCCGGTCGCCGAGGCGAGCCACAACTGCGGGATCGCGCCGGCGCAGGGTGGCGAGGCCCTTCTCGGCCGCCTCGGGCTGGGCGTGCCTGTCGATCCAGCCGCGGAACAGCCACGGCTCCCGCAGGTCGCGGCCGAGCCACCGACCGCCAAGTCCGCCGAGGTCGCGGGCTGCGGCGAGGATCGACTGCGCATCGAGCGGCCGAGTGCCCTCGTGCCGGATCTCCTCGAGCCAGAGGAGCTTCCGCCCGTCCGCCTCAGCGGACATTCCGAACACCCGCGGAGCCCGGACGGCCGGCGCGAGGTCGTCGAGCAGCCCCGACGCGTACGCCGCGTACTCCCGGTCGCCGTTGTCGATGAGGTAGGGGACGGCGAGGTGCGGACCCTCCGTCGTCTTCTCGATCATCGACCACGGGATCCGCTCACCGTCCGCGTGGGCGACACCGGAGACGCGCGTGACGGCGCGGTGCGCGAGGAACGCGTCGTACTCGAGGGGGTCGCGGCGCACGTCGGACAGCCCGTTGACGTCGCGGGTCAGGGCGGCCGCGACCGCCGCTCCGAGATCCACCCGGCGAGCCTAATGTCGCAGCGGCCGCCTGCGGGCTTCGGGCCTGCCGCCTGATGGTCAGGAGGTCAGATCGGGGGCCAGTCCGGTTGTCCGGAAGGCTGCGCTTCACATGCCGATCGGTGGCAGCTCGACCACTTTCACCCTGCAGGCATCGCGCACACTCGAGGAAGGGCGAGATCCCCGGGTCGCGGTGAATCACCTACTTGTGCATCCCCAGCGAGCACGACACGTTCTTGCAGTGCGTCACCGCGGCCTGGTGGTCCCGCCCGTCATGCGTCGCATCTCCTCCTGGATGCGGTCCTCGGTGATGTAGGACCGGCCCGGGCCGTAAGCCGCGAAGAAGATGAAGGCCGCAGCGATCCCCATGCCGAAGATGGGCCACAGAGGCCAGAAGTAACCTGCTCCGCTGAACAGCCAGATGCCGACGAGCAGGAGCGAGACCGCCGCCCATACGCCCAGGTACTGCCAGAACCCGAGCTTCGCCTCCAGCCGCTTGCGCGCCTGCCTCCTGAGCTCGTCGTCGGTCATGGCGGGGAAGCTAAGAGGCGAGCGCCGGCAGGTGCAGGGTCTTTCGACCCGCGGCGAGCCCGGCGACTGGGACATCGGCCGGCGGCGCCGGGCCGCGGCCTTCCGTTCCCGGGAGGCTACAGGCGGGAACAACGCCTGATCGGAGGCAGATCCGATGTCGGAGGGTGGTGGCAGAGTGCAGGCGTGGAAGAGCGGACGACGACGCTGCTGGCGGAGCAGGCGGACACCCTCGCTCTGCGCGTCGACGCCCTCGCCGCTGGCCGTCCGACGGCTCTCGCGGAGACGCTCATGGCGGCCTCCGACGGCGACCTGCTCGACTTCCACCGCAACGCCGTCCAGGTCCTCCGGCTCGCCGAGGCGGCCGTCGTCTCGGCCGCGGGCGAGGTCGCCCGGCGCAGCGAGAGCGGCCTGCCCGACTCCCTCGCCCGGCGGTACGGCGAGAAGAGCGCGGCCGCCCTGCTCGCTCAGCGCTCGGGTCAGCACGAGGCGGACGCGGCGGCGCACGCCAGGCTCGGGCTGGCGCTCGCGCAGCGGGAGGGCGTGACCGGGGACGTGCTGCCGCCGTTCTTCCCGCGGGTCACCGAAGCCCTGGCGGCAGGGCTGCTCTCGACGCGATCCGCTCGGGCCATGGTGCAGGCGCTCGAGAAGATCGAGCGATCCGCGACGACGGACGACCTGGGGCGCGCCGAGAAGCTGCTCGTCGACGGCGCCATATCGCACTGGTCGGCGACGACCCTGCTCGACGTATGCCGTGCGCTGCCCGACCGCTTCGACCCCGACGGCGCGGAGCCTCGGGAGGCCGCGGTGCGAGCTCGGCGGGGACTGCTCAAGCGGGTCCTCGAC
Source organism: Naasia sp. SYSU D00057 (assembly GCF_017916505.1). Lineage (GTDB taxonomy): Bacteria > Actinomycetota > Actinomycetes > Actinomycetales > Microbacteriaceae > Naasia. The sequence continues at coordinate 855,012 of NZ_JAFMSZ010000001.1, forward strand.
GACGGGACCATCCAGTACCTGCTCAACTGCGATCCTGAAGGCTCCGCCTATCTCGACGCGGCGCTCGACGCGCGCACCGCCCCTCGTCGCCGAGTACGGTTCGAGGAGGACGATGAGAGCGACGGGGCCATCGCTCCCGACGCGACGAGGTGGGACGACCGCAGCTGGCCCCAGAAGCGTCTGGACGCTCTCATCGACATCGCGCGCGACAGCATCCGGCACGACGACGGTCAGATCGCGGGAGTCGACACCACCGCAGTCATCCACGTGCCCCTCGAGGCGCTGACCGAGGGCCGCGGCGCGGCCTGGTTCGAGGGAGTGGAGACGCCCGTCTCCGCCCGCACCGCCCAGCGGGTGATGCAGTGCGCGGACATCGTCGCCGTACTCCTCGACGGCGACGGGCAGCCCATCGGGCTCGGCCCCACCCGGCGCTTCTTCAGCCGAGCGCAGCGCCGCGCGATGGCCGCGCGTGACGGCGGGTGCGTCTGGCCGGGCTGCACCGCGCCCCCGCGCTGGTGCGACGGCGCCCACGTCGAGCCGTGGCGCAGCAGCTTCCGCACCGACATCGGCAACGGGGTGCTGCTCTGCCACTTCCACCATCGCCGACTCGATGAAGACGGCTGGACCCTCGAGATCCGCGACGGTGTCCCGTGGTTCACCCCGCCGTCCCACATCGACGCATCCCGCACCCCGCGGCGGGGCGGACGCTCGTCGGCGCCCAGGGCGCGACCACCCGGCGGCTGACCGGGCATCCTCGTCAGTCGGCGGGCCGCACCGTCGTGAACGCCCCGAACTTCGGCTTGCGCATGTCCCCGGAAGACCGGCCGGTCAGGCGCCGCATCACCCAGGGCGCCACATGCTCCCGGTAGTAGGCGGCCTGTCGCTCCCGCGCGGCCGGCGACTGCTGGGGCGCCGGCAGCGACCACCACTCCGCGGGCGGCTCGACCCCGAGCGCGGTCAGCACGCGGGCGGCGACCCGATGGTGGCCGCGGGCGTTCATGTGCAGCCGATCCTCGCTCCAGTAGTCGCGCTTCGACAGCTCCTCGTCGGGCCAGTTGAGCGCGCGGATGATGTCGGTTCGATCGGCGAACCGCTCGGTGACGGCCTCGGAGAGCAGGTCCCCGCGGCGCTTGATCAGCCGCCCCAGCGGCAGGTGCGGGGACGGGTTGGCGCCGCTCAGCAGGATGAGCTGCACGCCCTCCTCGTCGCAGCGGCGCAGCACCTGAGCGAACACGTCGACGATCGCGGTCATCGGAGTGCGCGGGCGCAGCATGTCGTTGCCGCCGCCGTTGAACGACAGGTGCGTCGGCTTGAGCGCGAGGGCGGGCTCCAGCTGCTGCTCGAGGATCGGCCGCGCCAGCCTGCCGCGGATCGCGAGGTTCGCGTACTCGATCGGTTCGCCCAGGCCGGTCGCCCAGCCCTCGGCGACGAGGTCCGCCCAGCCGCGGACGATGCCGCCCGGCAGCTCGTCCCCGACGCCCTCGGTGAAGGAGTCCCCGATCGCGACGTATCGCACGCTGGTCATCGCGACAGGTGGTCCCTCCCCGGAGCGCCCCGGCGCACCGACAGATCGACCCTAGACGCTCGGCGAACACCGGCGGAGCCGCCGTCCGGCGCACACACCTTCCGCCGCGGGGCCTCGCTCCGTAGTGTGAGCACTCCCAGCCCCGCCCCTTCGCAGAGAGGCGGCCCCCCATCGCTCGTGCCGTTCCCACAACCGAACACGGCGTTCCCGTCCGCGGCAGGCACCGGCTGCCCGGAAGCCGCCAGCGCCCGCCGTCAGTCGATGCGGGGCGCTCCCCCGGCGCGCCCGTGCTCGCGCGAGTCAGTGTCGACTTCGGCATCGACCTCGCCCGCGCGGTCCCGGTCGACGGCGGCCTCGACAAGCGCGCGCACCTCTACTTCGGCGAGGACGCCGACGGCGGCGCCTGGAGCGTGAAGCTCAGCCGGCGCGACTGCCGGTTCGGACTCGCGTTCGCCCGATCGCTCGCCGACGAGGGGGTCCAGGGTGTCAGCGCACCGGCGCGCTCGCTCGCCGGCACGCCGTGGAGTGAACGGGATGGCGTGCTGCTGTCCGTCGCCCCGTGGGTGATGGGCGCGGACGCGACCGAGACAGGGGCGGAGCCCGCGCAGTGGGAGGCGCTCGGCGCCACGCTGCGCGCAGTGCACACGCACCGACCGCCTCCCGGGCACGCTCCCGCGCGCCGCGGGATCCGGCGCAGTAGGACTCCGGCGTCGCGGCTGCTCGTGGACGTCGATCACGTCGTCGAGCACTCCCCCACGACTTCCGCCGCCGCCGAGCAGCGAGCCGACCTCGAACCGGTCCAGGCGCTGTGGGCGCACCACCGGCACCGGCTCGACCGCCTGGCACGCACCGCCCGAAGGCTGAAGGAGGAGCGGACCCCGGCACCCCGCGTCCCCCTGCACGGCGATCCCCACCTCGGCAACGTCGTGCTCGACGAGGGCGGTCGGCCGTGGCTCATCGACTTCGACGAGGCGACCATCGCCCCGCGCGAGGTCGACCTCATGCTCGTCGAGCTGGGAGTCCTCTTCTCGATGCCGATCGACGACGAGCAGCGCCGCGCGTTCCGCTCCGGCTACGGCGACGTCCCGCTCGACGAGCAGCGCATCGCCCGCTTCGGGTGCATGCGGGCGATCGAGGACGTCTCGGCGACCATGCACCGCCTCCTGTCGGGCAGCTCGGCGGAGGCCGAGACGCACCTCGCGATCCTCGACGGGATCCTGGGCCCGCACGGCCTCGTCACCCTCACCGAGCAGTACCTGGAGGGGATCGGCGCCTCGCGATGACCCGGCGCCATCCGCCCCGCTTCCCGACTACGAACTCCAGCAGACGAAAGGCGAGTGCCATGCGCAACCGACGATCGATCCTTCCGGCAGCGGTGGCGCTGCCGGTGACCCTCGCCCTCGCGGGCTGCACCGGCTTCACCGGCGGCGGCGGAGGCGGCGACGACTCCGGATCGGGCACCCTGACCTTCACGACGTGGGCGAGCGAGTCGGAGCAGGCGGCGTTCGAGTCGCTGATCGCCGACTTCGAGTCGTCGCACGAGGGCACCGACGTGAAGCTCAACGTCGTGCCGTACGAGCAGATGTTCAGCAACATCGACGCGCAGCTGAGCTCCGGCGAGGCGCCCGACGTGTTCCGTGTCGACTACGGCAACCTCGGCGTCTACTCGAGCCAGGAGCAGCTGCTCGACTTGAGCGACTACTTCGAGCAGGACGAGATCGACGCCTTCGTGCCTGCCATGTGGGAGGCGGTGTCCTACGACGGGGTGCCATACGGCGTTCCGCACCAGACGGACGTGTCGGCGCTCATGGTCAACGTGCCGCTCCTCGCCGCTGCCGGCGTCACCGACATCCCGACCTCGGCCGACGACGCGTGGACGTGGGACGAGTTCGCCGACGTCGCCGCGAAGCTGCGCGCCTCCCTTCCCGCCGACAAGTACCCGTTCGCCTACAACTGGCAGCTCGGCGGAACGCTCCGGTGGCTGAGCTGGCTCTTCCAGGCCGACGGGGCGCTGCTCGAGGAGGACGGCACGACGCCCGCCATCGACTCGGCGGCCGGCGCGAAGGCGCTCGACTTCACGAAGAGCTTCTTCGAGAACCAGTGGGTGCCACCGAACAGCTCGGTGAAGTCGACGACCTACGCCGACTCCCTCTTCTCGGAGGGGACGACCGCGATGGCCTTCGTCGGGTCCTTCCTCGTGCCGGACGTGGATGGCCTCGCGGACTTCGAGTGGGCGGTCACCCCCATGCCGGTCGATGCTCGCGGCGCCACCGATCTGGGCGGCAACGCGCTGGTGGCGACGGCCGACACGTCGGAGCCCGACCTCGCCGCGGAGTTCCTGAAGTTCATGGTCGAGGCCGAGAGCATGACCGCGTTCTGCGCCGCCACCAACGAGCTGCCGACCCGCGTCGACATCGATCCGGCGTCCATCGACTTCGCCGTCCGTCCCGACGTCATGCCCGTCTTCGTCGAGCAGGCGGCGACGATCGAGCCGAGCGACGTCAAGCAGCTGACGTCGCCCTATCTGGCGCAGATCGCCGTCGCGCTGCAGGACGAGCTCGAGCTCGCGTTCACCGGCGGCCAGGCGACGGACGAGACCCTGCGCAAGATCAGCGCCGCCGTGGAGGAGGCGACAGGCTGATGACGGCGGTGCCCCTCCGCCGCCCGTCAAGCCGCGGCGGGCGGCGGCCGGCACGGTCGCGGGACGCCCTCGCCGGCTACGGCTTCCTCGCGCCGAACCTGCTGCTGATGGCGGTGTTCCTGTTCGTGCCGATCGCATGGGCGATCCAGCTGTCCTTCCAGGAGACCCGCGGCTTCGGCACGCCCGAGTGGGTCGGATTCGACAACTACGCCCGCATGGCCGCGGATCCCGTGTTCTGGCAGAGCCTCGGCAACACCGTGCTCTTCACCGCCGTGACGGTCCCCCTCGAGCTGCTCGGCGGGCTCGGCCTCGCGGTGCTGCTGAACTCGGTCCTGCCCGCTCGCGGCGTGTTCCGCACGATCATCGTGCTGCCGCTCGTCATCTCGGGCGTCGCGTCGGGGATGATCGCCGTGATCCTCTTCTACGAGTCGAACGGGCTGATCAACAAGCTGCTCGCGGCGGTCGGGCTCTCCCCCATCGGGTGGCAGTCGGACGGCGCCTCGGCCATGGTCTCGGTGATGGTCGCAGCGGTGTGGCTGCGGATCGGCTTCAACATGATGATCTACGTCGCCGGACTGCAGAGCGTCTCGCCCGACCTGTACGAGGCGGCCCGGATCGACGGGGCGACCGCCTTCCAGCAGTTCCGGTCGGTGACGGTGCCGCTCGTCGGTCCGTCCACCTTCTTCCTGCTGATCATGAACGTGATCGCGTCGTTCCAGGTGTTCGACCTGATCTTCGTCATGACGGGCGGCGGCCCGGGGTACTCCACCTCCGTGCTCGGCACCTACGCGTACCGCAACGGCTTCCAGATCCGTGAGCAGGGCTACGGGGCGGCGCTCGGCGTCGTCATCCTCGTCGTCACGCTCGTGTTCACCTATGTGCAGTGGCGCACGAGCCGCACGCGCGACCTCGTCGAATAGGAGCGCCCGATGACCGCCCCCACCCTCGTCCAGTCCGCCGCCGTCGCCGCCCCGCCGACCACCGGAGCGCGGCCCTCGCGGCGCCGCCGACGCGGATCGACCGCCGGCCTCGTCCTCCGAACCGCCGTGGCGGCCATCGCGGCGGCGGTCGTCTTCTTCCCGCTCTACTGGATGCTCGTGGTCGCGTTCTCCCCGCGCGGCGAGGCGTTCGAGCCGGGCCTGCGGCTCTGGCCGAGCGCGCTGACCCTCGACAATTTCGCGAGGGCGTTCGAGCGCTATCCGGTGGGCGAGTGGTTCGTCAACTCCGTCGTCATCGGCGCGTTCATCACCGTCGTCACGGTCACGCTCAACCTGATGGCGGGCTACGCCTTCGCGCGCATCGCATTCCCCGGGCGGAACGTGCTCTTCCTCGTCGCGCTGGCGACGCTGATGATCCCGGTGCAAGCGATCATGGTCGCTCAGTTCCGGGTCGTCACCGGCCTGCAGATCTACGGCACCTACTGGTCCGTGATCCTTCCGGGCGCGGCGACCGCGTTCGGCATCTTCCTGGCACGGCAGTTCATCCTCGCCATTCCGCAGGAGCTCGTCGAGGCCGCCCGCATCGACGGCGCCGGGCACGTGCGCGTGTTCCTGCGGATCGTGCTGCCCCTCAGCCGGCCGCTCATCGCGGTGCTCACCCTGCTGACTCTGCTCGGCAGCTGGAACGACTTCGCCTGGCCACTCATCGCGCTGAAGGACAACGCGCTGTTCACACTGCCGATCGGGCTGCTGTACATGAAGGGACAGACGACACCCGACTACAGCGGCATCATGGCGCTGGCCCTGTTGTCCGTCCTGCCGATGGTCGTGCTGTTCCTCGTCTTCCAGCGCTACTTCGTGCAGGGCTTCGCGCGCAGCGGCATCCGCTGACCGGATCCCCGCGCGGAGCGGTGGGCGAGCCGGGCGCCGGCACTCCCGCTCGGGAGCACGAGAATGGGGTCAGCCTGCGCGAGAGCGCCGGCTGCACCGTCGACCCGAGCAATGGAGCCCGATGTCAGAGCAGTCCCCCCTTCCCGCGCCGTCCGAGCCGGAGGTCCTGGCGGCCGCGGCCGCGATCGTCGACGCCTTCGCGGCGACCGACGGCGAGCGCTACTTCGCGACGTTCGCTGCCGACGCGACGTTCGTGTTCCACACCGAGCCGCAGCGGCTCCCCGATCGCGGCGCCTACGAGCGGATCTGGGCGGGCTGGCTCGAGAGCGGCTGGCGCGTCGTCTCCTGCGCGTCGACGGACCAGCTCGTCCAGCCGTTTCCGGGCGGCGCCGTCTTCACGCACACCGTCGACACGACGGTCGACACGGGCGCAGGCACCGAGTCGTACCGCGAGCGCGAGACCATCGTCTTCCGCGTCGCCGACCCGGCCCATCCCGCATCCGGCCTCGTCGCCGTGCACGAGCACCTCTCCCCGCAGCCGTCGGCCGACGACGACGCGGCCTGATCGTTCCCGCCCACCACAGAAGGACCTGCAATGACGCTCTACTCCCGGCTCGACCGGTATCTCGAGGACCACTCCGATGACGCGGGCCCCGTCCGCGGCACCCTGACGCTCCCCCGCGTCGGCATGATCTGGCTCGCCGCGAACCTCGTCGTCACGACCCTGCTGACCGGCACGCTGTTCGTGCCCGGCGTGGACTACGGCCTCGTCGTGCTGCTGATCATCGTCGGCACGCTGATCGGCGCGGCCGTGCTCGTCACGGTCGGCAGCATCGGCACCCGCACCGGGCTCCCGACCATGGCGCTGACCCGCGGGCCGTTCGGCATCCGCGGCAGCCTGCTGCCCGTCGCCGTCAACGTGCTCATCCTGATGGGGTGGAGCTGGGTGCAGGCGATGCTCGCCGGTATCGCCCTCGACTTCCTGGTGGCGTCGGTCACCGGGTTCTCGAGCCCCGTCCTGTTCGCGGTGCTCTGCCAGACCCTGGTGGTGCTGCTCGCGATCTTCGGGCACACCGGCATCGCGAAGGTCGAGCCGTGGCTCGCCGTGCTCATCCTCGGCATCATCGCGTACATCTTCATCGTCGCGTTCACGACGTACGCGCCGGCGGAGTTCGCCGCGATCGCCGAGGACCCCGCGCTGGGCTACACGCCCATCCTCGTGCTCGACGTCGTCATCGCGACCGCCATCTCGTGGACCGTGCTGGCCGCCGACTTCAACCGGTTCGCCGGCTCGACCCGCGCGGGCGTGATCGGCTCGGGCGTGGGCTATTCGCTGTCGACCGTCATCTCGATGACCGTCGGCGCGACCGCCCTCGGCTACGTGCTCCTCTCCGGCGGCGAAGCCATCCCGTTCGACCCGGTGACCATCATCGAGCCGTTCGGCGCCCCGCTCGCGATCGTCATCTTCCTGTCGGTCATGGCGACCAACACGATGGTCGTCTACGGCATGGTGACGACGGTCGTGAACGCCGTGCCGGGCGGACGGAAGCTCCGGTTCCTGCCCACCGCGCTCATCATCGGCGTGATCTCGATCGCCGGGGCGACGTTCTTCGGGCTGCTGAATCAGTTCACGACGTTCCTCGTGACGATCGGGGCGCTGTTCGCCCCGATCTTCGCGATCATGATCGCCGACTACTACCTCATCAAGCGGGGCGCCTACACGGCGGACATCATGCGGGCGCGCGAAGGCCGGTACTGGCACCTCGGCGGGGTCAATTGGGGCGCGGTGGTCGTCTGGGCGATCGGCGCGATCGCGGCCTACGGGTTCACCTACCTGTGGCCTACCCCGATCGGCGCGACCATCCCCGCCTTCGTGATCACCTTCGTGCTCTACACGCTGATCTCGCTCCGCGAGCGCTCCTCCCGGCCCGCAGCGCGCAGCGAGCACCTGCTCGATGCGGAGCCGGCACAGGCGCAGCATGCGTGACCTGAGCCATCCGCTCGCCACCGGCATGCAGGTGTACCCCGGGGACCCGGAGGTGCACCTGCAGGCCGCGCTCGAGCTGGAGCGGGACGGAGTGGCGGTCACCGCTCTGCGGTTCGGGTCGCACACCGGAACCCACATCGACGCCCCGTCCCACACGATTTCGGGCGGGCGCACTCTGGACCGGGTCGGGCTCGACGAACTGGTCGGCGACGCCCTGGTGCTGCACGTCCCCGGCCTCGCGGATGGCGCCACGGTCACCACCGAGGACCTCGGCGACCTGCCGGACCGGGTGCCGCCGATCGTGGTGCTCGACCTCGGCTGGGCCCGCCACTTCGGCACGGCACGAGCGCTGGCCCATCCCGCCGTGGGCGTCGAGGTCGCGCGCCTGCTGGTCGATCGCGGCATGCGCGTGCTCGGCGTGGACACGCTCAGCCCGGACCCCACCGGCCCCGAGGGAGGCGGCGACTTCCCGGTGCACGAGGTGGTGCTCGGGGCTGACGGACTCATCGTCGAGAACCTCGCTGGACTGGACGGGCTGCCGACGCGGACGCGGATCGGCATCTTCCCGCTCCGACTCGCGGGCGACGGGGCGCCCGTCCGGGCGGTCGCGTTCGACTGATGACGCGCACAGGCCTAGCGTGACCTCGTGAGCATCCAGCGCGTGCAGCCCGGACCCGGGCAGGAGTCCGTGTGGGACTACCCGCGGCCGCCGCGGGTCGAGCCGAGCGGTGAGCGGGTCGTGGTGCGGCTCGGCGGCGTCATCCTCGTCGACACCCGCGACGCCCTCCGCGTGCTCGAGACGAGTCACCCGCCCGCGTACTACCTGCCCCGGTCGGCCTTCCGCGCCGGCGCCCTGATGCCGGCCGCCGGCTCCTCGGTGTGCGAGTACAAGGGCCTCGCCGCCTACCTGGACGTGCAGTCGGGCGGCAAGGTCGCGCGACGGGCGGCGTGGACCTACCCGTCCCCGCTGCCGGGCTACGAGGCCCTCGCGGACCACGTCTCGCTCTACCCCGCCGCGATGGACGCGTGCGAGGTCGACGGCGAGGCCGTCGTGCCGCAGGAGGGTGGCTTCTACGGCGGCTGGATCACCTCGCGGGTGGTCGGGCCGTTCAAGGGGGCGTCCGGCACCCTGGGCTGGTGAGCGCTCGGACGTCGACGAAGCGCGGAACAGCCGGGCGGATCGGCCGCCCCTGAGACAATGGGCGCGATGGACCCGCTCTCCTTCCTCGGCGACGTGCATCCGGGAGTCGTGGTCCTCGTGCTCGTCGCCGCCTTCGCGGCCGGCTGGATCGACGCCGTCGTCGGAGGCGGGGGCCTGCTGCAGCTGCCCGCCGTCCTGCTCGTCCCGGGGATCACCCCGGTCGAGGCGCTCGCGACGAACAAGACCGCGTCCATCTTCGGCACCACGACGAGCGCCGTCACCTGGTACCGCCGAGTCGGACCGGACCTCGGGACGGCGCTGCCCATGGCGGCGGTGGCCTTCGCCGGCAGCTACGGGGGCGCGACCCTCGCCTCCCTGCTGCCCGCCTCCGTCTTCAAGCCGGTCATCGTCGTGGCCCTCGTCGTCGTCGCCGTCGTCACGGTCGCCCGCCCGGCGCTCGGCAGCGTCGTCGCGCTGCGCCACGAGGACAGCCGACGGCACCACGCGGTCGCCGGCCTGCTCGGACTCGCGATCGGCTTCTACGACGGGCTCATCGGGCCCGGCACGGGCACCTTCCTGATCATGACCCTGATCGCGGCGCTCGGCTACGACTTCCTCCAGGCCAGCGCGAAGGCCAAGATCGTGAACGTCGCCACGAACGCCGGGGCGCTGCTCTTCTTCGTCCCGCAGGGTCACGTGATCTGGGCGCTCGGTCTGGCCATGGGAGTGGCCAACACGGCGGGAGGCTGGCTCGGCTCGCGGACCGCGACCGCGCGGGGCAACCGGTTCATCCGACTCGCGTTCCTCGTCGTGGTGGCGGCGCTCATCGTCAAGGTCGGCCACGACGTGGTGGTCGAGAACGTGGTGCCCCTGTTCTCGACCTGAGGTCCATGCCGGGGCCTGACCGACGTGGGAGGCGGAGGCGGACGACGCAGTACGCTTCCTTCTCCAGCCGTTCTCGAGGAGGTCGCCGTGGCGGAGAAGCAGCCCGCGATGTCGCCGTCCGACCTCCCGGTCGAGGAGGTGCTCGCCCGCGCCACCGGTCCCCGGCGGGCCGAGGCGGAGGAGCTGCTCGCACTGCTCGGCGAGATCAGCGACGAGCGCCCGGTCGTGTGGGCGGGGCGCATCCTCGGCTTCGGCGAGTACGAGTACCGCTATGAGAGCGGGCGGGGCGGTCGCTCCCCTCGGCTTGCGTTCGCCCCCGGCCCCCGGGAGCACACGGTCTACCTCCCCGAGGACTTCGCGGAGCGCTGGCCGGAGGTCCTCGCGAAGCTCGGCAAGCACCGCGCGACCAAGACCTGCCTCTACCTTCCCCGGCTGACCGGCGTGGACCGCGAAGCGCTGCGCACGCTGCTCGAGCGCTCGCTCGCGGAGACGGCTACCGCGCCACCCGGTAGTGATAAAAGAGGACGCGCGAACTGAGAGTGCGCGTCTCGATGAGCTCCAGATCGACGCGCCGCTCGTGCTGCGGGAAGAACGGGACGCCGCCGCCGAGCAGCACCGGGTAGACCCTCGCCCGGTACTCGTCGAGAAGTCCCAGCTCGGCGACCGCGGCGGCGAGGGCTGCGCCGCCGATGCCGATGTTCCCCTCACCCGGCTCGGCACGCAGCCGCTCGATCTCCTCGGCGAGACCGGACGTGGCCAGGCGGGCGTTGCCTTGCACCTCGGACAGCGTCGACGAGAACACCACCTTCGGCAGCCGCTTCCAGAGCGTCGCGAACTCCGTCGTCGAGAACTCGAGCGACGGGCTCTGATCGACGGTCTCCCAGTACGTCATCGACTCGTACAGCCGCCGACCCAGCAGGTGCACGCCGAGCGCGCGCACCTCCTCGGTCGCGAACCGGAAGAGCTCCTCGTCCGGGAACCCCCAGTCCATGCCGCCGTCCGGCCCGAGGATGTAGCCGTCGAGCGAGACGCTCATCGAGTAGGTCACGCTGCGCATGCGGACATCCTCGTCGCGCGCGGGCTTCCCTCGCGAGAGCGAGTTGCTACCCGATCGCGAGCGCCGGATCCGGGTCGTTCCACTTCTCCACCGTCTGCAGGACCCAGAAGAGCAGGAACAGCGCCAGGGCGAGCGCCTCGAGGACGAGCACCCATGGGATCGGCGCGGCCGGCGGGTTCACCACGAGAACGAGGATGGCGGCCGCCACGTCGACGACCATCCCGACGGCCACGAGCAGGTACAGGCGCCGGAACATCGGGGACGGGCGCAGCCCCGCCCGCCCGGGGAAGGCGTTGGCGACGGCGACCGACCCGATCAGGAGGAAGAACAGGCTGGCGGCGGCGAAGTGCGCCGTGGTGAGGAAGGCGTCGCGGGCGAACAGCCAGCCGCAGAGCACCGTCACGGCGACCACCACGCCGATCGCGACCGAGACGGCGACGGCACGAGGATCGACCTGGCGCCGGATCGCGAGGACCACCCCGACGGCGAGGACCCCCAACACGACCACGAGGTAGGTGAGGACCGCGGCCTCGATGTCGGGCTGGACCTGCGCGGGCACGCAGCCGGGAGCGGGACAGCCGGGCAGGCCCGGCACGTCTCCCGGCAGCAGCGGCGTCGGCACGAACGCGACCAGCGGGGCGAGCAGCGCGGCCGCGTCGAGGAGGGCACGAGGAACTCCGCGGCCGGAGAGCGCGAGGAGGGCGAGCGAGGCCGCGACGAGGGCACCGACGAGCACGTTCCGAGCGGGCGTGTAGTAGTACGCGCTGATCGAAGGCAGCCAGCCGATCCGGAACGCCGCGATCACCACACCGGTGAAGATGACGACCACCGCGCCGGCGATGCTCATGCGGAGGTACCGGTAGGTCCTCTGCAGCGACGACGTGTCAGCCACCGATGTCCTCTGCGTCTGTTCGGATGAGTGAGGAATTCGGAGCGTACCGGCTGGGGCTGACTACACGACGCGCACGCTCCGACTCCACGCCGTCAGCGCCCTCCTGCCCGAGCCCCCGACGCCCGAGCTGCGCATCACCCCGTCGGTGACAGGGAATGCGCCGACCACCCTTCCAGTTGTTTACCTCTTGTGAACCTCTTCTCCTCCCTCGCCCTCGGCGATCTCCAGCTCAACAACCGCATCGTCATGGCCCCGCTCACGCGACTGCGCGCCGATGACGCAGGCGTACCGAACGAGCTGCTTGTGGAGCACTACGCCCAGCGGGCGGGGATCGGGATGATCGTCACAGAGGGCACCTGGCCGATCCAGGAGTCCCGCTCCTATCCGCGGCAGCCCGGCATCGAGACCGAGGCGCAGGTCGAGGGCTGGCGCCGGGTCGCCGACGCCGTCCACGAGGAGGGCGGCACGATCGTGATGCAGCTGATGCACGGCGGCCGCGTCTCGCACCCCGACATCACCGGCACTCCCCGCATCGTCGCTCCGAGCGCTCTCGCCGCCCCCGGCGAGACGCGGACGACCGCCGGCAAGGTCGACATGCCGGTCCCGCACGCCCTCACGCTCGACGAGGTGCGCGCCACCATCGACGTGTTCGTCCGCGGTGCCGAGAACGCGATCCGGGCGGGCCTCGACGGCGTCGAGGTGCACGGCGCGAACGGCTACCTCATCCACGAGTTCCTCTCCCCCGTCTCCAACGTCCGCGACGACGTGTACGGCGGCAGCCCCGAGAATCGCGCGCGATTCGCCATCGAGGTGACAACAGCGGTGGCGGACGCGATCGGCGCCGGCCGCACCGGCATCCGCCTCTCCCCCGAGCGCAACATCCAGGGCGTCCTCGAGGAGGACCCGGCGGATGTGCTCGCCACCTACACGGCGGTCGCGAAGGGCCTCGCGCCCCTGGGCCTCGCGTTCGTCGACGTGCTGCACCCCGAGCCCGCCGGCGACCTCGTGCAGACGATCCGCCGCCTGATCGGCGCCCCGCTGATCGCGAACACCGGCTTCGCCACCCCCACCACCCGGGAGGAGGCCCTCGCGATCGTCGCCGACGGACACGCCGACGCGGTCGGTGTCGGCCGGGCCGCCATCGCGAACCCCGATCTCGCGATCCGGTGGGAGCTCGAGACGGAGGAGAACGAGCTCGTCGGCGCGACCATCTACGGTCCCGACCACCGCGGCTACAACGACTACCCCAGCCTCGACGCGGCGCGCGCCGGACGCTGAACCGCTGCTGCGCGGCTGCCACAGATCGTGTGGCAGCCGCGCAGCGGGTCGTCAGCCGCTGATGTGCCGCCCGAGCAGCGAGAGGTCCGCCGGGCTGAGCCGGTCGGACGCCGTGTTGGCCTGGTGCCAGTGCGGGTACCGCAGCGGCTGAGCACTCACCCGGTCGAGGCGCTCCACCTGCTCGGCGCTCAGCACCACGTCCGCCGCCGCGAGGTTGTCCGCGAGCTGCTCCTCGGTCCGGGCTCCGGCGATCACCGACGTGACGCCCGGCTTGCCCAGTGTGTAGGCCAGAGCGACCTGCGCCGCGGAGACGCCCAGCTCCTCACCGACCGCGACCACCTCGTCGATCGTGTCGTAGAGCTTCACCTCGTCGTGGACGGGCGGCTCATCCCACCCCTCGAACCGGCGGGTGCCCTCGGGCGCGTCCTGACCCCTGCGGTACTTGCCGGAGAGCAGCCCTCCGGCGAGCGGGCTCCAGACGAGGACGCCGAGGCCCTGATCGAGCGTGAGCGGGATCAGCTCCGACTCCGCGTCCCGCGCCTGCAGCGAGTAGTAGATCTGCTGGCTGACGAACCTCTCCAGCCCCCGCCGGTCCGCGACCCAGAGCGCCTTCATCAGCTGCCACCCGGCGAGGTTCGACGCGCCGATGTACCGCACCTTGCCGGACGTGACGAGCGCGTCGAGTGCGGAGAGCGTCTCCTCGAGGGGCGTCTGCCCGTCCCACTCGTGCACCTGGTAGAGGTCGATGTAGTCGGTGCCCAGCCGGCGCAGGCTCGCCTCGGCGGCGCGGAGGATGTGGTGGCGGGAGAGCCCCGCGTCGTTCGGCCCGTCGCCCATCGGCATGCGCACCTTCGTCGCGAGGAGGACCTCGTCGCGGCTGCCGCCGAGTGCCTCGCCGACGATCTCCTCACACACGCCCTGCGAGTAGACGTCCGCGGTGTCGATGAGGTTCACTCCGGCGTCGCGCGCCATGCCGATCTGACGACGCGCGCCTTCGACGCCGATCTGCCCGACCGCGCTCGCCCATCCCTTGCCGCCGAACCCCATCGTCCCGAGAGTGATCGTCGAGACCCGCAGGCCGGAGCTGCCCAGCTGTCTGTATTCCATTCGACCAAGCTACTCACCCTGCTCACCCGGCAGCCGGCGGCGGCAGCGTCGTCGCCTTCCTGCTGATCGGGGCGCCCACGCTCTCGCAGATGGGTGCCGACTCGGATCATCAGGTGGTGCGCAGTGCCTCCGGGAGGGCTACGCTCTGACCTCGGAGAGCCGGGAAGCCTGGTCGGCCCGCGAGGAGTGCGCGGGCGACCGCTCGGGCACTGGTCCGAACCTGGAGATGATCGTGCTCACATCCGATCACCCCATCGTTGTGCGCGCCCTGCACAAGCACTACGGAGCGACTCCCGCCCTCGACGACCTGGACCTGACCGTTGGAGCAGGCGAGGTGCATGGCTTCCTCGGCCCCAATGGGGCAGGCAAGTCGACCACCATCCGCATCCTGCTCGGCCTCATCCGAGCCACCTCCGGATCCGTGCAGGTGCTCGGTCGCGACCCCTGGCCGGACCCGGTCGTCACCAATCGGGACATCGCGTATGTTCCCGGCGACGTCTCCCTGTGGCCGAATCTCACCGGCGGAGAGATCATCGATCTCCTGCTCAGCCTGCGCGGAGGAGGAGGTCCAGGTGAGCGCGCCCGCCTGATCGACGCGTTCGAACTCGACCCCCGCAGGAAGGCCAGAACCTACTCCAAAGGCAACCGGCAGAAGGTCGCCCTGGTGGCAGCTCTCGCCCGGCCCGCGCCCCTCTACATCCTCGACGAGCCCACGTCCGGCCTGGATCCCGTCATGGAGTCCGTCTTCCGCGCCGAAGTGCGCCGGATCCGAAACACCGGCGCTACCGTGCTGCTCTCCAGCCACATGCTGAGCGAGGTCGAGCAGCTTTGCGACAGGGTCACCGTCATCAGGGCCGGTCGGGTCGTCGAGACAGGCCGGCTGGACGATCTGCTCCGCAACGCCCCCACCGTCTTCCGCGTCATCGGTGTGCCGGCGGAGGCCGTCATCAGGGTGCCCGGCGTGACCGGCGTCCATTCGAGCGGCGACGGGATCGAGTTCGCGGCGGACAGCAGCGCCATCCCCGCCGTGCTGCACGCACTGCACTCCTTCAACCCCAGCTCCCTCACCGCCACCCCGCCGGCCCTGGAGACGCTCTTCCTGCGGCACTACGAGACGGCCCGGTCATGAGCGCCCACTCGATCCCGACGCTGCACCTGCGGCGGGAGCGCATCATCCTGCCGATCTGGCTCGCCGGCCTCACCCTCCTGCTGACCGCGGCCGGAGCGGCGATCTCGCGCGAGTTCGGCGACGAGCGGGAGCGCGCAGCTCTCGCCGCTGTCGCCGCCGGCAATCCCGCCTTCCTGTTCCTGAGAGGCCTTCCGGATGGAACCGGCGTGGGCGCGCTCGTCTTCTTCCAGACTTTCGCGTTCCTGGCCGTGCTCATCGGTCTCATGAACGCCTTCCTCATCGTTCGCCACACCCGAGCGGACGAGGAACGGGGACGCAGCGAGCTACTGCAGGCCACTCCGATCTCCCGGACGGCGCCGCTCACCTCCGCACTCACGGTCGCGCTGCTGGCAGACCTCGTCGCTGCGGCCGCCGTGACTGCCGCTGGGATGCTCCTCGGCTTCGCCGCCTGGCCGGCTCTCCTCTTCGGGCTCGCCCTCGGCTGCGTCGGACTCGCCTTCGCGGGACTCTCCGCAGTGGCCGCGGAGGTCATGCCGACCTCCCGGTCGGCGAACGGGCTGGCCGCGAGCCTCGTCGGAGTCGCCTACATCACCCGAGGGATCGGGGACGCCCTGGGAACCGCTGACTCGCTCGACTCGGTCAGCCCGTCCTGGATCTCCTTCCTCTCGCCGATCGGCTCGGCGCAGGCCGCGGCTCCCTTCTCGACCGCGACCCCTCTCCCCTTGCTCGTGCCCGCGCTCCTCGGCGCTGCAGGCGCAGCCGCCGCCGTGCTTCTCCGCCGTCGCCGGGACCTCGGCCAGAGCCTCCTCCCGGACCGGACCGGACGTGCACTCTGGTCGAACGCCGACGCCTGGCGCCTGGCGATCCGCTCCCAGCGAGGCGTCACGACCGGCTGGGCGATCGGCACGGCGGTCCTCGGCGGTCTCGCCGCGGCACTCGCACCGGTCGTCTTGGCCGCGGCACAGGCCAATGACGACCTCGCCGCTCTCATCCGGCGACTCGCTCCCGGCCTCGCGGTCGAGACCGCCGACCTCTTCACGGTGGCCTTGCTCGGCATCGCGGGAACCCTCGCCACCGCGTCAGGGGTGCAGGCCGTCATGAGGCTTCGCGCCGAGGAGAGCGAGGGCCGGGCGGAACTGCTGCTGCCGTCCCCGCTTCCCAGGAGTGCGTGGATGGGCATCCAGCTCGCCGTTGCCGCCGGCTCGGCGATCATCGTCGCGCTCGCTGCGGGCGTTGCTGCGGGTGTCGGGTCCGCGCTGGTGGAGGGCACGACGGAGCGTCTCCTCATCCCCCTTGCCGCCGTGCTCGTCCACCTTCCGGCGGGCGCGGTCTTCCTCGCGCTCACCGCGGCCGCGTTCGCATTCGTTCCGCGGCTGACGGTCGCACTCGGCTGGGGGCTTCTCGTCCTCGGCCTGGTGGTCGGTCAGCTCGGCGACCTCATCGGCCTGCCCTCATGGCTGCAAGCGGCGAGCCCGTTCCACCACGTGCCCGCCATCCCGATGGAAGCCCTCGACCCGGCGCCGCTCCTGATCTCTCTCGCGGCTGCCGCGCTGGTCGCAGGTGCAGCGGTCGTGCAGCTCGACAGAAGAGACCTGGTCTCGTGAGGCGATACCAGGGGCGCAGGACCTGTGCTCGAGCGGGGTGCGCACCGAGGTGAGCGGAGGGTCCGACGGCTCTGCACGAGCAGGGGTAGAGGCGCGACCCAGCCTCCCGCGTAGGCTGACGCCATGGTCTCCCCGGCGCCGCTGATTCCGCTGAACTCCGGGACGAGCATCCCCCAGGTCGGATTCGGCGTCTTCAAGATTCCGCCGGAGGAGACTCAGCGGGCCGTCGAGGACGCGCTCGAGGTCGGCTACCGGCACATCGACACGGCGACCGCCTACCGCAACGAGGCCGAGGTGGGTGCTGCCGTGCGCGCCTCGGGACTGCCGCGTGCCGAGGTCTTCGTCACGACGAAGCTCCGCAACGACGACCATGCGGCCGGCGACGTGGAGGGCGCGTTCGAGCGGAGCCTCCGGGCCCTCGACCTCGGCTACATCGACCTGTACCTCATCCACTGGCCGATGCCCCGCCGCGACCGCTACGTCGACACCTGGCGCGCGTTCGAGTCCCTGCGCGCGGACGGGCGAGCGAGGAGCGTCGGCGTGAGCAACTTCCACGTCGAGCACCTCGAACGCATCATCGCCGAGACCGGCGTGACTCCCGCCGTGAACCAGGTGGAGCTGCACCCCACCTTCCAGCAGCGCGATCTGCGAGCGTTCCATGCAGCGAACGGGATCCAGACCGAGGCGTGGGCACCGCTCGGTCAGGGGCGCTACGACATCTTCAGCCTGGCGCCGATGCAAGCGGCTGCCGCCGCTCACGCCGTGACGCCTGCGCAGGTCGTCCTGCGCTGGCACCTCCAGACGGGGATCATCGCGCTTCCGAAGTCCAGCTCCCGGGAGCGCATGCGCGAGAACCTCGACATCACCGGCTTCGAGCTGAGCGCGCACGAGATGGCGGCGATCGACGCCCTCGACGAGAACACGCGGCTCGCGGCCGACCCGAATGACTTCAACGACTGAGCGATGGAGCAGAGCACGCAGATGAAGGTCGTCGTCACCGGTTCCCGAGGCAAGGTCGGGCGCGCGACGGTACAGGCGCTCGTCGACGCCGGGCACGACGTGCTCGGCGTCGACCTGGTCCGCCCCGTCTTCGATGCCGGCGTCGTGGTGCCGGGCCGCTACCAGATGGCGGACCTCACCGATGCCGGGTCGGCCTTCGCCGTCGTCGCGGGCGCCGACGCGGTCGTGCACACGGCCGCGATCCCACAGCCGACCGGACACCCGCCGCACGTGGTCATGCAGACCAACCTGATGTCGACGTTCAATCTGGTCGAGGCCGCGGTGCACTTCGGGGTGCGGCGCTTCGTCAACGTGTCGAGCGAGAGCATCGTCGGGAACTTCTTCCCCGAGCGGCCGTTCCTGCCCGACTACGTCCCAGTGGACGAGCAGCACCCCCTGAAGCCCCAGGACCCCTACGCCCTGTCGAAGGCGTTCGGCGAGCAGCTGATGGATGCCGCCGTGCGACGGTCCGACCTGCGGACGATCACCATCCGCCCGTCCACCGTCCACAATCGCGACAACTACGAGTCGAACCTCGGGAAGCAGGTGCGCGACCCGTCGAACCTCTCGGCCAACTTCTGGAGCTACATCGACGCGGACGACCTGGCGGACGCGCTCGTCCTCGCCGCCGAGTCGGACCTCCCCGGTCATGAGGTGTTCTACATCGCCGCGCCCGACAACGCGGGCGGCCACGACTTCGCCGAGATTCTGCACCGGTACTACGGCGACCAGGTCGAGCTGCGTCCCCTCAGGCGCGTGGACTCCTCCGGCATCTCGACCGAGAAGGCGGAGCGGCTGCTCGGCTGGACCGCGAAGCGCTCCTGGCGCGACTACCTGGATGCCGACGGCCGCGCGCTGCCGCACTGAACGACGGTCCACGGCGGCAGCCCGTGCACGCCGCGGTGCCCGAACCGGAGATGCGCATCGACCCCCCGCCCTAGACTCGCGTTCGGAGGGAGCAGGCGAAATGGCAACGAGCAGCGACGTCGCGAAGCTGGCGGGAGTGTCGCAGAGCACCGTCTCCTACGTGATGAGCGGGACGAGGTCGATCTCGCCGGCGACCCGGGCGCGGGTCGAAGCGGCCATGGAGCAGCTCGATTACCACCCCAACGCCGGTGCGCGAGCACTGGCGGGCCGTCGGACCAACGTCATCGGGCTCGTCGCTCGCCTCCCGGGCAACACTGACGTCGCGGCGCTCCTCCCGTTCATCGACACGATCTCCAGCTACTCGCGCGAACGCGACTACGACGTCGTACTGGTCACGGAGGACGAGGGACCCGCCGGTCTCGAACGCCTCGCCGGGCGCGCGATCGTCGATGCGATCGTCCTGATGGACATCCGGCGCGACGACCCTCGCGTCGCCACCGCTCGCAGACTGCAGATCCCGGTCGTGCTCATCGGCGTTCCCGACGATCCGCATGAGCTCGACTGCGTCGACTTCGACGTGCGACTGGCGGGACGCCTCGCCGTCGAGGAGCTCGTCTCGACGGGACACCGGCGCATCCTGCTCATCGGAGAGACCCCGGAGGTGCGGGCCGAGAACTTCGGCTTCATCGCCCAGTTCACCTCGAGTGCCCACGAGGCGGCGCAACAGGGTGGCGTCCGATGGCAGTTGTACGAGCCCGACGCCGAAGGGTGGGCCGGGTTCTCCGGCTTCGACTCCCTCATCGACAGCATGCGCGACGACCGCGTCGGCATCGTCGCCCGGACCCCGCAGGCCCTCGACATCACCATGCAGATGCTGACCTCACGCGGCGTCGTGCCCGGGGTGGACGTCTCGCTCGTCGGCCTGTGCACCGACGACGCGGCGGCCGGTTTCCGCTTCCCGGTGACCAACGTCTCCCCCGAGCCGCGCGAGGTGTCCCGGTTGGCCATGGAGACGCTCTTCGAGCGACTGGACGACAGCGACGCCGCTCGTGAGGTGCGCCTGATCAGGCCTCGGCTGACACGCCGGACCACCACCGTTCTGCATCGGTCCTGATCGGTCCTTGCACGTCGGCGCATCGTCGCCTAGCCTGTCGATGCGCATCGAATCGATGCGCATCGACAACGCCGCCGCTGTGGACGGCACGGAAGGAAGTCCGATGTCTCAACGACGAGCCGGGATGCGAACGGCGGCCGCGGTCGTCACCCTCGCCACCGCCTCCCTCTCGCTTGCCGGGTGTGCCTCGGCCGCATCCGGTGACGCGGGCAGCGGCACCAAGGTCACCATCGCCTCCTGGTACGAGGACAACGTGATCGGCACCTCGATCGACGCAGCGAATGCCGCCCTCGAGTCGGACGACATCACGCTCGAGTACACCCAGATCCCGCTCGACCAGTACAACACGTGGCTGAGCACGCAGCTCGCCTCCGGCGAAGGCCCCGACATCATCATGGACGGCGCGAGCTTCCCCGCGCGCGTCGCGGCCGGGAATCTCGTCGATATCAGCGACGAGACCGTGGTGACGAATTTCACCGAGGAGGGCCTCGCGCTGGCCACCGACGCCGACGGCAACGTCTACGGCGTGCCGTCCTACGGCTGGTTCTCGGGCGTCTTCTACAACAAGGACCTGTTCGAGCAGGCCGGCGTCGAGGTGCCGACGACGTTCGACGAGTTCCTCGACGCGTCCGACAAGCTGAAGGCCGCCGACATCACGCCGCTCGCCGCAGGCCTCGCGGACAGCGACAAGGCGATCCACTCGCTCATGGGCTATCTGGAGAATGCGTACTACCGCAACGGTGAGGGCAGCCCGGAGGTCGACACCGACTTCGCCTACGGCGAGGCCACTCTCGACGGCAACTGGAACGACCCGCTCGAGGAGTGGAGCAAGCTCATCGACCACGGGGTGCTCACCCCGGAGATGGTGGGCGTCCCACTCTCGCAGTCGCTCGCCGAGTTCACCGACGGCAAGGCCGCGATGTACATCAGCGGGGCGTGGGACTACCAGGCGATCAAGGACGCCGGTCTCGACTTCGGGATGTTCTCCCACGTCGGCAACGCCGCGGACAACCAGTGGCTGCTCGGCGGACCGGCCGCGAGCATGGGTGTGAACGTCGACAGCAAGAACCCGGACGCCGCGATGAAGGCGCTGGAGGCGCTCGCCTCGGAGGATGCCATGCAGGCGATCGTCGACGCCAACCCCGGCGCGTTCAGCTACTACAACGGCGTCGAAGGGGACTTCCCCGCCGAGTACGAGCTCGTCGCTCCCCTCCTCGCCGAGGGTCACGTCGCGGTGGGCTGGGACCGCTGGGGCGTGAACATGCCGGCACAGACGATGCTCGACACCCTCACCAAGGGACTGCAGAGCGTCATCAGCGGTCAGCAGAGCACTGACGACCTGATCAAGCAGCTCGACGACCAGGCCGACTCGATCCGGTACTAGATCGCGAGGGGCGTGCGCCCATCCCGATGGACGCGCGCCCCTCACTCGAAGAAGAGGACCGACCATGCCGCACGCTCCCGCAGAACAGCTGCGCCCACCGCCCCCGACCACCGCCCCCTCCCCCAGGTCCGGCCCGTCGCTCGCTGCTGGAAAGAAGCGCAGGCCGGGCGCGGCCCGGGCGCAAGTCCGCCGCAACCTCCCCTACGTCCTGATGGTGCTCCCCGCGCTGATCATCTTCGGGATCTTCTTCATCATCCCCGTGATCCGCACGGCACTGCTCAGCCTGACGGATCAGAGCAACCACAGCCGCGAGACGAGCTTCATCGGTCTCGAGAACTACGCCGAGGCGCTGACCAACCCCCAGATCGTCGCCGGGATCCAGCACTCGCTGATCTATGCGATCGCCGTCGTCGTGCTGCAGAACCTGCTTGCGCTCCCCGTGGCGCTGCTCCTTCACTCGAAGATCCCGTTCCGGGGCGCCTTCCGCACCATCTTCTTCGGGCCGGCGGTCCTCAGCGTGCTCGTCGTGGGCTATCTCTGGAGCTACGTCTTCTCGTCCAACGACTATGGCCTCCTCAACACGGTGCTGCGCGGCGTCGGCCTGGCGAACGTCAACTGGCTGGGCGATCCGAATCTGGCCCTCGGGTCGATCATCGCCACGCAGGTGTGGCAGTGGTTCGGCTATCAGATGGTGATCTATCTCGCCGCCCTGCAGACCATCAACCCCGACCTCTACGAGGCGGCCGCGCTCGACGGAGCGGGACGGTGGAAGTCCTTCTGCTCCGTCACCCTTCCCGGGCTGATTCCGGCGTTCCAGATCACCGTTGTCACGGGTCTGATCTCCGGACTGAAGGTCTTCGACATCGTGATCTCGATGACCAACGGCGGCCCCGGCTACGCGACCGAGACGGTCCTCACCCTGATGTACCGCAAGTTCTCCGAGGGCAACTACGGCCTTGCCGCGTCCTTCGGAATCCTCTTCCTTCTGGTCAGCCTGCTGATCGGCAGCCTGCTGCTGCGGGTGTTCCGCCGACTCGAGACGAGGTTCTCATGACGACCACCGCTCAGCGGCTGCCCTCCATCCGCCGCACGCGCCGCCGCACCTCGACCCTGGCGCTGATCTGCCTGATCGCCCTCGCCATCCTGGTGCTCATCCCGATCTACTACCTGATCGTCACGACGCTCAAGTCGACGACCGAGGCGGCCTCGAACCCCATGGGTCTGCCGTCGACGCTCGATCTCTCGGTGTACGTGGACGCCTTCAACCGGATGGAGTACCCCCGGGCGTTCCTCAACACGTTCCTCATCACGCTCGGATCGGTGGCAGGCGTCGTGGCCCTCGGTTCCATGGCCGGGTACGCGCTCCATCGCAAGGCGAAGAGCCGACTCGCCTCGATCGCGTTCCTCGTCCTGCTGTCCGGGCTGATGTTCCCGTACCAGATGTCGATCCTCGGGCTCTACGAGGTGGTCAAGGGTCTCGGCCTGATGAACAGCCTGCTCGCGGTGATCCTCATCAACATCGCGGTCAACCTGCCGTTCGCGACACTCCTCTTCTACTCCTTCACCGCCACCATCCCCCGGGAGCTGGAGGAGGCCGCGGGCATCGACGGGGCTGGGGTCTTCCGGACCTTCCTGACGATCGTGTTCCCCCTGCTGCGGCCGGCGGTGGTCACCGTCGCGATCCTCAACACCCTGAGCGCCTGGAACGACTTCATGGGGCCCCTGTACTTCCTGCATTCGCGAGACAAGCAGGTCATCCTTCAGGAGGTGTACCGCAACATCGGCCAGTTCTCGATCGACTGGGCATCGCTCTTCCCGATGATGGTGCTCGGCGTCCTCCCGCTCGTCGTCTTCTACCTCATCCTGCAGCGCTACGTCATCGGCGGCGTCGCCGGGTCCATCAAGGGCTGACCCGGCCCGCTCAACCAGAAAGCACCATTCCATGACGCTCGTCTCTCCACGCTCCACCCTGCTCACTTTCCCGCTCGGAAGCGGATCCGTCAGCATCGATCAAGACACAGGGAGCCCCGTCCAGTTCACCGACGACCGTGCACCGGAGCGCACCTTCCTCCTCGACGAATCCGTGCCCTGGCACTCCGTCGAGCACTCGTGGGGATCCGGCCACCTGATCGGCGACGGCTGGGCGGCGCGGTGGAACGCGCCCTCGGAGCTCGTCGTCGACGAACACGGGCTCCGAGCGACGCACCGGCTGTCGGAGCGCATCGAGGTGACGGTCGAGCGCCACGGCGGCGACGTCTTCCGGGAGGTCTACCGCTTCCGCAACATCTCCCGGGAACCGGTTCGGCTCACCAGCATCGGCATCCAGACGCCTTTCGCCGACCTCTACCAGAACGCAGAGGACGCCCTGAGTCGCCGCGTGCATGCCCATCTCTTCACCGGCGGCACCTGGGCCTGGGCGCTCGCCCAACCCATGGCGGGCGACGGGCGCCTGCTCGGACTGATCGTCCGCGAGGGCGCCGTGCACGGGTACTCCGTCGAGACCCGCAACGCGAACTCCATCTCCAATGCTCGCGGCCACATCGTGCTGCAGGTGACCGACGCCGCCCGCAACGCCGGTGCGTTCGGAGGGCAGCCGGTGCTCGAGCTCGCGCCCGACGGGGACTACACCCTCGCCTGGGAGCTGAGCTGGTACGACGACGTCGACGAGTTCCTCGCGGCGACCTCCGCCCCCGCTCGCTTCTCCGCCTACGCCGTGCCGCTCGGAGAACACATCGACGTGCTCACCGCGCAGGCCGTGGCCGCCGAGAAGGAGGTGACGATCGCCCCCATCGCCGGCGGCGTTCGCCTCACCGCACACACCCCGGGCTCGTACCGGGTTTCGATCGGCGCGGACGCGAGAACCGAGGTCCTCTTCCACGCCGACCTCGAGACCACCGTCACGGCCCGCTCCTCCTACGTCCTGGCCCATCAGCGGACCACCGAGCGCCAGGGACTGCTCGCCAACGCCATCGTGCCGGTCGACACCTCCACGCGGCTGACCCAGGCGACCAACGGCTGGTCGGATTGGACGGACGGCTCCGAGCGCATCGGAGTCGCGCTGATGCTCCACTACGCGCTCGCGCGCGGCTGGGTCGCCCCTGAGGTCGACGACTTCCTCGAAGGCTGGAGCCAGTTCGCCCGCGTCCACCTTTTGGACGGCAGCGCGGCACCGAGGCGCGGGTCCCAGGACCACAGCGGTACGAGACTGTACGACTCCCCGTGGCTCGCGCGGTTCTTCGTCGAGCGCTTCCGCTGGAGGCGCAACCCGGATGACCTCGAATTGGCGGCCCGCATCCTCGAACGCGCCCTCGAGCTCGGCATCGGCAGGTTCCTCGCCATCGGCTACTCGGAGGCCTGCGTGGCGGTCGCCGATCGACTGGCCGAGGACGGACAGACGACTCGCGCCCAGCAGCTCCGGAACGAGCTCGTCCGGAGCGCCCGCTACTTCATCGCCATGGGCACCGCGCTGCCGGCCCACGAGGTCGCCTACGAGCAGGCGATGGTCGGGCCGCTCGTAAGCCTCCTGATCGACGCGCATCGGATCAGCGGCGACCCCGACCTCCTACCGGAGATCAGCACCCGGCTGCGCTGGCTCCTGGCGTTCGGCGGTCCTCAGCCGCACGCCCGACTCCAGGGCGTCGCAATCCGGCACTGGGACGGCTACTGGTTCGGCCGCCGCCGCCAGTGGGGCGACGTGTTCCCGCACTACTGGAGCGTGCTCACCTCCACCGTCCTCGCACGCCTCCCCGACCCGCTCCGCACTGCCGAGACCGAGGCCCTCGCGGGCACCATCCTGCGCGCGAACATGAGCAACTACTTCCCCGACGGCTCGGCCACCTGCGCATTCGTGTTCCCCACGGCCGTCGACGGGGAGGCCGCCCATGTGGCGGACCCTCTGGCCAACGACCAGGACTGGCATCTGGCGATCTGGATGGACCTCGACGCACAGGACGCTGCGCCGAGTTGATCGAGGGGGTGCGGAGTGCCAGCCGGGTGACCTGCTCGGTTGGGAGCCGGCGGAGCGTGCCGGCGAACGGGTCGGCTCCGCGGAGACAACCGCCTGATCTTCTGCACGCCAGTCCCGCGGGCGTGCCCGGCGATGATCGGCTTGGGCACTCGGGGAGCTCCGCAAGGAGAGTCGAGTGGACCGCTCACCCCCTGCGCATGTTGAAGGCGCGTTCGACCGGGTCGGTGCAGTTCCGAGCAGCAGCCACGAGGAGTCGGCGTGGCGAGTTCTCGGGATCCGCGGTCGCCGAGGAGGCGCCTAGTTCCGAGGCACTGAAGCGAGGTCGATCGCCGGGGCGCCTGCCGGCACGAGCCGGGTGAGCTGAGTGACGTGCCGGGGCTCGAGCTCCCCGAGTGCCGACACACCGAGAAGCTTCATGGTGCGCTCGATCTCACTGCGCAGGATCTCGATCGCGCGGTCCACGCCCTGACGTCCACCGGCCATCAGCCCGTAGAGGTACGCCCGTCCGATGAGGGTGAACTTCGCACCGAGCGCGACGGAGGCGACGATGTCGGCGCCGTTCATGATGCCGGTGTCGACCATGATGGTTGCGTCCTTCCCGACCTCGCGCACGACGTGCGGCAGCAGGCGGAACGGGATCGGGGCGCGATCCAGCTGGCGGCCGCCGTGGTTGGACAGGATGATCCCGTCGACGCCCGAGTCGACCAGTCGCTTGGAGTCCTCGACATTCTGGACGCCCTTGATGACGATCTTCCCGGGCCAGATGCTGCGGATCACCGCGAGGTCGTCGTAGCTGATGGTGGGGTCCATCGCGGCGTTGAGCAGGTCCCCGACGGTGCCGCCGGTGTCCGACAGCGAGGCGAACTCGAGCTTGGGGGTGGTCAGGAAGTCGTACCACCACCACGGCCGGGGGATGGCATTCACGATGGTGCCGACGGTCAGCTGCGGCGGAATGGAGAACCCGTTGCGCTTGTCGCGCAGACGCGCACCGGCAACGGGGGTGTCGACGGTGAACATCAGCGTGTCGAATCCGGCCTCGCCGGCCCGGCGAGCGAGTTCATAGGAGATCTCGCGCTGGCGCATGACGTACAGCTGGAACCAGTTCCGGCCGTGCGGGTTCGCCGCCTTGACCGTCTCGATCGACGAGGTGCCGAGCGTCGACAGGGTGAACGGGATGCCGGCGGCCGCAGCCGCCGATGCACCGGCGGTCTCCCCCTCGGTCTGCATCAATCGGGTGAAGCCGGTCGGGGCGATCCCGAACGGCAGGGCGGACGGGCCGCCGAGGATGTCGCACGACATGTCGACGTTCTCCGCCGGGCGCAGCACGTCCGGATGGAACTCGATGTCCTCGAACGCCTGGCGCGCCCGCGCCAGGGACAGCTCCCCCTCGGCGCCGCCGTCGGTGTAGTCGAACGCGGCCTTCGGCGTGCGTCGCTTCGCTATCGCGCGAAGATCGCCGATCGTCAGCGCCGACTCCAGCCGGCGCTTCCGGCCGTTCAACTCCGGCTTCTTGAACTTCATGAGTTCCAGGAGCTCGACAGGGTTGGGCAGCTGGCGCTGAACCATCGTTGGTCGTCCTATCCGGTCGCGGTGTGAGCGAGTATTGGTGGCCTGGTGGCGGAGTGAACCCTATCGGGCGCGAGGCTGATCGATCGGCGTCGCAGCCTGAATCGATTCACCGTTCCCGACCAACAATAGACGCACCGCCCCCGAGAACACATCGCCTGCGCAGGGGAACTTGCAGGACAAACGGTCGCGTTTCCTCCAGAGATCGACGGCGCAGAACCCCAGCTCAGCGCCGAGTGGGGACGCGCCGGTAGCCGTCGCGGAGCAGTTGCACCGCCGTGCCGGCGAGCGCGGCCAGGGCCAGCAGCCCCAGCGTCATCATGCCGATTGCCATGTCGGATCCTCCCTTCGCGGCTCGCCGGCGGGAACCCACGCCGGAACTACGGGGCGGAGGGAGAAGAAGGGGATGGTGATCTGGCAGAGCGGGCCGATGAGCAGGGCGAAGGCGAGGGTGCCGATCCCGGCGTTGCCTCCGAGGAGCCAGCCGAGCGCCACGACGGTTCCCTCGACGGCGGTTCGCGCTCCCCAGATCGGCCAGCCGAGCCGTCTCGAGATGCCCAGCATCAGTCCGTCACGCGGGCCCGCACCGAACTGAGCGCCCACGTAGAGTCCGGTCGCGACGGCGAGGAGCAGCAGCCCCAGGACGAACAGGCCGATCCTCGCCAGGAGGGGCTCAGGCGTGGGCACCAGCCAGAGCACGACCTGCGCCGCCGCACCTACCAGGAGCACGTTGAGCAGGGTGCCGATGCCGGGTCGCTGACGGAGCGGGATCCAGAGCAGCAGCACGAGCGCACCGATCCCGATGGTGACCAGGCCGAACAGCAGGCCCGTCCGCAGCGAAACACCCTGACCGAGCACGTCCCAGGGCGTCACGCCGATGCCGGCCTGGATGATCAGCCCGTCGGCGAGACCGTAGAGCACGAGCCCGGAGAGCAGGCGGGTCCAGCGGGCAAGGAGCAGTCGATCGATCACCAAGTGATCCAATCGCGCAATTGGACTTATAGAACAGGTCCAATCCGCATAGAGTGGCGCCATGACACGAGCGATCGGTGCGGCACAGCTGGCGGAGCTGCTGAGCGACTGGCGTTCGGCTCCCGGCGCGGGCTACCGCACCCTGGCCGATCGCGTGCGGCTGCTCGCCATCGACGGGCGCCTGCCCGCCGGCAGCCGCCTCCCCGGCGAACGGGAGCTGGCCGATCGTCTCGGCGCCAGCCGGAACACCATCGCCGCGGCGCTCGACGAGCTGCGGGCGGCGGGCTACGTGAAGACGGTGCGCGGATCGGGCAGCGTCATCGGCATCCCGGGCGGCACCATCCAGTCCCCCGGCTCGACCGACGGCATGCTCGACTTCGCGACCGCCTCCTCCCCCGCCGTCCCCGGCTTCCAGGCCGCCGCCGAGCGGGCGCTGCTGCGGCTGCCTTCCGCTCTCGGCGGTTCCGGGTACGAGTTCGTCGGCATCCCGGCCCTCCGCGAGGCGCTGGCCGCGCGGTACACCGCCCGCGGGGTGCCGACCTCGCCGTCGCAACTGCTCATCACCTCCGGCGCGCAGCCGGCCATCGCCCTGGTCGCGCGCACCCTGCTGTCCCGCGGGGACCGCGCGATCGTGGAGACTCCGGGATATCCGCACGCCTATGAGGCCCTCCGCGCGGCGGGGGCGCGGCTGCTGCCGATCGCGGTCGACTCCGACACCGGCTGGAACCTCGACGAGACGGAGCAGCTGCTCCGGCGGGCCGCCCCCTCGCTCGCCTACGTCATGCCGGACTTCCACAATCCGACCGGCCGCTCGATGACCGAAGCCGAGCGTCGACGTCTCGTCCGCGCCGCCGAGGATGCCGGAACCCTCCTGCTCGTGGATGAGACGACCGGCGAGCTTGACATCGATCGCGGGCCCATGGTGCCCCCGGCGGCCTTCGCGTCCCGCCGCTCGAGCGTCGTGACGATCGGGTCGGCGAGCAAGACCATGTGGGGCGGCCTCCGCGTCGGCTGGATCCGAGCAGGCGAGGAGCACATCGCGTCCTTCGCCGCTGCGCGCCCGGCCGGGGACCTGGGGACCGCGGTCTTCGATCAGCTCGTCGTGACGGAGCTGCTCGCCGAGTTCGACCAGGTGCTCGAGCATCGGCGGCGGGAGCATGGTGCCGCCCGCGACGCCCTGCGCGCCCGGCTCGCGGAGCGCCTGCCGCAGTGGCACGTCCCCGAGATCGCCGGCGGCCTCTCCGCCTGGGTGCGGTTCGACGCCCCGGTCAGCTCACAGCTCGCGATCGGGGCACGATCACGCAGTCTGCGGATCGCCGCCGGCCCCTGGTTCGGGCTGGACGGAGCGTTCGAGCGGTTCCTCCGCATCCCCTTCTCGTCGGGCCCCGAGGCCAGCGTCCGGGCGGTCGACATCCTCGCGTCCGTCTGGGCGGAGGTCGCCGACGCCCCGCGCACGATGGATCCTCCGCTGGCCGCCGTGGTCTGAGGAGGGACGACCGACGGTCCCTATGGGCGGCGAAAGGCCCTGGTGGTCGCCGCGACGGTCATGAACCCTTGCGGGGAGCCACAGGCGTTCCCGCTCGGGAGGAGACGGCGATGCTGACCCTGCATCAGATCGATGAGATCGATGGCCCGCGCGAGCAGGTGTGGGACACCTTCGCCATCCCGGAGAACGAGTTCCAGTGGGACCCGAAGGGCCCGATCTGGATGGAGAAGCTGACCGATGGCCCGCTCGCTGAGGGAACGCGCTACCGCGGGAAGTGGCACATGCTCGGCAAGCTGGAGTGGGTGTACGGGGAGTTCGAGCGGCCCCGCATCGTGGTGCATGACGGCATGGCGGCAGGCATGCGAATGGTGCACACGCTGACTTTCGAGGACGGGGCCCACGGCGGAACCCGGTTCGTTCAGCGCGCGGACGTGACGCTGCCGTCGTGGATGAAGCCGCTGACCCCTGCGCTCCGCCCGGTGCTGCAACGTCGGCTCAGGCACATCGGCAGCAGTCTCAAGAGCTATGTGGAGGGTCAGCGCGCTGCCGATGAGGGCGCTGTCGCGGGCTGACAGCCACTCGGCCGACGAGCGGGGCCGGTGCTCCTGCTCGCCGACCAGGACCGGACGTGCTGGGACAAGCGCGCGGTTCTGGAGGGGCTCGCGGTGACGCCCGGGGCGCGGGCCTCCGGCCCACCGGGGCGGTTCACCCTGCAGGCGGCGATCGTCGGCGTGCCTACCCCTACCGTCGCCCGAGGGCTCGGAGGTGCCGTGCTGGTCCGTCTCGCGGTGGCGCGCCCAGGCCATCGGACACGACACGGACACGATAGGGAGTCCTGAGATCGGCACCTTGCAGCGGTGCCGGATGACCCAGGCTCCTCCGAGTAGGGCGGACGGGACTTGAACCCGTGACCGATGGATTATGAGTCCACTGCTCTGACCAGCTGAGCTACCGCCCCGTGACGCACCTCACCTTAGCCGCCGCCCGGAACGGCGGCGGCCAAGGCGGGCGTCACCCGGCGAGGCGGAGCCAGACCGTCGTGTCGGCGGGCACCAGGCGCGGCGAGCCGACGCCGGACGCGAGCGCGACCGTCGCGTCGGCGAAGCGGTCGCCGAGCTCGACGTCCTCGCGGGTCGTGTTCGCGACGACGGCGACCGAGCCGTTGCGGAAGCCGAGCACGCCCTCCGGCAGGTCGGGCAGCCACTCCAACTCTCCCCCGCCGAGTCCGAGCTCACGGCGCTGGACGAGCGCCGCGCGATACAGTTCGAGCGTCGAGCCGTCCCGGCCGGACTGCTGGTCGACCGCGTAATCCCCGTAGTAGTCGGGCTGCGGAAGCCAGGTCGTGTCGGTGTCGCCGAAGCCGAACGCGCGGGCGTCCTTCTCCCACGGCATCGGGATGCGGCAGCCGTCGCGGCCGCGCACGGTGTGGCCGGAGCGCTCCCACGTCGGGTCCTCGCGGAACTCGTCCGGCAGCTCGGTGTGCTCGGGCAGGCCGAGCTCCTCGCCCTGGTAGAGGTAGGCGGCGCCCGGCAGGCCGAGCATGAGGAGCGTCGCGGCGCGGGCCCGCCGGAGGCCGAGCTCGCGGTCCGGCTGCGGGTCGTCCGCGCCGATGCCGTCCTGCAGCTCGAGGTCCGCGTCGAAGCCGAAGCGGCTCGCGTGGCGGATCACGTCGTGGTTCGAGAGCACCCACGTGGTCGGGGCACCGACCGCGCCGTTCGCCGCGAGGGAGGTGTCGATCGTGGCGCGCAGGTCCTCGGCGCGCCACTTCGTCTCCAGGTAGGCGAAGTTGAACGCCTGGTGCATCTCGCCGGGGCGGGTGATGCGGGCGATGCGGTCCGGCATGAGCCAGGCCTCGGCGCAGAGGATGCGCTCGCCCTCGTACGAGTCGAGGACGCCGCGCCAGCGTCGGAAGATCTCGTGGATGCCCTCCTGGTCCCACATGGGCGGGAACTTGCCGTCGATCGGGCGGACGACGCCGAGGTTGAGGTGCGGCCAGCTCGGCAGGCCGGGCGCCTTGACGAGCGCGTCGCAGACGTCGACGCGGAAGCCGTCGACCCCGCGGTCGAGCCAGAAGCGGAGGGTGGCGTCGAAGTCGTCGCGGACGGCCGGGTTGTCCCAATTCCAGTCCGGCTGGGACGGGTCGAAGAGGTGCAGGTACCACTGGCCCTGCGTGCCGTCCGGCTCGGTCACGCGGGTCCAGGCGGGGCCATGGAACATGCTCTGCCAGTCGTTCGGCGGCAGGGAGCCATCGGCACCCGTGCCGTCGCGGAAGATGAACTTCTCCCGCTCCGGGCTGCCCGGGCCGGCGGCGAGGGCGGCCTTGAAGTCGGCGTGGTCCCAGGAGCAGTGGTTCGGGACGAGGTCGACGATCACCCGGAGGTTCAGCTCGTGGGCCCGGGCGACGAGCGCCTCCGCGTCCGCGAGCGTGCCGAAGCGGGGGTCGACGTCGCGGTAGTCGGCGACGTCGTACCCGCCGTCCTTCTGCGGCGACGGGTAGAACGGGGACAGCCACAGCGCGTCGACGCCGAGCGAGGCGAGGTGCTCGAGCCGGCTCGTGATGCCCGGGAGGTCGCCCTCACCGTCGCCGTTCGCATCCGCGAAGGAGCGCGGGTACACCTGGTAGATGACGGCGTCGCGCCACCACTCGGTCGGGGTCGCGCCGGTCGCAGCTGCGTTCATCGGTCGCCTTCCTTCGCGGCATCGCCGCCGTAGAGGTCGAGCCGGCGGTCCCCGAGGGCGTCCGCGTGCTCGGTGAGGGTCTTGTCCCGCGACACGGTGAGATCGACGGGCACGGTGAGGAGCCCGGCGTCGGTGCGCTGCGCGACCACGTTGCCGTACTGGTCGATGACCGCGCTCCCCTGGTTCCACTCCTGGCCGCGCTCGCGTCCGGCGCGATCGCAGACGGCGATCGCCACCTTGTTGACGCGGGCGTTCGCCATGCCGATCATCACCTCGGGGAACAGGTCGCCCGTGACCTTGGGCACGCGCGGCCAGTTGGTGGGGACGGCGACGAGGTCGGCGCCCTCGACGGCGAGGTGCCGCACCATCTCGGGGAACTCGAGGTCATAGCAGACGAGCACGCCGACCCGGCCGGCCTCGGTGTCGACGACGGGCGGAAGCTCGTCGCCCGGGGTGAAGAACAGCTTCTCCCGGTTCCAGAGGTGCGTCTTCCGGTAGACGGCGCGCACACCGGATGCGTCGAGCACGGCGGCGCTGTTGAAGAGCCGCCCGTCCTCGGCGAGCTCGGCGAAGCCGACGACGGCGACCGCGGTCGTGCCGGCGAGGAGCTCCGCCCACTCGGCGAGGAGCGGCGAATCCGCCGGGAGGGCCGCCGCCCGCACCTCGTCGACGCTCTCGAACATGTAGCCGGAGGTCGCGAGCTCGGGCAGCACGATCACGTTCGCGCCGGCGGCCGCCGCGTCCGCGATCGCACGGGCGACCCGGCGGCGGTTCTCGTCGTTGCGACCGACCCAGGGCGCGATCTGCTGCAGGGCGACGACCGCGGTGGACGCGGGGGCGGTCACTTGACCGCCCCGTCGACGACGCCGGAGATGAGCCGGCGCTGCAGCAGCACGTAGAAGAGGATGATCGGCGCCGCGACGAGCACGGCGGCCGCAGCGGTGACGGCCGGATCCGTCGCGCGGGCAGCGCCCGAGAAGAACGACAGCGACAACGGCGCCGTCTGCACCGCCTCGTTCTGCGGCAGCAGCACGAGGGCGAGCAGGAACTCGTTCCAGGTGAAGAGGAACACCAGCGTCGCCATCGTGCCGATCGCGGGCCGCGCGAGCGGCGCGATGATGCTGCCGAGCACCTGGCGGCGCGAGGCGCCGTCGAGGTAGGCCGCCTCGACGAGCGACATCGGCAGGGTGCCGAGGAAGGAGTTCATCCAGAACACGCCGAGCGGCACCGAGAGGCCCACCTGCGGCAGGATCAGCGCCCAGTACGTGTCGATGAGCCCGAAGCCGGACAGCATCTCGTACAGCGGGTACACCGTCACCTCGTACGGAAGCACGAGGCCGACGAGCAGCAGGCCGAGGATGATCTTCGCGCCGGGCACGCGGAGGAACGTGAACGCGAACGCGGCGAGCGTCGCGACCACCGAGGTGAGCACGACGACGCTGACCGCGACGACGGTGCTCGACAGCAGCGCCGACGCGAAGCTCCCCCGCGTCCACGCCTGAGCGAAGTTGGCGAGGGTCCATCCGTCGGCGCCGCCGAGGGCACGCACCACGATCGTGGCGAGCGGGTAGACGGCGATCAGCGACGCGAGCACGAGCACGGCGTGGCTGAGGACGGAATCACGACGCGCGACGCGCACGGCGGCCTCCCTTCGAGTCGCGCTCCCGGCCGAGGAGCAGCACGACGCCGACGACCGCGAGGGTGACGACGGTGAGCGCGATGGCGAGCGCGGAGGCGAGGCCGATGTCGCGGCTCTGGAACGCGAACTGGTAGACGAACACGCTCGGCACCGTCGTCGACGTGCCCGGCCCACCGCGGGTGGTGTTCCAGACGATGTCGAAGTTCCGCAGCGCGAACGTGACGGTGAGGATCATCGCGACGACGATCTGCGGCCGCAGCGACGGGACGGTGAGCGAGAAGAACTCGCGGACGGCGCCGGCGCCGTCGAGGCGGGCCGCCTCGTACATCTCCCGGTCGATCGCCGCGATGCCGGCCAGGAAGAGCACCATGCAGAGGCCGTACTCGATCCACGTGCCGACGAGGCCGACGGACGGGAGCGCACTGTCGAAGTCGCCGATCCAGGCGCGGGCGAGATCGCCGAGCCCGATGGCGCGGAGGAACTCGTTGATCGGCCCGTCGATGTCGTAGATGCCTCGCCAGGCGACGGCGACCACGACGGTCGACAGGATCTGCGGCAGGAACAGCAGCGCGCGGAACGCGGTGAGGCCGTAGATGCGGATGCGGGACATGAGGCCCGCGAGCAGCAGCCCGAGCATGACCGGGAGCACCGAGTAGAAGAGGAGGAACACGAAGGAGTGCCCGAGGGCCTCGAGCAGCCGGCCGTCGCTGAGGACGGCGGCGTAGTTGTCGAGCCCGACCCAGCTGGCGACGCTCAGGCCGTTGTAGTCGTAGAACGAGATCTGGATCGACTGCAGGATCGGCACGACGACGAAGACGCCGTAGAACACGAGGGCGGGGGCGAGGTAGGCGTAGCCGATCCAGTCGCGGCGCGCTCGGCGCTTCGGCGGAACCGGCGCGGCGGGCCGGAGCGGGGTGACCCGCTCCGACCCGCTCAGCCGGACGTCGGTCGTCATCCGGCGTACGTGCCTTCCCAATCGGCCTGCACCGTGTCGGCGAACTCCTCCGCGGTGGTCCGGCCGGCCATCAGCTCCTGCAGCGCGCCGCCCATGACCGAGAACATGTCGGTCGTGGTCCAGTCGTAGTAGCCGACCTGGCCGCCGGCCGCGATGGTCGCGTCGGCGACGGCGAGGGTCTCGCTCTCCAGCTCGCCGTCGCCGGTCACGCCCTCGAGCAGGACGGGGAGGCGGCCGGTGTCGACGATCTCCTGCGCGGTCTCCGGCGTGCGGAGCATGTCGAGGAAGGCGATCGCAGCCGGGCTCGCGTCCGAGTTCGCCGAGATGTGCCACGGGGAGGCGATGGCGCCGACGCCGCCGTCCGGCAGCGCGGACATGCCGAAGCCGGGGGCGGGCGCGTCGGTCAGCTTGGCGCCGTTCCAGGAGCCGCCGACGAAGAACACGCCCTCGCCGCCGGCGAAGCGCGCGATCGCGTCCTCGTTGCCGATGCCGTCGTAGCCCTCGCCGAAGAAGCCCTGCTGGGCCCAGTCTGCGATGCGCTCGGCGGCCGCGAGGTTGCCCTCGGTGGCGAAGGTGGCGTCCTCCTCGCCGAACACCCAGTCGCGGATGTCCTGCGGGTCCTGCTCGGCGGCGGCGATGTCGGAGTAGACGTGCATGGCCGCGTACTGGTCGGCGTTGCCGAGCATGATCGGCTGCTCGCCGGCGGCGGCCGCGACCGGCAGCGCCGCCTCGAGCTCGTCGATCGACTGCGGCACCTCGATGCCGAGCGCCTGGAGCTTCGCCTTGTTGTAGTAGATGCCCTGCACCTCGGTGATGACGGACATGCCATAGAGGGTGCCGCTGCCGAAGCGGGTGCCGTCCTCGTTCCAGCGCGCCGGAGCGAGGGTCTCGGCGGCCGCGTCGGAATCCCAGCCGTAGACCTCGGCCACGTCGTCGAGCGGACGCACGAGCCCGGCCTCGACGAGCGCGCCGTCGACCGCGTAGCCGATGTTGCCCTGGAACACGTCCGGGGCGTCCTTGCTGTTCGCGGCGTTGACGACGGTGGCGATGAGGTCGTTGAAGCTCTTGTACTGCATGTCCACCGTGACGTTCGGGTACTCCTCCTCGAACCGCGGGATGAACTGCTCCATCAGCCCCTGCTCGGCGACATCCGCCCAGCCGGTGAGGGTGATGTCGCCGAGCTCGGCGACCTGCTCGGGCGTGACCTCGGCGGTGATCTCCTCGGTCTCGGCACCGCCGGCCGAGTTGGAGCCGGGCGCGCAGGCGGTGAGGCCGACGGCGAGGGCTGCGACGCCGGCGGCGAGCAGCACGCGGTGCGGGCGCCGCGATCGGAAGGCGTTGGACGTCATGGAGTGCTCCAGATGCTCAGGGTGCGTGGGAGGTGCGGGACGGTCGGGGTCAGGCGGACGCGTGGAGCGCGATGCGGCGCGTGGCCGTCTCGCGGTGGGCGTCCATGGCCTCCGACGTGGAGATGGTCTCGACGGCGGGCGCGAGCGCGGGCGTCGCCTCGCGCGACACGCGCTGGAACGTCAGCGGCTTGAGGAACCGCGAGACGGACAGCCCGGCGCTGTGCTTGGCGCCGCCGGCCGTGGGGAGCACGTGGTTCGTGCCGGCCATCCCCTTGTCGGAGTAAGCGACGGTGCTCCAGGGCCCCAGGAAGACGGAGCCGTAGTTGGTCAGCCGCGAGAAATAGTAGTCGTCGTCGGCGGTGAGCACCTCGAGGTGCTCCGGCGCGAGGTCGTCCATCAGCGCGATCGCGGTCTCGGGGCTGTCCGCGACCGTGATCGAGCCGTAGTCGCGCCAGGCCGGTCCGGCGATCGGCTCGGTGGAGAGGACGGCGAGCTGGCGGTCGACCTCGACGAGCACCTCGTCGGCGAGCCGCTGCGAGGTGGTGACGAGCGCGGCCGGCGAGTTGACGCCGTGCTCGGCCTGGCCGAGCAGGTCCGCCGCGACGAGGCCGGCGTCGGCGCTGTCGTCGGCGAGGACGGCGACCTCGGAGGGGCCGGCGAGCAGGTCGATGGCGACGGTGCCGAACAGCTGGCGCTTCGCCTCCGCGACGAACGCGTTGCCGGCGCCGACGAGCATGTCGACCGGGGCGTCGCCGACGAGGCCGAAGGCCATCGCGGCGAGGGCCTGGACGCCGCCGATCACGAACACGCGGTCCGCGCCGGAGAGGTGCGCGGCGTAGAGCACGGCGTTGTTGGCGCGGCCGTCGGGCCCCGGCGGGGTGCAGGCGACGACGGTGGGCACGCCCGCGACCTTCGCGACGCCCACGGTCATGAACGCGCTGGCGGTCAGCGG
Organism: Naasia sp. SYSU D00057; assembly: GCF_017916505.1. Classification (GTDB taxonomy): domain Bacteria; phylum Actinomycetota; class Actinomycetes; order Actinomycetales; family Microbacteriaceae; genus Naasia. The sequence continues at coordinate 892,016 of NZ_JAFMSZ010000001.1, forward strand.
GAAGCGGCCGGCCGGGAGGTAGGCGCCGACGCGGCCGACGGGGATGTAGCGGACGCCGGTCTCGAGGCCGGGGACCAGCTCGACCGAGAAGTCCTTCAGGTGCGAGCGCTGCTCGTTCGCGAACGCCTTGGTGCGGGCGGAGCCGAGCTCGATCGCCTCGCGGAGGTCGGCGGGCAGCGCGTCGCCGCTCGCGGCCAGCTCGGCGCCCGACAGCTCGAAGTCGCGGTCGTCCCAGCGGTCCAGGTCGCGGGCGTAGCGGCGCACCGCGTCCAGTCCGTCGCGCTCGATGGTGGACAGCATCTCGGAGACGGTGGCGATCACCTTCGGGTCGCGCTGGGCGGCGGGGGCGGTGACGCCGGGCGTCTTGACGTGCGAGAAGCGTCCCTCGAGGGAGGCGAGAACGGGAGCGGAGAAGAGCATGCGGGCGACGCTAATCGAAGCCCAAATATCGGACCAGAGCCCGACCTCCTTGACGTGGCATAGGGTTCTCCTGTGTCAATCGGGCAGTACCGGGCGTTCGTGGTCGCCGCGGAGACGGGATCCTTCACGGCCGCCGCCATCGACCTCGGCATCACCCAGCCGTCCGTCTCCGAGCTGGTGCGCCGCCTGGAGAGCGAGTACCAGGTCCAGCTCTTCGTCCGGGGTCCGCGCCGGCTGACCCTCACCGCCGCCGGTGAGGAGCTGCTTCCGCACGCCCAGCAGATCGTCGCCGGGGCAGAGGCGGCGGAGCGGACGCTGAGCGACATCCAGAGCCTCGAGGGCGGCGTCGCCACGTTCGGCCTGCTCCGGAACGGCGACTACTACCTGCTGTCCTCCCTCATCGAGCGCTTCCATGCCGAGTATCCGAACGTGCGGGTGCGCCTCGTCGGGCTCAACTCGGTCGAGGTCGCCGCGGCGGTCTCGACGGGCGAGCTCGAGGCCGGGCTCGTCGTGCTGCCGATCGACGACGAGGACCTCGTCGTCACCCCGCTCTTCCGGGATGAGGTGTTCTACGCGAGCGCCGACCCGGCCCGCCTGCAGAAGCCCAAGACGATCGCCGAGTTCTGCGCGGCGCCGCTCGTGCTCTACGACGCGCACTACGGCTGGCGCGACCCCACCCGGCGACAGCTGGCCGCCCGGGCCCAGCTGGAGGGTCTGCGCGTCGAGGCCCGCATCGAGGTCGAGCACATCGAGGCGGCGCTCGGCCTCGTCAGCCGCGGCGCGGGCGACACGATCGTGTGCCGCGCGATCGCGGAGTCGTCGACCATGCCCGAGGGGGTCGGCGTCGTGCCGTTCGAGGAGCCGCTCTACGACACGATCGCGATGATCCGGGGCCGGTCCGCCGGCCTCTCCCCCGCGACGCGGGAGCTGATGCGCTTCGCCCGCGACATGATCCCCGGCCCGCTCCCGCAGGGCTGACCGCGTGCGCCGGCTGTGCGGATGCTGCGGATGACTCACGACGGTGTACGGGGGTGCGGATGTCCGCATGACCCGCGGCGGGACAGGCGCCACCCGCGGGGCCGGCTCGCCGGTCAGGGCCTCAGCGCGTAGAACCGGAACGCGGCGAAGTCCTCGATCGGCAGCACTTCGACCGCCGAGAAGCCCGCCTCGGCCGCGTACCGCTCGAGGACGGCGCGGCGCATCACCGTGCCCGTGCCCACCGAGTCCGGCGTCGAGAGGCTGTCGGGCAGACAGACCAGCAGGCTGTAGCCGTACATGAGGCGCTCCAGCTCGTCGCCCTCCGGCGTGAAGCCGTCGGCCACCGCCTCGTCCATCACGACGAGGATCCCGTCCGGGGAGAGCGCATCCCGGATCGCGGCGAGCACCGATTGCGGGTGCGGAAGGTCGTGCACCGCCTCGAACACGAACGCGACGTCGAACCCGCTCTCCTCGAGTGTGCTCGCATCCCCCGCACGGAAGTCCACGCGTTCCCCGAGTCCCGCGTCGCGGGCGTTGCCGCGCGCCCGGTCGATGGACGGCGCGTCGATGTCGACGCCGACCAGAGCCGCCTGCGGGTACGCCCGGGCCAGCGCCAGGGTCGACCACCCGAGCCCGCAGGCGACGTCGAGGATCCGAGCACCCGGCCTCGTCAGGCGCTCGTGCAGGTCGGGGACGGCCGCGAGGGCCGGTGCGAGGCGCTGCTCGAACCACGGGCGGTTGATGTCCGCCTGCGATTCCCGGGCGTCGTCGCCGAGCTGCGCCCACGAGACGCCTCCACCGTTCCGGTAGGCCTCGACGAGTGCCGGCAGCTGTGCGAGGGATGCGGCGAACATCCGGGCGACCGGCGCCGAGAAGAGCAGCGAGTCGCGGTCGACGAGCACCTCGCGCACCGCGTCCGGCACGACGTACCGGCGCCCGGTCGAGTCCTCGGACACGACCGCGAGGATGCCCGACACCGCCTGCTGCTCGAGCCACTCCCGCGCGTACCGCTCGTGCGTTCCGGTCCGGGCCGCGAGATCCGCCGGCTCGAGCCCACCCTCGCCCGCATCCGCGAGCGCCCGGTACCAGCCGAGCCGGTCACCCAGGTGGATGCTGACGAGGTCCACGAGACCGAGCGCCGATTGCAGCACCCGCTCGGCGAACTCCTCGGCGCCGACGGGCGGACGCCGGGTGCTGAGATCGGTCATCGGAGCGCTCCTCATCGAGTCCGGCCATTGCGGACGCCACGGGGAGGTGCGGGGATGCGTCCGACGCCGCGATCCTGCACCGCAGGCGGGATCGGCGCAAGGTCGTCCGTCGCGCGGGTCCTGCGGACAAGTCGCGACGGTCTACCAGCGCGAGTTGTCCGCACGACCCGCGGACCCGCGGCTAGTCGACCGTCAGGGTGGCGGAGCGCACCTTGCGGCGCAGCGAGCGGAACTGCTCGCGCAGCTTCGCGCTCAGCGGCGGCACCTCGGTGATCGGGTCCTCGACCGGCTCACCGCGGTACATGTGCTCGAACACCTGCAGCGTCGTGTCGATGTCGTGCGGCTCGATGAGGCGCAGCGACGCGTTCTTCATGACGAGCAGCTCCTCCTCGGGCAGCCGCAGCACGCGCTCGATGCGGTCCGCGAGCGCCTGCGAGTCGCCGGGCGGGAAGAGGTAGCCGTTCTCGCCGTCGTGCACGAGGTGAGGCAGCGCCATCGCGTCCGCGGCGACGACCGGGAGCCCGGACGCCATCGCCTCCATCGTCGCGATGCTCTGCAGCTCGGCGATGCTCGGCATGGCGAAGACCGTCGCCTCGGTGAGCACGCGGCGCAGGCGCTGGTCCGTGACCCGGCCGTGGAACTCGACCCGGTCGCGGATGCCGAGCTTGCCGGCCTGGTTCTCGAGGTTCCTGCGCTGGTCGCCGTCGCCGACGATGTCGAGGTGCACGTCGAGGTCCTCGGGCAGCAGCGCGACGGCCTCGAGCAGCTTGTCGAGCTGCTTCTCCGGCGCGACACGACCGTGGAAGGCGATGCGGTTCCGCGTGCGCGGCTCGAAGCTCGGCGTGTAGTCGGCGGCGCGGATGCCGCACGACACCGCGTGCACTCCACGGAGGCCCGTCTGCTGCTCGAGGTAGTCGGCGGCCCGGCGCGTCGGGGAGGTCACCTCGGCGGCGCGGCCGAGGATGCGGGCCGCGTCCTTCCACGCGATCCGCACCGACAGCGGCCAGATGAATCGGGGCAGGCCGGTGAACTCGATCAGGTTCTCGGGCATGAAGTGGTTGGTGGCGACGATCCGGACGCCGCGCTTCACCGCCTGGTTCGACGCGCCGCGCCCTGCGATGAAGTGCGACTGGATGTGCACCACGTCCGGCTTGACCTCGTCGATGATGCGCGCGGCGTTCGCGTTGATGCGCCACGGGTAGACGAAGCGGATCCAGTCGTGCTTCAGCCAGCGGAGGCTGAGCAGGCGGTGCACGGTGAAGGTCTGGCCGGCGTGGCGCTCGCGGAAGGCGCCTGCGCGGTTGTTGTGCGACTGCGCGAGCACGTGCACGTCGTGGCCGCGCTCGGTCAGCCCTGCGGCGAGCCGCATGGCGAAGTTGGCGGCGCCGTTCACGTCGGGCGGGAACGTGTCCGCGACGATGAGGACGGTGAGCGGAGAGTCGTCGCCGGGAACGGGGCCGGCGGTATCTGAGGCGTCGATCGGACTTCCTTGCGGTGCCATTGACTGGGTGGGTCTCACTTCCGGGCGCTTTCACGCTACCGCACGCCTCCGGACGACCGCAGGACGCGGTCCGCGAGCCGCGGATCCCGTCAGCGCTGGGTCTGCGGGTGGTGCTTGGCGAGGTCGAAGACGCCGAAGACGGCGATGGCGCCGGCTACGACGAACGCGAACACCGCGTACAGCGGGGCGGCCTGCGCCTCGCCGAGCACGACGACGCCGATGGCGACGGCGACCATCGGATCGATGACCGTCAGACCGGCGATGACGAGGTCGGGCGGGCCGGCGGAGTACGCGGTCTGGACGAAGTAGGCGCCGAGCGCGGCCGCGGCGAGCAGCCCGGCGAGGCAGAGGAGGGTGAGCCACTCGAAGTCGCCCTGCACGAGACGGTTGATGACGACCTTGGCGAGCGTCGCGACGAAGCCGTAGAGCACCCCCGCGCCGATGATGTAGCCGACCGCTGGCACGTGGTGCCGCAGGAACAGGAAGGCGACGAAGAAGAGAGTCAGCACGACCGCGAGGATCACGAGGATGATCACGAGCTGACGGTCGCGGATCACGCTCTCCACCGCGGTGAACGCGGCGATCGTGACGAACAGGCCCACTCCCCCGACGCAGAGCACGATCGCCCGGATAGTCCGCCTGTTGAGCGGCGTGCGAGTGACCCGGGCGTTGAGGATCGACGTGATCACGAGGGCGATCGCGCCGAGCGGCTGCACGACGATGAGCGGCGAGAAGCGGAGGCTCAGCAGCTGCAGCACGATGGCGAGCCCGAGCATCAGCGTGCCCATGACCCAGGCCGGACGGCTGAGGAGCAGCATGAGCTGGCGCATCGACAGCCCGGGTGTCCCCGTGCCGTGGTGCTGCTCCACCTTGATGACGCCGCTGTGCTGGAACTGGGCGCCGAGGCTGAGGAACACGGCGCCGACCAGGGCGAGCGGGATGCCGATCGCCTGCCCGGGACGCGAGATGAGCTCCTCGGTCAGGTCGGTCAGCTCGGGCGGCACGGAACCAGACTCTACCGGCGGGTCCGGGCCGATAGTCTGAGCGGCATATGGCGATCCTCCCCATCCGCATCACCGGTGATCCGGTGCTGCACGAGCCCGCCGAGCCGGTGACCCGCTTCGACGACGAGCTGCGCACCCTCGTGGACGACATGTACGACACGATGTTCGCGGCGCCCGGCGTCGGGCTCGCCGCGCCGCAGGTCGGGGTGCCGCTGCGGCTGTTCGTCTACAACTACCCGGACGACGACGGCAACGACCGCCGGGGCGTCGCCATCAACCCCGAGCTGTGGATCACTCCGCCGCCGACGGGCGAGGCGGACGAGGACTACGAGTCGGAGGGCTGCCTCTCCGTGCCCGGCGAGCGGTATCCGCTGCGCCGCGCCGAGAAGGCGATCCTGCGCGCTGTGGACCTCGACCAGAAGCCCTTCGAGATCGAGGCGTCCGGCTGGTTCGCCCGCATCTTCCAGCACGAGTTCGACCACCTCGACGGGGTGCTCTACGTCGACCGCCTCGAGTTCGTGCACCGCCGGCGCGCGGTGAAGACGATCGTGAAGCGCGGCTGGGGCAAGCCGGGGTCGTCCTGGCTGCCGGGCGTCGACGACCTCGAGGGCTGACGGACCTCGCCATTCGCAGCGGCTCCGGCGGCTCTCAGGCCGCCCAGCCGAGGAGCCGAAGCACGGCCGCGGCGGCTGCGGCGGCGATCACGACGACGACGAACGGCACTCGCAGCGCGAACAGCACCGCGGCGAGGGCGACGGCCGGCACCCGGGCGTCGACGACGAGGGCCGTGCCGGTCGAGACGGTCTGCACCGCGATGAGCGCGGCGAGCAGCGCCACCGTGACGAGGTTCGCGGTGCGCGCCGCGGCAGGCTTCTCGAGCACCGACGACGGCACGAGGTAGCCGGCGAACTTCAGCGCGAGGCACGCGATCGACGCGAGCAGCACGATCTGCCAGAGCGTCACGTCGGCTCCTCCTCGGCGTCGAGCGCCGCCGCTCGCACGGCGAAGAGATCGAACATCCCGACCACCACCGCGACCGCCGCGGCGAGGAGGACCGGCAGGCCCGCGGGCAGCACCGGCACGAGGGCGGTCGCGACCACGGCGGCGCCGATCGCGACGGCGACCGGCTGCAGCTCGCGCAGCCGGGGCCAGAGCAGCCCGAGGAACGCGGCGCCCGCCGCGGCGTCGAGCCCGTACTGGCGGACGTCGCCGAGCGCGTCGCCGAGCAGCGCGCCGACGAGCGTGGTGAGGTTCCAGCCGAGGTAGACGACGAGGCCGGTCACCCAGAACCCGCGGCGCTGGGCGGCGAGCGTCGGCTGTGCGGTCGAGACGGCGGTCGTCTCGTCGATCGTCAGCATCGCGGCGGCGGTCTTGCGCCAGAAGCCGCCGCCGATCATCGGCTTCACGCGGATCCCGTAGAGCACGTTGCGGGCGCCGAGCAGGGCCGCTCCCGCGATTCCGGCCGGTCCCGCGGCGAGCCCGCCGGAGGCGATCACCCCGACGATGGCGTACTGCGATCCGCCGGTGAACATGACCAGGCTGAGCACGCAGGTCTGCCAGATGTCGAGCCCGGCCGCGACGGAGAGCGCTCCGAAGGAGACGCCGTACGCGGCGGTGGCGACGCCGACCGCGACGCCCGAGCGGGTGGCCGCCCGCAGCGGATCGCGGTCCGCGACGCTAGCGCGTGCCGCCACGGGTCAGGTCGACCCCGTGCACGCCGTTGTGGTGGCGCAGCGCCGGGAAGACCGCCGACACCGAGAAGCCGACGCCCGCCGTCTGGCTGGCCGAGAACACGCCGCCGAACAGCTCGGTGCGCTCGCGCATCTCCTCGATGCCCGGGCCGGTGATCTCCTGGGTCAGCGACCGCAGGTCGTCCTCCACGGTGTAGCCGGCGCCACCGAAGTCGGGGTCGAGCCCCTTCCGCAGCGCGGCGTTGCGGATGCCGTTGTCGTCCACGCGCACCTGGAGGCCGGAGCCGATCCAGGTGAAGCCGACGCGCGCCTCGGTCCCGTCGCCCCCCCACTTGAGCGAGTTGCTCAGCGCCTCCTGGAGGATGCGGTAGATGGCGAGCTCGGCGCCCGAGCTGAGCTCGTAGGGCTCCCCCGCCTCGTCGAAGCTGACGCCGAGTCCGGCGTCGCGCATCACCTTGAACAGGTCGCGCGTCGACTTGAGGGTCGGCTGTGGAGCGACGTCCGCCTCCGACTCGCGGACCAGCGTGTTGACGCGGCGCATGTCGGCCATCGCGGCACGACCCGAATCCGCGATCGTCGCGGCGGCGCGCACCGCGGCGGCCGGGTCGCTCGCGGCGGCGTACCGGGCGCCCTCCGCGTCGGCGATGATCGACTGCACCCGGCCCAGGGCGATCTCGTGCAGCTCGCGGATGATCCGGAGCCGGCCGCCCTGCTCGGCCACCGACAGCTCGAGGTCGACCCGGGCGCGGGCGGACGCGGTCTGCTCGGACGCGAGGAGCCGGGCGCGGCCACGGGCGCGGACCCAGAGCACGAGGAACACGACCGCGAGGAGGGCCGGCACGGCGATCAGGGCCGCCGTGAGGGCGGCGTCGAGGGGCCAAGCCATGCGCGCCAGTCTAGGCTTTCGGGCCAGAGCGGCCCGGAAGCCGATAGGCCGGGTCGCGGATCGGAGACGCGGGTGGATGCGGCACGGGCGCGAGCGCTGCTCGCCGACGCGGACGCCGCCGCCGTGCGCACGCTCGCCGACCTGGGGGCGGAGATCGCGGCGATCACCGTCGCGCGCCAGGACGCGAACTCCGACGACGAGCACGACCCGGAGGGCGCGACGATCGCGTACGAGCGGTCGCAGGCGGACGCGCTGCGCCGCGCCGCCGAGGAGCGCCGGGCGGCGGTGGCCGCAGCGGTCGCCCGGCTCGACGAGGGCCGCTACGGCGGCTGCGCGCGCTGCGGCCGTCCGATCCCGGAGGGACGCCTGGAGGCGCGCCCCTGGGCCGACACGTGCGTGGAGCACGCCCGCTGAAGAAGGAGGAGACGGATGAGCCGGATCGACGTGCCCGCGGGGACGATCGTGCGCACCTGGACCGGGTGGGTGCGGCCTGAGGACGCGGAGGCGTACGCGCGCTACATCGAGGAGACCGGGATGGCCGAGTACCGGTCGACGCCCGGCAACCTGGGCGCCTACATGGTCCTCACCGAGGAGGGCGAGCGGACGAGGGTGTCGACGGTGTCGTTCTGGACGGACCTCGACGTGATCCGCGGCTTCGCCGGCGACGACATCAGCCGCGCGGTCTTCTACGACGAGGACGACCGCTACCTGGTCGCCCGCGAGACGACGGTCACCCACGGCCGCGTGGTGTGAGACGCCCCTAGAGGGCCAGCACCATGTACACGCTGTAGGGGTCGAGCGTGTAGTCGCCGAACGGGTCCGTCTCGCGGAAGCCGGCGCGCTCGTAGAGGCGGCGGGCCGGGGCGAAGAACTCCTGGCTGCCCGTCTCCAGGTAGAGCGCGGAGTAGCCGCGCCGGCGGCCCTCCTCCGTGAGGGAGGCGAGCACCGCTCCCCCGACGCCGCGCCCTCGCGCCGCGGCGGCCGTGCGCATGGACTTCAGCTCGCCGGCCGACGGGGAGAGCTCCTTCAGCGCGCCGCAGCCGAGCAGATCGCCGTCCGGAGTCCGAGCCGTCAGGAAGGCGATCCCGGGCTGGGCGAGCGCCTCGACGTCGAGGGCGTGCACGCTTTCGGGCGGTGACTCGGCCCGCATGTCCGCCATGTGCTCGGTGAGCAGCGCGACGATGTCGTCCCGACGCACGTCGTCCCGCTCGATGCGAAGCCCCACCGCGCTCCCGGACGGAGTCGCCTTCCCCATCGCGCCCTTCCTGATCTGAACCGTTCCGAACGGTGGCGAGCCTAGCCAGCGACTGTGTCGGGCGCGTTTCGGGCTGCGCGGAACAGGAGATCCGCTCTACAGGACGGCGCGCCGTCCTGATCCGCATGCGAAACCGGACGCTCATCCTGATCGGCGTGGAATCTCCTGATCCGCGGAGGTGGCGGAGGTGGCGGAGGTGGGAGCTCCTCCAAAGCAGAACGCCCCAGCCGTGGCGGCTGGGGCGTTCTCGTGGCTCCCCGACTTGGACTCGAACCAAGAACCTGCCGGTTAACAGCCGGCTGCTCTGCCAATTGAGCTATCGAGGAATGGCGCTGAACTACTTTAGCGCACCCGGAGGGGCTCGGCGTTCAATACCCCGCCCGCGGGTCGACGATGCCGACGAAACGGCCAGTGGAGACGTACGCCTCCACGTTCAGGCGGATCCGCTCGGCGAGCAGCGGCGCGATCATCTCGGGCGTGTCGGCCGAGTGCGGGGTCACGAGCGCCCGGTCCTCGGTCCACAGCGGATGGCCGTCCGGCAGCGGCTCCGGATCGGTCACGTCGAGCCCGGCGAAGCCGAGCCGCTCCTCGCGCAGCGCGGCCACCAGCGCGTCGGTGTCGACGAGCGCGCCGCGGGCGATGTTGACGAGCACGGCGGTCGGCTTCAGCAGCGCGAGGCGGTCCGCGTCGATCAGGTGCCGCGTCTCGCTCGTGCTGGCGGCGGCGAGCACGAGGATGTCGGCGTCGGGCAGGACGTCGTCGAGGCGGTCGGCGGACACTGTGCGGTCCGCGCCCTCCACCGGATCGGCGCTGCGCCGGACGACGGTGGCGTGCACGTCGAACGGCCGCAGCAGCCGCAGCAGCTCCACGGCGATGCCGCCCGCGCCGACGATGACCACGTTGCGGCCGTACAGGGACTCGCCCTTCTTGTCGCCCCACGACGCGGCGCGGGCGCGCTCGGTCAGCGACCGGAGCCCGGCGAGGGCCAGCGCGAGCGCGTGCTCCGCGACCGGCTGCGCGTAGGCGCCCTTCGCGCTCGTCCAGACGAGGTCGGGGCGGTCGTGGTCGGCGAGCGCCTGGGCGAACCGGTCGACGCCTGCCCAGGGCAGCTGCACCCACTGCACGTTCGGCCCCTCGTCGAGGGCGCTGAGCAGTCCGTCGGGATCCGCGGGACCGAGCCACACGATCGCCCGCGTCTCGGCGCCGAGGGATGCCACCTGGCCGCCGCCCGAGCGGACCGCCTCGAGGTACTCCTCCGTCACGTCCTCCTCCGGCAGCACCGCGATGGGGCCGACCTGCGGCCGCCGGTCGTCCTCGACCACCTCGACGGTGGCGCCCTCGACGGCGCGGTGGGTGAAGCGGCTCAACGATCGTCCTCCAGGTCCAGGTCGGGCAGCTCGATCGGCCCGGTCGCGATGCGGTACTCCTCGGCGAGGCCGCGCACGTAGGGGTGGCCCGGCTGCTCGAGCACCTCGTCGAGACGGCCGAGGCCGACCAGGTGTCCGCCCTGCAGCACGGCGACCCGGTCGGTGACACGCGCCGTGACGGCCGCCTCGTGACTGATGAGGAGAGCCGAGAAGTCGTGCTCGCTCTGCAGCTCGAGGATCGTGTCGAGGACCGGCCCGCGCGCGGTGACGTCGACCCCGGCGGTCGGCTCGTCGGCGACCCAGAGCAGCGGACGCAGGATGAGGGACCGCGCGATGGCGACCCGCTGCCGCTGCCCGCTCGAGATCTCGTGCGGGAACAGCCCCATCACCTTGAGGGGCAGCTGCACGGCGTCGAGCAGCTCCGCGACGCGGGCGCCCAGCTCCCGGCGGTCGTACTTCGAGTCGCGGGCCAGCACCGGGTCCCCCACATTCTCGGCGATCGTGTGGCCGGGCCGCAGGAGCCGCCCGGCGTGCTGCGGCAGGTAGCCCACCTCGTCGGTGAGCTTGGTGCGGGCGCGGGAGCCGAGCCGGCGCAGCTCCTGGCCCAGCACCTTGACGGACCCGCCCGTGATCCGCGGGACGTCGTCACCGAGGCCGCGACCGACCTCACCCGCGAGAATCCGGGCGAGCGTGCTCTTGCCGGATCCGGTCTCGCCGACGAGCCCCATGAGCTCGCCCCGACCGATCGTGAAGCTCACGCCGTCGAGCGCGCGGTGCGCCGAGTGCCCGCGCACTGCGGGGTACTCGACGGTGGCATCGCTGACGGAGACGACGACGTCACCGGCGAAAGGCATGCCTCTCATTCTGCCGGGTCGCGCCCCGCCCGCTCACCGCTCACGGTCGCGCAGCGCGCGCAGCTCCTCCCGCCGCTTCGCCTGGGCCACCGGGTCCGGGACGGGGAGGGAGGCGAGGAGCCGCTGCGTGTAGGGGTGCTTCGGCGAGCCGAGCACCTCCGCTCCGGTGCCCTCCTCGACCAGGTCCCCGCGGTACAGCACCGCGATCCGGTCGGCGAGGAGGTCGACGACGGCGAGGTCGTGGCTGATGAACAGGCACGCGAAGCCGAACTCGTCCTGCAGCTCGGCGAACAGCTCCAGCACGCGGGCCTGCACCGAGACGTCGAGCGCGGAGGTCGGCTCGTCGGCGATCAGCAGCTTCGGCGACAGCGCGATGGCCCGCGCGAGGCTGGCCCGCTGGCGCTGGCCGCCGCTCAGCTCGTGCGGGTACCGGTCGCCGTACGCACGCGGCAGCTGCACCGCCTCGAGCAGCTCGTCCACCTTGGGGCGCGCTTCAGCGGCGTTTCCGGCCCGGCCGTGCACGACGAGCGGCTCGGCGACCGCCTGCGCGATCGTCAGCAGCGGGTTGAAGCTCGAGGCGGGGTCCTGGAAGACGAAGCCGATGTCGACGCGGTGCGGCTTGAACGCCCGCTCCTTGACGCCGTTCATCTCCGTGCCGAGGACCTCGAGGGAGCCGCCGGACACCTTCGTGAGCCCGGCGATCGCGCGGCCGATCGTCGTCTTGCCCGAGCCGCTCTCACCCACGAGGCCGAGGACCTCGCCGGCGCGGATGTCGAAGCTGACGCCGTTCACGGCGCGGAAGGCGCCGCGGCCGAGGCGTCCCGGGAACTCGATGACGAGATCGCGCGCGCTCACGAGCGGGGCCGCCTCCGGGGCGGCGCTGCGCGCGGCGGCCCGCGCCGCCGTCTTCGCGCTGCCCTGGCCGACGTACGGGACGGCAGCGAGCAGGTCCTTCGTGTATTGCTGCGTGGGCGCGGAGAAGAGGGTGCGCGTGTCCGCCTGCTCCACGAGCTTGCCCTGGTACATCACCGCGACGCGGTCGGCGAGGTCGGCGACGACGCCCATGTTGTGGGTGATGAGCACGATGGCGGCCCCGAACTCGTCGCGGCAGCGGCGCAGCAGGTCGAGGATCTCGGCCTGCACCGTGACGTCGAGGGCGGTGGTCGGCTCGTCCGCGACGATGAGGCCCGGATTCAGGAGGAGCGCCATCGCGATGACGACGCGCTGCTTCTGTCCGCCCGAGAACTGGTGCGGGTAGTAGTCGACCCGCTTCTCCGGCTCCGGGATGCCCACCCGGCGCAGGATGTCGATGGCCTGCTCGCGGGCGTCCTTCCGGCTGACCCGACCGTGCGCCCGGATGCCCTCGGCGATCTGCCAGCCGACGGTGTAGACGGGGTTGAGGGCGGTCGAAGGCTCCTGGAAGACCATCGCGACCTCGCGCCCGCGGATCTCCCGCAGCTTGGCGCGGGACAGGGCCACCACGTTGGTGGCGCCGCCCTCCCCGGAGAGCACGACCGCGCCGGTCGCGGTGGCCGTCTCCGGCAGCAGCCCGAGGATCGTCTTCGCGGTGACGGTCTTGCCGCTGCCGCTCTCCCCCACGATCGCGAGGACCTCCCCGCGCTCGACCTGCAGGCTGACCCCGTCGACGGCCTTCACCGCGCCGGCGTCGGAGGCGAACGAGACCTCGAGGTCCCTGATGTCGACGACGCTCATCGCGCCCCCCCTTCGAGTCCGTCGATGCCGCCTGGCGCGTCGAGCACGCCGCCCGGCACGACGGAGGTCTCCGCCACGTCACCGGCGCCCACGGCAGCGGCCCGACGCTGGCGGAGGCGGGGGTCGGCGAGGTCGTTGAGGCTCTCGCCGACAAGCGTGATGCCGAGCACGGCGAACACGATCGCGAGCCCCGGGAACAGCCCGGTCCACCAGATGCCGCTCGTGACGTCCGCGATCGCCTTGTTGAGGTCGTAGCCCCATTCGGCGGCGGCGGTCGGCTCGATGCCGAAGCCGAGGAAGCCGAGGCCGGCGAGGGTGAGGATCGCCTCCGACGAGTTGAGCGTGAAGATGAGCGGCAGCGTGCGCGTCGCGTTGCGGAGCACGTGCCGGAACATGATCCGCGTGGTCGGCGCGCCGATGACGCGGGCCGACTCGACGAACGCCTCCGCCTTGATGCGGACCGTCTCGGCGCGGATCACCCGGAAGTACTGCGGGATGAACACCACCGTGATCGAGATCGCCGCGGCCATCACGCCGCCGAGGAGACTCGACTGGCCTCCGGAGATGACGATGGCGACGACGATCGCGAGCAGCAGCGACGGGAACGCGTAGACCGCGTCCGCCACCACGACGAGGACCCGGTCGACCCAGCCGCCGAGGTAGCCCGAGACGAGTCCCAGCAGGACGCCGATGAAGATCGACAGGACGACGGCGACGATGATCACGAGGAGCGCGGTCTGCGTCCCCCAGATCACGCGCGAGAACACGTCGAACCCGCCGACGGTCGTCCCCCACAGGTGCTCCGCGCTCGGGGGCTGACGGGAGCCGAAGGCGCCCGCCTCGCCGCGCAGCTGGTTGTAGCCGTAGGGCGCGAGCAGCGGGGCGGAGATCGCGACCAGCACGAACACCCCGGTCAGCACCAGGCCGACGACGAGCATGAACCGCTGCAGGCCGACGCTCTGGCGGACCTGATGGACGACGGGCAGCCGGTCGACGAGGCGCCGGCGGGGCGCGGTGGCGGCGGTCATCAGTACCTCACCCTCGGGTCGATCAGGGCCGCGATGATGTCGACGAGGAAGTTCGTCACAGCGACGATCACGGCGAGGAGGGCCACGATGCCCTGCACGGCGACGAAGTCGCGCGCCTGCAGGTACTCGACCAGCTGGAAGCCGAGGCCCTTCCACTCGAACGTCGTCTCGGTGAGCACGGCGCCGCCGAGCAGCATCGCGATCTGCAGGCCGATGACCGTGATGATCGGGATGAGCGCCGGCTTGTAGGCGTGCTTGCGGACCAGCCGGAACTCGCTGACGCCGCGTGAGCGCGCGGCGTCGACGTAGTCGCGGCCCAGGGTGCCGATCACGTTCGTGCGGACGAGCCGGAGGAAGATGCCGCCCGTGAGCAGGCCCAGCGCGATCGCGGGGAGGACCGCGTGCAGCAGGACGTCCTGGATGATGTCCGAGTTGCCCGTCCGGATCGCGTCGATCAGGTAGATGCCCGTCGCGTTGTCGAGGAGGGTGAGGTCGAGCTCCGAGCGCGTGGAGGCGCGTCCCGCGACCGGGAGCCAGCCGAGCTGGACCGAGAAGATCAGCTTGAGCAGCAGGCCGGCGAAGAAGACGGGCGTCGCGTAGCAGAAGATCGCGAAGATGCGCAGGACGGCGTCGCCCCAGCGGTCGCGGAAGTATGCGGCGACCATTCCGAGCGGGATGCCGACGAGAAAGGCGACGATCAGCGAGTAGAAGGCGAGCTCGAGGGTCGCGCCGCCGTAGGTGAAGAGCACCTCGATGACGGGGCGGTTGTCGCTGATCGTCGTGCCGAAGTTGCCGGTGAAGACCTGGCCCAGGTACTCGAGGTACTGGACGAGGAGTGGCCGGTCGTAGCCGGCCTCGCGGATGCGCTCTGCGAGCTGGTCCGGAGGGAGCCGCCCGCCGAGCGCCGCCGTGATCGGGTCACCGGTCGTCCGCATGAGCAGGAAGACCAGGGTGACCAGGATGAACACGGTCGGGAAGATCAGCAGGAAGCGGATGAGGATGTAGCGGCCGAGGCCGCCTCCCCCGCCGCGCGTCTTCGCGGCGGGCGCTGCCGGTGCCGTTCCCGGCGGGGTCTCGACCGGCACTCCGGTTGTCGTCATCGTGTCCTTCGAATGAGGTGGACAGAGATCGAGGGGCGACCCGCTCGCGCGGATCGCCCCTCGATGGAGGAGATCAGCCCTTGGTCAGCGGAGCGAAGCGGAACTTGAACGACCCGTCAAGGGTAACGCCGTCCACGTCCGCGCCCGAGACCGCGACCTGAGCGCCCTGGAGGTACGGCACCGTCGACAGGTCCTGCGCGACCTGCGTCTGGATGTCCTCGATGAGCTGCGTGCGGGCGCCGGCGTCGGCCGTCGTCAGCTGCTGCGCGATCATCGAGTCGACCTCGGGGTTGTCGTAGTGGTTGCTGAGGAAGTTCTCCGTGCGGAAGAACGGGGTCAGGTAGTTGTCGGCGTCCGAGTAGTCCGGGAACCAGCCGAGCTGGTAGGCCGGGTACACGTCGGCGACGCGGTCCTTCGAGTACTGGACCCACTCCGTCGTCTGCAGGTTGACGGTGAAGAGGCCGCTCGACTCGAGCTGGTCCTTGATGAGCGCATACTCGTCACCCGACGACGGGCCGTAGTGGTCGTTGCTGTACTGGAGGTTCAGCGTGACCGGCGTGGTGACACCCGCGTCCGAGAGTCGCTGCGCGGCCTTGTCGGCGTCCGGGGCGCCCTGACCGTCGCCGTAGAGCTCCTTGAGCGGCTCGATGGCGCCGGTGAGGCCCTCCGGGACGAAGGAGTACAGCGGAGTGTAGGTGTCCTGGTAGACCTGGCTCGCGATCTCCTCGCGGTCGATCAGGTCGGCGACCGCCTGGCGCACCGCGAGGGCCTTCGCCGGGTCGGCCTCGGCCGTGGTCGCGCCGAACGGCTGGGTGTTGAAGTTGAAGACGATGTAGCGGATCTCGCCGCCCGGTCCGTCCCACACCTTCACGCTGTCGTCACCGCGGAGGTCGTCGATGTCGGTCGCGGAGAGGCTGCGCGCCGCGACGTCGATGTTGCCCTCCTGCAGGTCGAGCCGCATGTTCGACGAGTCGGCGTAGTACTTGAGGTTGACCGCCTCGTTCTCGGCCGGGCCGAGGAGGCCCTGGTAGTCGTCGTTGCGCACGAACGCGACCAGGTTGTTGAAGTCGTAGCTCTTGATCGTGTACTGGCCCGCGAACGCGTTCGCGTCCACGATCTCCTGGTCGGGGGTCAGCGCGTCGGCGGCGAAGACCTCCTCGTCCACGATGGCGCCCGGGAAGCTCGAGAGCACCTGCGCGAACGTCTGGTCGTTCTCCGCCTTCAGGTTGAACACGACCGTGGTGTCGTCGGGCGCGTCGACGCTCTCGAGGTTGCTCAGCAGCGAGGCCGGGCCGTTCGGGTCGTTGATCGCGAGCTGGCGGTCGAAGGTGAACTTCACGTCCGAGGAGGTGAGCTCGTTGCCGTTCGCCCAGGTGAGCCCCGAGGGCAGCGTCACCGTGAACTGGGTGGGAGCGGTGAACTCCGCCGACTCGGCGAGGTCGGGCTCGACGTCCGCGCTGCCGTAGGGCGAGTTCATGAGGTAGGGGAAGACCTGGGTCTGCACCGCGAGGGAGCCGTTGTCGTAGGAGCCCGCGGGGTCGAGGGTCGTCACCTTGTCGGTGGTGCCCACGATGATCGAGCCGCCCGAGCCGGAGCCGCCGCCCGAGTTGCCGCCGCCGCCGCCGGAGCCGGAGCAGCCGGCGAGGGCGATGGCCGCCGCCGAGACACCGGCGGTCGCGACGAGCACGCGACGGAACCGGCGGGAGAATGCGGATGTCATATCCGTCTTACCTCTTTCGTAGAAGTTCCCCTGCGAATGGCAGGGGGCACGCGGCATGACCCGCGCGAGCTGTGACACTCCGGTCTAGCACACCTTGGGATCGCTCCCGGGCCGGTGCGCACTTCGTTATGCCGCCGCAACCTGCCCCGAACGGCGTCGCAGACCGGGCACGCGTTTTCCGCCGCTGATCAGCCGTCGCGCAGGGAGCGCCGCTCCGCCTCCAGAGTGACGAGGTCGCGCTGGAGCCCGCGGTAGCGATCGGGATCCTCCCCGGCGGGCGTGCGCTGCAGCTGGCGGAGGAGCTCGCTCTTCCGGCGCTGCAGGTCGCGGTCCACGAGCCGGGTCGCGACGTCCCGCACGTAGATCGTGAGAGCCTCCTCGCCGCGCTGCTGCGGCAGCGGCGCGATGGCGAGCTGCTGGACGAGCGGGGCGAGCGGCTCCGGTGCGGCGCCGACCACCGTCTCCAGCCAGGCCGGCGACTCGGCGGCGTCCGTCGAGGCGCGCACCGCATCGCGCACGGCGGCGAGGGCCCGGTTGGCGAAGCCCGAGGCCATCGCACGATCGAGCAGTGCCCGGCCGACGAGCTGCGGGAACTGCAGGATCGCCATCAGCGCGTCCCGCTCGAGACGGGTCGCCGGGTCGGACGGAAGCTGCGCGAGGGTCGGGCCGCGGAGCGGGGCCGGCTCGTCGTACTCGTCGGGCGGCGGGGCGTCCCGCTCGTCCGGCGGAGCGTCGCGATCATCGGGAGGCGGCCCGCCGTGCGCATCGCCCGCCGCGTACCGGTCGCCGGGTCCCCGGCGCGCCGGACCGGTCGACGCCGGGCCGCGCTGCGGCCGCCCGGCCGCGGGGCGCTGATCAGGCCGGCCGCGGGCGTCCGCGCGATCGGCGCTCGCCGTGCGCCCGCCCGAGGACGCGACGGCACGGGTGACATCCTCGATGTCCATGCCGAGCCAGCGGGCGAGCTCGCGGGCGTAGCCGGGGCGCAGCGAGGGGTCGCGGATACCGGCGATGATCGGCGCCGCCGCCCGCAGAGCGGCCACGCGTCCCTCGACGGTGTCGAGGTCGTGGGAGCGCAGCTGCTGGCGGATGATGAACTCGAACATCGGCTTCTTGGCGTCGATCATGCCGCGCACCGCCTCGTCGCCGCGGGCGAGGCGCAGGTCGCACGGGTCGAGCCCCTCCGGCCCGGTCGCGACGTACGTCTGCGCGGCGAAGCGCTGCTCCTCGCCGAACGCGCGGACGGCCGCCTTCTGGCCGGCGGCGTCCGGGTCGAAGGTGAAGATCACCTCGCCGCTCGCGGAGTCGTCGCCGAGCACGCGGCGCAGGACCTTGATGTGGTCGACGCCGAAGGCGGTGCCCGACGTCGCCACCGCGGTGGTGATGCCCGCTAGATGGCAGGCCATGACGTCCGTGTAGCCCTCGACGACCACGACCTGCTTGCTGCGGCCGATCTCCCGCTTGGCGAGGTCGAGCCCGTACATCACCTGGGCCTTGTGGTAGATCGGCGTCTCGGGGGTGTTGAGGTACTTGGGGCCCTTGTCGTCGTCGAACAGGCGCCGGGCGCCGAAGCCGACCGTCTCGCTCGACAGGTCGCGGATCGGCCACACCACGCGGCCGCGGAACCGGTCGTACACGCCGCGGTCGCCGCTCGACACGAGGCCGGCGGCGAGGAGCTCCTGGTCGGTGAAGCCGCGGCCGCGGAGGTGCTTGGTCAGCTCGTCCCAGCTCTTCGGGGCGTAGCCGACGCCGAAGTGGGCGGCCGCGGCGCGGTCGAAGCCGCGCTCCCCCAGGAACCGGCGTCCGGCGTCGGCGCCGGGGGTCGCGAGCTTCTCGACGAAGAACTCGGCCGCCGCGCGGTTCGCGGCGAACAGGCGGGCGCGGTTGCCCGCCTCCTGAGCGGGGGCGGAGCCGTCCTCGTAGCGGAGCGTGATGCCGACGCGGGCGGCCATCCGCTCGACCGCCTCCGCGAAGGTGACGTGGTCCATCTTCTGCAGGAACGTGTACACGTCCCCGCCCTCGCCGCAGCCGAAGCAGTGGTAGAGGCCGACCTGCGGGCGGACGTGGAAGCTGGGACTGCGCTCGTCGTGGAAGGGGCAGAGCCCCTTGAGGGAGCCGACCCCGGCGGACTTCAGCGCGACATAGTCGCCAACCACGTCGGCGAGGTTCACGCGGGTGCGCACCTCGTCGATGTCCGCCTTGAGAATGCGCCCCGCCATGAGGTCGATTCTAGGTTCGGCGCCCGACCCGCCCGGCCGCCGCTCCCCCGGTCCGTGCGCGGAAGCGGCGCAGCAGGAGGTGGGAGGGAGCGCGGCGGACCGGGCCCGGAAGCACGCGGTAGACCGCGAGCACCGCGCGGAAGGTGCGCGTGAACCGGCGCTCGAGCTCGGGCGTCCAGCGGACGCCGTAGCCGGAGCGGATCGGCTCCGGCAGCAGGCCCGCCGTGAGCAGGCGGGCGAGCGGCATGAGCGCGCGCATCCAGAGCGGCCCGGATTCGGGCCGCAGCAGAGCGGTGGCCAGGCCTCGGGCGACCGGGGTCACCTCGAGGAGGGCGAGCTGCTCGCGCCAGTAGACCGCGAAGGCCGCCCGGTCGGCGGGCCAGAGCTCGGCGGGCATGCCGAGCGCGGTGCCGATGCGCGCGTCCTCGCGGTACAGCTCGTCGGCGAGCGCGTCGGGCAGTGGACCGTGCACCGCCTCGGCTACCTGCACGGTCGTGTCGTAAAGGGTGGCCGCGACCCACAGCTGCAGGTCCGGGTCGCGTGCGTCGTAGCCGTCGCCGCGGACGCCCCGGTGCGCGCCGCCGACGTACCGGGCGACGAGGCGCGTCTCCTCCTCGCTCCCGAACGCCAGTACATAGAGGTACTCGAGCGTGCCCCAGAGCCGCTTCAGCGGATCCTCGGCGAAGCGGCTGTGCTCGGCGACGCCTCGGGCGACCGACGGATGCGCGAGCTGCAGCAGCAGCGCACGGCCGCCGCCGGCGAGGAGGGCGCCCTCGGCCGAGAGCTCCGCGTAGCTGCGCGGGCGGCGGATCAGTGCACCAGGCGCTCGTGCCATGCCATGGCCGACTGATCGGTGAGGCTCGCGACCTGGTCGACGATCGCCCGCCGCCGGGCGGCGTCGTCCGCGGCGTCGCGGTGGTCGGCGGCGAAGGCGGGATCGAGGGCCTCTGGCCGCTCGACGAGGACGTCGGCCAGCTCCTGCAGCAGGTCGCGCTGCTGCTGGTACACCGGGGTCCTGGTGGTGTTCGTCATGACGAACGCGGCGACGATGCCCTTCATCACGGCGATCTCGGCGCCGATCTCGGCGGGGACCACCACGTGCGCCGAGAAGCGGCTCAGCTTCTCCTGCGGGAACGCGGCCCGGGTGGCACGCGTCGCGGCGCCCGCGAAGCGGCCGATCAGCTGGCTCGTCAGGTTCTTGAGGTGGCCCTGGTCCCGGCGCGAGCCGTCCCAGCCGGACAGCCAGAACGGCAGTGCCTGCAGCCGCTCGAACGCGGCGATCAGCTCGGCGTGGTTGTACTCCCCGCCGATCCAGGAGTGCATCGCCGTGACGAGGTCGTCGTCCTCCTCGCGGCGGGCGAGGGCTGCGACGTCGATGTACCCGCCGGTCACCGCGTCCTCGAAGTCGTGCACCGAGTAGGCGATGTCGTCGCTGAGGTCCATGACCTCCGCCTCGATGCAGCGGACGTCGGCGGGAGCCCCCTGGCGCATCCACTCGAAGGCGTCGGCGTCGTCGGCGTAGTAGCCGAACTTGGCGCGTCCGCTCGGGTCGTCGACAGCGCCCGCCATCGACCACGGGTACTTGCAGCTCGCGTCGAGGCTCGCGCGGGTCAGGTTGACGCCGAAGGGCGCGCCCGCCGTGCCGAACACCTTCGGCTCGAGGCGGGTGAGCAGCCGGAAGGACTGGGCGTTGCCCTCGAAGCCGCCGATGTCGGCCGCCCACTCGGCGAGCGCCTTCTCGCCGTTGTGGCCGAACGGCGGATGCCCGATGTCGTGCGCGAGGCACGCGGTGTCGACTATGTCCGGGTCGAGACTGAGGGCGAGACCGATCTCGCGGCCCACCTGGGCGACCTCGAGGGAGTGCGTGAGGCGGTTCCGGGCGAAGTCGAGGCCCGCGGTGGGGCTGAGCACCTGCGTCTTGGCGGCGAGCCGGCGGAGCGCGCTCGAGTGCAGCAGGCGGGCGCGGTCGCGCGCGAAGTCGCTGCGGCGGTTCGAGTGCTGCTCCGGGAGGCGGCGGTCCCGGTCACGCGGCTCGTACCCCGCCGTGGGGCGCGCGTCAGCCGCCACTGTTGTGCAGCTCCGCGCCCGCGACCTCGCAGCGCTCGTCGACGCCGATGGTGCGGCTCGCGAGCCAGTTCTCCGGCAGCACGGGGCGCTTCGGGCTGCCGGCGCGGCCGCGCTGGCCCTCGGCGGCCTCGCCCGGGTAGGGCGCGGTCGCGTCCATCGTGCCGAGCAGGTCGTCGATCTCCTGCAGGCTCGACGCGGTGGCGAGGCTCGCGCGGAGCTCGCCGCCGACCGGGTAGCCCTTGAAGTACCAGGCGACGTGCTTGCGGATGTCGCGGCAGCCGCGCTCCTCGCTGTCGAAGAACTCGACGAGCAGCTCGGCGTGCCGGCGGAAGGTCGCCGCGACGACACCGAGGCTCGGCATCGCGACGCGGTCCTCCCCCGCGAAGGCGGCGGCGAGGTCGCCGAAGAGCCAGGGCCGGCCGAGGCAGCCGCGACCGACGACGACGCCGTCGCAGCCCGTCTCCGCGACCATCCGGAGCGCGTCCGCGCCGGACCAGATGTCGCCGTTGCCGAGCACGGGCACGCTCGTGACCGTCTCCTTGAGCTTCGCGATCGCCGACCAGTCGGCGTTGCCCGAGTAGAACTCGGCGGCGGTGCGGGCGTGCAGCGCGATGCTGGCGACTCCGGCGCCCTCCGCGATGCGGCCTGCCTCGAGGTAGGTGAGGTGGTCGGAGTCGATGCCCTTGCGCATCTTGACCGTCAGCGGCACGTCCCCCGCGGCGCGCACGGCGCCCTCGACGATGTCCCGGAACAGGTCGACCTTCCACGGCAGGGCCGCGCCGCCGCCCTTGCGGGTGACCTTCGGGACGGGGCAGCCGAAGTTGAGGTCGATGTGGTCGGCGCGGTCCTCCTCGACGAGGATGCGCACCGCCTCCGCGGTGGTCTTCGGGTCGACGCCGTACAGCTGGATCGAGC
Source organism: Naasia sp. SYSU D00057 (assembly GCF_017916505.1). GTDB lineage: Bacteria > Actinomycetota > Actinomycetes > Actinomycetales > Microbacteriaceae > Naasia. Next base: position 913,939 of record NZ_JAFMSZ010000001.1, read on the forward strand.
GAGGCGTCTCCGACTCGTGGTGCGTGATCAGCCGCATCGTCTCCGGCGTCCGCTCGACGAGGGCGCGCGTCGTGATCATCTCACTGACGTAGAGGCCGGCGCCGAACTCGCGGCAGAGCCGGCGGAACGCGGTGTTCGTGATGCCCGCCATCGGCGCCAGGACGACGGGTGCGTCGAGGCGCAGCGGACCGATCCGCAGCGCGGGGGCCGGAGGGGTGATAACGGACATCCCGTCGATTCTCCCAGATGCGGGCCGTGCTCCCGCCCGGAGCGCATGACGTGCGCTCCGGGCGGGAGTACGATGCCCGGACCCGCTCCCGGCGAACAGGGAGCGAGTCCTTCGGCGGAATCAGGCGGACTGCAGCTGCAGCTCGTCCGAGACGTCCGAGGCGAGTGTCACCGTTCGAGAGTGCGCGGGCCGTCCCAGGGCCCGGTACTCCCAGCCCTTGGCGCGGTAGTCGTCCGCGTCAAGGGCATGGCGGCCGTCCACCATCCGCTTGTCGGCGACGAGGGCGCCGAGCAGGTCGGGGTCGGCCTTGCGGAACTTCTCCCACTCGGTGAGCAGGACGACGACGTTGGCGCCGCGGAGCGCAGTGCCCATGCTGTCCTCGAAGGTCAGCTGCGGGTAGGCCTTCCGGGCGTTGTCGAGCGCCTCGGGGTCGTACACGACGACCTCGGCTCCCTCCTCGTGCATCATCTGCGCCACGTCGAGCGCCGGGGCGTCGCGGATGTCATCGGAGTTCGGCTTGAAGGCCGCGCCGAGCGCCGCGACGCGGACACCCTGCAGCGAGCCGCCGGCCATCTCGCGGACGAGGTCGACCGTGCGACGGCGGCGGCGGTTGTTGATCGCGTCCACCTCCCGGAGGAACGCGACCGCCTGGCCGACCCCGAGCTCCTCGGCCCGGTAGGTGAAGGCGCGGATGTCCTTCGGCAGGCAGCCGCCGCCGAAGCCGAGGCCCGGCTTGAGGAAGCGGCCGCCGATGCGGGTGTCGTAGGACAGCGCCGATGCGAGCAGGTTGACGTCTGCGCCGGTCGCCTCGCAGACCTCCGCCATCGCGTTGATGTAGGAGATCTTGGTCGCGAGGAACGAGTTCGCGGCGACCTTCACGAGCTCGGCCGTCTTGAGGTCCGCGACGATGAGCGGCGTGCCCGCGTCGAGGATGGGCCGGAAGGCGGCGGTCAGCTGCTGCCGTGCCCACTCGCTCGGCACGCCGAACACGAGGCGGTCCGGGTGCAGCGTGTCCTGCACCGCGTAGCCCTCGCGGAGGAACTCGGGGTTCCACGCGACCTCGATCTCGACGCCCGGCTGCGCGACGTCGCGGACGAGCTGCGTGAGCCGCTCCGCGGTGCCGATCGGCACGGTCGACTTGCCGACGATCAGAGCCTTCCGCGTCATGCGGCTCGCCAGCTCGGCGAACGCGAGGTCGACGTAGGTGAGGTCGGCGGCGCCGGACTCCTTCGACTGCGGGGTGCCCACGCAGATGAAGTGGACGTCGCCGAAGTCGGCGGCCTCCTGGAAGTCCTGCGTGAAGCGGAGGCGGCCGGACGCGAGCGCCTCGTCCAGCTTCTCCTTCAGGCCGGGCTCGAAGAAGGGCACGTCGCCGTTCGTCAGCGCCTCGATCTTGCGTGCGTCGACGTCAACGCCGAGCACCTCGAAGCCGAGGACGGCCATGCAGATGGCGTGGGTGGCGCCGAGGTAGCCGGTGCCGATCACGGTCATGCGCGGCGTCTCGACGACGTCGGGTCCGGACGAGAGTGCTCTGCTGAGCGGGGAATGGTCGTGGGGCTGGACGGTCAATGGTCCTCCATCATCGGGTTTTCGGGTACCTCGGTGCGGTCTCCCGCTAGGTGCATGAGACGTTGCTCAGCCCCTCACCCGCCTCGACCGCCGCGTTGCTGCATTCCACAACGTTGTCCCGCGACGGTTTCAGCGAATATCCGAGCCCTGGTCCGTTCACAACCGCTTCGTTGTTCCGGAAGATGTTGTCCGTGCCCCACCCGTCGACCACCTCGTGGGTCTGGAAGCCGTCGAGCGGGGAGTTCTGACCGGTGTTCGAGTCGACGAGCCACCCGTTGCCCTTGACGTCGACCCACGAGTCGGCGCCCGTGATGGACGAGCCGTCGAACCGGTTCCCCTGCAGGATCCCGCCCGACGTGCCCTCCTTGATGTCGACGCACTCGGCGGTCGTTCCCGCGATGTCGTTGTCGATGACCGCGTTGCGGTCGCTCGTGTCGGGCTCGCAGCCGGTGAGGTCGCACCAGTTGCTCTCGGCTGTGCCGATGTAGATGCCCTCGCCGAACTTCTCCTTGCGGAGCCCGGTGTTGCGGATCGTGTTGCCCGTCACGAGATTGTCGGTGCTGAACCGGCGCAGGTGGATGCCCTCGTCGCCGATGTCGGTGACGGTGAGCCCGGAGATGACGGAGCCGACGGTGCCGTCCGCCATCACGCCCTTCTGGCCATTGCGCACTGTGAAGCCGACGAGGCGCCAGTACTGTGCGCCGTCGAGGTGGAGGACGTAGCCGCCCTCGATGTCACCGCCGTCGAGCACGGCGTCCGCCCCGCCGCAGAGCAGGATCGGCTGCTCGGCCGTGCCGGAGGTGGTGGCGACGAACTCGCCGACGTAGGTCCCGGGGAGCAGCCCGATCGTCTGGCCCGGCTGCGCCTGGTCGAGCGCGAGCTGCAGCTCGGTCGCGTCGGCGACCGTGACGGTCGGCTCGCCGCACGACACGTCCTCGCCCCCGGCCGGCGCGGATGGCACGGCCTGGGGCGTGCTCGTCGCGCTCGGCTCCGGCGCCGGCGACGACGGCGCGTTCTGCTGCGGCTCGGAGGTGCAGGCGGTCAGCCCGACGAGGAGGACGGCGGCGAGCGCCGCTGCTGCACGCATCTTCATCCGGACTCCTTTCCGTTGCGCTCGACCGGCGGAACCGGGAGCCCGAGGGTGCGGGGGTCGACGAGCCCGCCGGTGAGGACGGCGAGCGGGGTGCGGTCCCCGTAGGGGTGGCCGACGGTCCGGCGCCGGTGCCGCATGCCGGCCAGCGCCGTCACGAGCACGATCGCGCCGAGCCCGACCCAGAGGAGCGTGAGCGGCTTGGTGGTGCTCGCGACCAGGGCGTCGATCGGGCGGCGGCTCGTCCAGTCGCTCGCGTCGTTCGCGGCGCGGGCGGCGCCCGAGGCCCGGGTGGTGTCGATGGCTCGGGAGCCGGCTCCGGCGAGGATGTTGCTCCGCACCGTCGTCCCGGTCGTCTCCCCCACCACCGTGATCCCGTGCCGTGTGGCGCCGGTCACGAAGTTCGCCTCGATCTGCGCGACCGAGTCGCGGACGTAGACGCCGGTCGCGCTGCCGCCGACCGTGTTGCGGGCGACGCGGGCGGCGCTCACGCCGTCGCGGAGGGCGATCCCCTGCTGGGTGGCGCCCGTCACCTCGTTGTCGACGACGAGCAGGTCGCTCGCAGCACCGGATACGACGATGCCCATCCGCCCGTCCTCGACGGTGTTCCCGGAAAGGCGGATCTTGTCGCCGCCGACCACCTCGATGCCGTATCGGGCGTTGCCGCTTGCGGTGCTCAGCTCCACGACGTCGTTGCCGTAGGCGGTGGTGGGGGTGCCCGTCGCGCTCGGCCCGTCGCTGAGCGGCGACGCGTCCACGGTGATGCCGTTGCGCCCGTTGTCCTCCGCGGTCACGTCCTGGACCCGGATGCCGGCGCTGCCCGGCGCGAGCACGAGGCCGTCCACGCCGTTGCCCGCGGTCACCGTGTCGGAGACCACGCTGCGCGTGACGCCGCGGTGCAGCACGATCCCGTCGACGAGGCTGTCACGCACGTCGAGGCGCTCGAGTCGGACGCCGTCGGCGTTCTTCACGAAGAGGCCGAAGGTGTTGCCCGTGAAGGCCGAGTCGACGACCTCGGCGGTGAGGGGAGCGCCCTGCGGCAGGCCGCTGCCCGACGGCAGGGCGGCGTCGGGCGTCGAACCGCCCGACACGTCGACGGTCGGCACGGGGTCGCCGGTGGCGGGGGCGATCGACGCGGCCTCGGTGTCCGGTCCGGTGATGCTGACGCCGCCCGTGTTGCCGCTCCAGAACCCGAGGGACTCGAAGCGGGCGTGGGCGATCGAGACGTGGCCGCCCATCAGCCGCAGGTAGGCCCGTCCGTCCGCCGTCTCGGCGTCGACACGGCCCATCGTCGCGTCCCACGCGTCGATCGTGACCGGGGCGTCCTCCGCGCCCGCGATCTCGACCGAGCCGTCGAGGCTGACGATCGAGGCGAAGCCGGACGGCCCGCTCGCGAGGTGGAGGACGAGCCCCGGCGCGTCGGCGAGGCGCAGCGTCGCACCCGAAGCGACGACCACGTTCTCGGAGAGGAGCCAGGACCCGTCCTCCAGCTGCAGCAGTCCCTCGGGCGACAGCGCCTGGAGGTCTGCGAGCACATAGGGCTCGGACCGAGCGGTGAGCACCAGGGTGCTCGCCTCCCCGGTGAGGACCCGGTACGGCGGGAGCACCGAGCTGCCCCGCACCCGTGCAGCGCTCGCCGCCGCGGTGATGGCCGCGAGGCGGTCGCCCTCGATCTCGACCAGCCCGGCCTCCGCGTCCGGATCCCCGGGATACGGCGCACCGACGATCTCGGCGTCGCCGACCGCCGCCTGGCTGGGGTTCGGGACCGCGAGCGACATCAGCACGCCCGCCGCGACCGCGACGAGGGTGGTGCCCCGGCGCCTCACGAGGCCACCGCCTCGGGGACGAGCGTCTTCGCGGACTGCCCGTCGCCGCCGATCGTGTCGGCGTGCCGGGTGAGCCAGCCCTGCTTGTTCATCGTGAAGAGCGCGTACACCTTCACCGGGAGCGCGATGAACACGACGACGAGGGCGATGATCGGCAGGATGAAGATGTCCGACGGGTTCCGCTTCAGGTTCGAGATGCTGCGGATGCCGCGGCCGAGCAGGAGCCAGCCGGCGACGGCGAGCCCGCCGAAAACGGACACCTCGAATCGGGCGGTCGCCAGGTAGAAGATCGTGAGCCCCATCGTCACCGGGGTGAGGAGGATCTGGAGCACGGTGATCTTCGTCACGAACGGCACGCGCCAGAGCCAGCCCTTCGCGATCGCGGTGAGGTAGGTGCGGTAGGAGTTGCGGCTCCAGCGGACCCGCTGCTTGACGAAGGCCCGGAAGCTCGACGGGAACATGGAGAGCGCCTTCGCGGAGCGCTGATGCACCGTCTTGTAGCCGGAGGCGAGCACCAGCCAGGTGAGCCGGCCGTCGTCGCCCGAGATGCAGCGGCGGCCGAGGAAGAACTCGTTCTCGAGGTTGTCGAGCACGGGCAGCACCGCCGCCCGCCGGTACACCGCGGTGCGACCGCTGATGCAGGGCACGGCGCCCTTCGCTCCCATGCCGGGCACGTAGTTGTAGTAGCGGAGGTTGACGAGCCAGTCGGCGACGCGGCGCCACAGGCTCGAGTTGCGCTGGTAGACGTTCTGCTGCGTGCTCACGCCGCCCACCTGCGGGTCGGCGAAGGGCATCTGCACCGCCTCGAGGAGCCCCGGCTGCCAGGAGGTGTCCGAGTCGGTGAGGACGAGGATCTCCCCCTTCGCCTCCCGGATGCCGACCCCGAGGGCGGAGCGCTTGCCGGCGTGCCGGAAGAGGACGGGCCGGACCGTCGGATCGCCGATCGCGAGCACCCGCTGGTAGGCCTCGAGGTCGGCGACGTCGAGCACGATGATGATCTCGTCGGGGCCCTGCTCGCGCCAGCTCTCGAGGCAGCGCAGCAGGATGTCGGGGTCCTCGTGGTACGACGGCACGATCACGGACGTCGTCGTGCGGAAGTCGGTGACGATCGGCTTGGCCCGGGCGGACAGCACCACCCGGTAGAGCCAGAGGCTCCAGACGATGATGCCGGCGACGGCGAGCGGGAAGTAGTCCCAGGAGCGGGCGAGGAACTCGCCGAGCGCTCCGAGGTCCATCTCGGGAAGCGCCGGCTGAGCGGCTGCGGGCAGGGTCGGGTAAGGGAGGGCGGAATGCATCGCGGGTGTCCTTCGGGTCGGGCTTTGCGATTGCCACCGGCGGGCTGCTGACCCGAATCGCCCTTGATTCCGTCCCCCGAGCCGGCCCCTAGGGGAGGTCGGTCGTTCGGGGGACCGCCGATGACTGGGCCAACGTAGACCGGCCCTCCGACCCCGGCAAGTGCCCTTGATCCCGCTCCGCCCTTGCCGTAGAACGCGCGCGCCGCGCGCACGGCGGCGACCCCGGCAGGCCCCGCAAACGGGTCGCGATCAGGGGTTCTGCATACTGGGCGCAAGGGTGGCAGGGGTCCGCGCACCCTCCGCGGGTAAGGTCCCCGTAACCAGGCTTTTACAGACCGGCAACACGCCGGGAGCGCTGAACCGGAGGAAATGTCATGAAACGGGGGCGCGATCGCGTGCGATCCGCTGCGCAATCGGCGGGGGTTGACATCGAGTTCGTCGAGCGGCAAGGAGCCCGCTCCCTCGAGGAGGCGGCGGGCCTTCTCGGCATCCCGCCGGCCGACATCGTGAAGACCCTCGTCGTGAAGCGGAAGGACGGCACGTTCCTCTTCGCGCTCGTGCCGGGCGACCGGCAGATCGCCTGGTCGAAGCTGCGCGGCGTGGTCGGCGTCAACAAGCTGCAGCTGCCGGACGCGGACCAGGCACTCGACGCGACGGGCTACGAGCGCGGCACCATCACGCCGCTCGGCAGCAGCACGGCCTGGCCCGTCTACGCCGACGAGCGCATCGCCGGCCGGCGGATCGCCATGGGCGCCGGCGAGCACGGCGTGAGCGCCTTCGTCGACGCCGACGCCCTGGTGGCCGGTCTCGGCGCGACCCTCGCCGACATCAGCGACTAGCCGGCCGGCCACACCCGGCCGCGGGCCGGTTCACCCCTCGTTCACCCTGCGGTCACCGCCCCCTTCCCGACCTGGGCGAGGGTGGTCGGGAATCACCGAGGGGGACGATCCGATGACACTCACGCCCGACCGCGTACGCCTGCTGCCGATGGCCGACCACGCCCGGGGGAAGCGCTCCCCCGTCACCTGCCGCCTGAAGTGCGGCGACGCCTGTCTCGGCCCGGAGTGCAACACGTCCGCCAACCCGACGTTCCGCTCGATCGCGAGCACCGCGTTCAGCCGGCGCGCGCTGCTCGGGATGGCGGCCGCCGGCGCGGTCGTGCTCGCGGCCGACCCGCTCACCGGGTCCTCCCCCGCGGCGGCGTCGCCGCGCGGTGGGCTGCCGTTCTCTCCGATCGCGCCCGTGCCGAGCACCGTGGACGCCTTCACCGTGCCCGCCGGCTACCAGTGGCGGCCCGTCATCCGCTGGGGCGACCCGCTGTTCGCCTCGGCGCCCGCCTTCGACTTCACGCAGCAGACGCCGGGCTCCCAGGCGGCGCAGTTCGGCTACAACAACGACTACCTCGCGATCCTCCCCGACCGCACCGGCGGCGAGCGGACCGGAGTGCTCGTCTGCAACCACGAGTACTCGAATCCCGCCATCATGTTCCCCGCCTCGACGGACCCCGCAGAGCTGCGGCGCCGATCCGAGATCTTCAAGATGGCGCAGGGCATGAGCGTGGTGGAGCTCACCCGCCGCAAGAAGGGCGAGCCCTGGCAGTACCGCGTCGACGGCGCGCGCAACCGCCGCATCACGGTCGAGAGCACCTTCGAGCTGACGGGCCCCGCCGCCGGATCCGCGCTGCTGCAGACCACGGCCGACCGCACCGGCCGGCGCGTGCTCGGCACTCTGGGCAACTGCGCCGGCGGCCTCACCCCGTGGGGCACGATCCTCTCCGGCGAGGAGAACTTCAACAGCTACTTCTCGGCGGCCGACACGACCGCCGAGCGCCGCCGCTACGGCTTCAAGAAGCAGGCGACGGAGACGGGCTGGGAGACGTGGGACCCGCGGTTCGACGCCGACACGCCCGGCTACGAGAACGAGCCCAACCGCTTCGGCTGGATCGTCGAGCTCGACCCGCAGGACCCGTCCTCGACGCCGCGGAAGCACACGGCGATGGGGCGCCTCAAGCACGAGGGCGCGAACGTCATCGTGGCGGAGGACGGCCGCGTCGTCGCCTACATGGGCGACGACGAGCGCGGCGACTACCTCTACAAGTTCGTCTCGAAGGGCCGGTTCCAGAAGGGCGCCTCCGCGGCCGCCCGGCGCAACAACCTCTCGCTGCTCACCGAGGGCGACCTCTTCGTGGCCCGCTTCTCCGGCGACTCCCCCGCCGCCGAGATCGACGGCACCGGGACCCTGCCGGCGGACGGCGCCTTCGACGGCAGCGGCGAGTGGATCCCGCTCACCCGCTCCGGAGCGAGCGCGGTGCCCGGCATGACGATCGCGCAGGTGCTCGTCCACACCCGCCTGGCTGCCGACGCCGTCGGGGCGACCAAGATGGACCGCCCGGAGGACGTCGAGCCGAGCCCGCGGACGGGCAAGGTCTACGTCGCCCTCACGAACAACACCGACCGGGGCAAGCCGGGCCGCTACGGCGCGGAGGAGGCGAATCCCCGCAACAACAACCGCGACGGGCACGTCCTCGAGCTGACCGAGACGGCCGGACAGGCCGGCACGCGCTTCGGCTGGTCGGTGCTGCTGCTGTGCGGCGATCCCGCGCTGACCCCGAGCGCCTACCTCGCCGGCTTCCCCCGGACGCAGGTCTCGCCGATCTCCTGCCCCGACAACCTCGCGTTCGACAGCGAGGGCACCCTCTGGATCTCGACAGACGGCCAGCCGGGCGCCATCGGGCGCAACGACGGCCTCTTCAAGGTCCCGCTCGAGGGAGCGGAGCGGGGGCACGTTCAGCAGTTCCTCGCGGTGCCGCGCGAGGCGGAGACGTGCGGCCCCGTGATCGACGACCAGGACGGCCTCGTCTACGTCGCGGTGCAGCACCCGGGCGAGAACGGCACCTACGCCGCACCCACGTCGCTGTTCCCGGACTACGCGGCGGCCAGCGCACCCGGAGTGGCGCATGCGCCCCGGCCGAGCGTCGTGCAGGTCTGGCGGGCCTGACCGCCGCCCCGGTGACCCGCCGGCGTGCTCCTCGCCCTCCCCGATCCGGGACGGCGGGGAGCACGCGCGGGGCCGGCGCCGACCGCCTAGGTGCAGAGCATGTTGCTTCTGCCCGCGGCGGCCCTCGAGGCCTCGTTGCTGCACTCGAACACGTTGCCCTGGCGCGTCCGGATCGAGTATCCGCGCCCGGGCCCGTTGACGTCGGCGACGTTGTCACGGAAGGTGTTGCGTCCGCCCCAGCCCTCCACGGCCTCGTGCGTCTCGAAGCCGTCCCCCGGCGAGTTCACGCCCGCGTTCTCCTCGATCAGCCAGCCGTTGCCCTTGATGTCGACCCACGAGTCGGCCGCCGACATCCCCGTCCCGTCGAACCGGTTGCCGCGGAGGATCCCGTCAGAGGTGCCCTCGCGCACGTCGACGCTCTCCGCCGTCGTCCCCGCGATGTCGTTCCCCACGATCGCGTTGCGATCGCTCGCGTCCGGGGCGCACGCGGTGACCTCGCACCACCGGGCCGCCGGCGTTCCGACGTAGATGCCCTCGCCGGACGCCGGCCGCCGCAGCCCGGTGCCCCGGATCGTGAGACCCGTGACGAGATTGTCGGTGCTGGCCCGCCGGAGGATCACCGCCTGATCCCCGACGCCGGAGACCGCGAGTCCGCTGAACACCGACCCGACCGTCCCCTCGGCGAGGATCCCCTTCCGGCCGTTGCGGACGCCGAAGCCGACCAGACGCCAGTGCTGGGCGCCGTCGAGACGGAGCACCTCCCCGTCCTGCACGGTGCCGCCGTCGAGGACGGCGTCGGCACTGCCGCACACGTGAATGGGCCGGTCGGCGGTCCCCGACGCGGTGACGAGGAAGTTGCCCGAGTAGATGCCGGGCTCCAACGCGATGACGTCCCCGGCCCGTGCATGCCGCAGGGCGCTCTGCAGGGCCGGGGCCCCCGCGACGAGGACCGTGGCGGCAGGGCATCCGGCGACTGAGGGGCCGCTCGGCGGAGGAGGCGGCACCGCCGGCGAGGGCTCGCCCGGGCTCGCCGGCGGCGCGGTCGGGAGGCCATCGGCGGGCTGGACCGAGGTCGGGGCGGGCGACTGGGCGCCGCATCCCGCCGTGAGGAGCGCCGCGGCGACCAGCACGGCGCCGGACGCGCGAACCCGCCGACGGTGATCCACGGCGGGTCACGGTAGGACCTGATGCCCCGCGGGACAAGAGGCGACCGGCGGCCGGAGCGGACTCAGCCCGCGGGCACCTCGCATACCCCGTCGACGCAGACGCCGGCGCACGCGTCCCCGACGGCGAGGAGCCGGAGCCCGCTCGGGGCCTGCGGCAGCGGCAGTAGTGCCGGGAGCGCAGCGACGGGCACCGTCTCGCCGGCGTCCGTCGCGGGCGACTCGGCGGAGGTGCTCACGCCGTCGCCTTCTCGTTCGCGACCTGCGCCAGCGCCTCGGCGAACACCGCGGCGTCCTGGGCCCCCGAGACGCCGTACTTGCCCTCGAAGACGAAGAACGGGACGCCGTTGATGCCGTAGGCGGCCGCCTGGGCCTGGTCGCCCCGGACCGCGCCGAGGTGCTCGTCGGCCTCGAGCGAGCGCACTACGTCCGCCCGGTCGAAGCCGAGCTCGTCGGCGAGGTCGGCGAGATCCTCGACCCGGCCGACGTGGCGGCCCTCGATGAAGTAGGCGCGGAGGAGGCGCTCCTTCATCTCCGCCTGGCGGCCGCGCTCCTTCGCGTAGTGCAGGAGCTGGTGCGCCTTCACCGTGTTCGTGTGCTGCAGCGCCTCGTAGTCGTAGTCGAGCCCGACGGAGCCGGCGATGCCGATCACTCGGTCGATCATCTGCTCCACCTGCGCCTTCGGCAGGCCCTTGTGGCCGGCGAGGAAGTCGGCGGCGCTGCCCTCGAAGTCGACCGGGGTGTCGGGCGACAGCTCGAACGAGTGGTACTCCACCTCGACGTCGCCGCCGAACCGGCGGACCCCCTCCTCGAACTTGCGCTTGCCGATGTAGCACCACGGGCACGCGATGTCGGACCAGATGTCGACCTTCACAGAACTGCTCACAGCGAAGCCAACCGGGTCCGGCGCCGACGCATTCCCGGCAGGGAATCAGTAGTCGAGGGAGCCCTCGTCGAGCGCCCGGCTGACCAGGACGGCCGCCGGCAGCGGCTGGGGAGCGGACGGCTCGTTCATGGACCTCGGCTTCCTCGGACGCGATGGGGTCACGCTAGCGCCGCCCGGCGCCGCGGCCGGACGACACGCGTGCACGGTCAGGCCCCGATGAGCCGCTCGGCGAGGTAGCCGTGCAGTCGGTCGATCGAGACGCGATCCTGCGACATGGAGTCGCGCTCGCGGATCGTGACCGCCTTGTCCTCGAGCGAGTCGAAGTCGACGGTGATGCAGAACGGGGTGCCGATCTCGTCCTGGCGGCGGTAGCGGCGGCCGATCGCGCCGGCGTCGTCGAACTCGACGTTCCAGTCCTGGCGGAGGGTCGCGGCGATGCCCTTGGCGACGGGCGAGAGCTGCTCGTTGCGGGACAGCGGCAGCACGGCCGCCTTCACCGGCGAGAGCCTCGGGTCGAGGCGCAGCACGGTGCGCTTGTCGACGCCGCCCTTCGTGTTGGGCGCCTCGTCCTCGGAGTACGCGTCGACGAGGAACGCCATCAGCGAGCGGGTGAGGCCGGCAGCGGGCTCGATCACGTACGGCGTCCACCGCTCGTTGCGGGTCTGGTCGAAGTAGGTGAGATCGGCGCCCGAGTGCTTCGAGTGGGTGCTGAGGTCGAAGTCGGTGCGGTTCGCGATGCCCTCGAGCTCGCCGAACTCGCCGCCCTGGAAGCCGAAGCGGTACTCGATGTCGACGGTGCGCTTCGAGTAGTGGCTGAGCTTCTCCTTGGCGTGCTCGTACAGCCGCAGGTTGTCGGGGTTGATGCCGAGGTCGGTGTACCAGCGGAAGCGCTCGTCGATCCAGTACTGGTGCCACTCCTCGTCGGTGCCCGGCTCGACGAAGAACTCCATCTCCATCTGCTCGAACTCGCGGGTGCGGAAGATGAAGTTGCCCGGCGTGATCTCGTTGCGGAAGCTCTTGCCGATCTGGCCGATGCCGAAGGGCGGCTTCATGCGCGCCGAGTTGAGCACGTTCGCGAAGTTGACGAAGATGCCCTGCGCCGTCTCGGGACGGAGGTAGTGCATGCCGCTCTCGTCATCGACCGGCCCGAGGAACGTCTTCAGCAGGCCCGAGAAGGCGCGCGGCTCCGTCCAGGCACCCGGCTGGCCGGTCTCGGGGTCGCGGATGTCGGCGAGGCCGTTCTCCGGCGGGTGGCCGTGCTTCGCCTCGTACGCCTCGAGCAGGTGGTCGGCGCGGTAGCGCTTATGGGTGTGCAGCGACTCGACCAGCGGGTCGGTGAACACCTCGACGTGACCGGACGCCTCCCACACCTGGCGGGGCAGGATGACGCTCGAGTCGAGCCCGACGACGTCCTCGCGGCTGCGCACGACGGCGCGCCACCACTGCCGCTTGATGTTCTCCTTCAGCTCGACACCGAGGGGCCCGTAGTCCCAGGACGACCGGGTTCCGCCGTAGATCTCCCCCGCCTGGAAGACGAACCCCCGCCGCTTGGCGAGGGCGATGACGGAATCGAGACGGGACGCGGCCACAGGAGCTCCAGGTTCTGGCCGAGCTGGGTGCGCGGCCGGTCGAATGCGGCCACGAGTCTACCGGGGGCCGGGAGGGTGCCCCCGCCCCCGCCGCCCGGGCCGGGGTTCCGCGGGTCGTGCGGACAACTTGCGACGGTCTACCGGCGCGAGTCGTCCGCAGCACCCGCGGGATCCGCTCAGACCCGCCCTTCGGGCGGCCACGAGTTGGCGCGCTTGCCCTCGGCGGCGAGGCGCGCGGTCTCCTCGACACGGCGCGCCCGCGTGTCGGGCCGCTTGGCCTGGACGATCCACTCGAGGATCGCACGCCGGGCGGAGCGCGGGAACGCGTCCCACTGCTCCCGCGAGCCGGGGTGGTCGTCGAAGGCGGCGGCGAGGTCGTCCGGCACGATGGAATTCTCGACGTCGTCGAGGCCGGTCCAGGTGCCGCGGCTCTTCGCCTCCTCGATCGCGCGCTCCCCCGCTGCCGTCATCAGGCCCTCGCGGTGCAGTCGCTCGACGCGCTCCTTGTTGGGCCGCGACCACATGCTGCCCGGCTTACGGCGGGCGAAGTACAGCATCGTGCGCTCGTCGTCGACGCGCTTCTGCGTGCTGTCCACCCAGCCGACGGAGAGCGCGTGCAGCACCGCGTCCTCGTACCGGATGGCGGGACGCCCGGTCGAGCTGCGCCAGGACACGAGCCAGACGGACGACTCCGACTCGGCGTGCTCGAGCAGCCACGCCCGCCACTGGTCCGGGCTCTCGAAGTGCACGCGGGGCGCTTCGTCGGGTCTCGCCATCGGGGCCTCCTCGTCGCCGATTCTGCCGGGCACCCCGGAGGGGCTCAACTCCCGGCGGCGGGACCGGCGCCGCTAGCCTGACGGGATGCTCGGCGCCGCGGACCCTCTGCCGCATCGGCCGCGCCGCATCCTCGTCGCCGGCGTGACCGGCGCGGGCAAGACGACGCTCGCCGTGCGGATCGCCGACCTCACCGGCTCCCCGCACACCGAGATCGACGCGCTCTACCACGGCCCGGCGTGGACCTACCGCGAGAGCTTCCTCGACGACGTCGAGGCACTGACGAGCGGCCCGGCCTGGGTGACGGAGTGGCAGTACCAGTCCGCGCGCCCGACCCTCGCCGCGCGCGCCGACCTGCTCGTCTGGCTCGACCTGCCCGCCCGCGTCGCGCTGACCCGCCTGATCCGCCGCACGGTGCGCCGCCGGCTGCGCCGCGAGGTGCTCTGGAACGGGAACGTGGAGGGCCCCCTCTGGGGCTTCTTCACCGGGCGCGACCACATCATCCGCTGGGCGCTGCGCACGCAGCGGAAGTACAAGCGGACGGTCCCCGCGCTCGAGGCGGAGGCCCCGCACCTCGTGATCGTGCGCCTCGCCTCGGCCGCCGACGTCGAGCGCTGGGTCGCCGGCCCGCTCACCGCCGCCGTCGGGCCTTAGCCGTCCCCGCTCGGGGCGGGAGAAACGTCCTCCCGGCAGGCGAAAGAACACCCGCGGCGACGACGTTTCCCCCGCGGCGAGGTCAGGATGCGGTGGGCGCGTCGACGGCGCCGCCGAAGCGGCGGTCCCGATCGGCGTACTGCGAGATCGCGCGCCAGAGGTCCTGCCGGCCGAAGTCCGGCCAGAGGGTGTCGAGGAACACCATCTCGGCGTAGGCGGCCTGCCAGAGGAGGAAGTTGCTGGTCCGCTGCTCGCCCGAGCTGCGCACGAGGAGGTCGACCTCGGGCATCTCGGGAACGTAGAGCCGTTTCGCGATGAGCTTCTCGGTCACGGCGGAGGGGCGGAGGCGCCCGGCGGCGACGTCGTCGGCGATGCCGCGCACCGCGTCCGCGATCTCGTTCCGGCCGCCGTAGTTGACGCACATCGTGAGGGTGAGGCCGTCGTTGCCGGCGGTGAGCCGCTCGGCGTACTGCAGCTCGCTGATCACCGAGCCCCAGAGCCGGGGGCGGCGCCCCGCCCAGCGGATCCGGACGTTCCACTCGTTGAGCTGGTCGCGTCGGCGGTGCAGCACGTCCCGGTTGAAGCCCATCAGGAAGCGCACCTCGTCGGGCGAGCGCTTCCAGTTCTCGGTGGAGAAGGCGTAGACGCTGAGGTGCTCGACGCCGATCTGGATGGCGCCCGCCACCACGTCGAGCAGGGCCGCCTCGCCCGCCTTGTGGCCCTCGATGCGGGACAGCCCGCGGGCGTTCGCCCAGCGGCCGTTGCCGTCCATGATGACGGCCACGTGCGCGGGCACGGCGGCGGGCGGCAGCTCCGGCGGGTACTGCCCCGTCCAGTCGATCGGCCGGTACGGAACCGCGTCCGGATGCGTCGTCGGCTTCGCCATCAGGCTCCCGCCGCCGCGCTGCCGGTGCGGTCGACGTGCTGCAGCGACCGGAGGCCGCGCTCGAGGTGCCACTGCGCGTAGGCGGCGACGACCCCGCTCGCCTGAGACCGGCTGCGGTCGTCGGCGGCCTCGACGACGGCCCACTCCCCCGCGAGCAGCGCCCCGAGGAGGGCGATGACGGCCGGCGCGAGCCGCGGCGATCCGGGCGGCGCCACCTCGTCGGCGACGACGCCGCCGAGCTGCACGACGAACGCGCTGTGCGGTCCGGGGACGCCGGTGACGGCGCAGTCGGTGAAGGTGGGCGCCCAGCCGGCGATCGAGAGGGCGCGCAGCAGGTAGGAGTCGAGGATGAGGCCCGGCGAGTGCTCGCCGCGCGACAGGGCGCGGAGGGCGCCGAGGAGCAGCAGGTACTGCTGCAGCGACCGCTCGCCCTCGGTGAGCTTGTCGGCGGTCTCGACGATCGCGTTCGCCGCCGTGTAGGACCCGTAGTCGCTCGCGATCGAGGCGCCGTAGGAGGCGAGGGACTCGGCCTGCGTGATCACGTCGAGGCTGCGTCCCTCGTAAAGCTGCACGTCCACGACCATGAACGGCTCGAGGCGCGCCCCGAACTTGGACGAGGTGCGGCGCACCCCGCGGGCGACGGCCCGGATCTTGCCGTGCTGTCGCGAGAGCATCGTGACGATGCGGTCGGCCTCCCCCAGCTTGTGGGTGCGGAGCACGACGGCTTCATCGCGATAGACCGGCACCCCTCCAGTATCCCGCCCCGAGGGGTGGGCGTGCGCCGGGAGGCGCGGTCGGTCGCGCGGCGCCGGGGCTGCGGCGGCGCCGGGACCAATCAGGCGGCGACCGGGTGGGCGCGCGCCTCCTCGAGGGAGCCGTACGGGTAGACGCCCGAGATGGATCCGTCGCGCAGGCCGAACGCCGTGTAGAGGCGGGTGGGCTGCATGTCCGAGCGCGCGGGCCAGGTGGCCTCCTGGGCGACGACGATGCCGCCGGGCACGTCGTAGGCCTCCTTCGGCATCAGCTTGATGCCGGACGAGCGGACCCAGTCGCTCATCTCGTCCCGGCCGCGCAGCGGCCCCTGGCTGCTCGTCATCTCGACGTCCTCGGTGCAGGCGGCGGCCGCGGCTTCCGCATCGCCCGCGTTGACCGCGACGTGCCAGACGACGATGACCGAATCCAGGGTGGAGGTGACGAGTGCCATTCGCTAAGACTGCCCGACCGGTCGAGGGCACGCCAACAGCGGCACCGAGTGTTCACCATGAGCGATCGGGGTAGCGGACGGCCCGGCGGCTGTGCGACGACCGGCAGAATTGAGGGGTGCCCGCGCCGTTCTCGATCCCCCTCTGGGCGGATCTGGCGGCGGTCGCGATCGGCAGCCTGCAGGGCGCGATGTTCGCCGCCGGGTTCCGGGATCGGCGGCTCGACCTGCTCGGCGTCGCGATCATCGGCTTCGCCACCGGGCTCGGGGGCGGACTGCTCCGCGACGTCGTCCTCGTCACCACGCCGGTGGCGCTCGGCACCAACTGGTACCTGCCGACGGCGGTCGCGGCGGCGCTCCTCGGGATGCTCCTGCAGCAGCTGTTCTCGCGGCTCGCGGTGCCCATCGCGATCCTCGACGCCCTGACCATCGGCCTGTTCGGCGCGATCGGCACGTCGAAGGCGCTGGCGTTCGGCCTGCCGGAGGTGCCGGCCGTGTTCGTCGGCGTGCTGGCCGCGGTCGGCGGCTCCGTGATGCGCGACCTGCTGCTCAACCTGCCGATCGCGCTCATGCACGTCGGCTCGCTCTATGCGGTCGCCGCGGGCGTCGGCACGGCCCTGCTCGTCGCCGCGCTGCTGCTGGGCGCGCCGATCGAGGCAGCCGCCACCGTCTGCGTGATCACGACGACGGTGATCCGCCTCCTGGCGGTCCGCTTCGGCTGGTCGCTGCCCGAGCAGCGCCCCTTCCGCCGCCGCCCCATCTCCTAGCCGACCGCCCTCGGCTCGCCGCGGCAGAAACGCCCTCGCCGCGGGTGGAACGACACCCGCGGGGACGACGTTTCACCCGCGGCGAGCGCGAGATGCAGAAGGAGGGTCAGACGAGGGCGAGGTCGACCTGGTCCGCGATCTCCGCGCGGATCGAGCGGTTGACGCTCGAGACGATCGCCTTGAGGGACGCGGTCGAGCTGTCGGCGTCGATGCCGACGCCCCACAGGCGGCGGCCGTTCACCTCGAGCTCGACGTAGGCGGCCGCGAGCGCGTCGCCGGAGGCGGAGAGGGCGTGCTCGACGTAGTCGTAGAGCTTCACCTCGACGCCCTGGTCGGAGAGCACGTCGAGGAACGCCGCGATCGGGCCGTTGCCGGTCCCCTCGACGTCCTCCACCGCGTCGCCGACCCGCAGCCGCGCGGCGAGGGTGACCGTGCCGGTCATCTCGCTCGTGATGCGGGTGCTCTTCAGCTCGAAGCGGCCCCACTTGTCGGCGTCGTCACGCGCGGGCAGGTACTCGTCCTGGAAGATCGCCCAGATCTCGTCGCTCGTGACCTCGCCGCCCTCGGCGTCGGTCTTCGCCTGCACGACGCCGGAGAACTCGATCTGCAGCCGGCGGGGCAGGTCGATCGCGTGGTCGGCCTTCAGCAGGTAGGCGACGCCGCCCTTGCCGGACTGCGAGTTGACGCGGATGACGGCCTCGTACGACCGGCCCAGGTCCTTCGGGTCGACGGGCAGGTACGGGACCGCCCATTCGAGCTCGTCGACGGGCTTGCCCTGCGCCTTCGCCTCGACGGCCATCGCCTCGAAGCCCTTCTTGATGGCGTCCTGGTGGCTGCCGCTGAAGGCCGTGTAGACGAGGTCGCCGGCCCAGGGGCTGCGCTCATGCACGCGGAGCTGGTTGCAGTGCTCGGCGGTGCGGCGGATGCCGTCCAGGTCGGAGAAGTCGATCTGCGGGTCGATGCCCTGGGTGAACAGGTTGATGCCGAGTGCGACGAGGTCGACGTTGCCGGTCCGCTCGCCGTTGCCGAAGAGGCACCCCTCGATGCGGTCCGCGCCGGCCAGGTAGCCGAGCTCAGCGGCCGCGATGGCGGTGCCGCGGTCGTTGTGCGGGTGCAGCGACAGGATGACGTTCTCGCGGTGGTCGAGGTGCCGGTTCATCCACTCGATGGAGTCGGCGTAGACGTTGGGCGTCGCCATCTCGACGGTCGCCGGCAGGTTGATGATGACCTTGCGCTCGGGCGTCGGCTCGAAGACCTCGAGCACCCGGTTGCAGACCTCGACCGCGAACTCGAGCTCGGTGCCCGTGTAGCTCTCCGGCGAGTACTCGTAGTAGATGTCGGTGCCCGGCACGGTGGACTCCATCTGGCGGCACAGGCGGGCGCCCTCGAGGGCGATGTCGATGATGCCCTGCTTGCCGGTGCGGAACACGACGTCCCGCTGCAGCACGCTCGTCGAGTTGTAGAGGTGCACGATCGCCTGCTTCGCGCCGACCAGCGACTCGTAGGTGCGGCGGATGAGGTGCTCACGGGACTGCGTCAGCACCTGGATGGTGACGTCGTCCGGAATCGCGCCCTCCTCGATCAGCTGCCGGACGAAGTCGAAGTCCGTCTGGCTGGCCGAGGGGAAGCCGACCTCGATCTCCTTGTAGCCCATCCGGACCAGCAGGTCGAACATGATCCGCTTGCGCTCGGGGCTCATCGGGTCGATGAGGGCCTGGTTGCCGTCCCGCAGGTCGACGGCGCACCAGCGGGGCGCCTCGGTGATGCGCTTGCCCGGCCACGTGCGATCGGGCAGGTCGACGCGGAACTGCTCCTGGTAAGGGCGGTAGCGATGCACGGGCATCGTCGAGGGCTTCTGGTTGTTCTTCACGGATCCTTCTCCTTGCGCGGAATGGGTTCAGGCGCTCGTGAACTCCGCGACGGGGAAGGCCTGGGAACTAGGACCCGTCGCGGCGGCTAAGAAGGAGCGCGCCGTGAGGAAGCACGCGGTCAGGGTAGCACGGGCCCTCCCCCGGCTCCCAGGCGGCGCCCCTCTCCCGGCGCCCGGGGGCGCTGCTGGGGCGTCCCTCGAACCGGGAGATTCGCAGCGGGGCCGGTGAGCGCTAGAAATGAGCCGTGAAGGCGCCGACCATCTACGACGTCGCGCGCAGGGCGGGCGTCTCGCACCAGACGGTGAGCCGGTACCTCCACGGCTTCGCGGGCATCCGGCCGGAGACCCGCGAGCGCGTGCAGAGCGCCCTCGACGAGCTGGAGTACCGGCCGAACTCCGCTGCCCGGCTGCTGCGGTCGCGGCGCGTGAACCGCATCGGCGTGCTGGCGCACCGGCTCGACCACGCCGGCCCGTCGCGCATCATCGCCGGAGCCACAGCGGCGGCACGGCGACTCGGGTTCGTGCTCGACATCGCGGCGGTGTCCGGCGACGACCCCGAGGCCGTCGACGAGGCGCTCGCGATCCTCCTCGAACACCAGGTGGCGGGCGTCATCGCCACCGCGCAGACGGAAGCGGTCATCGCCTCCCTCTCCTCCCGCGCGCTCGCCCTCCCCCTGCTCATCGACAACCGGATGGTCGGCGCCGGCGACACCGTCTCGGTCAACGAGCGGGCGGGGCGGCTTGCGGCCCGCCATCTCCTCGGCCTCGGCCACCGCCGGGTCGGCTACCTCAGCGGCCCGGCCTCCTGGATGGCGAGTCAGGACCGCCGCGACGGCTTCGCCCGCGAGATCGCCGAGGGCGGCGGAGAGGTCACCTGGATCCGGGAGGGCGACTGGTCGGCGGCGTCCGGGAGCGCCGCCTGGGCCGGGCTCGGCAGCGGCGAGCGCAGCGTCTCCGCGATCGCCACGGCGAACGACAGCATGGCGATCGGGCTGATCTCGGCACTGGAGGAGGCGGGCCGCCGCGTGCCGGACGACATGAGCGTGATCGGCACCGATGACATGCCGGAGGCGCGGTATCTTCTCCCCTCGCTCTCGACGGTGGCCATCGACTTCGAGGGCGAGGGCACCTTCATCGTGGAGGCTCTCGCGGGCCGGATCGGCGGGGCCGCCACGGGGGCTCCGCCGGCCCTCGCCCTGCCCGAGCTGCGCGCGCGCCGGTCCACCGCGGGCGTCTGACCCCTCGCCGCTCCGGCCATTGCGCTCGGCGCGGAACCGCCGTTAGTCTCCGACGGCGGGATGTTTTCGACAACATCCCGGGGGAAGCGAGTCGATGGTGACGGGCAATCCGGGGTTCTCGGGCATCCTCTTCGGCGCCGCGTACTACGCGGAGTATCAGCCGGAGGGCACTCTCGACCGCGACCTCGACCTCATGCGGGACGCCGGCTTCTCCGTGATCCGAGTCGGCGAGTCGGTCTGGTCCACCTGGGAGCCCCGGAACGGCGAGTTCCACCTCGACTGGCTGCAGCCGGTGCTCGACGGAGCGCACGCCCGCGGCATCTCGGTCATCCTCGGCACCCCGACCTACGCCGTGCCGCCGTGGCTGCAGCGCCTCCATCCGGAGATCGCGGTGCGCAAGGCCGACGGCTCCGTGCTCCAGTGGGGTGCGCGCCAGGAGATGGACCAGAGCCACCCCGCCTACCGGTTCTACGCCGAGCGGGTCGCCCGCAAGGTGGTGGCCCGCTACGCCGACCATCCCGCGGTCATCGGCTTCCAGGTCGACAACGAGCCCGGCAACACCCTTCCGGACAACGAGCCGACGTTCCGTCGGTTCGTCGAGTGGCTCCGCGACCGCTACGGCACGGTCGAGCGGCTCAACGAGGAGTGGGGCCTCGTGTACTGGTCCCACCGCCTCTCCGACTGGTCCGAGCTGTGGCGGCCGGGCGGCAACGCGCAGCCGCAGTACCAGCTCGAGTGGCGGCGGTTCCAGAGCACCCTGCCGACGGAGCTGATGTCCTGGCAGGCGGCGATCGTGCGCGAATACGCCCGCCCCGACCAGTTCGTGACCACCTGCATCTCCTACTCCCGGCCGCAGATCGACGACGAGGACCTGGTGCGGCCGCTCGACGTGGTGGCCGGCAACCCGTACTACAAGATGCAGGACGGCCTGACCGCCGACGCCGAGGTGCCGCGCGAGCAGCCCTGGTGGCACACCGGGGTGTGGGCGCTGTTCCAGTGGGGCGACCGGGCCTGGTCGTCCGCGCAGTCGCAGTTCCTCGTGACCGAGACGAACGCGCAGTCGATCGGCGGCGCCTGGCAGAATCATCCGCCCTACCCGGGCCAGCTGCGCCAGGCCGCGTTCGCGCTCCTCGCCCGCGGCGCCCGCATGGTCGAGTACTGGCACTGGCACACCCTGCACTTCGGCACCGAGACCTACTGGGGCGGGGTCCTCCCCCACAGCCAGCGGCCCGGCCGCATCTACCGGGAGGCCGCCGAGCTCGGCGGCGCCCTGTCCGCGATCGGCGACGCGCTCGACGACTACGAGCCGGATGCCGACGTGCTCCTGCTCTACTCCGCCGACACGAAGTGGTCGTTCGAGTTCTACCCGCCGCTCGCGACGCCGGGCGGAGACCCTGATCCGCACGCCTACCTGAAGATCCTCGACGCCTACTACCGGGGCCTCTTCGAGGCGGGGGCTCAGGTGCGCGTCCAGCACGTGCGGCAGTTCCTCGACGCGGATCCGGCGGAGCTCGCCCGGCGCTTCCCTGTGCTCGTCGCCCCGGCCCTGTACGTCGTCGAGGACGCGGTCCTCGACGCCCTCCGCGCCTACGCGGAGGCGGGCGGTCACCTCGTCGTGGGCATCCGCACGGGATACGGCGACCAGCTCGCGCGAGCGCGACTCGCGGTAGCGCCCGACCGGCTCGCCGAGGCCGCCGGCGTCACCTACGACGAGTACAGCAACCTGTCGGAGCCGCTGGTCGTGCACTCCGCCGCCGAGAGCGGAGTGGAGCTCGAGGTGGGGGCCGCGGGGACGGACTGGGTCGACGTGCTCCAGGTCGACGGCGCCGACGTGCTCGTGGAGTACGGCCCGACCGAGCTCGGCGCCCGTGCCGCGCTGACGACGAAGGCGGCCGGAGCCGGCCGCGTCAGCTACCTCGGAACCGTCCCCAATGCCGCGTTCGGCCGCAGCCTCGGCCGCTGGCTGGTGCCGCGGACGGCCGCGGCGGAGTGGTCCGCGCCGTCGACCGTCACGATCGCCACGGGGCGCGGCTCCCGCGGCCCCGTGGCGTTCGTCGCGAACTGGTCGCCCGACCCCGCCACCGTCGTCCCGCCACGCGCGGTCGTGGATCTCGTCACCGGCGCCCGGCACGACGGCGGCGCCCCCATGCTCCTCGAACCGCGGGCGTCGCTCGTGCTCGGGGTACCGGAGGACCCGACCGAGTCCTCCGTCCCTTCCACCGAAGGATCACGATGAAAATCACACGCACAGCAACGAAGCTGGGCGCGCTCGCCGTCGTGGCGGCGTTCGCGCTCGCGGGATGCTCGGGACCGAGCGCCGACGGAGGCGGCGGCGAGACCGGGCCGGTGTCGCAGGACGAGATCGACGAGGCACTCGACACCCCGACCGAGCTCACCTTCTGGACCTGGGTGCCGGACATCCAGAACGAGGTCGACCTCTTCGAGGAGAAGTACCCGAACATCAAGGTCACGGTCGAGAACGTCGGCCAGGGGCTGCCGCACTACCAGAAGCTCCGCAGCGCCATCGAGGCAGGCGAGGGAGCTCCCGACGTCGCCCAGATCGAGTACCAGTACATCGCGTCGTTCGTCCTCAACAACTCGCTGCTCGACCTGCGCCCCTACGGCGCGGACGAGCTCGCCGGCGACTACGTCGACTGGGCCTGGAAGCAGGTCGCGCCCGACGAGGCGGTCTGGGGCATTCCCCAGGACGTCGGGCCGATGGGCAACCTCTACCGCGAGGACATCCTCAGCCAGGCCGGCATCACGGAGCCGCCCGGCACCTGGGAGGAGTACGCGGCCGCCGCGCAGTCGGTGAAGGACGCGACCGGGTCGTACATCTCGAACGTCGGCGCCACGCAGGCGGGGCAGATGATCGGCTTCTTCTGGCAGGCCGGCGCGAAGCCCTTCGCGTACGACGGCAAGGAGACGGTCGGCATCAACGTGAACAGCGACGAGGCCAAGGCCGTCGCCGACTACTGGACCGACCTGATCTCGCGCGACCTGATCTCCACGGACGTCGACTTCAACGACCAGTGGTACCAGGGGCTCGCGAACGGCAAGTACGCCGGCTGGCTCACGGCCGCCTGGGGTCCCGTCTTCCTGCAGGGCACGGCGGAGGGCACCTCCGGCCTCTGGCGGGCGGCTCCCCTGCCGCAGTGGGAGGAGGGCGAGAACGTCTCCGGCAACTGGGGCGGGTCCTCGGACGCCGTCCTCGCGTCGAGCGAGAACCCGATCGCCGCGGCCGAGCTCGCGAAGTTCATCAACCACGACGAGGAGTCGGCGCTGATGCTCGCGACGGAGCAGTTCCTCTACCCGCCGCAGCAGTCGGTGCTGGACGACCCCGCGTTCCTCGAGCAGGAGTCGGAGTTCTACGGCGGACAGCAGGTGAACAAGCTGTTCGCGGAGATCTCGGAGACCGTCGACACCGACTTCCAGTGGCTGCCGTTCATGGACTACGTGTACTCCAGCTACGAGGAGACGATGGGCTCCGTCATCGCCGACAAGGGCGACATCTCCGCCGCCCTCGACACCTGGCAGGACCAGCTCGTCAGCTACGCCGAGGATCAGGGCTTCACGGTCGAGTGACGCCCGGGGTGCCCGCCGCCCGGCGGGCACCCCACCTTCCCCGTCCGCATCCGGCCCGTCGCGTCCGCCCTTCCAGGCGTGCGCCGACCCGTCACCCTCCGTCCGCGAAGTCAGGAACCGCTGTGACCTCTGCACCCGCGCTCACCGCCGAGCGCGCCACAGTCCCTCCCCCGAAGCACCACACGAGCACGGCGCGCCGCCGCCAGAACCGTGCGGCCTACCTGTTCATCCTCCCGTTCTTCGTCGTGTTCATCGCGATGCTCGTCGTGCCGCTCGCCTACTCCGGGTACCTGAGCCTCTTCGAGAGCCGGCTCATCGGCGGCCAGGTCTTCGCCGGCCTCGCCAACTACGCCCGGGCCCTCACCGACCCGGCCTTCCTCGGCAGCCTCGGCCGCGCGGGCCTCTTCTTCGTGATCCAGGTGCCGATCATGCTCGGCCTCTCGCTGCTCTTCGCCCTCGCGCTCGACAGCAACCGCGCCCGCGGATCGAAGGCGATCCGGCTGCTCATCTTCATGCCGTACGCGGTGCCGGCGGTCGTCGCGACCCTGATGTGGGGCTACCTCTACGGCCCGGACTTCGGCCCGATCGCCCAGGTGGTCCGAGCGCTGGGCGGGGCGACCCCCGAGTTCCTCACGCGGGAGTCGATCCTCGGCGCGATGATGAACATCGTCACGTGGGAGTTCGTCGGCTACAACATGATCATCATGTACGCCGCCCTGCGGTCGATCCCCGCTGAGCTGTACGAGGCGGCGGAGATCGACGGCGCCGGCCAGTTCCGCGTGGCGTGGAGCGTGAAGATCCCGTCCATCCGGCCGGCGATCCTGCTGACCGTGATCTTCTCGATCATCGGCACGTTCCAGCTCTTCGCCGAGCCGAGCCTGCTGAACACCATCGCGGGCGACGCCGTGTCGAACTCGATCCTGCCCAACTACTACGCGTACAACGTCGCGTTCCTCAACCAGGAGCTGAACTACGCGGCCGCGCTCGCCTTCCTCCTCGGGATCGTGATCGCCGTGACCTCGTACGTCGTGCAGCTCAGCACCGAGCGCCGCGAGCGGAAGGAGAGGGCCGACTCATGACGTCCATCGACGCCCGGGCGGCCGTGCCCGTCGAGGAGGTGGCGGCGCCGGGCCGCCGCCCCCGTGCCTACGACCCGCAGCGCCGGCGCAGCGTGCTGCTCACCGTGCTGCTGTGGATCTGCGTGCTCTACTTCGTCCTCCCGCTGTGGTGGCTCGTCGTCTCGACGACGAAGGACAACTCGGGGCTGTTCTCCACCTTCGGCCTCTGGTTCGGCGGCAACTTCGCGCTGATCGAGAACCTGCAGACGCTGTTCACCCTCCGCGACGGGATCTTCCTCCGCTGGATCGCGAACACCATCCTCTACTCGGTCGTCTCCGCCCTCGGCGCGACCGTGCTGTCCGCGATGGCGGGATACGCGTTCGCGAAGTACGACTTCCCCGGCCGGAAGGCGCTCTTCAGCATCACCCTCGGCGCGATCATGATCCCGCTCACGGCGCTTGCGCTGCCGACCTACCTGCTGTTCGCGTCCGCGGGCCTCACCGACACCCCGTGGGCGATCATCATCCCGTCGCTCGTCAATCCGTTCGGCGTCTACCTCATGCGCGTGTACGCGACCGACGCCGTGCCGGACAGCATCATCGAGGCGGCACGCGTGGACGGCGCCGGCGAGAACCGGATCTTCTGGGGCGTCGGGATGCGCCTGCTCGGTCCCGGGCTCGTGACCGTGTTCCTGTTCTCGCTGGTCGGCACCTGGAACAACTACTTCCTGCCGCTGATCATGCTCAACACCTCGGATTTGTACCCGCTCACCGTCGGGCTCGCGCAGATCCAGTCCGCGGCGACGGCGGGCGGCGGATCCCAGGCGCTCTTCTCCACGGTGATCACCGGCTCGTTCGTGTCGATCATCCCGCTGATCGTCGCGTTCCTGTTCCTCCAGCGCTACTGGCAGAGCGGGCTCGCCACCGGCAGCGTGAAAGGCTGACCGGGACACCCCGGTCGATTCGAAGCGGAAGGAAGACCATGCCCCTCTGGTACGGCGGCGATTACAACCCCGAGCAGTGGCCGGAGGAGGTGTGGGAGGAGGACGTCCGGCTCATGCAGCGGGCCGGCGTGAACCTCGCCACCGTCGGCGTGTTCTCCTGGGCGAAGCTCGAGCCGCGGGACGGGGAGTTCGACTTCGGCTGGCTCGACCGGATCCTCGACCAGCTGCACGAGGGAGGTGTGCGCGTCGACCTCGCCACGGCCACCGCGTCGCCGCCCGCCTGGCTCGCGAAGATGCACCCGGAGATGCTGCCCGTCACCGCCGAGGGCACGAAGCTGTGGCCGGGCAGCCGGCAGCACTACTGCCCCAGCTCCCCCGTCTACCGGGAGCACGCGAGGCGCCTCGTGACCGCCATCGCGGAGCGCTACGCGGAGCATCCCGCGCTCGAGCTCTGGCACGTCAACAACGAGTACGGCTGCCACGTCAGCCGCTGCTACTGCGACGCCTCCGCCGCCGCCTTCCGTGGGTGGCTCGAGAACAGGTACAGCACGGTCGAGGCGCTCAACGAGGCGTGGGGCACGGCGTTCTGGTCGCAGCGGTACGACTCCTTCGACGAGGTCCTGCCCCCGCGGGCGGCGCCCACCTTCCAGAACCCGACGCAGCTGCTCGACTTCGACCGCTTCAGCAGCGACGAGCTGCTCGCCTGCTACCGGGCCGAGGTCGAGGTGCTGCGTCGGGTCTCGCCCGATGTGCCGATCACGACCAACTTCATGGGCTTCTTCAAGCCCGTCGACTACTGGGCCTGGGCGAAGGAGGTCGACGTCGTCGCCGACGACTCCTACCCCGACCCCGCCGACCCCGACGCCCCCGCCTACGCCGCCATGCAGCGCGACCTCATGCGCTCGCTGCGCGGCGGGCAGCCCTGGCTGCTCATGGAGCAGGCGCCGAGCGCCGTCAACTGGCGGCAGCGGAACGCGCCGAAGGCGGCAGGCCAGATGCGGGCCTGGTCCTACCAGGCGCTCGCGCGGGGCGCCGACGGCATCCTCTACTTCCAGTGGCGCCAGTCCGCCGCCGGGGCGGAGAAGTTCCACTCCGGGATGGTGCCGCACAGCGGCACCGAGACGCGCGTGTGGCGCGAGATCGAGGAGCTCGGACAGGAGCTGGCGGCGCTGTCCGACTCGCTGGCCGGCACCCGGGTCGGCGGCGACAAGGCCGCCATCGTCCTCGACTGGGACAGCTGGTGGGCCATCGAGCAGCCGGCCTCCCCGACCGCGCTCCCCTACCTCGACGGGATCTTCGCGTGGCACCGGTCGCTGACCGCGCTCGGGCTCACCGTCGACTTCGTGCAGGCGGACGGCCCACTCGCCGACTACCCCGTCGTCGTCGTGCCGAGCCTCTTCGTGGCCTCGGACGCGCAGCTCCAGCACCTGCACGACTACGCGGCGGCCGGCGGGCGCCTCGTCGTGACGCACCACACCGGGATCCTCGACGAGAACCTGCACGTCCGGCTCGGCGGCTACCTCGGCCGCCTGCAGGAGACGCTCGGCGTCTGGATCGAGGAGTTCTCGCCGACCGCCGGCGCCATCGGCGTCTACGAGGGCGCCGTCGTGAAGGCGGAGTCGGCCGAGGTGCCGGCCGCACGGCTGCGCGGCGACGTCCTCGGCGGGTCCGCCGCCGCGTCGTCGTGGGGCGAGGTGCTGCACCCGAGATCGGCGTCGGTGCTCGCCGAGTTCGCGCACGCCGGCCTCGAGGGCTCCCCCGCCGTCACCGTGAACGAGATCGGCGACGGGGCCGCCTGGTACGTCGCCACCCTTCCCGAGCCGAGCGCCCGCGAGGCGCTGCTCTCGGCGATCGTCGAGCAGACCGGGATGACGATCGAGCGCGTCCCCGAGGGCCAGGAGGTCGTCCGCCGCGGCCCGTACACCTTCCGCATCGACCTCGTGCAGAACACCGTCGAGGTCGAGGGCGCCGTCGACAGCGAGGACTGAGATCCGGGCCAGTTCGGCAGATTCGGGCCTCCTCGGCGGCCCGGATCCGCCGATCCGGCCCGTTTCGGCCCTGCCTAGTGGGCCCGGCCCGAGCCGCTGAGAGCGCGGGTGCGCGGGCTCTCGCCGGAGAACACGAGCGAGCGCGTCAGCGTCATCGCCTGCTGCACCGTGAGGGCGGGCAGGTACGCGCGTGCGATCGCCATGCCGACGGCGGGCAGCAGCACCAGGTCGGGGAAGGCGACGTGCAGGGCGCGGAACTCCGGCTGGAACTTCACCTTGAACGCGAGGAGCGACCGGAAGCCGTACAGCGACTCGAGGCGCCGGCCGAGGAACCCGAGCACCTGCGCGGTGAGGTCCGGGTCGCCCGTGCGCTCCGCCACCCGGGAGAGAGGAGCGGCGGAGAGGCTCACGAACTCGAGGCCCCGGTCCTTCGCCCGCTGCATCATGCGGGCGAGGAGGAACTCGACCACGCCGTTCATGCTGTCCGGTCGGCGGCGCATGAAGTCGAGCGTCCAGCCGACCACCTCGCCCTCGCGGTAGGTGGGCAGCCAGCTCGTCACGGCCTCGATGCGGCCGTCCGGATCGACCGCGAGCAGCAGCCGCACCTCGGGATCGTCGAGCTCGTCGACACCGCCGAGGGTGAAGCCCATCTCGGGGAGGTTGCGGGAGGCGACCCAGTCCTCGCTGATCGCCTCGATCTGGCTGCGAGCGGTGAGGCCGAGCTGCTCCCAGGTGGTCCACTCGTCGGTGACGCCCAGCTTGCGCGCACGGTTGAGGGACGTCCGCACGTCCTGCCAGCGCTTGCCGGTCATGGTGAAGCCCTCGGGGCGCAGCACGGCGTCGTCGCCGATCGCCGTGGTCTGCCAGCCGTGCTCGGCGAGCTCGTCGCGGAGGTCGTCGTCGATGCCGTAGAACGCCGGGATCCAGCCGTTGTCGCCGCAGAACGCGGCGAAGGCGAGCGCCGCGGCGCCCCGGTTGCAGCCGGACCCGATCGGCGGCCCGCAGGTCAGCGCGACGTCGCCCTCCAGCCGGTACGCGACGGCGGCGTCGTCCTCGGGGGTGAACCAGTAGTCGTTCCCCTCCCACGTCGCCATGTGCGAGAGGCTGCCCGGGCCCTCCTGGCGCAGCAGCGCGCGCACACGGCCGAGGTCGCTCGCCTTCTCGCGCCCGGCCGCGTCGTACACGACGACCGCCGTCGCGATGAGGAGGACCGCCCAGAACGCGGGACCGATGCCCGCGTAGAGCAGCTCGGCGCCGGGCCCGGACGGCAGGAACTGGAGGCCGCGCAGGGAGAGGTAGCCGACCGGGAGGAACCGCTCGGGCAGGTCGACCAGGAGGCCCACCAGCATCACGGGCGGCTCGAACTGATCGCGCACGAGCCAGCCCCCGCCGACGTAGAGCACGGCCGTGGCGGCAGCGGTGACGCCGACCGTGGTGACGTAGCGCCGCAGCGCGGGGCGCCCGGGGCGCACGGGGAACTGAGGCAGCGCCGTCGCGATCCGCACCGCGAGGGCGAGCGGCAGGATCACGCAGAGCGCGATCGACACTCCCGCCCCCGTGCCCTCGGGAACGGGCAGCTGGTCGGCATCCGGCAGCGCGGGCAGCAGCACGTAGTAGTGGAGCGCGAGGCCGGAAAGGAGCAGGTTGAGGACGATCGCGGTCCACGCCGCGATCCGCCTGCCGCGGAGCATGCCGTACGCGGCGAGGGCGAGCACGAGGAGCGGAAGCACCGACAGCAGCACGGGACCCGGTCCACCGAGCCGCGCGAGGGCCAGGTCGGCGGCGCAGCCGGCGGCGGCCGCCGTCGACGCGCACAGCTCCGAGTCGGCGACGGGGCGGAGGAGCAGCCCGAGCGGATGCAGAGGACCCCACGGCTGGCCGCTCGCGATCGAGACGAAGGGCGCCACCGCGCCGGCGAGGGTCAGCGCCGCGAGGAGCGAGCGCGACTCGTGGCGCGAGCTGCGCGCCCACCGTGCCGTCTTGCGCGACTTCGGCACCAGGAGGAGGCCGAGCGCCACTCCCGCGAGGCCGGTGAAGAGGCGGAACAGGTCGACGCTCGTGCCCGAGTAGAGCACCATCAGGGCGAGCACCGCGACGCCGAGCAGCCGGATCCGCCGGCGCCACAGGCGGTCGGCGAAGGCGCTGCCCGCGAGGAGCGCGCCGGCGGCCGGCGCGAGCGGGTCGATGACCGGGAGCCCGTCGTTCCAGGCCGCGAGGCCGAGGACGTCGAGGCCCTCGAGCAGCATCCCGACCGCAGCCCCGAGCGCGGGCGTCAAGAGGAACGCCATCGTGGTCCGCCAGCCGCCCATCAGGCGCTCGGCGGGCGCGACGAGCACCGCGAGTGCGAGCAGAGCTGTCGCGAGCTCGAGCGGGTGGTCGGCGAAGAGGCCGTAGGTGAACGGCGACCACCCGGCGGACCCGCCGGACAGCGGCCCGAGTCCGGTGCCGATCGCGCGGCGGAACGGCTCCTCGGCGAGGATCCGCAGCGGCGCGGTCGCGACCGCGAGCAGCGTGAGGACGCCGGCGAGGGCGAGGGTCGCGGGATGCCGCTGCAGCACCCGCCGCACTCGCCTCATCCGTCGATCCCCCACCGTGGCAGCAGCTGCGCGAAGCCCTCCCGCAGGCCGTACCGGGCGGTGTTCCAGTCGTGGGCCGTTCCCGGCGAGACCAGGACGGTCACCGCCATGCCGGCTTCGGCGGCCAGCGCGGACACCGTCCGCATGGATGCAGAGTACTTCCTGTCGCGCTCCCCCGCGGCGAAGAGGGCGACGCTGTCCTCGTAGGGGGCGTTGGCCTGGAGGATCGCGGCGGGCGTCGCGGCGCGGTACGCATCCTCGTCGCCGCCGAAGCCCCGCTCGATCGTCTCCTCCACCGAGCCGAGGCTGGGCGCCTCCTCGCCCGCGATGTCGAGCAGGGCGCCGAAGAGCTCCGGATGCGCGGCCGCCAGCTGGAGCGAGCACGTGCCGCCCTGCGAGAACCCGGTCACGGTCCAGTCGGCGGGGTCGTCCGAGACGTTGAGGGACGAGCGGATCCAGTCGGGCACGTCGACGGTGAGGTACGTCTCGCTGTCCCCGTACGGACCGTCGAGGCACATGGGGTTCACGGTCGGGTCGCCGAGCTGGTCGGGCACCACGACGATGGGCGCGAGCCCGTCGTGATCGGCAGCGACCGCGTCGAGGATGCGGTCCACCTGCCCGGCGCGGAAGATGTCGGCCGGCTCGCCCGGCTGGCCCGCCATGGCGACGACGACCGGGAGAGCGGGCGGCTCCGCCGCGTAGGCTGCGGGCGGCAGGTAGACGTACGCCCCGCGCGCGGGGAAGCCCGACTCGGTCGCGGGGATGTCGACCTTCCCCACCGAGCCGCGCTCGGGGAGGTCCTCCGGTGCGGTCCACTCCTCGACGGGGACGGGGTCGGCGACGCGACGGGGCAGCTCGGCGTCCTCGCTGTAGGTCGTGGCGAGCGCGTCGCCGAGCCGCGGGTACTGGGCGAAGTCGACGTTGAAGACGAGGGAGAGCGACAGGGCGAGCAGCCCACTCGTGAGGAAGGCGGCCGCCTTGCGCTGCCAGCGCGTGCCCCAGAAGTTGGCGACGGCGATGCCGAGGCCGGCGAAGGCGAGAGCATCGGCGATGCGGATCGTCCAGCTCAGTGAGACGCCGAACGCGTCGACGACGTCGCTCACGAGCCAGACCGCGAGCGCTCCCCCGATCCCCCCGACCAGACCGGCGACGGCCGTCGTGGTGAGCTGCGCGCGAGCGGAGCGGCGGACACCGGGTCCCGGAAGGAACAGGAACACGACCAGCGCGATCGTCGCCGCGAACGGCGCGATGAACGCCGGGCCGTCGACGATGCTGATCTCCTCGATCCAGCTCGGCATGCTCCCCCTTCCTGCCCAGGCTAGAGGTGGGCGGGGGCGCCGGGCGGGAGCCCGGGCCGCGACCCGGTCAGGAGACGAGCCGGCGCTCGTGCGCGAACACGACGAGTTGCACGCGGTCGCGGAGGCCGAGCTTGCCGAGGATGCGGGAGATGTGGGTCTTCACCGTCGCCTCGCTGACGTACTCGGCGGAGGCGATCTCGGCGTTGCTGAGGCCCCGCGCGGCGAGCAGGAAGATCTCCCGCTCCCTCTCGCTCAGCGTGCCGAGGTGCTGCTCGGCGGAGCCGGCCGCGGCTCGGCCGCCGAAGTGCTCGAACAGCTCGCGGGTGGCCGACGGCGCGAGCACCGCCGTGCCGGCGTGCACCGTGCGGATCGCGGCGAGGAGGAACTCGGGCTCCGCGTCCTTCAGCACGAAGCCGCTCGCCCCGGCGCGGATGGCGCGGGCGGCGCCCTCGTCGAGGTCGAACGTGGTGAGGACGAGCACCCGCGGCGGCTGACGCCCGGCGTCGTCGGCCGCCGCCATGATCCGCTCCGTGCCGGCGATGCCGTCGACCCCCGGCATCCGGATGTCCATGAGCACCACGTCGGGCCGCTCCCGCGCTACGACATCGGCCGCGGCGCCGCCGTCGCCCGCCTCGCCGACCACCTCGAGGTCGTCCTGCGAGTCGATGAGCATCCGCAGGCCGGAGCGGAACAGGGGCTGGTCGTCGACGAGGACGACGCGGATCGCGCTCACCACGACGTCCCGAGCGTGGGGACGGCCCGGAGCATCGGGACGGCGCTGATGAGCGGGACGGACACGGCGGGGACGAGCACGACGTCGATGATGTCAGGCTCCGGAGTGCTGGCGGTCACGGGACGACCGTCCGCGCCATCGGCTGCGTCCGCGCATTGCCGCGGTCGACCGGCAGCACCGCCCGCACCCGGAAGCGGCCGTTGTTGCCGTCCCCCGTGCTGAACGATCCGCCGACGAGCGTGGCGCGCTCGCGCATGCCGGGGATGCCGTGCCCGCTCGGGTTGCCCGCGCGCTCGGTGTCGTCGACGTCGTTGGTGACCGTGATGGTGAGCGTCGTCTCGCTCCAGTCGAACTCGAGCGCCACCGGCGAGCTGCGCGACCCGTGGCGCAGGGCGTTCGTCAGCGACTCCTGCAGGATCCGGTAGACCGAGAGCCCGGTCGCCTCGCTCACCGGCTGCGCGGTTCCGTAGGAGGACCACTCGATGTCGAGCCCCGACTCCCGGAACCCGCGGAGGAGCGAGTCGAGCTCGTCCATCCCCGGCTGCGGCCCCGCCTCCTGGCTGTGCCGGAGCTGGCTGAGCAGCGAGCGGACGTCGGCGAGCGAGGCGCGCGCCGTCGCCGAGATCGCCTCCAGCGCCTCGTCGACCGCGCCCGGGTTCTTCTTGACCGCGTAGCGGGCCCCGTCCGCCTGCGCGATGACGACCGCGAGCGAGTGGGCGACGATGTCGTGCACGTCGCGGGCGACCCGGTTCCGCTCCTGCTCGAGCGCGACCGACACCTCCAGCTGGTCCCGCTCCGCGGTCGCGACGACCGCGGTCGTCTGGGCGCTGCGCCGCTGCCGGTTGACGCGGACCAGGGTGCCGCCGATCCAGGGCAGCAGGAACATCGCCATCACGGCGACGAAGTAGAGGACGAATCCCGCTCCCGCGTACTCCAGAAGAGAGGCGCTGCTCAGGGTCACGAAGAAGCCGCCGAGGATGGCGACCGGGAGCGCCAGCCATCTGGTGACGTCCCTACCGTAGGCCGCGGCACCGAACAGGGTGAGGAGCACGGGAACCCAGAGTGTGAAGGTCGGCGTGGCCCCGGAGTAGCCGGAGATGACGAGGAGGGCGGGGAGCACGGCGACGATGCCGAGCGCGACCGCGGGACGGATGCGGTGCAGCGCGATCGTCGCGGCCAGCACGAGGACGGCGAAGAGGCCGAAGGCCCCGGCCACCACGCCCTCGACCGCGGCGAGCAGCAGGTAGAGCACGGCGGCGGCGACCTCGAAGCGGAACCGGTGCCGGACCACGTTCTCCCGGGTAACCCAGTCGGTGAGCTTCTCGAACATGGCTCCACGGTAGGGCGCTGCGCGCCCCCTCAGCGCGGATCCGGAGCCCGGTCATCCCGCGGGAAGGGCGGAATCATCCTCGAGGCGTACGACCAGCACCCACGCCGCCGGTCAGAAGCCCAGGCGGCCCAGCTGCTTCGGGTCGCGCTGCCACTCCTTCGCCACCTTCACGCGGAGGGAGAGGTAGACGGGCTTGCCGACGAGCGGCTCGATGCCGGCGCGGGCGCGGGCGCCGATCCCGGACAGGCGGCTGCCGCCCTTGCCGATGATGATGCCCTTCTGGCTGTCGCGCTCGACGAAGACGCTCGCGTAGATCTCGAGGAGGTCCTTGTCCTCGCGCTCGACGAGGTCGTCGACGGTGACCGCGATCGAGTGCGGCAGCTCGTCGGTGACGCCGTCGAGCGCGGCCTCGCGGACGAGCTCGGCGATGCGGTCGGTGCTGCTCTCCTCGGTGACCGTCTCCTCGCCGTACAGCGGCGGCGACTCCGGCATGAGCGCCAGCAGCTCGCGGACGAGGACGTCGAGCTGGATGCCGTCCGTCGCGGAGACGGGGATGAGGCTCTCCCACTCGCGCAGCTGGGAGACGGCGAGCAGCTGGTCCCCCACCCGCTCCCGGCTCGTCACGTCCACCTTGGTGACGACGGCGACCTTCTTGGCCCGGGGGTAGTCGTCGAGCGAGGCGTTGATGAACTTGTCGCCGGGCCCGATCGGCTCGTCCGCCGGGAAGCACATCGCGATGACGTCGACGTCGCCGAGGGTCGCGGCGACGAGGTCGTTCAGCCGCTCGCCGAGCAGGGTCCGCGGCCGGTGCACGCCCGGGGTGTCGACGACGACGAGCTGCCCCTCGGGCGAGTGCACGATGCCGCGGATGGCGCGGCGCGTGGTCTGCGGCTTCGGCGACGTGATGGCCACCTTCTCGCCCACGAGCGCGTTCATCAGCGTCGATTTGCCGACGTTCGGGCGCCCCACGAACGACACGAACCCTGCACGATGCGTCATCGGACGGCCTCCGTCTCGCGGGTCTCGGCGCCCGGGAATTCGGGCCCCTCCGGCTCCTCCTCGGGGCGGGCGGCCTCGGGGTCGCGCTCGACCCGCACGGCGCTGAGGCGGCGGCGGCGGCCGTCGGTGCGCTCGGCGGTGAGCAGCAGGCCGGCCGCGCGAGCGGTCGAGCCCATGACGGGCAGCCGGCCGAGCGCCTTCGTCAGCAGGCCGCCGACGGAGTCGACGTCGTCGTCCTCCAGCTCGAGGTCGAACAGGTCGCCGAGCTCGTCGATCGGCAGGCGCGGGTCGACGCGGTAGACGCCCTCGGCGACCTGCTCGACCTCCTCGCTGCTGCGGTCGTACTCGTCGGCGATGTCGCCGACCAGCTCCTCGATGAGGTCCTCGAGCGTGACGAGGCCGGCGACGCCGCCGTACTCGTCGATGACCATCGCGATGTGGTTCGACTCGAGCTGCATCTGCCGCAGCATGGCGTCCGCCTTCTTCGACTCGGGCACGAACAGCGCCGGCCGGGTGTGCCGGCCGATCGGCTCGCGCTCGGCGGCGGCGCCGCGCTCGTGCAGCATCCGCGCGAGGTCGCGCAGGTAGAGGATGCCGACGATGTCGTCCGGGTCGTTCTCCTCGGTCACCGGCAGGCGCGAGTAGCCGCGGGACAGGAACAGGGTCATCGCCTCGCCGACGGTCGCGGTGCGGTCGATGGTCGCCATGTCGGTGCGCGGGATCATCACCTCGCGGATGACGGTCTCGTTGAACTCGAAGATCGAGTGGATGAGCTCGCGGTCGTCCTCCTCGAGCACCTCGAGCTCGGTGGCCTCGTCCACCATGCTGAGCAGCTGCTCCTCGGAGGTGAACGTCGCGGTGCGCGGCCGGCCCGGCGTCACCCAGTTGCCGAGGGCGACGAGCGCGTCCGCGATCGGGCCGAGCAGCACGCGGACTCCGCGCACGACGGGCGCCGCGAAGCGCAAGACCGAGCTCGCGTGGGCGCGGCCGACGCTGCGCGGGCTGGAGCCGACGAGCACGAAGGATGCGGCGGTCATGATGAGCGCGGAGAGGAGCAGGGCGAGCCACAGCTGGTCGATCGCATTCGCGAGCGCGAACGTGACGAGCACGGCGGCGGTGGTCTCGCTCGTGACGCGGAGGAAGCTGACGGCGTTGACGTGCGCGCCGCCCTCCTCGGCGATCGCGACGAGCGACCGCTTCGCGCGGGCGCGGGTCGCGAGGTCGAGGATGTCCGCGCGGGACAGCTCCCCGATGGCGGAGTCGGCCGCGGCGAGCAGCCCAGCGAAGGCGACGAGCAGCAGCGCGACGAGGATCAGCCAGAGGGTCATCGTCGCTTCGAGCCGCGCTTTTTCTCATCGGCGGCGAAGCCGGTGAGGATGTCGCGCTGCAGGCCGAACATCTCGCGCTCCTCCTCGGGCTCCGCGTGGTCGAAGCCGAGCAGGTGCAGCAGGCCGTGCGCGGTGAGCAGCTGGATCTCGTCGAGGAGGCTGTGCCCGGCCTGCTCGGCCTGCAGCTGGGCGACCTGCGGGCAGACGACGATGTCGCCGAGCAGCCCGGCCGGGGTCTCGTGGTCCTCGGTGCCGGGACGCAGCTCGTCCATCGGGAAGCTGAGCACGTCGGTGGGGCCGGGCTCGTCCATCCACTGGACGTGCAGCTGCTCCATGGCGGCCTCGTCGACGAAGACGACGGCGACCTCCGCGTCCGGGTGGACGTGCAGGGAGTCGAGGGCGAACGTGATCAGCCGCTGGATGGCGGACTCGTCGACCTCGATGGCGGACTCGTTGTTGACCTCGACGCTCACGGGTTCCTCCGGCTTCCTCCGAAGCCCTCCTGGGCGCGGCGCTCCGCGCGGTTCTGGGGCGGGCGGAAGTCGCCCGGCGGGCGGGCTCCCTCCGGCTCGTGGCTGCGCTCGGTGCGCTCGGGGCGCCGGTCGAACTGCCGCGCGATGCGCTCCTGGTCGTACGCGGTGTACGCGTCGACGATGCGCCCGACGAGGGTGTGCCGCACGACGTCGTCGCTCGTCAGCCGCGAGAAGTGGATGTCGGGGATGTCCTTCAGCACCTTCGTCACGAGCTGCAGGCCGCTGGCGCCGGCGGGCAGGTCGACCTGGGTGATGTCGCCGGTGACGACCATCTTCGAGCCGAAGCCGAGGCGGGTGAGGAACATCTTCATCTGCTCGGGCGTCGTGTTCTGCGCCTCGTCCAGCACCACGAACGAGTCGTTGAGGGTGCGGCCGCGCATGTAGGCGAGGGGCGCGACCTCGATCGTCGACGTCGCCATGAGCTTCGGGACGATCTCCGGGTCCATCATCTCGTTGAGCGCGTCGTAGAGGGGCCGGAGGTACGGGTCGATCTTGTCGGTCAGTGTCCCGGGAAGGTAGCCGAGCCGCTCCCCCGCCTCCACCGCTGGCCGCGTGAGGATGATGCGGCTGACCTCCTTGCGCTGCAGCGCCTGCACGGCCTTCGCCATCGCGAGGTAGGTCTTGCCGGTTCCGGCGGGGCCGATGCCGAACACGATCGTGTTGTGATCGATGGAGTCGACGTACTCGCGCTGGCCGAGCGTCTTCGGCCGGATCGCCTTGCCGCGCGCGGTGAGGATCGCCTGGCCGAGCAGCTCCGACGGGCTGGAGTTGGGGTCGCTCTCGAGGATCCGGGCGGAGCTGCCGACGTCGACGGGTCCGAGGTCCTGGCCGTTGCGCACCATCTGGAGCAGCTCCTCGATGAGCCGGCGGGCGGCCTCCACCTCCGAGCGCTCCCCGGACAGGGTGAGCTCGTTGCCGCGCGCGAGGACGGACAGCCTCGGGAAGCGCGACTCGATCTGCTTGAGGAACCGGTCCTGGGGACCGAGCAGCCGCACCATGGCGACGCCGTCCACCGCGACGCGGACCTCCGTGTCCGACTCCTGCCGTCCGTTGTGCGGAGTCAGGTCAGCGTTCGCCAAGGGATCCTTCCGGTAGTTCGCCCGCGAGGACGTGGGCGTGGACGTGGAACACGGTCTGACCGGCTCCCTCGCCCGTGTTGAAGATGAGGCGGAAATCGCCGGGCACGAGCTCGCGGGCGGTCGCCACCATCTCGGCGAGCAGCCCGGGGTCTCCGGCGGCCAGCTCGACGACGTTCGCGTACTGGTCCGTCTTGGGGATCACGAGCAGGTGCACCGGCGCCTGCGGGGCGATGTCGTTGAGCACGAAGACGCGGTCGGTCTGGTGCACGATCTCGCCGGGGATGTCCCCCGTGAGGATGCGCGAGAAGATCGAGGACTGCGTCACACCCCCGATTCTACGGTCGGCGCCCCCGGACGTGCCGGGACTCCCCTTCAGGCGAACAGAGTGCTAGCGGGCCGGCTATGCCCAGCGGCCGGTGAGCGCGGCGAGAGCCGCGAGGGCGGCCGGCCCCGCGGTGGACGTGCGCAGCACCTCCGGTCCCAGCCGGACGGCGACGGCACCGGCCGCGGTGAGCGCCTCGAGCTCGGGCCCCGACACTCCGCCCTCGGGACCGACGACGAGCGCGAGGTCGCGTCCGCCGGCCGCCCGGACCGCGTCGGCGAACGGGGTGCCGCCGGTCGGCTCGAGGACGAGCACCGCGTGCGTCGCGGCGAGGGCCGCCACCTCGCCGCGGCCCGCGAGCGGCGCGACCTCCGGCAGCCACGGCCGCATCGACTGCTTGACCGCCTCCCGGACGATGGTGCCCCAGCGCTCTCGGCCGCGCTCGGCCTTGGGGCCGCTCCAGCGGGACACGCTGCGCTCCGCCTGCCAGGGCACGATGCGGTCGACGCCCAGCTCCGTCGCCGCCTGAACCGCGAGCTCGTCGCGGTCGCCCTTCGCGAGCGCCTGCACGAGCACCACCTCACGGTCGGGCGCCGAGATCCGCTCGACCCGCTCGGCGCGCACGTCGACGGCGGACGGCGCCGCCGCCTCGACCGCTCCGGTCACGACCGTGCCGCGGCCGTCGCCGACCGTCAGCGTCTCGCCCGTCCGGATGCGGCTCACCGTGGCGGCGTGCCGCGCCTCCTGCCCCTCGAGCCGCACGAGGCCGCCGGGCTCGGCACCCTCGAGGGAGTCGACGAGGTAGAAGTGCGCCATCCGATCAGATGCCGAGGAACCGGTCGCGGAGCTTGCCGAACAGGCCCTGCTGGAACTGGCCGAGCTGCGGCTTCTGCTTCTTGTACCGCGCCGCGAACTTCTCGATGAGGTCGCGCTCGTGGCGGTCGAGCTTCGTGGGCGTCACGACCTGCACGCCCACCTTGAGGTCGCCGCGGCCCTGGCCGCGCAGCCGCGTGATGCCGCGGCCCTTCACGGTGAGCACGTCACCGCTCTGGGTGCCGGGCTTCAGCTCGAGCTCGACGTCGCCGTCGAGCGCGGCGATCGTGGTGGCCGTGCCGAGGATCGCGTCCGCCATCGGCACCTCGAGGGTCGCGAGCAGGTCGTCGCCGTTGCGGCTGAACGTCTCGTGGTGGCGCACCTTGACCTCGAGGTAGAGGTCGCCGTTGGGTCCACCGGCGGGGCCGACCTCGCCCTGGCCGGGCAGCTGCAGGCGGAGGCCCGTCTCGACGCCGGCCGGGATGTCCACGGGGATGGTGCGGCGGGCGCGGACGCGTCCCTGCCCGGCACAGGTCGGGCAGGGGTTCGGGATGACGGTGCCGTACCCGCGGCAGACGCCGCAGGGGCTCGCGGTCATCACGTTGCCGAGCAGGGAGCGGACGGTGCGCTGGATCTGCCCGCTGCCGCCGCAGATGTCGCACGTGACGGGCGTGGTGCCCGGCTGGCAGCAGGTGCCGTTGCAGGTCTCGCAAAGGACGGCGGTGTCGACGTCGACGTCACGGTGGGTGCCGAAGACGACGTCGTCGAGGTCGACCTCGACGCGGAGGAGGGCGTCGCCGCCGCGCTCCCGGCGCGACCGGGGTCCGCCGGCACGCTGGGCGCCGCCGAAGAACGTCTCGAAGATGTCGCCGAACCCGCTGAAGCCCTCGGCCCCGCCCATGCCGCCCATCCGGCCGCCCAGGTCGTACTGCTGCCGCTGTCGCGGGTCGCTCAGCACGTCGTACGCGTGCGTGACGAGCTTGAACCGCTCGGACGCCTCCGCGCCCGGGTTCACGTCCGGGTGCAGCTCCCGCGCCAGCCGGCGGTAGGCCTTCTTGATGTCTTCGGAGCTGGCGTCGCGGGCGACGCCCAGCACCTCGTAGTGGTCAGCAGCCACGGCTCACCGAGAACCTTTCGCAACGCGCGGGCACGCGCCTGTCGCTAAGCGGAACCCTCATCCCTCGCCGAGCAGACGGGAGAGGTAGCGGGCGACGGCACGGACGGCCGCCATGTTGTTCGAGTAGTCCATTCTCGTCGGACCGAGCACGCCGAGGCGCGCGAGTTCGCCGGAGGGGGAACTGTAGCCGCTCGAGAGCACCGAGGCCTCGCTGAGGCCGAAGGCGGCGTTCTCGCGGCCGATGCTGACAGCGATGCCGTTGGCGTCGAGCACCATCTCGCTGAACAGCTTGAGCAGCACGACCTGCTCCTCGATGGCGTCGAGGACGGGGTGGATGCTGCCCGGGAAGTCCTTCTCGGTGCGGGCGAGGTTGCCCGCACCCGCCATGAGGATGCGGTCCTGCCGGCCCGCCATCACCTGCTCGCCGAGGGCCCGCGCGACAGGCTCGACCAGCGCGGCCTGAGCGGGCGGGAAGGTGCCGGCGAGAGTCGCGAGCTTCGCCGGGGCGTCGGCCAGAGCCGAGCCGCCGAGGACCCGGTTGAGGCGGTCGCGCAGCTCGTCGAGGAAGCCCTCGTCCACCTCGCCGGGCAGGTCGACCACGCGCTGCTCGACCCGGCCGCCGTCGGTGATGAGCACCGTCAGCAGGCGCGCCGGCGAGAGCAGCACGACCTCGATGTGCCGGATCGTGGACCGGGACAGGGTCGGGTACTGCAGCAGCGCCACCTGGTGCGTCAGCTGCGACAGCAGCCGCACGGTGCGCGCGAGCACGTCGTCGAGGTCGACGGACGAGTCGAGGAACGCCTCGATCGCGTGCTTCTGGGCCGCGCTCAGCGGGCGGAGGTCCGACAGCCGGTCGACGAAGACGCGATACCCCTTGTCGGTGGGCACGCGCCCGGACGAGGTGTGGGGAGCCGCGATGAGCTCCTCCTCCTCGAGCTGCGCCATGTCGTTGCGGATCGTCGCAGCCGAGACGCCGAAGGAGTACCTGTCGACGATGCTCTTGGAGCCGACCGGCTCCCGCGAGGCCACGTAGTCCTGCACGATGACGCGCAGCACCTCGAGTCCCCGCTCCGACACCATGTCGACCCTCCCCTCGCTGTCTCTGGCACTCCACCTACAGGAGTGCCAATTCTACCCGCGAACCGGGCGTTTCCGGGTATTGCAGGGACATTGCACCGCGAGTAGCTTCCGTCCGTGCCGGGGCCACCGCTCGCCAGAATCGAGCCCAGCCAGGCGCGATGCGCACCTCGATCTCGAAAGGCACGACCATGACCGACTCCAATCTCCCGCCGCAGGGCACGGCCTCCGGCCAGCCCCAGCAGCCCTACACGCCGGCGGCTCCGGGCGCTCCGCTCAGCCCCGCCGAGGACAAGCAGTGGGCCTCGTTCGCGCACTTCGGCGGCGTGCTCAGCTTCGTGCCGCCCCTCATCATCTGGCTGATCTTCAAGGACCGCGGCTCCCTGACGAACCAAGAGGGCAAGGAGTCCCTGAACTTCCAGATCACGATCGCCATCGCCCACGTCGCGAACCTGATCCTCGGCTCGATCCTCACCGTGGTGACCTTCGGCCTCTGGGGCTTCGCGCAGGTGCTCATCTCGACCGCCCTCTGGGTCGTCGGCATCGTCCTCGCGATCATCGGCGGCATCAAGGTGAACGGCGGCGGCACCTACCGCTACCCGTTCGCCCTGCGGCTGATCAAGTGAGCGCCGCGCCTTCGACGCAGCGAGCGCATTCCGTCTGAGCGACACGCACGGGCCGAGAACCTCTCAGGTTCCCGGCCCGTGCGCTTTACTGTGAGGCAACCGAGAAGAAGGACCCTCATGAGCACTCCTCCTCCCCCTCCCCCGCCGCCCCCGTCGGGCCCGGGCGGCTACGCCCCGGTGGCGCCGATGTCGCCCCAGGACCAGCGGCTGTGGTCGACCCTGACGCACGTCGGCGGCATCCTGTTCGGCTTCCTCGTGCCGCTCATCACCTACCTGGTGCTGAAGGACCGCGGCCAGTTCGTCGCCGAGCACACGAAGACGGCGCTCAACTTTCAGCTCACGATGCTGATCGGCACGATCGTCGGCGTCTTCCTCAGCGTCATCCTGATCGGAGTGCTGGTGCTCCTCGCGATCTGGGTCGTCATCATCGTCTTCAGCATCATCGCCGCGGTGAAGGCGAACGCGGGCGAGCTGTACCAGTACCCGCTCACCATCCGCTTCATCAAGTAGGCGTTCTCCGGGGTTTCTCTCCTCGCCGAGATGCCACTTACCGCCCTCATTCCGCCGCTTTAGGGGCGGAAAGTGGCATCTCGGCAGCAGCAGCAGGGTGAGCTCAGGTGAGGCGGCGGACCACGTCGTCGGCGAGCAGCCGACCCCGGAGGGTCAGCACGACGCGGCCGCGGAGCGCCGGGCCGGGCTCGACGAGGCCGTCGGCGATCAGCCCCGCCACCGCTGTGCGCGCCTCGGGCGCGAGCGCGGCGGTCGGCATCCCCTCCCGCACGCGAGTCTCGAGAAGCACGCGTTCCAGCTGCCTTGTCGCGGGGGTCAGCACCTCGCGGCCGACGGCGGGCGACTCCCCACGACCGATGCGCTCGGCGTAGGCGGCGGGATGCTTCGCGTTCCACCAGCGGACGCCGCCGACGTGGCTGTGCGCGCCCGGGCCGATGCCCCACCAGTCCTCGCCCGTCCAGTAGGCGGCGTTGTGGCGCGAGCGGTGCCGCGGATCGGGGCCGCCCGTCGCGTCGGCCCGCGCCCAGTTGCTCACCTCGTACCAGGAGTACCCGGCCGACTCGAGGGTGCGGTCGGCGAGCTCGTACATGTCGGCCTGCAGGTCGTCGTCGGGCATCGCGACGGCGCCCGAGCGGATCTGCCGCGCGAGCTTCGTGCCGTCCTCGACGATGAGCGCGTACGCCGACACGTGGTCGGGACGCTGCGCGAGGACGAAGTCGAGGGACCGGCGCCAGTCGTCGAGGCTCTCCCCCGGCGTCCCGTAGATGAGGTCGAGGCTCACCTGGAGGCCGGCGTCACGAGCCCACGCGACGACGAGCGGGATCCGCTCGGGATCGTGGGTGCGCTCGAGGGTGGCGAGCACGTGCGGCACGGCGGACTGCATGCCGAAGGACACGCGCGTCACGCCCGCCGCGGCGAGCGCGGCGAGCGAGCCGGCGTCCACCGAGTCCGGGTTCGCCTCGACGGTCACCTCGGCCCCGGGGACGAGTCCGTGGTGCCGCCGGACGGCGTCGAGCATGAGGGCGAGATCCGCGACGGGCAGCAGCGTGGGAGTGCCGCCGCCGAAGAAGACGGTGCTCGCCGGGCGCGCCGGAACTCCGGAGCGGGCGAGCGCCTCCGCCGCGAACGCGACCTCCGCGACCGCCTGGCCTGCGTAGTCGCTGCGCTTGGCGCCGCGCAGCTCGTCCGAGGTGTAGGTGTTGAAGTCGCAGTAGCCGCAGCGCACGCGGCAGAACGGCACGTGCAGGTACACGCCGAACGCCCGCTCGGTCGCCCCGTCCCCGGCGGCGGCGGGCAGGAGCCCGTCCGCGGGCGCCGGATCGGCGAGGGGCAGGGCGCTGGGCATCCATCTATTGTCCCCCGGCTCCGCTCGGCGCGGACCGGGGCGACCGCGTCAGCCCCTCCGGACCGCCGCGAGGAACTCCTCGGCGAGCGCCGCCGCGTCCGCATCGACGACGACGGATGCGCGCCCGCGCAGTCCGGGACCGCCGTGCTCCTCGTGCTCGCCGTCGAAGCCCCGCCGGTCGGCGATGAGCGCGCCACGGGTGATCCCCGGCGCGAGGGACACCTCGACCGCGAGGTCCTCGGTGCGCAGCAGCTCGGGCCTCAGCAGGGCGCACGCGGCGCCGGCGTCGCCGAGCAGCGCGAAGCCGTCAGCGCCCGGGTCGTGCCTCAGCAGCGCCGCGGCGGTCGTCCCGGCGGGAGAGCCGGTGCGCTCCAGGGACACGATCTCCTCCTCGTGCACCCCGACCCGCGAGAAG
The DNA here is from genome assembly GCF_017916505.1 of Naasia sp. SYSU D00057. Taxonomy (GTDB): domain Bacteria; phylum Actinomycetota; class Actinomycetes; order Actinomycetales; family Microbacteriaceae; genus Naasia. The sequence goes on from NZ_JAFMSZ010000001.1 coordinate 957,649, forward strand.
AGGTCCAGCGGGTAGAGCGTCACCGGCGCGGGCGACTCGAGCACGATCTGGGCGGCCTCGGGATCCTGCCAGGTGTTGTACTCGGCGACGGCGGTCGCGTTGCCGGGGCCGAGGGCGCCGCCCATGACGAGGATCCCGCCGAGCGAGGCGGCCGCATCGGGGCGCAGCGCCGCCAACAGCGCGAGATTCGTGAGCGGGCCGAGCGCGAGCACGGTGAGGCCCGGATGCCGCTCCGCCGCGTCGGCGAGGGCGACGGCGGCCGGCACCGGCGAGACGGGCCGCGACGACGCCGGCAGGCGCACATCGCCGAGCCCCGACACCCCGTGGTAGCCGGTGGCGCCCCGGTGGGGTCCGAGCAGCGGGGATGCCGCGCCGCGGTGCAGGGGCACCGGCGACGCCCCGCCCGCGTCGAGCACGGCCGCCGTGTTGGCGAGCGCGAGGTCGACGTCGACGTTGCCGGCGACCGCCGAGACCCCGACGAGCTGCACGGCGGGATGCCGCGCGAGGACGAGGAGGGCGAGCGCGTCGTCCACTCCGGTATCCACGTCCACCCAGATCGGCCGCGCCTCAGCCACGGGCGCTCCTCCCCCACCGTGCGCTCCTAGCGCCCCTGATGCCGCCCATGTCTCCCCTTCGTCCTGCCTCGTCGAACTTCCGCACGCTATCGCCCACTCCGGGAATCGAGGAGGCAGCACAGCGGCCGTCTCGAGATCACGCGCCGTCCCTTCGAACTCAGCCACCCGCGCACCCCTCCGCGGAGGCGCCTCGCCGGCGCCCGGTACCGTGGACGGGTGGCGAGATACGTGCTCTGGGACATCGACGGGACCTTGCTGAGGAACGCGAAGTCCGGCGGCGGCCTCTACGACGAGGCGATTCAGCAGGTGACGGGCTTCACTCCCCTCGGCCCGCGTCCGGCGGAGCACGGAAAGGTGGACGGCCAGATCATCGCCGAGCGCCTTGCCGAGTACGGCCTTCCCGCCGTCGCCCAGGATGCGGTCGCCCGCCGGCTCGACGAGCTGGCCCTGGAGCGGCACGCAGGCGGCTCGGACGTCCGCGAGCCGGTTCCGGGAGCGCACGAAGCCCTCGCCGCGGTCGGGGCGGCGGGCTGGACGAACGCCCTGCTCACCGGCAACTCGACGACCCGGGCTCGGGCGAAGCTCGTCGGCGCCGGCCTCGACCCGGACCTCTTCGACTGGGAGCACTCCTTCTTCGGCGGCACGGCGCGCGCCCGCACCGACGTCACCGCCCAGGCTGCCTCCGCCCTGGCCGGCGAGCCGCACGTCATCGTGGGCGACACCCCGACGGACGACGTCGCCGCGGCCGCTGCCGGGATCCCGTTCATCGGCGTCGCGACCGGGATCTTTCCCGTTGAGCGCCTCCGGCAGACCGGCGCCGTCCTCGTCCTGCCGGACCTCGTCGCCGGCCTCGACGACCTGCTCGAGTGGCTCGGCGGCGTGCCCGCGGAGGAGACGCTGACCGCGTGAGCGCGCCGGCGGCCGCCCCGCGCTCCGATCTCACGGCGGACTGCGCGAACTGCGCGGGCCTCTGCTGTGTCGCGCTCGCGTTCGCCCGCTCGGCCGACTTCGCGTTCGACAAGCCGGCGGGCGAGCCGTGCACCCATCTCGCCGACGACTTCCGCTGCCGCATCCACGCCGACCTGCGGCCGAGCGGCTTCAAGGGCTGCACCGTGTTCGACTGCTTCGGCGCCGGGCAGAAGGTGACGCAGCAGACGTTCGGCGGCCGCACGTGGCGGCAGGACCCGGAGGTGCGGCGCGGCATGTTCGCCGTCTTCCCTGTGATCCGCTCGCTGCACGAGCTGCTGTGGCACCTCACCGAGGCGCTCGCGCTGCCGGCCGCGCGCCTCCTCGTCCCGGAGTTGACAGCGGTACGCGACCGCGTCAAGCTGCTCACAGCGGCCTCGCCGGACGACATCCTCGCCGCGGACCTGCCCGCGCTCCGGCGCGAGGTCGGCGACCTCCTCGGCCGGGCCAGCGGCCTGGCACGGGCCGGACACCGGCCGCCCGGCGGGCGGGGGAGGCGAGTCGGCCCGGGCGCGGATCTCCTCGGCGCGGTGCTGACCGGCCGCGACCTCCGCGGCGCCGATCTCCGCGGCGCCCTGCTGGTGGCCGCCGACCTCCGCGATGCCGACCTGCGCGATGCGGACCTGCTGGGAGCAGACCTTCGCGACGCGGACGTCCGCGGCGCGGACCTCTCGACGGCGATCTTCCTCACCCGTCCGCAGCTCGAATCCGCATCAGGGGATCGGCGCACCCGCGTTCCCGATCACCTGGGCCGCCCCGCGCACTGGCGCTGAACCCGCGGCGAGAGTCAGCTTCCGGCGCGCGTCGGGTGCAGCGCGGTGAGGAACCTCTTGGCGTAGTGCCGCTGCGCGAGCCGCAGCGCGGTCACGGTCGGCCCCCACTTGCGGCCGGCGGGCGCGGAGATCGACCGGATGGTGAGCCACACCGAGCCGTCCTCCTCCCTGGTCACGTACTGCAGCTGCTCGGCGCGGGACGGATGCCCGTGCCGCGTGCCGTAGGCGAAGCCAACGCGGTCGGGCTCATCGATGACGTAGACCACCTTCACGGGTGCCGGCACCGTGAACGGCCCGATGCGCAGCTGCATGACGGCGGTGGTCCCCGCCGAGACGTAGGGCACGCCCTCTGGCGAGAACAGCTCCTCGGCGGGCTCCGACGGGCCCAGCGGGCGCCCGGCGGGATCGAATTCGATGCCGTTGTAGACGGTGTTCGCGTCGCGCGTGATGTCGGTGACGGCGATGCCGCTGTTTCGGTGGATGCCCCATGTCATCAGCGCGCGGGACGCGAGCTCGAAGCGCTCGTCCCCGCTGCCGATGCGGCGGCTCGACTGGAAGGGCCGGAACCCCTTCGGCGGGTACACGACGACGTCGGGGCTCTCGGTGGCGCCCACCGAGGCGTAGTTGAGAGCGCTGTCACTGCCGGTCGCCGTCGAGCGGCGCCTCGGTCCCGTCACGTTCGGTCTCCATCCTGTTCGGCCCTCTCGAGGGCCCCCGGGGTCAGATCGTAGGTGACCCACTCGGTTGCGGTCGCGACGGCGTCGTAGAGGCGCCGCGCGCGCGAGTTGTCCTCGGCCGTGATCCAGCGGACCACCGCCGCGCCCCGCGCGACGGCGATCCCGTCGACCGCGGCGATCAGCGCCCGGCCCACCCCGCGTCCACGGGTGTCCTCCGCGGCGAAGAGATCGTCGAGGTAGATCCCGAGAGTGCCCGTGGCCGGACGGAGGAACGGGCGCCAGTGAGCGAACCCGGCCAGCCGCCCGTCCGCCTCCGCCACGACAGCGTCGAGGTCGGTGGCGTCGTCGCGCAGCCAGCCCCAGACGCGATCCACGACCGCCTCGTCGGGCATCACCTCGTAGAAGCGGCGGTAGCCGCGGAACAGCTCGGCCCACTCGTCCCGATCGCGCTCCTCGAGCGGGCGGACGGCGACGGTGGACGTGTCCGTCGACGTCATGCCGCCGCCCCCGCGCCGGCGTCGCCGAGGGGATGCGGAAGCGGCGAAACCTGGAGGATCCTCACGCCTCGACGCTACCCTCTCCCGCGCCTGCCGCCTGAATGCGCCTGAGCTGCGCGAGGTCGTGAGCGTCGACGTCACGGTGCCGGTAGCCGCGGCGCAGCTCGATGAGCCGCTCCACCCGAGCGACGGTGACCGGCCGGCCCGCCACGCGCGCGCGGGTCCGGTCCGTGGCCCGATGGACGAACTCCGCGTCCCCGCCGCCCCGCTGCACGCCGTTGCCCTCGGCGTCGAGCGCCATGGGGTGGACGTCGACGACCTGCTCGCCCCGGCGCAACTCGACGCGCGCCGGCAGCTCGTCGGTCTCCTCGGTGTAGCCGCGCTCGGTCAGCCAGGCGATGAGCCGCGGCACGGCCGCCTCGTCGAGGAACACGTCGAGGTCGCGGTGCACCCGCGTCTGCCGCCCGACGAGCGCGTCGACGGCCCATCCGCCGTTCACCTGGTACACCGCGCCCGAGTGCTCGAGCCACTCGACGACCGTCATCACCTCGTCGGACGGCATCCCACCGTGCGCCGCGCCATCGCTCACAGCACGAGCATGCCGCCTCGCGGTCCGGATGTCAGGACGGTTTCCCCTCCCGGGGCGCTACTTCTTCTTCGCGGCCTCGGTGTCGCCGGAGAGCGCGGCGATGAACGCCTCCTGGGGGACCTCGACGCGGCCGACCATCTTCATCCGCTTCTTGCCCTCCTTCTGCTTCTCGAGCAGCTTGCGCTTGCGGGTGATGTCGCCGCCGTAGCACTTGGCGAGCACGTCCTTGCGCATCGCGCGGATGTTCTCGCGGGCGATGATGCGCGCGCCGATCGCGGCCTGGATGGGCACCTCGAACTGCTGGCGCGGGATCAGCTCGCGAAGGCGGCCGGCCATCATCGTGCCGTAGGCGTACGCCTTGTCGCGGTGCACGATCGCGCTGAACGCGTCGACCGTCTCGCCCTGGAGCAGGATGTCGACCTTCACGAGGTCCGCCTCCTGCTGCCCGGCCGGCTCGTAGTCGAGGCTCGCGTAGCCCTGGGTGCGGCTCTTCAGCTGGTCGAAGAAGTCGAACACGATCTCGCCGAGCGGCAGCGTGTACTTCAGCTCGACACGGTCCTCGCCGAGGTAGTCCATGCTGCGCATCGTGCCGCGGCGGGTCTGGCAGAGGTCCATGATCGCGCCGACGTAGTCCTTCGGCGCGAGGATCGACGCGTTCACGATCGGCTCGACGACCTTGTCGATCTTGCCGCCCGGGTACTCGCTCGGATTCGTGACCGTGACGGTCTTCTTGTCCTCGGTGGTGACGTCGTAGGGGACGCTCGGTGCCGTGGTGATGAGGTCGAGGTCGAACTCGCGCTGCAGGCGCTCGGTGACGATCTCGAGGTGCAGCAGCCCGAGGAAGCCGCAGCGGAAGCCGAAGCCGAGCGCGACCGAGGTCTCCGGCTCGTACTGGAGCGCGGCGTCCGACAGCTTCAGCTTGTCGAGGGCCTCGCGCAGGTCAGGGTAGTCGCTCGCGTCGATCGGGTAGATGCCGGAGAACACCATCGGCAGCGGATCGGTGTACCCCTCGAGCGCCTGGGTCGCCGGCTTCGCCGCGGTGGTGACCGTGTCGCCGACCTTCGACTGGCGGACATCCTTCACGCCGGTGATCAGGTAGCCGACCTCGCCGACGCCGAGCCCCTTCGACGGAGTGGGCTCGGGCGAGCTCACGCCGATCTCGAGGATGTCGTGGGTGGCGCGGGTCGACATCATCTGGATGCGCTCGCGCGGGTTCAGCTTGCCGTCGACCATGCGCACGTAGGTGACGACGCCGCGGTAGGCGTCGTAGACGGAGTCGAAGATCATGGCGCGCGCCGGGGCGTCCGCGTCGCCCTTCGGCGCCGGGATGCGCTCGACGACGCGGTCGAGGAGCTCCTCGACGCCCATGCCCGTCTTGCCCGAGACACGGAGCACGTCGTCCGGGTCGCCGCCGATCAGCTGCGCGAGCTCGCGCGCGTACTTCTCGGGGTCGGCGGCGGGCAGGTCGATCTTGTTGAGGACCGGGATGATCTCGAGGTCGTTCTCGAGCGCCAGGTAGAGGTTCGCGAGGGTCTGCGCCTCGATGCCCTGCGCGGCGTCGACGAGGAGGATCGCGCCCTCGCAGGCGGCGAGCGAGCGGGACACCTCGTAGGTGAAGTCGACGTGGCCCGGCGTGTCGATCATGTTGAGCGCGAACGTCTCGCCCGCCGACTCCCACGGCATGCGGACGGCCTGGCTCTTGATCGTGATGCCGCGCTCGCGCTCGATGTCCATCCGGTCGAGGTACTGCGCGCGCATGTCGCGGTCGGCGACGACGCCGGTGATCTGCAGCATCCGGTCGGCGAGGGTGGACTTCCCGTGGTCGATGTGGGCGATGATGCAGAAGTTGCGGATCGCCGCGGGATCGGTGGCCGCGGGTTCGAGCGGTCGGAGGGCGCGGGGCATGGCGATCCAGTCTCCCACGTCGGGCGGCCGTTGCCCTGCCCTGAGACCGCGCCCCTTCTCGATCCGCCCGTTCGTCCGCCTGGCCGGGGGCTTCGGTCCGCCTGAGCAGGCGGTCGGCGGCACGTAGGGTGACGGCATGCCGGTGCCCGAATTCGTCCTCACCCTGCGCGAGAAGGTCGGCACCGATCCGCTCTGGCTGCTCGGCGTCACCGCGATCGTCGTCGACGGCGACCGGGTGCTGCTCGGCCGCCGCGCGGACACCGGCCGCTGGTCGACCGTGTCCGGCATCGTCGAGCCGGGCGAGCATCCGGCGGTCGCGGTCGTCCGCGAGGTGCTCGAGGAGACCGGTGTGACCGCCGAGGTGGAGCGGCTCGCGGCGGTGTCGGTGACGAAGCCGATCGTCTACCCGAACGGCGACCGCACGCAGTACACCGACCTCACCTTCCGCTGCCGGTACGTCGCCGGCACCGCGGCCGTCGGGGACGACGAGTCGCTCGAGGTCGGCTGGTTCCCGATCGACGCGCTGCCCGACCTCGACGAGGGCGCGCTCCGCCGGGTGCGGCAGGGTCTGTCCGAGGACCCGGCGGCGGTGCTCGACCTCGAGCCGCGCTGAGGGCCGCGGGCCGCCTGACAAATCAAGGAGATTCCGCCCATCCAGAACCTGGTCATGCGGATCCGGGCGCGTCCGCGGGGAGATCTCCTTGATTTGTCACCGCGCCCTCACGGTCACGCGGGTGCCGGGGCCGGGAGGCGCGACAGGCCCTCGAGGAGGTCGTCGCGAGAGGCGGCCGCGCACACGCGGATCCAGCCCTCGCCCGTGCGGCCGAAGGCCGAGCCGGGGGCGACCGAGACCCGCTGCTCGAGCAGGAAGCGCTCCGCCCAGCCCGCCACGTCACCCTCGGACGCGTGCGACACGTCGATCCAGAGGTAGAACGCGCCGGTCGGCTCCAGGTAGCGGATGCCGCGCTCGTCGAGCAGCGCCGTGGCCGCCGCGAGGTTCTCCCGGTAGTGCGCCGCCGCGCGCCCCACGTGCTCCTGGTCGCCGCGGATCGCCGCAACGGCCGCGCGCTGCGCCGGGGTGTTCACGCAGGAGATGATCGCCTCCTGATAGATCCGCAGCTCGGTGGCGAAGCCGGGCGGCGTGACCAGGTAGCCGACCCGGGCGCCGGTCAGCGCGTACGTCTTCGAGACCGAGAACGCGCTGAACACGCGGCCGTCCCGGTCGAGCGCCGCGACGCTCGTGTGCGGCGACCCGTACGTGAACTCCTCGTACACCTCGTCGCTCAGCACCCAGAGGTCGTGCCGGGCGGCGAAGTCGAGCAGCGCCGCCACCACCTCCGGCGGGAACACCGCGCCGAGCGGGTTCGAGGGCGAGTTGATGACGAGCAGCCGCGTCCGCTCCCCCACGAGCCGCTCGAGCTCGCCGAGGTCGGGCAGGAACGCCGCGTCCGGGCGCAGCGGATACGGCACCGCGACCGCGTGCAGCATCTGCGCGTTCATCGCGAACGTCGTGTAGCCGGGATCCGGGAGGAGCACCTCGTCGCCGGGGCCCAGGGTGAGGCTCATCGCGAGGTGCAGCGCCTGCGTCGCGCCGTTCGTCACCCAGATCTGCTCCAGGTCGACGTCGATGCCGTTGCGCCGGTGCAGCTTCTCGCGGACCGCCTCCCGCAGCGGCAGGATGCCGCCGTTCGGCGTGTAGTCGGTGTCGTCCTCGAGCCAGGCGGCGCTGCCCTCCGCGAGGATGTGCGGCGCGACCGGCACGTCCGGCTCGCCGATGGCGAGGCCTATGACGCCGTCGAGGCGCAGCGCGAGCTCGTGGATGCGCCGGATGCCGGACGCGGGGACCTGGGCGACATGCGGCGCGAGGAGGGGCACGCCGAGTCAGCGTAGTCTCGCCTGCATGGGTCCCTCGGTCGTGCTGCTGCACGGCATCCGGACCTCCGCGAGCATGTGGCGCGCGCAGCTCGAGGCGCTGGCCGCGGCCGGCATCCCGGCCCGGGCGGTCGACCTCCCCGGGCACGGCACCCGGATCGGCGAGACGTTCAGCCTCGACGGCGCCCTCGACGCGATCGACGAGGCGGTCGACGCCTCCCCCGGCCCCGTCATCCTCTGCGGACTCTCCCTGGGCGGCTACCTCGGCCTGCACTGGACCGCGGAGCGCGGCGCCGGCCGGATCGACGGCCTGATCGCCGCGGCCTGCGGCACCACCCCGCGCGGGGCGCCCCTCGCCGGCTACCGCGGCATCGCGGACCTGATCCACCGGCTCCCCGACCGGGGATCGGCGATCAACCAGTTCATGGTCGACCGCTTCATCCCGGACCCGGCGGCTCGCGAGGACGTCGTCAGCGGCGGCGTCGCGCTCGACGTGATGGCGGATGGCCTCCGCGCCATGGCGTCCGTCCGCCCCCTGGCCGCGATCGCGCGGATCCGCGTGCCGATCCTCCTCGTCAACGGGCGCTTCGACCACTTCCGCCTCGAGGAGCGGCGCTACCTCCGCGCGGCCCGGGCTCGTCCCGGCATCCCGCAGTCGTGGTCGCAGCTCGCGATCGTGCCGGGCGCGTCACACCTCGTCAGCCTCACGAGGCCCCAGGAGTTCACGCGTATCCTGGTCACGGCCGCTCGTGCGGCGGCCGACCGGGTCTGAGTCCGCTGGCGGCGGGCCCCGCGGCCTGGTAATGTTCCCTGTTGGCTTTGCGCGCCCCGACGGGCGCGATCCGCCGGTCGAGAACCGCCGTCATCGCGGTCGCCGGCTCCCCCGCCCAGCAGCAACCAGAAGGCATCTCCATGGCAAACATCAAGTCGCAGCTCAAGCGCATCGGCACCAACAAGAAGGCTCACGACCGCAACAAGGCCGTCAAGAGCGAGCTCAAGACCGTCATCCGCCTCACCAAGCAGGCCATCGCCGCCGGTGACAAGGAGAAGGCGGGCGCCGCCCTCGCGACCGCCGCCAAGAAGCTCGACAAGGCCGCCTCGAAGGGCGTCATCCACAAGAACCAGGCCGCGAACCGCAAGTCCGCGATCGCCAAGCAGGTCTCGTCGCTCTGACTCGACTTCCCGGAAAGGCCCCGCTCCGGCGGGGCCTTTCCGTTTTCCGGGCCGGTTTCGCCCCGTCCTAGGATCGAGGAGTGGCGACCCTCCTCAACGTCCTGCACGTCGTCGGCGCTGTGTTCCTCGTCGGGCCGATGGCGATCCTGCCGATGACCGGTCTCCGCGCCCTGCGGGCCGGCGACGCCGACCAGGTGTCGACCCTCGCGCGGTCCACCTTCGTCTTCAGCCTGCTGTCCCTGCTCGTCGCGGTGTTCGGCTTCGGCGTCATGTCGCTCGCCGACGACCGGTTCGATCTCTCGGTGACCACGCCGTGGATCCTGTGGTCGATCGTCCTGTACGCGGTCGCGCTCGTGCTCAACCTGCTCGTCGTCGTTCCGGCGATGCGCTCGGCCGCCGAGGCCCTCGAGCGCGGCGACCTCGGCCGGGGCGGCTACGGCCGCATCGCCGGCGCGTCCGGCGTCTCCTCGCTGCTGCTCGTCGCGGTCGTCGTGCTCATGGTCTGGAAGCCGCAGTAACCCACCCGGCGCGATCTACGCGAGAAGCGGCAGGAATCCGGCGGCGCAGCCGCTTGCCGTACCGGGAGACTGCGGGAATGACGATCACCTCCCCCTCCGCCGCAGCTCCGCTCGCGGTGGCCGCCGCCGCCCACTTCCGCGCCCGCCTCCGGTTCGAGACGGACGTGTCCGACGTCGCAGCGGCCCTCGACACCGGCGAGCCCGGCTTCGTCCTCGTCGACAGCCGCGGACACGCGGCGTGGGCGCAGGGCCGCCTGCCGGGTGCGGCGCACGTGCCCACCGCGACGATCCCGCAGGCTGCGCCGGAGCTCCTGGCGCCCGGCACCCCGGTCGTCGTCTACTGCTGGGGTCCCGGCTGCAACGGCGCCCAGAAGGCGGCACTCGCCTTCGCCGAGCTCGGACACCCGGTGCGGGAGATGCTCGGCGGGTTCGAGTACTGGGCGCGCGAGGGGCTGCCGGTGGAGACGGACGCGGGCGTCGACCGGCGCGTGCCCGATCCGCTCACGGCGCCGAGCACCGTCCCGGTCTGCGACTGCTGAGCGTCAGAGGGCGCCGCGGGCGGCGACACCGCGCACCATGCGCTCCAGTGCGTAGTGCGGGTCGCGGCCCGCGCCCTTGATCCGCTCGTCGGTGTCGGCGAGCAGCTCGAAGCATGCGCCGAGCCCGGCCTCGTTCCAGCCCTCGAGGTCGCGGCGCGCGCGGTCGACCTGCCAGGGCGCGAGACCGAGCGACGACGCCACGGCGGGACCGGAGCCGCGCGCGCCCATCACCTTGGCCATGGTGCGCAGCTTCGCCGCGAAGGCGGCGACCATCGGCACGGGATCGGAGCCGCCCGCGACGGCGTGCCGCAGCAGGGCGAGCGCGTCGCCGGTGCGGCCCGCGATGGCGGCGTCGGCGACCTTGAACGCGTTCGTCTCGATGCGCCCGCCGTAGTACTTGTCGACGACGCCCTCGGTGATCTCGTCGCTCGCATCGGAGATGAGCTGCGCGCAGGCGGCGGCGAGCTCGGCGAGGTCGTCGCTGAACGCGGCGAGCACCGCCCGCAGCGCGCCCGGCGTGATCCGGCGGCCCGCCGCGCGGAACTCCCCCGCGGCGAAGTCGTGCTTGTCCGCGTCCTTCTTCAGCTCCGGACACGCCACCTCGATGGCGCCGCCCGTGCCGGCGCGCACCGCGTCCAGCAGCCGTTTCCCGCGCACCCCGCCGCCGTGGCGCAGCACGATGTAGGCGTCGTCAGCCGGAGCGTCGAGGTAGGCGATCGCCTCGGTGAGGAAGTCGTCGCTGCATTTCTCGACGTTCGCGACGCGGATGAGGCGCGGCTCGCCGAACAGCGAGGGACTGGCGAGCGTCACCAGCTCGCCGCGGGCGTAGGACGAGGCGTCGAGGTCGCTCACCTCGAGGCTCGGGTCCTCGGTGGAGAGGATGTCGCGCAGCCGCCGGGTCGCCCGGTCGGCGAGGAATGACTCGGGTCCGGACACGAGGACGACCGGCGCGGGGCGGATCGCGTTCCACGCCAGCGCCGGCTTGGAAGCCGCTTTCGGTGCCCGGGTCGCCACGCATCAACCCTAACCGCGGCCTACGACGCCGCCCGCTCGGTCCACACCGCGACGCCGGACGGGCCGGCGGCGACGAGGAGCATCCCGGAGCGGTCGGTGCGCAGGGCGGTCGTGCCGGTGCGGCGCAGGATGCCGAGGAGCCGTCGCGTCGGGTGCCCGTAGGTGTTGTCGCTCCCGCAGGAGATGAGGCCCACGCGTGCTCCGAGCCGCTCGTAGAGGGCGACGCTCTGGTCGGCCGAGCCGTGGTGAGCGACCTTGACCACGTCGACCGGCCCCGGCCCTGCTCGACGCAGCATCGAGTTCTGCGCCTCCTCGCCGAGGTCGCCGAGGAACAGGGACTTGAGGCCGCCGCCCGTCACCTCGAGCACGACGCTCGCGTCGTTTCCCGGCTGCACCCCGGAGTCGGCCGGTGGCCAGAGCACCCGCCAGCGCAGGGCGCCGAGGACCCCCTCATCTCCCGCCGCGACGGTGTGGACGCCGGCGCCGGACTCGGCGAAGCGCGCGGCCAGCCGGTCCGCGTCGGGGCCGTCGGAGGGCCCGATGAGGACGGTGTCGACCGCACCGACCAGGCTGGCGGCCGCGCCGACGTGGTCGAGGTCGAAGTGGGTGAGGACGAGCAGGTCGATGCGGGACGCACCGAGCCGCCTCCGGCAGTCGGTGAGCGCCTCGGGGTCGTCGCCCGCGTCGATGAGCGCGAAGCGGCCGCCGCTGCGGAGCACCGACGCATCGCCCTGCCCGATGTCGCAGGAGGCGATCTGCCAGTCCGGCGGCATGGATGCGGCCCGCCCCAGCTGCGCGGCGGCGCCGGCGCCCAGGGCCGCGGCCACAAGGGCTGCGGCGATCGCCGCGGGCGGGCGCTGGCGGCGCAGCAGGGCGACGCCCGCGAGCAGCAGGACGGCGACGAGCAGGAGGGCACCCGACGCGCCCTCGGGCCACGGCACCCGGCCGGCCCCGACCGCGCTCACCGCGCGGGCGACGGCGGCGATCCACGCCGACGGGAGCCAGCCGAGCGCGGTGAGGAGGTCGCCGACGGGCGGCGCGAGCGGGAGCACGAGGCACGCGGCGAGGCCGGCGAGGGTGGCGAGCGGGGCGGCGGGCGCGGCGAGCAGGTTGGCCGGCACGGCGGCCAGGGTCAGCGCAGGATCGAGCAGCACGAGCACCGGCTGGCAGGCGAGCTGCGCGCACGCGGGCACGGCGAGCGCCGCCGCCAGCGGCCCGGGCACGACGCGGGCGAGCAGCTCGGTCGCGGGTCCGGCCAGCACGACGAGCCCGCCGGTGGCCGCGACGGACAGGGCGAATCCGGCGTCGCGCGCGAGCCAGGGGTCGGCGCACAGCAGCACGACCACTGCGGCGGCGAGCGCGGGCAGGCCGCCGCCCGCCCGGCCCCGGGAACCGGCTGCGAGGACGAGCACGCCCATGACCGCGGCGCGGAGGACGCTCGGCTGAGGCGTGACGAGCACGACGAAGGCGAGCAGCGCGAGCCCGGCCAGGACGAGCCGGGGCCCGCGGCGGAGTCCGGCGACTCGCGCGAGCGCGAGCACCACCGCGACGACGACGGCGCAGTTCGCCCCGGACACCGCGGTGAGGTGGCTGAGCGAGGCATCGCGCATGTCTTCGCGCAGAGCGGCGGGCAGGTCGCCGTCGGCTCCGATCGCGAGACCCGGCAGGAGGGCCGCTCCGTCGCCCGGCAGGCGGGCCGCGGAGGCGGCGAATCGCTCGCGCAGTGCGGCCGCCCAGGCGAGCCAGGGCGGGGCGGGCGCCAGCGGGCGCAGGCGCTCGGCGGAGCCGAGATAGGCGACGTCCTCTCCGGGCACGGCCGGCGCCAGGCGCACGCGAGCCTCGATGCGCGAGCCGACACTGCCCGCGAGCGCCTGCTGGTCAGGCGATCCCGCGACGAAGAGCAGCACCGGGGTCCGGGCCGAGACGTCGATGCTGCCCCGGGTGAACCGGACGAGGTCAGCCTCGACGATCGTGCGCGTCAGCACGCCAGCGGTGCGCCGCGGCACGCCGGTGAGGACGAGCTCCGCGGTCCCGGCGTCCGCGAGCGCGCGGGTGAGCGCCGCGGGCGAGCGCTCCGGTGCTCGCACCGCGATCGCCGCCGCCGTCGCGGCCCCGGCACCGGCGAGGAGGGCCACCGCGACGAGGGCGGCCGCGAGCTGGACGCTGCGGCGGGCGGCGAGGACCGCCGCGGCAGCGACCGCCCCGAGCACGGGGGCCGCGACGGGAGCGAGCGCCGGCGTGCCCACGAGCAGCGCGGCACCCGCCCAGGCGCCGGCGGCGGCGGGGACGAGTCGGGCGTCGGCGCTCACGGCAGCACGAGGTCCCGCAGCTCGCCGACGGTCTTCTCGCCGAGCCCCGGCACCTCGAGGAGGTCGTCGGCGGAGGCGAAGCCGCCGTGCTCCTCGCGCCACGCGAGGATGCGTGCGGCGAGCGCGGGACCGATGCCGGGCAGGGTGTCGAGCTGCTCGGCCGTGGCCGTGTTGAGGTCGACCCTGCCGGGCCCCGCGGCCACCGGCGGCGCCTCTCCCACCCGTGGCACCGCGAGCTGCTCGCCGTCGCTCACGCGGCGGGCGAGATTGATGCCACCGGCGTCGGCGTCGTCGGCGAGACCGCCGGCCGCGGCCACGGCATCCACGGCGCGGGAGCCGTCCGGCAGCGAGTAGAGGCCGGGCGCGCGCACGGCGCCGAGCACGTGCACGAGCAGGGTGGGCGCAGCCCGCGGCGACGCGGGCGGAGCCGGGGCGGGAACCGCGACCGTCGTGCCGGCGGAGCCGACGGCGGAGACCAGCACCGCCACCGCGACCGCCACGAGCACCAGCACGACCGCTGCGCCGGTGCGGAGCCGGCGGCGGTCCGCACCGAAGAGCTGCGTCAGTCGGTCGTCCACGCCGGAACGGTAGGCAACGCGGCCACCGGAGGACGCACCTCCGGCAGGGCGGCGGGAAACGTCCCTAGCGCCCTTCCTGGGGAGGAGCCAAGGGGTGGACAGAGAGGTCTAGCGGAGGCCTACCGTGGCCCAGGGGCGCGGTGTCCCCCCGAGTCCGTCCCTCCCCGGCCGGGCCGGGACAGGGAGGCGGCGATGGCGGACTCGCTCGACGCGACCCCGGTCGCGCCCGGGCGGCAGCGCGCGACCCCGAGCGTGCCGGGCCCGAGGCGCGCTTCTTCGGCGGCGCCCGGCCGGCGGCGCGCGGTGTCGCGGCACAAGCGCACCCGGCGCGTGCCGACCGGCCGTCGCGCCCTCGTCGAGCTGGGCCTGCCCGCCCTCGTCCTCGCGGCCCTGGTCGCCGCGATCGTGGCCCTCTGGTCGGTGCCGGGCGAGCGCACCGGGCCGCTGCCCGCGGGCGTCACGCTGGCCGGCTCGATCGCCACCGTCGTGCTCGTCCTCCCGGTCGCCCGGCTGAGCGGCGTCGGGGTCCCCGGCGCGGTGCTGGCGGCGGCGTTCGCCGCCCTGGCCCCGCCGGCCGTCGCCGCCGCCCGCGTCGGCGTGCCCGAGCACCTCGCGGTCGTCGCACTGCTCGCGGCCGTCCTGCTCCTCGCGATCCGCTACAGCCCCAGGGTGACCCTGCCGATCGCCGCGCTCCTGGCCGCCGCGGCCACCGCGCTCAGCCCGCTCGCCCTCGCGGCGGCCCCGTTCCTCGCGCGGCAGGCGCTCACCCGGCTGCGCCGACGGCACCGCATTCCGACCCTCCCTCTCGCGGGCGCGATCTACTTCGCGGGCACCGCGGCGGGCTGGGCGCTCCTCAGCCTGAACTCGGAGGCGGCACCCGTGGCCGGCGCCGCGACCGCCGCCGACTGGGTGACCACGTTCCCCGCCGGGGCGGTCGCGGCGGTCGCGGCACTCGCCTTCGGTCTGGTGGACCGCTCGCTGCGTCCCCTCGCGGGCTTCGCGCTGACCGTCCTCGTCCTCTCCTTCTGGCCGGACGGCGACGAGTCCACGCGGCTCACCGTCCTGCTCACGCCCGCGCTCGCGATCCTCGTCGGCGCCGCCCTGGACCGCATCCTGCGGTGGACGCGCGGCAGGACGCTGCCGACCATCGCCGCCGTCATCGCCGCCGCCCTCGTCGTCTCGAGCGGCGCCGCCGCCTCCGTGGCCGCGGCTGTGACGAGCGAGAACCGCTCCTCGGAGCCCGCCGCTCCCGGCCCCTCGTCGACGACCCCGGCTCCGACCGCTTCCCCGCGAGCCACGCCGGCGCCGGGTGCGGCCGCCCGGGCCGCCGTCGGCGCCGAGCTCGCTCAGAACCCGCGGCTCGCGCTCTCGCCCGGCGCGCGCGCCCTGCTCACCGACGGAGCCGTCGACCGCCGCATCCCCGTCGTGCTCGCCCAGCTGCTGAGCCGGCACGACGTGACCGTGGCCGACTTCCCCGCCGCCGACGGCGACGACCCTTCCGCCCGTCGGCGGGTCTTCGTCACCCAGCTGGACGGGGAGCAGCTCGGCACCGGCGGCGCATCGATGACGGCGCTGACCTCGTTCCTCGCCGCCCTCACCGGCGACTTCACCGTCGAGTCGGTCACCGTGACCGGCGACGGCGTGCTCGCGACCTTCCCCACGGCCCCCGCCGACTGAACAGGAGCATCATGCGCCGCACCGGACTCGCCCTCGGCCTCGCACTGGCCCTCACCGCACTCGCGGCCCCCGCTGGAGCCGTCGCGGCCAGGGCGACGACGTCGGGTACCTGCGTGTCGCCCACCTCTCCCCCGACGCCGCGGCGGCCGACGTCTCGCTCAGCGCGCTGGCAGGCGGGACGACGTTCTACGAGCTGTCCGGGGTGCCCTACGGCGGGGTGTCCAAGTACATGCCGCTCGCGCCGGGCACCTACGCGCTCGGCATGGCGCCCACCGAGCCCGGCACCAACACGCCCGTGGTGACGGCGGAGGTGCAGGTCGCCTCCGGGACCGCGGTCACCCTCGCCGCCCTCGGCCCCAACGCCACCATCCACATCGCCACCATCGAGGACGACCTCACGCCGCCCCCGGCGGGCACGTCACGAGCGCGGGTGGTGCAGGCCTCGACCACGCAGGACGACATCAGCGTGCGCACGGCGGACGGCACCGAGCTCGCCGCGAACGCGGTGTTCGAGTCGGTCGGCGACTACGTCGACCTGCCGCCGGGCCGGGTCGATCTCACCCTCACCACGCCGGACGGGGACACCCCGGCCGCCGTCGAGCTGCGCGACGCGGCGGCTCAGACGATCTTCCTCCTCGACTCGTCCTCCGGGGAGCTCACCGCCCTCGCCGTGGTGGACAGCGCCGGCGTCACCGAGACCCCGGTCGGCGGGGTCGCGACCGGTGGCGGCGCTCTCGCGGTGCAGGCCGGGTCGGCGACCGCGACGGCCGCGGGCCTCGGCCTCCTCGCGGCGCTCGCTCTCGTACTGACCACGGGCCTGGCCCTCGCGCGGCAAGCGGAGCGGCGCGGTGCGTGAGCCGCGCCATCGGGCCGCGCTCCGCCGGCCCCGGCACCGGGCGGCGCGCTCGAGCTGGCGGACCGCCGTTGCCGGAACCGCCGTCCTCGCCGCGCTGACGGGCGGCGCGGCCGCGGCCAGCGCCGCCGTGCCGCGCCCCGGTCCGGTCGTCGTGCCGGTCTCGGCAGCGTGGGCCGCGCCGGGGATCGAGGCGGCCGGGCTGCAGGATCCGCGTCCCCTGGACGACGGCGCGCCCGCGCCCGGCGTACTCCCCGCGAGGGTCGTCATCCCGGACATCGCGGTCGACGCCGAGCTCGCCCCGCTCGCGCTCGGCGCCGACGGGGTCCTTCCGCCGCCCGCCGACCTCGACAGCGCCGGGTGGTACTCCGGCAGCGCCGTGCCCGGCGCGGTGGGCCCCGCGGTGCTGGCGGGGCACGTCGACGACACGTCCCGGGCGGGGGTCTTCGCGCGCCTGGTCGAGCTGCGGCCCGGCGCGCGCATCCAGGTCCTGCTGAGCGACGGCACGACCCGCGACTACGCCGTCACCGGCAGCGCCGACGTCGCCAAGGCCGAGTTCCCGACGGAGTCGGTCTACGGGCCGACGCCGGACTCGCAGCTGCGGCTCATCACCTGCAACGGCCCGTACGACTTCGGGGCCCGGCACTACCGGAACAACCTCGTCGTGTTCGCGACCGCCGTCTGACGCCGAGCGCGCCCCGAAACACCGAGCGCACCCTGGGCACAGGGTGCGCTCGGTGTTCTAGGGCGCTCTCGACGGAAGGGGTCGTCAGCGCTTGGTGGCGATGTTGACGAGGCGCGGCGCGCGGACGATGACGTTCGCGACCTCCCGGTCGCCGATCGCCCGCGCCACTCCCGCGTCGGTTCGCGCGAGCTGCTCGAGCTCCTCCGGGGCGATCTTGGGCGACACGTCGATGCGCCCGCGCACCTTGCCGTCGACCTGCAGGATCGCGGTCACCGACTCCTCGACGAGGAGCGCCGGGTCCGCCTTCCGCCAGCCGTGCAGCGCGACCGAGGGCGGGTAGCCGAGCCGCTCCCACATCTCCTCGGCGGTGTACGGCGAGAAGAGGCTGAGGGCGAGGGCGACCGTCTCGGTGGCCTCGCGGACCGCCGGGTCCGCGGCGCCGGGGCCGGAGTCGATCGCTTTGCGGACCGCGTTGACGAGCTCCATGATGCGGGCGACGACCACGTTGAACTTGAAGGCCTCGACGAGTCCGGGGGCGTCGGCGAGGAACCGGTGCGTGACACGGCGCAGCGAGTCGTCGCCCTGCTTCCAGATCACGTCCGGCGAGCTGGTCACGTCCTGGGCGAGGCGCAGAGCCCGGCTGAGGAACTTGAGCGACCCGGCCGGCGACACGTCCTTCCAGTCGATGTCGTCCTCCGGCGGGCCGGCGAAGGCCATGGTGAGCCGGATCGCGTCGACGCCGTACTGGTCGAGCTGCTCGGACAGGCGGACGAGGTTGCCCTTCGACTTGCTCATCGCGGCGCCGTCCATCTGCACCATGCCCTGGTTCAGCAGGGCGCTGAACGGCTCGGTGAAGCTCACGTAGCCCATGTCGAAGAGGACCTTCGTGATGAACCGCGCGTAGAGGAGGTGCAGGATCGCGTGCGTGACGCCGCCGACGTACTGGTCGACGGGCGCCCACTTCTCGGCCTCCGCCTGGTCGAACGCCTGCGTGTCGTCGTTCGGCGACAGGAACCGCAGGAAGTACCAGGAGCTGTCGACGAACGTGTCCATCGTGTCCGAGTCGCGGCGGGCGGGGCGGCCGTCCGGCGTCGTCGTGGTCGCCCATTCGGTCGCGGCGGCGAGCGGGGACACGCCCTTCGGCTTGAGGTCGAGCCCCTCGGTGGGCGGCAGCGTGACGGGCAGCTGCTCCTCGGGCACGGGGATCTCGTTGCCGTCCTCGTCGTAGACGATCGGGATCGGCGTGCCCCAGTACCGCTGGCGGGAGATCAGCCAGTCGCGCAGCCGGTAGTTCTTCGCCGGCCGGCCGAGGCCGTTCTGCTCGAGGTGCGCGATGACGCGGGAGATCGCCGCGCCCTTGCTGAGCCCGTCGAACGGGCCCGAGTTGACGAGGCGGCCGTCGCCCGGGAGGGCGGTGCCGGTCGACGCGGGGTCGAGGTCCGCGAGCTCGGGCAGGGACCCGTCCTCCGGGACGACGCGGATGGCGCCGGTCACCGGCTGCGTGGTGTCGACCACGACCCGCACGGGAAGGTCGTACTTCCGGGCGAAGTCGAGGTCGCGCTGGTCGTGGGCGGGGACCGCCATGATGGCGCCCTGACCGTAGTCGCTCAGGACGTAGTCGGCGGCCCAGATCGGCAGGCGCTCCCCGTTCAGCGGGTTGATCGCGTACCGCCCGGTGAAGACGCCGGTCTTCTCGCGGTCGGCGGCGAGCCGCTCGATCTCGGTGGTGCGCTGCGTCTGGACGAGGTACTCCTCGAACGCGGCCTTCACGTCCGGCTCGGCGTCGGCGACGAGCTCCGCAGCGAGGTCCGCGTCGGGCGCGACGACCATGAAGGTCGCGCCGTACAGCGTGTCCGGACGGGTCGTGTAGACGGTGATCTTCTCGTCGCGGCCCTCGACGGCGAAGTCGACGTCCGCGCCGGTGGAGCGGCCGATCCAGTTGCGCTGCATCGAGAGGACCTTGGACGGCCACTTGCCCTCGAGCTGGTTGAGGTCGTCGAGCAGCCGGTCCGCGTACGCGGTGATCCGGAAGTACCACTGGGTGAGCTTCTTCTTCACCACGATGGCGCCGGAGCGCTCGGAGGTGCCGTCCGGCAGGACCTGCTCGTTGGCGAGGACCGTCTGGTCCACCGGGTCCCAGTTGACCCAGCTGTCCTTGCGGTACGCGAGGCCCCGCTCGTACATCTTGAGGAACAGCCACTGGTTCCACTTGTAGTAGTTGGGGTCGCTGGTGTGCAGCACGCGGTCCCAGTCGAACGACGCGGCGTAGCGGCGCATCGAGTCGCGCTGCTGGGCGATGTTGTCGTAGGTCCAGGTCACCGGGTTCGCGCCGCGCTTGATGGCGGCGTTCTCGGCGGGGAGGCCGAACGAGTCCCAGCCGATCGGGTGCAGCACGTTGAAGCCCTGCTGCCGCCAGTAGCGGGCGATGACGTCGCCGAGGGCGTACGCCTCCGCGTGACCCATGTGCAGGTCGCCGGACGGGTACGGGAACATGTCGAGCACGTACTTGCGCGGGCGCTTGTCCTCGGGGTCCGAGGTGGAGAAGGGACGCAGCTCGTCCCAGACGGCGAGCCACTTCTCCTGGAGACGCTCGAACGTGGGCAGTTCCGTGCTTGAGGGGGTCGTAACCAACTGCGCTCTCTTCGTGTCACGGCCGCCGACCGGGGCCAACCGTCTAGGTTAGCGACCTTCTCGGAGAGCGGAGAGCAGAGGGGCGGCCTTCAGCGCCACCTCGGCCAGCTCGTCCGCCGGATCGGACAGGGCCGTGATGCCGCCGCCCGCCCCGACGGTCGCGGTCCCGCCCTCGACGAGGATGCAGCGGATCGCCATCGCGAGGTCCGCGGCGCCCGTGCGGGAGATCCAGCCGAAGGCGCCGGAGTAGACGCCGCGCGGTCCCCGCTCGAGCGCGGCGAGGAGATCGATGGCGCTCCGCTTCGGCGCGCCCGTCATCGAGCCGGCCGGGAACAGCGCCCGGACGGCGTCCGCCGCAGTCCGGCCGGGCGCGAGGTCCGCCTCCACCACGCTGACCAGCTGGTGCACGGCCGGGTAGCTCTCGACCGCGAACAGGGCCGGGACGCGCACCGAGCCGACGCGGGCGACGCGGCTGAGATCGTTGCGGACGAGGTCGACGATCATGAGGTTCTCGGCCCGCTCCTTCTCGCTGGCCCCGAGCTCGGCGGCGAGCGCCGCATCCTGCCCGGCGTCGCCGCCGCGCGGGCGGGTGCCCTTGATCGGACGGCTGCGCACCGTCCCCCCGGGCGTGACCTCGAGGAAGCGCTCGGGCGAGGCGCTCACCAGCTCGGTTCCGTCGAGCCGGAGGTAGCCGGCGTGATGCGTCGGGCTCGTGCGGCGCAGCCGGCGGTAGGCGGCCCAGCCGTCCACCGGGCCCTCGACGGTCGCGGTGTTGGTGAGGCAGAGGACGTAGGCGTCGCCGCGTGCGATCGCGTCCTGGCAGGCGGCGATCATCCCGAGGTAGCGGGCGTCGTCGTGTCGCCAGGAGACGGTCCCCGCGCCTCCGACGGGCGGACGCGGAAGCGGCCCGTCCGTCGCGGCGTCGTCGACTGCGGCGCGGGCGTCCGCCTCCCAGCTCTCGCCGTCGCCGAGGAGGCGCACCTCCCGTCGATTCGGATCGAACGCGAGCGCCCGGTCGATCTCCAGGAAGCGCGCTTCGCCCTCGTAGGAGATCCACCCCATCCAGCCCAGCTCGAAGGACCCGGCGTCGCCGTCGCCGCTCGGCGGCACGTCGGGGATGGCGCGGCGGATCCCGGACCCGAGGCCGATGAGGCTCTCGCCGCTGCCGTCCGTCGACTCGAGCAGCGCGGCGTTCCCCGAGGGCGCCAGCCGCTCGAACACGTCGGCCGGGTCGGCCCAGGCGCCGAGGAGCCGGCCGGTCGTCCGCATAGGGTGAGCCTATGGCTGCGGAGGTCCTGCGCTGGAGGGAGGGCCGCCTCGTCCCCGCGTCCGCCGGCGCACCGCTGCTCGTGGCGGACTCGTTCCTCCTCGACGCCGGCACGGTGGTGGCGCTCGACGTCCACCGGGACCGGTTCCTCCGCTCGATCGCCAGCGCGGAGGTCGCGCGCGTGGCGGACGGGCCGGTGCCCCTCGCGGACGCGACCGGGTTCTGGTCGTCCGCCGTCGCCGCCCTGCCGCGGCAAGGCGCCTGGTTTCCGCGCATCGAGCTCGTGCAGACGCCGGCCGGTCCCGAGTACGGGCTCGCGGTGCGGCCCGCTCCCCCGCTGGGGCGGCTCGTGACGGCCCTGACCTGGGACGGCCCGGACCCGCGCCGAGTGCCGTCCG
Source organism: Naasia sp. SYSU D00057 (assembly GCF_017916505.1). Classification (GTDB taxonomy): domain Bacteria; phylum Actinomycetota; class Actinomycetes; order Actinomycetales; family Microbacteriaceae; genus Naasia. The sequence continues at coordinate 979,145 of NZ_JAFMSZ010000001.1, forward strand.
TGAAGGGCCCTGACCTCGAGGCGCTGCTCCGGCTGCGCGAGGCCGGCCGCGAGCGCGGCGCGGACGAGGTTGTGCTCCTCGTCGACGGGGCCGTCGCCGAGGGCACGACGAGTTCGCTCGCCTGGTGGCGGGACGGCGTGCTCTGCGTACCGGCGGACGACCTGCACCGGGTCGCGGGAGTCACGGAGGCGTGCGTGATCGCGATGGCCGTCGAGGCCGGGGTCGCGGTGCGGCGGGAGCGCAGGCGACCCGACGAGCTGGACGCCTGCGAGGTGTGGGTGCTGAACGCCCTGCACGGCATCCGCGGCATCGAGCGCTGGGCGGGCGGTCCCGCCGTCACGGCGCCGGGCGCACGGCTCGACGAGTGGCGGTCCCGCCTCGCGGCCCTGGCGCGTCCGCTGCCGACGCTGCGGCCCTGACCGCAAGCGGCGTTGCACGGCCGTTACGCACAGAGGATTGACGGCCCACGCTCCAGCGGGTTCCCCTAGTGTTCGATGCGTGAACGAGGTGCTGGACACGATCCTCCACACCGTCACCAGCGTCGATCCGGTGCTGCGGACGGCGCTGACAGGCCTCGCCATCTTCCTCGAGACGTCGATCCTCGTCGGCCTGCTGGTTCCGGGCGACACCATCGTCATCGTCTCCAGCACGGCCGTGGACAGCCCGTTCGGCTACTGGGCGCTCGTCGTCACCGTGATCCTGGGTGCGCTCGCCGGCGAGAGCCTCGGCTTCGCGCTGGGCCGCCTGTTCGGCCCGCGCCTCCGCGCGAGCAGGCTGGGCCAGCGGATCGGCGGCCGGCACTGGCGATCCGCCGAGCTGTACCTGGAGCGGCGGGGCGGCCTCGCCGTCTTCATCAGCAGGTTCCTGCCCGTGCTGCACGCGCTCATCCCGCTCACCGTCGGGATGAGCCCGATGCGGTACCGCCGCTTCATGGCCTGGACGACCCCCGCCTGCACGATCTGGGCCTTCATGTACGTCACGGTCGGCAGCCTGGCCGCGGGCAGCTACCGCAACATCGGCGACCGGCTGCACTACGCCGGCTACCTCTTCGTGGGCGGCATCGTCCTTTTCCTGGTGCTCGCCTTCGTGGTGAAGACGGTGCTGCACCGCACGCAGCGCCGCCACATGGAGTCGCTCGAGGAGAGCGCGGAGCCCGAGGAGCGCCGCCCCATCACCTCCGAGGGCTACACCAGCTGACACCGCAACACGCGGGCGGTGCCCGGCCCCGATCGGGACCGGGCACCGCGACGGAGCGGTTCGGCTCAGTCGATGAAGCCGTTCTGGGAGAGCCACTCGGTGGCGATCACCTCGGAGGACTGCTTCTCGTCGACGCTCCGCACGTTGAGAGCCACGAGGGCCTCCGGGGTGAGGGCCGCGCTGACGGGGTTGAGGATGTCGGCGACCTCGTCGGCGATGTCCGCGTTGACGAGCGGGACCACGTTCGAGGCGAGCAGGAGGCCCTCCGGGTCCTCCAGCGTCACGAGGTCCTCGGACTGGATGCGCGGGTCCGCCGTGAAGACGTTGGCGACGTTGACGGTGCCGGCGACGAGGGCGTCGACGGTGGTGTCACCGGTGGCCGTGAAGGCGACCTCGATGCCGTACTTCTCCTGCAGGCCGGTCGGACCGTAGGGGCGCTCCTCGAGCTCGGGCGGGCCGCCGAGGGTGAGCGGGACGTCGACGTTCGCGAGGTCGGCGATGGTCGTCAGCGAGTACTGGTCCGCGAACGCCTTCGTCACCGTGTAGGAGTCCTGGTCGCTCGCGGGCGACTGGTCGAGCACCGTCAGGCCGTCGGGCAGGGCGTCCTGCAGGGCCGCGTAGACGTCGTCCGGCAGGGTCGCGGTCGTCTCGGGGTCGTAGAACTGGAGCAGGTTGCCCGTGTACTCGGGGAACACCTGCACCTCGCCGTCCTCGAGGGCCGGGATGTAGGCGTCGCGCTGGCCGATCTGGAACCGGCGCTCCACCTCCAGGCCCGCGTTCCCGAGGGCCTGCGCGTAGATCTCGGCGATGATCTCGTTCGAGTAGTACGCCTGGGATCCGACGACTATGGTCTCGCTGCCGCCGCTGCCGCCGCTGCCGCCGCCGGTCCCGCCCGAGGATCCGCTGTCGAGCGGGTCGCCCGACGCGCACCCTGACAGGGCCAATGCCGCCCCGACCACGGCTGCCGTGAGGGCGAGCCGGCCCTTGTTCCTTGCTGCGTTCATCTGCATTCCTTCTCTTGATGTCCCCGATGTCCGGGAAGTCAATCAGCGGCGCCCGACAGCGCCTGCGCCCGGGCCGGCCGCGATGCCGCCCGAGCCTCCGTCGCTCCGCGGCCCTCGCGCACCCCGCGTGGCACGGCCACCTGCTCGAGCACGCCGAAGACGGCGTCGAGCAGCAGTGCGAGCACGACGACGAGGATCGCGCCGCCGAGCGTCTGCGAGTAGTTGCGCAGCTGGATGCCCTGCAGGATCGGCAGGCCGAGCCCGCCGAGTCCCACGTATGCGGCGAGGGTGGCGGTGGCCACGATCTGCAGGACGCCCGCACGCATGCCGGACAGCAGCAGCGGCAGGCCGAGCGGGATCTCGACCTTGGTGAGGATCTGCCACTCCGTCATGCCGACCGCGCGCGCCGCGTCGATGGTGCGCCGGTCGATCGCCTCGAGCCCCGCGTAGGCGCCCGCGAGGATCGACGGGATCGCGAGCACGACGAGGGCGACCGTCACGGCCGGGACGATCTGCAGCACGCCGATGAGGAGGACGAGCAGCAGGATGAGACCGAAGGACGGCAGCGCCCGGGCGGCCCCGGACAGGGCGACCGCGACCTCCCGTCCCCTGCCCGTGTGCCCGATGAGGTAGCCGAGCGGCACCGCGATCGCGGAGGCGATTCCGAAGGCCAGGCCGGTGAAGAAGAGGTGCTGGCCGATCAGCGTGGGCACTCCGCCCGGTCCGTACTGGTCGGGGCTGAAGATCCACGCGAGGGCGTCGAGGATGAGGTTCATCCGGCGGCCTCCGCCAGCACTGGTCGAGGGGCGGTCCCGGACGCGCGCGTCCACGGCATCAGGGCACGGCCGGCGAGGGCGAGCAGCAGGTCGACGAGCAGCGCGATTGCCATCGTCATGACGACGCCGGTCAGCACCTCCTCGAGGATGCGCCGCTGGAAGCCGTTGGTGAACAGGTAGCCGAGGCTCTGCACGCCGACGAGGATGCCCACGGTGACGAGCGCGATCGTGCTGACCGCGACGACGCGGAGCCCCGCGAGCATGACCGGCCCGGCGAGCGGGAACTCGACCGCCCAGAAGCGCCGCCAGCCGGAGTAGCCGAGCGCGGTCGCGGCCTGACGCACGTCGGGGTCGACGGAGTCGAGGGCGTCGGCGATGGAGCGGGCCATGATCGCGACGGCATAGATGGTGAGGGCGATGACGACGTTCGCCTCGCTGAGCATGGACAGGCCGGTGATCGTCGGCAGCACCACGAACAGGGCCAGCGACGGGATCGTGTAGAGCAGGCCGGCGACCGTGAGCAGCACGCCCCGCGTCACCCGGTAGCGGTAGGCGAGGTAGCCGAGCGGCAGGGCGACGACGAACCCGAGCACGATCGGCAGCACGGCGAGCCGCAGGTGCTGCAGCGTCAGCCCGAGGATCAGCCCGGTGTTCTCCGCGACCCAGTTCACCTCGCGGGTCCTCCCGCGGCGAGCACCCCGGCGGGCCGTCCGTCGGCGTCGACGACGACTTGGCGGCCGTGGACCACCTCGATGCGCAGGGAGCGGCGTCCGCGGTCCGCGCCGACGAACTCGGCCACGAAGTCGCTGGCCGGGTTGGCGAGGATCTCGGCCGGCGTCCCGACCTGGGCGATGCGGCCGCCGCGCTCGAGCAGGACGACCTGCTGGCCGAGCAGGAACGCCTCCTCGACGTCGTGCGTGACGAAGACGACCGTCTTCTCGAGCTGGGTGCGGAGGCGGATGAGCTCCTGCTGCAGCTCGGTGCGGACGATGGGGTCGACGGCGCCGAACGGCTCGTCCATCAGCAGGATGTTCGGCTCGGCGGCGAGCGCACGGGCGACGCCCACGCGCTGCTGCTGTCCGCCGGAGAGCTGGCGCGGGTAGCGCCCGGCGAGCGAGCGGTCGAGGCCGACCGTGTCCATCAGCGCGAGCGCCCGCTCGCGCGCCTCGTCCTTCGCGACGCCGTTGAGGCGCGGGACGGTGGCGATGTTGTCGACCACGCGCCGGTGCGGCAGCAGCCCCGAGTTCTGCATGACGTAGCCGATGCGGCGGCGCAGGGCGACCGGGTCGACACGCGCGATGTCCTCGTCGTCGATGAGGACGCTGCCGCTCGACGGGTCGACCATCCGGTTGACCATGCGCAGCAGCGTCGTCTTCCCGGAGCCGGACGAGCCGAGCAGCACCGTCGTGGTGCGCGAGGGGATGCTGAGGCTGAACTCCTCGACGGCCACCGTGCCGTCGGGGAACTGCTTGCGCACTCCGCGGAACTCGATCGACATGGGCCCTCGTCCCTTCGGGTTCGCCGGTCGGCGGCGGTGCCGTTCCCGCGACGACACAAGCACAGTTCGCCGCCGTCCGCACGAGCGGATTGCCGGTTCCAATTCCGCGGGGACGCGTTCGTATTCCCGGGAAGCAGCGAGCCGGCCGCCGCACGGGGAGCCGGTCGGCGGCCGCGCGCCATGACGGGGCCGGAGGGCCGGCGCTCTTACCTGCGGTTCGGGTCAGCCCTCGGCGGCGCCGCCGTCGCCGAAGTGGCGCCGGATGTAGTCCACGGCGACCTCCTTCGCCTCGGCCACGAACGCGTCGTCGCCGCGCGGATTCGCCACGAAGGCGCGGTGGATGAGCGACTCGGTGAGCGCGATGACGACCTGCAGCCGGAAGACGAGGACCTCGGGGTCGTGCCGGGCGCCGCGCTCCTCGGCGAGGCCGGCGAGCCGCTCGGCCAGGACGGCGTTGTTGGGCCGCCGGCCGCCGATGAGGCGCTCGTCGACGACGTCGCCGAACCGCACGACGCGGAAGCCGCGCTCCGTCCGATACAGGTCGACGTAGACGTCGATCGCCGCGGACACGCGCTCCTCCATCGTCTCGAGGCGGCTCTCCCGGTAGTGCTCGGTGATGCGGTCGAGGAAGCGGCGGAACGCCCGCGCGCTGAGTCCCTCGAGCACGGCGATCCGGTCCGGGAAGTAGCGGTAGACGGTTCCGATCGAGGCGCCGGCCCGCTCGGCGACCATCGCGGTGGTCAGGCGCTCGTAGCCGACCTCCTCGACGACCTCGGCGGCCGCGTCGAGAAGGGAGGACAGTCGCGCGGCGCTCCTCGCCTGGACGGGCTCGTTCCGGAGGAGGACATCCGACCCGAGAAGCTCGTCGATGGTCATTCCTCCTCCATTCCGCTGTGACAGGAACTGTAGTCCGGGCGCGGAATACGCCGCAGACGGTTGCGCTCGCGCTCGTTTTCCCCCTCGCGGCTAGGCTGAGGCGATGCCCTCAGTGCGGAAGCAGCGCAGCTCAGCGGCCGGAGTGGGACTCGTGCTGGGTCGCGCCGCCCGGATCGAGGACGCGATCCAGGAGTTCCGGGAGCAGTACTCCCGGCGTCGAGGCAAGCGCCCCACGGTCATCCCGTACACCGGCTACGGCTCGCCCGGCTGGGTGCGTGTCCTCGGCCGCGTCCTGCTGACGCGCGAGACGGCGTCCAAGCGCCCGAGCGTGCGCGGCTGGCGCAGCTTCACGAGCGTCGCGGTGAACGACATCGACGTGGTCGTCCAGATCGGCGACGAGGAGCACGTGGTGAAGGCCGACCGCGGCGGCGTCGTCGACGCGCGGGTTCCGGCATCCCTCGCGCCCGGCTGGCACACCGTGCTGCTGCACCCCCGCGAGAAGGGCCGGGACACCTCGGTGCCCGTCGAGGCCCCTGTGTACGTGCACGACCCCGCATCCGGGTTCGGCATCATCTCCGACATCGACGACACCGTGATGGTGACGTTCCTCCCCCGCCCCTTCCTCGCGGGCTGGAACACGTTCGTGCTCGACGAGCACGCTCGCAACCCGACGCCCGGCATGGCGGTGCTCTACGACCGCCTGGCACGCACCCATCCCGGCGCTCCCGTCGTCTACGTGTCGACCGGCGCCTGGAACGTCGCGCCGACCCTCACCCGGTTCCTGTCCCGCAACCTGTACCCGGCGGGGCCCCTGCTGCTCACCGACTGGGGCCCCACCCACGACCGGCTCTTCCGCAGCGGACGGCAGCACAAGGTCGACTCGCTCGCCCGGCTCGCGGGCGAGTTCCCGGACGTGAAGTGGCTACTGATCGGCGACGACGGCCAGCACGACGAGGAGATCTACGGCGAGTTCGCGCTCGCACACCCCGAGCGGGTCGCGGCGGTCGCCATCCGCCAGCTCTCCCCCGGCGAGGCGGTGCTCGCCGGCGGCCGGACCAAGGCCGAGGGCTACGCGGAGAAGACGACGGTGCCCTGGCTCTACGCCCCGGACGGCGCGGGCCTCGCCACCCAGCTGAAGCGCATCGGCCTGCTCTAGCCGCCGGCGCGCCTCAGCCCCGCCAGGACTCCGGTCCGGTCGAGCCGGCGGGGTACTCGTCGAGCGGCACCCTCCCGTCGCGCCAGGCGTCGAGGACGGGCTCCACGATCCGCCAGCACCGCTCCGCCACATCGCCGCGCACGAAGAGGGTCGGGTCGGCGCCGAGGATGCCGCGCAGCACCTCCCCGTACTCGGTGACGCTGCCCGAGGGCAGCTCCGCGCTCACTGCTCCGTGGTCGAGGCGGAACGGAGCATCCTCGCCGTTCATCGTCAGCTCGATGCTCAGTGTCTCGGGCTGGATGCCGATCGTCACGCGGTTGGGCGTGGCCGCACCGCGCAGTCCGCGCGGCACGAACGGCACGGGGCGGAACCGCACCTCGATCTGGCGCCGGGGGTCGCCGATGGCCTTGCCCGACCGGAGGACGAACGGAACGCCCGCCCACCGCCGGTTCTGAACGGCCACCGCCACCTCGGCCAGGGTCTCGGTCCCGCGCTCCGGGTCGACGCCCTCTTCCTCCGCGTACGACGGGAGGTCCTTCCCGCCCACGGTGCCCGCCGTGTAGCGGGCGCGGCGGCTGGCACCGTCGGTGCCGGGAAGAACGGGGCCGTCGCTCCACAGCTCCGTGGCCTCGAGCACCTGGGCGACCGCGGTGCGGAAGCCGATCGCGTCGATCGCGGCCGGCGGCTCCATCGCGACGACCGCGAGCACCTGGAGCAGGTGCGACTGCAGCATGTCGACGAGCGCACCCGCCCCGTCGTAGTAGTCGGCGCGGCCTTCGAGGCCGAGCTCCTCGTCGTAGACGATCTCGACGCGCTCGATCTGCTCCCGGTTCCACACCGGCTCCAGCAGCCGGTTCGCGAATCGCAGCCCGAGCAGGTTGAGCACGGTCGGCTGGCCCAGGAAGTGGTCGATCCGATGGATGCGCTCCTCCGGCACGAGGCGGGCGAGCTTGCGGTTGAGGGCGGCCGCTCCATCGCCGTCCGAGCCGAACGGCTTCTCCAGGGCGAGGGTGGTGTCCTCGGGCAGCTCGACCTCGCGGAGCGCGTCCACCGCGCTCTCGACGACGGCGGGCGGGAGCGCGAAGTAGAGGATCGGGCGTCCCTGGACCTCGTCGAGGATGCGGCGCAGGTCGTCCGCCTCGGTGGGGTCGGCGGTGATCCAGTTCGCCGCCGAGGCGATCCGCTCGACGTCGTCGTCGCCGGCTCCGCCGTCGCGCAGGGCCTCGCGGACCTGGTCGCGCCACTCGTCGACCTCGCGGTCGTGCCGTCCCGAGCCGAGGAGCACGAGTCCATCGGTGAGCGCCGAGTCCCTCTGCTCGCCGGAGGCGAGGAGGCTGCCGAGGCCGGGCAGGAGGAGTCGCTTCGCGAGATCGCCGGAGGCGCCGAAGAGGACGAGGGTGGTGGAGTCCGTCACCTGTCGGAGCGTACTCCGCGAGCCTCCGGCGAGCCTGCTGGTACCGCCCGGTGAGGACGCCGAGGAGGACAGACCGGGGTACATGCGGACAGACAGAGCGGTGTACCCCCTAGTGGGGAGAGCGGAGGCCCTTGCACCCGGCATACCGTCGTACCTGTCGCCGAGTCCTCCATAGTGAGGACAAGTGGCAGGAAAAGACTCGCCCCCATGAGTAAGGAAACCCCGACGATGCCGAGCTCCCTGCGCTTCCCCCGCACGGTCCTCACGCTCGCGGTCGCGCTCTTCGCGCTGTCCGCGGCCGGCGTCGCCACCGTCGCCGCCTCGGCTTCCCCGGCCGAGTCGGCGCAGACCGTCTCCACCTCGGACCTCGCCGGCATTCAGCTGCCGACGCTGGACCTCCCGGAGACACCGGCCGAGTGACCCCGAACTCGGTCTGATCGGCCTACCCACCCGATCGATCCAGGACACCGCCGGCATGTATCCCCAGCATGCCGGCGGTTCTGTCTTTCCGGAGCGTCGGCGGCTGTTCCTAGACTGCGGCCATGGCCGCGCCGCTCCCCCTCGCTGAGGTGGCCGCGATGCGGGCGGCCGCCCAGTCGCTCCTCGACGGTCCCTCACGCGCGCCGGTCGAGACCGTGCGGGCGATGCTCGCCCTGCAGGCTCAGGACTTCGCGGGCGGGCTGTGGGCGGTGGCCGTCCGCGACCGGGCCGGGGAGATGCGCGCCGACCTCGAGGCGGCCCTCGGCACCGGCGCCGTGGTCCGCTCCTGGCCGATGCGGGGGACGCTGCACCTCACGACGCCCGCCGACCTGCGGATGCTGCTGGCGATCACGTCCACGCGGGCCATCGCGGCGGCCCGAGGGCGGCGGACTCAGCTGGGTCTCGAGGAGGCGGACCTCTCCCGCGGACGGGAGCTCGTGGTCGAGCTGCTGGCCGGCGGCGTCGCTTCAACGCGCACCGACCTCATGGCCGCGATCGCCGAGCGGGGGCTCGACACGACGGGCCAGCGTGCTGCGCACCTCCTCGGCTGGCTGTCGCAGACGGGCGTCACCTGCCTGGGGCCGATGCTCGGGAAGCAGCAGGGCGTCGTCCTGCTCGACGAGTGGGCTCCGGGCGTGGCGCCGGAGCGGGAGGACGCGCTGCGGGAGGCGACGCTCCGCTACGTGCGCGGCCACGGCCCGGCGACGGCGCTCGACCTCGCCTGGTGGCTCGGCTTGACGAAGACGGAGGCGACGCGGGCACTCGGGGAGGCGGCCGCACAGCTCGAGGAGGTGCCGACGGAGACGGGCCCGATGTGGTTCGACCCCGCCTCCGCCGCCGGCGACCCTGTCGCGGTCGCCGCGGCGCGGGAGGCCGTGCGCCTGCTGCCTCCCTTCGACGAGCTGCTGCTGGGGTACACGAATCGGGTCGCGTCCCTCGATCCGGAGTTCACGAACCGGGTCACGCCGGGGTCGAACGGCCTCTTCCGCCCCATCGTGTCGATCGGCGGCCGGGTCGAGGGCCTGTGGCGAGTGGAGCGGTCCCGCCCGCCGCGCGTCGAACTCGACCCGTTCACCGGGATCGCGCCGCGGTGGACCGATGCGCTCGAGGCGGCGGCGGAGTCGCACCTCCGCTTCGCGGCGACGCGCTGACCCCTCCCCGCCGAGCGCGCCCTGAAACACCCAGTGCACCCCGTGCCCAGGGTGCGCTCGGTGTTTGCGGGTGCACTCGGTGAACGCGCCGGTGCTGGCCCCTCCGCAACCCGGGCACTCGCCGTCGCGCCGCGCAATACCCTGGACCTCGTGCGCTTGGCCGACATCGTGCAGGCGAGCACGCGGGTGCCGCTGCTGCAGGTCGCGAAGACGGCGGTGGCCGCCGTCGCCTCCTGGTTCCTCGCCCTCGCCGTGTTCCCCGAGCAGGTGCCGGTGTTCGCGTCGGTGGCGGCGCTGCTCGTCGTGCAGCCGAGCGTCAACCAGTCGTTCGGGAAGGCGATCGAGCGCAGCCTCGGCGTGCTCGTCGGCGTGCTGGTCGCGCTCGGCGCCGCGCTGCTGTTCGGCGAGCAGAGCTGGCTGGTGCTCGTCGCGATCGTCCTGTCGCTCTTCGTCGCCTGGGCCCTGCGGCTGACGCCCGGCTCGTCGGTGCAGATCCCGATCAGCGCGATGCTGGTGCTCTCGATCGGCGCCGCGACCCCGGAGTACGCGGCCGCGCGCGTGGTGGAGACGATCATCGGGGCGCTCGTCGGGCTGCTCGTCAACGTCCTCATCGTTCCGCCCCTCGCCCTCGCCCCGGCCCGCCTCGCGGTGCTGCGACTGGGCCGCCGCATCGCCGAGGAGCTGGAGCGTCTCGCCGCCGTGCTGACCGAGCCGGACGACCGCGCCGAGCTGGACGCCGCCCTCGAGTCGGCGCGCGCCCTGCGGGAGCTCCGCCAGGCGGCGTCGGACGCGATCCGCAGCGGCCGCGAGAGCCTCACCCTCAACCCCCGCCGCACTCGCTACCGCGACCAGCTGGAGCGCGACGTCGCACTCCTCGACCGGATGGAGCCGCTCGTCACCCAGGTGATCGGCATGGCGCGCGCCGTCCGCGACCACTGGGACGCCTCCCTCTCGGAGGTGCCCGCCTCGGCCGGCATCGCGGAGGAGCTGCGCCGCGCCGCGCACGACCTGCGCCTGCTCGTCGAGGCGGGAACCGAGACGGACGACGCCGGCCCCGAGGAGCCGCCCGCGCTCACGCGGCCGCTCGTCATCGCGGCGCCGCCGCCCGGGCACTGGATCGTGATCGGCGCGCTGATGGAGGATCTGCGGCGGGTGCGGGAGGAGATCCGCGGCGAGGGGCGCTCCTAGCCGGGCCGCCGCCGCTAGCCGGCCACCGCTAGCCCGCGTCGCGGAGGGCGATCCGCGTCTCGAGGAGGCGCTGCACCGCCGCGTCGACGCGGGCCCCGTCGATGCGACCGTCGGCCACCGCGGCCTCGAGCCCGTCGAGCAGCTCGTAGGGGTCGACGCCCGAGACCGCCGGGTCCGCGGCCAGCACATAGACGAGGAGATCGTTGCCGGCGTTGATCGCCTTGATGGCGTTCGCGAGGGGGTCGGTGTAGCCCGCGACACCGGAGTGCTGGAGCATCAGCATGTCGTCGGTGACGGCGAGGCCGCGGAAGCCGAGGTCGTTCCGGAGGATGTCGTGCCACCGCGTCGAGAGGCTCGCGGGCTCCCCGTCGACACTGGTGAGCACGAGGTGCCCGAACATGACCGCCTCGGCGCCCGCCGCGATGCCGCGCGCGAACGGGACCGCCGGGCCGGCGTTCCAGTCCTCCCAGCCGATGCCGCTCGAGGGCAGCGAGACGTGCGAGTCGGCGTCGGTGAGTCCGTGGCCCGGGAAGTGCTTGAGTGTGCTGAGCACCTTGCCGCGCTCCCCCGCGACCGCCTGCTCGACGCGCGCCGCGGCGTCCTCGGGGGTCGTGCCGAGGATGCGGTCGGCGATGAACGACGACGGGTCGGCCGTCTCGTCCGCGACGATGCCGAAGTTGATGTCGACCCCGGCCGCCTCGACGAGCGCCGCACGCTGGGCGAACGCGTCGCGCGTCGCCTCCGGCGCCTGCCGCCGCAGGGCGGAGGCGGACGGGAACACGTCCTCGTCGAGCCGGGACACCACCCCGCCCTCCTGGTCGATGCCGACGATCGGCGGAAGCTGCGGGTCGAGGGTGAGGGCGCCGGTGACGGCGGCGGTGTCCGCGGCGGTCGCGGCGACGTTGTCGCCCATCACGATGAAGCCGCCCGCCCCGGTGGTGCGCATGAAGTCGGCGAGCGCTGCTTGGTCGGTGCCCGGGTAGTGGAGCATCAGCATCGCCGCGAGCTTCTCCCGCTCGCTCATCCGGGAGAGCCGGTCGGCCGCCTCTTCGGCGGGGGTGGCAGGCGCCGAGGGTGTGGGGGTCGGGGTCGGGGTGGGCGTCGCGCTCGCGCTCGTGGGCGCGGGGGCCGGGGCGGACGCCGGGGCGCAGCCGCCGAGCAGCGTGACCGCGGCGAGCGCGCCGAGCAGGACGGAGGCGGCTCGCGATCGCACCGGACAACCCTACGTCGCCCCTCCGGAAGGCTTCTCAGTCCGGTGCGCCGATAGTGTGGCGGGGTGAGCCGCCGGCCCTCCCTCGTCGCCGTGCTCCTGCTCTCCTCGCACCCCGTGCCCGGTGCAGCCGTGACGGCGGTCGCGCTGACGCTCGCGATCGCGGTCGGCCTGGAGCCGTGGCGGGTCGCCGTCGTCACGCTGGCGTTCGCGGCGAATCAGCTGTCGATCGGGTGGGCGAACGACTGGATCGACGCCGAGCGCGACCGCGTCAGCGGGCGCCGCGACAAGCCGGTCGCCCGCGGCGACATCGAGCCGGCCACCGTGCGCACCGCGGCGTTCGTGGCCCTCGCGCTCTCGGTGCTCCTCGCCTTCGTGCTCGGGCCCGCCGCAGGCGCGGCGCACCTCGTGTTCGTGCTCTCGGCCTGGGCGTACAACGCCGGGCTCAAATCGACGGCGCTCTCCGTCGTGCCCTACGTGGTGAGCTTCGGCCTGCTGCCCGCCGTCGTGACCCTGGCCGCGCCGGAGCCGCGCTTCGCCGCCTGGTGGGCCCTCCTCGCGGGCGCCCTGCTCGGCGTCGCCGCCCACTTCACCAACGTGCTGCCCGACCTCGAGGACGACTCCCGCACGGGCGTCCGCGGGCTCCCCCACCGCCTCGGACTCCGCGACGCCGGCATCACCGCCTTCGGCGCGCTCGCGCTCGGCGCGGCGGTCGTCGCGGCGGGCAGCGGCGGCCTGCCGGGCGCGATCGGGCTCGGCCCGGTGCTCCTGCTGGCGGCGGTCGGCGTCGTCCTCGTCGTACGCCGGCGGATCTCGCGCGCCCTGTTCGTGCTCGTCCTGGTCGCCGCGCTCGTGCTCGTCGCGATGCTCGCGGCCTCCGGCGGCAGGGTCGCCGCCTGAGCGATCCCGCCGAGGGGTAACGTGGAACGGGCCGCCGCGGCGCGGCGGAGAGGACGCCGATGACGGACCGATCGCTGCTCGACGCGGAGCTGCTCGCCAGGATCCACGCCCGCGCTCCCGGCTACGACCGCGCCAACGCGTTCTTCACCGAGGACCTCGCCGAGCTCACCGAGGCCGGCTACCTGCGGGCCCTCGTCCCGGAGTCGTTCGGCGGCTCGGGCCTCACGCTCCGCGAGATCGCCCGCGAGCAGCAGCGGCTGGCGGCGGCGGCCCCGGCCACCGCGCTCGCGGTCAACATGCACCTCGTCTGGACGGGCGTCGCCAAGGTCGTGCACGACCGCGGACTCGACTTCCTCGACTTCCTGCTCGAGGAGGCCGCGGCCGGCGAGGTGTTCGGCTTCGGCATCAGCGAGGCCGGCAACGACCTCGTCCTCTTCGGGTCGCGGACCGAGGCGGAACCCCAGCCGGACGGCGGCTACCGGTTCACCGGCACCAAGGTGTTCACCTCCCTCGGCCCCGCCTGGACGCGGCTCGGGCTGTTCGGCCTCGACACCACGTCGGCGGATGCCCCCAAACTCGTGCACGCGTTCATCCCGCGCGACGGCGGCGGGTTCCGCATCCTCGACGACTGGGACACGCTCGGCATGCGGGCGACGCAGAGCAGCACGACCGTGCTCGAGGGCGCGTACGCGCCCGCCGACCGGGTGTTCCGGCGGCTGGACCCGGGGCCCAACCCGGACCCGCTGATCTTCGGGATCTTCGCAGGCTTCGAGATCCTGCTCGCCTCCGTCTACACGGGGATCGGGCAGCGGGCCCTCGAGCTCGCGGTCGAGGCCGTGAACCGCCGAACCTCGATGAAGAACGGCGGTGCCCCGCTCGCCCACGACCCGGACCTCCGCCGGCGGATCGCCGACGCCGCCCTCGCGCAGGACGCCCTCGCGCCGCAGATCGACGCCATCGCCCGCGACGTCGACGAGCTCGTCGACCACGGCTCACAGTGGTTCCGCAAGCTGGTCGGGGTCAAGGTCCGCGCCACCGAGACCGCCCGCGACGTCGTCGACAAGGCGATCCGCGTCTCCGGCGGCTCCTCCTATTCGAACTCGGCCGAGCTCTCCCGCCTCTACCGCGACGTGCTCGCCGGCATGTTCCACCCGTCCGACGACGAGTCCGCCCACAGCACGGTCGCGACCGCGCTGCTCGGCCCCGTGCCCTGATGCCGAGCATCGAGCTGCTCCTCGACGAGGAGTCGGAGCAGGCGCTGAAGGCCGAGTGGCTCGCGCTGGCGGATGCGGGACTGCCCAGTCAGGCGAGGCACACGGGCGCCTCCAACCGGCCGCACATCACCCTGCTCTACTCGGACGAGCGGCTGGACCCGCCCCGCGTCCTCGGGCTGCCGCTGCCGGTCACGGTCGCGAGCCCGGTCATCTTCGGGTCGGCGCGGCGGGGCTTCCTGGTCGCGCGGCTCGTCCGGCCGAGTCTTCCGCTGCTCGAGCTGCACCGCATCCTCCACGAGGAGGTCGGCGACGCGCCCGGCATCGACCGCCTCACGCGTCCCGGCGCGTGGACCCCGCACGTCACGCTGGCGCGCCGGCTCACCCCCGCGGAGCTCGCCACGGCGCTCACGATCATCGAGCCGAAGCGCGCGATCGAGGGGATGTCAGTCGGCGCTCGGATGTGGGAGTCGGCGACCAAGACGATCACCGACCTCCGCCTGGTCTGAGTCCTCCCCCAGCAGCCGGCGGGCGAGCACGGTGGCTCCCGCGACCGCTGCCGGCGTCGCGAGCACCGCGACGAACGGGAGAAGGAACATCAGGTAGACCGCGACCCCGAAGCCGAGCACGCGGGCGCGGTTCTGCCGGCGCAGCCGCCGCTGCACGGCGGGCGGCACCTCCCGGCCGTCGAAAGGGCGGCCGAGGAGCTCGGCGGCGACCAGCCAGCCGCCGCCGAGCGCGCCGACGCAGAACGCCAGCACTCCCCCGGCGATCGGGATGAGGCCGAGCAGGAACACGCCGAGGCCGAGCAGGGCGGAGAGCGTCACCAGCTTGAGGCCGCTCGCGACTCCCCGGCGCACCGAGCCCCAGAAGCCGAGGGTGTCGGCCTGCCGGAACCCGCCCAGCCGCTGCTCGACCGCGAGCCAGATGCGCTCGTAGAAGGGGTCGCCGACGGCGAGGGTGAGCGCCGTGAACGTCGACACCGCGAGCAGGATCGCGAGGATGAGCAGCGCGAGCGCCGCGGCGAACCGCACCGCCGTGCGCCACACCTCGTCCCAGCGGTCCGCGAAGGGCGTGATCCACGCGGCGAGCCCGTCGAGGTTGACGGCGAGCAGCACGATGGCGGTGAGCACGACGACGCCGACGACGAGCGCGGGCAGCGCGCCGAGCGCCATCAGGCCCGGTGACGAGCCCCAGAGCCGGAAGCCGCGGAACAGCGTTCCGACGCCTCCCGCGAAGGCGGGCAGGCCGCGCTGCCGGTGTGCGGTACGCGGAAGCTCCATCCCGCCGACGCTATCGCGGGTCAGCGGCGCTTGCCGCGCTTCCTCTTCCCCGGCTTCCGCTCGCTCCAGTCCGTCAGGTTGTAGACGGTGACGAGGGTCACGCCGACGAGGAGCCACCAGTTGCGCGCCCTGCGCTCCCGGAACACCCCGGCCAGGAACGGCGCGAGCAGGTAGAGCGGTGCGCTCGCCTTGTCGATCATGCCGTGCAGCGGGAACGGCACGATCTTCTGCGCGGCGTAGGGCTGGTCGGTGACGGCGTTGAGGCCGCCCTGGATGACCGCGACGGTGCGGAAGAGGGTGCGGGCCCGGGCGCTCATGCCGAGCATGCCCGGCACGACGGTGTTCGCCGCGGTGAGGCCGTAATCGAGGATTCCGTGCAGCTCGGGAGAGATCGGTTTGGTCATGACTTCACGACAGCACAGCAGGAGCCTCCCTCACCAGGGCTTGCGACCGTCGCCCGTCAGACGAACCGGATGACGTGCTGCAGCCGGGTGCGGAGATCGAAGAGCTCGGTGCCGCCCACGGTGCGCGCGCCGGGCATCCCCTCGCGGAGCAGCGCCGGCAGCACGGACCGCCGCACGACGGCGACGGCCGCCCCCCGGGAGGACCCGGCGAGAAGGTACGGCTCGTCGAGCTGCGCGTCGGGGACGACGAGCAGGAGGCCGCTGAACTTCACCCGCCCGGCGCGTGCGAGCGTCTTCGCCCGCGCCGCAAGCGCGTGCAGCGGGCGGTCCCCCTCGACCGAGACGCCGGTCACCTCGCCGCGGCGCACCTGCACGACCGCGCCGAAGTCCTCGGACAGCAGCGCGAAGAGGCCGGTCGGACCGAGCACCACGTGGTCGAGTTTGTCCGCCGGCACTCCCGTGTCGACGTCGTGCCAGACCGTGTAGCCCATCCCGAGGTCGCTCACGAGGCGCGCGGTGGCCTCCTCGGCGAGCGCGTCGGCGAGGATGCGGCGGATCTCCCGGGGTGCCCGGCGAACGAGCGCGGGATCGTAGGGATCGTCGATCTCGACGCCCCGGCCCATCCACTCCTGGAGGAGGCGCAGATACAGCTCACGACGCCAGCCGCCGGGATGGCCGTAGGAGCGTGCGGCGGGCCGCCCGGACGGGGTGGTCTGCGGTTTCGGCGGCCCCCAGGAGAAGGTCCGGTCCGAGCCGGTCGACGGCCCGCGTCCTCGGTCGTACTCGGCGCGCGCCTCCGGGGTGCCGATCAGCGCCCAGGCCTGCTGGACGGCGATGAAGCGCGCCGACTCGCCGCCGGTGTCCGGATGGGTCTCACGCAGCAGCCGCCGGTACGCGCGGCGCAGCTCGTCGTCCGTGGCGGAGGGCGGCACGCCCAGCACTTCGTAGGGCGACTCCGAGACCGGGCTCTCCGACATCCTGCACTTCCCGCGGCCGCGCGGAAGCGACCGTCCGAAGCGCCACCCTACCGGGCGCTCGCTGTCCGCCGGCCGCACGACGGGTGCGGGAATGTTGAAGACCATCCCTGGGTTGAGTCGTCTGTACTCAAGTTTTCTGATCCAGGAGGTTCCATGCCGGGATTCCTCGGCCCCCAGTCCGGCGACGGCTCGTTCGACGAGTTCCTCGCTCGGCTCCTCTCCGGCCAGCGTGCCGGATCGACCGGACGCCCGGTCGACATCAGCCGCCTGCTCAGCCGCCGCACGCAGGACCTCCTGCAGCGCTCCGCCGAGTTCGCGGTCCGGCACGGCCACCCCGGCGTGGACGCGCTGCACCTGCTGCACGTCCTGCTGACCTCATCGCCGGTCTCCGGCATCGTCGAGCGCGCCGGGGCGGACCCCGACCGGCTCGTCGAGTCGATCGAGGAGCGGCTCCCCGAGTCGTCCGAGCAGCTCGCCGACCTCGCGCCGGGCCTGCTGCCCTCCGCGCAGCGCGCCCTGTTCGTCGCCGCGCAGGTGGCGCGCGCCTCCGGCTCGACGTTCGTCGACCCCGAGCACGTCTTCTTCGCCCTCGCGCTGAACAGCGACGCGGTGCCCGGCCAGCTGCTCGCCGCGGCGGGAGTCACCCCGCAGACCCTGCAGGCCGCGGCCACCGGCGGGGACGCGTCCGCGTCGCGCACCGAGGCCCGCAGCGGGCAGAGCGAGGCGTCCACCACCCCGACCCTCGACGAGTACGGCACCGACCTCACCGGCCGGGCGCGCAACGGCGAGCTGGACCCGGTGATCGGGCGCACGGACGAGATCGCCCAGACCGTCGAGATCCTGCTGCGCCGCACCAAGAACAACCCCGTGCTGATCGGCGAGCCCGGCGTCGGCAAGACCGCCATCGTCGAGGGACTCGCCCAGCGCATCGCGGACGGCGAGGTGCCGGACCTGTTGCGCGGCAAGCGCGTCGTCGCCCTCGACCTCGCCGGCATGCTCGCGGGCACCCGCTTCCGCGGCGAGTTCGAGGAGCGCCTCACCAAGGTCATCGCCGAGATCGCCGAGCACAAGGACGAGCTCATCGTCTTCGTGGACGAGCTGCACACCGTCGTCGGCGCGGGAGGCGCCGAGGGCGCGATGGACGCGGGCAACATGCTGAAGCCGCGTCTCGCGCGCGGCGAGCTGCACCTGATCGGCGCGACGACGCTCGCCGAGTACCGCCGCATCGAGAAGGACGCCGCCCTCGAGCGGCGCTTCCAGCCGGTCGTCGTGCCGGAGCCGAGCGCGGAGGACGCCGTCCGGATCCTCGCAGGGCTGAAGGGCCGCTACGAGGAGCACCACCGCGTCGCCTACAGCGACGACGCGGTCCGCGCGGCCGTTGAGCTGTCGTCCCGGTACATCCAGGACCGCTTCCTGCCGGACAAGGCGATCGACCTGCTCGACCAGGCGGGCGCCCGCCGGCGGCTCACCCTCGGCGAGCCCACCGACGTGGCGGCGCTGCAGGCGCAGGAGGCCGAGCTCGAGGCGGCGAAGAGCCGCGCGGTCGCGGAGGAGCAGTACGAGGAGGCGTCGCGCCTGCGCGACGAGATCGAGGCCGTGCGCCGCCGGATCGCGGGCGCGCCGGACGAGTCCGTGCCGTCCGCCGAGGAGAGCACCATCGCCTCGGCGGACATCGCCGAGATCGTCGCACGCCTCACGGGCATCCCGGCCGCTCGCCTCACCGAGGGCGACCGGAGCCGGCTCGCGAAGCTCGAGACCGAGCTGCACGAGCGCGTCGTCGGCCAGGACGAGGCGGTCAGCGCGATCGCCCGCGCCGTCCGGCGCAGCCGCACCGGCATGGGCGACCCGCGGCGTCCCACCGCGAGCTTCCTGTTCCTCGGCCCCACCGGCGTCGGCAAGACGGAGCTCGCGAAGACCCTCGCGGCCTCGCTGTTCGGCGACGAGAAGGCGGTCCTCCGGTTCGACATGAGCGAGTACGGCGAGCGGCACACCGTCAGCCGTCTGGTCGGCGCCCCTCCCGGGTACGTCGGCTACGACGAGGCGGGCCAGCTCACCGAGCGCGTGCGGCGCCAGCCGTATTCGGTGATCCTGCTCGACGAGATCGAGAAGGCGCACCCGGACGTGTTCAACCTGCTCCTGCAGGTGCTTGACGACGGCCGGCTCACCGACGGTCAGGGCCGCACGGTCGACTTCCGGAACACGATCGTCATCATGACGTCGAACCTCGGCTCCGAGTTCCTCGCGAGCCGCGGCGGAGCGCTCGGCTTCGTGGCCGCCGACGAGGCGGGCACCGGGTTCGGCTCCGAGAAGGCGCTGCGCGACCGGGTGATGGGCAGGCTGCGCGAGAGCATGCGCCCGGAGTTCCTCAACCGGATCGACGAGATCGTGCTGTTCCGCAAGCTCGACCGCGCGCAGCTGCGGCAGATCGTCCGCCTGCTCCTCGGCGCGACCGCGGCGCGGCTGGAGGCGCAGGACATCCGGCTCGACATCGAGGAGGCGGCCGTGGACTGGCTGGCCGAGCACGGCTACGAGCCCGAGTACGGCGCGCGCCCGCTGCGCCGGCTCATCCAGCGCGAGGTCGAGGACCGGGTCGCCGACCTGCTGGTCGGCTCCGGCCTCTCCGCCGGCGACACCGTGCGGCTGTCCGTCTCGGACGGGCGCTTGACCGCCACGACGACGGCGGACGCGCTGCCGCTCGCCGCGTAGCCCGGCCCGCACTGCGCAGGGGGTCGCCCTTCGGGGCGGCCCCCTGCGTCGTTCCCACCCGCCGGCGCCCTCCCCGCAGCAGAAACGTCCTCCGCGCGCATCGGACGACACCCGCGCCGAGGGCGTATCCCCCGCGCCGAGCGGACCGACGCCCCTGGAGCCGCCGCGGCCCGGCGAGTACCTTCCGCCCATCCCGACCGAGGAGGCACGGATGGACGCGCACGACCCGCCGTTCGACCGCATCGACATCGACGAGCCGTTCGATGCCCGCGAGCTCGCCGACCTGATGGAGCGCCAGCGCTTCGACCCCGAGACGATGCAGCCCGACGAGGAGGGGCAGCGACTCCTCTCGCACCACACCTACCGCTGGGCCGACGCCCTCCGCGCCGGCGTCTTCAGCCTCGCCTGGCCGCAGCGGCTCTACGTGCCCGGGCAGGTCGACCACCGGCGGTACTGGATCCTGCCGCCGCCGCACGAGAACGTGTACCAGCACGACTGGACCCGCTCGACGAGCCCGGCGCCCACCGGCTGCTACGCCGACAACGGAGCCGGCACGATGACCGCGTCGATCAGTCCGACGGAGCTGACGGGCACCCATCGGGCGTACACGGGTCTCGCGATCGAGTACCTCCCCACTGCGAAGCTGGCTCAGGTGCGCTTCAGTGCCGAGGTGGCCGCGATGGCCGTGCGCCGCTTCGACTTCCTCACCGCCGCCCGCTACAGCCGGTTCGACTTCTTCGCGACCGTGCTGCTGCGGGGCTGGGAGATCAATCCGGTCACCGGCACGTGGGAGCTGCTCGCGCCGTTCGCGAATTCCCCGGTGATCGCGCAGACCCACTACGGTCAGCAGGCGGGCCTGCCGTACACGGTGCCGGTGTCGCTGCCGAGTGGGACGCTCGGCGTCAACTTCCTGGTCGAGAAGGGCAAGCGGTACGCGTTCGGCGTGCTGTTCCGCGTGACGATCGTCGCGGATGCTCGCGGCGCCGACGAGCGGAGCGTCTACCGGCCCCGCGCGGACGACCGGATCGCTCTGCAGAGCCTCCTCAGCGGCGCCGTTCCGGAGATGACGGTCGACACCACCGCCGTCTACCAGACCTGAACCCGACTCGGCCGCGCTGTCGCGGCGCCGGTAGGAGACTGCGCGCTTGCCAATACTGTGCGAGACACAGTACCGTGTCGCCAATGGACGGCGAACTGCTCACCGGGCACCTGCAGGAGCTCCGCCGGGGAACGGTGGTGCTCGCGTGCCTCGCCCTGCTCCGCCGGCCCGGGTACGGGTACGCGCTGCTGGAGGCGCTCGAGTCCGCGGGCTTCGCCGTCGAGGCGAACACGCTGTACCCGCTGCTGCGCCGCCTCGAGAAGCAGGGCCTGCTCGAGAGCGCCTGGAACACCGACGAGTCCCGGCCGCGCAAGTTCTACACGACGAGCGCCGAGGGCTCCGAGCTGCTCGCCCTGCTGCTCTCCGACTGGGAGCAGCTGCACGCCGCCATCCGCAATCTGAGCGAAGGGAACGAGCGATGACGACGCTCACCGACCGCTATGTCTACGCCGCCCTCCGGTCGCTGCCGGAGGAGAAGCGGGCCGACATCGACCGCGAGCTGCGGGCCTCGATCGAGGACGCGGTCGACGCCCGCGTCGAGGAGGGCGTCTCGCCGCGAGACGCCGAGCGCGAGGTGCTCACCGAGTTCGGCGACCCGGGCCGGCTCGCCGCGGGCTACGCCGACCGACCGCTGCACCTCATCGGACCGGCGCTCTTCCTCGACTGGTGGCGACTCCTCAAGCTGCTCCTCGCCGTCGTGCTGCCCGTCGCGACGGCCGGCGTCGTCCTCGGCCAGCTGATCGCCCAGCAGCCGGTCGGCACGATCATCGGCACGGCCGTCACCACGCTGCTGTCGGTGACGGTGCACCTCGGGTTCTGGGTGACCCTCGTGTTCGCGGTCCTGGAGCGCACCACGGGGCGGCAGGGCTTCAGCGAATGGACGCCCGACAGCCTCCCCGAGCTGCCCGCTCCCGGCCGGATGGGCTTCGGCGAGGTCATCGCCTCCGCGGTCTTCGCGGTGATCCTCGGCGGGCTGCTCATCTGGCAGCAGGTGTCCTCGGTCTTCCGGGACGAGGGCGGCCGGCCCATCCCCCTGCTGGACCCCGAGCTGTGGAGCCTCTGGATCCCCTACCTGCTCGCCCTGCTGGTACTCGAGGTGGTGTTCGCCTTCGTGGTGTGGCGCCACGGGCGGTGGACGTACGGCTTCGCCGCCGTCAACGTGGTCACCTCCCTGCTGTTCGCGGTGCCGGCGCTCTGGCTGCTCTTCACCGAGCAGCTCCTCAACCGGGCGTTCTTCGCGGAGTTCGGGCGGGATTGGCTGATCGAGCCGGGCAGCGTCACGGTGACGATCACGGCGTTCGTCATCATCGGGATCACGCTGTGGGACATCGTGGACGCCTTTCTCAAGGCGCGCCGCGCCGCCCACCCGGTCGCCACCCCCGCCGCCGCCTGATCCGCTGCCCGGCCGCGTCGAATCCGCTCCGGGCCGTTTCGGCACTTCCGGGCCGCCTAGGTGGCCCGGAACCGCCGTTTCGGCCCGGCTCCGCTTCGGCCCGCCTCCGTCTCGGCCCGGGATGCCGGTCCGACGTCACCCGAACGTGGTGATGGTCCGATCGACGCTCTCCGCCGCTGCGACGACGTCGTCGAGGGAGCCGGCGGGCACGACCACCAGCGAGGAGGCGTCCTCGTCCTCCTCGTCGTCGAGCATCACGAGGCGGAAGCCCTTCGCCGCGAGGATCTCGTCCGCGACCGCCATCGCCTCGGCCAGGTCGTCGGTGTCGGTGACCCGGCCGAGGTCCGGCTGCAGCCGGAACACGCGGGGCAGCTGGGCGAGGGCGTCGGCGAGCTCCATGCCGGTGTCCTCGGCGTCCAGGTAGGCGAGCGCACCGGCGTCGTCGAGCCCGCTGAGGAGCGCTTCCCAGGGGTCGCCGTCCTCCTCGAGCGCCTCGCGGACGCCGGGCCACAGCAGCTCGTCGTCATCGAGAAGCGTGCAGAGCCGCTTCCAGGCTTCTTGGTCCTCCACGATTCCGATTATCCGCGCATCGTTCCGTCGCAGCCGACGGGCTAGACCCTGTCCCGCCCGGTCTCGCCGTCGAAGTCGACCTGGTTCCGGCGGATCTGGTCGTCCTCGTCGGGGTGGAGCAGCGTGCCCTCCGCCTCGAAGTGCCCGCGCTCGCGCGGAGGCTCCGAAGTCGCGACCCTCGGGCGCTCCTCGGGAAGCTCCTCCACGTCGCCGCGGCGCTCCTCACCGCCGCTGTCGTGCCGGGTGAGGCGCGAGGCACCGGGGCTGCGGTCGTAGTAGTGGTGCAGGTCGACCTCCTCCTCCTCGGTCAGCGCGCTCTCCGGATCGAAGTGCGGGGCGTCCTTCACCTGCGCCTTGCTGTACGGGATGCGCAGGACGTCGCCGTCGAGCTGCGCCTCCTCGAGGGGCACGAAGCTCTCCCGGCGGCCGAACAGGCCCGTGCGCACCGTCACCCAGTGTGGCTGGCCGTCGTCGCCGAGGAACGTCTCCCCGACCCTGCCGACGGCGTGGCCGTCGGTGTCCACCACATCGGCGCCCCTCAGGCGGTCGATGTCGCTCCTGCCGATCATCACGAGCTCCTTCAGGTCCAGGCCGCGCGCGCGGCCTCTGGGCTCCGACGCTAGGAGCCCGCGAGCGGACCGCAAGGGCCGCTGGTCCCGACCTCCAGGCGACCGTTGTTCGGCAAAGTCAGCGAGCCTCGGCGGCGACGGCACGGCGCTGGCGGAGGGAGTGCCGGGCGAGCCGGGCCGCGATGTGGGCCGGGGTGTCCTGGGGGCTCACGTAGCAGCGCGGCAGCGTCACCCGATCACCGGGCTCGTAGTCGCCGGTGACGCACGCGTTGTCGTAGCCGGCCGCGCGCACGGCATCCGCCGCGGCCTCGTCGTAGGAGCCCCACGGATAGCAGAACCCGGGGACCTCGCTCTGCAGCACGTCCTCGAGCACCCGCCGGCTCTCCCCCACCTCGGCGGCGAGCTGCACCGGGTCCGCGCCGGCGAGCCGGACGTGGTTCATGGTGTGGCTGCCCACCTCGTGGCCGGCGGCGGCCGACTGCCGCACCTGGTCCGCGTCCATGATCGGGAAGCGGGGGCCGGTGTCCCACGTGTTCTCGCCGCCCATCCGCCCGGCGACCACGTACACCGTGCCGGTCATGCCGTGCCGCTCGAGCACCGGCACCGCGTACTCCAGGAAGTCGGTGTAGCCGTCGTCGAAGGTGAGGCCGACCAGGCCGCCCGCCTCCCCACGGTCGACCGCGCGCACGAGCTCGGTCTGCGAGACGCCGCGCAGGCCGAGCCGGCGCAGGAGTCGCAGGTGCCGGTCGAGCCGGTCCGGGTGCACCCGGAGCCGGTGCGGATCGGGCTCGGTGGACGGACTGATGGAGTGGTACATCAGGATGGCCGGCACGGGCATCCTGAGACCCGCACCGGTCACGCGGCGGTCCCGTCGGCGGCCATCCGCTCGGCGGTGCGGGCGTCCGCGACGCGGATGCTCTGCACGCCGGACCCGGTCCCGGTCGAGGCGACCGCCTCGACGAGCTCGGCGCTGAAGCGCTCCACGGCGTGCAGTCGCCGGGCCCTCGCCGCGTCAGCCACGGCGGCGCCGCGGAAACGGTGCCAGTCGCGGGCGACGCGCTCGACGGCGTCGGCCCAGTCCGCGGGCCGGGCGGGGTCGACCGCCTGCGCCGATGCGTAGCCGGCCGCCGCCTCCTCGAGGCCGCTGTGCGCGCTCACCACGAGGGGGCGGGCGGCGAGCAGCGCCTCGACGGCCGTGTTGCCGAACGACTCGTCGCCGGTCGAGGGGACCAGCACCACATCGGCGTCGGCGAAGTGCGGCCACACCTCGGCGTGGAAGCCGAGGAAGCGGACCCGCTGCTCGAGGCCGGCGTCGGCGACGGCCGCACGCAGCTCGGCCTCGAACCACTCGTAGCCGGGGAACACCGAGCCGACGAGCGTGAGCTGCGCGTCCACGCCGCGGTCCGTCAGCTCGCGGAGCGCCGCGACCGCCACCTGGGGGCCCTTGCGCGGCGAGAGCCGGCCGACGTACAGCAGTCGCAGAGGGCCCGTCAGCAGCTCACGACCGGGCACGACCCCCTCCGGGCCGCGGACCGGGTTGGGCACGACGACGCTGCGCCGGCGCAGCCTCGGCGCCACCTCGGTGAGCACCTCGAGCGTGAAGCGGCTGTTGGCGATGACCCGATCCGACAGAGCGGGGCAGAGCGCCATGCCGCGTCGCAGAAGCCGCGGGGCGGACTGCTCGGCCTCGTGCACGTGGCAGATCGACCGGCGGCCGGCCAGGCGGGCGAGGAGCGTCCAGGAGGGCAGGGTGAGCGTGTTCACGTAGACGCCGGCATCGGCGTGCCGGCGCAGCAGCCCGAGGGCCGGCGGGAAGCCCACCACGGCCTGGCCGAGCAGCTGGACGGCGCCGCGCGGACGCAGGGCCGAGTTGCGCAGGACCGGCATCGGGCAGCGGACCACGCGCAGGCCCCGGGACTGGAGCTCGCGCACCAGCGGCCCCGGGCCGGGCACGGCGACCGTCACCCGATAGCGGTCCGCGAGGGCCGTCGCCGACTCGAGGAGGACCCGGTCGGCGCCGTAGAGCTCTGCGCCGGGGTGCACGACGAGGAGTCCGGGACGGGCGTCGTCGGCCGTCCTTCCGCCTCGGCGCCTCATCGCGGGAGCCGTTCCATCTCGCGGAACCATTTGACCGCGGCGAGGGCGAGGAAGCCGGCCGCCGCAAGGAAGAGAACCGCGTAGACGGGGAAGAAGAGCGCGGGAAGCCCGAACAGCACGAAGGTGACGGCCAGCAGGCCGTAGTCGGTGGGCAGCGTGAGCAGGGACCGGCCGATGCCCACCTTCTGGCCGGTGCGCTGTGCGCGCGTCGGCGCACCGTGCTGCGCCCGGAGCGCCTCGTTGAGCATGGTCCCGAAGTAGGTCACCGCGTCGACGACACAGTAGCCGAGGGGCACCAGCAGCCAGACGGGGTCGAGGTCCGTGAAGCGGTAGAGGCCGACGAGCACCGCCAGGTGCAGCGACGAGGCCTTGGCGGCGTCGACCATGTGGTCGAGCCACTCCCCCGCCGGCGATCCGCCGCCGCGGAGCCGCGCGAGCTGCCCGTCGGCGGCGTCAAGCCCGTAGCCGAGAACCAGACAGGCGGCGACGGCCAAGCCCATGGGCACGGACGGTGGGACGAGCGCGAGCAGAGCGATGCCGGTCACCGTGAAGGCCGCGCTGATCGCGGTGACCGCGTTGGGGGTCAGCCCTACCTGAAAGGCCAGCGCGGCGAACAGCCGGCCGAGCGGACGATTGACGAAGCGGGAATATGCGGGTGCTCCGGCGGAGCCCTTCTGGGCGGCCGAGAGCCGGCGCAGCGTGGCCCGCAGGCCTTCTGCCGACCCAGGGGGCGAATGGACGACGGCCGTCACGTGTTCCTCCGGCTCCTTCATTGGTTCCCCCCGGGCGACCAGCATGGAGGGGCCCGAGCGCGTACGTCAAGCGGCATACGACCTGACGTTGACGAAATCTCACAAGCGGAGGGTGAAGCACCGCGAAGGACCTCGCTTCAGCGCGAATCGGACCTCTTCTCGAAGCCCTGGTCGGTGAGGGTGCCGCCGGCGTGCACGGCGAGCTCGTCGATCGGCGTCGAGCCGAAGTAGAGCAGCCGCTGCGCCTCGAAGGAGGAGCCGGCGGTCGCCCAGCTCCCGTCGGGCCAGGTGAGACGGGTACCGCGCTCGAGCCTCTCCACGGTGACGCCCGCCGCTGACGCGTCCAGCCGGTGGATGTGCGGCGCGAGCCGCTCCATCGTTCCGCTCGGCAGTCCGTTGTAGTAGAGCAGGAACGCGTCCGACACCCGGCTGCTGTTCGTCTGCACCGGGGCCCCGTCCCGTCCTCGGTCGCGAGGCGTGATCGTCCAGACGTCCCCCTCGACGCGGACGAGGTAGTCGACCTCCCAGCCGCCCACACGCAGGCCGTCGCCTTCCTCTCTCACCGCGATGCCGGAGCTTCCCTCCAGCCCGGTGAGGACGCGCGGGTCGAGGAGGCCCCGCACGCCGGGCGGGGGTCCGTCGGGCGCCGAGGGTCCGTGAGCGGCCGGTGCCGGCAGGCGCAGCCTCGATGAGCGGACCGCGGCCATCAGCGCCGCATAGGGCTCCCCTTCATAGCGCAGCAGACCGGCGTGCTCGGTGGAGCGCCCCGCGCCCGTCGAGAGTGCCACGTAGGCGACGAAGTCCTCGGGGACCTCCCAGATGTCGAGACGGGTGTCCCACCGCCGGCCCCGCAAGAGCTCTGGAAGGGGGGTGTACCTTCCCGGATCGGCCGAGGCGAAGCGGCTGTACAGGTCGAGCAGCCGAGGACGCCCGCCGTCGAAGGTCGCGAAGAGTGATCGGCGGAGCCGGTGACCGGTCCCCGCATGCCGCCGCTCGACGGAGACGGTCAGGAGGAATACCCCGAAGAGGACCGTCCCGACGGCGAGCAGCCATGTCCACAGCGGATCGAATCGCGCCGCCACGGCGTTCGCAGTCGACGACGCCCCCTCCGCCTCGCGGCGCGCCGTCACAACCAGCTCCGGCATGAAGAGCGTCGCGAGCACGAGGCCGGCGAGCCCGATCGCGAGCACGAGCAGCCCCGGCCAGAGGACACGCAGCGTCCGGTGGCGGGTGAAGCGTGGATCGGTGTCGAGCGGTGAGCGACGTGCCACGGCGTGTTCCCCCTGCTGCGGATCCGACCTCACAGCCTACGGTCCACGGCGAAGCGAACCCTTCCCGAGCCTCCACGATCGCTCAACGCCGCAGAACGAGAAAGAGCGCCGCCCGAAGGCGACGCTCTTTCTATTGGTGGACCTGAGGGGACTCGAACCCCTGACCCCCTGCATGCCATGCAGGTGCGCTACCAGCTGCGCCACAGGCCCATCGGCTCCGTAAGAAGCCTCGACAACTTTACTACACGTCGGGACCGTCCCGTGACGCGGCAGCGTGTCGTCGACTCCGCCGGCTCAGTCGAAGAGGTCGCTGAGCCAGTTCTCCTTCTTCCGTGGCCGGTAGCCCTGGTTGTAGCCGCGGTCGCGGTCCCGGTACTGGTCGCGGTACGGGTCCTGGTACGGCGCGCCCGTCGGCTGCACGTACGGGGTGGAGGTCGCAGGAGGGGCGGGAGCGGCGGTCGGGGTGGGACCGGCGCGGTCGATGATCTTGTCGAGCTCACCGCGGTCGAGCCATACGCCGCGGCACTCGGGGCAGTAGTCGATCTCGACTCCGCTGCGGTCGCTCATGACCAGGGTCGCACCATCATTCGGGCACTTCATCGAGTCCTCCTCAGTTCTTCCTGCCACCGTACGGAGTCGCGCTGAGCGAACGCCCAGAAGGCGTGCAGAGAAGAAGCAGGAGGACGTGCGGAGCGCGCACCGCGAAGCGGGGGAAGCTCCGCATCCGGGCCACCGAGGCAGGCCGGAAGTGCCGGATCGGCCCGGCGAAGGGAGGCGACTACTCCGCGGCGGGCGTGTTCGGCGCGACCGGGAGATTGACCGGGATGACCGGGCAGTCCTTCCAGAGGCGCTCGAGCGAGTAGTAGAGCCGGTCCTCCTCGTGGAAGACGTGGACGACCACGTCGCCGAAGTCGAGGAGCACCCAGCGACCCTCGGACCGGCCCTCGCGGCGCAGCGTCTTGGCGCCGGCCTCGAGCAGCCGATCCTCCACCGCCTCCGCGATGGCGAGCACGTTGCGCTCGGTGCGGCCCGACACGAGCAGGAAGGCGTCCGTCAGGGGAAGCCGCCCGGCCACGTCGAGCGCGACCGGGTCGAGGGCGTTCTTGGAGTCGGCGGCGACCGCCGCGAGCTGGACCAGCTCGACGGCGCGTTCGGATGCGGCAGTTATCAGAAGATCCTCAGGACGTAACCGGCGAAGAGCAGGCCCACCACGCCGAGCGCCATGAGTGCCGCGGTGATCGCGAGCACGGTCGGCAGCATGGCACCGCGGCTCTTGCGCGGGCTGACCACGCTGCGAGTCGAGGTGTGGGTGGACACTGCACGCGCGGCGCGCACGGGGGCGACGTCGGCGGTGTGGTGCTCTTCCTGGCTGGCCTCGAACAGGCGGTCGATCTCCGACGAGTCGTACTGCTCGGAGGGAGCGCCGGTCGAGGACAGGATGCGGGGAAGGTCCAGCGAGCCGGTGACCATGATCTCGCCCGTGCTGTTCACGGCGGAGAAGAGGTCGGGCTGCGGGTCCCTCGACATGATGAGCGCGTTGGTGGAGCCCGAGGACGTGCCGACGTTGCGGCTCAGCATGCCCTCGAAGGGCAGCTCCTCGTCGTCCTTGTACTGCGCCTGGACCGACCAGTGGCCGGCGGGCGGGGTGTAGGGACGCTCCTGGCGCGCCATCTGGGGCGTCGGACCGGTCGCGGGGGCACCGGAGCCCTCGAGGCCGGCACTCGCCTGGGCGATGAGTGCCTCGAAGCCCTGCAGGCCGGGCATCGGGGCGGACGGCACCTCGGTGAAGGTGCCGGCGGCCGGGGCGGGCATCGGCTCGACGCGCGGCGGAACCGAGGCCTTCGGCAGCGGCTCGGCGAGCGGCGCGATGAACGCCTTCGGCAGCGGGGGGAGCTCGGTCTCG
The DNA here is from genome assembly GCF_017916505.1 of Naasia sp. SYSU D00057. Taxonomy (GTDB): domain Bacteria; phylum Actinomycetota; class Actinomycetes; order Actinomycetales; family Microbacteriaceae; genus Naasia. Next base: position 1,008,230 of record NZ_JAFMSZ010000001.1, read on the forward strand.
ATGCGGTCCATCAGGACGGTGTCGAGCCCGGGCTCGTCGTCCTCGACCTCGGCCTCCGGCAGGAACACCGGAACCTCGGCCTCGACGGCGGCGCGGTCGACGGCCGACATCTCGACGGTCGCCGTGTCCGTGTAGGAGGAGAACGCGGAGCCCGCGAGCTCCTCGGCGGCGGGGGCCGGGGCGACCGGCTCCCACGACGGCGCCCAGGCGCCGTTGGCGCTGCCGGTCGACGGCGCGAACGAGGGGACCTGGCCGGTCTCGCGCATGGCGCGCAGCGCGCGGCGCGACATGGTGTGGTCGAGCGACGCGGACAGGTCGGCGACCGGCGCCTCGTCGGCGACGAGGCGCGGCGCGGCGCTCGACACCGGGGTGCCGAGGATCGAGTCGATGCGCGAGGTGGGACGGGTGCGAGTGTCCTCGGCCTCGGGCAGGATCGGCTCGGGAGCGAAGCTGCGCTGCTGGAACACTCCCGGGATCGACGGGCGGCGCGCGTCGTAGGTCGGCAGCTGCGGCCGGCCCTGCGCGATGTAGCTCTGCGGCTCGGCGGGGCGACCGTCATCCGTGGCACGACGGCCGGTGCGGCGCTCCGCCTCGGTGGCGGCGTCGGTCAGCTGCGACGCGGCGCGACGGGACAGCGTGTCCCAGATGTTCCCCGACGAGTTGAGGTCGTACACGTTCGACGGGTGCACACCCGTCAGGTCCGCCGTCTCGTTCGCACGCCGCTCGGCGTCGCGCGCCTCACGCCGGCTCCGTGGCTGCCCCGTGCCGGAGGTCGTCCCCTGACGCTCCCGCTGCTCCTGCCACAAAGTCATGAAGTCCCCCGATACAGATCATGTTTGGAGATGTACTGCACGACGCCATCTGGTACGAGGTACCAGACGGGATGCCCCCTCTTCACTCGACTGCGGCAGTCGGTTGAAGATATCGCCAGCGCCGGAATTTCCAGCCAGCTTACGTCGTGCTCGGGAAGGTCGGATAGCGACACGGCGTGTCCCGGACGGCTGACCGCGACGAAGTGCGCGAGATCCCAGAGGCCCTGGACGTCCTTCCAGCTGAAGATCTGCTTGATCGCGTCGGCACCGGTGATGAAGAACAGGTCGCTGTCTGGGCGTTCGCTCTGAATATCGCGCAGCGTGTCGATCGTGTATGTGGTACCGCCCCGGTCGATGTCGACCCGGGACACCGTGAAGCGCGGGTTCGCGGCGGTCGCGATGACCGTCATCAGGTACCGGTGCTCCGCGGGGCTCACGCCACGCTTCTGCCACGGCTGGTAGGTCGGGACGAAGATGACCTCGTCGAGGTCGAACGACTGCGCGACCTCACTGGCCGCCACGAGGTGGCCGTGATGGATCGGGTCGAAGGTGCCGCCCATCACGCCGATGCGCGGGCGGCCGCTGCCCGGCTCGATCTGCACGGGCGAGGATCAGCCGAAGTGAGCCGTACCGTGGCCGGAGCCGTCACCGCCCGGCTTGCCGGACACCTGACGGTGCCGGTTGGCCACGTTGCGGTAGCTGAACATCACGATGCCGAGGACGGCGAACACGGCCAGGGTGATGATGCCGAACAGCAGCGGCGGCATCGGCAGCGTGTTGTGCTCGGTCTCGGCGGCGGCCGCGAGAACGACGGCGTGGATCAGCGACATGTACTCTCCTGCAGCATTTCGGCCTCGCCGGCGGCGGCGGTCAGTTCAGTCTAGCGACGGGCCCCGAGCCCGGAGACGCGCGAAGGGCGGGCGGCGCGTTGTGCGCCACCCGCCCCTCGCATGTCTCGGTCAGACGCCGAGCCCGGCCTTGTCGACCTTGCGGTGGAAGCGCATCCCGGCAATGCCGCCGAGCACGGCACCCGCCAGCGCGATGAGCGCGACCACGATGGCGGTGATGATGCCGCCGGCGGTGAGGGCGCCCTCGTTGACGGGGATCCGCGGGAAGCTGTTCAGGTTCGCGAGGACGTTGAACTGGCTGCCCGCGACCAAGCCGAGGATGGCGGCAAGGATCGCGATCACGAGCGCCCAGAGCCAGACCGCGAGGCCCTGCTTGGCGCCGTTGAAGCGGGCCATGCGCCCCGCGACGTAGCCGCCGCAGTAGTAGGACAGGAACAGGATCACCACGAGGGCGATCGCGCCGACGATGCTCACCGTCTGGGCCTGCTCGGCGTTCACGTCGGTCGCGTCGACGTTGGTCGCGAGGCCGACCGCGGCGCCGGCCGCCGCGACGAGGGCGGTCAGAATGACGGCCATGCCGGTGGCGGTGAGCCAGCCGAAGAAGGCGGACCCGAACTTGATGCCGCCGAACTGCTCCTTCTCGCGCGCGACGACATCGTGTCGCAGCGACGACCCACGGCCGGCCGGGACGGCTGCTGTGTCATCGCCGCGGTCGGCGTCACCCTGCGTGGAGAAGGCCTCGGTCTTGTCCTGGTCCGTGTGTCCTGGACGTCCGCTCTCGGGCGTGCTCATGGCGGTCCCCTTCCCGTTCGGGCGCCGCAGCGCGACGCCTGTGGGGAAACGGTACGGAGGACCCGCAAGCTTCAGCCAGGGCTTGACACTTTGCGTGCCGAGAAGGTCAGGAGCGGGTCTGGCCGGATCCGCGCACGATCCACTTGGTGCTCGTGAGCTCCTGCAGGCCCATCGGACCGCGTGCGTGGAGCTTCTGGGTCGAGATGCCGACCTCCGCGCCGAACCCGAACTCGCCGCCGTCCGTGAAGCGAGTGGAGGCGTTCACCATGACGACCGCGGAGTCCACCTCGGCGAGGAAGCGCTCAGCGCTGCGCACGTCGTTCGTGAGGATCGACTCGGTGTGCTTCGTCGAGTACCGGTCGATGTGCTCTATCGCCGCGTCGAGGTCGTCGACGATGGCGACGGACAGGTCGAGCGACAGGTACTCCTCCGCCCAGTCCTCCTCCGTGGCGGGCACGGCGTCGGGGTAGAGCGCGCGGGTCGCCTCGTCGGCGTGCAGGGTGACGCCGGCGGCCCGGAGGCGGTCGAGGACGGGCGACAGCAGCCGCGGGGCGGCGTCCCGGTGCACGAGGAGGGTCTCGAGAGTGTTGCAGACGCTCACCCGCTGCGTCTTCGAGTTGAGGACGACGTCGACGGCGAGCTCGGCGTCCGCGCTCTCGTCGACGAAGACGTGCACGACGCCCGCGCCGGTCTCGATGACGGGGACGGTGGACTCGGCGACGACCGTCTGGATCAGCTGGGCGCTGCCGCGCGGGATGAGCACGTCGACGTAGCCGCGGGCGCGCATCAGCTCGCGGGCGCCGTCGCGCCCGAACTCGTCGATCGTCTGCACGGCGTCGGCGGGCAGCCCGACGGAGGCGAGCGCCTCCTGCAGGATCTCGACGAGCACGCGGTTGGAGTTCTCGGCGGCCGTTCCGCCGCGCAGCACGACGGCGTTGCCGCTCTTGAGGGCGAGCGCCGCGATGTCGACCGTCACGTTCGGCCGCGCCTCGTAGATGGCACCGACGACGCCGAACGGGACGCGCACCTGGGAGACCGAGAGGCCGTTCGGCAGGACGCTGCCGCGCACGGTCTGGCCGACCGGGTCGGTGAGCGCCGCGACCTCGAGCACGGCGTCCGCGAGGGCGCCGATCCGCTTCTGGTCGAGGCGCAGCCGGTCGCGGAGGGCGGCGGAGAGCCCGTTCCGCTCCCCCGCCTCGAGGTCCTGGGCGTTGGCGGCGAGGATGCGCGCCGCGCCGGCGAGGAGGGCGGAGGCGATCGCCTCGAGCCCGCGGTTCTTGATCTCCGCCTTCTGCGTGGCGAGCTGCCGCGAGGCGCGCTTCGCCGCGGCGAAGCGATCGGTGAGGCCGAGGGAGGTGGATGCGCCGGACATGCGGGAATTCTAGAGCGCGGGCTCGCGGACGAGGGGGTCGAACCAGGTGCCCACCGGCTCGCCGCGGAGCGCCTGCGCCACTTGGCGGGTCGCGGTCAGCAGCACACCCGCACCCGCGTCGGCGGCGTGCCGGGCGGCGGCGACCTTGGTGGTCGCTCCGCCGGTGCCGATTCCCGTGCCGACCGAGCCGACCACGACGCCGTCGAGGGGGTCGCCGTAGGGCACGTGCTCGATCCGCTCCGCGCCCGGCTCCTGCGGCGGCCGGGTGTAGAGGGCGTCGACGTCGCTGAGCAGCACGAGCAGGTCGGCGCGCACCAGCGCGGCGACGAGGGAGGCCAGGCGGTCGTTGTCGCCGAAGCGGATCTCGTGGGTGGCGACCGTGTCGTTCTCGTTGACGATCGGCAGGATGCGCAGCTCGAGCAGCTTCCCGATCGCCCGCTCAGCGTTCTTCCGCGAGGTGGCGTTCTCGAGGTCGCCCGCCGTCAGCAGCACCTGTCCGGCGACGATCCGATACTGCCGGAGGCTCTCCTGGTAGCGGTAGATGAGCACGTTCTGGCCGACGGCCGCCGCGGCCTGCTGCGTGGCGAGGTCGCTGGGGCGGCTGTCGAGGCCGAGGAACGGCATCCCGGTCGCGATGGCGCCGGAGGAGACGAGGATGACCTCGGCCCCCCGGCCGTGGGCCTCGGCGAGGGCGTCGACGAGGGGCTGGATCTGCCCGGCGTTCTCACCGCTGATCGAGGACGAGCCCACCTTCACGACGATGCGCCGCGCGGCGAGGATCTCCTCCCTGCTCGCTGTCGTCACTCCGCCTCGTCCTTCGTCACTGTCTCGTCCCTCGACCCTGCGCTGCTGAGTCGCGCGTCCGTCGACCCCGCGTCCCTCGACTCGGGCTCGTCCTCGCGCCACAGGCCGGCCTCGCGCTCGCGCAGCAGCTCGGCGCGCGCCTCCGCCTTGGCGTCCATCCGCTCGAAGTACAGGTCGCGGCGCTCGTTGCGGGTCGGCCGGGCGTTGCGGTCGAGGCGCGAGTCGGTGCCGCGGGGGCTCGTCATCAGCTCGGCCGCCGACGCGAGCGCCGGCTCCCAGTCGAACACCACGCCGTTGTCGCCGCCGATGACGACGGTGGAGCCGGGGATGGCGCCGGCGTTGAAGAGCTCATCCTCGACGCCGAGCTTCGCGAGCCGGTCGGCGAGGAAGCCGACGGCCTCCTCGTTCTGGAAGTCGGTCTGCGCCACCCAGCGCTCGGGCTTGGCTCCGCGGATGCGATAGATGTTGCCGCCGGAGCCGCCCTCGACGCGGACCGTGAACTCGGCCTCGTCGACCGGCTTCGGGCGCAGCACGATGCGCGGCTTCGGCGCCTCGATCACGGCGCGCGCCTGCTCGATGAGACCGGCGAGCGCGAAGGACAGCTCGCGGAGCCCGGCGTGCGTGACCGTCGAGATCTCGAACACGCGGTAGCCGCGGGCCTCGAGGTCCGGCCGGACGAGGTCCGCCAGGTCCTTGCCCTCGGGCACGTCGACCTTGTTGAGGGCGACGAGCTGCGGGCGCTCGAGCAGCGGGAGCTGCCCCTCCGGCACCGGGTACGCGGCGAGCTCGCGGAGGATCACGTCGAGGTCGCTGATCGGGTCGCGGCCGGGCTCGAGCGTGGCGCAGTCGAGGACGTGCAGCAGCGCGCTGCAGCGCTCGACGTGGCGGAGGAACTCGAGGCCGAGGCCCTTGCCCTCGCTCGCGCCCTCGATGAGGCCGGGTACGTCCGCGATCGTGTAGCGGGTGGATCCGGCCTCGACCACGCCGAGGTTCGGCTGGAGGGTGGTGAAGGGGTAGTCCGCGATCTTCGGCCGTGCCGCGGACAGCGCCGCGATGAGGCTCGACTTGCCCGCCGACGGGAAGCCGACGAGCGCGACATCCGCGACGGTCTTCAGCTCGAGGCGGACGTCCCCCTCCCAGCCGGGCGTGCCGAGCAGCGCGAAGCCGGGCGCCTTGCGCTTCGGCGTGGCGAGGGAGGCGTTGCCGAGGCCGCCCTGGCCGCCGGGGGCGACGACGAACCGCATGCCCGGGGTGTCGAGGTCGACGAGCTCTGCGCCGTCGGCGTCCTTCACGACGGTGCCGACCGGGACGGGCAGCTCGAGCGGGGCGCCGCTCGACCCGTGCCGGTGGTCGCCCATGCCGGGCTGGCCGTTCTCGGACGAGCGGTGCGGGCCGCGGTGGTACGCGAGCAGCGTGGTCACCTGGGGGTCGGCGACGAGCACGATGTCGCCGCCGCTGCCGCCGTTGCCGCCGTCCGGGCCGGCGAGCGGCTTGAACTTCTCGCGGCGCACCGAGACGCACCCGTTCCCGCCGTGACCGGCGCGCAGGTGCAGCGTCACCTCATCGACGAACGTCGCGACCACGGGTCCTCCAGGTGGTTCAGATCGGGTGGATAAACAGAAAATGGGCGAGCCGAGGCTCGCCCATTTCCCTTGGTGCAGCTGCCTACTCGGCGGCCGCCACGATGTTGACGACCTTGCGGCCGCCCTTCTGGCCGAACTCGACCGAGCCCGCGGCGAGAGCGAACAGGGTGTCGTCGCCGCCACGGCCGACGTTGACGCCGGGGTGGAAGTGGGTGCCGCGCTGGCGGATGAGGATCTCGCCCGCGTTGACGACCTGGCCGCCGAAGCGCTTCACGCCGAGGCGCTGCGCGTTGGAGTCACGACCGTTGCGAGTGGAGCTCGCGCCCTTCTTGTGTGCCATGTCAGGTGCCTCTCAGCTCTACTTGATGCCGGTGATCTTGACCCGCGTGAGCTCCTGGCGGTGGCCCTGGCGCTTCTTGTAGCCGGTCTTGTTCTTGAACTTCTGGATGACGATCTTCTTGCCGCGGAGGTCGCCGAGGACCTCGGCGGTCACCGTGACCTTCGCCAGCGCCGACGCGTCGTGGGTGACGTTGTCGCCGTCCACGAGGAGCACCGGGGCGAGGGTGACGTTGCCGTTCTCGTCCGCCTTGATGCGGTCGAGGGTGACGATCGAGCCGATCTCGACCTTCTCCTGACGCCCGCCGGCGCGCACAACTGCGTAAACCACGTTCCAGCCAATCTGTTGGGATGTCCGCGGCTGTGCCGCGGCGAAGACTCGGTGCGGGCAGGGCCGCGCACACCGACGGTCTAGATTACCCGAACATCGATGCCCGGGCAATCCGGCCGCCCGCGGGGCGCATATCCGGGGTTTCCCGCCGGCGGCGCCACCGCTTCCTACAATTCTGCCATGGCCGTCCTCATCGATCCCTCGATGTGGCCGGCCCACGGCACCGTCTGGTCGCACCTCGTGAGCGACACCTCTCTGGAGGAGCTGCACGCGTTCGCGCGGGCGAACGACGTGCCGCGCCGGAGCTTCGACCTCGACCACTACGACGTGCCGGAGCATCGGGTCGCCGAACTCGTCGCGGCCGGCGCCCAGCCGGTGTCCGGCCACGAGCTTGTCTCGCGCCTGATCGCGAGCGGCCTCCGGGTCCGCGCCAGGGACCGCTGACCGGTTCCCGGTGCTCGAGGCGCGAGCGCAGTGGGCCTCAAGACCACCATCCGGACGATCGCCGTGGTGGTTCCGAGACGGCCGCTAGTGCGGCCTCCTCGATCGCGGAGGCCGCACGTCGGCTCAGTGCTTGTCGACCCCGGTGACGCCCGGCGTGAGGGCCGGCGTCGACACGCGGCGGCTGCGGGCGCGGCCCTGCCCCGGCTTCTTCGGCTCGGGCAGCGCGTCGAGCACGGCGCCGAGGAGCGACTCGGCGTCGGGCGCGATCTCGCGGCTCTTCGGCGCGGGCACGATCTCCGGCAGCGGGATGATCGGCTCGGCCTCCGCCTTCGGCGGGGCGACCGGCTCGAGCACGACCGGCTCGACGACGGCGGCCTGCGCGGCGGGGGCGGCCGGCTCGGCGTGCTCCGGGTGCTCGCCGTGCTCGCCGTGCTCGTCCTTGTGGATCGTGCTGGCGGCGATCTTCGCGAGCGCGTTGCGGGCGTCGTCGGTGATCGCGTGCGTGCTGCCGGCGGCCGGGCGCGGAGGCTGGGCGGCGGGCTGCTTGCGGCCGCCGCGGCCGCGCGGCTCCTGCTTCGACTCGACCTGGCGCGCGGGCGCATCGGCCATCGACTCCGCCAGGCCCAGGCCGAGCTTCTTGCGGGTCATCTGCACGAGGCCGAGCGAGGTGACCTCGGCCACCTGGTGCTTCGTGCGGTCGCGGCTCAGGCACTCGACGAGGCGGCGCAGCACGAGGTCGCGGTTCGTCTCGAGCACCATGTCGATGAAGTCGATGACGATGATGCCGCCGATGTCGCGCAGCCGCAGCTGGCGGACGATCTCCTCGGCCGCCTCGAGGTTGTTCTTGGTGACCGTCTCCTCGAGGTTGCCCCCCGAGCCGACGAACTTGCCGGTGTTGACGTCGATGACCGTCATCGCCTCGGTGCGGTCGATGACGAGCGAGCCGCCGGAGGGCAGCCAGACCTTGCGGTCGAGGGCCTTGTCGATCTGCTCCTGGATGCGGAAGTCGGCGAACACGTCGCTCTGGCCCGCATGCCGCTCGACGCGGTCGAGCAGGTCGGGTGCCACCGAGGTGAGGTAGTTCTCGATCGTGTTCTGCGCGTCCTCGCCGGCGATGACGAGACGGGAGAAGTCCTCGTTGAAAACGTCGCGGATGATCTTGACGAGCAGGTCCGGCTCGCTGTGCAGCAGCGCGGGCGCCTGCACCTTCTCGACCTGCGAGCTGATGTGCTGCCACTGCGCGGTGAGGCGGTTGACGTCGACGGTCAGCTGCTCCTCGGTCGCGCCCTCCGCGGCGGTGCGCACGATGACGCCGACGCCGTCGGGCAGGACCTCCTTGAGGATCTTCTTGAGGCGCGCGCGCTCAGTGTCGGGCAGCTTGCGGGAGATGCCGTTCATCGAGCCGTTGGGGACGTAGACGAGGTAGCGGCCGGGGAGGGACACCTGGCTGGTGAGGCGGGCGCCCTTGTGGCCGACCGGGTCCTTCGTGACCTGGACGAGCACCTTGTCGCCGGCCTTGAGCGCGAGCTCGATGCGGCGGGGCTGGTTCTTCTCGCCGTTCTCGGCGGCGGCGTCCCAGTCGACCTCGCCGGAGTAGAGGACGGCGTTGCGGCCGCGGCCGATGTCGACGAACGCGGCCTCCATGCTCGGCAGCACGTTCTGCACGCGGCCGAGGTAGACGTTGCCGATGAGGGACGCGTTCGCCGCCTTCGCGACGTAGTGCTCGGCGAGCACGTTGTCCTCGAGCACGCCGATCTCGATGCGGTCCGCGGTGCTGCGCACCACCATGACGCGCTCGACCGACTCGCGGCGGGCGAGGAACTCGGCCTCGGTGACAACCGCGCGGCGGCGGCCGGCGTCGCGGCCGTCGCGGCGGCGCTGCTTCTTCGCCTCGAGCCGGGTGGAGCCCTTGACCCGCTGCGGCTCGGTGATCTCCTCGACCACGCGGCGGCGCGGACGGGGCGCCTCCTCCTCGCGCGGCTCCGGACGCTCCTCGGCGACCGCCGCACCGTTGGCGCCCGACCGGCGGCGGTTGCGGCGGCGGCTCGCGGGCTGGGCGGCCGTCTCGGCCTCCTGCTCGGGCTCGTCGTCCCGGATGGCCGGCAGCGGGGCCAGCACGGGCGGCGCCTGGAAGAAGAGGGCGGTCGTGGGACCGGTGGGGCGCTCGGGCGCGGGCTCCTCGGCGGGCGCAGCGGCCTCGGCGGGGGCGGCGGCCTCGCCGGCCGCAGCCTGCCCGGCCGCAGTCTCGTCGGCCGCGGCCTGCTCGGCCGCGGGCTCCTCGGCCGGGGACTCCTCTGCGGCGGGCGCATCGGCGGCGACGGGCTGCTCGGGCTCCTGTGCAGGGGCTTCGGCGCGGGCGGGCGCCTCCGACTGCTCGGCCGGCGCATTTTGAGGCGCGGCGGCGGGCGCCTGCGCCTCCTGGGGAGCGGCATCCCCCGGCGCGTCGACGACGGCGGGGATCTCCTCCGGCGTCACGACGGGGACGGTGCCGAGCCCGGTGGATGCCCGGCGCGGCATGAACGTCCGCCGGCGTCGTGTGGGGGTCTCCGGAGAGTCGGCCTTCTTGTTGTTCTCTTCCACCATCGCTGGTGCACTCCTTGCGGGTGCGGCGTCCGCGCCGCCACATCCCGTGCTACGCGGTGGGCCCTGCCCACCTCAATCCTCTGTGCCGAGCCGTCGGCTCGCGGGCGTGCTGGGACGCCCAGCGGATATGTTCTCCGCAACCCGGGAGGCGCCTCGAGGCGATCCGGGAAAGTCCTTCGTCCCGCGCGCGGCGCGGGTCTTCCCTGATTATCGCATGAGCGGCGGTGCGCGCGTTGGAGGCGCCCTTCCCGGATGCAGGGGACGGACGAATGCCCGTGCGAGAATTCCACCCATGATGGCGCAGACACCGGCGCGACAGCCGGTCGCCATCGCCCTGCTGTTCATCGTGACCGGACTCGTGGGTCTCTACGGATCCTTCCAGCTCACGGTCGAGCGGTTCGCCCTCATCGCGGACCCCGAGACGAAGCTCAGCTGCGACATCAATCCGTTCGTCTCGTGCGGCCCTGTCATCCAGAGCGCGCAGGGCTCGCTGTTCGGCTTTCCGAATCCGCTGATCGGGCTGATGGCGTTCGTGGCGCCGGTCGCCGTCGGGGTCGGCCTGCTGGCCGGGGCGCGGTTCGCGCGGTGGTTCTGGATCCTGTTCAACGTCGGCCTGCTCGCCGCGATGGTGTTCATCCACTGGCTGATGGTGCAGACCGTGTTCGTGATCGGCACGCTCTGCCCGTATTGCATGCTCGTGTGGCTCGTGACGATCCCGCTGTTCTGGTTCGGGACGATCAACAACCTCGGGCGCAACTTCGGCCTGCCCGAGGGGGCGGCATCCCTGTTCCGGGCGGCCCTGCCGTGGGCGTGGCTGATCGTGCTGCTGAACTACCTGATCATCGTCGCGATCATCCTGCAGCACTTCCCCACCCTGCTCACGGTCCTGTTCGGCGGCTGAGCCCCTTCCCCGGTGGTTGAGGAGGCCGCGCAGCGGCCGTCTCGAAACCACGCGACCTGCGCCGAGAACCCAGCGACGCTCGTGGCTGAGTCCGGAGACAAGGTTGCCTGATTTCGAGACGCCGCCTGCGGCGGCTCCTCAATCACCGGAGGGGCGGCTCCTCAACCCGGCTGACAGGAACGCTGCGCGTTCCGGTCAGCCGAACCAGAGGGCGAGCTCGCGCCGGGCCGACTCCGGGGAGTCGCTGCCGTGCACGAGGTTCTGCTGCACCTTGAGGCCCCAGTCGCGGCCCAGGTCGCCGCGGATGGTGCCCGGTGCGGCGGTCGTCGGGTCGGTGGCGCCGGCGAGCGCCCGGAAGCCCTCGATCACGCGGTTGCCGGCGACGCGGATCGCGACGACCGGGCCCGACTCCATGAACTCGACGAGGGGCTCGTAGAACGGCTTGCCCTCGTGCTCGGCGTAGTGCTGTGCCAGCAGCTCGCGCTCCGCCTGCAGGAGCTTGATGTCGACGAGCGAGTACCCCTTCGCCTCGATGCGGCGGAGGATCTCCCCCGTCAGGTTCCGGGCGACACCGTCCGGCTTCACGAGCACCAGGGTCTCTTCCACGTCCACGCTTGTCTCCTATTCCGCGGCGGCGTTCCGCCGGTCGATACGTCCGCCCACAATGATGCAGTACGCCCACATGGCGGCGAACAAGACCCCGACGATGTACAGCTCGGTCAGCAGCACGCCGCTGAGGATGAGCGCCACCTGCACGAGCCAGCCCAGCACGATGCCGACCCGGGACCGCAGGGTGCCGACCGCGACGATGGCGAGCAGGATGAGCGCTCCCCCGCCGCCGAACGCGAGGCCCGCGGGCAGCGCGCCGAGCCCCCACACGACCAGGGCGCCGAGGAACAGCACGACGATCTCGGTGCCGAGCACGACCGAGCCGAGGGTCTCCTGCACGCTCCGGGCGCGCCGCTGACGCGCCACTACGGCTTCCACCCCTCGTCCGCGGCCATCTCGATGGCACGGCCGACGAGCGCGATGGAGCCGAACACGACGACGGCCCCGTTCTCGTGCTCGGCGGCCTCCTCGCGGGCGACGTCGAGGGCGGCGCCGATCGACGGCTCCACCCGGACGCGGTCCGCGCCGGCGACCTTCACCGCGACGGCGGCGAGATCGTCGGCGTCGCGCGCACGGTCGGACGGCGCAGTGGTCACGACGAACTCGGCGACGAGCGGATTGAGCGCGCGCAGCATCCCCTCCGCCTCCTTGTCGCCGAGCACCCCGACCACCGCGATGATCGGCGAGAACGAGAAGTAGGTGGTGAGCGCGGCCGCGAGCGACTGCGCGCCATGCGGGTTGTGCGCCGCGTCGACGAGCACGCTCGGCTCGACGCCGACGAGCTGCAGCCGGCCGGGCGAGGTGACCGCGCCGAGCCCCCCGGAGACGACCTCCGGGTCGAGCGGCGTCGTGCCGCCGCCGAGGAACGACTCGACGGCCGCGACCGCGAGCGCCGCGTTGTGCGCCTGGTGGTCGCCGTAGAGGGGCAGCACGACGTCGCGGTACTCGCCCGCGCGGCCCTGGATGGTGATGAGCTGCCCGCCCACCCCGACCGAGGTGGTGACGGAGAACCCGTTCCCCTCGACGACGAGCCGCGATTCGGTGAGCTCGGCCGCACGCTGCAGCTCGGCGAGCGCCGAGGGCGGCTGGACGGCGCTGACGACCTCGGACAGCGGCTTGATGATGCCCGACTTGGTGCGGGCGATCTCGGCGAGCGAGGAGCCCAGGCGGTTCTGGTGGTCGAGCGCGATGGGGGTGAAGACGGACACCTGGCTCTCGACGACGTTGGTGGCGTCCCACTCACCGCCCATGCCGACCTCGATCACGGCGACGTCGACGGGCGCGTCGGCGAACGAGGCGAACGCGAGCACGGTGAGCGCCTCGAAGAAGGTGAGCCGCTGCTCCCCCGCCTCGGTGAGCGACTCGTCGACCATCCGCAGGTACGGCTGGATGTCGTCCCAGTTGTAGGCGATCCGCTCGTCGGCGATCGGCTCGCCGTCGACGAGGATCCGCTCGGTGAACCGGGTGAGGTGCGGGCTGGTCAGGAGCCCGGGGCGGAGTCCGTTCGCCCGAAGGAGGCTCTCGATCATCCGGCTCGTGCTCGTCTTGCCGTTCGTCCCCGTGATGTGGATCACGGGATACGCGCGGTGCGGGTCGCCGAGCAGCTCGAGCACCCGGCGCACCGGCTCGAGGCGGGGCTGCGGGTCGCCCTCGCCGAGGCGCTGAAGCAGCTGCTCGAAGACGCGGTCCGCGCGCTCGCGGTCCTCGTCGGTGGCCTCGGGGCCGAACTCCGGCAGGTCGGGGCCGAGCTGCGGGGAGGTCAGGTCGAGTCCCGCATCCTCGGCGTCGTACTCGGGCTCGGACCCGAAGTCCGAGCGGAACCTCGGGTCGAGCCTCGGGTCGTCGGGATCGTACGTCGGCTCGTCGCGATCAGACATTGCTCACCATCCGTCCCGCCTTGCGCAGCTCGAACCGGCCGCCGTCGGCGGCTCCCCAGCTGCCGGCGGCGAGCACCGTGAGGTGCCCGTCCGCCCACGCCATCACGCGATCCGTCGACCCGGCACCCGCGGGCGCGAACTCGATGTCGAGGGCGAGCGTCTCGCCGCGGATCAGCTCGCCGAACTCGTCGAGGACGGCGGAGAGCTCGCCGTCGCCCTCGAACCGCAGCTCGATCCGGTCGGACACGTCGAGGCCGGCGCTGCGCCGGGCCTGCTGGATGTCGCGGATGAGGTCGCGCGCGTGCCCCTCGGCCTCGAGGGCCGGGGTGAGGGCGGTGTCCAGCAGGAGGAAGCCTCCACCGGGCAGGAGCGCGATCGCCGACTCGGAACCGCCGGAGATCTCGAGCGCCAGGTCGTACTCGCCCGCCTGCAGCTCGATTCCTCCCGCCACGACGGTGTCGCCGTCCTGGCTCCAGTCGCCGCTCTTCGAGGCCTTGATGACGCGCTGCACGTCCTTGCCGATGCGCGGGCCGAGGGCCCGGGCGTTGACGGTGAGCCGCGAGGTGATGCCGTACGCCTCCGCGCTCGTCTCGGCGAGATCGGTGAGCGTCACCGACTTGAGGTTGAGCTCGTCGCGCAGCAGGCCCTCGAAGGGCGCGAGCCGCGCGGCGTCCGGCGTCACGACGGTGAGGCCGGCGAGCGGCAGGCGCACCCGGAGCCCCGCCTGCTTGCGCAGCGCGAGGGCCGAGGACGTGATGGTGCGCACGCGGTCCATGTCGCGGACGAGGCCCTCGTCCGCCGGGTACGCGGCGGCGTCGGGCCAGTCGGTGAGGTGCACGCTGCGCTCCCCCGTCAGGCCGCGCCACACCTTCTCGGTCGCGAGCGGCAGCAGCGGCGCGGTGAGGCGCGCGAGCGTCTCGAGCACCGTGTAGAGGGTGTCGAACGCGTCGCGGTCGCCCTGCCAGAACCGGTCGCGGCTGCGCCGCACGTACCAGTTGGTGAGGACGTCGGCGAACTCGCGCAGCCGCTGCGCGGCGTTCGACGCGTCGAGCGCGTCGAGCTCGCCGGTCACCTCCTCGACCAGGTCGCGGAGCTTCGCGAGCACGTACCGGTCCAGCACGTCGGCCGAGTCGGTGCAGATCCGCGCCTCATAGCCCTCGCCGTCCGGGCCGCCGGCCGCGTTCGCGTAGAGGGTGAAGAAGTAGTAGGTGCTCCACAGCGGCAGCAGCAGCTGGCGCACGCCCTCGCGGATGCCCTCCTCCGTCACGACGAGGTTCCCGCCGCGCAGCACCGGGCTCGACATGAGGAACCAGCGCATCGCGTCCGAGCCGTCCCGGGCGAACACCTCGGACACGTCCGGGTAGTTGCGCAGGCTCTTCGACATCTTCTGCCCGTCGTTGCCGAGCACGATGCCGTGGCTGACCACGTTCTTGAAGGCGGGCCGGTCGAAGAGCGCCGTCGACAGGATGTGCAGCGTGTAGAACCAGCCGCGCGTCTGCCCGATGTACTCGACGATGAAGTCGGCGGGGCTGTGGGTGTCGAACCAGTCCGCGTTCTCGAACGGGTAGTGCACCTGGGCGAACGGCATCGAGCCGGAGTCGAACCACACGTCGAGGACGTCCGGGATCCGGCGCATCGTGCTCTTCCCGGTCGGATCGTCCGGGTTCGGCCGGGTCAGCTCGTCGATGAACGGGCGGTGCAGGTCGGTGGGGCGGACGCCGAAGTCGCGCTCCAGCTCGTCGAGCGAGCCGTACACGTCGACGCGCGGGTACTCGGGGTCGTCGCTCTTCCACACCGGGATGGGGCTGCCCCAGTAGCGGTTGCGGGAGATCGACCAGTCGCGGGCGCCGGAGAGCCACTTGCCGAACTGGCCGTCCTTCACGTTCTCGGGCACCCAGGTGATCTCCTGGTTGAGCTGCTCCATCCGGTCGCGGAACTCGGTGACCCGGACGAACCAGCTGGAGACCGCCTTGTAGATGAGGGGCTTCCGGCACCGCCAGCAGTGCGGGTAGGAGTGCTCGTAGCTCGCCTGGCGCAGCAGCCGGCCGCGCTCCTTGAGGTCGCGCGTGATCGGCTTGTTCGCCTCGAACACCTGAAGGCCGGCGATCTCGCCGTACATCGGCAGGAAGCGGGCGCCGTCGTCCACCGACATGATCGTCGGGATGCCGGCCGCGGTGCAGACGAGCTGGTCGTCCTCGCCGTAGGCGGGCGCCTGATGGACGATGCCGGTGCCCTCGCTCGTGGTCACGTACTCGGCGACGAGGACGCGGAACGCGTTCTGCATCCCCCACTTCTCGGTGTCGGCGTAGTAGTCCCACAGCGGCTCGTAGTGGATGCCCTCGAGCTCGCGGCCGAGGATGGTGCGCTCGATCGAGGCCTCCGCCTCCTCGGGCGTCGGGTAGCCGAGGTCCTTCGCGTAGTTCCGGACGAGCGCCTTCGCGAGCAGGTAGTCGGCGCCCCGCACCTCGCGGTCGAGGGGCGGGTACTCGCCGAGGTCGCTCGGCAGCCCGTCGGGGGCCTCGGAGTCGGGGGTGCCGTTCGGGCCGGAGCGGATGACGGCGTACTCGATGTCGGGCCCCACGGCGAGCGCCGCGTTGGTCGGCAGCGTCCACGGGGTCGTCGTCCAGGCGAGGGCGCGGGTGCCGGTGAGGCCCATGCTCTCCGCCTTCGTGCCGACGAGCGGGAACGTGACGGTCACCGTCTGGTCCTGGCGCATCTGGTAGACGTCGTCGTCCATCCGCAGCTCGTGGTTCGACAGCGGCGTCTCGTCGTTCCAGCAGTACGGCAGCACGCGGAAGCCCTCGTAGGCGAGGCCCTTGTCGTGAAGCTGCTTGAACGCCCAGAGCACGCTCTCCATGAACGTGATGTCGAGCGTCTTGTAGTCGTTCTCGAAGTCGACCCAGCGGGCGGAGCGGGTGACGTACTCCTCCCACTCCTGCGTGTAGCGGAGCACCGACTCGCGGGCGGCCGAGTTGAACGACTCGACCCCCATCGACTCGATCTCCTCCTTGCGGGTGATGCCGAGCTGGCGCATCGCCTCGAGCTCGGCCGGGAGACCGTGGGTGTCCCAGCCGAAGCGGCGGTGCACCTGCTGGCCGCGCATGGTCCGGTAGCGCGGGAAGACGTCCTTCGCGTAGCCGGTGAGGAGGTGGCCGTAGTGCGGCAGGCCGTTCGCGAACGGCGGGCCGTCGTAGAAGACCCACTCGGGGGCGCCCTCGCGCTGGTCGATGGACGCCTGGAAGGTGCCGTCCTGCGCCCAGTAGGCGAGGATCTCCTCCTCGATCTCCGGGAAGCGCGGCGACGGCGGGATGCCGAATGCCGCCCCCGTCTGCTCGGCCGTATCCGACTGCCGCGACCGGTCCTTGGGGTACATCTGGCTGGACTCCTGTGCTCGAACGATCTCTGCACGAGGACGCCTTGCGACGCGGTACCACCCCGTTTGGCCCCGCCCGCGGCGGGACCCACTCAATGCGGCGCTGACGAGCCGAACCGTCCGGTTCTACTGAGCCCGCTTGCCGGAGCCGCGCGGCCGTTCTTCCGGAGACTCCCCGGTGATGGCCGGATCACAGTCTGTGCCCGTCATCCTACCGGCTCCCCGCAAGGGACCCTTCGGCAGGATGCGCTGGTCCTCCCGACGGGATGCGCCCTGCTGCTGTCCCTCAACAGGCACTTCTGCCACCAACAGGCGGAAACCGCCCGATTCTGCCTGTTGGCGGGATTTCCGCCTGTTGAGGGACGGTCAGGAGGTGGGCGGCAGCAGCGGGGCGAAGGCGTCGACGAGGGGACCGAGGGCGACATCGACCGCCTCCCCCAGCGCCCCGCGGTCGGACCCGGTGTCGAGCCAGCGGACGCCGGCCGCGAGCAGCGCGCCCGTCGCCCCGGCGGCGAACGCCTCGGGGATGCCGTTGCGGGCCGCCGTGCGCGACAGGGTGAAGCGGCGGAGAGCCGACTCGACGGCCAGCATGCGCGGAAGGCCTGACTGGGCGACATCGCTTCGGGCACCGATCGTGACCCGCTCGACCAGGACGACCGGGGCGAGTTGCACCCGCCCCGTCAGCTCCACGAGCGCGGTGCGGACTCCCTGAGCCGGCGACTCTCCCTTCGGCAGAGCTGCGAGCACGTCGGGGAGGGCGTCGAGAACGGGATCGAGGTCGGCCCACAGCAGGTCCCCCTTCGCGGGGAAGTAGTTGAAGAAGGTGGCGCGGGCGACTCCCGCCCGCCGGGCGATCTCGTCGACGGTCGTCTTCTCGTAGCCCTGCTCGAGGAACAGCTCGGTCGCGGCGTCCTGCAGGGTCTCCCGCGAGGAGCGGCGGGGCCGGCCCGTCCCCGGACTGCCCGGCGTCCTGCTAGCGTTCATGGCGACCCTTTCTGGACTCGGTACACAAAGTACCGAACATCTCTCCGCAGGAGCCCGGCGTGACCGCAATCGCCCCCGACAAGGCGGCCTCATCCTCGTCCGTCCCCCGCCGTGTCGTCTGGGCGTCCTTCGTCGGCACCGCCCTCGAGTCGTACGACTTCTACGTCTTCGCGTACTTCGCCGCGTTCTTCGTGGGGCCGCTGTTCTTCGAGCCGCTCGGCCAGTTCGGCGGCACCCTCACGGCGTTCCTGACGATCGCGATCGGCTTCGTGGTCCGCCCGATCGGCGCGATCGTCTTCGGCCATCTCGGCGACCGGATCGGGCGCCGCAAGACGCTGCTCATCACGATCGCGATCATGGGCGTCGCGACCGGCCTCGTCGGCGTGCTGCCGCCCTACGCGGTGGCCGGCTGGCTGGGCGCGATCCTCCTCGTCGTGCTCCGGCTCCTGCAGGGCCTCTCCCTCGGCGGCGAGTGGGGCGGCGCGATCCTCCTCGCCACCGAGCACGCGACCCCCGGCCGCCGCGGCCTCTACGCCGCGATGCCGCAGCTCGGCTCCCCCGTCGGCTCGATCCTGTCGGCCGCGCTCTTCCTGCTGCTGACGGCGACCCTGCCTCCCGAGGCCCTCGCCGAGTGGGGCTGGCGCATCCCGTTCCTCACCGCGATCCCGCTGCTGCTCGTCTCCCTCTATCTGCGCTGGTCGATCGACGAGACGCCGGTGTTCAAGGCGGTCGTCCGCGAGGGCCGCCGCGACCGCATCCCGCTCGGCGCCCTGCTCCGCCGCCAGCCGGTCGCGCTGATCGTCGCGGTCGCGGCCGCGCTGCTCGGCATCGGCTCCTACTCGCTGATGAACACGTACACCGTCAACTACGGCGTCGCCGTGCTCGGCTTCAGCTACCAGGACCTGCTCGTCGCGACCACCATCGGCGGTCTCCTGCAGCTCGTCACCATTCCGCTGTTCGGCGCGTGGGCGAACCGGATCGGATCCGCCCGCGTCGTCGCCATCGGCGCGATCGGCACGCTCCTCATCGCGTTCCCGATGTACTTCCTGCTGCAGTTCTCGACGTTCGCGATCCTCGTCGGCACGATGATCATCGGCGGCATCCTGCCCACCCTCAGCTGGGCGGCGCTCGGCGGGCTCATGTCCGACCTCTTCGACGACGACTTCCGCTACTCCGCGCTCTCGGTCTCCTACAGCATCGCCGCGGTTCTCTCCGGCTTCGTGCCGGCGGTGACCCTCGCCCTCGGCGAGGCGTCCGACAACGCCTGGTGGCACCCGGGCATCGTGCTCGCGGTCATGTCGGCGGTCACCCTCGCCGGCGCGATCGCCGCCGCCCGGCTCTCGCCGCGCATCCCGGCCGGCACGGAGGCGATCGTCGCCGAGGTGGGCGAGGACGGGACGGTCCCGGCCAACCGCTAGCGAGCACGGGCCGGATCGGCCCGTCCTCCACCCCGGCCCTCGCCGCGGGGAAAACGACGTCGCCGCGCCCGAAACAACACCCGCGCGGAGGACGTTCCTGCCGCGGGGAGCGAGTCACCCTCGGCGCGCCCCTGGGGGCGGGCGGCCCGCGGCGCTCCGGTACTCTTGTGAGGCCGCGCGACGCGGCGACATACAGGCACCCTCACGCGGTGCCGCACATATCGAGACCGGAGCCCTTCATGACCGACGCCCCCCGCATCCCCGACAAGCCGGCACTCGAGGGGCTCGAGGCGAAGTGGGGCGAGCGCTGGGAGGGCGAGGGCACCTACCTCTTCCCGCGCGAGGATGCGACGCGCGAGACGATCTACTCGATCGACACTCCCCCGCCGACGGCCTCCGGCTCGCTGCACATCGGCCACGTGTTCAGCTACACGCACACCGACATCGTCGCCCGCTTCCAGCGCATGCGCGGCAAGACCGTCTTCTACCCGATGGGCTGGGACGACAACGGCCTGCCCACCGAGCGCCGGGTGCAGAACTACTACGGCGTCCGCTGCGACCCGACCCTCCCCTACGTGCCTGACTTCACGCCGCCGTTCGAGGGCGGCGACAACAAGAGCTCGAAGGCCGCCGACCAGGTGCCGGTGTCCCGCCAGAACTTCATCGAGCTGTGCGAAAAGCTGACCTTCGAGGACGAGAAGCAGTTCGAGAAGCTGTGGCGCACTCTGGGCCTCTCCGTCGACTGGACCCAGACCTACCGCACCATCGGCGATGACGCCCGCGCCGCCTCACAGCGCGCGTTCCTCCGCAACCTGGCCCGCGGCGAGGCGTACCAGGCGGATGCGCCCACCCTGTGGGACGTGACGTTCCGCACCGCGGTCGCCCAGGCCGAGCTCGAGGACCGCGTCCAGCCGGGCGCCTACCACCGCATCGCCTTCACCGCGGAGGACGGCGCCACGGTCGAGATCGAGACGAGCCGCCCCGAGCTCCTCCCCTCCTGCGTCGCCCTGATCGCGCATCCGGACGACGAGCGCTACAAGCCGCTGTTCGGCAAGACGGTGCGCACGCCGGTCTTCGGCGTCGAGGTGCCGGTTCTCCCCCACCACCTCGCTCAGGCGGACAAGGGCACCGGCATCGCCATGAACTGCACCTTCGGCGATGTCACCGACATCGCCTGGTGGCGCGAGCTGGACCTGCCGAACCGGGCCGTGATCGGGTTCGACGGCCGACTCACGGGCGAGACCCCCGAGTGGATCACGAGCGAGCAGGGCCGCGAGGCCTACGCCCGCATGGCCGGCAAGACGGTGTTCTCCGCCAAGCAGGCGATCGTCGAGGCCCTCCGCGAGACCGGCGAGCTGCTCGCCGAGCCGAAGCAGATCACCCACCCGGTGAAGTTCTACGAGAAGGGCGACCGCCCGCTCGAGATCGTCTCCACCCGCCAGTGGTACATCACGAACGGCGGCCGCAGCGAGGAGCTGCGGGAGCGCCTGCTCGGCCTCGGCCGGGAGGTCGACTTCGTGCCCGACTTCATGCGCGTCCGGTACGAGAACTGGGTGCGCGGCCTCGCCGGCGACTGGCTGGTCTCCCGCCAGCGCTTCTTCGGCGTGCCGATCCCGGTCTGGTACCCGCTCGACGCGGACGGCAACCCGCGCTTCGACGACGTGATCGCCCCGAGCGAGGACCTGCTGCCGGTCGACCCGGCGAGCGACGTGCCGCCGGGCTACGACGAGTCGCAGCGTGGCCGGCCGAACGGGTTCATCGGCGAGCTCGACATCATGGACACCTGGGCGACCTCGTCGCTCACCCCGCAGCTCGCGGGCGGCTGGGAGCGCGACGAGGAGCTCTGGAACCTCGTCGCCCCCTACGACCTGCGACCGCAGGGCCAGGACATCATCCGCACCTGGCTGTTCTCGACGTCGCTCCGCTCGCTGCTCGAGGACGGCCGCGCGCCGTGGAAGCACGCCACGATCTCGGGCTTCATCGTCGACCCGGACCGCAAGAAGATGTCGAAGTCGAAGGGCAACGTGGTCACGCCGGCCGGGATGCTCGAGCAGCACGGCTCGGACGCGGTCCGCTACTGGGCGGCCTCGAGCCGCCTCGGCACCGACGCGGCCTTCGACCCGCAGAACCCGACGCAGATCCGGATCGGGCGACGCCTCGCCATCAAGATCCTCAACGCGGCGAAGTTCATCCTCGCCTTCCCGGGCGACGGCGCCGGGCGTGAGGCGGTGCGGCACCCGCTCGACTGGAGCATGCTCGCGACGCTCGACGAGGTGGTCCGCACCGCGACCGACGCGCTGAACGAGTACGACCACGCCCGCGCGCTCGAGACGGTCGAGACGTTCTTCTGGACGTTCTGCGACGACTACCTGGAGCTCGTGAAGGAGCGCGCCTACGGCGCCGGCGAGATGGATGACGACGGCCAGGCGTCGGCGATCGCCGCCCTTCGAGAGGCGCTCGAGACGCTGCTGCGCCTGTTCGCCCCGTACGTGCCGTTCGCGACCGAGGAGGCGTGGTCCTGGTTCCAGGAGGGCTCGGTGCATCGCGCGTCGTGGCCGGAGCCGGGCCCCCTCGCCGAGTCGGCGACCCCGGAGCTGCTGCAGCTCGCCGGGGAGGCGCTGGTCGGCATCCGACGCGCCAAGACCGACGCGAAGGCGTCGCAGAAGACGCCAGTAGCATCGGCGGTGATCGCCGGACCGGACGGAAAGGTCGAGCTGCTGCAGCTCGCGGAGGGCGACCTCCGGGCGGTGGGGCGGATCGAGGACCTGTCGTTCGAGCACGGGCCCGAGCTGCAGGTCAGTCGGATCGAGCTCGCGCCGAGCGAGGAGCTCGAGAGCATCCGCGGCGACCACGCCGCACGCGGGGACAACGGCCTCGGGGACAAGGCCAGCTAGGGGAACAAGGGGAATCATGAGCACCGAAGAAGAGACCAGCACCGGCCGTTCGCGCCGCACCCTGGAGATCCGGGTCCGCCCGCTCGAGCAGGGCGACTTCTTCGCCTGGTACGAGCTGTTCGCCGGCTACGCGGAGTTCTACAACACGCCGCTCTCCGACGAGCGGGCGATGCGGGCATGGGCGTGGCTGCACGGCGCGGACTCCTCCGCCGTGCGCGGACTCGTGGCGGTCGACGCCGAGGGCAAGGTCCTCGGCATCGCGCACGTGCAGGAGTTCGAGCGCCTGCTCGAGAACGACCGCGGCCTCTACCTGGAGGACCTGTTCGTCGCCCCCGCCGCCCGGAACAGGGGCGTGGCGACGGCGCTCATCAACCACCTCAAGCAGGACGCCCGCGATCGCGGCTTCGGCGTGATCCGCTGGATCACCGCCGAGGACAACGCGACCGCCCGCGAGCTCTACGACGCGGTCGCCGAGAAGACCAACTGGGTCACCTACGACCTGAACGTCGGCTGACGCGATGATCGGCCTCGGCACCCGCTGGCGCTTCGGCACGCCGCCGCCCGCGCGACTGCCGGAGGCCGCCGCCGCGGCGGTCGCCTCCGCCGAGGAGGAGCTGCGCGGAACGGCCCCCGAGGCCGAGTCGGCGTCGTGGACGCTGACCTGGCTCGAGGGCCGTCCGGTCGCGGAGCTCGACGTGGAGACGGACCGCGGCTTCCCGACGGTCACCGTCGATCCGGTCTCCGGCGAGGGCCGGCTCTCCTTCGAGGCCTGACCCTCGCCGTCCGCCGGTCGTGCGGACATCCGCTCCCCTGATCGGGTGCCGGGTGTCCGCACGGCCGGCTTTCTGCGTTTCAGCGGCCGAGCATGCTCAGCGGTAGAGCCCCGCGCTCGCGATCAGCCGGTCGCGCTCCTGTTCGGCGCTCTGCCGCTCGAGGTGCAGTCGGTGCGCCTCGGCGGGATCGATTCCCGCGGCGCGGCGCTGCCCCCAGAGGAGCAGGGCCAGGCCGACCCGCAGCGCGATCCGGTCGATGGGACGCAGCTCGGGGTCGTGGGCCGAGATGGATATTCGTTCGGTGGTGGTTTCGAGATCACGGATCTCGAGCAGGGTGTTCACAGTGGTTCCTTCGGAGTGAAGCGGAGGGGTCGAGGCGGTCGGCACGGAAGGTGCCAGGCGCGCTCGGATGCGTCACGAGCGCGGTTGGGCGA
This sequence comes from Naasia sp. SYSU D00057, assembly GCF_017916505.1. Classification (GTDB taxonomy): domain Bacteria; phylum Actinomycetota; class Actinomycetes; order Actinomycetales; family Microbacteriaceae; genus Naasia. Next base: position 1,031,398 of record NZ_JAFMSZ010000001.1, read on the forward strand.
CGGGGAACGTCACCGGCTGCCGGTTCGGCGGGAGGTTGCGGAGCCGCAGGATTCGCGGGTCAGCCGCAGAGGACGCCGAAGGAGCCACGGGCAGATTGATTCGCGGTCATCGTGGTCTCCTTTCTGGGTCTCGGCGAGGACGCCAAGCTATCGGAGTTCTTCTTCTGGGGGCAAGAGGACTCGCGTCCCGAATCGGCGGGACATCCGCGGCGGCAGTGTTGCGCTCCGTGACGGCGGCACTCGGCGGCGGAAGGAGCCGCGCCTAGCCTGGACCGCACGACGGGAAGGGAGCACCGAGATGGCTCGTGGGCACCAGAAGCAGAACGTGGTCGGTCAGAACGTCATCGGACAGAGCGTTGGCACCTGCGACCACGGCATGCTCTGCGTCGACGACCGTCCCGGTCACGCGATGACGCTGCTGCGCCTGCGTCTCTCGGCATCCACCCCGCGCGGCTGGGCGGATGCCGTGGTCGCCGAGGCGGGCGAGGGCGGCTGGGTGCGCCTGCAGCTGTGGGAGGACGGCGAGGAGCGCTGGGTCTGGCATCACGCGTCGCTCGCCGACTCGCTGCACGCCGGCGATCCCGTGGCGCTGCACGAGGCCTACTCGGTTCTGGCGGTCGGCGCCGACCGCTACAACGTCGCTCAGCTCTGAGCCGCGCGCCGCCTGCCGGCGGCGGAGGTGGGGTGTCGCTAGACGTTCCGCATGGCGGTCAGCATGTCCTGGCAGGCCGTCATGCAGGCGTCGCACGCGGTCGCGCACATGGCGGCGGTCTCGCTCATCTGCATGTGGGTCGAGCACTCGTCGCGGCAGACGCGGCACATGGCGATGCACGCCTCGAGCATGGCGACCATGCTGTCCCGCTCCATGCCCATCGGGCGGAGCATCATCCGCATCATGGTGTCGCACATGTCGGCGCAGTTGGCGCAGAGGGCGGCGCACTTGCCCATGCCCTCCATGCCGGCCATGGAGTCGGCGCACATCATGCACGCCTGCATACACGCCGAACACGCGTCGATGACGTTGGCCATCGCGGTCATGTCCATCTGGGACATGATCGACGTGTCCGACATCGGCATGTTCTTCATCATCTCGGTGGCCGCGCTCATGGTTCCGCTCCATCCCGCGTCGCCGTGGGCCGTCAGGAGCGGCCGGATGGGTAACGGCGGCGTCGTCGACACCAGCGTAGGAAGCGGTTCCTCCGCGCACCAGGGGTGGACGGAGCCCGGGCGCGTCAGACGCGGGCGAGCAGCTCCCCGTGCGGGAACGCGAACCAGGCGTCCTCGCTGTCCGCCCACTCACGCCAGGCGGCGGACATGTCCTCGAGGTCCTGCTGGGTGGCGAACCCGCCCTCGACGGCCTGCCGGGCGAAGTCGGATTTGACGGCGCGGTCGGCCCAGAGCCCGCCCCACCAGGCGCGCTCCGCGGGCGAGCTGAATCCCCAGATGGAGGCGCTGGTCGTGATCTCGGCGAAGCCGGCCTGGTGGGCCCAGGCACGCAGCCGCCGTCCGGCGTTCGGCTCTCCGCCGCCGGCGCGATGCACGGCGTCGTAGACGCGGATCCACTGCGCCATGCCGGGCAGCTCGGGGTACCAGATGGTGCCGCCGTAGTCGACGTCGCGGGCGGCGACGATGCCGCCCGGCTTCACGACGCGCTTCATCTCCTGCAGCACCGCGACCGGGTCGGCGACGTGCTGCAGCACCTGGTGGGCGTGCGCGATGTCGACGCTGTCGTCCGGCAGGTCGAGCGCGTAGGCGTTGCCGGTGCGGAACGACACGTTCGCCAGCCCGCGCTCCTCCCCCAGCTTGGAGGCGCTCGCCACGATCTCCGCCGAGGCGTCGACGCCCACGACGGTGCCGGGCGCGACGCGCTCCGCGAGGTCGACGGTGATGGTGCCCGGCCCGCTGCCGAGGTCGAGCACGTCGAGGCCCGGACGGAGGTGCGGCAGGAGGTAAGCGGCGGAGTTCTCCACGGTGCGCCACGTGTGCGAGCGCAGCACGCTCTCGTGGTGGCCGTGGACGTAGCGCTCGTGTTGCATCTGTCGAAACTAGCTTGTCCGCCGAGGGATGCCGGACCGCGGCGCCCTATGTTGCGACGCTGGGGTTGAGCGGGGCGGCTGGCACTTCTTGCGCACCCGCACCGTGGGATTGGAGGCGCGTCGTCGCGCCTCGTCAACTCGACCGGTATTGCGACGCACGCAGGTTCGAGTTTTGAGAGCCGGCGCGGCCGGGCGGCAACCGCAGCGCTCGCAATCTCCGCTGTCGCGTTCGCCCTTCGTTTCTGGCGACTACAGCCGGTAGCGGTTAGTGGCGAGACGAGAGACTTACCCTAGCGGACGAGCGAGGACCGTTCAGCTGAAGCGGCCCGTAGCGGGCAGTCGAGAATGAGAGGTCGGCCGGCGATGAGCGTCAGAGTGAGGCAGGCCCTTTTCTTCGGCGGAGCGGGGCTCCTGGCAGTCTGCCTTGGCGTCTCCCTGCTCGCCGGCGGCACCCTTGAGACGAGAGATGCGATCGCTGCGACCGTCGTCGTGGTGATCGGCGCAGGCGTTGCAGTCTTCGGCCTTATCCAAGGCATCCGCGCTCTTTCTGATCGGCGATGATCTCGGCATCGTTTGTGTCCGCGGATGTTTGCGGTCTGTCCTCAGATAGACATATGCGACGGACTGATGTCGAGCGTGTAAGGAGTGCGACGGTGCCGGAAATGCGCAAGGAAGACATTGAGGCGCGGCTCACTGAGCTCGGACGACGACGTGAGGAACTGCTGTCGATGGGCTTCCGTCTGGACCCGGCGTTCCAAGCTGCATCGCTCGAGGAGCTCGATGCGATCCAGGAGGAGGAGAGGCAGCTCCTCAAGCGATCGGGGGACAGCTAGCCCCGGCTCATCTTCGTTTCTGCAGCGCTCCATGTAGTGTCCTCGTCTAGCGGCTTCACTCGATGGAGTCGGGCTACTTGGCGGTCCCCTGGACCTGTTGGGGCCCCTTGGTGCCGGGCTCGGCGGGGTCGCCCGCCAAGAGCAGGTTGTAGATCGGGCGCAAATCTGTGGCGGGGATGCTGCCGAGTTCCATCAGGTCTTTGACGAGTCGACCATTGCTCGTGAACTGGATGCCACTCCAGGTCGTATCGAATGTGGGCAACCCGAAATCCTCGGTGAGCGTTTCCCTGTAAGCGAGAAGACCTCCACCTCCCATGTCAGCCATTCGCTGCAGCTGGCCCTTCACCGTATGGGCATCCCAGCTCTTCGATCGTCGTGGCTCCTCATTCGGCATGGGGAACTCGTCGGATCGGTCTATCAGTGCGAGAAGGCACAGTTCGAGCCAGGACAAGCCTTCTGCCGTTCGAAGCGCGAAGTTAGCGGTTGCCGCGTCGATTGAAGGGGCAAACGCAACGTTGGCTAGCAGATTTCCGAGATAGGGAATCTTGCGCTCCTCGAAGGAGTCCATCGCCGCGAACATGACCCCTTCTGCGAACTCATGCCCGAAGGATCTGTCGCCGTCGAAGAAGCCGTCATCCCGCAGGGTCTGTCCTAGAACCTCCTTCGCCTTGATCGCCGCGCCGGCCTCCATGAAGACAGCACCCACGCGGATCTCCTGCCGAGGACTGAGAACGCGCGCTGCGATGTCGCTCCCGATCGCCCCCACTGCTGTGCCTGCCATGGCGGCTACCGCCGCCGAAGCAGGATCGCCACCTGCGCCCAGAAGGGTGCCAGCTCCCGCGCCGAGGACCTCTATACCGCGGGACACCAGGCGCTGAAGCGCGCTTTCCGAACTTGACATATGGCTTCGACCATATAGTTCAGCCCCGTCGGGCGCACATGGCCCCTCCCAGTCGGCCATCGCTCTTTAGCCGCAATGACGGCGCGGGCACCCAGGTGAAGGCATGCCGCGTCGCGATAGTCCTAGGACGAGTTCGCGACCCAGGACAGCGCGGATAGAGTGCGATCGGTGGATCAGAGCAACGTCATCAACCTCGGCCTCTTCCTTCTTACGGCCGTCGGCGTGCTCGTCTCATGCTGGCAGGCACTCGACGCGCGGCGCGCAAGGAACGACGCGCGCGTGGCTAGCGCCGACGCGGAGCGGCACGAGCAAGCCGCTCTCGACGCCGCTCGACGGTCCGCCCTCGCGGCCGAGGAGTCTGCCTCCGCCTCCACGCGGAGCGCTGACGCATCCGAGCGCATCGCCGCAGCGGTCGAGATGACCGCCACCCCACCTAGGCCATGGCTCCTCGAGTATGAGGGGGGCGAGCGGTGGAAGGCCATCAACAACACGGGTGTCAACGTCGACTTCGTGGCGGTCACGGGGAAGCCTCAGGCATGGGTGGTGCCAGACACCGAGGTCCCACGCGACGTAGCCGCCGGTGAGAGCATCTCCTTCAGGCTGCCAAAGAGGCTGAATAGCCCCTCCTCGGTCACGGTGAAGGTGGTCTGGCGCAATCCCGACATGACAGGCGACGAGTACTTCGAGACGGTCCGCCCCCAGTAAGGCACTTCATGGGGCGCGTCTGTTCGTCGTTCTGGTGCTGCTGCGATGCCGCGCAACGCCGCGATCGTTTCTGCACTGGCTTGACGATTGCGAAAGTGCTCGTTCCCGGTGCGTCCTACATACCGCAGTCACACCAGGTCGCTCTTGTCGTGCGTTAGGAACCTCACGAGGACGAGGATCACCGCGACCATCGAGCCGGCTACCAGTGCAACAGTGGCCCACATGAACGAGTAGCGAGCGGCTAAGGCAGCCATCAAGAGTCCCAGTGCTGCCAGCACGACCAAGGCGACCACGCACGCACCGATCACGCGACCAGGCTTAGAGTGCAACCACATTTCCCTCACCGCCCCCGGCCGTCGAATGTACCGGTGCGCGACGACGGGCAGCGCGAATGCGACCAGGACGCTCAGGACGACCATCACCCACACCGCCACATCCCGCCAGTCCTCAAACATGCACCGAGCGTAGGACCCCCACTGCGCGGATGACGCACATAGGTGGAACCCCAAGAGGCCGTATTGGGTACCGCCGGAAGATTGTTGCCGCACAGGCCATGCTCGTGCTGCTGGTGGCGCTCGTAGCGGTGATCTTCGGACGTAGCGACGGACTGTCGCCTGCCGACCTGATCATCAAATTTGACCGAGGCAGCTCGCAATTGGTCGGCGCTTCACCCTGACGCCCCGTCGGCGCACATATGGAGCGCGAGGAGGAGTGAGGCCGAGGCGAAGCAAGGCGGCACTCGGTTCTGACGTCGCATTGAGCGATCACGGGCAGCCGGGGTAGCGGTCTGGAAGGAATGCTCCGGAGATCGGCGGGCGCCGGAATATCGAGGGTAGTGTCGGATGCCCGGATCACAGCGAACCAGGGCGAATGTCGGGAGGGGTGGATGGGCAAGGCCGGACGGGCGCAGAACCTTCAGCGGGACGCCAAGCGGGCTCAGCGGCTGTTGCCCGAGCTGACTACGGCGATCGGCGACATGTATGGGACCGAGGCGGAGTGCGTCGAAGCGACGGCGCTGCTGTGCATTGTTGCGGGGCGGCTCGGCATCACAGCCCGGCCGCGGGCTGTGTCGCTCTTCGCCTACTCGCCATCGCTTCGCGCTGTCGCCATTACGGGAGCTCGCGGGCTTGCTGAGGCGCAGGAGCGCGGGTTGGCTCCCTCCGATCGAAGCGTCGACGACTACCCAGGGGAACGTCCCTGGGCGGAGGTCGGGCATATGGTCGCGCTGACAAGCAATCCACTCATGGTTCTCGACCCGGCCTTCCGTCAATTTTCGGCCGCGGGCCTCCCACGCATTTCGGTCCTCGGAGCAGTGCGGTCAGCAACTCCAGAGGACGGAGTCTGGCGGGTTTGGATTCCGGGGAGTGATGTGGAGATCGCGTACTTTTGCGCCGACGACAGCACCGGCTGGCAGGAAGACTTCGAGGCGGTCAAGCCGCAGCTCCGGGGGGATGCTGACACGCTTACGGAGTGGTTCCGTCGCGGTGGCGACGCCGATGGGCTCAGACAACACATCATCCCTCGGACGTTCTTCCCGAGCGACGACGATTAGGTCCGCAGAGGATCGAGCCGGTGGCATCGCGGGGAGGGGCTCAGAGCCGGAGCCGGATGTCGCCTCGTGTTTGGGAGCCAGATCCCATCCGGGAATCGTTACTGCCTCTAGGCTCCAGCTGTGGGGAGAACGCGCCGGCTTCGCGTTACCGCCGTGATCTTCGCGATCGTGGCTGCGTCCGCGGCTGTTGCGGGCATCGTGCTCGCCGGCTTCGGTGTTCGATGGCTACCGTTCGGTTTCGTCATGACCTTCTGCGGGATGGGCGCACTCCTGATTTGGTCGCGGTCGGATCCTGTCTTCGACGAGCGACACCGCGACGGTGACCATCAAGAGGACGACTGAGCGATTCGGCTCGCGCTTCTCGATCGAATATGACCCGCCCCACCCGCCATCGCGCAGGGTTCGTACTCTCACGGCATGAACCACAACATGACGGGAACGAAGCTCGGCTACCTGCGGGTGAGCACCAGATCCCAGGATCTGCAACTTCAGCACGACGCCCTCGACGCCGCCGGAGTTCTGAAGCGCAACCGCTACATCGACCACGGGGTGAGCGAATCAACCACCACCCGTCCCGGACTCAACGCCCTCCTCGCTGTTGCCGTGCCGGGCGACACGGTCGTGACCTACGCCCCTGACCGTCTCGGCCGAAACGCGGCGCACGTGCTGACTCTCCTCGAGGACCTCAGCGAGCGCGACATCAACGTGGTCAGCATCCGAGACGGTTTGGATTCCTCAACCACTCAGGGGCAGATCATGATGAAGCTGCTGTCCGTTGTCGCCGAGCTCGAGCGCAGCTTCATCAGCGAACGAACCGTGGCCGGCCTGGCGGCCGCGAAGGCGCAAGGACGAGTGGGCGGGCGACCGCGAGCCTTGGACAGCAAACGTTCCAAGCAGGCTCAGGTGCTGCGGTCCGCCGGAAACTCACCCCAGGACATCGCGAAACTTCTTGGCTGTTCGGTGTCGACCGTGTACCGAATCACGAGGGCGTCAGACGCCACGAAGGCAGCGACGCTGACCTGACGTGCGGGGCGCTGTCCTTCCTGAGAGAGCAGTCGACCGGTCGGCACTGATGGCCGCCTGTAAGTCAACTGAGCGGCGAGCCTTCGGGCTAACTCGTGTCCGTACGCTCGACATCGGAGGCAGGAATGCGGCTGGGGCTTCGGAGGGACATCTCGCGCTCGGCGACCGAGGCTGGGGAGAAAGCCTCCTTCATCGAACTGTTCTTCGACCTGGTGTTCGTGCTCGCGGTGACGCAGGTGGCGCACACGGTCGTCGTGTCGCTGGAAAAGGGCGAGACCCTGCTCGGCCTGCTCGAGGCGGCGGTGCTTGTGCTCGCGCTGTGGTGGGTGTGGGTCTACACGGCGTGGATCACCAACTGGCTGAATCCTGAGACCGCGCCGGTTCGCGGCCTCCTGTTGGTGCTCATGCTCGTCGGGTTGCTCATGAGCACCTCGATACCGGAGGCGTTCGCCGGCCGGGGCCTGATCTTCGCACTCGCGTACGTCACCATGCAGGTCGGCCGTTCGCTGTTCGCGGCGTTCGCGATGGCGCGGCACAACCCGGATGGCGCGTCGAACCTCCGTCGACTCGCGCTGTGGTTTTCGCTAGGGGGCGTGTTCTGGATCGTCGGCGGCGTCATCGCCGACCCGTGGATCCGTCTGGGACTCTGGGCGCTCGCAATAGCCATCGATTACGGGGCCGCCAGCCTGCGCTACCGACTGCCGTGGTTCAAGGAGAGCGCCTCGAACGTCTGGGACCTCGCCTCCGCCCACCTGGCGGAGCGCACGGCGCTGTTCATGATCATCGCGTTCGGTGAGGGGATCCTCGTCACCGGCAGCTTCTTCGCGGAGCACGAGATCACTCCGGAGGGGGTGACGGCGTTCCTAGCCGCGATCACCGGAACGGTGCTGCTGTGGCTGGTCTACTTCAACCGGGCTGAGCGGCGCGGTCGGAAGTTCATGGAGGAGTCCGACGAATCCGTTGAAGTGGCGCGTTACAGCTACACCTATGTGCACGTGGTGCTGGTGGTCGGGGTCGTGCTGGTGGCCGTCTCGGACGAGCTCTTGCTCGCCCACCCGCTGGAGGGCACGGGCGGCTACACCCCGCTACTGATCTACGCAGCGCCGGCGATCTACCTTGTCGGCAACGTGTGGTTCAAGAAGTCGACCGGCACGTTCCCGCTCGCCTCGCACCTCGTCGGCATCCTTCCGCTCATGGCACTCGCGCTCCTGGTCCCGCTGCTCGCGCCGCGTTCCAGTCCGCTCCTCCATGCCTGGGTCGCGAATGCGCTGGTCCTGGCGGTGCTGATCTTCGAAGAGGTCGGCGTTCGGCGCGCACGCGCGCGGACGGGCGGGCGGGATGAACAGCCGGACGAGTTGGAGCTCGAGGAGCCACCCGAGGGGGACGGCGCCAAGGAGTAGATCAGGCCGGTGACACGGGTACCCAAGGCTCGTCCGGCCTCGCCGACGAGCGTTCCTTCGGAAGTCGCCGAGGGTCAGCGGCCAAAGGCAATCCGGTCGACCTTCCGGTGGTGGTGCATGCTGGGGATGGACCCGAAGGCCCGATACTTTGACCTCGTGCAGAACGATCCCCAGGAGAAAAATCCGTGGTGGTTGCTCACGAACGACCAGGGAACTGCTCGCTGGTGGGTCGTGGGATCCGCAGTCTTCGTCCTCGCTGATGCGCTCTCTCTCCTGATCGGTGCCACGCCTCCCGGGGCGATGCTCGCGTTCGCGGTGATCTCCCTGACCTGCGGGATCGCGATTCTCGGAATGGCAGTCGCTTCATGGTTGAGGGCGAGTGGGCTGAAGCGATCCAGCGGACGGACCGAGGGTGGCTCCAACGCGCACGCGCTCACTCGAGGTGACCAGGATTGACCATCATTCGCACCGCCGCAGCAGCAGCCGCCCTGCTCGCGCTCGCCGCGCTCACCGGCTGCACCGCTGGGGCGGGCTCGGTCCTGCCCGACACCGAGTCGAGCGCCCCGTCGATCGGCGCGGCGAGCCCCGCGCCGATCGACGGGGACTCGAACGGTGACGGCGAGCTCTCCGAGTTCGAGAAGCAGGTGCACGCGAAGGACGCTCCCCGCGACATCACCCTCCACGACGGCACCGTCGTCGCAGTGACTCCCGGCCAGCCCCTCCCCCAGCCGGTCATCGACCAGATCGCCGCCGACGCGGCGCCTGGGGCGGCCCTGGCGCAGTCCGCCGACGACGAGCGTGCGCCTGTCGCGGGGATGAGGAGCATCCGTGAGGTCGCGGGCTCGTACGCGGACGAGCTCGGCCGCACCGTCGTCATCGTCTACCGGGACGGCTTCGGCTACTGGGGCTCGATCTCCTCCGTCGGCAACTCCGGCGTCACTGGGCTCAGAGGCACCACCGACCGGGACGCGATGGTCGCGGCGGTGGCCGACTGGGCCGCGACGAACGACGCCTACATGGTCGTCGTCGACTGACCGAGGTCCCGGCCGGCGATCGGCCTCCCCTGTGGGGAGTCACGGGCGCAACCTCACTCCCCCGCGGCTCGCTCGCCTCGCGCCGGTACAATCCTGGCTATTCGGCGGGAAGGCACCTCAATGGCCGGCGAACGCACCTACCCCGTGCTGCCTTGCGCGGACCTGGACGACGCACTCGCGTTCTACGTCGCGCTCGGGTTCACCGTCAGCTTCGAGCAGCGCCGCCCGTATGCCTGCGCGGTCGTGGAGCTGGACGACATCGCGATCCATCTGTTCGTCATCGATGGCTTCGATCCGGCGGACTCCTACGGCAGCGCCATCATCACCGTCGCGGACCCCGGGAAGCGGCACGAGGCGTTCAAGGCCGGGCTGCGGGAACGGTTCGGCAGAGTCCCGGTCAAGGGCATCCCCCGCCTCCTTCCTCCGCGGCGCAAAGCCGGCACCGCGACCGGGTTCTCCGTCGTGGACGTCGGCGGCAACTGGCTCCGCTTCTACCGAGCGGGCGCGACCGAGGAGGAACCGACGGAACGACGGTCCGGCCTTCTCCGGGTGATCGACGTCGCTGCACGGCAGGGCGATTCTCGCGGTGACGAGGCCCAGGCGATCGCGGTGCTCGACGCAGGTATCGGTCGCTATCCCGACGCACCGCCGACCGAGAGGTTCGAGGCGCTGCTCTACCGCGCGGAGCTCAAGGCGCGCACCGGGGCGGACGCGGCGCCCGACCTCGCCGCCGCACGCTCGCTGCTCGCCGAGCACGAGCTGGGCGCAGAGGCAGAGCAAGCGTGGACGGTCGCGGAGGAGGCAGCCCGGTCCTAGCCCTCCTCATGCTGTCAGCGTGCGGCCAGCCAGCCCAGCCGTTCGAGGATCTCCTGCACGGACTCGTCGACCGAAGCGGGGTGGGTGACCACCTGGAAGTGCCGGATGCGCCCGTGGTCCGACCGTGCGTGGTAGACGTCGACCCACTTGCGCAACGCGGTCGCCCACTCGTCGGTGGGCTCGCGTTCGGTCACCCGCTTCTTCAGCACGTCGATCGGTGCGGTCGTCTCGCAGATGGTGAGCCTCGCTCCCGGCAGAGCTGCCTGGATGAGGTCGACCTCCTCCTCATCGCTGAACACCATCGGGACGATCAGCTTGATGTCGAGGACGGCTGCGACATAGTTCGGCCAGATGGCCCGCAGGTTGTCGCGGGGGAACCACCTGCCGGGGTACGGGTGCACGAGACTCAGCTCGTCCATGTCGATGACGCCGTGCGCGATGTCCGCTTCCCGGAGCGCCTCGGAAAGGGCTCGTGCGAGGGTGCTCTTCCCGGAGCCCGGGGAGCCGTGCAGCACGAGGACTTCCGCCATGGCCACCCATCCTTCCAAGCGTTGGGACCATCGGCGTGGTAACTACCGGGAGCAGTTCCCACGCCGCCCCACCGGATGCGGCGACTGGCGCGGGTCAGCGCACGATCGGCTTGTGGGAGCTGAACGCCATCACGAGGGCGACGATCCACAGGATCACGGTCCACCCGCCGAGGAGGTTGATCCAGAAGATCGCCCAGTGGTTCGACTTGCCCCGCAGGGCCGCCACCGCCCACGGCAGCATGTAGCCCGCGGTGAGAAGCGCCACGACGACGGCGACGAACGCACTGACCGGGCGGTCCCGCTGATCGGTGAGGTAGCTGCTCATGGGCCCAGCCTAGGGGCGGCGCGCCAGACACGAACCAGGGGCAGGACGCTGCTCATTGGCCGCCCGCGGCGGCACCGCCTACGCTGTGGTTCCCATCGACCGAAGGATCCCGGTGTCTCTTCTCCCCGAGCATTCCCCTCATGAGCACGTGCCCGGCCCCGACGAATCGACCCTGCCCGAGCTGGAGGAGGACCAGAGCGTCGCGCCCCGTCCGGAGGAGGAGGTCGCCGACGTCCTGCGGGCGAAACCGGACGTCGAGGATCACAGCCGGCATTCCGAGTAGCGACACCCGGCGGTGACGAGGACTGCGGATTCGATCCCGCGCAACGGCGAGCTGCTCCTCATCGGTGGCCCCGAGTGCGGCGCTCAGTTGATGATCTCGCCCCGCTCGTGCTCGCGGAGGACGGCGAGTCGGTCCCGCCACCCCTGCAGCGCCTCCGGCGTGAGCCGCGTCCAATCGTCGACCTCGCCGACGATCCGCAGCGGTGCGGTGCTGCGATACGACCGGGTGGGGTTGCCGGGGAACTTCTTGTCGGTCACGTTCGGGTCGTTCTCGAACGGCCCGGTCGGCTCGACGAGGTAGACGCGCGGAGGGCCGTCGCCGGGCGCGAGCTCGGCAGCGAGGCCCGCACCGTCGCGCAGAGCCGTGAAGTAGATGTGGTTCATGACGATCTCCGGGCGGTAGTTCGACCGGAACCCCGCCGTCAGCAAATCGCCGATTGCGAGATCGGCCTTTGTGCCGTGGAAGAACGGACCGTCGTCCAGCGCCTCGCTCACCGCGACAGCCTAAGTCGACGCCGTCCGCCGGCGCAGGTGTTCCGCCGCCTCGTCGGCGTCGCGCTTCCTCGATGCCTACCGGCTGGTGCGGCGAGCGAATACCAGATGGATGACACCGCGCGGAGACGGGGTCGCCTCGATGGTGAAGCGCTCTTCGAGCCCTTCGAGACCGTCCCAGAGCCGTTCGCCCCGGCCGAGGACGATCGGCACGAGGACGATGTGCAGGTGGTCGATCAGGTCGGCCTCGAGGAACTGCCGGACCGTGCTCACGCCGCCGCCGATCCGGACGTCGAGGCCGCCGGCGAGGGCGCGGGCCTGCTCGAGCGCGGCGGCGGGATCGGCGTCGACGAAGTGGAAGGTCGTGCCGCCCGCCATCTCGAGCACGGGCCGCGGATGGTGGGTCAGGACGACGACCGGGGTGTGGAAGGGCGGGTCGTCGCCCCACCAGCCCTTCCAGTCCTCGTCCTCCCAGGGGCCGCGCTGCGGGCCGAACTTGTTGCGCCCCATGATCTCGACACCGATCCCGGGTGCCCACGCGCTGGCGAATGCCTCGTCGACGCCCCGGGACGCCTCGCCCTGCCCGTGGAGGCCCATCTCGCGGAAGGTGCGCGTCCCGAACGCCCACTCCATCAGGCGGCTGCCGGCGTGACCGAACGGGGTCTCGAGCTGCTGGCCCTCGCCGGTGCCGAAGCCGTCGAGCGAGACCGAGAAGTTGTGCACGCGGACGAGGACATGTCATCTCCTGAGTGCTGGTCGTTCCCTTCCGGGACCCTAGCGGCCCCGCGCTGCGCACGCGGGCGGATGTCGCCGTCGGTGGATCGTCCAGCCATCCGGGTCGTACCCGATCCGGCTGAGGTCCCCCAGCGCCCCCTGGCCGCAAGCCGATCCGATGACCACCTCTAGCCATCCGGTGGCGAGGGCTCGACCGGCGCTCTCCTCCTTCGGCCTCGGCTCGCCCGCCGCACCAGCACCCGGTCGAGCGGCAGGATCGCGAGCCAGACGAGCGGCGTCCACGAGCCGAGCACGAACGCGAGCGGGATGCTGATCCCGAATCCCGCGGCGCCGAGCAGCCCGCGCGCGGCCTCGAGCCGGGACGCCGGCTCGAGCACCGCCTCGCGGAGCAGCCCCCGGCGGCGCACGTGCACCTCGAGCAGGACCTGCGTCGCGTTCACCCCGCCGAGCACGAGCGCGTAGAGCACGTACGACAGGGGCTCATTGGCGTAGGTGCCGAGCAGCTGGTGCGGCAGCGGGATGAGCGCGACGAACCCGAGGAGCACGATGTTCCGCACGAGCAGCCCGCCGTCGATCTTCTGCACCATGCCGAACAGGTGCCGGTGATCGGACCACGCGGCCGCGGCGACCGCGATGCTGAGCGCCATGATCGAAAGGCGCGGAATCAGCTCCACGACGGCCGCGGTGAACTCCCGCGACGACAGGCCCGGCGGGATGACGATGCTGATGACGAGGAGCGTCATCGCGACGCCGAAGATGGCGTCGCTGAGGTTCAGCACCCGCGCGAACTCGAGGGGGTCCTCGTCGCGATCGATGGGCCGGTTCACCGCATCACCGCCTTCGGTCGAGCTACGAGTGTCTTCCAGAAGGGACGCGTCCGCACCCGCGGCTGGGGCCGCTACCGGGTCGCGTAGCGCTCGACGAAGCGGCGCACGAGCGCGGGCGGATGCTGCACGCCGCTCTCGCGGGCCCGCTCCTTGAGCGCCTCCGCCTCCTCGGGCGCGAAGTAGCCCGCGTACTTGTAGACGTCGATCCGGGTGGCGATGCCCGGAACGTCGAGCTCCGGGTGGAACTGGGTGGCGTAGACGTTGGCGCCGATCCGGAACGCCTGCACCGGGCAGCCGGGTGACGAGGCCAACCGGACCGCATGGGGCGGCAGCTCGCGAATCGCCTCCTTGTGCCCGACGAACGCGTCGAACTCGGGCGGCAGCACGCCGAACAGCGGATCGCCGCGGCCCTCCTCGGTGAGCGTCACCGTCACGGGGCCGACCGGCTCCGAGTAGGTCCGGTCGACGACCGCGCCCTGATGGGTGCCGATCGTGCCGACGCCGTAGCAGGCGCCCAGCATGGGGAAGTCGGCGGCCACGACCTCGTCGAGCAGCCCGGCGAGCTCGGCCTCGACGCGCCGCTGCACGTCCGACTTCGCCTCGACCGGGTCGGAGGAGTTGAACGGACTGCCGCCCATGATGAGCCCCGAGTAGTCCCCCAAACGGATGTCGCCGAGCGGCCGCTGCTCGAGCCGGATGCGGCGCAGCTCCGACTCCTGCAGTCCACCGAAACGTCGGAACGCGTCGTACTCCCCCTCGGCCGCCGCGTCCTCGGCGCGGGTGCCCAGCAGGAGGAACGGCTTCATGCCGACAGGGTAGACACGGCCGAGGCTCCGGTGGGCGCCGGGGCGTCATTCCGTGTCATGTGCGCACTCCGCCGTTCCGCGCCTCGCGATCGGGGCCCCACCAGGGCTTCTCCTCGAAACCCCTCCGCTCCCTGCCGGGCTCCCGCAAATCCCCCTGCCCGCCCCCCAACCGATGCCGGGCCGCGGCGCGTCGCATCCTTCTAGGGACCTCTCGGTCGTAGCTTCTGCCGCGACAGCGCACCGTTCGCACCCGGCAAGGAGGCCGAATGAACAGCGCAGGCAGGGCCCGAACCCCGCACAGGTACCACCCGAGCGAGACGACGCTGCGTCGCGGACTCCTCCGCGTTCGACTCCCCCGCTACCTCGCCTCTCAGCGGAGCGCGCTTCCCACGAGAGCGCGGACGAGGTAGCGGGATGCGCGTCGGCAGAATCCTGCTCGTCACGCTCCCCGTCGCCGGCGTGCTCGCCGGCGCGTTGCTCCTGGTTCCCCCCGCGCTCGCGCAGGTGCCGAGCGCTCCCCTCGCGTCCGACTCGACGTTCACTCTCGGCGCCCGGGATGGGACGGGGTTCGTGTCCGTGACACTCTCCGCGGGGTGGACCCGGATCGGCACCGGACCGTTCCTCCCCGACGACCGCGCCACGCTCGTCGCCCCGGACGGCGTCTACCGCGTCGAGCTGGAGCTCGTGCCCGGCTCCCCGTCCACCCCGGACGGCGCCGACTCGGTTCCGGGCCAGGTCGGGAAGGAGCTCGCGGCCGTCATCGACGCCGCTTCCTGGAGCACCGAGACCCTGCTCGCCGGGAACGAGGTCCGCTACACGAGCTGCCCGGACGGCGGAGACGCGGTCACGGTCGCGATCGTCGACCCACCGCGGGCGCTGACGGCTGCGCACGGCACCGGCACCGTCCCCGACGACGTCCGGTTCGTGCTCGTCGCCTCAGCACCGGCGGACGAAGCGCCGAGGTACCGGACGGTGACCGCGGACCTCGTCTCCTCGGCGGTGTTCAGCCGGGAACGACCGGCACCGTCGCCGATCGGGGAGCCTCAGTCGTGATGCGGCGCACACGCCTCGTCGCCGCTCTCGCAGTGTCCGGTCTGCTGCTCGCAGCCTGCGCGACCCTGCACACCACTCCCGGCTGGACGCCCCGGCCCGCCGCCGAGCCCGACCTGGTCCTCGCCGTCGACGCCGCCGACCCCCCGCCCCCCGCCGTGGCCGACGGTCTCGACACCCGGCTGCTCTACACGGCCGACCCGGGTGCCGGCGTCGGTGCCCGCTGGGCCGAGATCCCCGGCAACCCCCGCTTCAACGAGGAGCTGCGGGCCCGCGTGAAGGACGCCATCGACGCTCAGGCGGCCGCGACCGGCGTCCGGTTCCGGCCCGCGGCGGATGCGCCGGGCGGCTCGCGCGGGTGCGCGCCGGGCGCCGCGAGCCGCCCCGCCGCCGAGATCGCGGCCGATCCCGCGCTCACTCCCCAGACCGGTGGGCCCACGGTGACGATCGTCTGCGAGATCGCAGCCGCCTCCGGAACGGTGCTCGCCGAGTCACTGCGCATCGTCGCCGCCGTAGCCGGCGAGGTGCTGACCGACACGACACGCCTCTACTACGCCGACACGGCCGGCGAGTTCCTCACGACCGCCGACACCCTTCTCACCGACGACGGCCTCCGGACCCTGCTCGCCCGCGTCGTGCAGTCGCTCAAGGTCGGCGCCGGCGCCCTCGAGCCGCAGATGAAGGAGGACCCCGCATCGTTCCCGATCGAGCAGCTGAGGGCCTGGTTCGCCGACTTCAGCTTCGGTGCCGACGGGTCGCTCACAGTGCGGCTGCCCGAAGGGTTCAGCACCGCCGAGCTCGAGCGGCTGGCCGACGTGCCGCCGACCTCGACGGTGGCGGTCACCGTGCCGGCCGCCGACGCCTCAGCTCTGCTCAGCGCCGACGGCAAGCGGGTGCAGTCCGCGCTCGCCTCCGGGGCCCCGCTGACGCTGCCGACCGCACCTGCGCGCGGGCAGGAGGACGTCGACTGCGCCTTCTTCGCGTGCATCGCCCTCACCTACGATGACGGGCCCGGCCCGTACACCGCCGACGTGCTCGACACGCTCGCCTCCCGCCGCTCGGCCGCGACGTTCTTCCTGCAGGGCGTCTACGTGAGCCGGTACCGGAGCCTGCTCCTCCGCATGCGCGACGAGGGCCACCAGCTCGCGAACCACACGTGGAATCATCCGGATCTGCGGAAGCTGCCCGCGCCCGAGATCGCCGACCAGATAGCGCGGACCAACGCGCTCATCCGCTCGATCACCGGCACCACACCCTCGATGTTCCGGCCGCCGTACGGCGCCTACGACGACACCGTGCTCGCCGCGGCCGGGCTGCCCGCCATCCTCTGGTCGCGTGACACCAACGACTGGCAGAGGCCCGGTGACGCCGCCCTCTACGAGCGCGCGGTGACTCTCGCGAAGCCGGGCGACATCGTGCTCATGCACGACGTGCACCAGAGCACGGCGCGCATGGCGGCACCCATCATCGACGGGCTGCTCGACCGCGGCTTCACCCTCGTGACGGTGGAGCAGATCCTCGGCGGGACTCCCGCCGCGGGCACCGCCACGAAGCGGTGACGGGAGCGGTTCAGACGGCCGCGAGCCCGCGATCGGCGGCGCCGGGGATGCGGCGCTCCTCCTCGACGGGCACGAAGGGGCGCACCGGGTCCCCCGTCCAGCGGCAGAGGGTCAGCCGGCTGGTCTGCAGACCGCCCACCGCGTCGGCGGTGGAAAGGTAGAAGAGGCCGCCGCCGAGAGCGGCGATGCCGACATCCGCCCGCTGGTACCAGCCGCGGATTCCGGTCGAGCGATCGGCGAGGCCATCCGCGGAAAGCGGCAGCTGCCGGCCCCGCTCCCCCGCCAGGCCGGCCAGTGCCTGGCGGCGGGGCCGGGCATCCGCGTCCAGCGAGAAGAGCGTGAAGTTCGGGAAGGCCGGCTTGCGTCCCGGGTAGACGCCGAGGAACCAGCGCCGCAGCTCCTCGTCGTACTCGAGGTTCTGCACGCCGAAGGTGGTGTTGCCCGTCCGGACGAAGTACTTGCCGTCGGGTCGTGCGGGCCCGCTGCGGTGCGGGGCCGCCTCGACGAGCGGACGGGCGAGCGTGTCCCACCAGTCGTCGGCGGCGTACTGGAGCAGCACCTGGTGGTCGTTGTCGTCGCGGTCCGGTCCCGAGTAGACGCCGTAGGCGATCGTGAGCAGCCGGCGACCGTCGGAACTGCCGAAGCGGGGGCCCATCGCGATGCCGTCGAAGCCGCTGCAGCCGTAGCGCCCGCGCGCCGTGTCGTCGGCTTGGGCAACCGACGGCGGCGCGACGAAGTCGGCGGTGACCTCGGCGAGATGCACGGTCCGCATCACGCGGGGATCCGTCGCCTCGAGACCCACCCGGTGGATCGCCTCCGCGTCGAAGACCGCGACATAGAACGCCTCCGCCGCCTTGTACTCGAGGGATCCGTACACCTTGCGGGTCGCGGGGTCGAACGTCACATCGCCGAGGTGACCGGAGAGGCCCTCGACGGTGGCGAGCAGGTTGCCGTGCAGGTCCGTCTTCACGAGGGCGGTCGTGAACGAGAAGTAGAGGTGGCCGCGAAGCCGGTCGACGGCGATGCCCTGCACGTGGCTCGTCGGCCACCAGCCGCCGCTGACGCTCCGCGGATAGGACGGAGGAAGCACCTCCGGGCGGTCGACGGGCGCGGCGGGGAGGGTCGGAAGGGTCTCCATCACCGCACAGCCCAGCGGTCGCGGGCGAACGGGACGCCTCCCCGCGGTGACGCGTCGGCTAACAGTGCCGGTCCGTGCGGTGGTGCGAAGCGGCGGGTCGGAGGGCTCGACTCACCCCGAGCGACCGGTCCGCCTGCGCGCCGAGCGGAGCCACTCGGAGCTCGGCTCGAGGAACGCGAGCGCCGTCGCGGCGACCATGCACGCGAACTGCAGGAAGCTGGCGAGCCCGTTGAAGATGCTGCTGATGCTCAAGAGCGCCAGCACCGCGATGCCCCAGCGCGACCATCCGATCCCGCGCCGGAGGAGCAGACCGCAGACGAGGTAGCCGACGGCGAAGAGCACGCCAGAGGTGACGCCGATCACGAGTCCGGTGACGAAGACGCCCTCGGCGATCTCCGGCGGCAGGGTCTGGCCCTGCGCGTCCGGCTGCTCGAACACGCGGCGGCGCAGCGCGTCGAGGTTGTTGAGGGTCGCGAGCAGGGTGAGCGCGGCGAGCACCGCGGCGGCGACGCAGAGCCAGAAGGCGGCGTCCACGGTTCGGGGACGTGCGCCCGGCGACGGGGTCGACGGCTCGGACGCCGGCGTCGGCACGGTCATCGGGATCCTCTCGTCGCCCTGCCCTCAGGCTAACGGGCGACGAGAGGCGACCCGACGGCTAGGCCTGGCGCGGAGCGGTGGGCCCGAACGCGGAGTCGCGACGGGCGCGGCGGTACTCCTTGACCCTGCGGAACCACTCGTTCGACGGCCGCAGCCAGATGAGCACGGTGGCGGCGACCAGGCAGAGGCACTGGAGGATGCCGATCAGCTCGCTGCCCGGCGCGGGCTCGGCGGCGCCGCTCGCGCCGGTGACGGAGGGAAGGGCGAGCGACGCGATCGCGAACAGCGTGCCCAGGATCGAGAGGCCGGCGAGGACGGTCATCACGATGCGCGCCCAGTTCGCCCCTCGCCGCACGAAGATCGCGAACAGCACGTAGAGCAGGATGCCGATCACCCCGGTGGCGATGCCGACACCGAATGCGGAGTCGGCGATCGTCTCGATCGTGCCGGGCGGCAGGACGTCCTCCTGGCCCTGCTGCTCGAGCTGACGCTGGGCGTCCTCGAGCGCCTGGGCGCGCAGCGCGGGGTAGGTGGACGCTGACAGGATCAGCCCCACCACGCCGAGCGCGGCCGTGAGGATGTAGAGCCAGAAGGCGATCTCGACGGGACGCGGCCGCGGCGGGATCTCGGCCGGCGCGGCCGAGCCGTACGGCGACGGCGGATGCGGGGTGCTGGCGGAGCCGGTCATCGGGGTCCTCCTAGGGTCGAGGGCTGAGTACGGCGGTCGGGGACCACCAATCTACTGCGGTCCCTCGGCTTCTCCACAGCCCGGTCTCGCCCGTTGCGGAGGAGTCACTCAGCCCCCGTCCAGAAGCGTCGACCGGGCTAACGACGAAGGACGCCGGCCCGGAGGGGCCGACGTCCTATTCACGTCGAACCGCCGCTCGGCGCGGCGGCGCGGTCAGCGCGTCAGGCGCTCTTCTCAGCGCGCAGCGGCTTGCGCGGAACGATGGTCGGGGCAGCGTTCTCGAGCACCGACTCACGGGTGATGACCACCCGGCCGACCTCGTTGTTGGAGGGCACCTCGAACATGACGGGGCCGAGCACCTCTTCGAGGATCGCGCGGAGGCCGCGGGCGCCGGTCTGACGCAGGACGGCGAGGTCGGCGATCGCCTCGAGGGCGCCCTTGTCGAACTCGAGCTTGACGCCGTCGATCTCGAACATGCGCTGGTACTGGCGGACCAGCGCGTTCTTCGGCTCGGTGAGGATCTGCATCAGCGCGTGCTGGTCGAGCTGGCTGACGGTGGTGACGACGGGGAGGCGGCCGATGAACTCCGGGATGAGCCCGAACTTGTGCAGGTCCTCGGGGAGCACCTCGCCGAACACGTTGACGTCGTCGCCCTTGGTGTGGAGCGGGGCGCCGAAGCCGATGCCCTTCTTGCCCGCACGGCTCGAGATGATGTCCTCGAGACCGGCGAACGCACCCGCCACGATGAACAGCACGTTCGTCGTGTCGATCTGGATGAACTCCTGGTGCGGGTGCTTGCGCCCGCCCTGCGGCGGAACCGACGCGACCGTGCCCTCGAGGATCTTCAGCAGCGCCTGCTGCACGCCCTCGCCGGAGACGTCGCGCGTGATCGACGGGTTCTCTGCCTTGCGGGCGATCTTGTCGACCTCGTCGATGTAGATGATGCCCGTCTCGGCGCGCTTGACGTCGTAGTCGGCGGCCTGGATGAGCTTGAGGAGGATGTTCTCCACGTCCTCGCCGACATAGCCGGCCTCGGTGAGGGCGGTCGCGTCGGCGACGGCGAACGGCACGTTGAGCCGCTTCGCGAGCGTCTGGGCGAGGTAGGTCTTGCCGCAGCCGGTGGGGCCGATCAGCAGGATGTTCGACTTCGCGATCTCGACGTCGTCCGCCAGGGCCTCGGCGGGCGTGAGCGTCTGGCGCGAGCGGATGCGCTTGTAGTGGTTGTAGACGGCGACGGCCAGGGAGCGCTTCGCGGGCTCCTGCCCGATGACGTACTCCTCGAGGAAGTCGAAGATCTCGCGCGGCTTCGGGAGGTCGAACTCCCCCGTGGTCTCCTCGCCCGCTTCGGCGAGCCGCTCCTCGATGATCTCGTTGCACAGCTCGACGCACTCGTCGCAGATGTAGACGCCCGGGCCGGCGATCAGCTGCTGGACCTGCTTCTGGCTCTTCCCGCAGAACGAGCACTTAAGAAGATCTGCGCTCTCCCCGATTCGCGCCATGCTTCTCGTCCTCCAGGTCTGCCCGCCCGCCGGCGCGCGTCGATGTGGCAATGAGCCTAACCCGACCGGCGGACACACGGACGCAGAACCACGGCGGGTTCCGGCGTGCCGCGAATCCGTCCCCCGGGCTCGTCCCCCGTCGGCCGTTTTCCCCGCGTTTCCGCGGTTCGCCGCCTCCTCCCATGGAACACGAAGTGCACAGGAGGAGGGCGGCGTCTCGCGCTCGGCGAACGGCGGCGTGGCGCCTGCGCACCTGCGCGGACGTCCGCTTCGTCAGTCGGCGGCGTCCGATCGGCCGGACGGCGTCCTCGTCCCGTCGATCACCACCTTGCCGAGGGCGCGCCCGTCGACGAGCAGCCGGAACGCCTCCGGAGCCTCGTCGAACGGGAACACGTGCCCGATCGCCGGCCGGATCCGTCCGGCCAGGGTGAGCTCGGCGACCTCCCGCAGGTCGTCGAGGCGGGCGCGGACGATCAGGAGCCGGATGCGCTTCCGCGTGAAGGGCCGCAGCACGGCGCCCGCGAGCAGCAGCCACAGCATCCGCCGGACGGGACCGCCCACGAAGAGGAGGATGCCGCCGGGGCGCAGCGCGCGGAGGTAGGCGGACAGAGACCGCCGGACGAAGACGTCGAAGATGACGTCGTAGCGCTTGCCGCCGCGCGTGAAGTCCTCGCGCTCGAAGTCGACGACGGCGTCCGCGCCGAGGTCGCGGAGGAACGCCGCCTTCGCGGCGCGGTCCACCGCCGTGACGTCCGCGCCGTGCAGCTTCGCCAGCTGGACGGCGAAGCTGCCCGCACTGCCGCCCGCCCCGGAGACGAGCACCGCCTGTCCGGGAGCGACTCGTGCGGCATCGCGGATGCCCTGCAGCGCGATCACGGCCCCCTGTGGGAGGGCGGCCGCCTCCCGGAAGCCGAGCCCCTCGGGGATCCGTGCGAGCGACCTATCCTGCGCCGAAGCGACCTCGCCGAGGCCGCCCAGCCGGCTCAGGTTGTCACCGAACACGGGGTCGCCGACGGCGAAGCGGGTGACCTTCCCGCCGACCGCCTCGACGCGTCCGGCGAGATCGGAGCCGAGGATCGGGCGGCGCGGCTTCCGCAGGCCGCCGAGGCGGGCGTAGCCGGGATAGCCGCGCAGCGCCTCCGAGTCCGAGCCGTTGAGCGAGACGGCGGCGACCCGCACCAGCACCTCGTCCTCGCGGGGTGTCGGGACCGGCACGTCGGCGAGCCGCAGCTCGTCCGGTGTCCCGTACCGGTGGTGGACCCACGCCTTCACGGGGAGAGGCTACGCCCGCTCCCGTCAACCACGAATTGCCACTTTCCGCCCCTATCCCGGAGGAATGAGGGCGGAAAGTGGCAACTCGGGAGCTCCGACAGGAGCCCTGGGGACTAGCGGACGAGCGCGGGGAGGTTCTTCCGGCTGGTCAGCACCTGGTCGATGAGGCCGTACTCGAGGGCCTCGTCGGCGGACAGGATCTTGTCGCGGTCAATGTCGCGGTTGACCTGCTCGACGGTGCGGTTCGAGTGCTTCGACAGGGTCTCCTCGAGCCACTCGCGCATGCGCATGATCTCGCGGGCCTGGATCTCGATGTCCGACGCCTGGCCCCGGCCGGCGTCGCCGGTCGCGGGCTGGTGGATGAGGATGCGCGCGTTCGGCAGCGCGAGGCGCTTGCCGGGCGTGCCCGCCGCGGTGAGCACGGCCGCCGCCGACGCCGCCTGGCCGAGGACGACCGTCTGGATCTGCGGGCGGATGTACTGCATCGTGTCGTAGATCGCCGTCATCGCGGTGAACGAGCCACCGGGTGAGTTGATGTACATAACGATGTCGCGGTCGGGATCCTGGCTCTCGAGCACGAGCAGCTGGGCCATGATGTCGTCGGCCGAGGCGTCGTCCACCTGCACGCCGAGGAACACGATGCGGTCCTCGAAGAGCTTGGCGTACGGGTCCTGGCGCTTGTAGCCGTAGGCGGTGCGCTCCTCGAAGCTCGGGAGGATGTAACGCGCGCTCGGCGCCTCGCCCGATCCGAACGCGGTGCCACCGAAGTCGTAGTTCGTCATGTCGTCTTTCGTCTCTTCCGTTCGCTCGGTGGAACTACAGCTCGCCCTTGGAGGCGGGCTCGAGGGTGCCGCCGCCGCCGGTGACGTCGCTCGCGGACTCGCGGATGTGGTCCACGAAGCCGTACTCGAGGGCCTCCTCGGCGCTGAACCAGCGGTCGCGGTCACCGTCGGCGTTGATCTGCTCGACGCTCTTGCCGGTCTGGTTCGCCGTGATCTCGGCGAGGCGGCGCTTCATGTCGAGGATGAGCTGCGCCTGGGTCTGGATGTCGCTGGCCGTGCCGCCGAAGCCGCCGTGGGGCTGGTGCAGCAGGACGCGCGCGTTCGGCGTGATGTAGCGCTTGCCCTTGGTGCCCGCGGTGAGGAGCAGCTGCCCCATGGAGGCGGCCATGCCGATGCCGACCGTCACGATGTCGTTCGGCACGAACTGCATCGTGTCGTAGATCGCCATGCCTGCCGTGATCGAGCCGCCGGGCGAGTTGATGTAGAGGTAGATGTCCTTCTCGGGGTCCTCCGCGGCAAGGAGCAGCAGCTTCGCGGCGATCTCGTTCGCGTTCTCGTCGCGCACCTCGGAACCGAGCCAGATGATGCGGTCCCTCAGCAGTCGGTCGAAAACGTTCGGCGCCATTACTGGATCAGCCATCGGGAATTGCTCCGTTCTGTGGGAAGTGCCTCGAATCTATCGAAGGGGTCGGACGCGATCCGGCCTGTTCGCCGTCGGCAGAGAGCGTGGCGCACGGCTCTTGACCGCTTCCCCGCCCGGGTCTATCGTTCCTCGTATTCAACCGATTGGTTGATCAAAGGAGAGGTTGATGACAGCGCTGACGGAGGACCGGCTCGACACGGCGTTCCTCGCCCTGGCCGACCCGACCCGGCGGTCCCTGCTCGCCCGGCTGTCCGTCGGCGACGCGACCGTCGGCGAGCTGGCCGCACCGTTCGCGATGTCGGTCCAGGCCGTGTCGAAGCACCTCACCGTGCTCGAGCAGGCGGGGCTCATCACCCGCCGGCGGGAGGCGCAGCGCCGGCCCTGCAGTCTCAACCGCGAGGCCATCGGACCGCTCGTCGACTGGCTCGACGCGTTCCGCCGCCGCACCGAGGAGAAGTTCGCTCGGCTCGACGAGGTCCTCGCCCGCGACCTCTCCCCCACGACACCGTCCCCCGCCCACCCCGACAGAGAGGAATGAAGTCATGGCATCCACCGACACGACGACCATCGTCGCGCCCGACTCCCTGCCCGTCATCGAGATCACCCGAGACTTCCGCGCGCCGATCGCCCAGGTGTTCCGCGCGTTCAGCGACCCGGAGCTGATCCCGCAGTGGCTCGGCCCCCGCGAATACGAGTTCGTGGTCGACCACCTGGACGTGCGCAGCGGCGGGTCCTACCGCTACGTCCACCGCGACCGGGACGGCAACGAGTTCGCCTTCCGCGGCTGCTACCACACGGTGGAGGCGCCGACGACGGCGATCCAGACCTTCGAGTTCGAGGGCTTCCCGGGCGAGGTGTCGCTCGAGTTCATGCACCTCGAGAGCACCGGCGAGGACGTGACCCGCGGCCACTTCACGAGCCACTACCGCTCGCTCGAGGCCCGCAACGGGCTCATCGCAAGCGGGATGGAGCGCGGTCTCCGCGACTCGCACCAGCGCCTCGACGAGCTCCTCACCCGCATGTGACGAGCGCGAACGACAGAGCGGGCCGGCCCGGTCACCCGGATCGGCCCGCTCTGTCGCGTTCAGGCGAGGCTCAGTGGTTGTGGCCCTCGTGGTCGTTCGCGTCGCCCAGAGCATCGGTCGCCGCCGAGACGTCGAAGCCGTCCTCGTCGTCCGCCTTGGCGGCGAAGTCGGAGAGGTCGACCTCCTTGCCGTTGCTGTCGACGACCTTCGCCTTGCCGAGCACGACGGCGAGGGCCTTCGAGCGGGTCACCTCGGCGATGACGCCCGGGAGCTGACCGTTCTGCTGCAGCACCTCGGCGAACTCCTGCGGCTGCATGCCGTACTGCTGGGAGGCCTGGATGACGTAGTTGGTGAGCTCGCCCTGGCCGACGCGCACCTGCTCCTTCTCGGCGATCGCGTCGAGAAGCAGCTGCGAGCGGAAGGTCTTCTCGCTCGACTCGGTGACCTCGGCGCGGTGCGTGTCGTCCTCGAGGCGGTTCTCCTGCTCGAGGTGGCGGTGCACCTCGTCCTCGATGAGCTTCGCGGGGACCGGGATCTCGACCTTCTCGAGCAGCGCGTCGACGAGCTTGTTGCGCGCCTCGGTGGCCTGGCCGAACGTCTTCGAGCGGGCGACCTGCTCGCGCAGCTGCTCCTTCAGCTCGTCGAGCGTGTCGAACTCGCTCGCCATCTGGGCGAAGTCGTCGTCGGCGTCGGGGAGCTCGCGCTCCTTGACGGCGAGCACCTTCACGGCGATCTCGGCGGTCTGGCCCTCGTGGTCGCCGCCGAGCAGCGTCGACTCGAAGGTGGTCTCCTCGCCGGCGCTGAGCGAGTCGAGCGCCTCGTCGATGCCCTCGATGAGCTCGCCGGAGCCGAGCTCGTAGGAGATCGCGTTGGCGGAGTCGACCTGGTTGCCGCCGATGGTGGCGGTGAGGTCGATCTGGGCGAAGTCACCCGTCTTGGCCGGACGGTCGACCGTGATGAGGGTGCCGAAGCGCTCGCGCAGGCGGTCCAGCTCGGCGTCGACCTCCTCGTCGGTCACCTCGGCGGCGTCCACCGTGACGGTGACGTCCTCGTACTCGGGGAGCTCGAACTCGGGCCGGACGTCGACCTCGATCGTCAGCTCCAGGTCACCGGAGTAGTCCTGCAGCTCGGGCAGCTTCGTCACGTCCGCCTCGGGGCGGCCGAGCGGGCGCAGGTCGTTGTCGGCGAGCGCCTGACGGTAGAACCCGTCCATGCCCTCGTTGATGGCGTGCTCGATGACCGCGCCCTTGCCGACGCGCTGGTCGATGATGGGCGGCGGAACCTTGCCCTTGCGGAAGCCGGGGATGTTGATCTGCTCGGCGATGTGCTTGTACGCGTGCTCGATGCTCGGCTTCAGGTCCTCAGGGGGAACGGAGATCTCGAGCTTGACGCGCGTGGGGCTCAGCTTCTCGACGACGGACTTGACCATGTCTGTTTCGGTTTCCTGATCTGTGAATGAGTCTTGGGGAAGCTCGTGGTCGGGGCGACAGGATTTGAACCTGCGGCCTCCCGCTCCCAAAGCGGGCGCTCTACCAAGCTGAGCTACGCCCCGGTCGTGGCGACCGCTGTGGCCGGGGGTTCGGAGCGTGCCCCGAAAAATGGCCTCGTCGAGTCTAGCGGGTCGATTCGCGAGGGTCCTGAGTGGGGGCAATGCCGCCAGCCCCTGGCGATCCGCAAGCGTGAGGGGGACAATGCCCGCAGGATCAACCCGCGGAGGTCGCCATGACCGCATCGATCGTCTCACCGCCGTCCTACCTGCCCACCCTGTCGGCCGGACGGCACCGCACTCCGAAGCGCGGCGCGTGCTTCATGGAGTACGCCTCCTTCCTCGCCGGTGAGCGCTGGAGTGATCACCCCAGCTGCACTCATCCGGTGCTCGCCGCGATCGCCCGCGGCGTCAACGACCTGACGTCGGCGTCGACGCGCAACGAGCTGGCCGTCCACATCCCCCGGGTCATCGGGCTCCGGAGCGAGGATCCCGTCCTCGCCCTGCGGCTCGCTCTGCGCGCCGGGCTCTCCGCCCTGCCGGTGGCGAGCATGGAGCGCCAGCGGGCGCTCGCGGTGGGGGTCCGCCACATGCTCGTCGAGCTCGACCGCTACGGCGCCGGCGACGACGCGACCCGGCAGGAGGTCGCGGATGTGTTCGCGCTCGTGCCGGACGCCGACCGCTGGAGCTACCGCTTCTGCCTGGCGGTAGGTCACGCCGAGACCCGGTCGCCGCTGCGCAGCTGCGAGGCGATGGCCACCGTGTCGGTGCTGGGCATCGCGGAGGCGTGCGTGCCGGACACCGATGCGCGGCTGCGGAGGCTGCTCGAGGAGTCGATCGGCGAGGCCGAGCGCCACATCGGCACGGCGGCCTCGGTGACGCCCGCGCCTGAGCCGGCGGCGCGGATCCCGGAGCCGGCCCGCCGCTGACGAATGGCGAGCAGCGCGGAGGACGTGCAGAGCGCCCTCCGGGAGCGGGCGCGCCCGGAGGACGCCGTGTTCCTCGCGCGCTTCTTCCGGGCCGGGCCGGGCCAGTACGGCGAGGGCGACCGTTTCCTCGGCATCCGCGTGCCCGAGACGCGGAAGGTGGTCGGGAAGTTCCACGACCTCCCCCTTCAGGCGGTGCGGCGGCTGCTCGAGAGCCCGTTCCACGAGGACCGGCTCGCCGGGCTGCTGGTGCTCTTCGCCCGGTTCCGCCGCGCGTCCGCGCACCGGAGCCGGGACGACGCGGAGCGGCGGGAGCTGCACGAGTTCTACCTGGACGCCGTCCGGTCGGGCCGTGTCAACAACTGGGACCTCGTCGACACGTCCGCCGACACGCTCGTCGGGCAGTACCTGCTCGGCCACCCCTCCGACCTGCTGGAGCGCCTCGCCGACGGGAAGAGCCTCTGGGAGCGGCGGGTCGCGATGATTGCCACCTTCACGGCTCTCAAGGCCGGCGACGCGTCGCCGACCCTCGCGATCGCCGAGCGACTGCTGCCCGACCGCGAGGACCTCATCCAGAAGGCGGTCGGCTGGATGCTGCGCGAGGTCGGCAAGCGGGTGTCGCGGGAGGCGCTGACGCGGTTCCTCGACGAGGCTGCGCCGCGGATGGGCCGGACTGCTTTGTCCTACGCGACCGAGCACCTCGACGAGGCCGAGCGCGCCCGCTACCGGGCGATGCCGCGAGTCGCCGCCGAACGGATGCGTTAGGCTGGTTCGCGCTGTCGCGGCTCGATCGCGCACGCGGGGCGGTAGCTCAATGGTAGAGCCTCAGTCTTCCAAACTGATTACGCGGGTTCGATTCCCGTCCGCCCCTCCACACCGTCGGCAGAGCCGACAGGTCCGGCCCCGGAAAGACCTGGACCGAGATCGCCGGCGCCTGCGCGGCCGCCTGCGCCACCACGACCGCGGTGCCGGCCGCTTCGGTGAGGTTGTCGGCGCGCAGCGAGATGTGCGCGGCGAGGTATCCGCGCTCCGTGCGGATCACCTCCGGCACGTACCCCGCGAGCTCGGCCCGCACCGCGTCGGCACGTCGCTCGTCCGGGTCCCGATCGAGCAGCTCGACCACGGCTCTGTAGGTCTCGACCATTCGCAGGCGCTCCCAATCGCAATCGCTTCGATCATCGTCACGGCTGGGAGGCGGTTCACACCCTAGGCAGTGGAGCAGGGCGGACGGAAGAGGCCAGTGGTCCCTCACCGGGCCGATTCCCCTCCGAACGCACTCACCCACCCATTCCCTGATCGGCATGGGATTCGATCCGGTGGAGCCGAGGTGTCTCGAGAGCACCGGGGCTTTTACGCCCCCTCTCGGCGTCAGTCAAGCCCCTTCCGTCGTGTCTGCCTCGCCCATTCCGCACCCTTGTGACCCTTCCGAGGCAGGCGTAGCGTGACGAGCCTCCGAGGGGATCGGTGGTCGCGACCCGGCTCAGATCCCCCCGAAGAATCCGACATCACTCACCGAAACGGCAAACCCGGCGTGAGCCGGGGACGCAAAGCTACGGGACCTCCGCGGGAGGTTCGCCGGGCCACCGAAAGAGACCTCCCTTGCACAATCTGCGCGCACACATCCTCACCGCCGCATACCCCCTCTTCGCCGAGCGCGGGATCGATGACGTCACCGAGGAGGACATCCGTGAAGCGGCACACGTCAGTCAGCAGGAGCTGATCGCTGCCTTCCCGTCCAAGAGCGCGATCGCCGCGGCGTGCATGATCCAGCGGGAGCGCGAGTGGACCATCGCGGCCGCCGAGAAGGCCGCACGGGCCCGCGGCGCGACGCCGGAGGCGCGCCTGCTGTCGCTGTTCGACGTGCTCGAGGAGTGGTTCCAGCGCGACGACGAGGAGGGGAAGACGTTCCTCGACGCGCTCGTCAACCTCTCCCGCGACAGCCGGATCGGCCGCCCCGACGCGGAGCACCTTGCGAAGATCCGGGCGACCATCGCCGGGATGGCCCGCGAGGCCGGCCTGCGTGATCCGGACGCCTTCGCGCTGACCTTCCACGTGCTGATCAAGGGCTGCGTCCTCAGCGCTCTCGAGGGCGACACCATCGCCGGAGTCCGCGCCCGCGACATGGGCCGCGAGTTGATCGCGGGCCACCGGCGCGACGCCCTCGCCGCCGAGTCCGCGCTGCAGCCGGGGACCACCTGGTTCGGCGATCCGTCGTTCGACTTCGACGACGGTCTCCCCCGCGGCGCTGCGTCCTCGTCTGCCGCCGTGCTCGACTGGTACGACGACATCGAGCTCGGCCGGGAGCAGCAGGCCGACTGACCGCTCCGGCGACGCGCCCTGCGCCTCGCCGGCGGGCTACACGAGCTCCGCCGGCGACGGCTCGACGATACGGATCCCGTCCCTGCCCTCGCGCTTCGCGGCGTACATCGCGGCGTCCGCGGCGGCGACCAGACCGTCGGCGGACAGGAACTCCTCGCCCGACGGGTGCAGAGCGGCGACGCCGATGCTCGCGGTCACCCCGACGCCGGGCGGCATGTCCGCGAGAGGGGCGCGGACCGCCCCGGCGAGGCGCTCCGCGATCGCTCGCGCGGTGCGCGGGTTCGCTCCGCGGCAGATGACCATGAACTCGTCGCCGCCGTACCGGCCGATGGTGTCGCTGCGCCGCACGACCTGCGACAGCCGCTGCGCCACCTCCGCGAGGACCCGGTCGCCGACGGCGTGGCCCAGCTCGTCGTTGATCGCCTTGAATCCGTCGAGGTCGACGAAGATGAGGGCGACCGCCCGTCGCTCAGCGCGGGCCTCCGCCAGCGCCTCAACCAGCCGCCCGCGCAGCAGGGCGCGGTTCGGCAGCCCGGTCAGCTCGTCCTGGAGCGCCAGTTCCCGCAGCGTCTCCTGCAGCGCGATGCGAGTCAGCGCCTGGCCCGCGAGCCGGCACAGGGACGCCTGCAGGTCGAGCTCCTCCCGAGTGAGCTGCCGCGGCCGGCCGAAGAAGCAGGTGAGCACCCCCGCGGCCTTGCCCTCCTCCCGCACCAGCGTCGCGCTGAGCGCCTCGACGCGGGCGCGGCGCAGCGGAGCGGCGAGGTGCGGGAAGGAGGCCTCCACCTCGGCGGGATCGCTCAGGACCAGCTCGTCGTCCCCGCGGAGGACGCGGAGCTCCGGCCCGTCCCGGTCGAGCAGCGCGTCCGCGCCGAGCGGGTGGCTGCCGCCGGCGATCCCCAGCTCGCGGTTCTCGAGGAGCAGGACGGCGCTCTGGGCGGCGTCGAACGCCCGCCCGGCGGCATCCGCGAGGGCGTCCGCCACCCCCTGCCTCGTCACCGTGTCGGCGAACGCGGTCGCGGCCGCCTGCAGCATCCGCACGCCCGACTCGGACCGCTCCGCCGCACGGCGGGCCTGCAGCAGCTCACGCTCGTAGTCGCGTCGCTGGGTCGCCTTCATCACCGCGATGTGCACGGGACCATCCGGGACCGCGGCGACAGCGTTCATCAGCACCGTCAGGGAGCCGCCGTCCGCGCGCCGCAGCTCGAGTGCGAGCTCGTGCACGCTGCCCTCGAGCCGCAGCACCGGCAGGAAGCGGGTCTCCACGAATAGCCGTCCCGCAGCGGTGAGCAGCGAGTCGAACCGCTGCCCCTCGACCTCGTCTCGGCGATGGCCCGTCCACGCGAGGAAGGTGCGGTTGGCGCGCTGGACGATTCCGCCGCCGTCGGTGAGCAGCAGGCCGCACGCGGCGTGCTCGTAGAGCTCCCCGGGATCAGCGGCCATGTCCGCGCTCCTCACGAAAGGAACGCCCGGATGGCCTCGGTCAGCTTCCCGGGCTCGGACAGGTTGGGCGTGTGGCCGGTCGCGTCGAGCAGGGTGAACGCGCTGCCGGCGATCCGCTCGTGCACGTACTCGCCGACGCTCGTCGGGGCGATCGCGTCCTCGCGCGTCTGGATGACGAGGGTCGGCACGGTGACCTCCTCGAGGTCCCGGCGGTTGTCGGACAGGAACGTGACCCGGGCGAAGTGGCCGGCGATCTCCGGATCTGTGCGGCAGAAGCTCTCCGTCAGCTCCTCGCCGAGCTCCGGCCGGTCGGCGTTGCCCGTGATGATGGGCGCGATGGCCGACGACCAGCCCAGGTAGTTCGCGTCGAGGGTGTCGAGCAGGCCTTCGATGTCGGTGCGGGAGAACCCGCCCCGGTAGTCCCCGTCGTCGATGTAGCGGGGCGACGGGCCGACGAGCACCAGGGCGCCGAACCGGGAGGGGTCGCGGATGGCCGCGAGCACGCCCATCATCGCGCTGACCGAGTGGCCGACGTACACCACGTCCTGCAGGTCGAGCGCCTCGATGATCTCGAGGATGTCGTCCGCGTAGCCGTGCAGCGTGTCGTACTTGCGCCGGTCGTAGGCATCGAGCTGCGAGCCCCCGGCGCCGACGTGATCGAAGAGCACGACCCGGTGGTCCTCGGCGAAGCCGGGGACGACGTGCCGCCACATCTCCTGACTGCACCCGAATCCGTGGGCGAAGAGCATCGGTCGCGCTCCTGCGGGACCCAGCACCGTGACGTTGTTGCGCGCCAGGACGTCGGCCTCGACGGCAGTGGTTTCCTGCACCTTCACCCCTCACACCGGCACTCGAGGCCGGAGTCGTCATTGTCGCCTTTGCTGGGAGCGGCAACAAGCACTATTGGTCCCTTAGGAGGCCCCAGCTTCGGCGAGCACGCGGAGCGTGGCGGTGCGGGTCGCGAGGTCGGGCCCCTGCGGCACCACGATCACCTCGTCCGCCTCGGTGGCCTCGACGAGCGCGCCGATCCTGCTGCGCACCGTGTCGAGGGAGCCGATGGCCTGAGTGCCGATCCGCTCGTCGAGGTAGGCGTTCTCCGCCTCCGTCCACGCATGCGCCTCCGCCTGCGCGAGGGTCGGCGTGCGGCCGGGCCGACCGGAACGAAGCCGCAGCATCGAGAGCGCGCCCGGCAGCATCAGCCGGCGTGCCTCCGCGTCGCTGTCGGCCGCGATGACGGCGACGGCGACCATGGCGTGCGGCTCGCGGAGCACGACGGACGGCGTGAAGCTGCGGCGGTAGACGTCGAACGCGATCGGCGTGTTGCGGCCGCCGGCGAAGTGGTGGGCGAACGCGAAGGGCAGGCCCATCATGCCGGCGAGCCGGGCGCTGAAGTCGCTGGAGCCGAGCAGCCACAGCTCCGGGGAGTCGCCGGCGCCGGGCACCGCGACGATGCGCCCGCCCTGCCCGCCGGGCAGGGCCGGGATGGTGCCGAAGTACGCGAGCAGCTCGAGCACCTGGTCCGGGAAGTCGTCGACCGTCTCCGCGACTGCTCCGCGGCGGACGGCCGAGGTCGTGATCGGGTCGGTGCCGGGCGCCCGGCCGAGCCCGAGGTCGATGCGGTCGCCGTGCAGAGCGACGAGGGTGCCGAACTGCTCGGCGACGACCAGGGAGGAGTGATTCGGCAGCATCACTCCCCCGGAGCCGACGCGGATGCGCTCCGTCGCCGCCGCGATCGCGCCGATCAGCACGGCGGGCGCGGAGCTCGCGACGCCCGGCATGCCGTGGTGCTCGGCCACCCAGAAGCGCCGGTAGCCCAGCTCGTCGGCGGTGCGGGCGAGCGCGACGGTGTCGGCGAGCGCCTCGGCGTGGGTGGCGTCGTCGGCGACGGACGCGAGATCCAGGACGGAGAGTGGTGCAGTCATCCCTCGGGCGAACCGGGCGGGAGGGTGCCGCATTCCCCTTCCTTCGTGCCTCCGCCCCACCCGGTGATTGAGGAGGCCGCGCAGCGGCCGTCTCGAAATCACGCGACATCCCTCCGAACCCGAGGCGGCTGGGTCCTAGGACAAGCTCGCCTGATTTCGAGACGCGGGCCTCCGGCCCGCTCCTCAATCACCGGGGTTGGATGAGGCACGACCTCCACGTCCGAGGCGTCTCGATCACCGGGGTTGGTTCAGAGGGCGCGATGGGTGAAGCGGCCGCCGAGGAGGGTCGCCGAGACCGGCATCGCGCGGAGGGTCGGCATGTCCGCCGTCTCCGGATCGGCGTCGAGGATCGCGAGGTCCGCCACATCGCCCACGCCGACGGTGCCGCGTCCGCGCGTGGACGCCGCGAGTGCCGCGGAGACCGGGATGCGCTGCTCGGGATGCCAGGCCGGGCGGTCGTCGCCCGTGCGGAAGACGGCGGCCGCGATGCCGAGCCACGGGTCGAGCGGCGACACGGGCGCATCCGACCCGAACGCGAGGGTCGCCCCGGCTTCCAGCAGGGACCGGAGCGGGAACGCTCGGCCGGTCCTGCCGGCCCAGTGATGGTCCGCGATGTCCCGATCGTCGAGCGCGTGCATCGGCTGGACGCTCGCGACGACACCGAGGCGCGCGAAGCGGGCGACGTCGGCATCGGTCAGCAGCTGCGCGTGCTCCACGCGGCCGCGGGTTCCGACCCGCTCGAACGCGTCGAGCGCGACCCGATTGGCGGCGTCGCCGATGGCGTGCACTGCCGGCAGGATGCCGCCGCTCGACGCGCGGGTCAGCAGCTCCTCGAGGTCCGCCTCGGGCCAGGTGAGCACACCCCGGGGATCCGGGAGGCCGTCGACCTCCGGATAGGGGTCGGCGCAGAACGCGGTGCGGGTGTTGAGGGAGCCGTCGATCAGGACCTTGAGGAACCCGACCGTCAGCAGTCCGCTCTCCCCCACGGCGTCGCCGGTGCGCAAGCCGTCGCCGATGGCGCGGTCGAGGTCGGGCGGGTAGACGCCGAACTGGATGCGCAGCTCGTCCGTCCCGGCGGCGATGCGCCGCAGCCAGGTGTCCCGGTTCCACGTCATCTCGAGGTCGACGACTCCCACGACGCCGCGCCGGGTCGCTTCGGCCGCGGCCTCCGCTGCCCACGCGTCGACCACGCTCTGCGGCAGGTCGTCGAGGGCCGCGATCACGGCGAACGCGTCGTCCTCCCGGACGAGCCCGTCCTCGCCGGGACGGAAGCCGAGGCGGCCGGCGGCGGCGGTGTTGAGCCAAGCGGAGTGCAGGTCGGCGCTCAGCAGCACGACCGGCTCGCCCCCGGCGACCTCGTCGAGCAGCGCGAGGCTCGGCCGGTCGGGCCACACGGCGTCCCGGAAGCCGACGCCGACGAGCGGCCCGGCGACCGGCATCCCGCCCCGCTGCAGATGCTCGCGGACCCGCCGGGCGGCGTCCGCGGCGGTCGCCTCGGCGGACACGTCGAGCCGGCGGCGGAACAGCGCCCACTGGCTGAAGTGCACGTGCTCGTCCCACAGCCCGGGGATCACGAAGCGGCCGTCGAGGTCGACCCGCTCGCCCGCGCCGCCCTCCGCGTGCGGCGCGAGCTCGGCGATGCGTCCGCCGGACAGAGTGATGTCCCAGACCCCGTCCCGCCCCGGGATGCGGGCGGCGGCGAGGGTGAGGTCGGCGTCAGCCATTCCGAGCCTGTCGCAGCCGCTCGTGGGCTCGCCGCATCTCGGCCGCGAGCGCCGGCTGCGCGTAGGGCCCGTCGCCCTCGAGCCGGCCGATGATCACGTCGACCGTCTCGGCGGGCCGGTTCTGGCTCAGCTTCGACTTCGCGACGATCCTGGTCGGGGTCAGCCGGAAGCCGACCGTGCCGGTGGCGATGCGGCGGGCGTAGTCGGAGTTCTCGGGCGTGCCCTCCATCCGCCGCGGCTCCGGAAGCCGGTCCTCGAAGTGATCCACGAGCTGCCCGAGGACGGCGTAGTTCTCCTCCGGCGAGAGGATCTCGGGCACGCCGTAGAGGTGCGCGACCACGAAGTTCCAGGTGGGCACCGCGGGCTTCGCGTCGTACCAGCCGGGCGAGATGTAGCCGTGCGGCCCCTGCACGATGAACAGCACCTCGCCCTCTCCCAGCACGTGAAGCAGGTCGTCCGGCCGGCCCACGTGGGTGAGGATCGAGATCTCCTCGCGCCCCTCGTCGAGCACGATCGGGTAGTGCGAGGCGACCATGCCGTCCGCGGTGGAACTGACGAGCGTCGCCCACGGGTTCTCGCGGATGAGCCGCTTGATCTCCTCGGGGTCCTGCAGCGTGAAGCTCGGGTTCTGCCGCACGTCAGCCGCCGGTCCCCGGCCGGACCTGCCAGCCGGGCGCCCAGTACAGGTTGCGGCCGCCCATGTCCTCGATCACGATGTCGCCCTCGCCGCGCGGGCTCGGCAGGCCGTGCCTCTTGTAGACGTAGTGGCGCTCCTGCTGGTCGGCCATCGCCTTCGACCACTCCTCCTCGGTGAGGTCGTCCTTCGTCATCATCTGGCCGGTGCGCACGCCGAGCTCGAGCAGCCGCGCCCAGTCGCGCCACAGGGCGCGGACCGTCTCCTCCGGCACCTCACGACCCGGCGTGTGCGGGTCGAGGCGGGCGCGGAAGAGCAGCTCAGCGCGGTACACGTTGCCGATGCCGCTGACGACGCTCTGATCCATGAGCAGCAGACCGATCGGCTTCGTCGTGCGGCGGACGGCGCGGACGAAGCGCTCCTCCGCCTCGGGCCCGGCGTCGACGAGGGGGTCGGGTCCGAGCTTCGCGATGACGGTCTCCACCTGCTGCGGGTCGAGCACCTCGCACGCGGTGGGGCCGCGCAGGTCGGCGACGGCCGTCTCGGTGAGGAGGCGCACCCGGACGGCGCCGACCGGGTCGGGCGGGAAGGCGTCGAGGGTCTCCTCCTTCTCCTGCTCCGCCATCCGCAGGCGGCGGGGTGCGCCGATGCTGCCGCCGAAGTCGAGGGGCGTCTGCTCCCCGTACTGCTCGAGGAGAGTACCCCTCTGGTTGGTCTGGCCCATCCGCCCGTTCGAGGAGGCGATGGTCGCGTCGGCGCTGATCTCGCCGGCGAAGTCCCAGGCCCCGTAGAGGCCGAGGTGCACCCGGAGGATGCGGTCGTCCTCGAACTCGAGGAACAGCTGCTTGCCGATCGCGGTCGCGGCGAGCATCGTCCGGCCGTCGAGCTCGGCGGCGCCGTCGGCGAAGCGGCCCTGCGGGCTCGAGGCCGCGATCCGGTGGCCGACGAAGTTGTGCCGGAACTGGATCGCGATCCGGTGGATCGAGTGACCCTCAGGCATCGCCCCGAGCGATTCCGGGAGTGTGCTCGCCCGCCTCGATGGCGCCGGTGCGCTCGAACTCGGCGAGCTGGGCGATGCGGCGCGCGTGCCGCTCGTCGCCGGAGAACGGCTCGGTCACGAACGCGTCGATGAGCGCAGTCACCTCGTCGAAGGAGTGCTGGCGGGCGCCGATGGAGATGACGTTCGCGTCGTTGTGCTCGCGGGCGAGCTTCGCGGTGGAGTCGTTCCAGACCAGGGCGGCGCGGACGCCGTGCACCTTGTTCGCGGCGATCGCCTCGCCGTTGCCCGAGCCGCCGAAGACGATGCCGAGCGCCTCGGTGCCGGCCTCCTGGTCGCGGACCACGGCCTGTGCGGCGCGGATGATGAACGCCGGGTAGTCGTCGAGCGGGTCGTAGTCGGTCGGCCCGTGGTCGATCACCTCGTGCCCTGCGCCCTCCAGATGCCCCACCAGCTGCCGACTGAACTCGAGTCCGGCATGGTCCGTGGCCAGGTGGATCCGCATGCGGCCAGTCTAGGGAAGGCGTGCGTTCCGACGCCTCCCGCCGGAGCTCCGCGGCCGGTCCTTGCAACGGAACGACCGTCTTGCAACGGCGCGCGGTTG
This sequence comes from Naasia sp. SYSU D00057, assembly GCF_017916505.1. GTDB lineage: Bacteria > Actinomycetota > Actinomycetes > Actinomycetales > Microbacteriaceae > Naasia. The sequence continues at coordinate 1,068,000 of NZ_JAFMSZ010000001.1, forward strand.
CAGAACGGTCGTCCTGTTGCAAAGACGCATGGGTAGCGTCGGGGGATGCAGTTCGGGAACCTCGACTTCCAGCCCGTCGCCCAGCACCTCGAGCTCGTCGCCGCGCCCGTGCGGGAGGCCCTCGCCGAGATGGACGGCGCCGAGGTGCTCGCCGCGCCGATCGACCCCGACGTCGCGGACACCGCCGCGTTCTGTGAGCGCTACGGCATCCGGATGGCGGACGGCGCGAACTGCGTCATCGTCGAAGGCAGGCGCGGGGACGTCGTCCGGCATGCCGTCTGCATGATCCTCGCCACCGACCGGATCGATGTGAACGGCGCCGTGCGGCGGCTGCTCGACGTGAAGAAGGCGTCCTTCGCCGCCATGGACACCGCGACCGCGCTGACCGCCATGGAGTACGGCGGCATCACCCCGATCGGCACCCCGGCCGAGTGGCCGATCCTCGTCGACCAGGCGGTCGCGGCCGGCGGGCACCTCGTCATCGGAAGCGGGGTGCGGGCGTCGAAGCTGCTCGTGACGGGCGCGGTGCTCGCGTCGCTGCCGAACGCGCACGTCGTGCCGATCGCGAAGAGGGCTGTGCCTGCGCAGTGAGGAGGGTCGGTGGTTTCGAGGCTCGCTTCGCTCGCACCTCAACCATCGGGTCGCCCACCGCGACCGCTCCGCTGTGGGGTCGGGTGGGCGCGCGGACTCCCTAGGCTTGATCCGACCCCGAATCGAAGGATGGACCGACACATGCCTGGAGAGAACCTCACCCGCGTCGAGGCGCAGGAGCGCGCTGCGCTCCTCACCGTGCACGACTACGCCGTCGAGCTCGACCTCACCACCGGGCCGGAGGTCTTCCGCAGCATCACCACGGTGCGCTTCTCGGCGCAGGAGGGCGCGTCGACGTTCATCGACGCGATCACCCGCACCGTGCACTCGGCCACCCTGAACGGTCGCGAGCTCGACCCGGCGGCCGTCAGCGACGGCGTGCGCATCCAGCTCGACGGCCTCGCCGCCGAGAACGAGCTCCGCGTCGACGCCGACGCGATCTACACGAACACCGGTGAGGGCCTGCACCGCTTCGTCGACCCGGTCGACGACGAGGTGTACCTCTACTCGCAGTTCGAGGTCCCCGACTCCCGGCGCATGTTCGCCGTGTTCGAGCAGCCCGACCTCAAGGCGACGTTCCAGTTCACGGTCACCGCCCCGAGCCGCTGGGAGGTCGTGTCCAACTCCCCCACGCCGCAGCCGACCGAGGCCGGCGACGGCGTCTCCCGCTGGGAGTTCCCGCCCACCCCGGTGATCTCCAGCTACATCACCGCGCTCATCGCCGGACCGTACGCGGTCGAGCGGCGCGAGCTCACCTCGAGCGACGGGCGCACCATCCCGCTCGGCGTCTTCTCCCGCAAGTCGCTCGCCCAGTACCTCGACACCGACTACATCGTGGAGAAGACGAAGCAGGGCTTCGCCTTCTACGAGGAGATCTTCGACTTCCCGTACCCCTTCGAGAAGTACGACCAGCTGTTCGTGCCCGAATTCAACGCGGGGGCCATGGAGAACGCGGGCGCCGTCACCTTCACCGAGACGTACGTCTTCCGCTCGAAGGTGACCGAGGCGGTGCGCGAGCGCCGGGTGATCACGATCCTGCACGAGCTCGGCCACATGTGGTTCGGCGACCTCGTGACCATGAAGTGGTGGAACGACCTCTGGCTGAACGAGTCGTTCGCCGAGTACATCTCGACGCTCGCCGCCGCGGAGGCCACCGAGTGGACCGAGTCGTGGACCACCTTCGCCGCCCTCGAGAAGGGCTGGGCGTACCGCCAGGACCAGCTCCCCTCCACGCACCCGATCGTCGCGACCATCAACGACCTCGAGGACGTGCAGGTCAACTTCGACGGCATCACCTACGCGAAGGGCGCATCCGTCCTCAAGCAGCTGGTGGCCTGGGTCGGCCGGGAGGCCTTCCTGCAGGGCGTCGCCGCCTACTTCAAGAAGCACCAGTTCAAGAACACCGAGCTGCGCGACCTGCTCACCGAGCTCGAGGCTGCGAGCGGCCGCGACCTGACGGCCTGGAGCGAGAAGTGGCTCGAGACCGCGGGCGTCAACACGCTGCGGCCCGAGTTCGAGCTGGACGACGAGGGCCGGTTCACGTCCCTCGCGATCACCCAGACCGCGCCGCCCGAGTGGCCCACCATCCGCCCGCATCGTCTCGCGGTGGGCCTCTACAACCTGCGCGGCGGCAAGCTCGTGCGCGACGGACGCGTCGAGCTCGACGTGGACGGCGAGCGCACCGAGGTGAGCGAGCTGGTCCGCGAGAAGAAGCCGGACCTCCTGCTGCTCAACGACGACGACCTCGCCTACGCCAAGATCCGCCTCGACGACGAGTCGCTCCTCGTCGCGATCGACTACCTGTCGGCCATCGAGTCCCCGCTCGCGCGCTCGCTCGTCTGGGGCTCGGCGTGGGACTCGACCCGCGACGCCGAGACCGCCGCCCGCGACTACGTGCAGCTGGTGCTCCGCAACATCGGCGCCGAGACCGAGTCGACGACCCTCCGGACGGTGCTCGCGCAGGCGCAGACCACCGCCGCGATGTACGTCGCGCCCGAGCGCCGGGAGGCGGCGCTCCGCGAGCTGGGTGACGCGTTCTGGGCGCTCGCCAAGGAGGCGGCCCCCGGCTCGGACGCGCAGTTCCAGTTCGTCAAGGCGTTCGCCGCGGTCGCCCACACGCCCGCGCAGCTCGACGACGTCCAGGGCGTGCTCGACGGCACGACGACCCTGCCGGAACTCACCGTGGACACCGACCTCCGCTGGGAGCTGCTGACCGCTCTCGCGGCGGGCGGACGCGTCGGCGCAGCCGAGATCGACGCCACCCTCGAGCAGGACAACACCGCGACCGGCCGGCAGTCCGCCGCCACCGCCCGCGCCGCGATGCCCGATGGCAAGGAGCAGGCGTGGACCTCGATCGTCGAGGAGACGGGCGCGTCGAACCTCATCGTCCGGGCGACCGGCGCCGGCTTCCTCCGCACCGCGGACCCGTCGGTGCTCGAGCCCTTCGTCGCGCGGTACTTCGACGCGCTGACCACGATCTGGGAGACCCGCAGCTACGCGATCGCCGCCGGGATCATCAACGGGTTCTACCCGTCGGTGCTCGCCGACCAGGCGCTCGTCGACGCGACGAGGGCCTGGCTCGAGGCGAACCCGGAGACGCCCGCGCTGCGGCGCCTCGTGATCGAGAACCTGGCCGGCGTGGAGCGCGCGCTCCGCGTCCAGGCCCGCGACGCGGCGTAGGGAGTCACCCCCGGGTGAGTGAGTAGGCCGCGGAGCGGCCGTCCATCCATCCCGGTGATTGAGGAGGCCGCGGAGCGGCCGTCTCCTCCGGTGATTGAGGAGGCCGCGCAAGCGGCCGTCTCGAAATCACGCGACGTCCCTTTGCACCCGGCCACGTGGCTGAGTCCCGAGAGGAAGGTCACGGGATTTCGAGACGCCGCCTGCGGCGGCTCCTCAATCACCGGAACGCCGTCCGGTGCTTTCCGTCGCCGGATCGGCATTTCGCGACGGAATCAGCGGCAGTTCTGTGGATATGGTGTCGGATACGACATTCCGACGGACGGGATGGTCGTGACAGCGGAGGTGGTATGGCGGGCGCGGACGCGGTCTTCGTCGGCGGTGTGGTCTTCGACGGGAGCGGATCGGATCCGCGGCCTGCCGTCGTAGCGGTGCGCGACGGGCGCATCCTCGCCGTCGAGCGAGAGCTCGACCGCGACCTGATCACCGCGTCCACCGAGGTCGTCGATCTCGCGGGCGGCATGCTGCTCCCGGGCTTCATCGATGCTCACGTGCACCCCGTCGAGGGCGGCATCGAGCGCCGCCGCTGCGACCTGTCCGGCCTGCACACGCGCGAGCAGTACCTGGAGGCGATCGCCGACTACGCGCGGCGCAATCCGGACGCCGAGTGGATCCTCGGCGGGGGCTGGCAGGCGCCCGCCTTCCCGGGCGGCAATCCGCTCGCCGCCGACCTGGACCGCATCGTGCCGGATCGCCCGGTGTTCCTCTCCAACCGCGACCACCACGGCGCCTGGGTCAACTCGGTCGCCCTCGAGCGGGCCCGCCTCGACCGGACGACGCCGGACCCCACCGACGGCCGGATCACCCGGGACGCGGACGGCGCGCCCTCCGGCACCCTTCACGAGGGGGCCCGGCTCCTCGTCTCCGACCTCATCCCCCGCCCGACCGCGGAGGAGGAGCGGCTCGGCCTGCTCGAGGGCCAGCGCTACCTCCACTCGTTCGGCGTGACCGGCTGGCAGGACGCGATCGTCGGCGAGTACGGCAGCCACACCGACACCGGGAACGTGTACCTCGACGCCGCCCGCAGCGGCGAGCTGACCGCGACCGTCGTCGCCGCCCTCTGGTGGGACCGCAACCAGGGGCTCGAGCAGCTCGAGCACCTGCGCGCCCGCCGGGCGGAGCTGCGGCACGACCGGTTCGTGGCGACGAGCGTCAAGATCATGCAGGACGGCATCCCGGAGAACCAGACGGCCGCGATGCTCGACCCGTACCTGACACCCGGCTGCACGTGCGGAACCGACCGCGGGATCGCCTTCCTCGATGCGGCGGAGCTGCACGCGGCGGTGCGCGTCCTCGACGACGACGGCTTCCAGGTGCACGTGCATGCGATCGGCGACCGCGCGGTCCGGGACGCCCTCGACGCGTTCGAGGCGGTGCCGGACCGCCGGCGGCCGGGCGCGCCCCGGCACCACATCGCCCACCTGCAGATCGTGCACCCCGACGACGTGCCCCGGTTCGCCGCGCTCAACGTGACCGCCAACATGCAGGCGCTCTGGGCAACGTACGAGCCGCAGATGGTCGAGCTCAACCTGCCGATCCTCGGCGCCGAGCGGGCCGCCTGGCAGTATCCGTTCGGCGACCTGCGCCGCACGGGCGCCCCCCTCGCCGCCGGCTCGGACTGGCCCGTCACCACGCCCGACCCGTGGGCGGCCCTGCACGTCGCGGTGAACCGGCGCCTGCCGGACACCGACCCCGACTTCGATCCGCGCCCCTTCTATCCGGAGCAGGCCCTGGATCTCGGCTCCGCGCTCGCCGCCTACACCTCCGGCTCGGCGCGCATCAACTCCCGCGACGACGCCGGCCGCATCGCGGTCGGGGCCGTCGCCGACCTCGTGGTGGTCGATCGCAACCCGTTCGCCGCCCCCGCCGACGAGATCGCCGCCACTCGCTCCGTCTCCACCTGGATCGACGGGACACGCGTGGCCGGTCGCTGAGTTACCGTTCCATCACACATTCCTTCCGCACCAGCCCCTCCCCACAGAAAGCAGAGAAATGCGCTCTCCCAAGCTCCTGCTCCCGGCCGCACTCGTGGTCGGGACGCTCGCCCTCTCCGGGTGCGTCAACAACGAGGTCGCCGCCCCGGGCTCCGGCTCCGGCGGGGACTCCTCCGCTCCGGCCGCCGAGGTCAACGAGGAGGCGGCCGCCCTTCTCCCCGACGACATCGCCGAGGCCGGTGTCCTCCAGATCGGCACCGACGCGACGTATGCCCCGAACGAGTTCAAGGACGCCGACGGCAACCCGATCGGCTGGGAGATCGAGCTCGCCGACGAGATGGCCGCCCGCCTCGGCCTGACCACGAACTACAACATCGCGAAGTTCGACAACATCATCCCGAGCGTCACCGGCGGCAAGTACGACGTCGGACTGTCCTCGTTCTTCGACACCCTCGAGCGCCAGCAGCAGGTCGACATGGTCGACTACTACACGGCCGGCATCCAGTGGGCGGTGCCCGCGGGCAAGCCGGTCGACCCGGACGACGCGTGCGGGCTGAAGGTCGCCGTGCAGAACGGCACCACCCAGGCCCTCGACGACGTGCCCGCCAAGTCGCAGGCCTGCGTCGACGCCGGCAAGCCGGCCATCGAGATCCTCGGCTACGACACCCAGGACGAGGCCACGGCCGCGCTGACCCTCGGCCGCGCGGACGCCATGACCGCCGACTCCCCCGTCATCCAGTACGCGGTGAAGCAGAGCGAGGGCAAGCTGGAGCTGTCCGGCGAGATCTACTCGATCTTCCTGTACGGCATGCCGATCCAGAAGGACCGCGGCACCCTCGCCGAGGCCATGCAGGCGTCGCTCCAGTCGATGCTCGACGACGGCACCTACACCGAGATCCTCGAGAAGTGGGGCGTCGAGGCGGGCGCGATCGACGCGATCGACATCAACGGGGCCACGGAGTAGCTGTGACCACGTCGACCGGGGGGCCGGCCCCCACGCCGGCCCCCGGGCACGAGCCCATCCGAGCGGTGCCGCTGCGCCATCCGTGGCGCAACGTGATCGGCGCCGTGCTGATCATCGCCATCGCGGCGATCGTGTGGGACGCCGCCGTGAATCGCCAGGCCTACGACTGGCCGGCCGTCGGCAAGTACCTGTTCGACCGCCGCATCTCGGAGGCGGCGTTCGTCACGCTCCAGCTCACCGTGTACTCGATGGTCGGCGCCATCGTGCTCGGCATCATCCTCGCGGTGATGCGCCTCTCGCCCAACCCGATCCTCAAGTCGATCGCGTGGGTGTACATCTGGATCTTCCGCGGCACCCCCGTCTACGTGCAGCTCGTCTTCTGGGGCCTGCTCTCGACGATCTACCCGACGCTCGACATCGGCCTGCCGTTCCTGCCGCCCATCGCGCAGCTGCCGACCGACCAGGCGCTCAACACGTTCTGGATCGCCGTCATCGGCCTCGCGCTCAACGAGGCGGCGTACATGTCCGAGATCGTGCGGGCCGGCATCCTCTCCGTCGACCGCGGCCAGGAAGAGGCGGCCACCGCGCTCGGCATGGGCTGGGGCCTCACCATGCGGCGGATCATCATCCCGCAGGCGATGCGCATCATCATCCCGCCGACCGGCAACGAGGTCATCTCGATGCTGAAGACCACGTCGCTCGTGACGGCCGTGCCGTTCACGCTCGACCTCTACACGCGGTCGCGCGACATCTCGGCGGAGACGTTCAACCCGATCCCGCTGCTCATCGTGGCCTCGCTCTGGTACCTGTTCGTGACGTCGATCCTGATGGTCGGCCAGTACTTCCTCGAGCGGCGGTTCGCGCGCGGCCTCGACCGGGTGGACCTGACGAAGGGCGCCCGCTTGCCGCAGGGCGACGCCCCCAGCGTCGATTCGATCGCGAACGCGCGCGGCGAGTCGGAGGAGAGACGATGACGGCGACCGTTCCCATGGTCCGCGCCGACCGCCTGATGAAGAAGTACGGCTCCAACGTCGTGCTGCAGGACATCTCGCTGGAGGTGCGCACAGGCGAGGTGATGTGCGTCATCGGCCCGTCCGGATCCGGCAAGTCCACCTTCCTGCGCTGCATCAACCACCTCGAGAAGATCGACGGCGGCCGCCTGGAGGTCGAGGGCGAGCTCGTCGGGTATCGCGAGAAGGGCGGTGTGCTGCACGAGCTGCACCCGCGCGAGGCGGCCCGGCAGCGACGCGACATCGGCATGGTCTTCCAGCGCTTCAACCTGTTCCCGCACATGACGGCGCTCGAGAACGTGACCGAGGCACCGGTGCGGGTGAAGCGGCAGCCGAAGGACGCCGCCGTCGAGCGCGCGCGCACCCTGCTGGCCCGCGTCGGGCTCGGCGACAAGCTCGACAGCTACCCCGGACACCTGTCCGGCGGTCAGCAGCAGCGCGTCGCGATTGCGCGGGCTCTCGCCATGGAGCCGAAGCTCATGCTGTTCGACGAGCCGACGTCGGCCCTCGACCCGGAGCTGGTCGGCGAGGTCCTCGACGTCATGAAGGGCCTCGCCGCCGACGGCATGACGATGATCGTCGTCACCCACGAGATGGGCTTCGCGCGCGAGGTCGCCGACTCCCTGGTGTTCATGGACCAGGGGCACATCCTCGAGCGCGGCGCCCCGCGCGACGTGCTGGCGACCCCGGAGCACGAGCGGACCCGCGCCTTCCTCTCGAAGGTGCTGTAGCGGCATCCGGCAACGCAGACGACTGCACCCATCCCGGTGATCGAGGAGCCCGCGCATCGGGCGTCTCGATCGCCGGGTGGGACTGCTGTCAGGCGCGAACGACGCCGCGGGAGAACGCGAGCTCGAAGGCGTCGAAGATCGCCGCGTCGATGTTGCGCGGGGATACCGCGTCGCCCACCTCGACCACGCGGGCCGCGCCCGCACGGAGGTCCGGGCGGATGCTCTCGCGCGGCGTCGACAGGACGATCGCGTCGAGGCCGTCGAAGGTCTCCTCGCGGCCGGACAGCGCGTCCGCGACCGTGACCACACCCGGACGCACCTCCGCCACGCGCACCGCGGTACGGGCGGCGAACCGCGACGCGGCGAGCGTCTCGAGCAGCAGCGGCCGGTCGTAGCCTGCGCGGACGTGCGGGAACGGCGACTCGAAGCCGGTGATCAGCTGCACGTCGAGCCCGGCGCCCGCGAGCGTCAGCGCGATGCCCGAGGCGTACGCGGTGCCCTCGTCGTCGAGGATCGCGATGCGCTTGCCGAGCGCTGCCGCATCCGCGAGCGCGGTGCCCGCGTCCACCACCGCCGCCTCGTCGACCCTGGCGCCGCCGAGCATCCCGCCGAGGGCGAGCGAGGTGCCGTGCCGCGGAGCGCGGGCCCCGGTCGCGAGCACCACACCGTCGACGTCCGCGCCGAGGTCGGCGGGCGCCTCGGTGCGGAGGCGCACGTCGACGCCGGAGGCCGCGACCTCGCGGAGGAGGTCGTCGAGGAGCAGCCGGATGCTCTCCCGCCCGGGCACGGCCATCGCGGTGTGCAGCTGCCCGCCGAGGCGGTCGGCGCGCTCGTAGAGCGTGACGCGGTGCCCGGCGCGGTCGAGGTCTATGGCGGCGCGCAGCCCGGCGGGCCCGCCGCCGATCACGACCCACGACTCCGCACGCTCGGCGCCCGCAGGACGGCTCCGCTCCTGCTCCCGGCCGACCGTCGGATTGACGGTGCAGCTCATCGGGAGCCCGGTGCTGCCGCGGCCGAGGCAGCCCTGGTTGAGCCGGATGCAGTGCCGGATCTCGGCGGTGCGGCCGGTGCGCAGCTTCTCGGCGAGGTCGGGGTCGGCGATCTGGGCGCGGGTGAGGGCCACCATGTCGGCGATGCCGGAGGTGATCACCTCCTCGGCCTCCTCGACGCTGCGCGCGGCGCCCACGCCGAACACCGGCAGGTCGGGGTGCGCCTGCTTCAGCGCGGCGACGCCGTTCCGCAGCCATGCGACCGGCATCGGCGAGGACGGGAAGACGTAGTGCACGTTGTGGTAGCCGCCGGCGGCGAGGTCGAGGAAGTCGAGCCGCGCCTCCGCCCGGAGCAGGCGCACGATCTCGGCCACGTCGGCGCTCGTCAGGCCATCGGGACGGAACTCGTCGGCGACGATGCGGATGCCGACCGTGAAGTCGTCGCCGACCCGGTCGCGGACGGCGCGCAGCACCTCTCGCGGGAATCGGGTGCGCCCCTCGAGGTCGCCGCCGTACTCGTCCTCCCGCGCGTTGTAGAGGGGCGAGAGGAACTGGTGCAGCAGGTAGCCGTGCGCCATGTGGATCTCGACGCCGTCGAAGCCGCCCTCCCGGGCGATGGCGGCGGAGTCGGCCCAGCCCTGCACGAACTCGGCGATGTCCTCCCGGCTCGCGGCGCGGGTCGCGTGCCCGGTGGACGGCGACACGAGCCGCGACGGCGCGTACACCGGCCGGGGGCCGACCGGCCCGTCCGGCATCGCCTGCGCGCCGTGGTGGTTGAGCTGGACGAGGATCGCGGCGCCCTCGGCGTGGACGGCGTCGGTGAGGCGCCGGTCGGTGGGCACGGAGTCGGGGCGGAACGCGTCCGGGAAGCCCTTGATGGAGCCGGACGGGTGCACGAAGCGGTTGCCGGCGACGACGAGCCCGGCGCCGCCGCGGGCGCGGCGCGTGAAGTAGGCGATCTCGCGGTCCGACTCGTAGCCCTCGACCGCGTACTGCTTCGAGTGCGCCGCCTGCATGATGCGGTTCCGCACGGTGACGGCGCCGATCCGGAGCGGGGTGAAGAGGGCCGATGCGGGGTGCGGAAGCGGTTCGGTCATGATCCTCGGTCGACGCGGGAGGGGCCGACTCCCGGCCCGTTCCAGCCTAGAGGCCGCCTCCGCGGCGGCCCGTCAGTCGCCGGAGCGGTCGAGCTCCTGGAACAGCGTGACCTGGAGGCCGGCGGGCGCGCGGAGCCGCGAGTTGAGCGAGCGCCACGGCGTCTCGCGCGGCTCCGCGATCAGCTCGGCCCCCGCGTCGACCAGGCGCTCGGTCGTCGCCGCGGAGTCGTCCACCTCGAGCGCGACCCGCAGCCGGTCGCTGCGCTTGCCCTCCGCCTCCACCGCGTCGATCATGCGGACCTGCGCGGGGTTCGAGAGCTCGAGGGTCGCCCGTCCAGCGTCGAGGATGATCACCTCGGCGCCGCCGTCACCGCTGTACGACTCCTGCTCCGGCATGCCGAGGACGTCGCGGTAGAAGCGAACCGCCACCTCCCAGTCCTCCGCCTCGACGACCAGCCGCAGCTGGCGCACCGGTCCCGTCGAATCCGTCCGCTCGTCCGTCATGAGGTCACTGTAGGGCGCGGCCCGGTCCCACTCCCAGAAACCGTCCGTATCATCGATGGCTGCGAATCCGAGGGGGCTCTATGGCGGACGTTGTTGGTGCAGTGGGGGAAGCGATGGACTGGGAGCTGTTCTGGGGCATCTGGGGCACCCCGATCTACATCCTCGCGGTGATCGTGGTCGCGGTTCTCGCCCGCATCGCGCTGCACTACGCGGTCCGCAGCGTCGTCGAGCGCATCGTGCACGGCGTCAAGAAGCGTCAGCGCGTGACGGACACGCAGGCGCTGCACGCCTCGCCGCTGCACACCGTGCGCCTCGTCCAGCGCGCCCGGACGCTCGGCTCCGTGCTCAACAACATCGTGACGGTCACGATCGTCGTGATCGCGCTGCTGCTGATCATCACCCAGATCAACCCGAACATCACCGGAGCGTTCTCGCTCATCACCGCCGCCCTCGGCGCGGGCCTCGGCTTCGGCGCTCAGAACATCGTCCGCGACATCCTCAACGGCCTGTTCATCGTGATCGAGGACCAGCTGGGCGTCGGCGACGTGGTCGACACGGGGCAGGCGACGGGCGTCGTCGAGCACGTCGCCATCCGCACCACCCAGATCCGCGACGTGAACGGCACGCTCTGGTACGTGCGCAACGGCGAGATCCTCCGCGTCGGCAACATGTCGCAGGGCTGGGCGCGCGTCATCATCGATCTCGCGGTGCCCTACGATGCCGACATCGAGGCGGTGGAGGCGCGCATGCTGGACACGGCGAACTCCCTGGTGGAGGACCCGAAGTGGCGTTCCACCGTGATCGAGCGGCCGGAGATCTGGGGCCTCGAGTCGATCTCGTCGGAGGCGCTCGTCATCCGTCTCGTCCTGAAGACGCGCACCTCCGCCAAGGACGACGTGTCCCGCGAGCTGCGCCTGCGCCTCAAGCGCGCCCTCGACGACATGGGCGTCCGCCTTCCCTCGCTCAACGCGGTGGTGCTCTCCGGCTTCGAGGGCGCCGCGAGCGTCAAGGGCGCCCGGCCGCCGCGCACCGCCCCCACTCCCCTGCCCGCGTCCGCGCCCGCGAAGAAGCCGCGCGCCACGCGCGCCAAGAAGGCGGACGTGAGCAGCGCGGTCGACGGGAGCTCCTCGTGAGCGACGACCGCTCCGTCGTGCCGCCCTCCCCCGTCACCCTGCGCATGTCGCCCGGCGGCGAGGCGATGCAGGGCAACTTCTGGGAGCAGGTGGGCGGACGCCCGACGTTCGAGCGCCTCGTCCGCGAGTTCTACCGCGGCGTCGCGAGCGACCCCGTCCTGCTGGCCCTCTATCCCGAGCAGGACCTCGAGCCGGCGATCCAGCGGCTCACCGGCTTCCTCGAGCAGTACTGGGGCGGGCCCACCACGTACAGCCAGGAGCGCGGCCACCCGCGCCTCCGGATGCGGCACATGCCGTTCAAGGTGAACCCGGACCAGCGCGACCGCTGGCTGAAGCACATGCGCGCCGCCGTCGACTCGCTCGACCTGCCGCCGCTGCAGGACGCGACGCTCTGGGCCTACCTGGAGCGCGCCGCGCACGCGATGGTCAACACCTTCGACGACTGAGGCGGACGGACCGCTCGGGTCAGACGGGCACTGGCTCCTCGGCCCGCTCCTGCTCCTGCTTCGGGCGCCGCTTCGCCGTGACGCGCAGGTACAGCGTCGGCACGAGGTAGAGGTTCACGAGGGTCGAGGTGACGAGGCCGCCGACGATGACGACCGCCATCGGGTGCTCGATCTCGTGCCCGGGCAGGTCGCCCATGATGATCAGCGGCACCAGCGCGAGCCCGGTGGCGAGCGTCGTCATGAGGATCGGCGAGAGCCGCTCGGCGGCGCCGCGCAGCACCAGCGCCTCCCCCGGCTTCTCGCCCTCGTACCGCTCCAGATGCTGGAAGTGGTTGACGAGCAGGATGCCGTTGCGCGCCGCGATGCCCATCACGGTGAGGAACCCGACGATCGAGCCGAGCGAGAGCACGCCGCCGCTGATCGCCGCCGCAAGCACGCCGCCCACCAGCGCGACGGGCAGGGTGCCGAGGATCAGCAGGGACAGCCTCCAGTTCCGGAACGACGCCTGCAGCAGGACGAAGATGACCACCAGGGCCACGATCGCGAGCAGCAGCAGCCGGTTGGTCGCCTCCTCTCGCTCGGCGAACTCGCCGAGCACCACCGCGCGGTAGCCGGTCGGGAACTCGATCTCGGAGAGGCGGCGCTCCATCTCGGCGGCGACCGTTCCGAGGTCGCCGTCGGTCGCGGCGTTCGCGCTCACGTCGATGCGGCGGGAGTTCGCGTCGCGCTCGATCACGTTCGGCGTGGCCTTCACCGCGACCTCGGCGACGTCGGCGAGGCGCACCCGCTGACCGGACGGGGTGTCGATGAGGAGGTTCTGCACGCTCGTCACGTCGGAGCGGATCTTCGGGTCGCTCCAGATCCGGATGTCGAAGACCCTGTTGTTGTACCAGAGGTCGCCGACCTCCTCGCTGGCGATGACGGTCGCGGCGGCGCGCCGGACGTCGCCCGGCTTCAGGCCGTACTGCTGGGCTTTCGCGAGGTCGACCCGGACCTCGACCTGGGGGACGTCGACCTGAAGGGCGATGTGCTCCTCGACCGCCTCCGGGATGTCGCCGAGGACGGCCTCGACCTCTTCGGCCAGGTCGTGCAGCACCCCGAGGTCGTCACCGTAGATCCGCACCACCACCGCGTTGCCGGTGCCGGTGAGGACCTCGCGCACGCGCTCCTTGAGGTACGTCTGCACGTCGCGGTAGAGGCCGGGGTAGCCGTCGACCACCTCCTGCACCTTCGCGAGGGTGTCCTCGTAGTCGGCGGACGGCTCGACGCTGATCCAGTTCTCACCGAAGTTCACGCCGACGACCTCGTCCGCGGCGTCCGCCTGGCCGATGTGCGATCCGCAGTTGCGCACGCCGGGGATCTCGAGGAGCTCTCGGCACGCCTCCTCGCTGATGCGCACCTCCTCCACCACCGACGTGCCGGGCTGGGCGACCCAGTGCATCAGGAAGTCGCGCTCCTTGAAGGAGGGCAGCAGCGCCTGGCCGAGGAAGGGCAGCACGACGAGGCCGGCGAGCGTGGTGGCGCCGAGCGCGAGGAAGCCGGGAAGGGGCCGCTGCATCATCCGCTTGAGGAACGGGACGTAGCCGCGCTTCAGCACGCGGACGAGCGGCGGATCGCGCGGATCGAGCGGCGCCTTGCGCAGGAAGATGAGCGCGAGCGCGGGAGTCACGGTCAGCGCGACGAGCATCGAGGCGAACACGGCGAGCGCGTACGCCGTCGCGAGGGGGCGGAAGAAGGCGCCGGTGAGCCCCTCGAGGAAGAAGATGGGCGCCGCGGCCGCGAGGATGATGAGCGTCGCGTAGATGATCGGGCCCCGCACCTCCATCGACGCCTCGAGGACGACGGACGCCGTCGACCGGGTGCCACCCTGGGCGCGATGCGCGCGCAGCCGCCGGACGATGTTCTCGATGTCGATGATGGCGTCGTCCACCACGACCCCCACCGAGATCACCAGCCCGGCGAGCACCATCGTGTTGACCGTGCTGCCGGTCAGGATGATCACCACCGCCGCCGTCATCAGCGACAGCGGGATGGCGATCACGCTGATGAGCGCGGTGCGCCACTGGAACAGGAAGGCGCCGAGCACCAGGATCACGAGCAGGATCCCGAGGAGCAGGGCCAGGCTCAGGTTGTCGAGGGACTGCTCGATGAAGGTCCCGGGCCGGAAGAGCGTGGTGTCGAGCTCGACGTCGGGCAGCGCCGGGGCGATCCCCTCCACCGCCCGCTCGACGCCCTGCGTCACCTCGAGGGTGTTCCCCCAGGGGAACTTCTCGACGATGAGCATGAGCCCTTCGCCCTCGTTGATGACGGCGTCGCCGATGAGCGCGTTGTGGCCGATGACGAGGTCGGAGACCTGGTCGAGCCGCACCGCCTGCCCGACCCGGTTCTGCACCACCACCTTCGCCAGATGGTCCGGCGTCAGGATCGGGAGCACGTGCTGCACGGCGAGCCGCTGGTTCGGGGTCTCCACGAAGCCGCCGGTGCCGACGACGTTGCCGGTCGCGTACGGCAGGAGGCCGGCGTCGACCGCGTCGTTCGTCGCCTCCATCACCTCGTCGAGGGTGACGTCGTGCTGGACCATGCGCTCCGGGTCCACCCGCACGTGCAGCGACTCCTTGCGCTGGCCCCACACCGCGACGTTCGCCACGCCGGGGACGTCGAGGATCGCCGCCCGCAGCTTGTAGTGGGCGACCATGCTGAGGTCGATGAGGGAGAGCTCATCGGAGGAGACGCCGATCTTCATCACGCGGCTGGTCGACGACAGCGGCTGCAGCATGAACGGTGGCCGCACCCAGCTCGGCAGCGTCGGCGTCACCGTCGCGATCCGCTCGGCGACGAGCTGGCGGGAGCGCAGCAGGTCGGTCCCGGGCTCGAAGATCAGCATGATCGAGGACAGCTGAGCCACCGACTTGGACCGGATCTCGTCGAGGTTCTCCACGCCGGTCAGCGCGTCCTCGAGCGGGACGGTGACGAGCTCCTCCATCTCGGAGGCGGTCATCCCGAGACCTGCGGTCTGGATCTCGACTCGAGGCGGAGCGAACTCGGGGAAGACGTCGACGGGCGCGCTCGCGATCTGCACGCCGCCGAGCGCCATCATGCCGGCGGCCAGCGCGAGGATGATCGCCCGGAAGGCGAGGCTGAACCGGATGATCCGGCGCATCAGTGTGCCGTATCGAACTCGGAGCCGAAGAGCTCGGCCGCCCCGACCGTCGCGACCTCGGTCCCGACCGCCGGTCCGTCCGACAGGAGCACGGTGTCGCCCTCGATGCGGACGACGGTGACCGGCTCGCGCTCGAACACGAGCTCCTCGTTGCTCGCGTAGACCCAGGTCGACCCGTCCGCCATGTACAGCAGAGCGCTGTACGGGATCCGCAGCCCACCAGCGTCCTGCTGCACGGGCGCGGTCTCCAGCCCGAGCCGGTCCGCGGCCTGCGACGTCAGCGTGAGACGCGCGACGTCCGACCCCTCGGCGTGCTCGATGGCGACCGGCTCCTCGTGTCCCGTCGCCTCGGAGCTCTGGGCCGAGCAGCCGGCGAGGGCGGCGCCGACGAGGAACACCCCGGCTACGGCAGCGTGTGCACGACGACCGGCCGTCCGGCCGTACTCGCTCGCGGTCATGATGCGATCCCTTCTCGTGCAGGCGCGATCTCGTCGTCCCCGAATGTCCCGTCGCCTGCGGGCACGCGGACCCGGAACAGGGCGATCGGCAGGATGACGAGGGTCAGCAGCCAGGAGGTGAGCAGGCCGCCCCAGACGACGGCGGCGAGAGGCAGCAGGAGTTCGCGGCCCAGGGCGCCGCCGAGGGCCACCAGCGGCACGAGGGCGAGCCCGGCGACCGCGCCGCTCAGGAGGGTGGGCAGGAGGCGCTCGCGGGCCCCGGCCAGCACGCCGTCCACGCGGCCCTCCTGGCCGGACCTCTGGTGCTCGCGCACCGCGAGCACCAGCAGCACGGAGTCCCGCACGGTGATCGCCAGGACGGCCGCGAGCCCGGTGAGGGTGACCAGGGTCGGCCCCCCGACGAGGAGCGCGGCGGCGACCCCGCCGAGGAGGGCGATGGGCAGGGCGAGCGTGATCACGGCGGCGAGCGGCCAGCTCCGGACCGCCGTCTGCACGAGCACGAGGAGCCCGAGCACGATCGCGGCGATGAGGCCGGCCGTGATGAGCCCGTCGTCCCGCTGGTCGATGAAGCGGGCCGGCACCTCGGCGTGGTACTCGCGCTCGAACTCCATGCCGCGCACGGCGGACTGCACGTCGGCGGCCACGTCCCCGACCGAGCGGCCGTCGACGGAGGCGACGACGTCGATGTACCGCTCGGTGTCGACGTGCCGGAGGACGGTGTTCCGCGGGGCGATCCGGATGTCGGCGACGTCGCCGAGCCGCACCTGTCCGCCCGCGGGGGTGTCGATGGACAGGTTCTCGAGGCTCGTCAGGCTGTGCCGCACCTCCGGCATGCCCCGCACCACCACCTGGAACACCTTCTGCTGCTCGAAGAGGTAGCCGACCTCGAGGCCCTGGATGAGCGTCGCGGCCGCGCGGCGCACATCGCCGGGCTTCAGGGCGGCCCGCTCGGCTGCGGCCAGGTCGACCTCGATCTCGGTCACCGGCTCGGCTTCCGGGATGTCGAGCGCCACCGAGGTGACCCCGTCGGCGCCGCCGACCAGATCGGCGACCCGCTCGGCCTCCTGGCGCAGGACGTCGAGCTCGATGCCGAAGACCCGCACCGCGAACTCGGCCTCCCGGCCGGCGGTCGCCTCGCCCACCTTCGCCTCCGCGTACCCCACGACCTCGGCGTCGAGGCCGGGGATGGACTGGACGATCCCCTCCACGTCTCCCGCGAGGCCGCGGGAGTCGGCGCCGTCGGCGAGGTTCACCCACAGCTCGGACGAGTTGATCCCCACCACCTGGTCTCCGGCGATGGCGCGCCCGATGTGTCCGTCCACGCTCGTGACGCCGGGCAGCTCGCCGATCAGGGCGCCCGCTCGCTGCGTCACGCGGTTCATCTCGTCGATCCCCGTGCCGGGCGCTCCTGCCATCCGCACGAGGAGACTCGAATCGTTGACGACGGGCACGCCCCTGGCGGCGCCGGCGAGGAGGGGCGCGAGGGCCACGGCGCCCGCGGCGAGGAGGGCGCCCACGACGAGCACCGCCGTCGCACGGCTGGCAGTGCGCCCGAGCGCCGCCGCGTAGCCGCGCCGGACGCGGGCGATGGATCCCGGCTCCGGCCGGTGCGCGGTCCGGGTGAGCAGGGTGGACACGAGGGCGACGGTGAGGGTCCAGGCGAGGATCATCGCAACAGCGAGGGTGACGGCGAACGCCAGCACGAGAGGCCGCAGGAAGGCGCCCTCGACCTCGGGCAGGAACACGGCGGGCACCAGGACGAGCACGGCGACGAGGCCGCCGAAGAAGGCGGCGTAGCGGCTGGCCCGCAGCATCCGCGCGAGCCGGCCCGCCTCCTGGTCGGCGACGTCCACATCGACACCGGTGCGGCGCCCGGAGGCCTTGAACCCCCGGAGCGCGTGCAGGTCGCCGATCGTGTCGCCGACGATCACGGCGAGCGCGAGGACGAGCCCGGCGAAGATCATCGTGTTCATCCCCACGCCGAGCAGGGTGAGCACGAGCACGGCGCCCGTCGTCGTGACGACGAGGACGGCGAGCGCGAGCAGCCCGAGCCGCCAGGAGCGGAAGCCGAGCCCGATCAGGAGCGCGACGAGGATGACGCTGAGCAGGCTCCCGAGCCCCAGGGACTGCGCCGCGCTCTCGATGAACGTGGCCGGCCGGTAGACGGTGGAGTCCACGGTGACGCCGGCGAGGCCGGGGCGCATGTCGTCGAGGGCGCTCTCGAGCGCCGCGGTCACCTCGGCCGTGCTGGTGTCCGGGAACTTCTCGACGACGAGCACCAGTCCCGGATCCCCACCGCCTGCGGCATCGCCGATCAGCGGCTGGTGATCCTCCACGACGGTGGCGATGTCCCGCAGGGTCAGGCCGTTGGCCCCCTCGACGCTCATCTGCGACAGATCCGCAGGGGTCGTGATGGGGAGCACGTGCTGCACCCCGAGCCGCTGGTTGCCCGTCTCGATGAATCCGCCGGAACCCGGGGTCGACGCCCGGAGGTAGGTCAGCGGCGACACCCAGACCGCGTTGCCGGTGGTCTGGATCACCTGGTTCAGGGTCACGCCGCGCCCGGCGAGCTGTGCCGGATCCACGAGCACCTGCATCTGCTGCTCGCGGTGTCCCCAGATCGCCACGTTCGCGACCCCGGGGACGCCCATGAGCCGCGGCTTGACGTTCCAGCGGGCGAGCACCGACAGGTCGATGAGGGGAACCTCAGTCGACGACAGGCGGATCATCATGACGCGACTGGTCGACGACAGGGGCTGCATCAGCACCGAGGGTGCGGACACGTTCGGCAGGTCCCCCGTCAGCGGGAGGCGCTCGGCCACGAGCTGACGAGCCTTGTTGAGATCCGTTCCCGGCTCGAAGATGAGCTCGATGGAGCTGAGCCCGGCGACGGACTCGGAGCGCATCTCGTCGAGGAAGGCGATCCCGGCGAGGATGTCCACCTCCATCGGCGCGGTGATGAGCTGCTCGACCTCCTCCGCGGACAGGCCGAGCGCCTCGGTCTGGATCTCGACGTGCGGAGGGTCGAACTCGGGCACGGCCTCGACGGTCACACCCGGGAGAAGGGCGACGCCGAGAGCGACGACCCCCGCGGCGACGGTCAGGACGAGCAGGCGGAAGCGCTCGCTCCAGCGCGCGATCGAATTCATGCGAGGGCCTCGCGACCTGGGCGGGCGGAGCCGCGCAAGCCGGGGAGCGCGCGACGGAAGAACGGCACAGGGGCAGACAACATCGTCATTCCTCGGGCAGAAGGAAGAAGAGCGCAGGGGTACTGCGAGGGGCCGCCCCTAGGGGGCGGGCACCGCTCCCGCGGGTGGGGCCCGGGAGCGAGGGTCGGGATCTGGGTGACTGAACTGTGCTCGCGCTGAGGATCGCCGGATAAGGGCTTTGGTCCCGCCCCCGGTAGTGTTCGCGGGGCAGGACGAGGACGACGAGGGAGTCGGGTTGGCGGACGCGGACGCGATCATCGTGGGAGCAGGGCTGGCGGGACTGGTGGCCGCGGCGGAGCTGCTCGACGCGGGCAAGCGGGTGATCGTGCTCGACCAGGAGCCGGAGGGCGCCCTCGGCGGCCAGGCCTGGTGGTCGTTCGGCGGGCTCTTCCTCGTCGACTCCCCCGAGCAGCGCCGTCTCGGCATCCGGGACTCCCTCGAGCTCGCAACCCAGGACTGGTTCGCGTCCGCCGGGTTCGACCGGGAGGAGGACCTCTGGCCGCGCCGCTGGGCGGAGTCCTACCTCGACTTCGCGGCCGGCGAGAAGCGCACCTGGCTGCATTCGAAGGGCGTCCGGTGGTTCCCGGTCGTCGGCTGGGCCGAGCGGGGCGGCCGGACCGCGCTGGCCCACGGCAACTCCGTGCCGCGCTTCCATGTCACCTGGGGCACCGGTCCTGCTGTGGTGGCGCCCTTCGAGCTCAGGGTCCGCGCCGGGGTGGCCGACGAGCGGGCGCGCCTGTTGTGGCGGCACCGGATGGACGAGCTCGTCGTCGAGGACGGGGCGGTCGTCGGCGTGCGCGGCACCGTGCTCGCCCCCTCATCCGTCGAGCGCGGGCAGGCGAGCGATCGCGAACCGGTCGGCGACTTCGAGGTGCGCGCACCCGCCGTGGTCGTCGCGACCGGTGGCATCGGCGGCAACCACGACCTGGTGCGCCCGAGCGCCTGGGCGCCGCCCCGGCGTCGCTCCTCACGGGCGTCCCCGCCTCCGTCGACGGCCGCGGGCTCGAGATCGCCGAGCGCACCGGCGCCCGGCTCGTGGGCCGCGATCGCATGTGGCACTACACGGAGGGCATCGCGAACCACTCCCCCGTCTGGAACCTGCACGGCATCCGCATCCTGCCGGGCCCGTCCTCGCTGTGGCTCGACTCGACCGGCCGACGGCTGCCCGCTCCGCTGTTCCCCGGCTTCGACACCCTCGCCACCATGGAGCATCTCGCGCGCGGCGGGCACGACCACAGCTGGTTCGTGCTCACGCAGCGGATCATCGAGAAGGAGTTCGCGCTGTCGGGCAGCGAGCAGAACCCCGATCTCACCGGCAAGGACCTCCGGCTGCTCGCGAGCCGGGTGCGCGGCGGTGCGCCGGGGCCCGTCGACCGCTTCCTTCGAGAGGGCGACGACTTCGTCACCGCCTCCGACCTCGACACCCTCCTCGACCGGATGGCGGCGCTCGGCGGCGGCGCCCTCGATCGCCGCCTCGCCGAGCGGGAGGTGGTGGCGCGCGACCGCGAGGTGGAGAACGCATTCACGAAGGACGCCCAGATCGCGGCCATCCGGGACGCGCGCCGGTACCGCGGCGATCGCCTGATCCGGGTCGCCCCGCCGCACCGGCTGCAGGACCCGAAGGCGGGTCCGCTGATCGCGGTGAAGCTCCGGCTGCTCACCCGCAAGAGTCTCGGCGGCATCGAGACGGACCTGTCCGGACGCGCGCTGACGCCGCACGGCGAGGTGCTGCCCGGGCTCTGGGCGGCGGGCGAGGCGAGCGGCTTCGGCGGAGGCGGCATGCATGGCTACCGGTCGCTGGAGGGCACCTTCCTCGGCGGCTGCCTGTTCTCCGGGCGGGTGGCGGGGCGCGCGATCGCCCGGATGGTGTGACCGGACGGAGCCGCGGTCAGCCGAGCAGCGACCAGGACCGGCGGCGCACCAGCACGTGCCCGCGCGCGGAGCTGAGCCTGGTCCAGGCGCCCGCCTCGTAGACGGGGATGCGCTCGCCGGGCTCGCCGAGGAAGCCGAGGGTGAGGGCGGCGAAGCCGGCGCCCGCGGGCACGGCGTCCATGCCGTCGACTGGTCTGCCCCAGATCTCGGTGCGGACCCGGCGCACGATCTGCTCGCCGGTGCCCTCCGGCAGGGCGTTCGCGACCTCCTCGATGCCCTGACGCCCGGCGGTCTCCAGCGCGCCTGCCGTGATCTCGCCCGTCTGCTGCCAGCCGCCGCGCGGCGGCGAGATTCCGGCCCAGGTCACCGTGCTCACCTCGGTGGGCACGGTGATGGCGGGCGCGGGACCGATGGGACCCGCCGCCTCCTGGGCGCGGGTGAGCCGGTCGAGCAGCGACCGGACGGGCACCACGACGTCGAACCGGGCGTCGTCCTCGAGCGCGAGGGTGCGCAGGCCGAGCACCGTCTGGGACTCGTCGAGGAGACCCGCCGGGTAGAGGATCGCGGTGTAGACGGCGAGGACCCGGTTGCCGGCGATCAGGCGCACCGATCCGTCCTCGACCCTCCCGGCGCGGCCGAGATAGGTCACGAGGTCGCCCAGGGAGAGCGCGTCGGCGAGAAGGATTGTGCGGGCCACCGCCTCCTAAACTAACGGAACGGACGACTCGCCCTCCCGCGCGAGCGCCACAGGGAGAGATGTGACCGATCCGCTGGAGGCCCTGCTCGCCGCCCTCGACCTGACCGACACCGGGGCCCGCACGAGCGAGGACATCTTCACCGGTCCGTCCCAGTGGAGCCCGAACGGCCGGGTCTTCGGCGGCCAGGTGCTCGCGCAGTCCCTGCTCGCCGCGGTGCGCACCCTCGCCGAGGACCGCATCGTGCACTCGATGCACGCGTACTTCCTGCGGCCGGGCGATGTGCAGCACCCCATCACGTTCTCGGTGGACCGCATCCACGACGGCCGCTCCTTCTCGACGCGGCGCACGCAGGCCTATCAGCAGGGGCTGCCGATCCTCTCGATGATCGCCTCGTTCCAGGTCGAGGACGTCGGGCTCGAGCACGCGACGCCGATGCCGGAGGGGCTGCCGGAGCCGGAGAGCCTGCCGAGCGCGGCGGAGGTGCTCGGTGCGATCGAGCACCCGATCGCGCGCCACTGGGCGCTGTCGCGCCCGTTCGACATGCGGCACGTCCCCTCGCCCGTCTACGTGCGAGTGGAGGGCGAGCGCGTCGCGCACCAGGCCGTGTGGTTCCGCACGATCGGGCCGATGCCGGACGAGCCGAATCTGCACCGGGCGGCGCTCGCCTATGCGAGCGACTACACGATCCTCGAGCCCATCCAGCGGCGGCACGGCGTCCCGTGGACGACGCCCGGACTCAAGATGGCGAGCCTCGACCACGCCATGTGGTGGCACCGCTTCGCGCGCGTCGACGAGTGGCTGCTCTACGTGCAGGAGTCCCCGAGCGCCCAGGGTGGCCGGGGCCTCTCCCAGGGCCGCATCTACGACCGCAGCGGCCTGCTCGTGGCGAGCGTCGCGCAGGAGGGCATGATCCGCGTCCCCGACGCCGACTCCCGGTGACCGAGGAGCCCGCGCAACCCGGTGATTGAGGAGCCCGCGAAGCGGGCGTCCCGAAATCACTCGACGGACCCCGAACGCAGGCCGCGCCGGGATGAGTCCGGGGACGAGGTCGCCTGATTTCGAGACGGGCGCTCCGCGCCCTCCTCAATCACCGGGATGAGACCGGGACCACCCGGGTGAATGATGTCGGCATGACGACGACCACCGTGCGGCGCCGCATCGCCGCTCCCCCGCACCGCGTCTACGCCGCGCTCCTCGATCCCGACACTATCGCGCGCTGGCGCGTGCCCGCCGAGATGTCCTGTGTCGTGCACGAGTTCGAGCCCCGGGAGGGCGGCAGGGTTCACGTCTCGCTCACCTACGACAGCGCGGATGCCGTCGGCAAGACGACGGAGCACACCGACACCTACCGGGGACGGCTCGTCCGCCTGGTGCCGGATCGTGAGCTGGTCGAGGTGGACGAGTTCGACACCGACGATCCCGCCCTCCGCGGCGAGATGACGATGACGTTCACGCTCGCCGAGGCGGGCGACGCCACCGAGCTGTCTGTGGTGCACAGGGGCGTTCCCGCCGGGGTGAGCGCGGCCGACAACGAGCAGGGCTGGAACGAGTCCCTCGACCGCCTCGCCGCCCTGGTCGAGGAGCAGCAGGCTCAGCCGTGACTCGACCTATCCCCACTCCCTCCCAGCAAGAGCAGACCGTCGCCGGCGGAACGCGGCTCAGCGGCGGGTGAACGCCACTGGTGCCTCGACGTAGGGCTCCCAGGCCTTCCGCTCGGCGTCCCCGATCCGTTTCGGGCGGCCCGTCGCCGCGTCCACCATCACGACCGTCGTCGACGCCCGTCCGTACAGCAGGCGCGGTGCCACGTGCTCGGGCGAGTAGATCTCGTAGCAGACCTGCAGGCTCGCGCCGCCGAGCCGCCCGAGCCACAGCTCGATGTCGAGCGGGGCGCGCAGATACGGAATCGGGAGCAGGTACTCCATCTCCTGGTGGGCGATGAGCGTCAAGGTCTCCGCGCCGGGCCGGGCGTCGAGCACCGCGGTGCTCGGGCCCGCCTCCCCCCTCTCGTCGGCCGGGTCGAGCGTCCAGAACGCCTGGATGCGCGCCTCCTCGAGGATGCGCAGCATCTCCGCGTTGTTGACGTGCGCGTAGGCGTCGAGGTCCGACCAGCGCAGCCGGATCGGAACGTGCAGCCTCACTCGGAGCCGCTCAGCTGCGGGTGAGCTTGCGGTACGCGGAGCGGTGCGGGCGCGCCGCCTCCGGCCCGAGCCGCTCGATCTTGTTCTGCTCGTACGCCTCGAAGTTGCCCTCGAACCAGTACCAGTTGGCCGGGTTCTCGTCGGTGCCCTCGTACGCGAGGATGTGCGTCGCGATGCGGTCGAGGAACCACCGGTCGTGGGTGATCACGACGGCGCAGCCGGGGAACTCGAGGAGCGCGCCCTCGAGGCTGCCGAGAGTCTCGACGTCGAGGTCGTTGGTGGGCTCGTCGAGCAGGAGCAGGTTGCCGCCCTGCTTGAGCGTGAGCGCCAGGTTGAGGCGGTTCCGCTCGCCGCCGGAGAGCACGCCCGCGGGCTTCTGCTGGTCCGGGCCCTTGAAGCCGAAGGTGGAGACGTAGGCGCGCGACGGGATCTCGGTCTTGCCCACCGTGATGTAGTCGAGCCCGTCGGAGACGACCTCCCAGATCGTCTTCTTCGGGTCGATGCCGGCGCGGCTCTGGTCGACGTAGGAGATCTGCACGGTCTCGCCGACCTTCAGCTCGCCGCCGTCCAGGGGCTCGAGGCCGACGATCGTCTTGAAGAGCGTCGTCTTGCCGACGCCGTTCGGGCCGATGACGCCGACGATGCCGTTGCGGGGCAGCGTGAACGAGAGGCCGTCGATCAGCTGGCGGTCGCCGAAGCCCTTCTCGAGCTTCTTGGCGTCGATCACCTGGCTGCCGAGGCGCGGGCCGACGGGGATCTGGATCTCCTCGAAGTCGAGCTTCCTCGTGCGCTCGGCCTCCGCGACCATCTCCTCGTAGCGGGCGAGGCGGGCCTTCGACTTCGCCTGCCGGCCCTTCGCGTTGGAGCGGACCCAGTCGAGCTCCTCGGAGAGGCGCTTCGCGAGCTTCGCGTCCTTCTTGCCCTGCACCGCGAGGCGCTCGCGCTTCTTCTCGAGATAGGTCGAGTAGTTGCCCTCGTAGGGGTAGAGCCGGCCGCGGTCGACCTCGGCGATCCATTCCGCGACGTTGTCGAGGAAGTACCGGTCGTGGGTGACGGCGAGGACGGCGCCG
The DNA here is from genome assembly GCF_017916505.1 of Naasia sp. SYSU D00057. Classification (GTDB taxonomy): domain Bacteria; phylum Actinomycetota; class Actinomycetes; order Actinomycetales; family Microbacteriaceae; genus Naasia. Next base: position 1,092,740 of record NZ_JAFMSZ010000001.1, read on the forward strand.
GGGTACTTGGCGAGGTGCTGCTCGAGCCAGAGCACACTCTCGGCGTCGAGGTGGTTGGTGGGCTCGTCGAGGAGCAGCAGGTCGGGCTTCTGGAGCAGGAGCTGGCAGAGCGCGACGCGGCGCTTCTCACCACCGGAGAGGTTGCCGACGATCGCGTCCGCCGGAGGCGTCCGGAGGGCGTCCATCGCCTGCTCGAGCTGCGAGTCGAGGTCCCACGCGTCGAGGGCGTCGATCTGCTCCTGGAGGGTTCCCATCTCGGCGAGCAGCTTGTCGAAGTCCGCGTCAGGCTCGGCCATGGCGGCGCTGATCTCGTTGAAGCGGTCGACCTTGGCCTTCGTCTCGGCGACGCCCTGCTGCACGTTCTCGAGGACGGTCTTGTCCTCGTCGAGGTTCGGCTCCTGCTGCAGGATGCCGACCGTGTAGCCGGGGCTGAGGCGCGCCTCGCCGTTGCTCGGCTGGTCGAGACCGGCCATGATCTTGAGGATCGTCGACTTGCCGGCACCGTTCGGGCCGACGACACCGATCTTCGCGCCCGGCAGGAACGCCATGGTGACGTCGTCGAGGATGACCTTGTCACCGTGCGCCTTGCGGGCGCGGACCATGGAGTAGATGTATTCGGCCATGGGTTCCATCCTATTTGCGACGGCGGCCCTCCCCGGCCCTGTCCGCCGCCGGCGAAGCCGCTAGAAGGGGGTGTCCTCCGGGGCGGGTGCGCCCCAGTCCCCCGCCGCGGCCCCGGACTGGACGGGGGCCTGCTCCTCCGCGGATCGCCGGCCGCCCTCCCCGCCGCTGCGCTTCGTGTAGGCGGTGCTGCCCCACAGCAGGTCGTGGCCGAGCGAGTCGGCGATCACCTCGATGGACGTTCCCGACTGCCCCTTCTCGTTCTCCCAGTCGCGCACCTCCCCGCGCCCTGTCACCGTCACCCGCTCCCCCTTGCGGATCGAGTCCTTGCCGTTGACGGCCAACTGCTTGAACGCCTTGACCTGCACCCAGCTGGTCGCACCGGTGACGAAGGCGTTCTGCTTCTGGTCCCACCGCCGCTCGTTCACAGCGAGGCGGAACGACAGGATGTCGGAGCCTTCCTGGGTGTGGATGTAGCGCGGGTCGTTGCCGACCGTGCCGACGGCGGTGACGGTGAGAGCGTGCACGGGATCCTCCTGTTCGGGTGCGGAAGGAGCCGGCCACGTGCCGGATGACCGGCTCCCGAGCATGAAGCATCGCGACTCCCCCGCTCCCCGGACGCACGAAGGCCCGGTCCCGTGCGGAATGGGACCGGGCCTTCGGCTGGGGAGGGTCAGGCGGCCTTGATGTACTCCGCGTAGCCCTTGCGCACCTTGTTCACCTTCGGAACCGCGACCGCGAGGCAGTAGCCCTGGTTCGGGTTCTTGGCGAAGAAGTCCTGGTGGTACTCCTCAGCGCGGTAGAAGTCGCCGAGCGGCTCGATCGAGGTGACGATCGTGCCGTCCCACCACTCGCCGGCCCGCTGCGCGGCCTGCTCGAACAGCTCCTTCTGCGCGTCGTCGGCGTAGAACATCGCCGAGCGGTACTGCGTCCCCACGTCGTTGCCCTGCCGGTTGAGCTGGCGCGGGTCGTGCAGCGTGAAGAACACGTCGAGGATCACCTCACGCGGGATGACGTCGGGGTCGAAGGTGACCGCCACCGCCTCGGCGTGGTTCGTGGTCCCCGTGCACACCAGCTCGTAGCTGGGGTTCGGGATCGCGCCGCCGGTGTAGCCCGACACCACGTCCTGCACGCCCTTGAGGTCGCGGTACACGGCGTCCAGACACCAGAAGCAGCCGCCGGCCAGTACGAACGTCTCCATCAGATCTCCTCACTCCGGCCCCTCGAGGGCCGCACTCCTGTCAACACGGTGGGGGCGGGTCGTGTTCCCTAGGCTGAGCCGGTGACCGCTCAGCCCTACACCGCCGCGTCCGACCGATACTCCATCCTCGACTACCGCCGGACGGGGCGCAGCGGACTGCTGCTGCCGCCCGTCTCCCTCGGACTGTGGCACAACTTCGGGGACGAGCGTGCTCTCGAGACTCAGCGTGACATCCTGCGGGCGGCGTTCGACCGCGGGATCACCCACTTCGACCTGGCGAACAACTACGGCCCGCCCGCCGGTGCGGCCGAGCGGAACTTCGGGCGGATCCTCGCCGAGGACCTCCGCCCGTACCGGGACGAGCTCGTGATCTCGACCAAGGCCGGCTACTTCATGTCCGAGGGCCCCTACGGCGAGTGGGGGTCGCGGAAGCACCTGCTGTCCTCGCTCGACGCGAGCCTCGGCCGCATGGGACTCGACTACGTCGACATCTTCTACTCGCACCGGCCCGACCCGGAGACGCCCATCGAGGAGACCGCGGGCGCCCTCGCGACGGCCGTGACGAGCGGCAAGGCGCTCTACGCCGGCGTCTCCAACTACAGCCCCGAGCAGACCGCTCGCGCTGCCGAGGTGCTCGCCTCGCTGGGCGTCCCGCTGCTCATCCACCAGCCCCGCTACTCGATGTTCGACCGGCAGATCGAGGAGGGGCTCTTCCCCGTCCTCGAGGAGCACGGCATCGGCGCGATCGTGTTCTCCCCGCTCGCTCAGGGGCTGCTCACCGACCGCTATCTCGCGGGCGACATCCCCGCCGACTCCCGTGCCGCGACGAGCCGGTTCCTCTCTCCCGACCGCATCGACGAGACGTACTTGCAGCGGGCGCGCGCGCTCAACGAGATCGCGCAGCGGCGCGGGCAGACGCTCGCACAGCTCGCCCTGCTCTGGGTGCTTCGGCAGCCCACCATCACCTCGGCGCTCATCGGAGCGTCGAGCGTTGCGCAGCTCGAGCAGAACCTGGCGGCCCTCGCCGCGGCGCCGCTGACGGAGGACGAGGTCGCCGAGATCGAGCCGCTCGCCGTGCACGGCACCGCCCTGCGCTGAGTGGGCTACGTCCACGGCCTGCTCTCGGCCCTTCTCTTCGGCGCGAACGGCAGCGTCGCGAAGCTCGTCATTCAGGCCGGCATCGACCCGGCACAGCTGACCTTCTTCCGCTGCCTCGGCGCCGCGCTGCTCGCGGGCGGGTTCGTGCTCGCGCAGAATCGCGGCGGCTTGCGGGTCTCGCGGCGCACGCTGCTCGGCTGCGCGCTGCTCGGCGTCGCGGGGATCGCCGCCACCCAGTGGCTGTTCGCCGTCGCGATCGAGCTGCTGCCGGTCGGGATCACGCTGCTCATCCAGTACTTCGCGGTGCCGATCGTGGCGGTCGTGGCGTGGCTCGCCCTCCAGGAGCACGTGCGGGCCCGACTGTGGGTGGCGATCGGGCTCGTCGTGGCCGGGATGGCGGTCGTCGCCCAGGTGGGCGCGGCCCCGCTCGACGCCCTCGGGGTGCTCGCCGCCGCAGGTGCGGCCGTCGCGCTCGCGGCGTACTTCCTGCTCGGCGAGCGAGGCGTCGCCGCCGCGCCGCCGCTCGTGGTCGCCTTCTGGTCGATGCTCTTCGCGGCGCTCTTCTGGGCGGTGCCGAGCGGCTGGTGGCGGGTCTCCCCCTCCGCTCTCGCGGCTCCCCTGCCGCTCGAGCCGGGCGTCCCGATCCCGCTGTGGGCCGGGCTGCTCTGGGTGATCGCGCTCGGCTCGTTCGCATCGTACGCGCTCAGCTACCTGGCGATCCGCCGCCTCGGAGCCACGCGCGCCGGGATCCTCGCCGCCGCCGAGGTGGTGTTCGCGTTCGCCGTCGCCTGGCTCTGGCTCGGCGAGGCGCTCACGGCGCCGCAGACGATCGGCGCCGCGATCGTGCTCGCCGGCATCCTCGTCGCACAGTCGGCCCGTCCACGTACCGCCACCGCCATCGACGCGGACCTCGCCCTCGTGCCCGAGGGTGGTGTCGGAGGCCGCTCGTAGTCTCTCCTCACCAGTTCAGGACAGGCAGGGCCGGCTGCCGGACCAGGAGGAGCGCATCATGAGCACCACCCTTCCCGTCGCGGCCCGCCGCCCCGGCGTCGCCTTCGTCCAGCTCAACAACGGCCTCTGGCGCATCACCCGCCCGGCCGGCGCGGTGCTCGGCTACGTCGAGAACCTCGACGGCGGCCGCTTCCTCGCGAAGCGCCTCGCCTCGAGCGGCCGCGCCTTCCTGCCCGTCGGCGAGTTCTGGTCGTTCGACGACGCGGTGGACTGCCTCCGCTTCGGCTGACCGGGCCCGGCCTATAGTCCGGAGCATGCAGTGGTGGAACGACCTTCTCGCCTGGCTGAGCACGGACGACGGGCGCCTGGTGCTGCTCGGCGGGGTGCTGCCCTTCGTGGCGATCGTCGTCGCAGGCATCGTGGCCGCCCTCATCGCGCGCGGCGCGATCCGGCGACTGCTGGCCCGCCAGGACCGGGAGGCGAAGTCCGCCGTGCTCGGCCTGCTCGTCGACGCGGCGCGCCAGGCGTCGGGGTGGAGCTCGTCCTCCACCGGCGAGCGCGTCATGCTCGAGCGGGCGATCGCCGAAGCCGACCTCCGGCTCCGTCTGCTGCCTGTGCACGGTGCCCGCAGCGCCGCCGACTGGGCGGCACACGAGATCGAGGGCTTCCGCCGCGCCTCCGCTGCGTTCTCGCTCGGCTTCGACGAGCCGCTGGCCGCGTTCCGCGACCGCCTCGTCGAGTGGCACCGCCGCCCCCGTCGCGCGCGCAAGGGCTTCGACCAGGACCTCGCGCGCTGGCGCGCCGAGGAGGCGGAGGAGCGGCGCATCCGCGACGCCGAGGAGCCGCCGGCGGCCGACCCGGCGACCCCGCCGCTCGCCGCCGTCCCGGCGCAAGCGGCTTCCGCTCCGACTTCGTCTTCCGCCGCTCCCACCCGAGCCGCCCCGTCCCCCGTCGCGCAGGCAGCGCCGGTGCGGCACCGAGAGGCGGACGGCGGCGAGAAGCCGACGCTGGAGCCGCTGCGCGCGCGCACTCCGGACAGCCGGCCCGGCGAGGTGGAGCCACCGACCGACGACGAGTTCGCCGCACCGGTCGGAGCAGCACGCCCCTCCTCCGACGACTGAGCCCGGCCGCCGTTCTCCCTCAGCGGACTCGCATAGCCCGGCTATATGGCCGCGCTAACATTAACCAACGTGAACGATCCCCGCAGCACTCTCGCGTCCCTGATCACGTCGGCGCACCACCTCACGCGCATCGCCGCCCGCGCGACCGGCGACCAGACGTCGCCCGCCGTCTGGCGGACCCTCTCCATCCTCGCCGCCGACGGGCCGATGCGCCTCGGTGAGCTCGCCGCGGCCAGCCGGGTGGCGCAGCCGACCATGAGCAAGCTGGTGCAGAACCTCGCCGCCGACGATCTGATCCGCCGGATCGCGGACGTCGACGACTCCCGCGCCTGGCTCATCGCCACCACCGCAAAGGGCGAGCGGGCGCTCGAGCAATGGCGCGACCGCCTCGCCGACGCAGCCGCCCCCTTCTTCGCCGGCCTCAGCGACGCCGAGCAGCGGACCCTGCACGAGGCCGCGGCGATCGTCTCCCACCGCGTCTCGGCGACAGAGGCAGCCGCCTGAGCGGCGAGCCGAGGCGCGACCTCCTCGAGTAGCCCCGCCGGGACCGAGCGGTCAGGCGAAGTCGTCGAGGACGCCGAACTCGTCCGACCGGCGCGGGCCGCTCTCGACGACGGCGGCGCCCAGCCCGCGGTCGTGCAGAGCCTCGATCCGCTTCCGCACCTGATCGACCAGGTCGCCGTTGTCCGGGTCGGGGAGCGACGATCCGCTCGACTCCGCCAGAAGCGACGTGCCCGAGTTGAGCACCAGCCTCACGTCCACGTGGTCGCCGTCCGGCGCGAGCCCCGAGATCGCGACCTCGTCCCCTGTGCCGGCCACCGCGAGAGCGGCCGCGTAGTCGACGAGCGCGTCGGCGAGGTCGGCCGCGACCAGGAAGGATCGCGGGCCATAGGTGATCAGCTTCAAGAGTCCTCCGGATCGCGCCCGAAGGCTCAGCATGCGGCCGCTTCCAGCCGCCTCCTCACACTAGGTCGCGAACTCGAGCGGCGGGACACGTTCCGCTCCTCACCGGGGTCGGCTATCGTGCGCGCGGCATCCACAGTGGCGGGCCACCAGCCGGACCCGGGCGGCCGCCAGTAGACTTCTGCGGCCCGCCCCGATAGCTCAATGGATAGAGCAACGGCCTTCTAATCCGTAGGTTGCAGGTTCGAGTCCTGCTCGGGGCGCTCGTGTTTTCACTCCGATCGTTCGCGGTCGGCGGGGGCGCACTCCGCTTCTCAGACAGTTGCGCGCCAAGCATGGCGCGCAAAACTCGCCTCGGAGCGCGCCCCCGCCGACCGCTCGGTTCTGGCGAACCATTGCGGCGCCAGTGCGGCCTCTTCAGCCGTGTCCTCCCCCGGCGCGTGAAGGCGGTGTGGGAGCGACGGAGTCTTGGGCGGAACCCGATCCTCGTTCACCCGGTTGTCATGTGGCGGAGGGAGGGTGGGCGCATGTCGATGGCCGAGCCGATCCTTCCCCACTCCTCGTCCGACGAGGACGCCATCCCGGCCGCCGAGCCCGGAGCGGGCGGGCCTCTCCCCGCCGCTCCCGAAGAGCCGGACGTCCTGCCCGGGGAGTGGGACGAGGAGACCGACGTCGACCTCGACGAGCGGGAGGAGCCCCCGTTCCGCACGCCCGCCCCGGGCGACCGCCTGCACCCCGGCGACCTCGCGCCCGGCGGCGACCAGTAGCGCAGGGCCGCTGTCGGCGGCCTTGCTCTGAGGAGCGCGCCTCCCGTTGCGAGCGGCGGGCCGGTCGCGCCACTATGGGCGGAGCGTGAAAGGGCACACCCGATGAGCGACTCCCCCGACTCCCTCCGCGACGACGCCGTGCGCCTGGTGGCGGCGGTGATCGCCCGCGGGCCCGAGTCCGAGCTGGCCCAGGAGATCGCCCAGGAGGCGGTGGACACCCACCCTCCCGCCGACTTCGCGGTCGACGTCGCCGACATCGCGTCGACCTCCCTCCAGGCGCTCGCGGAGTCCGCCGGCGACGACCGGGAGACTCTGCTGCACGAGCTCTCCGACCGCCGCGCCCTGCACGCCGACTGACGCCGTCGCGCGTCCATCGGATGCGACTCGCCGACCCGGGGCCGCTGCGCCGGCGCTCGGCGCCCCTGTGAGGGCGCGGCGCACCCACGCGGGTGAGGAAGACTTCAAGCCAGAACGTCAGGAGGAGCAGCGGCATGACGGACGTCCGGTTCTTCGCGCATCGCGGATCGAGCGCCCGGTACCCCGAGCACACCCGCGCGGCGTACCGTCAGGCGATCGACGACGGGGCCGACGGGATCGAGTGCGACGTGCGGCTCACCGGCGACGGCGCCGTGGTGTGCTGGCACGACGCCACCGTCACGCGCACCACGGGCGCCAAGGGGCGGGTGGACAAGTACAGCCTCGCCGAGCTCGGCCGGCTCGACCTTCTGCGCGGGGCCGTGATCCCGGCCGCCCACGGCGACGCGGCCGAGCAGCTCGTCACCCTCCCCGCGCTGCTCGCGCTCGTCGAGAGCGCCGGGCGCCCGATGCTGCTCGCCATCGAGCTGAAGCCGGCCCGAGGATCCGAGCGGCGGCTCGTCGAGGCCGTGCTGGAGATCCTCGCCGCGGCCGGCTGGGACCCGGCCACCGGACGCGTCGGCGCCGTCCAGGTGTCGCTCATGGCGTTCAGCGTCCCCGTCATCACCGCTCTCCTCGCGCACGTTCCCGCATCGCTCCTCGTGCTGCTCCTCGAGGAGGAGACGCCCAAGGCGCTCGCCCTCCTGGAGGCGGGAACCGTCGGCGCGGGACCCGGCGTCGACGAGGTGCGGCGGCGCCCCGACCGGGTCCGCTCCTGGATCGCCCGCGGCTCGCACGTGCGCGTGTGGACCGTGAACACCGCCGAGGACCTCCACTTCTGCCTCGAACTCGGCGTGCGGGACATCATCACCGATCGCCCGGCCGAGCTGCGCGCCGCCCTCGACGGCCGGTGAGCCCGGACTGCCCCCGCCCCTGCCGCCGGCCTCTCGACCTCGGCCGCCCCGCGCTTCCCGGAGCCCGCTCGGCGCGCCGTCTCGCGCTGAGCCCGTCCTCCCTCCAGACTCGCCGCCTGTGAGCACCACGACGACGGACGCCGCGGCGCTCCGCATTCAGCCGATGCGCGACCTCTGGCGCGAGGGCTGGAAGTCGTTCCTCGCAACGTCCGTCCCGATCTTCGGCGCCCTCGGTCTGGTGGCAGCGGACAGCGGCCGGTTGCTCGCGGTGCTCGCCGGGTTCGCCGGAGCGACGGCCGTGTTCGCTCTCGTCGCCGGGCGGCTGCGCGGCTCGGGCGTGGTCCTCGACGCCGACGGCATCCACGAGCGGGCCTACCTGCGCTCCACGGTCTTCACCCCGCGCCGCCGCGTCCATCAGGCCCTTGTCGTGCCGGTGGGGCGCACGCTGCTCGACGAGGTGACGCATCAGCTCTTCCTACTCGACCGCCGTGGTCGCACACTGCTGCGGATGCGCGGCCAGCTGTGGGATCCCCGGGACCTCAAGGCCGCGGCGAACTACTTCGACGTGCCGGTCCGGATCCTCGACGCGCCCGTGACCTGGTCCGAGCTGCGGCAGTCCCCATACCGCGGCAACCTCGAGCCGTGGGAGCGGCACCCGCTGCTCACCACCGCCGGACTCGTGACCATTGCGATCGCCGTGCTCACGCCGGGGATCACCCTGGCGATGACGCTGCACCTCTAGCTCGGCGGGAGAACCGTCGACCTGCGGCAGCGACAACACCGCGGCGAGGACGATCCCAGCGCAGCGAGCGGCCGATCCGGGCCAGGAGCGGAGGTCAGGAGAACAGGCCGACCAGGCCGAAGACGATCGAGAGCGCGCCGATCAGCAGCGAGATGCCGATCAGCACGGTGTGCACGATCAGGAACCGGGTCGGGCGACCGGACGCGTCGCGGGAGCGCGGGTCACGCATCACCCGGCGGAAGAACGCGGGCCAGACGACGAAGTTCCAGACCCCGCTGACGAGCAGCAGCACGGCGAGGGTCGTCGTCACGCGCCCAGTCTAGGCGGCGGGCCCCTCCGGCCCGGCTGGCTAGACTCGCCTGGTGGCGAACGGCTCCGAACGACTGGTCTGGATCGACTGCGAGATGACCGGGCTCGACCTCTCCGTCGACGAGCTCGTGGAGGTCGCGGTCGTGATCACCGACTACGACCTGCAGCCGGTGGACCCCGGGCTCTCGATCGTCATCAAGCCCGACCAGTCCGCCCTCGACAACATGGGCGACGTAGTGACGGCCATGCACACCGACTCCGGCCTCCTCGACGAGATCCCGCACGGCGTAAGCCTCGCCGACGCCGAGTTCAAGGTGCTCGAGTACATCCAGCGCTTCGTGCCCAACTCGGGCACCGCTCCCCTGGCCGGCAACACGATCGGCACCGACCGCTCGTTCCTCAGCAAGTACATGCCGCGGGTGGACGGCTGGCTGCACTACCGCAGCGTCGACGTCTCCTCCATCAAGGAGCTCGCCCGCCGCTGGTTCCCGCGCATCTACTTCAACGCTCCGCAGAAGGCGGGCGGACACCGTGCGCTCGCGGACATCCTGGAGTCGATCCGCGAGCTCGAGTACTACCGGAAGGCCGCCTTCGTGCCCGCCCCCGGCCCCACCACCGAGCAGGTCCAGGCGGTGTCGGCGGCGGTGGTGGAGGAGTTCGCCTCGCGTCTGTAATAGAATCGATTGTCCGCGTGGGAGACCACACGGATTCCGCCCCGTCTGCGGACGGGACATGGTGGGCGTAGCTCAGTTGGTAGAGCGCTGGCTTGTGGTGCCGGAAGTCGCGGGTTCAAGCCCCGTCGTCCACCCCAATAACTCCGAATGCGGGAACCCCGCGAAACGACATCCGGCAACGGACACCGTTGCCGGATGTCGTCCCGGTTGCCGAATAGGCGTCACTCCGCGCCGGCGGGGATCCGCTCCGGCTGCCGCGTCTCCCGGGCCGCGAACGCCAGGACCCCGGCGAGGGCGATCAGCGCACCGACGATGAGCAGTGCGCGCAGCAGCCCGACCGCGTCGCCGAGCACGCCGATGAGCGGCGGACCGGCGAGGAAGGCGAGGTAGCCGACCGTCGACACGACGCTCACCCGGGCGGCCGCCTTCGCCGGGTCGTCCGTCGCCGCCGAGATGCTCACCGGGAAGCCGAGGGCGCAGCCGAGCCCCCAGAGCACGACGCCGACGACGGTGACCGCCGTCTGGTCGACGAAGATGACGAGCAGCAGCCCCGCGACGGCCATCGCAGCGGACACCCGCAGCACGGGCACCCGGCCGTACCGGTCGAGCACCCGGCCGCCGAGCAGCCGTCCGGCCGTCATCGACGCCGTGAACACCGCCAGCAGCAGGGCGCCCGACGCGTGGGAGGCGCCCCGCTCGTCCACCATGGCGAGCGCGAGCCAGTCGTTGGCGCCGCCCTCGGCGAACGCCATGCCGAGCGCGACCACCCCGAGCAGGAGGGTGCGCGGCTCGACCCAGACCGCCATCCGCTCGGCGAATCGGAGCCGCTCGCCCCCCTCCCCCGCTCGCCGCTCCGCTTCGAGCCGGTCGGCGAGGAGCGCCGGCACCGCCACGAGCACCGCGACGACGAGCAGCACACCGACGGCGGTGAGCTGCACCGACATCGGCACCCTCGCCTGCGCGACGAGCGCCCCGGCGCCCGCCCCGGCCACCGAGCCGAGGCTGAAGAACGCGTGGAACAGGGGAAGCATGCTCTTCCCGCTCCTCCGCTCGGCGGCGGCACCCTCCACGTTCATCGCGACATCGGAGAGGCCCGACCCGATGCCGAAGATCGCCAGCCCGGCGAAGGTGATGGCGTAGCTGCCGAAGACCTCGCTGCCGACTCCGATCAGGACGATTCCGACCGCAGCGAACGACTGGGAGCCGGCGACCGCCCGGCGGGAGCCGACCAGATGCAGGACGGGGCTCGCGAGCAGCAGACCCAGGATCGCCCCCGCCGAGCAGCCGAGGATGAGGAACCCCGTCTGCCCTGTCGTGATGCCGAGGCTCTCACGGATCGCGGGGACGCGGGCGAGCCAGGACGCGAGCGAGAAGCCGGCCACCGCGAACACGACGAACACCGCGTTGCGCCAGCGGACGAGGGACGCGCGCTCGGCGGCGACGGACTGGCTCACGCGTCGGGAGCCTAGCCGGGCCGCGTAGCCTGGACGGGGTCCGCCGCCCCCGCGCGGGCCGGGAAGGATCCATGCCGCTCGAGATGCCGGCCGACGAGTTCGAGAGGCTCGTCGTGGACGAGCTCGACGAGCTGCCCGACGACATGGTCGAGGGGCTCGAGAACGTGGTGTTCGTCGTCGAGGACCGCCCCGAGGACGGGACCCTCGATGTGCTGGGCACCTACGACGGCGTGGCCCTCACCGAACGGGACCGCTACGGCTTCGGCGAGATGCCGGACCGCATCATCCTCTTCCGTGAGGCCCTGCTCGCCATCTGCGAGGACGAGGAGGAGCTGCGGGACGAGATCCACGTGACCCTCGTGCACGAGATCGCGCACTACTACGGCATCGACGACGACCGCCTCCACGAGCTCGGGTGGGCGTAGGCATCCGCCCCGTTGATCGAGGAGCCCGCAAAGCGGGTATCCCATCCCCGGTGATTGAGGAGCGGCCGCAGGCCCGCGTCTCGAAATCACCCGACCGTGCCTTCGGACCGGAGCCGAGGTGGCTGAGTTCGAAGAGAGGGTCGCGTGATTTCGAGACGCCGGCCTCCGGCCGGCTCCTCAATCACCGGGACTGACGCCGGCCTCCGGCCGGCTCCAATCGCCGGTCGGGTTAGAAGCGGTAGGAGTCGACTTCCTTGTTGCCCTGGGTCTCGTCGCTGTCGCGCTCGTCCCAGCGGTAGCGGACGTGCGGCACACCCTGCACCTCGCGGCTGTCCTCGGCCGTGTACCAGAAGAGGCGGTCCTGGCCGCCGAAGGTCGCCATCTCGCTGATCTCGTCGTCGTGCTTGCCGTCGATGAGGATCCGGTGCTCGACGCGGCCCTCGAACGGACCGTCGATGAACTCGGCGACGTACTCCTTGCTGGACGGGACGGACGGCTGCGCATCGCTCATGCCTCCACGTTACCGCGCGCCGATCCGACCCTCTGAGGGGGTTGCCCTAGCCTGGCGCGATGCCACAGCGGGAGCGGAATCGGGTGCTCTGGGCGGTCGCCGCGATCCTCCTCGTGGCCGCCGCCGTCTACGCGCCGATGGCGCTGCTCGCCCCGCTGCCCGCCGCCCGCGTGGTCGACCTGGGCGCGCAGACCGCGCCCGGCGAGGGGCCGCCACCGGTGCTCCCGGCGGCGGGCTCCGCGGCCGTCACGCTCGCCGCGGAGGAGGAGCCGGTCGGCTCGACCGAGGCGGTGCCGATCGCCGCGGCGGCCAAGATCGTGACGGCGCTGCTCGTCCTCGACAAGCACCCGCTCGAGGCGGGGCGCAGCGGGCCGAGCGTGCCCGTGACGGCGGACGACTTCGCGAGCTACCAGCGCTACACGGCGCAGGGCGTCCGCGCCGTCCGGGTGGTCGCGGGTGACACGTGGACGGAGCGGGAGGCGCTGCACGCCATGCTCCTCTCGTCGAGCAACAACCACGCCGAGATGCTCGCGCGCTGGGCGTACGGCTCGCTCGACGGATACCGCAGCGCGGCGCAGGCGTGGTTGGCCGAGCGCGGCCTCGACTCGGTCAGCGTCGCGGACACCACGGGGCTCTCGCCGGAGAGCGTCGGGTCCGGCGCGGATCTCGCCCGGCTCGCCGCGCTCGCCTTCGCCGACCCGTTCCTGGCGGAGGTCGCCGGACTCGAGCGGTCCACGACGACGCGCGGCCTGACGTTCGAGAACGAGATCGCCTACCGTCCCGAGGACGGCATCACGGCCCTCTCCCGCAGCTACACGGATGAGGCGGGAGTCTGCCTCCTCTTCTCCGTCCCGGTGGAGGTCGGCGACGACACCGTCCCCGTGTACGGGGCATTCCTCGGGGAACCGAGCTACGACGACCTCGCCGCCGACATGGATGCGTTCCTCGCGTCCGTCCCCGCGTCACTCACCCGGCATCCCCTGCTCGCCGCCGGAACGCCGGTGGCCCGCTACGAGACCGAGTGGGGCTCGTCCGCCGAAGCCGTGGTGCGCGACGAGGTGACCGCGCTCGGCTGGGGCGGCCGCAGCTCGGACGTCGCCGCGGAGACGCGGCCGGTGACCACGGCGCCTGCCGGCGCCCGCGTCGGCACGGTGGCCGTGACGACGACGGAGGGCGAGGTCACGAGTCCTGTCGTCCTCGAGTCGGCGGTCGCCGACCCGGGCCCGCTGTGGCGCCTGCTCTCCCCCGGCGTCGTCGTGCCCCGGTTCGTCGAGTGGGTCAGCGGAAGGTCGTAGCCCGGCCGTCGAGCACGACGTCCGCGAGCAGGTCGGGACGCTCCCGGCGGCGGAACGCGCGCTCCTGCGCCGCCCAGCGGTCCCAGTGCGGCGCGTACGTCGCCCCGTCGCGGGCGAGGGCGCGGCGCTTCCGCTCCGCCTCGGCGAGCTCGACCCAGATCCCGAAGGTCGCGCGGTCGCGGCTGCGGCGGCTGAGCGCACCGGATCCCTCGACGATCAGCGGGCGGTCGCGGTCGAGGGAGTGCACCTCGGCCGGCGCCGCGGCCGCCCAATCCCACCGGCGCCAGCGGCCGGCGCCGAGGACGTCGTCGACGACGGCACGGCTCGCCTCCTCGAGCCCGTCCCAGCCGGGATAGATGTCGTCGAGGTGCACCAGCTGCGCCGAGAGCAGCCCCGCGAGCGCGGCGGCCAGAGTGCTCTTGCCGGAGCCCGAGCCGCCGTCGAGCAGCACCACGGGCGGCTGCCCGCTCGCCGCGATCCGCTCGACGAGGGGCGTCAGGTCGACGGCGGACTCAGCGTCCGGCAATGAAGTTCCAGTGCCCGGTGGCGACCGAGGCGATCACCGCTGCCGCCGCGATGAGCACGGCGCCGCCGATCAGCGCGGCGTCGCGGCCGCCGAGGCGGGAGGGCCGCGCCCAGGTGCGCCGCCCGGGAGCTCCGAATCCGCGTGCCTCCATCGCGGTCGCGAGCGTGCTGCCCCGGCGGATGGCGAGCACGAGCAGAGCGAAGGCCTGCCCGGCGAAGCGGCGGACGCGTCCGCGGTCGGCGACGCCCCGGGCGCGCCGGGCGAGTTCGAGCGCGCGCCAGTCGTCGCCGAACACCGCGAGCAGGCGCAGTGCGGCGAGGGCGCCGAGGACGAACCGGGCGGGCAGCCGCACGAGCTGGGCGAGACCGTCGGCCAGCTCGGTGGGGTCCACCGTGAGGAACAGCACGACGGCGGGCAGGCCGATCGCGAGCACCCGCAGCACGGTCGCGATCGCGAGCTCGATCGATCCGTCGGAGATCCGGACGAGCAGCCAGTCGACGTGGACGGTGCCGCTCTCCTGGCCGTAGAGCAGGATCGTCAGGCCGGTGAGCGGCGCGGCGAGCCAGACGACCGCCGTCCGCCGCCAGAGGCGCCGCCAGGGCACACCGGCGAACGGCAGGGCCAGCAGCTCGAGCGCGAGCGCGACGGACGCCGACACCCAGTCGAGCGAGAGCACGAGGGCGACGGCGAGCACGCCGGATGCCGCCAGCTTCGCGACCGGGTTCGTGCGGGCGAGAGCCACGGGCGGGGCGTCGACGGCGGTCATGCCGGCTCCCCCACCGGTGCGGCCGCGCCGAGGACGAGCCGCTCCGCGGCGAGCGCGTCGAGGACGGCGCCGTCGTGCGTGACCGTGACGAGAGCGGCGCCCTCCGCGAGCAGCTCGCGGAGCAGCAGCACGAGCTCGGTCCAGGTGACGAGGTCCTGACCGAAGGTCGGCTCGTCGAGCACCAGGACGCCCGGCCGGCTGGCGAGCGCCGTGCCGACCGACAGGCGGCGCTTCTCGCCGCCCGAGAGCGTGAACGGGTTGGCCGCGGCGAGGCGCGCGAGGGAGAGCCGCTCGAGGAGCTCCTCGACCCGCGCGGCGACCTGGGTCTCCGGCAGGCCGAGCGCCCGGGGCCCGACGGCGAGCTCGTCGGCGACCTGCGCCGCGAGGAACTGGTGCTCGGGATTCTGGAACACGGTCCCGATCCGGGAGAGCAGCTCGCGTGAGGTCCACCGTGCGGGATCGTCGGCCGCGCCGGCGGCGAGCCGAGCCTCGGCGACGACCCGGCCCGACCTCGGCGGGAGGAGCCCGGCGAGGGTCAGCGCGAGCGTCGTCTTGCCGGCGCCGTTCGGGCCGGTCACGGCGAGCGCCCCGCCGGAGCGGACGACGGCCGGCAGCTCGACGGCCGCGAGGGCCTGTCGTCCGCGTCCCACCACGAGCGAGTCCGTGCGCAGCAGCGCTGCGCCCGGCGCGACCTGCAGGGGCGGGAGGTGCGGGGTGTGACCCGGCACCCACACTCCCCCGGCGGCGAGCCGGTCGCCCTCCCGCCGGAAGACGTCGGCGGGGCTGCCGTCGGCGGCGATCCCGCCGCTGGGATCGAGCACGACGACGCGGTCGACGAGGTCGGCCCACACCTCGGTGCGGTGCTCGACCACGACGAGGGTCGCCCCCGTCGCGTCGACGAGCCGCTCGACGGCGTCGCGCACCTCGCCGACGCCGTCCGGGTCGAGGTTCGCGGTCGGCTCGTCGAGCAGGATGACGCCCGGCCGCATCGCGAGGACGCCGGCGAGCGCGAGCCGCTGCTTCTGGCCGCCGGAGAGCCTGGACGTGGACGCGCGCAGCGGCACATCGAGCCCGACAGCGCCGAGCGCCTCGGACACCCGCGGCCAGATCCGGTCGCGTGGCAGCCCCAGGTTCTCGCAGCCGAACGCGACGTCGTCGCCGACGCGGGCGAGGAGAACGCCCGCCTCGGGGTCCTGCAGGACGAGGCCGGCGCGCCCGCGAGCCGAGGCGGACGGGACGCCGTCGAGGAGGAGGACGCCTTCCTCCTCGCCCTCGTCCACACCGCCGAGGAGGCCGGCCATGCCCTGCAGCATCGTCGACTTGCCCGCGCCGGACGGTCCGAGGAGCAGGACACGCTGACCCGCCGGGATGTCGAGGTCGACTCCGCGCACGGCGAAGTCGCGGCGGGCGGCGTGCCGCCACCCCCAGCCCCGCGCGGTCAGGTGCGCGGGCCGCACCCCGTCGTCCACGTCAGACCCGGACGGACTCGCGCCCCGCCGCGAAGCGGCTGAGCGCGCCGGTCCTGGCGAGAGCGCGGGCGAGGATCCAGGACAGCCCGCCGGCGAGAACGGCGCCGGAGACGACCGAGCTCGCGAGGTAGATCGTCGCGAACGCCGCTCCCGACCCGGGGTACCAGAGGATCAGGTCGTTGACCGCGCCGAAGAGGCCGGCGCCGGCGCCCGCGAGCACCGCGACGGGCAGGCTCCAGCGGCGGTAGAGGAAGGCGAGGAGCACGAGCTCGGCCCCGAGGCCCTGCACGATGCCCGCCTCGAAGGTGAGGAAGCTGCCCCACTGGTTGCCGGCCAGGGCGGAGACGACCGCCGCGACGAGCTCGGTGAAGATCGCGGCGCCCGGCTTCCGGATGATGAGCCCGCCGAGCACTCCGGCGAACAGCCAGACACCGTTGACGAGCCCCTGCAGGCCGGGCAGCGCGGCCTCGAGGACCGAGCCCGGCAGCTGGTAGCCGAGGTTCCAGGCGAGGAAGACGAAGCCCGCCGCGACGCCGAGGACGGCGGCCACGACGATGTCGACGACCCGCCAGCGGAAGCGGGACTGCCCGCGAAGCGGGGCCGGAGAAGTGGTGGTGCTGGTCACGATTCGTGCCCTTTCGTAGAGGAAAAGAGGGCACGGGATTCCTTGAGATGCCTCCCTGCGCTGGCATGATCCAGATCAGGTTCGACGGTCGAAGCTTGGAGAAGCTTCCTCTCAGCCCGGCTCACCGGACTCCCGTGTCGGCTCGATTCTAGTGCGCGCGCCGGCGCAAAGGCTGCGCAGCCCCCGAGGTCAGCGCTGGAGCCACGCGAGGACCGCCAGCACCCGGCGGTGGTCGCCGCCGGAGTCCTCGAGGCCGAGCTTGCCGAAGATCGACGTCACGTTCTTCTCGACCGCGCCCACCCCGATGAACAGGGCCTCCGCGATGGCGGCGTTCGTCCGCCCCTCCGCCATCAGCTGCAGCACCTCACGCTCGCGCGGCGTGAGGGTCGCGAGCGGGTCGTTCCGGCGGCCGATCAGCTGAGCGACGACCTCCGGGTCGAGCACCGTGCCGCCGGCGGCGATGCGCCCGATCGCGTCCTCGAGGTCGGCGAGCGACGCGACGCGATCCTTCAGCAGGTAGCCGACGCCGCCGCGGCCGGAGCCGAGCAGCTCCTGGGCGTACGCCACCTCGACGTACTGCGAGAGCAGCAGGATGCCGGTGCGGGGCAGCCTGCCGCGGAGGGCGATCGCCGCGCGCACGCCCTCGTCCCGGAACGTCGGCGGCATCCGCACGTCGAGGACGGCGAGGTCCGGGGCGAGCGCCGGAGCGGCCTCGAGCAGTGCGTCCGCGTCGCCGTAGGCCCCCACGACCTTGTGGCCGGCCTCGACGAGAACGCGGACGAGGCCCTCGCGCAGGAGGACCGAGTCGTCGGCGACCACCACCCGCAGCGCGCTCACCCGCCCCAGCCTAGGGGCGGGTGAGCGCCTGCGAGACGCGTCAGCGAACGGACGGCGGCAGGTCCGTCATCACCGGCAGGGTGGCCGTCACGACGGTCGGTCCGCCCGCGGGGCTGTCGACCGAGAGGGTGCCGCCGAGGCCGTGCACGCGCTCCTCCAGTCCGGCGATGCCGTGGCCCGGCAGCGCCGCGGCGCCGCCCCGCCCGTCGTCCGTCACGACCACTTCGAGCCAGGTGGCATCGCCGTCCGGCACCCGGCGCAGGGCCACCCGCACCTCCACGGCCGTCGCGCCGCTGTGCTTCGCGGCATTCGTCAGCGATTCGGCGGCCACGAAGTACGCGTTGCGCTCCAGCTCGGCGGGCAGGGCGGTCTCCTCCGGCAGCTCCGACACGACGCGCGCCGGGATCGTGCTGCGCACCGCGAGGGACTCGAGAGCGGGCACCAGACCGCGGTCGAGCAGGATCGGCGGGGCGAACCCTCGCGAGATGGCGCGCAGCTCGTCGAGCGCGTCCCGCGACTGCTGCAGCGCTCCGGCGATCAGCTCGCGGGCGGCGGCCGGGTCGCGCTCGAGCTGCCGATCCGCGGCGGCGAGGTCCATCTGGAGCCGGACCAGGCGCTGCTGCGGCCCGTCGTGGATGTCGCGCTCGAGCCGGCGCAGCGCCGTGCCCTCTGCCGCGACGGCCGCGGTGCGGGACGAGGAGAGGTCGCTGACCCGCTCGCGCAGCGCGTCACTGGGGAAGGCGGCGAGCATCCCGCGGGCGATCCACCAGTGCAGGAGCACGAGCCCGCGGGTGATGAAGGGCAGCGTGACCAGGAGGATCACCCCGACGATCAGGTAGACGACCGAGTCGCCCACCCGCTGGCTCACGCCGGTGACGGCACCCGGGCTGAACCAGCCGACGACCACGTCGAGCAGGTTCCAGCCGCGCTCGGGCTCGGGCAGCCAGCGCTGCCAGAACCAGTAGGTCACGCCGCCGAGGCCGGTGGTGAGCCAGGTGAAGGAGATTACCCAGCTCACGATGCCGATGACCGGGTTGATGACCATCGTGTGCAGCAGCGCGAGCCAGTAGTGGCCGTCCGTGAAGGGCCGGAGGAAGTCACCCATCGAGCGGGTGGTGAACGGCGTCCAGCGCGGCCGCGGGATGCGCGGACGCCCGGCGGCCTCGAGCCGCACGACCTCGAGCATGCCGAAGCCGCGCGAGACGAACAGCGACAGGAGCACGAGCGGGATGCCGATCAGGACGAAGAGGAGGCCGGTGCCCGCGGAGAAGAGGGTCGAGGAGACGGTGAGCGCGACGACGACGATCGGCAGGGTGGGGAGCAGGAAGCCGAGCTCGCGGGGCACGCCCGCCCAGAGCCGGCCGTAGGTGCTGCGCTCGCGCCGCTCGGTGCCGGCGGCGACGGGGGCGGCGGTGCTGGTGGTGGTCATGGTGGAGTCCTTCGGGGTCATTCTTCCGTTCGGGAAGGACTCCAGCCTCCCGAGCGGCGCGATCCGCGGACATCCGGCCCGACCCCGGATCGGAGGGGGGATATCCCCCGCCCTCCTAGGCTGGTCGGGTGGAATTCTGCGTCTTCACCGAACCCCAGCAGGGCTACGAGTACGAGACCCTCCTCGCGAACGCGCAGGCGGCGGAGCGGCTCGGCTTCGACGGCTGGTTCCGCAGCGACCACTACCTGCGCACGGGATCGTCCGTCGATGGGCTGCCCGGCCCGACCGACGCGTGGACGACGCTGGCGGCCCTCGCCCGCGAGACGTCCCGAGTGCGGCTCGGCACCCTCGTGTCGTCGGTGACCTTCCGGCACCCCGGCGTGCTCGCGATCCAGGTCGCGCAGGTCGACCGGATGTCGGGCGGGCGCATCGAGCTCGGGCTCGGCGCCGGCTGGTACGCGGAGGAGCACGCGGCGTACGGCATCCCGTTCCCGGAGAAGCGCTTCGGGCTGCTCGAGGAGCAGCTCGCCGTGCTCACCGGGCTGTGGGGCACGCCCCTCGGCGAGCGCTTCGACTTCGCGGGCACGCACTACACGCTGACCGACTCCCCCGCCCTGCCGAAGCCCGCCCAGCAGCGGGTGCCGGTGATCATCGGCGGGATGGGCCCCAAGCGCACGCCCGAGCTCGCCGCCCGCTACGCCACGGAGTACAACGCCGCCTTCGCCCGGGACGAGAACATCGCCGCGGCGTTCGGGCGGGTGCGGGACGCCGCCGAGGCGGCAGGCCGGCCCGACGGGGACCTGCGGCTCTCCACCGCCCACACCACGGTGGTGGGCCGGACCGAGGCGGAGTTCCTGATGCGCGCCGAGCGGATCGGCGCCGACCCGGAGCAGCTGCGCCGCTCCAACCTGGGCGGCACCGTGGCGGAGGTCACCGACCGGATCGGCCGCCTCCGCGACCTGGGCGCGAGCCGCGTCTACCTGCAGCTGATCGACCTCGAGGACGAGGAGCACCTGGAGCTCCTCGCGTCCGAGGTCGTCGCCCCCTTCCGCTGACGCGGGTCGCGCGGACGGATCACGACGGTCTGCGGGGTGGCGGCTGTCCGCACGCCCCGCGGCAGGCGCGCTACTTCTTCAGGGCACGCACGACGCGGGCGAGCGCCTTGCCGGCGACCCAGGTGAGCGGGATCGCCACCGCGAGCACGGCGACGAGGTTCGGCTCGAAGCGGACCGTCGTGCCGGTCGTCACGTAGGCGCCGACCGGGATCGTCGCTCCCCCGCCGCCACCGCCCGCCGCGGCATCCTCGCCCTCGTCGCTGCCCCCGCCGAAGCCGTACCAGAGGAGGGCGACGGGCACGATGCGCTTGCCGTCCACCTCGATCGGGTCGCCGTAGGCGGCCTTCGCGCCGAAGGTGGTGAGCATCTCCGCGAGGCGGACCACGAGCTGAGGCATGCGGCAGAGGCTACTCGCGTCCGGAGCCCTATGGCATCCCCCTGCAGGCAGTCAACGGCCCCGGCCCGTTTCGCGAGGGTCGCTAGTTTGGTCGAGGCAAATCCCTGACTGGAGGAGATCGATGGTTGAAGCATGGCCCGGAAGCCCCTACCCCCTCGGCGCGACGTTCGACGGCAGCGGAACGAACTTCGCGATCTTCAGCGAGGGGGCTGAGCGGATCGAGCTGTGCCTCTACGACGACGAGGGCACGGAGACCCGTGTCGAGCTCCTCGACGTGGACGCGTACGTGTGGCACGCCTACCTTCCCCAGGTCCAGCCGGGCCAGAAGTACGGCTACCGGGTGCACGGCGAGTACGACCCGGGCGCCGGCAAGCGCTTCAACCCGAACAAGGTGCTCCTCGACCCGTACGCGAAGGCGACGGCGGGCTCGTTCGACTGGGACCAGTCGCTGTTCTCCTACAACTTCGGCGACCCCGAGTCGGTGAACAACGACGACTCCGCCGGGCACGTCATGCTGAGCGTCGTCGTGAACCCGTTCTTCGACTGGGCGGGTGACCGCCACCCGAAGACGCCGTACTCGGAGACGGTGATCTACGAGGCCCACGTGAAGGGCCTCACCCAGCTGCACCCGGACATCCCGGAGGACCAGCGGGGCACCTACGCCGGCGTCGCGCATCCCGCCGTCATCGAGCACCTGCAGAAGCTCGGCATCACGGCGATCGAGCTGATGCCGGTGCACCAGTTCGTGCAGGACTCGACCCTGCTCGACAAGGGCCTGCGCAACTACTGGGGCTACAACACGATCGGCTTCTTCGCCCCGCACAACGAGTACTCCGCCACCGGCGACCTCGGCCAGCAGGTGCAGGAGTTCAAGTCGATGGTCCGCTCGCTGCACGCGGCGGGCATCGAGGTCATCCTCGACGTCGTCTACAACCACACCGCGGAGGGCAACCACCTCGGCCCCACCCTCAGCTTCAAGGGCATCGACAACGCGGCGTACTACCGGCTCGTCGAGGACGACCAGCAGTACTACATGGACTACACGGGCACGGGGAACTCGCTCAACGTCCGGCACCCGCACTCGCTGCAGCTGATCATGGACAGCCTCCGCTACTGGGTGACCGAGATGCGTGTCGACGGCTTCCGCTTCGACCTCGCCGCGACCCTCGCCCGCGAGTTCTACGACGTCGACCGGCTCTCCACCTTCTTCGAGCTCGTGCAGCAGGACCCGGTGGTCTCGCAGGTGAAGCTCATCGCCGAGCCCTGGGACGTCGGCCCCGGCGGCTACCAGGTCGGCAACTTCCCGCCCCAGTGGACCGAGTGGAACGGCAAGTACCGCGACACCGTCCGCGACTTCTGGCGCGGCGAGCCGTCCACGGTCGGCGAGTTCGCCGCCCGGATCACCGGCTCCGCCGACCTCTACGAGAACGACGGCCGCCGCCCCGTCGCGTCCATCAACTTCGTGACCGCCCACGACGGGTTCACCCTCAACGACCTCGTCTCGTACAACGAGAAGCACAACGAGGCGAACGGCGAGGACAACAACGACGGGGAGTCGCACAACCGCTCCTGGAACTGCGGCGTGGAGGGCCCGACCGACGACCCCAGTGTCCTCCGGACCCGCGCCAAGCAGCAGCGCAACTTCCTCGCGACGCTGCTGCTCTCGCAGGGCGTTCCGATGATCCTGCACGGCGACGAGCTCGGCCGCACCCAGAACGGCAACAACAACACCTACGCGCAGGACAGCGAGATCAGCTGGGTGCACTGGGACCGCGCCGACCTGCCGCTCATCGAGTTCACCTCGGCCGTGGTGCGGCTCCGCAAGGAGCACCCGGTCTTCCGCCGCAGCCGGTTCTTCAACGGCCGTCCGGTGGAGCGGGAGGAGGGCTCGCCCGCGCCGGACATCATGTGGCTCAACACGGACGGCAAGGAGATGTCCCAGCAGGACTGGGATGAGAGCAGCTCCCGGAGCCTCGGCGTCTTCCTCAACGGCACCGGCATCCGCCAGCGCGACCCGCGGGGCGCGCAGATCACCGACGTGGACTTCCTCGTCTACTTCAACGCGTCCGACGAGACGGTCGAGTTCACCCTGCCGAGCAAGGACATCGAGCGCAGCTGGGACGTGGTGGTGGACAGCGCCGGCGAGCTCGCCGACACCCCGGCCCGGGAGGCCGGCTCGACGCTCCCGGTCGAGGCGAAGTCGCTCATCGTCCTGCGCGCCCACTCGGCGCCCGAGGTCGAGCCCGACCACTCGGTGGCCGCCTCCATCGCGGTCCTGACCGGCACTCAGGCCGACCCGGCCGCGGCCGTCGCGCCCAAGGTGGGCTGACATGAAGCAGCCGCTCTCCACCTACCGGGTCCAGATCCGGTCGACCTTCGACCTCCGCGAGGCGGCCGGGATCGCGGACTACGTCCGCGACCTCGGCGCCGACTGGATCTACTTCTCGCCCCTCCTCGAGGCGGAGCCCGGCTCCGACCACGGTTACGACGTCGTCGACCACTCGCGGGTCGACCCGGCGCGCGGCGGCGCGGAAGGCCTGGCCGCGGCCGTCGAGGCAGCGCGGGAGAACGGGCTCGGGGTCCTCATCGACATCGTGCCCAACCACGTCGGAGTCGCCACCCCGGTGCACACCCGCTGGTGGTGGGACGTGCTCGAGAAGGGCCGCGAGTCCCGCTACGCCGAGGCGTTCGACATCGACTGGGACTTCGGCGGCGGCAAGGTGCGCCTGCCCGTCCTCGGTTCCGGGGACGACCTGCCCGAGCTGAAGCTCGTCGAGGGCGACGACGGCCTGGAGCTGCGCTACTACGACCACCGCTTCCCCGTCGCGGCCGGCACCGGCAAGGCCGGCGACGACCCGGTCGAGGTGCACGCGCGGCAGAGCTACGAGCTGGTCGACTGGCGCCGGGCGGACTACGACCTCAACTACCGACGGTTCTTCGCGGTCAACACGCTCGCCGCGGTGCGGGTCGAGGTGCCGCGCGTGTTCGCCGAGTCGCACGAGGAGATCGTGCGCTGGGTCCGCGAGGGCCTCGCCGACGGCCTGCGTGTCGACCACCCGGACGGGCTCTTCGATCCAGGCGCCTACCTCGACGACCTCGCCGAGGCGACGGGCGGCGCCTACGTGCTCGTCGAGAAGATCCTCGAGGGCGACGAGCAGCTGCCCTCCTCCTGGGCGACCGCGGGCACCACCGGCTACGACGCCCTCGCCGACATCGACCGCATCCTCGTCGACCCCGACGGCGAGGCGCCGCTGACCGCGCTCGACACCGAGCTGCGCGGCGGCGAGGCGCTCGACTGGCACCAGCTCATCCACGACACGAAGCGCGACGTCGCGGACGGCATCCTGCACTCCGAGGTGCTGCGCCTCGACCGTGAGGTCGCCGATGCGATCGAGCGCGGCGAGGAGCCCGCCGACGAGGTCGCGGACGCGATCGGCGAGCTGCTCGCCTGCTTCCCCGTCTACCGCTCCTACCTGCCGGAGGGTCGCGAGCACCTCGAGGAGGCCGCGGAGCTCGCGAAGCGGCACCGCCCCGATCTCGCCGGCATGATCGACGCCCTGCTGCCGATCCTCGGCGACGTGGAGCAGCCGGCGGCACGCCGCTTCCAGCAGACGTCCGGCATGGTGATGGCGAAGGGGGTGGAGGACTGCGCGTTCTACCGCTACACCCGGCTCACGAGCCTGACGGAGGTCGGGGCCGACCCGGCCGAGTTCGGGATCGGGCACGACGCCTTCCACGCCCGCCAGCAGCGGCGGCTGGAGACGATCCCCGGCTCGATGACGACCCTGTCGACGCACGACACGAAGCGCGGCGAGGACGTGCGCGCGCGCATCAGCGTGCTCGCCGAGATCCCCGGCGAGTGGGCGGACGCCCTCCTCGAGCTGCGCGACATCGTGCCCCTCGGCGACGGTCCGCTCGCGAACCTGCTGTGGCAGGCGATCCTCGGGGCCTGGCCCGCGAGCCGCGAGCGGCTGCACGCCTACGCCGAGAAGGCGTCCCGGGAGGCCGGCAACTCGACGACGTGGACGGCTCCGGACGAGGAGTTCGAGCAGCGGATGCACGCCCTCATCGACGCCGCATTCGACGACGCCCGCGCGTCCGCGATCCTGTCGCGCCTCGTCCAGCGCGTCGCCGCCCCCGGCTGGTCCAACTCGCTGTCGGCGAAGCTGCTCCAGCTGACCGCGCCCGGCGTCCCCGACGTCTACCAGGGCAGCGAGCTGTGGGAGATGTCCCTGGTCGACCCGGACAACCGCCGCGCGGTCGACTTCGCCGAGCGGCGCCGCCTGCTCGCCGACATCGACGCCGGCGCTCTGCCGCCGATCGACGAGACGGGCGCCGCGAAGCTGCTCGTCACCACGCGCGCCCTCCGGATCAAGCGGGACCGGCCGGAGCTGTTCGGCGGCTACACCCCGCTGCGCGCGGAGGGAAGCGCCGCCGAGCACCTCGTCGCGTTCGACCGGGGCGGCGCCATCACCCTGGCGACCCGGCTCCCGGTCGGCCTGGCCGCCGCCGGCGGCTGGGGCGACACCACGATCGACGTGGGCTCCGCTCCCGTCGCCGACGTCCTGAGCGGTCGCCGGCACCAGGGCGGCACGCTCCGCGTCGCGGACATCCTCACCGACTACCCGGTGGCACTGCTGGTCGAAGAAGGAGGCAAGCCTTGAGCCCCTACGACGTGTGGGCGCCGAGCGCCGGCTCGGTCACCCTGCTCCTGGACGGGGAGAAGCACCCGATGACGCCCGCCGGCGACGGCTGGTACACGGTCGACGTCGCCGCGGACGGCGCCCAGCACGACTACGGCTACCTGCTCGGGGAGGGCGAGACGCCGCGGCCCGACCCGCGCTCCCGCCGCCAGCCGGACGGGGTGCACGGACTGAGCCGCACCTTCGACCCGAACGCGCACGCGTGGGGCGACCGGTCGTGGACCGGGCGGCAGCTGGCCGGCGGGGTCGTGTACGAGCTGCACATCGGCACCTTCACGCCGGAGGGCACCCTCGACGCGGCGATCGAGCGGCTCGACCACCTCGTCGACCTCGGCGTGGACTTCGTCGAGGTGCTGCCGGTCAACGGCTTCAACGGCACGCACAACTGGGGCTACGACGGCGTCCTCTGGTACACCGTCCAGGAGACGTACGGCGGGCCCGCCGCCTACCAGCGGTTCGTCGACGCCTGCCACCAGCGCGGCCTCGCGGTCATCCAGGACGTGGTCTACAACCACCTCGGCCCGAGCGGCAACTACCTGCCCGAGTTCGGCCCCTACCTGCACGAGGCGTCGGCCAACACGTGGGGCGCATCCCTCAACCTCGACGGCGAGCAGTCCGACGAGGTGCGCGACTACATCATCTCCAACGCACTGATGTGGCTCGACGACTACCACGTCGACGGCCTCCGGCTCGATGCGGTGCACGCGCTCGTCGACCACCGCGCCGTGCACATCCTCGAGGAGCTCGCCGAGGAGGTCGACGCGCTCTCCGCGCACGTCGGCCGCCCGCTCACGCTCATCGCCGAGTCGGACATGAACGACCCGAAGATGATCCGCCCGCGGGAAGCGCACGGACTCGGCATCACGGCGCAGTGGAGCGACGACTTCCACCACGCGCTGCACGTCAACCTCACCCGCGAGACCACGGGCTACTACGAGGACTTCGACTCGATCCGGTCGCTCGCGACCGTGCTGGAGGAGGGCTTCTACCACGCGCGCACGCTGTCGAGCTTCCGCGGCCGCGTGCACGGCCGGCCGATCGACGCCGACCGCACGCCCACCTGGCGGCTCGTGGTCTTCGCGCAGGACCACGACCAGATCGGCAACCGCGCGACCGGCGACCGCCTCACCGCGACGCTCGACGAGAAGCAGCTGGCCCTCGCGGCCGTCCTGACGCTGACCGCGCCCTTCACGCCGATGCTGTTCATGGGCGAGGAGTGGGCCGCGTCGACGCCGTGGCAGTTCTTCACGTCCCACCCGGAGCCGGAGCTCGGCGAGGCGACCGCGAAGGGCCGCATCGCCGAGTTCGCGAAGATGGGCTGGGACCCGGCGGTCGTGCCCGACCCGCAGGATCCGGAGACCTTCCAGCGCTCGAAGCTCGACTGGTCGGAGCCGTACCCGGAGAGCGGCGAGGACGGTCGTCACACGCGGACCCTCGACCTCTACCGGCGGCTCCTCGCCCTCCGCAAGGAGGTGCCCGAGCTCACCGACCCGCGGTTCAAGGAGACGTTCGTCGACTACGACGAGGACGAGCGCTGGCTCGTCATGACGCGCGGCGCCGTCAGCGTCGCGGTCAACTTCGGCGACGACGAGGTGGAGCTTGGCCTCGGGGGCGAACCGCTGCTCGCCACCGACCCGGGTGTCGCGGAGCTCCCCGACGGCGCGATCAGCCTGCCGGGCCGCTCCGCCGTCATCCTGGCCGCCACCGAGGAGTAGCGACCGGAGAAGGGTTCGAACGACGAACGGCAGCCGGAGACGGTTGCCGTTCGTCGTTCCGGTTGCGTTCAGGTCTCGCGGTTGAAGCGGGGCTTCTCCGGCTCGTTGCGCTTCAGCAGGGTTGCGGGACGGATGGCGCCGCGGCCGAAGCGCTCGGTCGCCTTGTCCATCACCTGCTCGGCGTCCTTCCAGGCGTCGTCCTCGCTCCACAGTGACAGGCTGTCGCCCTCGCCGTCGACGAGCTGCTCGGCCCGGACGCCGATGAGGCGCACCCGGCGGCCGCCGAGGTCCTGCTCCTCGAGCAGCTCGACCGCCTGCTCGTAGATGCGGCGGGCCACCGACGTCGCCTCGGGCAGAGTCCGCGATCGGCTGATCGTCGTGAAGTCCGCGAAGCGGAGCTTGAGCGCCACGGTGCGCGCCGAGTGGCCGGCCGCGCGCAGCCGGACCGCGACACGCTCCGACTGGTCGAGCAGCTCCCGGCGCAGCACCGTCAGGTCGTCGACGTCGACCGCGAAGGTGTTCTCGTGGCCCACGCTCTTCTCCACGCGGTGCGGGTTCACCCGGCGTGGATCCCTCCCCCAGGCCAGGTCGTGAAGGCTGCCGCCGGCCGCCGGGCCGACCCACTTCTGCAGCACGTCGCGCGGCGTCTGCGCGAGGTCGCCGACCGTGCGCAGGCCGTGCCGCTCGAGCGACGCGGCGGTCGCCTTGCCGACGCCCCAGAGCGCCGCCACGGGCAGCGGGTGCAGGAACGCGAGCGTGCGGTCC
Organism: Naasia sp. SYSU D00057; assembly: GCF_017916505.1. Classification (GTDB taxonomy): domain Bacteria; phylum Actinomycetota; class Actinomycetes; order Actinomycetales; family Microbacteriaceae; genus Naasia. The sequence continues at coordinate 1,120,367 of NZ_JAFMSZ010000001.1, forward strand.
GCGGGCACGACGAGCAGCCCGTCGGGCTTCGAGCGGGTGGACGCGAGCTTGGCGACGAACTTGGTGGAGGCCGCGCCGATCGAGCAGGTGAGCCCGGTCTCCTCGCGAACCCGCTGCCGGAGCGTGCGGGCGATCGTGCCGGGCGAGCCCATCAGGCGCCGCGCGCCGGCGACGTCGAGGAACGCCTCGTCGATGCTGAGCGGCTCGACGAGCGGTGTCACGTCGCGGAACATGCCCATGACGATGCGCGACCAGTGGCTGTACTTGCCGTACGAACCGGGCAGCACGACGGCGTTCGGGCACAGCCGGCGCGCCTGCGACATCGGCATCGCCGAGCGGACGCCGTAGGCGCGCGCCTCGTAGGTGGCGCTCGTCACGACCCCCCGGCCGCCCACACCGCCGACGATCACCGGCTTGCCGCGCAGGTCGGGCCGGTCGAGCAGCTCGACGCTCGCGAAGAAGGCGTCCATGTCGATGTGCAGGATCGTCGCGGTCGAGCTGTCGACGGCGTCGTCCGATACCTGCCGGTCGCCCTGGCCGCCCTTGACGCTCACCGGACCATTGTCGCCCGCCCCGCCGACACCGGCGGTCGCGCCGGGCAGGGCCGAGCGGACGACCACCCCGTCCAGCAGGCACCGCGCCCGGGCTCAGCAGGAACCCGAGGATTTCAGCAGGCGATGACCCGGTCCAGCGGCGCCGACCGCGTCCAGCAGGCACAGCTCCTGGCTTCAGCAGGCACCGAAGGGGTTCAGCAGGCAGAAGTGGCCTTGTTCTGCCTGCTGAACCCGCTCCGTGCCTGCTGAAGCCGTGACGTGTCGGCTGGACCCGCTGCGTGCCTGCTGAAGCCGCCGGATGCCTGCTGAATCCCTGCCAGCGCCGGGCAGGACTCCGCGTCCAGCGGCACCCGGGTGAGGGGGCCGTCCGGCGGCGCAGAGGTGCGCCGACGGCGTCAGGCGGCGCCGGCGAGCTGGGTCACGGCGACCTCGACGCTCTGCGACCAGGCGACGACGGCGCCCGAGGAGTCCTCGACGGCCCACGAGCCGCAGATGCAGGTGAGCATGAGGGCTCCCTCGCCGAAGTCGAGGGACGCGTCGTCGACGGTGAGCTCGGCGATCTGGTCCAGCGGGGCGCTGCAGACCTCGGCGATGTGCGGATCGTTCATCAGTGCTCCCTTCCTGTTCCATGGTCACCCCGGGCCCGAACGGCTCCGGGATGCCACGCCGACAGGATGGCGCGAGCCTCCGACACTCAGCGCGCGAGGCGCTCCACGATGCCGCCGTAGACGCCGGGCAGGGCGGCGGCGGTCGGCACGATCGCCCTCCGTGCCGGCGAGGTGGCGGCAGCGACGAGGCCGCCGGTGATCACCCGGAAGTCGCGGGTCCGCCGGGCCCACTCCCTCTCGTACGCCCGCACGTCGCCGCTCGCCGCCGCCTCCACGGCCGCGTCGGCCTGGGCGAAGCCGACGCGCATCCCCTCGCCGGTGAGGGCGTCCACGTAGCCGGAGGCGTCGCCGGCGAGCAGCACACGACCTGCCGATCGGCGCCGGGTGCGCTGCCGCAGCGGACCCGCGCCGCGCACCGGGCCGTCCGGCTCGGCGTCGGCGACCCGATCGGCGAGCCCGGGGACCTGGCGCAGGGCGTCGTCGAAGCCGGTGCCGCGGGGACCGAGCAGGGCCACTCCGACGAGGTCCTCGGCGACGGGCGTGACGTACGCCTCGACGCTGCGACCCCAGTGCACCTCGACGAGGTCCGTCCACGGGGCGATCCGGTAGTGCCGGCGCAGCCCGAACCGGTCGCCGGCCGGACGCGGGGACTCGAGTCCCGCGAGGCGCCGGACGGTCGAGTGCAGGCCGTCGCAGCCGAGGAGCCAGGATGCCGTCACCCCGGCGGCGGCCACCGTGCAGCCCCGCTCGTCGACCGACTCCACCCGAGCCGTGACCCGCTGGACGCCGAGCGCCTCCGCCCGCTCGGCGAGCGCAGCCGACAGGACCGTGCGGCGCACACCCCTGCCGGCGGGGCCCCGGAGGCGGTGCACGACCTCCCGGCGTCCGTCGGCGTAGCGGAAGCCGCGAAGCGGCATCCCGGCGGGGTCGACTCCCACGGCGGCGAGCGCCACGACGGCGCCCGGCATCAGTCCCTCCCCGCAGGCCTTGTCGACGGGCCCGGGGCGCGGCTCCACCACCGCGGCGGTGAGTCCGGAGAGCCGGGCGCGGATGGCGGTGTAGAGGCCGACCGGTCCCCCGCCGACGACGAGGACGTCGACGTCGGTCACGGGGCCGCCGAGCGGAGGGCCTGCTCCTCGACCGGGATCCGGAAGCGCAGCAGCAGCACGGCGTTGAGCACAGTGAAGGCGAGCGCGGTGAGCCAGGCGGTGTGCACGAGCGGCAGCGCGATGCCCTCGACCGCCACGATCACGTAGTTGGGGTGGCGCAGCCACTTGTAGAGGCCGCGCTGCACGAGCGGCATCCCGGGCACCACGATCACCCGGGTGTTCCACTGCCGGCCCAGGGTGCCGATCACGACGTACCGCATCGCCTGCGCGAGCAGCGCGATGGCGAGGGCGGGCCAGCCGAGCCACGGCAGGAACGGGCGCTGCGCGAGCACGACCTCGGCGAAGCTCGCGACGATGAGGCCCGTGTGCAGAGCCACCATCCAGGGGAAGTGCCCGCGCCCGTACTCGACGCCGCCCCGCTCGAACGCCCACCGGGCGTTGCGGGCCGACACGATGAGCTCGACGATGCGCTCGAGGCCCGTCGCGAGCAGCAGCACGCCGAACCAGGCCACTCCCACCCAGTAGTCGCTCACGCCGCGACCTCCTCGGCCCAGCGGAGCAGCACGAGCTCGCCGCTCACGCCGGGACCGAGCGCGAACAGCAGCGCCGCGTCGCCCGGGCTCTGCGGACGGCGGTCGAGGGTGTCGGCGAGGACGTGCAGCACGGACGCGGAGGACAGGTTGCCGACGGCGGCCATCGACTCCCAGCTGAGCTCGAGAGCCCCGTCGGGCAGGTCGAGCGCGCGCGAGAAGGCCTCGAGCACCCGAGGGCCGCCCGGATGCGCGACCCAGTGATCGATGTCGGCGGGACCGAGTCCGTGCTCGCCGAGGAAGGCGCGCACGTCGCGCCCGAAATGCTCGTCCACGACGTCGGCCACGCCCGCCGTGAGCACGATGCGGAAGCCGGTCGAGCCGGGGTTGAAGCCGAGCACGTGCTCGCTGTGCGGGTAGAGGGCACTGCGGGCATCGACGATGTCCGGGCCGACGACCCCGGTGCGCGCGGCGCGGTCGGCGCCGACCGCCACGACAGCCGCTCCCCCGTCGCCGAACAGGCCGCTCGCGACGAGGTTCGCCATCGAGTCGTCGTCGCGCTGGACGGTGAGCGAGCAGAGCTCCACGGCGACGAGGACCGCGACGTCGTCCGGGTGCCCGGCCAGGTAGTCGTGCACCCGGGCCAGGCCGGCGGCGCCCGCGACGCAGCCGAGGCCGAACATGGGCACCCGCTTGACGTCCGGCCGCAGGCCCAGCCGCGGCACGAGGAGCGCGTCGACGGACGGTGCGGACACCCCCGTGACCGAGGTGAACATGACGAAGTCCACCTCCTCGGGGCGGATGCCGGCCTGCTCCAGGGCGGTCCGCACGGCACGCTCCGCGAGGTCGGTGGCGGCCTCGACGAACCGGCCGTTCGTCTGCGTGAAGGTCTGCGGCTCCCGGTACTCGTCGATCGGCATGATCAGGTGCCGCCGGTCGACCCGCGCGCCCTCGTGCAGCCGGTGCAGCAGGGCCCGCTTCGACGGGTCGGGCGCGATCATCGGCGCGAGCATCGCGGTGATGTCCGCCTGGGCGTACGCGTGCTCGGGCAGAGCGGCGGCCACGGCGGCGATTCGGCTCACGAGCGTGACGGTATCACCGGAAACTGGCGACCGGCCCCGGTCAGGCGGGGGCGTGGCCGGGGGCTAGGGTGGCGCGGGGAGGTCCGGATGCCGATCGTCGACAACGCCGTCTACGTGAACGGCGTCCGCACCGCGAATCCGCCGAGCCTCGAGGAGACGTTCGAGACGGTCCGCGCCCGGAAGGGCATGGCGTGGATCGGCATGTACCGGCCCAGCCCTGCTGAGCTGCAGGCGGTCGCGAACGAGTTCGGCCTGCACCCGCTCGCCGTCGAGGACGCGCTCAAGGGCCATCAGCGCGCCAAGCTCGAGCGCTACGGCGACGTCCTCTTCATCGTGCTGCGCCCGGCGCGCTACCTCGACGCCGCGGAGCGCGTCGAGTTCGGCGAGGTGCACGTCTTCGTCGGGCCCGACTTCGCGATCACCGTCCGGCACGCCGAGGCACCCGACCTCGGCCGGGTCCGGAAGCGCCTCGAGCACACGCCGGAGCTGCTCGCGCTGGGTCCGGAGGCCGTGCTCTACGCCGTTCTGGACCAGGTGGTCGACGACTACGCCCCCGTCATCGCGGGGCTGCAGAACGACATCGACGAGATCGAGGACCAGCTCTTCGCCGGCACCACGGACCTCTCGAAGCGCATCTACGCCCTCGCGCGCGAGGTGATGAACTTCCAGCGCGCGACCGGCCCGCTGGTCGACATGCTGAGCGCTCTGCAGCGCGGCTTCGAGAAGTACAGCGTGCACGTCGAGCTGCAGCGCCGGGTGCGGGACGTGCTCGACCACGCCATCCGCTCCTCGGAGCGCGCGGACGCGTTCCGCTCGCTCCTCGACAACGCGCTGCTCACCAACACCACGCTCGTGACGGAGCAGCAGAACAACGAGATGCGCCGCCTCAGCGAGACGAGCCTCGCCCAGGGCGAGCAGGTGAAGAAGATCTCCTCCTGGGCGGCGATCATCTTCGCGCCGAGCCTCGTCACCGGCATCTACGGCATGAACTTCGAGCACATGCCGGAGCTCGACTGGCCGGTCGGGTATCCCCTCGCGCTGCTCGCGATGGCGGTGCTGAGCGGCGGGCTCTACGCGGTGTTCAAGCGGCGGGGCTGGCTGTAGCGCCGTCCAGGCGCGCGAGCCGGCGCAGCGCGGCCTTCTCGGCGCCCGGCGGGGTGCCGAGAAGCCGTCCGGTGAGGCCGAGGACGCTCGACGTCGCCGGGACCACCGGACCGCGCGGCTTCGGCAGGCGCAGCAGGGTGCGCAGGTCGTCGGGCAGCGAGGCGACCGCCCCGTTGAACAGCACCGGGTAGGTGGGGCGCAGCGCGGGTGCCAGAGGCGGACGGCGCAGGAAGCGGACGACGTCGGCCACCCGGTCGTCGTGCCGCAGGATGCCGACATACGACCGGAGCTGGTCGCTGAGCTCGGCCTGGGTCGTCGGCGGATCGTCGACACCCATCAGCCGGCCGGCGATCGCCCAGTCCTTCACGTACGCGTCCGGGCCGCCGGGGATCGGCTTGCCGTACACGCTGTGGGCGCCGAGGAAGGCGTCCGTGAAGGCGAGGTGCACCCAGCGCAGCAGGTCGGGGTCGTTGGCGGCGTAGGGCACGGCCTCGCCGCGCTCCCCCGGGTAGACGCCCCGCACCTTCTCGTGCAGGCGCAGCACCCAGCCGGATGCCTTCGCCGCGTCCTCCTTCGACCCGTAGGTGACGGTGAAGATCCAGCGGATCGTGCCGGCGAGGCGGCCGAACGGGTCCTCCCGATAGCGCGAGTGGTCGTGGACGCCCGCCATCGCGCCCGGGTGAAGGGCCTGCGTCAGGAGCGCCCGGATCCCGGCGACGAGCGTCGGCATGTCGCCGTGCACGGCCCACGCGGCGGAGCCGGGGCCGAACCAGCCGCGGTCGGTGCCGAACTCGAGCGCCGTGACCCACGGCGGGTCCCCTGCCGGCTGACCGGAGAGCGTGGTCTGGATGCGGGCCCGCAGCGGTTCGATCAGCCTCGACACGGGTACCAGTGTGCCGTGCGGAAGCTGTGCTTCCGCCTGCGGCTTCGGCAGGACTTCCTGCACTCGGCAGGAGGAGATCCGCCGGAAAGTCCTGCCGGATGCGGGAAGTCCTGTCGAGCGCGGGCGCGGTGCGGGTCTGCAGCCCCGCACCGCCGTCCGTCACGACAGGTGGCGGTCCGCGTAGACGCGCACGGCGTCGCGGATCAGCCCGGCCGTCCCCGCGCCGTGGACGTCGTAGTTCGCGGCGAACCGCTCGTCGGCGGCGTACATCTCGCCGAGGCCGACGAAGTACTCGCGCGTCGGCCCGCCCTGCGGGCTCTGCGGCGTGCCCGGGATCCCGCTCAGCCACTCGTAGTGGCGCTGCACGATCGCCTGCACGTCCGCGTCGTCCGCCGATCTGCCGGCCTGCTTCGCGGCGCCGAAGTCGCGCGCGATGCCGGCCTGCGCCTCCTGGAACGCCCGCTTCTCGTCGGCGCTCTTCGAGCGCCACCAGCGGTCGCTGTCGGCGTAGGCGGCCTTGCCCCAGCGCTCTTCGACCTCCTCCCGGTACTGGGTGTGGTCGAAGCCGTCGAAGCTCTCCTCTGCTGTCATCTCCTCTCCTCCTCTCCGTCTCTCGAGCGTGGTGCGCACCGACGCGATCTGCCGGTCGATCCGCTCGCGCTCGCGGCGCAGCAGCTCGAGGTGGACGGCGAGCGCCTCCTCCGTGTCCTGCTCGCCGGCGAGCACGTCGCCGATCGTCGCGAGGGGCAGGCCGAGCTCGCGCAGCAGCAGGATGCGCTGCAGGCGGAGGAGGCCGTCCTCGTCGTAGAACCGGTAGCCGTTGCCGGCGGTCCGGGACGGCGGGAGCAGCCCGAGGTCGCCGTAGTGCCGGAGCGCCCTCGTGGTCGTCCCGGCCGCACGCGCGAGCTCGCTGATGGGCCACTCCATGTCGCCGCCTCCGTCCTTCCGCATCGGTCGACGACGACGATACGAGTTGACGCTGCGTCAACCGCAAGGGATCTGGTGCCGCTGTCTCTCGACAGGCATGAATGCCGTCAACAGGCAGAATCAGGGCGTTTCCGCCTGTTGGCGGGATTCCTGCCTGTTGGCGGGATTCCTGCCTGTTGAGGGAGAGAAAGGAGTGCCGACCTAGAAGTCGCCGCCCCCGAAGTCGCCTCCGCCGAAGTCGCCCCCGCCGAAGTCGCCTCCGCCGAAGAAGCCGCCGTCGGAGGTGTCCCAGCCGCCGCCGCCGTCGCCGCCGTAGTCGCCGCCCGCGTCGCCGCCCTCGGCACCCGCGTCCCCGCCGTCGGCCGCGTCAGCGGCGTCCGCTCCGCCGTAGTCGCCCATGCTCGGGTCCGGCAGGAAGGCGCTCACGAGCGCGGAGCCGACCACGTAGCCGGCGACCGTGCCGAGCAGCGAGCCGCCCAGGATGGTGCCGAAGCTCGGACCGCCGCCGAACCCGCCGCCGCCGAATCCACCGCCGCCGGCGCCGCCGCCCGAGAAGCGGCGCTCGAGGAAGCCGGGCTGGCGGAACTCGGACCGGGTCGCCGAGCGGGCGAGGGACGCGGGGTCGTCGCCGGCCGGGGCCTCGGGGCCGTTGCGGAGCTCCTCGAACACCAGGCGCCGCTGCTCGGGGGTGAGCTGTGCGAACGCCTCGGCGTGCACCTGCTCGATCGTCTCCGGGGGCGCGGTGCGCAGCAGGTAGCGGTAGCGCTCGATCGCGATCTCGTCCTCGGATCGAACCGGTGGCCGGCCCTGACCGGGAGGGCCGTAGTTCACCGGCCCCTGCCGGCGGTACTGCTGGGAGCCGTCATCGCGGCCGAACAGGCGGTCCAGGAACCCCACGGTCGTGTCCTTCCTCGTCGAGGACTCCTCACACTAACGGGGGCGCCTGGACGGCCACTGAGCGCCCCCTCCAAGGGCCCGCCCAGGGGACCCGCCTACCCTGGAGTCGGTGAGCGCCGTGCGAACCCCCTCGCCCGTGGTCCCGACGACTGCTCCCCGCAGCGATCGCCTGGTGGCCCTCGACGGGCTCCGCGGCTGGGCGGCGGTGGTGGTCCTGCTGCATCACACCCTCGAGATCGCGAAGCCGTACCTCGCTCCCGCATCGGGGCAGCCGGTCGTGCCGGGCACGCTCTGGTGGTGGCTCACCGAGACGCCGCTCAAGCTGCTGACCGCCGGGCAGGAGGCTGTGGTCGTCTTCTTCGTGCTGAGCGGGCTCGTCGTCGCCCTGCCCGCCCTGAAGTCGACAGGGCGGTACTCATGGGCCGCGTTCCTCGCGTCCCGCTTCGTGCGGATCTACCTGCCGGTGTGGGGCGCGCTCCTGCTCGCGTCCGCGCTCATCGCCGTCTTCCCCCGCAGCGAATCGCGGGTGACCGCGCACAGCTGGCTCGCGGACAGCAACGCCACCACGGTGCAGGGGTCCATGCTGTTCGACGAGGCGACCCTCTCGCGGTACTCGTTCGACATCGTCAACACGCTCTGGTCGCTGCGCTGGGAGATGGTCTTCGCCGTCCTGCTGCCCCTCTACGTGCTCGCGGCACGACGGCTGCGCCGGCTCTGGCTGCCGGTCGGGCTGGCTGCGGTGGCGGCGACCGTCGCCGGGTTCGTGATCAGGGACGGGACGCTGTCCTACCTGCCCGCGTTCTTCCTCGGCACACTCGTGGCCGCGAATCTCGACGGCCTCCGCGAATGGGCGCGCGAGCGACGTGGCAGCCGATGGTTCGGGCCCGCGTCCCTCGCGGTGCTCGTCCTGTCCGCCGGCTGCCTCATCGCCACGTGGCTCGCGCGCCCGGTCGCGCCTGCGGGGACGCCGCTGTCGCTCGCGCTCACCGGCCTCAGCGTGGTGGGCGCGCTCGGGCTCGTGCTGCTCGCGATCGCCCCGTCCGGCGTCGCCCGCCGGCTGTCCACCCGCCCGTCCCAGTGGCTCGGCCGCATCTCGTTCAGCCTCTACCTCGTGCACGTTCCACTGCTCGCGACCGCCGGGTTCCTGCTCCGCGACTCGCGGTGGCCGCTCGTGGCGCTCGTCGCGATCCCCGCCTCGCTCGTGGCGGCGGCACTCTTCGCGCGCCTGATCGAGACGCCGGCGCACCGGCTCGCACGGCGGGTCGGCCGCGAGGTCGCGCGACGGACGGCCCGCCCCGCGCTCACGCCGGTGCCGACTCCCGAGCGAGCAGCGAGCGCTTGACCTCGGTTCCCCAGGCGAAGCCGCCGAGGGTGCCGTCGGTGCGCAGCACCCGATGGCACGGCACGAACAGGGCCACCGCGTTGGTCGCGCAGGCGGACGCCGCAGCGCGAACGGCCGAGGGCCGACCGGCCGCCGCGGCGAACTGCGTGTAGGTGAGCGGCCGCCCCGGTCCGATGCGGCGCAGCGCCTCCCAGGCCTGGCGTCGGAAAGGGCCGCCCTCCTGCACGACGGGGACCGCGTCGATGGCGCCGTGCTCCCCGGAGTAGTAGGCGTCGACCGCGTCCCGGACGCCGGCCACCGAGCCGGCGACGAGCGACAGCGGCCGGCCCTCGGGCCGCAGGCGGGCGAGCAGCGCGTCCTCGCTGTCGGTCCAGCCGGAGGCGAGGACGCGCCCGTCCTCCGTCGCGAGCACGCCGAACGCGCCGTCGGGAGTGGGCAGGAACTCGATGAGGGTCGTCATGCGGCGTTCTCCTTCTGTGCGCGGGCGGCCGCGGCCGCCCTCCAGAGGTGCAGGGACGCGTAGGAGCGCCACGGTGCGTACGGGCGCAGGGCCTCGGCGAGAGGCTCCGGCAGCCCCAGCAGGCGGGCGCCCTTCCGGAGTGCGACGTCGCCTCCGAGCACGACGTCAGGACTGCCGAGCACCCGCATCGCGGTGTAGCCGGCGGTCCAGGGTCCGACGCCGGGCAGGGCAGTCACGCGGGCCGAGAGCTCGGCCTCCTCGAGGCCCGGATGCAGAGCGAGGCTTCCGTCGGCGAGCCCGAGGGCTGCCGCGCGCAGGGTCAGCAACCGCGCCGCGGGGCCGCGGTAGATGTCGCCGACGTGCTCGGCGAACGCGGCGAAGGACGGGAAGAGCCGCTCCACGCCCGGGAACCCCGGCTCCACGGGCTCCCCCGCCCGCTCGGCGACGCGGGCGAGCATCCCGATCGCGGACACGACCGTGACCTGCTGACCCGCGATCGCGCGCAGCAGGATCTCGCCGCCGTCGACCGCACCCGGCAGCCGGATGCCGGCCACCTCGGGTTGCAGGGGCGCGAGGACGGCGTCGATGCCGACCGGGTCGGCGTCGAGGTCGAACAGGCGGCGGACTCGCGCCAGCAGCACGGGCAGGTCCCGCAGCTCCTGCACGGACGCCGTGAGCCGCAGCTCCCGCTCCGGCGTCCAGCGCACCTCGAACTGGGCGACACCGCCGGGAAGCGCGACGGCGCGCGCGTAGCTCGTCGCGGTCGCGACCTCGACGCCGGCGAGCGCCCTCGCGGCGAGGAACGTGAAGATGCCCTCCGCGTCGAACGGCTCGCGGAACGGGAGGCGCAGCTCGACCCGGCCGGGCGTACCCGCGCCCGTCGCCGCCCCGCGCGCCCGCAGCTGCGTCGGCGTCAGGCCGAAGACCTCGCGGAGGGTGTCGTTGAACTGGCGGACGCTCGCGAAGCCTGCCGCGTAGGCGACGTCGGTGACGGGCAGGGCCGTCGACACGAGCAGCGTGCGCGCGTTCTGCGCCCGGACCGCGCGGGCGAGCGCCAGCGGCCCCGCGCCGAGCTCCTCGGTGAGCACCCGGGTGACGTGCCGCGGCGTGTAGCCGAGGCGATCGGCGAGCCCGCCGACGCCCGCCCGCTCCACGACGCCGTCGCCGATGAGGCGCATCGCCCGGGCGGCGAGCGTGCCGCGCATGTTCCACTCCGGGCTCCCCGGCACGGCTTCCGGCAGGCAGCGCTTGCAGGCACGGTACCCGGCGCTGTGCGCCGCGGCGGAGGTGGCGAAGAACGTGACGTTCTTCCGCAGCGGGGTGCGTGCCGGGCAGGACGGCCGGCAGTAGATGCCGGTCGAGCGCACGGCTGTGACGAACTGGCCGTCGAAGCGGGTGTCCCGAGCCAAGATGACCCGGTAGCGCTCCTCGAAGTCCATGCTCCGAGTCTCGCAGTGTCGGGCGCCCGCTCCTAGCGGGAAACGGACACGGCTACGCGGACGCCTTCGCCTGCCGTCCCCTGCGGATCCGGCGGATGACGAGCCAGGCGAGGACGCCTGCCACGGCCGCGTAGATGACGATGTCGAGGATCGACGAGTACCGGTCGATCAGCTCGTACTGGGTGCCGAGCAGTGCGCCGAGACCGATCAGGAGTCCGTTCCACACGGCGGTCCCCGCGATGGTGAAGATCGAGAAGGTCCACAGGGGCATCCCTGTGGAGCCGGCGGGCAGCGAGATCAGGCTGCGCACGCCGGGGAGGAGGCGCCCGAAGAACACGGCGCTCCGTCCGTGCCGGTGCAGCCACCCCGCCGACCTGCGGAAGTCCTCCTCGTCGACGAGCGGGAGCTTCGACAGCACGCGGATCGCCCGCTCCTCGCCGACCTTCCGGCCGATCCAGTAGAGGATGAGGCCCCCGAGATACGCGCCGAGGGTCGCGGTGGCGAACACCAGGACGAAGTTCATCTCGCCCTGCTGGGCGAGGAACCCGGCGAGCGGCAGGATCACCTCGCTCGGGATCGGCGGGAACACGGTCTCGACGAGCGTGAGGAGGCCCACGCCGAACTCGCCGAGCGCTTGGATTATGCGAGCGGCGAGGCCGACGATGCCGTGCAGGTCGCCGACGGCGGAGGACGAGGAGGCGGAGGAGAACGAGGCTGCGACCGTCACGCCGTCCACGCTACGGGTACGACCCCGGGAAGCCCCTGGGCTGCGCCAGGGGTTGATCGCGCTCGACCGACGCGGCAAGGGTGGGAGGACCGACTGGAGGAGGACGCATGACGAGGTTCGGCTACACCCTGATGACCGAGCAGAGCGGACCGAAGGAGCTCGTCCGCTACGCGGTGGCCGCCGAGCGGGTGGGCTTCGATTTCGAGGTCTCGAGCGACCACTACTCGCCGTGGCTCGTGTCCCAGGGACACGCGCCGTACGCGTGGACCGTGCTGGGCGCGGTCGCGAACGCGACCGAGCGGGTGGAGCTCGCGACGTATGTGACGGCGCCCATCCAGCGCTACCATCCGGCCGTCGTCGCTCAGAAGGCCGCCACGATGCAGCTGCTCTCCGATGGCCGGTTCATCCTCGGCCTCGGGTCGGGCGAGAACCTCAACGAGCACGTCACCGGCGACGGCTGGCCGCCGATCGACCAGCGGCAGGACATGCTCGAGGAGGCGGTCCAGATCATCCGCGCGCTGCACACCGGTGAGCTCGTCACGTGGAGCGGCGAGTACTTCCGCGTCGACTCGGCGCGGATCTGGGACTGCCCCGAGGGCGGTGTGCCGATCGGCATCGCGCTGTCCGGCGAGAAGTCGCTGCAGCGGTTCGGGCCGCTCGCCGACCACCTGATCACGACCGAGCCGGACCCCGACCTGCTCGGCGCCTGGTCGAAGGAGCACCCGGAGGGCCGCAAGATCGGCCAGGTGCCGATCAGCTGGGCGCCGGACCGGGACGACGCGATCGAGCGGGCGCACGACCAGTTCCGCTGGTTCGGCGGCGGCTGGGCCGTCAACGCCGACCTGCCGACCCCCGCCGGCTTCGCCGGTGCCAGTCAGTTCGTGCGCAAGCAGGACGTGGCCGAGAGCATCCCGTGCGGTCCCGACCTCGAGAAGATCGTGGAGACCGTGAGCACGTTCTGGGAGGCCGGCTTCACCGACATCGCGCTCGTGCAGGTCGGCGACGACCTCCAGCAGCGGTTCCTCGACGAGGCGGCCGAGCCGCTGCTCGCGCTGCTCCGCGACGCGGCGGCCTGAGCGAGCGCGGCGGGGCCGGCGGCTCTCCCCGGCCGGCCCCGCCGCGCTGGAATTCCTACTGGCCGCGGCCGGTCTTGTCCTGGAGGCGGTCGATGTTCTCGGACGCCTCCGCCTTCGTGAGGTCGGCCGGGAGCTCCTCGCCGGCCTCGCGGGCCAGCGTGTCGAGGTAGCTGCGCTGCGGCCCGGTCATGGGCTCGTCGCCGGTCACCCAGTCGGACGGGTCCTTCGACGCGCTGGTCGAGGAGTCGTCTCCGCGGGCGCCCAGCGTCTCCTGCTCGGTCTTCTCGCTGCTGCCGGATGCGTTGTCGCTCATGCCTGCGAATCTACGCCGGACCTCCGACACGCTCTCAGGGCTTGCGCGTCCGCTCCCCGATCGGGCTGTCGTCCAAATGGGCGAGCAGGTCGGCGACGTCCTCGAACACCGCGATGACGCCGGCGTCCAACAGCTCACGCTCGGAGACGCCGCCCGACAGCACGCCGATCATGTCGACTCCCGCGCGCCTCGACGCCTCCGCGTCCCACACGGTGTCCCCGACGAAGACGGCGTCCCCGGCGTCGACTCCCGCCTTCTGCAGCGCGACGTTCACGACGTCCGGCTCGGGCTTCGCCGTCTCGACGTCGCCGGCGGAGGTCGCCTCGGACACCGCGTCGTCCACGTCGAGCACCTTGCGCAGGATCTCCAGCTCGTTCTCCGGTGCCGAGGTGGCGAGCACCGCCTGCACGTCGAGCGCGGCGACCGCACGGAGCAGGTCGCGGGCACCGTCGAAGGGGCGCAGCCGGTCGGCGGACTGCACGTAGTAGTCGCTGTGCAGCTCCTTCGCCTTCGACACCGCGTCGTCGCCGGCGCCTCCCGCGAGCGAGTCGAGCAGCTTCTCCGAATCCATGCCGATCGAGCGGTGGATCCGCCAGAACGGGACGGGGATGCCCGCCTCCGTGAACCCGCGGTCCCACGCGTCGACGTGCAGGTAGTTGGAGTCGACGAGGGTTCCGTCGATGTCGAACAGAACGGCGCGCAGTCTCGTCATCCGGCCAGTCAAGCAGCGGCGCGGACGCCGGGCAGCCGGGTTGACGGCGGGCAGCAGAATGGTCCGATGACGACCCGCCTGCTGCTGCTCGCCGACACCCATCTGCCGAGGCGGGCCAAGGACCTGCCGGAGGCGGTGTGGGCCGAGGTGGCGGCCGCGGATGTCGTCGTGCACGCCGGCGACTGGGTGGACGAGGCCACGCTCGACCGGCTCGAGGCGGCGTCCCGCCGGCTGCTCGCCTGCTGGGGCAACAACGACGGCGCCGGGCTGCGGGCGCGGCTCCCGGAGGTGGCGAGGGACGTGCTCGACGGCGTCCGGGTCGGCGTCGTCCACGAGACGGGCGCGTCGACGGGACGGGAGGCGCGGATGGAGGCGGCGTTCCCCGACCTCGACCTGCTCGTGTTCGGCCACTCCCACATCCCGTGGGACACCACGACGCCGCGCGGCCTGCGGCTGCTCAACCCGGGCTCCCCCACCGACCGGCGCCGGCAGCCCTTCTGCACCTACTCGACGGTCGTCCTCGATGACGGCCGGATCTCGGAAGTGACCCTCCACCGCCTGCTCCCCCGCGATGTCGTTGCCTCCGCTTAGGATTCTCCCGTGGACGGGTTGATCCTTCTCGCCGTGGGGGTTGCGGCAGTCGTGGCGCTGGGCTTGGCGGCGAGCGGATCCGCGCGGCGCTCGGGTCGCGGAACGGGCGTCGGCGCCGGAATGCTCGGCGCCGTCGACGAGGTCTTCGCGCCCAACCGCCACGAGACGATGCTCGACCTGGAGCGCCAGACCGCCCTGCCGGCGCCCGCGCCGGCCCCCGGCGACGGCGACCTCGGCGTGTACGAGGGCCGCATCCGCATCCGGGTCAACCGCGACGACGCCGCGTAGGCTCCGGGTTCCGACTGCAACAGGACGACCGTTCTGCAACGGCACGCGGTTGCGAGATGGTCGTGCGGTTGCGAAGCCATGCGAACGGCTAGGCGACCGGGACGGCGGCCCCGGTGTCTGCGCTCTCCGCGGTGCGCCCGCGCCAGCGGGACTCCGCCGCGAACCAGGGCATGACGAGGCCGGCGAAGAGCGAGCCGAGCCCGCCGACGGTGAGGTCGCCGATCGTGTCGGCGTAGCCGACGTAGATCGACGCGTCGAGGAAGCTGTTGCCGGCCCACTCGCCGATCTCCCAGAGCACGCCCGCCGTGCAGCCGAGCGCCGTCGTGAGTACCACCGTCGCGGTGCGGGGCAGCGCCGGCACGACGCGCGTGCGCCGCAGGAGCAGCAGGGCGAGGCCCGCGACCAGGCCGTTGAGCAGGAGGTGCATCGGCACGTCGACGACCGGCACCGAGACGTAGAGGTCGAGCGCGCTCGCCCACGAGGCGAGCAGCAGCACCACGCCCGTCGCCACGTCGACGGCGGGACGGACGCCGAGGAAGCGCGGCGCGACGAGTCCGAGCAGCGCGAGCGCGAAGACGCCCAGCTGCACGGGACCGAACAGCACGGCGGCGAGGACGGTGCTGCCGACGCCGAGCACGCGCAGGACGTCCGCGAGCACCTCTCCGGCGCCTGCGGGCGGCCTCAGGAACGTGTCGATCACCCGCGCAACCTATCGGGATCGGGCGGGAAGACGCAGGACCGCCTGCACCGGGTCGTGATCCGAGCCGGCGCGCCCGTCGATGCGGACCGCCGCGATGGCGACGTCGTCGACCGCGATGTCCGGCGAGGCGAGGATCCAGTCGATGCGGCGACCCGGCCGCGGCGGCCGGTACGCGGACCGGGTGCCCCACTCCGGTGTCGATCGCCTCGCCGCCGCAGTCCAGGCGTCCGCGAGGTCGACGGTCAGGATGCGGAAGGCGACGGACCGCGTGCTCGCGTTGGCGTCCCCGAGCAGGACGGTGGGCAGCGGATCCCGCCAGGTGCCCCAGCGGGCCCTCGCCACCCGCCGCAGCAGCTCGGCGCTCCTTCGCCGGGCGAGCGGCGACACGTGGTCGAGGTGGGTGTTGATCACGCGGAAGGCGATCCCGGTCGCCCGGTCGGCGAAGTCGGCGACCACGAACACGCGCGGGAGCGCCGAGCCCCAGCTGCGCGATCCCGCCACGGCGGGCGTGCGGCTGAGCGCGTGCTGCTCCCAGCGCAGGACCCGCAGTCGCGACGGGTCGTAGAGGACCGCGCAGTGCTCGCCGCCGCCGTCGCGGCTGCGGCCGCGTCCGATCCACTCGGCCCCGGTGCTCTCGGCGATCCAGGCGAGCTGCTCGGGCACCGCCTCCTGCACGCCGAGCAGGCTCGGCCGGGCCTGCTGCAGCACCGCCCGGACGACGGAGCGCCGCCGCTCCCACCTGTCTGGGGAGTTGCGCCGCAGGGTCGGCACGGGCCGCCGCACGTTCCAGGTCATCACCGAGAGCGCGGGCGGCGCTGCCGGCCCGAGAGCCTCCGCGGCTATCCCTGCCGCCAGTCGTCGCTCTCGATGTGGGAGCCGCCGTGCGGTCCCATCAGCAGCATCCCGCCGTCGGCGACGAAGGACGCGCCGGTGACGTACGCGGAGTTCGGGGAGGCGAGGAACGCGATCACCGCGGCCATCTCATGCGCGTCGCCCGGGCGGCCGAGCGGGACGCCGGGACGCGACACCTGCCGCGGGTCCTGGTCCTCCTGCCCGGTCATCGGGGTCGCGATCTCACCCGGCGCGACCGCATTGGCCGTGATGCCGTGCTGGCCGAGCTCGAGCGCGAACTGCTTCACGAGCCCGCCGAGCCCGTGCTTCGACGAGGTGTAGGCGCCGGAGCCCACGCGAGGCGCGTGCTCGTGCACGCTGGTCACCGCGATGAGGCGGCCTCCGCGGCCCTGGTCCACCATCCGCCGCGCCGCACGCTGCATGCAGACGAACGCGCCCTCGAGGTTCGTGGCGAGCGTGTGCCGCCACTGCTCGAGCGTGAGCTCGAGGATCGGCGCGTTGTCGCCGGTGCCCGCGTTGTTGACGAACACGTCGAGGCCGCCGAGCTCTCCGGCGATGCGGTCGACGACGTCGCCGCACTCCTCGAGCTTGGTGGTGTCGAGCTGGGCGACGACCGCGTTGCGGCCGAGGGCACGGACCTCCTCCGCGGTGCCCTGGGCACCCTCCTCGTCGTCGAGCCAGGTGATGCCGACGTCCATGCCGGCGGTGGCGAGGGCCACCGCGGTGGCCTTGCCGATGCCCGAGTCGGAGCCGGTGACGATCGCGTAGCGGGGTTCGTAGTCAGCCATGCCCCGATCCTTCTCGCACCGGGCGCCCGCGTCAGGGGGTTGCGCTCAGGCGGTGACGAAGTCGATGAGCTGCTCGACCCGGCCGAGCAGCTCCGGCTCCAGATCGGCGTAGGTGTCGACGCGGGAGAGGATCCGCTGCCAGGCCCGCGCGATGTCCGCCTGGTCCTCGTGCGGCCAGCCGAGCGCCTGGCAGATTCCGTGCTTCCACTCGATGCCGCGGGGGATGTTCGGCCACGCCTTGATGCCGAGGCGTGCGGGCTTCACCGACTGCCAGATGTCGATGTAGGGGTGACCGACGACGAGGACGTTCCCGCCGTACGGTCCCCGCTGCACCGCGTCGGCGATCCGGCTCTCCTTCGACCCGGCCACGAGGTGGTCGACGAGCACCCCGACGCGCTTGCCGGGCGCGGGCTTGAACTCGCGGAGCAGCTCCTCCAGGTGGTCGACGCCCTCGAGGTACTCGACGACGACGCCCTCGACACGGAGGTCGTGGCCCCACACCTTCTCGACGAGCTCCGCGTCGTGGCGGCCCTCGACGAAGATGCGGCTCGCCCGAGCGACGCGCGCCTTCGCGTCGGTCACCGCGATGGAGCCGGACGCGCTGATCAGCCTGCCGCCCGCCTTCGCGAGCTTCGCGGGCGCCTTGAGCACGGCCGGCTTGCCCTCGAGCAGGAAGCCGGGACCGAGCGGGAACACGCGCACCTTGCCGCGGCGGTCCTCGAGCTTCACCATCCGGCCCTCGACGCCGACGACGGCGCCGACGAAGCCGCTGTCGGGGAGCTCGACGACGAGACCGTCCTGCGCCTCCACAATCGCGGGCGCCGCCGTCTTCGGGCGTCGCCAGTCGGTCTTCAGAACGTCGGGTCCGTACCGGTCGAAATCCACCGGTCGAGGCTAACCAGCGCCGCGCGCGCGGCGGACCTGGCACGCCGCCATGGAGGATGACGGCGCTCTCGGCGCGGGCGACGCGTCGACCGCAACCCCCTGCCGGCCCTCAGGCGCCGCGCCTACCGTTGACGGCATGTCGATCGGCGACGAGCAGCAGACGAAGAAGGATCGGGCCTACAGCCCGGCCACCGAGCGCGAGCAGGAGGTCCGGAACTCGCCCGGCGGGCAGGACAGCCTCGCCCAGCAGGATCCGGACGTGGACGCCGACGCCGTGAACCTGCTTCCGGGCACCGGCGGCCCCGACGACCAGGGCGACGTCGACGTGTCGGACGACGAGTTCTCCCTCAACGGCAAGCCCTTCCCGGGGCACGCCTCCGACTAGCCGGGGCGGACGAGCCGGGGCTCGTGCCGCCGACGAACTCGCTTCAGCAGGAACGGAACGGCTCGGGCAGGCAGAAGTGACCCTGTGTCGCCTGCTGAGCGCCCGGAGTGCCTGCTGAGCGTGCGAAGTGCCTGCTGAAGGCAGAGAGCGCCGCTCTCTAGGCGGCCGGCATCAGGAGACCGGTCGCGACGAGCTCCCGCGCCACGGGCAGCAGCTCCGCGCGCAGCTCGGCCGGGTCGGACTCGAGCAGGTCGGCGAGCGCGTCCACGATCGCGCCGACCGTCAGCTCGCCGTCGCACGCGCCCACGAGGCCCGCGGCCGCGGCGTCGACGGGGACCACCCGCGCGAAGCCGCCGCCCTGGCGCAGCTCGATCGCCGCCGGGTGCTCCTCCCCCGGCCAGTGGTGCCGCTCCTCGGTGACGTCGCCCGCCACCACGAGGCGTGCCGTGAGCAGCGCGTCGTCGTCCGTGGCGGCCAGCCAGTCCTGCGCCTCGAGGCAGGCGGCGAGATGACCGCCGAGCCCGCCCGCGCCGCCCTGCTCGCGCTCTACCCGCCGGGAGGGGCGCCGCCGCTCCGGGCGCCGCAGCGTCACGTAGCCGAAGCCGACCGAGCGGACCTCCCGTGCGGCGAAGTCGTCGAGCCACGCGGCGAGCAGCCGGTCGTACTCGGGCGTCCCGGGCCGGATGCCGCCGTCGCGAATCCAGGTCTCCGCGTAGAGGACGGGGTCCTGCACCTCGCGCTCGACGACCCACGCGTCGAGTCCCTCCTCGAGCGCCCACGCGGCCACGCGGTCCCGGCCGTCGGCGCCGGCGCGGTCCTCCCAGTTCGCGAGCAGCTGCGCGACGCCGCCCGGCAGGAGGTGGCCCGCGACGCCGCGGACGACGGTCTCGACGAGCGCATCGCCCTCCAGTCCGCCGTCGCGGTACTCGTACTCGGGCACGCCGGGCCGGCGGGGCGTGATGACGAACGGCGGGTTGGAGAGGATGCGGTCGAACCGCTCCCCCGTCACCGGCTCGAAGAGGCTGCCGGCCCGCAGGTCGACGTCGACGTCGTTGAGAGCGGCGTTGAAGCGCGCGTAGGCGAGCGCTCGCTCGGACACGTCCGTGGCGACCAGCCTTCGGCCGTAGCGCGCGGCGCGGAGGAACTGGATGCCGCTCCCGGTGCCGAGGTCGAGCACCGACTCCGCCCGGCGCGGCAGCTGCAGCCCGGCGAGGGTGCGCGAGGCTCCGCCCACGCCGAGCACGTGGTCGGCCCGCAGCGGTCCGCCGGTCGCCGCCTCGCCGAGGTCGGAGGCGACCCACCACTCGCCGACCCCGTCCGGATCCACGAACTGGTGCGGGGCCAGCTCCACGCGGGGCACCGCTGCGTCGCCGTCCAGCGCGACGAGGCCCGCCCTGACGGCGCCCTCGACCCCGAGTCGCGGCAGCGCTGCGGCGAGGCGGTCAGCCGGAACGGCCAGGCCCGCGACGAACAGGGCCGTGAGGTCGGCGACGGCGCCCGCGGCCCGCGCCTCCGGCCGGGCGAGCACGCGTGCGGCGGCGAGGGTCGAGCCACGGCGCAGGGACCCCTCGGCGGCGGACCCCAGGACGCCGGCGACGGCGGTGCTGCGGAAGCCGGCGGCCGCCAGGTCCTCGCGGAGCGGCCGGGCGGCGGAAGGATCGAGGACGCCGGCGGGGATCGCTGTCATGCCTCTCACGCTACGGCCCGCAATGGGGGCGTCCGCGTCACCCCGTCCCGAGCCCGAGCGGCCGGCACCGCGGCCGTGGTTGGCTGTCGGCCATGGCGACGACGACGCGGGGCCTCGAACGGCTCGTCTTCTTCACGGACGCGATCGCCGCGATCGCGATCACCCTGCTGATCCTGCCCCTCGTCGACCTCGTGCCCGACGTGGCGGCGGAGGGCGGGACGCTCGGCGAGCTCCTCAACGACCACGCCGGCGCCCTGATGGGCTTCGTCATCAGCTTCGCCGTGATCGCCCGCCTCTGGTACTCCCACCACCAGCTGTTCGAGCACGTCGCCGCGTACACGCCACGGCTCGTGCTGCTGACCGTGATCTGGGCGTTCACCATCGTGCTGCTGCCCCTGCCGACCTCGATCACCGCGCAGATCGAGCCCAGCCGGGCGACCGTCGCCTTCTACATCGGCACCATGGCGGCGAGCAGCATCGTGATCACCGTCATGACCCTGCTCATCCGGCGGGACTCCCGCATCGAGGCGCCGGACAACCGGGTCTCGGACCGCACGGTCGCCGGCAGCGTGTCCATCTCGATCGCGTTCGTCGTCGCGTTCGTGCTCGGCGTCACGATCCCCCACGTCAACTACTGGGCCCTCTTCGTGCTGTTCCTCAGCGGACCCGTCGAGGCGATCGTCCGCCGACGCCTCCGGCGCGGTTAGGCTGGGGCCGCATGCAGCCGCTCACCGAATCGGACATCCGCAACTCGCTCGTCAACGCGACCGCGAGTGACAGCGCGCGCATGGGGCTTCCCGGCCTCCACGAGGTGCTCTGGGACGAGCGGGAGTACCTCGGCTGGCGCGATCCGCGCACCCCGCAGCGCGCGTACATCGTCCTGTGGCGGGACGGCGAGGCGGTCGGCCTGGTGCTGCGCGCCGCCGACAACCGGATGAAGGCCGGCAACGCGATGTGCTCGCTGTGCCAGACGCCGAGGCCCTCCGGCCAGGTGGCGCTGTTCTCCGCGCCGCGCGCCGGGGAGGCGGGCCGGGACGGCAACACCGTCGGCACCTACATCTGCTCCGACCTCGCCTGCTCGCTGACCATCCGGATCGTGCCGCCCGCCTACGACATGCAGCCCGACCCGGCCGTGATCGTCGAGCGGCGGATCGCCACCCTGCAGACGCGGCTGGGGGCGTTCACGGACACGGTCCTCGCCGGCTGAGCCCCGCGCCCTGTCGGCGGACCGGATCCGCCGCGCGGCCCTCCGTGGTCAGCGCGCGCCGCCCTCCGCGAGGTAGGCGAGGCGCTGGAGCGTCTCCCGGTTGCGGATGTGCAGCCCGATCCGGCGGATCGGCGAGGGAACGAGGCGCCCGGGGCCCTCGGCGGCGTCCTCGAGGATCCGGACGAGGCTCCCCGTTCCGCTCGGCTTGACCTCGATCGTCACCTGGGCCTCGCCGATCGGCCAGCCGTGTGCGCGGAGCACCGCCCGGCGCGGCGGGTCCCACTCGAGCATCACCGTCTTGTCGTTGAGAAGGACCGGCCAGACGCCGAACGAGTGGTGGAGCTCGGCACCCTCCCCCGGCCAGGTCTCGTGCACGCCCCGGATCCGCGACGCGCCGACCACCCAGCTCGGGTAGAGCCAGCCGTCGGCGAGCACGGCGAACACCTGCTCGGGGGTCGCGTCGATCCTGCGGACGTTCTCGGCCATCCGGCTACCCTTCGGTCGGTTGGAGCTCGGGAGCCCGGCGGATGCCGAACTCGTGACGGAGCGCGGAGAGAGCGGCGTTCCAGCCGGCCTGCCCGTGCACTCCCGGCCCCGGGGCAGCCGAGGCCGAGCAGAGGTAGATCCCCGGCCCTGGCGTCCGCCACGGGTCGGGTGAGAACGTCGGCCGGGCGACCAGCTGCCAGAAGTGGCCGCTGCCGGACGCGATGTCCCCGCCGACGTAGTTGGGGTCGTGCGCCTCGACCCCGACCGCGGTGCTGCAGAACGACCCCACGATGACGTCGCGGAACCCCGGCGCGAAGCGCTCGATCTGCCGGATGATCGTCTCGGTCTGGTCGGCGTTCGACTCCTTCGGCACGTGCGTGTAGGTCCACAGCGTGCCGTGCCCCTCCGGAGCTCGGGTGGGATCGAAGAGGCTCGGCTGCGAGACGAGCACGTACGGGCGGGCCGCGTGCCGGCCGGCCGCGATCTCCCGCTCCGCGTACGCGATCTCGGCGCGCGTGCCGCCGAGGTGCACGGTCCCCGCGCGGGCGACCTCCGGGTTCGCCCATGGCACCGGGCCGGAGAGCGCGAAGTCGACCTTCGCGACCGCGTTGCCGTAGCGGAACCTCGCGAGCCGCGCCTTGTAGCCCTCGGGGAGGCGGTGCCCGGCGATGCGGCTCATGTCGCGTGCGCTCGTGTCGAAGAGCACGGCGCGCGCGTCGGGCAGGTCGCCGATCGACTCGATCTCGTGCTCGAGCACGATCCGCCCGCCGTGTGCGACCAGGTCGTCCGCGAGCGCCTCGGGGATGCGCCGGCTGCCGCCGACGGGGATCGGCCAGCCCTGCGCATGCCCCTGCACCGCGAGCGCCAGGCCCGCCGCGGCCGCACCGAGAGAGGGCAGCGGCTGCACCGCGTGCGCCATGACGCCGGTCAGGAGCGAGGGCGCTTCCTCCTCCCGCCAGCGCAGGTTCCACGCCGGGGAGCCCTGCTCGAACGTCGCGAGGCCGAACCGGGCCATCGTGATCGGATGGCGCGGAATGCGGACGAGCGTTCCCCCGGTGAAGTCGGACACCGCCCGGGCGTGCTCGACGAGCGGCTCGAGCAGCCGGCGCCAGCCCGGTCCGTCGCGCCCGAGCTGCTCCACCGTCCGATCGAGGTCGTGGTAGGCGACGCCGGCCCGGCCGCCGTCGAGCGGGTGGGCGAACGAGACCTCCGGGGTCACGAAGTCCACCCGGTCCCGGAGCCCGAAGGCGGAGAAGAACGGGGACGCGAACGCCATCGGATGCACCGCGGAGCACGTGTCGTGCACATACCCCGGCTCTGTGAGCTCCTCGGTGCGAGCGCCGCCGCCGATCCGGTCGGCGCGCTCGTGCACCTCGACCTCGAGGCCGGCGCGAGCGAGCGTGACCGCGGCGGCGAGGCCGTTGGGCCCGGCCCCCACGATGACGGCGTCGACTGCCACGGGAGCCAGTCTGCCAGCCGGCCCCGCTGCCGGGCCCCGGCTGGCGCGGCTCCCGCCGGTGCGCTAGCCCTCCGCCAGCACCGAGAGCACGTTGCCCGCCGGATCCCGGAACCACGCGATGTCGGGCCCGCCGAACTGCGCTCCCCGGACGATGCCCTTCTCATCCGAGGGGAAGTCGTCGTCGCTGTAGATCTTCGTCTCGACGCCCTTCGCGCGCAGCTCGTCGACGGCGGCGTCGATGTCCTGCACCGGGAAGTTGAGCACCGTGAACGAGGCCGGCTCGTGGTTCTCCTTCGGGTAGACGAACACCGAGCCGCCGCCGCCGAGCAGCAGGCGCAGGCCGCCCATCTCCTCCTGCACCCGCAAGCCGAGCACGTCGCCGTAGAACCGCTTTGACTCCTCGATCGCATTCGACGAGAACCCGCTGAACGCCGCGACCTCCGTGAACATGGCCGCCCCCTTTCGATGTGAACGCCGTCCACAATGCCACTCCGAGCGGCTATGGTCGAGGAATGCTCGATAGAGGGTGCCGTGAGCGCTGAGCCGAGGGCGACGTACCGCCACGGCGACCTCCGTGCCGCCCTGCTCGCCGCCGGCATGGACCTCGCCCGCGACGGCGGCCCCGACGCCGTCGTGCTCCGCGAGGCGACCCGCCGGGCGGGCGTCTCCCCGAACGCGGCGTACCGGCACTTCGCGGACCGCGCGGCACTGCTCGCCGCGGTCTCGGACACGGCCCAGGGTCTCGTCGCCGACCGGATGGAGGACGAGCTCTCCGCCGCGCCCGACCCGCCCGACGCCGGCACGCGTGCCCGGCGGCGGCTGCGGGCCGTGGGGACGGGCTATCTCGGCTTCGCCCAGGAACAGCCGGGGCTGTTCCGCGCCGCGTTCTTCGTCCCGGGCGACCTCAGTCAGGCCTTCTCCCCCGCCAAGGCGGGCCGCGCGGGCCGGAGCCCGTACCAGATCCTCTCCGACGTGCTCGACGAGCTGGTCGCCGCGGGAGCGCTGGCTCCGGAGCGGCGCCCCGGCGGCGAGTTCCTCGCCTGGTCCGCGGTCCACGGGCTCGCGACGCTCGTGCTCGACGGGCCGCTGCGGGGTCTCACCGACGAGCTGATCGCGGGCGCGCGCGAGCGGCTGCTCGACATGGTCGACCGCGGCCTCTGACCGGCCGTCAGACCCTGCCTGCGGGCTCCTCCTCGGGATCGGGTGCCCGATCGAGCGGATGCTCGACCTCGTCGCGGAGCAGGCCGAAGCCGAGCACGGCGACGAGCGCGAGCACGGTGGGCACGACCCCGGCGACGACGAAGGCGACCGGGATGCCGATCTCCTCGCCGACCGGCCCCGCGAGCGCCATCGAGATCGGCATGAGGGCGATGGAGACGAAGAAGTCGAGGCTGGAGACGCGGCCGAGCAGCGCGGGCGGCACCCGCCGCTGCAGGAGGGTGCCCCAGATCACCGCTCCCGCCTGGAAGGTGAAGCCGACGACGAACGTCAGCACGGCGAGCAGCCACACCTGGCTCACGAAGCCGACCGCGGCGAGCGGGAGGCAGCCCGCTCCCCAGAGCAGGTTCATCAGGGTGAGGTAGCGGCGCGGCAGCCGGCGCGATGCCACGAACAGTGAGCCGACCGCTCCGCCGATGCCGAACGCGGCGAGCACGATCGCGAACGAGCCCGCACCGCCGCCCGTCTGGTCCCGGACCGCGAAGGGCAGCAGCACCTCGATCGGCCCCATCACGACGAGGACGAGGAGGCAGAAGTACAGCAGGGTGACGAGCAGCCAGCGGGTGCGCACCATGTACCGGAAGCCCTCGCCGATGTCCCTCAGCATCGAGGTGACCGGGTTGCCCGGCGCGATCTCGTCCCGTCGCACCGGCGTCTCCCGCATGAGCGCGAGAACCACCGCCGCGCAGGCCTGCGCGGCCGCGATGACGAGGAGCGCCGGTCCCGGGGCCCACACGGCGATGATCGCGCCGGCGATCACGGGTCCGGCCGCCTGCATGATGCTCGGCCGCAGCACGCCCTCGACGCCGTTCGCCGCGAGCAGGTCGTCGGCGGGGATGATCGCGGGCAGCCAGGCGGAGTACGCGGGGTAGACGATGCCCTCGGCGATGCCGAAGAAGAGGGACGCCACCACCAGGTGCCACAGCTCGAGGTTCCCGGTCACGGCGAGGACGCCCGCGGCGCCGATCGCGAGCGTCTTCAGAACCTCGACCGCGACGAGCAGGCGCTTCTGCGGAACCCGATCGGCGAGGGCGCCCGCCACCAGGACGGTGAGCAGCATGCCGACCGCACTCGCGGTGGCGACCGCCGACAGCTCGGACGGTCCCCCGCCGAGCTCGATGACCTGCCAGACGAGGGCGACCACCCAGATGCCGGCGCCGAGCAGCGACAGGGTGAGCGCGACGACCAGCAGCCGGTACTGCGGCAGCCGGAAGGGCCGCAGAGCGCGCGGCAGCTCCCGCCGCGTCCGCGCCTGTCCGTCCGCCATGTCCGCTCCCGCCGTTGTGTACGCCGTCCACAATCCTGTCGGATGCCCCCGACGCCACGCCAGAGAAGTGGGCCCCCGCCCTACTCCGGCGCACCCCGGGGATCGGCCGGGAGGGCCTCGTGACGCACTCAGGCCTGGGCGCGCTCCAGCACGAGCTCGCGCACGCGGGCCGCGTCCGCCTGACCGCGCATCGCCTTCATGACCGCGCCGATCACCGCGCCGGCCGCCTGCACCTTGCCGTCACGGATCTTGTCGAGCACGTCGGGCTGGGACGCCAGCGCCTCGTCGATGGCGGCGAGGAGGGCCGTGTCGTCCGAGACGACCGCGAGTCCGCGGGCCTTGACGACCTCGTCGGGCGAGCCCTCGCCCGCGACGACGCCCTCGAGCACCTGCCGGCCGAGCCGGTCGGTGAGCTGCCCGGACTCGACGAGCGCGATGAGCTCGCTGACGTGCAGCGGCGTGATGAGCGTGCCGGCCTCGACCCCGCGCGCGTTGGCGATGCGCAGGATCTCGCCGAGCCACCACTTGCGGGCCTGCGCGGGTGCCGCGCCGGCGGCGACCGTCTGCTCCATCTCCACGAGGAGGTTCGCGTTGATGATGTCGCGGAACTCGCTGTCCGTGAAGCCGTATTCCGCCTGCAGCCGGCGCCGGAACGCGGCCGGCGACTCGGGCAGCGCGGCGCGCAGCTCGGCAATCAGCTCCTTCGACGGCATCACCGGGAGCAGGTCGGGCTCCGGGAAGTAGCGGTAGTCGTCGGCGTCCGACTTCGGGCGGCCGGGGCTCGTCGTCCCGGTGTCCTCGTGCCAGTGCCGGGTCTCCTGGATGATCGTGCCGCCGGCGTCGAGGATCGCGGCCTGCCGCTGGATCTCGTACCGGATGGCGCGCTCGACGCTGCGGAGGCTGTTGACGTTCTTCGTCTCGGTGCGGGTGCCGAGCTTCTCCTGGCCGCGGGGGCGCAGGGAGATGTTGGCGTCGCAGCGGAGGTTGCCGCGCTCCATGCGCGCCTCGGAGACGCCGAGCGAGCGGACGATGTCGCGGATGGTGGCGACGTACGCCCGGGCGAGCTCCGGCGCACGGTCCTCTGCGCCGAAGATCGGCTTCGTGACGATCTCGACGAGCGGCACACCCGCTCGGTTGTAGTCGACGAGCGAGTACTCGGCGCCGTGGATGCGGCCGGTGGCACCGCCCACGTGCGTGAGCTTGCCGGCGTCCTCCTCCATGTGCGCCCGCTCGATCGGCACGCGCACGAGGGTGCCGTCGTCGAGCTCGACCTCGACCTCGCCCTCGAACGCGATCGGCTCGTCGTACTGGGAGATCTGGTAGTTCTTCGCGAGGTCCGGGTAGAAGTAGTTCTTCCGCGCGAACCGGCTCGACTCCGCGATCGAGCAGCCGAGCGCGAGGCCGAGCGAGATCGCGTACCGGACCGCCTGCTCGTTGACGACCGGCAGCGAGCCGGGCAGGCCGAGGTCGACGGGCGCGACGTGGGTGTTCGGGGCGCCGCCGAACTCGTTCGGCGCGCCGGAGAACATCTTCGTCTTCGTCGACAGCTCGACGTGCACCTCGAAGCCGAGCACGGGCTCGTACTTCTCGATGGCCTCCTCGAAGGACAGCAGCTTGTCGGCGCCCATCAGGCGGTTCCTCCGTCGGGTTCGGTGCCCGGGCCGGGGGCCGGGACGAGGTGGTCGGGCTGTCCGCTCTCGCGGGCGGCGCTGCGGCCGAAGTCGGCGGGGAGCCGGTCGAGGAGCGGCCCTCCCCAGCTCTCGTGCAGCAGCGCCTCGAGGGTCGCGCCCACGGTGTAGAGGCGGGCGTCCTCGCGGGCGGGCGCCATCAGCTGGATGCCGACGGGCAGGCCGTCCTCCGGGGCGAGCCCGATGGGCAGTCCCATGCCGGGCACGCCCGCGAGGTTGGCGGGGATCGTCGTGATGTCGTTGAGGTACATCGCGAGCGGGTCGTCGAGCTTCTCGCCCAGCCGGAACGCCGTCGTGGGAGCCGCGGGCGAGACGAGCACATCGACCTGCGCGAACGCGGCGGCGAAGTCCCGCTGGATGAGCGTGCGCACCTTCTGTGCGCTGCCGTAGTAGGCGTCGTAGTAGCCGGCGGACAGGGCGTAGGTGCCGAGGATGATGCGGCGCTTCACCTCGGGGCCGAAGCCCGCGCCGCGCGACGCGGACATCACCTGCTCGACGGTCGCCGTCTCCCCAGGGGTCACCCGCAGGCCGAAGCGCACCGAGTCGTACTTGGCGAGGTTGCTCGACGCCTCGGCGGGCAGGATCAGGTAGTAGGCGGCGATCGCGTACTCGAAGTTCGGGGCGCTGATCTCGACGATCTCGGCGCCCGCGTTCTGCATCAGGGCGAGCGCCTCGTCGAACCGCTGCCGCACGCCGGCCTGGAAGCCCTCGCTGTCGAGCTCGCGGACCACGCCGACGCGGACGCCCGCGAGACTGCCGCTCGCCGCGCCGGCACGGGCCGCCTCGGCGAAGGACGGCCACGGGTCGCGCAGCGACGTGGAGTCATGCGGGTCGTGCCCGCCGATCACGTCGTGCACGAGCGCGGAGTCGAGGACGGTGCGGCTCACGGGGCCGACCTGGTCGAGCGACGAGGCGAGCGCGATGGCGCCGTAGCGGGAGACGCCGCCGTAGGTGGGCTTCATGCCGACCGTGCCGGTGACGGCGGCGGGCTGGCGGATCGAGCCACCGGTGTCGCTGCCGAGGGCGACCGGGGCCTCGAACGCGGCGACCGCGGCCGCCGACCCGCCGCCGGAGCCGCCGGGGATCCGGTCGAGCGCCCACGGGTTGCGGGTCGGGCCGTACGCGGAGTGCTCGGTGGAGGAGCCCATCGCGAACTCGTCCATGTTGGTCTTGCCGAGCGGCACCATGCCGGCGGCCCGGAGCCGGGCGACGACCGTCGCGTCGTAGGGCGGGATCCAGCCCTCGAGGATGCGCGACGCCGCCGTGGACGGCATGTCGTTCGTGCAGAGCACGTCCTTGATGGCGATCGGGACGCCCGCGAGTGGGCCCAGCTCGCGGCCGTCGCGGCGCAGCTGGTCGATCTCGCTCGCGCGGGCGATCGCCGCGTCGCCCGCGACGTGCAGGAACGCGTGCAGGTCGCCGTCGGCCTCGGCGATGCGGTCGAGGGACGCGCGGGTCGCCTCGACGGACGAGACCTCGCCCGTCGACAGCAGGCCGGCGAGCTCGGAGGCGGGAAGCCGGGTGAGATCCACTACTGCTCCTCCCCCAGGATCGCGGCGACGCGGAACCGGCCGTCGGCGGCGTCCGGTGCGCCGGACAGGGCCTCCTCGTTCGTGAGGACGTCGCCGACCTCGTCGGGGCGGAAGACGTTGCTCAGCGGGATCGGGTGGCTCGTGGCCGGGACGTCCGGCGTCGCCACCTCCGTCACCTTGCGGACGTTGTCGACGATCGAGCCGAGCTCGACCGCGAGGTGCTCGATCTCGGCCGGCGTGAGGGCGATTCGGGCGAGGTTCGCGAGGTGCTGGACCTGCTCGGCGGAGATGGGAGTTGGCTCGTCGGGCATGACCTCAATCCTAGGCCGGGGGCGGGAACCGTCTTCCGACGGTAACGCCCGCGAAACAGCCGCCTCCTACCGTCGAGCGCAAGGAGGAGACATGGGATTCGAAGTACCGGAAGTGGACATCACGGCCTACGTGCGCGGCGGGTCGGACGAGGAGAAGGCCGCCGTCGCGGCGGCGATCGACCGGGCGTGCCGGGAGGTGGGCTTCATCCAGATCGTCGGGCACGGCATCGACGACGGCGTGCTGACCGCCTTCACCGGGGCGCTCGACGAGTTCTTCGGGCTCGAGCTCGAGGCGAAGAAGGCGTACCGGACGCCGCCGAAGGTCAACCGCGGCTACGCGCCGCCGAAGACCGAGTCGCTGTCGCTGAGCCTCGGCGTCGAGTCGGCCTCGCGGATGAACGACTTCTTCGAGGCCTTCAACATCGGCGACGGCTCGTCGATGTACCCGGAGCTCGACCTGCCGGAGGCCGTCTACAACGAGAACGTGTGGCCGGACTCCGTCCCCGCCTTCGAGCCGGCCGTGACCGCCTACTACGAGGAGGCGCGCCGGGTCGCCCGGACCATGGTGGAGATCTTCGAGGACGCGCTCGGCGTTCCCGAGGGCACGCTCACCGGGCTGACCGGCCACTCCCTCGATGTGATGCGGATGAACAACTACGCGCTGCCGCCCGGGACGGTCCGGCTCGACGGCGACCTCACCGGGATGGGCGAGCACACCGACTACGGCATCGTCACCGTCCTCTGGGCGGACCGGGTCGCCGGTCTGCAGGTGCTCGACACGTCCGGCCGGTGGCACGACGTGCAGCCGAACCCGGGCGCGCTGCTGATCAACCTCGGCGATGTGACGGCGCGGCTCACCAACGAGGTCTGGATGTCGACGCTGCACCGGGTCAAGCCGCCGATCGTCGACGGCACCATCGAGCGGCGCCGGTCGGCGGCGTTCTTCCACGACGGCGACTACGACGCGGTCATCGCGCCGCTGCCGTCCTGCGTGGCGGAGAGCGGCGGCGGGCCGCTCTACGCGCCGATCACGGTCGGCGAGCACATCGCCGCCAAGCTCGCCGGCTCCCGGGCGGGCAAGGCGAACACCGCGGCGACGCGCGAGGCGGCCCGGGTGGTCGCCGCCGGCTGACCGAGCGCTCACCGAGCGCTACCCGAAACACCGAATGCACCCTGGGCCCAGGGTGCATTCGGTGTTCCGGGGCGCAGTCGGCGAGGCCGGTCAGCGGGTGGCGGTGTCGGCGTCCGCGCCGAGGGCGAGCGTCTTCTGCGAGTCGCCGGACGAGCCGTCGGTCACCCAGTCGCCCCTGTCGATGCCGATCAGCGAGAGGTTGCGCAGCGACTCGGTGCCCGGCTCCAGATACCAGTCGTGGCCGACCGAGGCGGTGAGCAGGGCGCCGGTCATCGGGTCCACCGAGCCGGACACGCTCATCGGCTTCGCACCGAACTCGGGCGAGCCGGGGTCCACCCCGAAGAACGCGGTGTCGACGACCGGGTCCCAGGCCGCCTCGCCCACCCACACGCGCCCCTCGGGCACGGCGAGCTCGTCGGCGCTGTCGGCGACTCCGCCCGGCGAGCCGATCATCGCGAGCGCGTCGACCGACATGTCGCCGCGATCGAGGGCGAGCATCACGGCCGTCGCGCCGTAGGAGTGGGCGAACACCGAGATGTACGGCTCGTCCGCCTTCCGCAGGGTCTTCAGCCCGTTGACGGTGCCGGACATGAAGGAGGCGCCCTCCTCGGCGAGCTCGAGACCCGCGACGTTCGTCACGTCGGGCGTGCGGTAGCCGATCCAGGACACCGTGGCGACGGTGCTGTCGTCTCCGAACCGCTCGCCCCAGGCGAGCTGCTCGTCGTAGATGTCCGCGGTGACCTTCGTCCACTCGGTCATGTGCTCGCGCACCGAGAGGAGGGCGCCCGGCACGAGGAAGCTCACGTAGTCCGCTGTCTCGAGATCGCCGAGTGCGACCGCCGCGCGCCCGGGCATGACGGTGTCGAGCATGATGAGGCTCCGCGCGGGCCCCCCGTCGGTCGTCTCGAGCGACGCGTCGATCTTCTCGAGCATGCGCAGCCGCTCGACGATCGCGCCCGCGGCGCCCTTGCCGACCCCGGAGGTCAGCTGCTCGCGCAGCCCGTCCTCGACGTCGCCGAGGTGGGCGCGGTTGGCGCGGTCGCGCACGTCGTAGGGCACGCCGTCGAGGTTGCCGATCAGCTCGGGGGCGTCGCGCGCGAGCTCCTCCCGGTCCCGGGACGACAGGCCGGCCCACCAGGACGCGACCTCCTGCGATGCGGGCGGCTCCGCGATCAGCTCCCGGATGGCCGACGGGTTCTCCGCGACGAAGCGCCGGAGGTCCGAGGGCGCGAGGTCGCCGACCCCGCGCAGCAGCTGCTCGGGACGCACCGATGCGGCGACGGAGGTGTCGAGGACGGGGCCGCCGAACGGGCCGTGCGACGAAAGGCCTGCCGGCGCGGCGATCACCTCGGGAGCCGCCGCGATCGGCGCCACTCCGGGGCCGACGGCGGCGGCGAGGACGAGGGCGAGCGCGGTCAGACCGAGCACCTACCCCACCCCCAACGGAACCTGCGCATCCCCCGACACGGCGCCCGCGACCAGCCGGCGGGCTCGGAACCCTCGGGGGACGGGCGTGTCCCCCATAGTAGGGAGGCGCGGAGGCCACCTGACAGTCCCCCGAATCCCGCGTGTTACGGCCAGGCAACGGGCCCCGCGCCCCTTCCCCGGAATCAACCTTCAACGGGGTCCTCAAGGTGAATCTGTCGCCCCCTTAGTGGGGCGCGCGGAAGCAGGACGGACGCGGTCCCCGCAGGACCTCAGGCCCTGCCGAAGATGCCCTTGCCGCGCTTCTGGAGCAGCTCGTAGGCCTCCTTGTAGGTGGCCGGGACGGTGTCGCCCGGCGCGCCGTACCGAGCGATGAGCATCCCGACGAGGCCTACTCCCGGCGGGCTCAGCGGGCGGTCCTCGTCGCCGTCTGCGAAGGGCGGGTCGTCCTCGGGATTGGGCGGAGCGTACTGCGGCAGCGTCGAGGGCCAGGTCGACGGGTCCCGGGGCTTCGTGAGCGCGATCGCGCCGTCGAGTGTCGGCGCCCCGTCGTCGCGCGGGGTGAGCGGCGGCAGCGAGTGCTTGGCGCACAGCGTGCTGATCACGGAGCCGTGGTGCATCGGGTCGGAGAGAACGGCTCCCTTCGGCGTGTAGGCGGAGATCGCGATCGCCGGCACCCGCACCCCGAGGCGGTCGAACCGGAAGCCCATCTCGGTGTCGGCGGGCAGGGGCGGCGCCACCGCGGCGGGCGGGGGCACGTGGTCGTACGTGCCGCCGTGCTCGTCGAAGGTCACGAGGAGCATCGTGTTGACCGCGTTCGAGCCCGACGGGCTGGCGCTGTCGCGGATCGCGGAGTAGATCGAGTGCAGCAGCGCCTCGCCGGCGCGCACGTCGGACACCGCTCCCCCGGTGATCACCCGCCCGTCGACGTCGGTGCGGGTGAGCGGGCCGACCGGCGGGTGCATGTCGTTGTGGTCGTAGATCATCCGCGGCTCGACGAAGCTGTACGCCGGCAGCGTCCCGTTCCGGACGTCCTCGTAGAAGCGCTTCATGGTGCGGAAGTTGGTGCCGAAGTACTGCTCGAGCGCCGGGGCGTGGATGAAGCCCGTCATGGAGACGAGCTGCTTCTCGTCGTAGTACACCGCCCAGTCGAGCCCGGCGTCCGAGAGCCGGTTGAAGATCGTGGGCGCCGCGTTGCCGGGGTCGAACCACTTGCGGTAGCCGCCGTCGCCGCTGTTCGTCACGTAGCCGTGCGAGGTGGACGCGTGGAAGAACGACCGGTTGCAGAACGTCTGCGACGGCACGGCGCAGTGCCAGGCGTCGTAGACCGCGAAGCTCTTCGCGAGGGTCGAGAAGACGGGAAGCATGGCGGGGTCGAAGGCGCCCATGACGACCTCGTACTCCTCGGGGGTCGGCTCCGCTCCGGAGTGGTCGGCCCGGTAGCTGCCGATGTAGTCCTCGACGAAGCCGCTCATCGGCGGGACGGCGGTGTCGTCCGCGGGCGCGTTGAAGGGGGCCTTCATGTCGGGCACCCGCCGGTCGCGGTTCTCCGGCGGGTCGACCGTGCCGAACAGCTGGGTGTTGACGTGCGGGTACTCCTCGCCCGGGTCGGGACGCGGGCTGGACATGACCTCGTCGGTGCCGCCGCGGTAGCGGTGCGCGCGGACCACCCGCCCGTCGGCGGTCCGGTTCGCGTGCTCGGGAGTCAGGCCGTCGAAGCCGCCGCCGCCCGGCGGCGCGCCGTCCGCGTAGAGGTAGCCGAAGATGTTGTCGAACGAGCGGTTCTCGAACATGAGGACCACGAGGTGGTCGAAGCCGGGGCCGCCCGCACGTGGGGGCACCGTGGTGGCGGGCTCCGGTGCCGGGGCGGGCGCACCTCGTCCCGCGATCGACGCGGCCGCGGCCGCCGCGACCCCGGCGGCGCCGATGCCGGCCGCCTGCAGGAAGCCGCGGCGGCTCGGAGCCGGATCGCCGTCGCTCCGCCGTCCGCCGCGCATCGTCCTGGCCTCGGTCCGCCTCCGGTCAGCGGACGGCGTCCGGCCCCTCCGCGAGCAGCCGCCGGAAGCCGTCGGCGTCGAGGATCGGGATGCCGAGCTGCTCGGCCTTCGTCAGCTTGGAGCCCGCTCCCGGTCCGGCGGCGACGAAGTCGGTCTTCTTGGAGACGCTCGA
Organism: Naasia sp. SYSU D00057; assembly: GCF_017916505.1. Lineage (GTDB taxonomy): Bacteria > Actinomycetota > Actinomycetes > Actinomycetales > Microbacteriaceae > Naasia. The sequence goes on from NZ_JAFMSZ010000001.1 coordinate 1,154,200, forward strand.
CGCGGCCTTGCCTCCGGCGGCGAGGATCGCCTCGACGGCGCCCTCCCGGCTGAAGCCCTCCAGGGCGCCGGTCGCCACCACGGTGATGCCGGACAGGACTCCGCCCTCGACGACCCGCGCCCCGGGACCCGGGTGGCCGGGCGTCGCGAGCTGCACGCCCGCGGCGGCCCACCGGTCGAGGATCTCCTGGTGCCAGTCGACGGCGAACCAGTCGAGCAGCGCGTCGGCGATGATCGGCCCCACGCCCTCGACAGCGGCGAGCTCGTCCCGGCTCGCGGCGCGCATCGCGTCGATCGAGCCGAAGTGGGCCGCCAGCGCCCGCGCGGCCACCGGCCCGACGTGGCGGATCGACAGGCCGACGAGGATGCGCCACAGCTGCTGCGTCTTCGCCTTCTCGAGGTTGGCGATCAGGGTCTCGGCCGCGGCCGACGGCAGGACCAGGCGGTGGTTCTTCTTGACGCGGCGCCGCCGGCGCTCGGCCGGGTCGAGGTCCTCGGTGCCGGGTGGATAGACGAGCTCCACCCGCTGGAACGGCGTGCGGCTGCGCACCTGGCCGTCCTCGTCCTCCTTGGGCAGTCCCGTCTCGGCGTCGCGGACGATGACCTCGATAGGCAGGAGCTCGTCCATCGTGATGTCGAAGAGCCGCGCCTCGGTGACGAGGGGCGGCGTCGGCGGGAAGAGCGGCTGCGTGAGGGCGGCGGCGCCGACCTCGCCCAAGCCTTCGATGTCGAGCGCGCCGCGGGAGCCGATGTGCTCCACGCGGCCACGCAGCTGGGCGGGGCAGGACCGCGTGTTCGGGCAGCGCAGGTCCGCGTCGCCCTCCTTCGCCGGGGCGAGCGGGGTGCCGCACTCCGGGCACTCGCGCGGCATGACGAACTCGCGCTCGGTGCCGTTCCGCAGCTCGACCACCGGGCCGAGGACCTCGGGGATCACGTCGCCCGCCTTGCGGAGCACGACCGTGTCGCCGATGAGCACACCCTTCGCCTTGACGACGTCCTGATTGTGCAGCGTGGCCTGCCGCACGGTCGAGCCGGCGACGAGCGCGGGCGCCATCACCGCGAACGGGGTGGCGCGCCCGGTGCGGCCGACCGAGACGACGACGTCGAGGAGCTTCGTGCGCACCTCCTCGGGCGGGTACTTGTAGGCGATGGCCCAGCGCGGTGCACGGCTGGTCGAGCCCAGCTCGACATGCAGGTCGAGGTCGTCGACCTTCACCACGACGCCGTCGATCTGGTGCTCGACGCCGCCGCGGTTCTCGCCGTACCGGCGGATGTACTCGAGCACGCCGTCGAGATCGTCGAACACCCGGTAGTGCGAGGACGTCGGCAGCCCCCACTCCGCGAGCAGCGCGTACACCTCCGACTGAGCGGTGATCGGCGTCTCGCGCTCGATCTCACCCACCGGCCAGGCGCCGATGCCGTGCACGAGCATGCGGAGCCGCCGCAGGCGGTCGCGCATCAGCGCGAGGCGCTCGGGGCTCTTGCCCTCCTCCTTCTGCCGGAGCGAGCCGCTCGCGGCGTTGCGCGGATTCGCGAAGACGCGCTCCCCCGCGGCCGCCTGCTTGGCATTGAGCTCGTCGAACGAGTCGACCGGGAAGAAGATCTCGCCGCGCACCTCGACGAGGGCGGGATGCCCGGCGCCCGCCAGCTGCGCGGGGATGCCGCCCATCGTCAGGACGTTCTGCGTGACGTCCTCCCCCACGACGCCGTCGCCGCGGGTGGCGGCCGTGACCAGGCGGCCGCGCTCGTACCGGAGGTTGATCGCGAGCCCGTCGATCTTCAGCTCGGTGAGGTAGCGGACGGGGCGGCTGCCCGCGTCGCGCTCGACGCGCGCGGCCCAGGCCTCGAGCTCGGAGCGGCTGAACACGTTGTCGAGGCTGAGCATGCGCTCGGCGTGCTCGACGGGCGCGAACATCGTCGTCTCGGCGCGGCCGCCCACGGTCTGGGTGGGGCTGTCCTGCTGGCGCAGCTCGGGGTGCTCCTCCTCGAGCTGCTCGAGGCGCCGCACCATGGCGTCGTAGTCGGCGTCGGAGACGGTGGACGTGTTCTTCTCGTAGTACTCGTCGCGGAGCTCGAGGATGCGCGACGTGAGGCGGCGGACCTCGTCCTCGGGGCCCTCCAGGTCGGGGCGCGTGTCGGGCAGTGCCTCGACGGTCTCGTCGCTCATCGGTTCACACTCTGGCAGGAACCGCCGACACCGTGCGATCGATCGTGCACTGCCCGAGCACACGGGTGCCGAGGTAGACGACCGCCGTCTGCCCGGGGGCGACGCCCGTCAACGGCGCGTCGGGCGTGATGACGAGCTCGCCGTCGCGGACCACCGCGGTCGCCGGCTCCGGATCGGAGTGCGCGCGGATCTGCACGTCGCACGCGAACGGCACTCCGGGGTCGAGCGGCAGCCTCCCCGCCCAGGTCCAGCGGCGCCCCGCCAGCTCGGCGACGGCGAGCGCCTCCTTCGGCCCCACGACGACCTCGTTGGTCTTCGGGCGCACCTCGAGCACGAAGCGGGGCCGACCGTCGGGGGCGGGCGTGCCGATCCGCAGTCCCCTCCGCTGACCGACGGTGTACGACAGGGCGCCGTCGTGCCGTCCGAGGCTCGCGCCCTCCCGGTCGACGATGTCGCCCGGCTCGAGGTCGACGCGCTCGGCGAGCCAGCCGCGGGTGTCGCCGTCCGAGATGAAGCAGATGTCGTGGCTGTCCGGCTTGGCCGCGACGGAGAGCCCGCGGCGGGCGGCCTCGGCGCGCACCTCCGCCTTGGAGGGGGTGGAGCCGAGCGGGAACAGCGCGTGCGCGAGCTGCTCGGTGGTGAGGACGCCGAGCACGTAGGACTGGTCCTTCGCCTCGTCCGATGCCCGGTGCAGCTCCCGGTTGCCGTCCCCGTCGGTCACGATCGAGGCGTAGTGGCCCGTGCAGACGGCGTCGAAGCCGAGGTCGAGGGCCTTCTCGAGCAGGGCCGCGAACTTGATCCTCTCGTTGCAGCGCATGCACGGGTTGGGCGTGCGCCCCGCCGCGTACTCGGCGACGAAGTCGTCGACGACGTCGAGCTTGAACCGCTCCGAGAAGTCCCACACGTAGAAGGGGATGCCGAGCAGGTCGGCCGCGCGCCGGGCGTCCATCGAGTCCTCGATCGTGCAGCAGCCGCGGCTGCCGGTGCGGAGGGTGCCGGGCATGCGGCTGAGCGCCAGGTGCACGCCGACCACGTCGTGGCCCGCCTCGACGGCGCGCGCCGCGGCGACCGCGGAGTCGACTCCGCCGCTCATCGCCGCCAGAACACGCATCCTTCGAGTGTAGATCGGGCCGGCTGAGCCGCCGAGGAGAGGGTCGGCTCCCCATCTGCGCGGATCAGGAGCTTTCGCGCCGTTCAGGGGGACCGCCCACTCTCGCACGCCGTTCAGGACGACACGCCGGCTCGCGGAGCGGATCTCCTGATCCGCGCAGGTGGAGGGGGACGTCAGCCGAGGGCGGGCACCCGGTCGCTGTGCCCCGCGCGCTGGGCCCGCTCGACAACGCCGGGGAGCACGCGCAGCAGCGCGTCCACGTCGTCGGCGGTGGTGCCGGCGCCGAGGCTGAAGCGCAGCGCGCCCCGCGCCTCGACCTCCGGCACGCCCATCGCGAGGAGGACGGTGGAGACCTCGGGCACTCCGGCCTGGCAGGCCGCACCCGTGCTCACCGAGATCCCCGCGAAGTCGAGGAGCAGGAGCAGGGAGTCCCCGTCGCAGCCGTCGAAGGTGAAGTGGGCGTTGCCGGGGAGCCGGTCGGGGCCGGGAGCGGGACCGCGGAGCCGGGCGCCGGGCACCGTCGCGAGGACACCGGCGATGAGACGGTCCCGCAGCGCGACGAGCGCCGACGCGTGTGCGTCGAGCCGCTCGGCGGCGAGCGTCGCGGCGATCCCGAAGGCGACGGCGCCCGCGACGTCCTGGGTGCCGGAGCGGATCCCCCGCTGCTGTCCGCCGCCGTGGACGAGCGGCTCCGCTGCGGTGCCGCGCGCGAGCACGAGCGCCCCCGTGCCGACCGGCGCGCCCACCTTGTGCCCGGCGACGCTGAGCGCGGACAGTCCCGAGGCGCGGAAGTCGACGGGCACCTGGCCGAAGGCGGCGACCGCGTCGGCGTGGATCGGCACGCCCGCGCGGAGGGCGACCGCCGCGAGCTCGGCGACCTTCTGCACCGTGCCGACCTCGCTGTTCGCCCAGACGGCGGAGACGAGCGCCGTGCCGCCCTCGGCGAGCGCGGCCTCGAGCACCGCCGGCGCGAGGCGCCCCTCGGCGTCGACGGGCAGCTCCTCGACCCTCGCCCCCTGCGACGCCGCCAGCCAGGCCGCGGCGTCCGCAGTCGCGTGATGCTCTCCGCCCGGCAGCAGGATGCGCGCCCCCGCCGCGCGGCGCGCCCAGAAGACGCCCTTCACGGCCGTGTTCACGGCCTCCGTGCCGCCCGAGGTGAAGATCACCTCGACCGGGTCGCACCCGAGCGCAGCGGCGACCCGCTCCCGGGCCTCCTCGAGCATCCGCTTCGCCGCCTGGCCGTGGCTGTGGATCGACGACGCGTTCCCGACCGACTGGAGGGCCACGATGTAGCCCTCGAGGACCTCCGGCAGGAGGGAGGTGGTGGCGGCGTGATCCAGGTAGATCGCCATGATCCCCATACTCTAGGTGGCATGACGCCGGTGGACCCCCTGCACGACCTGGGGGTCACCCGCACGGGCGACCGCGGGACCATCCGCATCTGGAGCGGCACCGCCGACGCGGTGGAGCTCTGCCTCTTCGACTCCGCTGACCCGAACTGGATCACCTCCCGGGTCCCCCTCGCCCGCGACGAGCACGGCGTGTGGAGCGGCTCGTCGCCGCTGCTCGGGCCCGGCCGCCGCTACGGGGTGCGCGTTGCCGGCCCCTCCGGGCCCGGCAACGTCTTCGACCCGTCGACCGTCCTGCTCGACCCGTACGCGCGCGGCATCTCGCGCACCGGGCCGAACACCTGGCAGAGCGTCGTCATGGACGACTCGTTCGACTGGGGCGACAGCCGCAAGCCGAACATCCCGCTCGAGAGCACCGTGGTGTACGAGGCCCATGTCCGCGGGCTCACCAAGCGGAACCCGAGGGTGCCGGAGCACCTCCGCGGCACCTACGCGGGACTCGCGAACGAGCACACCATCCAGCACCTGGTCGACCTCGGGATCACCGCCGTCGAGCTGCTGCCCGTGCACGCGTTCACGAGCGAGCGCCGCCTCGTCGGGCAGGGGCTGCGCAACTACTGGGGCTACAACACGCTCTCCTACTTCGCCCCGCACCCCGCCTACGCCTCGACCGGCAACCTGAAGGCCGGGCCGCAGGCGGCGCTGCACGAGTTCAAGGGCATGGTCAAGCTGCTGCACCAGGCGGGCATCGAGGTCATCCTCGACGTCGTCTACAACCACACCGCCGAGGAGGGCATCGGCGGACCGCGCAGCAGCTTCCGCGGCATCGACAACGCGTCCTACTACCGGCAGGCGGCCGCCGGCGAGTACGTCGACACGACCGGCTGCGGCAACACGCTCGACTACAGCCAGGACGTCCCCATCCGGATGGTGCTCGACTCGGTGCGCTACTGGGCGAACGAGATGCAGGTCGACGGCTTCCGGTTCGACCTCGCGGTCGCGCTCGGCCGCGACGCCCGCGGCTTCTACGACCCCGACCACCCGCTCCTCCTCGCGCTGCGCGACGACCCGGCGCTGCAGGGCGTGAAGCTCATCGCCGAGCCGTGGGACATCGGGCCGGACGGCTGGCAGACGGGCAACTTCCCGTCCGGCTGGAGCGAGTGGAACGACCGCTACCGCGACGGCGTGCGCGACTTCTGGCTCTCCGACGTGGCCGCCGCGCGCCGCGGCGAGCAGGCCCCAGGCAGCGCCGGCCGACTCGCCAGCGCCCTCGCCGGATCCGCCGACGTCTTCGCGAACGAGCGCGGCCCGCTCGCGAGCGTGAACTTCATCACGGCGCACGACGGTTTCACGCTGCACGACCTCACCGCGTACGACGCCAAGCACAACACGGGCAACGGCGAGCAGAACCGCGACGGCAGTGACAACAACCACTCCTTCAACTTCGGCGTCGAGGGCGACACCCGGAGTCCGCGCGTGCTCGCCGACCGCCGTCGGGCCATGCGGAACCTGATGGGCACCCTCCTGCTGTCGGCGGGCGTGCCGATGATCACCGCGGGCGACGAGCACGGGCGAAGCCAGCGCGGGAACAACAACGCCTACAACCAGGACAGCGAGCTCACCTGGGTCTCCTGGCAGCACTCCGCCTGGCAGCGCGAGCTGCTCGAGGTGACGCGGCGCCTGCTCCGGCTGCGGCGCGAGAACCCGGCCCTCCGCCCGTCCCGCTACGCCCGGGACGGCGCGCACACGCCGAACGCGGCCGAGATGAGCTGGTACTCCCCCGCCGGCGCGTCGATGACCTCACGCGACTGGCACGCGCCGGACACGCGCTGCATCCAGTACATCTCCGCCTCGACCTCGGAGACGGGCGAGCTCAGCCGCGTGCTGATCGTCGTGAACGGCGGGGAGCAGGACTGCTCGGTCGTCCTTCCCGAGCACGAGGGCGTCTCCGGCTACACCCTGCTCTGGACGAGTGCGGACGACACCGCCGAGGGCACCGACCACGCGCCGCTCACGGAGTATGCGCTCGCCGGTCCGGCGATCGCCCTCTTCCGCGCCCACTGACCACCCCGGTGGTCGAGGAGGCGGCGGAGCGGCCGTCTGCGAACCAGCGGAAACACCACCCCGGTGGTTGAGGAGGCCGCGGAGCGGCCGTCTCGAAACCACCAGTCGGAGGGTCACCGTGTGCTGGTTTCGAGGCTCGCTGCGCTCGCACCTCAACCAGCGGAAGAGGCCCCCGCTTCGAGCGAGGGCCTCTTCCGAGCGCGATTCGTCAGTGGGCGACCGTGATCAGGCCCAGCTCCGCCGGGCTCGCGAGGTACGGGCTCTTCGGCACGACGCGCACGTTGTAGCCGAACGAGCCGGGACGCGTCAGCGTCACCGTGCCGGCGAACGTGGTGGAGCCGTCGATCGAGATCGCCCCGGTCGGCGTCTTGCCGTCGCCGTCCTCGACGAGCGGGACGAGCTCGACCGTGGTCGTGTCGTCGAGCGAGTCGCCCTCGAGGCTCTTGCCGTAGACCACCTCGACGGCGACGTCGTCCGCGCTGAGCCCGCCGAGCTGAACGCGCGCCCGCACGTGCAGCTCGTCACCGACACGGGGCACGGCGGCGAGGCCGCCCGACTCCACGTGCAGCACCTGCACGCCGGACCAGTCCTTGCGGACCTCGTCCTTCCAGCGGGCGAGCTCCCGGCCGGCGGCGTAGTCCTCGGCTCCGATCACGCCGGCCGCCTTGCCGGCGGGCGTGTACAGCTTCCCGACGTACTCCTTGACCATGCGGTCGGCGCTCAACTCGGGCGAGAGCGTCGCGAGCGTGTGGCGCATCGACTTCACCCAGCGGGTCGGCACGCCGTCCTTGCCCCGGTCGTAGAACCGGGGCGCGATCTGGTGCTCGATGAGGTCGTACAGCGCTCCGGCCTCGAGGGCGTCGCGCTCGTCCGCATCGCCGGCGGCGTCGGACGACGGGATCGCCCAGCCGTTCTCGCCGTCGTAGTACTCGGGCCACCAGCCGTCGAGGATCGACAGGTTGAGGGCGCCGTTGAGCGCCGCCTTCATGCCGGAGGTGCCGCAGGCCTCGAGGGGCCGCAGCGGGTTGTTGAGCCAGACGTCGCAGCCCGGGTAGAGCAGCTGCGCCATCTCGATGTCGTAGTTCGGCAGGAAGACGAGCCGGCGGCGGATCTCGGGGTCCTGCGCGAAGGTGACAAGGCGCTGGATGAGTCGCTTGCCCTCGTCGTCGGCCGGGTGCGACTTGCCCGCGATGATGAGCTGCACGGGCCGCTTGCGCGAGGTGAGGATGGCCCGCAGCCGGTCCTGGTCGTGCAGCATCAGGGTCAGCCGCTTGTAGGTCGGCACGCGACGGGCGAATCCGATGGTGAGCACGTTCGGATCGAGGGCGTCGTCGATCCAGGTGGGGACGACGGAGCCGGGGTTCTGCTGCTGCCAGGCCCAGCGGATGCGCTGGCGGGCGTCGGCGACGAGCTGCTCGCGCATCCCGGTCTTGACCTGCCACAGCTCCTCGTCGCTCACCGCCTTCGAGTTCCAGTCCGCCGCGGTGGTGTCGGTGGTGCCGAGCTTCTGCTCCGCGAGGTGCAGCAGGGCGGGGTCGGTCCACGTCGGCGCGTGCACGCCGTTCGTCACCGACGCGATGGGCACGTCCGCCTGGTCGAACCCCGGCCAGAGGCCCGAGAACATGCCGCGGCTGACCTCGCCGTGCAGCTTGGAGACGCCGTTGGCGTGCTGGGCGAGCCGGAGGCCCATGACGGCCATGTTGAAGACGCCCGGGTTGCCGCCGCTGTAGTCCTCGGTGCCGAGCGCAAGCACGTCGTGCACGTCGACGCCCGGCAGCAGGTCGGTCGAGAAGTAGGTCTCGACCAGCGAGCGCTCGAACCGGTCGATGCCGGCGGGCACCGGGGTGTGAGTCGTGAACACCGTGCCGGCGCGCACCACCTCGAGCGCCTCCGCGAAGGTGAGCCCCGCCGCGACGAGGTCGCTGATCCGCTCGAGTCCGAGGAAGCCGGCGTGCCCCTCGTTGGTGTGGAACACCTGGGGGAACTCGGCGCCGGTCAGCTCGCTGTGCAGCTTGATCGCCCGGACCCCGCCGATGCCGAGCAGCAGCTCCTGGAGGAGGCGGTGCTCCCCGCCGCCGCCGTAGAGGCGGTCGGTGACGCTGCGGAGCGCGTCCTCGTTCTCGGGGATGTCGGTGTCGAGCAGCAGCAGCTTCACGCGGCCGACGTCGGCCTGCCAGACGCGCGCGAAGAGGGTGCGGCCTCCGGGCAGCGCGAGCGCGATCTGCGCGGGCGCGCCGTCGGCGCCGCGCAGCAGCGACAGCGGGAGCCCGTCGGGGTCGAGGACCGGGTAGGTCTCCTGCTGCCAGCCGTCCGGCGAGATCGCCTGCTTGAAGTAGCCGGACCGGTAGAAGAGGCCGACGGCGAGCAGCGGCACGCCGAGGTCGGACGCGCTCTTCAGGTGGTCGCCGGCGAGGATGCCGAGGCCGCCGGAGTACTGCGGCAGCGCGGCCGCGATGCCGAATTCGGGCGAGAAGTAGGCGATCGACGAGGGCGCATCGGTCTGGCTCTGGTACCAGCGGGGCTCGCTGATGTAGGTCCGCAGCGCGTCGCGCAGCCCGTTCGCCCGCTCGACGAAGCCGGCATCCCCCGCCAGCTCCTCGACGCGCTCGGGCGTCACCATGCCGAGCAGCGACACGGGGTCGTTGTGGCTCGCCTTCCACAGCTCCGGATCGATGAAGGAGAAGAGCTCCCGCGTGGGCTCGTGCCAGGACCAGCGCAGGTTCCCGGCGAGCTCATCGAGCGCGGAGAGTGCTTCCGGAAGCACCGTTCGGACGGTGAAACGGCGGATTGCCTTCATAGACGGTCCCCTCGACTGTGACGCATCGGCTGTGACGCAGTGGCACTCACCCTAGGACAGAAGGGAGCCGCTCAAAGCCAAGCGAAGCGCCGGTGTTCGGGCAGCCGTTAGCGGGCGTCGGGGGCTTCTCGCAAGCCTGCCGGGGCGGAAGGCGGCCCGAAAGTGGCCGGGGCTAAAGTGACTTCCGTGGCGACTCCAGGCGACGAAGTCCCGGCGGGCCGGCAGGCCGCGCGGCGAACCAGCACCCGACGCGCCGTCTCCGACGGCATCGTGACGACCGATCCGGCGGAGGTTCCGCCGGAGGCCGCGAGCGCGAGCCCGGCCCCCGCGCGGGGCAGGGCGGCGGCGGCCGCCGATTGGACGCCCGTCCTCGGGCGCATCCCGATCCTCGACCTCTCGCCGCAGCAGCCGGACGACCTGTGGCCCGCCAAGGCCTTCGTCGGCGAGGTCGTCCCGTTCGCGGCGACCGTCTTCCGCGAGGGGCACGACCTGCTCGGCGCGGACGTCGTCCTCACCGACCCGCGGGGCCGCACCACCGAGCACCGGATGACCCTGATCTCGAAGGGCACCGACCGCTGGCGCGCCGACGCGATCGTCGACCGGGCCGGCTTCTGGACCTACCGCATCAAGGCGTGGGGCGACGACTTCCACACCTGGCTGCACAACGCCGAGGTGAAGATCCCCGCCGGCGTCGACGTAGAGCTGATGTTCACCATCGGGCAGCAGCTCTTCGAGCGCGCCGCCCAGGACAAGGCGCGCACGGCGGCGGAGCGGCGGCTCCTCACCGCCACGGCGAAGCGGCTCGCGTCGCAGTCGCTCTCGGTGAAGGAGCGACTCGAGTCGGCGACCGCGCCGGAGGTGGCCGCGGCACTCGAGCGGGTGCCGGTCGCGAGCCTCGTCACCTACTCCCCCGAGCGGCGCCTCCGGGTCGAGCGCGAGCGCGCGGGCCGCGGCTCCTGGTACGAGTTCTTCCCCCGCTCCGAGGGCGCGGTGCAGCGCGAGGACGGCTCCTGGCAGTCGGGCACGTTCCGCACGGCGGCCGAGCGCCTCCCCGCCATCGCGGCCATGGGCTTCGACGTCGTCTACATCCCGCCCGTGCACCCGATCGGCACCACGAACCGCAAGGGCCCGAACAACACGCTCACCGCCGGTCCGCACGACCCCGGCTCGCCGTACGGCATCGGCGCCAAGGAGGGCGGCCACGACGCGATCCACCCGGAGCTCGGCGACGAGAACGACTTCAAGTTCTTCGTCCAGGCGGTGAAGGACCAGGGGATGGAGCTCGCGCTCGACATCGCCCTGCAGGCCTCCCCCGACCACCCGTGGGTCGTCAAGCACCCGCAGTTCTTCACGCAGCTGCCGGACGGCAGCATCGCGTACGCGGAGAACCCGCCGAAGAAGTACCAGGACATCTACCCCCTCAACTTCGACAACGACCCGGAGGGGATCTACCAGGAGATGCTCCGCATCTTCCGGCGCTGGATCCGGCTCGGCGTCCGGATCTTCCGCGTCGACAACCCGCACACCAAGCCGCTGGCGTTCTGGGAGCGGCTGCTCCACGAGGTCAACTCCCAGTACCCGGATGTGATCTTCCTGTCGGAGGCGTTCACGCGTCCCCCGATGATGCGCGGCCTCGCGAAGGTCGGGTTCCAGCAGAGCTACACCTACTTCACGTGGCGCAACTCGAAGGAGGAGCTCGAGGAGTACCTGACGGAGCTCTCCCGGGAGACCGCGGACTACCTGCGGCCGAACTTCTTCGTGAACACCCACGACATCCTCACCCCGTACCTGCAGTTCGGCGGCCCGCCCGCCTACCGCATCCGCGCGGCGATCGCCGCGACGGCGGTGCCGACCTGGGGCGTGTACTCGGGCTACGAGCTCGTCGAGAACGTGGCGCGGCCGGGGTCCGAGGAGAACATCGACAACGAGAAGTACGAGTTCAAGCCCCGCGACTGGGCGCGCGCCGAGGAGACCGGGGCGACGCTCGCTCCGTTCCTCACGGAGCTGAACCGGATCCGCCGCGAGCACCCGGCGCTCGGGCAGCTGCGCAACATCGACATCCACTGGAGCGACGACAGCGAGATCCTCGTGTACAGCAAGTACATCGAGGGCCGGTTCACCTCGACGGGCGCGTCCGACGCCGTGATCGTCGTCGCCAACGTCGACCCGCACTCGGTGCGGGAGACGACCGTGCACCTCGACCCGACCCGGTTCGGGCTCGACGCGGACGCCGCGTTCCAGGTGCGCGACCTCATCACCGACCAGACCTGGACGTGGGGCCAGCACAACTACGTGCGGCTCGACCCGTTCACGCAGCCCGTGCACATCCTGCACGTCGTGACCGAGGTCCCCCAGCAGTACTACTGATCCCTCCCCGGTCGCCCTCACCGTCCCTCGAGAGAAGGAACGCATGGCCAGCACTACCGTCGACAGCACCCCGGAGCCGAGCTTCGACCTGCCCGTCCTCCCCGAGTCGGAGCTCGAGCGCATCGCCCAGGGCGTGCACTCGGGCCCGCACGCGGTGCTCGGGCAGCACCCGATCGCTCAGGAGGGGGTCGCCGACCCGGTGGTCGCCATCCGAGCCCTGCGGCCGCTCGCCGACAAGGTGACCGCCGTGCTCCCCACGGGCGCCCGCGTCGACCTCGCGCACCTCGGCCACGGCGTCTGGCAGGGCGTCAGCATCCTCGGACTCAGCGACTACCTCATCGAGGCGCGGTACGCGGACGGCACCGAGTGGACCGTCGACGATCCGTACCGCTACCTGCCCTCGATCGGCGACCTGGACCTCTACCTGTTCGGGGAGGGCCGGCACGAGCGGCTCTGGCACGTGCTCGGGGCGCACCACCGCGAGCACTGGGGCGTCGAGAAGCCGGCCTCCGGCGTCTCCTTCACGGTGTGGGCGCCGCACGCGCGCGCCGTGCAGGTGATCGGCGACTTCAACGGCTGGGACGGCATCCTGCACGCGATGCGCCGGCTCGACCAGAACGGCGTCTGGGAGCTGTTCGTCCCCGGCCTCGGGCCCGACACGTCCTACAAGTTCAAGATCCTCACCGCCGACGGCCGCTGGATCGAGAAGGCCGACCCGATGGCCCAGTACGCCGAGGTCCCGCCGGCGACCGCGTCCGTCGTGGCGTCCAGCTCGTACACCTGGAACGACGACGAGTGGATGACCCGCCGCGCATCCGTCGATCCGCACAATCAGCCCATGAGCGTCTACGAGCTGCACCTCGGCTCGTGGCGTCCCGGCCTCGGCTACCGCGACGCGGCCGACCAGCTCATCGACTACCTGCGCGAGACGAACTACACGCACGTCGAGTTCCTGCCGCTCGCCGAGCACCCGTTCGGCGGGTCTTGGGGCTACCAGGTCACGGGCTACTACGCGCCCACCTCCCGCTTCGGCCACCCCGACGACCTGCGCTACCTGGTCGACCGGCTGCACCAGGCCGGCATCGGCGTGATCATGGACTGGGTCCCCGCCCACTTCCCGAAGGACGAGTTCGCGCTCGCCCGCTTCGACGGCCAGCCCCTCTACGAGCACTCGGACCCGCGCAAGGGCGAGCACCAGGACTGGGGCACCCTCGTCTTCGACTTCGGCGAGTCGCACGTGCGCAACTTCCTCGTCGCGAACGCGCTGTTCTGGCTCGAGGAGTTCCACATCGACGGCCTGCGCGTCGACGCCGTCGCGTCGATGCTCTACCTCGACTACTCGCGCAACCACGGCGAGTGGGAGCCCAACATCCACGGCGGCCGCGAGAACCTCGAGGCCATCGCGTTCCTGCAGGAGGTCAACGCGACCGCCTACAAGCTCTACCCGGGCGTCGTGATGATCGCCGAGGAGTCGACGGCGTGGGGCGGCGTCACCTCCCCCACCTCCGCCGGCGGCCTCGGCTTCGGGCTCAAGTGGAACATGGGCTGGATGAACGACTCGCTCCGGTACATGCACCAGGACCCGATGTACCGCAGCTACCACCACAACGAGATGACGTTCTCGTTCGTGTACTCGTTCACCGAGAGCTTCCTCCTGCCGATCAGCCACGACGAGGTCGTGCACGGCAAGGGCTCCCTCCTGTCGAAGATGCCGGGCGACCACTGGCAGAAGCTCGCGAACGTTCGCGCCTTCCTCGCGTTCCAGTGGGCGCATCCGGGCAAGCAGCTGCTGTTCATGGGCTCCGAGTTCGGCCAGATCTCCGAGTGGAGCGAGGAGCGCGGGCTCGACTGGTGGATCCTCGACCAGCCGAGCCACCAGGGTCTGCTCCGCTTCGTCGGCCAGCTCAACCGCATCTACCGGGAGACGCCCGCCCTCTGGGAGCAGGACAACACCGAGGCGGGCTTCTCCTGGATCGACGGGGGCGACACCGGCAACAGCGTCATCTCGTTCCTGCGGTGGGACAGGCACGGCAGCCCGGTCGCGGCGATCTTCAACTTCAGCGGCCGGCCGCTCGGCGGCTACCGCGTCGGGCTGCCGCATGGCGGCGTCTGGGAGGAGCTGCTCAACTCGGACGCCGGCGAGTTCGGCGGTTCCGGCGTCGGCAACTACGGGTCCGTGACCGCGGAGGACGTGCCCCACCAGGGGCAGCCGGCGTCGGTCGAGCTCACCATCCCGCCGCTCGGCGCCCTCTTCCTGCGGCCGCGCGCCCGGGCCGAGGCGGCAGCCGTCGGGGCGCCCGCCGAGGCCGCGGCTCCGGCCGGGAGCACTCCTGACGAGGGCTCCCTCCCGTCCCCGGCGGAGGCGGAGGCGGCACCCGCCCCCAATCCGGGGGCGACACGCGCCGCAGGGGCCTAGAAATCTTGCCGCCCCTCGCCGGACGCCAGTACTCTGGGCGAATCGGCGAGGGGACCCGTCACCCGCGAGTTCCCCACCCGAAGCGTCTTTGCCCGAAGGCGCAGCCCCCGCGTTGAGAGCCGGTCCCTAGCCGGAGCCCTTCGCACTACCCGAAAGAGCCCACCCGATGCTCACCTCGCCTTACCCACCCCCATTCGGAGAGAGACCGTCCCGCCGGCTGCCGGCAGGGACCGCGTAGCAGCGCACCGCCTCCGAGCTGAACGGCCGCCCCGCCGTCCGGCTCCGACGCCTTCCCGTGCGCTCGGTCCACCCATCCTGCGCGCGGCCTCCCCTCTCTTCCGGAGTCCCGACTCCGGTCCTGCCATACCCGAATGGATCAGGTTCCGTGACCACCTCTGTACGCGTCGCCACCCTCGACGGCGCAGCACCGCTCGCCACCCCGATAGCCCTCGACTGGTCGAGGCGCTACGCCCTCCGCGTCGCCTTCGGTGACACCTTCGCCATCCTCGCGGTCGCCGCCCTCGCGCACCTGGCCGCGTTCGGCGCCGCGAACACCGCCTTCAACTCGCGCAACACGTTCGACGACGTCGTCACCCCGCTGCACGCCGGGCTCGCTCTGGCGGTGGGCTGGATGCTGGCGCTGCGCCTGCTCGACACCCGTGCCTCCCGCATCATCGGCAGCGGCGTCACCGAGTACAAGCGCGTGATGCACGCGTCGGTGCTCACCTTCGGCCTCTTCCTGCTGGGCGCGTTCTTCCTCGATCTCGACATCTCGCGCCTCTACGCGCTCGTCCTCTTCCCGCTCGGCATCGTGGCGATCACCGCCAACCGGTGGGGATGGCGGCGCTGGCTCCTCTCCCGCCGGGCGAAGGGCGAGTACAGCTCCCGCGTCGTGCTCATCGGGTCGCAGCGCTCGGTGCTGCAGACGGCGCGCGACCTCATCGCGAACCCCGCCCACGGCTTCCAAGTGGTGGGCGTCGGCCTGACCGACGGCCCCAACGAGGGTCTGCTCGGCGGAACGGGCCTGCCGATCATCGGCGGGGTGGAGGACGTCCCCGGGCTCCTCGACTCCTACGGCGCCGACACCGTGATCGCCACCAACTCGGACCACCTCCCCGCGGAGCGGGTCCGCGAGATCAGCTGGGGCCTCGACCCGCAGCGCCACCAGCTCGTGCTGGCGCCGAGCATCACCGACATCGCCGGCAGCCGGGTGCAGCTGCGGCCGGTCGCCGGCCTCCCGCTGCTGCACGTCGAGACGCCGCAGTACGAGGGCCCGCAGCGCATGGCGAAGCGGATCTTCGACGTGGTGGTGTCGGGGCTCATCCTGCTCGCCCTGCTCCCGCTGTTCCTCCTCGTCGCCGTGCTCGTGAAGCGGGTCGACGGCGGACCGGTGTTCTACACGCAGGAGCGCGTGGGCCGCGACGGCGCCATCTTCCGCATCCTCAAATTCCGCTCGATGTACACGGATGCGGACGCCCGCCGCGCCGAGCTGCTGGCCGAGATGGCGGCGCGCGGCGAGAAGCGCCTGTTCAAGATGGCCGACGATCCGCGCGTCACGCCGATCGGCAAGGTGCTGCGCCGGTACTCGATCGACGAGCTGCCCCAGCTCATCAACGTGCTCCGCGGCGACATGAGCCTCGTCGGCCCGCGCCCCGCCCTCCCCGAGGAGGTGTCGGACTACAGCTCGAAGGAGCGCCGCCGCCTCGTGGTCACGCCCGGCATGAGCGGCCTCTGGCAGGTCAGCGGCCGCAGCAACCTCGGCTGGGACGACGGCATCCGCCTCGACCTCTACTACGCCGACAACTGGTCGATGACCGGGGACCTCATCATCCTCTGGCGCACCGCCAAGGCGGTGCTGATGCCCGAGGGCGCGTACTGATCCCGCGCCCCCTCGACCTCGACGCCGTCGGCCTACTCCCCCCAGGGCCGGCGGCGTCGTGCTGTGTGGGGACCCGGCCCCCGGTCACCGTCCCGGTCCGCGGGGATGTCCAGCAGGAACGCGGGCGGTTCAGCAGGCAGCAGGGCCGCTCGGATGCCTGCTGAAGGCGATCCGTGCCTGCTGAAGGAGTCGCCCGCTCCTGCTCACGGCCTCCGGCGCGCCGTAGCGTCTCTTCAGCAGGAACTCCATCAGCTCAGCAGGAACTCGACGGGGTCCAGCAGGCACGCATGCGATTCAGCAGGCACCAGAGCCTCTCGGATGCCTGCTGAAGCCGTTCCGCGCCTGCTGAAGTCGCCCCGCATCCTGCTCACGGCCTCCGGCGGGCCGCACTGTCTCTTCAGCAGGAACTCAAGCCGTTCAGCAGAAACTCGGCGTCGTCCAGCAGGCGCGCAGACGGTTCAGCAGGCACCAGAGCCGCTCGGATGCCTGCTGAAGGCGTTCCGTGCCTGCTGAAGGCGCAGCCGGTTCCTGCTGAGGGCACACTCGGCGGCCAGCGGCCAGGCGGGCAGCCGCGGCGTCAGTACAGGAGGTTGGCGAGCCGGCGGCGTCCGGCGATGACGCGGGGGTCCTCGGCGCCGCCGATCTCGAAGTACTCGAGGAGGCGGGCGCGGACCGCGTCCTTGCCGGCGGCGTCGAGCGACGGGAAGAGCGTGAGCAGCCGGTCGAAGGCGTCGTCGAGGTGGCCGCCGGAGACGTCGAGGTCGGCGACGTCGAGCTGGGCCTGCACGTCCTTCGGGCTGCCGGCGGCGGCGCTGCGGATGCCGTCCATCGTCTTGCCCTGCAGCCGGGCGAGGAGGCTCACCTGGGCGAGCCCGGCGACGGCCAGGGAGTCGCGCGGGTCCTGGGCGATCGCCGTCCTGTACTCCGCGATCGCGGCCTCGTAGTCGCCGCGCTCGATGGCCGCGTAGGCCTCGGCGTGGTGCGGCGGCAGGGGCTCCTCGGCCGGGGCGGCGTCGCCGTCCTGAGGAGCCGCTCCGTCGACGACCGCGACGCCGGTGACCCCGTTCTGCGCGGCGAGGGCGAGCAGCTGGTCGAAGACATCGCGCAGCTGGTCCTCCGGCACCGCGCCGGCGAACAGGGCGAGGGGCCGGCCGCCGATCACCGCGGCGACGGTCGGCACCGACTGGGCCTGGAACGCCTGCGTGAGCTGCGGGTTCGCCTCGGCCTCGACGGTGACGAGGAGCAGTCGTCCTGCGTACTCGGCGACGAGGCGCTCGAGGAGGGGCGAGAGCTCCTTGCTCGGCTCCGCCCAGGACGCCCACAGGTCGATGACGACCGGGAGGACGCGGGAGAGCTCGAGGACCTGGCCGAAGTTCGCATCCGTGCCCTCGAGCACGAGGCTCGGCACGGGCACGCCGTTCGCGGGCGCCGCACCCGGCGCTCCGCTCGGAGCGCTGCGCCCGGCCGGCGGGGCCGACGAGGGTGCGGGCGCGGTGCGTCCCCGGTTGACCAGGGGCGACAGGTCGATGGCACCCCGAAGACTGCCGGGCTGCGGCATGCTCACGATTACAGCTCCTTCACGCCGATCAGAGCCTGAGCGTACCCGAGCAGCACGACCTTCCCGTTCTCGTCGGTGCCCGGCGGCACGAAGAACAGCAGCTGGTAGCCGTAGGTCGACTCCACGCCCTTCGTGGTCGACGCGAGGCCCGACAGCGCCTTCACGCGACCGCTGAGGTTGATCGTGGCGCCCTCCTCGACGACCTTCGCCGTCTCCCGCTCGACGATGCTCGCCGTGACGAGGGCACCGGAGTCGTTGCTCGCGAGCGCCAGGACGGGACCGGAGCCCTCCCCGTTGCTGTACTCGAGCGACGCCGTGGCGGGCAGCTCCGACTTCCGCTGGTTCTTGAGGTCGACGCCCACCTGGCTGCGCAGGCCGTCCGGCTCCGACTCGAACAGCGGGGCGAACTCGCTCTCGTCGCCCTTCATCAGGATGTCGGCGTACTCGCCGGCGATCTGGTCGGGCTGGACCGCGAGCAGCTTGACGTCGTTCGCGAGCAGCGGGGCGCCGACGGTGGGCGGCGCGACGGCCGGGAACGGCACGTTGGCCTGCAGCTTCACCGCGTAGTTGACGAGGTAGTTGTCGCGGGGCGTCTCCTGCACCAGCACGAGGGCGGTGGGCGCGACGGCTGGGTCGTCGCCGCCGACGACGGCGAGCACGGTGCGCGGCCACGTGTCGGTCGCCTGCGGGAGGCTCAGCGTGACGGGCGTCGCCGGGATCGCGTCGGGTGCCGGGATGCCGCCGTCCGCGCCGCGCATCGTGTAGTTCGCCGTGCGCTCCTCGAGCGCCGGACCGGCCATGCGGCTCTTCAGAAGGTCCGCGTTGCGCTCGGTGTCGGCCTGCGTGACGGTCGTCGAGACGCGGTCGATGATGCGGCGCAGCTGGCCCTCGGTGACGGCGACCGGCTGGACCTCCTCCGCGGGCAGCGCGGTCGAGGTCACCGTCGGCACGGGCGCCGGGTCGTTCTCGAACAGCTGCTCGGTGGCGGTGCACCCGGTGAGCAGCAGACCGGCGGTCACGGTGAGGCCGAGCGCCGCGAAGGCGTTGCGGCCGGCCGCACGGCGTCCCTTCGCGGTGGTCGTCGGCTCGAGGGCCGGACCGCGGATGGCGCGAGGACGCGGCGGAGCCGGCAGCTTGGGCGCCTTGGGCGGCGACTTGCGACGCGGACCGCGGGTGCGGCGCATGTGCACGAGGCCCCAGATGTAGAGGGCGAGCCCGACGAGCAGCAGAACGCCGCCGCCGACGATGAGCGGCCCGGCCCACGGGGTCGAGTGCTGCAGCGGCCAGCTGAGGGTGACGTTGGCGGGCGCCGGCTCGGTGCCGTCCGACGCGATGATCAGGGACACGTCGTCGGGGACGCTGACGGTCCAGGTGAGCGACCCCTCGCCCGACTTCTCGTCGAGCCAGAGATCCGACCCGGCCGGGTTCGGCGCCGGCTCGTCCTCGGCGGCGGCGTCGTCAGCCGCGGCGTCATCCGCAGCCGCGGCATCGTCGCCGGTCGCCTCCGGCTCCACGAGCCGGGCGCCGAGCTCACTGGTCTCCTCGTCGAAGGAGATGGCCGTGTAGGGGTCGTCGCCGATCCAGGCGGTGATGTCGCTCGTGCGGGCGTACGCGGCCCAGACGGTCTCGCCGCCCGAGAGCTCCACACGCTGCTGCCCCGGGTTGCTCGTGAGCACCCTGCCGGGGATGACGGTGAAGGCGGTGCCCTCGTCCGCGGTGGAGACCGTGGTGGTCAGCTGGTCCGGCGGCGCCAGCCAGGTGCGCTGCGCGATGCCGAAGACGATCATGGCCGCTGCGACGACGAAGGCGACGATGGCGGAGACGAACCGCACGATGCATCACTCCTTACGAGACTGCCGCAGAACGCTTCGATGCTCCGGACCGAACGGTTCATCGTAGGTCGAGGGAGGGGCGCAAACCCCGGAGGCGCTCCCGGCACTCACGGGATTTCCGCCATGACGGCAGAAAAAGTCGGTGTCCAGAGTAGTGGGCGAGCCTGAATGTTGTCCCAGCATCGACCTCGGGCCGCCCCGCCCCGGCTCCCGCCCCCGGCGGAGGCGGCGGTCTATGCTTGCGACGGTCACGGGCGCCCCCGGCGTCCCCGCGACCCCGACGACGCAAGGAGTGACCATTGGCCACTGACGAAGCCCAGTTCAGCCAGGTGATGCGCGGCTACAACCGCGAAGAGGTCGACCGGGCGATCAAGGACATCCGTCGCGAGCTGATCTCCGCCAACAGCGCCAACACCGAGGCTCAGAAGGAGATCAAGCGTCTCTCGGCCCAGGTGGACGAGCTGAGCGCCGAGCTGGACGAGGTCGGCAGCCCCACGTATTCCGGGCTCGGCCACCGACTCGAGAACACCCTCCGCATCGCCGAGGAGCAGGCGACGCGCCTCATCGCGCAGGCCGACATCGATGCGGAGCGGCTCCGCGCCGGCGTCCAGGCCGACATCGACCGCCTGAAGCTCGAGGCCGCCGACCACGCCGAGCGCACGCTGCTCGACGCGCGCAACCGGGCCGCCGACATGCTCGAGTCCGCCCGCGCCGAGGTCGACGACATGACGCTCCGCGCCCAGGATGCCGCGGAGCAGGCACTGCAGGACGCGTCCCGCGAGGCCGCCGCCATCCGCGGCAGCGTCGCCACGGAGGCCGCCGAGACGCGCGGCACCGTCAAGCGCGAGGTCGCGGCCATCCGCGCCACCGCCGAGCGGGAGGCCGCCGAGCTGCGCGTCGTCGCCGATCGGGAGACCGCCGCCGCCCGCGAGGAGGCCGCTCGCCTCGCCCGCGACACCGAGCTGGGTCGGGCCGCGCTCGTCCGCGAGCTGCAGGAGGCGCGCGTCGAGACCGCCCGCGAGCTGCGTCTGGAGCGCGAGCAGCACGACCGCGCCCTCGCGGCGGAGCGCGAGGACCTCGAGCGCGAGGTCCGTGCCGCCCGGGAGGCTCTGACCCGCGAGATCGAGCTCGCGCGCGCGGAGCTCGCCACCGAGCTCGCCGACGCCCGCGCCGCCCTCGAGACCGAGCTGGCCGGCACGGCCGCCCAGGCGACCCGCGACGCGGAGCGCGAGCGCGCCGCCCTCGCCGCCGAGACCGAGAAGGCCCGTGCCGAGCTCGCCGCCGAGACGGCCGCCGCTCGCGACGAGCTGGCCCACGAGCTCGCGGAGGCGCGGGCCGAGATCAGCCGGGAGACCGAGCAGGCGCGCCTCGACCTCGACATCGAGCTCAAGGCCCGCCGCGACGAGGCGGAGAAGGAGTACCTGCAGCGGCATCAGGAGGCCGTGTCGCAGACGCAGAAGTACCTCGACGAGGCGAACCTGCAGCTCGCGGACGCCGTCCGGCGCGCGGCGGACAAGCGCCTCGAGGCGGACACCCTCGAGATCGCCTCCGAGCGCGACAGCCGCATCAAGCGCGAGGAGGCGGCCGAGGCCGCCGCCGCGATGATCGAGGAGGCCGAGGACCGGGCCGCCGCGATCCTCTCCGACGCGGACAGCCGATCCCGTGCCCTGATCGCGGACGCCGAGCAGCGCCTCGAGGAGATCCGGCACGAGCGCGACGAGGTCGCGGCCTACTTCGAGAGCCTGCGCGGTGTGCTCCAGCACGCCGAGCAGGTGAGCGCGGACCGCTGAAGTCCCGCGGGTGAAGATCCAGAATCCCTTCCGGGTCGGCCTGCTGGCCGGCCTTGGCGTCCTCCTCGCGGTGACGATCGGCTCCGCGGTCGATCAGCTCTCGACGATCCTCACCTACGTCGGCGCGGCGATCTTCCTCGCGCTCGGCCTGGACCCGCTCGTCTCGTTCCTCGAGCGCCGCGGCCTGCCGAGATGGGCGTCCCTGCTCATCACGGTGATCGTGGTGCTCGGGGCGGTGACCGGCGTGATGTTCGCGATCGTGCCGGCGATCGTCAAGCAGGCGAGCGCGCTGGTCCAGTCGATCCTCGACTACACGAGCGGCGTCACCTGGGGCGACTTCATCTCGACGATCCAGGGCTACGTGGGCGACTCCGTCAACGTCCAGGAGATCGCCGAGGGCGTGACGGCCTACCTGCAGGACAACTTCGACACGATCACCGGCAACGTCCTGGCCGTGAGCCTCGGCATCGCGAACGGCCTCTTCGGCGCGTTCATCGTGCTCGTCCTCACCCTCTACTTCACGGCGTCGCTCGACACGCTGAAGTCGGCGCTGTACCAGCTCATCCCCGCCACCAAGCGGGCGCGGTTCGCGGACCTCGCCGAGCAGGTGACCGAGTCCGTCGGCCGCTACATCATCGGCCAGGTGTCGCTCGCGCTCTGCAACGGCGTGCTGACCTTCATCTTCCTGTCGGTGATCGGCGGCGAGCTCCCGGTGGTGTTCGCGTTCCTCGCCTTCCTCGGCTCGCTGATCCCGTTCGTCGGGACGCTGAGCGCCTCGGTGCTGATCCTGCTCGGCCAGGTGCTGCTGCTGCCGGACTCGATCCCGACCTGGATCACCGTCGGCGTCTACTACCTCGTCTACATGCAGGTCGAGGCGTACGTGCTGAGCCCCAACATCATGAAGCGGGCGGTCAAGGTGCCGGGCGCCGTCGTCGTCATCGCGGCCCTCGTCGGCGGCACCCTGCTCGGCATCCTCGGCGCGCTCATCGCGATCCCGGTGGCGGCGTCGATCCTGCTGATCATGAAGCAGGTCGTCATCCCGCGGCAGAACGAGCTCTAGCGGAGCACCTCAGGTGGCGGAGACGGGACCGTCCCACTCGCTGGGCAGCGGCGCGGCGGCGGGGTTCACGCGCTGCACGATCTCGTCGAGGACCGTGCGCGTGTAGTTCTCCCCCACCCAGAGGTGCTTGGCGCCCTCGACGCCGACGACCTCCACGTTCGGCGCGGACGCGAACTTCTCGCGCGCCTCGTCGGGGCGGAGGAAGTCGTCGAACTCGGGCACCAGGGCGGTGATCCGCCGCTCGTCTCCGGCCCAGGCCCGCACCTCGTCGGCGCTCGTGCGTCGCAGCGGCGGGGAGAGCAGGATGATGCCCTCGCTCGGGTGCTCCCTCCCCCACTTCAGGGCGACCTCGGTGCCGAACGACCAGCCGACCAGCCAGGGCGCCGGCAGCCCGCGCTCCGTGACGAAGGCCATCGCGGCGGCGAGGTCCTCGCGCTCGTGCACGCCGTCGCCGAACTCGCCCTCGCTCGTGCCGCGCGGCGACGTCGTGCCGCGCGTGTTGAAGCGGAGCACGGCGAGGTCCGCCAGCGCGGGCAGTCGTGCCGCGGCCTTCCGCAGCACGTGGGAGTCCATGAAGCCGCCCGCGGTGGGCAGCGGGTGCAGCGTGACGAGGGTCGCCACCGGCTCCCGGGTCTCGGGCAGCGCGAGCTCGCCGACGAGCGTGAGCCCGTCCGCCGTCTCGAGGGTCACGTCCTCCCGCCGAGCGGGAAGCTCGATCCCTCCACGGATCTCCACCACCTCAGGCCACCTTCCAGCAGTGCGAATGCCAGTGCCGGCGCGCGGCGAGGTCGTTCGCCTCACCGAGCACGCCGTCCGCGCGCCACACCACCAGGTGCGCGACGCCCGGGTCGATCCCGTTGCCGCAGCCGGGGCAGCGGTACTCCTTCACCGCCTGCACCGCGCTGATCGGCTGGACGTTGAACGTGCCGCCGCGCCGCACCTCGGTGCGCCGCCAGCCGGTCAGCAGCCGCGACAGGTCGTCGCCGTCGTCCTCGTCCTTGCGCGCGCCGCGAGGTCGATTGCTGCGCGGCATGTGCCGATTCTACGGAAGGGCGGAACGACGGGCGCGCCCGTCAGTACCAGCCGACGTCGACCGAGTGGCCCCAAGCGCCGCAGGGGCTGCCGTAGCGGCCCTGGATGTAGCCGAGACCCCAGTGGATCTGCGTGGCGGCGTTCGTCTGCCAGTCGGCGCCGGACGACGCCATCTTGCTGCCCGGGAGAGCCTGCGGGATGCCGTAGGCACCGCTCGACGGGTTCGCCGCGTTGACGCGCCAGCCGGACTCCTTGTTCCAGAGCGCGACGAGGCAGTCGAACTGGTCGCTGCCGAAGCCTCGAGCGGCGAGCATCTCGGCCGCGATCGCCTGCGCCGAGCCGGGGCTGGCGACGGCGACCGGAGCGCTGTAGCCGCCACCTCCGCCGGAGCTGGAGGAGGACTCCTCCTCGACGGCCGGTGGGGGCGGGGGCGGCGGAGGCTTCGGCTTCTCGGTGACCGTGAAGTTGTCGCGCGTGATCTGCTCGGCCTCGTACGCGGCCGTCTCGACCTGGAGCAGCTGCTGCGCCTCGACGGACAGGCGGGACGTCGACGTCATGTAGTACGGGGACGCCGTGGCGCCCGCGTACGGGTCCGTCACGTTGACGAGGAGGATGCCGAAGACGGCGACGAACCCGAAGAGGGAGAGGGCGATCCGCCCGTGCATCGGAGCCTTGCGCGCGCGCCGCTGCGGGGGTCGCGTCGGGGACGCCCCGGAAGGCCGGATGGCAATCGCCGTGCTCGAATGCTTACCCACGATGAACCGATGGTAGCAAACGGTCCCCGCAAGACCCCGGATAGGGGCCCGCCGCCGTGTCCGCGCCGCTCACCGGACGGCGAGCATCACGTCGACGACGGCATCGAGCAGCATGTCGACCTGCCACTCCTGGTAGCCCCCGCGGCGCGGGCGGAAGGCGACCGTGCGCACCTCGTCGATGCTCATGGGGGTGCCGTCCTTGAAGTACTTCCCCAGCCGCGCGCTGAACCTGTCGACCTCGTCGATGTCGTAGCCGATCGACATGGCGCCCGCGTGCTCGAACCGCTCGCCGTCGGGGCGGCTGACGCGCTCGAGGATCTCTGCGGCCGTGGAACGGGCCTCGCTGAACCACGCCTTCTCGCCCTGCGCCTTCACCGCGTGGTTGCGCTCGCGCAGCGCGAACGCGTCCTCGAGCCGCTCGAGCGCCGCATCCACGTGGGCGGTCGAGTAGCCGCCCTTCTCCATGGGGAAGGCGGTGCGGCGGATCGTGCGGGCGTCGATCCCGGTGATCGTGCCGGCCGGCGAGTCGTACGCCCGGCGCGCGACGGCGAGGAACCGGTCCACGTCCTCCACCCGGTAGCCGAGCTTCGTGCGCCGGCTCCGGGGGAAGGTGTTCGCCATGGCCACCATTGTGCCGCTGATCGCGCGGGCGGCCGGGAGGCTCAGCGGGCGAGGAGGAAGAGCGCGTACGCGGCCACGGCCGAAGGCAGGATCGAGTCGAGCCGGTCGAGGAAGCCGCCGTGGCCGGGCAGCCACGAGCTGATGTCCTTGATCTCGAGGTCGCGCTTGATCATCGACTCGGTGAGGTCACCGACCGTCGCGGTGACGACGAGCACCCCGCCGAAGAGGAGCCCGAACGCCCACGACTCCCCCAGCATGAAGACGCTGATCAGCACACCGGTGATGAGTGCGGCGGCCGCGCTGCCGGCGAAGCCCTCCCACGTCTTCTTGGGGCTGATCCTGGGTGCCATGGGGTGCTTGCCGAAGGCGACGCCCGCCGCGTACGCGCCGACGTCGCAGGCCACCACCACGATGAGGAAGCCGAGCGTCCACCACTGGCCGCCCTCCTCCGCCGTGAGCACGACCGTGAAGCTGCCGAGGAGGGTGAGGTAGAGCTGGATGAAGGCACCGGCGCCGAGATCGAGCCGGAGGTCCTCCGCCTTCGTCGAGCCGCGGCCGAAGAGCGCCTCGACGAGGCGCCACGCCGTGACGAAGGCCATCGCGGCGAGCACGCCGAACCACTGCCCGAGGCCGGGGAAGAAGTACGCGGCCGGCAGCACGACCGCCGCCGCGACGACCGAGGCGACGCGCGGCACGTCCCGTCCGGACCGGCGGAGCGCCCCGGCGAGCTCGACCACCGCGAACGCGACGAGCACGCCCGCGAGGACGAGGAAGAGCTCCTTCACCACCACCAGGCTGAGGATGAGGATCGCGCCGAGCAGCAGGCCGACCGCCGCCGCGAACAGCAGGTTGCGGCCGGTGCGCGCGTTGATGCGCGCCTGCGTCTCCTCGAACTGCTCGCGGGCGGCGCGCACCTGCGCCTCGATGTCGGCGCGCCGCTGCTCGACCTGAGCCTGCAGCTCGCCGCGCTTCAGGAAGGGGCGGCGCCGCGCGGGGCCGTTCGGTGCCGTCACGGCGGGATCCTCGCCGGCCCCTACACCTCGAGGAGCTCGGCTTCCTTCCGCTTCAGCGCCTCGTCGATCTGGTCGATGTGCGTCTTGGTGATCTGCTCGAGCTCCTTCTCGCCGCGCGACAGGTCGTCGTCGCCGACCTCGCCCTTGAGGGAGTCGAGGTCGTCCTTCGCACGACGGCGGATGTTGCGGACCGAGACCTTCGCGTCCTCGCCCTTGCCGCGGGCGATCTTCACGAACTCCTTGCGGCGGTCCTCGGTGAGCTCGGGCAGCACGACGCGGATGATGCTGCCGTCGTTCGACGGGTTCGCGCCGAGGTTCGGCATCGCGACGATCGCCTTCTCGATCTCCTTGAGGGCGCTCTTGTCGTACGGCGTGACGATGAGCACGCGCGCCTCGGGCGTCTGCAGGCCGGCCAGCTGCGCGAGCGGCGTCGGCGTCCCGTAGTAGTCCACGGGGATCTTCTGGAAGAGCGCCGGGTTGATGCGGCCGGTGCGGACCGTGGACAGGTCGTCCTTGGCGACCTCCACGGCCTTCTTCATCCGCTCGGTGGCGTCGGACAGCACATCCGCGATCACGGGCACACTCCTTCGTTGTCTGCTCGCCATTCTAGGCGGGGCGGTGGATCGGCCACCGGCGGCGGCGGCGATCGGAGGTCAGGCGGTGACGAGCGTCCCGAGCGGCACGTCGCCGCGGATGGCGCCCGCGACGTTGCCGGGTCCGTCGATGCCGAAGACGACCATGTCGATGCCGTTGTCCATGCAGAGGCTGAACGCGGTCGCGTCGACCACCTTGAGCCCCTTCTGCAGCGCCTCCTGGTAGGTGACCCTGTCGAGCTTGACGGCGTGGTCGTGCAGGCGCGGGTCGGCGGAGTAGACGCCGTCGACCCCGTTCTTCGCGACGAGGACGACCTCGGCCCGGACCTCGAGGGCACGCTGGGCCGCCACGGTGTCGGTCGAGAAGTACGGAAGGCCGGCGCCGGCGCCGAAGATGACGACGCGGCCCTTCTCCATGTGCCGGATGGCGCGGCGCGGGATGTAGGGCTCCGCGACCTGCGTCATGGAGATCGCCGACTGCACGCGCGTCTCCGCGCCCGCCTGCTCGAGGAAGTCCTGCAGGGCGAGCGCGTTCATCATGGTGCCGAGCATGCCCATGTAGTCGGCGCGGCTGCGCTCCATGCCGCCCTGCTCGAGCTGGGCGCCGCGGAAGAAGTTGCCGCCGCCGACGACGATCGCGACCTCGACGGTCTTGGCCGCCTCGGCGATCTCGCGGGCGAGGGCCATCACGACGACGGGATCGACGCCGAGTGCTCCGTTGCCGAACGCCTCTCCGGAAAGCTTGAGGAGTACCCGTCGTCTCTCATCGGTCGTCATGCAGCGGATCCCTCCTGAAGTGCCCCGTCTAGATTAGTGCCCGCCGCGACACCCGACCGACGGAGGGAGCCCCCGTGGAGATCGCCGGGCCGCCCCGAGGCGCCGTCGCCGTTCCCCTGGCGGTCGCCCGAGTCGCCGGCGGACCCGTCGAGCCCGTCTGGCGGAGCAGCGAGGGCGGGCTGACCTTCCGGCTCACGGGCGGCCGCTACGCGAAGTGGGCGCCCGCGGGCACTCCCCTCGACCTGGCGGCGGAGCGCGACCGCATGCTCTGGGCCGGGCCGTTCGCCCGAGTGCCGACGCCGCTCGCGCTCCTCCGGGACGAGGAGGGCTCGTGCCTGGTCACGACGGCCCTGCCCGGCCGGAGCGCTGTCCACGAGCGCTGGCTCGCCGAGCCGGCCACTGCGGTGCGGGCGATCGGCGCCGGGCTGCGCGCTCTGCACGAGGCGCTTCCCGTGCAGGACTGCCCGTTCGACTGGTCGGTGGCCGAGCGCCTCGAGCGCGCCCGCCGCTCCGGGCTCCGCCCCGATTCAGCGCTCGAGGAGGCCCCAACGATCGACCGCCTCGTCGTGTGCCACGGCGACGCCTGCGCGCCGAACACGCTGCTGGACGATGCGGGGCAGTGGAGCGGGCACGTGGACCTCGGCACGCTCGGCGTCGCCGACCGCTGGGCCGACCTCGCCGTCGCGAGCTGGAGCACCGCCTGGAACTACGGCGACGACTGGACCGGCGCCCTGCTCGAGGCGTACGGGATCGACCGCGACGAGGAGCGCCTCCGGTACTACCGCGCCCTGTGGGACGCGACCTGAGCCGGTTCGGGGGCGCCTGAGGCGCCGCCCCTGGGCTCCGGGGGGGTACCAAATCAAGGAGAACTGGCCGCCTGTGCGCCCGCCGATGCCGATCGGGGCGGATCCGCCGGAGATTCTCCTTGATTCGTCACGCTCGCACTCCCCAGCGCGACTCCCGGGAACGCGGAACGGGAGCCGCCCGAGGGCGACTCCCGTTCCGTCCGATCAGAGCGTCAGGCTCAGACGCCGACCTTCACCCGGGTGAACCCCTGGACGGTGAGGCCCGAGTCCTGCAGGACCTTGCTGACCGTGAGCTTGTTGTCCTTGGCGTACGCCTGGTCGAGCAGCACGATCTCCTTGAAGAAGCCCGTCAGCCGGCCCTCGATGATCTTGGGCAGCGCCGCCTCCGGCTTGCCCTCGTTCTTCGCGGTCTCGGTGACGATCTCCCGCTCGCGCTCGACGATGTCCGCGGGGACCTCGTCACGCGTCAGGTAGCGCGGGTTGGCGAACGCGATGTGCTGCGCGATGCTCCGCGCGGTCTCCGCATCCTCGCCCGTGTAGCCGACGACGACGCCGACCTGCGGAGGCAGGTCCTTGCTCGTCTTGTGCAGGTAGATCGCGAACTTCTCGCCCGGGACCTTGACGACGCGGCGCAGCTCGACCTTCTCGCCGATGAGCGCCGCCTCGTCGTTGATGAGCTCGCCGACCGTCTGCGAGCCGGCGGAGGCGGTGAGGCCCTCCTCGGCGCTCGCGACGCCCGCGGCGTGGACCGCCTCGAGGACCTTGTCCGCGAGCGCGATGAAGCGCTCGTTCTTCGCGACGAAGTCGGTCTCGCTCGCGAGCTCGATCAGGGTCGCGAAGCCCGCGCCCTCCTTCGCGGCCACGAGGCCCGCGGTGGTGGTGCGGCCCTCGCGCTTGGCGACGCCCTTCAGACCCTTCACGCGGAGGATCTCGATGGCCTTCTCGATGTCGCCGTCCGCCTCGACGAGGGCGTTCTTGCTGTCGAGCATGCCGGCACCGAGCCGGTCACGCAGCGTCTTGACGTCGGCTGCGGTGAAGCTTGCCATTCCTGACTCCTCTTGCTGTTGCTTCGATGCTTACTTGGCGGCCTTGGCGGCGCGCGGCGTCTTCTCGTCCTCGGTCGCGGCGGCCTCGATCTTGGCCTCGGCCTGCTCGTCCGTCTCCGGAGCGTGCTCGGCGACGACGGTCTCGTCGGCCTGGGCGTTGAGGTCGGCGTCGGCCTTCGCGTCGGCGTCGTTCTCCTCGACCGGGGCCTCCGCGGCAGCGGGCGCCTCGGCGGCAGGGGCGCTCTCGGCCTGGCCGGCCTCGAGGAGCTCGCGCTCCCACTCGGCCAGCGGCTCGGCGGCCTCGTCACCCTCGGAGGGCTTCTGGTGGCGCTGGATGAGACCCTCGGCGGCGGCGTCCGCGATGATCCGGGTGAGCAGGGCGACACTGCGGATCGCGTCGTCGTTGCCCGGGATCGGGTAGGCCAGCTCGTCCGGGTCGGCGTTGGTGTCGAGGATGCCGATCACCGGGATGCCGAGCTTCTTGGCCTCGTCGACGGCGAGGTGCTCGCGCTTCGAGTCGACGACCCAGATCGCGGACGGGGTCTTGCCGAGGTTGCGGATGCCGCCCAGCGTCTTCTCGAGCTTGTCGCGCTCGCGGCGCTGGATGAGCAGCTCCTTCTTCGTGTAGCCCTTGCTCGTGTCGTCGAAGTCGACGAGGTCGAGCTCCTTCAGCCGGTTGAGGCGCTTGTGCACCGTGGTGAAGTTGGTGAGCAGACCGCCGAGCCAGCGCTGGTTGACGTACGGCTGGCCGACGCGCTTCGCCTGCTCGGCGATGGCCTCCTGGGCCTGCTTCTTGGTGCCGACGAAGAGGATGGTGCCGCCGTGGGCGACCGTCTCCTTGACGAAGTCGTACGCCTTGTCGATGTAGGCGAGCGACTGCTGCAGGTCGATGATGTGGATCCCGCTGCGCTCCGTGAGGATGAAGCGCTTGACCTTCGGGTTCCACCGGCGGGTCTGGTGCCCGAAGTGGACGCCGCTGTCGAGCAGCTGGCGGATGGTGACGACGGCCATGGCCGTGCTCCTGTTCCCGGCGCGCGCCCGCGCGAGCGGGAACGGCGCCGATTCGGTTGCCTACCGCGACCGGACGGCCGCGGATCCTGGTGCCCGGCACGCAGCCGCCTCCTGTCCGGAGGACCGATGGCTTGCGGAGGCCTGGTGGGCACGCGAAGTCACCCCGCTGGGCGAGGTGCGGCATCCATGTTACAGGACCGGGCCCGCCGATGGGCCCGGGAGTCGGTCAGCGCCGGACGCCGAGGCCGGCCTCCCGGGCGCGGATGATCGCCTCGGCGCGGTCGCGCACCATCAGCTTGGCGAAGATGGAGCTGACGTAGTTGCGGACCGTCTTCTCGGAGAGGAAGAGACGCCGGGCGACCTCGGCGTTCGAGAGTCCGGCGGCGAGGAGGTCGAGCACTTCGCGCTCCCGGTCGGCGAGCTCGGGGAACGGTGGTGGCGGCGTGCCGCCCGCCGCGAAGAGGGCGCGCATCCGCCGTGCGATCTCCGGGCCGTACACCGCCTGTCCGGACGACACCGCGGCGAGCGCGGCAGCGATCTCCTCCTGCCCCGCTCCCTTGAGCAGGTAGCCCAGGGCACCCGCGTGCAGCGCGGCGCCGACGGCATCGTCGTCCGCGATCATCGTGAGGACGAGCACCCGCACGTCGGGGTCCTCGGCGACGAGCTGCCGGGTGGCGTCGAGTCCGGACAGCACCGGCATCTGGATGTCCATGAGCACGACGTCCGGCCGGAGGCGCCGCACGAGCTCCACCGCCTCGGCGCCGTCGGAGGCCTCGGCGACTACCTCGACGTCGAGGTCCTCGAGCAGCACGCGGAGCCCGCGGCGGAAGACGGGGTGGTCGTCGGCGAGCACGGCCTTCATCGCGGGTCCTCCCAGGGCAGCGCGGCGGCGACGCGGGTGCCGGTCGGCTCCGCGCGGGTGACGGTGCAGCTTCCTCCGAGCTCGGCGGCGCGCTCGCGCATCGAGGTGAGACCGACGCCGCCCCCGGCGTCCGGGGCGATGCCCGCACCGTCGTCGAGCACCTCCAGCTCGAGCACGCCGGGGCGCGCCTTCACGGTCACGGCGATCCTCCGGGCTCGGGAGTGCCGGACGGCGTTGAGCATCGCCTCCTGCGCGATGCGCAGAGCGGCGACCTCGACCGCCGCGGGCAGCAGCGGGAGGCCGTCGGCATCGACGGTGATCTCGGGCCCGCTCCCGCCGTCCCGGCCGGTGAGGGCGGCGGCGCCGGAGCGCAGCGTCTCGGCGAGGCCGAGGTCGTCGAGCGACGGCGGCCGGAGCCCCTCGACGAGGCGGCGGACGTCGCGCACCGCCTCCCCGATGTCGTCCCGGCCCGCGGACACGAGTCGCCGGGCCCGGTCGAGGTCCGAGCGGGCGAGAGCGGACGCGGCGGTGTCGAGGGTCATCACGGCAGCGGCGAGCTGGGGCCCGAGACCGTCGTGCAGGTCCCGCCGCAGCCGCCGTCGCTCGTCCTCACGCGTGGCGAGCAGCTCGGTGCGGGAGCCGTCGAGGGCGTGCGCGAGCCGAAGGGCGTACGCCGGAGCGGCCAGGGCCTCCCCCAGCTCCTCGAGCGCCCGGCGGTCGGGCGACGCCAGGACTCCCCCGTCCCGCGCACCGGCGCGGAGCACCCCGACGCGCTCCCCGTGCAGTGTCAGGGGCACCTCGACGCCTCCTTCCGTGACGGAGGGCCCGGCGGTGAAGGCGCGGCTCCCGTCCGGCAGCGGGACCTCCACGGTGACCGACCCGAGCCGGAGGGCGTCGGCGACCTCCGCCGTCCCGACCGCGAGCGCCTCGCCGGGGCCCACGGCCGCGCGCACCCGCTCGGCCAGTGCGCGCCGGAGCTCGGCCGGATCGGGGCGGCGCCCCCGGAACAGCCGGGTCACCGCGCGCCGCACGGCGAGGTGCAGCGGGTGGAACACGAGCGCGACCGCGAAGGCGGCCACGAACCCGGCGACCGGCGACGTGGCGCCGAGCAGCGCGCCGGCCCATCCCGTGACCGCGGCGTACACGAGCGCACTGCCCGCGAGCAGGAGGACCCCGACGAGGGCGCGGCCTGCGACCAGGTCGATGTCGTAGAGCCGGTACCGGGTGGCCGCGACCGCGAGGCCGAGAGGGAGGCCGAGCACGGCGACGGCGACGGCCCACGGCGGCGCGGTGAACGTCGCGATCACGGCGACCAGCAGGCCGAGGCCGACCCAGGCCAGCTGGCGCCGCTCCACCGGCCCGCCCCGTCGCACGCGCACGACGACCGACGCGATCCCGGACAGGACGAGGAGGAGCAGCGGAACGGTGAACGCCGGGCTCGAGAACGGGTCCGATCGCCCCGTCGTGGCGGCCGTCCCGGCCACGACGAGGGTCGACACCGCGGTGAAGGCGACGGCCGCGCCCGCGGCGGTGCGCCCGGCGCCGCCGAGCGATCGGCCGTACGGGACCACGTGCGGCAGCACGGTGGTGGTGACCAGCAGGCCCGGGAGCCACGCCCAGGCCCGCACCCAGTCGGCGAGGGCGGAGGGACCGGCGGCCGACACGGAGGTGGCGAGGACGTAGGCGGCGGCGGAGGCGGCGACCACCAGCAGCAGGGCCGCCATCCGCTGCGCGGCGGGCACCCCGGCGAGCACCGCGCCGGCCAGGGCGAACGAGGTCGCCACGACGGGCTCCGGCGTGCGGAACAGCTGCGGAAGCCAGTCGCCTCCGGTCAGGAGGGGCAGGGCGACCGCGGCGAGCGCCGCGAGGACGGCGAGGGCGGCGATCAGCCGGGCCGCTGCGACGGCGGCCCGGCTGATCGTGCGCGCCGGAACCGGGACGGGGAGCTCCCGCTCGGCGGCCGCAGGTGCAGTCATGGTGAGGGAGAGTATCGGTCCGGTCACCGCGCTGTCGCGACCCCGCCCCGGGCCGCCCGCAGACCGGCCACGGCGGCGCCGGCGCTCGCGGCGAGGAACAGCCAGTGCGGGTCCACCGGACCGACCGCGCCGACGGTGAAGTCGACGACGATGAACACCAGCAGGGCCACACCGATCCACCGGGGCAGGACGCGGGTCCAGAGCAGTCCGACGGCGAGCAGGATCATCCCGATCACGCATCCGGCCAGGAACGGCAGCAGGAACAGCACGGCCAGCACCGGATCGGCCTGAGCGGCGTCGAGGACGGCCGCTGCCGATCCCGGATCCTCCAGTCCGGCGGCGGGCAGCTGCAGGAGGCCGAGGAGGTGGATGCCGACGAAGCCCCACATCCCGGCGAGCAGGGCGACTCTCGCCGCCATGGCGAGCCGCCGCGCCCGAGTGCCGAGGACCTGCGTCAGGGCGACGAATGCGATCGCCATGAGCGGGATGGCGAGCGTGCCGAGCACGGCGCGGGTGCCGTACAGGGTCGCGTTCTCGGCGACGAGCCGGAGCTGGTCGGCGGTGCCCTCCGGGCGCTCGGGCAGGAACTGCGCGAGCACCGCTTCAGTGGTGTTGAGCAGAGCGCCGCCGATCAGCGCGACCGCGGCCAGGCGGGGGCCGACGCCCCCGGCTCGGGATCGGGCGGTCGCGGCACCGGCGGCGTCGGGCCGACCGGCGGTGGAGAGAGCTGCGGTGGTGTCCATGGAGTTTCCCCTTCGTCGGATGGCGAGCGGTGTGCTCGCTGAGAAGAAGGGTCGGGCGGGACGTGTCCCACCCGCCTGGGATCCTCGTCCCGTCTCCGCTGGGAGATCCGCGGGACGGATCGGGACGGCGCCGTCAGGCCCGCCGGGAGGGGGCCGCCGCCTTCTTAGCGCGGCCGAACACGAGCCCGCCGACGTCCTCGAGCTCGACGCCCTTCGTCTCCGGGACGAAGAAGAACACGAACAGCAGCGACAGCAGCGCGAACACCGCGTAGAGGCCGTAGGTGAACGGCAGCGAGAAGTCGGAGAACACGGGGAAGCTGACCGTGACCAGGAAGTTCGCAATCCATTGGGCGGCGGCCGCGACCCCGAGGGCCTTCGCGCGGATGCGATTCGGGAAGATCTCGCCGAGCAGAACCCACACGAGCGGCCCCCACGTGGCGCCGAACGAGACGACGAACAGGTTCGCGGCGACGAGCGCGATCATCCCCCACGGCTGCGGCAGGCTGAGCTGCCCGTCCGTCGTGACCGCCTGGCTGAACGACAGGGCCATCGCCGCGAGCGTGACAGCCATGCCGATGGAGCCGGCGAGGAGCATCGGGCGCCGGCCGACCTTGTCGACGATGGCGATCGCGACGAAGGTGACCGCCACGTTCACGACCGAGGAGAAGACGGAGATGAGGAAGGCGTCCTGGAACCCGACCGCGCTCCACAGCGTGGTCGAGTAGTAGAAGATCACGTTGATGCCGACCGCCTGCTGGAACACCGACAGGGCGAGGCCGATCCAGACGACCGGCGCGAGGCCGAGCGCGGCACCGCGGAGGGACGCCTTCTTCGCGTTCTCCCGGTCCTCCTGTATGTTGCGGCGGATGCGGCCGACCTCGTCGTCGATCTCCCCCTGAGGTTGCACGGTGGCGAGCACGTCGCGCGCCTCGCGCTCCCGGTCCACCGCGAGCAGGTAGCGGGGCGACTCGGGCAGGCGCCACGCAAGGAAGCCGTACACGACCGACGGCACCACGGCGACGAGGAACATCCAGCGCCACGCCTCCAGACCGAGGAGCGGCCGGAGCGCGTCCGGGTCGCCGATGCCCGCGAGGAGCGCGTCCGAGAGCAGGGCGGCGAAGATGCCGACCGTGATCGCGAGCTGCTGCAGCGACGCGAGCCGGCCGCGCACGGCGGCAGGCACGATCTCGGCGATGTAGGTGGGCGCGATCACGGACGCGACGCCGATGCCGAGGCCGCCGATGAAGCGCCAGACCATGAAGTCGATGACGCCGAACGCGAGGCCCGCGCCGACGGAGCTGACGAAGAAGAGCACGGCACCGATCAGCATCACCTTGCGGCGGCCGATGCGGTCGGCGAGACCGCCGGCGGCGTAGGCGCCGACCGCGCATCCGATGAGCGCGATCGCGACGGCGAGGCCCTGGATGAGGCCCTCGATCTCGAACTGCTGCTCGATCGCGTCGACCGCGCCGTTGATGACGGACGAGTCGAAGCCGAACAGGAAGCCGCCGACCGCGGCCGCCACGGCGAGTGCGGTGACTCGTCGGCGGAGACGGGCGTCGATCTTGCCGGTGGCTGCGCTGGTTCTGCTCATGCTTCCTCCGGGGATCGATCCTCCCACCGGCTCCGCTCGGGCGCCGTCCCTCCCCAGGAGGGGTTGCACGGCGACTTCCGCACCGATACGGGCGCATGGGGCCGGCGGCGGAGGGGGGCGCGCATCCTCGTCGCATGTCCTCCGCTCGGCGCCTCGTGTGCGTGCTGCTCCTGCTCGCGGCGGCGCTCGCCCTGCCCGGCGAGGCACCCGCCGCCGCTGAGGCGGAGACGACTGCTGCGGCGACGGGGACGGGCGGAGGCTCACCGTCCTGGGACTGGCCGGTGCTCCCCCGGCCCGCGATCGAGAGTCCCTACCGGGCGCCGCCGACCGCGTACGCGGCCGGGCACCGGGGCGTCGACCTCGACGTGCCGGTCGGCACGCCGGTGCTCGCGCCGGATGACGGGGTGGTGCACTTCGCGGGAGTCGTGGGGACGCGGCCCGTGATCTCCCTCCGGCATGCGGGAGGACTGCTGTCGAGCTTCGAACCCGTGGAGTCGCCGCTCGCGCCCGGTGCACCGGTCCGGCGCGGCGAGCAGGTGGGGCTCGTGGCGCCCGCCGCGGGGCACTGCCCGGCGAGCTGCCTGCATCTGGGGGCGCGGCTCGACGGGCGGTACCTCTCGCCGCTGGTCCTGCTCGGCGGTGTTCCGCGGGCGGTGCTGCTGCCGCTCGGCACGACGTCCGAGGGTGGTCCCGCAGGGAGCCCGGCGCATTCCGGGCCGGCTGAGTCGCGGTCCGGCGCGGCCCGGTCAGGCGCGGGGGTGCGCCTGCTCGTAGGCCCGCTTGAGGCGCTCGGCGGAGACGTGGGTGTAGATCTGCGTCGTGCCGAGGCTCGCATGGCCGAGCAGCTCCTGCACGGCGCGCAGGTCGGCGCCCCCGTCGAGGAGGTGCGTCGCCGCGGTGTGGCGGAACGTGTGCGGGCCGGCGGGGCCCGAGCCGGGGATTCCGGCGAGCAGCCGCGCGACCAGCCGGTGCACCGACCGCACGCCGAGCCGGCCGCCGCGGTCGCCGAGGAAGAGGGCCGGAGTCGCCTCGACGACGAGGCGGGGACGGCCGGCGCGGAGGTACCGGTCGATGGCCCGCGCCGCGGGCACGCCGAACGGCACCACCCTCTGGCGGTTGCCCTTGCCCGTGACCGTGACGGTCAGGCGCTCACGGTCGACGTCGTCCACGTCGAGTCCGCAGAGCTCCGACACCCGCAGCGCGGACGCGTAGAGGAGCTCGACGACGGCGAGATCGCGCAGTCGCTGCGGCTCGTCGTCCGCTGCCTGGGCGGCGAGGTCGGCGAGGAGATCGCCGACCGCGTTCTGCGGCAGCACCCGCGGCAGGGTGCTGTGGGCCTTCGGGGCCCGCAGGCGCAGCGCGGGGTCGACCGGCACGTAGCCCTGTCGGGCGAGCCAGTTGCCGAACGTGTGGGCGGACGCGGTCCGCCGCGCGAGCGTGGTGCGGGCGAGGCCGCGCTCGGACGAGTGCCAGAGCCAGTCGCGCAGCAGGTCGAGGGTGACGCCCTCCACCTCGGGCGTGCCCCGCCGCCGGGCGAAGCCCTCGAGGTCGATCAGGTCGGTGACGTAGCCGCGGACGGTGTTGTCC
Source organism: Naasia sp. SYSU D00057 (assembly GCF_017916505.1). Lineage (GTDB taxonomy): Bacteria > Actinomycetota > Actinomycetes > Actinomycetales > Microbacteriaceae > Naasia. The sequence goes on from NZ_JAFMSZ010000001.1 coordinate 1,191,005, forward strand.
GAGAACCCGCGCTCGCCGGCGAGGTGGGCGCGGAACTCCTCGACGGCCTCCGCGATCTGCATCGCCCCATCGTCCCTCCCCGCCTGCGGCGCGGGCGGCCGGGACGCCGGTGTGGCGGCGCTACACGTCCCAGTCGTCGAAGTAGCCGTCCGGCAGCTGCACGACCGCGGGCGGCTGGTCGAGCGGGAGCAGCGTGGTCACCACCTGCTCGGGATAGACGACGGCGAGCGCGATCGCCTGGTCGCCGTCCACCCCGGTGAGGCCGAGGTGCGGCGCGTCGACGCGAACCGTGTAGCTCGTCGCCGGCGCGACCGTGACCGGGATGCCGGCGAGCGAGCCGTGCACCGAGTAGTGCAGGTGGCCGCTCAGCACCGCCCGCACGTCCGTTCCGGCGAGCACCTCGGCGAGCGCCTCGCTCCCCCGCAGCTGGAACGGCTCGAGCACGCGGACCGTGGTCGGCACGGGCGGGTGGTGCATGGCGAGGATCGTGCCGTGCTCCGCCGGCTCCGCGAGCACATCGCGCAGCCAGTCGAGCTGCGCCTGATCGAGCTCGCCGTGGCCCTTGCCGGGCACCGAGGTGTCGATTGCGACGACGCGCAGCCCGCGGACGTCGAGGACGCTGTCGACCGGCTCCGTCGTCGGCGCGACGCCGAGCAGCCCCTCCCGGAGGGGGCCGCGCGAGTCGTGATTGCCCGCCACCCAGACGACGGGGCAGCCGAGTCGCTCGGCGACCGGGTCCACGAGCTCCCGCACGCGCCGGTAGGCGTCGAGCTCGCCGAGGTCCGCGATGTCGCCGGTGTGGATGATGGCGTCGACCGTGTACTCGGACTCGACCAGGCGCTCCAGGGCACGGCGGAGGTGCGCGACGGTGTCCACGCTGCCGTGGAGGGGGGCTCCGCCGTCGAGGAAGTGGGTGTCGCTGAGGTGAGCGAGGACGTGGGTGGGGTTCGGCACGGGTCCACGCTAGCGAGCACCGCCGACCGCCTAGACTCCCGCCCATGCCCTCGCTCGTCGCGCCCTGCGTTGTGCACGCCCTACGGCCGGACTCCGGCAGCAACGGGGTCACCGCGATCGACAAGCGGGCCGTCGACGGCCCCGTCAAGGTGGGCCGGCTCGGCCTGCGGGCCGATGTCCAGGCCAATCGCAAGCACCACGGGGGCCTCGAGAAAGCCGTCTACGCCTACTCGCAGGAGGACGCCGAGTTCTGGGAGGCCGAGCTCGGCCGGTCTCTTCCGCCGGGCTGGTTCGGCGAGAACCTGCGCGTCGAGGGGATCGACGCGACCGCCGCTCGTGTCGGCGAGCGCTGGCAGCTGGGCAAGGTGGTGCTCGAGGCGACCATGCCCCGCACGCCGTGCATGACCTTCGCCCGCTGGGTGGGCGGGGCACAGGCATCCGGCTGGGTGCGGCGGTTCGCCGCCGAGGGCCGGCTCGGTGCCTACTTCCGCGTCGTGCACACCGGCGCCGTCACGGCGGGCGACCCGATCGAGGTCGTCCCGGCCGCCGCCGGCGCACCCACGATGCTCGAGGTGTTCCGCGGCGCCTGAGCGCCCGTCAGGAGCGGACGAGCCGGGCGATCGCCTCGGACGCCTCGCGCAGCTTGCCCTCGCGCTGGTCGCCGACTGCGTCCACCACGCAGTGGCTCATGTGGTCGTCGAGGAGACCGAGGGCGACCGACTGCAGTGCCTTCGTCATGGCGGACACCTGCGTGAGGATGTCGATGCAGTACTTCTCGTCCTCGACCATCTTCTGCAGCCCGCGCGCCTGCCCCTCGATGCGCTTCAGCCGGGCCAGGTAGGCGTCCTTGTCGCTGATATAGCCGTGGTGCGCGCTGCCGTGCTCGTCCATGTCCCGCCTCCTGCGCCCCCGCTTCCCGCGGTCCCTTGCACTATACCCCCGGGGGGTATAGAAAGGGAAGCCGACGAGGAGGATCGATGGACCACGAGCGCACCCACGGGGACATCCGGGCGGCCGAGCAGTCGGACACCGAGCACAGCGGCGGGCCGCTCGAGGACCGCACCGCCGCCGATTCCACCGAACCCGACCACGGTGGACACCACGGTCCTGCGCGCACGCGCGAGCACGCGCACGAGCGGACGGACCACGAGCACGATCATGCCGGGCCCGAGGCGCACGACTCCGCCGCACACGCCATGCACGACTCCGCGGCTCACGAGTACGCGGGGCACGACCGCGCCGTCGACTCCGATCACGCGCACCCCGGGCACGACCACGCCGCCCACGCACTCGCCGAGCACGAGCACGCCGGTCACGTCCCGCACGCCGAACACGACCACTCCGCCCACGGTGCGCACGCCCACGCGGGCCACGCGCACGGCGACCACGGCGGGCACGGCGGCCACGGCGATCACGCTGCGCTCTTCCGCAACCGCTTCTGGGTGAGCCTCGTGCTCGCGATCCCGGTGGTCGCGTTCAGCCCGATGTTCGCCGAGATCCTCGGCTACCCGGCACCGTCCTTTCCGGGCGCCGAGTGGATCTCCCCCCTGCTCGGCACCGTCGTCTTCCTCTACGGCGGCTGGCCATTCCTCACGGGCCTGGTCGCCGAGGTGCGCGTGCGGCAGCCCGGGATGATGACGCTCATCGCCATGGCGATCACAGTGGCGTTCGTCGCGTCCTGGGTGACCTCGCTCGGGCTGTCCGATCTCGACCTCGACTTCTGGTGGGAGCTCGCGCTCCTCATCGTCATCATGCTGCTCGGCCACTGGCTCGAGATGCGCGCGCTCGGCGCCGCGTCGAGCGCGCTCGACGCGCTCGCCGCGCTGCTGCCCGACCGCGCCATCCGCGTCGACGGGCCGGTGGGGCTGACCGAGGTGCCGCTCGGCGAGCTCCGGGTCGGCGACCTCGTGCTCGTCCGCTCCGGCGCCCGCGTCCCGGCCGACGGCACCGTCGTGGACGGGACGGCGGAGTTCGACGAGTCGATGATCACCGGCGAATCGCGGACGGTGGCGCGCGGGGCGGGCGACCGGGTGACCGCGGGCACGGTCGCCACCGACAGCGCCGTCCGAGTCCGGGTCGACGCCGTCGGCGCCGACACCGCGCTCGCGGGCATCCAGCGGCTCGTCGCGGACGCCCAGCGCTCCTCGTCGCGGGCGCAGGCGCTCGCCGATCGCGCCGCCGCCCTGCTCTTCTACTTCGCGGCGGGCGCCGGCGTCCTGACCTTCGCCGTCTGGCTGCTGCTCGGCAGTCCGGCGGATGCGATCGAGCGGACGGTGACCGTGCTCGTGATCGCCTGCCCGCACGCGCTCGGCCTCGCCATCCCGCTCGTCATCGCGATCTCGACCGAGCGCGCCGCCCGCGCGGGCGTGCTCGTGAAGAGCCGCCTCGCCCTCGAGCGGATGCGCACCGTCGACACCGTGCTCTTCGACAAGACGGGCACCCTGACCCGCGGCGAGCCGGTCGTCACCGACGTGGCGGTCGCGCCCGGCGTCGCCCGCGACAAGGCCCTCGCTATCGCCGCGGCACTGGAGCGGTCGAGCGAGCACCCCGTCGCGCGCGCGCTCGTGCGGGCGGCCGAGGAGGCCGAGCTCGACGCCGGAATCGAGGTCACCGACTTCCGCTCCCTCACCGCGCGCGGGGTCGAGGGGCGCATCGCCGGCGAGCTGGTCCGCGTCGGCGGCCCTGCACTCCTGCGCGAGGAGGACGTCGCCGTGCCGTCCGAGCTCGACGAGCCGGTCGCCGCGTGGTCCGGGGAGGGAGCAGCCGTCCTCTACCTCGTGCAGGCCGGCCGCGCGCGCGCCGCCTTCGCGGTGCGTGACGAGGTGCGGCCGGAGTCCCGCGAGGTCGTCGACGCCCTGCACCGCCGAGGCGTGCGCGTGGCGATGATCACCGGGGACGCTCGCGCTGTCGCGGAGTCGGTCGGCGCGGAGCTCGGCATCGACGAGGTGTTCGCCGAGGTGCGGCCCGAGGACAAGGACGCGAAGGTCGCGGAGCTGCAGAGCCGCGGCGCGAAGGTCGCGATGGTGGGCGACGGGGTGAACGATGCGCCCGCGCTGGCCCGCGCGGACGTCGGCATCGCGATCGGCGCCGGCACTGATGTCGCCATCGAATCCGCGGGCGTCGTCCTCGCCGGCAACGATCCGCGGTCGGTGCTCACGGTGATCGAGCTGTCCCGCTCCGGCTATCGCAAGATGGTGCAGAACCTCGCCTGGGCCACCGGCTACAACGTGCTGTCGGTTCCCCTGGCCGCGGGCGTGCTCGCGGGGGCGGGCTTCGTCCTCTCCCCCGCCGCCGGCGCGATCCTCATGTCGGTGTCGACGATCGTGGTCGCGCTCAACGCTCAGCTGCTGCGCCGCGTGCGGCTCCGCCCGGAGGAGCTCGCCCAGCCCTGACTGCGCGCTCGCCGCGGCAGAAACGCACTCCCCGCGGGTGTCGTTCCTGCCGCGGCGAGTGCGTTTCGGCGGCGGCAACGCCGCTGTCCTCGACACACGAGGGCTGAGCGGGCGGCCCTCCGGCGACTTCAGCCCTCCGGGGCGAGGCCGCCCGACCGCTCCACCCCGGTGCGGCGCGTGGCGTCGACGTGGAGCCGGAGCACGTCGGGCCTGCTGTAGTGGCCGGCGACGTCGAGGTCGGCGTGCGCGTCGTCGACCTCGCTCAGGTCGAGCTCGGCGACGATGAGCTCTGCGCGCCCACGCACGGGCTCCCGGAGCCAGGTGCCGTCGGGCGCCGCGATCGCCGACCCGCCGTCGAAGAGCACGCCATCGGCCGGGGCGTCCGGGCCGACTCCCGCGCGGTACGCATCGCGGAGCTCCGGCGGGAGGTCGTCGGTCGTGAGGAAGAGTCCCGCCGACAGCACGAAGCAGCCGCCCTCCCGCGCATAGGTGCGGGAGGCGAGCTCATGCATCTCCGGGATGTCGGGCCACGCGGCCACGTGGATCTGCTCGCCGTCCGCGTGCAGCACCTGACGGGCGAGCGGCATCCAGTGCTCCCAGCAGATGAGCCCGCCGACCCGACCGGCCGGTGTGTCGACGGCGCGCAGGCCTGCACCGTCGCCGGCGCCCCAGAGGATCCGCTCGGCGTGGGTGGGCACCAGCTTGCGGTGCAGGTTGAGCAGGCGGCCATCCGGTCCGAGAGTCGCGAGGCTGTTGTAGAGCGTCCCGCCGCTCGCGGTCCGCTCGTTGAGCCCGAGGACCACGGTCGTGCGGAAGCGCTCGGCCGCGTCGCGGATCGGGGCGAGGTCGTCGCCCCGGTCGTCCGCTCCCCCGACGACCGGGCTCTCCCGCGCCAGGCGCCCGTACCAGCGGCGGGCCTCGGGATCACCCCACGCGGCCATCCCGAAGATCCACGCCGGGTAGCCGGTCAGCCAGGTCTCGGGGAAGACGACGAGGTCCGCTCCCGCCGCCTCCTCGATCGCGGCCACCGCCCGCTCGAGCGTGGCGGCGAGGTCGAGGAGCGCGGGCGGCCGCTGCACGATGGCGACAGTGCGGCGGCCGCGGGCGATCGCGGTCACTCGGACCCCGCTCCCTCCAGCACGCGCTGGCTCTCCTGGCGGACCCGCTCCTCGGCGGCACGGTCCAGGTTGCGGCAGAACAGCCAGTACAGGCCGCCGGCGACCACGAGGCCGATGGCGAACGAGATGTCCGCACCGCCGATCGCCTCCGCCGCCGGTCCGGTGTAGAGGCCGGGCAGCGAGAAGAACGGGATCATCGCAACGAAGCCGATGCCGTACGCGGCGAGACCCCGCCACGACCAGCGACCGTAGATGCCGTGCGGGTTGAAGATCTCGGTGATGGCGTACTTCCCGTGGCGCACCGCGTAGAAGTCGACGAGGTTGACCGCCGTCCACGGCACCAGGAAGTAGAGCATCAGCAGCACGAAGTTGTTGAAGCTGCCGAGGTAGTCGTCGGGGATCAGGAGCGCGACGATCACGGTGACGAGGCCGACGGCGACGAGTCCGATCACGCGGGCGCGCACCGTGGGTCGGACCTTCCGGAAGGCGTCGATGCCGCTCACGCTCGTGAGCATCGCCCCGTAGGCGTTGACGCCCATGATCGAGATCAGCGCGAGCGTCGAGACGAGCACCACGATCGTGCCGAAGCCCGGGAAGAGGTTGTCGCCCACCTCCTTGAGAGAGCCGATCGCGTCGACCTCCGGCAGGCGGCTCGCGAGCAGCGAGCCGAGGCCCATCAGCCACACCGCGGAGCCGGCCGCGCCGAGGTAGGTGAAGAAGATGAGCTTCGGCGCCGACGACCGCGGGGGCAGGTAGCGCGAGTAGTCGGAGACGTACACCGCGTAGCTGATGTTGTAGCCCGCCGCCAGGGAGAACTGGATGAGGAACGCGGTGCCGTCGAAGCCGCCGGCGGCCTCCCCGGTCGGCGCGGGGAGCGTGACGGCGGCGAGCACCGTCGTGATCGCGAAGGCGACGATCAGCAGGTAGGTGAGCCACCGCTGCACGAAGTGGAGGAGGTCGTGACCGACGACCGCGATCACGATCGAGAGCGCCGTGATGATCGGGTACCAGAACCACTCGACCGCGGGCAGGATCAGCCCGATGCCCTGGGTGGCGAGGATGACGTCGAACACCATGAAGCCGATGTAGACGAACACGGTCGCGGCGAACGGGACGATGACGCCGCGGCTGCCGAACTGGGCGCGCGACTGGATCATCTGCGGGAGACCCATGCGCGGCCCCTGATTGGCGTGGAACGCCATGAAGAAGGTGCCGAAGCAGGCGCCGAGCAGGATCGCGAGGAACGAGAACCCGGCGGTCAGCCCGAGCTGGGGACCGATGAAGCCGACGACCATCGTGGGGAGCACGAAGTTGCCGGTGAACCAGAACGGCGCCTGGTGCCACAGCTTGCCGCGGCGCTCGGACCACGGGACGTAGTCGATCGAGTGCCGCTCGATGACGGGGCCGGCGGCGGTGCCGGTCGCGGGCGCTTGGGTCACGGTGTGCTCCTGAGGTCGGGGACTTCGCGGACGGTCGGACGGAGGGGGTGTGGGGCGGGGGCGGGTCGCCGCGGGCCGGGGCTCATGCGAACTCCTCGAACCCGGGCGCCGTGCGCGGCCAGGGGTGCGCCCGCTCCCACCGGGCCGCGAGCTCGAGCAGCGACCGGTCGGCCCAGCGCGGCACGGTGACCTGCAGCCCGAACGGCATACCGTCGGGGAGCGTGCCCGCGGGCAGCGAGAGGGCGGGCAGGTTCGCCATGTTCTGGATCGCGGTGGAGTAGACCTCCGGCCCGAGGAGGCCGGCGGAGCCGTCCCCCAGCCTGCCGTCGGCCGACCATCCGGCCGCGGCGACGGTCGGCGTGACGAGCGCGGCGTCAGCGCCGAGCACCTCGTCCATTCGGGCCACGGCGGCGAACCGGCGGCGCCGGGCCGCCAGGTAGTCGTCGATCGTGACGCCGAGCCCGAAGGCGAGGAACTCCTGCGCGCTGGGATGCAGGGAGCCGCCGTCGCGCTCGATCCGCTCGCGGCCGAGCTGCAGCGCGTGCTCGGCTGCGGCGAGGACGAACCAGTCCTCGTCCGGGCTCCAGCCGGGGAAGAACCAGCCGGGCTCGCGGTGCTCGATCGGGACGCCGAGCAGGGCGGCGAGCCGCTCGGCCGCGTCCGAGAACGCCGCCGCGACGTCCGCCGGGAGCGGGCCGAGCTCGTCCGTGCGCTCCGCCACGATCAGCCGCCGCGGGAGGCGGGCCTGCGGCAGCGGGACGGGAAGCGCGGTCGGGTCGCCGGGCACGGGCCCGGCGACGACGTCGAGGAGCACGCGCAGGTCGTCGCTGCCGGTGGTCATCAGCCCATCGGTGGAGAAGTCGATCCAGTCGGGCGTGAACCGGTGACCGATCACCCCGCCGGTCGGCTTGAAGCCGAGCAGCCCGCAGAAGGCCGCGGGGATGCGGGCGGAGCCGCCGCCGTCCGTGGCGGTCGCGATCGGGGCGAGCCCGGCCGCGAGCGCGGCCGCGGATCCGCCGCTCGAGCCGCCGGGCGACCGGTCCGGGTTCCACGGGTTGTGGGAGGGCCCGAAGAGGAGGTTGTCGGTGTAGCCCTCGATGCAGAACTCGGGGACGTTCGTCTTGCCGACCGGGATCGCCCCCGCCGCGCGGAGGCGGCCGATGGTGATGCCGTCGCCCTCGGCGGGCGGCGCGTCGGCGAACCACCGGGAGCCGTACGTGGTGCGCAGGCCCCGGACGTCGTCGTTGTCCTTGCCGAGCACCGGCAGACCCGCGAGCGGTCCGGGGTCCTCGCCGCGACGGACGGCGGCGTCCACGGCATCGGCCTCGGCCCGCGCTTCGTCGGCTCGGACCGCGACGACGGCGCCGAGGTCGCGGTGCGCCGCGATGCGTTCGAGGGACCGCTCGACGAGCTCGCGGGCGCTCGTCCGCCCCTCGCGGACGTCGCCGGAGAGCCGGCGCAGCAGGCCGGGGGCGAGGGACGTCGTCGTCACTGGTCGGAAGTCCTCAGCCGAGGGGCACCATCGAGGTGATCAGCTCGTAGGCGACGTGGGACGCCGCGACGCCCGTGAGCTGCGCGTGGTCGTAGGCGGGGGCGACCTCGACGACGTCGGCGCCGACGATCCGGTGCTGCCGGAGGGCGCGGAGGAACTCGAGCATCTCGCGGCTCGTGAGCCCGCCGGCCTCGGGCGTCCCGGTGCCGGGCGCGTGCGCGGGGTCGAGCACGTCGATGTCGACCGAGACGTAGACCGGCCGGTCGCCGAGCCGCGCGTGCATCCGCTCGAGGGCGGCGGCCAGGCCGGCGCGCTCGACCTCGTGCGAGCCGATGATCGCGAAGCCGAGCCGCTCGTCGTCGGCCAGGTCCTCGCGGCCGTAGAGCGGCCCGCGGATGCCGACGTGCAGGCTCGCGGTGAGGTCGATCAGCCCCTCCTCGGACGCGCGGCGGAACGGGGTCCCGTGTGTGACGGGGGCGTCGAAGTAGGTGTCCCAGGTGTCGAGGTGGGCGTCGAAGTGCACGACGGCCACGGGCCCGTGCTTCTTGGCGACGCTGCGCAGCAGGGGCAGCGCGATGGTGTGGTCGCCGCCGATCGTCAGGAGGCGGGTGCCGTCGGCGGTGAGCTCGTCGGCGCGTGCCTCGATCTGGCGCACGGCCTCGTCGATGCTGAACGGGTTCACGGCGATGTCGCCCGCATCCGCCACCTGCAGCTCCGCGAACGGGGATACGTCCGCGACCTGGTTGTAGGGGCGCAGCAGCCGCGACGACTCGCGGACGTGGGACGGCCCGAAGCGGGCGCCCGGCCGATAGCTGACGCCGCTGTCGAAGGGAACGCCGACGACGGCGATGTCCGCGCGCTCCACCTCGTCGAGGCGGGGCAGCAGCGCGAACGTGGCGAAGCCCGCGTAGCGCGGCGTGCGACTCGAGTCGCGTGGTCCCACAGTCATTCCGACCTCCTCGGCGTCCTCCGGAACGCTACCCCCCTGTTGCTTGTGAGGCAACAAAAGGTGCGTCGCAGTGCCGCGGCTCTACACTCGGCGCATGCGCGCAGTGCATCCGGCCCCGCAGGGCGGTCCCCTCACGATCGGTCCCCGCCTGCGCGCCACCCGCCTCGCGCAGGGCCTCACCATCGCGCAGCTCGCCGAGGCGACCGGACTGACGAAGGGGTTCGTCAGCCGGGTGGAGCGGGACGAGACGTCCCCCAGCGTGGCGACCCTCCTGACGCTCTGCCAGGTGCTGTCGCTCCCGATCGGCTCGCTGTTCGAGGCGCCCGAGCACGAGGTGATCCGCCTCGACGAGGCGCCCCACATCAACTTCGGCGGCTCGCTGGTCGAGGAGCGGCTGCTCACCCCACGCTCCGAGGCCGGAATCCAGCTGCTGCGCTCCGTGCTCGACCCGGGCGCGAGCGGCGGCGACGACTTCTACACGATCACGTGCGAGCTCGAGGTGCTGCACGTCCTGAGCGGCGGCATCACCCTCCGCTTCCCGCAGCACGATGTGGAGCTCGCCGCCGGCGACACCGTCACGCTGAAGGGACGGGAGCCGCACACCTGGGTGAACGCGACCGGCGGGCGCAGCGAGGTGCTGTGGGCGATCGTGCCCGCGGCCTGGAGCGGCTCCCGCTGACCTCCCGCTGCGGTGGCGGCGACGCCGCCGACACCGCAGCTCCGACCGGCGTTGCATGGTGCGCCGCGAGCAGCCGGGCAGCGGCGAGCGCCCATCCTGAAGATCCCCTGGCGAAACCCCTATTTCCCCTGATAGGTTGGCGCAGCGCCGTCTACCCGAAGCGGCGCGGGCGGTATCGGCTACCCACCGCGCGCCCTCATTTCCTCCCGGAGGGCTCCCCCATGCCCGTTTCCCGTCGACGCCGACGGACGCCATACGTCCTCACCGGCTCGGTCCTCGCCGTCGGACTCGTGGTCGGCGCACTCGTCGCCGCCCCCCTCGTGCTCCCGCCGCGCGCGACGGCCGATCCGGACGGCGTGGTGATCTCTGAGATCAACTACCACTCCCCCGACTTCGACGACCCCGGCCTCGACGACAGCCTGGGCGACTTCGTGGAGGTGACCAACACCTCCTCCGCCGCCGTCGACATGTCCGGGTGGACCTTCAGCTCGGGCATCCGGGGCCGGATTCCGGACGGGACGGTGCTCGAGCCGGACGCCCGATTCGTGGCTGCGAAGGACGCCAAGCAGTTCCGGGCGATCCACGGGGTCGCCCCCGACTTCGTCTACGACGGCCACCTCTCCAACGGCGGTGAGACGATCACGCTGTCGACCGCCGACCCCGAGTCGGCCTCGGACGCGACGACGGTCGACACGGTGACCTATGACGACGCCCCCGGGTCCGGCTGGGCACCCTCGGCGGACGGCGACGGGCCGACCCTCGAGCTCCGCGACCTGTCCTCCGACAACGCTCTCCCCGAGAGCTGGGGCGCCAGCGAGATCGCCGGCGGCACCCCGGGCGCCCCGAACTCGAACAGGAACACCCCCGCCCCCGACGCCGTCACCGGGGTGACCGCCACCCCGCAGCGCCCGTCGGCCGACCAGGACATCGTGGTCACCGCCGAGCTTCCGGTCGGGTCGACCGCCGACCTCAAGTACAAGGTCATGTTCGGCCCCGACACCGCCATCCCGTTCACCGACGCCGCGGCGGGCGCCGCGGAGGACGGCCTCTTCGGCGCCACGATCCCCCGCCAGGCCGCCGGCGCGCTCGTGCGCTACCGGATCGACGCCGCCCGCGCCGGCGCGACCTTCTCCGCCCCGGCGGCCGACGACAGCATCACCTATCGAGGCGTGGTCGTCACCGATCCGAGCTACGCCTCGCAGCTTCCGGTGATCGAGTGGTTCATGGAGGACGCGGTCTACGACGACCTCCGCGCGAACCACCGCACCGACGACGTCCAGGGCCCCGCGGTGTGGTCGTACAACGGCGAGGTCATCGACAACGTGCTGATGAACGTCCGCGGCGGCTCGTCCCGCACCCTCGACAAGAACAACTGGAAGGTCGAGCTGCCGAAGGGCCACGGGTTCGACCTCGGCGGGCAGCTGCCCTACCCGCTCACCGAGTTCGCCCTGCAGAACTACCAGTACAACCAGCCGGACATCGCCTGGGCCACCGTGAAGGAGGCCGGCGCGCGGGGCCTCAACATCCTCCCCGTGCGGACGCAGCGCAACGGCCAGTTCTGGAGCCTGGGCCGGCTCATGGAGACCCAGGACGGCGAGTGGCGGGAGGACCAGGGCGTCGAGGACTGGGCCATCTACAAGGGCGAGTCCGGGGCGGTCGGCGCCACCGATTCGCCGGAAGCCCTCGAGGCGAGCGGCTGGCTCGACAAGAAGACACGGCAGGACGAGGACTACACCGACGTCTGGACCCTCGGCAACATGGTCGACGGTCCCGCCTCCCCCGAGCAGCGGGCGTGGATCTACCAGAACGTCAACGTGCCCGAGCTGATCAACTACATGGCGATCAACTCGATCCTCCGCAACTCCGACACGGGCCCGCACAACTGGTGGCTCGCCCGCGACTCGGAGGGCACGCAGCGCTGGGAGATGTGGCACTGGGACCTCGACCTGACGCTCGGGCGGATCAAGCCGAGTGACACGGGTCCGTTCCTGACTCCCGACACCGACAACAAGTTCACCCGGGCGATGCTCGCGTACCCGGAGTTCCGGGAGATGTTCTTCCGGCGGCTGCGAACGCTCGCCGACCAGTTCTACCCGCCGGGGCGGCTGGAGGCGCAGTGGGACGCGATCAGCGCCCGCACGCTCGCCGACTGGCAGCTCGACAGCGCCCGGTGGAACCTCGGCGCACCGACCCGCGCCAACTTCGACGAGGCACTGGCCGAGCGGCGCAGCACGATCCTCGGCAGCCGCGAACTGCCCGCGCCCCAGGCCGCGGACGCCCCGGTGGTGATCAGCGAGATCCAGCACCACGCCAGGGCTCTCGGCGAGGACTGGATCGAGCTCGCGAACCCCGGCTCAACCGCGGTGGACGTCTCCGGCTGGGTGATCTCCGGAGGGATCGACCTCACGATCCAGGCGGGGACCGTGATCCCGGCCGGCGGGCGCATCCTCTTCGTCGAGGACGACGTCGCCTTCCGGCGGGCCTTCCCGCAGGCGACTCCTCTCGTCGGCGGGCAGTTCGAGGGCGGGCTCAGCCGCGAGGGCGAGAAGATCACGGTGAGCGCCGGGGACCGCGTCGTGGATGAGGTGTCCTACGGGGACGGCGTCGACGACGAGTGGCCGACGCCGGCGAACGGGGCATCGCTCCAGCTCGACTCCCTGACGGCGGACAACGCCGACCCGTCGAACTGGCGGACCACGGCCACGAGAGGCGGCACACCCGGATCCGCGCCGCGTGAGTGAGGCGAGCGCGCGCGGGTCGGGCTCGCGGGGTCCCGGCGTCGTCGTCATGCCCGCCGCCACCCGGCGGGGGTCTCCTCGACCAGTCCCTCCAGCTCCAGGAGGCCCAGGGCGGAGCGGACGGCCGCAAGGCTGAGACCGGAGTGCCGCGCCAGCTCCTCCACCGGCCGGGGCCGCGAGGAGAGGGCGTCGAGCAGGCGTCCCTGCTCGGGATCGCGCCGCGCCTCCGCCGGTGCCGGGTCCGCCGGACCGAGGACGAGCTCGGCCATCTCGTCGGCGTTGGTCACGCAGACCGCGTCGAACTCGCGGAGCAGCCGGTGGCACCCGGTTGAAGTCGCCGATGTGACGGGTCCGGGGACGGCGCCGAGCGGACGCCCGAGGGCCGCCGCGTGCCCGGCTGTGTTGAGGGAGCCGGACCGCATCCCGGCCTCGACCACGATCGTCGCGAGCGACGCCGCCGCGATGAGCCGGTTCCGCTGCGGGAAACGTAGGCTGTATACGTGTCCGCCACCCGTGCCGCTGTCTACCTCCGGATCTCGCGCGACGCTGAAGCCCTCGGGCTCGCCGTCGACCGGCAGCGAGAGGACTGCAAGCGCCTCGTCGCCGCGCACGGCTGGACCTTGACCGAAGAGTACGTCGACAACTCGATCTCGGCCTCAAAGAGGACGGTCTTCCGCCCGGCCTACGATCGCCTCGTCCGCGACTACGCCGCCGGCCGCTTCGACGCCCTGGTCGTCTACGATCTCGACCGCCTGACGAGGCAGCCGCGCCAGCTTGAGGACTGGATCGACGCCGCAGAGGAGCGCGGGCTCGTCATCCTCACGGCGAACGGCGAGGCGGATCTCTCCACCGACAACGGACGGCTCTTCGCCCGCATCAAGGCCTCGGTCGCCCGCGCAGAGATCGAGCGCAAAGGTGCTCGGCAGAAGCGCGCGAACGTCCAGCGGGGCGAGCAGGGACGCCCCATCCCCGGCCGACGCCGCTACGGCTATGAGTCGGACGGCGTGACGCCCCGAGAGGGCGAGGCGGCAGTCGTTCGGCGAATGTTCGACCACGTCGCGACGGGGGGCTCGATCCGCTCCCTGTACCTCGCTCTCGAAGGGGAAGGCGTTGACCCGGCGCCGGGCAAGGAGTGGAGCCCCCGCCGTGTCCGCGACATCCTGACAAACGAGCACTACGCGGGGTACGTCCGCCACCGAGGAGCGGTCCTCAAGTCCGACGTCGTCGAGCCGATCGTGGATGAGGCGCTCGCCGCCGACGTCCGAGCACTCCTCGCCGACCCCACCCGCAAGACAACCCCCGGCAACGCCCCCCGGCACCTCGCGAGCGGGATCGCCCGGTGCGGAGTTTGCGGTGACGCGATCATCTGGATGCGCGAGTATCGGTGCCGCCGGACGACTCACCCGTCCATCACCGGACCGCGGCTTGAAGGGCGCATCCGGCAGGAGATCGCCCGTGCCCTTCTGACCTCCGGCCCGGACGTGTTTGACGGCGCCGAAGTAGGCACGATCGCCGCTCTGGTCGAGCGTCGCCGTCGCAATGCAGAGGCGGTCGCAGCCGTTCTCGCCGACCGCGACGAGGGGCTCGTCCCTGCCGACGTTGCTCGCTCCCGGCTTCTCGGCCTTCGCACCGCCCGTGAGGGAATCGAGGCCGCGCTCGACGCCGCTCGCTCATCGCACACCTCCTCCGGCGCCCTCGCGACGATCGCGCATGAGTTGCTCGGTGAGGCCACCGAATGGCCGAAGGAGGATTTCGCCACTCTCGAGGCGACCATCATCGCCCGCTTCGACGCCCTCGACCTCGACCGTCGGCGAGAGGTCCTGCGCGCGCTCCTCCACGTCGAGATCGGCCCCGGTCGGCACCCGTCGCGGGTGCGGGTCGAGCACCGCCTGGCCACTCACCTCAATCCCCTCGACCAGGCCGGGAACCCCCAGGACGAGGACGCGCGCTACTACACCGACTAGGCCGCTCCCCGCCGGCCGCCCTAGTCCATGTAGCGCTGGCCCGCTCCCTTGCAGGGGAAGGAGGTTGGCGTACGCCCGGCCCATTCCTTCAGCAGAGGAAGAGACCTTGTCCCGCGACCGCGGCCCACTCCTCCAGTAGAGGAAGAAACGCGCTCTCCATCGTCGCGCCGCGCGGATCTCCCCCGGCGCGCGGCCGGACGTGCTCTCCGAGGGGCTCGGCCCGTCTGGCGAAGGTGCCGCCCCGGCTTCTGGGGCTCGATCGAGATACGTGACCCTGGGCGCGATCCCTGACGCCCGCCGCGGGCGGCACCTTCCCCCCTGCCCGATCTGGGCGGATCTCGCGTCGCCGGCCCACTCCTAACTAGGGCACGCCACCGCCCTCGACGGGCGCCCTCGGCGTTCCCTTGCTTCTTTGCCCTCGATCCGCTCGCACACCTTCTGAGAGGAGGCGCCGCGTGCCCACCATTCACCGATGCGCGGTCTGCGACCGCATCTACCGAGCGCGCGTCGACTCCCGGACCTGCTCGGCCTCCTGCCGGGCCGTCGCCCATCGGACGAAGCGGAACGCCGAGATCCTCGCCCTCATCGAAGCCGAGCAGCGGGCCGCGCTGACGGGCGACTTCGCGCAGCTACAAGCCCTCGAACGGCGCGCCCGCGACCTCCTCGGCGACCGATGAGCGACGACACCGACGCCGCGCGCACCCGACGCAGCCGACGCAGCCGACGACCTCGGCTACATGAACCCCCGCGCCGGACGGCCTCCGGCACACCCGCGACTCCGACCACACCAGGAGCCCCAGACGTGACACGCCATTTCTTCCGCAGCACCGAATTTCGCGACCGCGCCGAGAAGCTCCTCGGCAAGGGGATCGGCGAGAACCACTGGATCGCCGCCGGCCTCGCCGTGGTGGTCGACCGCCTCGACAAGGTGATCGACCGGCTCGACGTCCTGGTCGACGCGCCCGCCGCGCCCGTCCCCTCCTTCGGGGAGGAGGCGGACGCCGCCGCCGAGGACGACTCGCCCATCTACTGACCGACGCCGAGGAGACGCCGGAGCGGGCGAACCGTGCAGCAGCTTGCGACGCTGACGGAACGGACATCTTCCTATATAGGTGTTCAAGAGTCTCTCTCTCTCTTGAACAACTAATAGAGAAGAAGTCCGAAGCGTCACCGTTTCTACCTGTTACATAGGTCGCCCCGCTCCCGGCACCTCGGCCCATCCCCGAGAGCCCCCGATGACCCACTCCGCCCTCGAGGCCCTCGCCGCCCTCGAGCTGGACCTCCGTCACCGTGACAAGCGTGACCGCCTCCGCGACCGGCGCGGCCTCCTCGAGCCCGACGCCGACGGACACGCCCTCGGCTACCGCATCCCGAGCCCCTTCCGGCTCGCGAGCGTCTACGTCGGCCCGTTGCTCCGCGAGGTCTACGACCTCCGACGCCGAGGCTCCGACGTCGTCGCTCGGCGCCTAGACGCCCCCGAGGACCATTTCCAGCCGATCAAGCCCGAGGTGCTCGCCGACGTGCTCCTCGGGCGCCTCCGCGATCTCCCCGAGCGACACGACGCCCGCGACTACTACCGCGACCTCCGCGCCTTCGCGTCCCTCGGCGCGCCACACCGCGTCAGCCGCTACCTCGCCGACACCGTCGCCGCGCTCCCGCGGACCGGCCTCCCGACCTACCGGGAGCGCGCAATTCGACCGCCCGCCGCGACGCCGGCCGAGCGGCTCGCGAAGCACCGGCAGAAGCTCGCGGACCGAGAACGCCTCTCCTCTGCATGGTGGCTCGAGGACTTCCTCGAGCCCGAGGACGAAACCGACCGCCCAAAGCCTGGCGCCCGATTCCACGCGCGGCAGCTCCTCGAGGACGCCCGCCACATCCTCGCCGACCTCGAGACGGACGAGGAGCCGATCGACGACGACGACGAGAACCCGCTCCGCTTCAAGTCACCTCGCGGCCCGATCTTCTACGCCGAGGCCGACCGCCTCATCGCCCCGCGCCGCCGCTCCGCCTCCGGCTACTACTACGAGATCCCCGCGCAACCAAAGGAGAACGTTCTGCCCACCGCAACCGCCGACCTCGGAGCCGTCGTCCTCGACCGCGCCCTCGACCGAGGTCGCCGACTCAATCGCCCCTAACGTGCGATCCCAGATCCGCCACCCCCTCGCATCCGGCGACCGCGTCGGCGCCCTCCGCCTGCAAGAGGAGGAAATCCGCCGCACCGGCACGACCGCCCCTGCCGTCATCGACCTCGACTCTCGTCGCCGCCCCCGCGGCTGACGTGACCCGCAACCGCTCCCCTCGGCGCTTGCATTCGCCCCTCTCACCGAAGGACCCCTCTTGAACCTCCTGATCTCCCAGACCAGCACGCCCCGCCGCGTCTCGGCCTCGCACGGCACCGCGAATTACCCGCACCCGACCGACGCCCCGCCCGAGTGGCTTTGGCGTGGCATCGCTCGCGCACCCGAAGCCCGCGACGCATGGCTCGAAGCGAACGCGCTCGGCGAGCAGCTCCGGCGCGACTGGCGCCGGGCGGGCTCGAAGCTCGCCGACCTTCGCGACTCGAACCCCCTCGCCGCTGTCCTCGAGCAGGCGCAGCGCGAGTTCGACGCCCTGGAGCACCAGCTCGCCGACCAGACCCGCCGCAGCAAAGAGGCGCTCCAGGCGTTCGACCGCATCGTCTCCAGCGGGACCGTCGGCGTCGAAGAGCGGAAGCAGCTCGCCGCCCGCTACGCCCTTGACCAGCAGCACCGCGCCGAGCAAGCGCTCGCCGAACTGACTGAGGCCCTCGACTCCCGCGACCAGGCCTACCGCATAGCTGGCACGCCCGGCGTCGACTGGCGTCTCCGCCCAGGTTGCGACTACGGCAAGCAGCGCTTCGCCCTTGAGACCGTCGGCAAGCGCGTCTCCTACTTCGACTCCCGCACGGTCCTCGCCGCCGCCGAGGGCGAGGTCTCGGCATGAGCCCCAACATCGTCGCCCGCATCGTCGTCGAGGTGCTGGAGAGCGCCCCGAATCCTTACGAGACCGCCCGCACCCGGCAGACCGCGGAGGCCGCAGCCGGCGCCGAGGCGACCCGCATCGCGAAGGAGATCGGCCGATGACCCCTGCCCCCGCCACCGCGACCGCCTCCGGCGAATTGACGCCGCAGCAGACCGCGTTCCGCGATTCGCTGATCGCAGCTCGGCAGCGCGGGGCCGTCCGCTTCGCCTCCTCCCGAGAGGCCTCCCGGACGCCCCCGGCGCTTCGCACGCCGTACTCACGCGACGCCTGGCTCGGGCTCCACCTGAGCGAACGGGAGGCGCACCTCAGAACGGCCGTCAGGGAGCGCGCGACGAGGGAGGCCGTCCTCCTCGGCGCCGCTCCGCCCGTCGCCGAGCCGATGCTCGCGTCGCCGGCCGAGAGGGCGCGGCCAGAGCCCGAGCGCAGGCCTAGCTCGAAGGTCGCATCGCCCTACGTGGTTACGTGTGCCGGGCTATGCGGCCGATGGCTCCCGGCGTCCGGCCCGCGACCCGTCGTCCGCTTCTGCGGCGGCTTCGCGACTGCGGCTCCAGCCCCGCGCAGGCACGAGGATTCGCTCGAAGCCGTGGTTCGCGCTCTCCGGGCGGAACGTGACGACGACGAGCGCGCCCCCAGGCCGATGCCGCCGAGCGGGCGCAAGGCACGCCGCCGGCCGAGGTGCCTCGGCGACTAGACCAGGAGGAGAGCGGGCTCTCGTCGGCCCGCTCTTCCTACCGCCCGAAGTCGATTGTCAGATCGAAGCGCCGGTCGAGGTCGATGCCATCAATGTTGACGATGCCCTCCGCCGGAACCTGACCTCTCAGCCTGTGGCTCGCGAACCACTCTTCCGGGAAGAACGCCACCGTCTGGCGGGCGTTCGCGCCGACCTTCACATCGGCCGAAGCGGACGTCTTCTGCTCGCTGATCCCGTGATTGAACAGGAACACCACCGGGTCCTCGCCGCGGATGAGTTTGAGCCCGAACTGCAGCGCTCCCTGCTCGCGCGGGACCCATACGCTCAGAAGCAGAGTCTCGAAGCCTGCTGAGGGCGGAGGACCGTTCGTCTCCCACGTCACCTCCAGCTCGCCAGTAGTGGGCGAGACGACAGCCCACACTCCTTCGATCTCGGGGACGCTATCCTCTGCCATGACCCGAGCGTAGCTCGACGCGCGCGTCCCCCTGGGGGCCCCCTCCCCCCTCCCCGGTCGGCCCCAGCCCGGTACGGCATAGCAAGGCGGAACGCGCGCGAATCTCAGGTTCCGCGAAGGGAACCGCGCGAATCTCGGGTTCCGCGAAAGCAGCCGAACTGCGCGTGACGAGGGGGCGATTAGTCCGCGTCCACGCCCTGCTCCTCGGCTGTCCTGCGATGTCCGCCCGTGACGATCGAGATACCTTCCCCCGTGAAGTTGGCGCGGGCGTAGGCGACTGGCGCTACATGCGGATCGGGACGCGCGGGGCGCACGACTTGAGAACCCCACCGGTCCGGGAAGCTGAACCCACCCTCGCCAGCCTCGGCGCGGCCGAGGGCCAGGACCACCTCTTCCCAGCAGTGGCGTACGAGCCGACACGCGTTCTGCACCCGGAGGAGTGCCACTCGCACGTTTTCAGCCGAGACCTCCATATGGAACCCGATTCCCCTCCCCCGCACCTGCACATTCTCGGAGGCCCATCGTGAGTGCAAGATTTCGTTGCGCCCTCGCATCGCCTCCGCTGAGCCTGAAACCGCGCTGAGGAGTAGCTCGACGGCTGCCGCCGGCAGGCCCTGAGCGCGAGCAAGCGGCTCGACGAGTTCGAGCATCCTCGCGAAGCCCGGGTTCCCTATCGCCGTTGCCGAGACTTCCGGGCTGTCGCTGACGAGCTCGTAGACCAGGGTCCGCAGGAGACTCTCCAACTCGGCTGCAGCAACGGCCATCCTGCCGAGCTCCATGAGCGTCTCGTCGTCCGGCACTCCCGCTCCGCATCCCGCCCGCCGTTCGGCGGAGCGCTCAGTCCTCGTCGAAGAAATCCAGCGGCTGGTCACCCGCCAGGTCGTTAGTGATCTCGTCCGGCTCATCCCAGGGCCACGTCGCCCCTCCGTACTTCCGGAAGAAGAGGAAGGAGCGGTCGATGAGTTGAACTCTCTTCCCGGCACGGTGGTAGGTCAGCACCGGCGGCCGGATCTTGATCTTGACCTGAAGCCGATCAACACGCTCCAGCGCCTGAGTGAGGTCGCTCGCTCGAATACCGGAGTCGCCGATCGCCGTGAGAACTTCTCGAGACTCGACGCCTCGGGAAAGCAACTGCTCGTCGGGCAGGGACGTGTAGGCGCGGAGCAGATGGCGGTACACCACCAGGCCCTCGCGCATCCGACGCATGCCGCCGACGAAATTCGAGGCGAAGGTCTCGAATCGCCCACGCATCTGGTCTGCGACCTCGGCGCGGGCCTGGGTCAAGCTTTCGCCAACCTCGAGGACCACGTGCTCCCGTCGGTCATCGATCCCCTCCGCGATGAGGAGGCGCTCGACCAGCCGGTGGAGAAGACCTACGTTCCCGTACGCGTCCGCTATCAGAGCGTCCGCGAGGGGCTGCGAGAAGGTGATGTTGAGCGGCTCCTCCCCGTTCTGCAGGACCTGCCGAAGCTCGGGCTCGGTCCACTGCAGGTGGAAGTCCTCGATCCGGCCCTCCAGATCACCGTTGAAGTACGTGAGCAGATGACTCTGCGCCCAGACGCCCATGATGATGACGAACAGGCCGTACTCGCCGAGCGCCTTCATCCAGGAGGCGAAGACCTCCTGCTCGGACTCCTTCAGGTAGTGGAAGTCCTCGACAACCAGGCGTAGGCCAGAAGCGGCCAGGATCGTTGCTACCCATCGAAGGTTCCCGGTGGATTGTCCGATGAACTCCTCGGTGATCTGCACCTCCTTCGACGCTGTTCCTGATGCCTTCGCACCAACCTTGAAACGAGCGAGAACCTTGCCAACATCGAGGTTCGCATTCAGGTCCAGCGTCCCCTTGAGCGCCCCGGTGCCGGTTCGGGTCAGCTGAGCAGTGATTCCGAGGGCGCCGAGAGCCTCCTCGAGAACCGATGCGGCCGTCGCGGTCGTCGTGGCCTGAACGACGAGCATGTCGTCGATCGCCAGTCCCTTCTCGCGCAGCCACGACTTGCCCTGCTTGCTTCCGCCGTGAACGCTGATGTGCCGGTTCGTCTCGAGAGCGCGTGCGAAGGCGTCATCGAGACGCCCCCGGTCGACGTAGGCCGGCGAGGTGACCGGAACGCCGATGCCGTACACGTCGGCGACCTTCATCTTCGTCAACTTCAACCGCCCCCGCCGCGCACCCGAGCACATCGCATTGCCGACAACCCTACGGGCAACCCCGAACGGCGATCTGTCGGCACTCCGCGTTCGAAGGTATGTTCGAAAGATGGGGAAGAACCAGCGCTACGGAAGCGACCTCTCTGAGGAGGCGATCCTGGAGGCGATCCTCCGTCCGCAACCGGTCAGCCTCACTAGGCGCGAGGTCGGCGAGGAGATAATCGTGCCCGAAACGGGCGCTCCGCTGGTTCGCGCCTGGGTCAGGTTCCCAGAGACGTCGGTGGAGCTATCGGGCCGGGCAATCGCCTGGACAAAGAAAGCAGTTTGCGTTGAGTTCACGCTTCGTGACGGACAAGTCCGCCGCGCGTGGGTCTGGGCGAGCGCAGTGAGCCGCGCCTAGGCGCCGGGTGACACCCGGAAGTCGGTCGCAAGATGATGCGCGTAGTAGCGGCGGCTCCCTGGATTCTTCGACCAGTGCTCCGAGGTCGCCCCCCGCAGGTACTCATCCACGTAGGCACTCGACGGTCCCCCTGGCAGTTGAGTACTGATATGGAAGGCACCATCAGGACCGACGCCGACGAATCCGCGCCCGAACAACTCGTCGCATCCAAAGCGGCAATTCAGCATCGCGATGTTGGTGAAGTCGAGTTTCTCTTCGGCACTGCATTGCGACCGGCGCTTGATATGCGCCGCGACAAGGAACTCGGACGAGAAGGTCCGCCGGCAGAGCGAACACCGCCCGAACGGCCCGGGCACGAGCAATTTCCGAAGGTACCCTTGCTCAGCTCGCCGGAGAGAGACAACCTCCTGCTCCAACTGCTCAAACGCTGGCGTGGCGACCAGTTCCGAGTATTCCTCTGGAGAGTTGATGCGGTGCGGCGCCGCCTCGAGAGACTCCAGCAGGGCAACAAGAGCGTTGCTCTCTCCCTCAGGGAGGACGGTGAACTCACGCACCTGCGCACCTGGCGCTCGGCCAATGGCGTCGTTCATCACCCCGTACTCGATATCAATGTCAATGGGGGTGGTCATGGAAAACATGTACTCCCATGTCTGCATATCGCCATTGGCAGTAGGGCTGTGCCCCCAAAGATGCGCGGCTGCTTCCGGGCTGTGAAAAACGTGGGTGATCACAGCAGTGCGCGACAACCGACCGCTCCCGGCGAAAACGACGACATCTCCTGCCGCCAGCCTGAGCCAGCGCGACACCATCTGACGCCTTTCGCCAGGCCGCGTCCCCCAAACCGGCACGAGACCGTCAGGGTGCGCTAGTCGCAGGGCCGCAAGGTCCGCTTCGCCGACTAATGGTCGGAGAGTGTCAATCGACACCGGCCTATCCACTGTCGCTGCAAGATGCGCCTGTGAGAGGGCATTGGCCGACGGCTGAAGGGCAACCCTTGTCATTTCTTCTCTTCCCCTGGGTGTTCGCGCTTCACGGCTTGACCTCTCACGAGATCGATCGGATAGCGAACTGCATTCTGGATAAGTTTGCGCTCCGCGACCGAGATTAGGTCCGCGCCGACGACATCGGCGAGCCTCACCAGGTAGATCAGTACATCGGCGAGTTCATCCTCCAGCGACCGTAGATGATTCGGGTCACGCAACCATTCCTCGATCTCGTTGTCGTGCACCCATTGAAAGAGTTCATTCAGTTCGCCTACTTCGCCGGTTAAGGCCATAGTCAGGTTGCGGGGGGTGTGAAACTGCTCCCAATCACGCTCCCTCGCGAAGGCGCGGATCTTGTCCCGGAGATCGTCGATGGTCATCTCGCCTTCCTAGTCCACGTCAAGGTCATGAGCAGCGCCACACACCGGGAGCGACGGCACCCTGGGCCGCGATCGCGATCCTTCTCGGACGCCTAGGAGTGCGAACCTAGGTGTTTCTCCGGCGCCGTGCCGCCTCCTGCACGATGGCTCACTCCGATCACGCCCTGATCGCGAACCACGGGGGCGCTATCCTCGTCGAGGGGGAACTGGCTAGCCGCGCTGGACCTCCGCAGGTATCTGGAGGGGACCGTGTCGAGTACTCCCACGGTTGAATACGGGTCGTTCTACAAGTTCGTCACCTCCATCGGAGTGTTCTTCATCGCCGCCGCCGGCCTAGTCCCGTGGGCCGCGTTGCAACTTCACCCGGCCCTTCTGGTATCCACCGAGACGTTGTCCGGGCTCACGAATCAGGGCGAGCACGCCGTGCGAGAGCAGCAGAGGCTGCTGTCGGCGATAATCGACGACCTTCCTGCGACGTCCTTCTCGCTGTTCGCTCTGGGCGTGGTCGTCCTGCTCCTAGGGCTCATTCCCTGGTACCCGCGGCAACGCAAGGCGGACGAGCGTGAGGATGCAGAGACGGAGGAGGCGAGACTCCGCATCCAGGCCATGACACCTGCTCAGACTCACGAGAAGGACGTGCTGGAGGCCGAGTCTGCGGTTCAAGAGGCGGAGTCAGCCAGCACCGAGCCCGAGGCGCCGCAACTCGAAGAGCCTCCTGTGTCCCGCGCCGTTCAAAGCCGTATCGCATTGGACAACTACATCCGAGTAGAGGGACTCTTTGTCGAGAAGCTGCAGGCGGCTCTCCGAGAGTCGCACAGCGTTCGCCGCAACGTGCGCATCTCCGGACAAGCCAACTTCAGTTTCGATGCAGACGCCCTGGCGGAGCCGCTGCGACGCGACGGGCGCACCATCCTCGTCGAGGTCAAGGTCGGCAAGCGCATGATCCCTCTGGCTTTGGTGAGTACCGCCCTCAGAAGAACCGCGGAGGCGGCTCGGCGGCTGAGCGACTCGTCTGGCGCACCCGCGACGGGACTTGCAATCTTTGTCTCGGTCGAAGGCGACGACAGGTTGCTGGATGCAGTATCGAGAAGGATCACCCGCCATCTGTACCGTCAAGGGGGGCTCCCTCCAGAGGCGATTGCGCTCCTGGCCACGGAGTCGGGACTTCAGTCGCTCGAGCCCGGCGAGTTGAGGCGAGCGCTCCAAACCTTCGAAGGCACAGCCCCCTCCGTCCTTCAGCTGAAAGATGGGCACATCGACGCAGCCGTCGACGTCGCGGAAGACTGAGCGTATACAAGTCGACTTTCTGGTGCAGGAAGCGCCAGCGGGTCGGTGACGAGCCGCAGGGCAGCTCCGACACGACCGCGCCCGACTCGGCGATGCGGGCGAGCAGCGCCTCGTGCCCGCTCGGGTAGAACCGGTCGACGCCGCCGGCGAGGAACGCGACCGTCGCTCCCCCGCCGGCCAGCGCAGCGCGGTGGGCCATGCCGTCGATGCCGTACGCCGCGCCCGACACGATGGCGAAGCCCCGATCGGCGAGGCCGCTCGCCGCCTCGGCGCAGACGTGCTCGCCGTAGCCGGTGGCCGCTCGGGCGCCGACGAGGGCGATCGGCAGCGGCGCACGGAGCAGGGACGGGTCCCCCAGGCACCACAGGGCCATCGGCCCGTGCGGCCCGAGGTCCGCCAGTCCCGGCGGCCAGGCGGGATCGTCGGGCAGCACCAGCCGGACGCCGCGCGCGGCGGCCGCGGTGAGGAACCGCACGGCGTCCGCCGCCACGAGCCGCGGGCGCCAGCGCTCCTCGGCGGCCCGCACCGCCTCCGTCGTCAGCGGCTCGCCGGTGGCCTGAGCGACCTCGCGGGCGAGGCCGGCCGGGTCGTGGTCCTCGAGCACCGCGGCGAGCGCGCCGGCGGCGCCGAGGACGTCGACCAGGAGTCCCGCTACCGAGTCCCCCGGCTCCGCGATCCCGCTCCACGCCGCTCGGGCGAGCGCCTCGCCCAGCGTGTCGGCGCCGAGCGGCTCGCCGGCCGGCCGCACCGCCGCAACGGCGCGGCGCACCTCCTTCTCGTCCAGCCCCAGAATCACGTCACGGACCTCCTCAGCAGCAGGGCCCGGCCCACCTGCTCGGAGCCGGGGTGGTCGACGGCGTCGAGGTCGGCCAGCGTCCACGCGATGCGGAGGACGCGGTCGTACCCGCGCATGGTGATGAGCCCGCGCTCGAGCGCCCGGTCGACGGGCGCGAGCACGGAGCGGCCGAGGGCCAGAGCCGGCGAGCGCAGCACCGGACCCGGCACCTCGGCGTTCGCCCGCCATGCCGTGCCACCGAGCCGCGAGGCGGCCCGATCCCGTGCGGCGGCGACCCTCGCGCGGGCGGTCGCGGAGTCGAGCCGGGGCTGCTCGTCGCGGAGCCGCAGCTGCGCGGCGGTGACCCGGGCGACACGGATCCGGATGTCGATCCGGTCCAGGAGCGGGCCGGAGAGCCGCTTGAGGTAGCGCATCCGCACCGCGACCGGGCACGTGCAGCGGTTCTCGGGGCCGCCCCACTCCCCGCACGGGCACGGGTTGGCGGCGAGCACGAGTTGGAACCGGCCGGGGAAGCGGGCGACGGCGCTCGCGCGCGCGATGGTGATCTCGCCGGATTCGAGCGGCTGGCGCAGCGTCTCCAGGGCGGCGGAGCTGAACTCGGGAGCCTCGTCGAGGAACAGGACCCCCGACGAGGCGCGCGCCGCCGCACCGGGGCGGATCACCGCGCTGCCGCCGCCCACCATGGCTGCTGCGGTGGCGGTGTGGTGCGGGTTCTCGAACGGCGGCTCCGTGACGAGCGCGCCGCCGATCGGCAGCCCGCACAGCGACCGGAGGGAGGTCGCCTCGAGTGCCGCCTCCCCATCGAGCGGCGGCAGGATGCCCGGCAGGCGGGCGGCGAGCATAGTCTTTCCGGCACCGGGCGGTCCGACCATGAGCAGGTGGTGTCCGCCTGCCGCGGCGACCACCAGGGCCTCGACGGCCTCGTCGTTGCCGACGACGTCGGAGAGATCCCCGGCCGGCGAGGCCGGCGGCGGTACGGGCGGCGGCTGCAGCTCGTCGACCGGCTGGGGCTCGAGCTCGGCGCCGTGCCAGATGGCGGCATCCCGCAGGCTCGCGACCCCGACCACGCGGATGCCGGGCACGAGCTCGGCCTCGGCGCGGTTCGCCGACGGGACGAGCACGGTAGGGACCCCGGCGCGCGCCGCGGCGAGCACGGCGGGCAGCACGCCCCGCATCGGCCGCAGCCGGCCGTCGAGGGCGAGTTCGCCGAGATGCGCGGCGCGCCCCGCAGACCCGACGGGCACCTGCCCGGCGGTGGCGAGGGTCGCGACGGCGATCGCGAGGTCGAAGGCGGAGCCCTGCTTGGGCAGGTCGGCCGGCGAGAGGTTGACCGTGAGCTTCCGCTTCGGCCACTCGAGGCCGGAGTTCCCTATGGCCGCGCGCACGCGCTGCTCCGCCTCACGGAGGGCGGAGTCGGGCAGGCCGATGAGCTTGAAGCCGGGACTCTGATTGGACAGCTCGGCCTCGACGTCGACGAGGGCGCCGGACAGCCCGACGAGGGCGACCGAGCGGGCGCGACCGACGGGCATCAGAACACGTCCGTCATCAGCTCGACGACCGGCTCGTCGCCGACGGCGCCGACGACCGCGACGACGTCGACCCGGATGCGGCCGTGCCGCCCCGGATGCTCGCGGCACCACGCGAGGGCGAGCGCGTGCAGCCGAGCGAGCTTCGCCGTCGTGACCGCTTCGAACGGGTGCCCGAAGGCGGTCGATGTGCGGGTCTTCACCTCGACGAAGGCGGTGCCGCCGCGGACGCGGGCGACGATGTCCAGCTCACCCCGCGGGCATCGCCAGTTGCGGTCGACGATGTCGTAGCCGAGCGCCGTCAGCCTCGCTGCGGCGACATCCTCGCCCCACCGCCCCAGCACGTCCTTCTTCGCCACACCGACCTCCCGAGGAGAGGGTGGCGAGTCGGCGACCCCCGCGCGGAGCGCAGGAGCCAGTCGGTGTGAGGCGGGCGCGCGGGCGGGGGTGGGGAGGGCGGGCAGCCGCTTCTCGCGGGTCTCACACCGGCCATCCTCTTCAGCAGGAACGCCGGCGACTCAGCAGGCGAAACTCATGCGGAAAACGCCTGCTGAACCCGTTGCATGCCTGCTGAAGCCGACGGGTGCCTGCTGAACACGACGGGTGCCTGCTGAACACGACGGGTGCCTGCCGAGCACGACGGGTGCCCCCTCAGCCCCGAGCGCCGGGAGGGCGACCAGACGCGCCGGGATCACTCGTCCTCGGTCGGCGGCGGCTTCTGGCCCAGATCCCGGGCCGCCCGCGGCGCGATCCAGAACAGGGCGACAGCGCCGATCACGGCGCGGAGGAACACGAAGACGAGCAGGTACCAGCCGGCCGTCTCGTCGCTCCAGAGCAGGGCGACGGCGATCGCGGCGAGCAGGAAGTCGCCCGCGAAGGACAGCTGCAGCCAGAAGACGAGCCGCCGTTCGCCGGCCACCCGCGCCTCCCCCGGCTACTCGTCGAGCGCGAGCTCCTGCGGGAGCTCCAGCTCCTTCGAGGAGAGCTCCTCGACGTTGACGTCCTTGAAGGTGAGCACGCGCACCGACTTCACGAAGCGGTCGGCACGGTAGACGTCCCAGACCCACACGTCGTGCATGCTCAGCTCGAAGTAGAAGTCGTGCTCGGTGTCGCGGCGGACGAGCTCCACCTCGTTCGCCAGGTAGAACCGGCGCTCGGTCTCCACGACGTACTTGAACTGGCCGACGATGTCCCGGTACTCGCGGTACAGCGCCAGCTCGACCTCGCGGTCGTAGTCCTCGAACTCGTCCTCATCCATCGCGACAATCCTACGTCGGCGGAAGGAGCGTCCGGCCCGGCCGGAAGCCCCGAACCGGCGCGCCGGTCAGCGGACCGCGGGCTCCGCGAGCGAGGCGTCCTCGAGGTCGAGCACGTCGTCGTCGGACTCCTCGGCACCGGAGTCTCCGGCATCGGCGAATCCGGCGTCGTCGACGTCCGAGGCGTCGAATGGCCCCTCCTCGGTCGCCTCCCCCGCGTCCTCGAGGTCGAACAGGGACGGCGTGCGCAGCCAGGTGTGCCGGTGCAGGTCGGTGGCGCCGAACTCGTCGATGGCGGCCCAGTGCGCGCTCGAGCCGTAGCCCTTGTTGCTCACCCAGTTGTAGGGCGGGTAGTCGTCGTGGTGGCCGATCATCAGGGTGTCGCGGGCGACCTTCGCGAGCACCGAGGCGCCCGAGACGGACGCGCAGGTCATGTCTGCCTTGATCGTCGTCGTGACCCGGGGGCGGTCGGCGATGCCGTACGCGGCGAGCCCCGCGGTCAGGTAGTCGAACTTGCCGTCGAGCAGCACGACGACGTCCTCCGAGCAGGGCAGCCCGTCGTCGATCAGCGCGGCCAGCGCCCGCGCGCCGGCGAGCCCGAGGGCGGCGGTCAGCCCGAGCTCGTCGATCTCGACGTTGCTCGCCATGCCGACGGAGGAATGCGTCGCCCAGCGGCTCACCAGCGGCTGCAGCTCGACCCGGCGCTTCTCCGGCAGCAGCTTCGAGTCGCGGAGCCCCCGGGGGACGCGGCGCTCGAGGTCGACGACGCAGAGCCCCAGCGCGACCGGACCGGCGATCGCGCCGCGACCCACCTCGTCGCAGCCGATCACGAACCGGGCGCCCTCGGCGACGAGCGCTCTCTCGCGGCGCAGCGACGGAGGCCGCGACGACGCCGGCTTGCGGGCGGTCGTGCGCTCAGCCACTCGCCTCGTCCACCCCCCGGAAGGTGTCCGGATAGTCGTCGAGCCAGCCCCAGCGGTCGAGCGGCCAGCTCACCACGAAGGCGCGGCCGACGACGTTGTCGATCGGCACGAAGCCGTCGCCCGGCTTGTCCGTGTTGTACCGGGAGTCGCGCGAGTTGTAGCGGTTGTCGCCCATCACCCACAGGTACCCCTCGGGCACCGTGACGTCGAAGTCGAGGTCGCTGACCTTCGTGATGCCGTCCGGCAGCTTCACGTACGGCTCGTCGAGCGGGACGCCGTTGACCGACATCTGGCCGAGGGCGTTGCAGCAGGTGACGTGGTCGCCGGGCAGCCCGATGACGCGCTTGATGAGGTGGTCGTTGCTGTCCGGGGCGGAGAGGCCGACGACGGACAGGACCCAGTCGAGCGCGGCGACGAGCGGCGGCTGCTCGACGGGCGTCGAGGGCGGCAGCCAGCCGCCCGGGTCGCGGAACACGACCACGTCGCCGTGGTCGACCGGGAACACGGACGGCTCGAGCTGATTGACGATGATCCGGTCGTTGATCGCGAGGGTCTCCTCCATCGACGCCGACGGGATGTAGAAGGACCTGATCAGGAAGGTCTTGATGAGGAAGGAGACGAGGATCGCGACGACGAGGATGACGAGGACGTCGCGGAGGAACAGCACCGCGCTCTTGCGGCGACGCTCCGAGCGGCGGGCGTCGCGGCGGGTCCCCGAGTCACCCGACTCGGCATCCTGCTCGGGTCCGGGCACCGCGGGAGCGGCACTTTCGGTCACTTGCCCACCCGTCGTCCGTGCCGGCCGGGGAGGCGCCGGCCAAGAAAAGAGGACCCCCGCGACAGTGTATGTCGCGGGGGTCCTTTTCGCTTTCGTCAGCGGGACGCTCAGGCGTCGCGCTTCTCCTTGATCTTGGCCTTCTTGCCACGCAGACCGCGGAGGTAGTACAGCTTCGCGCGACGGACGTCACCGCGGGTCACGACCTCGATGTGGTCGATGACCGGCGAGTGCACCGGGAAGGTGCGCTCCACGCCGACCTGGAAGCTGATCTTGCGGACCGTGAAGGTCTCGCGCACGCCCTGGCCCTGGCGGGCGATGACGACGCCCTGGAAGACCTGGACGCGGCTGCGGTTGCCTTCGACGATGTTGACGTGCACCTTGACGGTGTCGCCGGGGCGGAAGTCGGGGATGTCCGACTTGAGCGAGGCCGCGTCGACCTGGTCGAGGAGATTGCTCATGAGAGTGCTGCTTCCTGTACCCGCCGCAGGTCGAATACTGTCGTCGATCCCGCGCGAAAGCGGCGGGACCGGGAGATCGTCAGTGAGAAGGCCGCGGAAGAAGCTGGCTCCCCTGCGGCAGAACCGGCCGCGGCACGATCGTCAATTGTGTCACAGCTCGGCCGATACCGGCAATCGCGCGCGCTCACACGGATGGGCCCGCGAGATGCCGGTCGATGCTGTCACCCGCGCGAATGGGCGCACCAAGTGACATCTCGGCGGAAGGAACGAGCGGGGAATCGTCAGCGGGGCGGGTCGGGCGGGCGGATGACGACGTACTCGCCCGCGTCGAGCGGCTGCTGCTTCGGGCGGTAGGGCACGGCCCCGCCGTTCTGCATCGTCTCGAAGACGCGGCGCACCCGCCTGCGGGTCTCGTCGACGAGCTGCCAGGCGGCGCTCCAGAACGCGCCGATGCCGAGCGCGACGGAGAGGGCGGCGAACGCCGCCGTGCCGTCGCCGAAGAAGCCGGTCGCGATCAGGGCGGCGTGCCAGGCGCCGGCGACCCCGACATCCAGCCAGGAGGCCGTGTGCTTCTCCCGCGCGGACTTGCGGGCGAAGGTGAGCCCGGCGACGCCGAGCAGGGCGAGGACGAGGAGGGGCGCCGAGATGGCGACCCCGGCGAAGTCGCCGGCGCGACCCCAGATCGCCCAGCCGAGCAGGAGCCATGCGGGCAGGACGGCGACCGCGGCGAACTGCCAGTAGTAGAAGGCCTTGCGCACCACCATGACGGAAGCCTAAGCCGCGGCCCCCGTGCGGCGGCAGTGTGTTCGCGGGGAGCGTTCCGCCCCGGAAGGGCCGCGCGGTCAGGGGCGTTAGGGTCGAGGGAGCACACGAGCAGGGAGACCGATGATCGAGCTGAGGACCGCCGCGGAGATCGAGGCCATGCGGCCGGCGGGAGCGTTCGTCGCGAGCGTGCTCGAGCGCCTCCGCGATGAGATCAAGGTGGGGGTCAACCTGCTCGAGCTCGACGCGATCGCGCACCGCATGATCAAGGAGCGCGGCGCGGAGAGCTGCTACATCGACTACCACCCCTCCTTCGGCGCGATGCCGTTCGGCAAGGTGCTCTGCACGTCGGTCAACGACGCAGTGCTGCACGGCCTCCCCCACGACTACGCGATCCAGGACGGCGACGTGGTCAGCATCGACTTCGCCGCCTCCGTCGACGGCTGGGTCGCCGACTCCGCGCTCACCGTCGTCGCCGGCACCGCGCTCGACGCCGACCTGCGCCTCATCGCCACCACGGAGCGCGCCCTCGAGGCCGCGATCGCGAAGGCCGTCCCGGGCAACAAGCTCGGCGACATCTCCGCCGCGATCGGCGACGTCTGCGAGGCGGCCGGCTACTCGGTGAACCTCGACTTCGGCGGCCACGGCGTCGGCCGCACCATGCACGGCGACCCGCACGTGCCCAACAACGGCCGCGCCGGCCGCGGCCTCAAGCTGCGCCCCGGCCTGGTGATCGCGATCGAGCCGTGGCTGCTCGCGACCACCGACGAGCTCTACACGGACGAGGACGGCTGGACGCTGCGCAGCGCCGACGGATCCCGCGGCGCGCACAGCGAGCACACGGTCGCGATCACCGAGAACGGGCCGCTCATCCTCACCCAGCGCTCGAGGTAAGGGCACGTCGGGTTGCGCGGATCAGGAGATCCGCCGCGACATGCCGCCGCGGGTCCTGAACCGCGTGCGGAACCGCCGGCGCCTCCTGATCGGAGTGGAGACTCCTGATCCGCGAGGACGGCGGAACGGGCGCGGCGGGTCAGTCCTGCAGGAGGTCCGGGCGGACGCGGCGCGTGCGCTCCTCCTGCTGGGCGCGGCGCCAGCGCGCGATCGCACCGTGGTTGCCGCTCAGCAGGACGTCCGGGACCTCGAGGCCGCGCCAGGCGGCGGGCTTCGTGTAGCTCGGGTACTCGAGGAGGCCCAGCTCGCTGTGGCTCTCCTCGTCGAGGCTCGCCGGATTGCCGATGACGCCGGGCACGAGCCGCGCGATCGCCTCGATCATCGCGAGCGCGGCCACCTCGCCGCCGTTCAGGACGTAGTCGCCGAGGCTCAGCTCGCGGACGCGGGCCCGCTGGGCGGTGTGCTCCACGACCCTCTGGTCGATGCCCTCGTACCGCCCGCATGCGAAGACGAGGTGCCCCTCCTGCGCGAGCTCCGCCGCGATCGGCTGCGAGAACCGCTCCCCCGCCGGGCTCGGGAAGATCACGACCGGGTCGCCGTCCTCGGCGAGCACGTCGTCGAGCGCCTCGCCCCACGGCTCGGGCCGCATCACCATGCCGGCCCCGCCGCCGTACGGGGTGTCGTCCACCGTGCGGTGCCGGTCGTGCGTGTAGTCGCGCAGGTCGTGGGCGCGCACCTGCAGCAGCCCCTGCAGGCGGGCCTTGCCGAGGAGCGAGACGTCGAGGACGTCGAAGAAGCCGGGGAAGATCGTGACGATGTCGATGCGCACGCGGGCGCCGATCAGTCGCGCGGAGCGGACGCGGGAGCGTCGGCCGAGGCGCCGTCCTCGGCAGGAGCATCCTGCTGGGCGTCCTCCGCGGCCGCCGACTCGCCGGCGTCGTCGGGCCCGGCGCCCGAGGTGGCCTGGGACTCGGCCTCGGCGGCATCCGCGTCAGCCGCGTCTTCGTTCCCCGCCCGGGGTGCGTCGTCGTCGTCAGGCAGGTCCTCGAAGAGGCCGGCGGGCGGGGTCACGGTGACCACGCCGGCCGCGGTGTCGACGGACGGGACGATCGCCTTGACGAACGGCACCATCACCTCGCGGTCGCCCACCTTGACGACGAGGAGGTCCTGCGCGGGCAGGTGCTCGACGCGGGCGATCGCGCCGATGCGCTCACCGTCGCGGACGACGGCCAGGCCGACCAGCTGGTGGTCGTACCAGGCGTCCTCCTCCTGGGGCTCGTCCGGCGACTGGTCGACCCAGAGGATCGCCTTGACGAGGCTCTCGGCCCCGGCGCGGTCGGTGACGCCCTCGAAGAACCCGACCGGCTGGCCGTTGTACCAGCGCAGCTCGGTCAGCGCGATGCGCTTGCCGTGCCAGGGGGACGACGTCGGCACCTGCAGCGCGAACTCGGCGCCGGGCACGAAGCGCCGCTCGGGGTCGTCGGTGAACAGCTCGAGCTTGAGGGCGCCCTTGAGGCCGTGGGCCTTCGTC
Source organism: Naasia sp. SYSU D00057 (assembly GCF_017916505.1). Classification (GTDB taxonomy): domain Bacteria; phylum Actinomycetota; class Actinomycetes; order Actinomycetales; family Microbacteriaceae; genus Naasia. The sequence goes on from NZ_JAFMSZ010000001.1 coordinate 1,223,994, forward strand.
AGGCGCCCTACTCGCAGCTGCGTCTGAGCGGACTGGCCGCTCGATTGCTTCTTCGCCATCGCTGGCGGGACCTACTCGTCGGTGTCGACGACGTCGACGCGGATGCGCCGGCCGTCGGCGAGGGCGGTCACCAGGGTGCGCAGCGCCTTCGCCGTCCGGCCGGAGCGGCCGATCACACGACCGAGGTCGTCGGGGTGCACCCGCACCTCGAGCAGGTCGCCGCGCGGCGTCGAGCGCTCCGAGACCTGGACCTGGTCCGGGTTGTCGACGATCCCCTTGACGAGATGCTCGAGTGCGTCAGCGAGCACGGTACTACTGGGCGCTCTCGTTGGCGGACGCCGCGGCGTCCTCGGCCGGGGCGGCGGCGGGAGCCGGAGCCTCGGTCTTCGGCCGGAGCACCGGCTTCTTCTTCTCGTCGGCGACGAAGGCGGCCTTCGGCTCCTTGGTGCGGACGGTGCTCACGGCGTTGGCGTCGCCCTTGAACTTGCCCCAGTCACCGGTGAGCTTGAGGAGCGCCGCGACCTGCTCGGTCGGCTGCGCGCCGACGCCGAGCCAGTACTGGGCACGCTCGGAGTTCACCTCGATGAGCGAGGGCTCCTCGGTGGGGTGGTACTTGCCGATCTCCTCGATGACACGACCATCGCGCTTGGTGCGCGAGTCGGCGACGACGATGCGGTAGTAGGGCGCGCGGATCTTGCCCAGGCGCTTGAGACGGATCTTGACAGCCACAATTCTCCTGTGTGCGTGTAGAGGTTGAGAAAACCGCGCCGGACGCGTGGGGGCACACTCGGCGGAAGTTCGATGTGGAGTCCGCTCGCCTGATAGAGGGTCGGGCGTCCGGGACTCGACCAACAATTGTGACAGATCGCGAGGCCGGTTGCTAACCGCCCCGGCCCCGCGCTCCCGGGCGCGGCGCCTGAGTCACTCCGCGGCGGCCTTCGCCCGCTTCCGGGAAAGCGCCACGCCCCCGAGGCACAGCACGCCGCCGAGGATCGCGAGCGGGCCGGGCACCTCGCCGAAGGCCGCGAGCGCGAGCAGGATCGCGATCGGCGGCACCAGGTAGGTGGTGAGCCCGAGGCGCGCGGCGGGCATCCGCTGCAGGGCGTACGCCCACGTGCTGAACGCGATCGCGGTCGGCACGATACCGAGGTAGACGCCGCCGACGACGGCCGCGACCGGGGCGACCTGCAGCTCGGCGACGAGCGCGGGCAGGAACGGCAGACACACGATCGCTCCCGCCAGGGCACCGAGGAATGTCACCTGGGCGGCGGGCAGGCGGACGAGCAGCGGCTTCTGGAACAGCACGCCGGCCGTGTAGACGACGGCGGCGAGCACCGCGGCCAGCACGCCGACGGTGTCGTCGAACCCGCCCGCGCCGCTCTGCACGCCGATGAGGAGGACGCCGGCGAAGGAGACCGCGGCGCCGAGGATCACGCGTCCGGTCAGCCGCTCGCCGAGGACCAGTGCGGCGCCGATGGCGAGCAGGATCGGGCCGATGTTGACGACCATCGACGCGGTGCCGGCGTCGAGGGTCTGCTCGGCGAAGTTGAGACCGATGTTGTAGGCGCCGAACCAGAGCACGCCGAACGCGGCGAGGAAGCCCCACTCGCGACCGGATGGGCGCACCCAGGCGCGGCCGAGCTGGAACAGCCCCAGCGCCGCGGCGCCGACGAGGAGGCGGAGCAGAGCGAGCGGTCCCGGCGACAGGGACTCGCCGACCGCCCGGATGACGACGAAGGCGCTCGCCCACGCCAGGACGGTGACGCCGATCGCGATGGGCAGAGCGAAGGAGCGGGCCGCGCGCGCCTCCGGAGCGGTGTCGGCGGAGGGGACGGCGGTTCGCGGGGTGGTGCTCACCCGTTCACGCTAGTTCCGCCGCAGAGCTCCGCACCGGCGGCGATCGGACGCGGCATCGACTCGACGGACGCTGGCAGGAACGGCACGGTCGTCGCGGTACCGCCGAGGGGGCGACCGGCTCTCCCATCCCTCAACAGGCAGGAATGCCTCCAACAGGCGGAAACCGGACCTTTCTGCCTGTTCGAGGGAGAAACGCCTGTTGAGGGAAAGGAGAAGCGGCGCCGCAACCCGGGGGCGGAACGGGGGCGCCGTGGAAGGATGGCGCCGTGGCTATCGAATTCGCCCGGTCGGCGCGCTCGGACCTCGGCATCGAGTGGGAGCTCGCCCTCGTCGACCACGCGAGCGGGGACCTCTCGCCCGCCGCCCCGGAGATCCTGCACGGGCTCGACCTCTCCGACGAGGACGGCTTCTCCCCCATCACCGCCGAGCTGCTGACCAACACCGTCGAGGTGGTGTCGCGGGTGCACGACACCGTGCGGCAGGCGACCGAGGACCTCGAGGGCACGATCGAGCAGGTGCGCGCCGCGGCGGAGCCGCTCGGCGTCGACCTCATGTGCGCGGGAACCCATCCCTTCGCTCAGTGGAGCCAGCAGCGGGTGACCGACAAGGAGCGCTACGCGACCCTCATCGACCGCACGCAGTGGTGGGGCCGGCAGATGCTCATCTGGGGCGTGCACATGCACGTCGGCATCGAGGACCGCCGCAAGGTGCTGCCGATCCTCGACGGGCTGCTCCCCTACTACCCGCACCTGCAGGCGCTCTCCGCCTCGAGCCCGTTCTGGTCGGGCGAGGCCACCGGGTACGCGTCGAACCGGGCGATGATGTTCCAGCAGCTCCCGACCGCCGGCCTCCCTCCCCAGTTCACCGAGTGGAGCGAGTACGAGTCGATGGTCGACGACCTCCTGCACGTCGGCGTCATCGACTCCTACGACGAGATCCGCTGGGACATCCGCCCCTCGCCGCGCTGGGGCACCATCGAGGTCCGCGCCTGCGACGGGCTCTCCACCGTCGCCGAGGTGCGCGCGATGACGGCGCTCGTCCAGTGCCTCGTCGAGGAGCTGTCCGGGATGCTCGACCGCGGCATCGTGCCGCCCGCGATGCAGCCGTGGTTCGTCAAGGAGAACAAGTGGCGCGCCGCCCGGTACGGGATGGAGACCATCCTCATCACGAACGCCGCCGGCGACGAGCGCCTCGTGACGGACGACACGCGCGACCTGATCGCGCGGCTCGAGCCGGTCGCGGAGCGCCTCGGCTGCCTCGACGAGCTGCACGAGCTCGACACCATCCTCGAGCGCGGGGCGAGCTACGAGCGCCAGCTGCTCACCGCCGCGCGCAACAACGGCAGCTTGAAGTCGGTGGTCGCGTCGCTGGTCGCCGAGCTGCGGGACGGCCTGCCGCCGCAGAGGTGAGAGACGGCCGCTGCGCGGCCTCCTCGATCACCGGGGCGGGACGGATCAGGCGCTGGCGCGTACGTCCGCCGGTTCGGCGTCCGCGTTGCGGCGGTCGCGCCAGGCGAGGAGCGCCTTCACCGGCTCAAGGTCGTAGTCCGGGCCGGACAGGCCGACCGTGAACAGGCGGACGCCGAGGGCGTACTGCGCGTCCAGCACCCGGGACTCGTCGACGGCGCCGTTGAAGCGGGCGCCGACGCCCGTCGAGATCTCGATCTCCGACACGTCCCGGCCCACGACCTTCGCGTGCTCCTGCAGGATGCCGAGCTTGCGCTCGAGCGTCTCGGTGTCGGAGAAGCTGTGCCAGATGTCCGCGTGCTCGGCGACGATGCGCAGCGTCTTCTTCTCACCACCGCCGCCGATCAGGATCGGGATGCGGCGCACGGGCGGCGGGTTCAGCTTCTCCCACCGCTCGCGGATGACGGGCAGGTCCTGCGCGAGCGCCGCGAGGCGCGTGCCCGGGGTGCCGAACTCGTAGCCGTACTCGTCGTAGTCGCGCTGGAACCAGCCGGCGCCCGTGCCGAAGATGAGGCGGCCGCCGCTGATGTGGTCGATCGTCCGGGCGATGTCCGCCTGCAGGTTCGCGTTCCGGTAGCTGTTGCAGTTGACGAGCGGGCCGAGCTCGATCCTCGAGGTCTGCTCCGCCCACGCCGCGAGCAGCGACCAGGCCTCGAAGTGCAGGCCGTCCGGGTCGCCGTGCAGCGGGAAGAAGTGGTCCCAGTTGAACAGCACGTCGACGCCGAGCTCCTCGACGGCGGCGACCGTCTCCCGCATCTTCGGGTAGAGCGCGTGCTGCGGAGCGACCTGCACTCCGACGCGGACGGGACGGGACGTGGCGGCGAATGCGTCGATGCTCATCCCCACCAGTATCCGCGCTCGCCCGACGCGGTCCGAACCGGCGGGGGCACCGCCGCGACCGCACTACGCTGTTGCGGCGGCCGCGGAAGCGCCGCAGCCGAATGCCGTCACGAGGGAGTGCTGTGCGGAGGATCGTGCTCGACACCGATCTGTCGATGGGGGAACCGGGATCCGAGATCGACGACGGGTTCGCGCTGGCCCTCGCCGCGGCGGACCCGGACCTGCGGATCGAGCTCGTCACCACGGTGAACGGCAACACGGATGTGGAGACGGCGACCCTGCTGTCGCTGCACCTCGTCGAGCGCCTCGGCATCGCCGGCACGCGCGTCGTCCGCGGGGCGGCCGCGCCGCTCACCCGACCCGACCGCGCCCGCTCGGCCTCAGCCGAGACCGTGCGCGAGTACGGCCGGCCCATCCCCGCCGGCTACGCCGCCGCCGAGATCGCGCGGCTCGTGATGACGAACCCCGGGGAGATCACGATCGTCGCAATCGGCCCGCTGACGAACGTGGCCGCCGCCCTCGCCCTCGAGCCGGAGCTGGCGCGGAACGTGCAGGAGATCGTCGTCATGGGCGGCGTCTTCCTCGGTCAGACGCTGCAGAGCGGGATGCCCGGCGAGTTCAACGTGTGGATCGACCCGGAGGCGGCGGACGCCGTCCTGCACTCGGGAGCGCCGCTGCGCTTCGTGGGCCTCGACGTGACGACGCGGGTGCGCCTCACGCGCGAGCACGCCGAGCGGATGGGCGCGGCGCCGGGCGGTTTCGGCGCGTTCGCGAGCGAGGCGACACGCACCTGGATCGACCGGATGCGGCAGGAGCACCCGGGCGACCCCGAGCTCGCCGACTCCTGCGCGATGCACGATCCGCTCGCGGTCGCCGTCGTGACGCGCCCCGATCTCGTCACCTGGCGGGACGCCCACGTCTCCGTCGTGACCGGGGACGGCGTGGCCCGCGGTGTCATGGTGACCGACCTGCTCTCGTCGGCCGAGCCGCCGGCCGCGAACTGCCGCATCGCGGTCGACGTGGACGTCGACGCGTTCATGGCGCTCTTCGTCGAGCGGATCAGCGGACTGTGACCGCGAAGCAGCGGGTCGCCGGTCCGCGGGCGCGCGAACGGATCAGCGGTCGGTGACGGCCGGCTCCGCCGCGGCGAGCCGCGCGGTCAGCGAGTCGAGGAAGTGACCGAAGGAGCGCTCGAGGTCGAACGTGGGGTCGAGGAGGAACTGGATCTCGAGCCCGTCCATGGTCGCGAGCAGCCACTCCGCCTCGCGCGCGATCTCGTCCTCGCTCATCGGCGCGAAGGCGCCCTGCTCGACGGCGTCCCGGAAGACACCGCGCATCGTCTCGAGCGTGCGGCGGTAGCGGTCGGTCATGAACTCGTGCGCGGGATGCTTCGGCGAGGTCGCCTCCGCCGCCATGGTGATGTACAGGTCGAGCAGCCCGCGGTGCTGCACGTGGTAGGACATGAGGCGGCGGAAGCCGTCGAGGAGGTCCATTCCGCGGGCCTCGGGGCCGATCACCTCGGTCGTCAGCTCGCCCCAGTGGTAGAGCACCGCGACGAGCAGGCCCTCCTTGTTGCCGAACAGCTTGTCGATCGCGGCCGGCGTCACACCGACCCGGTCGGCGACCCGCTGCACCGTGCCGGCGGCGAACCCGAACTCGCCGAAGACGTCGATCGCGGCGGTCACCACCTGGAGGCGGCGCGCGATCCCGGACTTGTACGGACCGCGCAGCTGTCCCGTCTTCGGCATGTGCACAGCATGCCAGCCCCGGCCCGCCCCACCGCAACACGGGTTTCCCTAAGTGACCGGAGCGTCTGTTGCGCGAAAGGTAAAAGGTGACATACCTTTGGCGTGCCCTGAGCGATGAAGCTCGGGGATCCATCCGAACAATAAAGGAGTTGTCGGTGAAGAAGCGTTCGTCGAGGAGGCTGATCCCGCTCGCCGCGGCGATCACTGTCCTGAGCCTCACGGCCTGTGGCGGCCAGTCCGGCAGCTCCGCAGGTCAGGGATCCGGCCCGGTCGAGGACCCGGAGCAGGAGGTGACCATCTCCTTCGCCTCGTGGATCGGCGAGTCGGACGAGATGGCCCAGATCAAGAAGGCGTTCGAGAAGGAGCACCCCACCATCAAGGTGGAGCTGCGGGCCGTGCCCGCGGACTCGATGACGCAGACCCTCACGACCCAGATCGCCGGCAACAACCCGCCCGACGTCGCGTTCGTCGACGCGAGCACCGTCGCCGCGTTCGCCTCGCGCGGCGCGCTCGTCAACCTCGACAACTACATCTCGCGCAGCGACGTCGTCGACCCGGACGACTACGTCGACGTGTTCCGCACCTTCGCGACGTTCGAGGACAGCATGTACGGGCTGCCCATCGACGGCGAGTCGACCGCCCTCTTCTACCGCACCGACATGTTCGAGGCGGCCGGCATCGACGGCCCGCCCACCACGTGGGAGGAGCTCGAGGAGACCGCCGCGAAGCTCACCCAGCCCGACAAGAAGCAGTACGGACTCGCGATGTTCGCCCCCGAGTCGGCGTACTACTGGTACCCCTTCCTCTGGCAGAACGGCGGCAACGTCCTCGACGACGAGGGCAAACCGGTCTTCGACAGCCTGGAGGCGCAGGAGGCGGCCGAGTACTACGTCGGCCTCACCGACTACGCGGCGCCGGACTACCTCAACTCGAACTCGTACGACGCCCGCCTCGGCTTTTTCCAGGGCCAGATGGGCATGTACATCGCGGGCGCCTGGTTCGCCGGGGTCATCGCGGAGGAGGCGCCGGACCTCGAGGGCAAGTGGGCCACCGCCAACCTGCCCGAGGGTGAGGCCGGCTGCGCCACCACCGTCGCGAGCGACTCGCTCGTCCTCTTCGAGGGCTCGGACAACACCGACGCCGGCTGGCAGTGGATCGAGTACCTCTCGCAGCCCGAGAACATGGCGCTGCTGACCTACGGCAGCCCGAACGGAACGCTGCTGCCCACCACGGAGTCGCTCCTCGACTCCCCCGAGCTCCTGGAGAAGAAGCCGCAGCTCGAGGGCTTCGCCGAGGCGATGAAGTGCGGCGTCAGCAACGTGCAGGTCAACGAGGTCTGGCCGCAGATGGAGGCCGAGCTCAACACCCAGCTCGGGCTCGCCATGTACGGCGAGATCGAGGTGGACGAGGCCCTCGCGAACGCGAAGGCGGAAGCCGAGAAGCTCCTCCGGTGATCCCCCGCCGCCGGCTCCGACCCCACCGGTCGGGGCCGGCGGCACCCTCGCGTCCGGCGGAGGCCGGACATCCAGAACGACGTACGAAGGAGTTCGTCATGGCGGTGGACACCGCTCGGCCCGCGTCGCGGACGCGGCCATCCGGACCGCGGAGGGTCCCCGCGGCCCGCCGCCCCTCCGGCTCCCGCCCCTCCCCGACCCGCTCCACGTCTCTCGCGGGGCGGATGGGCCGCGCGTGGCGCGCCTACCTCTTCCTCTCCCCCGGCCTGATCGTGTTCTCGCTGTTCACGGTGTTCGCGCTGCTGTTCGGCTTCTATCTGACCTTCCACGAGTGGAACCTGATCAGCCAGGACAAGCCGTTCGTCGGCCTGCAGAACTACATGGACCTGGCGGAGGACGAGAGCTTCCTCAAGTCGATCGTCAACACCTTCTACTTCACCGGCGCCTCCGTGCCGATCACGATGGCGATCGGGTTCTGCCTCGCGCTCCTGCTCAACCAGGCGATCAAGTTCAAGGGGCTCTTCCGCACCCTGTTCTTCCTGCCCCAGGTCACCCCGTTCGTCGTCGTCGCGATCATCTGGAAGTGGCTCTACAACGGCGACTACGGGCTCTTCAACTTCTACCTGCTGAAGACGCAGCTCATCCGCGAGCCCCTGCTCTGGCTGTCCGACCAGAACCTCGCGATGCCGGCGGTCATCCTGATGAGCGTCTGGTCGGGCGTCGGCTTCTCGATGGTCATCTACCTGGCGGGCCTGCAGGGCATCCCGCATGAGCTGCAGGAGGCCGCCAAGGTCGACGGTGCCGGCAGCTGGCAGCGGCTCTGGAACGTCACCATCCCGCAGCTGGCCCCGACCACCCTGTTCCTCCTGGTCATGGGCATCATCGGCTCGCTGCAGGTCTTCACCCAGATCTTCGTCATGACGAAGGGCGGGCCCGTGGAGCGGACCAGCACGATGGTCTATTACATCTACGAGGCCGCCTTCAAGTTCTACGAGATGGGCTACGCGACGACCCTCGCGTTCGTCCTCTTCGCCATCACGCTGGTGTTCACCTGGATCCAGCTCCGGCTCTACCGAAAGGCCGACCTGTGAGTGCCACCGTCGAGGTCCTGCAGCCTCAGGAGCTGGACCGCCGCTCCGAGCTGCGCCCCGAGGGCGCGGGCGACCGGAAGCGGCGCTGGATCCGCTACGCCCTCATCTACCTGATCCTCATCCCCGGCGCGATCCTCTTCGTCGGGCCGTTCGCCTGGCTGGTGAGCGCGTCGTTCCAGCGCACCGGCGACATCTTCTCCTGGCCGCCGCAGTGGATCCCGCAGGACCCGACCGTCGAGGGGTACGCCGAGTTCGCGCAGACGGGGGCCCTGCGCTGGTTCGCGAACAGCGCGTTCGTGGCGACGAGCGTCACCGTGCTGCAGCTGCTGCTCAACTCGATGTGCGCGTTCGCGTTCGCGAAGCTGAAGTTCCCCGGTCGGGAGCCGCTGTTCCTGCTGGTGCTCGCCACCATGATGGTGCCGCCGCAGATCACGATGATCCCGAACTACCTGATCCTGCAGCGCATCCCGCTGTTCGGCGGCAACGACCTCTTCGGCAACGGGGGTCACGGGATGCTCGACTCGTACGCGGGCCTCATCCTGCCCGGCGCGGTGAGCGCGTTCGGCATCTTCCTGCTCCGCCAGTTCATGATGACGATCCCCGACGAGCTGCTCGACGCCGCACGCGTCGACGGAGCGTCCGAGTTCCGGGTCTACCGGCAGATCATGCTGCCGCTCTGCCGCCCGGTGCTCGCCGCGACCGCGATCTTCACGTTCATGGCCGCGTGGGAGGACTTCCTCTGGCCGCTCATCATCCTGAGCGACCCCGGGAAGTTCACGGCGCCGCTCGGGCTCGCGATGTTCGTGATGAAGAACCAGACCGAGTGGGGCATGCTGCTCGCCGGGTCCGTGATCGCGACCCTGCCGATGGTGATCGTGTTCATGATCTTCCAGCGGCAGTTCGTGCAGGGCGTCGCGATGAGCGGCATCAAGGGCTGAACCGGCTCGTAGCGCCGGTCCCGGTTCGGGTCCTGGGCCGGCGCTACGCTCCTCCGGGTGATCGAACCCGTCGTCCCCGTCTCCTGGCTCCGCGAGCACCGGGAGGAGGTGATCGTCGCCGACGTCCGCTGGTACCTCGACGGGCGCTCCGGCCGCGCCGCCTACGACGGCGGCCACCTCCCGGGCGCGATCTTCGTCGAGCTCGAGGAGGCGCTGAGCGGGCACGCCGATGAGACGACGGGTCGGCATCCGCTGCCCACGCCGGAGGCGTTCGCGGCCGCGCTGTCGGCGCTCGGCATCGGCGACGACGCGACGGTCATCGCCTACGACGACGAGGGCGGCGTGATCGCGGCGCGGCTCGTGTGGATGCTGCGCGCGCTCGGCCGGGACGCGGCGATCCTCGACGGCGGCATCGCGGCCTGGGACGGCCCGCTGGAGACCGAGGCGACGGTGCTGCCGGCCGCCGCCGCGACCGCGGCGCCGTGGCCCGACGAGCTGCTCGCCGCCATCGACGAGCTCGCCACCACCGACGCGGTGATCGTCGACGCGCGCAACGGCGACCGCTACCGCGGGGAGAACGAGCCCGTGGACCCCCGCGCCGGTCACGTGCCGGGCGCGGTGAGCGTGCCCTGCCGCGAGAACCTCGACGGGAGCGGCCGGCTCCTCCCCCGCGACGAGCTGCGCCGCCGCTTCGAGGCGGCAGGGGTCACCGCGGATCGGCCGGTCCTCTCCTACTGCGGGTCCGGCGTGACCGCGACCCACAACCTGCTCACGCTCGAGTACGCGGGCCTCGGCCGCGGCCGGCTCTATCCGGGCTCGTGGTCCCAGTACAGCCGCGCGGCCGGCCGCCCGGTCGAGACCGGGGACCGCCGGTAGCGGTTGCGCGCATCAGGAGATCCGCTCCGCGAGCCGGCGTGTCGTCCTGAACCGCGTGCAATACCGGTCGGAAGTCCTGATCCGGCCCGGATCTCCTGATCCGCGCGGGTGGCGGGAGGTCAGCGGCCGAGGAGCTTCTGCAGGGCCGCCATGTCCTCTTCGCTCGGGGCGCCCTTCGCGCCGCCCCCGCCGAGGCCGAAGCCGGAGCCGCCGGAGGTCTTCGGCTCCTTCGCGCCCGCCAGGAGCGCGGCGTTCTCCGCTGCCCGCTTGGCCGGGTTGCCGGACTTCGAGCCCTGCACCTTCTTCTTCTGCGGCTTGCCGCGGTAGCCGCCGCCGGGCATCGGTCCCATGCCGGGCACCTGCGGGACCCCGCCCTTCGCGACCGTCTTCATCATCTTGGCGGCCTGCTCGAAGCGCTGGACGAGCTGGTTCACGTCGGTGACGGTCATGCCCGAGCCTCGGGCGATGCGGAGGCGGCGGGAGCCGTTGAGGATCTTCGGGTTGAGGCGCTCGGCGCGCGTCATCGACTGGATGATCGCCTCGGTGCGCACGATCTCGCGCTCGTCGAAGTTGTCGAGCTGCTCGCGCATCCCACGGGCGCCGGGCAGCATGCCGATCATCTTCTTGATCGAGCCCATGTTGCGCAGCTGCTGCATCTGCCCGAGGAAGTCCTCGAGGGTGAAGCTGTCGGTCGCGAACTTCTCGGCGACCTTGCGGGCCTCCTCCTCGTCGAACGCCTGCTGAGCCTGCTCGATGAGGGTGAGGATGTCGCCGAGGTCGAGGATGCGGCTCGCCATGCGGTCCGGGTGGAAGGGCTCGAAGTCCTCGAGCCGCTCGCCCGTCGAGGCGAAGATGATCGGGCGGCCGGTGACCGAGGCGACCGACAGCGCCGCGCCACCACGGGCGTCGCCGTCGAGCTTCGTGAGGACGACGCCGGTGAAGTCGACGCCCTCCTGGAAGGCGCGCGCCGTGGCGACGGCGTCCTGGCCGATCATCGCGTCGATGACGAACAGCACCTCGTCCGGGTCGGTCGCCCGGCGGATGTCCGCGGCCTGCTTCATCATGTCCGCGTCGACGCCGAGGCGGCCCGCGGTGTCGACGACGACCACGTCGTACTGCTTGTCGGTGGCGAACCGCATGGAGTCGGTGGCCACGCGGACCGGATCGCCGACGCCGTTGCCCGGCTCGGGCGCGTAGACGGCGGCGCCCGCCTGCTCGCCGACCACCTGCAGCTGGGTCACGGCGTTCGGGCGCTGCAGGTCGGCGGCGACGAGGAGGGGGCGGTGGCCCTCCTTGACGAGCCAGCGCGCGAGCTTGCCGGCGAGGGTCGTCTTCCCGGCGCCCTGGAGGCCCGCGAGCATGATCACGGTCGGCGGGTTCTTCGCGAAGCTGAGACGGCGCTGCTCACCGCCGAGGATCGAGACGAGCTCGTCGTTGACGATCTTCACGACCTGCTGGGCCGGGTTGAGCGCCTGGCTCGCCGCGGCCTCGAGGGCGCGCTCACGGATGTCGGCGGTGAACTTCTTCACCACGTCGAGGTTGACGTCGGCCTCGAGGAGGGCGCGGCGGATCTCGCGGACGGTCGAGTCCACATCCGCGGGGCTGAGGCGCCCCTTGTTGCGCAGGTTGGCGAGGGCGGCGGTGAGCCGATCCGACAGGGACGCGAAGGTAGCCATGGTCGGGCCAGTTTAGCGAGCGCGTCCGGGCGCTTCCCGGGTGCCGATTAGCCTGAGCGGATGCGGAAGGTGCAGCTGGGTCGCTCAGGGATCGAGGTGACCGAGCTCTTCTTTGGGGCGGGCGGGATCGGCGGCATCGGCTCGTCGCTCGCGACACGCGGCAAGGGGCTCACCCTGGCGCAGGGCGTGGAGCGGATGGACGAGGCGTACGACCTCGGGATCCGCGTCGTCGACACCGCCAACTCGTATGCCGGCGGGCGCAGCGAGGAGGCCGTCGGGCGGTGGCTGGGTGAGCGGGAGCCGGAGGACGAGCTCGTCGCCACGAAGGTCGGCGGGCTCGTCGAGCCCGGCCAGGACCGCATCGATCTGTCCGGGGCGCACATCGGCCGCCAGCTGGCGGCGAGCATCCGCCGCCTCGGTCGCGTCGACCTCTACCTCTCGCAGGGCACCGACCCCTCCACTCCGCTCGCCGAGACCCTCGCCGCGTTCGCGGCCGCCGTCGAGGCGCGCACGATCCGCGCCTACGGCCTCAGCAACGTGACCCCGCGTCAGCTCGAGGAGGTGCTGTCGGTCGCCGACCGCGAGCGGCTGCCGCGGCCGGAGTGGGTGCAGAACTCGTTCAGCCTCCTCGTCCGCACCGACGAGCGCGACCTGCTGCCCCTCGCGGCGGCGGAGGGGCTCGGCTACACGCCCTACTCGCCGCTCGCGGGCGGCCTCCTGTCGGACCGCTACCTGCACGGCGCCGAGCCGAAGCCGGGCAGCCGGATCGCGCTCGCCGGCGCCATCTACGCCCAGGTGAACACGCCGGGCGGGCTGGAGCGGGTGGAGCGCCTCGCCGCCCGCGCCCGCGACTTCGACGTGAGCACCGCGGCGCTCGCCCTCGCCTGGCTGCGCCGGCATCCGCACGTCACGGCGCCGATCGTGTCGCCCCGCTCGAGCGGCCAGTGGGACGCCGTCCACGAGGCGCTCGCCCTCGACCTCACCGACGGCGATGCGGCCGGCATCGCGGAGCTCTTCGACTGACGGCATCCGGTTCTTCCTGGACGCAACCGGAGGCGCACCACGCAACGCTCCCCGGTTGCGTTCTGCACCGCACGTTGCGCTTCTCCGTCGGGTGGGGGGCGGGGGCTAGCGTGAGGGCATGGCGCTGCTGCTCCCCTTCGACGGACACCATCCCGAGGTCGCGGAGGACGCGTTCGTCGCGCCGAACGCGACGCTGATCGGGCGGGTCGCCCTCGCCGCAGGGTCCGGCGTGTTCTTCGGGGCGGTGCTGCGGGCCGATCGGGACGCCATCACCCTCGGCGAGCGGAGCAACCTGCAGGACAACGTCGTCGTGCACGGCGACCCCGGCGCCCCTGTGCGGATCGGCAGCGGCGTCAGCGTCGGCCACGGCGCCGTCGTGCACGGCTGCACCATCGAGGACGACTGCCTCATCGGGATGGGCGCCACCGTGCTCAACCGCGCGGTCATCGGCGCGGGATCGCTCGTGGCGGCCGGCGCGGTCGTGCTCGAGGACACCGTGGTGCCGCCCGGCTCCCTCGTGGCCGGGGTGCCGGCGAAGGTGCGCCGGGAACTCACCGAGGAGGAGCGCGCGGGGATCCGCGCCAACGCCGACACCTACGTCGCGCTCAGCCGCACCTACCTCGGCGCCGCGCACGCCGGCCGGTCCGCCGGACCGGACCTGGGCTGACCGTGCGGCACGGCATCGTCCTCCTGCCGGAGCAGCCGTGGGCGGAGGCCCGCCGCCGGTGGAGCAGCGCCGAGGGGCTCGGCTTCGACTCGGCGTGGACCTACGACCACCTCTCCTGGCGCTCCCTCGCGGACGGGCCGTGGCACGCCACGATCCCGACGCTCGTGGCCGCGTCGACCGTGACGACGGACATCCGGCTCGGCACGTTCGTCGCCTCCCCCAACTTCCGCCATCCGGTGCCGTTCGCCAAGGAGATCGCGACGCTCGACGACATCTCCGGCGGCCGCGTGCTGCTCGGCGTCGGCTCAGGCGGCACGGGCTTCGACGCGTCGGTGCTCGGTCAGCCGGCCCTCTCCCCCGGCCAGCGGCACCGGCGGTTCGTGGAGTTCGTCGACGCGCTCGACCGCCTGCTGCGGCACGAGAGCGACGGCGAGCGCGGCATCGACTTCGACGGCGAGTGGTTCACCGCGGTGGGCGCCCGGATGGTGGGCAGTCCCCGGCAGACCCCGCGCGTCCCCCTGCTCGTCGCTGCCGACGGACCGAAGGGCATCGCGCTCGCCGCCGAGCGCGGCGACGGCTGGATCACCCTCGGCAGCCACACCGACGACCTCGACGAGTGGTGGCGCGGCGTGCGGGAGCGGACGGAGCGCCTCGCCGAGCAGGAGGAGCGCACCGGCCGCCGGCTGCAGCGCGTGCTGAACCTCGACTCCGCCCCGCGCTTCTCCCTGGAGAGCGTCGACGCGTTCGAGGACGCCGAGGGCCGCGCCCGCGAGCTCGGCTTCGACGAGGTGATCGTGCACTGGCCGCGCCGGGAGGGCGTCTACGCCGGCGACGAGGAAGTGCTGTACGAGGTCGCGTCCCGGTTCTGACCGGCGGCCGCAACAGGACGACCGTTTCGCTACCGCGTGCCGTTGCGAAACGGTCGTTCGGTTGCGAGAGGCGCGCTCGGTTAGACGCCGACCAGGTTCTGGGCGAAGACGTGCGGGGTGAAGCCCGTGAGGTCCCCGATGCCCTCGCCCTGGCCGATCAGCTTGATGGGCAGGCCGGTGCGCTCCTGCACGGCGAGCACGAAGCCGCCCTTCGCCGAGCCGTCGAGCTTCGTCAGCACGAGCCCGGTCACACCGGCCGACTCGAGGAACGCCTCCGCCTGCATCAGCCCGTTCTGACCGGTCGTGGCGTCGAGCACGAGCAGCACCTCGGCGATCGGCGCCTGCTTCTCGATGACGCGCTTGATCTTGGTCATCTCGTCCATCAGCCCGCCCTTGGTGTGCAGGCGGCCGGCGGTGTCGATGATGACGATCTCGGTGCCGTTCCGCTTCGCCTGCTCGACGGTCTGGAAGGCGACGGAGGCGGGGTCCTGGCCCTGGTGCTGGGGCCGGACGATGTCGGCGCCGGCCCGCTCCGCCCAGGTGGTGAGCTGCTCGACGGCGGCGGCGCGGAACGTGTCGGCCGCGCCGACGACGACGGTGCGGCCGTAGTTGCGGACGAACTTGGCGAACTTGCCGATGGTCGTCGTCTTGCCCACGCCGTTGACGCCCACGACCAGGACGACCGCGGGACGGTCGGTGAGGCGGAGGGTCGGGTCGAACTTGGCGAGCCGCTCCTCGAGCGACTCCCGCAGCATCCTCTGCAGGTCGCGCGGATCCGTGGTGCGGAAGCGGTCGACCTTGCCCCGCAGGTCCTCGATGGTCTCCTCGGTCACCGTCGGCCCGAAATCGGCGCTGATCAGCGCGGCTTCGAGGCCGTCCCAGGTGTCCTCGTCGATGACGCGCTTGACGGGCACGGCGGGCGGCGCGGCCGGAAGCGCGGCCGGCGTGGTGCCCGCCGCCTCGGCGGGAGCCGCGGCCTCGGCGGGAGCCGCGGCGGGAGCGTCGGCACTGCCGCCGCCGAAGAGGTTGCGGAGGCGGCCGGCAAGCGACCAGGGGGTGCGATCTGCCACGCCATCAGCCTATCCGCGTCAACCCCGGCGGCCGGATCTGTGCGACCCCGGCCGCCGCCGCTAGGTTGGCAGCACCTCCTGCCCGGCGACGAACGGACCCCTGCATGACGGTTCTCGGATTCCACGCCTCCCACGAGCAGATCCCCCCGCGCGAGCTGCTGCGAGCGGTCCGCCGGGCCGAGGAGGTGGGCTTCACCGGCGGCATGTGCTCCGACCACATCGCCCCGTGGAGTGAGCGGCAGGGCGAGTCCGGGTTCGCCTGGTCCTGGCTCGGGTCGGCGATGGAGGCGACCGAGCTGCCGTTCGGCGTCGTCAACGCGCCGGGGCAGCGCTACCACCCGGCGATCGTCGCGCAGGCGGCGGCCACGCTGCAGTCCATGTACCCCGGCCGGCTGTGGGTCGCCCTCGGCTCGGGCGAGAACATCAACGAGCACATCACCGGCGAGCGCTGGCCGCGCAAGGAGCTGCGCAATCAGCGGCTCCTCGAGTGCGTCGGAATCATCCGCGCCCTGCTCGCGGGCGAGGAGGTGAGCCACGAGGGCCTCGTCACCGTCGACCGGGCGAAGCTGTGGAGCCTTCCGCAGACTCCTCCGCCCCTGATCGGCGCGGCCGTCAGCGAGGAGACCGCGCGCTGGGTCGCCTCCTGGGCGGACGGCCTCGCCACCCTGGCGATCCCCGGCGACTCCGCGAAGCGGGTCGTCGACGCCTATCGCGACGCCGGGGGCCGCGGGCCCATCGTGCTCCAGCTGCATCTCAGCTACGCCAGCACCGAGGAGGAGGCGCTCGCCATCGCGCACGACCAGTGGCGCGCGGTCACCGTGTCGCCGCCCGCTGCGTGGGACCTCGACAGCACCGCCGCCTTCGACAATGCGACAGCGCTCATTCCCGCCGAGGCGATGCGCAGCAGCGTGCTCGTCAGCGCCGACCCCGCACGGCACCGGGCCGCGATCGAGGAGGCGATCGCGCTCGGGGCGGACGAGCTGTATCTGCACCACGTGGGCCAGCAGCAGGACGAGTTCCTCGACGTGTTCGGGGAGCACGTCCTCCCCCAGCTGCCGGTGACGAGGCGGGCCCTCCGATGAGGATCACCGACACCAGCGACCTCTGGTGGAAGTCCGCCGTCATCTACTGCCTCGACGTCGAGACCTTCCTCGACGCGAACGGGGACGGACGGGGCGACTTCGTGGGCCTCGCCCACCGCATCGATCACCTCGCCACCCTCGGGGTGACGTGCCTCTGGCTGATGCCCTTCTATCCGACGGCCGAACGCGACGACGGCTACGACATCACCGACTTCTACGGGGTCGATCCGCGGCTCGGCTCGCACGGCGAGCTCGTCGAGGTGCTGCGCCTCGCGGCGGACCGCGGGATGCGGGTGATCGTCGACCTGGTCGTCAACCACACCTCCGACCAGCACCCCTGGTTCCGGTCCGCCCGCTCGAGCCGCGAGTCGCCGTACCGCGACTGGTACATCTGGCGCGACGAGCCGCCGCCCGGCAGCGCCGAGAACGTCTTCCCCGACAAGGAGGACGGCGTCTGGCAGCTGGACGAGAAGACGGGCCAGTACTACCAGCACAGCTTCTACCGGCAGCAGCCCGACCTCAACGTCACCAACCCGGCCGTCCGGGACGAGGTGGCGAAGATCATGGGGTTCTGGCTGCAGCTCGGCATCTCCGGCTTCCGGGTGGACGCCGTCCCGTTCTTCCTCGACACGGCGGGCGTCGAGAACGCGTCCGAGCTGCTCGCCGACCCGCACGAGTACCTGCGCGACCTGCGCGCGTTCATGAACCGGCGGTCGGGGCAGTCGATCCTGCTCGGCGAGGTGAACCTGCCCTACGACGACCAGCTGGCGTTCTTCGGGGGCCCGCTCGGCGGCGAGCTGACCATGCAGTTCGACTTCAACGCCATGCAGCGGATGTACCTCTCGTTCGCACGGCAGGACGCGCGCCCGCTCATCGAGGCGCTGCGCGCCCGTCCGGCTCTCCCCGACGGGGCGCAGTGGGCGATCTTCGTGCGCAACCACGACGAGCTGACCCTCGACAAGCTGAGCGAGGAGGAGCGCCAGGAGGTGTTCGCCGCGTTCGGCCCGGACCCGTCGATGCAGCTGTACGGGCGTGGCCTGCGCCGTCGCCTGCCGCCGATGGTGGACGGGGACCCGCGCCGCATCCGCCTCGCCTACAGCCTGCTGTTCGCCCTGCCCGGAACCCCCACGCTGTTCTACGGCGAGGAGATCGGCATGGGCGAGAACCTCGCGATCGAGGGCCGCTCGTCCGTGCGCACGCCGATGCAGTGGACGCCCGGGGTGAACGGGGGATTCTCGACCGCGCCGGCGAAGAGGCTCCCCGCTCCGGTGACCGAGGGCGGCTACGGTCCCGAGTTCGTCAACGTCGAGGCGCAGCGGAACGACCCCGACTCGCTGCTCTCCTTCCTGCGCGCGCTCATCGAGCGCTACCAGACCACCTTCGAGATCGGGCACGGGGTGCCCGAGCTGCTCGACGCGGGCGCGGACGCCGTGCTCGCCCATGCGATGCGGTGGGACGAGGGCTGCGTGGTCCTCGTGCACAACTTCGGAGCCGCTCCGGTCGATGTCGCTCTCACGCTCGAGGGCAGCTCCCTGCTCGACCTGCTGACCGGCACGCGCCTGCCGCTCCCGGAGTCGGGTCCGGCACACATCCCCCTGGAGGGCTACGGCTTCCGCTGGCTGCGGCTGCTGCCGTGAGGCCTCTGGGCCTTTCCCTCAACAGGCGAAACGGCGGCCGACAGGCGGAAAGGGGCCGATTCCGCCTGTCGGCGGGATCTCTGCCTGTTGAAGGACAGGACGAGAAGGAGGACGGCGGGGACGGCCGAGCGACTCAGCTCGCGACGCGCTCCTCGCGGTCGGCGGACACCCGCTGGCCGACGACGGCGGAGACGCCGTCCTGGCGCATCGACACGCCGTAGAGGGCGTCGGCGATCTCCATCGTGCGCTTCTGGTGCGTGATGACGATGAGCTGCGACGAACTCCGGAGGTCCTCGAAGATCGTCAGCAGGCGGCCGAGGTTGGCGTCGTCGAGCGCCGCCTCCACCTCGTCCATGATGTAGAACGGGCTCGGCCGCGCCTTGAAGATGGCGACCAGCAGCGCGACCGCGGCGAGGGACCGCTCGCCGCCGGAGAGCAGCGAGAGCCGTTCGATCTTCTTGCCGGCCGGCCGGACGCTCACCTCGATGCCGGTGGTCAGCAGGTCGTCGGGGTCGGTCAGCTCGATGCTGCCCGTGCCGCCGGGGAACAGGATCGGGAACACCTCGGCGAAGGCCGCCTTCGTGTCCTCGAACGCGGTGAGGAAGATCGACTGCATCTTCTCGTCGATCTCGCCGATGATCGTGAGCAGGTCCTTGCGCGTGTTCTGCAGGTCGGCGAGCTGCTCGGTGAGGAACGCGTGCCGCTGCTCGAGCGCCGCGAACTCCTCGAGCGCCAGCGGATTCACCCGGCCCAGCTGCGCTAGCTTGCGCTCGGCGGCCGCGAGGCGGTCCTGCTGCTCTTTGCGGTCGAACCGGCGGGTCGCCGGCTCCTCCCCCTCGGCCGCCGTCAGGTCGGGGACGGGCACGTCGGGCCCGTACTCGGCGACGAGGACGTCCTCGTCGAGGCCGAGCGCGACCGCGCGCTCCAGCAGCCCGGACAGGTGCAGCCGCTTCTCGTAGGTCTGCAGCTCGAGGCCGTGCACCTGCTCGGTGATCGCGTGCAGGCGCGCGCGGAGCTCGGACTCGGCGCGGCGCAGCTCGGCGAGCTCCCGGTTGCGGCCGCTGCGCTCGGCCTCGGCCGCGGCGAGCTCGACCCGTGCGCGGGCGACCGAGCGGTCGGCGGACGCGAGCACCGCGGGCAGCTCCTCGGCGACCGCGGTCGCGGCCTCGATCTGGCGGCGGCGGATCACCGCCCGGCGCGCGGCCTCCTCCGCTGCGACGAGCTCCGCCGCCCGGCGGCGCTCCAGCGCGGCGATGCGGCCCGTCTCGGCGTTGACCCGCTCACGGGCGGTCTCGAGACCGAGGCGGGCGGACACCTCGCGCTCCCTCGCTGCGTCGACCTTGGCGGCGAGCGGCACGCGGGCCGCGCCGTCGAACGCGGGCCGCGGCACGGCACGAGCGGCGTCGAGCGCGTCCTTCGCCTCCGCGACGGCGGCCTCGGCGGCCGTGATCTGCTCGTCGGAGCGCGTGAACGCGGCCGCGAGGCGGTCGTGCTCCGCGGCGGCCGCCTCGGCGGAGGCGCGGGCGCGGTTCAGCGCCGCCGCGGATGCCGCTGCGCGGGACTCGGCTTCGCGCACCGCCGCCTGCGCGGCCTTCGCCGCCTGCTTCGCCGCATCCGCATCGGCACGCGCGGCGGCGAGCAGCGCACGAGTGTCGTCGGCCGCTTCCGTGACGGTCGCGAGGCGGGCAGCTGCGGCGTCGCGCTGCGCGCTCAGCTCGATGCGGCTCTGGGCGCGGCCGGTGCCACCGCGGAGCAGAGACGGCGCAAAGACCTCGCCCGCCCTGGTGACGACGGCGACACCGGCGGCGCGGGCGGCGGGCCACAGACCGCGGGCCTCGTTCGCGTCCTCGGCGAGCACGGCTCCCGCGAGGAGCGCCAGCACCCCGGCCGGGGCGGTCACGGCGGACGCGGCGGGGCGGCCGCCGGCGGCCGTCGCGACCGGTGTCGCAGCGGCGTCGGCGAGCACGATCTCCACGCGCCCCAGGTCGGCCTGCTCGGCGTGCCGCAGGGCGCCGACGGCGGCGTCCTCGTCCTCGGCCAGGGCGGCGTCGGCGAGAGTGCCGAGCGCGGCGGCGATCGCGGCCTCCCAGCCGGGCTCGACGGCGACCGAGTCGGCCACGAGCCCACGGACGCCCTCGATGCCGGAGCCGGCGAGCGCGGAGGACCCGTCCTCGGCGTCGAGGGCGAGGGAGAGGGCGGCGGTCCGGGCGGACAGCGCGTCGCGCTCGCGCTCGGCGGTGTGCAGCGCGTCACGGAGCTGGTCGACGGCGGCGGTGAGCCGGTCGACGGTCGCCTGCGCCTCCTCCGCCGCGGCGGGGAGGCCCTCCGCGGCGGCGGGCGCCGACTCCGCCTCCACCTCCGCGAGGCGGCCGCGCGCGGTGTCGCGGCGCTCCCGGGCGGCCTCGAGCGCGTTCTGCTGGCGGAGCGCCTCGCCGCGCACCGAGGCCAGGCGGGAGGTGGCGACCTCCGCGCGGCCCGTCAGCTGCGAGAGCTCGAGGTCGTAGCGGGACACCGCCGCGCTCTGCGCGGCGATCTCCTCGTCGACCGCGTCGAGGGCCGCGCGGTCCTCGGCGAGCGCCGCCCGGGCCGCCTCGAGCTCGCGGGCGGCAGAGCCGACGGCCGCCTGCAGCCGCACGAGCTCAGCCTTCGCGTCCTCGATGCGGCGCTCGCTCACGGTGACCTCGGCTGCGGGCGCCTCATCCGCCGCGCCGAGGAGGGCCAGCCGCTGGTTGGCGAGCGTGTAGAGGCTGCGGAGCCGCTCCTGCGCCGCCTCGAGGGCGAACGCGGTGTTGCGGGCGGCGTCGACCTCCTCGGTCGTGACGCTCGCCTCGAGCTCGGCGGCTCGGCGGGACTTCTCGTCGAGCTCCGCCTGCAGCACCATGCGCTCGGCGCCCCGCTCGTGCTCGGTGCGCCCGAAGTCGGCGAGCGCGGTGCGCAGCGCGACGACGTCATCCGCCAGGAGCCGGGCTCGTGCGTCGCGGACCGCCGCCTGGATGGTCTGCGCCTCGCGCGCGACCTGCGCCTGGTTGCCGAGCGGCTTCAGCTGGCGGCGGATCTCGCCGGCCAGGTCGGACAGGCGGGTGAGGTTCGCCTGCATGGACTCGAGCTTCCGCTCGGTCTTCTCCTTGCGCCGGCGGTGCTTGAGGATGCCGGCGGCCTCCTCGATGAAGCCGCGGCGGTCGGCGGGGGTGGCGTGCAGCACGGTGTCGAGCTGGCCCTGGCCGACGATGACGTGCATCTCGCGGCCGAGCCCGGAGTCGCTCAGCAGCTCCTGCACGTCGAGGAGCCGGCACGACTGACCGTTGATGGCGTACTCGCTGCCGCCGTTGCGGAACAGGGTGCGGCTGATCGTCACCTCGGTGTACTCGATCGGCAGGGCGCCGTCCGAGTTGTCGATCGTGAGCGCGACCTCGGCCCGTCCCAGGGGGCCCTTCGTCGCGGTGCCCGCGAAGATGACGTCCTCCATCTTGCCGCCGCGGAGGCTCTTCGCCCCCTGCTCCCCCATCACCCAGGCGAGCGCGTCGACGACGTTGCTCTTGCCCGATCCGTTGGGGCCGACCACGCACGTGACGCCGCCGTCGAAGGCGAACGTGGTGGGGTGCGCGAACGACTTGAACCCCTTGAGGGTCAACGTCTTGAGGTACACGCGCGCCTCCGTGCGGCTTCGGAATCCCGCTCACGGTACCCTCCCGCGCGCCCGCGGCCCGGCAGCCAGGCGGCGCACGCCCTGACATAGACTCCCGTTTCCGCCTCTCCCGCCCTCCCGGAAGGACGCCGCCGTGCCCGCTCGCACCTCGACGCGGACGTCCACGTCCCGTCCGCGGACCGCGGTCCCGGTGCGCCGGCGCCGTCCCGGCCGGCGGCGCCGGTCGCGCCGCCCCTCGGCCGCGGTGCGCGCCCGGCGCCGGGCGCTGCTCGTCCGGGGCGGCTGGATCGTCGCCGTGCTGGCGGTGGTGGGCCTCTGCTTCGCCGCCGCCGCGGCACGTGCCGGCGCACCTGGCCTCGTCTGCTTCGACGCGGCCGGCAAGCCGGTCGACCCGGGCCTCTCCGTCGCGGGCTACGGAGGCGAGCAGCTCGCGAACGCGAAGACGATCGTCGACACGGGAGCCGCCCTCGGCGCCCCGCGGCAGGCTCAGGAGATCGCCGTGATGACCGCGATGGGCGAGTCCGGCCTCCGCGTGCTCGACTACGGCGACGCCGCCGGCCCGGACAGCCGAGGGCTCTTCCAGCAGCGTGCCAACGGCGCGTGGGGCTCCTACGAGGACCGGATGAACCCCGCCGTGAGCGCCGGCAGCTTCTACCGGGTGCTGCTCGCCCTGCCCGACTGGCAGAGCCTCGAGCCGACGATCGCGGCGCATCGGGTGCAGCGCAACGCGGACGAGCGCCACTACCAGCGCTGGTTCCCCGCGGCGCAGGAGGTCGTTGCCGCGGTCAGCAGACCCGCACTCGACTGCTCGATCGGCGGGAACGCGGGCTGACCCCGGCCTACGGCGCCGCGGCGGCGAGGATCGGGAGGCCGCCGAGGAGGCGCATCCCGACCTCGACCAGGCCGTACGTGCAGTAGACCCCGAGGGCGATCGCGGCGACGTACTCGCGGATCGAGCCCGCGTTGCCGAGCAGCGGGAGCGCGATGTACCCGTTCGGCTTCCACAGGTCGTTGAGCACGTCGGTGCGCCGCCACCAG
Source organism: Naasia sp. SYSU D00057 (assembly GCF_017916505.1). Lineage (GTDB taxonomy): Bacteria > Actinomycetota > Actinomycetes > Actinomycetales > Microbacteriaceae > Naasia. Next base: position 1,246,972 of record NZ_JAFMSZ010000001.1, read on the forward strand.
GAGGGCGGGCGCACGCGGATGGGCCACAGCAGGCCGGGGATGCCGCCCACGGTGAGCGCGTCGCCGGCGAGGTGCGCGACGTAGCCGATGCCGACGGCGAGCGGGAACCAGACCGCGGTGTCCGCCGCGTACACGAGCACGAGCAGGGCGGCGAGCAGGCCGAGCGCCCACGCGGTCCGCCAGTGCCGCACCAGGTCGCGGGCCTTGACGGCGAACGTGATGAGCGCGACCGTCGCGACGGCCGGCCCCACCGGCGAGTCGCCGAGGAGCGGCAGGTCCATCCGCCAGCGGCCGAGGGCGACGGCGCCCGCGGTGACGAGCCCCGCCGCGAGCAGCGTGTGGGCGCCGTGGCGGTGCCCGCCGCTCGCGTCGCCGATCGCGTCGGTGATCAGCGGACCGAGCACGGGCACCGAGTGCGCGATGGTGGCGCTGCGGTGGTCGGCGTCGGGCAGCAGCGCGGCGCCCGCGCACACCATCGCCCCGGCCAGCACGCCCGCGGGCTCGAGCGGCGCGATGCCGGTGCCGAACGCCGGCAGGGCGGCGGTGACCGCGAACCACGCGGCCGTCCCGCTCGTCGCGTGCGTGAACCCCATCACGAGGAACATAGTGCGGTGCTGCGCGGCCGGGGCCGATGCGGCACGCCGGGCACCACCTCCCCGCAGCGGTCCGGCAGGACTTCCTGCGCTCAGCAGGAGATCCGGGCCCGGAATGTCCTGCCGACTGCAGAAAGTCCTGCCGAAGGCAGGAGCCCGGTCCTCCACTCGAGCATCCGGCCCCGCGCTTGGGATACTGGCGCGGTGAGCGTCCCGGGACTCGACATCCGCCTCCTCGACATCCCCGCCACCATCGCCGACGACGACGGGTCGTTCGCCGAGATGGTGCGCGTCCGCAACGAGACGGAGGCCGCCGCGCTCGGCAGCTTCGACCTCGCCCCGGACCCCGCCGGCCTGCTCGTCGAGTACCACGACCGCTGGTTCGACCGGCGGATCTGGGTCGCCCGTGTGGAGGGGCGCATCGTCGGCCGCGCGTTCGTCGAGCTGCCGCTCGAGGAGGGCGCCCGCATCGCGGTCGTCGAGGTCGAGGTGCACCCGGACTGGCGGGGCCGCGGCATCGGGTCCGCGCTGCTCGAGCTCGGCGAGGGCCAGGCGGCGCAGGCGGGCCGCCGCACCCTGCAGGCGTGGCCCATCCACACGCGCGGGAACGACGGCGGCGAGCGGCTCGCGCCGCCCACCGGCTTCGGGACGCTGCCCGCCGGGGACCCCGGCGTGCGGTTCCTGCGCCGGGCCGGCTGGACGCTCGAGCAGATCTACCGCATCAGCCGCATCGACCTCGCGGAGTCGACGGCGCGCACGGCGGACGCGCTGCGCCGCGGGCGCGAGGGCGCCGGCGACGACTACGACGTGCTCGTGTGGGCGGGCGCGACGCCGCCGGAGCGCGAGGAGGACCAGGCGGCGCTCTACGCGCGCATGCTGACCGACGCCCCGTCCGCCGGGCTGGTCGTCGATCCCGAGGAGTGGACGCCGGAGCGGGTGCGCGACACCGACAGCCGAGCGGAGCAGGGCGGCTACCTGCTCGTCACGGCCGCCGCTCGGCACATCGCGACCGACCGGCTCGTCGGGTTCACGAACGTCTACATCCCGTCCGACCGCAGGAGGCCCGCCGACCAGGGCGACACGCTCGTGCTCAAGGAGCACCGCGGCCACCGGCTGGGGCTCCTGATCAAGGCCGCGCTGCACGAGGCGGTGCCCGTCCACTCCCCCGAGACGACGGCCATCACCACGTTCAACGCCGAGGAGAACCGCTACATGCTCGACGTCAACGAGGCCCTCGGCTTCGTCCCGATCGGCTACCAGGGCGTCTGGCAGAAGTCGCTGCCGGAGGCGCGCTAGCGGTCCTCTCCCTCAACAGGCACTTCTGCCCTCAACAGGCGGAAACGGGCGGTCCTCGCCTGTTGACGGGATTCCCGCCTGTCGGAGGAGAGGAACCGGTGGGAGCGGTCAGGCGGCGGGGCGGGGCAGGCGCTGGCAGTGGGGGCAGTAGTGGCTGCTGCGGTTCATGAAGCTCGTGCGCGCGATCGGCCGGCCGCAGCGGGCGCACGGCTTGCCCTGCTGGCCGTAGGCGTTGAGGCGCTGCGCGAAGTAGCCGGACGCGCCGTTCACGTTGACGTACTGAGCGTCGAAGCTCGTGCCGCCGTCCTCGAGCGCCCTCGCGAGCACGTGCCGCAGCTCCGCGAGCAGCGCCTTCCCCTTCGCGCGGGACAGGGACGCGGTCGGGGTGTCGAAGTGGAGGCGCGCCGCCCACAGCGCCTCGTCGGCGTAGATGTTGCCGATGCCGCTGACGAGAGTCTGGTCGAGGAGGGCCCGCTTGATGCCGGTCCCCTTGCGCGCGAGCGCGGCGAGGAAGCGGCGGTCGTCGAACGCCGGGTCGAGCGGGTCGCGCGCGATGTGCGCCACCTGCGACGGCACCACCGGGTCGGGCGACCCGAAGCCGCCGGCCGCACCGTCGCGCGTCGGCACGAGGTCGTCGACCGCCATGGACCCGAAGATGCGCTGGTCGACGAAGGCGAGCGAGAGGGGCCCGTGCTCGGGCGACTCGACGTCGAGGCGGATGCGGAGGAGCCGGTCGTCCGAGGCGTCGATCGCGCGGAGCAGCACCTGGCCGCTCATGCCGAGATGCGCGACGAGCGTGCGGCCGCCGCCGGCGAGCGGCAGCCAGAGGAACTTGCCGCGGCGGACCGCGCCGGCGAAGCGGGAGCCGACCAGCTCGTCGACGAACGTGTCGGAGGTGCCGGCGTGCCGGCGCAGCGAGCGTACGTCGAGCACGCGCACGCCCGTGACGGTCGCGCCCGCGACGGCGGGCTCGAGGCCGGCGCGGACGGTCTCGACCTCGGGGAGCTCCGGCACGTCAGGCCCCGGGGTCGGGGGCGCCGGCCTTGCGCTTGTGCTTGACGAGGCGGTTCCAGGCCTCGAGCGCGGCGGCCATCTCGGCCTGCTTCTTGCTCGAGCCCTCACCGGTCGCGGTGACGAGGGTGCCGACGGTGACGGTGGCGGTGAACATCCGCGAGTGGTCCGGGCCGGTCGCCGTGATCGAGTAGGCGGGCAGGCCGGCGCCCCGTCGCGAGGCGACCTCCTGCAGGCTCGTCTTCGGATCCAGCGCGCCGAAGCGGTCGGGGTCGTCGGCGAGCGGCCGGACGAGGCGCAGCACGAGCGCGGTCGCGACCTCGTCGCCGGCGGAGAGGAACACGGCGCCGATGATCGCCTCTACGCAGTCCGCGAGGATCGACGACTTGTCGCGGCCACCCGTGCGGTCCTCGCCGCGCCCGAGCCGGAGGAACGCGCCGAGCCCCAGCCCGCGCGCGATCTCGGCCAGCGCGACACTCGAGACGAGGCTCGCGCGGCGCTTGGCGAGGTCGCCCTCGTCGAGATCCGGGTGCTCGGTGAACAGCTGCACCGTCACGGCCTTGCCGAGGATGGCGTCGCCGAGGAACTCGAGCCGCTCGTTGTGGGGCAGCCGGCCGTGCTCGTACGCGTACGAGCGGTGGGTGAGCGCCAACTCGAGGAGGCCCGGGTCGATGTCGACGCCGAGCCTCTCGATCAGGATGCCGCGGTCCGCGGCATCCGCAGGTGCGGAGCTACCGCCCAAGTCAGACGTCGGCGACCTTGCGGCCCTTGTACTCGAGGTACAGCTCGGTGCCCTGGGAGTCCTCGACGACCTTCGCGCGGTGCGGAAGGCTGTAGGTGACCTTGCCGTTCTCGATGGTCTTCACCAGGGTCGGCACGGAGGCCTTCCACTGGGAGCGGCGGGCGTGGGTGTTGGCGCGCGACTTCTTCCGCTTGGGAACAGCCATGGGTTATCTCTCTTCTCTCGGAACGTCCGGGTTGTCGCGGTCCGCGCCCTCAGCGAGAGGGGCGAGCGCCGCCCACCGCTCATCGAGGGGGGCCTCGCGCTCATCGTCCGCGAGCACCAGCGCGATGCCTTCGGGAAGCTCGACCTGTTCGGTCTCCCCCGGCTTCACCGGCTGGAACGGCAGTGCCAGCACCACCGCGTCCCTCACGACCTGTTCAAGATCCACGTGGTCGCCTTGAACCTCGTAGTCGGAAGGAACCTCAGAAGGATACGCGAAAAGCTCCTGGAATTCGACCTCGACGGGGAGGTCGAAGTCGTCGAGCGTGCGCGCGTCCTGGGCGTCGGCGACGGTGCTCACGCTGCCCGTCGCGAGGATCCCCTCGTGCACGGACTCGAGCCGGACCTCCAGGTGCACGTCGCGTCCCTCGGGTACCCAGGCGAGCCCCTCGCCGAGCCGCTCGGGCGCCGCGACGCTGAACTCGCGTTCGCGCTGCTCCCCCGGGCGGTTCACGATGTCCCGGATGTTGACCAGGTAGTTCGCTGCCACGGGGGCAGTTTACGCCGCGCACGCAGGGGGTCCCGTCCGCGCGAGACCCCGTCTACAGCGCGGCGAGCGCCTCGTCGAGGATCGCGAGGCCGCGCTCGGCCTCCTCGCGCGTGATCACACAGGGCGGGACCACGTGGATCCGGTTGTCGGCGCTGAAGGGCAGCATGCCGCGCCGCAGCAGGTCGGCCTTGAGACGGCCGAGCTCCTGCGCCCCGAGGGGGCTCCGCGACGCCCGGTCGCCGACGAGGTCGAGCGCCCAGAAGACGCCGACGCCGCGCACCTCGCCGATCACCTCGTGCTTCTCCGCGAGCGCGGCGAGGCCGGGGCCCAGCACGTCGCGGCCGATCGCGGCCGCGTTCTCGACGATGCCCTCCTCCTCCATGGCGTCGAGGGCGGCGACGATCGACGCCATCGCGAGCGGGTGGCCCGAGTAGGTGAGGCCGCCCGGGAACACGGCGTCGTCGAACTGCTCGGCGATCCACGGCGGGATGATGACGCCGCCGGCGGGCACGTAGCCCGAGTTGACGCCCTTCGCGAAGGTGACGAGGTCGGGGACGACGCCCTCCGGGTTGACGCCCGGGTTCTGGAACGCGAACCAGTCGCCGGTGCGGCCGAAGCCCGCCATGACCTCGTCGAGGATGAGCACGATGCCGTACTTGTCGGCGAGCGCGCGGACCCCCGCGAGGTAGCCGGGCGGCGGGACGAGCACGCCGGCCGTGCCGGGGATCGTCTCGAGCAGCAGGGCCGCGATCGAGGAGGCGCCCTCCGCCTGGATGACGCGCTCGAGGTGGTGCAGGGCGCGCTCGCTCTCCTGCTCCGGGGAGTCGGACCAGAACTCGCTGCGGTAGGCGAACGGGCCGAAGAAGTGCACATGGGCGCGCGCGTACTCGTTGGGCACGCGCCGCCAGTCGCCGGTGGCGGTGATGGCCGCGCCGGTGTTGCCGTGGTACGAGCGGTAGGTGGAGAGCACCTTGTCGCGGCCGGTGACCAGGCGGGCGAGACGGATCGCGTTCTCGTTGGCGTCGGCGCCGCCGTTGGTGAAGAACACCTTCGAGAACTCGTCGCCCGCGCGGGCGAGGATGCGCGAGGCGGCCTCCCCGCGCGCCAGGTTGGCGTGGGCGGGCGCCACCGTCGTCAGCAGCTCGGCCTGCGCCTTGATGCCCGCGAGCACCTTCGGATGCTGGTGCCCGATGTTGACGTTGACGAGCTGGCTCGAGAAGTCGAGGTACTCCTTGCCGGCGCCGTCCCAGACCGTGCTGCCGAGTCCGCCGGCGATGACCATCGGAGCGAGTGCCGCCTGCGCCGACCAGGAGTGGAAGACGTGCGCCCGGTCGAGCTCGAGCGCGCGGCGCCCCTCGTCGGCGTCGGCGGCGGTGCCGCGTGCGGGGGTGGCGAGTGTCATGTGCGTTCTTTCGTGTCGGAAAGGGTGCGGCCGGGAAGGACTCCCGGCCGCACCGCGGGTGCTAGTTGCCGCCCTCGTTGAGGGTGACCTCGATCGGCGTGAAGTCCTCGCCGATCACATCCTCGCCCTCTTCCTGGAGCTCCGCGAGGGCCTGCTCGACGTACTCGTTCGAGTAGGCGGTCTCCGGCGGGTCGTCCGTGATGATGGTGGCGCCGGTCTCGTTCTCGGTGCTCTTGGCGATCTCGACCGTCTGCGCCCAGGCGTCCTCGTCGATCATGCCGATGCCGCCCGACGTCGACGGCCAGATGAGCTTGTTCACCTCGTTCGTCATCCAGAGCTGGTGGCTCGTGCCGAGCGTCGACCCGGCGGCGGTGACGATGTCGGCCGCCTCCTCCGGGTTGTCGCGGGCGAAGATCCAGCCCTTGATCGACGCCTTGATGAAGGCGACCGTCGTCTCCTGATACTCCTCCTCCTCGGCGAGCCGGTCCGCGTCGGCCCAGATCGCGTCCTGGAGCATGGCGGTGCCCTCCTCGTTCCAGTCGATGACGTTGAGGTCCTCGGGCTGGTAGAGCTCGCCGGTGTCCGGGTTCACCGTCTCGAGCACCTGCGCGTACTCGTTGTAGGTCATCGCCTGCGCGGCGTCGATGTCGCCCGCCAGGAACGCGTTCATGTCGAACTGCTGCTGCACGAGCGTGATGTCGCCGAGGGCGACACCCGCCTTCTGCATGCCCGCGAAGAGCTCCCACTCGTTGCCGAAGCCCCAGCTGCCGACCGTGTGGCCGGCGAGGTCCGCCGCGGTGGTGATGTCCTTGTCCTTGAACGAGATCTGGGTCGTCGCGCTGCGCTCGAAGATCTGCGCGACGTCCGTGACGTTGGTGCCCTGCTCGATCGAGCCGAGCACCTTGGGCACCCAGGAGATCGCGTAGTCGGCGGCGCCCGCCGCGATCTCGTCGATCGGCACGGTGTCGGTGCCGGACTCCTGGATGGTGACGTCGAGCCCCTCCTCCTCGTAGTAGCCCTGGTCGAGCGCCGCGTAGTAGCCGGCGAACTGCGCCTGGGCGACCCACTGGAGCTGCAGCGTGACCGGGGTCAGCTCTCCCCCGCCGTCCCCGCCTCCGCCGCCCGTGCCACCGCCGGTGTCGCCGCCCGACCCGCTCCCCGAGCACCCGCTCAAGGCGAGGGCGCTGATGGCGCTGACCGCGGCGATGCCGGGCAGCAGCCGAATGCTGTGTCTCATCACTTCCTCCTCGTTGTGCTGCTTCCTCGTAGTGCTGGTGGTGCTCCATCCGCGCGAGGCGGACGTGTCAGGCGTGGCCGCGGTGCCGGTTCGCCAGGATCTCGAGAGCGAGGGTGACGCAGTAGAAGGCGAGCCCGAGCAGGATCGCCCCTCCGACGTAGGCCCACGCGAGGGCGTAGTTGCTGCTCGACACGGCGCTCGTGATGGCGCGGCCGACGCCGTCGATCGGGCCGCCGAAGTACTCGGCGACGAGGGCGGAGATGACCGCGAGGGACGACGCGATCCGGAAGCCGGTGAAGACGTAGGGCAGCGCGACGGGCAGCGTCACCGTCCGGGTGGCCTGCCAGGGCGACGCCGCGTACGCCTTCATGAGGTCGCGGTGCACGGGGCGCACCTGGCGGAGGCCGCGGAGCGTGTTGAGGAAGACGGGGATGAACACCGCGATCGCGGCGACCAGCTGCCGGGCGGTCTGCGCGTTGGCCCCGAACATCGTGTAGAAGACGGGCGCGAGCGCGACGATCGGGACCACGGCGAGGCCCGCGACGAGCGGGGCGGTGATCTGGTCGACCACCCGCACGAGCGCGGCGAGGACCGCGAACAGGATGCCGACGATCGAGCCGAGCATGAGCCCGACGAGGGCGTTCCAGCCGGTGAGGAGCGCGCTCGCGAGGATCGTGTCCGGGGTCTGCCCGAAGGCGGTGCCGATCGCGAGCGGGCTGGGGATCACGAACGGCTTGACGTCGAACACGACGACGACGAGCTGCCACAGCGCGAGCGCGGCGATCCCGAGCACGATCGGGGCCACGACCGTGCGCGCCGCCGTCGCGCCGCGCATCAGCGGTTCTCCACTCCGCGGACGGCGCCGCGCGCGGCCTGCTCGCCGTGCAGCAGCTCGCGCACGGCGCTGACGCTCGCGAAGAAGTGCTCGTCCTCGCGGAGCGCGTCGCCCCGCTCCCCCGCGCGGCCGAGGTCGACGTCGAGGATGTCGCGGATGCGGCCGGGCCGCGGCGACATCACGACCACCCGGTTGGAGAGGAAGACGGCCTCGGGGATCGAGTGCGTCACGAACACGACGGCCGCTCCGGTCTCCGCGCAGATCCGAACGAGCTCGGTCTGCATGCGCTCCCGCGTCATCTCGTCGAGGGCGCCGAACGGCTCGTCCATCAGCAGCAGGCGCGGGCTCTCGGCGATCGCGCGGGCGATGGCGACGCGCTGCTGCATGCCGCCGGAGAGCTGGTCGGGGTAGGAGCCGCCGAAGTCCGCGAGCCCGACGAGCTCGAGCAGCTCGGTGACGCGAGCCGCGCGCTCGGCGCGGCCGGCGCCGTGCAGCTCGAGCGGCAGCTCGACGTTGGCGCGGACGGTGCGCCACGGGAGGAGGCCGGCCTGCTGGAAGGCGATGCCGTACTCCTGATCGATGCGCGCCTGCCGCGGCGTCTTGCCGAAGACGCTCACGGCTCCCGTCGTGGGGCTGTCGAGGTCGGCGATGAGGCGGAGGAGCGTGCTCTTGCCGCAGCCGGACGGGCCGATGAGCGAGACGAACTCGCCGGGCGCGACGGTGAGGTCGATGTCCTGCAGCGCCGTGACGGTGCCGCTCCTGGTCGAGAACGTCTTGTCGACGCCCGTGACGGAGACGGCGGGCGCCCCGATCGGCGCAGAGCCGGTGCTGGGCAGATCGGTCATGCGCTTCTTCCTTCGAGAGCGGACGGGAGCGGCGGCGCGGCCGGGACACCGGTCATGCGCTCACCTCACCGCGGCGGAAACGGCCGAGCGCGAGGCCCAGCAGGGCGACGAACCCGGCGGCGGCGAGGCCGAGCAGCACCGCGCCGAGGATCGGGGCCCACGTCTTGGCGGGGTCGCCGCTGCCGGACTGGGCGTACTCGATGATCATCCGGCCGATGCCGCCGCGGAGGCCGATGGAGACCTCGGCGACGACGGCGCCGACGACCGCGTTCGCGGCGGCGAGCCGGAGCGCGGGCAGCAGGTAGGGCACGCTCGCGGGCAGCCGCAGGCGCCAGAGCGTCACCCACCAGCCGACCGCGTAGGAGCGGAACAGCTCGACGTGGTTGGTGTCCGGCGACCCGAGACCGCGGAGGGCGCCGATCGCGACCGGGAAGAAGGCGAGGTAGGACGCGATGACGGCCACGCTCATCCACCCCTCCCACTGGAAGGAGCCGATCTCGATCTGCGAGCCCCAGCGTCGCACGAGCGGGGCTATGGCGATGAGCGGCACGGTCTGGCTGAGCACGATCCACGGCAGCACCGCGGACTCGGCGGTGCGGAACCGCTGCATGAGCAGCGCGAGCGCCATCCCGACCACCACGCCGACGAGCCAGCCGACCCCCGCGACGCCGAGCGAGAACGCGGCCGCGCCGAGCACCGCCTGCCAGACCGGCGGCGAGCCGGCGGTGCTGTTCACCGGCTGGCCGAGGCGGGCGAGCACGTCCCAGACGTGCGGCATCGCGAGGTCCGTGGTGCGCGGCAGCACGGTGAGGCCCCCGACCACCACGCCGCCCTCCGGGCCGAGCGCCTTGTAGAGCTCCCACATGGCGGCGAGCAGCAGGATGCCCAGGGCACCGAGCCCGACCTGCCGCCACCGCGCGCCCGCGCCGATGCGGCGCCGCAGCCGCGACCCCACCATCCCGGCTGCGCTCATCGTCACGCCTTCGCGGTGATGGCGTCGCGCAGTGCAGGGATGACCGTCTCGCCGTACACGCGGAGGGTCTCCTCCTTGTTGTCGTGCTGCAGGTAGCCGGCGAACTGGTCCACTCCGAGCGCCTTCAGGCGCTCGAGCTTCTCGATGTGCTGCTCGGCGGTGCCGAGCACGCAGAACCGGTCGACGATCTCGTCGGGCACGAAGGTGGTGTGCGTGTTGCCGGCGCGGCCGTGCTCGTTGTAGTCGTACTCCTGCCGACCCTTGATGTAGTCGGTGAGCGCCTGCGGAACCGCGCCGCTGCTGCCGTACTTCGCGACGATGTCGGCCACATGGTTGCCCACCATGCCGCCGAACCAGCGGCACTGGTCGCGCATGTGCTCCCAGTCGTCGCCGATGTAGAAGGGAGCGGCGACGCAGAACTTGACCGACGCCGGGTCGCGGCCCGCCTTCTCGGCGGCCTCGCGGACGGTGCGGATCATCCACTCGGCGATGTCGACGTCGGCGAGCTGCAGGATGAAGCCGTCGCCGACCTCCCCCGCGAGCTTGAGGGCGAGCGGGCCGTACGCGGCCACCCACACCTCGAGCTCGCTGCCGACGCTCCACGGGAACCGCAGCGTCGCCCCGTTGTACTCGACCGCCCGCGAGTTGCCGAGCTCGCGGATGACGTGGATCGACTCCCGCAGCTCCTTCAGCGTCGTCGGCTTGCCGTTCGTCACGCGGACGGCGGAGTCGCCGCGGCCGATGCCGCAGATCGTGCGGTTGCCGTACATCTCGTTGAGCGTCGCGAACACGGACGCGGTGACCGTCCAGTCGCGGGTCGCGGGGTTGGTGACGAACGGGCCCACCTTGATCCGCCGCGTCTCGGCGAGGATCTGGCTGTAGATGACGTACGGCTCCTGCCACAGCAGGTGTGAGTCGAACGTCCACACGTGGCTGAACCCGTGCTGCTCGGCGAGCTTCGCGAGCGCCACGGTCCGCGACGCCGGCGGGTTGGTCTGCAGGACCGCTCCGAACTCCATGTCAGGCCCCCATCAGATGAGGTACTGCGAGAGGCCGCGCTTGACGTAGCGGCCGTCGCCCTTGGCGCCGAGGTACTGGTCACCGTCCACCACGACCTTGCCGCGGGAGATCACCGTGTCGACGTGGCCGTCGATCTCGTAGCCCTCCCACGCGCTGTAGTCCATGTTCATGTGGTGGGTCTTGTCGACGCCGATGGACGTGTGCCCGTTCGGGTCGTAGATCACGATGTCGCCGTCGGCGCCGGGGGCGATCACGCCCTTCCTGCCGTAGAGCCCGAACATGCGGGCCGGGGTGGTGGAGGTGAGCTCGACCCAGCGCTCGAGGGTCAGCTCCCCCGTCACGACGCCCTGGTACATGAGATCCATCCGGTGCTCGATCGAGCCGATGCCGTTCGGGATCTTGCGGAAGTCGCCGACGCCCAGCTCCTTCTGCCCCTTCATGCAGAAGGGGCAGTGGTCGGTCGACACCATCTGCAGGTCGTTGGTGCGGAGGGCCTGCCACATCGCGTCCTGGTGGCCCTCGGCGCGGCTGCGCAGCGGAGTCGAGCAGACCCACTTGGCCCCCTCGAAGGCGCCCCACTCGTCACCGCGGGCGCCCAGCTGCTCCTCGAGGGAGAGGTAGAGGTACTGCGGACAGGTCTCCCCGTACACGTTCTGCCCGCGGTCGCGCGCCCAGGCGAGCTGCTCCACCGCCTGCTTCGCCGAGACGTGCACCACGTAGAGCGGCGCACCGGTCACGTTCGCGAGCATGATCGCGCGGTGGGTCGCCTCCTCCTCCATCTGCCAGGCGCGCGCGATGCCGTGGTAGTAAGGATCCGTCTTGCCCTGGGCGACGAGCTGCTCGGCCAGCACGTCGATGGCCGGGCCGTTCTCCGCGTGCATCATCGTGAGCAGGCCCGTCTCGGCCGACTTCTGCATCGCCCGGAGGATCTGCGCGTCGTCGCTGTAGAAGACGCCGGGGTAGGCCATGAACAGCTTGAAGCTCGTGACCCCCTCGTCGATGAGGCCGTCCATGGCGGTGAGCGCGTCGGCGTCGACGCCGCCGATGATCTGGTGGAAGCCGTAGTCGATCGCGCAGTTGCCCGCGGCCTTCTCGTGCCACGCGGCGAGCCCGTCCTGCACCCGCTCCCCCGTGCGCTGCACGGCGAAGTCGATGATCGTCGTCGTGCCGCCCCACGCGGCCGCCCGCGTGCCCGATTCGAAGGTGTCGGAGGCGGCGGTGCCGCCGAACGGGAGCTCCATGTGGGTGTGCGCGTCGATGCCGCCGGGGATGACGTACTTCCCGGTCGCGTCGATCACGGTGTCGACGGTGGACGCGAGGTCCGTGCCGAGCAGAACGCTGCCCGGCGCGAGCACCGCCGCGATGGTCTCGCCGTCGATCAGGACGTCCGCCTGCGTGCGCCCCGTCGAGGTGACCACGGTGCCGCCGGTGATGAGTGTCGTTGCCATGTTCTGTTTTCCCGTCGGCTCAGGGGGCGGTGATGGCGGCGTAGGAGTCGGGGCGGCGGTCCCGGTAGAACTGCCACTGATTGCGGACCTCGCGGATCATGTCGAGGTCGAGGTCGCGGATGACGATCTCCTCGTGCTCGCTGCTGCCCAGCTCGCCGATGTGGTTGCCGCGCGGGTCGACGAACTGGCTGGAGCCGTAGAAGGTGACCGCGGCCTCGCCGTACTCGTTGTCCTCGCGCCCGACCCGGTTCGGAGCCGCGACGAAGTAGCCGTTCGCCGCTGCCGCCGCGGGCTGCTCGATCTCCCACAGCCGGTTGGACAGGCCCGGCTTGGTCGCGTTCGGGTTGAACACGATCTGCGCGCCGTTCAGCCCGAGCTCCCGCCAGCCCTCCGGGAAGTGCCGGTCGTAGCAGATGTACACGCCGATCGGCCCGACGGCGGTCTTGAACACCGGATAGCCGAGGTTGCCGGGACGGAAGTAGAACTTCTCCCAGAACTTTTCGAGGTTCGGGATGTGGTGCTTGCGGTACTTGCCGAGGATCGTCCCGTCGCTGTCGACGACCACGGCGGTGTTGTAGTAGATCCCGGGCTGGTCCTCCTCGTAGATGGGGAGGATCATCACCAGGTTCAGCTCCTTCGCGAGCCTCGCGAAGCGCTGCACGGTCGGCCCGTCCGCCGGCTCGGCGTAGTCGTAGTACTTGGCGTCCTCGGTGATGCCGAAGTACGGCCCGTAGAAGAGCTCCTGGAAGCAGATGATCTGCGCGCCCTGCTCCGCCGCCCGCCGCGCGAAGTCCTCGTGCTTCGCGATCATCGACTCCTTGTCGCCGGTCCAGGTGGTTTGGGTGATCGCGGCTCGGACGACGGTCATGAGTTCCTCTCGGTCGACGCTGACCCGAATCGGCGTGCGAAGCGGGCCGATTGCTACATTGCGGTGCCGAGATTTCCCGGTTGTTTCACCGCGTGACGGGAGCGTAAAACCTCGGGGCGCGGCGCCGCCAGCATTGCCCACCGAATCGTGATGCGACCGGCGCCGGGCGGCTTCCCTCCGAGCGGCAGCGGGGCCCGGAGTAGGCTGGAAGGGACCCCCGGGCCTGCTCTGGTCCGGTGCGTCGGTTCGGGCTGTGAGCCGGCTGGTCTCCCGCGGCGCACCGCCGCGCCTCGACCGCGCCTTCCAGGAGTTCCCCGTGCCCTTCCGCCGTTCCGTCCTGCTCGCCCTGCCCGTCGCGTCCGCGGCGCTGCTCGCCGGCTGCGCCTCCGGGCCCGCCGCCGGCTCGCCGACCCCGTCCGCCTCCGCGGCGGCGGAGACCGTGACCGTCGACAACTGCGGCACCGAGGTCGCCTTCGAGGCGGCCCCCGAGCGGGTCGTCACGATCAAGTCCACCTCGACCGAGATGCTGCTCGCGCTCGGCGTCGGCGACCGGATCGTCGGCACCGCCTTCCAGGACGGCCCCCTGCCCGACGACCTCGCGGACGACGGCGCCGGCCTGACGTCGATCGCCGACAAGTTGCCCTCCGAGGAGGCGGTGCTCGGCCTCGAGCCGGACCTCGTGTACGCCGGGTGGGAGTCGGCGTTCGCGGCCGACGCCGCAGGCGAGCGGGACGAGCTCGCGAGCCTCGGAGTCGCCTCCTACGTGTCCCCGGCCGCCTGCAAGGAGCCCGGCTACCAGCCCGAGAAGCTGACCTGGGACGACGTGTTCGCCGAGATCACCGAGGTGGGCGACATCTTCCGCGTCCCGGATGCGGCCGCCGAGCTGGTCGACGAGCAGGAGGCCGAGGTGGCGGCGATCGAGCCCGACGACCGCGGCCTCACCGCGCTCTGGTACTCCTCGGGCACCGAGACCCCCTACGTGGGCGCCGGCATCGGCAATCCGCAGCTCCTCCTCGACACGATCGGCCTCGACAACATCGCGGGTGACGTCGAGGACACGTGGACCTCGATCGGCTGGGAGTCGGTCGTGGCGGCCGACCCGGACGTCATCGTCCTCGTCGACGCCTCGTGGAACTCGGCGCAGAAGAAGAGGGACCTGCTCGCCGCCGACCCCGCCCTCAGCGGGCTGACCGCGGTGCAGAACGAGCGCTACCTCGTCGTGCCGTTCGCGGCGAGCGAGGCGGGCGTCCGCAGCGCGGACGCGGCCGCGGACCTCGCCGCTCAGCTCGCCGAGCTCGACCTGCCCTGACGGAACTCCCGGACCGCCGTCCGCCGCCCCTCGACATCCGAATCCCTCCGCCGCCCCTCGAGTGACAAATTATGAGGTTCTCCGCCGTGACCGCCCCCGATCGCACCGTTCCGGTGGCGCGGGGCGCGTTCCTCCTTGATTCGTTGCGCGCGTCCCACCTCACGGCGGTCGGAGCGGGGACGCTGCTCGCCGCGCTCCTCGTCGTCTCGGTCGCGGTCGCGGTGACGCTCGGCCCGGCCGACATCCGCGTCGGCGACGTGTGGCGGTCGATCGCCTCCCACCTCGGCCTCGGGGTGTCGCCGCTCAGCGCGCTCCGCGACGGCATCGTCTGGGAGCTGCGCCTCCCCCGCGTGCTCACGGCCGCTGCGGTCGGCGCGGGCCTCGCACTGAGCGGCGCCGTCATGCAGGCGCTCACCCGCAACGCGCTCGCCGACCCGTACCTCCTCGGGCTGTCCTCCGGCGCGTCCCTCGGCGCGGTCGCGGTCGTCCTGCTCGGCCTCGGCGTGCTCCTCCCGGTCGCGGCCTTCGCGGGCGCGATGGCGGCGCTCCTCGCCACGCTCGCCCTCGCCCGCGCGGCCGGCGCCCTGACCCCGGCCCGCACGGTGCTCGCCGGAGTCGCCGTGTCGTCGCTCGCAGGCGCGGTGACGAGTCTCGTCATCTTCTGGACCGCGACCGGCGACTCCTACCGCGAGATCCTCGGCTGGCTGCTCGGCTCCCTCGCGGGCGCCCGGTGGCCGGCGGTCGCGATCGCGGCGGGTGCGGTGCTCGTCGTCGGCATCCCGCTCGTGCTCGTCGCGCGCCTGCTCGACGCCTTCGCCTTCGGCGACACGTCGGCCGCCGCCCTCGGCGTGCCCGTCGAGGCGGTCCGCTGGACGCTCCTCGGCGCGACCGCGCTGCTCACCGGCGCGCTCGTCTCCGTGAGCGGCTCGATCGGCTTCGTCGGGCTCGTGCTGCCGCACGCGATCCGGCTGCTCACCGGCCCCGGGCACCGCCGGCTGCTGCCGCTCTCGGCCCTCGCCGGCGCCGTCTTCCTCGTCTGGGCGGACACGGCAGCGCGGACCCTGTTCGATCCCCGCGAGCTGCCGGTCGGCGTGGTCACCGCCATCCTCGGGGCCCCGGTCTTCGCCCTGCTGCTCGTCCGCCGCCGGAGCCGGTCGTGACCGCCCTCCGCGCCGACCGCGTCCGCGCGAGCGCGGGCGGCCGCCTCGTCGTGGACGGCGTCGACGTCACGGCAGCTCCCGGCACCGTCACGGCTGTGATCGGGCCGAACGGCGCGGGCAAGTCGACCCTGCTGCGCACGCTCGCCGCCGTCGACCGGCCCGACGACGGCACCGTCCGCTACGGCGCCGACGACGCGTTCGCGCTCCGCCGCCGCGAGCGGGCGCGCCTCGCCGCGCTCGTCGAGCAGGACGCGACCACGGAGCTCGACCTCACGGTCGCCGACACGGTCGCCCTCGGCCGCCTGCCGCACGAGGGATTGTGGGGAGGCGATGCCGCCGAGCGGTCCGGCATCGTCGGCGCGAGCCTCCAGGCGGTCGGAATGACCGCGTTCGCCGATCGCCGCGTGACGACCCTCTCCGGCGGCGAACGGCAGCGCGTCCTGCTCGCGAAGGCCCTCGCTCAACGCACTCCGCTGCTGCTCCTCGACGAGCCGACCAATCATCTCGACATCGCGGCGCAGTTGACCACCCTGGGCCTCCTGCGCCGCCTCGCCGCCGCCGGCACGACGATCGTCGCGGCCCTGCACGACCTGGGGCTCGCGATCGCCTACGCGGACGCGGTCGTCGTGCTCGCGGCGGGCCGCGTCGTCGCGGCCGGCCCGACCCGGGAGACGCTCACCCCGGCCCTGCTCCGCGCGGTCTACGGCGTCGACGCGGTGCTGCTCGAGCATCCGGGCACCGGCCGGCCGGTGCTCGCGCTCGACCTGCCGGGCGACTAGGCGAACCGGAGGCGCAGCCCGCTGCGGATCTTGGCGGGCATCTCGCTCCACGTCACCCGGAGGTCCTGCCCCGGCTCCGCCTGCCAGGACGCCCGCGCGAGCACGCGGACGCCCGCGGCGATGATCGCGTTCGTCGCCGACTCCCCCGGGCAGCGGTGATCCTCGAGGTAGTCGCCGCCTCCTTGGGCCACGATGTGGCGCGGGTCGGCGGTGAGGAACCGGTCCGGGTCGAACCGGTCGGGATCCGGCCAGAGCCTCGCATCGTGGTTCGTGCCGTAGAGGTCGAGCATCACCCAGTCGCCCTCCGCGAAGTCGGCCTCCCGCCAGGAGAACGGGCGGCGCACCCGGCCGGCGATGATCGGGAAGAAGGGGGTGCGCCGGCGCACCTCGTGGGCGAAGCGGGCGGCCGCAGCCGGGTCCTCCGCGACGGTGTCCCGATGCACGGGGCGCTCGGACAGGGCGAGGGCCGCGAACTCCACGAGGCGCACCACGGCGACCGTCGGCCGGAGCAGGTTGAGCAGCTCGATCGCGGCGACGTCCTCGGGCAGCGGCAGGCCGTCGTCCCCCGTCCAGCGGGCGAGCGCCTCGAGAGGAGATCCCGCGGGCGGCACGACGCGGCCGTCGCGCACGGCGACGATCAGGCGGGTCGCCCACCGCTCGGTGCGGTGCCGGCCCAGCCGGGCCGCCCAGTTGAGGGGCCCGAAGGTGCCCGCGCGCTCCACCATGGCGGCGAGTTCACCGGTCCGCGCGTGGAACTCCTTCTCGGGGATGTCGGGGATGCCCGCCCAGCGGAACGCGGTGCGCGCGAGGATCGGGCCGAGCTCGTCGTGCAGGACGACCGGGTCCCCGCCCCGCCACCGCGCGATCGCGGCCTCCAGCTCGACGGCGAACAGGTCCGCCATCCGCTCGTCGCCGCCGGCCGTGAGCAGCGCGAGGAAGCCGCCCTTGCGGTGCCGGTGCGAGTCGTCCTCGAGGGTCTGGACGCTGCCGACGTCCTGCAGCAGGTGGAGGACGGACGGCGGCATCGCGCCGGCCCGGTCGAACCGGCCGCCCTCGTAGAACAGGCGGGCGGCCTCGGCGCCGCGGATGCAGACGACCGGCCGCCCCATGAGGCGGGTGCGGAACGCGTCCGAGCCGATGCGGTCGCACGTGCTGCTGATGTAGCGGTAGCCGTCGGCGACGAACGGGACGGAGCTGTCGGGTGTGGCGAGCGTGGGGATCATCGCACCTCCTCGTCCAGCGTACGGACGCGAGGCTCCCGCGGCGCGGGCTTGCGGCGTCCGTCCAGGCGCCGCACACCCGCGTCCGGCGGATCTGCAATCGTTGAGGGAAGGCTCCGGCTGCAGTACCGTCCGCACATGCATCAGCTCGGCGTGGAGCTTCCGACTATTGCCGCCGGTGGCCAGGCGGCGGAGGCGTCGTGGCTCAGTTCCGCAATCGCGGGACTGATCGGCGTCCTGGTCGGCGCGCTCCTCGCCTTCGTCACGAGCATCTACTTGGCTAACAGGGCCGAGAGAGCAGAGGCCCGCAGCATCATCTATTACGACCTGATTCACGACGTCTTCGACGAACTCTGGGAGCTCGCGGGTCAGGCGAGGATCGGTCGCTCGTTGTCCCGTAACCGCATATCGAATGCAATAACGATCACCCGCCGAATCGAGATGCGGTCGAGGGCCCTGCGTAAACGTCGGTATCAGCGACTTGCCCGCCAAGTCCACGGCAACCTTGCGGATCTTCAGCAGACGTATCAGGGCGGTCCCCTCACCGGCTCGCAGCGCAAGGCGATCCTCATGTCCGCGCGTTCACTCGATCGCCTGAATGCGGAGCTCGGTCGAGAGTTGGCCCGCTACTTCCCTTGACCAGGGAACTGCGGCGTCCGTCCAGGCGCCGCACACCCGCGCCCGGCGCGGGTCAGGCCATCGCGCGGAGGCGCGGCGCGAGGTCGCGCTCGAAGAGCTCCAGGAAGCGGCGCTGGTCGTCGCCGGGGCCGTGGAAGACGAGGTGGTTGAACCCCCAGCGGATGTACTGGCCGATCTTGTCCGCCACCTCGTCGGGATCGGAGCCGACGATCCAGCGCGACGCGATCTGCTCGATGGGCAGGGCATCGGCGGCCCGCTCCATCTCGACCGGGTCGTGGATGGACGACTTCTGCTCGGCGGACAGTGACAGCGGGGACCAGAAGCGGGTGTTCTGGAGCGCGGCGTCCGCGTCGGTGTCGTAGCTGAGCTTGATCTCGATCATCCGGTCGATCTGCTCGGGATCGCGGCCGGCCGCCGCGGCGCCCTCGGCGACGGCGGGCAGCAGCTTCTCGGTGTACAGCTCGGCACCCTTGCCGGAGGTGCAGATGAAGCCGTCGCCGCTGCGCCCCGCGTACTTCGCGACGACGGGCCCGCCGGCGGCGATGTAGACGGGGACGCCGCCCTCGGGGCGGTCGTAGATGCTCGCGTCGTGGGTGCTGTAGTACTCGCCCGCGAAGTTGACGCGCTCGCCGGCCCACAGCTCGCGGATGAGCCGGACCGACTCGCGCAGGCGGGCGAAGCGCTCCTTGAACTCCGGCCAGTCCTGCTCCCCGGCGCCGCGGAAGCCGGTCGCGATCTCGTTGAGCGCCTCGCCGGTGCCGACGCCGAGCATCACGCGGCCCGGGTAGAGCATCCCGAGGGTCGCGAAGGCCTGCGCGATGACGGCCGGGTTGTACCGGAACGTCGGCGTGAGCACCGAGGTGCCGAGCTGGATGGTGGACGTGCGCTCGCCCACCGCGGTGAGCCACGCCAGCGCGAAGGGGGCGTGCCCGCCCGTGTGCCGCCAGGGCTGGAAGTGGTCGCTGACGGTCGCGCTCTCGAAGCCGTGCTGCTCGGCGGCGACCGCGAATTCGACGAGGTCGCGGGGGCCGAACTGCTCAGCGGAGGCCTTGTAGCCGAGCTTGAGGGGGAGCATGGGGATCCTTTCGGAGGGTCGGGTCAGGACTCGTCGCCGTCGCCGTCGAGGGCCTCGCGGAAGCCGGCGTCGTAGCCGTCCCGGTAGCCCTCGTCGTACGCCTCGTCGCTGCCGAGCCGGAACATGTCCTGCTCGGCGGAGCGGACGAGAGTGCGGGCGCCGGGCGCGTCGAGCTCGGCGACGAGGTGGTCGAGGCCGCGCACGACGGCCACCGGCAGGGATGCCGCCTTGCCCTTGACGAGGTCGGCGGCCGCCGCGAGCTCGTCGGCGACCGCGGGCACGGTCACGTCGAGCGGGCGGCCTGCGGCGTCGCGCGTGCCGCGGAGGTCGTCGACGACGCGGACGCCGGCCGCGCCGATCGCCGCGTCGGTCTGGCCGACCCGCCAGGGCCGGCCGAGCGTGTCCGTCACGAGGACGCCGACGCGGGCGCCCCGATCGCGGAAGGCAGCGGCGATGCGGCGGGCGGACGCGTCGGGGTCGACGGGAAGCAGGAGCACGTGCCCCGCGGGCACGTTGCTGGAGTCGACGCCCGCGGCCGCCTGCACGATGCCGAGCCGGTTCTCGACGATGCGGGTGACGCCCGCCGCCGACGGGCGGGTGGCGACGACGCGCACGGTCTCGTCGGTGATCGCCTGCTCGCGGTCGGCCGCGGCGATGAGCCGCCCCTCCGCCTTCGCCACGATCTTGCTGCTGATCACGAGGATGTCGCCGTCCTCGGCGTCGGGCAGGGCGTCGAGGAGGATCGCGGCGAGATCATCGCCGGCGGCGATCTCGGGGATGCCGGGCACCGCCCAGACGGAGTAGCCGGCCACGTCAGCGCACCAGCTTCGGCAGGACGTCGCGGGCGAACACGTCGATCCACTCGCGCTGGTTGCGGCCGACGTTGTGCAGGTAGATGCGGTCCGCGCCGAGGTCGGCGTAGCGCTGGATCGCGGCGCGGTGCACGTCGGGGTCGGAGGAGATGACGACGCGGCCGTCGAAGTCCTCGGGGCGGACGAGCTTCGCGAGCTGCTCGAACTCGTAGGGCGAGCGGATGTCGCTGCGGGGGAACCGCATCCCGCCGTTCGGCCACTCGCGCAGGGCCGCAGCGAGGGCCTCCTCGTCGGTGGGAGCCCAGGACAGGTGCAGGCGCAGCACCTTGGTCGGCGCGGGACGACCGGCCTCGCGGGCCCCGTCGTCCACCCGGGCGAACAGCCCGGCGACCTTGTCGACGGGCGCGCCCACGGTGATCAGCCCGTCCGCCGAACGCCCGGCGCGGCGCGCGGTGACGGGGCCGGCGGTGGCGACGAGGACCGGCGGCGGCGCGTCCGGCATCGTCCAGAGCCGGGTCGACTCCATGCGGAAGTGCGTGCCGGAGTGCTTGACGTCGCGGCCGGCACGGGAGCCCTGGAAGAGCTTCGTGATGAGCTCGACCGCCTCGAACAGGCGGTTGATCCGCTCCGGCGCCTCGGGCCAGTACTGCCCGACGATGTGCTCGTTGAGCGCCTCGCCCGACCCGACGCCGAGCCAGTGCCGGCCCGGGTACATGGCGGCGAGCGTTGCGGACGCCTGCGCCACGACCGCCGGATGGGTGCGGTACGTCGGCGCGGTCACTCCCGTGCCGATGTCGCCGCTCGTGCGCTCGGCGACCGCGGTGAGCACGTTCCAGACGAACGAGCTCTGCCCCTGCGCGGGCACCCAGGGCTGGAAGTGGTCCGACGCGCTGACCCCGCGGAAGCCGCGGCTCTCGGCGTACGCCGCGAGCTCGACCGCCTCGGCGGGCGGGAACTGCTCGAGCATCGCCGCGTAGCCGACGGGAAGCGATGCCATGCGCTCATCCTTCCACTGCCCGCCGATCCGCCGCCCCGGGAAGGGACGCGGCCGTCCTACTGGGGACGGGAGGCGAGGAGGTCCGCGGAGGTGTCCGGCTGCAGGTAGTCGGCGACGGCGCGGGGCACGTACGGCGACACGTCGCCGCCGAGCGAGGCCACCTGCCGGACCAGCGAGCTCGACACGTGCGCGTGCGCGGGGTCCGGGAGCATGAAGATCGTCTCGACGCCCGCGAGGTTGCGGTTGACGATCGCCATCGGCGTCTCGTAGGCGACGTCGACCTGCGAGCGGATGCCCTTCACGAGCACCGAGGCGCCCACCTCGGTGCAGTAGTCGACGAGCAGCCCCACACTCCAGGACGCCACCTTGATGGAGCCCTGCAGACCGGCGTCCGCGATGCTCTGCTCGAGGAGGCTCACGCGCTGACTGATCGGCAGCAGAGCCGTCTTGGCCGGGTTGTGCACGACCAGCACGTGCAGCTCGTCGAACAGGTTCGCGGCCCGCTCGATGACGTCGACGTGTCCGAGAGTGACGGGGTCGAAGGACCCGGGAACCACGGCGATCCGGTGCATGCCGTCGAGCCTAACCGGGGCGATGTTTCCGGCTTGTTGCGGCACCCGTCCGTCCCCTGGTCGGCGCGGGTGGAACGTCCTCCCCGCGGGCGCTGTTCCACCCGCGCCGATGACGTTTCACCCGCGGCGAGCGAAGAGAGGGCGACTGCTCAGCCCTTGGCCAGGCTGTGCCCTCGGTTCCTCGCCGGCGGGCTGATGCTCAGCCCTTGGCGAGGCTGTGCCCTCGGTTCCTCGCTGGCGGGCTGATGCTCAGCCCTTGGCGAGGAACTCGCGCGCGGACTCGTCGAGGCGGCGGACGATCGCCTCCCGCAGCGCCGGATGTCCGGCCAGCACCGGGTCCTCGTCGAGCAGCTCCCCCGCCGCGGCACGGGCGTCGGCGATGAGGTCGGCGTCGCTGACGACGCGCAGCAGCCGCAGCGACGAGCGGCCGCCGGACTGCGTGGCGCCGAGCACGTCGCCCTCGCGGCGCAGCTCGAGGTCGATCTGGGCGAGCTCGAACCCGTCGAGGGTGCCGGCCACGGCATCCACCCGCTCCCGGGCGACGGTGCCCTGCTCGGCGGTCGTCACGAAGAGGCAGAGCCCCGGCAGTCCGCCCCGGCCGACGCGGCCGCGCAGCTGGTGCAGCTGGGAGACGCCGAAGCGGTCGGCGTCGAGCACGATCATGGTCGACGCGTTCGGCACGTCGACGCCCACCTCGATCACCGTCGTCGAGACGAGCACGTCGATGCGGCCCGCGGCGAAGTCCTGCATCACCGCGTCCTTCTCGTCGGCCGACATCCGGCCGTGCAGGGCGGCGACGCGGCGCCCCCGCAGGGGCTCGACGGTCGCGAGGAGGGCCATGGTCGCCTCGACGGACGCCCGCGGGGCGCCGGGAGGGGCCTCATCGGCCGGCTCGTCCCCGCCGCCGTCGTCCTCGGCGTCGTGCTTCGCGTCGATGGCGGGGCAGACGACGAAGACCTGACGGCCCTGCTCGATCTCCTCGGCGGCCCGCTGCCAGATGCGGTTCGTCCAGCCCGGATGGTCGGCGAGCGGCACGACGAAGCTCTCGATGCCCGCGCGCCCCGCGGGCAGCTCGGCGATGACGGACACGTCGAGATCGCCGAACACGGTCATCGCGACCGTGCGCGGGATGGGCGTGGCGGTGAGGACGAGCACGTGCGGCGGCGTTCCGCCCTTCGCCCGCAGCGCCTCACGCTGCTCGACGCCGAACCGGTGCTGCTCGTCGACGACGACGAGGCCGAGGTCGAAGAAGCCGACCTGGTCGCCGAGGAGCGCGTGCGTGCCGACCACGATGCCCGCCTGGCCGCTGACCGTGCGCAGCAGCGCGCGCTTCCGCTCGGCGGTCGACAGCTGGCCCGTGAGCAGAGTCGGCATGAGCTCGGCGGAGAGGTCGGGACCGAGCGACTTCACGATCGAGCGGAGGTGCTGGCCGGCGAGCACCTCGGTCGGCGCGAGGAGCGCGGACTGGCCGCCGGCGTCGGCGACCTGCAGCATCGCCCGCAGGGCGACGAGGGTCTTGCCGGAGCCGACCTCGCCCTGCACGAGCCGGTTCATCGGCACGGGCTCGGCGAGGTCGGTGGCGATCTGCTCACCGACCGCCGTCTGGTCGCCGGTCAGCCGGAACGGCAGGGACGCGTCGAAGCGCTCGAGGTAGCCGCCGGGCGCGGGCGGGCGGGCGGTCGCCGAGATCGCGCGGGCGGCCATCCGCTGCTCGAGAAGGGCCGCCTGCAGCACGAACGCCTCCTGCAGGCGGAGGGCGTCGCGCGCGCTGCGCCAGTCGGCGTCGCGCTTGGGCCGGTGGATCAGCTCGAGCGCCGCCCCGAAGTGGATGACGCCGAACCGCTCGCGGATGTCCGGCGGGACCGGGTCGTCGACAGGGTCGAGCGAGTCGAGGACGAGCGCGACCGACTGCGCGACCTTCCAGCTCGGCAGCGTGCTCGAGGCCGGGTAGATGGCGACGGGCTCGTCCGCCCACGCCTTGGCGGCGGCGCCCGACAGCGCAGGCTGATCCTCCTCGGGGAAGAGGTCGTAGTCGGGGTGCGCGAGCTGCGGGAGACCCTTGTAGCGGCCCACCTTGCCGGCGAAGATTCCGCGGACACCCGGCCGCAGCTGCTGGGCCCGCCACGCCTGGTTGAAGAAGGTGAGGGTGAGCAGCCCCTGGCCGTCCGAGATCTGCACCTCGAGGATCGACCCGCGGCGCGCCTGCATCTTGCGCTCGCGGACGGACCGCACCTCGGCGACGATCGTGACGTTCTCGTCGACCGGCAGCTCGGCGAGCGAGGTCAGCTCGCCCCGCTTGGCGTAGCGCCGCGGATAGTGGCTGAGCAGGTCGCCGACCGTGGTGACCCCGAACGCCTTGCCGAACGCGGCCGCGGTGCGGCCGCCCAGGACGTCGCCGAGCTTGCGGTCGAGCGGACTGGTCACCCGACGAGGCTACCCTCGACCGCCGACGCTGCCGGGGCGGGCGATCAGTGGATCTGGAGGAACCGCAGCTGGTTCCCGAACGGGTCGGTGAGGTCGAGCGCGGTGCCCCACGGCTTGTGCTCGATCTCGACGGCGCAGTGCGCGTAGTCCTTGCGCTCGAGCTCGAGGGCGAAGTCGCGGATCCCCTGGACGTGGATCTGCACGACGGTGCCGGGTGTGCCGTCGTCGAAGTGCTCCGAGAGGTGCAGTGTCGTGCCGTCGCGTGACACCGACCGGTACTGCGGCAGGTGCCCCGCGAAGCGGTGCTCCCAGTCGGCTCGGAAGCCGAGGAAGCCCACGTAGAACGCGTCGGCGAGCTCGCCGTTGAAGACTCGAAGTATCGGCACGACCGGCCCCATCGCCACCGTGCCCACCAGGGTATCCACCATGCGGGCCAGGGTATTTCGGGGCGCCGAAGCCCCGGAACTAGAACGGTCTGTTCGGGCGGGTCGGGCCTCCGGACGCCCCCGGCAACGACCGCCCTGATCGCGTCGGAAACTGCTCCGCCGGAACGAATCGGCGACATTCGACAAGAACTCGAAGGTGGCCTTCGGGACCCCGATCCGGGCCTGCGGACGCAAGAGAGGAGACCTGGGAAGTAGCCTCGAACGGATGGCACGGATCATTGCGGGCAGCGCCGGATCGCTCCGGCTGCGGGTGCCCCGCGCCGGCACCCGGCCGACCAGCGATCGGGTGCGGGAGGGCATCTTCTCCTCCCTCGAGGCGGAGGGCGCCCTCGTGGATGCGCGGGTGCTCGACCTCTACGCGGGGTCGGGCGCGCTCGCGCTCGAGGCCATGAGCCGCGGTGCCGCCTCGGCCGTGCTGGTCGACCGCTCCCCCGACTCCTATGCGGTGTGCCGCGCGAACGCACAGCTGGTCGCCGCCGCCGTGGGATCGTCGCCGGGCGCGATCCGCGTCGTCCGGCAGAGCGTCAGCACCTTCCTCGCCGCCGAGGGCGGCGCGTACGACCTCGCGTTCCTCGACCCGCCGTACGACCTCGGCGACGCCGACCTGGCCGAGAATCTGGCCGCGCTGCTGCCGCTGCTGGCGGAGGACGCCGTGGTGGTGGTGGAGCGCAGCTCGCGCTCCCCGGAGCCGGCGTGGCCGGCGGGCATCGCGTCGTTCCGCCGGCGCAACTACGGGGAGACCGCCGTGCACCTCGCCGCCCGGGACTGACAACCACAGGGGGCGTTCAGCCGATGCGGCCGTCCCAGCCGCCGAAGGGATCCCAGCCCGCGGTCACGGTCGCGGGGTCCTGGCCGTCGACGGTCACCCCGGAGCCCTCGGTGAGCCGGCCGAGGGCGCGGAAGCCGGGCGGCAGATCACCGGAGGGGAACGCGGCGAGCAGGCCGTGGTCCTCACCGCCGCTCAGCACGAGGGCGAGCGCGCGGTCGGCGAGCTCCGGCGCCTCCGCGGACAGGGCCGCGGCCTCGACGCCGAGGGCGGTCCCGGACAGGTCGATCGCGACGCCGCTCGCGGCCGCGATGCGGCCCGCGTCCAGCAGCAGGCCGTCGGACACGTCGAGCATCGCGGTCGCCCCGGCACGGGCGGCGGCGACACCCGCGGCGATCGGCGGACGCGGCGCGAGCTGTGCGTCGAGCAGCGGGCCGTGCTCGGCCCGGAGGGCGGGCACGAGGTCCGGGTCCGGCTCCCCTCGCTCGTCGACGCCGCGGCCGAAGAGCAGGGCGAGCCCCGCGCCGGCCCGGCCCAGCGTTCCGGCGAGCGCGAGCACGTCCCTCGGGCGGCCGCCGGAGCGGAGCACGGGAGGGCGGCCCTCGAGATCGCCGAGGACGGTCACCGCGACGGTGAGGGTCGGCGACGCGGAGAGGTCGCCGCCGACGACGCCGGTGCCGGGTGAGAGGGCGGCGCAGCCGTCGCGGAGGCCGTCCGCGAGCGCCTCGAGGTCCTTCAGGGGCGTGCCGGGCGGCGCCGCGAGGGCGACGACCAGCGCGGTCGGCACGGCGCCCATCGCGGCGGCGTCAGCGAGGTTCGTCGCCGCCGCCTTCCAGCCGAGGTCGTAGGGACTCGACCAGGCGAGCCGGAAGTCGGGGCCGTGCACGAGCAGATCGGTGGAGATGACGGTGCGCCCATCCGGGGAGGCGACGATCGCGGAGTCGTCGCCGGGGCCGAGCAGCGCGGCCGCCGCGGGCGGCAGGCGCGGGACGATGCGCCGCAGCGCGGCCGCCTCCCCGGCGGAGCCGAGGGTCGCGTCCGGGGTCCCGCTCACTCCCCCACGGTATCCCGGACGGAGATCGGTAGCCTCGGAGGGTGCCCCTCCCGGTTTCCGCAACGTCCGGCGCAACCCGCAACCGGAGAGCGTTGCGGTATGGCATTCCGGTTGCGGTTCTCGCGGTCGCGGGCGCGGGGCTGACAGGATGCGCGCCGACCGTCTCCCTCGACCCCGCGCCGGACGCCGAGAACGCCGACTGCGCCGCGATCGTCGTGGCACTGCCCGACACGGTCGCGGGCGCCGAGCGGCGGGACACCGACGCCCAGTCGACGGCCGCCTGGGGCTCCCCCGCGAGCATCGTGCTGCACTGCGGCGTCGCGGTGCCCGGTCCGACGACCGACCGGTGCATCAGCATCGACGACGTCGACTGGGTGGAGGACGCGAGCGAGGAGCCGATCTACACGTACACGAGCTACGGGCGCACCCCGGCGACCGAGGTGACCATCGACTCCACCGCCGTGTCGGCGTCCACCGCCCTGACCGAGCTGACGGATGCCGTCGGGGCGCTGCCCGCGCAGGGCGGCTGCGTCGGCGCGGAGGACGTCGGCTAGACCGAAGCTCGGGTGCCGTCTGCGCGGAACAGGAGAACCGCCCGCCTACCGGCGTGTCGTTCCTGATCCGCCGTCGAAACGGCCCGGCGATCCTGAACCGCGTGAAGAATCCTGATCCGCGCAGATGGCAGGTCGGCGCCGAGGACGTCGGCTAGACCGCGACGCCGAGGAGGGCGCCGATGCCGTAGGTGACCGCCATCGCGATCGCGCCGCCGACCACCACGCGGATGGCGGCCCTCAGCTTGCGGGCCTCGCCGAGGCGCGCGCCGACCGTGCCGGTGATCGCGAGCGCCGCGAGCACCACGACGAAGGTGACCGGGATCCGGACCTCCGCAGGCGGGAGCAGGATCGCCGCGAGCGGCAGCAGCGCGCCGAGGGCGAACGACACGAACGACGCGATCGCCGCGCCCCAGGGCGAGGTCAGCTCGTCGGGCACGAGGTGCAGCTCGGCGTCCGCGTGCGCCGCGAAGGCGTCGTGCGCCGTGAGCTCGCCCGCGACCCGCTCCGCGGTCTCCCGGCTGAGCCCCTTGCCCTCGTAGATGCGGGTCAGCTCCTCGAGCTCAGCCTCCGGGTCCTCGGCCAGCTCGCGGCGCTCCTTCTCGAGCATCGCCCGCTCCGCGTCGCGCTGGCTGCTCACCGACACGTACTCGCCGAGCGCCATCGACACGGCGCCCGCGAGGAGTCCCGCGACGCCCGCGGTGAGGATCGGCCCGGGAGCGGCGGTCGCACCCGCGACCCCCACCACGAGCGCGGCGGTCGAGACGATGCCGTCGTTCGCGCCGAGCACGCCGGCCCGGAGCCGGTTGAGGCGGGCGCCCGCTCCGTTCGCGTGCGGCTCCCCCTCGTGGGCGACCGCCTGCTCGGTCATCTCGCCGTCTGCAGGGCGAGCGCGATGAGCTCGTCGATCAGCGCCGGATAGCTGAGGCCGGAGGCGAGCCAGCACTTCGGGAACATCGAGATGGGCGTGAAGCCCGGCATCGTGTTCACCTCGTTGACGACGAAGCCGTCGGCGGTGAGGAAGAAGTCGACCCGGGCGAGACCGGCGCCGCCGATCGCCTCGAAGGCGCGGACCGCGATGCGCTGCATCTCGGCGAGCTCCCCGTCGCGCAGGTCCGCCGGGCAGACGAGCTCGACGCCGGGGGCGTCGAGATACTTCGCCTCGAAGTCGTAGAAGTCGCGGCCGGTGACGACGATCTCGCCGGCCACCGACGCGCGGGCCGGCGCGCCGTCGCGGCCGCCGAGAACGGCGCACTCCACCTCGCGGCCGACGATGCCGCGCTCGACGAGCACCTTGCCGTCCTCGGCGAACGCGGTCGCGAGCGCGGCGTCAAGGCCCGCCTCCTCGGTGACGCGGCTGACGCCGACGGACGACCCGGCGCGGGCCGGCTTGACGAACTGGGGGTAGCCGAGCGCGCCGATGCGGCGGGACCACAGCTCCCGGTCCGCGTCCCACTCCCGCTGCGTGAGCGTCACCCACGGCGCGACCGGGATGCCCGCGGCTTCGAGCACCGTCTTCGTGAAGTGCTTGTCCATGCCGAGGGCGGACGCGAGCACGCCGTTGCCGACGTAGGGCAGGCCGAC
The DNA here is from genome assembly GCF_017916505.1 of Naasia sp. SYSU D00057. Lineage (GTDB taxonomy): Bacteria > Actinomycetota > Actinomycetes > Actinomycetales > Microbacteriaceae > Naasia. The sequence goes on from NZ_JAFMSZ010000001.1 coordinate 1,275,381, forward strand.
GAGCTCGAGCATGCCCTGCACGGTGCCGTCCTCGCCCCACGGTCCGTGCAGAATCGGGAACACGAGGTCGAGCTCGCCGAGCGAGCGCTCCGCGCCGTCCTCGACCACCGTCAGCTCGCGGCTCGCGGCGCTGTCCGGCCAGCGGACGCGGGTCCCGTTGTCCTCGACCGTCGGCAGCGCGCCGGCGTCGAGCGCGAACCGGCCGGGGTCGTCGCTCTCGAGCACGAAGGCGCCGTCCCGGGTGATCCCCACCGGGATCACCTCGTAGCGCTCCCGATCGATGGCGCCGAGGACGCCGCCGGCGGTCGCGCAGCTGATGGAGTGCTCGCTGGAGCGGCCGCCGAACAGCAGCGCGATGCGAAGGCGGGGCGTCGGAATCGGACTCACTCTCCCTGGGGTAGGTCGTCGGTGGTCAGGTGGGGGGCGAGGTCCCGCGGCGCGAGGGTGCCGGCGAGCACCTGGCCGACCTGCTCCACGATGGGCATCAGCACCCCGCGGGCGCGGGCGAGCTCGAGCACGGGGCGCACGGAGGCGAGCCCCTCCGCCGTCTGCTCCATCGCGGCGACGACGTCGGAGAAGCTGTAGCCCTGCCCGAGCAGGCGCCCCGCGCGGTTGTTGCGCGACAGCGGCGACTCACTCGTCGCGATGAGGTCGCCGAGGCCGGCGAGGCCGGACATGGTCTCCGGCTGCGCACCGTAGGCGGCGGCGAAGGCCGACATCTCGGCGAGGCCGCGGGTGAGGATCGACGCCTTCGTGTTCTCGCCGTAGCCGACGCCGTCGACGATGCCGATCGCGAGCGCGATGAGGTTCTTCAGCACTCCGCCGAACTCGGTGCCGATCACGTCCGTGTTGACGAAGGACCGGAAGTACCGGTTCGTGGCCGTCGCGGCGATCGTCTGGGCGGTGAGCAGGTCGTCGGAGGCGACGACGGCGGCGGTCGGCATCTCCTTCGCGATCTCGAGGGCGAGGTTCGGGCCGGACGCGACAGCGATGCGGCTGCCGCCGAGCCCGAGCTCCTCGCCGAGCACCTGACTCATCCGGCGGCCGGTGCCGAGCTCGACGCCCTTCATCAGGCTGACGACGATCGCGTGCGGGTCGAGGTCCTTCGCGACGTCGCGGAGGTTCGACCGCAGGGTCTGGCTGGGCACCGATATGAAGACCTGCTCGGCGCCTTCGAGCACGGCGGGCAGCCGCGAGTCGGCGTGCAGGCTGCGGGGCAGGTTGATGCCCGGCAGGTAGTCGCTGTTGCGCTTGCCGACCGAGATCTCGGCGGCGAGCTCCGGACGGCGGGCCCAGATGGTGACGCTCGCGCCGCCGTCGGCGAGGACCTTGGCGAAGGTCGTGCCCCAGCTCCCGGCTCCGAGCACCGCGACGCGCGGCCCGGACACCGGCACCGGCTCACTCAAAGCGGCCCGTCTCGGACTGGCCCTGCTTCTTCGGATCCCAGCGCTCGGCCGGCGCGGACTCGCCGCGGAGGTCCTCGAGCAGGTCGGTGACGGCGTCCATCACGAGTTCGGTGGCCTCGCTGAGCGCGGCCGCGTCGAGCGTCCGGTCACGGTACGCCGAGAGGTCGACGGGGTCGCCGAACTTGACGGTGATCTTGGCGGGCGGGAACACGCTGATCTTCTTGCCGTACCGCGCCATGAGGTGCTGGGTGCCCCAGTGCGCGGCGGGGATCACCGGGATGCCGTGCTCGAGCGCGAGCCGGACGGCGCCGGTCTTGCCCCGCATCGGCCACATGCCGGGGTCGCGGGTGAGCGAGCCCTCCGGGTAGACGATGACCGGCCGTCCCTTCGCCACGAGCTCCTGCGCCGCCTCGAGGGTGGTGCTCGCCCGGCCGCCGCGCTCGACGGGGACCTGCCCGGTGCCGCGCAGCACGGCGCCGACGACGGGCACCTTGAACAGCGACGCCTTCGCGAGGAAGCGCGGGGCGCGGCCGACCCGCCAGAGCGTGTAGCCCATGACCACGGGGTCGATCTCGCTGTAGTGGTTGGGGGCCAGGACGAACGCCCCCGACGCCGGCACCTTGTCGCCGTCGATCACGCGGATGCGCGTGATCAGGCGGAGGGGCGGGACGACGAGCGCCGCCACGGGCCAGAACGCCGACGGCGTCGTCTTCTCCGGCTTGCGTCGCACCGATCCATTATCCCGCCGCATGCGCTGCTACCTCGCGCGCGCGGCGGCGCCGCGCAGAGCCGCGATCATCCCGAACACGCCGAACGCCGCCGCGGTGCCCACCATGATGAACAGCGGAACGGTCCACGCGGAGGTGAGGTCGTGCGCGAGCCCGAGCGCGGGTGGGGCGAGCGCGGCCACGGTATAGCCGACGCCCTGCACGAACGCGGACAGCGCGGCCGCCTGGCGCTGGCTGCCCGCGGCGGCCGCGATCACCGTCAGCAGCGAGGCGAAGCCGCCGCCCTGGGCGACGCCGCCGATCGCCGCGAACAGGAGGTAGTGCTCGGGCGCGAGCAGGAGGCCGACCGGCATGGTGACCCACAGCGCTCCGAGCACGAGGATCGGCGCCCACACCGGCAGCCGGCCCGCGAGCATCGGGACGCCGACGGCGCCGATCACCGCGCAGATCTGGAACAGCGACGCGGCCGCGCCGGCCGCCTCCGGCCCGAGCCCGCGCTCGTCGGCGAGCAGGGACGGCAGCCACGCGGTGAGGCCGTAGTAGGAGGTGGACTGGCCGGCGAAGGCGAGCGCGAGCAGCCACGCGAGCGGACGGCGCCAGACGACGGGCGCGGCCGTGGCGGCGTGCTCGTGCCGGTCGTGGTCCGTTCCGCGGCGACGCAGGAAGAGCATCCAGGCGAGCGCGCCGACCACCGCGAGCACGGCCCACGCCAGGAGCGCTCCGCGCCAGCCGAGCCAGGAGGACAGCGGAGCGGTGGCCACCGAGGCGAGCATCGCGCCGATGTTGAGGATCGCGACGTAGGCGCCCGTCACGGCCCCCACCCGCGCGGGGCGCACGTCGCGGCGGATGATCACCGGGACGACGATGTTGCCCACCGTGATGGCGATGCCGATGACTACGGTGCCCGCGAGGGCCAGCCAGAACGGCCCCGCCGACCGCACGAGCGCGCCCGCGACGATGCCGCCGAGGCAGGTCACGAGGGCGAGCTCGGGTCCGGTCCGGCGCGCGATCAGGAGAGCGAGCGGCGCCGCGAGCCCGAAGCACAGCACGGGAAGGCTCGTGAGCAGCCCGACCTCGGCGGCGCTGATGCCGAGGTCGGCCCGGATCTCCCCCGCCAGCGGCGCCACCGCGATGAACGGCGCGCGCAGGTTGATCGACGCGAGCAGCAGCACCGCGACGAAGATCGCCGGCGCGACGAGGCGCGCCGCCGGACGGGAGGAGGAGAGGGAGGGGGTGGTGCCGCCCGTCATCCCTCGAGGACGAAGCGGGCGCCCAGGGCCTCCAGCTTCGCGGCGAGGTTCTCGTAGCCGCGGCTGATGATGCCGACGTTGCTCACGGTGGAGCGGCCCTCGGCGGTCAGCGCCGCGATCAGGTGGGAGAACCCGCCGCGCAGGTCGGGGACCACCACGTCGGCGCCGTGCAGCGGCGTCGGGCCGACCACGACGGCGGCCTGCTCGAGGTCGCGGCGCGGCACGCGCCGGTCGCCGCCCTCGAGGCCGTGCTTGTGGACCGTGATATCGGCGCCCATCTCGATGAGCGCGTCCGTGAAGCCGAACCGGTTCTCGTAGACCGTCTCGTGCACGATGGACTGGCCCTCGGCCTGCGTGAGGGCGATCACGAGCGGCTGCTGCCAGTCGGTCATGAAGCCGGGGTGCACGTCGGTCTCGATCACGACCGGCTTGAGGGCGCAGCCCGGGTGGTAGAACCGGATGCCGTCCTCGTAGATGTCGAACTTGCCGCCGACCTTCCGGAAGACGTTGAGGAACGTCATCATGTGCTCCTGCTTCGCCCCGCCGACGAAGACGTCGCCGCCGGTGGCGAGCGCGGCGGAGGCCCAGCTGGCGGCCTCGTTGCGGTCGAAGATCGCGCGGTGCGTGTAGCCCTCGAGCTTGTCGACGCCCTCGATGAAGATCACGCGGTTCGGCTCGACGGAGATGATCGCGCCCATCTTCTGCAGGATCGCGATGAGGTCCATGATCTCGGGCTCGATGGCCGCGTTGCGCAGCTCGGTGACGCCCTCGGCGCGGGTCGCGGTGAGCAGCACCTGCTCGGTGGCGCCGACGCTCGGGTACGGCAGCTCGATGTGCGCGCCGTGCAGGCCGTTGGGGGCGGTGATCCGGATGCCGCTCGGCAGCTTGTCGACGACGGCGCCGAACCTGCGGAGCGCGTCGAGGTGGAAGTCGATCGGCCGGTCGCCGATGCGGCAGCCGCCGAGGTCGGGGATGAACGCCTCGCCGAGCTGGTGCAGCAGCGGGCCGCAGAACAGGATCGGGATCCGGCTCGAACCGGCGTGCGCGTCGATGTCCGCCATGTGCGCGGTCACGACGTTCGACGGGTCGAGGATCAGGTCGCCCGGCTCGGTGCCCTCGGACACCTTGACGCCGTGCACCTCGAGCAGACCGCGGACGACGCGGACGTCGCTGATGTCCGGCACCCCGCGCAACAGGCTCGAGCTCTCGCCCAGGAGGGAGGCCACCATCGCCTTCGTGACGAGGTTCTTCGCGCCCCGCACCTCGATGCGGCCGCGCAGCGGCACGCCGCCGTCGATGGTGATGCGGTCGAAGGTGAGGCCGACGCGCTCACCGGCCTTCTGGGCGTCTGTGACGAGACTGTTCACGGGATCCTTACTTGTCCGGACCCCCGCGCCGCTCAGGAGCGGACGGGGAGGGTCGTGGGCCGCCAGCTCTCGCGGCGGTCCTCGAATTCGGCGATGCGCGCTTCGTCGCGCAGGGTAAGGGCGATGTCGTCCAGACCCTCGAGCAGCCTCCATCTGGTGTAGTCGTCGATGTCGAACGGCACCGCGAGCTCTCCGATGGAGACCCTCTTGGCAACCAGATCGACGGTAGCCGCTATTCCCGGAGCGGCGTCCATTGCCGACCAGAGTTTCGCCAGATCGTCCTCGCTCACGACCCCGGTCACGAGGCCCTGCTTGCCGGAGTTGCCCCGGAAGATGTCGGCGAAACGGGGGCTCAGGACGACGCGGAAGCCGAAGTCGCGAAGCGCCCACACGGCGTGCTCGCGGCTCGATCCCGTGCCGAAGTCCTGCCCCGCGACGAGCACCGAGGCGCCCTGGTACTCGGGGCGGTTGAGCACGAACTCGGGGTCCTGCCGCCAGGAGTAGAAGAGCGCGTCGTCGAAGCCGGTCTTCGTCACGCGCTTCAGGAAGTTCGCGGGGATGATCTGGTCGGTGTCGACGTTCGAGCGCTTGAGCGGCGCGGCGATCCCGGTGTGGGTGGTGAACTTCTCCATCAGACCGACACCCCCTCGGCGGCCGACGCGGACAGCACGTCGTCCTGCTGCAGGTCCCAGGGGCTCGACAGCGTGCCGCGGACCGCGGTGGCCGCGGCGACGAGCGGCGACACGAGGTGCGTGCGACCGCCCTTGCCCTGCCGGCCCTCGAAGTTCCGGTTGCTGGTGGAGGCGCAGCGCTCCCCCGGCGCGAGCTGGTCGGGGTTCATGCCGAGGCACATCGAGCAGCCGGCGAACCGCCACTCCGCCCCGAACTCCTCGAACACCTTGTCGAGGCCCTCGGCCTCCGCCTCGATGCGCACGCGCGCCGAGCCGGGGACGACCATGACCCGCACGTCGGGCGCCTTCGTCCGGCCGCGGATGACGGACGCGAACGCGCGGAGGTCCTCGATGCGGCTGTTGGTGCAGGAGCCCATGAAGACCGCATCGACGCGGATGTCCTTCATCGGGGTGCCGGCGGCCAGGTCCATGTACTCGAGGGCGCGCTCGGCGGCGGCCTTCTCGTTCGGGTCGGCGATGCCGGCCGGGTCCGGGACCGTCTCGGACAGCGAGACGCCCTGGCCGGGGTTCGTGCCCCACGTGACGAAGGGCTCGAGCTCGTTCGCGTCGAGGAACACCTCTGCGTCGAACACGGCGTCGTCGTCCGTGGCCAGGGTGCGCCAGTACTCGACGGCGGCGTCCCAGTCCTCGCCCTGCGGGGCGTGCGGACGGCCCTTGAGGTAGGCGAACGTCGTGTCGTCGGGCGCGACCATCCCTGCGCGGGCGCCCGCCTCGATCGACATGTTGCAGATCGTCATCCGGCCCTCCATCGAGAGGGAGCGGATGGCGCTGCCGCGGTACTCGAGCACGTAGCCCTGGCCGCCGCCGGTGCCGATCTTCGCGATGACGGCGAGGATGATGTCCTTGGCGGTCACGCCGGGGCGCAGCTCGCCCTCGACGGTGATCGCCATCGTCTTGAACGGCTTCAGCGGCAGCGTCTGCGTGGCAAGCACGTGCTCGACCTCGCTCGTGCCGATGCCGAACGCCATGGCGCCGAACGCGCCGTGCGTCGAGGTGTGCGAGTCGCCGCAGACCACGGTGATGCCCGGCATCGTCAGGCCCAGCTGCGGGCCGACGACGTGCACGATGCCCTGCTCGAGGTCGCCGAGCGAGTGCAGGCGGATACCGAACTCCTCGGCGTTGCGGCGCAGCGTCTCGATCTGCGTGCGGCTCGTCAGGTCGGCGATCGGCTGCCCGATGTTGATGGTCGGGGTGTTGTGGTCCTCGGTGGCGATGGTGAGGTCCGGCCGGCGCACCGGGCGTCCCGCCATCCGCAGCCCGTCGAAGGCCTGCGGGCTCGTCACCTCGTGCACCAGGTGCAGGTCGATGTAGAGGAGGTCGGGTGCGCCGTCCTCGCCCTTCGCCACCAGGTGGTCGTCCCAGACCTTCTCGGCCAGGGTGCGACCGCGCAGCGCCATGGTCTCGTTCGTCATTGTCGTGCGTCTCCTACGTCTGTCGTGTCAGCCCAGAGCGGGACTCCGCGACGAGGGAGGCTGGGGTCAGGCCTCGTCGCGGCGGCTAAGAAGGAGCCAGGAGGGAAGCACCGGAACAGGGTAGCACCCGTCCCGCGGGAGCCCGTAGGGCGCTAGCGCCGAGCGCGCCGAGCGCGCGGGCGGTCCACCGAACGCGCCCTCGCGCACCGAGCGCACCCTGTGCACGGGGTGCGCTCGGTGTTCCGGGGTGCGCTCGGCGGGAGGAGGGTGCGCTCGGCGGGATGCCGTGCAGCGCGGCGGTCAGCGCGTGGGGTTGTCCTCGTCGCGCGCGACAGTGGGCACGGCCTCGGCCGGGTCGGGCAGCGCGGGGTCCCGCTTCATCTTCACGACGCTCGCGATGGTCGCGACGGACATCGCGGCGATGATGACGCCGAGCGAGGTCCAGGTGCCGATCTCCGGCGCCCACTCGACGTGCTGGCCACCGTTGATGAAGGGCAGCTCGTTCTCGTGCAGGGCGTGCAGGAACAGCTTCACGCCGATGAAGGCGAGGATGAACGCGATGCCGTACTTGAGGTAGACGAGGCGCTCGACCAGGTCGCCGAGCAGGAAGTACAGCTGGCGGAGTCCCATCAGCGCGAACACGTTCGCGGTGAAGACGATGAACGGGCTCGTCGTGATGCCGAAGATCGCGGGGATCGAGTCGAGCGCGAAGAGGATGTCCGTCGTGCCGATCGCGATGAACACGATGAGGATCGGCGTGAACGTCTTGTGGCCGTCCTTGACGGTGCGGATCTTGTTGCCGTCGAACTCGTCGGTGATGCGGATGTGCCGCCGGAGGAACGCGATGAGCTTGCTCTCGTTCTCCTCGTCGTGGTCCTTGCCGAAGGCCTGGGTCCATGCCGTGTAGACGAGGAACGCGCCGAACAGGTAGAAGATCCAGCTGAAGTTCTCGATGAGCGCGGCGCCCAGCAGGATGAAGATGCCGCGGAAGATGAGGGCCAGGATGATGCCCACCATCAGGATCTCCTGCTGGTACTTCTTGGGCACCTTGAACTGGGCCATGATGATGACGAAGACGAACAGGTTGTCGATCGACAGGCTGTACTCCGTCAGCCAGCCGGCGATGAACTGTCCGCCGTGCTCCGCGTCGCCGAGCACGAACATGGCCCCGGCGAAGATCAGCGCGAGCAGCACGTAGAAGCCGACCCAGAGGCTCGACTCCCGGACGCTCGGCACGTGCGGACGCTTGTAGGCGAGGATCAGGTCCCCGAGAAGGATGAGCAGGAGTACGGCATAGGAGCCGAGCTCGAACCAGACGGGGAGTTCCAGATTGGACAAGGAGTGATCCTTCGGTTGCGCGGGCATGGCGACGAACCGAAAGTCTCTCCCGCGCCCTGTCGGCGCCGCGGCACCCGGGGCCACTCCATCGGGACCCGTCCTGACGGACGCCGCGTTCCGGGATACTCCCCTTCGCGGAGGCGAGTCTAGCGGAGGCTCGGCCGCCGGAGGCGCGACGCCCCCTCCCGTGCGCCGCCTCGTGCCCGCCTCCGTGACCGGCCGAGTTGCCACTTTCCGCCCCCATTCATGCGGGATAGGGGCGGAAAGCGGCAACTCGCGAGGGGCGGAGCCCGATGGGCGAGGGGGCGCGCGCACCTAGACTCCCGATCGTGGATCGATCAGCCCGGCGCACCTTCGTCCTCGTCGACGGGGAGAACATCGACGCGACCCTCGGCGGCACCATCCTGGGCCGCAAGCCGGAGCCGGGCGAGCGGCCCCGCTGGGAGCGGGTCATCGACTTCGCCCGCCGGCTGCACGGTCAGGACGTGACCGGCCTGTTCTTCCTCAACGCCTCCAACGGGTACCTGCCGGGCCCCTTCGTCAGCGCGCTGATGAACATCGGCTTCCGCCCGGTGCCGCTCGCCGGCGGCCCCAACGAGAAGGTCGTCGACATCGGCATCCAGCGCACGCTGGAGGCGCTCGTCGACCGGAACGCGGACGTGCTGCTGTGCAGCCACGACGTCGACTTCCTCGAGCAGGTGGAGCGCCTGCTCGACGCCGACCAGCAGGTGGGCCTCATCGGCTTCCCCGAGCTCGTGAGCGGCGGCTACAGCTCGCTCGACCTGCCGATCTACGACCTCGAGTCGGACGTCAAGGCGTTCACGTCGCCGCTGCCGCGGGTCCGCATCATCCCGCTCGCCGAGTTCGACCCGATGGTCTTCCTGCGCTGACCCATGGCCGGCTTGCCGGCCGTCCCGTCGTCCGGCCGTCCCGTCGTCCCGTCGTCGGCCGAGAAGAGAGGGAGGGCGCGCACACCGCCGGGAAGCACTGAAGCCCCCGGCTCTGAGAGCCGGGGGCTTCGATGTGACCCCAGCGGGATTTGAACCCGCGTTACCGCCGTGAGAGGGCGACGTCCTAGGCCGCTAAACGATGGGGCCGTGTGTGCCGCGTCGAAACGCGCCTCAACGAGTATAGGCGAACGAGAACGGAACACCAATTCGCTCGTCAGAAGCCGCTTTCGCCTCCGGGGGCCAGGACGCGGAGCGCACCGTGCACCACCTCGAACTCGATCGGGAGCGGGCCGAGGCGCTCCCCGTCGCCGTATGCCGCGATCGGCACGTCCGACTCGAGGAGTCCCCGGCGGGCGCGCTCGAGGCGCACCATCGGCAGGGTCGTGTGCCGGCCGGAGAAGACGCGCGGGAACAGGGCGAGGAACCGCAGCCGCCCGACCGGCGTCACGAGCAGCACGTCGAGCTCGCCGTCGTCGACCCGCGCGTCCGGCGCGATGTGCATGCCGCCGCCGATCCAGCCGTTGTTGGCGACCGCGAGCAGCACCCCCGACTCGTCCCGCGCGACGCCGTCGAGCTCGATCCGGTAGCGCATCGGGCGCAGGGCAGCAAGCTCGCGCACGAGCGCGATCGTGTAGCGGCTCGCGCCGCGGGGCCGGCGCATCCGGTTCGCCCGCTCCGTGACGAGCGCGTCGAAGCCGGCGGAGATCGCGCCGACCACCCACACCGGGTCGCCGCCGGCGGGCGTCGCGCGGATGGCGTCGACACGGCGGGCCGGTGCGCGGAGCGCCTCGAGGAGGACGCGCACCGCGGCGTCCGGGTCGCCGAGCGGCAGCCCCAGCCCGCGGGCCAGGTCGTTGCCGGTGCCGGACGGCACGATCCCCAGGGCGCGGTCGGTGCCGGCGACGTGGCGGGCGCCGAAGTGCACCATCCCGTCGCCGCCCACCACGACGAGGGCGTCCGGACGGCGTCCCGCCAGCTCCTGGCGGACGGCGGTGTCGAGCTCGGCGAGGGACGGCCGCAGCAGCCCCGTCACCTCGTGGCCTGCCGCACGGAGGCTCCCGACGACCAGAGCGCCGGCGTCCCGGCCGCGGCCGAACGACGCCGACGGGTTGATGGCGACGACGAGTCGGCGGCGGTCCTGCACCGGCCCATCATGGCGGAGCCGCGCTCCGCAACCGGATCGTGCGCATTTGCGCGGCCCGGCGAGCCGGGTGTTGTCTGTGCCCATGAAGGTGACGAAGCTCGAACACGCCGCACTGATCGTCGAGACCGCCGGGAGAACCCTGATCGTCGATCCGGGCTCGCTCACCACCCCCGTCACCGAGCCCGGCAACGCGGTCGGCATCGTCATCACGCACGAGCATCCGGACCACTGGACGCCCGAGCAGCTCAACCGGATCCTCGGCAAGAACCCCGGCATCCCGATCTTCGGGCCCGCAGGCGTCGCGGCGGCGGCCGAGGGCTTCGACGTCACGGTGGTCGCCGAGGGCACGACGGTCGAGATAGGCCCCTTCACCCTCCAGTTCTTCGGCGAGAAGCACGCCCTCATCCACGAGACGTTGCCCGTGCCGGACAACGTCGGCGTCCTGATCAACGGGTCCTTCTTCTATCCGGGCGACGCGCTGACCGTGCCGGACGTGAAGGTGCAGACCCTCGCGGTGCCCTCCGCCGCGCCGTGGCTCAAGCTCGGCGAGGCGATGGACTACGTGACCGCCATGGGAGCGGCGCACGTCTTCCCGACCCACGACATGGTGCTGACCGCGGCCGGTCGGAGCATCTACAACGGGCGGCTCCAGGCGGCCACCGAGGCAGCGGGCGGCGAGTTCGTCGCCCTCGAGCCCGGGCAGTCCATCGACGTCTGACCTACCCGGGGAACATCGCCGAGACGTACGGCGTCGCGGGCGCCGCGCGCAGGGCATCCGGTGTGCCGCGCTGCACCGCCCGGCCGCCCTCGACGACCACGACCTCGTCGGCGAGCACCTCCGCGTCGACCGGATCGTGCGTCACGAGGATCGTGCATCCGGGATGACGCCGGAGGCCGTCGCGCAGCCCCGAGCGCACCTCCTCGCGGACTTCCGCATCGAGGGCCGCGAGCGGCTCGTCGAGCAGGAGCAGATGCGGCTGCGGCGCGAGCGCCCGCGCCAGCGCGACCCGCTGCGCCTGCCCGCCGGAGACCTCCCGCGGCCGCGCGCCCGCGAGCTCGCCGATCCCGAGTCGGCCGAGCCACTCCCCTGCGGTCCGCAGCGCGTCCGCCCGACGGGCTCCGCCGGCGCGCAGGCCGAACGCGACGTTCTCGGCCACGGAGAGGTGCGGGAAGAGCAGGGCGTCCTGGAACATCCAGCCCACCGACCGGCGCGCGATGTCGACGGACACGCCGACGGCGACGTCGTCGAGCACCCGGCCGTCGAGGACGACGCGCCCGGACGCGAGCGGAACGGCCCCCGCGAGGGCGCCGAGCCCGGTGCTCTTGCCGGCGCCGTTCGGCCCGAGCAGCGCGACGACCGCGCCGGGCGGCACGACGAGCTCCAGCTCGAGCCGGAACCCGCCGCGCTCGACGGCGAGCCGCGCGTCGAGGCCGCTCATGCGCCCACCCGCAGCCAGCGGTCGCGAAGGCTGACGAGCACGACGACGGACACGGCGAGCAGCAGCAGCGCGAGCACGATCGCCGAGTCGGGCGAGGTCTGCAGCCCCAGGTAGGCGGCGACCGGCAGCGTGCGGGTGACGCCCGGCAGGCTGCCCGCGAAGGTGATGGTCGCGCCGAACTCGCCGAGCGCGCGCGTGAAGCAGAGGACCGCGCCCGACACGAGGCCCGGCGCGACGAGCGGCAGCGTGACCCGCCGGAAGGCGTGCCAGCGGGACGCGCCGAGGCTTGCGGCCACGATGCCGTACCGCGGATCCGCGCCGCGGAGGGCGCCCTCGACGGCGAGGACGAGGAACGGCATCGACACGAAGGTCTGGGCGAGCACGACGGCCGGCGTGGTGAAGGGCACCGTGATCCCGGTCAGCGACTGCAGCGGCGCGCCGACGAGACCCTGCCGGCCGAGCAGGAGGAGCAGCGCGATGCCGCCGACGACAGGCGGCAGGACGAGCGGAACGGTCACCGCGGCGCGCAGCAGCCGGCGAGCCGGCGTCGGCCAGCGGTCCGAGGAGGCGAGCACCGCGGCGAGCGGCACCCCGAGCACGAGCGCCGCGGCGGTCGCGGCGAGCGCCGTGCCGAGGGAGAGCAGCAGCGCCGACAGCGACTCCGGGGCGGCGAGCAGGGCGCCCGCGCGCGTCCAGGGCACCCGGGTTATGAGGGCGACGAGCGGCAGCGCGAGCAGCAGGACGGCGACCGCGGCCGGCAGCCAAAGGATGCCGGGCAGGTCACGGCGCGGCAAAGCCGGCCTCCTCGAAGGCGCTGCGCCCGTCCTCGGCGACGTAGCGGGCGAAGGCGCGGGCGAGCTCCGGGTCCGCCGCTCGGTCGAGCACCGCGATCGGGTAGTCCGTCGGCTCCTCCTCGGCCTCAGGGAACGGGACCCCCTGCGCTCGACCACCGGCGGCGAGCACGTCGGTGCGGTAGACGAGGCCGGCATCCACCTCGCCGAGCTCCACCTTGGTGAGCACGGCGCGCACGTCCTGCTCCAGCGTGTCGGGCACCGCCTGCACTCCGGCGGCGGCGAGCACCCTCGAGGCGACCGCCCCGCACGGCACCGACTCGTCGCAGAGCGCGATCGCGAGCTCGGGTCGGGCGAGGTCCGCCAGCCCGGTCACACCGGCCGGGTTGCCCGGCGGGACGGCGATCTCGAGGACGTTCCGCGCGACCACCACGGACTCACCGGCGAGCAGGCCGGCATCGGCGACGACGGCCATGGTGTCCTCGCTGGCGGCCGCGAACACGTCGGCCGGGGCTCCCTGGGTCAGCTGCGCGGCGAGGCCCGAGCTGCCCCCGAACGAGAGCACGACCGAGACGCCGGGGCGCTCCGCCTCGAACCGGTCCGCGAGCTCCTCGAGCACGTCGGTGAGCGAGGCCGCCGCGAACACCGAGACCGTGCCGGCGGTGGCGCCCGTGCCGGCGCCGGAGCCGGCCCCCGTGGACGCGCAGCCGACGAGCGCCGCGGCCGCGAGGGCCGCGATCGCCGCCGGCGCCGCCCGCCGTCTCATCGCCGGTCGGGGCGGGCGGGCTCTGCCTCCACGACCACGGTGGTCGCCTTCATGCTGGCGGTCGCGATCCGGCCGGGCTCGAGCTCGAGCTCCTCGGCGGCCTCGCGGCTCATCAGGGAGACGATGCGGAAGGGCCCCGCCTGCAGCTCGACCTGCGCCATGACGCCGTCCTTCTCGACGCGGGTCACGATGCCCGGGATCCGGTTGCGGGCGGAGCTGCCGGCGCGCGGCCGGGCCGCGGCGAGCGGCGACTCCTCCGCGATCTCGCGGGCGAGGCCGGCCAGCTCCGCGCCGTCGACGGTGAGCCGCCGTCCCTCGGCGCGCATCTCGATCCGGCCGGCATCCGCCCACCGCCGCAGGGTGTCGTCGCTCACACCGAGCAGGGCCGCCGCCTCGCTCACACGCACCCGGGGAACAGCCATGACCTCTCCTTCCGCCGCATCTGCGTCGCTCCGACCAGCGTAGAGGCGCGGATACGGCACTCGGCGGACGGTGACAGAATTCCGGCATGCCTTCAGCGCCGGATCGGGCCCGCTTCGCCCGGCAGATCACGCTGCCCGGCGTCGGACTGTCCGGGCAGGAGCGCCTCGCGTCCGCTCGCGTGCTCGTGATCGGCGCGGGCGGCCTCGGCAGCGCGGTGCTGCCGACCCTCGCCGCGGCGGGCGTCGGCACGCTCGGCGTCGTCGACGACGACGTGGTCGAGGTGAGCAACCTGCACCGCCAGACGCTGCACACCGCCGCCGACGTGGGCCGGCGGAAGGTGGACTCCGCCGCCGACCGCCTGCACGGCATCGCCAGCGGGGCCGTGACGACGCACGCGGTCCGCCTCACCGCCGCCAACGCGGCCGAGCTCGTCGCCGGATACGACCTCCTCGTCGACGGCAGCGACAACTTCGCCACCCGCTACCTCGCCAACGACACCGCCCGTGCCGCGGGGATTCCGCTGGTCTGGGGCGCCATCTCACAGTACGGCGGCCACGTCGGCGTGGTCTTGCCCGCCGAGGGACCCGACTACCGCGACCTCTTCCCCGTCGAGCCTGACCCGTCCTCGGTGCTCACCTGCGCGGAGGGTGGAGTGCTCCCCTCCGTCTGCGGAGTCGTCGGCGGGCTGATGGCGACCGAGGTCCTCAAGCTCCTCGCCGGGCTCGGCCGGCCGCTCTCCGGCCGCGTCACCAGCTACGACGCCCTCACCGGCCGTTTCCGCGAGGTCGCCTTCCGAGCGGATCCCGACCGCGACGCCGCTCCCTCTCCCCTGCCCGCATCCGCTTCCCGTCCCCAGGAGGACCGCATGACCGCGAACGCCGACGGAATCACCGCCCCCGAGCTCGAGCGGCTCCTCGCCGACGGGGAGCCCGTGCAGCTCGTCGACGTGCGCGAGCCGTGGGAGGCGGAGATCGCCGCCATCCCCGGCTCGCAGCTGCTGCCGCTCGGCTCGCTCCCGTCCACGCTCGACACCCTCGATCCGGAGGTGCCGGTGATCGCCTACTGCCACCACGGCGTGCGGTCGGAGCGCGCGCTGCACATCCTGCGCTCCGCCGGCCTCGACGCCCGCCACATGGAGGGCGGCATCGACGCGTGGAGCCGCAGCGTCGCCCCGGAGACGCCCCGCTACTGATGGCGCGCCGCACCGTCGAGGAGCACGCGGCGGCGATCGCCGAGCTCCTCGCGCCCGCGCTCACCCCGACGCCGACCGTGGTCCCGCTGGCCGGGGCCCGCGGTCGGGTCGCCTTCACCGACGTGCGCTCGCCGGTCGACCTGCCGCTCTTCCGCAACTCGCAGATGGACGGCATCGCGGTTCGCGCGGCCGACGTCGCGTCCGTCCCCGCTCGCCTGCCGCTGCGGGGAACGGTGCCCGCCGGCGCGACGCAGCCTCCCCCGCTCGATCCGGGGACTGCGGTGCGGATCATGACCGGCGCGCCGGTCCCGGGCGGTGCGGACACCGTGGTGCCGGTCGAGGAGACGAGCACCGACGGCACGCACGTCGTGGTGCACCGCGGCCGCGGCGCCGGGGAGTACGTGCGGGAGCCGGGCAGCGACGTCACTGCCGGAGAGGTGCTCGTGCCGGCCGGCACACTCCTCGCGCCGCGGCACCTCGCCGCCCTCGCGGCCGCCGGCCTCGACCGGGTGACCGTCCGGCAGAGCCCGCACGTGGCGGTCCTCACCACGGGCGACGAGCTCATCGAGCCCGGGACGCGACCGTCGCCGGGGCAGCTGTTCGACGCGAACGCCACAGCGCTCGACGCCGCCTGCGCGGAGGCGGGCGCACAGGTCGTGGTCCGGGAGCGGACCGCCGACGATCCGGCCGAGTTCGGAGCCGCGCTCGCCCGGGCGGTCGCGGGCGCCGACGTCGTGCTGACCTCCGGCGGCATCTCCCAGGGCGAGTTCGAGGTCGTCCGCCAGGTGGTGGGGCCGACGGGCGGCTGGGTGGGGTCCGTCGCCATGCAGCCCGGCGGTCCGCAGGCCACCGCCGTTCTCGACGGGGTGCCCGTCGTCTGCTTCCCCGGCAACCCGGTGAGCACGCAGGTGTCCTTCGCGGTGTTCGTCCGCCCGCTGCTCCGCGCCGCCGCCGGCCTGCCGCCGATCCGGCCCGTGCCCCTCCCGCTCGCCGACGACGTGCGCGGAATGCCCGGCAAGCGCCAGTTCCGGCGGGGCCGGGTGGACGAGAATGGCCGGGTGTCGATCGTCGCCGGTCCCGGATCCCATCTGGTCGCCGCGATGGCGGCCTCCGACGTGCTCGTGCCCGTCGACCGCGACCTCGCCGCCGGCGAGACGGTGGAGGTGATCCCGCTGTGACCGAGGACCAGGGTCTGACCCACGTCGACGCGGACGGCCGCGCCCGCATGGTGGACGTCAGCGGCAAGGCGGAGGCCCGCCGGGTCGCCACCGCCGAGGGGCGGCTGGAGACCACCGCCGAGGTGGTCGCGCTCGTCCGGGCGGACGGGCTGCCGAAGGCCGACGTGCTGCCGACCGCGCGCATCGCCGCGATCGCGGGCGCGAAGCGGACCTCCGAGCTGATCCCCCTCTGCCATCCGCTCCCGCTCACCTCACTGACGGTCGACTTCGACCTTCAGGAGACCGCCATCCGGATCACGGTGACGGCCGCCACCACCGGCCGCACCGGCGTCGAGATGGAGGCGCTCACCGGCGTGGCCGTCGCCGGCCTGACGCTGCACGACATGGTGAAGGCCGTCGACCCGGAGGCGACCATGACGGGCGTCCGCCTTCTCGCGAAGTCGGGCGGCAAGCGCGGCGACTGGCGACGCGGCGACGCCGGTACGGACGCCGGCGCGGGTCGGGCGGACACCCGCACCCCCGCAGGCGGTCGCGACGTGTCCGCGCGCCCCGCGGTTCGACGCGACACGGGCGCGGTGCTGGTCGCATCGACGCGGGCCGCGGCCGGCGAGCGCGAGGACACCACCGGCCCGCTGCTCGCCGCGTTCCTCGAGGAGCTCGGGTTCGCCGCCGACGTGCGAGTGGTGGCCGACGCCGGCGTCGCGGCCGCGCTGCGGGAGGTCGTCGAGTCGCGTCCCGCCGTCGTCCTCACGACGGGCGGCACCGGGTCGAGCCCCACGGATGCGACCCCCGAGGCGACGCGTCCGCTGCTCGACCGCGAGCTGACCGGCGTCGCGGAGGCGATCCGCGAGCGCGGCCGGGCGGCCACGCCGACGGCGGCGCTGAGCCGGGGCCTCGCGGGCACGGCGGGCGGCACGGTGATCGTCAACCTCCCCGGCTCCCCGGGCGGCGTGAAGGACGGCATCGCCGTGCTGCGCGACCTGCTCCCCCACCTCCTCGATCAGCTGGGCGGCGGCGACCACCCGCCCTCGACGGGCGGCGAGTTCGTGCCCGCCGAGGTCGCCGAGCGCCGTGCCGTCGAGGAGCCCGCCGAGGGCGAGGACGAGGCGGCGCAGGCGGCCACCGACTTCGAGGGCCACTCGTGACGGTGGCGCTCGCCCGGGTGTCCGCCGAACCGATCGACGCCGCCGAGGTGGAGGGCGCGGTGCTCACGGTCGCCGACGGCGCGCTCGTCACGTTCCGCGGCGTCGTCCGCGACCTGGACGACGGCCGCGGCGTCACCGCGCTCGACTACTCGGCGCATCCCGATGCGGAGCGCTTCCTCGCCGAGAGCTGCGCCCGCATCGCCGAGGAGACGGGGCTCACCGTCGCCGCGGCGCACCGGGTGGGCGCGCTCCGGATCGGCGACGTCGCCCTGGTCGCCGCGGTCGCCTCCCCGCACCGCGCGGAGGCGTTCGCCGCCTGCGCCCGCCTGGTCGACGACATCAAGTCGTCGGTCCCCATCTGGAAGCGCCAGCACTACACCGACGGCGTCTCCGACTGGGTGGGGCTCTAAGGCACCCACCCGCGGAGCGGTGTCAGCCGCCCGCGAAGGGCGGGAGCACGTCGACCTGGCGGCCGAGCGCGCGGGAGGGGTCGCGCACGACGACGCCGTCGACGAGGAACGAGCCGTTGCGGAGGACGCGGGTCATGCCGCCGCCGTAGCGGGCGACGAGGTCGTCCTGCAGCGCCCCGACGGTGGCGGGCTCGACGGCGACCGTCTCCTCCTCGCGGCCCGCGACCTCGGCGGCCGCCGCGAAGTACCGGACGAGCACGTCAGCCACCGATCGCCCCCATCGTCCGGGTCGGGCGCACGAACGACTCGTCGTCGATGCCGTGGCCGGCCCTCTTCCCCCACATCGCGAGCCGCCAGCGCTCGGCGATCGCCTCGTCGTCGGAGCCGTCGCGCAGCAGCGACCGCAGGTCGGTCTCGTCGTCGCCGAACAGGCAGGCCCGCACGCTTCCCTCGGCGGTGATCCGGGTGCGGTCGCAGTCGCCGCAGAAGGATCGGGACACCGACGCGATGATGCCGACCGTGGCCGGTCCGCCGTCGACGAGCCACTCCTCCGCGGGTGCCGATGGGTCCTCGCGCCCGTGCGGCTCGAGGCGGAAGCGGGTGCGGAGCACGGCGAGCAGCTCCTCGGCGTCGACCATCGAGTCCCGGCGCCAGGCGGCGTCCGCATCGAGGGGCATCTGCTCGATGAAGCGCAGACGGATGCCGCGTTCGAGAGCCCAGCCGAGCAGGTCGGCCGCGTCGTCGAGGGTGTCGCGCATCAGGACGGCGTTGACCTTGAGCGGCGCGAGCCCGGCAGCCTGTGCCGCCGCGATGCCGTCGAGCACTGCGGGCAGCCGGTCGCGGCGGGTCAGCGTGCGGAAGTGCTCGCGGTCCAGGGTGTCGAGCGACACGTTCACCCGCGACAGTCCCGCGGCGGCGAGCACGGCCGCCTTCTTGTCGAGGCCGATGCCGTTCGTGGTGAGCGAGAGCCGCACGCCGGGCGCCGCGGCGGCGGACAGCCGCACGATGTCGACGAGGTCGGGGCGCACCAGCGGCTCGCCTCCCGTGAAGCGCACCTCCTGCACCCCGAGGCGGGTGCCCGCGATGCCGACGAGCCGCGCGACCTCCTCGGTGCTGAGCACCTGGCTGCGCGGGATGGACGGCAGCCCCTCGGCGGGCATGCAGTAGGTGCACCGCAGCGAGCACTTCTCGGTGAGCGAGATCCGCAGATCACGGGCGATGCGGCCGAACCGGTCGACGAGCTCGGGCACATCGGGCCGCCCCTCCCCGGACGGGGTCGGGCGGCGCAGCAGCGGGAGTCCGAGCGCGACGGCGGTCACGCGTCCACCCTACGCATCCGGCGCGTCATGCGCCGTCGCACGGCTCTCCGCCCCGGAGCGCGGGCACTACCGTTGATGCGGACACTCTCGAGGAAGGCCGACCATGGGCATCTTCTCCCCCGGGTTCACGGGGCGGCGGCGCGAGCCGCGATCGGATCTGCCGCCCGGGCAGTACCTGGAGAACGGGTTCCCGGTGCTGAGCTTCGGCCCCACCCCGCACGTCGACGCCGACCGGTGGCAGCTGACCCTCACCACGGAGACGGGCGAGCGGCGCACCTGGGACTGGCAGGGCATGCTCGACCTCGGCCCCGAGCTCGTCGAGAACACCGACATCCACTGCGTCACGGCCTGGTCGAAGCTCGGCACCACGTGGCGCGGCGTCCCGCTCGACCGGTTCCTCGACGGCCTGCAGACCGAGGCCCGCTTCGTGATGGCGGGCAGCGCGGACGGCTACACGACCAATCTGCCGCTGCAGGAAATCCTCGGCCGCGCCTGGGTCGCCTACGAGTTCGACGGCGCCCCGCTCGCGCCCGAGCACGGCGGCCCGGTGCGCCTGCTCGTGCCGCACCTCTACTTCTGGAAGAGCGCGAAGTGGCTGACCAGCCTGCGCCTCATGGTCGACGACGCACCCGGGTTCTGGGAGCAGAACGGGTACAACATGCACGGCGACCCGTGGCGCGAGGAGCGCTACTGGTGAGCTCCTCCTGGGTCCCGGCCACCCTCGTCGACGCCTGGAGGGAGACGCCGGGATCCCGGACCCTCGTGCTCGACGCCCGGCTCGAGCCGGCGCTCGCCGGACAGCACCTCGACATCCGCCTCACCGCCGACGACGGCTACACGGCGCAGCGCTCCTACTCCCTGGGCTCCCCCGCGGGCGCCGAGCGCTTCCAGGTGACGGTGGACCGGCTCGATCAGGGCGAGGTGTCGCCCTACCTCGTCGACGGCCTCCAGGTCGGCCACCAGATCGAGGTGCGCGGCCCGGTCGGGCGCTGGTTCGTGTGGGAGCCGACGCAGACCGAGCCCATCCAGCTGCTCGCGGGCGGCTCCGGCATCGTGCCCCTCATGTCGATGATCCGCACGCGCGAGCTGGCGGGCGGGACGGCGCCGATGCGCCTGCTCTACTCGGTGCGAGCGCCGGGCGACCGGTTCTACACCGACGAGCTCGACGACCTGGCGGCGCGAGGGCGCATCGACCTGCAGTACGTGTTCACCCGGGAGGTGCCCGAGGGCTGGCCGGCGCGAGCGGGCCGGATCACCGGGGCGCTCCTGCACGAGCTGACCCTGCCTCCCGAGGACGGGCCGACGATCTACGTGTGCGGCCCGACCGGATTCGTGGAGGCCGCCACGAAGCCGCTCATGCAGTTCGGGCACGAGGCGTCGCGCATCAAGACGGAGCGGTTCGGGCCGACGGGCTAGCACCTTCTCCGCCGCTGCCGCAGGGATGGGTGCGCCGGCCCGGTCGTGGGTCGACCGGGCCGGCGCCATGCTCACTGGGCAGCGGCATCCTCTTTCACCTTCGACAGCGGGTCGGCGAGATCCTCGAGCGACTTCCTCTCCGCGGCGACCCCGAAGACCGCGGCGACGACGCCGCCGAGGCTCATGATCCCCGCGCCCAGGTAGTAGCCGATGGTGAGGGGTCCGCGGTCCTCGCCCTCCCCGATGAGGGAGCCGTAGATGGTGGGCGCGAAGGCTCCGACCAGCTGTCCGACGGCGAACATGTACGAGATGACCTGGCTGCGCATCTCCAGGGGGAAGATCTCGCTCACCGTCAGGTAGGCCGAGGAGGCTCCCGCCGAGGCGAAGAAGAAGGACACGCACCAGAGGATCGTCTGCGTCGTCGCGGTGAGCGCGTCGATGGAGAACAGGAACGCCGACACGGCGAGCACGGCTCCGCTCACCACGTAGGTGAGGAAGATCATCTGCCGCCGGCCCCACGTGTCGAAGAAGTGGCCGAGCAGCAGCGGTCCGAGCAGGTTGCCGATCGCGAACGGGAAGAAGTACAGCGACACCTGGGAGGCGTCGAGCCCGTAGAAGTTGGTGAGGACGAGGGCGTAGGTGAAGAAGATCGCGTTGTAGAGGAACGACTGCGTGATCATCATGGACAGGCCCATGACGGTGCGCTTCGGGTAGTCCTTCCAGAGCACCCGCCAGATGGTGCCGAACGGGATGCTGCCCGTCGCCTCGACCTTGATCGCCTTCTCCTGCGGCACCGGCTCGAGGCGGACGCCGCTCTCCTCCACCTTCCGCTCGATCTCGTCGACCGTGCGCTCCGCCTCGTCCTCGCGGCCGTGGGTCATCAGCCAGCGCGGACTCTCGGGGATGTGCCGGCGCAGGTAGATGATGATCAGGCCGAGGACCGGACCGATGAAGAAGCCGATCCGCCAGCCCCAGTTCTCGTCGAAGATGTCCGTGTTGAGCAGGAACAGGTTCGCGAAGGCGCCGAGAGCCGCTCCGCCCCAGTAGGTGCCGTTGATGATGATGTCGATGCGCCCCCGGTACTTGGCCGGGATGAGCTCGTCGATCGCCGAGTTGATGGCGGCGTATTCGCCGCCGATGCCGAGCCCCGCCACGAAGCGGAACACGTAGAGGAACCACGGCTCCGTGGCCAGGCCGGCGATGCCGCTGCCGGCCAGGTAGATGATCAGGGTGAGGATGAAGAGCTTGCGCCGGCCGAGCCGGTCGGCGAGGCGGCCGAAGACGAGGGCGCCGATCACCTGCCCGACGAGGTAGATGCTGCCCGCGAACCCCACCTCGGTCGCCGACATGCCGAGCGACTTCTGGTAGCCGGCGGCCGCCACGATCTGGATCTCCAGGCCGTCGAGGATCCACGAGACCCCGAGGCCGACGACCACCGACCAGTGGAACCGCGTCCACGGCAGGCGGTCCATCCGCGCCGGGACGAGGCTTGCGTGGGGCCCCTTGTTCAGGGCTGCAGCCATGCGCGATGACATAGACGACTCCCTCTGCTTCAGCGGCGACGCCGCCGCCGCACGAGAGGGAACGCTACTCGCGGCTCCCCAACCTGCGAACTCGCTGGACGGGGGCTTGTGGCGCGCTCGGAGGAGCGCTAAGTCAGTGCGTTCCGAAGCCGGTCGGAGTGACCACCATCACGACGCGGTCCTCCGCGTCCGGCGGCGGCGTCTGGTCCGCGTTGCCGTAGCGCTTGCCGAGCTCGACGTAGAAGGCGCCGGTCGGGTCCTCCTCGACGCGCTCGAGCATGCCCCGCACCTCGAGATACCGGTACGGGTTCTCCGGGTCGATGATCGTGAACGACAGACGCGGGTCGGCCTCGAGGTTCTTCAGCTTCTGCCGCTTCGTCGTGTGCGTGAAGCGCAGGCCCTCGCCGTCCCACTTGAACCACATCGGCGTCGCACTGGGTGCGCCGTCGGTGCGGATGGTCGCGAGAGTGCCCACGATCGGGCGCTCGAGCAGGTCCTCGTATCCCTGGGGAGCAGCAGCCATGCGTCGAGCATAAATCGGTTTCCCGCCTGCCCTCGGAAGCGGAGACACCTCCCGCGGGACAGCGCCGGTCCCCCGGATTGGGGACAGCCCCCACCCCGAAGGGGGGCCTGCTCAGGGGTTATGCGCCGCGGGACAGTGTTCGTGGACTGATCCCGCCCTCCAGGGGAAGCACGGAGGACGGGCGGACCGGCCGGCCGCTGGGGAGTGGCGCCGTCGCGCGAGCGGCGGTCGGAGCGCCGGTCCGGCATCCGGGGGGAACGATGGACCACAGGCTGCACGCCTCGGCGCTGACCGGCGGAGCCGCGGCGACGCTCGTCACCGCCATCCTCGCCGTCAGCGTGCTCTGGCCCGCCGGCCCCGCACCCGAGGCCGCCGCCACCGTGAGCGCGCTCACGACGCCGCAGACGGTGACCACCGAGGTCTCCCCCCCGCCGATCGTGCGAGACGCGTACACGGTGACCCCGGCTCCCGCGCCGGCGCCGACAGCCGACACGTCGGCCGGCACGGCGACGACCGCCTCCGCGCCCACCGCCACCGCCGCCCCGATCGACGCGCTCGACTATCCCGTCCCCGACGGCCTCTCCTGCGCCGCGGACGAGGAGGCGATCCCGTCCGGCGAGCTGGGCTACTCCTGCGGGCCGGCCGACCTCCCCGACCCGAACACGCGCCCCGTCTACGACGACGGAACCGGTACGCCGGTCGACCCCGCCGGCCCGGGCACGGGCACCCCGGGCGCCGGCACGACGATCCCCGGCCCCGACACCACCGGCGTCCCCGCCGGCGTGAAGCTCCGCGTCGTCTACGGCGACCAGACGATCACCGCCGCGGGCACCGTCCTCGACGGGCTCGACATCCGGGGCCGCGTCATCGTCAAGGCCGAGAACGTGACCATCCGGAACTCGGTCATCCGCGGCACCGACGCCGGCGGCAAGTACGGCCTCATCGACGCCCTCGCCGGCAAGCCCGGCCTCAAGATCTACGACACGGAGATCGTCGCGACCACGCCGAACTACACGGTCAACGGGATCATGGGCTACAACTTCGAGCTGCACCGGGTCGACATGCACAACACGGTGGACCAGGTGCACGTGACGGGCAGCAACGTCGTGGTCGCCGACTCCTGGCTGCACGACACCGTGCACTACGACTACGACCCGTACCACTCGGACGGCTCCCACGACGACAACATCCAGATCGTCGCCGGCAGCAACATCCTCATCAGCGGCAATGTGCTCGAGGGCGCGAAGAACACCGCGATCATGGTCAACCAGGACAGCGGCGCCACGTCGAACGTCACCATCGTCGGCAACCGGCTCGACCACGGCGACTGCATCGTCAACGTCACCAGCAAGGGCACCGTCCGGGGCCTCACGGTCAACGACAACGTGTTCGGCCTCAACGCCTCGGTGAAGCGCTGCGCCGTGTACAGCCCGGTGAGCCCGGTGAGCATGTCCGGCAACACCTACGCCGACGGCGTGGTGGCCCTTCTCCGGACGCGATAAGGCCGTACCCCGGTAGACCGGTCGGACCACCTCTCGCGGGGGCATAACGACTTGATAACGGGGGCGCGTGGCGCCCCAATTACTCGACGTTCGAGCGACGCTCCTGAGCTTCGGAGAGCCACCGCCCAATACCTGAAGAAACCCTGATGTCAAGGGCCTTCTGGCCCCTGCTGCGGACCTTCTCAAATCCGGTCGGGCGACCGGTTTCGGCCGGGGGCGCGCTCCCACGCCGGCTCACGGCCTCGCCTAGGGTCGTTCCTCGTTTGCTCCGACCAACCTGAGAAACGAGATCGCTTTGCCGAAGAAGTACCCCGCCTCCCGTCCGATGCGAGCGCTTCGCGCCATCGCCGCCGTCGGCGCCGCCGGCGTCGTCGCGACCACCCTCGCGGTCTCCGGGGCGAGTGCCGCCGGCGCCGTCACGAGCCTCACCCCGGCCGGGTCGGTCGGCGCTCCCGCCGGCTCGAAGGCCGTCGTCTACGGCGACCAGACGATCACCAAGGCCGGCACGGTCATCGACGGCAAGGACATCCACGGCCGCGTCATCGTCAAGGCCGAGAACGTGACCATCAAGAACTCGATCATCCGCGGCACCGACGCGGGCGGCAAGTACGGCCTCGTCGACGCCATGTCCGGCAAGGCCGGCCTCAAGATCTACGACACCACGATCACCGCCACGAAGCCCAACTACACGGTCAACGGCATCATGGGCTGGAACTTCGAGCTCCACCGCGTGAACATCCACAACACGGTGGACCAGGTGCACATCGCCGGCAGCAACGTCGTCGTGAAGGACTCCTGGCTGCACGGCACCGTCCACTACACGAACGACCCCTACCACTCTGACGGCTCGCACGACGACAACATCCAGATCGTCGCCGGCAGCAACATCTCGATCACCGGCAACACCATGACGGACGCGGTGAACGCGGCCCTCATGGTGAACACCGACCGCGGCCCGGTCTCGAACCTCACCGTGGCGAACAACAAGCTGGACAACGGCAAGTGCATCTCGCACGTGACCAGCTCGGGCTCCGTCACCGGCATGAAGGTCACGAACAACGTCTTCGGCCGCAACGCCAGCATCAAGAACTGCGCGGTCTACAGCACGAAGGCCTCGGTCGCGATGTCCGGCAACACCTGGACGGACGGCACGGCCGCGGTGCTGCGCACCCGCTGACCCTCCCCCCTTCCGCGGCCCGGCCTCCTGCCTCGAGCAGGACGCCGGGCCGCCGTCGTCCCCGGTCCCCGTCCCTCCTCCGCGGCTGCCGCTCGCGGCCTCGCCTCAGTCGACGGGTGCCGGCCGGACGCGCACGTCGGCGAGCCCGCGCACCACGAGCGCCGCGGTGACGGCACCGGCCGCCATGATGGCGGCGAGCACCACGATCTGGAACCGCCCCGCCTCGAGCGGGGAGATGCCGCCGAAGATCGCGCCGACGAACGCGCCGGGCAGCGTGACGAGTCCCGTCGTCTTCGTCTGATCCGTGGACGGGATGAGCGCCGCCGTGATCGCGCGACGGGCGAGGTCGCGCGTCGCCCGGCGAGGGGTGGCGCCGAGCGCCAGCCAGCCCTCGACCTGCTCCCACTGCTCGCCGGTCGCCTGGGCGAACCGGCGCCCGGCGAGGGTCGCGATCGTCATCGCATTGCCGATCACGATGCCGCCGAGGGCGAGAGCGTAGCGGGGACTGAGGTCGATGGCACCGGTCGCGAGGGCGGGGGCGAAGCGGGCGGGAGCGCCGGCCGCCGTGAGGACGAGCACGGTGACCGCCATCAGCAGCCCGATCCCGAGGAGGGTGGGGCCGAGGGCCGCGAGGTCGGTCACCTCGTCAGGCTACGGTCAGCGGGCGGCCTCGGCTGCGCCATCCAGGGACGCGACGACGCGGGAGACCGACTCCCCGAGCCCCCACCGGCTGCCGAGCCGCGTGATCTCCTCGTGGCCGCCCTCCGGGATCCCGATCCGGGCGTCCACCTCGGGCAGGTCGAGGTCCCGCGCGACCGCGACGACCGCCGGTGCCCGCTCGAGGTAGTCCTCCGCGGCTCGGATCTTGGCCTTCAGCGATGCCGACAGCCGGATCCTGTTCTCCGAGGCGGCCGCGCGGATCCCGTCGAGGTCGCCGAACTCGGCGAGCAGGGACGCGGCCGTCTTCTCGCCGATGCCCGCGACGCCGGGCAGGCCGTCGCTCGCGTCGCCGCGCATGGTCGCGAAGTCGGCGTACTGCGCCGCCGCGACCCCGTACTTGGCGCGGACCACTTCATCGGTCACGATCTCGAGCTTGCTCATCCCGCGCGCGGTGTAGATGACTCGGACGCCGCGGGCGTCGTCGACCACCTGGAAGAGGTCGCGGTCGCCGGTCACCACGTCGACCGGGATGGTGGCGGTCACGGCGAGGGTGCCGATGATGTCGTCCGCCTCGTAGCCGGCCTTCCCGACGATGGGGATGCCGAGCGCGGTGAGCGTCTCGACGATGATCGGCACCTGGGGGGTGAGGGTGTCGGGCACCACCTCGATGTCGGACCCGGCCTCGACCTCCTCCGCCACCCGGTGCGCCTTGTAGGTGGGCAGCAGGTCGACCCGCCACTGCGGACGCCAGTCGTCGTCCCAGCAGGCGATCAGCTCGGTGGGCCGGAAGTCCGCGACCAGCCGCGCGATCATGTCGAGCAGCCCGCGCACGGCGTTGACGGTGGTGCCGTCGGGTGCCTTGAGGCTGTCGGGGAGGCCGTAGAAGGCGCGGAAGTACAGGGCCGCCGTATCCAGCAGCATCAGGCGGCGCTCAGTCACGGCATCAGTCTGCCGGAGCGGCGCGCCTCCGCCCTACCAGGTGCGCAGACGCAGCTGATCGAGGTCGCGGCGGAGGAGCTCGAGGCGGCGTTCCCGCTGCTCCGGGTACTGCGGGTCCATCGCGGCCGGCGTGGAGGGCGCGAGCCGCGCGCCGACGATGTCGTCGAGGGCCGCGTCGCGCGCCCCGGCGAGCTCGTCGCGCAGGAACGCCGGATCGTCGATGAGGGTCCGCAGCCGGTCGAGCAGCCGCCGCGTGATCTCGGCCCGGAGCTCGAGCACCGGCACGTCCTGCTGGCGGTAGTCGTCGTGCCAGCTCGCCCAGCCCTTGCGGCGGCGGGCGCGGTGCAGGACCTTCTCGAGCCGCGCCGACTCCTCCTCCTTCTCCGCGATGAGCTCCCCGATCTCCGTCTTCAGCGCGGCGACGAGCGCCCCCTCGTCGTAGTCGACCCGGTCGCGCAGGGCGCGCACGACGAGGAGGTTCTTCATGGCGAGGCGCAGGGCGCTCGCGACGATGAGCATGCCCTCGTCGACCTGCAGCTCCACGGAGGGAGTGGAAGCGTCGAGCGGCCCTCCGTCCGGCTGCACCCCTGCCCCGCTCACGCTCCCGATCCAACCGCATCGCACCGACTCACGGTGGGCATTGCGGGCGGACGGGGCGCCCCCGTCCGCGTGCCTGGCCCGCCTCCTGATCCGGGTCTAGCATCGGCATCCGGAAGAGAGGGGTCGGGCGATGGCAGGTGGGACTCCGTGAGCGCGATCGCCGCCCTCCCGGCGGCACGGCGGATCCAGCGGATCTACCTGGCGCTGCTGCTCGGGAACACGCTCGCGGCGTCGTTCATCTGGGGCATCAACACGCTCTTCCTGCTCGACGCGGGTCTCAGCAATCTGGAGGCGTTCGCGGCGAACGCGTTCTTCACGGCCGGGATGGTGATCTTCGAGGTCCCGACCGGCGCGGTCGCGGACACCGTGGGCCGCCGCGCCTCCTACCTCCTCGGCACGCTGACGCTCGCCGGAAGCACCGTCCTCTACTGGCTCATGTGGCTGTGGCAAGCGCCCTTCTGGGCGTGGGCGGTCGTCTCGGTGCTGCTCGGGCTCGGCTTCACCTTCTTCTCGGGCGCGGTCGAGGCCTGGCTCGTCGACGCGCTGCGCGCGTCCGGGTACGAGGGAGCGCTCGAGCCGGTGTTCGCCCGCGGCGTGGTGGTGTCCGGGATCGCGATGCTGCTCGGCTCGGTCGCGGGCGGCGTGGTCGCGCAGGCGACGGATCTCGGTGTCCCGTTCCTGCTGCGCGCCGGAGTGCTCCTCGCGATGTTCGCGATCGCCTTCCTCGTCATGCGCGACGTCGGCTTCACCCCCGACCGCTCGGAGGGGCCGGGGCAGGCGGTGCGGACGCTGTTCCGGTCCTCCCTGCGCTACGGACTCGGCTATCCTCCGGTCCGCTACCTGATGCTCGCCGCCCCGTTCACGGCCGGGGTCGGCATCTACGTCTTCTACGCGCTGCAGCCGTACCTGCTCGAGCTCTGGGGCGACGAGGAGGCGTACTCGATCGCCGGCCTCGCCGCGGCGATCGTCGCCGGGTCGCAGATCCTCGGCGGCTACCTCGCCCCGCGCGTGCGGCGCCTCTTCCGCAAGCGCACGACGACGATCCTGCTGTCGGCCGCCGCCGGGATGATCCTCCTGCTCAGCCTCGGCGTCACCCGGAACTTCTGGGTCGCTCTCGCCCTGCTCACCGCCTGGGGCGTCGCCTCCGCCCTGGAGGGACCGGTGCGGCAGGCGTACATCAACGACCTCATCCCGTCGCGGCAGCGCGCGACGGTGCTCTCGTTCGACTCGCTGATGGGCAACGTCGGCGGCGTCGCCATCCAGCCGGCGCTCGGCCGCGCCGCCGACGTCTCGGGCTACCCCTTCTCCCTGGTCGCGAGCGGCGCCATCAGCGCGATCGCGCTCCCGTTCCTCTTCCTCAGCCGCCGGCAGAACGCGCCGGCCGATGCGGCGTCGGGCGGCGGGGACCTCGTGCCCGATGACGCACCGGCGCCGACACCCGACCTGTCGGGTGACCCCGAGCCGGACCGCTGACCCCTCGGCAACGACCGCGCGGCGGCGCCGCGGCGCCGATCAGGCGGGCGGCAGCGCCGTTCTGCAGCGCCGCGGAGACCGGAGGGGGTCGACCCACGGCGGCGGAATCAGGTGCGGGACGCCGTCGAGGTATTGCAACTCCCAGCCGTCGTTGTCGAACCGGCGGTGGTGGTAGGCACACAGCAGGATCCCGTTGGCGACGGCGGTCGGGCCCCGCGCGTTGCCGATGCCCTGATGCCAGCCCTTCACGTGCGCGGCCTCGCATCGACCGGGCGGTTCGAGGCACGTGCCCCAGCCGCAGCCGCCGTACTGGGCCACCAGCGCCAGCCGCTGGTTCTCGCTGTGCAGCCGCCGGCCCTCACCGAAGTCGAGGACCTGGGACTTCCCGCCGAGCACGGCGGGCAGGATCAGCGCGTCGCAGGCGATCCGCCGGGCGGCGGCTGCCGAGATGGGCTGGTCGACGCCGGCGATCGTGGCGGAGCCGATGCCCGTGAGGAGCGCCTCGTGATCGATGGTCACGATGACCTTCGCCGAGATGCCGCCGACGACGCCGTCGTCGCGCTTGATCGCGTCGCGGGCGATGGAGACCAGCGCATCGAGGCGGCGCCGCGCGAGGCTGCGGTCGTCGCCGAGCACGGCGTCGTCCTGCTCCTCCTCGTCGGTGCGGAACCGGACCTCCCGCTTCGGGGCGGTGCGGGCGTTGATGGCGGTGAGGAGGTAGCCGGCCGACTCCGGGTCCGCCTCGGTGAGGATCGCCACCATGCCGCTGCGCCGCTGGATGACCTTCGTGCCGGCCTTGGCCACCAGATCGGCCTCCCGCGCCGCGACCCCGTCCGGGTCGGCGTGGGCGATGTAGCTCTTGCAGATCCGGCCGAGTCCCTGCGTCGTCTGCACCAGCGCGCTCTGCACGAGGAAGGCCTCGTCCCCGGCGAGCTGGTCAGCGTCGCGCTTCGGCGCGATCGTCTTCAGGGTGTCGACGATCAGGTCGGCCGCTTCGGCGCCGATCGCCCCGGAGTCCAGAGCCGCGGCGACCTCCGGGTGGGCGTCCGGCAGCCGCTCTCCGACCAGGGAGCGGCGCACCCCGAGAGCCTGGCCGACGGCGACCCACTCCACCGCCCGCCGCACCGACACCCGCCCCAGGGCCGCCACGGCGAGGGGTGCGCTGCGCTCCCCCAGCCGCTTCGCCAGCGACTCCTCGTCGCCGCGCGTGGACCGGCCGGCGAACTCACCGGCGGCCGCCGAGCCGATCGCATCCGCCAGGTTCGCCAGCCGGCCCGAGCTGCGGACCAGCTCGATCAGTGCCGTATCACCCAGCCCGTCGAGCAGCTCCCGGAGCTGCCCCGCATCCCCCGACACCGCCGCCTCGACGAGGGCGCGGTCGAG
The DNA here is from genome assembly GCF_017916505.1 of Naasia sp. SYSU D00057. Classification (GTDB taxonomy): domain Bacteria; phylum Actinomycetota; class Actinomycetes; order Actinomycetales; family Microbacteriaceae; genus Naasia. The sequence continues at coordinate 1,305,527 of NZ_JAFMSZ010000001.1, forward strand.
CCCGATCGCCTCGTCGGCGAGGGTAGCGGTCGGGCTTGCCATGGGTGCATCCTGCCCCCACCCACCGACACTCATCCCTGGTCAGACGCCGGTTATCCACATCCGAAGCCACCTGCCGCGACGCCGTCGGCGACCCCTTCAACGCACCGGGCATCCGTCCGCCGAGCGGGGCCTCTTGCGCTTGTTGGGCGGCCGCGATCAGAGTTCCGGCATGCAGGTGAGACGACTCGGCTGGGTGGGCACGCGGACGGAGAGGGCCGAGGAGCTCGCGCGCTTCTACGGCGAGGTCCTCGGCCTCCCGCTCGTGCACTCGGAGCCGGACTTCTGGGTGTTCGAGCTTCCCGACGGCAGCCACGTCGAGGTCTTCGGCCCCCGCGCCCCGGACCACGACCACTTCACAACCGGGCCGGTCGCGGGCTTCGCCGTCGCCGACCTCCCATCCGCCGTCGAGGAGCTCCGGGCGGCGGGCATCGAGTTGCTCGGCGTGGCAGGTCCGACCTGGCAGCACTTCCGCGGGCCCGACGGCAACGTCTACGAGCTCGTCGCGGAGTAGGCGCTCGCAGCCTCTTCCGGAGTCGGACGCGGACGGCCGTCAGCCGGCGTGCTGGTCGGGCTCGCTGTTCTCGGGCTGGAATGTCCACTCCGGCGGCTCGTCGGCGCCGGACTCCTCCGCCTCCTCGGCGACCTCCTTCGACGGCTGGACGGCGCCGGCCGCGTGATGCGACGGCGCGTAGATCGTGTAGAGCCGCAGCGGCTCGTCGCCCGTGTTGATCACGTCGTGCCATGTGCCCGCCGGGACCTGGATGGACCAGCCATCCGTGACGTCCTGCTGGAAGTCGAGGTCGTCCTTGTCAGGGCCCATCACGCAGCGGCCCTTCCCGGCGTCGACCCGGAGGAACTGGTCGGTGCCCGGGTGCGCCTCGAGCCCGATGCTCTCCCCCGGCGGGATGCTCATGAGCGTGACCTGCAGGAACTTGCCGGTCCACGCGACGGCCCGGTAGTTGTCGTTCTGCACCGTGGCGGTCTCGATGTCGAAGGCGTTCGGCTTGGGTCCGTTGTCCTGGATGCTCATGACTCGATCCTGGCGGGCCTGACCGCGGGGCGGGAGGGGTTGCAGGGCTTCGGGCTCGCTCCGTAGTGGCGCCGATCAGCAGAGGTGCGGCCCGAGCGAAGAGCCCGGGCCGCACGAGACCGCGCTAGGCGATCTTCTTCCGGTAGACGACCATCGCGAAGGCGTAGGCGACGACCAGGATGCCGACGCACCAGGCGAGGGCGGTCCAGAGATCGGCGCCGACCGGCTGCCCCGCGAGCAGGTCGCGGAGGGCGTTCACGATGGACGTGACGGGCTGGTTCTCCGCGAACCAGCGAACCGGCCCCGGCATGCTCTCGGTCGGCACGAACGCCGAGCTGAGAAAGGGCAGGAAGATGAGCGGGTAGGAGAACGCGCTCGCCCCGTCGACCGACTTCGCCGAGAGCCCGGGGATCACGGCGATCCAGGTCAGCGCGAGGGTGAACAGGAACAGGATCCCGGCCACCGCGAGCCACTCCAGCACACCCGCCCCTGACCGGAAGCCCATCAGGAGGGCGACGAGCACGACGACGACGAGCGAGGTGAAGTTCGCGACGATCGAGGTCAGCACGTGCGCCCAGAGCACGGATTGGCGGGCGATCGGCATCGACGAGAACCGCTCGAAGATGCCGCTCTGCATGTCGAGGAAGAGGCGGTAGGCGGTGTACGAGATGCCGGAGGCGATCGTGATGAGCAGGATGCCGGGCAGCAGGTAGTTCACGTACGAGTCCGTGCCGGTCTGGATCGCCCCGCCGAACACGTAGACGAAGAGCAGCAGGAAGGCGATCGGCATCACCGCCGTGGTGATGATCGTGTCCATGCTGCGGGTGATGTGGCTGAGCGACCGTCCGAGCAGGACCCGGGTGTCGCTGACGACGTGCGTCGACATGGTTGTCTTCTCACTCTCCCTTCGCGCCGACGATCGCGAGGAAGATCTCCTCGAGGCTCGGCCGCTTCTCGACGTACTCGACCCGGGCGGGCGGGAAGAGCTGCTTCAGCTCGGCGAGGGTGCCGTTCGCGATGATCCGCCCCTCGTGGAGGATGGCGATCCGGTCGGCGAGCGCCTCCGCCTCGTCCAGGTACTGGGTGGTGAGCAGCACGGTCGTGCCGCGGCCGGCGAGCTCCCGAATCGCCTGCCACACGTCCACCCGACCCTGGGGGTCGAGGCCGGTGGTCGGCTCGTCGAGGAAGATCACCGGCGGATCGCCGATGAGGCTCATCGCGATGTCGAGGCGCCGGCGCATGCCGCCCGAGTACGTGGACACCTTGCGTGCCGCCGCCTCCGTGAGGGAGAACCGCTGCAGCAGGTTGTCCGCGATCGCACCGGGATCCTTCAGATGCCGCAGTCGGGCGACGAGCACGAGGTTCTCGCGTCCTGTCAGGATCTCGTCCACCGCGGCGAACTGCCCCGTGAGGCTGATCGACTGCCGCACCTGCGCCGCCTCGCGGGCGACGTCGAAGCCGTTCACCCGCGCCTCCCCGGAGTCGGCCTTGAGGAGCGTCGACAGGATTCTCACGACGGTGGTCTTGCCGGCTCCGTTCGAGCCGAGCAGCGCGAGGATGCTGCCGGGCGCCACCTCGAGGTCCACCCCGCGCAGCACCTGCAGCTCCTTGTATGACTTCTCCAGCCCCGCCACGCGGAGGGCGGGGGCGGTCAGGGTCGTCATCGCTCCCGCTCCTCTCCGCTCGCTCGGTCGATCGCGTCGGACAGCCGGGCTCTCTCCTTGCGGATCCAGCTGCCGCCGCCGTAGTTCTCCATGAATGTGTCGGCGAAGTCCGCCGGCTCGCTGCCGACGACGTCACGGACCGGCACGCCCGCGGCCGCGCTCTGCTCGAGCAGGTCGGCGAGGTCGCTGAGCATGGCGATGAGGCTCTTGCCGTCGTCGCTCGGACCGAGGTGGAGCAGGTACCGCTCGAGCGCCGCTGCCGCCTGCCGGTAGCCGTCCGGCAGGGCCTTCACCCGCTGCTTGTACTCCCGGTACTGCTTCTTGTCGCCGAGGTCGCCGATGAGCTTCTCGAAGATGCCGGACATCGTCACTTGCCTTCTTCCCGGAGCTGTTCCAGTCGCTCTGCGAGGAAGCTCCACGTCCTCCAGAACTCTTCGAGGTAGTCGCGTCCCTGATCGTTGAGGGAGTAGACCTTGCGGGGCGGCCCTTTCTCGGACGGGACCTTCTCCACGTCGACGAGGCCGCGCTGCTCGATGCGCACCAGCAGCGCGTACACCGTGCCCTCCGCGATCTCGGCGAAGCCCTGTTCGCGCAGCCGGGCGGTGATCTCGTACCCGTACGCCGCTCGGACGGACAGGATCGCGAGGACCAGCCCCTCCAGCGTGCCCTTGAGCATCTCCGTCATCTGCTTGCCCACCGCACACCTCCTCGCGCTACTCAATGTCACTGACTACCGGTACATAGTGACCCTGGGTACCGCGCGGCGCAAGAGGCGCGAGAAGACGATCAGCCTTTCGGCCGATTCGCAGGCCGGCGCAGCGCAGCAGAGTGGAACCATGAACTCTGGCCCCCGCGCCCGCCGGCGGCGGCCGCTGCGCACCCTCGGCATCGCAGCCCTCGCCGCACTCGCGCTCCTCCTGGTCTCGGCCGCCGCCAACGCGGTCCTCACCGGCGTCGAACGCGCGAGCACGCCGCCCTACGGTGAGCGCGTCGCGGTCGGCGACGGGCACCTCAACGTCCACCGGCAGGGCGCGGAGGGCCAGACCCTGGTGCTCCTGACCGGCTACGCCACGGCCGCGCCGGCCCTCGACTTCGCGCCGCTGATCCGCGAGCTCGACGGCTACCGGATCGTCGTCGTGGAGGGCTTCGGCTACGGCTACAGCGACACCGAGGCCCCGCCGCGCACCATCGACAACATCACCCGCGAGCTCCATGAGGCTCTGGCCGCATCCGGGGTCGACGCACCCTATGTCCTGGTCGGTCACTCGATCGCCGGCATCTACGAGCTCTACTACGCGAACCGGTACAGGGACGAGGTGGCGGCCGTCGTCGGCATCGACGCCTCGGTCCCCGGCCAGATCAACGGCCTCGCCGGCCAGGACAGCCCCCTGAACCGGCTGCTCCCGGCCAGCGGCCTGCTGCGGGTCGCGAGCTTCGTCGCGCCGTCGTTCTTCGACCCCGAGGGCACCGCCTTCACCGACGGCGAGCTCGACCGGATGCGCCTGATGGCGAATTGGAACTCGGCGAATCCCGCCGTGCTCGACGAGGCGAACCACGGCGAGCAGAACTTCGCGGCCGTCGAGGAGCTGACTTTCCCGGCCGACCTGCCGGTGCTCTCCTTCATCAAGAGGACGGGCAGCCAGGAGGGCTGGCGGGAGCTGCACGAGCGGCAGCTGGAGGACCTCGAGCACGGCGAGCTCGTCGTCCTCGACGGCGGCCACTACCTCCACCACACCCTGGCTCCCGAGATCGCCGCCGCGATCACGCGGTTCCTGGGCGAGACGACGACGAGCCCGTGACGGGCCGGCGCGACGCCCGCCCTGATCGCTCTCTCGCGCTGCTCTCAGCGAGCCGGTCAGCGGTCGCCCCGGTCGGCCCAAACCTTTAGCGGCTAAAGTGACCGCGTGACCACCATCGCCCTCTTCGGAGCCACCGGCAAGACGGGGCGACGCGTCCTCGACCGCGCACTTCGCGCTGGGCACGACGTCCGCGCGCTCGTGCGCGACCCCGCCAACCTGGACGTCGCATCCCCGCGACTCACCGTGATCGGCGGGGACGTGCTCGATCCTCGGGCCGTCGCGGAGACCGTCGCCGGCGCCGACGCCGTGCTCAGCCTCTTCGGCCAGGTGAAGGGGTCGCCGGCGACGCTGCAGGCAGACGGCACCCGCAACATCGTCGCCGCCATGCGCCATTCCGGTGTGCGGCGCCTCGTCACCCTCTCCGGCGGAGGCCTGCGCGCCCCGCAGGACCGGCCGAAGCTGCCCGACCGGATCATGCGGCTGCTGCTCAAGGCCCTGTCCGGACATGTCCTCGCCGATGCCGAGCAGCACCTCCGGGTGCTGCAGTCCAGCGGGCTCGACTGGACGGTGGTCCGCGCCCCGCGACTCGTCGAGGTGCCGGGCAGGGGACGCTATCGGGTCGGCTGGGCGGGGGTGAACGCGAGCACCAGGATCAGCCGCGACGACCTCGCCGACTTTCTCCTCACCCAGATCGAGGACCGCTCCTTCGTGCACCAGCTGCCCTTCGTGAGCGACTGATGGCGGGCGACCGCGCCATCGAGGAAGCACGCGGAGAGCAGATCGCCCGGGTGCTCGAGGGCGTGGTCCTGCTGAGCCGGACCCTCACCTCGCACCGGCGGGCACCGTTCGCCGCGCGCCGCCTGACCGGCACCCAGATCGAGACCCTGTTCCTGCTCGCCCATCGATCCGGGCCGCTCACTCCGGGTCGCCTGGCGAGGCTGCTCGGGATCACCGCCGGAGCCGTCACCCAGCTGCTCGACGGCCTGCGCGAGGAGGGCCTCGTCGAGGTGACAGCGAATCCCGAGGACGCGAGGTCGCGGATCGTCTCGCTGACCCGGGACGCGGCCGCCGAAGTGGCGCGATTCGAGTCCGAGGCGGTCGTGAGCCTCCTCCCCCGGTTCGCAGCGCTGACCGACGGCGAGCTCACGGAATTGGCCGACCTCCTGCACCGCGTCGAGGGCCTCGCCTGACCGGTTGGCCTGCTCCCCCTTCATCCCGTGGGACTCGCTTGACCGACACGACCAGCCCCACCTGCGCACCGACGAACGGCATGATCGCCCGGATCGCGGGCGAGGCGGAGGGGCCGCTGCCCTCCCTCAGACGGTCTCCCCTTCGGCGCGCAGCTCCTCGGTGCGCGCCCAGGAGGCGAGCAGCCGGAGGCGCTCGGCGGAGGGCGAGCCGGGCTCAGCGGTGTAGACCATGAGCACGAGCCCGGGCTCAGCGGTGATGGCGAGCTCCTCGTAGGCGAGGACGAGCTCGCCGACGACCGGGTGGGTGAAGCGCTTGGTGCCCGTGCCGTGGGTGCGGACGTTGTGCGCGCCCCACAGTGCGCGGAAGGTCTCGCTCCGCGTGGAGAGCTCGCCGACGAGGTCCTGCAGGCCGCGGTCGTGCGGGTCCCGCCCTGCCTCCGCGCGCATGATCGCGACGCACATCTCGGCGAAGGTCTCCCAGTCCGGATAGAACTCGCGGGAGGCGGGATCGAGGAATTGGAAGCGCGCCAGGTTCGGGGTCCGGCCGCCGTTCCCGAGGACGGGCGAGTAGAACGCACGCCCGAGGGCGTTGACCGCCAGGAGGTCCTGCTGCGGGTTGCGGACGAAGGCGATGCCGTCGGTGATCGCGTCGATCGCCCACCGGAGGCTCGGGCGGGAGACGCTCTGCTTCGTCGGCCGGCGGCGCGGTCGGCCGGAGGCGGGGATGCCGTCCGCGGCTCGCGCGAGGTCGAACAGATGGGCGCGCTCGGTGTCGTCGAGCTGCAGCGCGCGGGAGATCGCCTCGAGCACGGATCCCGACGCTCCGGCGATGGATCCGCGCTCGAGCTTCGCGTAGTACTCCACGCTCACACCGGCCAGCGCGGCGACCTCGCTGCGGCGCAGCCCCGGCACTCGCCGGGAGACGCCGGAGGGCAGTCCGGCGAGCTCCGGGCTGACCCGCGCCCGTCGCGACATGAGGAAGTCGCGCACCTCGGATCGGTTGTCCATCCCGTCAGGGTAGGTCGGAGTGCGGGCGCCTGGGGTGCCCTGGCGGTACACCCCTCGGCAGGGACTCCCTCGCCTCGGCGCACCGACGTCTCCTGGTAGAGCGATGACCTCCACGACACCTGCTTCCCCGTCCGCCGACGCCGCGCCCGCCGCGCGTCCCGTCGGCCGGGCGCTTCCGGCCCTGCTGCTCCTGCTGACCGTGTTCGGGCCCATCTCGATGGACCTCTACCTCCCCGTGCTTCCCGCGCTCACCGCCGAGCTCGGCGCGGCCACGTCGCTCGCGCAGCTGACGGTCACGGCCTGTCTCGTCGGGCTCGCCCTCGGTCAGCTGCTCGCCGGTCCGCTCTCCGACCGTTTCGGCCGCCGGACGCCCCTGCTGATCGGGGTCGTCGCCTACGTCGCCGCCTCCGTCCTCTGCGCCCTCAGCCCGAGCGTCGAGGTGCTCGTCCTGGCGCGGCTGGTGCAGGGCGTCGCGGGCGGGGTCGGGCTGGTCATCGCGCTGGCGGCGGGTCGCGACCTCTACTCCGGCGGCCGGCTCATCCGCTTCTACGGACGCACGACGGTGCTCGGCGGGCTGGCCGCCATCGTCGGGCCGCTGCTCGGCGGACAGCTGGCCACGGTCACCGACTGGCGCGGACTCTTCCTGTGCCTCGCCGGGATCGGGGCAGCGATCCTGCTCGCGATCGCCCTCGGCTTCGGTGAGACGCTTCCGGCGTCCGGCCGCACCGGCGGCGGCTTCGCCGAGACAGCTCGGGACTACCGGGCGCTGCTGACGGATCGGGTGTTCGTGGCCGCCGTGCTCGTGCAGGGCTTCACCGGCGCCGCACTCTTCGCCTACCTCAGCGGCGCCACCTACGTGCTGCAGGACGTGTACGGGCTCTCACCCCAGCAGTACGCTCTCGCCTTCGGCCTCAACTCGGCCGGTTTCATGATGTTCGGCTACCTCGCCGGGCGCAGCTCCGAGCGGTGGAGCCTGCGCGGGACCCTCCTGATCGGCCTCGTCCTGGTAGCCGCGGGGTCGCTCGGCATCCTCGCCGCGGGACTCGTCCAGATGCCGCTGATCGCCGTGATCCTGTCGCTGCTCGTCATGGTCTCCGGCGTCGCCGCGATCACTCCCCCGACGACGACGATCGCTCTCGCCCACCACGCCGACATCGCCGGCACCGCATCGTCGGTGCTTGGGATGGCGCGCTTCGCATTCGGCGGCGCCGCAGCCCCGCTGGTCGGCGTCGCCGGCGCAGCCACCATGCTGCCCTTCGGCATCGTCACCACCGTGTCGACCGTCCTGGCCTTCGCCGCGCTCGGCCTGCTGCGCCGACACGGACGGTCCCGCAGTCCTCTCGTGGCCTCGCCCGCCCGGGCCCACTGACCGCCAGCGGCCCCCGAACCCGCACAGAAGCCCAGCCAACAGGAAGAAAGGAACACCATGCGTGGAGTTCTCATGCACGCCCCCGGAGACGTCCGCGTCGAGGACCGCGAGCGGCCGACAATCGTCGAGCCGACCGACGCGATCATCCGCCTCACCGCCGCCTGCATCTGCGGGTCCGATCTCTGGCCCTACCGCGGCGTCGGCCAGGACACCTGGCCCGTGCCGATGGGCCACGAGTACGTCGGCGTGGTCGAGGACATCGGCGCCGAGGTGAGGGACATCAGGGTCGGCGACTTCGTCGTCGGATCGTTCTTCGCCTCCGACAACACCTGCGAGATCTGCAAGGCCGGCTACCAGAGCCACTGCGTGCACGCGCAGCCAGGCGCCGCAACCGGGTCGCAGTCCGAGTACTGCCGCATCCCGCTCGCCGACGGCACGCTGGTCGCCATCGAGGGCACGCCCACACCGGAGCAGGAGCGGAGCCTGCTCGCCGCCTCGGATGTGCTCGGCACGGGCTGGTTCGCTGCGGTGGCGGCGGAGGTCGGGCCGGGCAAGACGGTCGCCGTCGTCGGCGACGGGGCGGTCGGCCTCCTCGGCGTCCTCGCCGCCAAGCAGCTGGGCGCCGAGCGCATCATCGCGATGAGCCGCCACGCCGACCGCCAGGCGCTCGCCCGCGAGTTCGGCGCGACGGACATCGTCGAGGAGCGCGGGGACGAGGGAGTGGCGCGGATCAAGGAGCTCACCGGCGGGGTCGGCGCGCACTCCACCATCGAGGCGGTCGGCACCCAGGAGGCGATGACCCAGGCTCTCCGCGCGACGCGCGCCGGCGGACACGTCGGCTACGTGGGCGTCTCGCATGAAGTGGAGCTGCCCGGGCTGGAGCTCTTCTTCTCCGGGGTGCACCTGCACGGCGGCCCCGCTCCCGTCCGCCGCTTCCTCCCCGAGCTGATCGACCTCATCATGCGCGGCGAGATCGACCCCGGCAAGGTGTTCGACCTCACCCTTCCGCTCGAGCAGGCCGCCGAGGGCTACCGGGCGATGGACGAGCGCCGTGCCATCAAGGTGCTGCTCCAGCCGTAGGCGCGGAACTGCATCGGCTGCCGGCGTCCCGCCGCGACATCAGGAGGCGCGGCGTCGCAGCAGGACGACGGCCAGCAGTATCACCGCGACGCCGGCGAGAGGCACGGGGGGCAGGCCGCGCAGCTCCGTCGCATCCGCGACGAGTCCGGCGAGTGTCGCGAGAACATGAAGCCTCAGTGCTCGTCGACTTCGACCAGGCCGGCGTCGGCCGCGCCCCGCCGCAGGGCATCGAGGCCGAAGGCAGCGACCGGGCCGTGCGCACCGGGCAGGAGGGGTGCGGGCGGCGCGGCCGCGTACGACGCGCCCCAGGCGAGCAGCGACGCGGTCAGCGAGTACGGATCCGGACCGGTCAGCGCGACGGTGGCGAGCTTCCGCCCGCCCAGGTCGCGTGCGACGGCCAGGACGAGCGAGCGCCCGCCGGGATCCGGCTCGCGGTCCGCCCCGGGAAGCCGCTCGGACAGGCGCCCCATCAGCGTCTTCATCGCCCGCGTTCGGCTGACGGGCGCCGCGAGACGGATGCCGACCTGGAGCGGCCGGGTCCAACGACCGAACCAGCCCAGGAAGACATCCACTCCCTGCAGCTGCGGGTAGCTCTCCGGCAGACCGAGATGCTCGGAGCCGCCCACGGACACCCCCGCCCGGGTCACGCCGGCGAACTCGAACCGGCGCACGCGCATGGCGCCCGGCTCCTCATGCAGCTGCGCGACACCCCCACGGACGCGAGGGCGGTACGCGAGCGCCGGCTCGGACGCCGTCGCGAGCACGGTGGCGCGGGTGCCGCCCGACGTCAGGGTCATCGCATCGCGGAGAGTGCCGCGGTAGTGCAGCTCATCGCCGCGCCCGGACCGCGACATGAAGTAGCCCACCTCCACCCGGCGGGCTCGCGGTCCGGCCTTCTCCACCGCCAGTGCCCCGGCGAGGTTGCCCGGCACGAAGTCGTAGCCGAATGCGGGCACCAGGGTGGCGCCTCGCTCGGCGGCCATCGGACCGAGGTCGAACACCTTGCGGACGAACGCCGCCTCGCCGGTCGAGTCGAAGTAGGAGGCACCGGCCCGGGCGGCCGCCGTCACTGTGGCACTTCCGAGCTTCAGGAACGGACCGACGGTCGAGACGACCACGTCGCCGGGGCCGAGGATGCGGCCCATGGCCGGCTCGGAGGTGACGTCGGCCTCGACGACCGGCAGGTCCGCCTGCAGGCCTGCCGCGACGGCGGTCATCCTCTCCGGGCTCCGCCCCACGAGCGTCGGACGATCGCCTCGCGCCAGCAGCTCGCGCAGCACTCGCCGCCCCGTATAGCCCGTCGAGCCGAGCAGAACGATCCGGGATCGCTCCATCCCGCCGCCTCCCGTCATCGGTGCAGCGCCAGGATACGACCGCGGGCGACGTCATCTTCGGCGCGTTCACGGAACTGTACGTTCGTACGTGTGACTTCCCCCGGCACCCGCATCCTCCGGCGACGCCTCGCGATCTTCGCGTTCATGCTCGTCTTCGGCATCGGGATGGCCTCGTGGGTGGTCCGCACCCCGGCCGTGCGCGACCTGCTGGAGGCGTCGACGGCCGAGATGGGCCTCGTCCTGCTCGGGCTGTCGGTGGGGTCCATGACGGGCGTGCTGTCGTCGGCCGCCGTGGTCCGCCGCCGCGGCGTCCGCTTCACGGTGACGGTCGGCGGCTCCGCCTTCGTGTCCGGGGTCGCGATGGTTGGCTTCTCGGCTGAGCTGTCCAGCGCGGTCGGGGTCTTCCTCGGCCTCGCCCTGGTCGGGCTCGGCATCGGCGTCTCCGAGATCGCGCTCAACGTCGAAGGGGCGGCCCTCGAGGAGATCTCGGGCAGAGCGGAGCTGCCGGCTCTGCACGGCTGCTTCAGCCTCGGCACGGTTCTCGGCTCCGTCGCGGGCATCGCCCTCACCGCCATCGATTTCCCGGTCGTCTGGCAGCTCGCGGCCGTCGCCGCCCTCGCCGCCGCCCTCCTGATCGCGGCGATCCGGTTCGTTCCCGCCGACACGGGCCGAGTGGCGCGACCGGCGGCGAGCGACTCCGCGTCGTCCCGACCGCGGCCATGGCACTCCGTCTGGCGCCAGCCGCGCGTCATCATGCTGGGCCTCATCGTCCTGGCCCTCGCCCTGGCCGAGGGCTCGGCCATGGACTGGCTCCCCCTGCTGATGGTCGACGACTACGGCTCATCGGCGACCCTCGGCACCGTCGTCTTCACCGGGTTCGCGGCGGCGATGACGGTCGGACGGTTCCTCGGCGGGCCGCTGATCGCATGGTTCGGGAAGGCCGCGGTCCTGCGCGTCAGCACGCTGGTCTCGGCTGCGGGGATCGCGATCGTCGTCTTCGCCGACAACCTGATCGTCGCCGGCTGCGCCGTCGTCCTCTGGGGCCTCGGCGCCGCCCTGGGGTTCCCGGTCACGCTGTCCGCCGCCGCGGACAGCGACGACCCCACGTCCTCCGTCGCGGCGGTCGCCACTGCGGGCTACGTCGCCTTCCTCGTCGGACCGCCCCTGCTCGGCTTCCTCGGCGAGCACTTCACCCTGCGCGGGGCGATGGTCGCCGTCCTCGTCCTCGTCGCCGCGGCGACGCTGCTGACGTCGGCCGCGAAGCCGCGCGCTCGATCCAAAGAGGCGGTGAGCACGTCCGGTGCGCTGTCGGACGGCGCCGCCCCGCTGAGTGCGCGGCACCCGGGCTGAGGCGATCGCCGAGGGTCATCGACGGCCTGTCTGCGCTCTGGCGGAGCGAGGCGGGAGAGAGCGCCTACAGCGGAAACAGAAAAGGCCCGGATGACCGGGCCTTCTTTAAGCGAGCACCTGCTGGCGCACCACGCCACCCAAGTCGCCAACGCCTCATCACGGTGGCTCCATCCCGCCACTCCCTCCATCTCGCACCACCGCCCCTCCCTCCCCCGCCACACCCGAGGGATTTGGCGGAGCCGGACGGAGACGGGGCTGATTGCAGCCCCTGCCACCGCCGGGGCTGCAGAAACTGCCGTGCCCCGCATCTCCTGTCGATAGCATTCGAGCGGACCCGGCGAGGGCATTCGATCCGACACCTCGACGCGTCAGGACGCAGGCCCCGCGGCTGCGCAGTTGTTCCAAACCGGAGGACCCGATGACGAGTTCCGACACCGCCCACGCCGCTGCCGAGCGGGAGCACGCCGAGCGTGAGCGTGAGCGTGAGCGTGAGGCGATCATCGCTGGCCGCGCGTACCTGGGGATCGAACTCGGGTCGACTCGCATCAAGGCATGTCTGATCACGGGTGAGTCCGCGCAGGTGCTGGCGGTCGGCAGTCACGAATGGGAGAACCGGTTCGTCGGCCGCATCTGGACCTACACGCTCGAGGACGTGTGGTCCGGCCTCCAGGCGGCATATGCGGACCTGGCGCGGGACGCTGAGCAGCGGCATGGTGTGCGTCCCGAGACTTTCGCCGCGATCGGGGTGTCGGCGATGATGCACGGCTACCTCGCCCTGGACGGGGACGGAGAGCTGCTCGTTCCCTTTCGCACGTGGCGCAACACGACCACGGGACCGGCCGCGGCGGAGTTGACCGAGCGCCTCGGCGTCAACATCCCGTTGCGCTGGTCCGTCGCTCACCTCTACCAGGCGATCCTCGATGAGGAGCCCCATGTGCCCCGGGTGCGCCACATCACCTCGCTCGCCGGGTACGTGCACTGGAAGCTGACCGGTCGGAGCGTGCTCGGTGTCGGGGACGCCTCGGGCGTGTTCCCGATCGACCCCGTCACCAAGGACTACGACAGCACGCTGCTGGGTCGGTTCGACGAGCTGGCCGGTGAGCGGGTTCCGGGGATGAAGCTGCGCGAGCTGCTGCCGGATGTGCTCGTCGCGGGCAGCGCGGCCGGTGAGCTGAGCCCGACGGGCGCGGCCCTCCTCGACCCGACCGGCGGGCTCAGATCCGGAGCGGCTCTGTGCCCTCCGGAAGGCGATGCCGGCACGGGGATGGTGGCCACCTGTGCGGTGGCACCTCGCACCGGAAACGTGAGCGCGGGCACGAGCATCTTCGCGATGACCGTGCTCGAGAGCCCGTTGACACGGGTGCACCCCGAGCTCGACGTCATCACCACGCCGGTCGGCGACCCCGTCGCCCTCGTCCACTGCAACAACGGCGCGAGCGAGCTCGCCGCCTGGGCCGGGATGTTCTCGCGATTCGCGGACGCCATGGGTCAGCCCGCGGACACCGACGCCGTGTACGAGGCTCTGTTCACGGAGGCTCTGGCCGGGGAGGCCGACGCGGGCGGCCTGCTGGCGTACAACTACCTCGCCGGTGAGCCGATCGTGGGGCTGCAGGAAGGACGGCCGCTGTTCGTCCGCACGCCGGACAGCCGGTTCAGCCTCGCGAACGTGATGCGCGCTCAGCTCTACGGCGTCTTCGGCACCCTCATCATCGGCATGCGCGTCCTCGCCGACGAGGGCGTCGCCCTCGACCGGATGTTCGCGCACGGCGGCATGTTCCGCACAGCAGGGGTGGCGCAGCGCTTCCTGGCCGGTGCGCTCGACGCCCCCGTCACGGTGGGCCGGTCGGCGTCGGAGGGCGGCGCGTGGGGCATCGCGGTGCTCGCCTCGTACCTGGATGCGGCGCCAGGTCTGGAGCTGGACGCCTACCTGCGGGAGCGGATCTTCCGGGACGCCGAGTTCGACACCGTGGAGCCGGACCCTGACGACGCGGCGGGCTTCGCCGCGTTCCTCCACCGCTACCGTGCCGGCATCGAGGTTGAGCGCGCGGCCGCCCAGGCCCTCTGACCGACTCCCCTCAGAGTAGGTGCGCCGCCGGGTGGAGCCCACCGCGGAGAGGCGACGACGCCTCAGATCGAGGTGACGTCGTCGAGGACCTCCAGCACGTGCCGGTACGGCTGCCCGGTCGCGCGAGTCATGCCGAGCTCGCACGTGCGATTGAGCGACGCGTACGCCGAGGCTCCGACCTCATCGAGCTCCCGCGACTCCGGTGCGGTTGCGGACGCGGTCAGCTCCGGATGCAGCATCCCCCGATCTCCCGCGAAGGCGCAGCACCCCCAATCGTCCGGCACGATCACCTCGTCGGCCGCTGCAGCGGCGACCCGCGAGAGCGCGGGGTTCACCCCCAGCCTCGTCGACGAGCACGTGGGGTGCAGGGCGAGCGAGCGCACCTTCTCCCCGGCGGGCAGCCGCGGCAGGACCATCTCGTCCACGAACGCGACGGCGTCGATCACGCGTATCGCCGGCTCCCCTGCCGCCTTCAGCAGGATGTGCAGGCCTTCCGTGCACGACGAGGCGTCGGAGACCACAGGGAGAGCGCCATCGAGCGTCGCGCGCCGCAGGGAGGCGACCACGCGCCCCTTCATCTCGGCGTACCCCTCGGTGAGACCCTTCGACTTCCAGGGCGTACCGCAGCACAGCGAGGGGATGTCGTCAGGCGTCGCCAGCTCGACGCCCGCGCGTTCGCACAGGCGGAGGAATGACTCGCTCACTCCAGCGCCGCTCTCGGGTCCGAACATGGTCGTGGTGCAGCTCGAGAAGTAGACGGCCTCCGGCGCCTGTGCGTCCAGCCGCTTCCTCCGCTGCCCGCCGCCGGGCAGCGTGCCCGAATACTGGGGAACCGTCTCGTCACCGAGCAGGGCCCGGCCGATCGTCGTCGCGAACGCGGGCAACGCACCCGGCACGCTCTTCGCCACGCTGAGAGCGATGCCACCGATCCGGCTCGTGGCGTCCCAGTGCTTCGCGACCGTCTTCCATCCCGCCTGCTCCGCCCTGCTGGTGTCGTCGGCTCTGAGCCTGCGGACGAGATCGCCGGTGTTGATCAGCACCGGGCACGCGGTCTGGCACATCCCGTCGACTGCGCACGTCTCGACGGCGTCGTACTCGTACTGCTGCTGCAGCTCGCGAAGCAGCACGACATCGCCCGCAGCCCTCGCGCGCGCGATCTCCCGACGCAGCACGATCCGCTCCCGGGGCGTCGTGGTCAAGTCACGGCTGGGGCATACCGGTTCGCAGTAGCCGCACTCGACGCAGCGGTCGACCTCCTCCTCCACGGTGGGGGTCGTCTTCAGGTCACTGACGTGCGCGTCCGGATCCTCGTTGAGCAGAACCCCCGGACTGAGGAGGCCGCCCGGATCCACGAGCGCCTTGACCTCCCGCATCACCGCGTACAGCTCGTCGCCATACTGCCGCCTCACGAACGGGGCCATGATCCGGCCTGTGCCGTGCTCGGCTTTGAGAGTGCCACCGTGGGCGAGCACCAAGGCGACCATGTCTTCCGTGAACGCTTCGTACCGGGCCAGCTCGTCAGGCCGGTCGAAGCGCTCGTTGAGCATGAAATGGATGTTGCCGTCCTTCGCGTGCCCGAAGATCACGCTCTCCTCGTACCCGTGCAGCTCGAACAGGCGGATCAGCTGCGAGCAGGTGTCGTAGAGACGCTCCACCGGCACCGCGATGTCCTCGAGCAGCGCCGTCGTGCCTGACGGCCGGTTCCCGGCGACGGCGGTGTAGAGCCCTTTCCGGATGTGCCACAGCTGCGCGCGCCGCACGGGATCGGTGCTCAGATCCGCCGGGCCGATGAGCCCGAGACCGGCGAACAGTTCGAGGGCCCGCTCCGCCTTCGCGCGGAGGGCCTCCTGCGAGTCCTCCTGGAACTCGACGAGCAGCGCTGCGTGATCCTCGACGGACAGCCCCCGCAGCTCCTCGGTGGCGTCGGGGTCCCTCTGAGCGACGCGGAGGCTCGCCGCGTCGAGCAGTTCGATCGTCGCGAACCCGGCGGCGACGAGCGAGGGCAGCGCCTTGGTCGCCGCGGCGAGGTCGGGGAAGAACAGGAGGCCCGTCGCCACCGCGGACCTGACCGGCACCGTCCGGAAGGTCGCCTCGGCGACGAACGCGAGTGTGCCCTCACTGCCGACGACCAGGTGCTCGAGGATCCGGACTGGAGGGTCGTGATCGAGGAAGGAGTTGAGCCCGTACCCCATCGTGTTCTTGATCGAGTAGAGCCGCCGTATCGTTGCCACGGAAACCGGGTCCGCTCGAACCCGATCGCGGAGGCGCTCCAGCCCTGCGTACAGGTCGGGCTCCGCAGCCTGGAGGCGCTGGTCCGCGTCTATGGCACCCGTGTCCAGCAGGGTGCCGCTCGGCAGCACGAGCACCGCGGACTCCAGCGTCCGGTAGGTGTTGGCCGTGATCCCACACGCCATGCCGCTCGAGTTGTTGGCGATCACCCCGCCGATCGTGCAGGCGATCTCGCTCGCCGGGTCGGGGCCGAGCTTCCGCCCATAACGCGCCAATCGCGCGTTGACCGAGCGGACAGTGGCTCCGGGCCCCGTTCTGACCCGCTCTCCGCTGTCCAGCACCTCGATTCGGCGGAAGTTGCGGCGCGTGTCGATCAGCACGCCCGCGGTACCCGCCTGACCGCTGAGGCTGGTCCCACCTGAGCGGAAGGTGACCGGCACCCTCTCGCGCGCGGCGACGGCGAGAACCGCGGCCACCTCGCCTGCTCCGTTGGGTGCCACGACCGCCAACGGGGTGAGCAGGTAGTGGGAGGCGTCGTGTGCGGACGACAGTCGATCCGAGGCACGAGCGGCGACCGTGCCACACGCCTCGGCGAGCGCCGCGACGAGTTCGGGCGGAACCGGAGCGAGGGTGGTGGCAGAGTCACCGTGAGCACGGCTCCCCTCCCCCGGACTCGCGATCCTCATCCTCCGCTTTTCGCGCAGCCGCTGCAGTGTCGCGCTACGACGCTTCTCGTGATCCATCGGTGCACTCCCTCGTGGTGATCCGCGCGTTCAGGCGACTCGGCGCTGGAGCACTCCGCCGGACGCGAAGCTCTCGATGTCCTGCATCAGCATTCGCAGACCGCGTTCCTGCACCTGCTCCGTCGCTCCGCCGATGTGCGGTGTCAGGATGACGTTCGGCAGCTGCACCAGCTGCGGCCAGACTCCGTCCGGCTCGCAGACGTCCAGCACCGCTCCGCCCAGCTGACCGGACCACAGAGCATCGAGCAGGGCCGATTCGTCGAGCAGGCTCTCGCGGGCCGTGTTCACGAGGATGGCACCCCGCTTCATGCGGGCGATCCTTCCCGTGTCGACGAGGTGCCGGTTCTCGGCCGTCGCCTTGGCGTGGAGACTGACCACGTCGCTGGTGCTGATCAGCTCATCGAGGTCGACCATGGCGATACCCGGGGGCACCGACGTCACATAGGGGTCGTACCCCTGCACGCTCATGCCGAAGGCGGTGGCGAGTGCGCTGACCTTGCGTCCGATGGCTCCCACGCCGATCAGTCCGAGCACTGCCGAGCGCGGCTCCCTGCCCATCCACATGCCGCCGGAGAACGTCGAATCGAGATGCGTCTCGCCGGCGAGAGCACGCTCGCGCAGCCATGACGATGCCTCGTTCTGCCGACGCATCAGCTGATTGACGCCGCTGAGGGTGAGGTCGGCGACGGAGTCGGCGTTCTTCGCCGGGGTGTTGATGACCGCGACCCCGCGCTCGCGTGCCGCGGCCAGGTCGACATTGATCGGATTGCCGCGAGCGCACGCGATGAGCCGGATCTGCGGGCGCGCGTCGAGGAGCTCCGCGGTGACAGGAGCGGCGTGCACGAGGAGCACTGTCTCGTCGTCCATCGCCGCGGCGATCGCCATCGGATCCCCTTGGTACTCCGCAAGGCCGGGCAGCGTCGGGCGAACGGAGCCGTCGATGTCCTCGTACCGGAGACGGAATCCCGCTCCCCACCCGTCGAGCGTGCGGCGCATCTGGTCGGCGGACAGATAGCTGTCTCCCATGACGAGAATCGAAGTGGTCACGCGGCTTTCCCTTCTGCGGTGCGAACGTGGTAGGTATTCGGTGAACATTTGTGCGAGCATCCGTGCATCCGGCGGCCGCCCTTCTTTCTGGAGATCCGATGTCCCACGCCCTGCCCTACGGCCGCGATGACGAGTTCGATAGAGAGCGCCTCGTGCGCGTGGCGTGGTACTACTACCGGGACGACATGACCCAGGCGCAGATCGCGCAGAAGATGGGAGTATCGCGGCCCACCGTGGCACGTCTGCTCGACCGGGCTCGAACGAGCGGCGTCGTCACGATCGACATCCAGACGAACGGCCTCGGCGGCATGGAGCTCCCGCGGATCCTGCGGGAGAAGTACGGTCTTCGAGACGTCGCAGTCGTTCCGCAGATCGACGAGTCGGTGTCCGGAGAGACAACCAATGCGCGGGTCGCGCTCGAGGGCGCGCAGTACCTGCGGCGCTACCTCTCCCCCGGCGCCGTCATCGGAGTCGGCTGGGGCGACACGGTGCTTCGCACGCTGCTGAGCCTCCGCCGAGCTGAGCTGGCGGGGGTCACCTTCGCAACTCTCACCGGGGGCATCGACGCGTACACCACCGCCATCCGGGGGGCGGCGAACAATGGGATCGCCGAGTTCATCCGGTTCATCCCCGCTCCTCTCCTTGCCTCCAGCCCGGAAATCGCCGAGGCGCTGGGGCAGGAGCGCCTCGTCACAGAGGTGATCGACCTCGCTCGTGGCGCAAGTGCGACGTTGATCGGGATCGGCGGAGCGGTGGCACAGGCCACGATCCTCCAGAACGGTCTCGTCAGCGAGGGACAGCTCGAGCAGTACCGCCGCCAGGGCGCGATCGGCGACATCCTCGCGCAGTGGTACGACGCGGACGGGGAGGTCCTCGACATGGGCATCGAGCGCTCGCGCGTCGGGATCCGGATCGAGGAGCTGCGCGAGATGCCGAACGTGATCGCCGTCGCCGGCGGGATGGACAAGCTGGCGGCGATCCGGGGCGCGCTGAACGGGCGCTTCGCCAGCGTCTTGATCACGACCGAGGACGTAGCGAGAGCTCTCGCTGTGGAGTGACGCCAAGGACACCTGCGTCCCTTTCCGTGAACATTTGATCACGCCGTGAACAGATGTTGATCACGGCTTGTCAGGATGTTAGCGTGGCCGAGGTCGTCGGGGACCGGGTTTCGTTCCCGCGGGAGAGGCACGAAGCGCCGGTGAGCGAACAGACGGTATCCATCCCGGAGACAAGATCTCCGGTGATCCCGCGCCTGCAGATCCAAGGGGTCTCGAAGAGCTTCGAGGCGGTGCATGCTCTGCGCGGCATCGACTTCTCGATCGCCCCGGGTGAGATCCACGCCATGGTCGGCGAGAACGGCGCGGGCAAGTCCACTCTGGTCGGCATCATCACCGGCCTTCTGACGCCGAACACGGGACAGCTACTTCTCGACGGGGAGCCCGTCTCCTTCAGCAGTCCGCTGCAGGCCCGGCACCACGGCATCGCCGCCGTCTACCAGGACCCCAATCTCTTCCCGCACCTCTCCATCGCCGAGAACATCTTCACCGGGCAGTACCCCACGCGCGCCGGCGCCCTCGACTCGGCGACGATGCGGCGTCGGGCGCAGGAGCTCCTCGCCCGCCTGGGCTTCGAGCTCGACGTCGACGCGCTGGTGGCCGGCCTCACGGTCGCCGAAGCTCAGTACGTCGAGATCGCCCGAGCCATGTCATCGGACCTGCGGCTGCTCATCCTGGACGAACCCACCAGTGCCCTGACTCCGGGCGAGGCCGCGAAGCTGTACGACCTCGTGGCGCGGCTGAAGAGCCAGGGCACGAGCGTGCTCTGGATCTCGCACCGGATGGAGGAGATCCGGCGGCTCGCGGACACCATCACGGTCCTCCGCGATGGGACACACGTGCGGACGGCGCCCGTCGACGAGCTGGACGACGCCACCATGATCAAGCTGATGGTGGGGCGATCTGTCGCGCTCGAGGCCGTCGCCCGCGACCGTCCCCTCGGCCCAGCTCGGCTCTCCGTCTCGAACCTCAGCCTTCCCGGCGTCTTCGACGGCATCTCCTTCAACGTGCACGAGGGGGAGATCGTCGGCGTTGCGGGACTCGTCGGATCCGGCCGCTCCGAAGTGGCGCAGGCGATCTTCGGCCTGTCCCCTCGGATGACGGGGACGGTGCTGGTCGACGGCAAGCCCGTCCGTCCCCGGTCACCCGGACAGATGAGCGAGCTGGGTCTCGTCTACCTTCCGGAGGACCGCGACGCCGAAGGCGTCATCTCGTCGATGACGATCACGGACAACATCGCCCTGCCGAGCCTGCCTCGGCTGAGCCGCTTCGGCTTCATGTCCGGCCGGAAGGAGCGGGAGGCGGCGTCGGAGCAGCAGAGCGCGCTCAGCATCAAGGGACGCCTCAAGTCCTTCGTCAGCGAGCTGTCGGGGGGCAACCGCCAGAAGGTGGCCCTCGCGCGGCTGCTCGCCACCGGTCCGAAGGTGCTGCTGCTGGACGAGCCCACGCACGGCATCGACGTGGGCACGAAGGCTCAGGTGCACGACATCATGCGGAAGCTGGCGCGGGAGGAGCGCCTCGCCATCCTCATGATCTCGTCCGACCTGCCCGAGGTCCTCGCGGTCAGCGACCGCGTGCTCGTGGTGTCCCGAGGACGACTCGTGGACGACATCCCCATCGAGGACGCGAGCCAGGAGAGCATCCTCGCGGCGGCCACCCGCACCGGCGCCGGCGGGGCGAACAAGGAGGACAGCAAGTGACCAAGACCGACGCGCCGCCCATGACCCCCGGCGTGACCTCCCGACGAGGCTTCGCGTCGAGTGGCGCGGCCGCCCTCCGGGTGCGGTTCCTCGGCGTCGTCGTGTTCCTGGTCCTGCTGATCCTCGTCTTCAGTCTCCTCGCACCCCGTTTCTTCACGCTCGACAACGGACGCAGCGTCCTCTTCACGGCCGCGATTCTGGCCATCGCGGCGGCCGGACAGACCCTGGTGGTGCTCACGGGCAACCTCGACCTCTCGGTCGGCTCCATCATGGGGGTGTCCGCATACGTCGTGTTCGACATCGCGGGAGGGGCACCCGCGCTGCAGCCCCTCGTCGTCGTCCTCGCGATCGCGATCGGGGCGGTGCTCGGGTTCATCAACGGCTTCCTGGTCGCCGTGCTCGAGATCCCCTCGATCGTTGCGACGCTTGGAACGCTCTCGATCTACCGCGGTTTCGTATCGGTGTACGCGAATGCCCAGGAGGTCACCGTGGGCGAGCTGCCCCGGTTCATGCGCGACCTCGCGACCGCCATCTGGCTCGGCGTCCCCGCCTACGTGTGGCTCGCGCTCGTCGTCGTGATCCTCGTGGCGCTCGCCCTGCGCTTCCTTCCCTGGGGCCGCAAGATCTACGCCTACGGCTCCAATCCGAAGGCGGCCCGCTTCTTCGGCCTCAACAATGCGGCCATCGTCCTCGGCGCCTATGTCGGCGCCGGCATCATCGCCGCGCTCGCCGGCCTGCTCCTCGGCGCCCAGGTGGGGAACATCAACTCCCTGCTCGCGAGCGGCATCGAGCTGCAGGTGCTCGCCGCGGTTGTCATCGGCGGGGTCAGCATCTGGGGCGGCTCGGGAAGCGTCTACGGGGCGGCGATCGGCGCCATCGTGCTGGCCACGATCAACAACGGGCTGGTCCTCCTCCAGGTCCAGGAGTTCTACCGGCTCCTCATCCAGGGGGCGGCGATCATCGCGGCCGTCGCCGTCGACGCGGTCGTGCAACGACGGGTCCTCGGTGCGACATCGCGCCGGCGAGTCATGGAGGTGACCGCGTGAAGCAGTTCATCCGCTCCTACGCCTGGGAGGGCACGCTCGTCGTCCTCATCGTCCTGGCCGCGATCTGGTCGAGCACGCTGTCTCCCTACTTCCTGAACTCGGTCAACCTGCTCAACTCGGCGGCGTTCTTCGTCATCTTCGCACTGATGGCCTTCGGGCTCTTTCCGATCGTGGTCCAGGGCGAGATCGACATCTCGCTCGCGTCGACGCTCGCGGTCGGAGCCGTGCTCCTCGCGAACCTCTCGGTCGCCGGGATCCCGCTCGTGGCGGGCCTGCTCATCACGCTCCTCGTGTGCGCCCTTCTCGGGGCCATCAACGGGATCCTCGTCGCCGTCGCCGGCCTCCCCTCGCTCGCGGTGACGCTGGGGACATTGGGGGCGTACCGCGGAATCGCCTACATCCTGGCCGGCGATGCCGGAATCACAGGGCTGACTCCGGAGTACACGCAACTGGGCTCCACGTGGGTCGGAGCCGTTCCGGCGACGGTCGTCCTCGCCCTCGTGGTCGCGGCGGGCTTCGGGGTGCTGATGGGCTTCACCCGCTTCGGCCGAGCGAGCTATGCGATCGGGAACAGCGCGAAGGCGTCCCGCATGGGCGGCATCGCCGTGATCCGCAACCGGGTGATCGCCTACGCACTCGCCGGAGCGATGTCGGGTCTCGCCGGCCTCGTCTGGGTGAGCCAGTACCAGTCGGCGCGCGGAGACAACGCCGACGGCAGCATCCTGTTCGTCATAACGGCGGTGGTGCTCGGCGGCGTCTCGATCAAGGGCGGAAGCGGCCGCGCGCTGGGCGTGCTGCTGAGCCTCGTCCTGCTGGGCACGCTGCAGACCGGCATGAAGCTCGCAAATGTCCCAGGGACCAGTCAGACCCTCGTGGTGGGTCTGCTCCTCGTGGCGAGCATCGGCCTCCCCCGTGCCTACCAGCTGATCCGCGCGCGGATCGCTGCACACCGACCTGCACACGCGAGAACCGCAGCACTGGAGGACGCCACACCGGCATGAATCCCGTCTCTCGCACCCGTAGGGCCCCACGGGCGACGGTCGCCCGCATCCACCGATCCGAAAGGAAGAGCATGTCCTCCATCACTCGACGAGGAAGTCGAATCTGGAAGGGAGCCGCGGCGCTCGTCGCCGGGGCACTCCTTCTCACCGCCTGCTCCAGCACGCCTCCCAGCGCGGGCGGGGACGACGCCGCCGCCGGTGGCGAAGACGTGAAGATCTTCATGGCACCCAAGTTCACCGGCCTCGCCTACTTCGAGGTGGCGCGGGAGGGCGGCGAGCAGGCGGGAGAGGACCTCGGCTTCACCTTCGACTACATCGGCTCCGACAAGCCGGACGCCACGGAGCAGATCGCGACTCTCACGAACGCGATCCCGCAGGCACCCAGCGCGCTCGTTGTCAGCGCCATCGACGGTGACGCCGTCGCGCCGGCTCTCAAGCAGGCGCGCCAGCAGGGCATCAAGGTCGTCACGTACGACGCGGACGCGGCAGTCGATGCCCGTGACCTGTTCGTCAATCAGCTGAGCTACGAGCTCGCGGCACAGACGATGCTCGACGCCGCGCTGCTCAACTCCCCCGAGGGCGGGCAGGTGGCATTCATCTCGGCGTCACCCAGCGCTCCGAATCACACCGCGCACGTCCAGATCATGAAGGAGCTCATCGATACCGACCCGAAGTACTCCTCGTTCAGCTACATCGACACCGTCCAGTTCGCCGGTGACGACGCGCAGAAGAGCCAGGACATCGCGCTCAACCTGATCCAGGCGAACCCCGACCTGAAGGTGATCATCTCCTCGTCCGCTGTCTCGGCGCCGGCCGCGCAGCAGGCCATCATCAACGCCGGCCTGCAGGGCAAGGTGTTCGCGACCGGCTTCGCCCTGCCCAGCTCGGTGAAGGACTTCATCGAGTCCGGCGCATCCGCGGCGTTCGCTCTGTGGGACCCGGCCGAGCTCGGCTATGTCGCGTCCGTGGCGGCCTACCAGCTGGCCACCGGCGAGATCAAGGGCGAGGAAGGCGAGACGATCGACGCCGGCGACGCCGGCACCTACACGATCGGTAAGGACGGGGAGATCCTCTACGACAAGCCGCTCATGTTCACCGCGGAGAACATCGGCGACTACGACTTCTAGTCCGATCGCACACAAGAAGAAGGGGGGAGCCGGCGGAGCCGGCTCCCCCCTTCTTGCGTGCCCCGACAGGGCGTCGGACGACGGACTGTCGGCAGCTCGGGTGGCCTCAGCGCGGGAAGTAGCGCCGGAGACTCTGCGTGCGGCCCACCAGGTCCCGCAGATCGGCGAGCGCGCCGGACAGCTCCCCCGCTGCTCGCGCCTGTACGAGGACGTTGCCGATCGACGTCGCCTCGACAGGCCCCGCCACCACCGGCAGCCCGGTTCGATCGGCGACTGACTGACAGAGCAGGGGAATCTGAGCGCCGCCGCCGACGATGTGCACCGAGTCGACCGCGAACCCGCTCAGCCTGGAGGCGGTCGCGACCGCGCGGGCATACGCGTGGGCCAGACTGACGAGGATGCTGCGGACGGTCGCCACCTCTCCACTGGGCGGGGCGATTCCGTGCTCGACGCACCAGTCGGCAATCCTGCGCGGCATGTCGCCCGGCGGCAGGAACCGGGGGTCCTCGGAGTCGAACACCACCGGCTCCCCATCCGCCGCCTCCGCCGCCGCGGCCAGTGCCGCCAAGTCGACGGAACGGCCGTTCCGCTCCCACCGGCGCTTCGTCTCATTGAGGAGCCACAGCCCGTTGACGTTGCGCAGGAACCGGACGGTGCCGTCGACGCCGAGCTCGTTCGTGAAGTTCTCCTCGCGGACCGCCGGCGTCCGCACCGGACCGACGAGCTCGAGCCCGACGAGCGCCCACGTTCCGCTCGAGATGTAGGCGAAGCGGGACCCGGTCGCAGGGACGGCAGCGACGGCTGAGGCGGTGTCATGAGAGGCCACGGCTCGGATCCGGACGGGACCGATTCCGTAGGCCTCCCGCACGTCGGGCGCGATCTCGCCGATGAGAGTCCCCGGCTCGGTGAGACCAGGCTCGAAGGCGAAGGGGATGTCGAGCCGCCGGAAGAGGTCCGCGCTCCAGCCGCCGGTGCCGATGTCGACGAGTCCCGTCGTCGACGCGTTGGTGCGCTCCGCGCCCCTCACTCCCGTCAGCTCGAAGGCGAGAAGGTCGGGGATCATCAGCACGCTGTCACCCTCCCGGAGCCAGCCCGTCCTGGCGTCGTCGAAGAGCTGATACAGGGTGTTGAACGGCAGATGCTGAAGGCCGTTGATCGCGAAGAGTTCATCGGCCGTCACCCGGTCCTGCGCAGCCGCGACGGCACGGGCATTCCGCTCGTCGCGGTAGTGCCTCGGCATCCCGAGCAGGCGACCCTGCCGGACGATGCCGTAGTCCACCGCCCAGGAGTCGATGCCCGCGCTGGCGAGCGGCCCCGGAAGTGCCGCGGCGGCGATGCCCTCGCCGACGTTGCGGGCGAGCTCGCCGAAGCTCCAATGGAGACCCTCGACCGTGCGGACAGGCAGGTTCGGGAACCGGACGACCGTCTCGAGACGAAGGACATCCCTGCTCACGGTCCCGCGGACAACCCGGCCGCTACTGGCGCCGAGGTCGACTGCGGCGACCGAGATCGTCATCGCCGACTACCGGAGGAAGGCCGCGGCGACACCCGAGTCGACGGGCACGTGCAGGCCCGTGGTCTGACCGAGATCGGCGCTCGCGAGCACGGCTACGGCTGCGGCGACGTCCTCGGGGATCACCTCTTTGCCGAGGAGGGTGCGCTTCGCGTAGTAGGCCCCCAGCTCCGACTCGGGGACGCCGTAGACCGCGGCCCGGCTCGCTCCCCATCCGCCCGAGAAGATCCCGGAGCCTCGCACGACCCCGTCCGGGTTGATGCCGTTCACGCGGATGCGGTGGGCGCCGAGCTCGGCGGCGAGCAGCCGGACCTGGTGCGCCTGGTCGGCCTTGGCGGCCGAGTAGGCGACGTTGTTGGGCCCCGGGAAGATCGAGTTCTTGGAGGAGATGTAGATGATGTCCCCGCCCATCCTCTGAGGGATCATCACGCGGGCGGCCTCGCGGGAGACGAGGAAGGAGCCGAGCGCCATGACGTCGTGCAGCAGGTTCCAGTCGTCGACGGTCGTGTCGGTGAGCGACTTCGCGACGGTGAGCCCGGCGTTGTTCACCACGAGGTCGACGCCGCCGAAGGCGAGCACCGCCTCCTGGAGGAGCTCACGCACCGCCTCCTCGTCGCGCACATCGGCCGGCAACGCGACCGCGACGTCGGTGGCGCGGAGGACACCGGCCGCTTCCGCGATCTCGTCGGCGACGGCGCGAGCGTTGTCGAGATTGACGTCGGCGAGCACGACGCAGGCGCCCTCCGCGGCGAGACGCTGGGCGATCGCCTTGCCGATGCCGCTCCCGGCCCCGGTCACGAGCGCGATCCGAGTGGCGTGGCGCTTCGGCTTCGGCATGCGCTGCAGCTTCGCTTCCTCCAGGGCCCAGTACTCGATCCGGAACTTCTCAGCCTCCGGGATAGGCGCGTACGACGAGAGCGCTTCGGCGCCGCGCATGGCGTTGATCGCGTTGACGAAGTACTCGCCCGCGACACGGGCCGTGAGCTTGTCGCGCCCGAAGCTGAACATGCCGATCCCCGGCACCAGCACGATCGCCGGGTCGGCGCCGCGCATAGGGGGCGAGTCGGGCGCCGCGTTCCGCTCGTAGTAGGCCCGATACTCCTCGCGGTACTGCTCGTGGAGCTCTGCGAGCCGGGCCAGGACGTCCTCGAGGGCGGCGTCCGGGCGGAGGTCGAGCGCCAGCGGCTTGACCTTCGTCCGGAGAAAGTGGTCGGGGCAGCTCGTGCCGAGATCGGCGAGCCGCTGGTACTGGGCGCGAGCCATGAAGTCCAGCACGCGCTCGTCGTCGATGTAGTGGCCGACAGTCGGCGAGTCCGTCGACGCCATACCGCGCAGCGTAGGCAGCAGCTCGGCAGCCCGCCGCCGGCGCTCCGGTGCGTCGAGCGGCCTCATGCCGTCGACGAGCGGGCCGAACGGCTCCGCCTCCCCCTGCTCGGCGATGTACCGCTCGGCGGTCTCGATGATCTCCCGCGAGCGTGCTTCGCACTCCTCGCTCGTGTCGCCCCACGCGGTGATGCCATGTCCGCCGAGGATGCAGCCGATCGCCTGCGGGTTCTTCGCTTTGATCTCCGCGATGTCGAGACCCAGCTGGAAGCCGGGCCGACGCCACGGCACCCAGACAACCCGGTCACCGAAGACGGCGCGGGTCAGCTCGGGGCCGTCGGCCGCGGTCGCGATCGCGATCCCCGAGTCTGGGTGGAGATGATCGACGTGCGCCGCGTCAACGAGGACGTGCATCGACGTGTCGATCGAGGGGGCGGCGCCTCCCTTGCCGTGGAGGCAGTACTCGAAGGCTGAGACCATCTCGTCCTCGTGCTCCGGTCCGCGGTACACGTCGCGCAGCCCGAGGACGCGGTCTCGACGCAGCACGGCGAGTCCCCCGCGGCTCAGCGTCGCAAGGTCGCCTCCGGATCCCTTGACCCAGACGAGGTCGATCGGTTTGCCGCTCGCAGGGTCGAGGTCCGTCCCCTTGGCGGAGGTGTTGCCGCCGCCGTAGTTCGTGAACCGCGGGTCGGCGCCGAGCGTCCGGCTGCGCTGGACGAGTTCATCGGCGGGCGTGGTGGACGTGGTGGCAGGCATGCGGAGGCACCTCGGATCGGGGAGGGAAGCGGAGATCGGGGAAGGAGGGGAAGGATCAGTGGTGGCGCTGCGAGGCCACCGCACGCAGCTGCGCGTCGATGAAGGAGCGGGCCTGGGTGGCGAGGTCCATGCTGTCGTCCCAGAGATCGCGCCAGATCGCGAGCGTGTGGGAGAGCTCCGGCATGACGACCTTGGACGAGAAGCTTTCGAAGGTGATCGGTCCCGAGTAGTCGATGGCTCCGAGCCCGCGGAAGAGCCCTGCGAAGTCCACGCTCCCACTGCCCAGATAGCCGCGGTGGCTCTCGCCGATGTGGACGTAGCCCAGGAGGTCGCCGCACTCGAGGACGGCGGCGTAGTTGTCGACCTCCTCGATGTTCATGTGGTAGGTGTCCAAGTGGATGACGAGGTTCGGCCGGTCCACCTCGCGCACGTACTCGACGGCCTGCCGAGCCGTGTTGAGGAGATTCGACTCGTACCGGTTGACGATCTCGAGCCCGATCGTGATGCCGGAGTCTGCGGCGGCGTCGCAGAAGCGGCGCACCGCGCCGATCGAGTTCGCCCTTCCCCGCTCCGTCACCGGCTGCGCGTACTTACTCAAAGCGCCGAACAGCACCCCGCCGAGGTAGACGAGTCCGACCTTCTCGGCGACATGGAGCGCATCCGCCAGGACCGCCTCGCCGGCCTTCACCCGCTCCTCGTCCTCGCTGCTCACGTCCGTGTCGAGAGAGAGACCGAGCGAAGCGCTGGCCTGCACCTCGTACTCGTCGAGCAGACGGCGCGTCAAGGCGGCGTCGACCCCACGCGGGTTCATGAAGAGGATCTCGATGAGGTCGTAGCCGGCGCGCTTGGTCGACTCGATGGAGTAGCGGGCCTCCTCCGGCGACCATCCGCCGGCCCAGACGAGACCGTGTGCGCCGATGAGGTTCGTGTAGGCCGTCTCCGACATGGGTTGAGCGCCACCTTTCCGCGTCGTCGATGACGCTTGCCGTTTCCTCGATCGAGGCTAGGGGTCCTGCGGGCCGCTGTCAAACATATGCTCAACACGTGAACATCTGTTCATTGCTCGATCTGCCTAACCCAAGTCGAAGCCTGCGTGCGTCCGAGGTGAGTCGCAGCAATGGGTCGATGCGCTGGCATCCTCAAGTGAGGCGACCACACCCGCGACGTGCGCGCAGAAACAGGTCTAGCCGACCGGCCGGAGGATGCCGCCCGCTTGCAGTCGACATTCCGGCGGCGTATGCCGGGCGCTGCCCCTGTTCACGCGCAGAAGCTGCTCGCTGCGCATCGCAGGAAGCGTCCATGGCGTCAGCCGGCATGGGATGCCCTGAGCTTGGAGATCGAGACACCGACCGCGCACGCAGAGTGCACGGGTGCATCTGGTCCCCCACCCTCAGACGGGCGCTAGCAGACTCAGGCGAGGAAGGACGCTGACGCGGAATCCTGCGGAAAACAGTGCTGGGGTACCTGGACTCGAACCAAGAACAACTGAACCAGAATCAGCCGTGTTGCCAATTACACCATACCCCAACGGGGGCGCCGCGAAGCGGACTCCCGGGCGGTCCCGGGCGAGGCCCGGACAACCGACATACGACTCTACCCCATGCGAGACGTTCCCGCTGACGGCCCTCGGCTCCCGCCTGCCGACGGGCCGCTTTCGAAAACGGTGTCGAAACCGGCACAGGGTCCTTTGCCTCGCGCCCCGTGGCTGTTAGCGTGACACCCGCGACGCTGCTTCACGTTTGAGCGAAACAAACGGGAGCAAATCCGGCGCCGCACTTGCACCCTCCAGCAATCCTCGATGACGAGAAAGGGACCAAGCAATGGTGCTGTCCAGGAAACGAGCAATAGCCGGTGTCGCGCTCGCCGCGATCTCCGCGATCGCGCTCAGCGCGTGCGGCTCCAGCGGGCCCGGCCAGAGTGCCGGCGGCGGAGCCTCCGGCGACGGAGCCTCCGCGTGGGCCCTCACGGGAGGCGTGCACGAGGTCATGTGGAAGGAGTCCTTCGAGAACTGGAACAAGGACAACCCCGACCAGGAGATCGCCGTCGAGTGGTTCGCCAACGACCCCTACAAGGAGAAGATCCGCACGGCCATGGGCGCCGGCACCGGCCCGAGCCTCGTGTTCGGCTGGGGTGGCGGCACCCTGAAGGAGTACGTCGACACGGGCAAGGTCGTCTCGCTCGAGGGTGAGGTCGACGAGCTCCTCGACCGGCTCATCCCGTCGATCGTCGACGGGGGCCGGGTCGACGGCGAGCTCTACGCGGTGCCGCAGTCGCAGACCCAGCCCGAGCTCATCTACTACAACAAGGACCTGTTCGACCAGATCGGGGCGGAGCCGCCCACGACCTGGGAGGAGACCATGGCCCTCGTTCCGCAGTTCAAGGAGGCCGGCATCGCGCCGTTCTCCCTGGCCGGCGCATCCAAGTGGCCCGAGCTGCTGTGGCTGCAGTACCTCACCGACCGGATCGGCGGCGCCGAGCCGTTCGCGAAGGTCGCCGCGGGCGAGGCCGACGCGTGGTCCGACCCGGCGTTCGCCGAGGCGCTCACCAAGATCCAGGACCTCGTCAAGGCCGGCGGCTTCGCCGAGGGCTTCGGCACGGTCGTCGCCGACGCGAACGCGGACGCCGCGCTCGTGCACACCGGTCAGGCCGCGATGCTCCTCCAGGGCAGCTGGGTCTTCTCGAGCTTCGCGCAGGACGCGCCCGAGTTCGTCGAGGGCGGCAAGCTCGGCTTCATCCCGTTCCCGACCGTCGAGGGCGGCACGGGCGACCCGGCCAACGTGGTCGGCAACCCGTCGAACTACTGGTACCTCAACGCGTCCGCGTCCGACGAGGCGAAGGAGGCCGCGATCACCTACCTCAACGAGCGCGTCTTCAACGACGAGTACACGAAGACGCTCATCGACGGTGGCGGCGTGCCGCCGGTGAAGGGCATCGAGAGCCAGCTCGACGACGCCCCGAACGGCGACTTCCTCCGCTTCGCGTACGACCTGGTGAACAACGCGCCCAACTTCACGCTCTCGTGGGACCAGGCGCTGCCCTCCGCGGCTGCTCAGGAGCTTCTGACCAACATGGACCAGATCTTCCTGCTGCAGATCACTCCCGAGGAGTTCGTCGCCAACATGAACGCGACCCTTTAGTCGGTCATGACCACCGACATCGAAGCCGGCGCCGCGGTCTCCCGCGGCGCCGGCTCCGGCCTCCTCCCATCCTCGGGACGCGCCCGCCGCGCTCCCCGCCCCAACGGCGGGGGGCACGGCCCCAGCCTCCTGATGGCAGTGCCGGCACTCGCCTTCTTCGCGGCCTTCGCGATCATCCCGCTCGTCGGCGTCGTCATCCTCAGCCTCATGAACTGGGACGGCCTCGGCACGCCCACCTGGGCCGGGTTCGACAACTGGACCCGCACCCTCGCCTCCCCCGAGACCCACAACGCCGCGTGGCTGAGCCTCGTGGTGATGATCGGCAACTGGGTGATCCAGGCGCCCCTCAGCCTGCTGATCGGCGTGTTCATCGCCGGGCACCAGCGCTACCGCGCGTTCCTCGCGGCGCTCTACTTCCTGCCGCTCGTCTTCTCGGCCGCGGCGACCGCGATCGCCTTCAAGGCGCTGCTCGATCCCAACTTCGGGCTCGGCGCGGCGCTCAAGATCCCGTTCCTCAAGCAGAACTGGCTCGGTGACCCGACGCTCGCGCTGGGCGTCGTGCTCTTCGTGATCGCGTGGACGTTCATCCCGTTCCACTCGCTGCTCTACCAGGCCGGCGCTCGGCAGATCCCGGCCTCGCTCTACGAGGCCGCCATGCTCGACGGGGCCTCGGGGTGGCAGCGCTTCTGGCAGATCACGATCCCCCAGCTGCGCTACACGATCATCACGTCGTCGACGCTGATGCTGGTCGGGTCGCTCACCTACTTCGACCTCATCTACGTGCTGACGCAGGGCGGCCCCGGCAACGCGACGCGCATCCTGCCGCTCGACATGTACCTGGTCGGCTTCCGCAGCTTCGACATGGGCCGCGCGAGCGTCATCGCCGTCATCCTCGTCGTGGTCGGCCTGACCCTGTCCCTCGCACTCAACCGAGCCAGCGGCGCCAACCGCATGGAGAGCCAGATGGAGGGCATGTGAGAACCGCACGCGCACGGCCGAACATTCTCGGCGGCATCCTCGGCTGGGTCTGGCTGGGCGTCATCGTCCTGCCGATCTACTACATCGTCCTCACCAGCCTGCGGGAGCAGTCCTCCTTCTACACGGAGAACCCCCTGCTGCCGCCGGCGGCACCGACGCTCGACTCGTACATCACCGTGCTGACGAGCGGTTTCCCGCTCTACTTCTTCAACAGCGTGGTGGTCACCGTCGCGTCGGTGGCGGTCATCCTCGTGATCTGCGTGATGGCGTCGTACTACATCGTGCGATCGCGGTCGAAGAACGCGCAGCGCACCTTCTCGGTGATCCTGCTCGGACTCGCGATCCCGCTGCAGGCGACGATCATCCCCGTCTACTACATGATCACGCGGCTGAGTCTCTACGACAGCCTGCTCGCGCTGATCCTGCCCTCGATCGCGTTCGCGGTCCCGATCACCGTGCTGATCCTCGTCAACTTCATGCGGGACATCCCCGGTGAGCTCTTCGAGTCGATGCGCGTGGACGGCGGCGGGGACTGGCGGATGCTGTGGAGCCTCGTCGTTCCCCTCGCCCGTCCGGCGATCGTCACCGTGGCGATCTACGACGCGCTCAACGTGTGGAACGGCTTCCTGTTCCCGCTGGTGCTGACCCAGAGCGCCAACACGCGGGTGCTGCCCCTGTCGCTCTGGACCTTCCAGGGCGAGTTCCAGATCAACATCCCGGCCGTCCTCGCGGCGGTCACCCTGTCCGCCCTGCCGATCGTGGTCCTCTACGTCGTGGGTCGCCGGCAGCTGATCTCCGGCCTGACCGCCGGATTCGGGAAGTAGCCGGGTCGCCGCCTCGGGGGCTCCATACCCCGGGGCGGCGACCCTCTCCGAGCGTCGCTCACCTGCGCCTGTGACGTAGGGTGGCGACGCTCGGCACAGTCGACGGCGGCAGCAGGCCGCCGGCTGCCCCCAGCAGAAGGATCGAGAGATGACACGACGCGGACGCCCTCCCCTGGGGCCCACCGAGGACGGCTCCGGCACGCGCCGCCTCTCGGAGCAGGAGGAGAGGTCGCTGGCGGGCACGGTCGCCGAGGCCTACTACCTCGAGGACCGCTCGATGGTCGACATCGCGGAGCGCCTCGGCATCACGCGGTTCCAGGTCGCGCGCCTCCTCCAGTTCGCCCGCTCGTCCGGCATCGTGTCGATCGACGTGCGCCTTCCCGGCGGCGTCGACGAGCAGCTGAGCGAGCGGCTCCGCGACGCCCTCGGCATCGAGCGCGCGATCGTGCACGACGTCGTCGGCGACAGCCCCCGCACCGAGATGGGGCGAGCGCTCGCGGAGCTGCTGCCCACCGTCGTGCAGCCGAGCGACGTCGTCGGCGTCACCTGGAGCCGCACCATCGTCGCCATGAGCGAGCACCTGAAGACGCTGCCGCCGTGCACGCTCGTGCAGCTCGCGGGCCACATCACGAGCGAGATCAGCTCCCCCGGCAGCGTCGAGGTCATCCGCCGGCTCGCCGATGTCAGCGGCGGCCGGGCGTTCCCCATCTACGCGCCCCTCGTCGCCCCGGACGCCTACGTCGCGACGGCGCTGCGCGGCCAGCGCGACCTCGCCACCGCCTTCGAGTTCTATCCCCGGATCTCCGTGGCCGTCATCACCATCGGCGCCTGGCTGCCCGGCGAGTCCTCCATCTACGACACCGTCGGCGCCGCCGAGCAGGATCTCGGCCTGGAGCTCGGCGCTGTCGGCGAGATCAGCGGACGGCTGTTCGACGCCGAGGGCCGCACGGTGTCCGAGGTGCTCGACGACCGTGTGCTCGGCATCAGCCTCGACGAGCTGCGGAACGTCCCGAAGGTCGTGGCGAGCGTCTACGGCGCCGGACGCGCGGCGGCGACGCTCGCGGCCGCGCGCTCCGGGCTGTTCACGACGCTCATCGCCGATCGCGCTGTCGCGTCGGCCGTGCTCGAGCTCGCGGAGACCGCGCCCGTCGAGTGACCGTGGCGGTCAGGGACGGGCGCTCGTCGGGCGCGCCCGACCGTCGGCCTGACGCGAGCGCTCCCCTGCCGCGGGCGTGACCGCGCCCCGGGCGGCGTTTGAACGCGCCCGGGGCACGGGGTCCATCAGGCGGAGGCGCCCGGCTGGACCAGCACCTTCAGCGCCGCGGGGTCGAGAGCGCCGTCGAGCGCCTCCACCACGCGATCGAGGGGGAAGCGCCCGGTCACGAGCGCGTCGAGGTCGACGCGGCCCGACGAAGCGAGCTCGATCGCGAGCGGCCAGGTGTTCGCGTAGCGGAACACGCCGGTCACCTCGAGCTCGCGGGCCTGGATGCGGGACACCGGCAGCAGGACGTCGTCCGCGCCCATGCCGACGAGGACGGCGCGGCCGCCCGGCTTGAGGGCGAGCAGGCCCGAGCGGACGGCCGGCTGCGCTCCAGAGGCATCGATGAACACGTCGACGTCCTTCGCGAACTCCGCCGGGTCCTCGGTGCGGGCGTCGAGCACGCGGTCCGCCCCGAAGCGGAGGGCAGCCTCGCGCCGCGTCTCGGCGATGTCGGACACGATCACCTCGCTGGCCCCGAATGCGCGGGCGACCTGCAGGATGACGATGCCGATCGGGCCAGCGCCGGTGATGAGCACCCGGCTCCCCGGACCCGTGCGTGCCTTCTGGTTGGCCCAGATGCCCACCGAGAGCGGCTCGCAGAGCGCCGCCGCCTCGAAGGACATCGAGTCCGGGATCGGGTGCGCGTAGTCCGCCTCGATCACGGAGTACTGGGCGAATGCGCCGTCGATCGGCGGAGTCGCGTAGAACTCCATCGCCGGGCAGAGGTTGTAGGCGCCGCGCTTGCACTGCTCGCACACCCGGCAGGCCCGCTGGGGCTCGATCGAGACGCGCTCCCCCACCCGGTCGGCCGGCACGGCCGATCCGACCGCGACGATCGTGCCGGCGGCCTCGTGGCCGAGGATCATCGGAGCGTCGACCACGAAGTCGCCGATGCGGCCGTGCTGGTAGTAGTGCACGTCGGATCCGCACACGCCGACCGCGGCGACCTCGATGAGCACCTGGTTCGGCTCGAGCGACGGCACGGGTCGCTCCTCGAGCCGCACCTCGCCCTGCTGGACGAGCACGCTCGCGCGCATGGACTCGGGCGCTGCGCTGCCTCCCGAAGATGCGGTGGTGGACATCAGCCCTCCTTCAGCTGGGCGACGAGACTGTCGCGGATCTGGCAGTTCTCGAACGAGAACGAGTCGGCGAGCGCGTCGAGCTCGCTGTCGTCGAGCCCCGTGAAGAGGCTCGCGTACTCCTCCGCCATGGGCTCGGCCACGATGATGTTGAGCAGCAGGCGGCGCACGAAGTGGAAGCGGCCGAACGGGTACGGGTCGAACTCGGGGAACTCCCGCTCGATCAGCGCCTGCACCGGCTCCGAGACCTCGCGCGGGCCGATCTCATCGCTGCCCCAGGCGTCGGCGCCGAGCCGCACCTTCTTCGCGACGAAGTCGTCGAAGCGACGGCGGTAGGGGGTCTCGGGGCGCACGCCCACCATGCCCTGCCGGCCGAGGTCCTTGTACATCCAGGACTGCCAGCTGACGTTGTGGCGCGTGTAGATCTCGAGCTGGTCGGCGAGGATCTGGCGGCGCTGGACGTCCTTCTCCTCGTCGTTGAAGTAGATCGGCGAGAACTCGCTGACCATGATCGGGGTGCCCGTGCGGCGGGCGTACTCGGAGCGCTCGAGGAACTTCTTCTCCACGTAGTCGCGGTCGATGTACACGCCGTCGGTCACGCCCGGGTAGGGGCCGCCGCGCCCGAAGCCGGCCGCCACGTAGTCGTGCACCGCGTAGACGATGCCCTCCTCCGTCGGCTCGTCCGGGAAGATGTCGAACTCGGTCGTGTACGTGTTGCCGTCGAGGAAGATGATGTGGTCGCGGTCGATGGCACGCACGGCGGCGACCGCCCTGTCGTAGAAGGGGCCGACCCGCTTGCGCGTCGCATCCGCGGGCTCGTTCATGATGTTGTAGCCGCTGACCCAGGGGTTGCCCTTGTAGCGGTCGGCGATCGCCTCCCAGAGGTTCACCACGCGGTCCTGGAAGTGCGGGTGGTCCCAGAAGGTGTCGACGTGCGTCGGGTTGTCCGAGTGCCAGTCCTGGTTCTGGTAGCCCGGCAGCGCGTGCAGGTCGATCATCGAGTAGATGCCGTGAGCGGCGCACTGCTCGATCGCGCGGTCGATGTGCCGGAAGCCGTCCTCGAGGATCTCGAACGGCTTGGCGTCGCTCTCGAGGTGCCGGTAGTTGATGTTCAGCCGGACCGAGTTGAAGCCCTCGCGCGCGAGGAACGCGGCGTCCGCGTCGCCGAAGAACGAGGTGATCAGCCGCGCGAAGAATCGGTCGGCCTTGTCCTCGCCGATCGCCTTGCGCACGTTCGCCCGCATCAGCGACTCGTTGCCGGCGAACCCGGTGATGAAGTTCTCCATCAGCAGCCAGCCGCCGATGTTGGGGCCGCGGAGCCGGACCTCCTGCCCGGACGCATCGACGAAGTCGGATCCTCGGATGGAGAGCGGGCGGGCGGGGGTATCGGCCATGAGCGTCCTCAAGCGTCGTTGCGTGGAGTCTCCGCGAGTGCGGCGCTTTCGAGGCTATGGGTGGCGGATCGGCAGTGTCAATGATTGAGCGCACATGAGCGCAACATCTGAGGCAAATCGTTGAACCTGTCGCCAACCAACGCAGCGGGCGTAACGATTTCAGGAGATTCGGTCCCGCCGCAGAGTCAGCATGCCGATCGCTGGCGTTCGCGGCCGGATCTCCTTGATTCGTTACCGCGCGCCTGCGTCGGGAGGCGTCAGAGGCGGTCGCGGACCAGCGCGGCGGCGACCTTCGCGCCGGAGCCCGCCGCCACGATGAGCTGCTGCGGGCCGGGCGGGGTGGAGTCGCCGGCGGCGTAAAGGCCCGGCACGGAGGTGCGGCCCTCGCCGTCGACCACGAGGAGGCCGTCGTCGTCGACAGCGGCGTCCAGGCCGTCCAGGTACGCGAGCGCCGGTTCGTAGACCGGGCGAACGAAGCCGGCCGTGCGCGGGACGGTCTCGCCGTCCTCGAGCAGGATGCCGGTCATGCCGGAGCGGTCGCCCACCACATCGGCGACCGGGCGCCGCTCGACGCGGACGCCACGGCCGGCGAGCTCGCGCTCGTCCTGCTCCCCCACCGGGCCGAACACGATGAGGTCGTCCGTCCAGCGGGAGAGCAGCCGCGCATGCTCGGCGAGGTCGTCGGTCTCGCCGATCAGCGCGAGGGGCTTGCCGCTCTCCTCGTAGCCGTCGCACATCACGCAGCTGTGCAAGGCGGTGCCGTAGAAGGCGCGGAGGGTCGGCAGGGCGGGCAGGCGCTCCACGAGGCCGCTCGTGACGACGACCGACACGGCCGTGACGGAGCGGTCCGCACCGCCGCGGATGCCCTGCGCCTCGACGCGGAAGACCTCGCCCTCCCGGCTCACGCGCGTGACACGGGCGTTCTCGAACTCGGCCTCCGGATACTGCTCGAGCTCCGCTCGGCCGAGCCGGCGCAGCTCGAGGGGCGAGATGCCGTCCCGAGTCGGATAGCCGTGCGAGTGCAGCGTCGCCGCGTTGCGGGGCCGGTTCGCGTCGAGCACGAGGGTGCGGTGGCGTGCACGCACGATGTTGAGCGCGGCGCCGAGCCCGGCCGGCCCGGCGCCGATCACCACGACCGAGTAGTCGGCGGCCGGAGCGTCGGGATGCACCGCGTCGGCCGGAGTCGCGGGGGCGTCAGGCATCGC
Organism: Naasia sp. SYSU D00057; assembly: GCF_017916505.1. Classification (GTDB taxonomy): domain Bacteria; phylum Actinomycetota; class Actinomycetes; order Actinomycetales; family Microbacteriaceae; genus Naasia. The sequence goes on from NZ_JAFMSZ010000001.1 coordinate 1,342,876, forward strand.
GGAGGCGGTCGGCGAGGCGCTCGATGCGGACGAGCGTCGAGTGCTTGCCGAGGATCTCCATCGACTCGAACAGCGGCGGGCTCACCCGCCGACCACTGACGGCGGCCCGAAGCGGACCGAATGCGGTGCGGGGCTTGAGTCCCTGGCCCTCGATGAGCGCGGCCCGCAGCGCCGCCTCGATCTCCCCTGCCTTCCACCAGTCGAGGGTCTCGAGGGCCGCCATGGCGGCGTCGAGCACGGTGAGCCCGTCCGCCTTCGGCAGCGCGTCGTCCTCGACGACGATGTCCTCGTCGCGCGTGAACAGGAAGGCGAGCATGCCGTGCACCTCGCCGAGCAGGTTCACCCGCTCCTGCACGAGCGGGGCGGCCTCGTGCAGGACCGCGAGCTGGTGCTCGGTCGGCGGGTCGCTGAGGACGCCCTGCAGGTAGGGCACGATCCGGCGCTCGAAGTCCTCCGGCGCGAGCATGCGGATGTGGTCGCCGTTGATCGACTCCGCCTTCTTGAGGTCGAAGCGGGCCGGGTTCGGGTTGACGTCCGCCACGTCGAACGCCGCGGTCATCTCCTCGCTCGTGAACACGTCGCGGTCGTGCGTGAGCGACCAGCCGAGCAGCGCCAGGTAGTTGAGGAGACCCTCTGGGACGAAGCCGCGCTCCCGGTGGTGGAAGAGGTTCGACTCGGGGTCGCGCTTCGACAGCTTCTTGTTGCCCTCGCCCATCACGTAGGGCAGGTGGCCGAACCGCGGGATCTCCTTGGCCACGCCGATGTCGATGAGCGCGTGGTAGAGCGCCACCTGGCGGGGAGTCGACGAGAGCAGGTCCTCGCCGCGGAGCACGTGCGTGATGCCCATGATCGCGTCGTCGACCGGGTTCACGAGCGTGTAGAGCGGGTCGCCGCTCGGGCGGACGACCACGAAGTCGGGGAAGGACCCGGCCGGGAAGGTGATCGGGCCGCGCACCAGGTCGTCGAAGGAGAGCTCCTCGTCCGGCACACGCAGGCGCAGCGCCGGGGTGCGGCCCTCGTCGCGGTACGCCTGGCGCTGCTCCTCGGTCAGGTCGCGCTCGAAGTTGTCGTAGCCGAGCTTCGGGTCGCGGCCGGCGGCGAGGTTGCGGGCCTCGATCTCCTCGCCCGTCGCGTAGCTCTCGTAGAGGTGACCGGCTTCGGTCAGGCGCGCGATCACGTCGCGGTAGATGTCGTACCGCTGCGACTGCCGGTAGGGCCCGTGCGGGCCGCCGACGTCGATGCCCTCATCCCAGTCGAGCTTCAGCCAGCGGAGCGCCTCGACGATCTGCCGGTAGCTCTCCTCGGTGTCGCGCGCGGGGTCCGTGTCCTCGATCCGGAATACGAACGTGCCGCCGGTGTGCCGGGCGTACGCCCAGTTGAAGAGGGCGGTGCGCACCAGGCCGACGTGCGGGGTGCCGGTGGGCGACGGGCAGAAGCGGACGCGCACGTCGGCGCCGGTCGCGGAGGAGACGGGATAAGAAGCCATACCGGGTTCGATCCTACTGAGGGGCGGGGGCCTTGCCCTCGGTGCGGGCGGACGATGTGCGCTCGACCTCGGTGGTTGAGGTGCGCCCGCAGGGCGACTCGAAACCACCAGTCGGAGGGGAGCACGTGTGGTGGTTTCGAGGCTCGCTCCGCTCGCACCTCAACCACCGGGAAGCCGGCCTCGACGCGCCTTGTCACGCCTCGGCGACGAGGGTGAGCGGGGTGCCGCCCCACTCGACCGGGAGGGCGGTGGCGCCCGATCCTGCCGCGTTCCGGAGGAGGACGCCGCTCGGGCGGTGCGGGTCCGTCGACAGGATCACCCGGCCCGACCGGTTCACGAGGGTCAGCACGCCCGGGGCGCCGGTCAGCGCCGGCAGCAGGGCCGCCTCGATCTCCCGCACGTACAGGTCGGCGCCGAGCAGTCCGAGCAGCTCGTCGCCCCGCGTCACCGGCACGGTGAGGGTCAGCGTGTAGTCGTCGGTGCAGAGGTAGTCGACGTACGGGCCGGTCAGGTGCGGCAGCCGTGTCTCGGCCGGCACCCGCCACCACTCCATGAACGTGTAGTCGTGGAAGTCCTCCGACGAGGGGTCCTCGACGGCGGGCAGGCGACGCACCTGCGCCTCCGCCGGCGGAGCACCGAGGGTGTTGAACTTGCCGAGCCACCAGGCGAGGTGCAGGGGGACGTCGCCCAGCAGCCCGGGCGCCGCGATGAAGCCCGCGCCGACGACGAGCGTCGACCGGTCCGACAGGGCCGGCGTCACCAGGCGCTCCACGGCCGGATCGAGCAGCGCCGAGCGCTCCCCCGCTCCCGCGGCGAGCGCGGCGGCGAGCGGATGCCGCCAGCCCTCGAGCAGCCGGAGCACTGGAGCGAAGACCGCGGCCACCGCATCCGCGCGGCTGCCGATGAGCTGAGTCGTCATGATCCCCTCCTGTCCGCGGCCACCTTCTCGTCGATGAGGGCCTCGACCGCTTCCTGGATGTGGGCGAGCGTAGTCCCTCGCGCCCCGTCACGGTCCCCCGATGCCAGATGCCCGATCACGGCACGGTAGTGGTCGAGGGCGCGCTCCCGGTGCACCGCCTCGCGGAAGCCGACCCAGAGCAGCGGCCCGAACTCGGCCTGCAGCCGCACGTGCTCCCGCACGAGCCGCGCGGACTGCGACAGGGCGGCCACCTCGAGGCGGAACGTGCTCTCGGCCCGCCGGGCGGCGCCCTCCTCGGACACGTCGAAGGACGCGACCAGCCGGGACAGGCCCTCGACGTCGTCCTCGGTTGTCCGCTCGGCGGCGAGCTCCGCCGCGGCGGAGGCGAGGGCGGCGTAGTGAACGCCCATGTCGCGCAGCTCGACGCGGCTGAGCTCGCGGAGGCGGAGGTCGACGAGCGGCCGGTGATCCCGCACGGGCTGGACGAAGCTGCCTCCGCCACGGCCGCGGCGCGTCTCGACGAGCCCGCGGTCGCGCAGCGACTCGAGCGCTTCCCGAGCGGTCACGGTGGCGACGCCGAACCGCCGCGCGAGCTCCGCCTCGCTCGGCAGCCGCTCCCCCGACGGCAGCACGCCGAGGATGATCGCGTCGGCCAGCCGCTGCTCGACGAGCGCCGCTCGCCCGGCCCCGTCGAGCGGCGCGAAGACGGCCGCGCGGGCCGCGCCCCGGGCGCGGATCGTCTCGGGCATCGCCTCCCCCATCCTGTGACGAGACCGTAACACGAAGGACCTACGCAAGACATCTAGTTCCATATGAATATGTACCCATGACGTCTGCCCTCGCATCCGGACTCACCCGATGAGCGCCCCGGCGATCAGCCTCCGCGGGCTCCGCAAGGAGTTCGGCTCGGTGACCGCCGTCGACGGCGTCGACCTCGACATCGCGCAGGGCGAGTTCTTCTCGATGCTCGGCCCGTCCGGATCCGGGAAGACCACGGTGCTGCGGCTCATCGCCGGCTTCGAGCAGCCGACGGCCGGCACCATCGAGCTCTTCGGCGAGGACGTCACCAGCACCGCGCCGTTCGACCGCGACGTCAACACCGTGTTCCAGGACTACGCCCTCTTCCCGCATCTCAGCGTGCTCGAGAACGTCGCATACGGGCTGCGCGTGCGGGGCATGGGGAAGCGCGAGCGCGCCGAGCGCGCACGGGAGGCGCTCGAGGGCGTCCGCCTGGGCGGCTACGGCGACCGGCGCCCCTCCGCCCTCTCCGGCGGGCAGCGGCAGCGGGTCGCGCTCGCCCGCGCGACGGTGCTCCGCCCCAAGGTCCTGCTGCTCGACGAGCCGCTCGGGGCACTCGACCTCAAGCTGCGCGAGCAGATGCAGGTGGAGCTGAAGCAGCTGCAGCGCTCCCTCGGCATCACCTTCATCTTCGTGACGCACGACCAGGAGGAGGCGCTGACGCTGAGCGACCGCGTCGCCGTCTTCAACGACGGCCGCATCGAGCAGCTCGGCACGCCCGCCGAGATCTACGAGCGGCCCCAGTCGCGGTTCGTCGCCACCTTCGTCGGCACCTCCAACGTGCTCGAGGGCGCCGTGGCGGCGCAGCTCCTCGGCGTCCCCGGCACGTTCGCGCTGCGTCCCGAGCGGATCACGCTCGCCGACGCCCCGACCGGCCGGGACCGGGCAGCGTCCGGAACCATCGCGGAGGTCGTGTACCTCGGCACCGGCCGGCGGATCATCGTCGATCTCGATGCCGGGCTCCAGCTCACCGTGCTCGAGCACACCCTCGGCCGCGACGCCGCAAGCGATGCGGCGCTCCGCGGCACCCGCGTCGTCGCGGAGTGGAGCGACCGCGACCTCGTCGCCCTCGACGCCGCGGTCCCCGTCACCCCCTGACCCGGCCGCCGCCGGTCCACCCAGCCCCAACATCGCTCCACCAACACACAAGGAAGAAGGACGGCAATGAGAAGGCTCAACTTCCGCCGATCGGGAGCCCTGGTCGGCCTCGCGATCGCATCCGTCGCCGCGCTCACCGCCTGCGGCACCGCAGGAGGAGGATCCGGCGGCGGCGCCAGCGGGGCGCCGACCGACGAGCTCGGCGACTATGAGGACGCGGTCTCGATCCTCGCCTGGCCGGGCTACGTCGAGGACGGCAGCAACGATCCCGACGTCGACTGGGTCACCCCGTTCGAGGAGGAGACCGGCTGTCAGGTCACGGCCAAGTACTACGGCACCTCCGACGAGGCGCTCAGCCTCATGAAGAGCGGCGGCTACGACGTCGTGGCCGCATCCGGCGACCTCACGCTCCGGCTCGTGGCGGGCGACCTTGTGCAGCCCGTCAACACGGACCTCATCCCGAACTACGAGAACGTCTACGACTTCCTCAAGGACAAGTCGTGGAACAGCGTGGACGGGCAGCCCTACGGCGTCCCGCACGGCTACGGCGCCAACCTGCTCATGTACAACACCGACGTCGTGCAGCCGGCTCCGACCTCGTGGGACGTGGTGTTCGACCGCGCCGCCGAGTTCTCGGGCAAGGTGACCGCGTACGACAGCCCGATCTACATCGCGGACGCCGCGGTGTACCTCATGGCGCACAAGCCGGAGCTCGGGATCGAGAACCCCTACGCGCTCGACGAGACGCAGCTCGCCGCGGCGGTCGACCTGCTCAAGGCGCAGCGCCAGCACATCGGCGAGTACTGGGGCGACTACCTGAAGGAGATCCAGGCGTTCGAGTCGGGCACCTCGGTGGTCGGCACGACCTGGCAGGTCATCCAGAACTCGATCACGACCGGCAACACCGAGGTCGTGCTGCCCGAGGAGGGCGCGACCGGCTGGTCGGACACCTGGATGATCGCCTCCGACGCGGAGGCTCCGAACTGCGCGTACGCGTGGCTGAACTACATCGCGAGCCCCGAGGCGAACGCGGCGGCGACGCAGTACTTCGGCGAGGCGCCCTCCAGCCAGGAGGCGTGCGAGTTCCGCGACGACTGCGAGGCGTACCACGCGGGCGACGCGGAGTACGCAGAGCAGATCTGGTACTGGTCCACCCCGATCGCCGAGTGCCTCGACGGGCGCACCGACGTCCAGTGCACCGACTACTCCCAGTGGACGGCGGCCTGGCAGGAGATCAAGGGCTGAACCGATCGGGCGGGTGGGGTCGTCCGGCCCCACCCGTCCTCCTCCCCGGAAGGAGCGCGATGAGCGCGACCACCTCGACGCGGCGGCACTCCGTCTCGGCGTTCCTCTTCGAGCACGCCCGGCTGCGGCTCGCGCTGCTGCTGACGGCGCCGCTGTTCTGGCTCGGCCTCGTCTACATCGTCGCGCTCGCGGCCCTCCTCGTCACCGCGTTCTGGACGGTGGACAGCTTCACCGGCGAGGTCCGCATCGAGTGGACCCTCGACAACATCGTCACCGTCCTCACCGCGTCCGTGTACCAGTCGGTGACGCTGCGGACGGTCGGCATCGCACTCCTCGTCACCGTGATCGACATCCTGCTCGCGCTGCCGATCGCGTTCTTCATGGCGAAGGTCGCCGGTCCGCGCCTGCAGCGGGCGCTCGTCATCGCGGTGCTCACGCCGCTGTGGGCGAGCTACCTCGTCAAGGCGTACTCCTGGCGGACCGTGCTCTCGCCGGAGGGCCTCTTCGCCTGGCTCGTCGAGCCGATCGGCGGGTCCTCCCCCGGCTACGGCATCCCCGCCACCGTCATCACGCTCAGCTACCTCTGGCTGCCGTACGTGATCCTGCCGATCTACGCGGGACTCGAGCGGGTGCCGGACTCGCTGCTCGACGCGTCGAGCGACCTCGGCGCGAAGCCCTGGCGCACGGTGCGGTCGGTCGTCCTCCCGCTGCTCTACCCGGCCGTCATCGCCGGCTCGATCTTCAGCTTCTCGCTCACGCTCGGCGACTACATCGCCGTGTCGATCGTGGGCGGCGCCAACCAGATGCTGGGGAACCTCGTCTACACGAACGTCGGGACGGCGAACAACCTGCCGCTCGCGGCGGCCGCCGCGCTCATCCCGATCGCGATCATCATGGTCTACCTCGCCGCCGTGCGCCGGACCGGCGCCCTCGACAACCTCTGAAGGACCCATGCGACTGTCTCGACTGAGCAAGGGCGTGCTCGGCGCCCTCACCGCGGCGGTGCTCGCGATCGTCTACATCCCGCTCCTCGTGGTCGTGCTCAACTCGTTCAGCACGAGCCAGACCTTCGCCTGGCCGCCGCCCGGCTTCACGCTGGAGTGGTGGGCGCGCGCCGCCCGCAGTCAGGGCGCCCTCGACGCGATCGGCACGAGTGTCATCGTGGCCCTCGCCGCGACCGCGGTGTCGCTCGTGCTCGGCACGCTCATCTCGCTCGCTCTGCAGCGCTACGAGTTCTTCGGCCGCAGCACGGTGAACCTGCTCGTCATCCTGCCGATCGCGCTGCCGGGCATCATCACCGGCATCGCGCTCAACAACTTCTTCCGGACGATCGCGGGCGTGCAGCTGTCGCTGCTGACGCTGATCGTCGCCCACGCCACGTTCTGCATCGTCACGGTGTTCAACAACGTGCTCGCGCGGCTCCGGCGCACCGGCACCCGGCTCGAGGAGGCGTCCGCCGATCTCGGCGCCGGCGTCTGGACGACCTTCCGCCTCGTCACGTTCCCGCAGCTGCGCTCGGCGCTGCTCGCCGGCGGCTTGCTCGCGTTCGCGCTCAGCTTCGACGAGATCATCGTGACCACGTTCACGGCGGGCACGGGCGTGCAGACGCTGCCCATCTGGATCCTCAACAACGTGTTCCGGCCCAACCAGGCCCCGGTCGTCAACGTCGTCGCGGTCGTGCTGATCCTCGTGTCGATCATCCCGATCGCGATCGCGCAGAAGCTGGCCGGCCCCGAGTCCGGCACGCCGCGGGCGTCCGCGGGCCGTGCCGCGCGGTCCCGCTGACACGTCCGCGGGTCCTGCGGACAAGTTGCGACGGTCTACGGATGCGTATTGACCGCACGACCCGCGCCGGCGGGACCAGCGTCAGTCGCGGTTGCGGGCCGGGTTCGTCAGGGTGCCGATGCCCTCGATCCGGATGTCGACGGTCTGGCCGGCCGTGAAGCCGCCCGGGCCCGCCGGCGTGCCGGTGAGGATCACGTCGCCCGGGAGCAGGGTCCACACGTCGGACGCGGCCGCGATGATCTCCGCCACCGAGAACCGCATCTCGGACGTGTTGCCGCTGCGCCGCGGCTCGCCGTCGACGAAGGTGCGGATGTCGAGGTTCGACGGGTCGAGCTCGGTCTCGATGTAGGGGCCGAGCGGGCAGAACGTGTCGTAGCCCTTGGCGCGCGCCCACTGGCCGTCCGCGAACATCTGGTCGCGGGCCGAGACGTCGTTGCCGATCGTGTAGCCGAAGACGACCTCGTGCGCGCGCTCGACCGGCACCTGCTTCGCGATGCGGCCGACGACGACCGCGAGCTCGCCCTCGTGCACGATGCGGCCCTCGACGGGCGGCAGCTGGATGGGCTCGCCCGGTCCGATCACCGAGGTGTTCGGCTTGAGGAACAGCAGCGGGCTGTCCGCCGGCTGCTCCTGCCCGAGGTCGTCGCTGTGCGCCGCGTAGTTCAGACCGACGCCGACGACCTTGGAGCGCGGGATGACCGGCGCCAGCAGCTTGGCGACGCCGAGCGACACCCGCTCCCCCGTCGTGCGGTAGCCGGCGAACATGGGGTCGCCCGCGAGGACGACCAGCTCCTCCGCATCCTCGTCGAGGATCCCGTAGGACGCCTCGCCCTCGACACTGAACCGCGCGATCTTCACGACGTCGAGCCTACTGACCGGAGCAGGCGGCGGCCGCCGCGGAGCCGAAGGGGCGCCCCGACGGGTCAGACGAGCCGGGTCATCCAGTCGTGGTGGTCGGGGCGGCGGCCGTACTGGATGTCGGTGAGCTCCTCGCGCAGCGACATCGTCAGCGCCCCGGCCGGGGCCGAGGCGTCGCCGATCTCGAAGTCGGGCGTCTTCAGCACCGCGACGGGCGTAATGACGGCCGCGGTGCCGCAGGCGAACACCTCGGTGATCTCCCCCGACGCGACGCCCTCGCGCCACTCGTCGATCGTCACCGGACGCTCCTCGACGGCGTGGCCGTGGTCGCGGGCGAGCTGGATGATCGAGTCGCGGGTGATGCCCTCGAGGATCGTGCCGCTCGTCGACGGGGTGATCAGGGCGCCGTCGTGGCGCACGAGGAACAGGTTCATGCCGCCCAGCTCCTCGATGTACTTCCCCTCGACCGAGTCGAGGAACAGCACCTGCTGGCAGCCGTGCTCGTACGCCTCGGCCTGGGGCAGCAGTGACGCGGCGTAGTTGCCGCCCGTCTTCGCAGCGCCCATCCCGCCGCGTCCCGCGCGGGTGTAGTCGGTCGACAGCCAGATGGAGACCGGCTTGATGCCGCCGTGGAAGTAGGCGCCGGCCGGGCTCGCGATGACCCGGTAGTCCACCTTCTGCGCCGAGCGGACGCCGAGGAAGCTCTCGCTCGCGTACATGAAGGGCCGCAGGTACAGGCTCGTCTCCGGGGCCGACGGCACCCAGGCGGCGTCGACGGCGACCAGCTGGCGGATCGACTCCACGAAGTCCTCGGTCGAGAGCTCCGGCAGGTTGAGGCGCTGGGCGGACCGCTGCAGGCGCAGGGCGTTCCGCTCCGGCCGGAACGTCCAGACGGATCCGTCCGCGTGCCGGTAGGCCTTCAGGCCCTCGAAGATCTCCTGCGCGTAGTGCAGCACCGACGCGGCAGGGTCCATCGGGATGGGCCCGTATGGCACGACCTCCGCGTCGTGCCAGCCGTGCTCGATGTCCCAGGTGATCTGCACCATGTGGTCGGTGAAGTGCTTGCCGAAGCCGGGGTCGGCGAGGATCGCCTCGCGCTCGGCGTCGTCGCGGGCACGCTGCGAGGGCGTGGTGGTGAAGGCGAGGGGGAACTTCGTCGCGGTCATGTCGTGTCCAGTGGGCTAGTGGGTCGTGGGCGGCCGCAGCAGGGCCACGATCGCATCCCCCGTCTCGGAGGTGCGCCGCGGAGTCGCCTCGGCGGACCGGGCTTCCAGGTCGGCGGTCACCGCGGCCGACACCCGCGCCGCCGCGTCCCCATGACCGAGGTGGTCGAGGAGGAGCGCGACCGAGAGGATGGCCGCCGTCGGATCCGCCTTCTGCTGCCCGGCGATGTCGGGAGCGGAACCGTGAACCGGCTCGAACATCGAGGGGTGCGTTCCGTCCGGGTTGATGTTGCCGGAGGCCGCGAGACCGATGCCGCCGCTGATAGCGCCGGCCAAGTCGGTGAGGATGTCGCCGAAGAGGTTGTCCGTGACGATCACGTCGAATCTAGCAGGGTCCGTCACGAGGAAGATCGTGGCCGCGTCGACGTGCAGGTAGTCGACGGACACCGACGGGAACTCGGCGGCGACCTGGTCCACGACCCGCTTCCAGAGCCCGCCCGCGTAGCTCAGCACGTTCGTCTTGTGCACGAGGGTGAGCTTCCGCCGCCGGCGCTCGGCGGCGCCGAACGCGTAGCGGACGAGCCGCTCGACGCCGAAGGCGGTGTTGAGGCTGACCTCGGTCGCGATCTCGGCCGGCGTGCCGACCCGGATGGAGCCGCCGTTGCCGACGTAGGGGCCCTCGGTGCCCTCGCGCACGACGACGAAGTCGACGTCGCCCGGGCGGGCGAGGGGCGAGACGACGCCCGGGTGCAGCACGGTGGGGCGCAGGTTGACGTAGTGATCGAGCTCGAACCGCAGCTTCAGCAGCAGCCCCCGCTCGATGTTCGCGCCCGCGAGCCGCGGGTCGCCGGGCACTCCCCCGACCGCGCCGAGCAGGATCGCGTCGTGCCGCTTGATCGCCGCGAGCTCCTCGTCGGGCAGCACCTCGCCGGTCTCGAGGTAGCGCCCGGCACCGAGCCGGAACTCGGTCACGTCGACGGTGACGTCCTCGGGCAGCGCGACCTCGAGCACCTTGAGGGCTTCGGCGACGACCTCTGGGCCGATGCCGTCTCCCGGGATCGAGGCGAGGCGGATGACGGCGGGCATGGCACTCCGGGGATGTCGGCGGATCGGTTCCCTCACACTATCGCCCGTGCCAAGATGATCCCGGTCCGGGGAACCCTCCCCCGGCGACGCTGAGCGGAAGGCGATCGGATGAGCCTCGGTGCGGGAATCTTCCTCCTGGCGGTCGGCGCGATCCTCGCCTTCGCCGTGAACGTCGAGGTGCCGGGCATCGACCTGACGGTCGTCGGCTACATCCTCATGATCGCCGGCGCGCTCGGCATCATCCTCGGCCTCGTGCTGATGTCCCGCCGCCGCCGCTCGGTCGCGACGAGCCGCACCGCGGTGGACCCCGCGACGGGCGAGCGGCTGCGCCGCGACGTGCGCGACGACCTGCCCTGAGGATGTCCTCCGATCGGCCGCCGGACCGGACTCCCGGAGGCGAGCACGGCTGGGGGCGCTTCGACGACGAGTCCTCTGGCGACGCGGGCCGCCCACCTGCCGAGGAGCCGTTCTACACGCTCGGCTTCGGCACCATGCTGTCCTCGGTCACGTGGATCGGGCTGCTCGGCGGCCCGATCCTCCTCGTCTGGGGCTCGGTCTGGCTCGGCCTGGGCCGCCCGCTCGGCTGGGCGCTCGTCCTCCTGGGCGTGCTGATCCTCGTCGCGACCATCGTGCCGATGGTGCGGAAGCTCCGCGCCCGCCGCCGCCCACCCCGGTGACCACCCCCGGTGATCGAGGAGCCGGCCGCAGGCGGCCCACCCCGGCGATTGAGGAGCCGGCCGCAGGCGCCCCACCCCGGCGATTGAGGAGCCGGCCGCAGGCCGGCGTCTCGAAATCACCCGACGTGCCTACGAACTCGACCCGGCATGGCTGAGTCCGAAGGCGAGGTCGGGTGATTTCGAGACGGGCCCTACGGGCCCTCCTCAATCACCGGAAGGAAGGGAGCTCCTACTGGCCCTCGATCACCGGAGGTGGGAGAGACCGCTCAGGCGAGCTCGACCACGTCGATCTCGCGGAGCAGGTCCGCGTCGATCGCCGTGCGGATCTCCTCGAGGAGGTCGTCCGGGGCGGGGCCGTCGATGGTCAGGACGCTCAGCGCCTTGCCGCCCGCGGCCCGGCGCGCGATCTGCATGCCCGCGATGTTGATGCCGGCCTCGCCGAAGCGCTGGCCGTACACCGCGACGATGCCGGGGCGGTCCTGGTAGGTGAAGACGACGTGGTGCTCGGCGATCGGGACCTCGACGTCGTAGCCGTTGATCTCGACGATCTTCTCGATCTGCTTCGTGCCGGTCAGCGTTCCGGACACGGACACCTGGGTGCCGTCGGCGATCGCGCCGCGGATGGTGAGCACGTTGCGGTACTCCTCGGACACCGAGTCGGTGAGGAGGCGCACCTGGATCCCGCGCTGCTCGGCGAGCAGCGGCGCGTTGACGTAGGAGACGTTCTCGCTGACCACCCCGGCGAAGATGCCCTTGAGCGCCGCGAGCTTCAGCACGCTCACGTCGTAGTTCACGAGCTCTCCGCGCACCTCGACGTCGACGCTCGTGAGCGGGCCGTCGGCGAGGCCCGAGAACACCTGGCCCAGCTTCTCGATGAGCGGGATGCCGGGGCGCACGTACGGGTCGATGACGCCGCCGGCGACGTTCACCGCGTCGGGCACGAGCTCGCCGGACAGGGCCAGGCGCACCGACTTGGCCACCGAGATGCCGGCCTTCTCCTGCGCCTCGTCAGTCGAGGCGCCGAGGTGCGGCGTGACGACGATGTTGTCGAGGCCGAGCAGCGGCGATCCGGTCGGCGGCTCGGAGACGAACACGTCGATGCCGGCGCCGGCGATCCGCTTCGCGGCGAGCGCCTCGTACAGGGCGGTCTCGTCGATGATGCCGCCGCGGCTCGCGTTGACGATGCGCAGCTCCGGCTTGGCCTTCGCGAACATCTCGGAATCGATGAGACCGGTGGTCTCCGGCGTCTTCGGGATGTGGATGGTGATGAAGTCGCTCTGCGCGACGAGGTCCTCGAGGCTCAGCAGCTGCACGCCGAGCTGCTGGGCGCGGGTCGGGGTCACGTAGGGGTCGTAGGCGACGAGGGTTGCGCCGAAGCCGGCAAGGCGCTGCGCGACGAGGGTGCCGATGCGGCCGAGGCCGACGATCCCGATCGTCTTCTCGTAGAGCTCGACGCCGGTGTACCGGCTGCGCTTCCACTCCCCCGCCTTGAGCGACGAGTTGGCGTCCGGGATGTGCCGGGCCAGCGCGAGCAGGTGGCCGATCGCGAGCTCGGCGGCGGAGACGACGTTCGAGGTCGGCGCGTTGACCACCATCACGCCGGCGGCCGTGGCGGCCGGGATGTCGACGTTGTCGAGTCCCACGCCGGCGCGGGCGACGACCTTGAGGTTCGGGGCCGCGGCGATCGCCTCGGCATCCACCTTCGTGGCGGACCGCACCAGCACGGCGCTGGCATCGGCGAGCGCGGCGAGCAGCGCGGGCCGGTCGGTGCCGTCGACGTTGCGGATCTCGAAGTCGGGCCCGAGGGCGTCGACCGTCGCGGGCGAGAGTTCTTCGGCGATCAGGACGATCGGCTTGCTCACAGGCACATCCTTCGGAGGGGCGGCACAAACACGACGATCCTAGCGATCGGGCTTCCCGGCCCCGTTCACAGGTTTCCCCGGGTGACGTCACGGAACCCGCTCAGCGTGCCGCCGGTTACGCTCGGATCGACCCCAAGGGGAGTACTTCACCAACGGCGGACCGTCACTACGGACACGGTCCCGGCCCGCCGGCCCTCGCGGCGAAGGAGACCTTGACTCGCAAGATCGAGCCAAGGAGATCCGTGAACGTCAGCGCCCTCGTCTGGATCGTGACCCTCGCCGTCACCGTCGTCTTCTTCGTGTGGGAGTTCTTCAGCCACGTCCGGCGCCCGCACGAGCCGAGCATCGGGGAGTCGGCCCGCTGGTCGGCCTTCTACATCGGCCTCGCCCTCCTGTTCGGGGTCGGCGTGGGCGTCGTCAGCGGGTGGGAGTACGGCGGCCAGTACTTCGCCGGCTACCTCACCGAGAAGGCCCTGTCCGTCGACAACCTGTTCGTCTTCCTCCTCGTGATGACCTCGTTCGCGGTGCCGAAGGCGTACCAGCAGAAGGTGCTGCTCATCGGCATCGTGATCGCGCTGATCATGCGCGGCGCGTTCATCGCCGTGGGCGCCGCGCTGATCGCCAACTTCTCGTGGATCTTCTACCTGTTCGGCGCCCTGCTGCTGGTGCTCGCCGCCCAGCAGCTGCGGGGCTCGCACGGCGGGAACGCCGCCGACAACGCGGTCGTCCGCCTCGCCCGGCGGGTGCTCCCGGTCACCGACGAGTACCACGGCGACCGCCTCACCGTCCGGCTGGACGGGCGTCGCCTCGTGACGCCGATGTTCCTCACCGTGGTCGCGGTCGGCGTCATCGACCTCGTGTTCGCTGTCGATTCCATCCCCGCGATCTACGGGCTCACCGAGGAGGCGTACCTCGTCTTCACCGCGAACGCGTTCGCGCTGATGGGGCTCCGCCAGCTGTACTTCCTGCTCGGCGGACTCATGGAGCGGCTCGTGTTCCTCTCGCAGGGGCTCGCCGTGATCCTCGGCTTCATCGGGGTGAAGCTGCTGCTGCACGCGCTGCACGTCAACGAGGTGCCCTTCATCAACGGCGGCGAGCCGCTGCTCTGGGTGCCGGAGATCCCGACCTGGCTGTCGCTCGTCGTCATCGCGGCGACGGTGGCCGTGGCGACCGTCGCGAGCCTCGCCGTCACCCGGGGACGCTCCTCGGGGGTCTCCGGGGTGTCCGGGCACTCTGCGGCCGCGCACGCCGACGCCGCGGTCGCCGACGGCCGGCACTCTGACGTGGCGGTAACGAATCAAGGAGGAACGGCCGCGTCGGACACCGCGCATGCGGATCGGGGCCGATCGGACGCCGAAACTCCTTGATTCGTCACCCCCGGCTCCGGCTCCGGCCGGCCGGGACTCAGGCGGCGAGGGCGCTCACCGTCTGGCGGGCGATCTCCAGCTCCTCGTTGGTGGGCAGCACGAGCACCGCCGTGCGAGACGCGTCCGTCGAGATGCGGCGCTCGCCGCGCTCCGCGGATGCGTTCCGCTCGGCGTCGATCTCGATCCCGAGGCCCTCGAGACCGGCGAGGGACCGCTCGCGGATGAGCGGCGAGTTCTCCCCCACCCCCGCGGTGAAGACGATCGCGTCCGCACCGCCGAGGACGGCGAGGTAGGCGCCGACGTAGTGCTTGATGCGGTGGCAGTAGACGTCGAGGGCGACCTGCGCCGCTTCGTCCCCCGCGTCCGCGTTGCGGCGCACGTCGCGCAGGTCGGCGGAGCCGGTGAGCCCCTTCAGGCCGCTGCGCCGGTTGAGCAGGTCGTCGAGCTCGTCCAGGCCGAGTCCGCCGAACCGGGCGAGCTGGAAGACGACGGCCGGGTCGAGGTCGCCGGACCGGGTGCCCATCACGAGCCCCTGCAGAGGCGTGAAGCCCATGGAGGTGTCGACCGACTCGCCGCCCCGCACCGCGCACGCGCTCGCGCCGTTGCCGAGGTGGAGCACGATGGTCCGCGTCTCCTCGAGCGGCGTGCCGAGGAACGCGGCCGCCTTCTCCGAGACGTACTTGTGGGAGGTGCCGTGGAAGCCGTACCGGCGGATCCGGTACTTCTCCGCGACCGCGGCGTCGATCGCGTAGGTGTAGGCCTCGGGCGGCATCGTCTGGTGGAACGCCGTGTCGAAGATGGCGACGTGCGGCACGTCCGGGAAGGCGGCGAGCGCCGCACGGATCCCCGCCAGGTTGGCGGGATTGTGCAGCGGCGCGTACTCGGCGAGCTCGTCGATGTCCTTCTCGACCTGCGGCGTGACAAGCGTCGGCGCGAAGAACCGCGCCCCGCCGTGCACGACGCGGTGGCCGACCGCCGTGACCAGGCCGGCGAGCCCGGTGGGCCCGTGCTCCTCGAAGGCGCGGGTCATCGCGTCGAACGCGGCGCCGTGGTCGGGCAGGGCGGGCTCCATGGTCCACTCGCCGTCGGGGGTCGTGTGCGTGGCGACGCCCTGCACCTGCCCGATCCGCTCGAGGAGGCCCTTCGCGAGCACCTCCTCGGTGTCGGTCTCGATGAGCTGGTACTTGAGGGACGACGAGCCGCTGTTGACGACGAGGACGGCGGTCATGCGCGGGCCTGGCCGGCCTGGATGGCGGTGATCGCGACCGTGTTGACGATGTCCTGCACGAGGGCGCCGCGGGAGAGGTCGTTGACCGGCTTGTTGAGGCCCTGCAGGATCGGCCCGATCGCGACGGCACCGGCGCTGCGCTGCACCGCCTTGTACGTGTTGTTGCCGGTGTTGAGGTCGGGGAAGATGAACACGGTGGCGTACCCGGCCACCGCCGAGTTCGGCAGCTTGGTGCGGGCGACCGCGACGTCGGCGGCCGCGTCGTACTGGATCGGCCCCTCCACCGGCAGGTCGGACCGGCGGGAGCGCACGAGCTTCGTGGCGTTGCGGACCTTCTCGACGTCCGCCCCCTCGCCGGACTGGCCCGTCGAGTAGGAGAGCATCGCGACGCGGGGCTCGATCCCGAACTGGCTCGCGGTGACGGCGGAGGACAGCGCGATGTCGGCGAGCTGCTCGCTGGTGGGGTCGGGGATGACGGCGCAGTCGCCGTAGACGAGCACGCGGTCGGCGAGCGCCATGAGGAACACGCTCGACACGACCGAGACGCCCGGCTTGGTGCGGATGATCTCGAACGAGGGCCGGATGGTGTGCGCCGTCGTGTGCACCGCGCCCGACACCATGCCGTCGGCGAGGCCGAGGTGCACCATCATCGTGCCGAAGTAGGACACGTCGACGACCACGTCGCGGGCCGCCTCGAGCGTCACGCCCTTGTGGGCGCGCAGGCGCGCGTACTCCTCGGCGAACCGCTCCCGCAGCTCGGCGCCGTGCGGGTCGAGGATCTCGGCGCCCGTGATGTCGGCCCCGACCGCGCTGGCGCGGGCACGGATGTCCGCCTCGTCGCCGAGCAGCGTGAGCCGGGCGACGCCCCGGCGCAGGAGCCGGTCCGCGGCGAGCAGGATGCGGTCCTCCTCCCCCTCCGGCAGCACGATGTGGGCCTTCGCGGCACGCGCCTGCTCGAGCAGCTGGTGCTCGAACATCAGCGGCGTGACGACGCCGGTGTGCGGCACGGCGAGCAGCTCGAGGAGGGCGGCGCGGTCGACCGACTCCTCGAACAGGGCGAGCGCCTGGTCGTACTTGGCGCTCGACTCCGCCGCGAGCCGGCCGCGGCTCCTGGTGACGCGCACGGTCGTGTCGTAGGTGCCGAGCGGCGTCGACACGATCGGCAGCGTCACCTCGATGCCGGCCAGCAGGCGCTGGATCTGCTCGGGAAGCTCGAAGCCGCCGTTGAGCAGGATGCCCGCGAGCGACGGGAAGGTGCCCGACGTCTGCGCGAGGAGCGCGGCGATGAGCACCTCGACCCGGTCGCCGGGCACGATCACGACGGCGCCCTCGGTGAGGCGCGGCAGGACGTTGACCATCGACATGCCCGCGACCACGACGCCGAAGACGGGGCGCTGCAGCATCGCGGCGTCGCCCTGCACGAGGGTTCCGCCGGTCGCGGCGAGCAGGTTCTGCATGGTGGGCGCGACGAGCAGGGGGTCCTCGGGGATCGCCCAGACCGGGACCGCGTCGTCGTGCAGCGTGAGCCCGATTGTGAACCGGACGGCCGAGACGATCGCCGGGTCGACGCGGTTGGCGACGACCGCGAGGAGGGACGCGTGCTCCGCCTTGAGCTCGCCGACCGCGACCTCGGCGAGCTGCGCGAGCTCGTCGGCGGTGCGGGCGGTGCCGCCGCCGAACCGGTCCTGGCCGCCGCTGGCGCTGCGCCCGCCGAGCACCAGCAGGACGGGCGCACCCAGGTTCGCGGCGACGCGCGCGTTGAAGGACAGCTCGGTGGGGCTGCCGACGTCGGTGTAGTCGGAGCCGAGGATCACGACCGCCGAGCACTGCTCCTCGACCGCCTTGTACCGGTCGAGGATGCGGGCGAGCGCGGCGTCCGGGTCCGCGTGCACGTCGTCGTAGGTGACGCCGATGCACTCGTCGTAGCCGAGGTCGACGCCGTCGTGCTCGAGCAGCAGCTCGAGCACGTAGTCCCGCTCGCTGACGGAGCGCGCGACCGGGCGGAACACCCCGACCCGGTCCACCTCCCTCAGCAGGGTGTCGAGAACGCCCAGGGCGACCGTCGACTTGCCGGTGTCGCCTTCAGCGGAGGCGACGTAGACGCTCTTGGTCTCGATAGGCACGGGCCGATTCTAGGGAGCGCGTGTGAACGGCGGCCGGGAGCGGCCGGGGCGACATCCGGCAACGGTGTCCGCTTGCCGGATGTCGCTCCGGTCGCCGGTCAGGCGAGGCGGACGGAGACGGGCGTCGCGTTCGAGAACAGGTCGAGGACGGGGCAGTGGGCATCCACCGCGACCTGCAGCTCCTCGTAGCGCTCGCGCGGCTCCGGGCCCTCGAGCGTCACGGCGAGGCGGATGTCGCTGAAGCCGGGGCGGACCGACGGGTCGAGACCGAACAGCCGGCGGACGTCGATGTCGCCCTCCGCCTCGATCTCGATCGCGTCGAGTGCGATGCCGAGCGTCTGCGCGTAGAGGCGGTAGACGACCACCTGACAGGAGATGAGGGCGCCGAGGGCGTACTCGACGGGGCTCGCCGCGACGTCGTCGCCCGCGAGGGCGGCGGGCTCGTCGACCAGGAAGCGGTGCTTGCCGGACGAGACGCGGGTCGCGACGGCCCCCTCTCCCGTGCCGCGAACGCGGTAGGTGAGCTGGGCGTTCGCGGCGTCGGCCTCGATGCGGGCGTTCCAGGCGGCGCCGGCGGCGGTCAGGCGCTCGGCGCGGTCGGCGGCGGAGTCGGGGGCGAGGGCGGTGTCGGTGATCGTCATGGGTCCACCGAACCAGCGGTCGAGCCGGGCGGAAAGCGGACGCGTCACGAGGCGCAACCGCCCGTCACCCGCCGCAACGCGGCGTCATCCGGCGCAACGAAGGGCTTCCGCGGAGGCCTGGTCAGGCGCGCAGCAGCGCCTCGAGGGTGAGGCTGATCGCCGCGGTCGCGGCCAGGGCGACCCCGAGCGCGGCCGCGAGGCGCAGCGGTCCGCGGCCCCAGCCGAGGCTGAGCGCGGTGGCGAAGGCGGCCGGCGGGGTGACGATCGCCGTGCCGAGCACGAGCCAGGCGTACGAGTTGAGAGGGTGGCCGGCCGCGTCGGCGAACGCGAGCAGCGCGGCGAGGTCCGCGATCGCCTCGATGAGGTCCCAGCCGAACGGCACCGCGAGGACGACGGCGACGACGGCCCTGGCGAGCAGCGAGGAGGAGGGGCGCATCTCGTCGCGCTCGCGACGCTCGCGGCGTTCGCGGCGCAGGACGGGGACGTCGGCGGTCACGCCGCACCCACGACGAGCGGCAGCGGCGCGAGGAGGACGAGTCCGGCGATCCCCCAGCCGATCAGCTGACCGGTCGTGCGGGCGAACCACAGGCAGAGGGCGAACCAGGCGGGTGCCGCGAGCACGGAGAGGATCTGGCCGGCCGCGTAGAGCGCCGCGGGCAGCGTCCCCTCGGGGGCGTGGTCGTTCGCGAGGGCGGCGGCCGTCCAGCCGGCGGCCCACGTCACGGAGAGGAGGGCGCCGAGCGCGAGCAGGCCGAGCCGCAGCACGCTACTCTCCCGCGGACGCACCGCTCCCCTGTCCCCCACCGGTCCATTGTCGCCCGGAAACGCGAACCGGCGCCGCCCACGAGGGGGCGGCGCCGGTTCCGAGTGATCCCGGTGCAGTCCGGTGGTTGAGGAGCGGCGCAGCCGCGTCTCGAAACCAGGCGACCTTGTCCTCGGACCAGGCCACATCGCGGGCCGGGTCTCGAGACACGGTGCGTGATTTCGAGACGCCGGCCCGCGGCCGGCTCCTCAATCACCGAGGAGCGGGTCAGCGCGCAGCGCTGCCCTCGCGGTTCCGGATGCGCTCGCGCATCCGAACCATCAGGCACAGCGTCGGGACTGCACCGAGGTCAGCGCGCAGCGCTGCCCTCGGTGTAGTCGGCGTCGGTCTGCTTCCAGGCGAAGAGAGCGCGCAGCTCCTTGCCGGTCGCCTCGATCGGGTGCTGGGCGCCCTTCTCGCGGAGCGCCTTGAACTCGGGCGCGCCCGCGTCCTGGTCGTCGATGAAGCGCTTGGCGAACGCGCCGTTCTGGATGTCGGCGAGGACGGCCTTCATGTTCTCCTTGACGTGCGGGTCGATGACGCGCGGGCCGGAGACGTAGTCGCCGTACTCGGCGGTGTCGGAGACGCTCCAGCGCTGCTTCGCGATGCCGCCCTCCCACATGAGGTCGACGATCAGCTTCAGCTCGTGCAGCACCTCGAAGTAGGCGACCTGCGGCTGGTAGCCGGCCTCGGTGAGGGTCTCGAAGCCGTACTGGACGAGCTGCGAGACGCCGCCGCAGAGCACGGCCTGCTCGCCGAACAGGTCGGTCTCGGTCTCCTCGGTGAAGGTGGTCTTGATGCCGCCGGCGCGGAGGCCGCCGATGCCCTTCGCGTAGGAGAGGGCGAGGTCCCAGGCCTGGCCGCTCGCGTCGTTCTCGACGGCGACGATGACGGGCACGCCGCGGCCGGCCTCGTACTCGCGGCGGACGGTGTGGCCGGGGCCCTTGGGGGCGACCATCAGGACGTCGACGCTCTCCGGCGCCTGGATGTAGCCGAAGCGGATGTTGAAGCCGTGGCCGAACACGAGCGCCTTGCCCTCGGCGAGGTTGGGCTCGATGTCCTCGGCGTACAGGTGGCGCTGCACCTGGTCGGGCGCGAGGATGACGATGACATCGGCCCACGAGGCGGCGGCGGACGGGGTCTCGACGCGGAAGCCCTGGTCCTCGGCCTTGCTGCGGCTCGCCGAGCCCTCCTTCAGGCCGACGACGACCTCGACGCCGGAGTCGCGGAGGTTGAGCGCGTGGGCGTGGCCCTGCGATCCGTAGCCGATGACGGCGACCTTCTTGCCCTGGATGAGCGCGAGGTCGGCGTCCTTGTCGTAGTAGATGTCGGTCATTCTGTGCGTGTTCCTTCTCTGTGGGACTGAGTCTGCGAGTGGGCGGAGGGGGTCAGCTCTTGGCGACCGCGACGCGCTCGGTGATGCTCTTCGGGCCGCGGCCCATCGCGAGCAGGCCGGACTGGGCGAGCTCGCGGATGCCGAACGGCTCGAGCACGCGGAGCAGCGCCTGCGTCTTGGTCGTGTCGCCGGTCACCTCGATGACGAGCGCGTCGGTCGCCACGTCGACGACCTTCGCGCGGAACAGGTTCACGGCCTCGAGGATCTGGGACCGCGTGGTCCCGTCCGCCCGCACCTTGATGAGCATGTGCTCGCGCTGGACGGACTGGATCGGGTCGAGCTCGACGATCTTGATGACGTTGATCAGCTTGTTGAGCTGCTTCGTCACCTGCTCGAGCGGCAGATCCTCGACGTCGACGACGACCGTGATCCGGGACAGGCCCGAGATCTCGGTCGGGCCGACCGCGAGGGACTCGATGTTGAAGCCCCGGCGGGCGAAGAGGCCCGCCACGCGCGTGAGGAGGCCCGGCTTGTCCTCGACGAGCATCGAGAGCACGTGGCTCATTCGTTGCCCCCGATCACGGTGCGCAGGCTGGGGGCGTCGTCCTCGGTGTTGCGGCCGGTCTCCGCCATGTCGTTGTCCCAGCTCGGCGCGTGGTCGCGCGCGTACTGGACGTAACTGTTGGACACGCCCTGCGGCACCATCGGCCACACCATCGCGTCGGCGCTCACCACGAAGTCGATGACGACCGGTCGGTCGTTCGTCTCGAGGGCGAGCTTGATCGCCTCGTCCACCTGGTCCTCGCGCTCCACCCGGATGCCGAGGCAGCCGTACGCCTCCGCGAGCTTCACGAAGTCCGGCACCCGCATGGTCTGGTGGCCGGTGTTGAGGTCGGTGTTCGAGTAGCGGCCGTTGTAGAACAGCGTCTGCCACTGGCGCACCATGCCGAGCGAGCTGTTGTTGATGACGGCGACCTTGATCGGGATGTTGTTGATGACGCAGGTGGCGAGCTCCTGGTTGGTCATCTGGAAGCAGCCGTCGCCGTCGATCGCCCACACCACTCGGTCGGGCTGGGACACCTTGGCGCCCATCGCGGCCGGGACGGAGTAGCCCATCGTGCCGGCGCCGCCCGAGTTGAGCCACGAGTTGGGCCGCTCGTACTTGATGAACTGGGCCGCCCACATCTGGTGCTGGCCGACGCCCGCCGCGTACACGGCCTCCGGCCCTGTCAGCTCGCCGATCCGCTGGATCACGTGCTGCGGGGAGAGCAGGCCGTCGGTCGTGGCCGTGTAGCCGAGCGGGAACTCGGCGCGCAGCCCGTCGAGGTAGCTCCACCAGTTCGAGTAGTCGGGCTTGTCGCCGCCGGACGCGTCGGTGAACGCGCCGAGGAGGTCGACGAGCACGTCCTTCAGGTCGCCCACGATCGGCACGTCGGCGACGCGGATCTTCGAGATCTCGGCCGGGTCGATGTCGACGTGCACGATCTTCGCCTTGGGCGCGAAGAGCGCGGCCTTGCCGGTCACGCGGTCGTCGAAGCGGGCGCCGAGCGATACGACGAGGTCCGCCTCCTGCAGGGAGAGGACCGCGGGGACGGTGCCGTGCATACCCGGCATGCCGAGGTGCTGCGGGTGCGAGTCGGGGAAGGCGCCGCGCGCCATCAGCGTGGTGACGACGGGGGCGCCGGTCGCCTCGGCGAGGGCCTTCAGCTCCTCGGACGCCTGGGAGCGGATGATCCCGCCGCCGACGTAGAGGACCGGCTTCTTGGCCTCGGCGATCAGCTGGGCGGCCGCGACGATCTGCTTGCCGTGCGCCTTCGTGACGGGGCGGTAGCCCGGCAGGTCGAGCTTCGGCGGCCAGATGAACGGCGCGGTGTTCTGCTGCGCGTCCTTGGTGATGTCGACGAGCACGGGGCCCGGCCGGCCGGTGGAGGCGATGTGGTAGGCCGCCGCGATCGTCGAGGGGATCTCGGCCGCGTCCTTCACAAGGAAGCTGTGCTTCGTGATCGGCATGGTGATGCCGACGATGTCGGCCTCCTGGAAGGCGTCCGTGCCCATCAGGGTCGAGAACACCTGGCCGGTGATCGCGAGCATCGGCACGGAGTCCATGTGAGCGTCGGCGATCGCGGTGACGAGGTTCGTCGCGCCCGGGCCGGAGGTGGCGATCGCGACGCCGGTCCTCCCCGACGCACTCGCGTAGCCCTCGGCCGCGTGGCCGGCGCCCTGCTCGTGGCGGACGAGGATGTGCCGGATCTTCGACGTGTCCATCAGGGGGTCGTAGACGGGCAGGATCGCGCCGCCGGGCAGGCCGAAGACGTCCGTCACCCCGAGGAGCTCGAGGGTGCGGACGACGGCTTCGGCCCCGGTCAGGACCTCGGGCGCGTCGCTCGGGGCGGCGTGCTTGGGCGCGGTCGGCGTCGGTGCAGGGGACGCAGGCATGGGTATCGGATCCTCACAGGGACATCAGGTGCGGAAGGCGCCCGCGAACTACCCGGTGACTGCGCCCGTCGCTGCCGACCGGACGAGCTTGGAGTACTTCGCGAGGACGCCACGGGTGTAGCGCGGAGGGAGCGGGGCCCAGTTCTCGGCCCTGGCTTCGAGCTCAGCCGGGTCGACAAGTAGGTCGATCGAGCGAGCGGCGATATCGACCCGTATCAGATCACCATCGCGCACGAAGGCGATGGGACCAGCGTCCACCGCTTCGGGTGCTATGTGGCCGATGCACAGGCCGGTTGTGCCGCCTGAGAATCTGCCGTCCGTCAACAATAGAACATCGCGGCCGAGTCCTGCGCCCTTGATGGCGGCGGTGATGGCGAGCATCTCGCGCATGCCGGGTCCGCCCTTGGGTCCCTCGTAGCGGATGACCACCACGTCGCCGTGCTTGATCTCGCCGTTCGTGAGGGCATCCATGGCGGCGCGCTCGCGCTCGAACACCTTCGCGGGGCCCTCGAAGACCTCGGCGTCGAAGCCCGCGGTCTTCACCACGGCGCCCTCGGGGGCCATCGAGCCGCTGAGGATCGTGAGGCCGCCGGTCTCGTGGATGGGGTTGTCGAGCGTGCGGAGCACCTCGCCGTCGAGGGGCGCGATGTCCATCTCCTCGAGGTTCTCGGCGAGGGTCTTGCCGGTGACGGTCATCACGTCGCCGTGCATGAGGCCGGCCTCGAGCAGCGCCTTCATGAGGACGGGCAGGCCGCCGAGGCGGTCGACGTCGTTCATCACGTACTTGCCGAAGGGCTTGAGGTCGCCGATGTGCGGCACCTTCGAGCCGATGCGGTTGAAGTCGTCGAGGGTGAGCTCGACCTCGGCCTCGTGCGCGATGGCGAGCAGGTGCAGGACGATGTTGGTCGAGCCGCCGAGCGCCATGCCGACCGCGATCGCGTTCTCGAACGCCTCCTTGGTGAGGATGTCGCGGGCGGTGATGCCCTTCTCGAGCATCCCGACGACGGCCTCGCCGCTGCGGTGCGCGTAGTAGTCGCGGCGGCGGTTCGCGGAGGGCGGCGACGCGGAGCCGGGGAGGCTCATGCCGAGGGCCTCGGCGACGGACGCCATCGTGTTCGCGGTGTACATGCCGCCGCAGGCGCCCTCACCGGGCGCGAAGTTGCACTCGATCGCCTTGGCGTCGGCCTCGCTCATGGTGCCGGCCTTCACCGCGCCGACCGCCTCGAAGGAGTCGATGATCGTGATGTTCTTCTCGGTGCCGTCCGACAGGCGCACCCAGCCGGGCGCGATCGAGCCGGCGTAGACGAAGACGGCGGCGAGGTCGAGGCGCGCGGCGGCCATCAGCATGCCGGGGAGGCTCTTGTCGCAGCCCGCGAGCAGCACGGTTCCGTCGAGGCGCTCGGCCTGCATGACGGTCTCGACGCTGTCGGCGATGACCTCACGGGAGACGAGCGAGAAGTGCATCCCCTCGTGGCCCATCGAGATGCCGTCGGAGACGCTGATCGTGCCGAACTGCAGCGGATACCCGCCGCCCGAGTGCACGCCCTCCTTCGCCGCCTGCGCGAGGCGGTCGAGCGAGAGGTTGCACGGCGTGATCTCGTTCCACGAGCTCGCGATGCCGATCTGCGGCTTGTCCCAGTCGGCATCGCCCATGCCCACGGCGCGGAGCATCCCGCGCGAGGTCATGGCCTCGATGCCGTCCGTGACGATCCTGCTGCGCGGCTTGATGTCGGGCTCGCCCTGCTTCGTTTCGGACACGTAAAGAGGGTACCCTCCCGGGCGCGTCGCCCCGCCCGCTCCCGCTGTGCTCCCGAGTTGCCACTTTCCGTCCCTATTCCGCCGCTTGTGGGCGGAAAGTGGCAACTCGGGAGTCAGGAGGAGGCGGCGAGGGCGGCGCGGACGCGGGAGACCACGCCGGCGGGGTTCCTCATGTGCTCGGCGAGGACCCGGATGACGCGCCAGTCCTCGGCGGCGAGCTCCTCGAGGCGCTCGACGTCGCGGGTGTACTGGCGCTGATCCGTGCGGTGCTGGTCGCCGTCGTACTCGACGACGACGCGATACTTCCGGTACACGAGGTCGCCTCGGGCGACGAAGCGGCCGAACCGGTCGAGGATGTCGACGTTGAGCTCGGGCTCTGGCAGTCGCGCCGCGTGCAGGAGGAGCCGGAGCCGGGTCTCCTGCGGCGACTCGGAGCCGACCCGGATCAGCGGCAGCGCCTCCCGCAGAGTCGTGATGCCCCTGCGTCCCCCGGCTCGCGGAACGAGGGCCTTGAGCTCATCGACCGAGCATCGCGGCGACCGGCCGCCGACCAGGGCGTCCCCCGCGACGACGAGCTGCTCGACCGTGAGGTCGCCCGCCAGCTGCAGGAGCGTGTGCGCCGGAGACGTGACGAAGAGACCGTCGACGACGACCACCGCGATGTTTTCGACGTGGGTGTGGTGACCGACGATCCCTGCCACCCGGGGAGCGCGGTCCGGCTGGAACACCGTCACGTGGAGCGGCTCGTCCTTCTCAGCGCCCGGCACGGGCATGCCGTGGATGCGTGCCGCCGTCCGATGGCTGAAGAACTGTCCCGGTGCCATGAGCTCCGCGTAGACACGGCATCGCTCGAGGACAGAGGAGCCGACAGGGCCGGCGATACGGACTCCCGGGAACGGCGCCGCGAGGTCCGGCCCCCGCAGGCGCTTCTCCCCCAGTCCTTGAGCCTGGGCGTCCTTGACCCGGAAGGCCCCGGAGAAGCGCTCCGGCAGCGGCGTCGTCCGTCGTGGCATGGCGGGAAGGATGCCGCCCGGCGCGGCTCCTCGCGCCGCCCGTCCACACCCCCGCGCGAGTTGCCACTTTCCGGCCCCATTTGCGTGTCTTGGGGGCGGAAAGTGGCAATTCGGCCGAGGGGTACGCCCGCGTCAGCGGGCGAGGAGACGCGTGCGCTCGTCGGGCGGGAGGTGCTCGATCGCGCCGCGAAGGGTCACGCGCGGCATGTCCGCGCGGTGCTCCTCGAGGAAGGCGAGCAGGCGGGCGCGATCCACCTCACCGACCTCGCGGAGGGCGACGCCGACCGACGTGTTCACGACCTCCTCGGGGTCGTCCACGAGGATCCGGGCGAGCTCGAGCGGGTCGTCGAGATCCTTGCTCCGGATGAGCCAGAACGCGGCCGTGATCGCGGTTCGACGCGCGATCGGATTCGAGGACGCCGCGAGCTCGAACAGCGGGGCTCGCGATTTGTCGAGGAGGTACCAGCCGACGACGCGCGGGGCGGCCCGATCGACGAGGTCCCAGGTGTCGATGCGGTCGTGCCGCCGGAGGTAGAGCTCGCAGAGCTCGCGCCGCTCGTCGTCGGTGATCCGCGGCCGGCGTGCCCTGAAGTCGAGGACGCTCACCGCCCCGATGCGAGCCTCGTAGTACTCACTCTCGAGCAGTCGCTCGACCTCGTCGAGCGGCATCCGCTCGAACTCCTTCGCGAGGTCGAACGTGTGCTTCATCCGCACGCCGAGGATCGCGGCGTGCGGGAGCCGCCGCCGGATCTTCTCGCGCTCCTCGTCCGATCGGAAGGCCTGCAGCCGCTCCAGGAACGCCTCGGCGGTCAGCTCCGTCACCGGCCCTCCCTCCGTCGCGCGGGTCCTGGGAACGGACGCGACGGTACCGGGGAGGTTCCCCCTTCCGCGACCCCATCTCCCTTCGCGAGTTGCCGATTCCCGCCCCTATCGCAGCCGGATAGGGGCGGAAAGTGGCAACTCGGCGGACCCGAGGCCGGGCGTCAGTTGGAGGCGGGGGTGCGCTCCGCCCACGCGCTGCGGAGGTCGGCGAGGAGGGTCAGGACCTCGGCGACCTCGTCGGGGCCCGCCACGCGGTGGTCGGCGACCGTGGTGCCGGGGCCGATCTTGACGCCCAGGTCGGCGGGGCCAAGCGCCTCGAATGCGTCCTCGTCGGTGACGTCGTCGCCCGCGTAGAAGACGGCCGTGGAGTGCGTGTAGCGGCGGAGGTGCTCCACCGCCTCGCCCTTCGTCGTCGAGCGGACCGAGAACTCGAGCACGTCCTTGCCCCGCCGGACGGTGAGGTCGTTGATCTCGGCGCGCGTCTCCGACAGGGCGACCAGGTGCGCGACGCGGCTGTCCTTGTCGGTCGCCATCCGGGTGTGCAGCGCGAAGCCCGCCGGCTTCGCCTCCACCCACACCTCGTCGAGGTTGTCGGCGACCTGGTCGAGCACGTCGCCGAGCAGGCCGAGCCGCGCCTGCTCGTCCTCGTCGAGCGTGAACACGTCGTCCGGGGAGTCGAGCCGCAGCTCGACCCCGTGCGAGCCGACGAGCAGCGTCTCGTCGCCCGCGCCCGACACCTCCTCGAGGCTGTCGAGGGCACGCCCGGACACGAGGGCCACGCGCGTGGCCGGCAGCTCGGACAGGCGGCGCACCGCCGCCCGGTTGCCGGGCAGGGCGCGGGCCTTCGCCGGGTCGTCGACGACCGGCGCGAGCGTGCCGTCGAAGTCGAGGGCGACGAGCAGCCGCTCGGTCCGTGCGAGGTCGGCGAGGGCGTCGCGCAGTGCGGCGGGCAGCCAGGGCCCGTCCTGGCCGGCGCGGGAGTCGAGGGAGCTCATCGGCTCACTCGTCGGTCGTGGCGACGGCGGGCGCGTCCGCGGGCTGGGTGCGCCCGAGCACCTCGAGGAAGGTGTTCGACCAGCGCGCGACGTCGTGCTCGATGACCCTGCGGCGCAGGGCGCGCATCCGCATCGCCCGATCCCGCTTCGGCATCCGGACGGCGGTCATGATCGCGTCCTTCAGTCCGTCGATGTCGTGCGGGTTGATGAGCAGCGCGCTCTTCAGCTCGTCGGCGGCGCCCGCGAACTCGCTGAGGACGAGCACGCCGTCCTCGTCGACGCGGCTCGCGACGTACTCCTTGGCGACGAGGTTCATCCCGTCGCGCAGCGCGGTGACGAGCATGACGTCGGCGGCGAGGAACAGCGCCACCATCTCCTCGCGCGGATAGCTGTGGTGCAGGTAGCTGATCGCCTGGTGGCCGATCGTGCTGTAGTCGCCGTTGATGCGGCCGACGGCGAGCTCGATCTCGTCGCGCAGCTGACGGTACGTCTCGACCCGCTCCCGGCTCGGACTCGCCACCTGCACGAGGATCGCGTCCTCTCCGGAGAGGCGCCCCTCGGCGAGCAGCTCGCCGAAGGCCTTGATGCGGTGGCCGATGCCCTTCGTGTAGTCGAGGCGGTCGACGCCGAGCATGACGAACTTCGGGTCGCCGAGCTCGTGCCGGATCTGCCGCGCTCGCTCCTGCACGCCCGGGTCGTTCGCGAGCTTCTCGTAGCCGCTCGCGTCGATCGAGATCGGGAAGTGCCGCGCGATGACGGTGCGCACCCGGGCGCGGCCCTCGTCGTCCGTCTCGGGCACCTCGATGATCGTGCCCTTCGCCGAGTAGCCGAGGATGCGGCGGACGGCGCGCGCGAAGTTGCCGGCGTCCGCGTTGCGCTGGAAGCCGATCACGTCGGCGCCGAGCAGGCCCTCGACGATCTGGCGCCGCCACGGCAGCTGCGAGTAGATGCCGTATGCCGGGAAGGGGATGTGGTTGAAGAAGCCGATGGTGAGGTCGTCGCGCAGCTCGCGGAGCATCGCGGGGACGAGCTGCAGCTGGTAGTCCTGCACCCATACGGTCGCCTTCTCGGCGGCGACGGATGCGGCGGCCTCGGCGAAGCGCCGGTTCACCTCGACGTAGCTCTCCCACCACTCGCGGTGGTAGCTCGGCTGCGCGATGACGTCGTGGTACAGCGGCCAGAGGGTGTCGTTGGAGAAGCCCTCGTAGTACTCCGCGACCTCCTGCTCGGAGAGCCTGATCGGCACGAGCCACGCGCCGTCGCTCTCGAAGGACTCGAAGTCGCGGTCGGCGATGCCGGGCCAGCCCACCCAGGCCCCGTCGTTGCTGCTCATCACGGGCTCGAGGGCGGTCACGAGGCCGCCCGGCGAGTGCTGCCATGCGCCTCCGTCGCCCCGCTCCACCCGATCGACGGGGAGCCGGTTGGAGACGACGACGAAGTTGAACGTCCGGGAGGCTGCGCTGCTGATGGTCGATCCGATCTGCTCGGGAAACGGCACCGGAAGTCTACCGACCGCGGCCTGGACGCCTCCCTCTCGGGTTCTCCCCCGCCCGCTGAGCGCGCTGGATGTCGTCCTCGAGCTCGTCGCGGACGAGCAGGTCGTCGCGCAGATGGCCGACGCGGTAGCCGGCGCGCCCCAGCATGTGCGCCGCCATCGGGGTGGTGAGGAGATGGAGCGCCAGGATCGGAAGGACGACGAGCAGTGTCGTCCACGACCCGGAGGAGAGCACGAGCGCGGCCAGCGCCGCGACCATCCCGAGGATCTGCGGCTTCGTCGCGGCGTGCATCCGGCTGAGCGCGTCGGGGAAGCGGAGGAGCCCGATACCGGCGGCGAGCGACAGCACGGCCGCGAGGAGCAGCAGCCCGGCGGAGACGAGGTCGGCCCAGTCGTCGCTCACGTCAGTCCCTTCCTCGTGGCGCATGCTGGAGCGCCCCGCGCTCACCGTCCGACCGGCGGTCGTGCTTCGACACGTAGCGTGCGACCGCGATGGCGCCGAGCACCGCCGTCCCGGCCAGGGCGAGCACCAGCGGTATCGACCGCGTGTGGTGGTTCGCGACCATGTCGGCGATGAGCGCCAGCATCACGAGTGTCACGAGCACGTCGGAGCTGACCATCCGATCGATGATCGACGGGCCGCGCAGGATCCGGAGGAGGACGAGGAACGCCGCTCCCGCGAACAGCACCCCGGCGATCAGGTGCAGGATGTCGACCAGGGTCATCGGCTCACCTTCCGGTACTCGCTGTGCGAGCCGATCGCCCGCAGGAGTCGGCGCTCCGTGTCGAGGCTCCTCTGGCGCACCCGGTCGACAGCGGCCGCATCCGAGACGCCGAGCGCGTGCAGGAACAGCGTCGAGCGGGCCCGGTCCACCTCGATGACGAGGGACCCGGGAACGAGCGACAGGGTCACCGCGACGAGGGTGATGATGAGGTCTGAGCGGGTGACGAGCTTGACTTCGACGATGGCGGTGCCCGGCTGGCGCCGCGGGTCGAGCGCGTACGCCGCGACCTGCACCGATCCGGCGACCACCTCGCCGGCGAAGCGGACCAGGTACGCGAGCAGCCAGCCCGGGTGCAGCCGGCCCGTCAGCTGGACGGGCGGCAGCTCGAAGATGCGGGTCGCGAGCAGCGCGACGCCGATCCCGGCGAGCACGTCCATCGGGGTGAAGGAGCCCCAGAGCAGCAGCCAGAACAGGACGAGCCCGCCGAGGAGGAGCAGCTGGTGTCCCGTGCGGATCCCCTCCCCGCGGCGGCCGTGCCGGACGCCGCTCACGGGGCTCCCCCGAGCACGGCGGCGATGTAGCGCTCGGTGCCCTGCAGGTCGGCGCCGGCGCGCTGGGCCAGCGAGTACAGCGGCCCGGCCAGCACGGTGAGGCCGAGGCTCACGGCGACCATCCCGACGGTTGCGCCCACCATGAGCTTCGAGAGCGATCGGGTCTGCACGGTCGCGATTTCGTACGGGTTGTCCTGCAGCTCCGCCGTGAGCGCCGAGCGGTACTCGGGCACCTCCTTCGCGGGCCGCCAGAACGCGAGGTTCCACGTGCGCGCGAGGGGGTAGAGCGTGAGCAGGGACACCGCGACGGCGACACCGAGGAGCACGAGCGCGAGCGGTGTGCCGACGGCCGCCGCGCCCTCGAGGAGGCCCAGCTTGCCGACGAACCCGGAGAACGGCGGGATGCCCCCGAGGTTGAGCGCCGGCACGAGGAACAGCACGCCGACGAGGGGCGACGCCGACAGCAGCCCGCCGAGGCGGCTGACCGATGTGGTGCCGCCGACCCGCTCCACGAGCCCCGTGGAGAGGAACAGGGTCGTCTGCACGATGATGTGGTGCACCGTGTAGAAGATGGCCGCGGCGACTCCCGCGGCCGTTCCGAGCCCGACGCCGAGCACCATGTAGCCGATGTGGCTGACGAGCGTGAACGACAGCATGCGCTTGATGTCGGCCTGCGCGATGGCGCCGAGGATGCCGACCACCATCGTCAGCAGCGCGACGATCAGCAGCGGCTCGTTGAGCTCCGGGGTCGGGAAGAGGATCGTCTCCGTGCGGATGATCGCGTAGATGCCGACCTTGGTCAGCAGGCCGGCGAACACCGCCGTGACGGGTGCCGGCGCTGTCGGATAGGAGTCCGGCAGCCAGAAGGAGAGCGGGAAGACGGCCGCCTTGATGCCGAAGGCGAGGAGCAGCAGCACGTGCAGCAGCGTCTGCAGCTCGGCGGGCAGGTCGGCGATCCGATCGGAGATCTGCGCCATGTTGACGGTTCCGGTGGCGCCGTAGATCATCGCGATCGCGGCGAGGAACAGCAGCGAGGACAGCAGGCTCACCACGATGTAGGTCGTGCCGGCGCGGATGCGGGCCTCGGTGCCGCCGAGCGTGAGCAGGACGTAGCTGGCCACCAGCAGGATCTCGAAGCCGACGTAGAGGTTGAACAGGTCGCCCGCGACGAACGCGTTCATGACGCCGGCCGACAGCACGAGGTAGCTCGGGTGGTAGATCGAGAGCGGCGTGTCGGCGTCGTTGTCGGCGAGGCCCTGCCCGACCGCGAACACGAGGACCGCGAGGAGCACGGCGGCCGACACCGACACCATGAGGGCCGCGAGCCGGTCGACGACGAGCACGATCCCGAACGGGGCCTGCCACCCGCCGACCTCCATCACGAGCGGGCCGGTCGCGTCGACCACGAGCAGCAGCACGACGCCGATGACGAGGACGACCGAGAGCACTGTGCTCGTGATCGCGATCTGCAGGTGCGGCCGGCGCCCCGCGAGGAGCGCCGCGGCCGCCCCGATGAGCGGGAGCAGCACGACGAGCGGCACGAGGAGGAGGGGCAGGTTCATCGGTCCCTCTCGTCCGCGAGCGCGGGATCGGCCGCGCTCGCCTCGGCCTCGTCGTCGAGCGCGTCACCGAGCGACGAGTCGGGCTCGCCGCGGTCCGGCGCCTCGGCGGGCTGCGTCTCGCGCGTGCCGATGGCGACGTCCTCGTCGTCGAGCTGCACCTCGTCCTCCTTCGCCAGCCGCCAGGAGCGATAGACGAGCGCGAGCAGGAACGCCGACACGGCGAAGGTGATGACGATGGCGGTGAGGATGAGCGCCTGCGGCACCGGGTCCGAGTACGGCAGCGCCTCCTCACCGTCGACGATCGGGGCGGCGCCGGACGGGCCGGACATGATGAGCAGGAGCAGGTTCGTCGCGTTCCCGAGCAGGAGCACGCCGAGGATGACGCGCGTCATGCTCTTCTCGAGCAGCAGGTAGACGCCGCAGGCGTAGAGGACGGCCATCACGCCGACGAGCACGAGGGACGCGGTCATCGAGGACCTCCCGTTCCCGCGAGGCGATGCTCGCCCGCTTCGACCTGTGCCGCGACGGAGGGCTCGTCGCCCTCCTCCTCCTGCCGGTCGACCTCGGCGCCAAGGCTTCTCAGCACGTCGAGGACGAGGCCGATCACGACGAGGTACACGCCGAGGTCGAAGATGGTCGACGTCACGAAGGTGACGGATCCGAACCAGCCGAGGTCGAGGTCGAGGTAGGTCGAGGTGAGCGCGTCGACACCGAGGAACAGGGGCACGAGCGCCGCGCCGGTCGCGAAGAGCAGGCCGCTGCCGAGCAGCGCGCCGGCGCTGACGGGTGCCGCCGCCGCCAGCTCGATGCGCCCGGCCGCCAGGTAGCGCGCGACGAGCGCGAGGCCCGCGACGAGGCCACCTGCGAATCCGCCGCCCGGCGCGTTGTGCCCGGCGAGCAGCAGGTACAGCGACACGACGATGAGCGCCGGGAAGGCGAGCCGGACGACGACCTCGAGCAGGATCGAGCGGTTCCGCGGGGCGAGCGTGCGGCCCGCGAGCAGCCACGAGCCGCGGTCCTCGTCGGAGGTGGAGCGCCCGGCGCGGCCGCGCATGAGCGAGCGGCCCGAGCGCCGCGCGAACTCGGGCATCCGGTCGCTGCGACTGGAAAGGAAGACGAGACTCGCGACGCCGGTGGCGGCCACGATGAGCACGCTGAGCTCCCCCATCGTGTCCCAGCCGCGGATGTCGACGAGCGTCACGTTGACGATGTTGATGCCGTGGCCGCCGTCGACCGCGAGCCGCGGGAACTCGACGGAGATCGGCACCCCGGTCCGAGCGGCGAGGGCGACGAGGGCGACCGCCGACATGATGAGCGCGACGACGACCCCGAGCAGCGCGCGGCCGAGCTGGAACGAGGACCCGTGCTTCGTGCCGAGGCGGGCCGGCAGCCTACGCAGGACGAGGACGAACGCGACGAGGGTGACGAGCTCGACGAGCGCCTGCGTGAGCGCGAGGTCCGGGGCGCCGAAGTTCGCGAACAGCAGCGCCATGCCGAAGCCGGTGACGCCCACGAGGACGACCGCCTGGAACCTCTTGCCGGCGACCGCGCCCGCGATGGCGGCGACCGCGATAACGATCCCGACGGCGAGCTGGCCGGGCTCGTCCCAGAGCCGCACCTCGGGCAAATCCGGACCGAGTCGGACGAGGGCCGCGGTGACCGCGACGGCGAACACGACGAGGATGACGGCGAGGTAGTAGGGCAGCGATCCGCGCTGGACGAGCGTGGTCGTGCGCGCGGCGACGCGGTCGATCCCGCTCAGGGTGGAGCGGTAGGCGTCGGTGGCCGAGCGGCGGAGCGCGGTGCGGGCCTGGAGCCGCGCGATGCGATCGCGGGCGAGGAAGGCACCGGCGCCGATCCCGATCGTCACGGCCGACAGCAGGAGGGGCAGCTCGAACCCGTGCCACAGCGACAGGTGCGCCGGCTCCCCCTCGGCGGGCAGGACGTCGGCGGCCGGCGCGAGCACCGCGTCGAGCAGCGACGGGGCGAGGCCGCCGACGAGGCCCGCCGCGGCGAGCAGGGCCGGGGCGAGCAGGAAGGTCGGCGCGACGTGCACGGCACCCATCGGCGGCACCTCGGGCTTGCGCGCGAAGCCGCCCCAGATGACGCGGGCCGCGTACGCCGCGGTGAGCGCGGAGCCGAGGGTCACGCCGGCGAGCGCGACCCAGCCGAGTGCGTCGCCCTCCTCGCCCGCGTGCAGCATCGCCCCGAGCACGCCCTCCTTGGCGACGAAGCCGGCGAAGGGCGGCAGGCCCGCCATGGACGCGGCCGCCGCGACGGCCACGACGGCGAGCGCCGGCGCGGCCCGGCCGAGGCCGGACAGCTTCCGCAGGTCGCGGGTGCCGGTCTCGTGGTCGACGATGCCGACGAGGAGGAACAGCGCCGACTTGAACAGCGCGTGGGCGACGAGCAGCGCGAGGCCGGCGAGCAGCGCGTCGCGCGTGCCGAACCCGATCGTGGTGGTGAGGAAGCCGAGCTGGGCGACCGTGCCGTAGGCGAGCACGAGCTTCAGGTCCGTCTCGCGGAGCGCCCGCCAGCCGCCCACCACCATGGTGACGAGGCCGAGCACCACGAGCGACTCCCGCCAGCCGGGGACCTCGGTGAAGCCGGGGGCGAACCGCGCGGCGAGGTAGATCCCCGCCTTCACCATCGCGGCGGCGTGCAGGTAGGCGCTCACCGGGGTCGGAGCCGCCATCGCACCGGGCAGCCAGAAATGCAGCGGCACGATCGCCGACTTCGACACGATGCCCGCGACGACGAGCGCGGCGGCGGTGGTCCCCGCGGCCCCTTCGGGCGGCCGGGTGGCGAGCTCGCTGAGGCTCGTCGTGCCGGCCTGGTTCGCGAGGATCACGAATCCCGCGAGCATCGCGAGCCCGCCGAACGTGGTGACGAGCAGGGCCTGAAGGGCCGAGCCGCGGCTCGCCCGGCGGCCCGCGTAGTGCCCGATGAGCAGGTAGGAGAAGACGGTGGTCAGCTCCCAGAAGACGTAGAGCAGGTAGACGTCGTCCGCCACGACGAGGCCGTACATCGATCCGGCGAACGCGGTGAGGTAGCCGGCGAACGGGCCGAGCCCCGGCTCGTCGGCGGAGAAGTAGCGCCGGCAGTAGAAGAGGACGAGCGCGCCCACCCCGCCGACGAGCAGCGCGAGCGTCCACGACAGCGGGTCGAGGCGCGTGTCGAGCGTGAGCCCGAGTGCAGGCACCCAGGGCACCCGCTCCTCGACTCCCCCGGCGAACACGGCGGGGGCGACGGCGACAGCGTGCACGACGGCCGCGAGTGCGGGCAGCAGCGCGACGTAGAAGACGCGCGGACCGAGACGGGGCGTGAGGACCGGGACGAGGAGGGCCGCGAGCCCGAACGCGGCGAGGAGGAGAAGCATGTCTCCTCCGTACGTTCGGCGGCCAGTGGTCGTCGCGTGCGGTGATCGATCAGTAATCGAACGGCACGACCCGATTCTACCGGGTCGGGTTGCCGCCCTTCCCGACGCTCAGGGCAGCGCGAGCACGGCCTGGGCCGCCCGCACGAGCGGCGCGGCATAGGACCGGCCGTGCGAGGCGGCGTGCACCGCGAGCGGGTGCAGCTGGTGGACGGGCACCCGCTCCTTCCAGCCCGGCCGGAGCGGGTGCTCCTCCTCGTAGCCGGCGAGCACCTCGTCGAGGGCGGGGCAGCCGAACAGGTCGAGCATCGCGAGGTCGGTCTCGCGGTGCCCGCCGTGGGCGGCCGGGTCGATGAGCACGACTCCGTCCGGAGTCCACATCACGTTGCCGTTCCACAGGTCGCCGTGGAGGCGGGCCGGGGCGTCGTCGTCGTCGAACTGCCCCGCGGCGATCCGCTCGCCCGCCCGACGCACGATCCGCGCCTCGTCGGCGGACACGTTGCCCCGCTGCTCCGCCCGGTCGAGGTAGAAGAGCACCCGGTCGCGGGCGAAGAAGGAGCCCCACGCGCGGGCGCCCGGCGAGGTGGGGAGCTCCTGCCGCCCCAGGAAGCAGGGTCCGTCGAACCCGTCCGGTGGAGCGCCGAACCCCGCGGCGCCCGCGTCGTGCGTGCGAGCGAGGGCCGCCCCGAACCGCCGCGCGGCCTGTCCGGTTGCCGGGGCGCCGGCGAGGTGCTCGAGCTCGATCTCCTCCCCCTCCAGCCGCAGGACGCGCACCACTCGGGCGCCCCCCGCGGCCTCCGCGGCGCGCAGCCACTCCAGTCCGGCGACCTCGGCGGCGGCAGCCTGCAGGGAGCGTGAGCGCTTGCTGAAGGTTGCCGAAGAGCCGTCCATCCGTCCGAGGGTACGGGCAGGCGCCCGACGTACGCTCGATCCGATGATCCGGATCGGCATGAGCACGACGTGCGTCTACCCGTGGAGTCCCGAGCGCTCGTTCGCCATGGCGAAGGAGGCGGGCTTCGACGGCCTCGAGGTGATGGTCACCCGCGACCCGCGGACCCAGGACCCGGCGGCTCTGATCGAGCTGTCCGACCGCTACGAGCTGCCCATCCTCTCGATCCACGCCCCCGTGCTGCTCCTCACCCAGTTCGTGTGGGGACGGGATCCGCGCGTGAAGCTGGAGCGATCCGCGGAGCTGGCGCGCGCCGTCGGTGCACCCACGGTGGTCGTGCATCCGCCGTTCCGCTGGCAGCACTCCTACGCGGAGCACTTCCTCGACCTCATCGCTGCGACGTCGGCCGAGTACGCCACCACCATCGCGGTGGAGAACATGTTCCCGTGGAAGGTGCGCGGCCGCACTCTCACCGCCTACGCCCCGCACTGGGATCCGACCGGCTTCGACTGCGACGCCCTCACCCTCGACTTCTCCCACGCGGCCCTGTCCGGTCAGGACGGCCTCCAGCTCGCGACCCGCTTCGGCTCGCGGCTTCGTCATATCCACCTCTGCGACGGCCGGGCGCACTCCGAGGAGGGCACGCCGTTCGACGAGCACCTCCCGCCGGGTTCGGGGAGCCAGCCGATCGCGGAGACGCTCGCCCAGCTCGCGGCGACGGGCTGGGACGGCCAGATCGTGGCCGAGGTCAACACGCGCCGCGTCCGCGACGAGGACGAGCGCCGCGAGCTGCTGCGCTCCACCCTCGAGTTCGCGCGCCGCCACACCGCGGTCCCGGTGGAGCCGGAGCGCACCGCGGCCTGACCCCCGCACGGTTCGACAGGGCGGCTCGGGGGCCGTCGATCACACGGCGACGTGCGCGTGCGTCGGGGCGGGGGCGGGCGCCGGCGCGGTGAGGCCGAGGTAGCGCGCGGACCGCTTCCGCGACACCGCGAACACGGTGAGTGCGGCGGTTCCGACAGCCCACGCGGCGAGGCCCAGCGCCGCCGAGATGACCGGCGCCGGGCCGGCGCCCGTGACGATCGACTGCAGTCCGTCGAGCGCCTGGGTGATCGGCAGGTACGGGCTGATCGCCTGGAACGGCGCCGGGAGCACCTCGATCGGATAGAGCCCGCCGGTCGCGGTCAGCTGCAGCGCGAGCAGGAGAAGGGACAGGACGAGCCCCCACCGGCCGAAGGCGGCGGTCAGGAACGCGTGGATGCAGGTGACCGTGAGGGCGAACAGCACCGCGAACGGCAGGGTCGCGGGCACCGACGACCACGGCACGCCGAGCAGCCCGTGCAGCAGCGCGATGAGGAGCACGGCCTGCGCGAGCACGATCGCGCCCGCGCGCACGAGGGCGTAGCTCGTGATCCGGAGGTTGGACGCGGTCGAGGCGAGGATGCGCCGGCTGAACAGCCCGAGTGCGAGGAACGCCGCGAATGCGCCGACCCACAGGCCACCGGGGACGAGCAGGGTCGACGCGATGGCCGGCACGTCGTCGACCCGGTGGGCGCGCGCGACCTCGAGCGCGATCGGCGACGAGGCCACGTCGGCCACCTGCTCCGCCTGCTCGTCGGTGTACGCAGGAACCTGGTTCGCGCCCTCGCTGAGCGCGGTGGAGAGGTCCGCCGTGCCCGTCGCGAGCGTCGACGCTCCGGTCGCCGAGGCCTGCAGGCCCGTCACGAGCTGCCCGAGACCGTCCCGGAGTGAGCCGGCCGCGCCCGCGAGGCCGCCGCCGTTGGCCGCGAGGGTGGACGCCCCGCTCGCCACCGTGGCGATGCCGCTCTGGGCGGCCGCGGCGCCCTGGGCACCGGTGACGAGGGCGGGGCCGCGATCCGCCGCGGCCGTCAGGTTGGCGGAGATCTCCTGCAGCTGCTGCACGAGCGCCGGATCGATCGCCGGCGGCGCCGGCGGGGCGGGCGGCGCAGCAGGGTCGGTCGGCGGGGCGGGCGGGACGGGCGCGGCGGGCGGAGCCGCCGCCTGCACGGCGATCCCCGCGGACACCACGGCGAGCGCCTCGGAGAGCTGGCGGATCCCGTTCGTGTAGTCCGTCACCCCGCGCGGAAGCTGCTGCAGCCCCGCCGTCTGATCGCGGAGCCGGCTGATGCCGGTGCTCAGCGCCGACACCCCGCCGGTGTACGAGGCGACGCCGTCGGCGAGCGCCGCCGCACCCTGCTGCGTCGCGGTCGCGCCGTCGCGGAGGGCGCTGACGCCGTCCGAGAGCCCCCGCGATCCGTCGGCGACCTGCGCGGCCGCCTCGGCCGCCGTGGTGAACGCGTCCTTGAACTGCCCGGTGCCGCCGACGAGCCCCGAGATGAACTGCTCCGAGATCTGCGTGCCGAAGGCGGCGGCGAGCCCGTCGCCGATGGCGTCGGTGATGGGGCCGACGAGGTAGCCGTGGGCGTCGTCGGTGCGGACCGAGATGGTGCCGCGCACCGGGTCGGGAGTGGAGAGGGACGTCACCGCCGCGGAGAAGTCGGACGGGATCGTGAGCACGGCGTAGACCTCGCCGCGGGACAGCGCGTCCTCGGCCTCGGCCGCGTTCGTCAGCCGCCAGTCGAAGCCGGCCGCCCGGTCGCCGTCGCCGGTGAGCTCGGTGACGAGCAGGCGTCCCGCGAGCACCGGCGTCGTGGTGCCGTCCTCGGCGGTCTGCTCGATCATCTCGTCCTCGTTGACGATGGCGGCCGGCACGCGGCCGTCGTCGGAGCCCACCTGGGAGAGGGCGCCGGCGAACAGGCCCACCACCGCGAGCGGTACCGCGAGGAGCACCAGGACGGCGAGCACCCGGAGGGAGCGCCGGGAGGCGAGGGAGGTCACGACAGGACCGCCTTTCGGGCGAGGGCGGCGACCACGAGGGGGCGTCCCCCGCGGGTCTCGGGCTGTGGCTCGGTGGCTGCGCCGAGCAGGACGGTGGTCTCCGGGAGGACGATCGCATCGGCGAGGCGAAGGGCCGTCTCCAGGTGCCGGCCCTCGAGCTCGCCGAGGTCGACGACGATCACCTCGGCGCCGGAGGCGAGGCCCAGTGCAAGGGCGAGGGCGGCCCGCTGCTCGGCGGACAGCGCCGACGCGCGGTCGGCGAGCCGGACCGGCGGGAAGCCCTCCGCCTGCAGAGCGAGCGCCATGCGGTCGAGCACGATGTGGCCGGACTTGCGGCGGGAGCCGAACGGAGGCCGGCCCATCACCAGGCGCTCGGTGAGCAGCTCTCCCGCGGTGGGGCCCGGAACCGGCTGCACGTCGACGAAGGCGACCCGCCGGGACACGGCGGCGGCGTCGCTCGGCAGCGGGAGGCCGAGCACCTGGGCGCGCCCGCCCGTCACGGGCAGGCGGCCGGCGAGGGCCGCGAGGGCGCCGCGCCGCTCGCGGGCGCCGCCGACGACGACACCGATCCCGCCGATCGGCACCTCGAACGACACGGGCGGCCCCTCGGCGGGCGTGGTGAACTCCTCCGCGGTGATCGCGGCGCCATCCCGGCCATGCGCCCACTCGAGGCCGGCGCGGTGGGCGCCGAGGCTCTCCCCCTCGATGTCCACGTTCGGCAGGATGCGGTCGAGCCACTTCGGCAGGTACCACGCGGCCCGGCCGGCGAGCGCCATGGCGGCGGGCACGAGCGTCATGCGGACGAGGAACGCGTCGAACGCGATGCCGACGGCGAGCGCCAGCGCGATCGGCTTGATCGCCTGCGCCCCCTCGGGCACGAACGCCGCGAAGACGAAGAACATGATGAGCGCCGCCGCGGTGACGACGCGGGCGGCGTGGGCGAAGCCGACGACGACCGCCTTCCGCGCATCGCGCGTGTGCACCCACGTCTCGCGCATCCCGCTGACGAGGAACACCTCGTAGTCCATGGCGAGGCCGAAGAGTACGGCGATGAGCAGGATCGGCAGGAAGCTGAGGATCGGACCGGGCGTGATGCCGAGCACGTCGGCGAAGAAGCCGAGCTGGAACACCCCGACGACCACGCCGAACGAGCCGATGATCGAGAGCAGGAAGCCGAGCGCCGCCTTGATCGGCACGAACAGCGACCGGAACACCATCATCAGCAGCAGGACGGAGAGCCCGAGCACGATCGCGGCGAACGGCACGAGCGCGCGGCCGAGCGTCGAGGAGATGTCGATCATCACGGCGGTGGTGCCGGTGACGGCGATCGGGGTGCCGTACTCCTCCTCGATGGAGGGCGCGAGGTCGCGGATCCCCTCGACGAGCGCCGTGGTGCTCGGCGAGTCGGGCGCGCTCTCCGGGATCACCTGCAGGATCGCGGTGTCGACGGACGGGTTGGGTGTGCCGGGGCCGACCGCGCGAACGTCGTCGAGGTCCTCCAGCTCGCCGCGGATGCTCTCGAGGTCCTCGAGCACCTCGGTCGTCTGGGTGATGTCGACGAGCACGATGAGCGGGCCGTTGCGGCCAGGGCCGAAGGAGTCGGCGACGATGTCGTAGGCCTTGCGCTGCGTCGTGTCCTCCGGCTGCGTGCCGTTGTCGGGCAGGCTCAGCTGCAGCTGCATCGCGGGCACGAGGAGCGCGCCGAGCAGCCCGATCACGAGGATCACGGGCACGATCGGCGCCTTCAGCAGCAGGCGGACCCACCGCATGCCGAACGACGGCTTCGCCGCGATCTCCGAGTCGAGCGCGGCGGCCAGCGCGCGGCGGGATGCCCGCGAGCCCGGCTTCGGCTCGAGCCTGCGCTTCGCGAGGCCGAGCAGGGCCGGCACGAGGGTCACGGCGATGAGGACCGCGACGAGCACCGCGGCCGCCGCGGCGACGCCCATCACCGAGAGGAACGGGATGCCGACGACGAGCAGGCCGAGGAGCGCGATGATCACGGTGAGTCCTGCGAAGACGACCGCGCTGCCCGCCGTGGCGATCGCGGAGGCCGCCGACTCGCGCGGCTCCATGCCGGTCGCGAGCTGGTTCCGGTGCCGCGAGACGATGAACAGCGAGTAGTCGATCCCGACCGCGAGGCCGATCATCAGCGCGAGCATGGGCGCCGTGCTCGACACCGACGCGACGGAGGCGATCGCGGTGATGCCCGCGATCGAGATCCCGACGCCGACGAGCGCGCCGAGCAGCGGGAAGCCGGCGGCGAGGAGCGAGCCGAACGCCACCACGAGCACGACGGCGGCGAAGAGCACGCCGAACGCCTCCGTGATGGTCACCCCGAACTCGGTCTCGTTGAACACCTGGCCGCTGAACTCGACGGTGAGTCCGGCGTCCCGGGCGGACCCCGCGGTGGCGAGCACGCCGTCGATGGTGTCCTCGCTCACCTCCTCCGACGACGAGTCGAGAGTCACCTGGGTGATGCCGACGCGGCCGTCGTCCGAGATCGCATCCGTCGCGAACTCGGAGTACGGCGTCGAGACGGCCTCGACTCCCTCGACGGTCCCGATGTCGCTCGCCATCTGCTCCACCGCGGAGCGGTACGAGTCGTCCTCGATGGTCGCGCCCTCGGGCGTCTGCTGCACGATCTGGATGCTCGCGCCCGCCGTCTGCGGGAACACGGCCGCGAGCCGGTCGATCGCCTCCTGCGACTCGGTGCCGGGGATCGCGTAGGACTCCTCGGTCTCCCCGCCGAACAGCACCGCCGTGGTGCCGATGCCGGCGACGAGCACGACCCACGCGAGGATCACGCGCCACGGACGCGTGTAGGCCCACCGGCCGAGGCGGTAGAGGAGGGTGGCCATGCGACTGCTTCCTGTCGGGTGGTCAGTGCGCCGGCTCGGGGTGCCGGAGCAGGGAGGCGACGGTGTCGATGAGCGCGGCGCGGGCGTCGGCCGCCTCCGCCGGGGTCGGCTCGCCCTCGTCGGACCAGTTCGCGGCGGCGACGAGGATGTACGCCGCGCCGCCGATCGCGACGCCGAAGCGGATCCGGTCCTCGATGCTCGGCATGCGCTCGGCGACCGTCTCGCTGAAGCGGTGCATCAGGTCGTTGGCCCGCTGGACCGCGGGGATGGTGCCGAGGACCTGCCCCTGATTGACGAACAGGTGGACCGCGAGGCGGTGCTCGAGGAGGAAGTCGATGAAGCGCTCGACGAACCGATCGTGCTCGGCCCGATCGCCGCCGTAGGGATAGGACTCGACCACCTGGGCGAGGGCGTCGATCGCGGGCTCGATGGCCGCCGCGAGCAGCGCCTCCTTGGAGGCGTAGTGGTAGAGGACGCTCGACTTCGACAGTCCGGCGGCCTGCGCGATCGATCCCAGCGAGGCGCCGCCGAAACCCACGAGCGAGAACTGCTCGAGCGCGACCCGCTGCAGCGCGAGCGCGGAGGACGGGCTGGACACGCGCGGAGTCTAACTGTCCGATCGGTCAGGACAACAGGACCAAGGACCCTTCCCTCCGGTGCGATCCCGCGCTTACTCGCCCCGGATCAGGAGAATCAACCCCGCCGCCTCCCCCTGCCCGTGCAGATGGGGGCGCGGTATGTTGAGGGCCGAGGAGGCTCCATGCGCAAGTACGTCCTGAACGGCGCCATCATCAGCGCCACCGTGAGTGCCATCAGCACCTTCCGCACCGGCTCCGCCGGGCCGCGCGACTGGCGGTTCTACCTGAGCCTGGTCGCGTCCGTGCTGACGCTCGTCGTGGCCCTGGGAACGGTGCACAAGGAGTCCGAGGAGATGGCGGAGGGCAAGGATGGGTTTTAGCCCCTGGCCCGCCGTGGACTTCGTCCAGGTCCTCTTCGTCGGGTTCTCGATCCTGTTCTGGATCGCGCTTCTCGCGGTCCTCGTCCTCCTGGTGCGGTTCCTCCTGATCGGAACGAAGGCCGCGCAGGTCTACCTGCGCCAGCACGACGCGCGTCCGTTCCCGCCGGCGCACGCGCCGTCCCCCGCCCCCGCGGAGTCCGCCGGCCATGCCGCACCGGCCGCCGGTCCCGCGAAGGCGCCCACACCGCCCACCCCGAGCGGCGCTCCGTCCGCTCCGGCCGCCGCTGCTCCCGCCCCCGCCGCCCGCACGGCTGCGGCTCCGGCATCCGCCCCGGCTCCCACCTCGGCGGCCTCCGCCCCGGCGGCCGCTCCCCCCGCCGCACCGGCCCCTCGCACGACCGCACCGGCCGCGGCCGCTCCGACGACCACGGCGGCGCCCGCCGAGGCCGCTCGACAGGCGCCCGCCACTGCCGACGCGCCGACGGTGAAGCTGCCGGTGCGCGAGGAAGCCGTTCCGCACGAGGCACCCACCGTGCCCCTGCAGAGCGGCGCGGTGCCGCTCGACAAGGCGGCGCCCCGTCAGGCCGCGCCCAAGCGCGCGCCCCGCCCGAAGAAGGCCGACCAATGACCGCTTCCCGCAAGTCCCGCACCCCGGTCCTGCTGATCGTCGCCGTCGCCACCCTCGGCGCGGTGGCCGTCGGTCAGGCCGTCCTGGTGGCCCGCCTGCTGCTCGACCGCGGGCGCCGCGCCGAGCAGCACTCGCAGCCGTCACCCGCCGGCGCGGCGCCGACCGCCCTCCGCGACGACATCCCCGCTGTGCCGCCGCAGGACCCGCACTCCCCGCCGACCGGACCGGTGAAGATCAACCACCGTCCGCCGGGCGGCGTGCCGCAGGCGCCCGACACGGACGCCGACTCCGGCTTCGTCGGCGACGCCCCCGGCGTCACGCCCGGCGACTCCACCCGCGCAGGCGAGCGCTCCCTGTCCTGACGCCGAATCGCAGCGGTGTTGCGCGGATCAGGAAACGCCCTCCACGAAGCGGCGTGTCGTCCTGATTCGCGTGCGGAAGCGGCCGATCTGCCTGATCCGCGCAAGACCTCCTGATCCGCGCAGGTGGCGGGCGGAACGATCGGCCGACCGGGCTAGCGGACCTCGCCGCGGAGGTCGTCCTCCGGGCCGCCGAGCAGGCGCTCCGCCGGGGTGAGGGTTTCGCCCTCCTCGACCGGAGCCCCCGCAGCGGCGGGTTCGGGACTCGGCTCGCCCGGCGCGCCCTGCTCCCCCGCGGGGCGGGCTGCCAGCGGCCGCTCGACGAGGTCGACCTCGACCACCTCGGCGGTCGGGTCGGCCGGGATCCGGAACGTGCGGAGCTGGCTCGGGCCGAAATCGAGGTCGAGGGTGCGGCCGACGAGCGGCAGGTCGAGTCTCACGCGAGCCGGTGCGCCCGTGGTCTCCACAGCGCGGACGATGACGTCGGCGCCGCCGGGGCCGTCCGTCTCGTCCTCGCTGCCCTTCACCGCGGTGACCATCACCTGGCCGCCGCCGTCGGAGAGGAACGAGAACGCGGACGGCAGCGCGCCGTCGTGGAAGGACTCGAGCTGGGCGCGCACGGGCTGGCCGAGCAGGGCCGCCATCCGCGCGGGCTGGGCCGCTCGCCAGTCGCCGGCATGCGGCACGAGGCGGTAGCTGAAGCGCTGCACGCCCTGGTCCTGGTACGCGTAGATGCTCTCGTCGGAGAGCAGTCGCGGATCGTGCCAGGAGTAGACGGGGCTGCGGACGGCGGTGATGCCGATGCTCGCGGTGCCGCCGTCGACGGCGGGCGACACGTCGTACCCGTGCTTGTTGGTGGTGACGACCGTGAGGCCCGCCGGCGTGCCGCCGGACGTGCCGGTG
Source organism: Naasia sp. SYSU D00057 (assembly GCF_017916505.1). Classification (GTDB taxonomy): domain Bacteria; phylum Actinomycetota; class Actinomycetes; order Actinomycetales; family Microbacteriaceae; genus Naasia. The sequence goes on from NZ_JAFMSZ010000001.1 coordinate 1,387,537, forward strand.
AGGTCGACCCAGGCCTGGGCCGGCTCCTCCGCCCCGTCCACCGGGCGCTCGAGGGTGCCGTAGGGGATCTCGTAGGTGCCGACCGGGTTCTCGAGGGCCACCGGGAAGCGCAGCTTCATCAGGTGCGCGGGCTCCCGCCAGTCGAGCGTCGCGTTGACGGTGAGGAACGGACTGTCGGCGTCGAGCACGAGCTCCTCGACGAGCGTGGACCGGCCCCAGGACCGCTCGATCCGCACCCGGGAGCGCAGCGGGCCGGCCTCGCGGACCACGATCCGCTCGAGCGTCATGGCGGCGCCCGGCCACGCGTAGGAGAGGACGCGGTGGCCCCACGTGTCGGTCGGGTCCTCGTTCACCTGCGTGTGGATGGACGGGTTCGTGCCCGCGAGCACGTCGATCCCCGTCCCCTTGAGCAGGTAGGAGGACAGCCACCCGCTCTCCGGGTCGATCTCGATGCGGGCGTGCGCGTTCTCGAGCACCGTCTCCGTGACCGAGAGCGGCGAATCGACGGCGGGCGCCGGGTCGCCGGGCAGCAGACGGTAGACGCGGTAGCCGAGCGCGGGGACCTCCGCCCGGAAGACGAGGGCGCCGCGGCTCCGGTCGTCGGTCGTCGCGGTCGACTGCGAGCGCTGGGAGAGGACCGTGCGCCCCCCGTCGTCGACGACGTGCGCACCGGTCGGCTTGCCGCCGAACTGCAGGTCGACGTCCGTCTCCACGGGCCACGGGTGCGGGTTGAAGACGACGACCGGCTGCGTCGCGGGGTCGAGCGGGATGTCGATCTGCCGGGCGATGGTGTTGTGGGCGAGCGTCGTGATCCGCTTCGCGATCGCGACGGCCTCGCCGAGCTGGTCGCGGGCGTCGTCGTAGGCGGACTCGATGGCGGAGCCGGGCAGGATGTCGTGGAACTGATTGAAGAGGATCTGCTTCCACGCGCGCTCGAGGTCCTCCCGGGGGTAGCGGACCCCGGCCTGCATCGCGGCGACCGCCGCCCACCGCTCGGCGGTGAGCACGGCGTACTGGGCCCGGCGCTGCCAGGCCTTGATGCCGGAGTGGGCCGAGTAGCAGCCGGGCGAGTGGTGCTGCAGGTCGTCCTGACGCACCGGGAGGCTGTCGAGGTAGGCGTCGCCGCGGGCGAGCACCTCGTCGAAGTAGCGGCGCGGCGAGGCCATCTGCATCCTTCCGAAGGAGCCCATCCGGTCGTACCGGTAGATCGACTCGATGTTGGCCTTCGTCGGGCCGCCGCCGTGGTTGCCGACGCCGTAGAAGATCATCGCGTCGCCGATGCTGCGATCGAGCGCGCCGAGCGACTTGTCCGTCTGCCCGTCCACGGAGCCGGCCGGGCTGCAGTACTCGAACGGGATGCGGTAGCCGAGCACCCGGCTGCCGTCCGGTGACTGCCACGTGAAGAGGGTCTCCTCCAGCACGCTCTCGTGGGGCCCCGGCCGCAGGAACATGTACGAGTCGAGGCCGTGGCCGCGGAGGATCTGCGGGAGCATCGCGTTGTGGCCGAACGGGTCCACGTTCATCCCGACGGTGGCGGGCTTCCCGAACCGGGACTGCAGGTAGCGCTGGCCGTAGAGGCCCTGCCGGGCGAAGGACTCCCCCATCGGCAGGTTGCAGTCGGGCTCGACCCACCAGCCGCCCGCGTTGACCCAGCGGCCCTCGGCGACGCGCTCCCGGATCCGGGCGAACAGCTCGGGGTCCTGCTCCTCCACCCAGCTGAGCAGCACGATCTGGTCGCAGGTGAACACGAAGTCGGGGTACTCGTCCATCCGGTCGATCACCGACTGGAAGGTGGCGCGGGCCTCCTGGTAGCCCTCCTGCCATGGCCACAGCCACACCGGGTCGAGGTGCGCGTTGCCGATCATGTAGAGCGTGCGGTCCGGCGTCGAGACGGGCCGGGGCTGCGGCGCCATGTCGCGCGGCTGCGGCCCTGCCGGCGCGTTCGCGATCGGCGCGCGGCCCGGCACCGCCGCGTCGAGGCCCGCCGTGTCCGCGCTCGTCAGGGGCGCGCCGCCGTGCGGGCGGGCGCCCGCTGGGGCGCTCACTCGTCCGCCGCCCAGGCGTCGACGGTCTCGCTGATGACGTGGAGCATGAACGTGTGCATCTCCTGGATCCGGGGGGTGGTCGTCGTCGGGACGAGCAGCGCGTGGTCGGCGAACTCCTTCGCGGGACCGCCGTCGCCGCCGCCGAAGAGGACGGTCGTCGCGCCGCGCTGCTTCGCGGCCTCGAGCGCGGCGACCACGTTGCGGGACCGGCCGCTCGTCGTGAAGGCGGCGACCATGTCGCCCGGCCTCGCGAGCGCCGTCACCTGGCGCGCGAACACGTCGTCGTAGGAGTAGTCGTTGGCGATGCACGTCATCACCGTGGCGTCGGTGCTGAGCGTGACCGCGGCGAGCGGGCGCCGGTCGCGCCTGTAGTGGCCGATCAGCTCGCCCGTGAGGTGCTGCGCATCCGCCGCGCTGCCGCCGTTGCCGAAGGTGTAGAGCACCCGGTCGCTCTCGTACACCTGCACGAGCAGGGCGGCGACCTCTCGCACGGCGGGGAGCAGCCGCTCCATCTCCCGCGCGGTGGCGACGTGGTCGCCGAGCTGCTCGTTCATCCAGTCGGTGACCAGGGCGTCAGACATGCAGATCCGTAAGAGTCGGGGCGGAGCGGTCCGCGGCGTCGAAGGCGATGGCGCCCGCGCCGACCACACCGACGGTGTCGCCGAGCTGCGCGAGCTCGATCCGGACCGCGGCGGCGGCCGGAGGCATGGCCTGCGCGAGCACCTGCTCGCGCAGCGGGTCGAGCAGCAGCGCGCCCGCACGGGTGACCCCACCCCCGAGCACCACGAGGTCGGGCTCGAGGATGTTGACGAGGTCGGTCACGGCGTCGGCGAGCAGCTCGACGGTCTCGTCCCACACCTCGCGGGCGACCTCGTCGCCGGCGCGGGCGGCGGCGGAGACGTCCTCGGCGCGGATGACCTCGAGCGCGGACAGGACGCTGGACCGACCGGTGCCCGCGAGCGCGGCGACCGCCTCGGTGGCGCGCTCCGCGATCGCGGTGCCGGAGGCGTAGGCCTCGAGCGTGCCGGCGCGGTGGCCGAAGCCGGGCCGACCGCCGGGGCGGACGGAGATGTGGCCGTACTCGCCCCCGTTGCCCGCGGCCCCGCGGTGCAGGCGGCCGTTGATGACCGCCCCGCCGCCGACGCCGGTCGAGACCGTCAGGTAGACCATGGTGTTCGTGCCGCGGCCGGCGCCGAACCGGTACTCGCCGTACGCGGCGGCGGTGGCGTCGTTCTCGAGCGCGGCGGGAAGGCCGAACTCGGCGGACGCCAGGTCGACGACGGGGACGCTGTCCCAGCCGGGCAGGTGGATGGGGCTGAGGAGCATCCCGCGGGCGGCGTCGAGCGGTCCGCCGCACGAGATGCCGACGGCGGCGACGTCCTCGCCTGGGGCGAGGACGCCCTCCTCGCGCGCCGCCGCGACGGCACGGCGGCCGAGCGCGAAGAGTCGGCCGAGGATGACCTCGTAGCCGTCCTCGCGGCGCGTGGGCTCCACGAGGAAGCCGGAGACGGCACCCTCGGGCGTGACGACGCCGACCGCGAGCTTGGTCCCGCCGATGTCGAGACCGAGGACCGGACGTCTCGCTGCTCCCATGCAGTCCTCCGAACGTGGGCGACTTATGAAATCGTTCCCACAAATATACGGGCGGAGGGCGCGGCGATCAACCGACGCGCAGGTCGGACTCCACCTCGCTCGGCGCCGCGGTCGACCCGCGCAGCTGCACCGCCGCGGACAGGACGATCGTGCGGGTCCCAGCCGCGGGGTCCGCGATCCGGTCGACCACGGTCTGCACGGCCGCACGCCCCATCGCGCCCGCGTCCTGCGCCACCGCCGTGACGCCGGGCGTGACCATGCTCATCCACGGCACGTCGTCGAAGGCGGCGAGACTCAGCTGGTCCGGCACGCGCAGGCCGAGCTCGGCGGCCGCGCGCCAGGCGCCCTCGGCGAGCACGTTGTTCGCGGCGAAGATCGCAGTCGGCCGCCCGGGCGAGGAGAGCAGCTCGAGCGCGGCCGCCTTCGCGGCCTCCACGTCCCAGCCGGTGGGGATGACCAGCTCGCGCTCGTGCGGCAGCCCGGCGGCCTCGAGCGCGTCGGCGTAGCCCTCGCGGCGCTCGCGGCCCGTGGTCCAGTCGTCCTCGTCGATGAGGAGAGCGATGCGGCGGTGGCCGAGGTCGATGAGGTGGCGGGTGACGACGCGGGCGGATCCGCGGTTGTCGATCACCACGGCGTCGCACGCGCCGTCGCTGAACCGGCGGTCGACCTCGACGACGGGGACGCGCTGGCGCAGCAGGAAGTCCGTCGCGCCCGCCGACACGGGGGTCGCGACGACGCCGGCGACGCGGAGCGCGACGAAGGCCTCCGCGGCCGCGAGCTCGTCCTCGGGGATGCCCTGGTCGTCGATGAGCATGACGGTGTAGCCGAGGCGGGTCGCCTGCCGGCTGGCACCGGCCGCGAGGTTCGCGTAGAACTCGTTGCGCAGGTCGGAGACGAGCACGCCGATCGAGCGCGTCGACTGCTGCTTGAGGCTGCGCGCCATCGCGTCGACGACGTAGCCGAGCTCGTTCGCCGCCTGCCGGACGCGCAGACGGACCCCCTCGGCGACGTAGCCGTTGCCGGTCAGCGCCCGGGATGCGGTCGAGCGCGACACGCCGGCCGCCTCGGCCACCTCCTTGATGGTGGCCCGGCGCTCCGGCGGCACACGAGCCGCACTGCCGTCCCGCATACCGCTCCCTACTCCACGTCGATCAGGGCCTCGGAATGCTGGCCGAGGCGCAGTGCGCCAATTGTGACATCGACCGCCACCCGCGCGCGTCTCGTCGGCACCGGACCCGCCGAGAGCCGCAGCGGGACCTCCCGCTCCTCCCCCGCGCGCAGCCGCACGGGATCCGGCTCGCCGAGCACCGACCACCCGTCGGGCACGACGGCGGCGATGCGCGCCTCCGCGTCGGCGCGGTGCGGATTGCGCACGGTCACCGTCAGCTCGAGCTCGCGACCAGCCCCAACCCGGGCCCGGTAGGGGACGATCCGCGCGAGGACGCCGTCCGCGCCGAGGTCGAGCTCGTCGAGCGGGAGCAGCGCCTCGTGCATCTCGACGAGGTCGTCGCCGGCGTAGCCGAGGTAGTCGAGGTAGCCGGGCTCGACCCAGCGCGGCGCCCAGTGCCCGGTGGCGAACAGCCCGGGCCGGATGCGCCGGTAGAGCGCGGCGCTCTTCCGGTAGTCGTCGACCCGGAACCGGTTGCGGTACTGGTAGTTGAGGATCTCGTGGCGCTCGTTCGGGATGCCGAGGTTCTCCTGCTGGTCGCCGGTGAAGATCACCCGCACGCCGTCGACCTCGAGCTCGTAGGCGGCCTGGAAGAGCGTGTGGCCCGGCTGGTCGTGCGGCGTGATCGTGTACTCGTTCCAGGTGAACGGCTCGCCGAGCGGCAGGATGCGGTCGGAGGGGATCGGCTCGAACCACTGGCACGGCAGGTCGTGCTTCCAGGGGTCGTCGAGGACGGGCGCGACGTTCTCGGGCGTCCAGATCTCGGTCCCCTCGACGTCGCGCAGCAGCGGCAGGCCGGCGACGTGGTCGTCGTGGTAGTGCGTGACGAGAGCCGTCGAGATGCGGGTGACGCCGAACTGCTGCTTGAGCGCCGGCAGCGACGCGAGCCACGGCCGGCGCGCGGCCCGGTCCGTTCCGGTCGGCAGGCCGGTGGTCATGTCGTAGCCGTAGTCGATGATCAGCGCCTCGCCGGTCTCGGACAGCAGCACGTACGAGTAGGACAGCGCCGACGAGTTGTAGAGCAGGTGATCGGTGAGCTGCTGGAACGGGTTGCGCAGCCGGTGCTCGAGGTCCCAGGGGTGCCAGCGCCGGGAGTCGACGAGGTACTGCATGCGGTCGGCGAGCAGCTTGAGCGCGCCCTCCGGGTCGCGCATCGGGTGGCCGTGCGACGGCAGCAGCAGGTCGAGGCGCTCGTCGCGCAGCAGGTGCGCGGTGAGGACCACCATCGCCGGGCCCTCGTGGGCGCTGTACGACCACTGGCTCGCCGCGAGCGACCAGACCTTGCCGGGGCCGTAGAGGAAGTCGCCGGTGAACGCGATGCGGCGCCCGTCCCGCTCGAGGACGTAGGAGACCGAGCCGATGGTGTGCCCCGGGGTCGGCAGCGTCCGGAGCCGCACCCCCGAGTAGTCGGCGCTCCGGTACTCCGGCACGGTCGAGGCGACGGGCACCGGCTCGAGCAGCGAGAACCGGTCCTGGCGCAGGTTGTAGTCGTTGTCCAGCTGGCGGGTGCGCCACATCTCGCCCACCTCGGCGAACAGGTCGACCTCGACGGGCGGCACGTGGATGGGGATGCCGAGCGCCACCGCGCGCGGCAGGCCCTGGCCCTGGTCGCGGTGGTGGTGCGTCATGAGGATGTCGGTGATCCTCGTGACCCCCAGCTCCTCGAGCACGTCGAGCACGAGTCCCGACCCGAAGTCGATGGCGACACCGGTCCGCTCGCCCGGGCCGTCGGTGGCGATCACGTAGACGCTGCACGTGTCCTGCACGCGGTAGACGCCGGGTGCGACCTCCTCGACGCTGGGCGGACCGTCGTTCATCGGCCGGCCGCCCTGCGGTCGGCGAGGCGGCGGCGGTACTCCCGCCAGGTGTCCGCGACGACCGCGAGGTCCTCGCCGCGGATCGGCTCGCCGGAGCGGTCGATCGCCTCCGCGTAGTAGAGGGCCGGGACTCCGAGGCGGTGTTGGACGCCGGCGTAGCGCAGCCATTCGGCGCGGTCCGGCATCGGCCATTGGTCGGTGTCGATGACATGGCCCGGCATCGCGGCGCGGGCGATGCCCTGCCGCAGGACGACCTGGTCCGCGACAGGGGCGGGATGTCCCGACACGTCGTAGCGGAGCACGTCGTTCAGCCGCACCATGTCGCCGACGTCGCCGAACGAGGGGTGCACGGCGTGGGTGATGACGAGCGCGTCCGGCTTGGCCGCCTTCGACGCGGTGTAGAGGCCCCGAAGCAGGCGGTGCAGCGCGGCGACGCCCCAGACTCCGGGGGTGCCGCGGAGGGCGCGCCCGCTCGGGGTGCGCTGGGTGAAGTCGACCTTGAACCCGTCGGCGTCGAGGCCATCCGGGGAGAGCAGGTCGGCGACGATCCGCTCGAGGCGGGACAGGTAGGCGGCGCTGCCCGGGTCCACCGCGACCGGGCGGCCCGCCGGGTCGAGGACGCACTCGTCGGCGGGCAGGCCGGCGGGGTCCCACGCCTTCCACCAGAGCAGCACCTTTCGGCCCTCGGCGTGCCGATCGGCGATCCAGCCCTTGAGATCGGGCCAGTGCCCGAGGTCGGGAGTCGCGGTGCCGTACTGCGCCTGCCAGCGGTCGTCGATGACGATCGTGCCGGGGTCGAGGTCGTTCGCGGCGAGGACCCGGAGGAAGTCGTCGTATGCGGTCTCGCGGGCGAGCTGCGGCGCGAGGAGCACGACGAACGCCTCCTCGAGCGGCGTCTCCGGCTCGGTCTTCGCGCGCGGGTCCGGGGTGCCGTGGAGCGCGTGAGCGGAGCGTGCGCACTGGGCGCCCCAGCCGCAGAACATCGGCTCCTCCCACCAGTCCGGGCCGCGCTCCGGTGGCGCCGGCGCGAAGCCGGCGTCGACGAGGTCGGTGCGGGAGTCCTCGATCACCGACCACGCGTCGTCCGCGGGCCGCAGCACGAGCTCGGGCGAGGTCCACTCCCCCGCGACCGGCGTGTGACCCTCGTAGGACAGGCGCAGCCAGAAGCCGGCGTCCATCGGCTCGTAGCGCAGCGTCGTGAACGTGAGGTCCTGCACGGCGGCCCGCGCCGCGAGGCCGAGCCAGCCGCCGCCCGGCACGTGGGTCGGGCCGGTCGCGTCGCGGCGGCCGAGACCGAGCACGAGCGGCGGGGGCGAGAAGATGCCGTGCAGACGCCCGGGGTCGGCGTCCCCGACGACCCCGAGGGTGGCGGATGCCCGCGCGGGCCGCACGAAGGCGACCGGCTCTGTGGGCACCGGCACGAAGACGCTGCGGAAGCCGATCGACGAGCGGAAGTCGCCGCCCGCGCCCGAGCGGAGGGTGCCGCTGCCGCCGAAGAGGACCACGTCGTCGAGGTCGCCGCTGCCGCGCACCGTGACCGCGACCTCGATCGTCTCCGGCGTGCAGCGCAGCCGCAGCTCCCGCGTCTCCCAGGCGGTCGAGTTCGCGGGGATCACGAGCGTCACCGCATCGTCCGTGCGGTCGCGCAGCTCGACGGCGCCGAGGCCGTAGCTCTCGTCCGGGACGCCCGAGCGGTGCACGGAGGAGAGGAGGCAGATGTCGGTCCAGTTGTTGCCGTCCTCGGAGAGCAGCACGGCGTACGGCGACCGGTTCATGAGGGCCTCGTCCGCCGGCAGGCTCAGCGAGTACCACCGGCCCGAGACGGTCAGCCAGCGGCCGTGCTCGGCGACGGCGACGCCGGAGGCGGCGGGCTCGAGCGGCGGCGAGGGCTCGAAGCGGGAGGGGATCGGGAGCGGGTCGGAGGCGGCGGAATGCACCGGGGCAGCGCTGGCCGAAGGCATGTCCACCAGCGTACCTGGCATCGTTCCCAGACGGTTACTTCTCCGTCCCCGGGCGAGGCCCCGCGCCTAGACCAGCCCCGCTCCCGGTGGCGCTGCAACCGAACGACCGTTCTGCAACGGCACGCGGTTGCAAAGCGGTCGCTCGGTTGCAAAACCCCCCGACGCCGGCCGACGGCCCCTCGTCAGACCGTGAGGACCTGGCCCTCCGCCGCGAGCCGCTCGCGAAGGGCGCGCACGTCCACGTTCTGCACCGTGCATCCCGACGCGACGGCGGCCGCCGCCGCGAGGCCGACCGCGTGGCCGAGCATCTGGTACTGCACCTCCATGCGGACGGACGAGAACGCGACGTGGGAGGCGGAGATGCAGACCGGGACGAGGAGGTTGTCGGCATCCTCGCGGCGCGGCACGAGGCTGCGGTACGGGATGCCGTACCGCGGCACCGGCACGGAGAGGTACCCCTCGGTCACGACCATCCCGATCGGGCGCGGATGCTCGTACACCCACCGCCACGCGCGCTGCACCTCGCGGATGTCGAGGTGGTACGACCCGAGGGCGACCGTGTCGTCGGGGATCCGCCCCTCGACGAGGTCGTGCTCGGTGAGCGTGTGCTCCCCGTGCATCCGCCGCGCCTCCCGCACGTAGAGCTGGTGCGGCACGTGGCCGGTGTCCGCGAACTCGTCGGCGGGCAGCCCCCAGCGCTGCAGCTCGTCCCGGATCGACGCCGGCACCGCCGGATCGGTGGAGAGGAACCAGAGGAGGTCCTGCGCGTGGTGCAGATGGTGCAGCCGGAGCTCGTCCCGTCGCTCGGGCCCGGCGAGCGGATACTCCCACGCGGCGCCGTCGAGCACGCTGAGCGAGAACGGGCCGAGCGAGTTGCCGTCCGCCTTGCCTCCGGGCAGGTTCTGCTCGAGGCCGAGCATCCGTCCCGCCGGCGGCGTGCCGCCCGTCCTCCCCCAGTGCCGGAACAGTCGGCGGCCGAGCTCCCAGTGCGCCTCGTCGTAGCCGTCGCGTCGGGAGAACGGGATGCGGTCGTTCGCGGTGGTGAGGCACAGCCGGTATCCGTAGGACATGACCCCGCCATCGCCCGAACCGACCGGCGCGAGCGGCTCCGGCCGCACCTGCGGCAGCAGCGGCCCCTCCTCGAGGCCGGACTCGTCGCCCGCGAACGGGGACACCCACGGCGGGAACGCGTGCATGCCGGGCGCCAGCTCCTGACGCCCGGCGAAGCGCTCGCCGTGCATCATCCGGTCCTCCCGCCCGACGGATGCGGGGACGCCGGCGAGCGCGAGCAGGTCGCCCTCGTAGCTCGCGTCGACGAACACGCCGGCGGGATGCCGCTCGCCCGCCGTGGTCGTGACGGCGGTGATGGTGCCGCCCGCCGTCTCGACCGACGCGATTCGTGCGCCGAACACGACGTCCACCCCGGCCCGCTCGAGCCACTCGCCGAAGATCTGCTCCGCCACGTGCGGCTCCGGGCCGGCGTAGCGGCCGGGAGCGACGCCGTAGTGGTCCGCGACGGCGTTTCGGAACCGGGTCGCGAGCCCGCCGAGCACCCGCGGGTCGCCGATGTCGGTGTAGCCGAGGCCGCCGGAGGTCATGCCGCCGACGTGCCGTCCTGGCTCGAGGAGCCGGACCGCCGCTCCCGCCTCCGCCGCCGCCACGGCCGCGCAGACCCCCGCGGAGGTGGCCGCGTAGACGAGGACCTCCGTCACCCTGGCACACCCGCCGTCACCAGGGACCGCCGAGAGGTCGACATGGCTTTTCCGCCGTGGATGGCCGGGAGCACAGCATGGGAACGTACCCAGAACAGCGGGAAGCGTCAACGCGGGTGCCACGCATGGCCTCTCGCCCGAGGGAGGGAACACATCACGGAGATTCCCGGCTCCTGGAGCCCCGCTATGCGGAAGCGGGGCCGAATCCGACGGAATCTCCTCGAGGTGTTACGCCACGGCCGGGCCCGGCGTCAGCGGGCGGTGCGAGCGGCCTCGATCTCCTCGGCGGTGAGCGTGCCGATCGGTCCCGTGAACTGGCTCGCGCGGTGGGCGGAGGCGGCGTCGCCGGCGAAGAGCGAGCGGTCGTCCGCGTTGTCCCGGCCCGGCGCGCGCGAGCGCGTGCGGCGCTCGGCCTCGGCCTCGACGAGCTGCACCCGCTCGCGCGGGATGCCCTGCGGGCTCTTCTGGTGGAGCCAGGTGACGAGCTCCTCGCGCAGGTAGCAGCGCAGGTCGAACAGGGTCGGCGCGTCGATCGCGGTCACGAGGATGCGGACGCGCACGCAGCCGCCGACCGCGTCCGTGACCTGGAGGACGGCGACGCGGCGGTCCCACAGCTCCGTCCGGTCGAGCACGCGGTGCATCTCCTCGCGCATCTCGGCCGGATTGACGCGCCAGTCGAGGTCGAACTCGACGGCACCGAGCAGCTCGGACGTGCGCCGGGTCCAGTTCTCGAACGGCGTCGCGATGAAGTAGGTGGACGGCAGCATCAGGCGGCGGTCGTCCCACAGGTGCACGACCACGTAGGTGAGGGTGATCTCCTCGATCCGGCCCCACTCCTTCTCGACGACGACGACGTCGTCCATGCGGATGAGGCCGCTGAAGGCGATCTGCATCCCCGCGAAGACGTTCGCGAGCGCCGACTGCGCCGCGAGCCCCGCGATGATCGACACCAGCCCGGCGGACGCCAGGATGCTCGCACCCGCCGCCCGCGCCTCGGGGAAGGTGAGCAGCATCGCCGCGCCGGCGACGACCACGGTGAGCACCATCGCGAGCCTGCGCAGGATGAGCACCTGCGTGCGCACCTGGCGGGCCCATCGGTTGTCCGCCACATCCGTGCGGTAACGGGCCAGCGCGACGTCGACGACGAGGATGAGGACGCGGCACACGAACCACGCGAGGACCGCGATCGTCGCCAGCTGGAACCCGTGGGTGACCGCGTCGACGCCCTCCCCGGCCCTGGGCAGGGCGAGGTCGATCGCCACCCAGGCCGCCACAACGAGGGCAAGCGCACGGAAGGGGCGGCGCAGCGCGAGGACGTCCTTCTCCGGCCAGGACCGGCGGCGGGCGACCCAGCGGAAGGCGGCGCCGACGATCGCGGCCAGCACCAGGGCCGCCAGGACCGCGACGATCAGGAAGATCGCGGTGCGCGCGAGCGGGTCGCCGAGGACGGACATGAGGATGTCGGACGACAAGAGGGGCCTCCCGAAAGGTGCTCGGCGGAGAACGACCACGCTGTCGGGCTGGGTCCTCCAGATTCGCACACCCTCCTGGGCGCGACCCCTGGCCGCCGCGCGCGGCCGGCTCTAGCGTTGAGCGAGAGCCGAGCTGCGGCGGAAGGAGAATCATGAGCGACACCCGCGCCGACGACCCCTTCGACCCGGTGAGCGTCGAGGACAAGGTCGAGGAGTACCAGATGGCCGAGACGCCCGAGCCCGACGAGGAGCGGACCGTCGTGGAGCCGGTCGACGACCCCGAGGCCCCTCTCGACACCGGCGACGGCCTGCTCGACGAGGACGACTGGGATTCATCCTCACTGGAGCGCCCCGAGGGCGAGTGACCGCCGGCCGAACGCCCGCGGTTATCGGCGCTCAGGCACCGCTGTCAACCCTCCCTGGGAGTAGGCGGGGAGACTCCCGTGTGCCTCGGCGACCCGCGTAGCGTGGCAATCCCACCCCGGTGAAGCATCGGAAAGGAAACCCATGGCCCAGGTCATCGAAATCGTTGACGTCGACGTGCCCGTGCACACCGCCTACAACCAGTGGACCCAGTTCGAGTCCTTCCCGAAGTTCCTCTCCTACGTCGAGGAGATCACCCAGATCGACGACACGCACAACCACTGGCGGGTCAAGATCGGCGGCGTCGTGCGCGAGTTCGACACCGTCATCACCGAGCAGCACCCCGACGAGCGGGTCGCCTGGAACGCCATCGGCGGCAAGGATGAGCACGCCGGTGTCGTCACGTTCCACAAGCTGAGCGACAGCACCTCCCGGGTCACGGTGCAGCTCGACTGGAAGCCGGAAGGCGTCGTCGAGAGGATCGGTGACGCGCTCGGCTTCGACGAGCGGGCGATCAAGAAGGACCTCGAGAACTTCAAGGAGTTCATCGAGACCCGAGGCGTCGAGGAGGGCGGCTGGCGCGGCGACGTGCAGGCCTGATCCCCCAACTCACTAGCGCCCGTCCCCGCCCTTCTCCGAGGGGCGGAGGCGGGCGCTTCGCTGTGCCCGGAGCGAGTTGTCCACAGCGTCCTCCACATTGAGGACAGACCTGTCGACCACCGGGGTACTCCGCCTTCGGCCGTGTCCTCATCGATGAGGACACGGGTCCGGCAAATGGAGGACAAGCGTGTCCCCACTTCCGCTTTACGCCTTTGACCAGGCTTTTCTTTTTCGCATCAGCCAGGATCACCCCCGCGCGGGTGGCACCCGGAGTGGGATATGTCCCCCTCTTGTCCTCACTAGTGCGGACACGGCAATGTCTTCGTCGGGGGACAAAGACCTGACGGATACCTAGTCCAGATGGCAGTCCACTTACCAAGACCCGGCGCAAGCCGCAGCCACCCGTAACGAAGGAAGCCATCATGAACAAGCTCGTCAAGGGCTCCATCGCCGGCGCAGCCGGCATCGCTCTTCTCCTCGGAGGAGCCGGCACGTTCGCTCTCTGGAACTCGACCGCGACCCTCACCACCCCGAGCATCAGCTCCGGCCAGCTCTCGCTGGCGAACAACAACAACGGCGTCTGGAAGGACGCGGCCGGCACCCAGATCGACCCGGCCACGTACCGGATGATCCCGGGCCAGACCCTCACCTACACCTCGACGCTGAACGTCAACGCGGTCGGCAACGGCATCAAGGCGAACCTCACCTACTCCGGCCTCACCGGCAGCGGCACCCTCGACCAGTACGTCACCAAGACCCTCGAGGTCACCTCGAGCACCGCCACGGTCACCGGCCAGACGCTCGCGTTCACCGCGGGCGCCTCGACGGTCAACGTGAAGCTGACCGTCACCCTTCCGCAGACCGTGACCGGCACGCAGGGCATGAGCTCGACGCTCGATCTGAGCGCGCTGACCTTCACGCTCGCGCAGACCCTCTAACTGGGGAGCGTGCCCCGACCCCTGGTCGGGGCACGCTTTCCTTAGTTCTAAGACCACCACTTGGGGGAGGACTGGTCAGAATGACTCGCACCACCGACGCCGTCCGTGCGCTCGCCGCACGCCTGCGCGCCCGGGGCGTTTCCAGGAGGGCAGCTCGCCGCACGGCCGGCGCCTCCGCGACGGCGCTCGTCGCGCTCGTCGCACTCTCCCTCTCCTCGGTGGGGGGCACCACCGCCCTCTGGAGGGGCACGGTCAAGCCCAACCCGCCCGCCATCCGCTCCGGCTCGGTCACCGCCACCGTCGAGGGCTTCACCGGCCTCAGCACCACCTACACCGCGGATTCCCTGAGCAAGACCTCCTACATCAAGGTCGGCAACGCCGGCGACCAGAACGCGAACTACACCGTCTCGCTCAGCCTCTCCGGCAACAGCTCGGCGGCACTCGCCGGAACGACCTGGGTCACCGTGTGGCCGGCGGCGAGCGCCGCCGCCTGCACCGAGACCGCGGTCGCGCACAACGGGGCCACCTACGCGTGGAACGCAGTCCCGGTGTTCACCGGCTCCCTCCCTGCCGGAGCGAGCGGCTTCTACTGCCTCCGCTCCCGCACCGCCGCAGCCAATCTCGGCACTCCCGCGACGATCAGACCGCAGATCGCCGTCACCCTCACCCTTCCGAACACCGGGTGGAGCAGCACGGCCACCGCGGGCGCCACGCAGGATGTCGCCCCGAGCTCCGCCATCATCGAGAACGACTACACCGACGCGGTCCGCCGCGACGGCGCTGCACACTTCTGGCGCCTCTCCGAGTCGAGCGGCGCCGTCCTGTACGACCTCGTGGGCACCGACGACGCCTACGCCGGCTCCGGCCTCACCCGCGGCGCTCAGGGCGCCGTGCTGCTGGACAACAACAGCGCAACCGACTTCGCCGGGAACAGCTCGAGCATGGCGGTGACGCACACGGCCACCGCAGGGCCCCAGACCTTCGCGGTGGAGGCCTGGTTCAAGACGACCAGCACGACCGGCGGCAAGATCGTCGGCTTCGGTGACGGCATCACCGCACTGTCCGGCCAGTACGACCGGCACATCTACATGGACGCCGACGGACGCGTGTCCTTCGGCGTGTGGACCGGCTCCGCGAGCACGATCTCGACCGTCAGCGCCTACAACGACGGCGCCTGGCACCACGTGGTCGGCAACCTGAGCAGCGCCGGCCAGGAGCTCTGGGTGGACGGCAACCGCATCGGCACCACCGGCACCACGTCCGCTCAGCAGTACAACGGCCACTGGCACATCGGCGGCGACAGCACCTGGGCCGGCGACGCCCACTTCGACGGGACCATCGACGAGGTGGCGGTGTACAGCTCCCCGCTCGGCTCGATGGCGGTCAAGAACCACTTCAACATCTCCGGCCGAGGCGCGTACCCCGCCGGAGTCGGCGACACGTACGGCGCCGCCGTCTACGGCGACGCGCCGTCCCTGTTCTGGCGGCTCGCGGACGGCTCGACGTCGAACGTGGCCGCCGACTCCAGCCCCTCGAAGGCGGCGCCGGGCACGTACGTCAAGGGGGTCACCCGCGGGACGACGGGAGCCCTGCCCGGCACGCGCAACACCGCCGCCAGCTTCAACGGCGTCAACGGCATCGTGCGCAGCAACCAGGCCTACACCAACCCGCAGAACTACTCGCTGGAGCTGTGGTTCACCACCACGAGCACCTCCGGAGGCAAGCTGATCGGCTTCGGCAACTCCGCCGACGGGGTGTCGTCGCTCTACGACCGGCACGTGTACCTGCAGAACGACGGCAAGCTCGTCTTCGGCGCCTATCCGGGCAGCACGCAGACGATCGCGACGCCGAGCGCCTACAACGACGGCAAGTGGCACCACGTGGTCGCGACGCAGTCGACCACCGCCGGAATGGTGCTGTACGTGGACGGCCGCCAGATCGGCACCAACCCCGCCACGACCGCGGAGAACTACACGGGCTACTGGCGCGTCGGCGGCGACAACCTCGGCTCGTGGCCGAACACGCCGTCGAGCCAGTTCGTGTCCGGCACGATCGACGAGGTCGCCGTCTACTCGAAGGTCCTCAGCTCGACCCAGGCGAAGCGGCACTACGCCGTCGTCACCGGCGCCCCGGCCGCCTCGTTCACCACGAGCGTGAGCGGCCTGACGGCGAACGTCGACGCATCCGCCTCCCTCGACTACGACGGGTCCATCATCTCCTACTCCTGGAACTGGGGCGACAGCAGCGCGGCCGGCACCGGCATGACCGCCTCGCACGCCTACGCGTCGCCCGGCGTCTACACCGTCACCCTCACCATCACGGACAGCAGTGGCCGCACCGATGTCGTGACCGGCACTGCGACCGTGAAGGACGAGGCTGCGCCGAGCCTGCCCGGCACGCCGACCGTCACGTCGAACACCGGGACCACGCTGGGCCTCACCTGGCCGGCCTCCACCGACAACGTCGCCGTCAGCGGCTACGAGGTGTACCGCAACGGGGCTCTCCTCACCACGGTGGCATCGAACAGCTACACGGACTCGGGGCTGACGACCAGCACGACGTACCAGTACCACGTGCGAGCCCGGGATGCCTCCGGCAACGTGTCCGCCGGCTCCGCCATCCTCACCGCCACCACGGCGCCCCTCGATACCAACAACTGGTACCAGGTCAAGAACGTGAACAGCCAGAAGTGCCTGACCGCGGGCGGAACCGCCAGCGGGTCGGCGCTGGCGCAGTACGGCTGCGGCACCGGCGTGGAACAGCAGTTCAAGTTCGCCGCGGCGGGAACCGCCGGCTACTACACCGTCGCCTCGCGCCCGTCGCCGAGCATCGTGTGGGACGTCACCACCGCCGCCGCGACCGACGGACTCGAGGTCTACCTCTACTCCCTGCACGGCGGCGGTAATCAGCAGTGGCTGCCGACGCTTCAGGGGGACGGCTCGTTCACGTTCACCGCCCAGCACAGCGGCAAGTGCCTCGATGTGCCGAACCGACTGTCGGACGACGGGATCAAGATGCAGCAGTACACCTGCAGCGCGAACAACCCCGCGCAGCAGTTCACCCTGGTGGCGGTGTCCGGATGATCGCCCCTGCCCGCCTCGTCGCGGCGACCGCCGCGTCCGCCCTGTCGGTCGGGCTCGCGGTGGCCGGTCAGGCCCTCCTCGCCACCCCGGCCTCGGCCGCCGAGGAGAAGCCGGGCGCACTGCTCAGCCTCGACGGCAGCAGCTTCTCCGCCGCCCCTGATGGCGCGATCTTTCCGAACGGCGTCCTGATGGTGCCCGGCTCCGCCGACACGGCGACGATCTGGGTGAAGAACGTCTCCGGCGGGCCGGCCTTCCTGGGGCTCGCCCTGGCGGGCGCCACGGCCACCAACGCCGAGTTCCTCCAGGCCCTCACTCTCGAGGCGGCGGTCGAAGGAGGCGCCGCCGGGGCGCCCATCACCCTCGCGAGCCCGGACGCCTGCACTCCCCTGCTCGCCGGTGAGACTCTGGCCGACGGCGAGACCGCGAAGGTCTCACTCCGACTCGCGATGTCGCAGACCGCCGGGAACGGCGGCCAGGGCTCGAGCGCCGGCGCAGACCTCGCGGTCTCGCTCACCGACGCGACCGCCGGCGTCGCACTCCCGGTCGACTGCTCGGCGGTCAGCACGCCGATCCTGGCGGCCCTGCCCGCAGGCGCCGTCGCAGCCGGCGCGGCCGCCGCGGCTGGCACCGCCGCATCCGGCACGACAGCCGTCGCGGCTCCGGCCGCGGGAGGCACCGCCGCTCAGTCCGATCCCGTCGCCACTCCCCTCGCCGAGGCGGCCGAGGAGCTCGGCCTGCCCACTCTGCCGTTCAGCGAGCACCCGGCCCTCTATCCCGGCGTCCTCGCCGCCGCGGCGGTCCTCGCGGCCGGCCTCGTCGTCCTGATCCTGCGGAAGCGGAGGCGGAGCGATGACAGCGCCTCCTGAGCAGTCCACCCGAGAGAAGCACGGCGTCTGGCGGGCGCTGCGCCTCGGCCTCGGCTGGGGCCTGCTCGCCCTCGTCGCCGGCCTCGGCATCGCGGCCGTCGGCGTGCCCGCGGTCACCGGTTCCACCCCCCTCGCGGTCCTGACCGGCTCGATGGAGCCGAAGCTGCCCGTCGGGACGCTGGTCGTCGTCCGGCCCACGCCTCCCGAGCAGATCCGGCTCGGCGACGTGATCACGTACCAGTTGGAGCCGGGGCAGCCCGCCGTCGTCTCCCACCGCGTGATCGAGGTGCACTCGATCTCCGACGGCCGCCTGGAGTTCGTCACCCAGGGCGACAACAACTCGGCCCCCGACGCGACGCCGGTGCAGGCCGCACAGGTCAAGGGCACCGTCTGGTACAGCCTCCCGCTCGTCGGCTGGGCGAGCATCGCGGTCGGCCACTACGGCGTCTGGCTCGCGCCCCTCGTCGGCATCGGCCTGCTCGCGTACGCGGCCGTCCTCATCGGCGGTTCTCTGCTCGGCCGCGCCCGCGCGGCGAAGGCGGGACCGGCCCCTCTGGCAGACTGAGGCCTCCGCGCACGCGGAGAAGGGAGCGCCGGTGCCGGACCGCTCCCTGCCCCGTGCACGGGACCTCGGTCTCGTCGCCGCGGGCGGCGCCGTCGGCACGGGCCTGCGCTACGCGATCATCGAGGCGCTGCCCTCGGGCGGTGCCCCCCTCGCGATCCTCGCCATCAACGTCGCGGGCGCCCTCGCGCTCGGCGCCCTGCTCGAAGTCCTGGGGAGTCGCCCCGGGCCCGTTTCCTCGCGCCTGCGCCTGCTGCTCGGCACCGGCGTGCTCGGCGGCTTCACCACGTACAGTGCCCTCGCCCTCGACACGGTGTCGTTCGCCGGCGCTCCCCTGATCGCGGCCGCGTACGCGGGCGGCACGCTCGTCGCGGGTCTCGGCGCCGCATCGGCCGGCATCGCCCTGGTGCGGAGGGCGCGGTGACGCTCCTCCTCGTCGCGGCGGCGGGCGGGCTGGGCGCCGCCTGCCGCTTCGCGGTCGACACGCTCCTCCGCGCCCGCACCTCACCGCGCTACCCGGTGGGCACGCTCGTGATCAACGTGAGCGGATCCCTGCTCCTCGGCGTCGTCGCGGGCCTTGCGGTGGGCGGGCTCCTTCCGGATGCCGTGCAGCAGGGCGTGAGCGCAGGGTTCCTCGGCGGCTACACGACCTTCAGCACGGCCGCCGTGGAGGCGGTGCGGCTGATGCAGGACCGCCGCACCTGGCCCGCGGCGCTGGCCTCGGTCGGCATGCTGCTGCTCGCGGTCGCGGCCGCGGCCGTGGGCCTCGCCATCGGCTCGGCGGTCGCCGCCTAGCTCTTCGCGCCGGTCACCACGAGCGTGCCCCCGCGTTCCGGGCCGGTCCGGCATTTCCGGGCCACCTAGGTGGCCCGCTTCCGCCGGATCGGCCCGTCTTTCGGACCGGCCGACGCCTCAGGGGGCGATGTGACCCTCTGTCGCCGACTTCTCGGCCAGGAAGGCGTGCACCGTCGACACGACCGCCGAGCCCTCGCCCACGGAGTTCGCGACGCGCTTCACTGAGCCGCGGCGGACGTCGCCGATCGCGAAGAACCCGGGCACCGACGACTCGAACGAGCCCGGGTTGCGCGCGAGCGGCCACCCGCCCGCCTCGACCACGTCCGTGCCGGTGAGCACGAAGCCCCATTTGTCGCGCTTCACCGCCGGATCGAGCCAGCCGGTGTGCGGCGCCGCGCCGATCGTGATGAACACCGCCTCGCTCGGCAGCACCTCCTCCTCGCCCGTGGCGCGGGAGCGCAGGACGATGTGGTCGAGGCGGCCGGAGCCGCTCGCGCTGCCGCCGCCCACGAGGCGGCGCTGGGTCAGCACGTGCACGCCCGCCGCCTCGAGCTCGGCGATGAGGTACGCCGACATGCTCTCCGCGAGGTGCTCCCCGCGGACGATGATCGACACGTCGCGGGCGTAGCGGACGAGGTGCAGAGCGGCCTGGCCCGCGGAGTTGCCGCCGCCCACCACGTGCACGACGCGGCCGGTCTGCGCTCGCGCCTCGACAGCCGAGGCTCCGTAGAACACCGAGGCGCCGACGAACGCCGAGAGGTCGCCGAGCTCGAGCCGCCGGTAGGAGACCCCGGTCGCGAGCACCACGGAGCGCGCGACCAGCTCCTCACCGGGCGCGACGGACAGGCGGAAGTGCTCATCGATCGTCATGCCGACGACCTCCCGCGTGTGCGCGAAGTGCGCACCGAACAGCCACGCCTGCTGGAACGCCCGCTGAGCGAGCTCCGAGCCGGAAACCCCGCGGGAGAAGCCGAGGTAGTTGCGGATGAGCGAGCTGGACCCCGCCTGGCCCCCGATCGCGTCGCGCTCCAGCACGACGGTGCGGAGACCCTCCGACGCCGCGTAGACGGCGGCGGCGAGGCCGCCGGGGCCGGCGCCGACGATGGCGAGGTCGACGGGCTGCTCGTCCGGCAGGCCGGTTGTGAGCCCGTACGCGGCGAGCACGTCGGTGTTCGTCGGATCGGCCAGCACGCGCCCGTCCCGCAGCACGACGGCCGGCCCGCCCGCATCGCCCGTGCCGCCGAGAAGAGCACGCGCCGCCTCCGATCCCGGCGGCAGCCAGCGGTGCGAGATCGCGTTGCGGGCGAGTAGGGCCCGAAGCTCGTGGGTGCGGGGGCTCGCGTCGTCGCCGACGACCGCCACGTCCTGCCGCCCGCCGGTCGCGCGCGCCCAGTCGATGAGGAACTCGACGACCGACCGGTGGAAGGACTCGTCGGGCACCGGACCCGGCCGCAGCACGTAGTACTCGATCAGCCCGTCGCCCATCGCGTCGAGGACAGACCGGGTCACGTCCGAGTCGGCCCAGGCTCCCCACTCGATCACCCGGCCCCGGCGGGAGTCGGGGAAGAGCCGGCGCACGTGCGCGAACAGCGACGCGTCGCCGGTCCGCCCGTCGTCGGCGAGCAGCAGGGCCACCTGCTCGCCCGCCGTGGCGAGCCGGTCGAGCTCCGCGGCCCCCTCGTCGGCACCGCCGAGGGCGACGATGCGGTAGTCGGCGGAGTACCGCCGCTCGAGCTGCCCGGCCACATCCGCGCGCGTGTCCGCGGCGGAGACCGAGACGAGGATCACCGGCCGAGCCATGTCGCCTCCGGGTCAAGGGACAGGTGCGCATCGTGCGACGCGCCGCTACTGTACTCGCAGGTTCCGACCACGGCGCAGTGCGGAGGGACGATGCACAACCGGAAACCGGCGCTGGCGAAGGGCGCCCCCTCATGGGTGCCCCTGGCCTGACCAATCGCGCCGTCATCCGGACACCCGACCAGCGTCTTCGGGTGTTCGTGAGCTCGACCCTCAAGGAGCTCGCCGCCGAGCGGAAGGTCGCCAGGGCCGCGATCGAGCGCCTCGCCGCCGCCCCCGTCATGTTCGAGCTGGGCGCTCGGCCCCACCCGCCGCGCGCGCTCTACCGCGCCTACCTCGAGCAGTCCGACATCTTCGTCGGCCTCTACTGGGAGAAGTACGGCTGGGTCGCCCCGGACGAGAGCGTGTCCGGCCTCGAGGACGAGTACAACCTCGCGCCGCCGAGCATGCCGCGCCTGATGTACATCAAGGAGACGACCGGCGAGCGCGAGCCTCGGCTCGTCGAGCTCCTCGACCGCATCCGCACCGACGACATGGCGTCGTTCAAGTACTTCGCGGATCCCGCCGAGCTCGCGGACCTGCTCGTCACCGACCTCGCCACGCTCCTCGCGGAGCGCTTCGACGAGTCGCGCGCACCCGCTCCCCCTGCTCCTCCCCCGCCCACCGCCGAGGAGGTGCCCCCGCCGGCGCCGCCGCCGCAGCCGGTCAGCGCCCTGCCCCTGCCGCTGACCCAGCTGTTCGGCCGGGAGGAGGAGTGCACGAGCATCGTCGAGCGGCTGAGCACGGACGGGGTCCGGCTCATCACCCTCACCGGGCCGGGCGGCATCGGCAAGACCCGGCTGGCGATCGAGGCCGCCCGCCGGCTGGAGCACGTGTTCCCGGACGGGGTCGTGTTCGTGCCGCTCGCGCCGGTCGAGAACGCCGTCCAGGTGCCGAGCGCGATCGCCCAGGTGCTCGGCGTGCGCGACACCGGAGACCTCCCGCTCGAGCAGAAGCTCGTGACCGCGCTGCGCGACCGGCGGATGCTCCTCGTCCTCGACAACTTCGAGCATGTGATGCCCGCCTCGTCGCTCGTCACCGCGCTGCTCGAGGGCGCGCCGTCGCTCAAGGTGCTCGTCACGAGCCGCGCGCTGCTCCGGCTCTTGGGCGAGCACAGCGTCGACGTCGCGCCCCTCGAGCTGCCGGCGCCCCGGACCGGCGCCTGGGATCCGGATCAGCCGCTGCCGGCCTCGGTCGAACTGTTCGTCGAGCGGGCCCGGTCGGTGAAGCCCGACTTCGAGCTGACGCCGGACAATATCGACGCCGTCGAGCGCATCAGCTCGACCCTCGAGGGCGTGCCGCTCGCGATCGAGCTCGCCGCCGCGCGGATCCGGCTGCTCTCGCCGGCCAGCCTCCTCGAGCGCCTCGATCGGCGACTCGCTCTCCTCGTCGGCGGGCAGCGGAACCTGCCCCCGCGTCAGCAGGCGGTGCGCAGCACGATCGAGTGGAGCACGCGCCTGCTCGGCGGCCGCGAGCGCAACCTGCTCTGGCAGCTCGGCGGCTTCGCGGGCCGCTTCTCCCTGGAGGCCGCCGAGGCGGTCACCGACGTCTCCGGCGAGGTGCTGTCGCTCCTCGAGGCGCTCGTCGACACGAGCCTGCTGCGGCAGCAGGACCGCGGCGGCCGCACCTACTTCCAGCTCCTCGCGACCGTGCGCGAGTACGCGCTCGAGCAGCTCGACGAGCAGGGCCTGCTCGAGAAGTTCCGCAACCGGCACATGCGCTACTTCGTCGACTGGGGGCGGCGGATGGGCGCCGACCTCATCGGGCGCGCCCAGCGGGAGCGGGTCCAGGCGCTGCACGAGGAGCGCGACAACCTCCGCGCGGCGGTCCGGCACCTGCTGGAGGTGCGCGACTGGAGCACCACAGCCGAGTTCGCGTGGGCACTGCTGCCGTACTGGTGGATCGGCGGGCTGCTCGGCGAGGTCCGCGGCTGGATGGAGGAGATGCTCGACTCGGAGGAGGCGGTGTCGGGCCGCGCTCGCGCGATCGCGCTCTACTACACCGGCGCGATCGGCTACTGGCAGGAGTCCGCTGCCTCGATCGTGCCGAACCTCGAGGAGAGCGTCGAGCTCTTCAGAAGCATGAAGGCGGAGGCCGACGAGGGGATCGCCCTCATCTCGCTCGGCCTCGCCTACGTGACCGGCCCGCCACAGGACATTCCGGGGGCGGTCTCGTCGCTCGAGCGGAGCCTGCAGCTGCTGCAGGACACCGGCCACCTGTGGGGCGCCGGCCTCGCGCAGATCGCCTTCGGGCGGATCGAGCTGATGCGCGAGGACCCCCGCAGCGCCTTGACGCACTTCTCGGCGGCGCTCCGGCTCGCCGAGCAGCAGCAGGACGCCCTGGCGCTCACCCTCGCCCTCGACCACGTCGGCGTCGGCCACCTCCTCCTCGGCCACCTCCCCGACGCGACCTCGGCGATGCGGCGCGGCCTTCAGGTGTCGGTCGGCCTGCACCACGACGAGTTCCTCGCGCTCGGGCTCGAGGGCTTCATCGGGGTCGCGGCCGTGCAGGGCGACGTCGAGCGCGCCGGCCTCCTCACGGGTGCGGCCCGCGCTCTTCGCGAACGCGCCGGCATGTTCAATCCCTCCGAGTCGGCGTTCGTCTACAAGTTCGTCGAGGGCATCCGGGCGGGCGACGACGGGCCCCGCTTCGAGCGGAACTACGAGCAGGGCCGCCGGCTGTCGCCGCAGACCGCGGTGCAGACGGCGCTCGAGCTCGCGGACGCCGCCGCGCCCGGCGAGGCCGCCCCCGTCGCCGGGGACGGAGCGGAGTCGTGGGTGCCCCGGCCGTGACCGCCCACAGCGTCATCCGCACCCCCGACCAGCGGCTGAGGGTCTTCGTCAGCTCCACCCTCAAGGAGCTGGCGCCGGAGCGGAAGGTCGCTCGCGCGGCGATCGAGCGCCTCGCCGCCGCGCCGGTCATGTTCGAGCTCGGGGCGCGCCCGCACCCGCCGCGAGCGCTCTACCGCGCCTACCTGGAGCAGAGCGACGTCTTCGTCGGGCTCTACTGGGAGCGGTACGGCTGGGTCGCGCCGGACGAGACGGTGTCGGGGCTCGAGGACGAGTACAACCTCTGCCCGCCGACCACCCCGCGCCTCATGTACATCAAGGAGACGTCCGGCACCCGCGAGCCGCGGCTGGTCGAGCTCCTCGACCGCATCCGCACGGATGACCTCTCGGCGTTCAAGTACTTCACGGACGCGGCCGAGCTGGCCGACCTCCTGGTGGCCGACCTCGCGATCCTCCTCGCCGAGCGCTTCGACGAGTCCCGGGCCGGGACGGCACCAGCGCCCGCCCCCGCGCCGCCCGACTCCGCCGCACCCGCCGCCTCCGCACCGCCCGTGCCGCTCACCCAGCTGCTCGGCCGCGAGCGCGACCTCGACGCGATCACGCGGCTGCTGCGCGAGCCCGGCACGCGCCTCGTCACCCTCACCGGACCGGGCGGGATCGGCAAGAGCCGCCTCGCGATCGAGCTCACCCGCCGCCTCCGCCCCGACTACCCCGACGGCGTCGCGTTCGTCCCCCTCGCGCCCGTCGACAGCCCCGGACAGGTGGCCGGCGCGATCGCCCAGGTGCTCGCCGTGCACGACACCGGCGACCAGCCGCTCGAGGACAAGCTGATCCTGGCGCTGCGGGAGCGGCGGATGCTCCTCGTGCTCGACAACTTCGAGCAGGTGCTGCCCGCGGCGCCGCTCGTCACCCGGCTCCTCGAGGGGGCACCGCAGCTCACCGTGCTGGTGACGAGCCGCGCCCTGCTCCGCCTCGTGGGCGAGCACAGCGTCGAGGTCGCCCCGCTCGCCGTGCCGCATCATCGGATCGGCGCCTGGCACCCGAAGGGCGAGCCGGCGGCATCCGTCGCGCTCTTCGTCGAGCGGGCGCGCGCGGTGCGGCCCGACTTCGAGCTCACGCCCGAGAACGCCGACGCCGTGGAGGAGATCAGCCGGCGCCTCGAAGGCGTCCCGCTCGCGATCGAACTGGCCGCCGCGCGCATCCGCCTGCTCTCCCCGCGGTCCCTCCTCGACCGCCTCGACCGGCAGCTGGCGCTCCTCGTCGGGGGCCAGCGGAACCTGCCGCCGCGCCAGCAGGCGGTCCGCAGCACGATCGAGTGGAGCACCCGCCTTCTCGGCGAGGCCGAGCGCCGCCTCCTCTGGCGGCTCGGCGTCTTCGCCGGCCGGTTCTCGCTCGAGGCCGTCGAGGCCCTCGCCGACGACGACACCGACGTGCTCACCGTGCTCGAGGCGCTCGTCGACAGCAGCCTCGTCCGGCAGCAGGACCGGAACGGCCGCACCTACTTCCTGCTCCTCGCCACGGTGCGCGAGTACGCCCTCGAGCAACTCGAGGCGGCGGGCCTCACCGCCGAGATGCGGCAGCGGCACAGTCGGTACTTCGTCGACTGGGCTCGCCGGGCGGGTCAGGACCTCATCGGCCCGCGCCAGGCGGAGCGCGTCGCGGTGCTCGCCGACGAGCGCGACAACCTGCGCGCCACCGCCCGCACCCTGCTGGACGCCCGCGACTGGGAGACGGCGTGTGCGTTCTCCTGGTCGCTCTACACGTACTGGTGGATCGGCGGGCTGCTCGGCGAGGTGCGCGGCTGGATGGACGAGCTGCTCGCCGCCGATGCGCCCCTGACGGACCGGAGCAGGGCGATCGCGCTCTACTTCACGAGCGCGATCCACTACTGGCAGGATCCGGCCGGCTCGATCATCCCCGGTCTCACCGAGTCGGCGAAGCTGTTCGGGAAGGAGGGCGCACCGGACGGCGAGGCGCTCGCCCTGGTCTCCCTCGCGCTCGCCCGCCTCACCGCGACCCCGCCCGACGTGCCAGGAGCGACCGCGACGCTCGAGCGCAGTCTCGAGCTGTTCCGCAGCACCGGCAACGGCTGGGGGCAGGGCATGACCCACGTCACCCTCGGGCGCGTCCGGGTCTTCCTGCAGGACGTCCCCGGCGCCCTCGCGCACTTCGACGCGGCGGTGGAGCTGGCCGAGCGGCAGCAGGACGACCTCGCGCTCACGATCGCGCTGCACCACCAGGGCTGGTCGCACCTGCTGCAGGGCGACGCCGGCGCTGCCGCCGCCGCTTTCGAGCACGGTCTGCGTCTCTCGCTCCGGCTCCGGCACGACGACGGGATCGCGTACGGACTGGAGGGCTTCATCGGCATCGCCGGGCTGGGCGGCGACCCGGAGCGTGCCGGCGTGCTCGCCGGCGCCACCCGGTCGATGCGCGAGCGGGTGGGACTCTTCAACCCCGCCGACTACACCTTCCACGCCCGAGTCGTCGAGGAGCTGAGGGCGGGCGAGGGCGCCGCCGCCTTCGAGCGCGGCTTCGAGCGGGGACGCCGGATGTCGCCCGACGAGGCGGTCGCCGTCGCGATGGAGCTCGTGGCCTCGCCGGTGGATGCGTCATGACGCCCGCACCCGGCCGCTCCGCGATCCGCACGCCCGACCAGCGCCTGCGGGTGTTCGTCAGCTCGACGCTCAAAGAGCTCGCCCCCGAGCGCGCGGTCGCCCGGTCCGCCATCGAGCGGCTCGCGGCGGCTCCCGTCATGTTCGAGCTCGGGGCTCGGCCGCATCCGCCCCGCGACCTCTACCGGGCGTACCTCGAGCAGAGCGACATCTTCGTCGGCCTGTACTGGGAGCGCTACGGCTGGGTGGCGCCCGGCGAGGACGTCTCCGGCCTCGAGGACGAGTACAACCTCGCGCCTCCCGACATGCCGCGGCTCATCTACATCAAGGAGACGGCGGGCGCGCGGGAGCCGCGCCTGACCGGGCTGCTCGACCGCATCCGCTCCGACGACCGAGCCTCGTTCAAGTACTTCTCGGACCCCGCCGAGCTCGCCGATCTCCTCGTGGCCGACCTCGCCGTCCTGCTCGCCGAGCGCTTCGACGAGAGCCGCGCCGCCGATCGGGCGGACGACCGCGACGAGTCCGACGCGTCGCCGGCGCCGTCCGGGCGGGTGTCCCTGCCCGCTCCCCTCACCCAGCTGTACGGCCGCGAGGACGCGATCGACTCGATCGCGGACCGGCTCCGCTCCCCCGAGGTCCGGCTGCTGACCCTCACCGGGCCGGGCGGGATCGGCAAGACCCGCCTGGCGATCGAGGTCGCCCGGCGGCTCGCTCCCGAGTACCCGGACGGCGTGACCTTCGTGCCGCTCGCGCCCGTCGACAGCGCCGCGCAGGTCCCGGGCGCGATCGCGCAGGTGCTCGGGGTGCGGGACACCGGCGAGTCCCCGGTCGACCAGAAGCTGGTCACGGCGCTGCGCAGCCGGCGCACCCTCCTCGTCCTCGACAACTTCGAGCAGGTCCTCGACGCGGCGCCGCTCGTGGCCGCCCTGCTGTCCGGCGCCCCCGGACTGAGGCTCCTCGTCACGAGTCGCGCCCTTCTCCGCCTGAGCGGGGAGCACAGCGTGGAGGTCAGTCCGCTCGGGCTGCCGCCGTCCCGCACCCGGGAGTGGCATCCCGACGAGCCGCCCTCCCCTGCGGTCGCCCTGCTCGTGGAGCGGGCGCGCTCGGTCAAGCCCGACTTCGAGCTCACGGCCGACAACGTGGCGGACGTCGAGGCGATCACCGCCCGCCTGGAGGGCGTTCCGCTCGCCATCGAGCTCGCCGCGGCCCGCCTGCGGCTGCTGTCCCCCGCGGCCCTGCTCGAGCGGCTCGACCGCCGGCTGTCCCTGCTCGTCGGCGGCCAGCGCGACCTGCCGCCGCGGCAGCGGGCGGTGCGCAGCACGATCGAGTGGAGCACAAGGCTCCTGAAGCCCGACGAGCAGGACCTGCTCTGGCGGCTCGGGGTCTTCGCGGGGCGCTTCTCCCTCGAGGCGGTCGAGTGCATGGCCGATCCCGGAGCGGATGCGCTCGCCCTGCTCGAGACGCTCGTCGACAGCAGCCTGGTGCGGCAGCAGGACCGCACCGGCCGCAGCTACTTCCTGCTGCTCGCCACCGTCCGGGAGTACGCGCTGGAGCGGCTCGACGAGGAGGGGCTGCTGGAGCAGATGCGCGAGCGCCACGCGCGCTACTACCTGGGCTGGGCGCAGGCGTCGGGGCGGGAGGTGATCGGCGCGGGCCAGCGGGAGTGCGTCGTGCTGGTGACCAACGAGCGCGACAACCTGCGCGCCGCCGAGCGCCACTTCCTCGACGCGCGCGACTGGACGGGGGCGGCCGGACTGGCGTGGGCGCTGTGGCCCTACTGGTGGATCTCGGGCATGCTCGGCGAGGCGAAGGCGTGGATGGAGGAGCTGCTCGCGAGGGGGCACCCGCTCCCCGACGACGCGCGTGCTGTCGCGCTCTGCATCGTCAACGCGAGCTTCTTCTGGGAGGAGCCGGCGCCGTCCGTCATCGCCGGGCTGAGCGAGTCCGCCGACCTGTTCGAGCGGCTGGGCCGGCCCGCGGAGGCCGGGGTCCCGCTCATGTCGCTGACGATGGCCTACACGTCCGGCCCGAAGCCGGAGCTCGACAGGGCGGAGGCGGCACACGAGCGGGGCCTTCGCCTGTTCCGCGCCGCCGGCGACCGCTGGGGCGAGAGCGTGCTCCTCATCTCCGGCGGCATGATCGAGCTCGTCCGGGGCGACCGCGAGCACGCGATCGAGCGGTTCGAGCGGTCGCTCCGCCTGGCCGACGAGCAGCAGGACGACCTCGCGCGCACCCTCGCCCTACATCACCTGGGCTGGATCCATCTGCTCGGCGGCGACCCGCGGAGCGCGACCGGATACTTCGCCGACGCCCTGCACGCGTCCCTGCGCCTCGACCACCAGCAGGGCATCGCGTGGGGCCTCGAGGGTCTCCTCGGGGTGGCCGGCGCGACCGGCGACGTCGAGCGGGCCGGCATCCTCGCGGGAGCGGCCGAGGCTCTCCGCGAGCGGATCGGCGTTCCGGACAAGGCCGACGCCATCTTCCACGGGCGCGTCATCGAGCACCTGCGCGGCGGCCAGCACACGGCGGAGTTCGAGCGGGGCCACGCCCGAGGCCTCCGGATGCTCACCGAGGAGGCGGTCGCGGTGGCGGAGGCCGTGGCCGCCACCGCCGCCGCGGCTCCGGACGGCGCACCGAGCGCGCCGCTGCCGGTCTTCGGTCTCGGCGCCGCCGACGGCGCCGCTCCGCGGCAACGGCAGGAAGCGAGGACCGGATGACGACCCGCACGGCGCCGAGGCGCCCATCGCTGCCCGGCTGGCGCAACGACGGGCCGGACCGGATCCGGCCGCTCACCCGCTGGACCGCGATCGCGGTGCTGCCGTTCCTCGTCGCCGCCGTCGTGCTCCTCTACGCGCTGGCGAGCGAGACGGAGACGCTGTTCGCGTGGACGATCGAGCCGCCGTTCACCGCGATGCTGCTCGGCTCCGCCTACGTGGGCGGCATCTGGTACTTCGCGCAGGTCGTCGTCCAGGACCGCTGGCACCGCGTCAAGTACGGGTTCCCCGCCGTCGTCGCCTTCGCCACGCTGCTCGGGGCGGCGACGCTCGTGCACTGGGACCGCTTCCACTTCGGGCACATCTCGTTCATCACCTGGGCGACCCTCTACCTCGTGACGCCGGTGCTCACGCTCGTCGCCCTCGCCCGCAACTGGCGGGAGGACGACGGGCGCCCGGAGCGGCGCGACGGAACCCTGCCGCTCGCGGTGCGGCTCGTGCTCGCGGCAATCGGCGCCGCGGCGCTGCTGACGGGCCTCACGCTCTTCGCATTTCCCGCACTGTTCGCCGAGATCTGGGCGTGGGACCTCACGCCGCTCACCTCGCGCATCGTCGGCGGAGTGCTCACCCTGCCCGGCGTCGTCAACCTGTGGCTGCTCGTCGACGCCCGCTGGACCGCGTTCCGCTGGATGCTGCAGGCCGAGCTCGCGAGCCTCGTCTTCATGGTCGGCGCGGTGCTGTTCGCGGGCGGCGACCTGCGCTGGGACCGACCGCTGGCGCCGATCTTCGTGGCGCTCATCCTCGGCGCGCTGGTCGTCTACCTCGCCGTATACGTGTGGGCGGAGCGGCGACTCGGGCGGTCCGCCCGTGACTGACCGCGCCCCCGACCCCCTGCTCCGCATGGTGGATGCGGTGACGCTTCCGGTGCCGAACCTCGACGCCGGCCTCGCGTTCCACGTCGACCGCTCCTCAAGGCCCAGGAATGCAGAAAGCTCCGCGAGCCGGCGAGAGCTTGCGGAGCTTTTCAGTACACCCCCCGGGACTTGAACCCGGAACCCACTGATTAAGAGTCAGTTGCTCTGCCAATTGAGCTAGAGGTGCGCGCGATCCGGAACCCCGAACCGAGCATCAAGCCTAGCACGGCGGAAGCACCTCCGGGATCACCCCGGGGACCGCTGGCTAGCATGGCATCCGGGGCGATCGGGCCCCGGAAGCCGAGGAGAGGACACCACCGTGAGCGGAGCCGACCGTCTCGAGCAGGGCGACACCGCCCCCGACTTCACCCTCGAGGACGAGAACGGGAGCCCCGTGCCCCTCACCTCGTTCCAGGGCCAGAAGGTCGTCCTCTACTTCTACCCGGCGGCCATGACCCCGGGCTGCACAACGGAGGCGTGCGACTTCCGCGACAACCTCAACTCGCTCAAGTCCGCCGGCTACCAGGTGGTCGGCATCTCGAAGGACGAGCCCGCCAAGAACAGGGAGTTCAAGGAGCAGGAGAACCTCAACTTCCCGCTCCTCTCCGACCCCGACCTCACCGTGCACAAGGCCTACCGCGCCTACGGCGAGAAGTCGCTCTACGGCAAGGTCGTGGAGGGCGTCATCCGCTCGACCTTCGTGCTCGACGAGAACGGCTTCGTCCAGCTCCCGCTCTACAACGTGAAGGCCACCGGCCACGTGGCGTCGCTGCGCAAGAAGCTCAAGATCGACGCGTAGCCCTCGCGGTCAGGAGGAGCGGCGCGTCGCGTTCATCACCGACGGCGTGAACAGCAGCGCGATCGCCACCACCGAGGGGATCAGCAGCAGCCAGCCGATGTCGACCCGGGCGAACTGACCCTGGAACGCGCCGACCGCGATCGCCAGCTGGACGAACTGCCAGACGAAGGTCGGCCCGCGGGTCCACCCGCGCCTGCGAAGCGTGCCGACGGCCAGCGCGAAGAGGCCGGCGGCCGCGGCGACCGTCACGACGACGAGGAACAGGGCGCCCGCGACGGAGGCCGCGGGCTGCGTGAGGAGCTCCACCAGCAGCACCACGGCGACGACGAGCATGGCGATCGCCTCGAGCAGGATCACCCCCGCGAGCACCGCCAGAAGCGGCGGCGGCTTCGGCCGCGAACTGTTCGGAGAGAGTTCACTCACAGCGACATCCCATACAAGGCTATTGATCAGGCGATACCTGTATGCGACCATAACTGAGGTCGTTTTCAGGGCCCACAGCGGAGTGGGCGGCCCGGATCAAGACGGACTTCGAACGTACCGTCGCCGTGGCTCGTCCACGACCATTCATCGACTCCGGTCGCTCTGACCGAACTCCCCGCTGCAACACCAAAAGGAGCCCTCCGCATGGACTGGCGTGACAAAGCCGCCTGCCTGAACGCCGACCCCGAGCTGTTCTTCCCCGTCGGCAACACCGGCCCCGCCGTCGACCAGATCGACAAGGCCAAGGCGGTCTGCGCCCGCTGCACCGTCACCGAGACCTGCCTCCAGTACGCGCTGGAGACCGGCCAGGACTACGGCGTGTGGGGCGGCCTCAGCGAGGACGAGCGCCGCGCGCTCAAGCGCCGCGCCGCTCGCGCCCGTCGCGCATCCTGATCCGCGACTGACCTCCGGCGCCCGCGCGGCGCCGACCTCCCGGCCTCCGCTGGACGAGACGTCCGGTGCGATCCGCGGCACTCCCGCCGCGGCATCGCACCGGACGTTCCGCTTTTCCGGGGGTCCCGTGTTCGCTTTGCGAACGCGGCGGCCGTGGCCTCTGCGGACGCCTCAAGCGGGCGGTGTTCGCGATGCGAACACCGTTCAGACGCGGATCAGGAGCCCTGCATCCAGCGCATCGGGATCTCGATCGTCACCTCGGTGCCGCTGCCGACCATCGTGTGCCAGTCGATGACACCGCCCAGCTCGCCCTGGATGAGGGTGCGCACGATCTGGGTGCCGAGACCGGAGCCGACCTTGCCCTCGGGCAGGCCACCGCCGTTGTCGCGGACACTGACCGTGAGCTTCGACTTCCGGCGCGCCGCGACGATCTCGACGGTGCCCTCGCGGCCGGCGAGGCCGTGCTCGACCGCGTTCGTCACCAGCTCGGTCAGGGCGAGCGCGAGCGGCGTCGCGTAGGTGCTCGGCAAGACGCCGAAGGTGCCCGACTTCTGCGGATGCACCTTCGTGCTGTGGGTCGACGCGACCTCGGCGACGAGCAGCAGCACGCGCTCGAAGACCGCGTCGAAGTCGACGTTCTGGTTGAGCCCCTCGGACAGGGTGTCGTGCACGACCGCGATCGCCGAGACGCGGCGCATCGCCTGGATGAGGGCGTCCCGCGCCTCGTCCGTCCGCGACCGCCGGGCCTGGATCCGCAGCAGCGACGCGACCGTCTGAAGGTTGTTCTTGACCCGGTGGTGGATCTCCCGGATCGTCGCGTCCTTGGTGATGAGCTCCTGCTCCTGGTGCCGCAGCTCGGTCACGTCGCGGCAGAGCACGATCGCTCCCCTCCGCTCGCCGCGCGCGCGGATCGGGATGGCCCGCAGCGACACGGTGACGCCGCGTGCCTCGATGTCGGTGCGCCAGGGCGCCCGGCCGGTGACGACGAGAGGCAGGGATTCGTCGACGGTGTGCTGGTTCTCGATGAGCGCCGCCGTGACCTCGGCCAGGGACTCGCCCTCGAGCTCTCCCGTGAAGCCCATGCGGTTGAAGGCGGAGAGTGCGTTCGGGCTCGCGAACGTCGTCATGCCGTCCATGTCGAGCCGGATCAGCCCGTCGGATGCGCGCGGGGCGCCGCGGCGGGGGCCGGTCGGAGCGCCGAGGTCGGGGAAGTCCCCGGCGGCGATCATCTCGAACAGCTCGTCCGCGCACGCGTTGAAGGTCAGCTCCTGGCGGCTGGGCGTCCGGGTCTCGCTGAGGTTGGTGTGCCGGGTGAGGACCGCGACCGGCACGTTCGTCTTCTCGAGTCCGCTCGGCGAGATCCGCCGCTGCACCGGGACGGCGCGCACGCGGGTGGGCGTCTCCTCGAACCAGTCCGGGGCGGACGAGTCGATGATCCGGGCGCTCTCGAAGGCGTCGGTGACGAGTGCGCGCCACTCCGACTTGACGCGCTGGCCGACGAAGTCCCGGTAGAAGAGGGTCGCGGCGCTCGACGGCCGGGCGTGCGCCACCGCGACGAACGAGTTGTCGTCGGTCGGTACCCAGAGCACGATGTCGGCGAAGGCGAGGTCGGCGAGGAGCTGCCAGTCGCCGACGAGGAGGTGGAGCCACTCGACGTCGGCCGCCGTCGACCGTCCGGACGCGACGACGAGCTCGCTCAAGGTGGGCATGCCCCCAGCCTAGGCGCGCCCGGAGTGCCCCTCCGACGGCCCCCGAGATGCCAGTTGGTGCGGCATAACGGGCGGAACGGCGGCATCAAGTGGCATCTCGCGCGGTCGGACTACTCCGTGCGGGCCACCAGGTACGCGTTGAGGGCGGTCGTGAACTCCTCGTCGATGGGGCGGTCGACGCCGTCCACCTGGCGGATCGGCGCCGCGTGCCGCACGCTCGACACGAGCCACGCGGCGTCCGCGCTGTGCAGGTCTTCCGGGCGCAGCAGCGCGTAGTCGGTGCCGAGGCCGCGCTGGGCGGCGAACGCGAACAGGTCGCCCTGCGTCGTGCCGGGCAGGATGCCGAGGTGCGTGCCCGGCGTCACGAGCGTGTCGCCCACCCGCAGCAGCAGGTTCGACGTGGATCCTTCGAGGAGATACCCGTCGGAGCTGACGAAGACGACGTCGTCCGCGTTCCGGCGCTTCGCCTCACGGATGACGGCCCGGTTGACCGCGTAGGAGAGGCTCTTCGCGCCCTGCAGCAGCCACGGCGAGGTCTGCGCCACGTCGTGCCGGTAGCCGCGGTCGAGCATCACGACCCGGATGCCGTCCCGGCGCGCGGCCCGGAAGTCGTCGGCCGGGGCGGCGTAGGCCCAGCCGGTCGGGCGGCCGTCGCCCTCCACGCCGCGGGTGAGCACGGTCTTCACGTAGGCCTCGGGCACCGGGTCGATGGCGTCCGCGGCGGCACGGACGGCCCCCTCCCACGCGTCGAGGTCGGGCGCCGGCAGCTCGAGCGAGGCCGCCGAGCGGGCGAGCCGCTTCAGGTGCGCGACGAGCGCCTGCGGCCGGCCCGCCCCGACCGAGATCGTCTCGAACACGCCGTCACCGCGCGTCACGCCGAGGTCGAGGATGCGCACGTGCGGCGCATCCGGGTCCACGAGCTCCCAGGGCGCTGCGCCCTCGCGGTGCGGCGGCGCCTCCGCGGACGGCTGGTTGAGCAGGGCGAGAGCGGTGGTGGTCACTCCCCCATTCTGGCCGCCGCCGCTATCGTCGGCGCGTGACCAGCGACGCGCCGCCCGCATCCGCAGCCCGCCCCGGCATCGAGGTGCCCGATCGACGGGGCCGGACCGGCCTCGACCGGGAGGGCCGCGACCTGACCGGCAACCCGAACGTCGTCATCCGCGACGTCGAGCTGCTCTCCTCCAGCTGGTACGTGCTGCGGAAGACGACGTTCGACTACCGGCACCGCGACGGCACGTGGTCGACGGAACACCGGGAGACCTACGACCGCGGCGACGGCGCGACCGTCCTGCTCTACGACGTCGAGCGCCGCACGGTGCTGCTCACGCGCCAGTTCCGCTACCCCGCCTACGTCAACCGGCACCCGGACGGCATGCTGCTCGAGACGGTCGGCGGCCTCCTCGACGAGGACGACGCGGAGACGGCGATCCGCCGCGAGGTCGAGGAGGAGGTCGGGCACCGCATCGGCGAGGTCACCCGGGTGTTCGACGTCTACATGAGCCCCGGCTCGGTCACCGAGGTCGTGCACTTCTACGCCGCGCCCTACAGCTCGGAGACGGTGGGCGGGCCGGGCGGAGGGCTGGCCGACGACGGCGAGGACATCGAGCTCGTGGAGCTCGACTTCGACGACGCCGTCGAGCGCATCGGCGTCGACATCATCGACGCGAAGACGATCATGCTGCTCCAATGGGCGGCGTTGCGGGGCCCGTTCCGCCCCTGAGCGCGTCGCGGAGGCGGCGGATCAGCGGATCGCGCACCGCCCCTTCCCCGGACGGCGAGAGCTCCCGGCGCACCAGGTCCCGGATCGCGGCGAGCGCCGGAGAGCGGGGCGCGGACTCCTGCAGGGTGCGCCCGGCGAGCAGCGCCGCGTCGCAGCCTGCCGGATCCCAGGGCACGAGCGCCGGCTCGGTGATGCCACCGAAGCGCAGCAGGGTCGCCGCGATCTGGGACGCGGGGCTCACGCCAACGGCCGCCGCGCGCACCTTGGTGACCACCACGCGCACCGGCTCGGGCCCGACGAGCTCGAGAAGGTCGGCGTGCGCCCGGAGGAACCGGGCGAGCCCGATCGGGTCGGCGGCGCCGACCGCGAGCACCACGTCCGCCTCGCGGAGGGCGGCGATCGTGGCCGCGTTCCGACGCGGCGCGAAGAGGTCGCTGACGATCTCCTCGTCGCTCTCCAGGTTGAACCCGGCGTCGACGACGGTGAGGTCGGCGACCTGCCGGCACTCGCGGAGCGTCGCCGTGACGCGGTCGGCGGCAAGCTCCGGCCAGCGCGACGGGCGGGCGAGGCCGGTGAGGACGCCGAACGACGTGTCGCCGATGCGGTAGCGCTCCGCGATCCGCTCCAGCTCCCGCCCGCTCAGGGCATCGGTTCCGGCCAGACGGCACGCGGCCGCGAAGCCGGGCGCCTCGTCGAGCAGCCCGAGCGCGGGCGCGATGGAGGCGCCCTGCGTGTCCGCGTCGGCCAGCAGGACGCGGCGGCCGCCGATCGCGAGCTCCGCCGCGACGGTGATCGCGGTGGTCGTCCTTCCGGGCGCGCCGGTCGGGCCCCAGACGGCGACCACGCGGCCCCGTCCCGAGGGGCGCTCCGCCTCCGCCGGATCGGGTGCGGGCCGGCCCGCCAGCATCCGCTCGATGTCGCTCCAGGGCGCCGCCGCGTCGACTGCCTCGCGGAGGTTCAGCGCCGCGACGACCCCGCGCTCCTCGGGGCCGTCGATGAGCGCGACGAGGCGGACGCCCGCCGCGTCCGCCACCGACAGCACCGCGGCGCTCAGCATCCGCGGTGAACCGGACACGAGCGCCGCATCGGCGGGCACGCTCCTCAGGGCCGACGCGAGTTCGACGCCGCCCGCCGGCCGGGCGGCGATGTCGTGGCCCGCGGCGAGCACGGCCGGCAGCAGCCGGTCCTCGGTCGCCGCGTCGAGCGCGAGGATCAGCCTCATCGCTCGCCCGCCGGGGTCGCGACGGGCACGAGGGACACCGCGTCCTCGTTCGCGAGCGCCTGCAGCAGGCGCGCCACCCGGTCCTTCGGCACGAGGAGCTCGACCGCGCGGGAGCCGCCCGCGGAGAGGAACGCGCCGTCCTCCACTGAGCGCACGACCTCCGCGCCCGGCACCAGCACGGCGGGCGGACCGTAGCCGTCCTCCGCCTCGGGCGCGGCCCACACGTCGACCCGGGCGCCGGGCGCGACGCCGCGCGGCGGCTCGCCCGCGAGCGGGACCACCACCGACGACAGGCGCAGGCTCGTCTCCGACCCGACGGCGGAGACGGGGACGAGCTCGCCCTCGTCGACCGCCCGCGTGACGACGAGCCCCTCGGGCGGCAGGTCGTCAGGGGCCAGGTAGTGCCGGGCCGTGCCGCCGAGCCGCACGGCGGCGACCACCAGGGAGTCGCCGGTGATCCGGTCGCCGGCAGCCAGTGGCGCGGCGGCCGCGTAGACCTGCTCGGTGCGCTCGGCGCCCGCGACGACGGCCCAGACGCCCGCGACCGAGCCGAGAACGAGCAGGACGCCGAGGAGGAAGCGCACGTCGATCCGCCCGGTCCCGAGCCGTCCCCGCATCGCCATCTGTCGCTCCTCCTCGGTGGGCGACCATTGTTCTGCGCGGCCTTCCCGAGCCGCCTCGACTTATCCACACGGCTTCTGCGCGGATCCGAGCGCCGCTCGATAATCGAGGCATGACGACCGCGGCGGGCTCCATCGGGCGCTTCCTGACGCTCGCCGACACGGCGGACGTCCTCAACATCTCGCTGAGTCAGGCCTACTCCCTCGTGCGCAGCGGAGAGCTGCCGGCGATCAAGGTCGGCGGCAACGGGCACTGGCGCGTCGAGCGGGAGCAGCTGGAGGCGTACATCGCGTCCCGCTACGAGGAGTCGCGGCGCCAGGCGCTCTGGAACGAGAGCGACTACGCGAACATCCCCGAGCTGACCGCCGACCGCTTCGTCTGATCCCGCCCTTCCGGTGATCGAGGAGCGCCCGCGCCCCCTCCGGTGATCGAGGAGCGCCCCCGCCCCCTCCGGTGATTGAGGAGCGCCCGCCGCCCCCTCCGGTGATCGAGGAGCGCCCGCCGCCCCCTCCGGTGATTGAGGAGCGCCCGCCGCCCCTTCCGGTGATTGAGGAGCGCCCGCAGGGCGCGTCTCGAAATCACCCGACCTCGTCCTTGGGACTCAGCCATCTCGTGGCCGGATCCCGAGACACGTTGCGTGATTTCGAGACGCCGGCCTGCGGCCGGCTCCTCAATCACCGGGAGGGATGACGCCGTGTTGCGCCCCCGTCCGGAGCGGGCGCGGCACTCCTGGGAGGATGGATCCCGGAGGACACGGTGACGGAATCAACGGGCGCGGCCCTCGACGACTCGGTGCGCATCGCGGGCGACGCGGTGCTCATCCTCGACCGGCGGGTCTTCCCCGACCGCCTCGAGTGGGTGCGGGCGGGGACGCCCGCGGAGGTCGCGATGGCGATCCGCGAGATGGTGACCCAGAGCTCCGGCCCGCTCTACGCGACGAGTGCCGGGCTCGAGCTCGCGGCGCTCCAGGCCGCCGACCTCCCCGTCGACGAGGCGCGCGCCGCCCTGCAGGACGCGGGACGACTGCTCGCCGGCGCCCGCCCGACCAACGCGCACCCGCGTGAGGCGGTGCGAACCGTCCTCGAGGCGATCGAGGAGGCGCGGTCGACCGCCGAGCTCGTCGACACCGCCATCGAGGCCGCCCGCGGCGTCGAGCGGCACTACCGCGAGGCGAGCGTCGCCCTCGGCCGATCCGCGGTCGAGCTGCTGCCCGACGGCGCTCGCATCCTCACCCACTGCTGGATGGACTCCTACCTCTTCGGCCTGCTCGACGCCGCCGCGGAGCAGGGCCGGCGCTACGAGTGGGTCGCCACCGAGACCCGCCCCTACCTGCAGGGCGCCCGGCTGACCGCCCACTCCCTCCGCGAGCTCGGCCACCCCGTCACGCTGATCACGGACGGGATGGGCGCCGCCGCCCTCGCGCCCGGCTCGAGCATCGGGCCGATCGATGCGCTCGTCACCGCCGCGGACCGGGTGAGCCTCGACGGCGGTGTCGTCAACAAGGTCGGCACCCTGGGGCTCGCTGTGGCCGCGTCGGCGTTCGGCGTGCCCTTCCACGCGCTCGTGCACGCCCCGGACCCGACCGCGCCCACCGGCGCCGACATCGTCATCGAGGAGCGCGATCCGCAGGAGGTGCTCGCGACCCTCGGCCGGCGCACCGCCAGCCCGCTCGTCACCGACGCGTGGTACCCGGCCTTCGACCTCACCCCGGCCCGGTTCGTGACGCGCGTGGTGACCACCCGCGGCGCGTTCGCCCCCGAGCGGGTCGGCGACCACTTCACGACGGCCGACCGGGTTCCCGGCGACGTGCCCGCGCTCCCTAGGGTGGAGGCATGACCGTCTCCCTCTCCGCGAAGGTGCTCGTCGTCGATCTCGAGGGCACGACGAGCGCCGCCGGCTTCATCCTCGGCGACCTCTACGACTACGCCCGCCCGCGACTGCTGTCCTGGCTGCGCGAGCACGCCGACGACGCCGCCATCCAGCAGGCGCGCACGCAGGCGATCGAAGAGGCCGGACTCCCGGCGGATGCCTCCGATGAGGACATCGTCGCCGCCCTGCACCGGTTCATGGCCGAGGACGTGAAGTCGACGCCGCTGAAGACCATCCAGGGTCAGATCTGGGCGGAGGGCTTCCGCCGCGGCGAGATCTCCTCCCACTTCTTCGACGACGTCATCCCGAAGCTCCGCGAGTGGCACACCGCCGGCATTCAGATCGCCTGCTTCTCCTCCGGATCCGTCACCTCGCAGCGCCCGTGGTTCGAGCACTCCCCCGCCGGCGACCTGACGCCGCTCGTGATGGCCTACTTCGACACCGTCAACGCGGGCCCGAAGAAGCAGGCCGGCTCCTACGACACCATCGCCGCCGAGCTGGGGCGCCAGCCGAGCGAGCTCGTCTTCTTCACCGACCACCCGGAGGAGGTGGCGGCCGCGCAGGCCGCCGGCTGGCAGGTCGTCGCGTTCAGCCGTCCCGGTGAGCCTTGGTTCGGGGCGGACTTCGGCGACGCCCCTGTCGTCTCCTCCTTCGACGAGGTGGAGCTGACGGCCGCGTGATCGACGAGAACCGACTGCATGAGGCGGGTGCCCTGCTCGCCGCCGAGGCCGCGCGCTTCGCCGGCATGGGATGGATGCGCGGCACATCCGGCAACCTCTCCCTCACCCTCGAGCGCGACCCGCTGCGCCTCGCCGTGACCGCCTCCGGACTGGACAAGGGCGAGCTCGGGCCGGCCGACGTCGTCCTCACCGACAGCCGCGGTGAGCTGCTGCCGGGCGACGAGCGCGGGCTGGTCCCGTCCGCGGAGGCCGGGCTGCACGCGCGGATCGCCGCAGTCACCGGGGCGGGCGCCGCCGTGCACGTGCACGCCATGGCCGCCGTCGAGGCGGGCTTCCACTGGCCGGTCGGCGTCGAGATCGCCGACATGGAGATGCTCAAGGGCATCGGCCACTCGGCGCACGGCGAGCGCGTCGTCATTCCCGTGGTGCAGAACAGCCAGGACATGGTCGAGCTCGGCGACCGGTTCGAGGAGGTCTACCTCCGGCCGGCGAACGGCATCGCCGAGGTGCCCGCCGTGATCGTCGCCTCGCACGGCATGTACGCGTGGGGCGCCGACCTCGCCGCCGCCCGGCGGCACACCGAGATCGTCGAGTGGCTGCTCCGCTTCACGGTCCGCACTCGCGCGACCCGCTGAGCCCGCCCGCGGACCTGGCGCGGGTCATGCGGACAACTGCCCCTGGTAGACCGTCGCGAGTTGTCCGCACGGCCCGCGGCGGCCGTCAGGCCGAGGGCTGCGCGCCCGAAGTCAGCAGGTAGCGGACGTAGAGCCGGGACTCCCCGCCCGACCGGCCCCGGCCCATGTCCGTCTCGAGGCCGTAGATCCAGGCGGTGACGCCGTCCTCGAGGACGGCGGGCGCCGCGTAGCTCATCCACACGGCGGCGGAGTCGACGAACACCTCCGCCGACCAGGTGAGCCCGAGGTCGTGGGACCGGCGGGCGACGGCGGCCCCATCGGGCAGCCGCCGGTACAGCGCGATGAGCGTCCCGTCCGTGCACGCCACGGCGGGCTTCCCGCCCGCGCGGGCGACCACGGGCGCCGGCTCGCTCCAGGTCCGCCCGCCGTCGAG
The DNA here is from genome assembly GCF_017916505.1 of Naasia sp. SYSU D00057. Classification (GTDB taxonomy): domain Bacteria; phylum Actinomycetota; class Actinomycetes; order Actinomycetales; family Microbacteriaceae; genus Naasia. The sequence continues at coordinate 1,427,941 of NZ_JAFMSZ010000001.1, forward strand.
CGACACCGACCGGCCGATCGCGAAAGCGTTGCCGTAGCGGAACAGGCAGACGAGGGCGTCCCCGGTGTCGACCAGGTAGGGCTCCTGGTAGTCCCGGTCGACGCCGCGAGCGATGACGGTGCGTTCGCTCCACGTTCCGCCGCCGTCGCGAGACGCCGACACGAATGCGGAGTCGAAAGCCTGCGACCCGTTCTCGCGGCCGTAGTAGACGGCGTAGACGGTGCCGCGGGACCGGACGAGCGGAGCGCAGGTGGCGGCGCGAGCGAGGTTCCCGATGCGGGAGGGTGCGCTCCACGTCGCGCCGCCGTCCGCCGACGTCACGACGTAGCACCCGGTCGGGATGACGCCGTTGTGCTTGAAGAAGCTGAGGTGGAGCACGCCGTCGAGCACGGCGAGGGACGCATCCCGCACATCCCACGAAGGGTCGTCGACCACGACTCGCGGCTCGGTCCAGGTGCCGCCGCCATCCGCCGAGTAGGCGAGCTCGATCACGCCCTTCGACGGCGGCATGTGCGCCTCCGCCTGCCGCCAGGCGGCCACCAGCCGGCCGTCGGGCAGCAGGGCCAGTCCGGGGAACGCGGCGTGCCCCTTGTCGGTGACCTGCGCGCGCATCCGGTCGACCGTCAGCGCAGCTGCACTGCGGCCCTCGGCACCAGCGTCGGCGAGGATCTCCGACCGCGGCGGGCGCACAGGCTCACCCCGCCCTTCCGCCGTCGTCATCGGCGACTCCCCCGCCCAGCCCGCACGCCGTCCCCCTCGCCTCGTCCTGCCCTTGGCATGATCCCGCACCGCCACTGGGAACGTCCGGAGCGCGGGTCGTGCAATCGGCCACCACTCCGCGAACCGTCGCGACGTGTCCGCATGACCCGCCGGGACGCGTCAGCGGCGGGCGGACTCCGCGAGGATCTGGCCGGTCAGGAGGGACAGGGCGACGGGCGACGGGTCGTCGTGCCGCTCGACGGCGAGGGCGCGGGCCGCGCGCAGCACGCCGCGCGCGGCGCCCTCCCGGGCCTCCGGCTCGAGCGTCTCGATGTCGGCAACCTTCGCGAAGCCGATGATGCGGCGGATCGCCTTCGCCGCCGCGTAGACGGCGGAGTCGAGCTTGATGCTCGCGAGGACGTCCTCGAGCACCTCGTCCGGATACACGCGCGGGTCGACGCGCGACGGCCACAGGCGGCGGTACTCCTCCTCGAACGCGTCGAGCAGCACCGCGGGCAGCCGCAGGATCTGGTCGGCGCGCGACTGCTCGCCGAGCGCCTCGGCACGCGCGGCGGCGAGGACGAGGTTCGCCCACACAGCGCCGAGGTCGAATCCGGTCGGCCCGAATGCGCCGAACTCCGGGTCGAAGGCGCGGACGGACCGGCCCTCGGCCCGGACGAAGACGGAGCCGGTGTGCAGGTCGCCGTGCAGCAGCGACTGGGTGTTGTCGATGAACGCGATCTTCGCGAGTCCGATCTCGCGGATCAGGCGCCGATCGGCGCGGAGCGCGGCGACGTCGGGCGCGAGGCCGGGCAGGAAGCTGTTGTGCTCGTGCTCGATGTACGGCTCGGTGAAGACGAGGTCCTCGGTGATCTCGGTCAGCTCGGCGTTGACCGTGGACGACACCAGCTGTCGCTTGTCAGGGACGTGCATCCCGAAGACGCTCGTGCCGAAGCCGGTGCGGGCGACGTACCGGCCGAGCTCCTCCGCGGCGTAGTCGTGCACGCGGCCCGCGATGAGCTCGCCGCGCCACACCCGATGGTCGCTGAGATCCTCGATCGCGAGCACGTGGTTGTCGGCGTCGTACGAGTACACCGCCGGCACGTGCTCCGAGTCGAGGCGGAAGTGCTCGGTGAGGAGCACCGCCTCGCGACGGGAGCGGTCGCGCGTGATCGGCCAGCCCGGGTCGGACCGGGCGTGCGGCAGCGACTGCTTGAGCACCAGCCCGCGTCCCCGCTCGTCCTTCACGACGAAGACCAGGTTCATGTTGCCGTCGCCGATCTCGGCCACCGAGGCGATGGCCTCGGGGTCGACGACCGCCGCGAGGGCGGGCGTCGCGGCCAGGTAGGCGGGGACGGCCTCGGGGGTGAGCAGCTTGTGATCGGTCATCGCGTGGTGGTGCTTCCTGCCGTGACGGCGACGCGCCGTCGGCTGAACGTGAAACTGAACAGGAGGGCGACGAGCAGCACGATGCCCTTCCCGAAGTCCTGTGCATAGTACGGGAGTCCGAGCATCGTGAACCCGGTCACCATGACGGCGATGAGAACGGCGCCGAGGGCGGTGCCCCACGCGTTCGGCTTGCCGGCGCCGAGCACGGACACGCCGACGAGCGCGACCGCGACGGCGTCGAGCAGCAGGGAGTTGCCCGCGCTGACGTCGCCCTGGCCGATGCGGGCGGACAGCAGCAGACCGGCGATGGAGGCGAGCAGGCCGCAGCCGATGTAGGCGGCGGCGCGGTAGGTGCGCACCCGGATGCCGGCGAGGCGCGCGGCCTCGGCGTTGGCGCCGACCGCGTAGAGGGCCCGGCCCCAGCGGGTGTGCTCGAGGACGAACCAGAGCAGCGCGGTGAGCACGAGGAAGAGGATCACCGGCACCGGGATCGGCCCGATCCTGCCCCGGTCGAGCCAGAGGAAGTCGGCGGTGAAGACGCCGGGCGCGGTCGTGCCGTCGGGCAGCGTCATCCGCGACGAGATCGACTGCCCGTTGACGAGGATCAGCTTGAGCCCCACGACCACGAACATCGTGGTCAGGGTGGCGAGCAGGTCCGGGATGCGGGCGACGACGACGAGCAGCGCGTTGACCGCTCCGATGATCGCGCCGCCGAGCAGCACGGTGAGGATGGCGACGCCGCCCACCTGGTTGCCGATCACCATCGTCCAGGCCGAGATGGACACGGCGAAGCCGGCGCTCGCGCCGACGGACAGGTCGATGCCGCCGATCGTCATGGCGAGGGCGACGCCGAGCCCCGCGATCGCGGTCGGCGCGATGAACTTGAGCATGCCGAGGGCGTTGTCGACGGTGGCGAAGCTCGGCTCCGTCGCGGCGAAGAACGCGATCAGCAGCACGGTCACGGCGATGAAGCCCCAGCGGGCGACGCCGGCGGACACGGCGCCGCCGATCCGCGTCGCGAGGGAGGCCGGCGCGGTCGAGGAGAGGGAGGAGGAGGTCACGCGGGGATCTCGTTTCGGCTGGTCGCGCCGAGCAGCGACGCCACGACGGCGTCCCGGTCGACGGTGTCGGCGTAGGCGTCGAGGACGATGCGGCCCTCGACGAGGACCACGATGCGGTCGGCGAGCTCGAGCACCTCGTCGACGTCGGAGGACAGGAGGACGCCGGCCTTGCCGTCGCGGGCGAGGCGGCGCAGGGTTGCGCCGATCTCCCGGCGGGCGCCGATGTCGACGCCACGGAAGGGCTCGTCGAGCAGGGCGACCTTCGGGTCGGCGCTCAGCCAGCGGCCCACGACGACCTTCTGCTGGTTGCCGCCGGAGAGGTCGTCGACGGGCGTATCGAGGTCGCGCGTGACGACTCCGAGGCCGCTGACCACGGACTCGCCACGCTCGCGCTCGCGGCGGCCGGAGAGGATCCCGGCGCCCGACGAGGCGGCGCGGAGGAAGGGCAGCGTCACGTTGTGCACGACGCTCCAGCCGGGCACGATGCCCTGCGCCTGCCGGTCCTCGGGCACGAGCACGACGCCGGCGCGGATGGCGGCGTCCGGGTGCGCGGGCCGGTACTCGGCTCCGTCGAGCTCGAGGCGCGCCTCGGCACCGGCCGGGCGGACGCCCGCGAGGGCCTCCGCGAGCTCCGTCTTTCCCGCGCCGATCAGGCCGAGGATGCCGAGCACCTCCCCCGACCGGATGTCGAGGTCGACGGGCTCGGCGTTCGGCTGCAGGGTCAGGCCCCGGACCGACAGCGCTGTCCGGTCGCCGCGGGTCACGTCCGCGACGCCGACGACGAGCTCGGTGCGCCGGCCGAGCATCCGCTCGAGGATGACGTGCCAGTCGAAGGGACGCGGCACGTCGAGCTCGAGCCTCCCGTCGCGGAGGACGAGCACCCGGTCCGCGAGCGACTCGATCTCGCCAAACCGGTGGGACACGTAGAGGATCGCGAGGCCCTGCTCGCGGAGGCTCCGCAGCACGCGGAAGAGGCGCTCCACCTCGGGCGCGGTGAGGGTGGAGGTCGGCTCGTCGAGGATGAGCAGCCGGGGGCGGCCCCGCAGCACGCGCGCGAGCAGCAGCAGCTGCGCATCCGAGATGCCGAGCCGACCGGCGTCGGCGCGAAGCAGGTCGTCGTCCCAGGGCAGGTCGAGCACCGAGAGCACCTCGCGTGCCCGGCGCAGCGTCTCCCGCCGGCTGACGAAGCGGCCGCCTCGGGAGGCGTAGTCGGTGAGCAGCAGGTTGTCGGCGACGGAGAGGCCGGGCACGATGCCGTCCGCGACCTTCTGATGCACGGTCGCGACGCCGTGCTTGATGGCGGCCTGCGGGCTGCTGAGCCGGACCACCTCGCCACCGATGCGGACCACGCCGCCGTGCCTCGGGTTGGCGCCGCTCAGCGCCTTGATGAGGGTCGACTTGCCGGCGCCGTTCGTGCCGAGCAGGGCGGTGATCTCACCGGGGCGGATGTCGGCGTCGATCCCGTCGAGCACGAGGTTCGGTCCGTAGCTCACGGACAACGCCTCGAGGGAGACGACCGGGCGGTCGCCTCCCTCGAGGGCGGAGGTGTCGGATTCGGTCACGAGGAGACGGCGGGCAGCCAATCCGCGGTGACCACGTCGTCGAGGAGCAGCCCCGGCTCGGCCTCCCGCAGGTCGGTGACGTTGGTGATCTCGTTCTCGGCCAGGAAGTCCTGCGTGATCGTCACCGCGGGGAACGTCACGCTCTCCTCGTCCAGCTCACCGGCCAGCGAGAGGGCGAGGGTGCGGACCACCGCGGCGCCGACGGCGGCCGGGTCGGTGGCCGACGTGGCGACCCACGGGCTGCCCTCGGCGGTGATGACCTCGATGTCGGCGTTCGAGATGTCGATGCCGTACACCTTCACCTTGTCCTGCAGGTTGTTCTGGTTGACGGCCTGCACGACGCCCTTGGTGATCTCGTCGTAGGGGGCGAAGATCGCCTGGACGTCCGGGTTCTGCTTGAGGGCCGCGTCGACGAGCGGGATGTTGTCGGTGGCGGTCGACTCGGTGACCTTGCCCGTGGAGAACACCTGCTCGAGGCCGTTCTCCTCGACGACCTCGTTCCAGACGACCGCGCGGCGGTCGAGGGCGGCGTAGCCGGTCGCGCTGACGTAGCCGACCTTGGCGCCCTCGCCGACGTCCTCGATCAGCTGGTCGAGCACGCCCTGCGCCATCGACTCGTCCGACTGGGAGGTCACGATGACGCCCTCGGGGTCGTTGAGGGCGAGGTCGTAGACGACGACCGGGATGCCGGCGTCGACCGCCTGGTGCACGAGCGGCTCGATGGTGTCGGTCTGGCCGTGGTCGACGATGATCGCGTCCGGCTTGCTCGCGATCGCCTGCTCCAGGTCGGACGCGTGCTTGGCGTTGTCGTTGCGGGCGTCCGTGACGGTGAGGTCGATGTTCACCGACTCGGCCTGCGCGGCGGCGCCGGAGCCCCAGGAGGTGAAGTAGTCGCCGGCGCCGCTCTGGCGGACGAGCGCGACCTTCACCGGATCGCCGTCGAAGGGCGCCGGGGCGGGGGCGGCCGAGGCGGCGGGCGCGGAGCTCTGCTCCCCGGCGCTGCCGGTCGCCGACGTGGACTGCGCGCAGCCGGCCAGGCCCAGCACGGCAGCGGATGCCGCGGCGAGCAGGATCAGTGGTCGTCGTGTCATGGGATGCCTCTTCCAGGTCGTGCCGCGTGCTGTGGGCGGCTGCGGTAGCGACCCTAGACAGCGCTCCGCCGCCGCCGGGAGCGCGTGACCTTGTGTTACAGGGTCCGGGGGCGTGCACGTCGGCGGCGGATGACACGGTGTTACCGCGCGCGGTGACGCCGGAGGGGTGCGCGCGGCAGAATCGAGGGGAACACGATCGGAGAAGCCATGACCTTGCTCACCGTATGGAACGCGAACGAGCCCGCGACGCCGGAGCTCGAGACCACGGACGCGGAGCGCATCCGCGAGGTGCTCGCCGGTCTCGGCGCCCGCTTCAGCCGCTGGGAGGTCAAGCCGCTGCCCGAGAACGCGACGCAGGAGCAGGTGCTCGACGTCTACCGCTCGGAGATCGACGGCGTGCTCGAGTCCGAGGGCTACACGCTCGTCGACGTCGTCCAGCTGCAGCGCGGCGAGGGCCCCGAGTGGGAGGAGACGGTGCGCACCGCGCGGAGCAAGTTCCTCAGCGAGCACCGCCACGACGACGACGAGGACCGCTACTTCGCGAGCGGCAGCGGCGTCTTCTACCTGCACGCGAACGACAAGGTGCACGCCGTCTTCTGCGAGGCGGGCGACCTCATCTCCGTCCCGGCGAACACCACCCACTGGTTCGACATGGGCACGAACCCCGAGTACGTCTCGGTGCGGTTCTTCCACGACGACGACGGCTGGGTGGGCCACTTCACGGGCAACACGATCGCCGAGGGCTTCGCCACCTACGACCAGCTGGCCCAGCGCCGCAACGAGCTCGTCGGCGCCGCCTGACCCGGCGCCGCTCGGCGCTCAGCAGGTTCAGCAGGCACGCAGGCCGCTCAGCAGGAAGAACCGGGCCTCCGGTGCCTGCTGAAGCCGTCCGGCGCCTGCTGAACCCACGAGGCACGCCGGCGCTCGGACGAGCAGCTCCCTAGCTCAGCAGACGGCCGACATCGCCCTCAGCAGGCACGGAGGCCCTCCAGCAGGCAGAATCGGGCCTCGGCAGCCTGCTGAGCAGGCGCCGTTCCTGCTGAGCCGCAGTACCGGCGCACCCGAGCCCGCCTCCGCCGGCTCGGGGACCTCGGGCCGGCCGACCGGATCAGCTGTACTTGCTCGGCGTCGGGTAGGCGCCGGTGAGCACGTACTCCCCCAGCTCCTTCGACTTGTAGACCACCGGGTCGTGCAGGGTGATCGTCCGCGCGTTCCGCCAGAACCGGTCGAAGCCGTGCGACGTCGTCGTGGCGCGCGCGCCGGTCAGCTCGAAGGCGCGGGACGTCACGTCGAGGACGGTGCGGGTCGAGTCGACCTTCGCCGCCGTGATCTCGATCGCCAGCTCGCCGCGCTCGCCGTCGGTGAGGTCCCACCCCTTGGCGACCGCCGCGGTCGCGAGCTCCGTCGCCCGCCAGACGAGCGCATCCGACGCACGGGTCGCGGCGACCAGCTCGCCGAGCGTGCCGAGGATGTACGGGTCCTTCAGCGCGCTGTCGACGCCGGAGGTCGGCCACGGCTTCGTCGCGCTGCGGGCGTAGCCGGCCGCGGCCTCGATCGCGCCTTCCGCGATGCCGACGTGCAGGTGCGACAGCAGCAGCTGGAAGAACAGGATCGACAGCGACGCGAAGGGCCGGTAGCCGGCGCCCTCCTGGTCGGAGGCGCCGAGCACGTGAGCGGCGGGCACCGCGACGTTCTCGAACGTCACCGAGCCGCTCGCGGACAGGCGCTGGCCCATGTTCTGCCAGTCGAGCGGATGCGTGACGCCGTCCGCCCTGCCGTCGATCACGATCGCGAGCTTCTCTCCCGTGCCCGCGACGGTGCCGCTCGCGGTGATCCGATCGGCGACGGAGGCGCCGGTGGCGAAGAACTTGCGGCCGGAGACGCGGTAGCCGTCGCCGTCCGGCGTGAGCACGAGGCCCTCGTCCCGCGGGTTGCCGGCGCCGCCCCAGAACCAGCCGTGCCGGGCGGTGTCGGCCCAGAGGTCGTGCACGCGGTCGGACCGGTCGTTGAGGATCGTCCGCCACGAGTTGAGGTAGTGGTAGGCGAGCACGTGGCCGATCGACGCGTCAGCGCGGAGGATCGGGCGCACGACGCGCAGCACTGCCGACCAGTCGAGGCCTCCCCCGCCGAGCTCGGCCGGCACGAGGATCGGCAGCAGCCCCGCCTCGCGGATCAGCTGCACCTCCCGGTCCGGGTTCTCGTTCGCGGCGTCCCGGGCGACGACGTCCTCGCGCAGCCGCTCGGCGATCCTCTCCGCAGCGGCGACGGCCTCTTCCTCGGTGGTGATCACGACTCCGAAGACTAGCCGGGCGCTGCGGCAGCCTCGATTCGCGTTGCGGATCGCTACGTCAGCGCAGGCGGACCGCCAGCACGGCGGAGAGGGCGACCACGTCGACAGCCCGCACCGCGGCGGAGCGGCGTGGGAGCTCGAGGTCGTGCACGGCGAGGTCGAGGAAGTCGCGGCCGACCCGGTCGATGGTGCCGTCGAGCGCGCCGCTCGCGAGCTGGAGGCTGACCGGCACCCGGCGGCGCGCGAGGTCGCGCAGCACGAACGCGAGCCCGAGGCGGGCGGGCAGCGCGCGCTCGGCGTCCGCTGGAGGGTCGAGGGTGGCGGGGACGAGCCGCGGCGGCACGACGAGTGCGGCGACCGCCGAGAGCGGGACGATGACTCCGTCCGGTCGACCGTCGGCGGCCTCGCCGCTCAGCCAGTCCCGGCCGATCGTGCGGACGGTGACGGCGAGGGGATCCCCGGTCACGAGCCGCAGGCGCACCGGTTCGGAGGGCGCGGCCGCCACGACAGCGCAGAGGCGGTCGCGGAGGGACAGCCGGCCGAGGCGGAGCCGCTCCTCCTCCGCGCGCAGCTCGTCGCCCTCGGCGGTGAGCTCCTGTTCGAGCTGCCCCTCGAGGTCGTCGAACAGGCTGTCCCACCTCATGCCCGCGAGGCTAGCCCCGGCTCCTCCCGGCCACACGCATTGTCCACACGCACCTGGGAGCCGCGTGCAGAGGGTCCGCCTAGCCTGTCCGGCATGCGCAGGGGGAACGCGACGATCGCGCGCGCGCTGGGGGCGGTGCTCGCGCTGCTGCTCGGCATGCTCGGCGCCGTCGCTTTCGCCGCCGCCCCCGCGGCCGCCGAGCGCCGATCTCGCGGCCCTGGCGAACCAGGAGCGCTGGGCGAGCGGCCTGCCCGGGCTGCAGCGGAACGGCGACCTCGACCGGGTCGCCGCCGCCTGGGCCGCACAGATGGCGGCGGCCGGATCGCTCAGCCACAATCCGCAGACGGGCGCGCAGATCCCCGGCGGCTGGTCGAGGTGGGGCGAGAACGTCGCCCAGGGGCAGCGCTCGGGGGGCGAGATGCACACGGCGTGGATGAACTCGCCGGGGCACCGCGCCAACATCCTCGGCGACTACACCGACGTCGGCATCGCCTTCGTCCGGGCGGGCGGAACGACCTGGGGCGTGCAGGTGTTCGCGAAGTACGCGGGCCATTCCGGGGTGGCGCCGCCCGTCGCCGCTCCGCCGGCCGCCGCCCCGCCGCCGGCCCCCGCCCCTGCTCCCGCTGCTCCCGAGGCCGAGCCTGCGCCGGCGCCTACCGAGGCGCCGAGCACCGCCTCGACCCCGACCCCGACCCCGACCCCGACGCCCACGCCCTCGGCACCCGCACCGGTCGCGACCCTCGACGCCCGCGAGGACCAGGAGGCGGCAGCCACCCCGCGGCCGACGCCGACCGCATCCGCCGCGTCAGCCGCCTCCGAGAAAGCCGACGGCGATCGGTCGGTGCCGGTCGCCGTCGTGGCCGCCGCGGGCGGCGGTGCGGGCCTCCTGCTGCTCGCCGGAGCGCTTCTGCTCCTCGCGCCCGTCCGGCGCCTGCTGGCGGGCTTCCGCCGCCCGCGGCGCCGCCACTGACGCCCCTTCCGGGCAGTTATCCACATTCCGCATCGGTCATAGACACGCATGCCGCGGTGCTGGTTGAGTAACCGCACCCGATGACCCCCGTTCGGGGGGCTCCCGACCCTCGAATCATTGGCGACAACCCGATCCGTCCGCCCTGATGGAGTCGCGATGACCTCACCCGTCCCTGCCGTGCGCGCAACGACGCGCGTCGCCCGCATCGTCCCCGACGACTACTTCGGACCGCAGCCCACGTCGGCCGATGCGCTCCCCGATCCGGTCCCCCTGCTCGAGAACCTCACGCGGTGCGTGATCGAGATCCTCGCGGGTGCCCGGGAGCTCGAGCAGATCGGCAGGTGGGTGGACGAGGACGTCTACCGCCATCTGCTGAAGCGGGTCGTGCTCGCGTCCCGCGCCCGTGCGGTCCGCGGAGAGAAGGCAGCCCGGCCGGTGTTCACGATCGGCACGACGCACGTGTTCTCGCCTCGGGACGGGGTGATCGAGGCCACCGTCACGGTGCGGGGCCGCACCCGCAGCCGCGCGGTGGCCCTCCGCCTCGAGGGCCTCGACTCCCGCTGGCGCGCCACCGCCATCCACGTGCTCTGAGCCGGCGACGAGTCGCCACCGACGACCATCCAGCAGGGGTGCCGCTCAGGCTCGGCGGATGACGCTGAACGAGATTTCGTCCCCCCGGTGGTAGTCCTGGGCGAACAGGACCCGCCGCCCCTCCCGGGTGATCCCCACCTCGGTCACGAGCAGCCAGGGACCGAGCCCGTCCAGATTGTGTGCGGTCGCGATGTCGTCGGGCAGGTTGACGGCGGAGATCGTCGCCACCGAAGAGCGGATCTGGTGACCGTGAGCCTCCAGCGCTCCGGTGAGCGAACCGCCCCAGTCCCGATACGCGATAGGTCCGGGAAGAGCGTCGCGGACTATGACGTTCGCGCTGACCACCATGGGCCTGTCGTCCCCGAAGCGGATGCGGAGCAGCCTGATGACAGCGGTGCCGCCGGGGACCTCGAGAGCGTCTGCCTCTTCCTCGCTTGACTCCCCCTCCTCCACGCGCAGCACTGCGCTCGACACTCGGAAGCCACGTCCTTCGAGCACCTGGGTGATGCTTTCGTACTTCGTCATGGGGCGCTCGACCCGGAGCGACCCCTCGGCAGAGATGAATCGCCCCTGTCCCTGCACTGCCGACAGGATCCCCTGCTGCTCGAGCAGCTTCAGCGCCTCACGCAGCGTCGGTCGGGAGACGCCGAACAGCTCGGACAGCTCCGCCTCGGTACTGAGACGATCACCCGGCTTGAGTCCCAATCGGGAGATGAGTGCGATCACTTCGTCCCGAAGGCGATCCACCCTCGTCGTCTTCGCGATGCCTGCGACAGCGTCGGCGCTCTCCGGCATTCCATCTCCTTCGGTCTCGAATCGCAAGCGTATCCGCCGGATGGCCCACAGCTGCGCTAATGTTGTCAGACAGCGCATTGCTGTTGCCAGACAACCACCAGTGAGAAGAGAACTGATGTTGAACTTCGACGAGAAGCACTACCTGAGCGTCCAGTCCGGCGCCGTCGCTCTCGCCCAGCCGATCCACGACGCACTGAAGAAGGAACTCGACGCCGGCGTCGAGAACATCTTCTTCATGGGAGCAGGAGGGGTCGCGTTCCTCACGCTGCCCGCTGCACGGATCCTCCAGACGAAGTCGACCTTCCCCACGTTCGTCGACATGGCCGCCGAGGTGGTCCACACCGGGAACGTGAACCTGGGCCCGAAGTCGCTCGTACTGTTCCCGTCCGTCTCGGGCACCACGAAGGAAGCGATCGCCGCTCTGGAGTTCGCCAAGTCCAAGGGCGCCCGGGTGCTGACGCTCACCGGAACCGCGGGAACCCCCCTCGCCGATCTCGCGGACATCAATTTCCAGAACGACGCCGCCGACGACACCTCGAGCGAGAACTTCTACCTGCAGACCCTGTTCATCGCGCTCTCGATCATGCACTTGCGCGGGGAATACGACGAGTACGACGAAGTCATCGCCGAGCTGCAGACCCTCCCTCAACTCCTCGTCGACGTGAAGGCCGCGTTCGAGCCGCGCGCCGAGGCCCTCGCGCTCGAGATGAAGGACGAGCAGAACCACATCTTCACCGGGGCGGGCGGCGCCTGGTATGAGGCGTGGTACTACGCCATGTGCATCCTCGAGGAGATGCAGTGGGTGTGGACTCGCCCCGTCCACGCCTCCGACTTCTTCCACGGGACCCTCGAGCTCACCGAAAAGGACACGACCGTCTTCCTGTTCAAGGGCGAGGACGAAAGCCGACCGCTCGCAGACCGGGTGGAGCGCTTCGTTCCGACGGTGTCCGAGAAGCTGCGGGTCTTCGACTCGAAGGACTTCGAGCTGAAGGGCCTGTCGCCCCGGACCCGCGCACTGGTCTCGCCGATCGTCTTCGCCGCGGCCTTGGAGCGTCTGAGTGCACACCTCGAGATCGTCCGGAACCACCCGCTGACGACGCGCCGCTACTACAAGAAGGGCGACTTCTAGGAGCAGCGCCTTCGGGTGAGCGAACAGGGGCGGCGGTCCGTATCCGGAACGCCGCCCCTCCTTCGTCCTCGCAGACGTCATGAGCCGGCCGCATGACGGCGGCCCAGCACTCCGTTTCCCCTCGGCGACAGCGCGTCACGCCGGGGCGTCGGAGAGTCCACCGGTGGTCCTCAGCTCCTCGATCAGCCTTGGCAACTGGGCCATCCTTTCGAACCGCGTCGCCTTCTGGCGACTTTCGATCCGCGGAGCTTCCGTTCGGTAGGCCAGCACCCGCATCCCCGCGGCGAGCGCCGCGTTCACTCCGAAGGAGCTGTCATCGATTGCGATGCAGCGTTCCGGCGGGACCCTCAGCATCTCCGCGGCGCGCAGGTAGACGTCCGGCGCGGGCTTGCCGCGCCGGACATCCTCGGCGCTCGCGATGCATCCCTCGAACTTCGGCAGCAGCCCCGCGGCTTCGAGGCTGAGGCGGATTCGCGCGTGGTCGCTGTTCGAGGCGACCGCGATGGGGAGCCGGATCGCGTCGAGAGCGGCGGAGACGCCCTCGATCGACTGCACCCCGTCACGAAGCGCCTCATCGAGCCAATGCCGATAGGGCGCGAACCAGCCGGCTGGGAGCCGGCGGCCCAAGTTCTTCTCGAGCTCCGCAACGAGGAACTCCTGCGAGCACCCCGTGAATCTGCTCGTCACGGTGTCAAGATCGACGTTCCAGCCGAGGTCGGCGAATACCCGCTGCGACACGACCGCGCTGAGCGACTCGCTGTCGACGAGCACACCGTCGCAGTCGAACACCACCGCATCGAAGAACGGCGCCCCGGACATTCCGTCCGGGGCGCCGACATGACTCCGCGTCACGCGCACCAGCCGAGGGCCGTGCGGACCATCATCTTCGCCGCTACGGGGATCATCTCCACGTTCACCGCCTCGTCCGCGGCGTGAGCCACCAGCAGGTCGCCAGGTCCGCAGACGAGCGCTGGAATGCCTCGTGCCTCGTAGAAGGACGCGTCCGATTGGGCGCCGTTCGGTCCCGGGCCGTCGAGAGCGGCACCTCCCACGCCGGCCACGGCGTCGTTGCGCGCCGCCATTGCGGCACGCGCGAACTCCGAGGCCGGGTCGGTGTACGCCGGAGGCCAGGTGTCGATCCACTCGAACTCGATGGGATGCTCGCGCAGCCAGGGGTCGAGTGACGCGGCAGTGGTGAGGTGGCCCTCCACCTCTGCCCTGATCTGCTCCGACGTCTCCCCGGGGGGAAACGACAGGAGGTAGTCGAATCGCGCTCGGTCCGGGAAGTAAGGCGCCGCCGGGAAGCCGATGTCGGCATGCAGGACGCCGGGGTGGATGATGAACGCCCCGGGCGGGAACTGTGGATGCACCTTGGAGAAGGCCCACTGCTCCTCGAGCTGCCGCATGGCGTTGTACACGTAGACGGCCTTGTCGATCGCGTTCACGCCGACGCTGTCGCCGCCCCCTCCCGCCCGGATGGCGAGACCTCGGGAGGCCCAGTGAGTGGACCGTCCCCGCACCGTCACCGAGAACAGGTAGTTCCCGGCCGCGGTGTTGGCCACCTGCAGCAGGCGCTCGCCGGTGGAGGTCGGCTCAGGAATGAGGGCCGCGTCGACGGTGAATCCGGCGTCCAGGACGGCGGATGTGCCGACCTGGTGACTCATGGTCTCCTCGCCCACGACCGAGTGGATCTGCAGATCGCCCGCGAGCTCGACCCCCGCTCGGCGCAGGGCCTCGACGGCGAGCCACATGGCGGCGTGACCGGCCTTCATGTCAGTCGCACCGAGTCCATAGAGCAGGTTGCCCTCCCGCTCGGCCTTCCAGGGGTCGGCGAATCGCCCGCGCTGTGGCGCAACCGTGTCGATGTGACCGTTGAACGCGAGCGAGCGCCCGCCGCCGGTGCCGGCGCGGACACCGACGAGGTTGGCTCGGCCCTGGTCGGCCTCGACGAGATGCGTCTCCATTCCCGAGCGCCGCAGCCACTCGCCGAGCAGCTCGTTCGCGCGGGTCTCTCCGCCCCTGTAGGCGCCCGCGTCTACACCGGGCTGCACCGGATTGACGCTCGGGACACCCACGAGTTCGACCAGGAGCTGTTCCGCTTCTCCGGCGTGAGCATCGATCAGCGCGTCGAGGGCCATGAGGTCCGCGTCATGCTCGGGCCGCCGCGAGGTGACGGACGAGCTCACGATGCCACCACTTCGAAGCCGGTGATCGCCTTCACCAGGCTGTCCGGCGTGAACGTGCTCGTGGGCGCATCGACGGCAACCCGTCCGAGGCGCATCACGACGATGCGATCGGTCACCTCGAGCACGTGCGGAAGCGTGTGCGAGATGAAGATGACGGCGAGGCCCTTCTCGCGGGCCTGCTTGATCACGTGCAGCACCTCCGCCGACTGCCGCGCGCCGAGGTGGTTCGTCGGCTCGTCGAGGATGATCACCTTGGTGGCCCACGTCACCGCGCGGCCGATCGCCACGGCCTGCCGCTGACCGCCCGACAGCTTCGCGACGGAACGCGATGACGACGGGACCGCGATGCCGACCTTCTCGAGCTCCTGCCGCGCGCGGGCATCCATGCTCTTGTTCGCGAGGAAGCCGAGCTTGCCCCAGAACCCCGGCACGACCTCCTCCCTGCCGAGGAACACGTTCGCGCTAACCGACAGGTCGGGCGCAAGGCTCGAGTCCTGGTAGAGGGTCTCGATCCCCCTCTCGAGGGCGTCGTGCGGCGAGTTCCACTCCACGGGCTGTCCGTCCAGGTACAGCGCGCCGGCGTCCGGCTTGTGAGCGCCGGACAGCGCCTTGACCAGGGTGGACTTGCCGGCGCCGTTGTCGCCGACGAGCCCCACGACCTCGCCTGCGGCAACCGAGAAGTCGACATTGTCGAGCGCGATCACGTTGCCGTAATTCTTCGAGATGCCCCGGGCCTCGTAGACGGGCTGCTTGCTCATGCTGTGCTCCTAGGCTCTCGAGTTGTGGCGGCCGATGCCCTGGACCGCGACGGCGAAGGCGATCAGTGCTCCGACGACGATCTGCTGCGCGTTCGGCTCGATTCCGATGAGGATGAGCCCGCTCAGCACGCTCGCGGTGATGAGCGCGCCGAGCGCTGTGCCGGTGACGCGACCGACGCCGCCGACCAAACTGATCCCACCGATGACGGCGGCCGCGATGGACTGCAGCTCACCGCCGCGACCCGAGGCCGGGGAGCCGGACCCGAGGCGGAAGTAGACGAACAGCCCCGCGACCGCGGCGAGAAGCCCCGCGATGACATACACCTTCATCAGGTGTCGGTTCACGTTGATGCCGGCGACCCGCGCCGCGAACGGGTTGGAACCGATCGCGTAGGTGCGCCGCCCGAACCGGGTGCGCGAGAGACTCAGCCAGGCGATCACGAGCAGGACGAGCACGACGACAAGCGGCGTGGTGAGGATCTCGAGGAACCGGGTGTTCCCGATGAGAACCACCTCCTTCGGCGCCCCTGCGATCTGGACGCCGCCCGTGATGACGAGGGTCGTCCCCATGCACGCCCCCATGGTGGCGAGCGTCGCGATGAAAGGGGCGAGCTTCACCCGCGTGATGAGAAGCCCGTTGACGAGGCCGACGAAAGCGCCGACTGCGAGGGCGGCGACGATCCCGATCCCGATGCTCATCGCCGGGTCCATCCCGCTGCTGGTGGTGGCCCTGATGGCGAGCGCGGCGGAGACGCCGGACAGCCCGAGCAACGCGCCCACCGACAGATCGATGCCGCCGGTGAGGATCACCAACGTCTGACCGATCGCCATCAGCATCACGGGGCCGAAGTCCTGAAGGATGTTGCCGAACGCCGCGGTGGAGAAGTAACGCGGGTTCACGAGGGAGAACACGAGCACCATCAGCGCGAAGACGGCGAAGAGGAGGGTCTCCTGGCGGGTGGCGAATTCCTTGAGCCGCTCGTTGCGCCCGGATCGAACGGGACTGCTCTGCAGAGTCAACGGCATTCCTTTCGTCTCGGAGGTCACGGCATCACTCCGCGTACTGGTACTTGCGCGTGTCGGCGAGGTTGTCGAGGTTCATCACGACGTTGGGGATGACGACGGTCTTCTCGATGCTGTCGGCGTCCTCGCCCGTCACCTCGGCGTAGGCGTACTGGAGGGCGAGCCGGGCCTCCTGTGCCGGGTCTTGAGCGATGAGCGCCGACACGGTGCCCGCCTCGAGCTCCTCGACCTGGTTGGAGTAGGCGTCGTAGCAGATGAGCTTCACGTCGCCGACCTTGCCGGAGTTGTTGAGTGCCGCGATCGCGCCGGTGCAGGAGGTGCCGTCGACTGCGAACACTCCGGCGAGGTCGGGGTGCTCGAGCAGCGTGGTGTTGAGGATGGTCGTGGCCTCGGACGGCTGGCTGTATGCGTACTGCACGTCGAGCAGATCGATGCCGGTGTGCTCGTCCTCAACGCTCTGCTGGAAGCCCTCGACCCGCTGGGTGCCCGTGGTGTTGGTGGGCGAGGCGGAGATGATGAGCACCGTGCCTTCGCCCCCGATCTGGGCGTCCATCTCCTCGGCGGCGCGCTGACCGCCGTCCTTGTTGTCGCCGGTGATGTGCGAGACGAGGGTGCTGGTGTCACTCACGGTGGTGTCGACGGTGATCACCGGGATTCCTTGCGACTCCGCCTTGGTGACGCTCGGCTGAAGGGCGTCCGCGTCCGTGGGAACCAGCACCAGGGCGTCGATGTCCTCGGCGAGCGCAGAGTCGACGAAAGGAAGCTGCGTCTGCGGGGAGTACTGATCGGAAGCGCCCTGCCAGATCAGCTCGATGCCGAGCTTCTCCGCCTCGTCCTTCGCCGCGATCTCCATCGCTCGGAAGAACGGGTCGGACGAGATGCCGGGAATGAAGGCGACCGTGATGTCCTCCCCGGCTCCGCTCGCGTCCGAGTTCTCCGCTCCGGTGCTCGCCGTTCCGGAGCAGCCGGCGAGCGCGAGCCCCGCCATCGTGAGCGCGCCGACGACGGTCGCCCGAGTTGTCGTGTTCTTCATGCGTGAGAATGCCTTTCCTTGTATGGGGGGGGAACGGGGTGTTACTTCTCGGCGTACTGGTACCGGCGGGTGTCGTCCAGGTTGTCGGCGGTCATCACCACGTTCGGGATGACCACCTCCTTCTCCACGTCGTCCGTCTCGCCCTCGATGGCCGCGACGGCGGACTGCAGCGCGAGACGGGCCTCCTGTGCGGGGTCCTGAGCGACGAGCGCGCTGTAGATGCCCTGCTCCAGCTCTTCCACCTGGTTGGGGTACGCGTCGTAGCCGATGAGGTGGACCGCGCCGATCTTGTCCGCGTTGCGGAGCGCGGCGACCGCCCCGACGCCGCTGTTTCCCTCCACCGAGAAGATGCCCTCGAGGTCCGGGTTGTTGAGCAGGGCCGAGTTGACCTTGGTGGTGGCTTCGGAGGGCTGGCTGTACGCGTAGTCGATCCCGACGACCTCGATGTCGGGGTGATTCGCCTCCATCTCGTCGACGAAGCCCTTCACGCGCAGGGTGTCGGTCGTGATCGTCGGGGAACCGGAGATGACGAACACCTTGCCCTCGTCCCCGATCAGATCCGCCATCGTCTGAGCCGCCTGACGGCCGCCATCCTCGTTGTCGCCGGTGATGTGCGACACGAGATCCGATTGGTCGGTGACGGTGGTGTCCACGGTGATGACCGGGACGCCCTGGGCGGCCGCCTTCGTCACGCTGGCCTGCAGCGCGTCGCCATCGGTCGGCGCCATGATGAGCGCGTCGACGCCCTGCGCGAGCGCGCCGTCGACGAAGGGGAGCTGCGTCTGCGGGGAGTAGTCGCTCGAGCTTCCCTGGTACATCAGCTCGACGCCGAGCTTCTCGGCTTCCTCCTGGGCCGCCAGCTCCATGGCGACGAAGAACGGGTCGGATGAGATCCCCGGCACGAAGGCGACCCTCGGCTTCGCACCGCTGCCGGCGGTTCCCCCGTCGCCCGGTGCGGTGGAACAGCCGGCCGTAGCGAGGGCCAGGGCGGCCGCACCCGTGAGGGACAGCACCGTCTTCATGGTGATGCGCATGTCGTCAAGCTCCTTTGCTTTTCGCGGTGCCTTGCGGCGAACCCAAGGTGAACATGATTGTCAGACAACCACGAGCAGATGTCAAACATGTTTCGCGGGGGTGTCGCTGATGCTTCCTCCACTCCCGACGACCCTGGGCACGAGAGGAACGATATCGTTCTCATTGACCGCTCGCATAGCGACCGAGACACTCGCGGCGTTGTGCGTAAACGCCCACAACGACGGGACCTCTGCTCTCCTCCTTGTCGCGGCAGCGGCCAGTGATATCGTTCTCTCCCACCGGCGGACAGGCGTCCGCCGGCAGACCGCAAGGAGGCGCCGTGACCGCACACCTCATCGCCGTGGGCGACAACTGCCTGGACGTCTATCTGCGACAGGGGAACTACGCGATCGGTGGCAACGCCCTCAACGTGGCCGCCGACTGGCGCGCCGCCGGTCGGCCGGCTCGGTACATCGGCGCCGTGGGAACGGACCCTGCTGCCGAGCTGCTGCTCGCCGGGGTTGCGCAGGCCGGTCTGGGCCCCGAGCACGTCCGGCGACTGCCGGGGGCCACCGGCGTGACGTTCATCGACCTCGCCGACGGCGACCGGAAGCTGCTCCACGAGGAGTTCGGCGTCGGGCTCGATCTCCGACTGGACGAGCGTGAGCTCGCCGAGGTGGCGAGAGCGGACTGGGTCCACCTGCAGGGGACGGCACCGGAGGCCCGACTCGTCGAGCGGCTGGTCTCCGCCGGCGCGCGCGTGAGCGTCGACCTGTCGACCTACCACGTCACCACCGGCATTGCGGGCGTCGCCGTCGCCTTCGCCTCCGTCTCCGGGAGCGACGCCGCCGAGGCAGAGGCCCTCGCCGAACGCCTCCTCGCCGCCGGCGCCGCTCTCGCCGTCATCATGAGGGGCGAGCACGGATCGATTGCATGGGACGGGGTGGAGATGGTCCGGCACGCCGCACAGCGGATCGACCCGGTGGACACCTGTGGGGCCGGCGACAGCTTCATCGCGGCGTTCACCGGCGCGATCGTCTCCGGGGCCCCTGTCAGGGCCGCGATGGCGGAGGCTACGGGCGCGGCGTCTCGCACCTGCCTTCACTTCGGCGGGTGGGAGCAGACCCTCAATCCGTCCCCGCAGTGGCTGCACGATCAGGCGGTGGCGGTGGGGATCTCCCCCGCGCTTGTCGGCGGCGCCGAGTAGTCCAGATTTGGAACCGTCTCCCATGATTTCGGCGCCGGTCGGAGCACGACACCTTGCCCCGGGGACCACAACGTCCGGCAGCGCCGCCACGGGGCTCAGGGTGGTGGCCCGTGTCCAATGAGAAGCATGCGGGGATGCCGGCGGGCCATCACCCCGAAGCGCGGGACGGCCGCCGCTCCTCGGCGACGATCCGCGAGGTCGCCGTGCTCGCGGGCGTCTCCCCCGCGACCGCCGCCCGCGCCCTGAACAGGTACGGCTCGGTGAGCGCGGCGACGATCCGGAAAGTCTCCCTCGCCGCGGATCAGCTGGGCTACCGGACCAACCCCATCGCTCAGGCGCTGCGTCGTGGACACGCGAACTACGTCGGCTTCCTCCCCGGCGATCTGGAGAATCCGTTCTTCGCCACCGTCGCACGTGCCCTCGGCGACGCGGTCGAGGAGGCCGGCTACACGCTGACCGTCTCGAGCTCGGACGAGCGACTCGACCGCGAGCAGAAGATCGTGGACACGCTTCAGGCGAACCTGGTGTCGGCGTTGGTGGTCGCCCCGGTTCCCGGTCACGACCGCTCACACCTCACCCGGCTCGCCGCGGCGGGCATCCCCCTGGTCATCGTGGACCGCGCCATCCCTGGGCTCGCTGCGGACACGGTCACGGTGGACAACCGGGGAGGTGCGCGCGCCGGAGTCGAGCACTTGCTGGATCGAGGACATCGACGCGTGGGCTTCGTGAGCGACGTGCTGGAGATCGCGTCGTCCCAGGACCGACTCCAGGGCTACCGGGACGCCCTCTCAGCGCGGGGCTTTGTGCACGACCCGGACCTGCAGAGCGTCGCTCAGCCATCCCGCGACGGCGGCTACCGGGCTGCCCTCGCCCTCCTCGACCGACGGGATCCTCCTTCCGCGGTCTTCGCCGCAGACAACCTCATGACGCTCGGCGTGCTGCGCGCCGCCGGCGAACTGGGTCTGCGGATCCCCGAGGAGTTGTCCCTCGTCGGGTTCGACGACTTCGATCTCGCGACGGCGGTCCGCCCGACCATCACCACAGTGGCTCAGCCGGTCGCGGAGATCGGCCGGCGGGCCGGGGCGCTCCTGCTTCGCCGCCTCGAGGGGTGGGACGGTCCTGCGGAACACGTGAACCTGCCCACACGACTGATCGTCCGGGAGTCATCCGGGGGCGAGTCGGCGACGTCCGAGGGGTCGGGGGGTCGTCCAGGCTCTGCCTCGTGACCCTGAGCGCGGCGACCGTACGGCGCTGGCGGGTTGCGTTGTTCCTGATGTTCTTCCTCCCGGGCATCGCCGGGGCGTCGTGGGTGACGAGGACGCCGACCATCCGAGACGTCCTCGGCGCGTCTCCTGGGCAGATGGGCCTGCTGCTCTTCGGCCTCTCGGTCGGCGCAATGGCCGGCGTTCTCGCCTCGAGCCCCGCTGTCGCCCTGTTTGGCGGGAGGACGGTCGTCAGCCTCGGGGCTTCGGCCACGGTGCTGGGACTGCTGGGGGTGCTTCTCGGCGCGGTCGCCGCCGCTCCCATCGCCGTCTTCGGCGGGCTCGCTCTCCTCGGGGCCGGCGGCGGCTTCGCGGAGGTGGGTCTCAATGTGGAGGGCAGTGCGATCGAGGCCGCACTCGGCGGACGCCCGCTGCTGCCGCTGTCGCACGGCGGCTACAGTCTCGGCACCTTCATGGGTGCCGTCGCCGGAACGTCCCTCAATGCTTTCTCTGTTCCCATCGGCGCCCATCTCGGTGCCGTCGCCCTGCTCGTCATCACATGCCTGGTGTGGGCGGCGCTCAACATCCCGCCCGGCACGGGGCGAGCGGACGTCTGCTCCCCTCGACGACGGCTCCTCGTCGTGGCGCCCAAGAGAGGGCCTTTCGGCGTCCGGGTCGGAACACGGGATTCGCGGCTCCTGGCGCTCGGCGGCATCGTGCTGGCGATGGCCCTCGCCGAGGGAGCTGCGAACGACTGGCTTCCGCTCATCCTCGTCGACGGGTTCGGCACCTCCGCGGCCGAGGGGGCCTTCGTGTATGCCCTCTTCGCACTGTCCATGACGGTCGGGCGCCTCTGCGGAGGCCCACTCATCACCCGGTTCGGCCGCGTTGCGATCGTCCGGGCCAGCATCATCGCCGCCGCGACCGGCATCGGCGTCGTCGCCGTGCTGCCCTCACCAGCCCTCGCGGCCGTCGCCGCGGTGCTGTGGGGACTGGGATCGTCGCTCGGCTTCCCACTGAGCGTCTCGGCCGCCGCCGACGGACCGGAGGAGGGCGCGGCGGCCCGCGTCGGCAAGGTCGCGACCGCCGGCTACATGGCGTTCCTCGTGGGTCCGCCACTGCTCGGCTTCCTCGGCGGGCACGTCACGCTCCGCCTCGCCCTTCTCGTCGTCCTGGCCGTCGTCGTCGCGGCGTGGTTCGGTTCATCCGCCGCCCGCGAGCAGACGAAGACCGCGCACGGCGCGCCGGAGGAGGGCTGACAGACGGCCGGCGCCGGCGCGTCGCCGGGTCAGTTCCCCGACGCGACGAACAGCGTGCCGGTACCGGTGAAGGTGAGGCGTCCCTCGTCGGGCGTCACGAACACCGATGCACCGGCCGCGAGCTCCGTCCGGGTGCGCTCGCCCACCACCTCCGCGGGTCCGCCGAGCGCCAGCACGATCGCAGCGCCTGGCGGGGTCCAGCGCACCGCGGCGTGTCCGGCTTCCGCCGCGGTGGGCGATGCCGGCGTCACACGGGCGAGGACGAAATCGGGCACATCGGGCCGGAAGACCTCGACGCCCCGTCCCTCGTCGAGCGGCTCGATTCGCGGGGCCGGGAGCGGGCGGAAGATCAAGACCTCCCGCAGCTCCTCCGCGTCGACGTGCTTGTCCGTGAGCCCACCGCGGAGGACGTTGTCGGAGGCCGACATGATCTCGACGGCGAGGCCCCGCTGATACGAGTGGATGTTGCCCGACGGCAGGTAGAGCGCCTCTCCGCGGGCTAGGGAGACCCGGTGCATGAGCAGGGCCACCAGTGCGCCGGGGTCTCCGGGGTGCCGTTCGGCCAGCTCCGCGAGAGTGGCCGTCTCCCTCGGGAAGGAGGTGGCCGCCGAAGGCTGGGCGGCCGCCTGGAGCGCCGAAAGGGTGCGCGCCACGTCATCGGCACCGCTCAGCGCCCACCCCACAACGTCGCGGAGCACGGCGTCCGGCTCGCCCGCGAGCCGTCCTCCCAGATCGTCGAGGAGGGCCGCGTCCTCCTCGTTCGCCGCGCGGCTGCGGAGCTCGACGAGGATCGCTCGGGTCCGGTCGAGGTTCTGGAATCCGGCGAGCGCCTCGAAGGTCTCGCTCAGCGCGACGACCAGTTCCGGCTTGTGGAGCTCGTCCTTGTAGGTGCGGTTCGGGGCCTGCAGCGGGATGCCGGCGGCGTCCTCGCGCGCATACCCGTCCCGCGCCTGCTCGATGGACGGATGGGCCTGCAGCGAGAGCGGCTCGTCGGCAGCGAGCAGCTTGAGCAGGAAGGGCAGTCGGTCCGCCCTTCGATGCGGCCCCAGGGTGGTCTCGGGATCGGCGGCGATCCACTCGTCGAGGGTCTCGCACCCGCCGGTCATCGAGGAGTCCCTGATGCGACTCGGCGAGATGGGGTGCGCGCCGAACCACAGTTCCGCCTCCCGCTCTAGCTCGGGCTCGCGCCCGAGGATCTCCGCGATCGCCGTCGGCGATCCCCACGTGTATTGACGCGAACTGTTGGCGATCTCGACGAACAACGGGACTTCCTCTCCTGTCGCTCCACGCTACCAACGGCCCGGCAGAGTCCCTCGGGCCTGAGCGCCCACAGGTCGTCTCACCGCCCCTGGGCAGCTCGCTCGCGCGCAGGACGCGACTTCCCTCTCGATCTCGGAGTCGGCCGCGGGCCGGTGCCAGTGCGTATGCCGGACGCCTCCAGCAGCAGGCGCCGGACCGCGAGGCGCTACACACTTCCGTCTCGCGGATACCCCGCCCCTCGCCGCAGGCCGGGAACGGGCCGGGCCGGAGATGGAGCCGTCTACGTGTAGTGCCGGGATCAGCCGTTTCGGCCTGGCACCACGGAAACGGAACGGCCCCCGTCCAGCGGGGCTGGCGGGGGCCGGTCGCGATCGAGGGCGCTTCAGCCCTTCTTCTTCTCCGAGGCGCGGCGGGAGGCCCGGTTGACGGGCGGGGCCGCCGGCGCGGCGTTCGACTGGCCGAACGAGCCGCGCGGAGCCGCCTGGCGCGGCTGCGGGGTGCCGGCGCGCTGCGGGGCCGGGCGGTTGCCCGGGGCCGGCGCGGGCGGCTGCTGGCCGAAGCGCCCGCCGGTGGGGCTCAGCGTCTGCTGCTGCTCGGCCTCCTTCTGCTGCGCCTTCGCCGTCGCCGCGCGCTCGATCTGACCGCGCTGGTTGCGGACCTCGACACCGCCCGCGTCGCTCGGCGCGGAGTAGCTGAGGTTCTGCGCAGGAGCCGGCGTGCCGCCGAGGCCCTTCGCCGCCACCGTCGGCGCGATGACACCGGTGGGGGCCGACGTGACCTCGACCTCGAGGTTGAACAGGTAGCCGACCGTCTCCTCGCGGATCTGCCCCATCATCGTCTGGAACAGGGCGAAGCCCTCGCGCTGGTACTCGACGAGCGGGTCGCGCTGCGCCATGGCGCGCAGGCCGATGCCGTCCTTCAGGTAGTCCATCTCGTACAGGTGGTCGCGCCAGCGGCGGTCGATCACCGAGAGCACGACTCGGCGCTCCAGCTCGCGCATGGCCGCCGCGCCCAGCTGGGTCTCGCGGCGCTCGTAGGCGAGCTTCGCGTCGGACATGATCTCGCGGCGGATGAAGTCCCGGCTGATGCGGCCCTTCGAGCCGGCCTCGGCGAGCACCTCGTCGATCGTGATCGAGATCGGGTAGAGCGTCTTCAGCTCCGCCCACAGGGCGTCGAAGTCCCAGTCCTCGCTCGCGCCCTCACCGGTGTGCGAGTCGATGACCTCCTCGATCACCGTCTCGAGGAAGGCCTGCGTGCGCTCGTGCAGGTCGCCGCCCTCGAGGATGCGGCGGCGGTCGGCGTAGATCGCCTCGCGCTGGCGGTTCAGGACATCGTCGTACTTGAGGACGTTCTTGCGGATCTCGGCGTTGCGGGCCTCGACCTGCGACTGGGCGGAGCGGATGGCGCGGCTGACGACCTTCGACTCGATGGCGAGGTCGTCGGGGACGCCGTTGCGGCCCATGATCGCCTCGGCGGCGCCCGAGTTGAACAGGCGCATCAGGTCGTCGGTGAGCGACAGGTAGAAGCGGCTCTCCCCCGGGTCGCCCTGACGGCCGGAGCGACCGCGGAGCTGGTTGTCGATGCGGCGCGACTCGTGCCGCTCGGTGCCGAGCACGTAGAGGCCACCCGCGGCGACGACCTTCTCGGCCTCGGCGGCGACCTCCTCCTTGACGCGGTTGAAGACGCCCTCCCAGGCGGCCTCGTACTCGTCGGGGGTGTCGACCGGCGACAGGCCCTGCGTGTGCATCTCGGCGACGGCGAGGAACTCGGCGTTGCCGCCGAGCATGATGTCGGTGCCGCGGCCCGCCATGTTGGTGGCGACGGTCACGGAGCCGAGGCGGCCCGCCTGGGCGACGATGGCGGCCTCGCGCGCGTGGTTCTTCGCGTTGAGGACCTCGTGCTTGATGCCCTTCTTCGCGAGCAGGCGGGAGAGGTACTCGCTCTTCTCGACGCTCGTCGTGCCGACGAGGACGGGCTGGCCGCTCTGGTGCCGGCGAGCGATGTCCTCGACGACCTGCTCGAACTTGGCCTGCTCGTTCTTGTAGACGAGGTCGGACTGGTCGATGCGCTGCATCGGCCGGTTCGTCGGGATGGGGACGACGCCGAGCTTGTAGGTCGACATGAACTCGGCCGCCTCGGTCTCGGCGGTGCCGGTCATGCCGGACAGCTTCGTATAGAGGCGGAAGTAGTTCTGCAGCGTCACGGTGGCGAAGGTCTGGTTCTCGGCCTTGACCTCCACGCCCTCCTTCGCCTCGATCGCCTGGTGGATGCCCTCGTTGTAGCGGCGGCCCATCAGGATGCGGCCGGTGTGCTCGTCGACGATGAGCACCTCGCCGTTCATGACGACGTAGTCCTTGTCCTTCTTGAACAGGGCGCGCGCCTTGATGGCGTTGTTGAGGAACGAGATGAGCGGGGTGTTGGCCGACTCGTACAGGTTGTCGATGCCGAGGTAGTCCTCGACCTTCTCGATGCCGGGCTCGAGGACGCCGACGGTGCGCTTCTTCTCGTCGACCTCGTAGTCCTCGCCCGCGACGAGTCGCTTCGCGATGTTCGCGAACTCGGTGAACCAGCGGTTCGCCTCACCGGACGCCTGGCCGGAGATGATGAGCGGCGTGCGGGCCTCGTCGATGAGGATCGAGTCGACCTCGTCGACGATCGCGAAGTAGTGGCCGCGCTGCACGAGGTCCTGGGGCTGCCACGCCATGTTGTCGCGCAGGTAGTCGAAGCCGAACTCGTTGTTCGTGCCGTACGTGATGTCGGCGGCGTACTGCTCGCGGCGCTCGGCGGGGGTCTGGCCCGCGAGGATCACGCCGGTCGTCATGCCGAGGGCCCGGTAGACGCGGCCCATCAGCTCGGACTGGTAGCTCGCGAGGTAGTCGTTGACCGTGACGACGTGCACCCCGCGCGACGTGATCGCGTTGAGGTACGCGGGCAGCGTCGCGACGAGGGTCTTGCCCTCACCGGTCTTCATCTCGGCGATGTTGCCGAGGTGGAGCGCCGCACCGCCCATCAGCTGCACGTCGAAGTGACGGAGGCCCAGCGTGCGCTTCGATGCCTCGCGGACGGCCGCGAACGCCTCCGGCAGGAGGTCGTCGAGCGACTCGCCGTTCGAGTACCGCTCGCGCAGCACCGTCGTCTCGTTCTTCAGCTCCTCGTCGGTGAGGTGGGTGAAGTCGTCCTCGAGCTCGTTGACCTGCCGCGCGTAATTCTCGAGCCGGCGGAGGATGCGGCCCTCGCCGACGCGGAGCACCTTCTCCAGTACGGATACCACCGAGTCGTCTCCCTGCATTCGGCGCACGGCGATGCCGCCGCGCAGCCGCCCATGGTAGCAACGTTATCCCGCTGTTACCCGGGAGGCGCGGTGGTCGGCGGGAACCCGGAACGGCACCCGCCGGTGGCGCTCCGAGAGCGGCGGAGAGGGGCGGGGAGCCCGGACGGACTCCCCGCCACCCGTTCAGTGCCGCAGCGCCCGGGCGGTCGTGACCGCCTCCTGCACCTCCTCGGCGTGCTCGTCGAGTCCGATGACCCCGTAGTCCCAGCCCTTGCGGCGGTAGACGACGCTCGGGCGGCCGGTCTCGGAGTCGATGAAGAGGTAGAAGTCGTGACCGACGAGCTCCATGTAGTAGAGGGCGTCGTCGACCGTCATGGGCGTGGAGGAGAAGGTCTTCCGCCGGATGACGACCGGCGAGTAGCCGTCGTAGCCGAGCGGCTCGTCGTCGTTCGTGCTCGCGGCGGGCGCGGCGCCGTCCGGCACGATGCTGATCGACCCGGTCTTCGGGTCGATCCTCCGCAGCGTCTCGGCGTCGGCGGGGACCACGTCCGCGAGGCGGAAGTCCTGGTGGTCCACGGCGCGGACGGTCGGTGGACGATGTTGCCCTCGATGCACCTTCCGCTTGTCCCGCGCCCGGCGCAGGCGTTCCATCAGCTTGTCGAACGCCAGCTCGAACGCCGCGTACTTGTCCGGCGCACCTGCCTCCGCGCGGATGATCGGCCCCCGGCCGATGATCGTCAGCTCGACTCGATCGTCACCGGCATTGCCGTTCGTCTTCTCGTGGTGGCGGCAGAGCCGCACCTCGAACATCGCGGCATCGTCGACGAACGGACCGAGCTTCTCGGCCTTCTCGTCCACGTGAGCGCGGAACCGATCCGTGATTCCGCAATTGCGTCCGATGACGGTGATGTCCATGCTGACCTCCCGGGATCGAGGCGCGTCGCCCTCGATGGATCTGCCCCCGGCCCGGTCGGTTCTGTTCGCGTCGCGCCGAGGGCGGGCGATCTGGAACGCCTGTGTTCACTGACCTTAAACCTCCCGTTCGCTCGTGTCACGATTCAGACGGGATGGGGGCGGGGCTTGACGGATGGGGTGCTCTCTGCAGAGGCGTCGCGGCCAGCGTGACCGCTCCGAGCACCCGTCCGCCGGCCTCCCGCACCGCTCGCGCCGCCTCCTCGAGGGTCGCTCCCGTGGTCACCACGTCGTCGAGGAGCACCACCTCGCGGCCCGCCACGGAGCGGTCCGCGGCCATCGCTCCGGCCAGGTTGACGGCCCGGGCGGCGGCGGCCAGTCCCGCCTGGTCGCGCACCGCCCGCACATGCCGGAGGGCGCGGGCGAGCGGCAGCCGGGCGGCCCGAGCGAGCACGGCGAGCGGGAGGTAGCCGCGGCGTCGCGTGCTCGCCGGCGCGCTCGGGACGGGGACGAGGAGCAGCCGCCGGTCCGCGACGGGCGCCAGGTCGGCGGCCGCGACTGCAAGAGCCCGGCGGAGCGCTCTGGCGAGCACCGGGGCGGCGCCCGTGGCGCCGGAGTCCTTGAACGCGGCGATCACCCGCGCCACGGGTCCGTCGTACGCGGCGGCGCTCCACACCCGCATTCCTCCGGCCAGGCGCTGCACGACGACCTCACCGGCCAGCGCGCGCTCGCACGCGGCGCACACCGCACGGTCGGGAGCGCCGCAGCCGGCGCACGCCACCGGGAGGACGAGCGCGAGGGCGTCGGCGAGCGCCGCGCGGAGGGAGGCGAGCACCCGGCCACCCTGCTTCCCCGACCGCTCCCGGCCGCACCGTTCGCGGGATCGGCGGACGGCGGCGAACTCTCCGGATTGGGGAGGGCTACTGCTGGGTCGCGAGGTACGTCACGTCGCTGGCGGTCGTCTGCCACGCCGTGCCGCGCAGGACGCGGACGTCCCCGTCGGAGGTGAGCACCCGCAGCCCGCTCTGCCCGTTGCCGCCGACGAGCGCGACGGCGTCCGCGACCGGGGCGACCGTGTCGAGGACGGGGCCGCCGACGTCCTGCAGGCCGACGGCGGGGGTGCCGTCGATGCCCGTGCCCAGAGAGGCGACCGTCGTGTCGCTCACCCACGTCGCCGTCGTCGCGCCGGTCGGCGCGATCAGGTCGAACCAGGCCTCGGAGAGCCGCACGGGCACCCCGTCCTCGCGGACGATGCCGTAGACGCGCAGGACGGGACCGGCGGCGGTCCCGAGGAGCGTGAGCAGGCGGGTCGAGTCGCGCGAGACCGCCATCGAGAGGACGGTGGATCCCGCCGGCCAGCCGGACGCGACGGGGACCGGGTCGCCGCCCGGCGGCGTCGCGAGGAGCGCGGCAGGATTGCCGCGCGGCACGGTCCAGACGAACCCCGCCTCGTCGAGGGCCGGCGCGATCAGCCCGGGGCGAGTGTCCACCGTCACCGGATCCTCGCCCGACCGCACCGCGGCGACCGTCCCGTCGCCGGCGAGCACCGCGACGAGCTCGGTCTCCGCCGAGTACACGGCCGCCGAGGGAGCGAGCCCGGCCACCGCGTCGCTCAGGCCCTCGAGCGGCTCGAGGTCGCCGCCGGTGAGGAAGCCGAAGGCACCGTCGCGGCCCACGAGCGCGCTCGGGTTGATGAGCGGCTGCACGATCGGCGCGGTGCCGCCCGTCAGGTCCGGGATGTCGAGGTCGGTGCCGTCCACGTTGATCCGCACCGAGAGGATGGAGCCGCCGACGAGGCTGCGCCCCAGCTGGAACTGCATCCGCTGCTTCGTGACGTCGTCCGCCTGCACGACCTCGTCGTTGAGCTCGACGGTGGCCTGCCCGTCGGTCGGCGTCACCGACTGGCGCTCGAGGCGTGTGCCCTCCGGGAATGCGGTGGCGAGCACCGGCGGAGTGAGGGGCGCAGCCGGTCCTGCCAGCAGGGCCTCGACGATGCGCGTGGGCGCGTCCGCGGTCGACGGGAAGAAGCGGAGATCCGGGACGAGGTAGGTGAAGGTCGGGTCGAAGAAGTAGAGGGGGCGCTCCGAGAAGAGCCGGTCGAAGATCGCGCGGGCGAGCACGGTGCCGTCGGGCGCCTGGCTGATGCGCCACTCGCCGCCCTCCTCGGCGAACCGGAACTGCAGCTCCATCGACTCCGCGTCCGCGAACTCGGTGTAGCGGCCGCTGCCGTCGACGCTCGCGGTCGCGGGCACGAGGAGGCGCAGCGACGCGTCGCTGTCGGCGAGCGTCGACGTCGCCCGGCCGTGGATGAGCACGCCGGCCGCGGGGTTCCACTCGGTGGCGAGGTCGCGCGTGAGGAACTCGCGCGCCACCTGATAGTTGTCCTGGGGTCCGGCGCCGGCCGCGATGAAGCCGGCGAGGATCTCCGAGGGGGTGTCGCCCTCCTCCGGCCCCTGCGGGCGGAACGCGAAGCCCAGGTCCTCGCCGCGCTCGACGGGGTTCCCCTCGCGGACGGGGCCGCTCGAGGGGATGGTGGCGCAGCCCGCGAGCACGAGGGCGGCGACCGCGGCGACCGCGGCGCGCAGCAGGCGCGGGGTTCTCATGCGGCGTCCTCCGGCGGCAGGGGCAGCGGCGACGACGCGATGGGCACGCCGGGGCGGCGCGGCAGGGTGAGCCGGAACGACGAGCCCTGGCCGGGCGCCGACCAGACGTCGATGGTGCCGCCGTGGAGCGCGGCGTCCTCGAGCGAGATGGCGAGGCCGAGGCCGGTGCCGCCCGTTGTGCGCTTGCGGGAGGGGTCGGCGCGCCAGAAGCGGTCGAACACCCGGGACGCGTCGGCGGTGCTCATCCCGACGCCGTGGTCGCGGACGGCGAGCGCCACCGCGGTCTCGTTGCTGTCGACGATCACCTCGATCGGCTTGCCCTCGCCGTGCTCGATCGCGTTGGCGAGCAGGTTGCGGACGATGCGGCGGATGCGGCGCGCATCGAGCTCCGCCTCGAAGTGCCCGCCAGGCGCGACGAGGCGCAGCTCGGTGCCCTTGCGCTCGGCGAGAGACTCCATGCCGCCCATGGCATCCTCGGCGAGCTTGACGAGGTTGACCGGCTCGCGCTCGATCTCGACCGCGCGGGCGTCGTAGCGGCTGATCTCGAGGAGGTCGGTGAGCAGCGACTCGAACCGCTCGACCTGGGTGTGCAGCAGCTCGGCGGTGCGGGCGGTGGTGGGCTCGAACTTCTCGCGCTGGTCGTAGAGCACGTCGCCCGCGAGGCGGATCGTCGTGAGCGGCGTGCGCAGCTCGTGGGACACGTCGGACACGAAGCGCTGCTGCACGCGCGACAGTCCCGCGAGCTCGGTGATCTGGTGCTGCAGGCTGTCCGCCATCTCGTTGAAGGAGTGCGCGAGGGTCGCGATGACGTCCTCGCCCCGCTCCGGGATCCGCTCCTCCAGGTGCCCGGCCGCGAGCTTGCTGCTCGTCTCGGCGGCGATCCGGACCGGCGCGATGACGAGCTGGACGACGATCCAGGTGACGGCGCCGATCAGCAGGATGAGCGCCATGCCGCCGAACGCCATCGTGCCCTGGACGAAGGTGAGCGTCTGCTGCACCTCCGACAGGTCGTAGAGGAGGTACAGCTCGTAGGCGCCCGCCCCCGGCACGTCGACCGCGGAGCCGACCACGACGCCCGGACGGCCGTCGCCGCTGTCGCCGTTGATGCTCACCGACTGCCAGTACTGGTCCTCCTGCCCGGAGGACACGCGCTGCCGCAGCTCGTCGCTGACGTAGGTGTCGGCGTTGCCGCGGACGACGTCGGGGAGCGCGAAGTTCGTCTCGGTGTCGGTGGCGCGGAGGAACGCGATGCCCGAGTACGAGGTGGCGATCGACCCGATGCGGTCGATCACCGACAGCTGCACCAGGCCGAGCGCGCTGTCGTCGGCCGCGGTGGTCGTGTCGAAGGTGGACTGGGCGAGCTCGGTGGCCCGTGCCGACTGCTCCGTCACCTGCTCGACGCGGGCGTCGAACAGCCCGTTGCCGATCGTGTAGGTCATGTAGGTGCCCGTGCCGAGCATCGCGAACGCCGACAGCAGCAGCGTGATCGCGACGATCCGCACCTCCAGCGAGCGGCGGAAGGCGCGGACGACCGCCTCGTAGGCGGTCCGCGGCGCGCGCGTGAGGCCCGCGAGGCGGATGCCGAAGGGGATCTGGCGGAGGTCGGCCGCCGCCGGCCGCGGGCTGGTCACGGCTCAGCCGGAGGTGCCCGCCCGGTAGCCGACGCCCCGGACGGTGGTGACGATGCGGGGGTTCTCCGGGTCCTCCTCGACCTTCGCCCGCAGTCGCTGCACGTGCACGTTCACGAGGCGGGTGTCCGCCTTGTAGTGGTAGCCCCACACCTGTTCGAGCAGCATCTCGCGCGTGAACACCTGCTGCGGCTTGCTCGCGAGGGTCAGCAGCAGGTCGAACTCGAGCGGGGTGAGGTTGATGCGGTCGGTGCCGCGGCGCACCTCGTGCCCGGCGGCGTCGACCGTGAGGTCGCCGATCTGCAGCAGGCCGTTGTCGCCGGCGCTCGGCCGGAGGCGTGCCCGGATGCGGGCGACGAGCTCCTTGGGGTTGAACGGCTTCACGACGTAGTCGTCCGCGCCCGACTCGAGGCCCTTCACGACGTCGGCGGTGTCCGACTTCGCGGTCAGCATGATGATGGGCGTGCCGGACTCGGCGCGGATCTGCTCGCAGACCTGGATGCCGTCGAGCGTCGGCAGCATGAGGTCGAGCAGCACGAGGTCGGGACGGCTCTCCCGGAAGGCGCCGAGGGCCTCTCCCCCGTCCGCGCAGAAGGTGGGCTCGAGGCCCTCGGTGCGCAGGACGATGCCGATCATCTCCGCGAGTGCCGTGTCGTCGTCGACTACGAGGATCCGCGGGGTGCCGGCTGGCGTGTCGGTCATGGTGCCCACAGTGTATTCCGCGCGGGGCACCCGTCGACCGATGCCCACAGGCGGGCGCCAGCTCGGCCCCGAACGGGGACGGCATCGCCCGCCGCCGCTGTGCCACGATTGGAGGGTGACCGATACGGGCAGCTCGGACTGGCAGTCCCCGAGCGGCGGGCCGGAACGGCCGCGCTACGGCGAGTACGCGCCCGCGGGCGCGACGCCCTCCCCCGCTCCCTCCCTCTACGAGGTGCCGGGCGGTCCCGTCGGCTGGGCCCCACCGCCGAAGCCGGGCATCATCCCGCTGCGCCCGCTCGGATTCGGCACGCTGCTGACGGCGCCGTTCACGATGCTGCGCCGCGGCGCCGGCATCCTCGGCCTGTCCTTCCTGCTCCAGTTCGGCGTGCTTCTCGTCGGCGGCGGCATCGTCGCCGCCATCGTGTTCGCGGGCTTCGGCCGCATCACCGACTTCGACGACCCCGACCAGCAGCCCCTCGTGGCCGGCGCGGTCGTCGGCTCCGTGCTCGGCGGGCTCGCCCTCCTCGTGCTCAGCTACGTCGTCTCCGCCCTCCTGCAGGGCATCGTCGTCGACGCGGCGGCGCGGGCGACGCTCGGCGAGAAGCCGACCGTGAAGGGCGTGTGGCCGCGCGTGAAGCCGCGCCTCGGCCGCCTCGTCGGGTGGACGCTGCTGCTCGGGCTCGCGCTCATCGTCGTGGTCGCGGTCCTCGCCGGCGTCGTCCTGCTCGGCGTCGCGCTGGGTCCGGTCGGCATCGGCGTCGCCGTCACGGTGGCGATCCTGCTCGGCCTCGGCGCGATCGTCGCCGGCGTCTGGGTCTTCACGAAGCTGTCGATCGTGCCGAGCATCCTCGTGCTCGAGCAGTCGACCCTGCGGGGTGCGATCGCCCGCTCCTGGCGCCTCACGGACGGCTTCTTCTGGCGGACCTTCGGCGCCCAGGCACTCGTCACGGTCATGCTGTCGGTCGCCATCCAGATCATCACCACGCCGATCTCGCTGCTGCAGTTCGGCGCCGTGCTCATCGATCCCAACGGCACGGGCAGCGGCATCGCGGTCGCCGTGCTCGTGCAGGTGCTCACGGTGGTCGTGTCGATCCTCGGCGGCGCGGTGAGCGCGTTCGTGGTCTCCTCGCTCGTCGCGCTGATCTACCTCGACCTGCGCATGCGCAAGGAGGGCCTCGACCTCGTGCTGCAGCGCCACGTCGAGAGCGGCGTTCCGGGGGCGGACCCGTTCGCCCCCGGAGCGGCGTGACGCCGGTTCCGCTGCTCGCCGCCAAGGTCCCGGTCGAGCCCGACGGCGACGAGGGCCGTCGCTGGCTGCTCGACGAGCTCGGCAAGCCGGTGTACCAGGAGGCCCGGCCCACGTGGTTCGATCTCGTGTCGCAGGCGATCATCGACTGGATCAACGACCTGCTCGCCGGCGCGACCTCCGGCTCGGGAGCCGTCGCCCTCGTGATCGTGGTCCTGATCGTCGCCGCCCTGCTCGTCGGCGCGTTCCTCGTCTTCGGCCGCCCGGCGCTCAACCGCCGCAGCCGGGCCGGAGACGCGCTCTTCGGCGAGGACGACACGCGCGTGGCGGCCGAGCTGCGCTCCTCCGCCGAGCGCGCCGCCTCCGCCGGCGACTTCACGACGGCCATCCAGGAGCTCTTCCGCGCCCTCGCGCGGGGCATGGCGGAGCGCACCCTCCTCGACCTCTATCCCGGCATGACCGCCCGCGGCTTCGCCCGCGAGGCGGCCCGGCCCTTCCCGGGCCACGCCGAGCAGCTCGCCGCGGTCGCCGCCGACTTCGATGCGGTCCGCTACCTGGGCCGCGCCGGCACCGAGGAGCAGTACCGCCGCGTGGCCGAGCTCGAGCGCGAGCTGCGCACCGCGCGTCCGGCCGGGCTGGTCGCCTCGTGACGACGAGGATCCCGAGCGCGCCGGCCGAGGCCGATTCCGCCGGAACGAGGGCGAGCGCCGCCACGCCCACCGTGCGGCAGTGGCTGCGCAGCACCCGCTTCTGGATCGTCCTCGGCGCCGCCGTGCTGCTCGTCGCGGTCGTCTGGACGCTCATCTCGGGCGGCGTGCGCGCCGGAGAGCCGTTCGCATCCGACAATCCCGGCCCGCCCGGGGCGATGGCCCTCGCCGAGGTCCTCCGCCAGCAGGGCGTCGAGGTGACGGCGGCCGAGTCCTTCGCCGAGGCCCGCCGCGCGGCCGGAGACCCCGCGGACACGACCCTCCTCGTCTACGACACCGGCTTCTTCCTCGACCCCGACCGCATCGCGCAGCTCGGCGACCTCGCCGACCGCATCGTGCTCGTCGAGCCCACGGCCGACCTCCTCGAGGGCCTGGCGCCGTCCGTCGCGTTCGCGGGCGTCCCCGCGAGCGAGGCCGCCGTCGACCCCGAATGCGCGCTGCCCGCCGCCGAGCGCGCGGGCGCGATCACGCCGGGGAGCGCGGCCGTCCAGCCCGCGAAGGCTGGCGACGACGGCGGGATCTGGTGCTACCCCGCCGGGGATGGCGGCTTCCTGCTCGCCCAGGTCGAGACGGAGGGCGCGACGGTCACCGTGCTGCCCGCCGCGGCGCCCTTCGACAACGAGCACATCCTCCAGGCGGGCAACGCCGCCCTCGCCCTCAACCTGCTCGGCGCGACCGGCGAGCTCGTCTGGTACCTGCCGGGCCTGCTCGACCTCCCCGTGGGCGAGGACGCGCCGAGCCTCGCCGACCTCACTCCCGAGTGGGTGACGCCGGTGCTCCTGCTGCTCCTCGCGGTCTTCGTCGCGGCGGCCGTGTGGCGCGGTCGCCGGCTCGGTCCGCTCGTCGTCGAGAACCTGCCCGTCGTCGTCCCCTCCGGCGAGACGATGGAGGGGCGCGCCCGCCTCTACCAGCGCTCGTCCGCGCGGCGCCGGGCCCTCGACGCGCTCCGGGTCGGCGCGATCGGGCGCATCGCGTCCTCGCTCGGGCTGTCCCGCACGGCGACCGTCGACGAGGTGGTGCACACCGCGGCGCGCGCCCTCGGGCGCCGCGAGGACGAGGTGCGCCGCATCCTGCTCGATGCCGACCCCGCCACCGACGCCGACCTCGTCCGCGACAGCGACGCCCTGCTGCGCCTCGAGCGCGACGTCGCCGCCGCCACCGACCCCCGCACGTCCGCCCCGCACGGCGGCCCCGCCCCGCACGGCCGTCCCTCGCACGGCCGTCCCGCGCAAGGAGAGAACCGATGACCGACGAGCTCCGCCAGAGGCTCCGCGATGTCCGCACCGAGGTCGGCAAGGCGGTGGTCGGGCAGGACGGCGCCGTGACGGGCCTCATCGTCGCGCTGCTCGCCCGGGGCCACGTGCTGCTCGAGGGCGTGCCCGGCGTCGCGAAGACCCTGCTCGTGCGCACGCTCAGCCACACGCTGCAGCTCGACACGAAGCGCGTGCAGTTCACGCCCGACCTCATGCCGGGCGACGTCACCGGTTCGATGATCTTCGAGGGCGGCGAGTTCGTGTTCCGCGAGGGGCCGGTGTTCACGAACATCCTGCTCGCCGACGAGATCAACCGGACGCCGCCGAAGACGCAGTCGTCGCTGCTCGAGGCGATGGAGGAGCGCCAGGTCTCGGTGGACGGGCAGACCCGCCCGCTGCCCGCGCCGTTCCTCGTGGCGGCGACGATGAACCCGATCGAGTACGAGGGCACCTACACGCTGCCGGAGGCGCAGCTCGACCGCTTCCTGCTGAAGCTCGTGCTCGACGTCCCGCCGCGCGAGACCGAGTTCGAGGTGCTGCGCCGCCACGCGGCCGGCTTCAACCCGCGCGACCTCGCGGCCGCCGGCGTGCGCGCCGTGCTCGGAGCGGACGAGCTCGCGCAGGCGCAGGCGGCGGTCGCTCGGGTGGGCGCCGCGGAGGACGTGATCGGCTACACGGTCGACCTCGCCCGCGCGACCCGCACCTCCCCCTCGGTGAAACTCGGCGTCTCCCCCCGCGGTTCGACCGCGCTGCTCGCCGCCGCGAAGGCGTGGGCGTGGCTGCAGGGCTTCGACAGCGTCACGCCGGACCACATCCAGGACATGGCGCTGCCCGTCCTGCGCCACCGCATCCAGCTCCGCCCGGAGGCCGAGCTCGAGGGCGTGTCGGTCGACGCGATCCTCCGCTCGATCCTCGCCCAGGTCCAGGTCCCGATCTGATGCGCGGGCCCGTGCGTAACGAATCGAGGAGATCCGGGCCTGGAGGGGCCCAGATCCGCATGCGGTCGCGCAGTGGCGGGTGTGTCTCCTTGATCTGTTGCGCCTCGACCGGATGCGGGGCCGCCTGATGGCCGTCACCGGGCGGTTCGTGCTGCTCGTGCTGGCGGGCGTCGTGCCCGTGCTCCTGCTCAGCCTCGCCACCGAGGCGGGCGGGTGGGCCCTGCTCGGCTGGCTGCTGCTCGCCGTCGTGCTCGGAGTCGCCGACCTCGCCGCGGCCGCGTCGCCCCGCTCGGTCCTCCTGGCCCGCGACGTGCCCGCGCGCATACGCCTCGGCGAGACCGCCCGTGCCCGGCTGTTCGTCACCAACACGGGCAGCCGGACGCTGCGCGCGCTCGTGCGCGACGCGTGGCAGCCGTCCGCCGGCGCGGCGGCCAGCCGGCTGCGCCTCACGGTGCCGCCCGGAGAGCGGCGGGCCGCCGACATCGACCTGACCCCGTTCCGCCGGGGCGAGCGCCGCACCGAGCAGGTCACCATCCGATCCGTCGGTCCTCTCGGGCTGTGGGCACGCCAGGCGACCCTCAACGCGCCGGGCTCTCTCTGCGTTCTGCCGCCCTTCCACGCCCGGCGGCACCTCCCGTCCCGCCTCGCCCGCCTCCGCGAGCTCGACGGCCGGACGAGCGTGATGGTGCGCGGCCAGGGCACCGAGTTCGACTCCCTCCGCGAGTACGTCCGCGGCGACGACGTGCGCTCCATCGACTGGCGCGCCACCGCCCGTCGCGGCGGCAGCCCGGCCGGCCAGCAGGTGATGGTGCGCACCTGGCGTCCGGAGCGCGACCGCCGCGTCGTCGTCGTGCTCGACACGGGACGCACCTCCGCCGCCCGTGTCGACGACGAGCCGCGGCTCGACACGGGCTTCGAGGCGTCCCTGCTGCTCGCCGCCCTCGCCACGCGCGCCGGCGACCGCGTCGACCTGCTCGCCTACGACCGTCGCATCCGCGCCCGCTTGCACGGCTCGACCGGGCCGGAGCTGCTGTCCCGGATGGTGGACGCGATGGCGCCGCTCGAGCCGGATCTCATCGAGACGGACTGGACCGCCGTGCCCGCGCAGGTCCGTGCCCTGACGTCGCAGCGGTCACTCGTGGTGCTGCTCACCTCGATCGATGCGAGCGGCTCCTCCCGCGGGCTGCTGTCCGTCCTCCCCCAGCTCACCCGGCAGCACGTCGTCGTGGTCGCGTCCGTCACCGATCCCGGCGTGCTCGCCGCGACCCTCGACCGCCGCACCCGCGACGCCGTCTACCGGGCGGCGGCCGCCGAGCGCGCGCTCCTCGACACCGAGCGGGTCGCGGCCGCGATCCGCCGCCTCGGCGCCGACGTGGTCACGGGCGCACCGGCCGACCTGCCGCCCGCCCTCGCGGACCGCTACCTCGCCCTGAAGGCTGCGGGCCGCCTCTGACCTGACCGACGCGCCCTGGCGGCTGCAACAGCACGACCGTCTTGCAACGGCACGCGGTTGCAAGACGGTCGTTCGGTTGCGAGGGCCGCCTGCCGCGGCGGTCTCAGCCCGCGACGATCCGGCGGGCCCCCGCCTCGAAGGCACCGAGGTCGCCCGTCTCCCCTGCCCGCACCGCACGGCGGCCGAGGACGAGCATGTAGGCGAGGAAGGCGGCGAGCGCGGCGCCGCCGATCGTCATCTTCAGCCACCACGGCAGCGGCGACGGCGTGACGAAGCCCTCGATGATGCCCGACACGAACAGCACGAGCACGAGTCCGACGGCGACCGTGAACAGTGCGCGGCCGTCCTCCGCGAGCGCCTGGCCGCGCGTCCGCGGGCCTGGCGCGATCCAGGCCCAGAAGATGCGCAGGCCCGCCGCGGCCGCGACGAACACCGCCGTCAGCTCGAGTATGCCGTGGGGAAGGATGTACTCGAAGAACACGTCGCCACGGTCGTAGGCGAACATGACGCCGCCCGCGATGCCGACGTTCTGCGCGTTCGAGAAGACGACGTACGGCACCCACACCCCGGTGATGCCGAAGGCGACGCACTGCGCGGCGATCCACGCGTTGTTCGTCCAGACCTGACCGGCGAACGACGCCGCCGGGTTCTCCTTGTAGTAGTCGACGAACTCGTCCTCGACGTACCGCCGCAGGTCCTCGTCCGCGCCGAGGTTCGCGAGCACGCGCGGGTCCTGCGCCACCCAGACGCCGTAGAGCATGCCGATGACGACCGTCGCGAGCGCGACGGCGAGCGTGATCCAGCGGATGCGGTACAGCGCCGCCGGCAGCTGCGCGCCGAAGAACAGCGGGAGCTGGCGCAGCAGGTTCGCCCCGGCGCCCGTGAATCGGAGCCGGGCGCGGGACAGGATCACCGACAGCCGGTCGCCGACCACCGTCGAGCCCGCCGTCGTCTTGATCGCCGACAGGTGGCTCGCCGCCGTCTGGTACCGCTCGATGAGCTCGTCCGCCTCCGCGCCGCTCAGCCGCGGCTTCCGCCCGAGCTCCTCCAGCCGATCCCACTCCTCGCGGTGGGCGGCGGTGTAGGCGTCGAGGTCCACGCCTACGATGATGGCATGGCGGATGTTGGCCCCGACGACGAGCTGATCGTCGGCGAGGCCGTGGCGCTGGACGTCCGGCCGGCCAGCTTCATCCTGCGGGCCGCGGGCGCCGCCATCGACTTCCTCGTCGCCATCGCGGTGATGTTCGCCTTCGTGCTCGGGTTCTCCTTCGCGTTCGGCGACCTCGTCGACAGCGCCCTGTTCGCGGCGCTCACGATCGGGATGCTCGTGACGGTCACCGTGCTCGTCCCGGTCGTGGTCGAGACCGTCACGCGCGGGCGCTCCCTCGGCAAGCTGGCGATCG
Source organism: Naasia sp. SYSU D00057 (assembly GCF_017916505.1). GTDB lineage: Bacteria > Actinomycetota > Actinomycetes > Actinomycetales > Microbacteriaceae > Naasia. Next base: position 1,467,219 of record NZ_JAFMSZ010000001.1, read on the forward strand.
GCGCGCGGATCGTCCGCGACGACGGCGGGGCCATCGGCTTCCGGCACGCCTTCATCCGGGCGCTCACCGGCGTCCTCGAGATCTACCTCACCGCGGGCGGTCTCGCCGCCCTCGTCGGTCTCCTCAACCCGCGCGCGAAGCGGCTCGGCGACCTTCTCGCCGGCACCTACTCGCAGCACGAGCGCGTGCCGCGGGTGATCGAGCCCGTGTTCGGCGTGCCGGAGGCGCTGGAGGCCTGGGCGCGGACCGCGGACGTCGGGCGCCTGCCCGACCGCCTCAGCCGCCGGGTGGCCGCGTTCCTCAAGCAGGCGAACCGGATGACGCCCGTCGCCCGTCAGCGCCTGGCGGCCGAGCTGGCGGCCGAGGCGGCGCCGTACGTGTCGCCGCTGCCCGAGAACGCCGACCCGGAGTACTTCCTCGCCGGGGTCGCCGCGCTCCGCCGCGACCGCGAGTACCGCGCCCACGTCCTCGAGCAGGAGCGCCTGGCCCGCCTCGACCCGGTGCTCACGGGCCTGCCCCACGGCTTCCCGTCCCGGGACGGGTAAGCCCCGCCCCAGGGCGGGGGCGTGGAGACGCTGAGCGGGAATCATTAGTCGGGCTAATGACTTAACGTCAACGAGATGGTGAACGGAACGGATCCCGGCGACGAGCAGGAGCCGGCCGACTCGTGACCGCGACCTTCCGCTCCCTCCGCTGGCTGAACTACCGCCTGTGGTTCCTCGGCGCGCTGGTGTCGAACATCGGCGCCTGGATGCAGCGCACCGCGCAGGACTGGATCGTCCTCGTCGAGCTCACGGCTCAGGATCCGCTGGCGGTCGGCGTCACGATGGCGCTCCAGTTCGGCCCGATGCTCGTGATCGGCCCGTTCGCGGGACTGCTCGTCGACCGCTTCCCCGGGCGGCACGTGCTCGCGGTGACGCAGGCCGCGCAGGCGCTGCTCGCGCTCGGACTGGGCGCGCTCGTGCTGTCCGGCACCGCGCAGCTGTGGATGGTGTACGGCTTCGCGCTCCTGCTCGGCATCGTCACCGCGGTCGACAACCCCGCCCGCCAGACGTTCGTCGCCGAGCTCGTGCCCGCCTCCGACCTGCCGAACGCGGTCGCGCTCAACGCGGCGTCCTTCAACTCCGCCCGCCTCGTCGGCCCCGCGGTGGCCGGTGTCACGACCGCCGCGATCGGCTCCGGATGGGTGTTCATCCTCAATGCCGTCACGTTCGCCGCGGTGCTGCTCGCCCTGGCCGCGTTGCGGCGCCAGGAGCTGCAGCCGGTCGCCCGCGCCGAGCGCGGTCACGGCGGGCTGCGGGAGGGACTCCGCTACGTGAAGGGCCGTCCCGACATCCTGGCGATCCTCGCGATGGTGTTCCTGATCGGGACGTTCGGGTTGAACTTCCCGATCTTCACCAGCACGATGGCGCGCATCGAGTTCGGCAAGGGGGCCGGGGAGTTCGGTCTCCTGTCGTCCGTCCTCGCGATCGGCTCGGTGATCGGGGCCCTCCGTGCGGCGAACCGGAACCTGCCCCGCCTCCGCTACATCGTGCTCGCCGCCGCCGCGTTCGGGCTCTTCTGCGTTGTCGCGGCGCTCATGCCGAACTACGTGACGTTCGCGATCTCGCTCGTGCCGATCGGGCTCGCCTCGATGATCATGACGACGACTGCGAACTCCTACGTGCAGACGACGACCACGCCGTCCATGCGCGGCCGCGTGATGTCGCTGTACATGGCGGTCTTCGCCGGCACCACCCTGATCGGCGCTCCGGTCGTCGGCTGGGTCGCCGGGCTCTACGGCCCGCGCTGGGCGCTCGGCGTCGGCGCCCTCTCCGGCTTCGCGGCCGCCGCGGTGGGCGTCGCATGGTTCCTGTCCTCGCACCGCGTGCGCCTCGGCCGCTGCCCGTCGGCCCGCTGGGGCGTGAAGCTGCGGATCGACGCGGAGCTCGCCGCGTCCCGCTGAGCGCGCCCCTACCCCGCCGAGCGCGCCCCGAAACGCCGAGCGCGCCCCGTGCCCGAGGTGCTCTCGGTGCAGCGGGGCGCGCTCGGCGTGCTCGAGTGCGGCTCAGTAGCGGTAGTGCTCCACCTTGTAGGGGCCCGCGGGGTCGACGCCGATGTACTTCGCCTGCGCGGGGGTCAGCTCGGTGAGCTCCACACCGAGCGCGTCGAGGTGCAGGCGCGCCACCTTCTCGTCGAGGCGCTTCGGCAGCACGTGCACCCCCACCGGGTACTCCTCCGGCCGCGTGTACAGCTCGATCTGCGCGAGCACCTGGTTGCTGAACGAGTTGCTCATCACGAACGACGGGTGACCGGTCGCGTTGCCGAGGTTCATCAGGCGCCCCTCGGAGAGGACGAGCACGCTGCGGCCGCTCGGCAGGCGCCACTCGTGCACCTGCGGCTTGATCTCGACCTTCTCGGCCTGGCCGGTGGCCGCGAGGCCCTCGAGGCCGGCCATGTCGATCTCGTTGTCGAAGTGGCCGACGTTGGCGATGATCGCGAGGTTCTTCAGGCCGAGGATGTGGTCGAGGGTGACGACGTTCTCGTTGCCGGTCGCGGTGATGAGGATGTCGATCTGCGGCAGCACCGACTCGAGGCGGGCGACCTGGTAGCCGTCCATCGCCGCCTGCAGGGCGTTGATCGGGTCGACCTCGCTGACGATGACGCGCGCGCCCTGGCCGCGGAGCGCCTCGGCGGCGCCCTTGCCGACGTCGCCGTAGCCGACGACGAAGGCGACCTTGCCGCCGATCAGCACGTCGGTGGCGCGGTTGAGGCCGTCAGGCAGCGAGTGGCGGATGCCGTAGCGGTTGTCGAACTTGCTCTTCGTCACCGAGTCGTTGACGTTGATCGCCGGGAAGAGCAGCTTGCCGTCGCGCGCGAGCTCGTAGAGCCGGTGAACGCCCGTCGTGGTCTCCTCGGTGACGCCCCGGATGTCGGCCGCGATGCGGGTCCAGCGCTGCGGGTCGCGGTCGAGGGACCGGCGGAGGAGGTCGAGGATGACGTGGTACTCGGCGCTGTCCCCATCGCTGTCGGACGGCACGCGGCCGGCGCGCTCGAACTCGGCGCCCCGGTGCACGAGGAGGGTCGCGTCACCGCCGTCGTCGAGGATCATGTTCGGGCCGGTGAAGGTCTCGCCGGCGGCGGCGGCCTCGGTGGTCCAGTCGAAGATCTCCTCGGCGCACTCCCAGTACTCGGTGAGGCTCTCGCCCTTCCAGGCGAACACCGGGACGCCGGCGGGCGCATCCGGCGTGCCATTCGGACCGACGACGATCGCGGCGGCCGCCTCGTCCTGGGTGGAGAAGATGTTGCAGCTCGCCCAGCGGACCTGGGCGCCGAGCGCGACGAGGGTCTCGATGAGGACGGCCGTCTGCACGGTCATGTGTAGGGAGCCGGCGATGCGGGCGCCGGCGAGGGGCTTCGAGTCGCCGTACTCGGCGCGCAGCGCCATCAGGCCCGGCATCTCGTTCTCGGCGAGGCGGATCTGGTGACGGCCGGACTCGGCGAGGCCGATGTCGGCGATGCGGTACTGCAGCCCGCTCTCGGTGGTGGCGGTAGCGGTGATGCTCATCCGGTCATTCTCCCATTCGCGCCCGTCCTGCCGCAGGCGTCCCGTAGTGCAACGGCGCGAGCGCGGGAACCCATTCCCGTTCAGCAGGAACTCGCCGCGAATCCCCGCTCGTCAGGGACGCCGCGCCTGCTCGTGGACAGCACCTCGCCAGCGTCTTCAGCAGGAACGGAAGTTCCTCAGCAGGCAGATTCGGTCCGGTTTCGCCTGCTGAGCCGCTCCTGCGCCTGCTGAGGACGAGCCGTTCCTGCTGAGGACCCTCGGGTACTTGGCGACCCCGCACAGGACGGGTTCAGCAGGAGCCGAAGTGCCTCAGCAGGCAGAATCGGACCTGTTTCGTCTGCTGGACCGCGTCCGTTCCTGCCGAGCACCGCAGCGGTTCCTGCTGGGGACGAGCCGTTCCTGCTGGAGAGTCGGGATTCCGTCCGCGCCGCCGCGGTTCCTGCCGGCCCCATGCAAGACCGGTTCAGCAGGCGCCGACGCAGCTCAGCAGGCAGGTCAGGGTGTGTTTCGCCTGCTGGACAGCGTCCGTTCCTGCTGAACCACGCCGCCCAGCCCCTCGGGCGCGCGATCAGGCGTCGAAGTCGGGGGCGAGCGAGACGTGGCGCATGATCGACCAGCCCTGCGGAGCGGACAGGCGCTCGGCGTGCACCTCGCAGAGGTCGTAGCTGTGCGGCTCCGCCTTGTTGCTGAGGGGGCCGAGCACCGCCATCGAGTCCGCGTACACGTAGGTCAGAGTCGCCACTGCCTCGCGCCGGCAGCCCGTCCGGGAACACGGCCTCTTGCTCATATTCCGTTCAGGATAGCCGCCCCCGAAGGCGCGAGTAGCATGTGCGCATGCCTCGCTCACGATCCGCGGCGGGACGGGTCCGGGCTCCTCGGGCTCGGGGACTCGACCGCCACGGCCGCGGGCTCCGGTCCTCCGTCACGGGACCCCACCTGCCCATGCTGCGCGGGCGCATCGACGTCTTCGAGGAGGCGGTCGCCGACACCGCGGAGTACCTGCGCGGACTGTGGCCGGAGCTCGACCAGGTGAGCTTCGAGATCGCCGGCATCCCCCGCGCGGTGAGCGGACCGGCGGTGGACCGTTGGACGGTGCTCCCCCGCGAGAACCGGATCATCCTCTACCGCCTGCCCATCGAGCGGATGTCGAAGCTGCACGTCAACGACGAGACGCACCTCCGCATGCTCGTCGAGGGATGCGTGCTCCGCGCCGTCGGCGAGCTGCTGGGACGCGACCCCTGGGATCTCGCGCCCGACCGCTTCCGGCACCCCTGATCCGAGCCGGCGTCCCCGCGGGTCGTGCGGACACGGCACGACGGTCTGCCGGGGGTGCAGCTGTCCGCAGCCCCCGCGAGCGGCGCGGCCGGCGCTCAGTGGTAGACGGTGAGCGGCGTCGCGAGCGGATTCGCGGGACGCACGGGCGTGGCCGCGAGTTCGGCGTCGCCCGCGTAGGTGACCGACGCGGACACCCCGCCGCCGCCCGCGAGCACGTACATGGCGTTCGGGGCGAGGTCGACGCCGGCGCTCGCACCGGGGGCCAGCTCGATCGCCTGCTGACTGCCGCCGCCCGTGAGCGTCAGCGTGACGGTCGCGTCGCCGGGGTTCACGACGGCGAGCCGCGGGGAGGCGGCATTCGCGACCGCGATCGCGGCGGGCCCGGACAGCGGTCCGCCGGCGGAGAACCAGGCCAGGTCGACGCGCTCGCCGTCCTGCACCTGCACGTCGGTGAGCGGTCCGTCGACGTCGAAGCCGATGCCCGACTCCTCCGACTCCTCGGCGTCGGAGCCCGACCCGGAGCCCGAGTCCGACGCGGCGGACTCCTCGTCCTCGTCCTCGCCGTCCGCGGGCGGCGCGACCGTGGAGGCGCGCGCGGCGGCGACGACCGGCTCGGTGGCGGTGACCGTGACGGTGTAGGTGCCGTCGTCGAGCCCGGTGAGCGGCACGTCGAGCACCCGACCGGCATGGGCGTGCACGTCGACGGAGGTGCCGGTGCCGCCCGCGCTCTCCGGCGCGACGCCGATCGACAGCTCGGTGTCCGCGCTCGGCGCGAGGATGCGGACCACCGTCTGCACGTCCTGCGAGCCGCCCACCTGTGAGCGGGCGGTGGCCGCCTCCGCGGTGGTGATGCGGACGCCGGGGATCACCTGCGTCGTGGCGGGCGCGGCGGTGCGGCCCACGACGTCGACGCCGCCCGGCTCGAGTCCGCGGACCACCGCGTGCTGAAGGGAGGCGGTGACGAGCCCGCCGCGGCTGCGCACCTGCACCGCGAGCTGCGACGCGCCGGGGGCGTAGCCGGCGAGGGACAGCGCCTTCTGGCTGCGCGGCGGCACGACGAGGTCCTGCACACCCGGCGCCTCCACGGGACCGTCGGCCGTGTAGAGCACGAGGTCGACGTTCGCGGCGACATCGTTGGGGTTCGCGAGCAGCAGCATGCTGGTCCGCCCCGTGTCGGTCGCGCCGGCGACCACCCAGCTGGAGGCGGCGCCCTCGGTGCAGCCCGCGACGGCGAGGCCTGCGACGTCGGCAGCGGACGCGACCTGGGCCTGGGCGCCCGCGAGAAGCTGATCGTCCGCCCCAGCGCTCGGGGCCGTGATCACGGTGGAGGCGACGCCGTCCGCACGCGCGGCGACGTCGATGTCGGCCAGCGGGAACCAGGCGGCGCCCCAGACCGCGACCGTGCCGGCGGTCACCTCGGGGGCGCCGAACGTGTTGACGGTGGTCACGTCCTGCCCGAACTCGTCGCCGAGGCGGACGAGCGGCCCCGGGCAGGCGCGGTACTGATCGACCGCGGCCGGCGTGACGTCGACACCGGCGACGGCGGGCGCGGGCGCGGGCAGCAGCGCGCCGCCGAACACGAGGACGGCAGCTCCGCCGACTGCGACGATGCCGGACGCGACCCGGCCGCCGATGCGCAGAGCGCTACTCGCCATGGTCGCCTCCGAAGGCCAGGGTCGGCATGGTGCGCACCGGCACCGCGGCCGGGCTGCGGCGGCCGGCCTGCAGGCCCGAGCCGCGGCGGGCCTCCCGCTCGGGCCGCCACCAGTCGGCGAGTCCGCCGGTGGGCAGCGCGAGCAGCAGGGTCACGAGGAGCACGAGGAGCTGCATGCCGAGGATGGCGCCGCCTAGCGCGGTGTCGAAGCCGCCGGGTCCGCTCGGCGCGGCGGCGGGCATCCCGGCGTCGAGACCGGCGTAGCGCCACAGGGTGCCGTGCTCGGTCGAGGTGACGGGCGCGAAGAGCGGGTTGGCGTCCATCGCGGCGGCGGTGCGGTCGTGCACGACCCTCGTCTCCCGGGTGCCCGGGGCGAGCAGCACGTAGCCGATCCGCTGCGCCTCGAGCACGGGAACGGGGTCGTAGCCGCTGCGGGACGCGAGGTTGGCGGCGAGCGACGGGAGGTCGGCGCCGAGCGCGGCGTCCGGCGGCGCGGCGGAGTAGAGGGTGCTCTGCTGCTCGAGCGTCTCGCCCGAGCCGCGCTCGACGGAGGCGCTGATGCCGCTGCCGCTCTGCGCCTCGAGGACGAGGGTGCCGGTGGTGGGGTCGGTGGCGGCGCCGGCGGTCACGAGAGCGGGAAGGGTGCGCGGAGCGCCCGGGACCGCGCCTCCTGCGCCGGTCGCGACGGCCCAGACGAGGGGGACGACAGCGGCCGCGATGCCGACCGCGGCGAGCCCGCCGAGGGTGACGCGTGCGGTCCGCGCGAGCACTCGGTGTCCGGCGGAGAGCCCGATGACGGCCGCGCCGACGAGGCCGAGCCAGGTGAGGCTCAGCGCGGCGCCCGGCCAGGGCGTCACGGCGGCCTCGCCCGCGGCGCCGACGGCGACCCGCACGGCGAGGACGGCCGTCGCGAAGCCGGTGGCCGCGACAGCCAGAGCGGCCGCGGCTCGGGCGGCACCCGGCAGGACGACGGAGGCGAGCGCCAGCGCGAGCAGCGGCAGGAGGAGGACGACGGCGAGGACCTCTCCGGCGGCGGGATCGAGCACGCCCCACTTCGCCCAGCCGGTCGAGCCTGCGCCGGGAAGGCCGACGAGGAACGCGAGAGAGGTCAGCACGGAGTTCGGCTCGGTGGTCGCGGCGAGCGGCACGCCCGGATCGGCGAGGACACCGAGCGGCGTGCCCTGGAGGACGTGCTGGACGCCGAGGGGCAGGAAGAGGGCGAGCGCCGGGATCGGCAGGCCGACGAGCCGGTGCCAGCCGCGACCGCGTCGACCGGCGGAGGCGAGAGCCACCGTGGTGAGCAGCCAGAGGGCGAGCAGCGGCACCCAGAGGGACGGCGCACCGGCGAGCACCCCGGCGGCGAGCAGCGATGCGGTCGCCGCCGCAACCCAGGACCGACGGGCGGTGCTCAGGGCGAAGAAGAGCCACGGCAGCAGCAGGTGGGCGACGACCGCGCCGAGCCTGCCCTGGTCGAGCGCGACCAGGAGGGTCGGCGCGAGCGTCCAGGCCGCCGCCGCGATCCCGCGGAGGCCGGCGCTCGCGGTGAGGCGGGCGGCGGCGAACCAGGCGCCGGCCGCGGCGAGGGGCAGGGCGAGGACGTAGAGGAGCACGATGGAGTAGGACGGCGACCAGAACGTGACCGTGCCGAGCAGGGCGAGGATCCAGTTGAAGGGATCCGCGACACCCACGAAGCCGTCGCCGAGGCCGCGCCAGGCGTAGCCGAGCGAGCCCCAGAGCTCGCCGACGCCGCCGAGCGGCAGCAGGCCGGGAGCGGCGACGCCCGCGGCGCCGAGCAGCGGGACGTGCAGAGCGAGCCCGAGCAGGGCGGCGACGAGGACGACGGCCGCTCCCCCTCCGGCGAGGAACCGGATCTCGTGCCGGCCCGCGCGCCGGGCCGACGTGGCGTCCTCGCGGGCGAGCGCGCGGCGGCGCCGGATCTCGGCCCACGGCAGCCGGAGCGCCTCGATCGCGGTCCAACCGAGCGTCCGCTCGCGCTTCAGCCGCTTGCGCGCCGCCGGGACCGAGGCGGCGTGCCCGAACGCGACGGCGAAGGCGGCGCCGAACTCGCCGAGGACGCTCCCGGGCTGCTTGCGGAGCAGCTGGCCGAGGGCCCGCAGGATCGCGAGCGGCACGAGCGAGAGCCAGTGCAGCGGCAGAGCGAGCGGGGGCGAGTAGACGAGGCGGCGGTGCAGCTGGGCGGCGCGCTCCAGATACGACCGGCGCGTGCGGGACGTGCGCGGGCCGAGGACGGCGGTGCCCGGCGAGCGCCGGCCGGCGGACAGCACGCGGGCGTCGGGCACGAGGCTCACCCGGTGCCCGGCGAGGCGCGCGCGGACGCAGAAGTCGAGGGCGTCGTCGACCGCGGGCAGCGCGGGATCGAACCCTTCGAGGCGGGTCCAGACACGGTGGCGGACGAGCATCCCGGCGGCGGAGACGCCGAGGACGTCGCTCTCCCGGTCGTACTGGGCCTGGTCGAGCAGCGGCTCGGCGAGCTCGACCGCGGTGCCGAACCGGGTCATGCTCTCGCCGAAGGAGTAGAGGTAGTCGGGGTCGGCCCACTGCATGAGCTTCGGACCGGCGACCGAGACGGACGGCGAGATCTCGACGGCGGCGAGCATCGCTCGCAGCGCGTCCGGATCGGGCGCGTTGTCGGCGGCGAGGAGCCACAGCCACTCGCCGTCGGTGGAGGCGGGTGCGAGCACGCGCGCCGCCGCCTTCACGGCGTCCCCGAACGACAGGGACGAGGGCGCCGCGACATGCTGCACGCCGAGCAGGCCGGCGGGATGCTCGGTCACGCGTGAGCTGGCGCCGATGTCGACGATCACCGTCTGGTCGGGCGGTCGCGTCTGCTCGGCCAGGGCCTCGAGCGTGCGGTCGAGATACGCTCCCCCGTCATGGGCGACGAGGATCGCTGTCACTTTCGGCCGCACAGGGTCACGCTAGGCGCGGCGTCCCCCGCATCCGGGGAGGACACCCCGGGAGGCGGCGAGGATGCGCGGGCGACGGCCGCGCACAGCCCGGCGAACTGCCGGACAGAGGCAAACAGAAAGGGACGCCCCGGAGGGCGTCCCTTTGTGCTGTGATCCCGGCTCAGACGGCCAGCTTGCGGAGCTTGCGGCGCTCACGCTCGCTGAGGCCGCCCCAGATGCCGAAGCGCTCGTCGTTCTGGAGCGCGTACTCGAGGCACTGGGCCTTCACCTCGCAGCTCGTGCAGATCTTCTTGGCCTCACGGGTCGAGCCGCCCTTCTCCGGGAAGAACGCCTCGGGGTCGGTCTGGGCGCACAGTGCGTCGCCCTGCCAGGCGAGGGCATCCTCGTCCTCGGGCTGGGCGGCCTTGCGAACTCCGGGAACGCCGAGGCGGACCGGGTCGACGAACCAGTCCCCAGGAACCCCACTCCTGATCTCAGTGATAGCCATTGAAAAGTCTCCCCATGTGCACGCTGAGCTGGGTGCTCGTGTGCGTCTGAGGTAATTACAACCGTGGAATTACACCCACGTCAAGAGGCGGACGTTAGACCCTCAACCAACGGTCAAGGGTCGCGACGCGCCGGTAACAGAACGGAAATACAGGCGCAAATCGGAGTGCTTCCAGGCGCGCCTCAGGGCGCTTTCAGCGAGCACGAAGAGAAGAAGGAGAGGCGCACGTAGCGCGTCAAGCGGACGCGCCGCGCCGGGCCTCCCAGGCGCTCGAGACCATCTCGCTCAGGGTGTGCCGCATCGCCCAGCCGAGGTCGCGTGCCGCGAGCTCCCCGGTGGCCACGATGCGCGCTGGATCGCCGGGGCGGCGCGGCGCCACCTCCGGCTCGAAGTCGATGCCGGTGCCGGCCGCCATCGCGGTCATGATCTCCCGCACCGAGACGCCGTCGCCGCTGCCGAGGTTGTAGACGCGCTCGACGGGCAGGCCCTCGTCGAGCCGCTTGGCCGCCTCCACATGGGCCTTCGCGAGGTCCTGCACGTGGATGTAGTCGCGGACGCAGGTGCCGTCGGGCGTCGGATAGTCGTCGCCGTAGATTTTCGGCGTCCGCCCGTCGAGCAGCGCCTCGAAGACGAGCGGGAACAGGTTGTGCGGGCTCGCGTCGTAGAGGTCCGGGTATCCGGAGCCGACGACGTTGAAGTAGCGGAGCGACGTGTGCTGCAGACCGGTGGCCCGGCCCTGGTCGCGGAGCAGCCACTCCCCGATGAGCTTCGACTCCCCGTAGGGCGACTCGGGGAGCGTCGGGGTCTCCTCTGTGACGAGGTCGGTGTCCGGCGTGCCGAAGACGGCCGCGCTCGAGGAGAAGACGATCTTGTCGACGCCGGCCTCGGCCATCACACCGAGCAGCGTCGCGGTGCCGGTGACGTTCTGCTGGTAGGTGTGCAGCGGGCGCTGGACGGACACCCCCGCGTACTTGAAGCCGGCCAGGTGCACGACGCCCGAGATCTCGTGGTCCTCGAAGAGCTGCGTCATGCGCACCCCGTCGAGGATGCTCGCCCGCACGAACGCCGCGTCGTCGCGCACGAACTCGCGGATGCCGCTCGAGAGGTCGTCGAGGACGACGGAGGCGATCCCCGCCTCGGTGAAGGCCCGAACGACGTGGGCTCCGATGTAGCCGGCGCCGCCGGTGACCAGCCATGCCATGCGGCCAGCCTATCGACGCCGGATGGTCCACCGTCACGGCGAGGAGCCGGCACCGCCTCCGGCGGCCTCAGCGGGTCGACCACTGCGGATACTCCTCGGCATGGCTGCCGGGCGGCGCGGACCGGGGGCCGTAGCCGTCGGTGCGCAGAGCGCCGACCGTGTCGAGGATCGCGGCGGCCGAGAGGAGGAGCAGAAGGGAGAAGAAGAGGAGCATGGCAGGAACGCTATGGTCGCGGAGAAGCCGCCACGAGTGGCAGGATTGACGCACTTCGTGCATTTACCGCCACACTGGGTCCGACTGCGTCGCAGCGCCCGACAGGACAAGAGGAAGGGGCCCCGGTTGCTCCGGAAGATCGTCTGCATCGCCCTCCCCGGCATGGCCCACTTCGAGTTCGGCACCATCACCGAGGTGTTCGGGATCGACCGCACCGACATGGGCGGCCCGGGCTTCGAGTTCCACGTCGTCGCGGCCGACCCCGGCCCCGTGCCGACGAAGCACGGCCTCAAGCTGTACGTCGACGAGCCGCTCTCGGTGGCCGAGGACGCGGACCTCGTCGCCATCCCCGCCTACCTGTGGGAGGGCTTCGACGACCGCGTGCTCGACGTGATCCGGCGCGCAGCCGCACGCGGCGCCTGGGTGCTCAGCGTCTGCAGCGGCGCCTTCTACCTGGCGGAGGCCGGCATCCTCGACGGCAAGCGCGCGACGACGCACTGGATGTACACGGATCGCCTCGCCGACCGCTACCCGGCCATCGACGTCGACCCCGACGTGCTGTTCGTCGAGCAGGGCAACATCGTGACGGGGGCGGGCACCGCGGCCGGGATCGACGCCGCCCTGCACATCGTGCGGAAGGAGCTGGGCGCCGGCGCCGCCAACGTCATCGCCCGGCGCATGGTCATCCCGCCGCAGCGCGACGGCGGCCAGGCGCAGTACATCGGCACGCCCGTCCCCGAGGTCCGGACGGACTCCTTCGCCGAGGTGATCGACTGGATGCTCGAGCACCTCGCGGAGGACCTCACGATCGAGCAGCTCTCGCGGCGGGCGCTCATGTCGACCCGCACCTTCGCGCGCCGCTTCCGCTCGGAGACGGGCGCCACACCGGCCGCCTGGCTCAACCGCCAGCGGATCATCCGCGCCCAGCAGCTGCTCGAGGAGACGACGCTCGGCCTCGAGCAGATCGCCCAGCGCACGGGCTTCGGATCGGCCGCCGTCATGCGGCACCACTTCGTGAAGGTGCTGCAGACGAGCCCCCTCGCCTACCGCCGCACCTTCGGGGCCACGGTGCCCGCCGGCGAGGAGGAGCTGCAGAGCGCCTGACCCCCGGAACGGCGGCCGGAGCGGCCGGCGGCACGCCGCGCACTCCCGCCTCGCAGGAGGGTTGAGCAAACCTCAGGGCGGCTCTGGGCTTTTTCTCAGATTCCTCTAGCGGAGCGGCTTCGCGCGCTGATATGTTCGCGCCGCGCCGTTACCCGAGCGGCGCGGGCTCTTGACGGCTACCCACCGTGCGCCCTCGCCTTCTGCCCTGAAGGACCCACCAATGACGGTAGGACGAAGCCGCCGCGCGGTCTCCACTGTTGCCATCGCATCCACCCTCGCCGGCGGCCTCGTGTTCGTCGGCACCGCCCCCGCCTTCGCGGAGCCGGGCGGGGTGGTGATCTCCGAGCTCAACTACCACGCCGTGTCCGACCTGGACGGCGACGACTTCATCGAGCTGGCGAACACCTCGGACGCGCCGATCGACATGTCCGGCTGGGCCTTCTCGGCCGGCATCACCGGCGTCTTCCCGGCCGGCACGGTGATCCCCGCCGGCGGGCGCTTCGTCGCCGGCAAGGACGCGGTTCAATTCCAGGCCACCTACGGCTTCGCGCCGGACTTCGTCTACGGCGGCAACCTCAGCAACGGCGGCGAGCAGGTGTCCCTGTCCACCGCCGACCCGGTGGCGAACCCGACGGCCGTGCTCATCGACACCGTGACCTATGCGGACGTGGCGCCCTGGCCCGGCTCCCCCGACGCACAGGGCCCCTCGCTCGAGCTGCGCGACCTGATGTCCGACAACACCGTCGCCGAGAACTGGGGCCCGAGCACCGGCACCGGCGGCACCCCCAAGGCCAAGAACTCCCTCGAGGGCTCGAGCGCCCCCGGCACGATCAGCGACGTGGCGGCCAGCCCGCAGCGTCCGGCCCCGAACCAGGCCGTGCAGGTCACCGCGAAGCTGCCGACCGGCGCGACCGCCACCCTGAAGTACAAGGTCATGTTCGGCGCCGACGTCTCGGTTCCCTTCGTCGACGACCTCGCCAGTCCGGGCGGCGCGAACGACGGCGTCTACGCCGCATCCATCCCCGGTCAGGCCGCCGGCAGCCTGATCCGCTACCGCATCGAGGCGACCGCCGGCGGTCAGCCGGTCTCGTTCCCGGTCGCGGGCGACACCATCAACTACAAGGGCGTCGTCGTCACCAACCCCGCGGCGAGCACCGAGCTGCCGACCATCGAGTGGTTCATGGAGGACTCGGTCTACGAGGACCTCCGCGCGAACCACCGCGAGGACGACGTGCAGGGCGCGGCCGTCTGGTCGTACAACGGCGAGGTCATCGACAACGTCCTGATGAATATCCGCGGCGGCACCTCGCGCACCCTCGACAAGAACAACTGGAAGGTCGAGCTGCCGAAGGGCTACGAGTGGACCATGGGCGGCGCGCTGCCCTACCCGCTCGACGAGTTCGCTCTGCAGAACTACGTGAACCCGTACGCCGACATGGCGTGGCAGACGGTCGACGAGGCCGGCGCCCGCGGGCTCACGATCCTGCCGGTGCGCACCCAGCGCAACGGCTCCTTCTGGAGCCTCGGCCGCATCATGGAGACCGAGGACGGCGCCTGGCGCGATGCGCAGGGCGTGGACGACTGGGCCATCTACAAAGGCGACGGCGGCGCCGTCGGCCGCTCCACCTCCGCCGCCACGCTCGCCGCGTCGGGCTGGCTCGACAAGAAGACCCGCGAGGACGAGGACTTCACCGACGTCTGGACCCTCAGCAACACGGTCGACGCGGCCCCGTCCGCAGCACAGCAGGCGTGGATCTACCAGAACGTCAACGTGCCCGAGCTGATCAATTACATGGCGATCAACTCGATCACTCGGCACTACGACAGCGGCTGGCACAACTGGTGGCTCGCCCGCGACACCGAGGGCACCGGCCGCTGGGAGATGTGGCACTGGGACCTCGACCTGACCTTCGGCCCGCCCTCCGCCGACGGCAAGGGCACCTTCCTCACCCCCGACTCGGGCAACAACTTCACCGAGGCGATGCTCGCCTACCCGGAGTTCCGGGAGATGTTCCACCGGCGGCTGCGCACCCTCGCGGACCAGTTCCTGCCGGTCGGCGAGTACGAGGCGCTCCACGACACCATCCGTGACCGGACGCTGCAGGAGTGGCGCCTCGACAACACGGCCTGGGGCACGCGCAACTCCTTCTACACCCCTGAGCGCAGCCGGGCCCGTCTCCTCGAGGGCCTCACGGATCGCCGCAACGTGATCAACAGCAACACGGCGCCCAACGGTCCGGTGCCGACCTCCCAGTCGGCGGACGCGGCGGTCGTGATCAACGAGATCATGTACAGCTCGGCCAACGCGAGCGGCGACTGGCTCGAGCTGGCCAACCCGTCGAACACGGCGGTGGACATCTCGGGCTGGACGATCAGCGACGGCATCAACCTCACCGTCCAGGCGGGCACCGTCATCCCCGCGAACAGCCGCATGGTGTTCGTCGAGGACGACGCGGCCTTCCGCGCCGCCTACCCGGCCGGCAACCGCCTCGTCGGCGGCGAGTTCGGCGGCGGCCTGTCCGCCAACGGCGAGACGCTCACCCTCAAGGCCGGCGACCGCGTCGTCGACGCCGTGACCTACGGCGCGGCAGCGCCGTGGCCCGCGGCCACCGGCGGCCCCTCGCTGGAGCTGGTGAGCCCGACGGCCGACAACGCCGACCCGGCCAACTGGCGCGCCACCGCAGGCGCCAACGGCACCCCGGGCCTCGCCAACGCCGGCGCCACGCCGAACAACCCCGCCCCGACCGCGTCGTTCACCAACACGGTGAGCGGACTCCAGGTCAGCGTCGACGGCAGCGCGTCCAGCGACACGAACGGGACGATCGCGTCCCACTCGTGGAACTGGGGCGACAACACCGCCGCCGGCACGGGCGCCACCGCCACCCACACCTACGCCACGGCGGGCACCTACACGGTGACCCTCACCGTGACGGACAACGGCGGCGCGACCGCGACGAGCACCGCCTCCGTCACGGTGGGCGGCACCACCCCGCCGCCCACCGGCACCCTCGCCGCCGACACCTTCGGCCGGACCAGCACCAACAGCCTCGGCACCGCCGAGGTCGGCGGCGCCTGGACCGTGACCGGGACGTCGTCGAACTACGCGGTCAACAACGGCACCGCGAAGTTCACCACCGCGGCCGGGTCGGAGCGGATCGGATACCTCAACGGCGTTTCGTCGACCAGCACCGACCTGCGGCTGAGCGCGTCCTTCACCCGCCCGTCGAGCGGCACCGCCTACCTCGGCGTCTACGGCCGGCGCATTGGCAGCGACCACTACCGCGCCCGCGCCACGGTGAACGCGAGCGGAGCGGTCGCCCTGCAGCTGCAGCGCGGCACCACCACCCTGCGCTCGGGCACGGTGACGGGCCTGACGTTCAACACCGGCGACACCCTGCAGTTCCGAGTGCAGGTGACCGGCACCAACCCGACCACGTTCCAGGCCAAGGTCTGGAAGGCGGGCGGCACGGAGCCGGCGAACTGGACGCTGACCACGACCGACACCACCGCCGCCCTCCAGGCGGCCGGCTCGATCGGGCTCTACTCCTACTACAGCAGCGGCTCGACCCCGAGCCCGCTGGTCGTCAGCTGGGACAACCTCTCGGCGAGCTCGGTGGGCGGCGGCACGCCGACCAACACGCCCCCGCAGGCGTCGTTCACGAGCACCGCGAACGGCCTCACGGCGAGCTTCAACGGCTCGGGCTCGACGGATGCCGACGGCACCATCGCGTCCTACGCCTGGCAGTTCGGCGACGGCACGACCGGCACCGGAGCGACTCCGAGCCACGCCTACGCCACGGCCGGCACCTACCCGGTGACGCTCACGGTGACCGACAACGGCGGCGCGACGCACTCCGTCTCCCGCCAGGTGACGGTCGCGTCCACCCCGCCGGCGAACGCGGCTCCCACGGCCTCGTTCACCACCACGGTGGCCGGGCTCGGCGTGAACGTGAACGGCAGCGGCTCCACCGACTCGGACGGCACCATCGCGTCCTACTCGTGGAACTGGGGCGACAACACCGCGGCCGGCACCGGCGCGACGGCGACCCACACCTACGCGGCGGCAGGCACCTACACGGTGACCCTCACCGTCACGGACAACGGCGGCGCCACCGCGACGACCACCCGCCAGGTGACCGTCACCTCCGCTCCCCCGGCCGGCGGCCCGCTCGCCGCGGACACCTTCGGGCGCACCGCGACGAACAGTCTCGGCACGGCGGAGACCGGCGGCGCCTGGACCGTCTCCGGAACGGCCTCCAACTACTCGGTGAACGGCGGGACGGGCAAGTTCTCGACCGCGGCGGGCGCCGAGCGGATCGCCTACCTCAACTCCGTCTCGTCGAACAGCACCGACCTCCGGGTCAGCGCGGCGTTCAACCGGCAGACCACGGGCACCGTCTACCTGGGCGTCTACGGCCGCCGGGTGGGCACCGAGTTCTACCGGGCCCGCGTCGTGGTGAGCGCGAGCGGGGCCGCCACGCTGCAGCTGCAGCGGGGCACCACGACCCTCCGGTCGATCACGATCCCGAACGTGAGCTTCGCGACCGGCGACACCCTCCAGTTGCGTCTTCAGGTGACCGGCACCAACCCGACGACCATCCAGGCCAAGGTCTGGGAGGGCGCCACGGAGCCGACCGCCTGGACGCTGACGACCACCGACACGACCGCCGCCCTCCAGACGGCCGGATCGATCGGGCTGTACTCCTACTACAGCAGCGGCTCGACCCCGAGCCCGGTCGTCGTCAACTGGGACAACTTGACCGCCTCCCGGGTCCAGTGAACCTCAGTCGGCGGGGCGGGAGGCCCGCCGGCTGAGCCAACGGAGGTCCCCGGTGCTCCGCCCCTGCGGCGGACACCGGGGACTTCCATGTCTGCGGCCGCCCTCAGCAGGCCCGTCCTTCGGTTCAGCAAACACCGACGTGCGGTTCAGCAGGCACGGAAGTGGTCCAGCAGGCGAACGACGTGCGCTTCAGCAGGCACGGAAGTGGTCCAGCAGGCGAAATCGGACCGGATTCGCCTGCTGAACCTCCGCTGTTCCTGCTGAACCCCTCAGCCCGGCGCCGCACAGCCGCCGGACGCGGGCGTCAGCGGTTGACGGTGGCGAGGAAGACGATGCCGTCGCCGGCGATCTCGAGCTCACCCTCGTCGGGGGTCACGAAGGCGGCTTCGCCCGGCCGCAGCTGCGTTCCGGACGCCCGGCCGTTGACCGTGACGGTGCCGCCGAGGGCGAGCAGGATGCCCGGCCCCGGCAGCGGGACCTGCTCGGCCGGCTCTCCTGCGAGCTGATAGCCGTGCTCTGCGCCCGCGGCGCCCACGGCGATGCGGACGAGCAGGAAGTCGGGCACGTCCGGGCGGTACACCTCGACGCCGGTGCGGCCTCCCTCGGCCCGCAGCAGCGGCGCGGGCACCGGCTCGAAGCGGACGACCTTCTGCAGCTCGGCGGTGTCGACGTGCTTCCCGGTGAGGCCGCCGCGGAGCACGTTGTCGGATGCCGCCATGATCTCGATCGCGAGGCCGCGGAGGTACGCGTGGATGTTGCCCGAGGGCAGGTAGAGCGCCTGCCCCTGGGGCAGGCTCACGCGGTTCATCAGCAGCGCGACGAGGATCCCCGGGTCGCCCGGGTGCAGCTCGGCGAGCTCGTGCAGGGTCGCGTACTCCCGCGCGTAGCTGGTGGACGAGGGCGCGCGGCCGGCGGCACGGATGACCGCGTCCATCGTCGCGCGCGCCTCGTCGCCACCCTCGAACGCGAACTCGAGGACGCGCCGGAGCGCCGCGTCGGGCGTGCCGTTCAGCTTGTCGGCGAGCGCCTGCAGCAGGTCGGCGTCCCGCTGGTCGCCACCGACCGAAGCGTAGGTCCGCAGCTCGAGGAGCAGGACCCGCGTGAAGGAGAGGTCGCGGAACCCGGCGAGCGCCTCGAACGTGTCGCTGAGCGCGTAGACCAGCTCCGGCTTGGCGCCCTCGTCCTTGTACATCCGATGCCCGGCGTCGAGCGGGACGCCCGCCGCGTTCTCGCGCGCGAAGCCCTCGCGGGCCTGCTCCGGGGAGGGGTGCGCCTGGATGGACAGCGGCTGGTCCGCAGCGAGCACCTTCAGCAGGAACGGGAGCGTGTCGCTCGTCCGGTCGGGTCCGAGTGCACGGGCGGGGTCGGCCGCGATGAACGCGTCGAGCGTCTCGAAGTTCCCGGCGGTGCCGGGGTCGACGATCCGGCTGGGGGCGAGCGGATGGGCGCCCAGCCACAGCTCCGCCTCCGGTCCCCCGGAGGGCCGGCGTCCGAGCAGCTCCGCGATGGCGCTCGGCGAGCCCCACGCGTAGTCCTTGGGCGTGTTGGTGATGCCTACAAACACGGTTCCCCTCCTCGCGGGTGGCTTTGATCAAACTACCAACCGCCTTGGGCGCCGCTCGGACCGAGGCTTAGCCTCGTTGCGGCTTCCCAGCCTCGGCATCACACGCAATGGAGCTTCGATGACACTGGACACTGTCGCCCCCGCCGTCTTCACCACCCTGACGAGCGACTTCTACGGCTACGAGGACCTCCTCGCCGACCGGGAGAAGCAGGTCCTCGCGGACCTGCGCGACTACCTGGAGCGCGAGGTGCGCCCCATCGTCGACGACCACTGGGAGCGGGCCGAGTTCCCGTACGAGGTGATGAAGCCGCTCGCCGACCTGCGCCTGTTCGCGATGCCGTGGGCGGAGACCCGGCCGTTCGAGAACTCCGCCGTCTTCCGCGGCTTCGTCGCCCTCGAGCTCGCCCGGATCGACGCGTCGATCGCCACCTTCGTCGGCGTGCAGAACGGCCTAGCCATGGGGTCGATCAGCGTCGGCGGCGATGAGACGCAGCGACGCGAGTGGCTGCCGAGGATGGCGACGGCCGACGTCATCGGCGCCTTCGGCCTCACCGAGCCGCTGTCCGGGTCCGACTCGGCGCAGGGCCTCCGCACGATCGCGACGCGGGACGGCGACGACTGGATCCTCAACGGGTCGAAGCGCTGGATCGGCAACGCCACCTTCAGCGACATCACGATCATCTGGGCGAAGAGCGCCGAGGACGGCCAGGTGAAGGGCTTCCTCGTCCCCACCTCGACCCCCGGCTACCGGGCCACGAAGATCGAGGGCAAGCAGAGCCTGCGGATCGTGCAGAACGCCGACATCACGCTCGACAACGTGCGCGTGCCGGAGAGCCACCGCCTGCAGAACGCGAACACCTTCAAGGACACCGCCAAGGTGCTGCGCCTCACGCGCGCCGAGGTGGCGTGGGCGGCCGTCGGCAACGCGGTCGGCGCCTACGAGGCGGCGGTCAAGTACACCGGCGAGCGCGTGCAGTTCGGCAAGCCGATCGCATCCCACCAGCTCGTGCAGGACCTCCTCGTGCGCAGCCTCGGCAACATCACCGCCTCCCTCGGCATGGTGGTGCGCGTGTCGCAGCTGCTCGACGAGGGCAGGCAGAAGGACGAGCACGCCGCCCTCGCGAAGGCGTTCGCGACGGTGCGGATGCGCGAGACGGTGGGCTGGTGCCGGGAGGCGCTCGGCGGCAACGGCATCCTCCTCGACCACGGCGTCGCGCGGCACATGGCGGACGCCGAGGCCATCTACTCCTACGAGGGCACCCGCGAGATGAACACCCTCATCGTGGGCCGCGCGATCACGGGCAAGGCCGCCTTCGTCTGATCGACGCGCACGTTCCGGTGATCGAGGAGCCCGCGCAGCGGACGCCTCGAAACCCTCGACGGACCCGGGGAGCGAACCACCGAGGTGGCTGCTTCCCGAGACACGTCACGCGGTTTCGAGACGCGGGCCTCCGGCCCGCTCCTCAACCACCGGAATGCGGGCGGCCTCCGGCGCGCTCCTCAACCACCGGGGTGACCCGGGGCGGCGCCGCTACACCTCGATCGCGCCGCCGCGTTCCTCGAGGTGCCGCCGGAGGGTGAGGGTCGGGTCCTCGGCCTGCCGGCGCCGGTAGTCCGCGAACGCGAACTGGGCGCGCAGGCTCTCCCCCGCCCGCATCCGGTCGGCCTGCGCGGTCTCCACCTCCTGGATCCGCGCCGCCGCCTCCAGCACCTCGTCGCGCCGCTCGGGACCGAGGACGAGGACACCGTCGTCGTCGCCGACCACCCAGTCGTCGTCGGTGACCGCGACGCCGTCGAGGAACGCGGACCGCATCGCGCGCCCGGCCGGCGGCACCCGCCGCGGCCCGAAGGACCGTGCGCCCAGGCTGTGCAGCGGCAGCCCGATCTCGCGAAGCTGCCCGGTGTCGCGGTGCCGTCCCCAGACCACCGCGCCGGCGAGACCGGCCTCCCGCGCCTCCAGAAGGATCAGGTCCCCGACGCACGCCTCGTCCTCGCGCCCGCCGTTGTCAATGACGAGGACGGCGCCGGGCGGAGCGTCATCGATGACCTCGAGGAACACGTCGACGCTGCCGAGGTGCGTGACGGGGCGAGCAGGCCCCGAGAACGGGCGGCCGGGCAGCAGCGGCAGCAGCGCGGCGGGCGCCATGCGGGCCGGATCGCCGACGCGCAGCGAGGCGTCGGCGACCGCGGCGGTGGGAAGGACGGATGCCATGCGGTCTCCTCATCGTTCTGCCCCGAGTCTGGCCGAGCAGCGCCCGCCACGGGTGCCGTCCTCCGTCGGGATCCCGCCATCCGCTCCGCCCCGCCCACGGACACGTAACAAATCAAGGAGAAATTCGCCGGAGGGGCCCTCCTGCCGCATGCAGGGGCTCCCAGATGCCCGTTTTCCCTTGAACTGTTACGCCCCACCCGGCGCAGCGGCGGGGGCGCTCAGCCGGCGGAGGTGTCCTCCCGCGACTCGAGCAGGCGCTTCAGGGTCGCGAGGTCCGCCTCGACGGCGGCGGTGTCTGCCGCGAACTCCTCGTCCGTCATGCCGTCGGCCCGCCGCAGGGTGAACACCACGTCGCAGGCCGCGTCCCCATCCCGCAGGACGCGCATGGGGTTGTCGAACACTCGCCCGTCGGCCAGCGTCACCTGGTGGTCGAGCACCCCGTACTCGTTGCGCGGGGCGAAGGCGACCTCGATCGGCCCCATCGGGGACTCGGCGAGCCACCGCCCGTCGACCTGCTCGATCGAGCCGGAGAGACCGGCGGCCCACCGCGGCAGGTTCGCGGGGTTCCCGGCGAAGTCGTACACGGACGCCGCGTCCCGCTCGATGCGGATGCCGAGGTGCCGGGTCTCCCGGCTCATCTCAGCGGCCGGCCTGGGCGGCGCAGATCGGGCACTTCCCGTCGGGACCCAGTGTCGCCCACCAGTGCTTGGCGCACATCGGCTGCGTCGGCGGCAGCTCCTCCCGAGGGCCGGCTCCGGGATCCGGCACAGCACGCCTGGTCATGGCCTGCGAGTGTACGCGCGGTCGGCGGCGAGCGGCAGGCGCTTGCGGAGCCCCGGCGCCGCGGCTAGCGGTGCGCGGACCCGCGGCTAGCGGTGCGCGAGCGGGCTCTGCGGTGCGGCGCTGCGGCGCGGCGCGACCGGCTTCTCCGGAGCGACGGGCGGCCACGCGTCGGCCCGCGGCGGCTGGATCGAGCCGCGTCCGAGCGTGCGCACGAACTCCTCGTCCTTGCGGTGCGTCTCCGCGACCTTCACGGCGCGGCCGATGACGACTCCGAGCACGACACTGATCAGCATCCAGGCCCCGAGCCCGATCAGCACGATCCCCCACCATGGCATGCCCTTATCGTTCCAGCGCCGGACGGGGTACACACTCCCCACTGCGGGGGACGGGACGGCGCTGGCAGGATGGCCGCATGCGGATCAACAAGGTGCACCACATCGCGGTGATCGCCACCGACTACGAGCGGTCGAAGGCGTTCTACACCGAGATGCTGGGCTTCACCGTGCTGTCCGAGGTGTACCGCGAGGAGCGGGACTCGTGGATGGGCGACTTCGCTCTCAACGGCGAGTACCTGCTCGAGCTCTTCTCGTTCCCGTCTCCCCCGCCCCGCTCGACCGGTCCGGAGTCGACCGGCCTGCGCCACCTCGCATTCGAGGTGGACGACGTCGCGGCCGCCCTCGACGAGCTGGCCGGCAAGGGCGTGCGCTGCGAGGAGCTGCGCACCGACCCGCACACCGGCAAGCGCATGGCGTTCTTCTTCGACCCGGACGGGCAGCCGCTCGAGCTCTACGAGCGCTGACGCCGCCGCCCGCGTCGACCGCTCGATCCCCGGCCGGCGGGGCAGGCCGAGGACCCCGGCCGTGCGCGACGCGTGACCGGACCCGCCAGCCGGATCAGACCTGAGCGGGCGCGGCGGCCGGCACGGCCGAGAGCTCCGCCTCGAGGGCGGACGGGGCGCGCCGACGGCGCACCGCGAGCGCGACCTGGACCGCGAAGAACGCGAACAGCGCACCGCTCGCGGTGAGGAAGATCACCGACGCGAGGGCTCCTAGCTGAGCGCCGCCGAGGCCGCCGACGACGAGGAAGATGACCGCGAATCCGAGGACGGAGGCCGGCGATCCGGACATGGTTCTCCTTGGGAGGAAGAGGAGGACGGAGGGGGTCGGCACGACTGGCCACGGTGAGCGTACACACTTTTCGGCCGCCCCGCGGCACCCCCTTCTCCCGCTGCCGCGCAACCGCTGGTGGGCGGCCCGGCCCCTGCCGATACTGGGATCCCGGGCGCCCCTCGGCGGGCCGGAACCGCATCGACGCGAGGAGCTCCATGTCCGATCCGCACGCCCGCACCGCCGCGCTCGGCGGCGCCGCACCCCTGACCGCGCTGTTCATCGGCGGCACCGGCATCATCAGCTCCGCCTGCACGCGGGCGGCGGTGGCGGCCGGCTTCGAGGTGTTCCACCTCAACCGCGCGCAGCGCAGCGATGTGCGACCCGCGCCGCCCGCGGTGACGACGCTGACGGGCGACATCCGCGACCGTGCCTCCGCCGAGGCCGCGCTCGGCGATCGGACCTTCGACGTCGTCGTCGACTTCGTCGCGTTCACGCCCGAGCACGTGCGGGCGGACATCGACCTCTTCACCGGACGCACGCGGCAGTACGTGTTCATCAGCTCCGCGTCCGCGTACCAGACCCCGCCGTCGCGTCTGCCGGTCACCGAGTCGACGCCGCTGCGGAACCCGTTCTGGGAGTACTCCCGCAACAAGATCGCCTGCGAGGACCTCCTCGTCGCCGCCTACCGCGAGAGCGGCTTCCCGGTGACGATCGTGCGCCCGTCGCACACCTACGACGAGACGTCCCTACCGGTGGAGGGCGGCTGGACGGTCATCGACCGGATGCGCCGCGGCCTCGAGGTGGTCGTGCACGGGGACGGCACCTCGAACTGGACCCTCACCCACCACGAGGACTTCGCCCGCGCCTTCGTCGGCCTCCTCGGGAGGAGCGACGTGCTGGGCGAGGCGTTCCACATCACCTCGGACGAGGCGCCGCCGTGGGACGCGATCTACCGCATGCTCGCCGCCGCCGCGGGCGTCGCCGAGCCCAAGCTCGTGCACGTCCCCTCGGACGCGATCGCCGCCGCCACCCCGGAGGGCGCGGCCGGCCTCACCGGCGACAAGGCGCACTCGATGGTGTTCGACAACACGAAGATCAAGCGCGCCGTGCCCGGCTGGCGGGCGCGCATCCCGTTCGAGCACGGCGCCCGCCAGATCATCGCCTGGTACGACGCGGACGAGAGCCGCCGGGTCGTCGACGACGCGGTGAACGAGCGGATCGACAAGCTCGTCGAGGCGTACCGCCCGCGGCCGCTGTAGCGCGGCCCCGGGTCAGCTCAGCGAGCTCTCCGCGGCAGTGCCGAGCGGCGAGCCGCCGGTCGCGCTGGGGCCGTGGGTGGCGGCGTGGTCGGATGCAAACCAGTCTGCGGCGCTGGGCAGCGCGGCGGATCCGCTCCTGAACATGGGCTTGTCCTGTTCCGCCCCGGTCCGGGTATACCGGGGCTGTGCGGGCCACATGGTATTGCCGTGCCCGTTTCCGGCGCTAGAGCCCTCTTGCAGGGGCAGAGGGCCTCTCGTGCACGCGCAATGGACGCGGAAAGCACAGGCCCCGACCGGTCCGCGATCGGCCGCAGAGGCCGGAGTGCCCGGGCGTCGAGCGACAGATTCTTCGGCAGAAGCCCCCGGACTGTTCACCTGCTCGTGCTCCGGCTGACATTGTGACGCGGCTTCCGGGCCGGGCAATGTAGCGCCTACCAGGGCCTGTAACCCACCAGGTCCTCCACCCGAAGGACCGTCGGCGGGCGCCGGCGCGGCATCCCCGAGGCCGCCCCGCCCGATGGTCCACCTCTGCCCGAAACGCTGCACCCGCCCGGAGACCCGAATCATGACGCTCCCTGCTGCCCTGCCTGCTCCGCTGCCGCCCGCACCCCCTCCCCCTGCGGCGGCCACGCACCGCCCCGCGCCTGACCGCGCCGGCGGAGTGCCCTTCCTCATCCGCCGTCGCACCGCCGCGCAGAGGTGATCGACATGTTCTGGCTCGGCTCGCTTCTCGCGACGCTCTTCGTGGTCATCGCCGTCGGTGTCGCGACGCACGACGGCTACATCCGCCGGCACTACCGGCACCCCCGACTGCTGATCGGCGCGCTGCTGACCCTGTCGATCCTCGCGATCCCGCTCAGCGTCGGGATCGCGCTGACCGCGCCGGAGCAGCAGCAGCCCTGGGTCCAGTACGCGATCGGGGCCCTGTTCCTCACCCTGCCCGCCATCGTCGCCCTCGGCCTGCACCTGCGGCACAGCCCGCGCCTGCCCGCGCGGCAGCGGCGGGTGCTCGCGGTCGGCGCCCACCCCGACGACCTGGAGCTCGCCTGCGGAGCCTCCCTCGCCCGCTTCGTCGACGAGGGCCACGAGGTCATGGCCATGGTGATGAGCCACGGCGACCACGGCGGCATCGGCGAGGAGCGGGAGCGCGAGGCGCTCCGCGGCGCGGAGCTGCTCGGCCTCGAGGGCGTGACCGTCCGGGACTTCACCGACACCCGCATGGCGGAGGAGATCTCCGAGATCGTGGGCGCCGTCGAGGTCGCGATCGAGCTGTTCAAGCCGGACATCATCCTCACCCACTCGGCGCACGACCAGCACCAGGACCACCACGCGGTGCACCTCGCCACCATGCGGGCCGCCCGCCACAGCCCGACGATCCTCTGCTTCGAGAGCCCGTCGGTGACCCAGGAGTTCCGCCCGAACTTCTTCGTCGACGTCTCCGAGTACCTGGAGTCGAAGGTGTCCGCCGTGCAGATGCACCGCGACCAGTCCGGGAAGCCGTACATGGGCGCGAAGCTGCTCCGCGGAGCCGCCGTGTTCCGCGGGCGGCAAGGGCGCATCCCCCAGGCCGAGGGCTTCGAGGTCATGCGCGCCCTCTCCTCCGATCTGGGCGAGCTGTGAGCGGCCCGCGCGTGCTCGTCACGGGAGCGAGCGGACCCGCCGGACGCGCCCTGCTCGTGCAGCTCGACGAGCGCGGCATCCCGGCGATCGGCGCCGACCTCGTCGCGGACGGCCGCGATCCGCGCGTGCTCCAGGTTCCCGCGGCCGACGACCCGAACCTGCTCGGCGAGCTGCGCCGGATCGTCGCCGATCACCGCATCGACGTGGTCATCCCCACCGTGAGCGAGGAGCTGCCCCGCCTCTCCCGCGCAGCGGCCTCCCTCGGACCGGACGTGGCCGTCATCGTCGGCGCTCCGGGACCTGTCGACGCGTGCCACGACAAGCTGGCGACCGCTCGCACCCTCTCGGCCCGCGGCGTGCCCGTGCCGGCCTTCGCCCTGGCGAGCGAGGTCGGCGGCATGGCGGAGGCGTTCGACCGCCTCGGCTTCCCGTTCGTGGCCAAACCGCGCGTGTCGCGGGGCGGCCGCGGCGTGGTGGTCGTCCGCTCCGAGGCTGACCTCGACTGGGCGTCGCTCGACGACCGGTGGATCCTGCAGGAGTTCGCGCCCGGCACCGAGTACGCGCCCGTCGTGTACCGGAGCGGCAGCCCCGGGGCGCCGTCCACGGTGGCGGTGCTCGAGAAGACGGCCCTCAAGGGCGGCGAGATCGGCAACGCCGTCGCCGTCCGCCGCCGGATGGGCGCCGCGGTGTCGGACGTCCGGCAGCTCGCGGTCCAGGCGATCGCCGCCCTCGGCCTCACGGGACCGGCGGACATCGACGTGCGCCGGCGGCGCGACGGAGCCCCGGTGGTCCTCGAGGTCAACGCGCGGTTCGGGGCGAACAGCCGCTCCGCGCCGGAGCTGCTCGATCGGGTGCTCACCGAGCACGCCGCGCTGAGCAGGGTCGCGTGATGGCGGACGCGATCTCGTCGTTCATCGTCGGCGGCGGCACCCTCCTCCTCGTCTTCGGGGCGCTCCGGCTGCTGCTCGTCCCGTTCGCCATCGGGTTCGAGGTGCGCACGCGCCTGGAGCGACGCCGCGAGCGCGGCGAGACGGTCGGCCGCGACGTCCTCGTGTCCGTGATCGTGCCCGCCTACAACGAGGAGAAGGTGCTCGAGAACTGCGTGCGCTCGATCCTGGCGTCGGCGCACGCGAACCTCGAGCTCGTGATCGTCGACGACGGCTCGACGGACGGCACCCTCGCCTGCGCTCACCGCCTGGCCGGGCTGGACGACCGCGTCACCGTGATCTCGAAGGCGAACGCGGGCAAGGGGGCGGCACTCAACACCGGCATCGCCCGATCCAGCGGCGCGGTGCTGCTGTTCGCGGACGCGGACGGGCTGTTCCTGCCGAACACGATCGACGAGATGCTCCGCAGCCTGCGCGACCCGCTCGTCGGAGCGGTCTGCGGCGACGACCGCCCCGCCAACCTCGACCGGGTGCAGACGCGCCTCCTCACGCTGCTGAGCCACGTCGGCACCGGCCTCGCCCGCCGGGCCCTCAGCGACCTCCGCTGCCTCATCATCGTCTCCGGCAACATCGGCGCCTTCCCGCGCCACGTGGTCGAGGAGATCGGCGGCTTCGACGAGAACGTCGTCGGCGAGGACCTCGAGCTGACGTGGCGGGTGCGCAAGGCCGGCTACCGCGTCGTCTTCTGCCCCACCGCGCTGGTCTTCGCGGAGTCCCCCTCCACCGTGCGCGCGCTCTGGCGCCAGCGGGTGCGGTGGGCGCGGGGCCTGATCCAGACGACGCGGCTGCACCTCGGCATGGTGGGCAATCCGCGCTACGGCGCGTTCGGGGTCTACCTCGCGATCAACACGATCACCATGCTGTTCCTCCCGGTCGTGCAGCTCGCCGTGCTCGCCCTCCTGCCGCTGGCGGTCGGCCTCGGCCGGCCGCCTGTCGACGCCGATGTCCTCGCCGTGCTCGGCTGGCTCGGCCTCTGGGTCTCGCTCGGGATGCTGCTCGTCGCGGTCGCGCTCAACAGCGCCTGGCGGGACCTCCGACTGATCTGGACGGTGGTGCTCTGGCCCGCCTACTCGACTTTCACGGCCCTGGTCGTGGTGGCGGGCCTGTGGCAGGAGCGCAACGGGGCGCCGGCGCCGTGGAACAAGTTCGAGCGGACCGGGGTTGTGGACGCATCCCGCCGCGCGGTGGTCGGGCTGCGGGAGCATGAGGGGTGACCGAAGGCGGCGTGGAGCGGACGGGCGGATCGCCGTCGCCCTCGCCGCGCTGGTCGCGCTGCTGATGTCGGCCGCGGTTTGGCAGCTGGAGCCGACGGCCGCCCGCGACCGGGGATCGGCACCGGTGCCGGAGCGGATCATCGGCCTCGGCTTCGAGGACACGGTCGGCTCGGCGTCGTCCCTGCGCCGGCTCGACCGCTTGCTCGACGACGTCGCCGCCACCGGGGTGAGCGTCAGCGTCGGGCGCAGCGACTGGACGGGCTTCCCCTGGCCGGGCCACGAGGACCGATGGTCGGCGCCCGTGCAGGACACCGGCCGCGACTACGTCGCCGACGCCCTCGCGGTGCTGCAACGCGACGGCAGCGGGCGCGCGCGACAGGTGACCGCGGTCGTCGACGTGCTGGTGGAGCGCTGGA
Organism: Naasia sp. SYSU D00057; assembly: GCF_017916505.1. Taxonomy (GTDB): domain Bacteria; phylum Actinomycetota; class Actinomycetes; order Actinomycetales; family Microbacteriaceae; genus Naasia. The sequence goes on from NZ_JAFMSZ010000001.1 coordinate 1,495,535, forward strand.
TCGCGGAGGACCCGGCGATCGCCGGCGTCTCTGCGACGGGCGAACGGTCCACTCTGTTCCCGAGCGTGCGCGCACTCGACGGGATGGTGGGCGACCACCTGGTGTCGTTCGTCGGTGCCGTCGCCGAGAGATACCGGCCCCGTGCCATCAGCCTCACCGAGCTGTTCCTCGACACCTACACCTTCGGCGACGACGACCGGCAGTCGTATCGGGCCTACACCGGGCGGTCCGACTGGCCGCGCACCTCGTCCGGCGCCATCGACGAAGAGCACCGCTCGATCGCTCAGTGGCGCGCCGCCGCGATCACGCGGCTCGTCGATCGTGCGGATGCGGCGGCGGCGCGGCACGGCGTCGACCTCGAGGTGGAGGTGCGGGCCGATTGGACGGGGCGGGAGCCCGACCCGCGGCAGGACGGCCAGAGCTACTCCGCCCTGCTCGGGGCCGCTGACCGGCTCGTGCTGTGGGGCTACTTCGCGCTCGCCGATCGGGGTCCCGGCGACCTCGAGGCGCTGGCCCGCCGCCTGGGTTCGGCCGCCCGCGACCGCGCCATCCTGTCGATCGGGCTCTGGGCGAGGCACGGCACCATCTCCCCCGCCGACCTGGCCGAGGCCGCACGCGCCGCGGAGCGCGGCAGCGTCCGCTCGGTGTGGGTCACGCCCGCGAGCCTGATGGACGACGAGCACTGGCGGTCGCTCGCCGAGGTCTGGAACCCGCGCTCCGCCGGCGGCTGAGGCCTGCGGTCCCTGCCGCGCCGTTCCTGTCGCCCGTGCTTACTGCCCTTCGGCGCCGAGGGTGAGGCGTCCGGTGGCCCGCGCGAACTTGGACACCGCGGCCGCCGGCACGGCGCCCTCCGCGAGCACGACCGCCTCCAGCCGGTCGAGCAGCGCCCGGCGCTCCGCCGGATCGGTCGGGGCGCCGTCGATCAGCTCGACCTCCCACTCCCGCCACGTCCGCACCGTGCCGGAGCGGATATCCGTGCCGGCCACCCGGTCGTCGGCGAGCTCGGCGACCTCGCGGCCGTCCTCGTCGAGCACGATGATGGGCCAGCGCTCCGTGCGGATCTCGGCGATGGGTGTCAGCTCCCCACCGCCGAGGTGCTCCTGCACGAGCTCGAGCAGGGCCGGCGGAACCGTCTCGGACAGCGGGGCGTGGTACTCGGTGCGGCCCTCCTCGGCGGGGGTCTTCACGTGCCAGCCCTCGTCGTGCCCGCCGGTGCGGCGGCGCAGGACGATGCGGCGGGCGGCGAGCGCCCCGTCCTCGGTGTCGAAGTAGACGGCGTCGAGCAGGTCGGGACGCTCGGGCCGCCTCAGCGTGAACCCCGCGACCTCGGGCGGCTCGGCGTCCTCCGGGACGTCGTACTTGCGCTCGGTCTCGGTCATCGACGTGATGTCGTCGCTCATGTCGACCGCCTCCTCGTCCCCGGCCGCGCCCCCGGATGCGGGCGCGTGCACTCCATGATCCCGCGACCGCGGACCCGGCGTCAGGGGGTGGTCCGGTCGCCGCCTCCGCGACGGGACCCGCGCGGCCCTAGCGGGCTCGCTGGCGGCTGGGGCGGCTGCCGAGGGCGATGACCGACGTTCCGGCGAACATGATGACGATCGACGCGGCGATGGCGACGAGCATGAGCACTCCCGGGTTCTCAGGGCAGCGCCGTCGCCGCCGTGTGAGGGGGAGAGTACGGACGCCGCCCCCCGCCGCCGCGGGAGCACAGCGGGCGAGTCGCCCGGCGGGGGCGTCCGCGGAGCCGGCGGGCCCGCCGGCAACCCTGCGGTCAGCAGGACTTCCTGCCGTCAGCAGGAGTTCGGGGGCCTTCCCGTCCTGCTGACGGCAGATCGTCCTGCCGAGGAGGTGCGGCTACCGGAGGGCGGGCTCGGCCTGCAGGGCCGGGATGACCTCGCGCTCGAAGAGCTCGATGGACGACCGGTCGTACGCGGCCTCGGGGAAGTAGTGGATCGCATAGCTCATGCCGAGGTCGGCGACCTCGCGCATCCGCTCGATCACCTGCTCCGGGGTGCCGACGGCGAGTGCGCTGCCCGACTTGTACTCGGCGACGAAGGATGCGGCGCCGTCGGCGCCGAGGTACGGCGTGACCCTCGCCTCGAGGGCGTCGATGCGGTCGGCGACCTCCGCCTCGGTCTCGGCGAGGATCGTGTTGTAGTTCGCGCTGCGCACGATGCGGTCGAAGTCGGTGCCGACGTCGACGGTGTGCCGGCGCAGCAGCTCGCTCTTGTGCGCGAACTCCTCGGGGGTCCCGGCGAAGTTCGTGTAGGCCGCGTACTTGGCCGCGATCCGGAGGGTGACCTTCTCGCCGCCGCCGGCGATCCACAGCGGGATGCCGCCCTGCTGCAGGGGCTGCGGGAACACCCGCGCGCCCTCCACCTGGTAGTGCTGCCCCTGGAGGGTCGCGTAGCCGGTCTCCCACGCCTGCTTCATGATCTGCACGCCCTCGTCGAGGCGCGCGAGACGTTCCCCGGCACGCGGGAAGCCGTAGCCGTAGGCGCGCCACTCGTGCTCGTACCAGCCGCCGCCGATGCCCATCTCGGTGCGCCCGCCGGAGACGATGTCGACCGTGGCGGCCACCTTGGCGAGGTAGGCGGGATTCCGGTAGCTCATGCAGGTGCACATCTGGCCGAGGCGGACGCGACTCGTGACGGCGGCGAAGGCGGACATCAGCGTCCACGCCTCGTGGGTCGCCTCCTCGGTCGGCTGCGGCACCGTGTGGAAGTGGTCGTAGACCCAGATGGAGTCCCAGGGGCCGGCGTCGGCGGCCTGGGCGAGGGAGCGCATCGTCTCCCAGTGCTGAGCGGGCTCGATGCCGACGAGGTCGTGGCGCCAGCCCTGGGGGACGAAGATTCCGAATCGCATGGCGGAAGCCTAGTGAAATCGATTCCTGCGGCCGTGGAGCACCGACGGACGGGGGCGCGCCAACAGCCCCGGACGGGAGCCTGGCGGCGAGTGCTCGCGGACCACTACGCTCGGCCTCGGCGCTTACCCGAACGCCGCTCCTCTTACCCGAGAGGCACCCCTCCATGCGCGAGAACCTGCCCGCCGTCCTCGGCTTCGGCGTCATCTTCCTCATCGTCGGCGGGCTCGGCGGCAGCCAGCTCGGACTGACGGCGTCGATCATCTTCCTCGTCGCGAGCGCGGCACTGCTCGCCTTCGGCGGGATCACCGCGATCGTCGCCCACCGGCAGCGGGCGGAGGCGCTCGGCGCCACGCATCCTGCCGGCGCCGGGCCGCTGCGCCGCTGACTCCCGGCCGCGCCGCTCAGCGCAGCTCGGGGAACAGGTACGGCAGCGCCGCCGCCGCCATGTCGCCGTGGGAGTGCGCGGCGCCCGGCACGACCACCAGGGACCAGTTGAAGGTCTCGTCCTCCCCCGCCTCGTCTCGGGCACGGAGGAAGAAGTTGAACCCGCGGGTCAGCCGGTCGGTGCCCTGCCGGTCGGTGTTGCGGTCCCGCTGGAGGGAGTCGTCGTTCGGATCGACGTCGTCGCCCCCGAGGAGGACGAGCAGCGGTCGCTGGTACAGGTCGTCGACGGGATCGGCCGGCGACCTGCGGAACCCGTAGGGGAAGCGGGTGCGACGGTCCGGCACCGTGTACCAGCCGGCGTTCGCGGCGACGGCGATGCGGGCCCGGACGTTCGGCACGAACTCCATGAACCGGTGCACGAATTGGGCTCCCGCCGAGTGCCCGAAGATCGCGTACCGGTCCTGCGAGCCGCCGATGCTGTCGACGACGTAGTCGAACAGCGGCTCGATCACGTTGAACGCCCACTCGTCGCGGGGGCGCTCGTCGCCGTCCCGGTCGACCATGTTGCCGAGGTTGTAGCCCGCGGACCCGTCGTAGTCGTCGTCGGTGAACTCGGGCAGCAGGACGAGGACATCGTGACCGTCCAGCAGGTCCTGCCAGTCGTCCCGGTAGGCGCCGGGGTCCCGCTGCGCGCCGTGCAGCACGATGAGGATCGGCACGTCCTCGAGCGAACCCGACGGGGCCGAGTAGAGGACTCGCAGCGGACCGTCGGCGGGCGTTCCGGGGCCTGCGAAGCGGAAGGACCCCTCTCCTCGATCGATGTCCGCGCGCTCCGCGGGGATCGACGGCCTCGACTCCACGCCGCCCTCCTCTCCGTCGCCGCCGGCCGTGCAGCCGGCGAGGGTCAGCGCGGCCGTGAGGAGCAGAGCGGCCGCGCTTCGGGCTGGGGATCTCCGGCGAGCGCTACGGCTCGCGGGCGGGCGGGGCAAGGCAGTCGCAGGTCAGGGCGGCGGTCGAAGGGCCGGTGGGCACCAGGGCGGGTTCCACGTATCGCATGGTGACCGCCGTCTGCTCCGGAGTGCAGGGCTGCGCCGCATAGTTGAGGATCCGGTTGTCGGTCTGGATGCAGGTGAGGACGAGGTCCGCGGGCGCCTCCCGATGGATGACCACCTTCACCAGGAGCCCGAGGCCGGGCTTGCCGCGACTGCGGAACAGTCCCGGCGACCCGAACGCGAAGTTGCCGACGCTGAAGGCCACGGGAACGTCGCCGATGTACTGGATGGGAGCGACGATGTGGGGACCGTGGCCGATGATCATGTCGTAGCCCGCGCGCACCATCATCCGCGCCCAGTACCACTGCTGCTGGTTGGTGTCGGTGTAGTTGTCGCCCCAGTGCACGTAGGCGATCACCCAGTCGGCGCCCGCGGCGCGGGCCAGGTCGTACCCGCGTTGCACCGCCTCCGGCGAGAACGCCACCGTGCCGGGGGCGTCGAGCCCCGCGGTCACGGTCTTGCCGAACGACTCGCCGAGGGCCACGACCCCCACGGTCGCGAAGGACGAGTGCACCAGCAGAGGACGCTCCGCCTGCGCCACGTCGACCCCGGCGCCGAAGGTGACCATCCCGTTCTCGGCGGCGAACCGCATGGTGGCGAGCATCCCTCCGACACCCATGTCCATCGAGTGGTTGTTCCCGAGACCGAGGACGTCGACCCCCGCCCTGGCGAGCGCCGCGGCCGCGGCCGGATCGCTGTTGTAGTTGTACGCCTTCCCGGGATTGAGCGGGATCTTCTGCTCGGAGATCGGGGCTTCGGCGTTGGCGATGACGAGATCGCCGTCGAGGAGCGGCGCCAGGCCGGCCAGGGCGTAGTCGTATCCGTGCGCTTCGAGGAACGGCAGCGCCTCGTCCGCGAGCATGGTGTCGCCGGCGAACTGGATGCTCCACTGGTCGGGGTCCGCCTGCGGCGTGAGCCACACGTCGATGGACTGCGGAGGAGCCGCCTTCTCCGCGTCGTACTCCCCGACCATCGCCGCGACGATGGCGGATGCGGCGACCACCCCGACGAGCATCAGCAGCCGGTCGCGGAGCAGCGCCCCGGTCACGTCCGCACCTCCGTGAGCTCGCCCGGCGTCCACGAGAACCCCGCCTGCTGGGCTCCCCACATCTGGTCGCGGCACTCGTCACCCGACAGGACTGCGGCGACCATCCCGTCCTTGAGCACGACGACGCGATCGGCGAGCGCGATCTCGTCCGGGTCGTGGGTGGCGACGAGGATGGTGCCCTGGTGCCGGGCGATGACGCGATGCACCGCCTCCTTGGCGCTGGGAGCCAGCCCGAGGGTGGGCTCGTCGAGGAGCAGGATCTGGGGGTCCCCCATCACCGCGCGCCCGAACGCGATGTGCTGCCGCTGACTGAACGAGAGGTTGTTGCCCCGCTCGGTCAGCCACGCATCGAGTCCCTGCGGCAGCCCGTCGACGACGTCGCGGAGCCCCGTCGAGTCGACGATCCGCTCGACCTCCTCCGGCGGCGCGTCGGGGTCGCGGTAGGTGAGGTTGCGGCGGAGGCTGCCGCGCATGAGCGGCAGCTCGGGCGCCAGCACTCCGATGTGCCGGGCCACCGAGCGGATTGAGACCTGGTCCAGCGGCTGCCCGTCCACGGTGATCGAGCCCGACGCGGGCTCCACCAGCCGCGCGACCAGGTTGAGCACGGTCGACTTGCCCGCACCCCCGGGGCCGGTGATCGCCACCAGCTCGCCCGGCTCGACGGTGAGCGTGAAGTCGTTCAGAGCGCCGGGGACGGAGACCGACTCGAAGCGGATCTCGCCGCGGCGCACCCGCAGGCTGCCCTGCGACACGTCGTCGAGGTGACGGCTGGAGCTGCGCAGGTACTCCCGGATCTTGCCCTGCGACACCTGGGCCCGATGCCAGTAGTCGTGCGCGAGGCCGAGCCGCCGCACGGGACCGGCGAGCTGACGCGCCACCACGACGAAGGCCACGACGAGTCCGACGGTCGCCGCTCCCCGGCGCGTCTCGAGCAGGCCGGTGACGAGGACGGCGGCGACGGCGATCATGGCGAACGCGGAGGAGAGACCGCGGAGCCGGCCGCGGAGCACCGCGACCCGGATCAGGGCGGCGGTGAGGGCGTCGTTCTGGCGGGACAGCCGCGAGTACTCGCCGCCGAGGCGGCCGAAGACCTGCACGACCGAGTGCGCGTTGATCTGCTCGTCGAGGTTGCTCATGACGAGGGAGCGCCGGAGCCGCATCACCCGCGTCGCCTGGCGCATCGCGCGGCCGACGCTGAGGGAGGCGGCGGCACCGACGCAGAGCACCGCGACGATGCCGGCGGTCATCCACGCGTTGAACAGGGAGAGCACGGTGAGGGAGCCGACGATCACGATCCCCGCGTTGATGCCGCCGAGGATCCCGCGGCTGATCCAGAGGCGCGTCATCGAGAGGTCTCCGAGGAACCGGAGCAGCAGGCCGCCGCGCGCGCGTCCCATCATCTGGCGGGGCGTCATCCCCTGCAGATGCCCGTACATCCGCATGCGGAGATCGCGCACGATGCGGTAGCCGATCCGCTCCCGGAACGAGAACTCGATCGAGAACAGCAGCCCCTGCAGCAGGGCGAGTGCTGCGATGAGGACCGCCTCCAGCAGCGCGTTCTGCCAGGCGACGCGGGCGGCCTCGCCGACCGTGACCGGCACCATCGCCGCGATGACCGTGGGGATCAGGATGACGTACAGCACGAGCACCGCGACCTGCAGCAGGCCGAGCGCGACGACCACGAGCACGTCGCGGGCGCGGATGCGGTACAGCTCCAGCCGGCCGGCCACGTCACTCGTTCCCGGTGGCGCGGTGCGCGGGCGCGAGGAGCACCATGCGGCGGTGCGGGATGGAGCGCGTGGTGATGCGCGGCGGGCGCTCGTCGGCTTGCACGGGCGAGCGCTCCCCGAGGTGCACGACGGGGCGATCCTCGTCGAAGTCGTCGTCCGGTTCGGCATGTGCCGGCGGCCTGCCGACGCCCAGCAGGGTGTTCATGGCGTCGCCGTTGTCGAGGTCGTCGAGCGAGAGGACGGGGAGCCCGGTCGCCGTCTTCGCCTCCCGGGTCGCGAGTGGCGAGCGGGTCAGCAGCCCGGACACCGCGAGCACGTCGTGTCCCAGGTTCCGCAGGTGCGTGACGCCGGCTGCCGCGCCCATCGCGTCGGGCGCGGCGAAGATCACCGCGTCGATGAGCTCGTGGAAGGCGCGCGACTGGATGAGCCGCGAGGTCTCGCCCTGGTAGATCCCGTCCGCGATCTCGATCAGGTTGACCGCGGAACCGGAGTGGGTGAGGTGGTTGACGAGCTGGGCGAGGTTGCGCTCGATGACGGCCATCGGCTGCCGGTAGGTCGATGCCATGCCCACGTCCGTGAAGTCGAGCATCCGATGCGCGCCGGCGTCGAGCATGCACCAGTAGTCGTTGCCGGATCCCGTCCCGGTGGCCTTCGCCGCCCCTACGCGGAGCCCCGCGGCGGTGAGCCCGTAGACGAGGTGGCAGATCGTCGTCGTCTTGCCGGAGTTCATGGACGTGCCGATGACGGCGACGGTGCGGGGCCGGTCCCGGGCGGGCAGGACGGTCGGCAGCGCGAAATCCTTCACGTTGAGGGGCCGCCCGCGCTCGTCGCCGAGAAGCCCTGCCGGGAGGATGTCGGTGGCCGCGCGGACCGCCTGGCTCCGACTCAGCACGCGGGACGCGATGCCGCCGGAGGCCACCAGCTGAGTCCGCCCGATCGTCGTCGGCACGTGCGACTCGAACTGGTCGGTCGCGTAGCGGTCGCCGTAGGTGACGACGATCATGTCGTCCCGGTGCAGGGCGGCGCGCCTGCCGTCCGGCTGCTCGATGTGCCGGTGATGCCCGAGCCGGCTGACCGATGCGAGCACCAGGTCGCCGGAGCGCGGGCGGACCTTGCCGAAGACGATCGTCTGGGCGGCCTCCATCGGCACCCGGCGCGTGGTGAACGCACGTTTGACGCGGTCCAGCTGGGTCGGCGAGAGTTCGGCGACGTGGACGCGACGGTGCGTGGTCATGGGACTCCCTCTGCGCCGCTGCCCTGGGACGCGGTGGCTCTGCCGGAACAAGCCGGTACTCTCCCGCCGCCGGAGCACGGACACAAGGGACCTTGGGTCAATCTGAACGGAGGCCTGAACGGCGCAGTCGCATTCGGCGAGGAAGCCCCGCAGACAGAACGAGCCCCCTCGGCTCCTTGCGTCCAAGGACCCCGAGGGGGCTCCATCTTTACCCGATGGGATGAGCCGGGACAGTCCGGACACCCGAAGTCCGAAGGTCCCTCATTTCCACCCGAGGCCAAGGTACGCCTCTTGCGACACGCCGACTAGTGGTGTAGGCGGGTTGGGGCGCGTAATCCGCCGCCAATCGGCCCGAAGGCCCCTGCACGGCGCCTGGGAGGCAGGAGCGGAGGGTGGAACGTGCGCTCAGGCGGCCCGGTCGAAGTCCCGGCGGAACGGCGCCCGGTAGCCCATCGCCTTCAGCATCCGGCCGACCGCGAGGCCCACCACGAGGGCTCCCAGGAACCAGACGACGAGGATTGCGGCGATGAGCGCAATGGTTCCGAGGAAGGTCACCGGGTATTTGTACGTGACCCGCAGGTGCGCCGCATCCCGACACTCCGGGCGGATGCCTGTCAACCCCTGAAAACGGTTCGACTAGTCCTTTAGGGTTCGTCGCCCGGAGGCGAGGTCGTCCGCCAGCAGCCGGTCGCGCCGGTGCACGAGCAGTCGCGCGAGGAGGGCCAGCGCAGCCCCGAACGCGCCGCCGACGCTGTTCGCGACGATGTCCGACACGGTGGGGAACCTCTCGGTGAGGAACAGCGCCTGCGCGAACTCGATCAGCGCCGAGAAGACCGGAGCGGCGACGGCGACGATCCACCAGTCGCGGCGCGCGAGCACGAGCGCGGCGAGGAACCCGGCCGGCACGAACAGGAGCACGTTGCCGGTGAACTCGATCTCGCCGTAGCCGATCCAGGCGGGCACGCCGCGCTCGTGGAGTTCCTGGATCAGACGCGCGAGGCTGCCGCGGAAGGGGCGATCGACGGGCGCCGGCGTCAACGTGATGACGAGGACGGCGGCCAGGTACACGCCGAGCAGGCCGGCCGCGACGGCGATCCGGAGGCGGTCCGCGCGCGACGCGGCGGCGGCTCTCAGCCGCGCACCCAGCGCGGAGGCCGCCGGGGTCATGTCAGGCGCGCGCGTGCGCGATGATCGCGGCGACGACGGCGGCGGTGTCCTCCCAGCCGTCGACCGCATGGCAGGCGACGCCCGTCGACTTGACCGGGTAGTCGTTGCCGGTCGGGTCGAGCCGGTCGCCGACGAAGAGCATGTCGGCGATCGGGATGCCGCTGACCTCCTCCAGCCGCCGCATGCCGTAGGCCTTGTCGATGCCGCGACGCGTGATGTCGACCGAGGTCGAGCCGCCGGAGCGCACCTCGAGGTCGGGCAGGTCGGCGGCGACCGCCGCGCGCAGGGCGTCCTTCTTCTCCCCCGTCGGGTCCCAGCGCCGCTTGATGTCGACCGGAGCCTCCTGGCCGAGGGCCGAGAAGGTGACCTGCGAGCCGCGGTCCTCGAGGATCGCGCCCCAGGTCCTCTCCTCCCACAGGCCGAGCTCCTTGGCGCGCGTCTCGAGCGAGGTGAACGCCGCGGAGATCTGCTCCGGCGTCAGGTTCTGCGCGTAGACCTGCACCCACTCTCCGTCGGAGTGCCGCCAGTACTGCGTTCCGCACGTCGGCATGAGGTGCAGCCGCTCCAGCTGGGCGGGGTCGGCGTCCTCGAGCTTGCTGATCACCTGGGCGCGGAACTGGCCGATCTGCCCTCCGGAGATGATGCAGACCTCCGCCACGCCGAGCAGCTCGTGCAGCAGCTCGACCATCCGCGGGTCGAGGGCCGACTTCGACGGCGCGAGCGTGTCGTCGAGGTCGAACGCGACGAGGCGTGGCATCCAGTCGGCGCTCCAGACGTCGGACGCCGGGGCGAGGGTGGAGTCGGTCATTCCGTTCCTTCCGGGTGAACGCTCCATTGTGCCGGAACGCTATGCCGCCTGCGCGGCCTCGGGGCGGCATGCCGGTCGCCGGCCTGCGGCGCTTCTTTCGTTCGGATGCTCGGACGGCGCGTTCAGATGCCTGAACTCGCGCCTCCCGCCGGAGGGGCGTGGCCGTAGCGTGTGCGCAGGGCGCGGCCGCGCCGCTCCCGAGAGGAGGACCGGTGGATGCCGCGGAATTCCCCGGGGCGGTCGTGGTGCCGGCCGCCTGCCCCGCCTGGTGCGTCACCGAGCACGGCCTCGTGCTCGGCGAGGAGGACTCCCTGCACATCGGCGCCCGGCACATCGTGCACGGCGACGTCGCGGCCTGGCTCTGCATGTCCACGGATGCGGACGGGGTGGTCGACGGCCCCTACGTGGTGGTGGGCGACACCGAGTACACGCTCGACGAGGCGCGCGCGCTCGGCGTCTCCCTCATCGCTCTGACCGAGGGGGCGGGTTCGAGGGCTGCCGCAAAAGGCTGATGGCGCTCTCCCGGTCCTTCACGGCGAGCTTCCGGAGCACCGACGACACGTGCACCCGCACCGTCGTCGGCGACAGGAACAGCTGCTTCGCGACCTCCTCGGTGCTCCTGCCTTGGCCGAGCAGCTCCATCACCTCCCGCTCCCGCTCGCTGAGCTTCTCGGCCGGACCGGAGCGCCGCAGCAGCCGGGGCGGCGAGGCGCGGAAGTGCTGCAGCACGCGGGCGACGAGCGCGGGCGGGATCGCCGCCTCCCCGGCGAGGACTCGGTGCAGCGCGGCCGGCAGGGCGGCGGGCGAGGTGTCCTTCAGCAGGTAGCCGGTCGCACCGGCGCGGAGCGACTCGAAGAGGTCGTCGTCGTCGCGGGACAGGGTGAGCATGACGACGGGGGTGCCGGGCACCTCTCGCGCGATCCGCTCGGCCGCCCGGATGCCGTTGCCCGGCATGTGGATGTCGAGCAGCACGACATCGGGACGGAAGGCGAGGGTGAGGGCGACGGCATCGTCGGCGTTCGCCCCCTCCCCCACGATCTCGCAGCCGCCCGCCTCGAGGGCCGCGCGGATGCGGTCCCGGATGGGGCGGTGGTCGTCCGCGAGCACGACGCGGATCCTCTCGTCGGTCACCACGTCACCGTCACCACGCTCCCGCTTCCCGGCTGCGACGTGATGCGCAGCTCGCCGGGTAGCGCCCGGGCGCGCTCCCGCATGCTGGTCAGGCCGTACCCGTGCCCGGACTCCTCCTCGGCGGCGACGTCGAAGCCGCGGCCATCGTCGGCGATGCGGAGGGAGCGCCGGTCGCCGTCGCTCATCAGCCGGACGGTGACGCGGCGGGCGCCGCCGTGCCGGGCGGCGTTCGCGATCGCCTCGCGGAGGATGCGCGCGAGGGCGTGCCGCTGTCCGCTGTCGGCCGCGATGGTGTCGTCGAGGTCGATCTCGAGCTCGACTCCGTGTCTCCGGCTCGCCTCGCGCGCGGCGACGAGCAGGCCGAGGCCGAGGCTCCCGTCGCCCGTGGCCTCGAGGGCGGCGAGCGCGGAGCGGGCCTCGTCGAGCGCACGGTCGGACGCGCTGATGATCCGTGCGCCGCTGCCCTCGCCGGAGTCGAGGCCGTGCGCCTCGGCGCGGATGTAGGCGAGCTCCTGGATGACCCCGTCGTGCAGCTCCCGGGCGAGCCGGCGCCGGTCCTCGAGCACCGCCTCGTATGCGCGCGACCCCCAGTACTCGCGGATCTCGCGCGTGGCGCCGATGAGGAGCAGCACGTAGAAGGCGGTGCGCAGGAAATCGCCCGTGTAGATCCAGTCGGAGTAGATGGAGGGGTGCAGCGCGTAGTTGAGCCGCGCGAAGCCGGCGAGGGCGCAGGCGGGGGCGAGCCAGATGATGAACGAGTCGGGCCGCCGCCGTGCCTGACGCGCGAAGGCGACCGACGCGGTGAGCAGCGCGAGCCAGGCGACCGCCTGGCCGGCGAGCAGCACGGGATGGGTGTCGAGGCTCGCGAGGTCGACGTCGGCGGGCGTGTAGCCGCCGGCTACCGCGTCGGGCAGCACCGGCCGGAGCAGCCACACCACTCCGGCGGCGGCGAGCAGCACGAGGGCGACGGCCGTCCAGGACCAGGCGAAGCGGCGCCGCCCGACGGTCCGGCTGCGGTCGCCGATCCCGACGATGGCGGCGCCGACGATGAGAGCGGTGGCGACGAGCTGGCAGGTGAGCCGAAGCCACACGTCGAACGGCTGCCCCTGCAGGTCGAGGGCTGCGCTCAGCCACCTCGGCCCCACGGCCGCGACGACGAGGGCGGCGAGCCCCTGCGACAGGTAGAGGTTCTGCCGCTGCCGCCCGCGTCGGAACCGCTGGTGGGCCATGTAGGCGGCGAGCAGGGCGACGCAGGCGTCGACGGTGTCGAGCACGAGGTGCAGCCGCGGCTGCCGGAACGCGGGCACCACGACCGGCGAGTACAGGATGAGCAGGGTGACGACGGCGCCGACGGCCCAGCCGGCGGCGGTCAGCGGGTAGACGTAGCTGCGTCCGGCGTGGTGGGTCCGCAGCGTCGTGGCCGGTGCGACGCTGCGGGCGGCGCGGGAGGAGGAGGCGGCGAGCCCGGCATCTTCGCCGGGGATCACTGCTCCCATAGAGCGCCTCGGGTGTCGCGTGCGAGTGTCGACTGCCCCCGAACGAGGGCGTGCCGGAAGGTTACCGAGGGGGTGCAGTAGACCGACTAGTCCATTCCCGTACTACGGCTGGCTCGTCCACGCCGTTGCCCTCGCTGTGGCGAGGATCACCCTGCCCGCGCGTCAGCGGCAGCGGTCCGCGAGGTCGGCGAGCTCGCAGCGACGGAGCGCTCGACGCGCATCGCCCGCCCGTGGCCAGGCGTCAGTAGGACTGAAGGCGCGGCGTGCGCCCGGGCCGATGGGTCCGACTGCCGGCGCGGAGGTGGCGCCTCTCGACGCCTTCGTCGATGAACTGGAAGCCGCTGAGGGCGACGAGGGCGACGCCCACCGTCATCAGGACACCTACCGTGTAGCTGAGCACGCGCTCCCCCTCCGCCGAGGAACAACGGTACGGTCGGCCGATCGGTGTCCTCTCCTCCCACAACGAGTGACAGCGGGGGCGTCAGCATGCCCTTCTGGGTCGCGTCAGCGGCGGCGGTCGGCGAGGTCGGCGAGCTCGTAGCGACGGAGCGGCTCGACGCGCATGGCCTGGCGGCGGTAGGCGATCCGGAGCCCGCCCATGACGGCGAGCCCGGCGAGGCCGAGCGCCGCCCAGGCGAGCACCGCCGGCACGAGGTCGGCGGCGAGGTGGGCGGTTCCGCCGGAGGTGGCGAGCGCGCCGAGGGAGACGGCGGCGGCGAGCGCGGGAGCGCCGAACAGCCCGGCGGCGACGAGGGTGATGGCGGTGGCGGTCTTGAGCGTCATGAGGTTCCTGCTTCCGGGTCAGTGGGCGTCGGCGCCGGGTGCGACGACGGCGCGGGCGGTGCGCCAGAGGATGACGAGGTCGCCGATGAGCGACCAGTTCTCGACGTAGTAGAGGTCGAGGCGGATCGCGTCCTCCCAGGAGAGGGAGGAGCGGCCGCTGACCTGCCACAGCCCGCTCATGCCGGGCTTGAGGAGGAGCCGCCGCTCGGCCGCGGAGTCGTAGAGGGCGACCTCGTCCGCGATCTGCGGCCGCGGCCCGACGAGGCTCATGTCGCCGAGGACCACGTTGAGCAGCTGCGGCAGCTCGTCGAGCGAGTACTTGCGCAGGATGCGGCCGATGGGCGTGATGCGCGGGTCGTTGCGGATCTTGAACAGCGGGGTCGCGCCGTCGCCCTGCGCGGCGAGGAGCGCAGCGAGCTCCTGGTCGGCGCCGGGGCGCATGGACCGGAACTTGAGCATCCCGAACGGCCGGCCGCCGAGGCCGATCCGCTGCTGCCGGTAGAAGACGGGGCCGGGGCTGCTGAGTTTCACGAGCAGCGCGATGCTGAGCAGTACGGGCGCGAGGAAGAGCACGAGCGCGCCGGAGACGACGAGGTCGAATGCGCGCTTCTGGGCGACCTTGCTGCCCTCGAAGCGCGGGGTCTCGACGTGGATGAGCGGCAGCCCGGACACGGGCCGGGTGTGGATGCGCGGGCCGGCGATGTCGGTTAGGGCGGGCGCGACGACGAGGTGCTTCCGGCCGGGCTCGAGGCTCCAGCTGAGCTCCCGGAGCCGCGCGGGCGTCAGCTCGTTGGCGCCGGCGACGGCGACGGTGTCCGCGCCGGTGAGCGCCATGGCGGCGGGGATGTCGTCGAGGCTCGACCAGACGGGAGCGCCGCCGACCGGCAGGGTGGCCCGAGGCGAGCCGGGGATGACGGCGCCGACGACGGCGTAGCCGGCGTGCGGCTCGCGGGCGAGCTCGGCGGCGAGGTGGTCGACGGAGGAGGCGGAGCCGACGAGCAGCACCTGGAAGGCGTACTCCCCCGCCTTGCGGCGCGGCTTCAGCCACTGCCGCCACGTGGAGCGGCTCACGAGCAGCATCAGGACGCCGAGCGGCAGCGCGGTGAGGAAGTAGCCGCGCGTGATGTCGATGTCGAAGAGGTAGGCGGCGACGGCGAGCGCGCCGAAGAGGGCGAGGCTCGCGCCGATCACCCGCCGGTACTCGGTGAGCCCTGACCCCACCACCCGGGAGTCGCGCGACCCGGAGACGCGGAGGGCGAGCAGCCACAGCGCGCCGATCAGCACCGACACGACGAGGTACCAGTTGAGCGTCTGCGCGGTCGCGCCGAGTGGGGTCAGCTGCGGGCTGAGACCGAACCAGACGAGCTGGGTGCCGGCGACGGCCCAGGCCACGGCGAGCGTGTCGGTGACCATGAGCCGGTGGGCGTAGCGGACCCGCCAGTCGCGGCTGGCGGACGGGGCGTCCGACAGCGGGGCACGGCGGACGTCGGGGAGGGCATCGAGCACTGAGGGACCTTCTCGGGTAGAAGGCGCGGCGGGCGTCCTCCGTCAGGTTCTCGGAGTGCGGCCCGCTGCGATTCGGGTGGGGTAAGCGACCGGAGTTCGGGTTCCGGGAGCGATTTTCACGCTATCGGCGCCCACCGACATCGCCCGCTCCCCAGTTGGGGGGCCACTCCCGTGCGGCACCGCGTCGAACAGACCCCGGTCGTTGAGGAGGCTGCAAAGCGGCCGCCTCGAAACCACCCGTTATGCCTCGGAGCGAGGGCCCCGAGGAGGCGGCTTCAGACAGGCCGACGAGGTCAGGCGAAGACCGGCTCCGAAACCTCAGCGGGCACCTTGACGGAAGCCGTCGACTCCTCGGCCCGCGCAGCACGTCCCGCACGGCGCAGCACCACGAATCCGAAAGCCACCATGGCCACGAACGCAAGCCCACCCGCACTCGCCCAGGCCCACACCGCCGACTTCATCAACGCCGCGTCGGTCGAGCCGGACAGGGTCACGAGGGTGGCGATGACCGAAACGGCGACGAGCGCGAAGACGGCCAGGACAACGGTGTAGACGGAACGCGGCATGACTGTGGGGAGTCCGTTCGGGTAGAGGAGGGGAGGGTCTCAAACACCGGCGGTTGAGGGATAGCGAATCGAGCGTAGCGACGCAAAGCCCGAGGTGGGGGTTGTTTTGTTTTCCAAACTGTGTCTGACGGCGTGTCGCGGGCTTTTCGAAACCGCTCGCGACGAATCGCGTCTGCCTCCGGCGTGCTCGGTCACGTCAGCAGCGGCAGCACGAAGCTGACAACCCATGTTGCAATGGTGGTAACTGCCGCGATCACGAGGACGACGACGAGCGCCACCAACCATCGCGGCATTCCGCCCTCGCGTGGCGGCCTCGATTCACGGTCCTGGTCCTCCTCGACCATGCACGGAGCGTAGACCCGTGACCGTTCGCGTGAATCGTCCGCCAGCTACAGGGAACGCGGCCACAGGTGTGCGTAACCTTCGCCGACCAGCTCGAGGTGTTCGCCTCGTGCTCTCTGCGGCGATGAGCGACTACGGCCGCCCCATCCCCTTGTAGATCCAGCCGGCCGCGCGCCACTGCACAGGATCGAGCACATTGCGGCCGTCGATGATGATCTTGTCGCGCACAAGCTTCCCGACCTCGACGGGGTCGAGGTTCCGGTACTCCTTCCACTCCGTCACGAGCACGACGGCGTCCGCGTGGTTGAGCGCGTCCATGGTGTCGGTGGCGAAGCCGAGCTGCGGGTGCAGCCGGATGGAGTTGGGGATCGCCTCCGGGTCGGTGGCAATGACGTGCGCCCCGAGGCCGTTGAGCCGAACCGCCACATCGAGGGCGGGCGAGTCGCGGACGTCGTCGGAGTCGGGCTTGAAAGCGAGACCGAGGACGGCGACCTTCTTCTTGTAGACCTGCCCGCCGAGCGCCTCAATGACCATCTCGACCATCCGCTCGCGGCGGCGCATGTTGATCTTGTCGATCTCGAGCAGGAAGCGGATCGACTCGCCGCGGCCGAGCTCCTCGGCGCGCGCCGCGAAGCCTCGGATGTCCTTCGGCAGGCAGCCGCCGCCGAAGCCGACGCCGGCGTTGAGGAAGCGGCGGCCGATGCGAGCGTCGTAACCGATGGCGTCGGCGAGGGCGGTGACGTCCGCGCCGGCAACCTCGGCGATTTCCGCCATGGCGTTGATGAAGCTGATCTTGGTGGCGAGGAACGCGTTCGCCGACACCTTCACCAGCTCTGAGGTGGCGTAGTCGGTGGCGACGACGGGAGTGTCGTTGGAGAGGGCGGTGGCGTAGACCTCGTCGAGGAGCTGCTTCGCCTTCTTGCCCTTCTCTCCCGCTGGCAGGCCGTAGACGAGGCGGTCGGGGCTAATGGTGTCCTTGACCGCGAAGCCTTCGCGGAGGAACTCGGGATTCCACGCGAGCGTCGCCCCGCTGCCGGCCTCGATTTTCTCGGCGAGGCGCTCGGCGGTGCCGACGGGGACCGTGGACTTGCCGACGACGAGGTCGCTGACGCCGAGCTGTGGGATGAGCGCGTCGATTGCGGCGTCGACGTAGGTGAGGTCGGCGGCGTTCTCTCCCTTCTTCTGCGGGGTGCCGACGGCGACGAAGTGCACCTGGGCGCCCTTCGCGTCGGCGATGTTCGTCGAAAAGCTCAGCCGGCCGGAAGCCATGGCGGACTCGAGGATGTCGGTGAGGCCGGGCTCGAAGAACGGGGCCTGCGCGGCTTGAAGGGCCTGAATCTTGGCGGGGTCGACGTCGATGCCAGTGACTTCGTGGCCGAGCTCGGCCATGCTCGCCGCATGTACGGCGCCGAGGTAACCGCAGCCGATGACCGAGATTCTCATGGCGTCGGCTTTCCTTATCGGTGGGTCTCGAGGACGTGGAGCGGGCACTCTTTCTAGCAGGTGCCAGCTACTGGCGTAGCCCGAGGCCCAGTCCAGCGTCTGGATGGCTGAGTGTCCGGCAGTGGCGGAGTCAGCCGATCAGGCAGAAAGGCGCGAGTCACCGGAGGCCTGCGACCCGGTCGCGCGAGCGGTCTCCCCAGCTCGCTTACTCATGCGAATGACATTTGGCTCATCCAAAGACGAAGGGTCGGCAGCAGGCGCCGCGATACCTGTCGCAGGCGCCGCAGGACCCATCGCGAGAATCGCTCCTAAGAAGGCGCCAGCTGTGTCGGTAGCGATGTCGACGAACGAGGGGGTACGGCCCGGGAGAAACAGCTGCACGTACTCAATGGCGCAACTCGCAAGAAACCCCGCGAGTGCACCGGCCACCCAATGCCGAACAAGTCGCGCAACAACCGCCCCCACAGGAGCGAACAGCACGACGTTCGCAACGATATCCAGCACGTCGGCGAGTAGCTGCCCGTCACCGCCGAGATTCAGCTGAAGCAGCGACTCAAGCATCAGCGACTGCAACGAGATGGGCGAGAACACGAGAGTGGCGAAGAGGACAATGAAGCTGGCCAAGAGGATCCGTCGACGCATCTAGTCGAGGGTAGCCCAAGCCCTCTGCCGACATGGCGGGCCTGCCGGCGAGCCGCCGCTAGGGTGACTGAGTGAGGCTCGGTGGGCATCGGCACCAGCCCCAGTCGAAAGAGGCAGATCTATCCATGCGCATCCTCATGCTGTCCCACTCCCCCAACAACCCGAACGGCGGCGCCTCTCGTATCTTCCACATGCTGGCGGGCGAGTTCACCGCTCGTGGGC
This sequence comes from Naasia sp. SYSU D00057, assembly GCF_017916505.1. GTDB lineage: Bacteria > Actinomycetota > Actinomycetes > Actinomycetales > Microbacteriaceae > Naasia. The sequence goes on from NZ_JAFMSZ010000001.1 coordinate 1,513,955, forward strand.
ACGAGGTAATTTTGCTGCACCAGGAGGACATGCCCCTTCCGCGCGTCGACAAGGCGAAGCTCGCCGCCACACGACTCTGGATGCCGCAGAGCCTCAGCCGCGCGGGCATGCGAAGTGATCCGCGCTCGTTCGACGTCATTCTCTCGGCGTCGGGCATGGCCTACCCGCTGTTCAAGGCGCTTCGACGAAGCGGCCCCCGACCCGCTCTCATCAACCTGGTACACGGTCTTTCAGTCTTCGATCACACTGCGTCGGCTGCGGAGTCAACGCTGCGGCACTGGCGAACCTCGCTTCCCTACAAAGCGTTCACCGGCCCTCTGCCCGTGCGATGGGATCGGGAAGGGATCAGGTCTGCGGATCGAACTATCGTGCAGAACCTGCGGGATCTTTCGGAGGCTCGCGATATCCGCGGGTCGGACGACGCCGTGACCATGATCCCCGCGGCGGTTCATCCGGACCTCCTGGCACTCAGCTCGATCGTGCCTCCTCAGCGCGAACGGATCCCAGGACAGATGCTGTGGTTCGGCACATGGGAAGCCCGTAAAGGCACCCATCATCTTCCGCGTGCGCTCCGCGAAATCAGGCGCCGCCGACCGGAGGCGCGACTCGTCCTAGGCGGCACCGGCCGTACTACTGAAGAGATCCGACCGCTCTTCGCCAAGGAGGACCAACCTGCACTAGACGTGCTGCCACGCATCAGTGTCGAGGAACAAGCTCGCATCTTCCGCGAGTCGTCAATCTTCCTGTTCCCGTCACTCTCGGAAGGTTTCGGCCTGGCACTGCTCGAGGCTATGTCGTTCGGTCTCGCCGCGATTACGACACATACTGGCTTCGGCGCCGATTTCCTGAGGGACGGCATCGACGCCAGAGTGGTGTACCCGTCAGGAGAGCATCTGGCTCTCGCAGCAACGAGCCTCCTAGAACATGACGATGAGCGGGCAGCAATCGCTGACACGGGAAGAACGCTGGCCCGTTCCTTCACCGTCGAAAGGATGGCAGCGGCCTACGAGTCGGCGTTTGAAGAAGTTGTCGCTGGGCTCAAGCGGTGACGTGGAGCGGACTAATCAGCGGAGACGGCGCATGAAGGGATCTGGTTCACCGCGCACGGACGCATCGGAGGCGAGGACTATTGCCCCCGCACGGAAGCCGCCTACGATCACCGCAGTAGTTGTCAACTACAACTACGCACAGTACGTGGCGGGCGCGATCAGTAGCGTCCTGCACCAGTCGATGCCGTTCGACCAGGTGATCGTCGTCGACGACGGTTCTACCGACGGCTCGATGGAAGTGATCCGCTCGGCGGGCACGAGCGTCACAGTGGTCGAGAAGCCGAACGGCGGCCCGCTCAGCGCGGTATGGGCCGCCCTGCCGGCCACCGATTCGGACTACATCTACGTCCTCGATGCGGACGACCTCGCTGGCTCCAACCTCGTGGCCACAGTGACGGAGTCCCTGGGGACCCGGCCGGTCAAGGTGCAGTTTCAACTCCAAGCGATGAACTCCGAAGGCGACCGGACGGAAAGCGTCTTTCCGTCGTATGCGAGCGGATACGGCGCCCCACGCATGATCGACGACAATCGGCGCCTGGGCTTTTATGTATGCGCCCCGACGTCGGGCAACGTGTTCCGGCGAGATTTCCTGGCAGATTTGCTGGGTACTAGCGAGCTCGATGAGCGAGGTGCATTCGACGGCGTTCCCGCACAGCTTGCTCCATACTTCGGCCAGGTCGTCTCATTGAACACACCTCTAGCGATGTATCGTGTGCACGACCACAGCCTGTCGCAGTACGGTCACCCAACCCCAGAGCTGCTTCATCGGGAGCTGAATCGGTATCAGCAGCGCTGGGCACAGGTGGTAAGAGTGCTAGCCCTCAAGGGGATCGCATATACCGACCCGAGGGTTTCGGCGTACGTGCTCGAGCGGGAGATCATGGCCGCCACCCTGGACGGCAGGCGGCCGCCGCTGCGCAAGACGCTCACCTATGCGTCGAGGTTGGCCTCTTCAGGCCTACCTCTCAAGCAGCGGGCGTTGTTGCCATTGTGGGCCCTCGCGGTCGTCCTTCTTCCGAACACCACCGGGCAGGCACTCGTGCTTGCGAGGAGATCTCCTCGCAAGCGTGGCTTAGTGCTCCGCTGGGTTGCGGCGATGGGGCGGGCCCGCAGGCGGGAACACTAAGCGGCGGCGGTCATCCCGACGCTCTCGCTTGCAGCCTCGCAAGCGAGAGCGGCGTGTCGGCCAAGGTCTGGCCTACGCCCCCGTCGCGCAGATTGAAGTAGACGACATATTCAGCGTCGTTCTCCGCGGCCCAGTCGAAAACCTGGTCGATATAGTTCGGGAAGTCACCCAAGCCGTGGCTGTTGACGTCTCCGTCCCTCCCGACCTGCCAGTTGCCCCACTCCCCCAGCGCAACCGGCTTGCCCTGTTCTTTCGCGAATGCAGCGATGGAGTCGAGGTACGTCTGAACGGTCTGAGTGAGCACGGCTGCAGTGGGCGCGCTCGAGCCCCACTTCGAAGCGTAGGCGTCGATAGCTATGACATCCACATTCGTTGAGTTCGGGTAGAAGGCCCGATAATCGGCTCCGTCGGAGATCGGTGAGAAGACCACTTTGAGCGTCTTGGACGGCGCTGCGGCCGCGAACCCGGAACGAATGAGCGGCACGGCGCGATCCCACGCCGCCTTGAATTTGGCTCGATCAAGGGAGTTGGCGGGATAGGGAGACATGTTCATCTCCCAGTAGAGGCGGGCGTAAACCGTGGCTGGCCCCAGCTTCCCGAGCGATGCACCCATGGACTCATAGTCATCATCGTGCAGGCCCGTAATCGCCTCGTCGAGTAGCTGGTTCAACGGCTGGCCCGAATCATGTGGAATCAGCGGGACCCCGATGTCGGCGGCACGATCAGGGTGCGCCGCAACAAACGCGGTGAACCCAGTGTTGGCGTACAGCCAATAGCCTCGCGCCATGCCAGCCCAAGAATCACGCGCCATCCACGTGCCGAAGACCTGATTCTCGAGCCCCGGAATGGCGCCACCCGACCAGCCGACGAGAGTGCTGATACCGGTGCGGGCATTGGGGTCGGCCTTGTCAGCCGGCCCACACACGTACCCCGCTTCCCCTGCCGGGATGGCTTCTTCGCCGGCGACGCAGTCAATCGCCGCCCACTCCGGCGGCGGCGGCTCCTCCTCGGAGGCGCCGTCGTAGTTCGATTGCGATGACGAGGGATCTGCCGGAGGGGTCGCGTAGGGACTCGAAGGCGCGCTAGTCACCGTATAGTCATCGCGAACGATTGCCGGAAGCGCAGCAGCGGAGGCCACGGTCTGCGCCTGCGCGGCGTGTCCGAAATCCGCTAGAGCTCGGTAGTCCCCGGGCGCGCCCGCGAGAACCGCGACTGTGACCGATGCAGTCGTGAACATACCCATGACGCTTTCCAGCGTGGAAGCACGCGACCGCAAGCTCACAACATCCCCCGATACTTCCCGCACGGACGTGCGGCGCACCACTTCCCCCGAAGTGACTCACCCTCCTCCTACTCGAGAGAGGTGAGGCTTATACGGTCGCACTGCTCCCTTCCCCTCCCAAGCCCCCGTTCGGGGTCGAGACCCTGGTCCGGGCCCTGCCCTTATGCGCCGTTCTTGGTGAGACCGTACGGTTATGCAATGGCGACGAATCGGTCCCTTCCGACCACCCCCTCCGCGGCGCTCCTAGGAGCAGCCGTCGGATTTGCTGTTCTCGCGGTTACGGCTGCGGTGTGCGGCCTGGCATCCGTGGGGTCCATCGCCCTGATACTCGTGGCGGCGATCCTGGCCACCTCAATCGCTGGGGGTTTGCTGGCGTCCATCGGACCGGAGGGCACTCGGGACGCCGACGTCGGTAGACAGCGCCGGCGCCGGCACGCACTCGAACACCGAGGTCGGGTGGGCCGACCGCGCTGACGAAAGCCAGCGTTGGCTCAGTTTCCGGCCCGTACCAGGAGCCTCTGCAGCGACGCGGGAGTTTCGGCGAGGCTTTGCCCCACCCCTCCGTCGGCCAGATTGAAGTAGACCACGTAAGCCGCATCATTCTTCTCGGCCCAGTCGAATACCTGATCTATGTACGCGGGGAAATCGCCTCGCCCGTGGTTGTTGGTTGAGCCCTGAGCTCCGGTTTGCCAGTTCGCCCATTCGCCCAGAGCGACGGGCTTACCCTTCTCCTTCGCGAAGGCAGCGATTGAGTCGAGGTAAAGCTGAACCGACGCCGTCAGTACGGCGGCGGTCGGCGTCTTGGCGCCCCACTTCGCGGCATAGACATCCATCGCTATGACGTCGACGTTGGAAGAGCTCGGGTAGAAGGCACTGTAATCCGCTCCGTCCGAGATAGGGCAGAATACGACCTTCAGATCCTTGCTCGGCGCGGTCGCAGCGAAGCCTTCTCGGATTAGTGGCACCGCTCGGTCCCAAGCCGCCTTGAACTTACTCCGATCGAGGGACTTCGCTGGTTGGGGCGACATATTCATCTCCCAGTAAAGCCGGGCGTAGAGGGTCTCAGGCGCGCCCTTCGCCAGCGAAGCTCCCATTGCCCTGTACTCGCTGTCGCGCTTCCCCGCGATCGCTTCGTCCAGCAACTGGTTGAGGGGCACGCCCGAGTCGTGGGGAATGAGAGGCACTCCGATGTCTGCGGCGCGATCGGGGTGGGCTGCTACGAACGCGGTGTAGCCGGCGTTGGCTGACAACCATTGACCAGCCGCCATGCCAGCCCACGAATCGCGAGCCATCCAGGTCCCGAAGATCTGGTTATCCAAGCCCGCGATCTTCGCTCCCGACCAGCCGACCAGAGTCGTCGCCGAGGAGTCCACGCCAGCGGGCACAGCCTCGGAGCCCGCGAGTGCCTGAATGTCAGGCTGGTCGGGTGTACTGACTGTCAGGTGGGGACACTTGTTCAGGGCCGCCTGCACCGCCTCTTTCTCGCCTGCATTGACTGCGAGGCCCCACCTCGACTTCACACCCACCCACGCAGCGACGTAGGCGCAACGCTGCCCGGCGGAGGGGAGCCAAGTCTCGGGACCCTTCGCACCCCGGGCGGTACTCGAAGTTCGACTCACGACGTTTAGAGACCACTCGTAACCAACATCGTTCACGTAAGCGAGGCGCCGATCCGCTGACCAAGATGAGGCACCCGACTCCCACGCTTCTGAGATCGTCACCAGTAAGTCAGTTCGCACGCCGGACGGCGCGGTGAAGATGCTGTCGTCGTAGAACGAGCGCCACTTCCCGGCCACCGAGCACTTGACGCCCACGACTTCTGTGATCAGCGATTCGGCGCGCAGCACCTCCTTGCCGGTCTCGCACCCGTCCAAGTCCGCGTCGATGCGGGAGCCGAACGCACTCGCGGTGAAGCCCCCCGCGTCCTCGGGTTGCACCGGCAGTTTCGATAACAGCGAGTTGACCGAGGACGTGGCGGATGGAGCTGGCGCCGAGTCAGCACACGCGAACAGGCTCGCTCCAACGCACACCACGGCAAGCAACGCTCCCGCGGGTCGCAGGACGTGTCGCGCCTTGCCGATGTCGGCCACGGCGCCGGGACTCAGTCGCTGGTACGCCACAAGTGTCTCCTGGAGTCGGTCGAGCATATGGACGAGAACACAATGGAGGACGAGCGACTAAGCGTGTTCACATGGCGTTACGTCCGCGGCGTCGCCCCGCGGGCACGCGCGAGATTTGCCGCCCACCGCAGGAGGGGTCCTCGTCGCGCCGGAGACCTCCGGGACAGCGCCAGCGTTTCGGCCTTCCGTTTGGGCAGCACGACGAGGCCGAAAGCCCACCCGCAGAGAAGGACCTTCTGCGATCGAGGTAGAGAAGACCGTCTCACCAGTCTCGCGAACGCAAGCGCGGGCGCGGCTGATGGCCGTCGCCCGTCCAGCACGTCACTCATCAGTCGGCGTTCGAGCGTGTAGGCAGTAGTGCCGTACCTCGGCGCGGGGACCCCCTCTTCGGCAAGGACCGCGCGAACCTCTTCCCAGCGGCGCCCGTATTCGCGCAATTCTCGGTCGAGCAGTTCTGTAGTCGGCTGCCCCCACTGGGAATCGCTACGCCCGTGAACGCGGTATTGCGCCAGTGGCTCATTCAGAGAGGTCACGCTCCCGAAGTACGGTGCGAGCTGAGCCGGCACGCCGTCCACGAAGGCGCCCTTCTCCTGGAGATGTCCGGTTCCGGCCAGACGCGCGAGGTACTCCGTCCGGAACACGTTGCCGGAGGTCGGCGCGCAGAGGTAGAAACCGAGCACCCGGTTATCGTCGATCATCTGGTCCGAGGTATAAGAAGCAGGGTAAGACGGAAATACACTCTCGGTCGCGGCACCCGCCTCGGTGACGGCTTGGAGCTGAAACTGGAGCTTCACCGGCCGGCTTTCCAACTGGGGGCGGATCGTCTCCACCAGGCGAGCGCCTGCCCGATCGTCGGAGTCGAGCACGTAGGTGTATTCCGACGTTGCCGCGGCAACTCCCGCCCAAACCGCGCTGAGTTGGCCTCCATTGGTCTTCGCCACGATCTTGACAGCGGGAGCAAACTGTTCGATCACACGTAGGGACTCATCGGTGGAACCGTCGTCGACGACGATCACCTCATCGAACGGCACTGTCTGTTTCAGGACGCTGTTCACAGCATCCGCGACGTAGTCGGCGTAGTTGTAGTTCACGATGACGGCCGCGATCGTGCTCACTTCCGCGCACTCCCCCGTCGACACGTCCGCCCGTGCGGCGGGCCAGCCGAACGGCCGGTCCCACGATCAACCCTAGCTACCAGCGGGAAGCACTTGGAACGCAACGAGTAGCCGAAACCGATGCGCGCCGGCGGCTGCGAGTCGCCGGGACGCGAGGAACCGGATGGCATAGTAGCCCCATGACCGGGGGCGGAATGTTGCGGTATGGCAAGATGGGGCCAAGCGTGCTTCGTGGGTACGTCCATGCCCTCGCCAGGACGATTCACGCCCATACGCCCGTACGCATCGAGCGTGGCGTCCGGTTCGTCAACATCGAGCACGGAAGCGTGACTCTCGGGCGGAAGGTCCATCTTTACGAGGGTGTGCGCATCGACCTGCACTCCCGCGCCGCCCGAGTTTCCATCGGCGCGCTCACCTTCATCAACCGACGAAGCGAGATCATCGCAGTCGACTCCGTGTCGATTGGTGAGCGGTGCGCGATCAGCTGGGACGTATCCATCACAGACACCGACGGCCATCAGCTCTCCCATGTCGACACTTCGACCGCTCCCGTGACGATCGGGAACCACGTATGGATCGGTGCGCGGGCCACGATCCTTAAGGGGGTCACAATCGGAGACGGTGCGGTCATCGCGGCCGGCTCTATAGTGACCCGGGACGTCCCTGCCCACACGCTCGTTGCGGGCGCTCCCGCCAAGGTCGTGCGCACGGATGTCGCCTGGACCTAGGCGGGCAACTCACCGAGCAGGCTTCTTCCACTGGACGGCACGGTCGCGTCGGGCGAAGCGAGCCATGCCCCCGAAAGCGACCGCCTGCAGAAACATCACCTGCGAAGGAATGTGGGCAATCCGAGGGACGCGGATTCCTGCCAGTTCGGCTCCAAGGCTTGCCCCCGCTAGCACGTGCCCCGTCAGGAAGAGAGCGGCCAGCTTGCTCTTGGGGGCAGCCGCCACGGCAACGGCGAGCAGCGCCGCGTGGCTCAACGGCCCTAGCGTGGATCGCCAAAGCTTGTGCCCCCAAAGGCTCGCGCTGAGAGATCCGTAGCGCGGCAGAAGCAGTCGCCGTTTCACCCAGATGACCCAGAGGGCGCTGCCGAGTACGCGTGTCCGACGCTCCCACGACTGCTTCAAGCTTCCGATCGACTCTTCCCGGACGATCGCCATCGGCTCGTAGCCCACCCGATACCCCTGCTCCGCAATGTCGAGAGAGATCCAGAAGTCGTCGCACGAGATGTCTGCCGGAATCGGGCGCCAAGCAGAGCGGCGCACCGCGCACAGCGCGCCGTCCATGTTCGTGCTGCCGAATAGCGATTCATTCCGCTTGAGCCATGACGAGAACTTCCAGTAGCTGAGCTCGCCGCCCGTACCTTCTAGCTTCTCCCCTGCCACGGCGCCGTAGGCAGAGTCCCCGAGTCGACGCGTTAGGAGTTGGATCGCGCCTGCCTCGAGCATCGCGTTGGCGTCGGTGAGGACCACCCATTCGTGTCGTGCCGCCGCAAGGCCTGCGTTCAGGGCCTGGGATTTGCCGCCCCGGCTCGGTAGCGCCAGCACTTCCGCCCCCGCAGCTTCCGCGGCTCGCGCGGTCTCCGGGTCGCCGTCAGCAACGACAAGTATCTGCACTTCGCCCAGGTAGCCGTTCGTCTCGATGTTGCGGACCTTCTCGCCGATCACTCCGCTCTCGAGGTAGGCCGGCACGATGACCGTTACGCCGGGCCAATGCTGCACGGCCGGTACGTCACGGGTTCGCTTCGAGAGGCTTGCGGCGAGGGTGAGGACCACCGGGTACAGGAAATGTCCCGCCCCCGCGGAAACGGCGAGCGCCGCAATGATGCCCTTCTTCATCGGTCCAGCCTTTCGGAGGTCGCTGACTTCACGGCGGCGATCAGCGGTGCTACGGCTGCGGACCAGGAATGATCTTGCTCGACAGCCTGTGCACCAGAGGTGCCGAGGCGTTGCGCACGGGCGGGATCGTTGAGGAGCGCGACGATCTCGGAAGCCATCATCCCGGGCTCGTCAGCCAGGATGACCCCTCGTCCGACCAGGTCCTCGAGGCCTTCCGCGCCGACTGTCGTTGCCACTACCGGGCGGCCGTACGACAACGACTCGAGGATCTTCAATCGGGAACCTCCGCCGGCGAGAAGAGGAGCCACGGTCACAGCGGTCCGTTCGTACCACGGGGCGAGTGAATCCACTGTTCCGGTCACAACGATCGAATCAGACGCAAGCGCCCTCACGTCGGGATGAGGATCTCGACCCACGAGCTGCAACTTCGCTCCGGGTATCGCATCGATCACACACGGCCAGACTCGGCCACAGAACCACTTCACCGCGTCGACGTTCGGCGCCCAGGACAAAAGCGCGACGAAGCTGACGACGGGCGACTCGACGGCCGGCAAGGGCGTCGTCGCGTCCCAGGCGTTGGGTACCACGACAACTTCGACTGCGCCCCCATGTTGGGCGAGCGCCACGCGATCAGCTTCGCTGACAACCGCTACGAGGTCGACGTCGGAGACGCGGCGCTCGAGACGCCTCAGCGCGCGTGCCTCTAAGCCATAGATCCAGCGCCAGAGTCCCCTGCGGGTCTCGCTCATTCGCTTGGCAAGCAAGGACTCCACGTTGTGCATGTCTATGACACGCACGGAGGACGACTCTGCCGAGGCGAGAGTTCTCAACTGCACGTGCTCGACGACGGTGACGTCGATCGAGTCAGCCCGAGCCACCTCTGAAACCAGTCCCGCGAGGTCCCGATCCCAGAAGCGGGACGCGGTGATGGATCGCGTTCGAAGAAGCCCGCGAGCGGTCTTCAGGGCGGTTCGCCGGAGCGGCACCGTGCGCACGTCGAAGCCCTCAGCCCGCAGCGGCGCGGCGTCCTCATACTCGGACTCAAAGGCCGCGATCGTCACAGTCCCGAGCGCCAGAAAGGCGCGCGCGACAGCGAGGGTACGGCGCTTCTCCCCGCTGTTGGGGGGCCACGGCACGAACTTGGCGATGAGCAATGTGCGAATGGGGCGCTCCTTCTTGGATCAACGAGGCGGCACCATCGCACACCAGAGTCGCAAAGGAGCCTACCGGCGGGCGCGGCTTCTCGCGTCGGCCGATGCGATGAGCGGCAATCGCGTTGCGGTGGTGACTTCGGCTGTGGAACGAGATTAGGGCTGGCTCCGGGGTCTCGAGCTCGCGACGAAAAGATCGTGCGGGAAGGCATTCATCAGGGGATCCGGCTTCCACGCTTCCAGAGAGCTCTCAACACCCGATGACAGGAGCGCTTGTGCGCGAGCAAGGTCGCCTGCGCGTGGCATAGAGTCTCGCCCGGTACCGAGGACGTAATCCTCGTACTTAAGGGGGTTCTCCTGCGAAGCAGGCAGCAGGACTGCCGGAATTCCCAAGGCTTCGGCGATGATCACCCCATGAAGGGAGGAGGCAACGACTGCTTCGCTTTGCGCGATAGCGCGCACAACGGTGAGCACCCGCCACCGCGGATCGACAAAGCCCGGATGGGTCCGATACCTGTCGATGTCGTGCAGGTTTGGCACCACCGCGAGCGAGCGTCGCTTGACGTCGCGCCATCTCAGGACCTCAGGGAAAAGCCGGGGGAACAACAGCGCCGGGTCCCCGTAGATCGGCGGCGCGTCGATGCGCTTGTGCTTCCAGAGCCAATCTCGGGTGCGGGGTCCGCGGACCGCCCTCACGTCAAGGCTGGTAGCTCGATGCGCGGGCGGCGCCTCCTTTCCGTTCACTCCTGTCCCCCAGATGGTGTCTCCATCCCGGGCGAAATGCATGATCGACCCCACGCTCAGAAGGCGCGGCGCACGACTCTTCAAGAGGGGTACAACCGGGAGCACCACGCGTGCGCCGCGTGCACGCGCGACGATCGCCGGGCCCAGTAGATCGCCGAAGTTTCCGACAGGAGGGCCGATGGGAAGCTCGTTGAGTAGCGGCAGGGAATTACGCCGCGGATTCCAATGCACCACCCGGACACCCCGAATGCTGACCTGGGTCACGACCTTCTTCCCAACACACGCACAATCTGCAGGCAATCGATCCTGACTGCCCGCACGGTGAGTGCCAACAACCCGTACACCAGGAGCGCGGCGGTCCCGCTGAGAATCAGAGTGAGCCACGGTGGCAGCCCCGGGCCGGCAAGGGTGACAACCAGATAAACCGCAGCCATCGCTGTGACATGGCAGAGGAGTGGCCTGAGTACTACCCGCATCAGCCTGGCGACGGACACACCGGTCCTTCTCATCGGTCCGACAGAAAGCACCAGCCAATTCACCGCCAAGCCAGCCGCAACCGCAACCGCAACCCCGTACGCGCCAAAGTGCACGCCAATGAGGATCATTGCCACCATCAGCGACCGCGTCACAAGCGCGTACCTCAACTGGAGCCCTGTCAACGCCTTCGACAAGAACACCCAATAGTAGACGTACCCCATTGTCTGAAAGAAGCCGCCCACGGCGAGGATCGAAAAGATCCCGGCGCTTGGCGCCCAGGTCGTGCCAAGTGCAGTGATTACCAGTGGTTCCGCCGCAACCGACGCGAGCAGGAACACGGAACCTGCCACGTAGGCGATCACCAGCTGCAGTTGCTCCACCGCCCGGGCGTACGGCTCGGCGTTCGACTGCAAACTCGACAGCTTCGGAAGCACAACACGCGTAAGGGGACTGAGAAGTAGTGTGACGGGGAGCTTGAACAGCTGATAGGCGCGGTCGTAATAGCCCAAGGTCGCTGGACCCCACACTCGGCCGAGAGCCACGGAATCCACGTTGGCCGATGCGTAGTTGACGGCCTGCACTCCGAGCGTGTTGAACCCGAAGCCCACCAATGACCGCATCTTGGCACGGCGTGGGAGCCCTGGTCTCCAACGAACCCCGTTCGCCACAACCACGAGGGTTAGGGTTGCGACGGCGAGCTGCTGCGCGACGAGACTCCACACACCAAATCCCCCGAAGGCGAGGGCGATCGCCACACCCGCCCCACCCACCTGCGCTACGACGTCGGCGAGAGCCAAAGCACCGAAGAGCGACTGCCGGGACGCCTCCGCGGAGAACTGGGCCGTGATCGCTTGCAGAACGATCGCCACGGCCGACACTTGAACCACAGGTGTCAGCAGGGGAAGACCGTAGAAATGAGCGATCAGGGGAGCACTGAAAACGAGAATCGCACTAGCCACAAGACCCGCGGCGAGATTGATCCAGAACACGTTGGCGCGCTGTTGGGACGAGATCACCTGAGCCTGAATCGTGGCTGTTGAGAATCCCATGTCGACCAGCAACAACGCGATACCCGTGACCGCGATCACCATTCCATAGCTCCCGAACTCGGATGGCGAAAGCAGCCGCGCGAGCAGAACCGTAGTCGCGAGTTGCACCGCGAACCGAATCCACTGGCCAGTAAGAGTTATGCGGGCACCGCGGGCAAACGAGTTAGACAACCTCATCGGCACCCGCTCTCACCGGATCCTCGATCGGAGGGCGAGAATCGCCGCCACTCCACGCCGCCAGCCAGGAAGACGGCCGAGTCATGTCAGCATCGACACGGACCGTCGCCATGGGCGCCATCGCTTCATTCCCGCAGCAACCTGATTCGTCGTAACGGACGGAATCAGCTGCACCCAAAAGAACGTGAATAGGACTCCAACGGTCAACAGAAGCGACGCGTTGACAAAGACGTAGGCGACCACGAGTCCGATCATCCACATCCGTGAACTCAGTCCCAGGGCCAGCAGGGTCACGATGGCGCCCGCAATAGCGATCACGCCGATCACGCCGTATTCGTAGAGCACTTTGGGAAGCAACGGCTGAGTCAGGCCACCAAGGCCTGCCCGCGAGTAGTACTCGTCTGCGCGCCCGGCTCCGTGCCCGAAGAGAGTTTGAAACGGCGTGTCCAGTGAGGCGGGAAGGAGAGTGCCGTAGGGCTGGATGAATCGGAAGCTCGCGCTCGACTGCTCCGACCCGGCTTCTCTGGTCCGCCCGAGGTAGAGGGATCCCAACGGGGTGGCAGCTGCGCCGAGAATCGCGAGGCCGATTCCGGGGAGGAGGTTGAGGGTGTTCCGGCGTTGTGCGGTGAGGAGGAGGATCAGGATGCCGGGCAGGAGGACGACGATGCCGTTGCCGGCGAGGGTGGGGACCATGCCGGCCAGGAGGATGGTGCTCCAGATCCAGTTCATTCCGACCCAGAGCGAGATCAGCACCGCCAAGCCCAGGAACAGCGACAGGAACGACGGCTCCAAAAAGAGCACCCCATTCGACCGCCGCAAAGGCACGCCGAATGTCACAGGCGCGTTGGGGATGAAGCCTTGGAGGACGAAGCCGGGCGGGACCGTGTCGGCGATGTAGTCGGTGTTGGGCACTCCGACGTACTGCAACCCGAACTGAGCCA
>NZ_JAFMSZ010000020.1 GCF_017916505.1 Naasia sp. SYSU D00057
CGCGTTCCAGACCAACATCCTGGCGCTGAACGCCGCGGTGGAAGCCGCGCGCGCGGGCGACCAGGGGCGCGGCTTCGCGGTGGTGGCGGCGGAGGTCCGCAACCTCGCGCAGCGCAGCGCCAATGCGGCGAAGGAGATCAAGGCATTGATCTCGGACTCCGTCGCGAAGGTGGACAGCGGCTCCCGCCTCGTCACCTCCGCCGGCGACACGATGGACGAGATCGTCACCTCGGTGAAGCGCGTCACCGACATCATGGCGGAGATCTCCGCTGCCTCGCAGGAGCAGAGCACCGGCCTCGAGCAGGTGAACGTGGCCGTCGCGCAGATGGACAAGATCACCCAGCAGAACTCTGCGCTGGTGGAGGAGGCCGCCGCAGCCGCCAAGTCCATGGAGGAGCAGACGGACGCATTGGCGCAGATGGTCGCTGCCTTCGTCCTCGACCAGGGCGAGGCGCCAACGCCGGTG
>NZ_JAFMSZ010000021.1 GCF_017916505.1 Naasia sp. SYSU D00057
GTGGACCAGCTTCGATACCGGCCCGCTGTGGGAAAGGCTGCAGCGCGAGGCGTCGCTCCCCTCCACCACCATCGATGTCGGCTTCGTGCTGAACACCATGGTCTCGCCCCGCAGCGTGCAGCTGTTCGAACCGCTGGAGCCCTTCCTGGCGCGGGAGCCGATCGAGGACCAGGCGGATGTCTTCCCCGGCCTGATCGAGGGCATGAAGGCCGCCGGCACGCTGGTGGGCATGCCGATGCGCCACGCTTCCTCCGGCCTGCACTACAATGCGGAGATCTTCGCGGAGCGCGGCATCACCCGCCCGCCGCGCAGCATCGAGGAGGTGTTCGAATTCGCCCGCCGCTGCACCTATCGCCGCGCCGACGGCACGCCGGTGGTCGGGCTGCTGATGCCGGGCGTCACCTATCCCAACGTCATCGACCTCGCCCGCGCCTGGGACGGCGATTTCATCACGCCGGATTTCCG
>NZ_JAFMSZ010000002.1 GCF_017916505.1 Naasia sp. SYSU D00057
TTCCTCCACCGCGTCGAGCGCAGCGGGGAGGGAGGGACCGGAGACCACGGGTCCGTGGTTGCTGAGGAGCAGGGCGCGATGGTCGGCGGCCACCTGCTCGGCCAAGGGCTCCAGAGAAGAATCCCCAGGCGCGTGGAACGGGATCAGGGGCAGCCGGCCGATGCGCATGACGAAGTAGGCGGTGAGCGGCGGCAGCGCGTTCTGCGGGTCGAGCCCGTCGAGGCACGAGACGGCAGCGGCATGCGTGGAGTGCGTGTGCACGACGGCGCGGTCGCCCGGCCGGGCGCGCAGCATGGCGGCGTGGAGGAACGCCTCCTTGGACGGCTTCGGGCCGTCGACGTGCCGGCCGCGGACATCGATGGTCGAGATGTCGTCCTCGGCGAGACTCCCGAGGCTGCCGCCCGTGGGAGTTACGAGGATGCTGTCGCCGTCGCGCACGCTGACGTTCCCGGTGCTGCCATGGGTGAGACCACGGGAGAAGAGCGAGTGTGCGGCCTCGACCATCGCCTCCCGCGGGTCGCGGACCCTCATGCGCGCACCTCCTGGTCGGACGGGATGGAGACCGCGCGCACGAGGAGCTCGGGGTCCCCGAAGTTGCCGGACTTCAGCAGCAAGGCGAGCCCGTCCGGTGTGTAGATCCACGGGACGCCGGGCGCGGCCTCCGCGCCGATCACTCCCCCGGTCGCGCCGAGGGCGCCGACGACCGCGCCGGAGGTCTCGCCGCCGGCGACGACGAGCCGACGGACGCCGCGTGCGACGAGCCCTGTCGCAATCCGACCGGCCGCGTCCTCGAGAATTCGTGATGCGGCGTCCACACCGAGTTCGTCCTGCACCCGGCGCAGCTGTTGAGGTGGGACGGAGGAGTAGATCAGCGGCGGAGTGCTGCGCTCGGCCGAGTCGTACCAGGCGAGGGCGCGGCGAGCGAGCTCCGCCGCATCGGGCACTCCGGCGGCGTCGAGGAAGTAGGAGTCATGCGACGAGAGCATGACGGCGACCTGCTCGAGTGTCCGGTACGAGCAGCTCCCGGCCAGCACGACGGCCGGCACCTGCCCCACCGGATCCGGGGCAAGGGTCTCCGGGACGGCGCGACCGGCGGCGGCGAGCGCCCGCCCCAGCCCCCCAGCCAGTCCGGCGCCACCACCGATGAGGACGTGGTCGACGACTGCGCCGCCGATGGCGACGAGGTCGGCGGCCTCGATCGCGTCGATCACCGCATACCGGTCCCCGATGTCAGCGTGGCGCGCCAACTCCGCGGCCACGGCGTACGGTCCCCGACGCACCACGTCGTGAGCGATCAGGCCGACGCTGCCGCTCGTCTGCGGTTCGAGCACACGAGGGATGAACGAGTCGGTCATCGGTGTGAGCGGATGGTGGCGCATCGGCGACTCCGACAGCAGCACTGGCCCGACGAAGAGGTACCCCAGGTACTGGGTCCGCCCGTGCTCGGGCGAGGCGGGGACCATCGCGACGAGTCCCGCCGCGAATCGCTCCGCGAGCGCGTCGGCCACCGGGCCGATATTGCCGTCGGGGCGGGAGTCGAAGGTGGAGCAGTACTTGAAGTAGAACTGCCGGGCGCCGTGAGTCTCCAGCCAGTCGGCCGCCGCGAGCGACTGATCCACCGCGTCCGCTGTTGGGATCGTCCTCGTCTTGAGGCCGACGACGACGGCATCGTGCTCGGGCAGGTCGAGGTCACCGGACGGGAGCCCGAAGAGCACCACCGTTCTGAGTCCCGCCCGCCGGAAGGCGACCGCAACGTCGGTCGCACCAGTGAAGTCGTCCGCGATCGCGCCGATCACGAGCGGAGCCGTTCCCCGAGCAGACTGGCGGCCTTGCCGGGCCCTGTCAGGACCGGGAGGCCGAGGCGCTGCTCCAAGAGCTGCGCTGCCGGTGCGAGCGAGTACTGGGCGAAGATGACAGCGTCCGCGGACCCGACGGTGTGCTCGACAGCGTCGGCGATGGCCGACGCCGCACCGGCCGCGTCGCCCGCCCGGCTCGGTGCGAGGGCGGCGGGTGCGAACACCGGGTGGATCTCGAGCCCGTCCGCCGCGTCGCCGAGGTGCTCACGCAGGCGAGTGGTCGAGTCGGCGAGGGCCAGTTCGACCGAGGAGACGAGGTAGATCGACGAGTAGCCGCCCGTCCGCACCGCCTCGAAGGCTGCGTCGTCCGGTCCGAGAACCGGGATTGTCGCGCCGGCCGCAATGTCGCGGGCGACGAAGCCGTAGAGCGAGCATGTGAGCAGCACGGCGTCGGCGCCCTCGCGGATGGCGTGGTCGATGAGCCGGCGCATGCGCGCGTCCAGCTCACCGGTCACCCCGCCGGCCTCGTTCGCGTCGTCGATCAGCCGGTCATCGAGAATGTTCCACACACGCGCGTCCGGCATGGCTTCCTCGAGTGCGGCGACGGCGGGCGGGATCGCCGCGGGGACGGCGCTCACGAGGGCGACGAGGGGACCGGTTCGCATCTTGGCTCAGGCTCCCTGGGCGGCGGGGACACCGGATCGCGTGGCGGCGACGACGGCGTCGGTGAACTCGGTCGTGCTGGCCGACCCGCCCATGTCCTTCGTCGCGGTCCCCTCGACGACGGTCCGCTCGACGGCGTCCTCGACGATGTCGGCGGCGGCGAGGATCGCGTCGTCCTGGAACTTGGCGCCGAGCCAGCGCAGCAGCATCGCCGACGAGAGGATCATTGCGATCGGGTTGGCGATGTTGCGTCCCGCGATGTCGGGGGCGCTGCCGTGCGACGCTTGCGCCATCGCGTGCGTGTCCGAGGAGTTGATCGACGGGGCGATGCCGAGAGATCCGGCCACCTCGCCCGCCAGGTCGGAGAGGATGTCGCCGAACATGTTCTCCGTGACGATGACGTCGAAGCGGTTCGCGCGGCGCACCAGGTGCACGGTGGCGGCGTCGATGTGGAAGTCGTTGACCTCCACGTCCGGGTATTGCTGGGCCACCTCGCGGGTGACGTCGCGGAACAGGCCGGTGGTCAGTCGTAGCACGTTGGCCTTGTGCACGATGGTCACCTTCTTCGACCGCGTGCGCGCCAGCTTGAACGCCTCGTGCGCAATGCGCTCGGTGGCCTTGCGGGTGATGATGCCGTGGGCGATCGCGACGTCCGGGGTCGGCATGAACTCGCCAGTGCCGGCGAACGTGTTGCGGTCGGCGTAGAACCCCTCGGTGTTCTCGCGCACGATGACGAGGTCCGTGCCTGGCACGATCGCGTTTCCGCCCGGGAACGCCTTCGCGGGGCGGATGTTGGCGTACAGCTGGAAGTGCTTGCGGATGGTGCCGCTGGGGTTGAGCTTCGACTTGTGTGGCTCCGGGTAGGAGGCGCTGTCGTGCGGGCCGAGGAGCCAGGCGTCGACGTTGTCGAGGGCTTCGAGGGTCGCCGACGGAACGGCGTCGCCGTACTCGTCGATCGCGGCGCGGCCGAGCGGCAGCTCGGTCCACTCGATCGGGGACGCGCCCGCTGCCGCGACCGCGGCGTCGAGGATGGCGACGGCGGACGGGACGATCTCGGGTCCGATGCCGTCGCCCAGGAGGACGCCGAGGCGGTACTGGTTGGTGGTCACAGGGGTTTTCCTCTCGTGGTGGCTTCGCTGATCAGACCGTGACGGCCATGAGCTCTTCGACGTCCTCGGGGACGACGTCGGTTCGGGGGTAGAGGCGGACCGCGTCCTCGGGGAGGGCCACGTTGACCGGGCCGGTGAACCCGCCGCGGTAGTGGTCGACGAGGAGGGTGCGCTTGCCGAAGCGGACGGTGTACTCGACGCGGGAGCCGACGTACGCCGTGGCGAGGATGTCGCCGGGCAGGAGGACCGACGCGTCCGGGGCGGCCGCCGAGGCGTCCACGAGAGTGGCGCGCTCGGGACGGAACGCGACGGTGACGGCGTCGCCGGCCGCGAAGCCGCGATCGGCGTGCACCTCGAACTCGGCGGTGGCGTCCTCCACTACGACCCGTGCCTTTCCTTCAACGACTGAGCGGATGGTGCCGTCGATGAAGTTGGATCGTCCGATGAACGCGGCTACCTCGGCGGTGGCGGGGCGCTCGTAGATGTCCTCGGGAGAGCCCACCTGCAGCAGATGACCGGACGACATGACCGCGATGCGGTCGCTCATCGCCAGCGCCTCCTCCTGGTCGTGGGTGACGTAGATGGTGGTGATGCCGAGCTCCGACTGCAGCCGCTTGAGCCACACCCGGGCCTGCTCGCGGAGCTTCGCGTCGAGGTTCGACAGCGGCTCGTCGAGCAGCAGGACGCGCGGCGAGTACACGAGCGCGCGGGCGAGGGCCACGCGCTGCTGCTGGCCTCCGGAGAGCTGGTGCGGGTAGCGGTCCGCCAGGTGTGCCATGCCGACCTTGTCGAGCGCGTCGTGGATCAGCGTCTGCTGCTCGCCCTTGGGCACCTTGCGCAGCTTGAGCGGCATCGCCAGGTTCTGCGCCAGCGTCATGTGCGGCCACAGCGCGTAGGACTGGAACACCATCCCGAGGTTGCGCGCCTCCGGCGGGACGAACTTGTTCCGCTCGCCGTCGAAGAACGTTTCCTCTCCGATTGAGATCACCCCCGAGGTGGGCTTCTCCAGGCCGGCGAGGCAGGACAGCGTGGTGGACTTGCCGCAGCCGCTGGGGCCGAGGAGGGTGAAGAACTCCCCGTCCTTGATGGTCAGGCTGACTTCGTGCAGCACGGTGTTGCCGCCGAATTCCTTCTTCAATTGCGAGACGACGACGTCAGGCATCGATCTTGTTTCCCTTCATGAGCAGGCCGGCGACACCGACGAAGACGGCGGTGATGACGATCTGGATGGTGGCGAGAGCGGCGACGGAACCCGAGTTGCCCTGGACCCAGAGCTCGAGCATCGTCGTGCCGATGACATTGGTCTTGGCGGACCCCAGGAAGATCGCGGGCGAGTACTCCTTGAGCATCGTGACGAACGAGAGCACCAGGGCGGCACCGAATGCGGGGGTGATGAGCCGCGAGAGGATGCGGGTGAAGGTCCGCAGCCAGTCCGCGCCGGAGACGCGGGCGGCGTTGTCGAGCTCCTCCCCCACCTGCATCACCGCCGGTGAGATGGACCCGAAGGCGCTCGGCAGCGCGCGGAGGCCGAAACCGATGATGATCGCGGCCAGGGTGCCCTGGACAATGGCGCCGAGCCCGAACGGCGCGAACGCGAACGCCCAGAACAGGCCGATTCCGATGATGAGTCCGGGCATCGCCTGCGGGGCGAGGGCCAGGTACTCGATCAGCTTGCGGTAGCGGAATGTCGAGCGGCGGGCAACGACCACGGCGATCGTGGCAAGAACGCTGACGAGCACGGCGCCTACGGCTGCGACGATCAGGCTGTTGCGGATCGAGGCGAGGTAGACCGGGAACTCCCAGATGCGCTGGTAGTTCGCGAGGGTGAGTGCGTTGAACGGGTTGGCCAGCGGGGTGAAGAAGGCCGTGAAGGACCGGAACACGAGTCCACCGATGGGGATGACCGCACCGAAGAGGAGGTAGATCACGATGAAGACCACGGCCGGCCACTTGATCCAGCCGAGGTCGAGCAGTCGCGGCCGCGTTGCCTTGCCACGCACGGAGACGAACCGCTTCGCCTCCCGCAGCAGCTTCCCCTGAATGACCACGAGGAGAACGGTGACGAGCAGGATGATCGTCGACGCGGCGCCGAGGATGCCGTAGTCCGGGTTGATGGACTGCAGGCCGTTCTTGTAGAGGAACGTCGCGAAGACGGTGATGCCGACCGGCTGGCCGTACAGCAGCGGCACACTCAGCGTCTCAACGGACATCGAGAACACGAGAATCGAGCTGTAGACCACCGGCGGCCGCAGCATGGGGACCACCACGCTGCGCAAAATCTGGAACGGGCCGGCGCCGACGGTCTGCGCCGCGCCCTCCAGGCTCGCGTCCGCATTGCGCAGTGCGTTAGCGCAGAAGAGGTAGGCAATTGGGGCCAGGGCAACCGCCTCGGTCAAAGCCATGCCGGGGATCGTGTAGAGGTCCCAGGGCACTGTGCCTACGGCGGAGCGAACCCACGTGCTGACGAAGCCGGCGGGCCCGTACATCGTGATCCAGCCGAAGCCGAGGATCAGGGAGGAGATGAAGAAGGGCCACTGCATGCCGACGCCGAAGATGCGCCGGCCGGGGATGTCGGTGCGGACCACGACGATCGCCATGGGAACGGCGATGAGGATGGTGAGTATCGTCGTCAGGCCGGCGAACGCCAGTGTGGTCAGGGCGACCATGCCGAAGTCCGCCTCGGTGAACAGCCGGACGAAGTTGTCGAGGGTGAAGACGCCGCCCGACTCGTAGAGCGGCCGATCCGAGAGCGCCTGGATCAGCGTGGGAACCACCGGGGCGAGGACGAGCACCGCGAGGACGATGATCGTGGCCCAGTAGAGCCAGCTGCTGCGGTCCGCGCCGAGGAGGCTGCGATAGCGAGGGGCGGGATACTGCTCGGGGCCGTTGGGGGCGGCGTCCGCGCCGCGGGGCCGGGTCAGCACGTTCGTCATGACGCGCTCCCTCCGGTCCGGCTGGGCTTCGACATGTCATCTCTCCTTCGAGTGCAGTGCTGGGTTCGTGGGTGGGCGGGAGGGCCCTGTGGTCAGACGGTGGGAGTAGGCGAACCTGGGACGCCCAGCCGGAAGGCGGCCTTTGCGCCGAGGCTCGCGCCGATGTGCTTCCGCATCGTCTCGGCGGCGAGCTCGCCGTCGCCGGCGATGATGCTGTCGAGCAGGAGCTGGTGCTCCGAAGCGCGCTCATCGCGCTCCGGCTGGTCGCGCGGCACCTGGAGGCCGACGAGGCGGTAGCGGTCCGCCTTGTCCCAAAGGCCGTCGAGCGTCGCGGCGAGGATGTCGTTGTGCGCCGCGAGATAGATCGCGCGGTGGAAGCGCCGGTGCGCGATCAGCTGCGAGAGCGCGGGGTCGTTCGGCAGCGGCACCATCCCGGTCGCCGCCGCGCGGAGTTCGGCGATGTCCTCCCGGGTGCGGCGCTGCGCCGCGAGGGACGCGGCCAGCGGGTCGAGCGCGAGGCGGATCTCGACGAGATCCCTGGCCTCCTCCGAGGAGAGGTCGGTGACCCGCGCGTCCCGGTGTGACTGCAGCTCGACGAGCCCCTCAGTGGACAGCCGGCGCAGCGCCTCGCGCAAGGGGGTGGTGCTGATGCCCAGCTCCTTCGCGAGGGTCGCCTGGTTGAGCACCTGACCTGGGCCGTACTGATGGGCCAGGATCCGGTCGCGCACGAGCCCGTAGGCGAACTGGCTCTTGGTCGAGTAGGACTCTGCGGTCGTCATTGTCAGCACCTCCGCGATGGACTGTAACAGCATCGAGGCGAGGTTATAACCTCCGATTTCCGTGCGCCGCGCGACGCAGGCGGCTACACCCGCCCGGCTGCCTTAGAAACATGCGGAAGTTCCCTCCCGTCGCGCAGTGAAAACTTCTTGAGGGCTGCAGGTGTCACATCTTCGTTATAACCTTCCCTGCAACGCGGCGATGATCCGTCTCCGCGTCGCCACCGCCGTCGTCGGCGAGAGAAGGAGCGATGATGCCTCAGCCCACCGCGGACCTGTACGACGAGTTCGGGGAGGAGCTCCAGTCCGTCTGGACGCAGTTCCGCTCGTTCGGCGGAGTCGCCGACTTCTCCGGTCCCGTGCGAACCGTCCGCTGCTTTGAGGACAACGCCCTGCTGAAGGAGGTCGTCTCCACCCCCGGTGACGGAGCGGTTCTGGTCATCGACGGAGGCGGCTCGCTCGAGCGGGCGCTCATGGGCGACCAGATCGCTCTCCTCGCCGCGCAGAACGGCTGGGCCGGCGTCGTAATCAACGGCGCCATCCGCGACCAGGTCGCCATCTCCCGCATCGAGCTCGGCGTGAAGGCGCTGGGCACGAACCCGCGCAAGAGCACCAAGGAGCGCACCGGCGAGGTCGACGTGGAGGTGGAGTTCAGCGGCGTCCGATTCCGCCCGGGCGCCACGCTCTACAGCGACCTCGACGGCATCTTGGTCGAACGGTGATGTTCCGAGCGATCAACCCCGCAACCGGGGAAGCGCTCGGCGAGTACCCCGCGCACACCCGCGAGGAGGTCGATCGCGCGCTCGACGCCGCCGTCGCGGCACAGCGAGCATGGCGCCGCACGTCCCCGACGAGCCGGGCAGCGCTATTGAGGGCGGTAGCCAACCGGCTTCGCGACGGGCACGAGCAGTACGCGCAAACGATCACCTTGGAGATGGGCAAGCCGATTGGCGAGGCTCGCGCCGAAGTCGAGAAGAGCGCCGTCACCCTGGACTACTACGCGGAGAACGCGGAAGCGTTCCTGGCATTCGAGGCGATCGAGTCTTCGGCATCCGAAAGCGGCGTCAGCTACGAACCACTCGGGGCCGTTCTTGCGATCATGCCGTGGAACTACCCGTTCTGGCAGTTCTTCCGCTTCGCGGCACCCGCCCTCGCGGCCGGCAACGCGGCCATCCTCAAGCACGCGGCGAACGTGCCGGGGTGCGCACTGCTTGTGGAGCAGATCATCCGCGACGCCGGCGCGCCCGAAGGACTCGTCTCCTCTCTGCTGATCGACTCCGCCGAGGTGGCGGGGCTCATCGCTGACGAGCGCATCGCCGCCGTCACACTCACGGGATCTACTGAAGTCGGCAGGATCGTGGCAGGCCAGGCCGGGCGGCACCTCAAAAAGCAGGTCCTCGAGCTGGGCGGCTCGGACCCGTTCCTCGTGCTGGCCGACGCCGACCTGGAGGCAGCGACGACGGTCGCCGTCAAATCCCGGTTCACCGCGAATGGCCAGAGCTGCGTGAACGCGAAGCGCTTCCTCGTCGTCGAGGAGGTCGCTGACCGCTTCGTCGAGCTGTTCGCCGAGAAGGCCGCCGCCCTGAAGCTGGGCGACCCACTGGAGGAGTCGACGACGATCGGCCCTCTCGCGCGCGCCAACCTCCGGGATGCCCTGCACGACCAGGTGCGCCGTACCGTCGACGGGGGCGCGACTGTGGTGCTGGGCGGCGAGCCCATCGACGGTCCGGGCTACTTCTATCCGCCGACGATCCTCGACCATGTGACCCGCGACGGCGTCGCGTTCACAGAAGAGACGTTCGGCCCCGTCGCCAGCATCACTCGAGTGCGGGATACCGAAGAGGCGATTGAGCTCGCCAACGCCACCGAGTACGGTCTCGGCGCTGCCGTATGGACCGCGGACCTCGACGAGGCACGGCGCATTGTCCCGCGCATCGACGCGGGCGCCGTGTTCGTCAACGGCATGGTGGCCTCGGACGCGCGCCTCCCCTTCGGCGGCATCAAGAACTCCGGCTACGGGCGCGAGCTGAGCGTCTTCGGCCTCCGCGAATTCGTCAACATCAAGACCGTCTGGATCGGACCTGCACGATGAGCACCACCGACACGCAACGGCCCCGGATTTTCCGGCCGGACGAGCTTCCGGCGAACGACCGCGGCAACGGTGCGAGGACCATCCCCCTCGTCACCGCCGCGCGCGGAGGAACGACCTACCTCAACGGGATCACCGAATTTGGGCCGGGCTCGTCCATCGCGCACCACACGCACAACGTCGCGGAGTCCGTGATGGTCATCGAGGGCGACGCGATGGTCGACATCGACGGGGTCGAGACGCGTCTCCGCACCTTCGACACGACGTTCGTCCCGGCGAACATCCCGCATCATTTCACGAACGCGTCCGCGACCGCGTCTATGCGGATCTTCTGGACCTACGGCTCTCTCGACGCGACACGGACCATCGTTTCGACCGGGAAGCACGGTCGCGTCGACGACGAGAAGGCCTCACGCGACCACGAAGTGAAACCGGTTCGCGAGATCGCGCAGTTCGACGTCCTGCCGGGCCACGGGGCCGACTTCGAGGAGGCGGTGCGCACGGCCGTCCCGCTGTTCCAAGCCGCACGCGGCTCCCGGACGCTCACGCTCGAGAAGTCCGAGGAACAGCCGCAGCGCTACACGCTCCTGGTGGGCTGGGAGACGGTGGAGGACCATATGGTGCACTTCAGGGAGTCGGACGCCTTCCTAGAGTGGCGCGCGCTCATCGGTCCGCACCTCGCCGCACCCCCGCAAGTGGAACACGTCCGCAACGTCCTCACGGGTTTCTAGCCGGCGTACCCGGCGCGGTGGTTGGCGGGGAACTGGCGCAAATTCTGCGACAGTTGCCCGCCGACCAGGGCAGTCTGCGTGGAACCGGTTTCCGACGGGCATGGAGGCTCTCTGCGAGTGAACGTGGACGACGCTCCCTCCCTATAGGTCGTGGGCGAGCGCCGCCAGAACGCTCTCGTACTCGTCCACGCCGCGCGTCAGGAGCTGGAGCAGCGCCGCCTCCCGGACCTCGCCTTCGGGATCTGTGGCAAGGATGTGAAGGTTGAGCGTCGAAACAAGCGGGTGTCCCGCGGCAGCCGCCCGCACGGCCGACGAGAAGTGCGACACGCTGACCTGGAGCATCGCGTGGAACCGCGTCAGCGGCCGGTACTTGGCCTGCGCCTTCGCGAAGTCCCGAGCCGGGTCGAACTGCGTCTGATAGGTGAAGCGTTGCGCCCCATCGTTGGTGTGCGCCCAGAACGAGATCGCGGAGGTACTGCAGCAATTTCTTGGAGAGGAACCCTCGGTCCGCCGTGATCATCGAGAGTTCTTCTCGATGGCGTCGCTGGCGGCGCGCACTTGCCCTTCGAGGGTCGCCATCAGACGATCCGCTCGTGGCAGCGAAGGCCACAGGGGCTGGCTGCTCTAGTCCATCCCCTGGACAGAGAGAATGACAGAAGGCCCGAAACCATGCGGTTCCGGGCCTTCTTTTTCGTTGCGGGGACAGGATTTGAACCTGCGACCTCTGGGTTATGAGCCCAGCGAGCTACCGAGCTGCTCCACCCCGCGGCACGTCTTCTACTTTACCAGACTCAACGAGCAGGTCTGACCGCCGCGGGCGAGGACGGGCCGGAACGGCACTTCCGGGCCACCTAGGAGGCCCGGATCCGCCGATCCGGCCCGGATTCCTCAGGCTGCCGTGGTCGCCCGGTCGACGAGGGCGTAGTCGTCGTCGGTCAGCTCGAGGGTCGCCGCCGGCAGCCAGCCGTCGATCTGCTCCGGGCTTCGGGCGCCGACGATGGCGCCGGTGACGCCGCGGAAGCCGAGCGTCCAGGCGGCGGCAGCGGCGGCAGCGCTGACCCCGTGGCGCTCCCCCACCTCGCCGAGTGCGGCCGCCACGGCGAGGTTGCGGTCGAGGTTCTCGGTGAACTCGGGGCTGCGGCGGCGCCAGTCGTTCTCCGCCAGCGCGTCGAAGCGCTCGCGGCTGAACGCACCGGTGAGCAGCCCGGAGCCCATCGGGCTGTAGACGATGACGCCGGTCTCGTGGTCGGCGCACCAGGGCAGCAGCTCGTCGGCGGTCGCCCGGCGGATCGCCGAGAACGGCGGCTGGAGGGAGTCGACGTGGCCGATCGCCTCCGCTCGCTCGAGCTCCGGCACACCGTGGTTGCTGAGGCCGATCGCGCGCACCTTGCCGCTCTCCCGGAGCTCGACGAACGTCTGCCAGTACTCCTCGACCGGGGTGCCGTCCTCCGGCGGCCAGTGCAGCTGGTACAGGTCGATGCGGTCGACGCCGAGGCGGCGGAGGGAGTCCTCGACGCCCTGCCGGATCGCGGCGGCATCGCCGACGCGGCGCGAGGCGGCGCGGCGGTTCTGCTCGTCCCAGACGAGCCCGCCCTTCGTGAAGACGAACGGCCGGTCCGTCTCGGGCAGCTCGCGGAGAGCGCGGCCGACGACCTCCTCGGAGTGGCCGGTGCCGTAGATGGCGGCGGTGTCGATCCAGTTGACGCCCTGCGCGATCGCGTGGTGGATGGTCGCGACCGACACGTCGTCGTCCTGCGGCCCCCAGCTGTTGGCGCCCTCCATGCCGCCGAGCGCCCACGCGCCGAAGCCGACGCGCGTGATGTCCAGGTCGGTGCGGCCGAGTCGGCGGGTGGGCAGCGAGGTCTTCATCGCGGTCACTCCCCGGACAGCTCGGCGACGTCCTCGGCGGTCAGCTCGAGGTCGGGGGCCTGGGCGGAGTCGCGGATGCTCTCCGGGCGCGAGGCGCCGGGGATCGGGATCACGACCGGCGCGAGCGCGAGCTCCCAGGCGAGGCAGACGCGCTGCGGGCTCACGTCGTACTTGCGGGCGATCCGCTGGAACGCGGCGAAGCTCGTGCCGAGGCCGCCGGCGCGGGCGATGCCGCCGAGCGGGCTCCAGGGCAGGAACGCGATGCCGAGCTCGGCGCACAGCTCGAGCTCCGGCTCGCTGCTGCGGAAGGCGGGCGAGAACTGGTTCTGCACCGAGACCAGGCGGCCGCCGAGGATCTCCTGCGACAGCCGGATGCGCTCCGGGTTCGCGTTCGAGATGCCGGCCATCCGGATGACGCCCTCGTCGAGCAGGTCGCGGATCGCGCCGACCGAGTCCTCGTAGGGCACCTCCGGGTCGGGGCGGTGGAACTGGTACAGCCCGATCGCGTCGACGCCGAGGCGCTGTGCGGACGCCTTCGCCGCCTTCTTGAGGTAGTCCGGGCGGCCGTTGAGCGTCCAGGACCCGTCGCCCGGGCGGAGATGTCCGCCCTTCGTCGCGACGAGGACGCCCGAGGTGTCGCCGCCGTAGCTGCGCAGCGCCTTCGCGATCAGCTCCTCGTTGTGGCCGACCTCGTCCGCCTTCAGGTGGTACGAGTCGGCGGTGTCGATCAGCGTGATCCCCGCGTCGAGCGCGGCGTGGATCGTCGCGATCGACCGCTCCTCGTCGGGCCTGCCCTCGATCGACATCGGCATCCCGCCGAGTCCGATCGCTCCGAGCTCGGTGTCGCCGATCCGTCGCTGCTGCATGCGTGAGTCCTCCCCGTTGTGACCGTTCGACGCTACCCGGCGAGGTCGCAGCGAGTTGAGGGGTCGCGCAGTGGAGGACGGCGGGATATGGGAGCGGGCCGATTCGGCTCATCCGGGTCTCCTAGGTGACCCGGATGAGCCGAACCGGCCCGGATGGATGTTCCGATCAGCCGCCGGAGGCGGCGAGGGCGCGCTCCACCGCGTCCTGGAGGCGGGCGTCGGCCTCGGCCGCCGCCACCAGGTCGTTGCTGCGGTACGCGGCCTCGCGATCCTGGAGCGCCTGGTTGGCGTCCTCCAGGGCCTGCTGCAGCTCCGGGTTGTCGCTCGGCGTCGTCGGCGTGGTCGGCGCCTCGTCCGTCGGCTCCTCGGCCGGGGTGTCGGTGCCGCCGTCCGTCGCCGGCTCGTCGGTCTCGGGCGGCACGTCGGTGTCGCCGGCGTCCGCACCGGAGTCGCCTCCGAACAGCTGGTCGAGCGCCTGGTCGAGGGTGTCCTCGAATGCGATCTGGTCGCCGAAGGAGACGAGCACCTTGCGCAGCAGCGGGAACGCCGTCTCACCGCTCGACCGGACGTAGACCGGCTGCACGTAGAGCAGCCCGCCGCCGACCGGGAGGGTCAGCAGGTTGCCGCGGTCGATGGAGGTGTCACCGCGGGTGAGCAGCGCCAGCTGGTTCGCCACGTCGGTGTCCGAGTTGAACGCGTTCTGCACCTGGCCGGGGCCCGGCACGTTGTTCGGCAGCGTCAGCAGCCGCAGCGCGCCGTAGCCTTCGGCGACCTCGCCCTTCGTGGCGCCGGCATCCGAGTCGACGGCCAGGTAGCCGGTGAGGATGCTCCGGCTCTCGGCGCCCTGCCGGTTCGGGATGAACGTCGAGTACAGCGTGTACGACGGGCCGTCCGACTCCGGGATCTGCATCGTCAGGTAGTACGGCGGCTGCAGGGTCGGGTTGGAGGCCGGCGAGGTCGGGTCGTTCGGCGCGCGCCAGGCGTTGTCGCGCTGGTACCAGGAGCCGGCGTCCTCGACGTGGTACTGGCCGAGCACCGAGCGCTGCACCTTGAACAGGTCGGCCGGGTAGCGGACGTGGCTCATCAGCTCCGCCGACATCTCCGTCATCGGCCGCAGCTCGTTCGGGAACACCTTCTGCCAGGACTGGATGATCGGGTCGTCCTGATCCCACGCGTAGAGGGTGACCTCGCCGCTGTACGCGTCGACCGTCGCCTTCACCGCGTTGCGGATGTAGTTGATGTCGTCGACGGCATACGCCGGGGCCGGCGTGTACGTGTCGGCGATCGACTCGCTCAGGCTTCGCGTGCTCGAGTACGGGTACGACGACGAGGTCGTGTAGCCGTCGATGATCCACTGGATCCGGCCGTCCACGACCGCCGGATAGGCGTCCGAGTCGAGCGTCAGATACGGGGCGACCTTCTCGACGCGGGTCTTCGGGTCGCGGTCGTAGAGGATCTGCGACTCGTTGTTCACCGCGTTGGAGAGGAACACCTGCTCCGACTGGAACTTGAGGGCGTAGATGAGGCGGGTGAACCAGTTGTTCAGCTGCGGCCCGCCGTCGCCGTCGAAGGTCGTGTAGACCTGGTTGGCGTCGCTCTCGGCGTCGCCGCCGCCCGACGGATAGTCGAGCTCGATCGGCTCGGTGCCCTCCGGAGCGCCGACGATCGAGTAGGCGGGCGAGTTCTCGCCGAAGTAGATGCGCGGCTCGTAGTCGCCGAGGTTGTTGCTCGTCGGGATGCCCGACTCGAGGAACACCGGCTGGCCGTCGGCGGAGCGCTGGTTGCCGTAGGCGGCGACCACGCCGTAGCCGTGCGTGTAGACGACGGTGCGGTTGTACCAGGTCTGCCCGTCCCCGAGCCCGTCCTGGTTGAGCTCGCGGACCGCGACGACCGTGTCCTGCGTCTGCCCGTCGATCTCGTAGCGGTCGACGTCCAGGTCGCGGGCGAACGCGTAGTACTGCCGGAACTGCTGCAGCTGGCCGAACGACGGCGACACGATCGCGGGGTCGAGGATGCGGATGTTCGCGGTCGTCTCCGCGTCGGCGCGCAGGGCGCCCGGCTCCGCCTCGGTGGTCGCCTCGTACGGGATCTCCTGGACGTCGTCGACGCCGTAGGCGACGCGCGTCTGGTCGATGTTCTTCTGGATGTAGGGCCGCTCGAGGCTCAGCTCGCTCGGGTCCACCTGGAAGCGCTGGACGACCCACGGGTAGATCGAGCCGGCGACGAGGCTCGTGATGATGAGCAGGACCGTGCCGATGACGGGGAGCCGCCAGCGGCCGATGATCGCCGTCACGATGAAGAGCAGCGCGACGAGCCCCGCCACGATCGAGATGATCACGCGGGCCGGGATGGTGCCGTTCACGTCGGCGTAGCTCGCGCCGGTGATGAGGCTGCCGGTCTGGCTCAGGGTCAGGAACTGGTCCAGGTAGATGCTGACCGCCTGCAGCGCCAGGTAGATGGCGGCGGTGACGGCGATCTGGACGCGGGCGGCCTTCGCGAGCCGCACCTCACGCCCGGTGACCCGGAGGGCGCCGTAGAGGTAGGTGGTCGCGATGCCCGCGATGCCGGCGACCAGGACGACCGCCGAGGCGAAGCCGACGAGCCCGTGCAGGAAGGGCAGGTCGAACAGGTAGAAGGAGATGTTGAGGCCGAACTGCGGGTCGGGCTCGGCATCCGACGGGGTGCGGTTGAGGTAGAGCAGAACCGTCTGCCAGCGGGTCGCCGCGGAGACCCCCGCGAACAGGCCGAGGACGCCGGGGACGGCGAGCATCGCGAGCCGGCGCAGCGGCTCGATCACCTGCTGGTAGCGGTCGAGCTGCGAGTTGAGGCGCGCGTAGATCGGGCGGAACCGATACGCGAGGTAGATCGACAGGAAGACCGGGACGGCCATCCCGAGGAACCCCGCGAAGAAGAGTCCGATCCCCCAGCCCCACTGCGTGAGCAGGACGTTGAGGAAGCCGAGCTGGTCGAACCAGAGGATGTCGGCGTAGAGCCCGGCGAAGATGAAGAAGAGGATGAGGAGGCCCGCGACGATGCCCGCGGTGATCGCGAGGGTTGCGCGGTTCCTCCGGCGTGGTGCGGCGGCTGTGGTCGTCACGGTGCAGAGCCTACCGGGCGGTGCATGTGGGCAATCCGGACGTCCGCTGACCGTCCGCGATGGCCTCCACCGCGGCGAGCGCGTCACTGAGCGTCCCGACCGCGACGACGTTCATGCCGTCCGGGACATGTCCGACGACCGCGTCGCAGTTGGCCTCCGGCGCGAGGAACCAGTCGGCCCCTGCCGCCTGCGCGCCGTACAGCTTCTGCCGGATGCCGCCGATGGCGCCGACAGTGCCCTCCGCGTCGATGGTGCCCGTGCCGGCGATGCGCTCGCCGCCCGTCAGCGAGCCCGGCGTCAGCTTGTCGTAGATGCCGAGCGCGAACGCCATCCCGGCGCTGGGGCCGCCGACGTTCGGCAGCTCGATCTCGACGTCGAACGGGAACTCGTAGGCCACTCCGACTCCGACGCCGACGACGGTCTGCCCCTGCTGAGTGGTCGGCGTCACCTCGATCGTGCGCTCCTCGCCGTCGCGGACGATGCCGATCACGGCGGGAGCGTCGGTGCCGTTCGCCGCGATGGCCTCGCGCACCTCGGTGAGGTTCGCGACCTCGGACCCGTTGATCGAGACGACCTCGTCGCCCTGCTCGAGCAGGCCCTCCGCGGGAGCCCCCTCGACGACGCCCTCGACGGTGAGGGTGCGCGGGATGTCGTAGCCGAGCTCGGTGAGGGCCGCGGCGACGGCCTCCTGCTGCGAGTTCTGCATCTGCAGCCTGCTCTGCTCGTCCCGCTCCTCGGAGGAGACGCCGGCGGGGAACGCCGCCTCCAGCGGCTTCACCGACTTCCGCGGGTCGAACCAGGCGAGCGCGGTGCGGATCAGGTCGGGGGTGCCGCGGGGCGAGCCGACCACCGTGACGGTGGTGAGGTCGAGACTGCCGTCAGTCGGGTACGTCTCCGCGCCGTCGATGCGGATCAGCGGCTCGCCGTCCGCCCCCTGGCTGCCGAGGGTGTCGTAGACCGGGCCCGGCTGCTCGATGACGTAGCCGGACGGGCTGAGCCCGAGGAGCACCACGAGGGTCAGCGCGATCGTGAGCAGGGTCCAGCCGATGCTGCTCCGGTCGGCGGGACGACGCGGCTCCGGACGGCGGGCGGCCCGGGGACGCTGGACGGTCGGGGTGGTCACGGACATCCGATCTCGGCGCGCGGCTCACGCGAGGCTGACGCGCTGTTCGCGCGAGGCTGACAGGGGCGGGGCCCTCGCGGACCTTCCGGCCCCGGCTCCCGCACTACCGTAGATCCTGCGTGAGTGCCGCTGGGAAGGCGCCCCGAGGCGGGCGCCGACGGAAGGAGCCTCGATGGCCGCGGACGATCAGGAGCCCGAGGACGAGCTGCGCGAGATGCTGCGCGAGCTGCTCTCCGGCGGAGCGGGCGTCGACCCCGCCAAGCTGGCGGCATCGGCCGGCCTGCCGGCCGACCCGGCGAGCATGGCCCGCCTCTTCGCCCAGCTGCAGGGCGCGCTGAGCGGCTCCGACGACGGCATCAACTGGCAGGTCGCCACCGACCAGGCGAAGGCGGTCGCGTCGCGCACCAGCTTCACGCCGACCGACCAGCAGCGCCGTGACCTCGACCAGGCGATGCACCTCGCCGCGCTGTGGCTCGAGGAGGCGACCAGCGTCGCCGATCTGCCCGAGGCACCGAAGCTGATGACGCGCGTGCAGTGGATCGAGCAGACGATGCCGTTCTGGAGCCAGCTGGCCGAGCCGGTCGCCTCGAGCATCGCCGACGCCCTCACCTCCGTGCTGAAGGAGCAGGCGCCCGAGGAGGTCGCGGGCATGCTGCAGCACGCCGGGCGTCTCGTCCGCGGCATCGGCGGCACGCTCTTCGCGGTGCAGCTCGGCCAGGTGGTCGGCGCGCTGAGCGCCGAGGTGGTGTCCGGCGGCGACGTCGGCATCCCGCTGCTCGAGGACCGCGCCGCCGTGCTGCCGCAGAACCTGCAGGCGTTCGGCGAGGGCCTCGACATCCCGGCCGATCAGATCGCGCTGTACCTATCGGTGCGCGAGATCGCGCACGCCCGGCTGTTCCGGCACGCCCGATGGCTGCGCATGCAGCTCGTCTCCTCCATCACCGAGTTCGCGCGCGGCATCCGCATCGACACCAGCCGCGTCGAGGAGCTCGCCGCCAACTTCGACCCGAACGACCCCGAGAACCTGCGCGAGGCGCTCTCGAGCGGCGCCCTCATCCCGCCGAAGACACCCGCCCAGCAGGCGGCGCTCCAGCGGCTCGAGACGATGCTCGCGCTCGTCGAGGGCTGGGTCGACGTCGTCACCGCGCACGCGACAGCCCGGCTGCCGAAGTCCGACGCGATCGCGGAGACGGTGCGCCGTCGCCGTGCCGCGGGCGGGCCGGCGGAGCGCGCCTTCGCGACCCTCGTCGGCCTCGAGCTGCGACCTCGCCGGCTCCGCGAGGCGGCCGCGATGTGGCAGATCGTCGGCGACTCCCTCGGACCGGAGAGGCGCGACGAGCTGTGGTCGCACCCCGACCTGCTGCCCACCTCGGCGGACATCGACGACCCGGATGCGCTCGTGAAGCGCCTGCAGGAGCCGCCGGCCGCCGACGACGTGGACCAGGCCATCGAGGACCTCCTCCGCGACGACGACTCGGACCGTCCCACCGAGGGGTAGGGCCGGCCGGCGCGGATCAGGAGATCCCCGTCACGAGACGGCGTGTCGTCCTGAATCGCGTGCGAAACGGCTGATCCTTCCTGATCGGCGCCATTCTCCTGATCCGCGCAGGTGGCGTCGTCCGCACTTTCGCCCTGGGGAGGGACGGCGCCGCCCTGGGGACAACAGTCACGCGTTCG
Organism: Naasia sp. SYSU D00057; assembly: GCF_017916505.1. Classification (GTDB taxonomy): domain Bacteria; phylum Actinomycetota; class Actinomycetes; order Actinomycetales; family Microbacteriaceae; genus Naasia. The sequence goes on from NZ_JAFMSZ010000002.1 coordinate 18,730, forward strand.
TGAGGCGGCGGGCACCATGCCCGCCATGGTTCTCCGCATCGACCCCCGGCTCACCCTCGTCTGGCGCTCTCCCACCGACCTGCAGGTCGGCGCCGACCGGCCCGACCGCGTCCTCGCCGGCGTCACCCCGGCCGAGGAGCAGCTGGTGCGGGCACTCCGGATCGGCACCACGCGCGGCGGGCTCGACGTCGTCGCCGGCGAGTGCGGGCTGGCCGGGCACGACGTCGATCGGCTGCTCGCCCGGCTCGGCGACGCAGTGGTCGCGACCGCTCCACAGGGCGCCCCGCTCGCCGTCGCACTGGAGACCGGCGGCCTCGCCGGCCCCGCCGCGCGCATCGCCGCCGCGCTCGGCTCGGCCGGGGTGCGCCTCGCCGCGGCAGGCGAGCGGCCGGCCCTCGCGGTGCTGCTCGCGGGGCACGTCGTCCGCCCGGAGGCGGCGGCGCGCTGGCTCGGGCGCGACGTGCCGCACCTCGCTGTCGTGTTCGGCGACGAGGAGGTCGAGCTCGGCCCGATGGTGCTGCCCGGCCGCACCTCGTGCCTCGCCTGCGCCGCCCGGCACCGGGTCGCGGAGGACGCCGCCTGGGGTGTGATCGCCACGCAGCTCCTCGACGGACGGCATCCGGCGGCGGCAGCGGGTGACGCGGTGCTCGTGCACGAGGCCGCCGTCCGGCTGCTCCGCGTGGCGGACGCCGTCCGCGCCGGAAGCCGCACCGGGCTCGAGGAGCGGTCGCTGCGCCTCGGCCGGCGGGGGCTGATCAGCGAGCGGCGGTGGCCGCCGTCTCCCGGATGCTCGTGCCGAGCTCTTCCAGGAACCGGGACGGCTCCCGGGTCGACGCGCGGTGCGGACCGGCCGAGGCCCAGGACAGCCGCAGCGCGGATCGCGCCCGGGTGATGCCCACGTAGAGCAGCCGGCGCTCCTCCTCGATCGCGCCCGGAGTCTTCGCGTAGCTGATCGGCAGGTACCCCTCCGAGAGCCCCGCGAGGTAGACGCGCTCCCACTCGAGGCCCTTCGCCGAGTGCACCGTGGCGAGGGTGACCGCATCGACGGTCGGCTCGTGCTGCGCGGCCTGACGCTCGGCGAGATCCTCGACGAACTGGGCGAGCGTCGTCCCGGCCGGCGCCTCCTCGGCGAGGCCCATCAGGGTGTCGAGCGACTCCCACCGGTCGCGGACGGCGCCTCGGGTCTCGGGCGGCTGCTGCGACCAGCCGAGCGACCGGAGCACGTCGCTCACCGTCTTGAAGAGCGGGTCCGAGGACATCGTGAGGGCGGCGGCGCGGAGCATCATCATCGCCTCCTTCACCTCCCGCTTCTCGAAGAACCGCTCGGAGCCGCGCACCGCGCAGGCGATGCCCCGTTCCGCGAACGCCGCCTCGAACGCGGCTGACTGGGAGTTGATGCGGTAGAGCACCGCGATGTCGCGGAGCCGCTCGCCCGCGGCGGCACGGACCGCGACGTCGTCGGCGATGGACCGCGCCTCCGCCTGCTCGGTCGGATACGACAGGGCGGCGACCGCCGGCTCCGCCCCGTCGGCGGGATGCGCCGCGGCGACGAGGGACAGGGCGCCCGGCCGGTCGCGCATGAGGCGATTCGCGGCGGCGACCACGCCCGGGACGGACCGGTAGTTCCGCTCCAGGCGGATGACGGACGCGTCGGGATAGCGGGAGCCGAAGTCGAGCAGGTAATCGGCCCGGGCGCCGGCGAAGGAGTAGATGGTCTGGCTGGCGTCACCGACGACGCACACGTCGCGCCGGTCGCCCATCCATGCGGCGAGCAGCTGCTGCTGCAGCGGGGAGACGTCCTGGTACTCGTCCACGACGAAGAACCGGTACTGCTCGCGCACGTGCTGCGCGACGCGCGGCTCCTCCTCGATCATGCCGATCGTCGCGAGCAGCACGTCCTCGAAGTCGAGCTGCCGTCGCGCGTCCTTGAGCTCCTCGTACTGGCGCTGGATGGCCGTCGCCCGGCGAGGGTCGAGCCCGTTCGGCAGCGCGCGGTCGACGGCACGCTGCTCGTACTGCTCGAGGGAGAGGCCGCTCACCTTGCGCCACTCGATCTCGGCCGCGATGTCGCGCAGCGCGGCGGTGTCGACCGCGACGCCGACGCCCTCCGCGGCCTGCGCGAGGAGGCGCGCCTTGCTGTCGAGCACGCGGGGCAGGGTGCCGCCGACGACCTGGGGCCAGAAGTAGCTGAGCTGCGAGAGCGCCGCGGCGTGGAACGTGCGCGCCTGCACTCCCGCCGCGCCGAGCACGCGGAGGCGGCTGCGCAGCTCGCCCGCGGCGCGGCTCGTGAAGGTGAGCGCCATGACGCGGCTCGGCGGGTACACCCCGGACGCGACGCCGTACGCGATGCGGTGGGTGATCGCCCGGGTCTTGCCGGTGCCGGCACCCGCGAGGAGGCAGACGGGCCCGAGGAGGGTCTCGGCGGCGACGCGCTGCTCCGGATCGAGCCCGTCGAGGAGGTCCTCCGCGGTCACCGGGCCGCTCCCGCGCGACGCGGAAGGATCAGGGAGCGTCGAGGGGTCCGCCGTACCACTGCTCGATGATCGCACGGGCGATGGACGTCCGGCTGGGGATGCCGATGGTGCGCGTGCCGTCGGCGAGGTCCTCGCGGCTGAACCACCGGAGGTCGATGAGCTCGACCCCGTCCGGCACGGGGTCGGGGCTCGTCGCCGGGTCCACCTTCGCCCGGAAGCCGATCATGATCGACGCGGGGAACGGCCACGGCTGGGAGCCGACGTAGACGGGGTCGATGACGGTGAGCCCCGACTCCTCCTTGATCTCGCGGACCACGGCGGCCTCGAGCGACTCGCCCGGCTCGACGAAGCCGGCGAGGATCGAGTACCGATCGCCGCCCCACAGCGCGTTGGCGCCGAGCAGCAGCCGGTCGTGCTCGTCTGTGACGCCGACGATGATCGCGGGGTCGGTACGCGGGAAGACGTGGTGCCCGCCCGACTCCTCGGTCTCCCCCTCGGGGTGACGCACCCAGCCGCCCTGCGCCGGGAGGGTGGGCACCCCCGTGCGCGGGGAGAAGCCGTGGGAGGCGTGCCAGTTCGTGATCGCGAGCGCCTGCGTGAACAGTCCCGCATCGAGCGAGTCGAGGTCGGCGCCCAGGCGGCGCAGGTCGCCCCAGCGGTCCCGGTCCGCCTGCAGCGCCTCGGCGGCGGCTTCGTCGAGGACGGCCGCGACGATCGGTGACCCCGCGCTGTCGCCCTCGAGCGCGCGGCCGAGGTAGACGACGAGGTCGGCGGCCGGCAGCGCCGACAGCGGCAGCAGCTCGAGGTGCGGGCGGCTCCCGTCGGCGAGCAGCGCGGCCCCGCGGGAGAGCACCACGGCACGGGTGCGGGGGTCGGCGCGGAGCTCGTCGAGGAGCCCCGGACGCGACCGTGTGAGGTAGTCGCGGTCGACGGAGGACCGGGAGAGCGCCAGCTGCGAGGTGAGCGATTCGTGCATCGACCTGGGCATTCTGCGTGGCGATCGGCTGGGGAGGAGGGGGACAGACCTACCCTCTTCGGTATGGCCCGATCCCACCTCACTCTAGCCGCGCTGGCCACCTCCGCCGTGGCAGGGCTCGACGTCGCGGCGGCTCAGCCCTTCACGTCGAACCGGCACGGTGACTTCGACACGGCGCTGCTCACCGCACGGGACGGCAGCCACTACCTGGTGCGCGTCCCGAACTCGGATGCGGCCGAGGCCGCCCAGACCGCCGAGCTGTCGGCCCTCACCGCCCTCAGCTCCGGCGCCCGCACCCGGCTCCCCTTCGCCCTGACCTCCTTCGTCGGCCAGACGATGCTCCGCTCCCGCGACGGCCGCGCGGCCCGCCGCGCCACCGTCTACGAGTTCGTCTACGGCCGCCGCGTGCGCCTCGAGCGCCTCTTCCCCGGCGTGCTGCCGGAGTCGATCGGCGGGGCGATCGCCGCCATCCACACCCTTCCGACCAGCTTCGTCATCGACGCCGGGCTGCCCGTCGTCACCGCGATCGACAGCCTCCGCTCGGTCGTCGGCGTCATGGACCGTGCCGCCGCCACCTCCCTCGTCCCCGCGCCGCTGCTGTCGCGGTGGGAGAGCGCCACCGACGACACCGCCCTGTGGCAGTACCAGCCGAGCGTCATCCACGGCGCCATGAACGCGGACGCCCTGCTGCAGAGCGAGGACCGCGTGGTCGGCGTGCTCGGCTGGTCGGACCTGCGGGTCGGCGACCCGGCGCGCGACCTGTCCTGGATCCTCTCCGCGCCGAGCCCCGACACGGTGGACCAGGTGCTCGACGCCTACGCCGAGGCCCGGCCCGGATCGGACGTGAACGAACTGCGCCGCCGCGCCATGCTCTACGCCGAGCTCGAGCTCGCCAAGTGGCTGCTCTTCGGCTTCGACACGAAGGACAGCGGCGTGGTCGACGACGCCGTCGCCATGCTCGACGTCCTCGTGCAGAGCGTGCAGGGCCACACGGCGGGCGCGCTCGCGCACGAGACGGGTCCGATCCTCGACGTCGACGAGGTCGAGCGGATGCTCGACCAGCGGCCTCAGGTGGCGCTCGACCAGCGCTCCCGCAACTCGCTCTCGGAGTAGAGCCGCTCGGGCCGGATCACCTCGTCATCGGCGACGAAGTAGAAGGCCGCGTCGATCGACTCCGGCTCGACCCCGCGCCACTTCGCGTAGGCGAGCCGGTACAGCGCGAGCTGGAACTGCTTCTGCTCGAGGTCGGCCGCGTCCTTCGGAGCCTTGCCGGTCTTCCAGTCGACGATCTCCCAGCGGCCGTCGCGCTCGAACACCGCGTCGATCTTGCAGATGACCACGCGGTCGACGAACGGCAGGTGGATCTCGAGCTCGACCGCCTCCGGCTTCAGTTCCGCCCACTCGGAGCGCTCGAAGGTGCGGCGCAGCTCGTCGAAGTCCTCGCTCTCGACGAGGTCCTCGAGGTCGAGGTCCCGGTCGCCGGGCAGGGCGTCGACCAGCTCGTCGAGTCCGCCGAGCCCGTACCGCTGCTCCACCCAGGAGTGGAACATCGTGCCGAGCCGCGTCTGCCGGTACGGCCGCTGCGGCATGGGCCGGCGCAGGTTCGCGGCGACCGCGGCCGGATCGGTCACGTAGTCCTTGAACGCGGACGCGGAGATGCGGACGGGCAGCTCGACGAGCTCCGCGTCGAGCCGGCGCATCTCGCGCTCCGCGAGGAGGAGGTCGATCCGCTCGCCCCACGGCGTCGGCGCCGCCGGGTCCGCCGCGCGCACCGCCTCGGCCGCGGCGAGCACGCGCGGCGCCCTGGCACCGAGCGGGTCGCTCGGCCACGGCACGTGCGTGACCAGGTCGTCGAGCGGGTTCTCCTCGTCCTGCGGCGCCTCGGGCAGGGCGTCGGGCGGCAGGAGCCCGGCGTCCTGCAGGTCGCGCAGGTACTGTCCCGGGCCGCGCGGCTTGCGCTGCGTCCACCAGAAGGAGCCGGTCAGGAGCAGCGCCCGCTTGGCGCGGGTGACCGCGACGTAGGCCAGCCGGCGCTGCTCGTCGGCGAACGCGTCGGCGACCGCCGAGCAGTAGCCGCCGTACGCCTCGTCGAACTCCTTGCCCGACTCCAGGGTGCGCCACGGCAGGGACGGCAGGTCCGGCGCGTCGCCGCGGAACTCGTACGGCAGCTCCCCGAACGCGAGCCAGCCCTGCTTGCTGCGGGGCGGCGCCGGGAGCTCGCCCTCGACCATGCGGGGCACGGCGACGGCGTCCCACTCGAGGCCCTTCGCGCCGTGGATGGTGAGCACCTGGACGGTGCCCGGCTCCGCGTCCTCGGTGCGCGGGCTGAGGTTCTCGCGCTCCTCGGCGAGCTCGAGCCAGGACAGGAAGGAGCCGAGCCCGCTCGACGCGTCGCCCGCGACGAAGTCCGCGACCAGCTCCGTGAAGCCGTCGAGACCGGCCCGTCCGATGGGCGCCGACTCGTTGGCGGCGACCTCGACGTCGAGCAGCATCTCCTGCTGGACGAGCGCGACGAGGTCGAGGAGGTCGAGGCCCACCCGGCTGCGCAGCGAGGCCAGTTCCCGGCCGAGCGCGCGGAGCCGCCGGACGCCCTCCGCGCTGAATGCCGTCAGCTGCCCGTGGCCCTCGGGCGCGGTGGCGACGAAGTCGAGCGCGTCGACGATCGACATCCCCTCGTCCGCGACGGTGGACGCGCGGAGCACGTCGCGGACCCCCTCGGCGAGCTGCTGCTGGCCGGAGTCGCGGGCGGAGAGCCAGGAGGCGAGGTCGCGCAGCGCCTTGACGTCGCGGACCCCGATGCGCCAGCGGGCGCCGGTGAGGAGACGCAGCAGGTACGGACCGGCAGTCGGGTCGTGCAGCACCCGGAGGGTCGCGACGAGGTCCACGACGGCCGGATCCTCGAGCAGCCCGCCGACGCCGAGGACGTGGAAGGGCACGCCCTGGTCCGCGAGCGCGCGCGTGAACACGGCGACCTTCTTGAGCGAGCGGCACAGGAGGGCGGCGGTCGGCGGCTCGCCGTCGCGGCGCTCGTCGAGCTTCTCGGCGAACCAGCGGGCGACCTCGCCCGCCTCCTCGAGCACGGTCTCACGGAACTCGACGGTCAGCTCTCCGTCACCGGACCCGGGACGGCGCTCGAGCCTCTCCACGGGAATGGGCGATGCCGCGGACAGCGGGGCGACGAGGGCGTTCGCCGCGTCGAGCACCCGGCCGGGGTTCCGCCAGCTCGTCGACAGCGCGAACGTGCGCGTCTCGGCGCCGCCGCCGAAGTCGCGGCCGAAGCGGGCGAGGTTGCTCGCGCTGGCCCCGCGCCAGCCGTAGATGGACTGGTGCGGGTCGCCGACCGCCATCACCGCGCTGCCGCGGAACAGCTCGCCGAGCAGCCGGGTCTGGACGACGCTCGTGTCCTGGTACTCGTCGAGGAGCACGACCCGGTAGCGGGCACGGTACGCGTCGGCGACGCCCGGCACGCGGCGGACGATCTCGAGGGCGAGCGCGATCTGGTCGGAGAACTCGATGAGCCCGCGCCGCACCTTCTGCCGCGCGTACTCCTCGGCGAGCGCGAGCAGCGGCGGGAGGGTGCCGACGATCGCGAGCGCGTCGCGCAGCGACTTGTACTGCTGCTTGGCGCGCGGGCTGCCGTAGGGCAGCTCCTCGAGCCGGGCGAAGTCGTCGATCATGCGGCGCACGTCCGCGCCGTCGACGATGTTGTCGGCCATGGCGCGGCTCAGCGCGAGCACGCCCTCGGTGACGCGGTCCACCGACTTCTCGAGCCCGATCAGCCGCTCGTCGTCGCTGCCGACCACGACCCGGCGGGCGAGCTGCCAGGCCGACGCCTCGCCGAGAACGAGCGCGTCCGGCTCCCGGCCGATCGAGAGCGCGTGCTCACGGAAGAGGGTGCTGGCGAAGGAGTTGTAGGTGGCGATGGTGGCGGCGTCGAACGGGTCGGACTCGGCGGGCGCGTACGGCGTCGCCGACAGTCCCGCGATGCGGCGCCCGACGCGCTCGTTCAGCTCGCCGGCCGCCTTGCGGGTGAAGGTGAGGCCGAGGATCTCGCTCGGCTCCGCGGCCCGGTTGGCGAGCAGGTAGACGACCCGGTTCGCCATCGTCTCGGTCTTGCCGCTGCCGGCGCCCGCGAGGACGAGGGCCGGCGTGAGCGGCGCCTCGATGACGGCCTTCTGCTGGTCGGTGGGCTCGGGCAGGCCGAGCGCCGCCGCGATCTGCGCCGCGGTGGTCATGCGGACACCGCCGGCACGAGGTGGATGCGGTACGCGTACTTCGCGTAGGGGTCGCGGTCGTCGAGCCCGTCGACGCCGGGGAAGAGGGTGCCGGCCATCGTCTCGGCCGCCTTCTTCACGCGCTCCCGGAACGCCTCCAGCGCCTCGTCGGGAAGGGCGTCCTGCGCCGCCTCCCGGTAGAGGCGCCCGGCGACGCCGTCCGCGACGAACAGCAGCTTCGCGCCGCCCGCACTCGCCTCGGGAGGCAGCGACTCCAGCGCTCCGTGCGCGGCGGCGAGCTGGTACAGGCCCAGCTGCGCGTGGCCCGGCAGCTCGTCCTTCGTCGGCCAGCGCCGCCCCGTCTTGAGGTCGACGATCACGACGGCGCCGTCGGCGGTGAGCTCGACGCGGTCGATGGTGCCGCGGACGACGGCGGGACCGATCTCGAACTCGAACCCGGACTCGGCGCCGAGCAGCCGGTGCCCGTCCTTCTCGAAGCCGGCGAGGTAGTCGGCGAGCCCCTCGGCGAGGCGGAACGTGCGCCGCCGCTCGTACTCCTCCAGCCACGGCGACTCGAACGAGAACTCGCTCCACCGCTCGTCGACCGCCGCCATGACGGCCTTCGCCGAGAGGTCGGCGCCCGGCGTCAGGGACAGCTTCTCCATGGCGGCGTGCAGCACAGTGCCGATGCTCGCGGCGATGCCGGACGGGCTCGCCGCCATCACGTCGACGAACCAGCCGAGCGGGGACTTCTCGACCGTCGCGAGCCGGGACGGCGACACGGAGACCCGGGTGTCGGGGTCGTCGAGGTCGGCGAGCGGGGCCTCGGTGCTCGGCGGCAGCACGCCGTACCAGGACGCCGGATCCGCGCCCGGCACCTCCTCGTTCCGCAGGCGGGCGAGCGCGGACGCCGCCGCGGGGGCCCCGGTCGCGGCCAGCTCGCGACGCAGGGCGCCGACGAGGCCGCGGAGGGTCAGCGGGAGGCGGTCGCCGCCACGGTCCGGCGGCACGTCCGGCAGCAGCCGGAGGAGGGAGGACGGCTGCTCGTCCGAGTTGGCGACACAGGTGAGCAGGAGGTGCCGGCGGGCGCGCGACACGGCGAGCGCGAACATCCGCAGCTCGTCGTCGAGCACCGCCTTGCGCGCGTCGACGTCCTGGCTGGGCACCCCCTCGAGCGCGTCGGCCAGGCGGCCCGGGTGCAGCAGGGTGCCCCGGAGGCGGAGGTTGGGCCAGACACCCTCCTGCAGTGCGGACACCGCGACCACGTCGTACTCCGCGCCGAGCACGGCGGTCGGCGCGCAGACGAGCACCGAATCCTGCCGTGACCGCGGCGCGAGCGTGTCCTCGGGCAGGTCGGCGCCGAGCACCTCGGCGAGGAAGTCGGTGGCCGGCTGGCCGGGCGAGCGCTCCACGAAGCGCTGGGCGGATGTGAAGAGGGCGACCACCGAGTCGAGGTGGCGGTTCGCCTCGTCCGCGAGCACGCCGCTGCCCGCCGACTGCGCGCCCCAGGTGCGGGCGAGCCCGCTGCGCTCCCAGGCGAGCCAGAGCAGCTCCTCGATGGAGGCGCCGGCGGCGTGCGCGTCCTTCAGCCGGCTGAGGGTGTCGGCCAGGTGCCCGGCGCGACGGGCGGGGGCGGCGTCGATCGTGACGAAGCGGCCCGGCCCGGACATCGCCTCGACGAGCAGCTCCTCGGCGGGCCGCGCTCCCCCGCCGGCGAGCTCCTCGTGCCGGAGGGCGAGCCGCAGGCGGCGAAGGCCCACCGGGTCGAGCCCGCCGAGCGGGCCGAGGAGCAGCCCGGCGAGCGTTGCGGCGTCGAACGGCAGGGTGCCTACTGCGACGGCGACCGCATCGACGAGGTGCCGCGCGGCCCACTCCTCACGGAGCGGGCGCGCGGCGAGGCTCGTCCGGGTCGGCACCTCGGCGACCGCGAGGCCGCGGGCGAAGGACGGGACGAGCCTGCCGGAGCGGACGATGACCGCCATGCGGCTCCACGGCACGTCGTGGCGGACGTGCAGCTCCCGCAGTCGGTGGGCGAGGCGCGCGATCTCCTCGGGCCGGCCGGGGGCCTCGATGCGGAGAACCGCGGGCGGATCGGTGGGCTCCGGCGGCTCCGCGAGGGGCCGGTAGCGGTGCGTGCCGAAGCCGGCGGCGCCGATGCGCGCCGTCACGGAGGCGGTCACGTGCCGGAGCGCGGGCTGCGCGCGGTGGTCGGTGCCGAGCAGCAGCGTCGTGACCGAGGGCAGGCGCAGCACCTCGCGAAGGCGCGACAGCAGGTCGGAGCGGCCGCCGCGGAACGCGGTGCTCGCGATGTCCGGGTCGCCGAAGGCGACGACCGCCGTTCCGCGCGCCGCCCAGGCCGCGACGAGCTCCGCGGTGCCGCTGCCGAGCTCCTGCGCGTCGTCGATGAGCACGAGCCGCGGGCGGTAGCTCGCCTCGCCGGCGAGGACCAGGGCGGTGGCCTCGGCCAGCAGCTCCCCGGAGTCGTAGGAGGAGGAGCGGAAGCTGTCGACCACCCGCTGGTACTCCTCCGCGAACTGCGCGGCGGCGCGCCACTCGGGCACGCCCTCTCGCGCGCCGAGGGAGGCGAGCGCGGCGGGCGACAGGTTCGCCTCGGTGGCGCGCGCCATCAGCTCGCGCAGCTCGGTGCGGAACGCGGGCAGCCGCCGCACGTCGGCGTCGAGCGCCTCGGGCCAGTCCGGGCCGCCGCCCTCGGCGTGCCCCTCGAGGAGCGCCGCGATGATCGAGTCCTGCTCGGCGCCGGTCAGCAGGCGGGGAGCGTCGTCGCCGCTGCGGGCGGCCTCCGCGCGCACGATCTCGAACGCGACCGATGCGGCAGTTCGCGCGACGGGCCCGCCGGTCGGCACGCCGAGGCGCAGCGCGATCCGGTCGCGCAGCCGGGACGCGGCCTGCCGGGCGGGCGAGAGGACGAGCACCTCGGACGGGCTCCAGCCTTCGGCGACGCGGGCGGCGACGAGCTCGACGAGAGTCGTCGTCTTGCCGGACCCGGGAGGGCCGACGACGACCGCGCTCTCCTCCTCGCCGAGCGCGAGCACGGCGCGCTGGGCGTCGTCGAGGGCGACGCCGCCGACCCCCTCGATCGTCGCTGCGAAACCCCGGATCCCCACGGCGTCCACGGTAACCGCGTGCGCCGACAGTGAACGTGAGGCGGGCGGGCGCGGCCCCTGCCGTAGGTTGGGAGGAAAGCAAACGCGGAGGAGAGTCAGCGTGGAGATTCGCATCGGCATCGTCAACAGCGCCCGGGAGCTCACCTTCGAGTCGTCCCAGCCGGCCTCGGAGATCGAGGCGACGGTGAGCGACGCCCTCGAGAGCGGCGCCAAGTTCATCCGGCTCGTCGACGAGGGCGGCAAGGTCTACCTCGTCCCCGCGGCCACCCTCGCCTACATCGAGGTCGGGTCGGAGAAGGCCCGCCGCGTCGGCTTCGTCGCCTGACGCCTCGATGGAGCTGCTCTTCGTCTGCCTGGGCGGGGTGATCCTCGGCTTCCTGGCCCGGTACACACTCCCGCATCGGAACACGACCGGGGTGCTGCTGATCCCGTCGATCGGCGCCGCCGTGTCGGCGATCCTCTGGGTCGCCCTCACCTGGGCGGGCCTGCCGTGGGACGGCGGAGCCATCTGGTGGATCACCCTCACGGCCACCGCCCTCGTGTGCGCCGCGGCGACGATCCTGCTCGGCCGGGCGCGCGAGCGGCACGACGACGCCCGCCTCGCGTCGCTGATGCGCACGCGGTAGAGGGTCCGCCCCTCCCTCAACAGGCATTCCTGCCGCCGACAGGCAGAAATGGCCGGATTATGCCTGTTGGTCGGATTTCTGCCTGTTGAAGGACAGAGCTACGCGGTGAGGCCCAGGCGGTCCATGCGGCGAGTGTGCTCCGCCATCAGCTCGGTGAGCACCGGCTCGATCCGGTGCTCCGCGGTGCGCTCGGTGGGCGGGAGGGCGGAGCGCGCCACGAGCAGCGTGTCGCCGACCAGGCGCCGGCCCCACACCGCGAGGCGGGACGCGAGCTTCGGGTCCGCCTCCATGCCGGCCGCGAGCAGGGCGACGATCGCGTCCGTGCCGCTGTCGCCGGCGATGACGGCCGACACCTTCGCGCCGCCGTCCTCGATGCCGGCCGCGAGCCGGGAGAAGAAGTCGTCGAGCAGCCCGGACGTGAGGTAGATGCTCGCGAGCGCCTCGTACCAGTCGGCACCCGCGACGAGCTCGTAGAACGCGTCGATGCCCGGGCGGTACTCCGCCATGGCGTCGGCGGGGGACACCCCTCGGCGCTCGAGCTCGGCGAACAGGGCGCGGTGCTTCGCGAGGACCAGCCCGGCCGCGGCCGACAGAGCGGCCTTCGCGTGCAGGTCGGGGGCAGCCCCGGCGGCGCGGGAGAGCGCCTCGAACGCGCCGAGCTGCAGGTACGCGGCCTGGGCGATCACGGCGCGGGGCTCCGGGCGGATCGCCTCGATGCTCACCCGCTCGACGGGCAGCGACGCGGTGCGCTTGCGCGACCGAGGAGACTCGGCACCGCTGCCGTGGCGTCCGAGCCAGGAGATCACAGGCCAAGCTTAGGGCGAGCCGCGAGCCGCCCCGAACGGGCGCCAGCGCCCGGAATCCGGGGAACCGGTAGAATGGGCGGGTTCCGCGCGCGACTGCCGGGACGGACGGGCGCCTCGACGGGCGCGAATCAACTGACAGGCGCACCTTCTTCGTGACTTTCACCGATCTCGGCATCGACCAGGACATGGTCGATGCCCTCGCATCCAAGGGCATCATCGAGCCCTTCCCCATCCAGCAGCAGACGATCCCCCTGGGACTCTCCGGCCAGGACATCATCGGCCAGGCCAAGACGGGAACCGGCAAGACCTTCGGCTTCGGCCTCCCCATCGTCCAGCGGCTCGGCCTCGACCCGGCGCCCGGCGTGCAGGTCCTCGTCGTCGTCCCGACGCGCGAGCTCGCCGTCCAGGTGACCGAGGACCTCGAGCTCGCCACCTCGAACCGCTCCACCACGGTCGTCTCGATCTACGGCGGCAAGGCGTACGAGGGGCAGATCGAGCAGCTCAAGGCCGGCGCGCAGATCGTCGTCGGCACCCCGGGCCGCCTGCTCGACCTCGCCGGCCAGCGGCTGCTGTCGCTCGCGAACGTGCGCGAGATGGTGCTCGACGAGGCGGACAAGATGCTCGACCTCGGCTTCCTGCCGGACATCGAGAAGCTGTTCGCGCAGACGCCCGCCACGCGCCACACCATGCTCTTCTCGGCCACCATGCCGGGCCCGATCGTCGCGCTCGCCCGCCGGTTCATGAACCGGCCCGTGCACATCCGGGCGACCGACCCCGACGAGGGCATCACCCAGGCGAACATCAAGCACCTCGTCTACCGGGCGCACTCGCTCGACAAGGACGAGGTCATCGCCCGCATCCTGCAGGCCGAGGGCCGCGGCAAGACGGTCATCTTCACGCGCACCAAGCGTGCCGCGGCCAAGCTCGTCGAGGAGCTCGGCGACCGCGGCTTCAAGGCGGCCGCCGTGCACGGCGACCTCAGCCAGGAGCAGCGCGAGCGCGCCATGGCCGCGTTCAAGGCGGGCAAGAAGGACGTGCTCATCGCCACCGACGTCGCCGCGCGCGGCATCGACGTGCTCGACGTCACCCACGTCATCAACCACACGATCCCGGACGACGCCGAGTCGTACCTGCACCGCGTCGGCCGCACCGGCCGTGCCGGCAAGACGGGCATCGCGGTGACGTTCGTGGACTGGGAGGACCTGCACAAGTGGTCCCTCATCAACCGCGCTCTCGACTTCGGGCAGCCGGAGCCGACGGAGACGTACTCGTCCTCCCCGCACCTGTTCGAGGACCTCGACATCCCCGCCGGCACCAAGGGCAGGCTCGCCCGCACACCGGCCGCCGCCCCGGCGCACACGGAGTCGGGCGACGCGCCCGCAAGCGAGCAGGGCGCTGGCGAGAAGCCGGCGCGCAGCCGCTCCCGCCGCCGCACCCGCAGCAGCGGCCAGCCGAGCGGCCCGCAGCACGAGGCGCACGCCGAGCACGCGCCCGGCTCGGGCACCCACGACGGAAGCGGCGCCCCGCGCCGCCGCCGTCGCCGCGGCGGCTCCCGCCCGGCCGCGCCGTCCGCCTGAGCTGGGCCGGCCGTTCGAGAACCCCGGCGGCCCCCGCTCCGTGACCTCTCTCCCGACAGCACCGTCCGTCTGACTCATCCCCGACGAGAAGGCTCATGATCAACGACGATCACCCCCGTGCGGAGCATCCGCGTCCGCAGTTCGTCCGGAGCCGCTGGCTCAACCTCAACGGGTGGTGGGACTTCCAGCTCGACCAGGGCGACTCGGGACTGGAGCGCGGCCTCGTGGCGGCGCCGCTGACCGAGCGGGTCCTGGTCCCCTTCGCCCCCGAGTCCGAGGCGTCCGGCATCGGCAATCCCGACTACCTCCAGGCGGTCTGGTACCGGCGCACGGTCACGGTGCCCGCCGACTGGGACGGCCGCGTCCTGCTCCACTTCGGCGCGGTCGACTATGACACCACCGTGTGGGTGAACGGGGTCGAGGCCGGCAGGCACCGCGGCGGCTTCAGCTCGTTCACGGTCGACCTCGGCATCCGCGCTCCGGGCACCGTCCTCACCATCACGGTGCGGGCGCGCGACCTGCGCGAGCAGACGCAGGCGCGCGGGAAGCAGGCGCGCCAGTTCCTCAACAACGGCTGCTTTTACACCCGCACCACCGGCATCTGGCAGACGGTCTGGATCGAGTCGGTGCCGGAGACGCACCTGCGCCGGGTCGCGACGACGCCGCGCCTCGCGGACGGCGTGTTCTCGTTCCGGGCGGTCGTCAGCCGCAACCGGCCCGGCTGGCGCTTCCGCGCGACCGTCCTCTCCGGCGGCCGCCCGGTCGCGGAGGCGGAGACGCGGGCCGACCTCGACCTCTCCCCCACCCTCGAGGTGCGCCTCCCCGAGGACGCCGTCCGGACCTGGTCGCCCGAGGATCCGCACCTCTACGACGTCGTGTTCGAGCTCGTCGACGCCCACGGGGAGACCGTCGACGAGGTGACGAGCTACGCCGGCCTCCGGTCCGTGTCGATCGACGGACAGGCGCTGCTGCTCAACGGCGAACCCGTCTTCCAGCGGCTCGTGCTCGACCAGGGCTACTGGCCGGAGACGCTGATGACCGCCCCGTCCGACGAGGCGCTGCGGCGGGACATCGAGCTGGCCCTCGAGGCGGGCTTCAACGGCGCCCGCCTCCATCAGAAGGCGTTCGAGGAGCGCTACCTCTACCACGCGGACCGCGCGGGCTTCCTCGTCTGGGGCGAGTACGGCGACTGGGGCGTGAACGGGCTCGGCCCCACCGGCCACAATCAGCAGCCGACGTCCGCGTTCGTCGGCGAGTGGCTCGAGATCCTGCAGCGGGATGTCAGCCACCCCGCCATCATCGGCTGGTGCCCGCTCAACGAGACGGCGCAGAAGCGGCACGACCGCACGACCGTGCTCGACGACGTGACGCACGCGATGTTCCTCGCGACGAAGCTCGTCGATCCGAGCCGGCCGGTGATCGACGCGTCCGGCTACAGCCACCGGGAGCCCACCGACGTCTACGACTCCCACTCGTACAAGCAGGACCCGGCCGAGTTCGCGGTTCAGCAGTCCGGGCTCGCGTCCGGCGCGCCGTTCGTCAACACCGGCGACCCGGTCGGCGACGACGAGGAGCGCGAGGAGTGGTCCCTGCCCTACGCCGGGCAGCCCTACTTCGTGTCCGAGTTCGGCGGCATCTGGTGGAATCCGGCCCTCGCACCCGATCCGGAGGCGGGCGACGACATCCTCGACTCCTGGGGCTACGGCGACCGGGTCGCGAACCTCGAGGAGTTCTACGCGCGCTTCGAGGGCCTCGTCGGCGTCCTGCTCGACGACCCCCGCATGTTCGGCTACTGCTACACGCAGCTCACCGACGTCTTCCAGGAGGAGAACGGCGTCTACGCCTTCGACCGCTCCGCGAAGTTCGACGTGGCGCGCATCCGCGCGATCCAGCAGCGGCAGTCCGCCTACGAGCAGACGGTCCCGTCCGGGCGGCAGCGCGCCGCGGCCGACTAGGGGCGGCTAGCCGAGGACGGGCGCCCAGCCGGACGCCGCGGCCACGAGGCGCTCGACCACCTCGGGCGCTGTGGTGTTCTCGCCGAGCCGGTTGAGCTTGCCGGTGCCGTGGTAGTCGCTCGATCCCGTCACGGCGAGGTCGTACTTCGCGGCGAGCTCGAGCAGCCGCTTCGCGCCGGCCCGGCTGTTGTCGCGGTGGTGCACCTCGAGGCCGAACAGGCCGGCATCCACCAGCCGGCGCAGGTAGTCCTCGGGCAGGATGCGGTCGGAGCTGACGGCGGGGTGGGCGATCACCGGGACGCCGCCCGCGGCGCGCACCAGTCGGACTCCCTCGAGCGGCTCGGGCGCGTAGTGCGGCTCGTAGTACCCGGCGCGCCAGTGCAGGATCGTCGCGAACGCCTCGCCGCGGTCCTGGACGTGCCCCTTCGCGACGAGTGCGTCGGCGATGTGCGGACGCCCGATGGTGGCGTCCGGCGTCGTCTGGGCGAGCACGTCGTCCCACTCGAGCTCGTAGTCGTGCCCGATGCGGGCGACCATCGTCTCCGCCCGGGTGATCCGGTCGTGCCGGATGCGCTCCGTCTCGGCGAGGATGCCCGCGTCGGCCGGGTCGAACAGGTAGCCGAGCAGGTGCACGCTCTGCCAGCCGTGGCGCGTGCTCAGCTCCATGCCGGGAAGCAGGGAGACGCCGTGCTCGCGGGCCGCCGCGGAGGCGGACTCCCAGCCGGCCGTCGAGTCGTGGTCGGTGAGGGCGATGCCGGCGAGACCGGCGGCCGCCGCGGACGCGACCAGGTCGGCGGGGACCTCCGTGCCGTCGGAGACGCTCGAGTGCGTGTGCAGATCGAACGGTCCGCGCACCTGCATGCCTCCATGCTAGGACCGCGGCAGGATGAGGGCGGACGGCAGGAGGACCCGTGGCTGAGCGCAGCGAGCGGCTGGAGTTCGGCACCTTCCTCACGCCGGCGGCCGCCGATCCCGCGGGCACCGTCGCGCTCGCCGTCGCCTCCGAGCGGGCGGGACTCGATCTCGTGACCTTCCAGGACCA
Source organism: Naasia sp. SYSU D00057 (assembly GCF_017916505.1). Classification (GTDB taxonomy): domain Bacteria; phylum Actinomycetota; class Actinomycetes; order Actinomycetales; family Microbacteriaceae; genus Naasia. The sequence goes on from NZ_JAFMSZ010000002.1 coordinate 35,525, forward strand.
CCCGTACCAGCCGCGGTTCCTCGACACGTGGACGCTCCTGTCCTACGTCGGCGCCCGCACCGAGCGGGTGCGGCTGGCGGCGAACGTGCACAGCCTGCCGCTGCGCCCGCCCGCCGTGCTGGCCCGCGCCGCCGCCTCCCTCGACCTGCTGACGGGCGGCCGGTTCGCGCTCGCGCTCGGGGCGGGCGCGTTCTGGGACGCGATCGCCGCGATGGGCGGCGAGCGCCGCGAGCCCGGCGAGGCGGTGCGTGCCCTGGACGAGGCGATCGGCCTGATCCGCGACCTGTGGGACACCGGCGAGCGCGGCGGGGTCTTCCGCGACGGGGAGTTCTATGCCGTGCACGGCGCGAAGCGGGGGCCGGCGCCCGCACATCCGATCCCGATCTGGGTCGGCGCGCTCGGTCCCCGGATGCTGCGGCTGATCGGGCGGACCGCCGACGGCTGGCTGCCCTCGCTCGCCCGCCTCGAGTCACTCGACGCCCTGGCCACGGCCCACTCGATCATCGACGAGGCCGCGGCGGACGCGGGACGCGCCCCGTCCGCGATCCGGCGGCTGCTCAACGTGCCCGACGACACCGCTGAGCCCGAGGTGCTCGCCGCGCTCGCGCTCGAGCACCGCGTGGAGACGTTCATCCTCGTGAGCGACGACGCCGTCCGGATCGAGCGGTTCGGCCGGGAGTTGGCGCCCGCGACGCGGGCGCTCGTCGCCGCAGAGCGCTAGCGGGCGGTCGGCCGCCCCGCCTCCAGGCTGCGTGGGGGCGCCTCGGCTACGGTGAAGCGGATGATCCGTCGAGCGCTGGCAGCCCTGATCCTGCTCGCGCTCACCGGGGCGCTCGTCGCGATCGTCTGGCCGCAGCTGTTCACGCTGCAGCGCACCACGCCGGTCGCGCAGGCGGTGTCGCTGCGCGGAGCGGCCGTGATCCTCGGCCTCGTCGCGGCCGTGCTCGGCACCGTGCTGGCGCTGCTGATCCGGCCGGGGCGCCGATTCCTCGCGATGGTCGCTGTGCTGCTCCTCGGCTTCACGGGCATCCAGGTGACCGTGCTCTCCACGCGCGGCATCGCGGGCACCGGATTCGAGACCGACTCCGAGGCCACGCTCACCGTGCTCAGCTGGAACACGCTCGGCGACGCGCCCGGCGTGGAGGCGATCGCCGACCTCGTGCTCGAGCGCCGGCCCGACATCGTCGCGCTGCCGGAGACGACCGAGGAGACCGCGAAGCAGGTGGCGGCGGCCGCGCAGGCGGCGGGCCTGCCGCTGGTGTCCTACACGGTCGCGTACGACCAGATCTCGAAGGCCCGCTCCACGTCGCTGCTGATCAGCGCCGACCTCGGCTCCTACGTGATCGGGTCGGGTGCCTCCAACACGGCGGTCCTGCCGAGCGTCGTGGCGGTGCCCGCCGGTGGCGGCCCGAAGATCGTCGCCGCGCACGCCGTCGCCCCGACCACGGCGTACACGCCGGAGTGGCGGAGCGACCTCGCGTGGCTCGCCGCACAGTGCGCGAGCGAGGACGTCATCCTGGCGGGCGACTTCAACGCCACCCTCGACCACTTCAGTGGCCTGCAGGCGGCGCCCGGCGCCGATCTCGGCCAGTGCCGCGATGCGGGGCGCCTCGGCGGCGGCGGGGCGATCGGCACCTGGCCGACGTCGCTGCCCGCCCTGGTGGGCACGCCCATCGATCACGTGCTCGCGACGCCGAGCTGGCGCGTCAGCGGCTACCGGGTGATCACCGACCGCGACGGCGCCGGCAGCGACCACCGCCCGGTCCTCGTCCAGCTCACCCGCGCCGGCTGACCACGCTGCGGCGATCCCCCTCCGGGAACCATCTCGGCGGTTGAGAAGGCTCTCGCAACCAGGGGCGAGAATGGACGCATGAACGACGACACCGAGCGCGTGGCCGAGCCGGACCTCGAGGCGCCGGAGGCGGCGGGTCCCGTCGACGCCGCACCCGAGCAGACCACCGACGCGGCGGCCCCGCGCGCGACGTCGAACCGGGCGGCGCCCTGGCCGGAGTCGTTCGCCGCGTACATCGGCAGCGGCTGGGCCGACCGTGCCCTCGTCACTCCCCCGCAGCGCGAGCAGGCGCCCTACGCGGCCGCGCGCCGCAAGCGCCTCTCCGAGCTCTTCCCGGGTCAGCGGCTCGTCATCCGCGCGGGCGGCCGCAAGGTGCGCTCGAACGACACCGACTACCCGTTCCGCGCCGACTCCGCCTTCTCCTGGCTGACCGGCTGGGGTGCCGACGCCGAGCCGGACGCTCTGCTCGTGCTCGAGCCCGCGGGCGACGGCCACACCTCGACGCTCTACTTCCGCCCGGCAGCGGGCCGCGACTCCGACGAGTTCTACGCCAATCCCGAGATCGGCGAGTTCTGGATCGGCCCGCGCCCGACGCTCGAGCACGTGGCCGCCGACCTCGGCCTCGCCACCCGGCCGCTCGCGGAGTTCGACGCGGCGGACGACGACGTCGACGCCGACACCTCCGAGGAGCTCGCGCGCACGCTCAGCGAGTTCCGCCTCGTGAAGGACGAGTACGAGATCGGGCAGATGCGCCTCGCCGTCGAGGCGACCGCGCTGGGCTTCGACGACATCGTCGCCGACCTGCCGCGCATCCAGCGGCACGACCGCGGTGAGCGGGTCGTCGAGGGCGTCTTCTACACGCGAGCCCGCATGGACGGCAACGCGGTCGGCTACGACACCATCGCCGCGTCGGGCCCGCACGCGTGCATCCTGCACTGGACCCGCAACGACGGCCCCGTGGTGCCCGGCGACCTCATGCTCGTCGACGCCGGCGTCGAGCTGTCGAGCCTCTACACCGCCGACATCACCCGGACCCTGCCCGTCGACGGCCGCTTCACGCCGACCCAGCGGAAGATCTACGAGGCGGTCCGGGAGGCGGCCGACGCCGCGTTCGCGATCGCGCGCCCCGGCATCCGGTTCCTCGACATGCACGAGGCCGCGATGGCCGTCATCGCTCGGAAGACGGCGGAGTGGGGCCTGCTGCCCGGCACCGCGGAGGAGGCGATGAAGCCGGAGAACCAGCAGCACCGCCGCTACATGGTGCACGGCACGAGCCACCACCTCGGCATCGACGTGCACGACTGCGCGAAGGCGCGGCGGGAGCTCTACCGCGAGGGCCTGCTCGAGCCCGGCATGGTGTTCACGATCGAGCCGGGCCTGTACTTCCAGCCCGATGACCTCACGGTGCCCGAGGACTTCCGCGGCATCGGCGTCCGCATCGAGGACGACGTGCTCGTGACCGAGACCGGCGTCGAGAACCTGTCGGCCGGCATCCCCCGCACGGCCGACGAGGTCGAGGCCTGGATCGCCCGCCTCACCGCCCGCTGACGCACTCCCCCTTCCTCCTTCGCGCCAGTTGCCACTTTCCGCCCTCATTCCGCAGTTCTGAGGGCGGGAAGTGGCATCTCGGCGGGGGAAGGCTGCACGGCATACGGTGGGACGCATGGCATTGCGCATCGGAGGGCACGTCGACCAGGCCGACCCGGTGGCGGAGGCCGCGGCACGACAGGCGACGCTCAGCCAGTTCTTCCTCGGCGACCCGCAGAGCTACAAGGGCCCCGTCGTGCAGTACGCGGACGGGCCGACCGCCCTCCGCGAGGCAGCTGCCGCTGCCGGCGTCGACCTCTACGTGCACGCGCCCTACCTGATCAACGTCGCGTCGACGAACAACCGGATCCGGATCCCGGGCCGCAAGCTGCTCCAGCAGCACCTCGACGCCGCTGCGGAGATCGGCGCGAAGGGCCTCATCGTGCACGCCGGCCACCTGGGCAAGGACGAGGACGCGTCCGACGGGTTCGAGAACTGGCGGAAGTGCGTCGATCGGCTCGACATGCCGGTCCCGCTCCTGATCGAGAACACCGCGGGAGGCGACAACGCGATGGCGCGCCGTCTCGAGGCAATCGCGCGGCTCTGGGACGCGTTGGAGGGGGCCGCGGGCGGCGACACGGTCGGCTTCTGCCTCGACACCTGCCATGCGCACGCCGGCGGCAACGACCTCGGCACCATCGTCGAGCGGGTCCGCGCGATCACCGGCCGCATCGACCTCGTGCACCTCAACGACAGCCGCGACGACTTCGACTCCGGCGCCGACCGGCACACGAACCTCGGGTCCGGGCACATCGACGGCGCGGACCTCGCCGCGGTCGTGCGTGCGGCGGATGCGCCCGTCGTCGTCGAGACTCCCGGCGGCGTCGAGTCGCAGGCCGCGGACATCGCCTGGCTGCGCGAGAGGCTCGGCTAGGCGACCCAGCCCCTAGATCGTGGGCGGCAGGTTCGGCGGCTGCGTGTCGCCGGTCGAGGCCATCGGGCCGCTCCCGCCGAGGATCGACTGGGCCCGGACGGCGCTGTCGGACTGCACGACGAGTGTGTAGTTCGAGGCGATCACCGCGCGGGTCGAGGTGAAGTCGCGCACCCGCCGGGTCACCGCGTAGCTCGCGATGCCGAACAGCATGCCGAAGCCGGCACCGATGATGGCGGCGGCGAGGCCGACGCCGAGGACGCCCGGGCTGGCCGGCGAGAAGAGCACCAGCACGACGCCGATGAAGAGGCCCATCCAGAGCCCGGACAGCGCGCCCGCGCCGGCGGCCTTCGCATAGGTGAGGCGGCCGGTGACGTGCTCGACGCTCTTGAGGTCGTTGCCGACGATGGAGACGTCCTTCACTGAGAAGTCCGCCTTCACGAGCCGGTCCACCGCCTGCTGCGCCTGGGTGTACGTCTCGTAGGTGCCGACGACCTCTCCGCGCGGGAGGGCGGGCTCGACCTGCTGGCGGCCGCTGAACGGAGAAGGTGTGGTCATGCCCTCATTCTGGCCGACTCCCGTTCCCGGCACATGGGAGCGACGGGGGAAATCCGGAAAGAGTCGCGCCCTCCCGGCGGGTTCCGTGTGCCGTGCCGGCGGCCGGGGCGAGCGCGCTCGGCGGCAGGCCGACCGGCAGGAATTCACCCGATCGTTCCCGCCCGTCGGTGGACCGGCCGACGCCGCGGACGCACATCCCGCCGCTTTCGCCCCTCGGCGCCCCGCTCGGCGAAAAGTCCTGACGAATGGCGCGATCCGCCCGGCGATCGGCCGCCGGGAGGCCGGGTAGATTTGATGCGTGAGTGCGACCAGGGTCTTCGTGGCCCGACTGGTCGGCTGCGCGGTGTTCGATCCGCTCGGCGACCGCGTCGGGAGGGTGCGCGACGTCATCGTCGTGTACCGCCGATCCGACCCGCCGCGGGTCGTCGGTCTCGTCGTCGAGATCCCCGGCAAGCGCCGCGTGTTCCTCTCGATCGGCCGCGTCACGAGCATCGGCTCCGGCCAGATCATCACGACCGGCCTCATCAACCTCCGCCGGTTCCAGCAGCGGGCCAGCGAGACACGGGTCATCGCGGAGATGCTCGGCCGCCGCGTGATGCTGGCCGACGGCTCCGGCGAGGCGACCATCGAGGACGTCGCGATCGAGGAGGTCGGCGCCGGCGAGTGGGAGGTCGGCCAGCTCTTCGTGCGGAAGCCGAAGACGAGCCCGAGCCCGTTCGCGAAGGGCGCGACCCTGTTCGTGCGGTGGGACGAGGTGCGCGAGCGCGTCGCGAAGGGCCAGAGCCAGTCGGCGACGCAGCTCATCCAGAGCTACTCGGACCTGAACCCCGCCGACCTCGCCAACACGCTGCTCGACCTGCCGGAGCAGCGCCGGCTCGAGGTCGCCGAGGAGCTGCCCGACGAGCGCCTCGCGGACGTGCTCGAGGAGATGCCCGAGACCGAGCAGGTGCAGATCATCGCCCGGCTCGACGACGACCGCGCCGCCGACGTGCTCGACGCCATGCAGCCGGACGACGCCGCCGACCTCATCGGCATGCTCTCCGACGAGCGCGGCGAGGCGCTGCTCGACCTGATGGAGCCGGAGGAGGCGGACGACGTCCGCAAGCTCCTCGAGTACGAGCCCGACACGGCGGGCGGTCTCATGACGCCCGAGCCGATCATCCTGTCGGCCGACGCGACCGTCGCCGAGGGGCTCGCCCTCATCCGCCGCCACGAGCTCGCACCCGCGCTCGGGGCCGCGGTGTTCGTCACGCTTCCGCCGTACGAGCCGCCCACCGGCCGCTTCCTCGGCGTCGTCCACTTCCAGCGGATGCTGCGCTACCCGCCGCACGAGCGGCTCGGCACCCTGCTCGACCAGACCCTCGAGCCGGTGCGCGACGACACGTCCGCCGCCGAGGTGTCGCGCATCCTCGCCACGTACAACCTGGTCAGCGTGCCGGTCGTCGACAAGAACCACCGGCTCGTCGGCGTCGTCACGGTCGACGACGTGCTCGACCACCTGCTCCCGGACGACTGGCGGAACCCCGACGCCGCCCGGCCCGCCCGGTCTCGTGCCATCCCCGCCCGCCGCGGCTCCGCCGTCGCGGCCGCCGTCCGTGGAAGGAGGTCCGGCAATGGCCCGTCCCGCTGAGCCGCAGGAGCGCGACCGCCAGCGCGAGCCCCGGCTCGACGCGCCCAAAGGGCTGCGCTCGTCCGTCCTCCCCCTCCGCGGCCGCGGCGCGCAGCGCACCAGCCGCGACCGCTTCGGGCGCTTCACCGAGTGGGTCGCCCGCGCGATGGGCACCCCGGTGTTCCTGTTCGGCCTCACGCTGTTCGTGCTCGCCTGGATGGTCTACAACACCTACGCGCCCGAGGAGTGGCGCTTCGACTCGGCCGCGATCGGCTTCACCGCGCTCACCCTCATCCTGTCGCTGCAGGCGTCGTATGCGGCCCCGCTGATCCTGCTCGCGCAGAACCGGCAGGACGACCGCGACCGGGTGCAGATCGAGCAGGACCGGCAGCGCGCCGAGCGGAACCTCGCCGACACCGAGTACCTGGCCCGCGAGGTCGTCGCCCTGCGCCTGCTCGTGCGCGACATGGCGTCGAAAGACTTCATCCGAGCCGAGCTGCGCAGCCTGCTCGAGGAGCTCGAGAAGCGGGACGGCGAGGCGCCCGCCGACAGCGAGCCGCGCCGCACGCCCGGATCGAGATCGGCATGAGCGGCGGACTGATCGACGAGGCCGAGGTCGCGAACGGCGTCCTGCTCAGCCTGCACAAGGTGATCGACCCGGAGATCCGGAAGCCGATCCCCGACCTCGACATGATCGGCGGTGTCGCCGTCGACCCGGACGGCCACGCGACGGTCGACCTGCGCCTGACCATCGTCGGATGCCCTGCCGCCGACCGCATCGAGCGGGACGTCCGCGAGGCCACCCTGTCGACGCCCGGCGTCACCGCGGTCACCGTCGACACGTCGGTGATGTCGCCGGAGCAGCGCCGCGCGCTGACCCTCAAGCTCCGCGGAGCGCGCGCCCGCGGCGCGCAGTTCGGCCGCGACTCGCTCACGCGCGTGATCGCCGTCACGAGCGGCAAGGGCGGCGTCGGCAAGAGCACGATCACCGCGAACCTCGCGGTCGCCCTCGCGGCCCGCGGGCTCTCCGTCGGCATCGTCGACGCCGACGTGCACGGCTTCTCGATCCCGGGGCTGCTCGGCATCCCCGCCGACGCGACGCCGACCCGGGTCGACCAGATGATGCTGCCGCCCGTCGCCTACGGCGTGAAGGCGATCTCGATCGGCATGTTCCTGCCGCCCGAGCAGCGCGGCGGGGCGGTCGCCTGGCGCGGCCCGATGCTGCACCGGACCGTGGCGCAGTTCCTCACCGACGTCTTCTTCGGCGAGCTCGACATCCTCTTGCTCGACCTGCCGCCCGGCACCGGCGACGTCGCCATCTCGGTCGGTCAGCTGCTGCCGAACGCCGAGGTGATCGTCGTCACGACGCCGCAGCCGGCCGCCGCGGAGGTGGCGGAGCGCTCCGGGCTCCTCGCCCGGCAGACGGGTCAGCGGCTGCTCGGCGTGATCGAGAACATGGCGGGACTCGTCCAGCCGGACGGCACGGTGCTCGACCTGTTCGGTTCCGGCGGCGGCGCGGAGACGGCGGAGCGCCTGTCCGCCGGCCAGGAGCAGCCGGTGCCGCTTCTCGGCTCGGTGCCCCTGAGCGTCGACCTGCGGGTCGGGGGCGACGCAGGCACCCCGATCGTGCTCGCCCGCCCCGAGGACCCGGCGGCGGTCGCGATCACCGGCATCGCCTCCCGCCTCGCGGTGCGCAGCACGAGTCTCGCGGGCCGCGGCCTGCCCCTCTCCCCCCGCTGAGCCCGGCGGCCGGCAGCACTCGCGGCATCGGGCAGCCGGAGACCGCGCCGGATGTCGCTGCGGTTGCGGAACCGCCCTACGCGGAGCGGGTGGGGATGTGGCGGTAGCCGTCGCGGGCCGTCACGACGACGGTCGACACCGCGCCGATCGCGGAGATGATGCCGAAGGCGCTGAGGACGAGGAGCGAGACGGACACGGGAGGCCTTTCCACTGGCCACGCCGGACTTTCCGGCGGGAACAGGTCCATCGAATCCCATCCGTGGCATTTAGCACAATCGAATAGTTCTCTACTTACCGTGAAGTAGAACTGCACGGTACGCTGTCGCCATGGACGTCCGCCGACTGGAGCTCCTGCGCGAGCTCGCGGAGCGCGGCAGCATCACCGCGGTCGCCCGCGCCACCCACCGCACGCCGTCCGCGGTGTCGCAGCAGCTGAAGGTGCTCGAGCGCGAGATCGGCCTGCCGCTGACGGAGCGGCAGGGCCGCGGGATCGTGCTCAACGACGCCGGCAAGACCCTCGCGCGGACGGCGACGGACATCGCGGTCGCCATCGAGCGGGCCGAGGCGGTGTGGGAGGCGTTCGTGCAGGCGCCGGCCGGCGAGGTCACCATCGCGACGTTCCCGACGGCCGGGCAGATGTTCGTGCCGGGGCTCCTCGCCGCGGCGGCCGCGCATCCGGGGCTGTCACTCCTCGTGACCGACCGGGATCCGCCGCTCAACGACTTCCCCCGCCTCACCAACGACTTCGACGTCGTCCTCGCGCACTCCCCCGGCCGCCCGCACGGCTGGCGGGACGCGGGCCTCGCTGTGGAGGAGCTGCTCGTCGAGCCCCTCGACGTCGCCCTCCCGCCGGACCATCCCCTGACGGCCCGGGAGGTGCTCACGCCGGCCGACCTGGTCGACGAGACCTGGATCGGCGTGCCGGTCACCTTCCCGTTCCAGCACGTCCTCACCGAGATCGAGCGGGTGACCGGCCGACCGCCCAAGGTCGCCCAGCGCTTCAGCGACACCCGGATCACGGAGGCGGTCGTCGCCCGCGGCGGCGGCGTCGCGATCCTCCCCCGCTTCACCGCCCACTCCGCGCCGATCGCGCTCCGTCCGCTCATCGGGGTTCCCTCCGAGCGGCACATCTCCGCTTTGACGCGGAGGGACCGCCTGGAGCGCCCCTCGGTGCGCCTCGTCATCGAGCTGCTGCGCGGCGAGGCGGCCGCGGTCGAGCGCTAGACCGGCTCGACGATCCCGGCCAGCAGGCGGACCAGCAGCCGCTCCGTGTACTCGGGCGGTAGGCCCTCCACGAGCGCGAGCAGGGGCGCCAGCCGCTCCGGCAGCGGGCCGGCGAGCACGGCGGTCACGTCACCGCCGAGCGCGGAGATCGCCTCCGCCGCGGTGACCGGAGGCAGGCCGCGCACCTCGTCCGCCGCCTGCACCATGGCGCGGGTCAGCTCCGGCAGCACCTGCTCGGTGACCGGCGTGACCGTGAGGTGCGTCGTGTGCGGGAGCCGCGATCCGTCGGCCTGCACGAGCCCCGGCTGCAGCTGGAGCTGCCAGCCGAGCCCGCGGATGGCGTCGGCCCAGTGGTGCGGGTCGACCCGCGCGTCGGCCTCGACGCCCTCGTCGGCGGCGACGGCGAAGAGCGGCCCGACCGGCTCCCCCACGACCCGCAGCCCCTCGATCGCGTCCACCGCCTCGCGGAGTGCGGCCGTCGCCGCGAGCGTGCGGACGGCGAGGTCGCCCAGCCCGTCGACGCCGAGGGCCTGCACGATCGCCCATGCGGCGGCGGCTGGTCCCGCCGAGCGCGAGCCGAGCAGGGTCGGGTTGACGACCGGATAGCCCGGCCAGCGGGTCGTCGCGAAGTACTGCGCGTGCAGCCGCTCGCGTCCGCGGTGCAGCAGGACGCTCGCGCCCTTGGGTGCGTAGCCGTACTTGTGCAGGTCGACCGACAGGCTCGTGACTCCGGGCACGCGCAGGTCCCAGGCCGGGAGGCTGTCGGCGAAGGGCAGGACCAGCCCGCCGATGCACGCGTCGACGTGCAGCGGGATCCCCGCCTCGACGCACCCGGCAGCGACCTCGGCGACCGGGTCGAGGGAGGCGAACGGGTAGGACGGGGCCGAGACCACGGCGAGCGCGACATCGGGACCGAGCCGCACGAGGAGCGCCCCCGCGTCCACGGCGCCGGACGCCGGCACCGGGACGAGGTCGAGCTCGAGCCCGAAGTAGGCGGCCGCCTTGAAGAACGCGGCGTGCACGGTGGACGGGGCGACGAGACGCGGGGTGCCCTCGCCGCCGCCGGCGCGCCAGAGGTCGCGCGCGGTCTTCACGGCGAGCAGGCAGCTCTCGGTGCCGCCCGTGGTCACGCTGCCGACGACCTCCTCGGCCCCGCCGAGCAGGTCGCGGGCGAACCCGACGAGGTCCCGCTCGATCGCGGCCACGGAGCCGAAGGTGGTCGGGTCCAGCCCGTTCACCGGCTGCATGATCCGGATCGCCTGAGCGGCGAGCTCGTCCAGCTCGGCGGAGCCCGAGTCGTAGACGTAGCTGAGCACCCGCCCGCCGTGCGTCGGCGCGTCCGCAGCCCGGTAGGTCCGCAGCCGGTCGAGGACCGATCGGGAGGCGTCGCCGAGCTCCGTCACGCCGGGGCTCCTTCCCGCACCGTCTCGGCGCGCTCGATGTCGTTCCGCCGCAGCCCGTAGCGCGACAGCGGCAGGAGGCTCAGCAGGACGACGGCCGCGGGCACGATGCTGAAGCTCAGCACGATGCCGAGGACCGCCGACGGCGACTGCTCGACCGCCACGCCCGCGACCCGCTCCGCGTAGCCGGTCACCGCGAGCACGAGCGTCAGCGCGGTCGAGCCCAGTGCCATGCCCGTGGTCTCGCCCGCCGTCCAGACGCCGCCGAACGCGCCCGCCGCATCCTCGCCGCTCGTGCGGGCGTCGTGCGAGATGACGTCGGGAAGCATCGCCATCGGCAGCGACTGCATGCCGGCGTACGCAGCGCCGGCCACCGCGACCGGGACGTATGCCCACTCGCCCGGCGCCACGGCCAGCAGCACGAGCGCCGCCACGGCGACGGCGAACACGACGCTCGCGATCGCGAAGGCGCGCTCCTTCCCGATCCGGCGCGAGACGGCCGCCCAGACCGGCGCGAACACCAGGGCGGGCGCGATGAGGGAGAGGAACACGAACGTCACCGCGTCCTCCGAGCGCAGCACCCACGTCGCGACGTACTGGGCGCCGGCGAGCATCATGCCCGTCGCGAGCCCCTGCAGGGCGAACGCCGCGAGGAGCGCGCGGAAGGGCGCGCTCCGCCGCAGCACCGCCCAGCCCTCTCGGTAGCCGGCGGCGAGGCCCCGCCGCTGTACGGGCGCCCGCGGGCCGCGCGGCACGACGACGGTGGACGCGAGCATCCCGACGCCGAGCAGGACTCCCGCCACGACGGCCATTCCGAGGTAGCCGGTGCGCGGGTCGTCCGCCAGCCCGCGCAGGACCGGACCGCCCGCCCCGAACAGCACGATCGCGAAGGTGAGCACGACGACCCGCCAGGTCAGCAGTCGGGTGCGCGCGTCGTACCCGGCGGTGAGCTCGGCGGGCAGCGCGATGTAGGGCACCTGGAAGAGGCTGAACGCGGTCGCGGCCCCGAGGAAGGCGACCAGCACCCACGCCGCCGCGGGGAGGCCGGTGAGGCCGCCGGGAACCGCGAAGGTCAGCGCGAAGAGGACGGGGATCGCCGCGCCGCCCACCAGCATGAGCCGGCGGCGCGACCCGGTGCGCGCGCGGTCGCTGTCGCTCAGCGCGCCGATCACCGGGTCGATGAGGATGTCCCAGACCTTCGCGACCGTGACGAGCACGCCGGCCGCGATCGCCGCGACGCCGAGCGAGTCGGTCAGGTAGTAGACGAGGACGAGGCCGGGCAGCGTGCCGAACCCGCCGGTGGCGAGGGAGCCGATCGCGTAGCCCGCGACGGTGCGCCGCGGGAGCCCGCCGTCGCGAGGGGAACGGCGGACGTCGGCGACCATTGCCGCAGTGTATCGGCGCTAGGTCGCCTCGGCGTCGAAGGGTGCTGGGCCGCCCGCGGGGGCTGCTGCGCGCGGAGCGGGGCGCCGGACGGGCGCCGCGACGGCCGCCGCGGCCGGTGCCGCGGTCTCCTCGACGAGCGCCTCCCGGATGATGCGGCGCGGGTCGTACTGGCGCGGATCCAGCTTCTTCCAGTCGACGTCGTCGAACTCGGGGCCCATCTCCTCGCGCATGCGGTCCTTGGCGTTGTCGGTGAACGACTTCACCGACTTCACGAGGCGGGCGAGCTGGGCCGCGTAGCGGGGCAGCCGGTCGGGGCCGACGAGCACCACCGCGAGCACCCCGATGAGGAGGAGCTTCTCGAAGGTGAGCCCCAGGAACATGCGACCACCCTAACCGCCGTCGCCGGGGCCGAGCTTCGCCGCCCGCCGCACGGAGCCTGGGGATTGCGGGGAGAGCCTCCCGGATCGCCATAGGCTGGGACCCGTATGTCCGAGAAGGAAGCCAACTGGAAGTACGCCGACGACTACGTCGCCGAGCCGGAGGCGATCGCGCGCGCCCGCGAGCACTCCCTCGAGCTCGGCGTCGAGCCCGTCTCCCCCGCCGTGGGCTCCCAGCTCGCGGTGCTCGCCGCCGCGCTGAAGGCGCGCTCGATCGTCGAGATCGGGACCGGCACCGGCGTCTCCGGCCTCTGGCTGCTGACGGGCGCGCCGACGGCCACCCTCACGTCCATCGACTCCGAGCCCGACCACCAGTCCGCGGCGCGACTCGCATTCGCCGAGGCGGGAATCGGGCTCAGCCGGCTGCGGCTCATCTCGGGACGGGCTCAGGATGTGCTGCCGCGCATGAACGAGGAGTCATACGACCTCGTCCTGGTGGACGCCGACCCGAAGCACGTCATCGAGTTCGTCGAGCACGGCCTGCGGCTGGTGCGCCGGGGCGGCCTGGTGCTCGTCGCGCACGCGCTCTGGCACGGCGACGTCGCCAACCCGGTCCGCAGGGACCAGGTCTCCACCGCGTTCCGCACCCTGCTCGAGGAGATCGGCGGGTCGAACGCGGTGCTCAGCACGCTCTCACCGGCAGGAGACGGGCTCCTCCAGCTGGTTCGGCTCTAGCGTTCGGCTCTGGCCCCTGCGCTCAGCCGCAGAGGCTGCCGGCCCGCGTCCTCGATGGGCGGCGGGCCGGGACCTCGGCGTCAGTTCGCGCCGACGACCGCTCCGAGCGCGTCGTGCAGCTCCCGGGCCTCGGCGTCGTTCACGGAGACGACCAGACGGCCTCCACCCTCGAGCGGAACACGCACGATGATGAGACGGCCTTCCTTGACGGCCTCCATCGGCCCGTCCCCGGTCCTCGGCTTCATTGCGGCCATGGAGCTTCCCCTTTCAAAGGTTGCGGCTTCCATTATCCCGTAGCGCGCCGACATGCGCCAAAAAACACGTGCCGGTCAGGGCACGGACCACCAGGAGCTGACCGGTCCCCAGGTCGCCCAGAGCCAGGCGAACTGGAGCACGAGCGACACCAGGACGGCGCCGATCCGGTAGGCCGTCGACTTCGGCTGGGCGAGCGCGCCGGCGAGGGGGAACATCGGGATGAGGAGCCGGAACGTGCTCGACTGCGGGAAGAAGACGGCGAACAGGTACGACGCATACGCCGCGAGCCATACGCGCATCTCGACGCCGAGGCGGCGCACCGCGGGGAGGAACAGCACGATCGCGAACGCGGCCACGATGAGCCCGACGACGATCCAGCCGAGCGGCGTGCCGAAGTAGAGACCGAACGCCTGGAACCAGGGCGCGAACGGCACGAGGTGCTGATGGCCGATGAGCGGGGCCCGCCAGGCCAGCTCGGTGTCGGTGTAGGCGCTGAGGGAGCCGGTCGCGATCCAGGCCGCGATGGGCCAGGCGAGGCCGAGGATGCCGCTGAAGACCGCCAGTCCGCCGCTGATCCAGCGCTCGCGCACCGGGAATGGCTCCTTCTCGCGCTGCACGAGCCGGACGATCCAGTACAGGGAGAGGGCGAACGCGAACGCGAGCCCGGACGGGCGGGTGAGCGCCATCACCGCCGTCACCGGGAACAGCCAGCCCCATTTGCGGCGGAGGAGCAGATAGAGCGCGAGGGCGAGCAGGAACGTGTGCATCGCCTCGGCGTATGCCATCTGGAAGATGAACGACAGCGGCGACACCGAGAAGAGGACGACTCCGAAGAAGGCCTGGTCCTCGTCCAGCCGCAGCCGGAACAGCTTGAAGACCATGAGCGCCGCGGCGAAGCCGAACAGCAGCGAGACGAGGAACGCCGCGACCGGCCACCAGGCGCCCGTGAGCGCGGCGAGGATGGAGACGAAGTACGGGTAGACGGGCATGAACGCCCACTGGTTCTCGGCGACGTAGCCCGCCGCGTCGAGCGGCAGCTCGGTCGGATAGCCGACCGCGGCGATGTACCAGTACCAGTAGCCGTCCCAGAGGGCGCTGTAGGAGAAGAAGTCGGGGTTCGCGCCCGCGCGGGACTGCGGGGTCAGCTGGGTCGCGGTGAGCGCCAGCGCGATGGTGGTGAGGACGCGCGCGCCCGCGTACACGAGCACCACCCGGACCCACCACGGCGCACGGCGCCAGAGGGAGGGGTCCGGCGGAGCGGCGGGGACGGCGGTCGCGGAGGTCAGCTCGAGGCTCCCGTCAGCCAGGCTCGCAGCCCGCGCTCACAGTCGGTGATCTGCTGCAGCGGCACGTTCTCGTCGTCCGCGTGCGCCTTCAGCGGGTCACCCGGGCCGTAGTTGACGGCCGGCATGCCGAGCCGTGAGAAGCGGGCGACGTCCGTCCAGCCGTACTTCGGCATCGGCGTGCCGCCGACGGCGTCGACGAAGTGCTGCGCGATCGGGGCGTCGAGCCCGGGACGGGCGCCCGCCGCGAGGTCGACGATCCGCACGTCGTAGCCCTCGAACAGCTCGGTGATGTGGGCGACGGCCTCCTCGGCGCTGCGGCTCGGCGCGAAGCGGTAGTTGATGTGCACCATGCACTCGTCCGGGATGACGTTGCCGGCGATCCCGCCCGTGATTCCGACGGCGCTGAGGCCCTCGCGGTAGACGAGGCCGTCGACCTCCACCTGGCGGGCCTCGTAGGCCGCGAGCCGGTCGAGGATCGGAGCGGCCTTGTGGATCGCGTTCTCGCCCACCCAGGAGCGGGCGGAGTGCGAGCGCTTGCCGTAGGTGCGGATCTCCGCGCGGAGGTTGCCGTTGCAGCCTCCCTCGATCTGCGAGCGGGTCGGCTCGCCGAGGATCGCGAAGTCGCCGGCCAGCAGCTCGGGATGCGACTGGGAGAGCCGGTTGAGGCCGTTCTTCGCCTCCGACACCTCCTCGTGGTCGTACCAGATCCACGTGACGTCGGCGATGGGGTCGGTCAGCTCCGCCGCCAGCTTGAGCTGCACGGCGACGCCCGCCTTCATGTCGACGGTGCCGCGACCCCAGAGCACGTCGACGCCGTCGATCGTCGCGAACCGGGTGGGCAGGTTCGCGTTCAGCGGCACCGTGTCGATGTGCCCCGCGATCACGACCCGCTGGTCGCGGCCGAGCCGGGTGCGGGCGACGATCGTGTCGCCGTGCCGCGAGACCGTGAGATGCGGGAGGACGGACACCGCGTCCTCGATGAGGTCGGCCAGCGCCCCCTCATTGTCGGACACCGACTCGATGTCGCAGATCGTGCGGGTGAGTTCGATCGACGATGCGGTCAGGTCGAGCGGCATGGATTCACCCTACCGAGCGCCCGGCGCCCTCCCCCGGCGGCCCGCCCTCCTCGCCTCGATACCCTGGAGCCATGCCGAGAGAAGCGCGGAACGCCTGGGGATACGGACTCGCGACGGTCGCGTCGGACGGGACGGTGCTCGACACCTGGTTCCCGGAGCCGAGGCTCGGGGCCTTCCCCGCCGGCCGCGACCGCTGGATCGCGCCCAAGGAGCTGCAGCAGCACGCGGTTCCGGATCCTCGTCGAGACGTGCGGGTCGAGACCATCACGGTCGAGATCGACCTCGACCGCGCGCCCGCGTCCACTCCGGACGCGTACCTGCGCCTGCACCTGCTGTCGCACCTGCTGGCGGCGCCCAACACGCTGAACCTCGACGGCATCTTCGCCCAGCTGCCGAACGTGGCGTGGACCTCCGCCGGCCCCGTGCACCCCGACGCGGTGACGCGTCTGCGCCGTTCCCTCCTGCGCGAGGGCATCCAGGTGCAGGGCGTCGACCGCTTCCCGCGGCTGACGGACTACGTGCTTCCCGACCGCGTCCGCATCGCCGACGCGTCCCGCGTCCGGCTCGGCGCGCACCTCGCGCCCGGCACGGTCGTGATGCACGAGGGATTCGTCAACTTCAACGCCGGCACGCTCGGCACCTCGATGGTGGAGGGACGCATCTCGCAGGGCGTCGTCGTGGGCGACGGGTCCGACGTGGGCGGCGGCGCATCCATCATGGGCACCCTGTCGGGCGGCGGCACCGAGCGCGTCGTCATCGGCGCGCGGGCCCTGCTCGGCGCGAACGCGGGCGTCGGCATCTCGATCGGCGACGACTCCGTCGTCGAGGCCGGCCTCTATGTCACCGCCGGCACCAAGGTGGTGCTCGTGGGCTCCGCCCCGAACGCCGACGGCACGCTGCAGACGGTGAAGGCCCGGGAGCTGTCCGGGGTGCCGAACCTGCTGTTCCGCCGCAACTCCCTCACCGGCGCGGTCGAGGCGGTCCCCCGCAGCGGCCAGGGCATCGAGCTCAACGCCCAGCTCCACTCCGCATAGCTCGCGGCCTCGCCGCGAGCACCCGCTGGTTGAGGAGCGACCGCAGGGAGCGTCTCGAAACCTCGTGACGTGCCTTCGCACGCAACCAGCGTGGCCCGGCTCGTGGGCCGCCTGCCGGATTTCGACACGCCGACTTCGGCGGCTCCTCAATCACCGAGCCCAGCGGCCTTACCGCTGGATGTGGCGCTCCGCCGGGCCGACGTAGAGCTGCTGGGGGCGCCCGATCTTCGTGGCCGGGTCGTCGTTCATCTCGCGCCAGTGGGCGATCCAGCCGGGGAGCCGGCCGATCGCGAAGAGCACTGTGAACATGCGGGCCGGGAAGCCCATCGCCTTGTAGATGACGCCCGTGTAGAAGTCGACGTTCGGGTAGAGCTTGCGCTCGATGAAGTAGTCGTCGGCGAGCGCGATCTGCTCGAGCTCGCGGGCCATGTCGAGCAGCGGGTCGTGCACGCCGAGCGCCTCGAGCACCTCATCGGCGCTCTCCTTGACGAGCTTCGCGCGCGGGTCGTAGCTCTTGTAGACGCGGTGCCCGAACCCCATGAGGCGGACACCCTCCTCCTTCTTCTTGACCCGCTCGACGAACTTCGCGACGCCCTCGCCGGAGTCGCGGATCTGGCCGAGCATCTTGAGGACGGCCTCGTTCGCACCGCCGTGCAGCGGCCCGTAGAGCGCGTTGATGCCGGCGGAGACCGACGCGAAGATGTTCGCCTCCGTCGAGCCCACCAGGCGGACGGTGGAGGTGGAGGCGTTCTGCTCGTGGTCCTCGTGCAGGATGAGCAGCCGGTCGAGCGCCTTCGACAGCACCGGGTTCACCTCGTACGGCTCCGCCATCGTGCCGAAGTTGAGGCGCAGGAAGTTGTCGACGAAGCTCAGCGAGTTGTCCGGGTAGAGGAACGCCTGGCCGAGGCTCTTCTTGTGCGCGTAGGCGGCGATCACGGGCAGCTTCGCGAGGAGGCGGATCGTCGAGATCTCGACCTGCTCCGGGTCGTGCACGTTGAGGGAGTCCTCGTAGTACGTCGACAGGGCGGAGACGGCGCTGGAGAGGATCGACATCGGGTGCGCCGTGTGCGGCAGCGCGGCGAAGAAGCGCTTGATGTCCTCGTGCAGCAGTGTGTGCCGGCGGATCTTCTCGTCGAACTCGGCGAGCTGGTCGGCGGTCGGCATCTCGCCGTAGATGAGGAGCCAGGCGACCTCGAGGTAGGTGGACTGCTGCGCCAGCTCCTCGATCGGATAGCCGCGGTAGCGGAGGATGCCCTGCTCGCCGTCGATGAAGGTGATCGCGGAGCGGGTCGAGGCGGTGTTGACGAAGCCCTGGTCGAGAGCGGTGTAGCCCGTTTTCCGCGTGAGGGTCGAGACGTCGATGCTCGAGGCGCCGTCGACGCTCGGGATCACCGGGAACTCGGCGGTTCCTCCCGGGAACGTCAGCGTCGCCTTCTGTGCTTCACCGGTGCCGTCGACAGCGCCCAC
This sequence comes from Naasia sp. SYSU D00057, assembly GCF_017916505.1. Classification (GTDB taxonomy): domain Bacteria; phylum Actinomycetota; class Actinomycetes; order Actinomycetales; family Microbacteriaceae; genus Naasia. The sequence continues at coordinate 53,922 of NZ_JAFMSZ010000002.1, forward strand.
GGGTCCTCCTCCGACTCCTAGCAGGGGGAATCCCGCCGCATCGTGGGCAGCGGGACGTATCGCTTCAGCCTAGGCGGTCCCGACCGGTCGGTCACATCGAGCCGGAAGGGCGGCCGGATCAGGCGTTCGCGGCCTGCGGCGGCAGCGCCGACACGACCGGGTGGTCCTTCGGGATGACGCCGACCTTCGCCGCGCCGCCCGGGGATCCGATGTCCTCGAAGAACTCGACGTTCGCCTTGTAGTAGTCCGCCCACCGGTCCGGGAGGTCGTCCTCGTAGTAGATCGCCTCGACGGGGCAGACCGGCTCGCAGGCCCCGCAGTCGACGCATTCGTCGGGGTGGATGTAGAGCATCCGATCGCCCTCGTAGATGCAGTCGACGGGGCACTCGTCGATGCAGGCGCGGTCCTTGACATCGACGCACGGAAGCGCGATCACGTAGGTCACTGGATGCTGTCCTCTCCCCCAGCAGTATTCCACCGAACGCCGGCAGGCTCCGAATCGCGGCGCTGGGGCAGGCGGGGCCAGCCGAGGATCACCGCGATGAGCACGGCCGGGACGATCGTCCAGGCGAGGCCCGCTGGGTTGGCGGGCAGCAGCGCGGACCCGCTGGGGCCCGGCATCGCGAGCAGGCCGATCGCCGTGATCACCCCGGCGGAGGCGAGCCCCGCGTGCAGCCGCGAGTCGAGCACGAGGCGCAGTCCGGCGATGAGGCAGCCGACCGCGACGAGCGCCGCGATCAGCCCGATCGGGACGCGCAGGCCGAGGAGAGACCATGCCGACTGGTGCGCGAAGGTGCCGATCCCGCCGGTGATCAGCCCGATCACCGCGCACGCGACGAGGGCTCCGATGCGGGTGGCGAGCGAGGGCTGGTCGGGGTCGGGGAGCACGCGGCATTGTACGTCCGCTGCCTGGGCGGCGCTTCCCAACGCGGTGGTCAGCCCTGGCTGCCGCTCGACTGCTTCGGGGTCACGGTGTAGTTCGCGACCCAGCCATCGCCGTCCTGCGTCAGCACGACGGCGACGCCCCAGTTCGCCCCGTCGTACACGGCTCCGCCCTGGGCGTCCGGGGCGGTGCCGGCGACGAGCGTGAAGCCGGCCGCCTCGAGGTCGGCGCGGATCTGCTCTCCCGCCGCCTGGTCCGAGACCCGGACGGTGACGTTGAAAGCCCTGCCCGCGCCGTCGCCGACCCCAACGCCGTAGGCGATCTCGCCGTCGTAGAGCGGCACCTCGGCCGGGAACCCCTCGGGCACGCTGCCGCCACCGAGCTCGACGCCTCCGCCCGTCCCCTGCTCGATCAGCGTCTCGACGGGGTTCCCGACACAGCCGGTCAGCGCGGGCGCGGCGAGGGCGGCGAGGAGCAGGACGGGGACGAGGCGGCGGCGCATGCCTTCGAGGGTAGCGGCGGGCCCTGCGCGAACCCGGAGGCCCGCCTCGCCTAGCCCGCCGCGATACTGGCGATCTGGATGAGGTTTCCGCACGTGTCGTCGAGCGTCGCCGTCGTCATCGGACCCTGCGTCACGGGCGGCTGGACGAAGCGCACGCCGAGACCGCTGAGGCGCTCGTACTCGGCGTGCACGTCCTCCACCCCGAAGCTCGTGAACGGGATGCCGTCCTCGACGAGCGCAGCCTTGAACGGCCCGACGGCCGGATGGTCGGAGGGCTCCAGCAGCAGCTCGACGGCGTCCGGCGCCTCCGGGGACACGACGGTGAGCCAGCGATGCTCACCGAGCGGGATGTCCGTCTTCGGCAGGAAGCCCAGCTTGCCCGCATAGAACTCGAGCGCCTTCTGCTGGTCGTCCACGAAGACGCTGGCGGCGGTGATCCTCATCGTTCCTCCTTGATCGGCGGCGCGAGGCGATCGATCCAGTCGCGCACGCCGCCGAGCGCGGAAGGGTCGAGGTGATGCAGGGTGGTGCGGCCGTCGGCACGGGTGGTCAGCAGCCCGGCGTCCTCGAGCACCGCGAGGTGCTTCGAGACGGCCTGGCGGCTCATCCCCCGACCGGCGGTGGTGAGGCGCACGCACAGCTCGAAGAGCGTCTGATCGTTGCGCAGGGCGAGCTGCTCCAGCAGCAGGCGGCGCACCGGATCGGCGATCGCCCGGAACACCTCCTCGTCCATGGGGACACCATAGGCAACCATGCGGTTGCCTATCAAGAGCGGGTGGAGTTCTCTCGACCACGGAAGGTGGCGATGCCGGAGATCGGGTGCGGATTGTCGAAGCGGCGATCGCCCATCCGACGTCAGGATGAACCCGTCCGACGAAGGAGGACCCCATGAAGTTCCTGATGCTCGTCCAGAGCGACGCCGAGGCCGAGCCCTACACGCCCGAGGCCGACGACGCCCCCGACTGGGCGGCGGAGGCGGACGCCTCAGGCGCTCGCCTCGACGGCGACCGCCTGCGCCCCGCGGAGGAGGCGAAGGGGGTGCGGGTGCGCGGCGGCCGGCTGCTCGTCACGGACGGTCCGTTCGCCGAGACGAAGGAGGCGATCGTCGGCTACGACGTGCTGCAGTGCGCCGACCTCGACGAGGCGATCGAGCTGGCGTCCCGCCACCCGATGGCCCGCTTCGGCCGCCTCGAGCTGCGAGCCGTCTGGCCGTTCGAGGACTGACGTCCGCGGCTGCATCCGCTGAGCGCGCCCTGAAACGCCGAGCGCACCCCGTGCCCGAGGTGCGCTCGGTGCTGCGGGGTGCGCTCGGTGGAGGAGAGGCGGCTACGCGTTCTGCTTCTTGAGGCGGGAGGCCGCCCGGGCGCGCAACGTCTGGTCCAGCTCCACCTTGCGGATGCGGATCGCGGTCGGCGTGACCTCGACGCACTCGTCCTCGCCGGCGAACTCGAGGCTCTCCTCGAGCGAGAGGCGGCGGGGCGGGGTGAGGCGCTCCAGCTCGTCGGCCGTGGAGGAGCGGATGTTGTTGAGCTGCTTCTCCTTGGTGATGTTCACGTCCATGTCCTCGGAGCGCGAGTTCTCGCCGATGACCATGCCCTCGTAGACCTCCTCGCCGGGGCCGACGAAGAAGGTGCCGCGGGACTGCAGCGTGATCAGCGCGTTGGTCGTGACGACGCCCGCGCGGTCGGAGACGAGGGAGCCGCTGTTGCGGACCGTGATGGCGCCGGCCCAGGGCTCGTAGCCGGAGAAGATGGCGTTCGCGATGCCGGTGCCGCGCGTGACGGTGAGGAAGTCGGTGCGGAAGCCGATGAGGCCGCGCGACGGCACGAGGAACTCCATGCGGACCCAGCCGGTGCCGTGGTTCGACATCGACTCCATGCGGCCTCGGCGGCCGGCGAGGAGCTGGGTGATCGCGCCGAGGTGCTCCTCGGGGGCGTCGATCGTCAGGTGCTCGTAGGGCTCGTGCGTCTTGCCGTCGATGACGCGGGTGACGACCTGCGGCTTGCCGACGGTGAGCTCGTAGCCCTCGCGGCGCATCTGCTCGACGAGGATCGCGAGCGCGAGCTCGCCGCGGCCCTGCACCTCCCACGCGTCCGGTCGTCCGACGTCGACGACGCGGATGGACACGTTGCCGATGAGCTCCCGGTCGAGGCGGTCCTTGACCATGCGGGAGGTGACCTTGCCGCCCTTCACCTTGCCGACGAGCGGCGAGGTGTTGGTGCCGATGAGCATCGAGATCGCGGGCTCGTCGACGGTGATCGCGGGCAGCGGGCGGACGTCCTCGGGGTCGGCGAGGGTCTCGCCGATCGTGATGTCCTCGATTCCCGCGACGGCGACGATGTCACCGGCGGACGCCGAGTCGGCCGGGAAGCGGTCGAGCGCCTTCGTGACCAGCAGCTCGGTGATGCGGACGTTCTGGGTGGAGCCGTCGTGGCGGACCCAGGCGACCGTCTGGCCCTTCTTCACCTCGCCCTGGAAGATGCGCAGCAGCGCGATGCGGCCGAGGAACGGCGACGCGTCGAGGTTGGTAACGTGAGCCTGGAACGGGTGCTCCGGGTCGTAGGTCGGTGCCGGGATGTGGGTGAGGATCGCCTCGAACAGCGGCTCGAGGTCCGCGTTGTCGGGCAGCTCGCCGTTCGCGGGCTCGTTGCGGCTCGCGGCGCCGGCGCGGCCGGAGGCGTAGACCACGGGCACGTCGAGGATCGCGTCGAGGTCGAGGTCGGGGACCTCGTCCGACAGGTCGCTCGCCAGACCGAGGAGCAGGTCGTGGCTCTCCTCGACGACCTCGGGGATGCGCGCGTCGGGGCGGTCCGTCTTGTTGACGACGAGGATGACGGGCAGCTTCGAGGCGAGCGCCTTGCGGAGCACGAACCGGGTCTGCGGCAGCGGGCCCTCGCTCGCGTCGACGAGCAGGACGACACCGTCCACCATCGAGAGACCGCGCTCGACCTCCCCGCCGAAGTCGGCGTGGCCGGGGGTGTCGATCACGTTGATGGTGATCGGGGTGCCGTTCGCGTGGGCGCCGGCATACGAGATCGCGGTGTTCTTCGCGAGGATCGTGATGCCCTTCTCACGCTCGAGCTCGTTCGAGTCCATCGCGCGGTCCTCGAGGTGGGCGTGCTCGGCGAACGAGTTGGTCTGGCGGAGCATGGCGTCGACGAGCGTCGTCTTGCCGTGGTCGACGTGGGCGACGATCGCGACATTGCGCAGGTCGGAGCGCGCGGCTGAAGCCATGGGAAACATCCTTGGGAAGAGGGGCCGTCGTCGGCCGAAGCAGGCTGAAGGGCGCGTGGCGCCCCAGCGATCCTCCAGTCTAACGCCGCGGGGGGTGTCGGCATTCCCCTTCAGCAGGAACGGAGGGGGTTCGGCAGGCGGGATGGATCGGGTTCGGCGGGCACTTCGGGTCTCAGAGGGGGGCTGGCGAGGTTCAGCAGGAACGACCGTCAACTTCAGCAGGAACGGACGGCGTCGGGGGTGGTGCTAGCAAGGTTCAGCAGGAACGGAGAGCGTTCAGGAGGCAGAACTGGTCCTGGTGTGCCTGCTGAAGTGGTTCCGTGCCTGCTGAGGAGGGGGGCCGTTCCTGCTGAAGGAGTCTGTTCCTACGGAGGGACTCCGTTCCTGCTGAGGCGGACGACCACTCCTGCCGGGATCCCGTGCCTGCTGAGCCACCAGAAGCTCACTTCAGCAGGCACCGCGGGGCTTCAGCAGGCAGAACTCGGCCTGTTCTGCCTGCTGAGGCGGTTCCGTTCCTGCTGATGGAACGCCGGTTCCTGCCGAGACAAGACCGTTCCTGCTGAGGGACAAAGGGCGTTCCTGCTGAGGGACAAAGGGCGTTCCTGCTGAGGGACAGAGGGCGTTCCTGCTGAGGGACAGAGGGACAGGGAAAGGGGCGGACCCGAACGGGCCCGCCCCTTCCTCCCGATGCCGTCAGGCGGCGACGGGGACGGCGGCGGAGCGCTCCGCCTCGGCGGTCTCCTGCTCGACGGGGCGGCGGCGCACCCAGCGCTTCAGGGCGACCACCAGCAGGGCCGAGACCACGGCGCCGACGATGACCCAGAGGGCGAAGAGGGCGAAGTTGCCGATCGCGAAGAAGACGAACACCCCTCCGTGCGGGGCCTGCGAGGTGACGCCCGTGCCCATGATCAGCGCGCCGGTGAGGGCGGAGCCGACGATGCCGGCGGGAAGCACGCGCAGGGGGTCTGCGGCCGCGAACGGGATGGCGCCCTCCGAGATGAAGGCCGCGCCGAGCAGCCACGCCGCCTTGCCGTTCTCGTGCTCGACCGCGCTGAAGCTCCTGCGGTCGATCACCGTCGCGAGGGCCATGGCGATCGGCGGCACCATGCCCGCCGCCATCACGGCGGCCATGATCTGCCACGGCGCCTGGTTCTCGAGACTGCCGGCGCCGAGGCCCGCCACCGCGAAGGCGTAAGCGACCTTGTTGACCGGACCGCCCAGGTCGAAGGCCATCATCGTGCCGAGGATCAGGCCGAGCACGACCGCGCCGGCGCCGGTCAGCGAGTTGAGCCAGTCGCTGAGCCCGGTCATGAGGGCGGCGATCGGGCCGCCGAGGAACATGAGCATCAGGCCGGACGCGACGATCGAGGCCCCGAGCGGGATGATCACCACCGGCATGAGGCCGCGGAGCCAGCGCGGGACCGCCGGCCGGCCGATGAGCCACGCAGCCCAGCCGGCGAGCAGACCGCCGACGAGGCCGCCGAGGAAGCCGGCATCCATCAGAGCGGCGACGGCACCGGCGACGAAGCCGGGGGCGATGCCGGGCCGGTCGGCGATCGCGTAGGCGATGTACCCGGCGAGCGCGGCGACCAGGAAGCCCATCGAGGTCTGGCCGATCACCAGCGCGACCGAGCCGAGGTAGGTGCCGAGGCCGCCCTCGGGCAGATTCCAGAGCGAGTTGTTGATGACGACGTCAGAGGCGACATCGGTGACCTGGTAACCGCCGAGCAGGAAGCCGAGGGCGATGAGGAGCCCACCGCCCGCGACGAACGGGATCATGTAGCTCACGCCGGTCAGCAGCCACCGCTTGAGCTTCAGACCGAAGTGCTCGTTCGCCTCCTCGGCCGTCGCGGCGGGGGCGTCGGCGGCCGGCACGCGGCGCGCATTCGGGTCCTTCGCGGCGGCGAGCGCCTCGGCGACCATGTCGTCCGGGTGGTCGACCCCGCGCTTCACGGGCGCCTGCACGACCGGCTTGCCGGCGAAGCGCCCGCGGTCGCGCACGTCGACGTCGACCGCGAAGATGACGGCGTCGGCGCGCGAGATGACGTCGGCGGGCAGCGGCGTCGCACCCGCGGAGCCCTGCGTCTCCACCCGCAGCTCGGCGCCGGCTCGTTTCGCGGCCGCGACCAGGGCGTCGGCGGCCATGTAGGTGTGCGCGATGCCGGTCGGGCAGGCGGTGACCGCCACGAGGAGCGGCGCATCGGACGACGGCGCGGGCGCCGCGGCGGGCGCGGCGGCCGGGGACGGCGCAGCCTCCGCGCCCTCCTCCTCGTCGCTCAGCGCCCTGCCGACGAGGGCGACGATGTCGTCCGGCGTGGCGGCGGCGCGCAGCTCCTCGAGGAACTCGGGGAGCATGAGCGACCGCGCGAGCTTCGCGAGCAGCTGAAGGTGCTCGGAGTGGGCCCCCTCGGGAGCGGCGATCATGAAGACGAGGTCGGCGGGCCCGTCGAACGAGCCGAAGTCGACCGGGGGCTTCAGGCGCGCCATCGCGAGGGACGCCTGGGTCACGGCGGACGAGCGGCAGTGCGGGATGGCGATGCCGCCGGGCACGCCGGTGTCGCCCTTGCTCTCACGCTCCCAGGCGTCGGCGAAGAGGGAGTCGGCCTCGGTGGCGCGGCCGGCGGCGACGACGCGCTCGGCGAGTGCGCGGATCACGTCCCGTCGCTCGGTGCCGAGGTCGGCGTCGAGGAGGACGAGATCACGGGTGATCAGATCGGTCATGGCGGTGTTCCTTTCAGATCCCGGCGACGGTGCGCGGGAGGGTGACGGCGGTGACGGGGATGAGGGGAAGGAGTTCGTGGACGTCGGAGGGGTCGGGCATCTCGCTGCCCGATCGGGCGGCGGCCGCCGCGCCGTGGGCGACCGCACGGCGCAGCCGCTCCTCGGGCTGTGCGCCGCGGACGTCGGCGAGGAGGTAGCCGGCGAGGGAGGAGTCGCCGGCGCCGACGGTGCTGCGGGGGCGGATGGCGGGCGCCGGGGCGTGCCAGACGCCGCCGGGGGTGACGAGCACGGCGCCGTGAGCGCCGAGCGTGCAGAGCACGGCGCCGACGCCGGAGGTGACGAGCCGCCGCGCGAGGTCCGCGACGAGCCGGGGCTCCTCCTCGAGGTCCCGCGGGTCCTCGCGCGCTCCGGTGAGCTCGACGAGCTCCTCCGCGTTGGGCTTGATCAGGTCGACGGCGGACGCGGCGAGGGTGGCGCCCAGGGCGGGCCCCGACGTGTCGAGCGCGACCTGCACGCCCGCGTCGCGCACCGCCCGAGCGATGGCGGCGTAGGCGTCGTCCGGCACACCGGGCGGCAGTGAGCCGCAGAGCGCGACCCAGCCCCCGCGGTGCCGGGCGGAGGCGACGACCGCCTCGGCCAGGCGCTCCCACTCGTCGGCGCTGAGCGTCGGTCCGGGCTCGTTGATCTTGGTGGTGGTGCCGTCCGGCTCGGTCACCGTGATGTTGGAGCGGAGCTCGCCCGCGATCGGCACCGACTTCACGGTGATGCCCTGCTGCGCGAGTGCGGTGACCACGGGCTCGTCGGGGCGGCCGGGCAGGACGGCGAGAGTGCTGCCGGCGAAGCGGTGCAGGGCGATGCTCACGTTCACGCCCTTGCCGGCGGGACTCGCCGTGGACGAGATCGCGCGGAGCACGGCTCCACGCTCGAGCGGGCCGACGAGCCCCACCGTCCGGTCCATGGACGGGTTGGCGGTGAGGGTGACGATCATGCGACGACCACCTCGACCTCGGCGTCCGCGAGGGCGCGGGCGAGCGGCGCGGGCGGGGCGGCGTCGGTGACGAGCACGTCGATGTCGGCCAGGCCCGCGAACAGGACGAGGGCCTCCTCGTCGAACTTGGTGGCGTCGGCGAGCAGGATGACGCGGCGGGCGGCGCGGACGATGGCGGTCTTGACCGCGGCCTCGCCCTCGTCCGGCGTGGTGAGGCCGGCGGCGGAGATCCCGTTCGTGCCGAGGACCGCGACGTCCGGTCGGAGCCGGGAGATCTGCTCGACCGTGCCGGGGCCGACGGCGGCGTCCGTCACGCGGCGGACGCGCCCGCCGAGCAGGTGCAGCTCCACGGCAGGCGCGTGCAGGAGGAGGGTCGCGGCCGTGACCGAGTGGGTGATCACGGAGAGGACGTCGTCGGTCCGCTCCCCCCGCCAGTCGGCGAGGAGCTCGGCGAGGACGCCCGTGCTGGTGCCCGCGTCGAGCAGGACCGCGGAACGGCCGTCGGAGGGGATGTAGCGGAAGGCGGCCTGCGCGATGCGCTGCTTCGCCTGCCGGGCGAGGTCGGTGCGCTGGGCGACCGCCGCCTCCACGGCGCTGGTGCGGTTGGGGGCCACTGCTCCCCCGTGCACGCGGCGGAGGAGACCCGCGCGCTCGAGGAGGTCCAGGTCGCGCCTGATGGTCTCCGTCGTGACGTCGAACCGCTCGGCCAGATCGGTGACTCCTGCTCGGCCCTGGGCCGTGATCACCGCGGAGATCGCGGCCTGTCGCTCTGGTGCGTACATCCTGTCGCCTTCGACTAGGGGGAAAGTTGGCCAACTATACGCAGACAAACCAACACGAAACAACAGAATCCCACGCCCCACTTCTGCGCTGGACGATCGGAGAGGCGCCCCCGTTCCGCTCGGATCACCCCGGCAGCATCGCCGCGGGCTCAGCAGCATCGCCACGGGCTCAGCAGGAACGTCGCGGGCTCAGCAGGCACGTCAAGGGCTCAGCAGGCAGAAGGGGCCGGCCGATGCCTGCCGTGGCCTCGCCGCGCCTGCCGTGGCCTCGCCGCGCCTGCTGAGGCCTCGCCGCGCCTGCTGAACCACGAGCTGTCGATCCTCCGAGCACGAGAAAAGGCCCCGGTCCGGCGGGAGAATCCGCCGGGCCGGGGCCCGAATTCAGCAGTGCGTCAGATGCCCAGCTTGATGCCCGCGCCCGGGATCGCGTCGAGGAGGTCGCGGGTGTACTGCTCCCGCGGTGAGTCGAACACCTCGTCCGTCGTCGCGGCCTCCACGATCCTGCCCTTCTGCATGACCGCGACGTTGTCGGCGATCACGCGCACGACCGCGAGGTCGTGCGTGATGAAGAGGTAGGTGAGCCCGAGCTCACCCTGCAGGTCGGCGAGGAGCCGGAGGATCTGCGCCTGCACGAGCACGTCGAGCGCCGACACCGCCTCGTCGAGCACGACGACGTCCGGCTTCAGCGAGAGGGCGCGCGCGATGGCGACGCGCTGGCGCTGGCCGCCCGACAGCTCGTTCGGGTACCGGCCTGCGATGACGCGCGGCAGGGACACCTGATCGAGCAGCTCGAACACGCGCTCGCGGCGGCTCGTCCGGTCGCCCACGCCGTGCACCTTGAGGGGTTCGGCGATCGTGTTGCCGATGTTGTTGAGCGGGTTGAGCGTGCCGTACGGGTCCTGGAACACGGGCTGCATGGTGCGCCGGAGCGACAGCAGCTGGCGTCCGCGCAGCGAGGCGATGTCGCGCCCCTGCACGCTGATCCGCCCGCTCGTCGGGTCCTCGAGGCGCAGCAGCAGCTTCGCGACCGTCGACTTGCCCGAGCCGGACTCGCCGACGAGGGCCGTCGTGGTGCCCTTCGCGATCGAGAAGGACACGTCGCCGACGGCCTTGAACTCGACCTGCTTGAAGCCGCCCGACCGGATCTTGAACACCTTGGTGAGGTTCTCGACCACGATGCTCGGCTCGCGGCGCACCTGGCCGTCGAGACCGGGCGTCACAGCCTCGACCCGCTCCTCGGCCGCCGCGATCAGGTCGACCGACGCGGCCGAGCCCGTCTCCGCGTGGGAGATGGAGCCGAGGTGCTGCCCGCTGGCCTGGATACGACGCGAGGCGAGGCTCGGTGCGGCGGCGATGAGCCGCTGCGTGTAGGGGTGCAGCGGGTTCTGCAGGATCTCGAGCGAGGGTCCCGCCTCGACGATCTTGCCCTTGTACATGACGATCAGCTTCGACGCTCGCTCCGCGGCGAGGCCGAGGTCGTGGGTGATGAAGAGCACCGCGGTGCCCGACTGCTCGGTCAGCGACTCGAGGTGGTCGAGGATGCGGCGCTGGACCGTCACGTCGAGGGCCGAGGTCGGCTCGTCGGCGATCAGCAGGCGAGGATCCGCCGCGAGGCCGATGCCGATGAGCACGCGCTGGCGCATGCCGCCGGAGAACTGATGCGGGAACTGGTGCAGCCGCTGCTCGGCGTCCGCGAGGCCCGCCTGCTTGAGGACCTCGATCGCCTTGGCGCGCACAGCGCGCTTGCCGGTCGCGAGCCCGTTGGCCTTGACCGTCTCCTCCACCTGGAAGCCGACGCTCCACACCGGGTTGAGGTTCGACATCGGGTCCTGCGGGACGAAGCCGATGAGCTTGCCGCGCACGTCCTCGAGCTCCCGGCGGGAGGCCTTGGCGAGGTCGCGGCCCTCGAAGAGGACCTGACCGCCCGTGATCTGGCCGCTGCCGGGGAGGAGGTTGATGATCGCGGCGGCAGTCGTCGACTTGCCTGAGCCCGACTCGCCGACGATCGCGACGGTCTCGCCGCGCTCGACGGTGAAGCTGACCCCGTTGAGGGCCTTCACCAGGCCGCCCTGGGTGCGGAAGCCGACTTCGAGATCGCGGACCTCGAGGAGCGGCGCGGCACCCGCGGACGTGTACTCGGTGGTGCTCATCGGAGAGCCCTCGCCTTCGGGTCGAGCGCGTCGCGCAGCGCCTCACCGAGCAGGATGAAGCTCAGCACGGTGGTCGTCAGCGCGATGGACGGGATGATCAGCGTCTGCGGATCGGTCCGCAGGTCGCGCTGGGCCTGGCTGATGTCGTTGCCCCACGACATGACGCTGCCGGGAAGGCCGACGCCGAGGAATGACAGGGTCGCCTCCGCCGTGATGGCCGCGCCGAGCGACAGGGTCGTGACGACGATGACGGGCGCGATCGAGTTCGGCAGCACGTGCCGGAACAGGATCCCGAGCTTCGACAGGCCGGTGGCGGTGGCCGCGGCGACGAAGTCGGAGTTCTTGACCCTCAGCACCTCGGAGCGGAGCACGCGGGCCGTGGTCGGCCATGCGAACACCCCGATCGCGAGCGCGATGACGAGGACGTTCCGGTGCGCCGAGAACACGGACATGATCACGACGGCCGCGAGGATGTAGGGGATCGAGAAGAAGATGTCGCCCGCGCGCATCAGCACGGTGTCCACCCAGCCGCCGAAGAAGCCGGCGAGGGCGCCGAAGACGATGCCCGTGATCGTGGTCAGCGCGATCACGATGAAGCCCACCGACAGCGACGTCGAGGCGCCGTGCACGACGCGCGAGTAGATGTCGCAGCCCTGCTTCGTGTAGCCCCACGGGTGGCCGGCGGACGGGCCGGCGTTGCTGTTCGACAGCTCGCAGCCGCTGTCGGGCGGCGTCGAGGTGAACAGGCCCGGGAACATCGCCACGAAGACGATGAACAGGATGAGCGCTCCGGAGATCCAGAAGATGGGGCGGCGGCGCAGGTCGCGCCAGGCGTCCCGCCACAGGTTGCTGGGCTTCTCGTCGAGCTTGACGGCGTCGACGTCGGCGACCGGCGTCTCGTCGACGTCGGCGACGAAGTGGTTCGCCGAGCGGGTGGGCCGCACGGCGGCCGGCGTCTCACTTGACATAGCGGATCCTCGGGTCGAGAAGTGCGTAGATGAGGTCGACGATGATGTTGACGACCAGGTAGAGCAGCACCATCACCGTGACGAACGACACGACCGTCGGCCGCTCCCCGCGGATGATCGCCTGGTAGAGCGTGTTGCCGACGCCGGGCACGTTGAAGATTCCCTCGGTGACGGTCGCGCCGACGATGAGCAGGCCGAAGTCGGCGCCGAACTGCGTCGTCACCGGGATGAGCGAGTTGCGCAGGATGTGCACCGGCACGATGCGGCGGCGCGAGAGGCCCTTGCTGTAGGCGGTGCGCACGAAGTCGGCGCCCGCCGTCTCGATGACGGACGACCGGGTGAGCCGGATGGCCGTCGCGATGACGAACAGCGCGAGCACGATGGCGGGCAGGATCAGCTTCGGCAGCGAGGCGTCGGCGCCCACCGTCGGGCTGAACCAGCCGAGCTGGACCGCGAAGAAGAACTGCGCGATGAAGCACAGCACGAAGATCGGCACGGAGATGAGCAGCAGACTGACGACGAGCGCGCTCGCGTCGAAGATGCCGCCCTTGCGCAGGCCGCTCCAGAGACCGACCGTCAGCGCGACGACCATCTCGATGACGATCGCGATGAACGCGAGCCGGAGCGTGACGGGGAACGTGCGGCCGAGGATCTCGTTGACCGACTGGCCCGAGAACGAGATGCCGAAGTCGCCCTGGAAGATGTTGCCGAGGTAGTTCAGGTACTGGATGAAGAACGGCTCGTTGAGGTGGTACTGCTCCTCGAGCCGCTCCAGCAGTGCGGGGTTCGGAGCCTTGTCGCCGAAGAGGGCGAGCAGCGGGTTCCCCGGCATCGCGAAGACCATGAAGTAGATGAGGAACGTCGTGCCGAGGAGCACGGGGATGGCCTGCAGCAGGCGGCGGACGATGTAGTACGCCATGGGTCAGGCCCGGATTTCGCCGGTGAGCATGGGGGGAAACATTACCTTCTGAAAACTGATCGTCTGGTCAGAAGGATGGGGCGGCAGCTTGCGCTGCCGCCCCATCTCTGTTGGGAGCGAAGTGCTCGGGTACTACTTGGTGATCTCGTGGTACAGCGGGACCGAGTGCCAGTCGAACTCGACGTTCTCGACACCCTCGCCGTAGCCACCGGTCACGTTGGAGTACCACAGCGGGATCGCCGGGAGGTCCTGCAGGAGGATCTCCTGGGCCTGCTGGAACTTGGCGTTGGCCTCGTCCGCGTCCGCGGTCGCCGCACCCTCGGTGAGAAGGGCGTCGACCTCGGGGTTGGAGTAGTCACCGTCGTTCGAGCTCGCGTTGGTCGCGTAGAGCGGTCCGAGGAAGTTGAACAGACCCGGGTAGTCCGCCTGCCAGCCGGTGCGGAACGCGGAGGTCGAGGTCTTCTCGGTGATCTGCGTGCGCGCCTCGGCGAACGTGGGGATGGGGTTGCCCGCCGCGTCGATGCCCAGCGTGTTCTTGATGTTGTTGGCAACCGCGTCGACCCAGCCCTGGTGGCCGCCGTCGGCGTTGTAGGCGATGGTGAACGTGCCGCTCCACGGGGAGATCGCGTCCGCCTCGGCCCACAGCTTCTTGGCCTCGTCCGGGTTGTACTCGAGAACCTCGGCGCCCTCGAGGCTGTCGGTCCAGCCGTCGATGGTCGGCGACGTGAAGTCGCTCGCCGGGGTGCGGGTGCCCTCGAAGATCACCTCGGTGATCTCCTCGCGGTTGATGGCCATCGACAGCGCCTGGCGGCGGAGCTTGCCCTCCTCGCCCTGGAAGTGCGCGAACGCCTCCGGGTTCCACGACCCCTCGCCGACGGCGGACGGGATGGTGAAGGACTGGAAGATCGCAGCCGGGTTGTTGATGGCGCGCTCGCCCAGGTCGTCCTCGAAGGTCGCGAAGTTCGCGTCCGGGATCGCGTCGAGCACGTCGAGGTTGCCGGCGAGCAGGTCGGCGTACGCGGCCTCCTGGGTCGCGTAGAAGACGATGGAGAGGCCGTCGTTCTGCGGGGCACGCGGACCGTCGTAGTCCGGGTTCACCGCGAGGTCGATCTGGACGTCGTGCTGCCACGCGCCCTCGCCGTCGAGCATGTACGGGCCGTTGCCGATCGGGTTCTCGCCGAAGGTGTCGACGACCTTGCCGCTCTCGTCGAACGCCGAGGCGGGCAGCGGGTAGAACGCCGAGTAGCCGAGGCGCAGCGGGAAGTCCGAGCGCGGCTCGTTGAGCGTCACCGTGAAGGTGTAGTCGTCGACCTTCTGGAGGCCCGTGAGCTCGCTGTCGGCGTCGTACGAGAAGCCCTGGATGTCCTCGAAGAAGTACGAGTTGAGCTGCTCGTTGGAGAGCAGGGCGCCGAACTTCCACGCGTTGATGAACGAGTCGGCGTCGACCGGGTCACCGTTCGTGAACTCGTGGCCCTCCTCCACCTTGATGGTGAAGGTCTGGGAGTCCTCGGTCTCGATGGACTCCGCCATGTCGAGCTGCGCGGTTCCGTCGGCCTCGTAGTACTGCAGACCGGCGAAGATCGCGTCGAGGATCTTGCCGCCACCGGTCTCGTTGGTGTTGGTGGGAACCAGCGGGTTCTGCGGCTCCGAGCCGTTCGCGGTGATGACCGCTCCCGAGTCGGACGAGGACGTGTCGCCCCCGCCGTCTCCACTGGCGCAACCGGCGAGCGCGAGGACGCCGGCGGTAGCCAGCGCGGTCGCACCCAGACCGAGTCGTCTGAAATTCACTCTTCCTCCATCGATGCAAGGTTACGCCGTGGCAGGCAGAGCCCCCACGGCGCGGATGTCAGTACCCTAGGTGGGGTACAGGACGGGGCCAAATCGCCGCGCCATATCGTTACCTGCTGGAAACCAACACAGAGATTCCTTGCGCATCACGCAGGAATGTTGTCGAAGGGGCACCGTGAGACCCGACATCGTTCTGATCTTCGACGGCGACTGCAGCTTCTGCTCGTCCTGCGTCGACTGGCTGGAGCGGAACCTCACCGCCATGCCGGAGGCGATCCCCTATCAGTGGGCCGACCTCGAGGGGTACGGCCTGAGCCAGGCCGAGGCGGAGTCGCAGGTCTGGCTCGTCACGCCGGAGAAGCACTACGGCGGTGCGGCGGCGTTCAGCGCGATCCTCCGCCATCAGCCGGACGGCGCGTGGCGCTTCCTCGGCTGGGTCCTGCAGGCGCCTCCCCTGTCCTGGGTGGCCGACGGGGCGTACTGGGTGGTCTCCAAGCTGCGGCACATCCTCCCCGGGGGCACCCCCGCCTGCCGCCGGTGACGGCACCGGAGGCGACGGTCTCCCGCCGCGGACTGCGGCTCGAGATCGCGATCGTCCTCGGCCTCTCGCTCGGCGCCTCCGCCGTGTACTCGATCGTCGCGATCGCGAACCGGCTGACGCAGGACGTGCCGATCTCCCGGCAGACCGCCACGCTCAACCAGTCGCTCAGCGACCGGCCGGTGTTCGACCTCGTCTACCAGCTGCTCGCCATCGGGTTCGACCTGGTCCCGGTGCTGCTCGTGCTCTACCTCCTGGCGCAGGCCGGCGGGTCGCCGTTCCGCCGGATCGGCTTCGACGCGACGCGTCCCGGCCGGGATGCGGGGTCCGGCCTGCTGCTCGCCGCCGTCATCGGCATCCCCGGGCTCGGCCTCTACGCGCTCGGGCGCATCCTCGGCCTGACTCCGACGATCGTCACCTCCGGGCTCTCCGAGTACTGGTGGACGATCCCGGTGCTGATCCTGTCGGCGCTGCGGTCCGCCCTCACCGAGGAGCTGATCGTCGTCGGCTACCTCTTCACCCGGCTGCGCGAGCTCGGCGTCGGCACGTGGCCGATCATCCTCGGCAGCGCCGTGCTGCGCGGGAGCTACCACCTGTACCAGGGGTTCGGCTCGTTCGCGGGGAACGTGGCGATGGGCGTCGTCTTCGGCTGGGTCTACTCCCGCTGGGGCCGGACGGCCCCCCTCGTGGTGGCCCACTTCATCCTCGACGTGGTGAGCTTCGTCGGCTACCCGCTGGCCCTCGCCTGGTTCCCTTCCCTCTTCACGACGTAGGGCGGTCGCCCTCCCGGTGATCGAGGAGGCCGCGCAGCGGCCGTGCCCTCCCGGTGATTGAGGAGGCCGCGCAGCGGCCGTCTCGAAATCAGGCGACCTCGACCTTGGACTGAGCCACGAGATGGTTGCGTCCGAAGACGAGGTCGCGTGATTTCGAGACGCGAGCCTTCGGCTCGCTCCTCACTCAACGGGGGTGGGCTCAGGCGAAGGCGTCCGGGGGCGGGCAGGCGCAGACGAGGTTCCGGTCGCCGTACGCCTGATCGATGCGCCCCACCGGCGGCCAGTACTTCCCCCGGAGGCGGGCGGTCGCGACCGCCGCGTCGACGGTGGCCGTGCCCGCGAAGGGGTACGCGGCCTCCTCGCGGGTGTACGGGTGCGCCCACTCGCCGACGAGGGAGTGCGCGGTGTGCGGGGCGTTCCGCAGCGGGTTGTCCTCCCGCGGCCACTCCCCGGAGCCGACGCGGTCGGCCTCGCGGCGAATGGCCACCATCGCGTCGACGAACCGGTCGAGCTCGGCGAGGTCCTCGCTCTCCGTCGGCTCGACCATGAGCGTGCCCGGGACCGGGAACGACATGGTCGGGGCGTGGAAGCCGTAGTCGATGAGGCGCTTCGCGACGTCGTCGACGGTGACCCCGGTGGCGGCGGTGAGCGGCCGCAGGTCGAGGATGCACTCGTGCGCGACGAGCCCGTTGTCGCCCTTGTAGAGCACGGGGTAGTGCTCGGCCAGCCGGGCCGCGAGGTAGTTGGCGGCGAGCACGGCGGAGTCGGTCGCCTCGCGGAGGCCCTCCTCGCCCATCATCCGCACGTACGCCCAGCTGATCGGCAGGATCGACGGCGACCCGAACGGCGCGGCCGACACGGGCCCGCCCTGGAACTCGGCGGCCCCGCGCTGCGACAGCGGGTGGCCGGGCAGGAAGGGGGCGAGGTGGCTCTTCGCCGCGACGGGCCCGACGCCCGGTCCGCCGCCGCCGTGCGGGATGCAGAAGGTCTTGTGCAGGTTGAGGTGCGAGACGTCGCCGCCGAAGTCGCCGAAACGGCTGCGGCCGAGCAGGGCGTTGAGGTTGGCGCCGTCGACGTAGACCTGACCCCCTGCCTCGTGCACGGCATCCGTGATCGCCCGGACCTCGTGCTCGTAGACGCCGTGGGTCGACGGGTAGGTGATCATCAGGGCCGCGAGCGCGTCCCGGTGGTCGGCGATCTTCGCGCGGAGGTCGTCGAGGTCGACGTTGCCGAGGCTGTCGCAGGCGACCACGACGACGCGCATCCCGGCGAGCACCGCGGAGGCCGCGTTCGTGCCGTGCGCGCTCGACGGGATGAGGCAGACGGTGCGCTCCTCGTCGCCGCGCGACCGGTGGTAGCCGCGGATGGCGAGGAGCCCGGCGAGCTCGCCCTGGCTGCCGGCGTTCGGCTGCAGCGAGACCTCGTCGTACCCGGTGACGTCGGCGAGCCAGGATTCGAGCTGGCCGATCAGTTCCAGGTACCCGGCCACGTCCTCGGCGGGCGCGAAGGGGTGGATGCGGGCGAACTCGGGCCAAGTGACCGCCTCCATCTCGGTCGCCGAGTTGAGCTTCATCGTGCACGAGCCGAGCGGAATCATGCCGCGGTCGAGCGCGTAGTCGAGCCCCGCGAGGTAGGAGAGGTACCGCATCATGGCGGTCTCCGAGTGGTGGGTGTTGAACACCGGATGCGTGAGGAACGGGCTGGTGCGGCGCAGCTCCGCCGGCTCGATGTCGCTCGCGACGGGGCCGTAGTCGGCGAGCCCGAAGCCGTGGTCCCCCTCCTCGGAACAGCCGAGGGCGTGGGCGAGCAGCCCGCCGATGAGGGGCTCACTCGCGCTCGCCTCATCGAGGGCGACGCCGATGGTGCGCTCGTCGACGCGGCGGACGAGGATGCCGTGCCTCCGTGCGCGTGCCAGCGCGGTGTCGGCGTCCGGTACACGGACCGCGAAGGTGTCGAAGAACGCCGGCGTGAGGACCTCGAGACCCGAGGCGCGGAGCGCGTCGGCGGTCGCCAGTGCGGCGCCGTGCACCCGCTGCGCGATCCAGCGGAGACCGTCGGGCCCGTGGTAGACCGCGTACATGCTCGCCATCACGGCGAGCAGCACCTGGGCGGTGCAGATGTTGCTGGTCGCCTTCTCGCGGCGGATGTGCTGCTCGCGCGCCTGCAGGCTGAGACGGTACGCGGGCGCGCCGAACGAGTCCTGGCTGACGCCGACGAGGCGACCCGGCAGCTGCCGCTCGAGTCCGGCGCGGACGGCGAGGTAGCCGGCGTGCGGTCCGCCGAAGCCCATCGGCACGCCGAAGCGCTGCGTAGTGCCGACAGCGACGTCGGCGCCGAGCTCACCGGGCGAAGCGAGCAGGGTGAGGGCGAGCAGATCGGCGGCGACCACCGTCACCGCGCCGGCGGACTTGGCGGCGGCGAGCACAGTGGACGGGTCCCAGATCCGCCCGGACGCTCCCGGGTACTGGACCAGGAGTCCAAACAGATCGCCCTCGGGCAGGCCGGCGGACAGGTCGGCCACGACGAGATCGATGCCGACCGCCTCCGCGCGAACCTCGAGCAGCGCCAGGGTCTGCGGCAGCGCATCCGCGTCCACGACGAAGCGCGCCGAGCGGCTCTTCGACGCGCGACGGGCGAGCAGCATGCCCTCGACGACCGCGGTCGACTCGTCGAGCATCGACGCGTTGGCGGTCGCGAGGCCGGTCAGGTCGGCGACCATCGTCTGGAAGTTGAGCAGGGCTTCGAGTCGGCCCTGGGAGATCTCCGGCTGATAGGGCGTGTACGCGGTGTACCAGCGCGGGTTCTCGAGCACTCCGCGGAGGATGACCGACGGCGTGAGGGTGTCGTAGTAGCCCAGACCGATCATGGAGCGGCGGACCGTGTTGCGGGACGCCAGGGCCCGCAGCTCGTCGAGGGCCTGCTTCTCGGTGGCGGCCGCGGGCAGCACGGACTCCCGGTCGGGGTCGACGCGGATGCCCTCGGGCACCGCGGCGTCGAGCAGGGCGTCGACGGACTCGTACCCGAGCACGTCGAGCATGGTGCGGCGGGCCGCGTCGTCCGTGCCGATGTGACGCCGGGAGAACGCGTCGTGGGCGACGGCGGATCGCGTGTCGAGGGGAGGGGCGATGCTCATGCGCGGGTCAGGGCCTCGTACTCGTCGGCGCCGAGCAGCTCGGGCAGCTCGGCGTAGTCGACGCGCACCAGCCAGCCCTCGCCGAGCGGGTCCGCGTTCACGGTCTCCGGGGCGTCGACGACCGCGGCGTTGACCTCGGTGACCGTGCCGGTGACCGGCGCGTACAGCTCGCCGACCGACTTCGTCGACTCGATCTCGCCGATCACCGTGCCGGCCTGGACCGCGGCGCCCACCTCGGGGAGATCCACGTAGACCACGTCGCCGAGCCGCTCGGCGGCGTATGCGGTGATGCCGATCGTGGCGACGCCGTCGCGGGCATCGACCCACTCGTGCTCGGCGGTGTAGCGGAGGTCCTTGTCGGACATGGTGCTCCTCAGTGCGCGGCGCGCGTGTAGAAGGGAAGGGGAGTGACGGTGGCGGGGATCCTCGTGCCGCGGACGTCGACGGAGAGCGTGGTGCCCGGCTCGCCGCGGTCGGCGTCCACGTAGGCGAGGGCGACGGGGTGGCCGAGCGTCGGCGACAGCGCCCCGCTGGTGATGAACCCGACGCGGCCGCCGCCGTCCTCGTGCACGGCGTAGCCGGCCCGGCCGGCGCGCTTGCCCTCGGACGCGAGGCCGACGAGCACCCGGCCCGCGAAGTCGGAACGCGGGTCGGCGGGCTCGCCGCGCTCGATCGCGGCCCGGCCGACGAAGTCGCCCTTGCCGTCGAGGGACACCGCCCGGCCGATTCCGGCCTGGGCGGGCAGGACGCTGAGGCCGAGCTCGTGCCCGTAGAGGGGCATTCCGGCCTCGAGCCGCAGCGTGTCGCGGGCGGCGAGGCCGGCGGGGACGAGGCCGGCGCCCGCGCCGATCTCGAGGAGGGACTCCCAGAGGGTGCGGAGGATCTCGGGCGACGTGTAGAGCTCGAAGCCGTCCTCGCCGGTGTATCCGGTTCGGGCGACGAGGATGCGCCGCCCCTCGTACTCGCCGGGGATGGCGCGGTAGTACCGGAGCGCCGCGACGGCGTCCGCGGTGCTCGTGCCCGGCTCGATGTCGGCGCGCAGGTCGAGGCCGTCGAGGTTCTGCAGGATCTCGAGCGCCCGCGGCCCCTGCAGGGCGAGGAGGCCGATGTCGCCGCTCTCGTCCTCGACGAGGGCGTCGAAGCCGTCCGCCCGCTCGCGCAGGCGAGCCGCCACCACCTCGCGGTTGGACGCGTTCGCGACGACGAGGTAGCGGTCCTCACCCGTCCGGTAGACGACGAGGTCGTCGATGATCCCGCCGTTCTCGTCGAGCATCAGCGTGTACTTCGCCTGCCGCTCGGCGAGGCGCGACATCGGGCCGGACAGGGCGAAGTCGAGCGCGGCGGCGGACTGCGGACCGACGACGAGGATCTCGCCCATGTGCGACAGGTCGAAGAGCCCGGCGGCGGTGCGGACGGCGGCGTGCTCGGCGAGGTCGCTGCTGTAGCGGACCGGCATCTGCCAGCCGGCGAAGTCGGTGAAGGTGGCCCCGGCCGCCGCGTGCACGTCGTGCAGCGGGGAACGGCGGGAGGCGGGATCGGGCGAGAGGTCGGTCACGAGTTCTTCTCCTCGAGGAGGCGCGGCGAAGCGCCCTGCGGCAAGAACTCCCCCTCTGTCATGGCGCCTGAGAGATTCGCGCGCCGCGCTAGCGGGTCGCTTTCACCGTGGGCGAGGCGCCCGGTGGCGCCTGCTTTCCAGAGCGGCCGGTCGTCGCGGTACGTGCACCTGAGAGATTGGCGGGGAGGCTTGCTCCTTCGGTGTCCGATCTTGCCGGACTCTCCCGCGACGGCCTGTGGCCCGATGTTCGGTTGTGGTCGCGAGCCTACCCCGCGGAGCCGCCCGGGTCACTCCCGGCGCGCGCCCGACCGCCGTCCGAGCAGCACCGCCGCGAGCACGCCGGCGACGGCGAGCAGCACCACGCCGGCGGCGGCGCCCAGCAGGATCGCGTCGTCGCCGCCCTCGGCCGGAGCGGCGGCCGCGCTCCCGCAGGCGGGCTCCGCCGATCCGTCCGCCTCCGCTGCGCCGGCGGCCGGCGTGTAGGCGAAGGTGTAGCTGCCGGAGGTGGGATGGCCGTCCGAGGAGACGACCTGCCAGACGACCTCGTACTCCCCCGCCCCGCCGAGCGCCACGGGCGTCGACACGTTGCGCCCCTCGATCGTCGGGCACTCGGTCTCGTAGTACCGGTCCTCCTGCCGGACCTGGATGGCAGTGGAGCGCTGATCCTCGCCGAGCGCCAGCACGACGTTCGAGAAGGTCAGCGAGACCGCGTCGGCGACCTCGACGGTCGAGTCCGCGGCGGGCGACGACGAGGTGAGCGAGTCATGCGCGGAAGCGGCGAGTGGGGCGGCCACGGCGAGCGCGGCGCCGAGCCCGAGAGCGGCGACGAGCCGGAGAGGGTTCCTGCGCATGCCTCGATCCTTCCAGCCCCCGCCCGATGCGGCGCTGGGAGGAGTTCGGGTCCGGCCGGAGGCGCGGATTGCCGAGGCACCGCGTTCCACGCGGGCCCGGATCTCGCGCGGTGGCTCAGGGCACGAGCTCGACGAGCACCACGAGGTTGCCGTCCGGGTCCCGGATGGCGGCGTGCCACTCGTCCGCCCCGGCCGGCCCGATCGCGTCGTCGGGATGGGTGAAGATCCGCTCCGGCGGGCCCAGCAGCTCGGCCCCGTCGGGCAGCCGGCCGAGGACCTCCTCGAGGTGCGGCACGCGGATGTAGACGAGGGCGGCCGGTGCGCGCTCCTCGAAGAGGAGCCGGGAGTCGCCGAATCGGAAGAAGAGGAGCCCGGGCGGATCGAACCGGCCGGCGGGTGGAACGCCGAGCAGCTGCTCGTAGAAGACCGCCGTCCGGTCGAGGTCGGAGGCGCGCAGCGCCACCTGCAGCAGTTCCATGGGGCAGGAGTACCACCCGCTCCCCCGGCGGGGCAACGGGGTGGCGGACGACCAGGCACGCGAGCGGGGCAGGCGGCCCCGGCGCCAGCCTCGCATGAGCGGCGGCCCGGCAGACGGCGTGCGGCACGGTGACCGGCTTGCAGACCCGTCACCGCCCACACCCGCGAGCGCGACCACCGCCGTGACCGCGTATGCGGTCGGCACCGCCCAGATGCCGGGGATCCACCGAGATCGCCGCCGCGTGACGGTCAGCGTGAAGACGGAGAAGAGGAACGCGGCGCAACGGGCGACCACGCTGATCGGCCGCTGGCGAGTGTCGAGTCACACTCGCCCGCCGCCTGCGAGGAGCACGGCCGCCGCCCGCCCCATGACCGGGGCGCCGTCGGCGGGGGAACCGAGGCGCCCCGGATCAGGGCAGGAGTCTCAGGGGCCGGAATGGTGGCTCCGGCTCCCGAGACTCCTGACAGAGAGGGACAGAAACACCCGGGCTACCCGAATGCCGGGCGCTCCCTCTCCATCGATGCGACCACCCTAGGCACGCCGAATTCCCGGAACGAGGGGGTACCAGTGGGATCGTGTTCTGAGGTAATGGGACTTTTGTCCCTACTGGGTGCCGGACCGTTTCGGCAAGACCCCCGAGCGGGGGTCACGACGGCGACGGCCGGTGGGAGCATCTCGGCGAGGGCGTAGCCTCGCACCGTGCAGACCGACCTGCCCACCTCGCTCGGGCCCGCCCGCCTCACCGTGGCGGCGGCCGCGGAGCCGCGGGCCCTCCTCTGGCTGGGGCATGGCGCGGGCGGCGGCATCGGGTCCGCCGACCTCACCGCGCTCGCGTCCCGCCTGCCGGCGCAGGGCGTCACCGTCGCCCGGCACGAGCAGCCGTGGCGCGTCGCGGGCGGCCGGGTCGCCGCGCGTCCCTCGCTGCTCGACACGGGGTGGCGGGAGTCGTTCCCGGCCGTCGCGGAGCTCGCCGCCGGCGTGCCGCTGATCGTCGGCGGTCGCAGCGCGGGCGCTCGCGTCGCGTGCCGCACGGCCGGCGAGCTCGGCGCCGTGGGCGTCGTGTGCCTGGGCTTCCCGCTGCACCCGCCGGGTCGGCCGCAGGTGTCGAGACTCGAGGAGCTGCTGACCCCCGAGGTGCCGGTGCTCGTCCTGCAGGGTGAGCGGGACACGTTCGGCTCGGCCGCCGACGTCGAGCGGGAGGTGGACGGACGGCGGCGGATCCGGGTGGTCGCGGTGCCGGGCGCCGATCACGGCATGAAGGTCCTGAAGTCCTCGCCGATCTCGGGCGCGGAGGTCTCGGACCTGATCGTCACCGCCGTAGCGGAGTTCGTCGACGAGGTGCTCGGCTAATCGGCCGGAGTCACCCGCCCCACACGATCAGGCAGCCGCTGAGCAGGAGCGAGGTGGCGACCGCGAGTGCTGTGCTTCCGATGATCCTCATACCTCGACGCTAGTTCGGGGCTGCCGACCGGTGCAGGGGCTTGCGCGGACCGGCGCCCTGCTCGCGATCGTCAGGTCCGGCCGTCTCAGGCCCGGAGGCGGAGCCCGCGCAGACGCGGCTCGAGTGGCACGATGGGCGCACCGGCGCCGCCGACGACCGCGGCCGCTCGATTTCTTTGCGGAGGGAGTGCCGATGCCGATCGAGGTGAAGCCCGCGCACGACTTCGACGACATGGCGACGATGTTCGCGCCGAAGAGCCCCGACTCGTCGGTGTGCTGGTGCCTGTCCTGGCGACTGAGCTCGAAGGAGAACCGGTCACTCGTCGGCGTCGCGCGGGCCGAGAAGGTCCGGGAGCTGTGTGCCCGCGAGCTGGCGCCCGGCGTCCTCGCGTACCGGGACGGCGAGGTCGCGGGCTGGGCCGGGATCGCCCCACGAGCCGAGCTGCACCCGTTCGCCAACTCCCGCAAGATCCCGCACCTCGACGACCTCCCCGTCTGGTCGCTCTGGTGCATCCGGGTTCGGCCCGGCTTCCGCAAGCAAGGAGTGACGCCGGCACTCATCGAGGGGGCCGTCGACTACGCCCGGGCGAACGGAGCGCCCGTCGTCGAGAGCTACCCGGCCGAGAACGGCGGCGAGAGGGTCGACCAGACGATGGCGTTCGTCGGCACCCGGAGCATGTTCGAGCGCGCCGGCTTCCGGAAGGCCGCCGACACGACGTCGGTGGTGGGAGGGTTCCCGCGGATCCTGATGCGGCTCGACCTACGCTGATCCCGCTGCCGGTCGAGGCCGCCCACCGGCCGGCCGTGTCCTCCAAATGACGGGCACTCGCAATGGGGGGCGCGGACGGGGCACACGGTCAGGGATGCTGTAACCACGCCGCAAGCGGGGAAACGTATTCGGGTTACGACTTCCCTTCGCGGCTTGGATAACACCTGACACGTCTCTTGGGCGTTATTGGGGCCGCGTTCCTAGGGGTAGGAGCAGCGGCCCCCTTTCTTTTCCCCGGCGAGGGGCCGGGCAGGATCGCAGGCTAGGGCTCGCCGAGCTGGTCGAGCCCGTCGTCGTCCCCGAGCAGCGAGCTCGTCAGCGTCTCCAGTGCCGCCGTCGCCAGTCGCTGCACGTCGGTGAGCAGACCCTCGACCGTCGACGCGCGGAGGAGGGCAACCTGGTCCAGCTCACCGAGCGGCGCGATGCCGGCCAGCTGCCACGCGGCCGCCACGGGGTCGTCGACGAGCTCCACATCCGCGCTCCACCGCTGCTCGGCGAACTCGCTCGCCTGCGCGAGCACCCGGCGCACGACCCGCTCCGTCTCCTCGAGCAGAGGACGGAAGGACTCGTCCCACTCGAGGTCGGGCAGGAGGCGCACCTCCGCTCGCGGGTACGGGTCGTCGGGCAGCCAGCGCTCCACCTCGAACCGCTGCGCGCCCTCGGCGACCAGCCCGACGAAGCCCTCTCCCTGCATCAGCTGGGTGATCCGGGCGAAGGTGCCGACGCGGAACCGGTGGTCGCCGCCGCCGACCTCCATGCCGCGCTCGATGAGCACGACCCCGAACTCGGCGGGCTCCTCCTGCAGCACCGACGCGAGCATCGCGAGGTAGCGCTCCTCGAAGACGCGCAGCACGGCCGGCATCGACGGGAAGAGCACCGTGCCGAGAGGGAACATCGGGCGAGCGGTCATCTGATCAGCCTGCCAGGTGGACGCCGTCGAATCCTCGGAGGTCCGTCAGGCTCCGAAGTTGGGCGAGGGAGCGCGCAGATCCTGGAGGACGTCGGTCGGGTCTTCGTCGAAGAGCCAGACCTGCCACCGGTACTCCGCGTTGTAGTCCGGGCTGTCCTCCGGGATCGGCGGCAGAACGGCCCCGAGGAAGATGTCATAGCGGGAGGTGATCGACTCCCCCTCGGTCCTCTGGCCCGCGTCGGGGTAGCGCTCCAATACCTCGGTCGTGGGATCTCCCACCCGGATCCCGTCGACCGTCTCGACGGAGATACCCCGCGCGGTCGGCGCCGAGGCTCGGACGGTCCAGCGGGCCAGGTAGTCGGGGAGCTCCTCGTCCGGCAGCGTCGCCCACCGGTTCTCGGAGGAGACGGAGAACGCGTCCCACTCGTACCGGGTGCCCTCGCCGAGGTGGCTGGTCGACGGGAACGGCACTTCCGACGGCTCACCGAGAAACGCACTGAGCCCCTTGACCACCTCCGACGTGAGCTGCCGGTAGTCGAACGTCGTCAGCGCGTCGCCATCCTGAGTCAGCACCGACACGGATTGCGCGGTGACGAGGATGCGCGCCGCCGGCGCCGCGGTGACCGTCGGTGTCGGCGTCGGTTCTGCGGGTGCGGACGACGCGGTCGCGGTCGGCGTCGACTCCCCGGCCTGCGGCATGCAGGCGGACAGCCCTGTCGCGGCGAGCGCGGCGAGCGCCGCGGCGAACACGGTGCGGCGGAATCTGACAGCCCCCATGGGGTCACCCTAGAAGATCCGGCCGGGCATCGACCCTGCCCCGGGCCATCGCGACCGGCCGCGTCAGCTCGCCACGACCGCCGCGACAGCGCTCACCTCGATGAGCGCGCCCGGCACGCCGAGTCCGGCGACCACCGCGGCGGTGACGAGCGGAGGGGCGCCGCCCGTGGCGAGCCGCGGCGCGACGGCACCGTACGCGGCACGCAGGTCGGCGTCCGCGGTGATCAGCACCGTCCACTGGACGACGTCGGCGAGTGTCGCCCCCGCCGCTTCGAGCGCGACCGTCGCGTTCTCGACGGCCCGGACCGACTGCTCGGCGACGTCCGGCGAGACGACGGCACCGGTCGCGTCGACGCCGTTCTGGCCGCCGACGTAGATCGTCGTCGCGCCGGGCGGCACGACGGCGACGTGACTGAACGCCGGGCTGACGACGAGTCCGGCCGGCTGGATGCGGGTGATCTCCATGGCGGACACCGTGGCACGCACCGCGGACAGCCGACAGCCCCGCGCGCCGAGTGCAGGCACGGGCACGGCCCGCGAGCCGATGGACCAGGCGCCGGGCCGCTGCGCAGCGCCGCTCCTAGACTCGCGAGCATGACCGTTCCGCGCCCGGGAGCAGCCGAGCGCCTGTCCCGGATGGTGCAGCTCCCCACCGTGTCCGCCGAGCTCGCCGCCCGCGGCCTCGCCGACTTCGACCGCTTCCGGACGCTGATCGCCGAGCTGTATCCGCTTGTGGCGGAGCACCTCGAGTTCGAGCGGGTGGGCGACCTGGGGCTCCTGTACCGGTGGCGCGGGCGCGGCGACGACGACCCTGTCGTCCTGATGGCGCACTTCGACGTCGTTCCCGCCGCCGAGGCCGACCGCTGGCGGATGCCGCCCTTCGAGGGCCGCATCCACGACGGCGCGGTGTGGGGCCGCGGCACGCTCGACGACAAGGGCCCGCTCCTCGTCGTGCTCGAGGCGGTCGAGAACCTGCTCGACGAGGGATACGTGCCCGCCCGCGACGTCTACCTCTCCTTCGGCGGCGACGAGGAGAGCTTCGGCGGCGCCGCCCGCGGGATCGCCGACTTGCTGCACGGGCGCGGCATCACGCCGTGGCTCGTCCTCGACGAGGGCGGCGCAGTCGTGGATGCGCCGCTCCCCTTCGTCCGAGTGCCCTCCGCCATGGTCGGCGTCGGCGAGAAGGGCGTGCTCACCGTCCGGCTGCGGGCCGTGAGCGAGGGCGGCCACGCGTCGGCGCCGCCCCGGCTGACCGCCGCCGGGCGAGTGGGCCGTGCGGTCGCGCGCCTCTTCCCGAACCCGTTCCGGGCGCGGACTCCCCTGTCGACGCGCGCGATGCTCGCGGCCTTCTTGCCGCACACGAGCGGCCCGGCGCGCATCCTGCTCCGGGTGCTGGCCGGCTGGCCGTGGCTCACCGCTCGTCTGTTCTCGCGGATGGGCGGTGAGCCGGCCGCGCTCGTCCGCACGACCGTGGCGCCGACGATGCTGCAGGGCGGCAGCGCGCAGAACGTGCTCCCGGCGGAGGCGTCCGCCATCGTAAACCTGCGCATCGCGGTCGGCGAGACGGTCGAGACCGCGGTGCGTCGGGTGCGCCGCGCGGTCCGGGATCCGCTGGTCACCGTCGAGGTGGTCGAGGGCAGCGACCCCTCCCCCGAGTCCCCCGTCGACGACGCCCGCTTCGCCGCCATCCGGGATGCCGTCGCGGTCGCCTATCCGGACGCCATCACTGCGCCGTACCTGATGATGGCGGCGACCGACTCGCGCTGGTTCGCCCGCTACTGCACGGGCGTGTACCGCTTCGCGCCTCTCGCGATGACCGCCGCCCAGCGCGCGACGATCCACGGCATCGACGAGCACGTCACGCTCGACAGCTTGGAACGCGGCGAGCGCTTCCACCGCGCCCTGCTCACCGGGCTGCCCGGCGGCCAGTAGGGTTTCGACACCCCCAGCCGGGGCCCGTCCTGCGAGGAGCGCCGATGCCCCGTGCCGCCACCCGACCCGACCGCGCCGTGCTCGGCCCGCTGGCCGCGGTCGTCGGCTTCCTCGCCTTCGTCGAGTTCACGAGCGGCATCCTGCAGGGCTACTACACGCCGATGCTCACGGACATCGCGCGGAACCTCGCGATCTCGGACGCCGACGTCAACTGGCTGGAGGGCTCGCAGCTCGCCCTGTCGGCGCTCGTCGTGCCCGCACTCGCGAAGCTCGGCGACATGGTCGGCCACAAGCGGATCCTGCTGTGGTCGACGGCGATCACCGCGGCCGCGTCGCTCGTGCTGCCGTTCACGGACTCCTTCCCGGTGTTCCTCGCGGCGTGGGCACTGCAGGGCTTCTACGTCGTCTGGCTGCCGCTCGAGGTGGCGCTCATCTGGTCGCGGTCGCGGGCGGCCGGCCACTCGGCCGCGGTGACGGCGAAGGCGGCGGGGCTGCTCGTCGCGGCCCTCGAGCTCGGCGCCATCTCGGGCGCCCTGGCGGGAGGCGCCCTCATCGACGTGCTCCCCCTTCCCGTCGTGCTGCTGATCCCGGCCCTCGCCGTGGTCGCCTGCTTCTTCGTCATCCGCCTGGGCGTGCGCGAGTCCCCCGATCTCGCCGGCGGCCGACTCGACCTCCGAGGGCTCGTCCTCATCTCCCTCGCGCTCGTCGCGCTGACGGGCGGCCTCAGCTTCCTGCGCCTGGGCGGCGTCGGCGACCCGCTCTCCTGGGCGCTGGTCGCGCTCGGCGTGCTGCTCGTCGTGCCGTTCGCGCGCTGGGAGCTGCGCTCGCCCGACCCGCTCATCGACGTGCGCCTGTTCCGCTCCCCCGCCCTGTGGCCGGTGTTCCTCACCGCGGGCCTCTTCGGCGTGAGCGTGCTCGGCGCACAGGCGCCCCTCTCCACCTTCGCCCGCACCGACCCCGCCGAGGTCGGCTACGGTCTCGGCACCACGGGCTTCGCGACCTCGCTGATCATCGGGATCTACCTCATCGCGATGATCGCCGGGGCACTCGCCTTCCCCGCGGTGTCCCGGCGTCTCACGCCGCGGGTCACCCTCATGGGCGCGTCCGCGCTGGTCGCGATCGGGTACCTGCTGTTCCTGCCGTTCCACGACACGTACGCGCAGGCGATCACGAACATGGTGGTCGCCGGCCTCGGCTCGGGCGCGCTGGTCGCGGCGCTGCCGGCCGCCGCAGCCGCCGCGGCCCCTGCCCTGCAGACGGGCGTCGCCACCGGGCTCACCAACTCGGTGAAGACCATCGGCGGCGCGATCGCATCCTGCGTGTTCGGGATCGCTCTCGCGAGCCACCTCATCGGGGAGGGCGGTGCCGCCGCAGGGACGACGGCGGGGTCGCTGGCCGGGTACTACACCGTGTGGCTCGTGTGCGGGGTGACGGCGGTGGTCGCGACGGTGCTGCTCGCGTTCGTCCCGCGGGCGGCGTTCACGGATGCGCCGGGGGTGGCGGCTGCGGCGTTGCGTTGAGTCGGGCGCCGCTCAGCCCGTGAGGGTCTTGACGAAGAAGGCTCGGCGGAAGTCGTTCTCGATGGCGCGGTGCGTCTCCACGAAGCCGCAGCGCGGGTAGTACGAGAGGTTCTCCGTCATCACCTCGTTGGTGTAGAGCCGCAGCGAGGAACGGCCCGCCGTTCGGGCGATGTGCTCGGCGACGGTGAGGAGGTGCGATCCGATGCCCAGCCCCTGGGCTCGCGGCGAGACCGCCAGAGTGTCGATGCGCACGGCGTCGTCCTCAATCGCGGTCAGCATCACCCGGAGCAGCACCCCATCGGGTCCCCGAGCCAGCAGCGCCTCGTCGCCTGAGCGGGCGATGGCCCCGAAGTCGCAGGCTGAGGAGATCGAGAGCACGGGGCGCACGTCCGGCTCGAAGGACTGATCAGGCTCGCGGTGGATGAGGCCGGCCCGCCACATCTCCGGGATGAGCGGGGCCCATCACGTCGCGGCCGCCCTTCCCGCACCTCGCGCACGCCTCATAGGTGATCTCGGCATCCCGTTGCAGCACCCAGTGATGCAGCCCCAGCCGGCAACGAAGCGCCTTCGCCATCGAGGGTCCCCTTGTCTGTCGTGGGGTGAGCCTACGCGGGCACAAGCCGAAGCACGTGCTGTCGTGGTCCGTCACGCCGGGGACCATCGACCGGGCCCCTATTCAGACGTTGAAGCGGAACTCGACTACCTCGCCGTCCTGACCCACGGTGCGTGGGAGCGGGTTATCCGTCTGAGGATCATGGCGGGTGAGGTCTTGCCCTTCCGCGCTCTCAACGCGCGTGTTCTTGCTCCTCCTGCTTCAGGGCGATTCCGAGAGCGAAGAACGTGGGTGCCCAGTGACCGATGAAGATTCCCCACCGATCAGCTTGAGCACGATCCGAGTTGGTGCGAAGAGAGATCGCCCATGCAGCCAGACTGAGGCCGATCGAAGCGAAGCCGGCGATGTAGGCCGACCCGCTGCGGAATCCCGCGTCACTGAGCGCTTTGACCGGATCGCCCGTCCCGATCGTGTTCGCGCGCTTCTGAGCCTGCCGACCAAATCCGCCCATGGTGTCGTCCCTTCACGTTGGTAACGACGCTCATCGTCTACCGCTTACCGAACGTGCGGCATCGATTGAGGGAGAACTGGCAGACTCGCGATGCTGTCCCCGGTCAGGAGTCCGCTCGCTCACCGCTGCCGCGCGGGTGCCATTCGTCTCTCGACTGTGCGAACGTCCCAGAGCACCAGAGGCAGTGGGGCGGTTGAGGGGCGGCTACACGTTGAAGCGGAACTCCACGACGTCGCCGTCCTGCATCACGTAGTCCTTGCCCTCGATCCGCGCCTTGCCCTTGGCGCGCGCCTCGGCGACCGAGCCCACCTCGATGAGGTCGTCGAACGAGATGACCTCCGCCTTGATGAAGCCCTTCTGGAAGTCGGTGTGGATGACGCCGGCGGCCTGCGGAGCGGTCCAGCCCTTGCCGATCGTCCAGGCCCGCGACTCCTTCGGGCCCGCCGTCAGGTAGGTCTGCAGGCCGAGGGCGCCGAAGCCGACCCGGGCGAGCTGGTCGAGGCCGCTCTCCTCCTGGCCGGTGCTCGCGAGCAGCTCGGCGGCGTCCGCCGGGTCGAGGTCGACGAGCTCCGACTCGAGCTTCGCGTCGAGGAAGACGGCCTCCGCCGGCGCGACGAGGTCGGCGAGCTGCTGCCGCTTCTCCGGGTGGGTGAGGATCGTCTCGTCGACGTTGAAGACGTAGATGAACGGCTTCGCCGTCAGTAGGCCCAGCTCGCGGATCGGCGAGACGTCGACGCCGGACGACGACAGCGTCTTCCCGGCGTTGAGCACCTCCTGCGCCTTCTGGGCGGCGTCGAGGACGGCCGGCTCCAGCTTCTTGCCCCGCACCTCCTTCTCGTAGCGCGGGATGGCACGCTCGAGGGTCTGCAGGTCGGCGAGGATCAGCTCGGTGTTGATCGTCTCCAGGTCGCTCGCCGGGTTCACCGCGCCTTCGACGTGCACCACGTCCGGGTCGTCGAAGCCGCGGACCACCTCGGCGATGGCGTCCGCCTCGCGGATGTTCGCGAGGAACTGGTTGCCGAGGCCCTCGCCCTCGCTCGCGCCGCGCACGATGCCCGCGATGTCGACGAAGGACACGGTGGCCGGGACGGTCCGCTCGCTCGCGAAGAGCTCGGCGAGCTTGTCGAGGCGCGGGTCGGGCAGGCCGACGACGCCGACGTTCGGCTCGATGGTCGCGAACGGGTAGTTCGCCGCGAGCACCTCGTTGCGGGTGAGGGCGTTGAAGAGGGTGGACTTGCCGACGTTGGGCAGGCCGACGATGCCGATGGTGAGAGCCACGGGGTCCAAGGCTACCGTCGCCGCGACGAGTGCCCGTTCCGGTGCCGAGTGGCGGCTGCGGCGGGCACCTCGCGACGGAACGGGCACCCGGCGTGTCGCGGGGGACGGTTCGGCAGTCGGCGGCGGGGCGTCTCTATGGCGTCGGAGGGCGATGGAAGCATCGCGCTCATGCCAGTGGACTTCACCGCGATCGACTTCGAGACCGCCAACAACTCGAGGGCGTCGGCCTGCTCGGTGGGTCTGGTGAAGGTCCGCGACGGCCGCGTCGTCGACAAGGCCTGGTGGTACATCCGCCCGCCGTTCGGCCACGACTGGTTCTCCGAGTGGAACACGCGCATCCACGGCATCGACGAGTCCCACATCGTCGACGCCCTGCTCTGGAGCGACCAGCTCGACGACCTCATCGCCTTCGCCGAGGACGACGTCTTCGTCGCCCACAACGCCGGTTTCGACATGGGCGTCATCACCGGCGCGTGCGAGGCGAGCGGCCTCCCGGCCCCCGACTACGCCTACCTCTGCAGCCTGCAGGTGGCGCGGAAGACCTATCACCTCGACTCGTACAAGCTCCCGGTCGCC
The DNA here is from genome assembly GCF_017916505.1 of Naasia sp. SYSU D00057. GTDB lineage: Bacteria > Actinomycetota > Actinomycetes > Actinomycetales > Microbacteriaceae > Naasia. The sequence goes on from NZ_JAFMSZ010000002.1 coordinate 86,451, forward strand.
GCCATGGCCGCCGGCTTCGAGGACTTCCGCCACCACGACGCGCTCGCCGACGCCGAGGCCTGCGCGGCCATCATCGTCCACGCCGCCAAGCGGCACGACGCCGAGGACCTCGACGGCCTCTCCGCAGCCACCGGCGCCCGGATCCGCCGGATCGGCGCGGGGGCGATGGACGACCGGCCCGCTGTCCTCGTCGGCTGAGTCCGACGGTTCAGCAGGCAGAACCGGTCCTCAGCAGGCACGGCGGCGGCGATTGTTCCTGCTGAACACCGTCGGCGCCTGCTGAACCAGCTCGGCGCTTATCAGCAGCACACCCGGGACCGCACTCGGCAGGACTTTCTGCATTCGGCAGGAGATTCCGGACCGGAAAGTCCTGCCGAATGCAGAAGATCCTGCTGAGGGACGGCCGCCGACCGGTCAGTGCGTGGTCTGCGGGAACCCGAGGTTGATGCCGCCATGGCTGGGGTCGAGCCAGCGGCTCGTGACCGCTTTCTGCCGGGTGAAGAAGTGGAACGCGTCCGGGCCGTAGGCCTTCGTGTCGCCGAACAGCGAGTTCTTCCAGCCGCCGAACGAGTAGTACGACACCGGGACGGGGATCGGCACGTTGATGCCGATCATTCCGACCTCCACCTCGTTCTGGAAGCGGCGGGCCGCTCCCCCGTCGTTGGTGAAGATCGCCGTGCCGTTGCCGTACGGGGAGGAGTTGATGAGGTCGACGCCGTCCTCGTAGGACGCGACCCGGACCACCGAGAGCACGGGCCCGAAGATCTCGTCCGTGTACACGCGGGAGGTGACGGGCACCTTGTCGACGAGGGTGGGGCCGAGCCAGAAGCCGTCCGCCTCCCCGTCCACCTCGACGCCGCGGCCGTCGACGACGACGTCGGCGCCGTCCTCGACCGCGAGGTCGATGTAGGAGCCCACCTTGTCGCGGTGCTCGCCGGTGATGAGCGGACCCATGTCGCAGGATCGGCGGCCGTCGCCCACCTTGAGCCCGGCCATCCGCTCGGTGATCTTCGCGATCAGGTCGTCGGCGACAGGCTCCACCGCGACGACCACGGAGATCGCCATGCAGCGCTCACCCGCTGAGCCGAAGCCGGCGTTGACGGCCGCGTCCGCGGTGAGGTCGAGGTCGGCGTCGGGCAGCACGAGCATGTGGTTCTTGGCGCCGCCGAGCGCCTGCACGCGCTTGCCGTTGCGGGACGCGGTCTCGTAGATGTACTTCGCGATGGGGGTGGAGCCGACGAACGAGATCGACTTCACGTCCGGGTGGTTCAGCAGGCCGTCGACCGCCACCTTGTCGCCGTGCAGCACGTTGAACGCGCCGTCCGGCAGGCCCGCCTCCTTGAGGAGGGCGGCGATCCAGTTCGCGGCGGACGGGTCCTTCTCGCTCGGCTTCAGCACGACCGTGTTGCCGGCGGCGAGCGCGATCGGGAAGAACCACATCGGCACCATCGCCGGGAAGTTGAACGGCGAGATGATGCCGACGACGCCGAGCGGCTGACGCAGGGAGTAGACGTCGACGCCCGTCGACGCGTTCTCGGTGAACTCGCCCTTCAGCAGGTGCGGGAACCCGGTGGCGAACTCGACGACCTCCAGGCCGCGTGCGATCTCGCCGGCGGCGTCGGAGAGCACCTTGCCGTGCTCGGAGGTGAGGATGGCGGCGAGCTCGTCCTTGCGAGCGTTGAGCAGCTCGCGGAACGCGAAGAGCACCTGCGAGCGCTTCGCGATGGAGGTGTCCCGCCAGGCGGGGAACGCGGCCTTCGCCGCGGCGACGGCGGCCTCGATCTCGGCCTCGCCCGCGAGCACGACCTCGTGCTGCTGCACACCGCGGGCGGGGTCGAACACGGGGCCCGTGCGCTCGGTCCCGTTGGGGTGCGCCTTGCCGCCGATCCAGTGCTCGATGAGGGTCATGGCGACACTCTATTGCGGTCCGGAACGGATGCTTCCGGGCAATTCCGGAGGGCGGATCCGGATCTCCGAGCGGGCTCGTTCGCGCGCTCGGCAAGCGAGGACGGGCGCGTCGCCGAGAGCGATGTCGGACCTCCGCGCAACACTGCCGACATGGACCTCGCGCTGTTCCTCCTCCTCGGCCTCCTCGTCGGCGTCGCCCTCGGCATCCCGGCCGGCGTCGCCCTGGTCAAGCGCCGCGGCAGCGCCGGCGCCGTCGCCGTCGACCCGGCGGTCGTCGAGGCACGGCACCAGGCGGCGCTGCTGCAGGTGCGCGCCGAGGAGGCGACCGCGAAGATGACGCTCGAGCGGGAGCTCGCCTCGATCCAGGCCACCGCGGAGGGGCTGCGCTCGCAGGTGGCCGCCCACGAGCTGCGCTTCCGCGATCTGATGGAGCGGCAGGCGTCCGAGCAGGCCGCGCAGAAGCAGCGGGACGCGGTCGAGAGCCGGGTGCTCCAGGCGCTGACGCCGGTGCAGGAGACGCTCCGCACGATGCAGGGCAAGGTCGCCGAGCTCGAGTCGCAGCGGTCGCAGCAGTACGGTGCCATCGCCGAGCAGCTGAGCCAGACGCGGCAGTCCAACGAGCAGATCCGGGCGACGGCGGAGTCGCTCGCGTCCGCCCTGCGCAACAACAGCACCCGCGGCGTGTGGGGCGAGACGCAGCTGCGCAACGTCGTGGAGGCGGCAGGGCTCACGAACCGAGTCGACTTCTCGCTGCAGACGACGATCGCGGGCGAGGCCGGCGCGGGCCGGCCCGACATGGTGGTGCGGCTGCCGGGCGGCAAGTCCATCGCCGTCGACTCGAAGGTGCCCTACTCGAAGTACCTCGACGCGAGCGCGATCCCGGTCACCGCCACCGGCGACGAGGACGGCCGCCGCCGCGCCCTCCTCGCCGAGCACGCCAAGCAGGTGAAGGCGCACATCGACGCCCTGGCGGGCAAGGCGTACTGGACCGGCCTCGACGCGAGCCCCGAGTTCACCATCGCCTTCATCCCCAGCGAGTCCTTGCTAGCCGCGGCCCTCGAGCAGGACCCCGGTCTGCTGGAGTACGCCTTCAACAAGCGCGTGCCGCTCGCCTCGCCCGTCAGCCTCTGGGCGGTGCTCAAGACGGTGGCGTTCACGTGGCAGCAGGACGTGCTGACCGAGGACGCCAAGCGCCTCTTCGACCTCGGCAAGACGCTCTACCAGCGCCTCGCGACGCTGAGCGAGCACGCGGAGGGTCTGCGCAAGTCGATCGAGCGGACGGTGGACAGCTACAACAGGTTCGCGGGCTCGCTCGAGGGGCGTGTCCTCGTGACGGCCCGCGCCCTCGACAAGCTCGACCCGTCGAAGGTCATCCCGACCCCGCAGCACATCGAGTCGACGCCCAAGAAGCTGACCGCGGGCGAGCTGACGGAGGCCCTCCCCGACGAGGACGACACGGTGGCTGAGGACTCGGGGCCGGCGGTCGCGGAACGGGACGCGGCGATCCTCGCGGTGATCGAGCACGAGCTCGAGGCGATCGCCCCGCACGAGCCGGAGCTCATGGACCCGGTCCCCGCTCCCGAAGCCGGACGGAATCCGGAGGAGCAGTCGGCGTAGCCAGCACCATGATCGCCGAAGGGCTCGAATCGTCACGCCAGCCGTAGGCGAGGCGGGGCGGGGATGCCGGTTTTCTTGCGAGTTTCGGCGGCGCAGCCGCCGATGTCTGAGCTGAAAACCGGCATCCCCGCCCCGCCGCCACCGCCGAATCAGAAGACGAGGAGCCCGCCCCCTAGAGCCAACGCTCGGCGAGGTGATCCGCGATCACGCGGCGGATGGTGCCCGACCGGGATCGGAGCACGATCGACTCGGTGCGGATGATCGGACCCTTGCGACGGACGCCCTCGACGAGGCCGCCGTCGGTGACGCCGGTGGCGACGAAGAAGGTGTTGTCGCTGCGGACCAGCTCGTCGGCCTCGTAGACGTGGTCGAACTTGAGGCCGGCGTCGAGGCCCTTCTGCCGCTCCTCGTCGGTCTTCGGGGCGAGGCGGCCCTGGATGTGGCCGCCGAGAGCCTTGATCGCGCAGGCCGTGGCGACGCCCTCCGGGCTGCCGCCGATCCCGACGCACATGTCGATGCGGGTCTCGTACCGCGCGGCGTTGATGCCGCCCGCGACGTCGCCGTCGAGCAGCAGTCGGGTGCCGGCGCCGGCGGCGCGGATCTCCTCGATGAGCTGCGCGTGACGGGGCCGATCGAGCACCGCGATCTGCATCTCGCCGACCGGCTTGCCCTTCGCCTTCGAGAGGGCGCGGATGTTCTCGCCGATCGGCTGGCGGATGTCCACGACGCCCCTGCCCTCCGGCCCGGTGACCAGCTTCTCCATGTAGAAGACGGTGGAGGCGTCGAGCATCGAGCCGCGGTCGGCGACCGCGATCATCGACAAGGCGTTCATCCGCCCGGCCGCCGTGAGCGACGTGCCGTCGATGGGGTCGACGGCGATGTCGCAGGAGGGCCCGTTGCCGGTGCCGACGTGCTCGCCGTTGTAGAGCATCGGCGCGTTGTCCTTCTCGCCCTCGCCGATGACGACGACGCCGTCGAAGTCGACGGTGCCGAGGAACTTGCGCATGGCGTCGACCGCGGCCTTGTCGGCGGCGTTCTTGTCGCCGCGGCCGATGAAGGGGACGGCCCGGATCGCGGCGGCCTCCGTCGCGCGCACCAGCTCCATGGCGAGGTTGCGGTCGGGGCGCTCGTAGACGATCGCGGATTCCTGGTCGGCCATGGCGTCTCCTTCTGGCGGCGGTGCTCGGGCCGAGCCTATCGGCGGGCCCGCCGCCGCCTCCACGGGAGCCGACTCGGAGCGTCTCGCTAGACTGCGGCGAGGATCCGCCCCCGACCGAGGAGAACTCCCGATGCCGATCGCCACCCCGGACCAGTACGCCGAGATGCTCGACCGCGCGAAGAACGAGGGGTTCGCCTATCCGGCGATCAACGTCTCGTCCTCGCAGACCATCAACGCGGTGCTGCAGGGTCTCACCGAGGCCGGCTCGGACGGCATCATCCAGGTCACGACGGGCGGCGCCGACTACTTCGCCGGTCAGACGGTGAAGAACCGCGCGTCCGGCGCGCTCGCGTTCGCCGCGTTCGCGACCGAGGTGGCCAAGAACTACCCCATCACGGTGGCGCTGCACACCGACCACTGCCCGAAGGATGCGCTCGACGGCTTCGTCCGTCCGCTGCTCGCCGCGTCCGAGGACGAGGTGCGGGCCGGCCGCAACCCGATCTTCCAGTCGCACATGTGGGACGGCTCCGCGGTGCCGCTCGACGAGAACCTCGAGGTGGCGCAGGAGCTGCTCGCCCGCACGAAGTCGATCGGCGCGATCCTCGAGATCGAGATCGGCGTCGTCGGCGGCGAGGAGGACGGCGTCAGCCACGAGATCAACGAGCACCTCTACACGACTCTCGGCGACGCGACGCAGACGGTCGAGGCCCTCGGCCTTGGCGAGAACGGCCGCTACATGGCGGCGCTCACCTTCGGCAACGTACACGGCGTCTACAAGCCGGGCAACGTGCGCCTGCGCCCCGAGCTGCTCGGCGAGATCCAGAAGGGCCTGACCGAGAAGTACGGCCGCGGCCCGAAGCCGCTCGACCTCGTGTTCCACGGCGGCTCCGGCTCCACTCAGGAGGAGATCGCGGAGGCCGTGAGCAACGGCGTCATCAAGATGAACATCGACACGGACACGCAGTACGCGTTCACCCGCTCGATCGCCGACACGATGTTCCGCAACTACGACGGCGTGCTCAAGGTCGACGGTGAGGTCGGCAACAAGAAGGTCTACGACCCGCGCTCGTGGGGCAAGACGGCCGAGACGGCCATGTCGAAGCGCGTCGTGGAGGCGACCCGCGAGCTCGGCTCGTACGGCAAGTCCAAGTCCTGATCCGCGCTGGATCTGGACGGGGTGCGACCTCAGCACGAGGGCGCACCCCGTCGCCGTCTGCGCGCTCGGCAGGACTTCCCGCCGTCAGCAGGACGGATGACCCCCAGAATTCCTGCTGAGTGCAGGAAGTCCTGCTGGCGGCCGCCCCGCGAGTCCGAGCGTCACCGCCGATGCACGCACGGAGGCCCGGCGGGCGTCAGGGCGCGGTGCCGCCCTGCTCGAGGTAGGCGGCGAGCGTCGGGTCGCTGAGCATGGCGACCGCGAGCAGCACGATGGTCGCGATCACCGCGAGCACGCCGGCGACGACGGGCACCCAGAACGCGATCCTCCCGGCGCGCAGCCGCGCCACCGAGAGGGCCACGGCGCCGAGCAGCAGCAGGACGTTCACCACGTTGATCCCGACGCCGACGGCGGACGCGAGCGAGTCGGCCGTGAAGTCGCCGAAGCCCTGCAGCGCGTACGCCTCGTCGAGCGTCTCGGGCAGGCGCAGGAACTGCGGGATGCTGCTCAGCACGTTGAGCACGCCGAGCACGAGCAGACCGATCGTGAGCACGCGGTCCCAGGTCGGCCCGCGGCGGCCGGCGGCAGCCGGCGCGGTGTCGGCCACCGGCTCGGGCTGCGGCTCGGCCGCGGCGGGCACCTCCGGCAGCTCCGGCGGGACGGGGGCGTACTCGCCGTAGCGGGGCGCCGGTCCCGAGGTGGGCCGATCGGTCATCGCGTCAGTCCCGACCGCGCCCGCCGAGGGCGCGCGCATCCTGCTTGCCGCTGACGTCGCGGCGCAGCTCCTTGGGCAGGGAGAAGATGAGGTCCTCCTCGGCGGTCTGCACCTGCTGCACCTCGCCGTAGCCGGCGTCGGCGAGATCGGCGAGCAGCTCCTGAACCAGCTCCTCCGGCACGGATGCGCCGCTCGTGACGCCGACGGTGGCGACGCCGTCGAGCCACTCCTGCTTGACCTCGCTCGCGTAGTCCACGCGGTAGGCGGCCTTCGCGCCGTACTCGAGCGCGACCTCGACGAGGCGCACCGAGTTCGACGAGTTCGCGGAGCCGACGACGATCACGAGGTCCGAGTCCCGCGCGACCTTCTTGATCGCGACCTGACGGTTCTGGGTGGCGTAGCAGATGTCGTCGCTCGGCGGATCCTGCAGGTTCGGGAAGCGCTCACGGAGGCGGCGGACCGTCTCCATCGTCTCGTCGACCGACAGCGTGGTCTGCGACAGCCAGACGACCTTGTCGGGGTTCTTCACCTCGATGTTCGGCACATCGTCCGGCGAGTTCACGAGGGTGATGTGCTCCGGCGCCTCGCCCGCGGTGCCCTCGACCTCCTCGTGGCCGGCGTGGCCGATGAGCAGGATCTCGTGGTCCGTCTTCGCGAACCGAACGGCCTCGCGGTGCACCTTCGTGACGAGCGGGCAGGTCGCGTCGATGGCGTGCAGGCCGCGCTGCGCGGCGGACTGCACGACCGCCGGCGAGACGCCGTGCGCGCTGAAGACGACGTGCGCGCCCTCGGGGACCTCGTCGACCTCCTCGACGAAGATCGCGCCCTTCTTCTCCAGCTCGGAGACGACGTGCACGTTGTGCACGATCTGCTTGCGGACGTAGACGGGTGCGCCATAGTGCTCGAGGGCCTTCTCGACCGCGACGACCGCGCGGTCCACCCCGGCGCAGTAGCCGCGGGGGGAGGCGAGGAGCACACGCTTCGACCCGGTGACGGGGGTATCGGTTAGCCTGTTGCGCGCCCGGGGGATACGAGGCATGCCGAGGCCGATGGTGGCGTTGCTCACCCCGGGATTCTAGTTCGGCGCGCGTGCGCGACTGCTGAGAGCGGCGCCACGGGAAGGAATCGATGACCGACGCCCGTCCCACCGCCGACGCTCCGTGGCCGGTGGGCCTGCTCGCCGCGAAGATCGGCGCCTACATCGACCGGCTCGGCACCGCCTGGGTCGAGGGCGAGATCACGCAGTGGAGCATGTCCGGCGGCACGGTCTACGGCAAGCTCAAGGACCTCGAGCAGGACGCGACGATCAGCTTCAGCGTGTGGTCGTCGGTGCGCGGCCGGATCCCGAAGGACCTCAAGCAGGGCGACCGCGTCGTCGCGCTGATCAAGCCGAACTACTGGATCAAGGGCGGCACCCTCACGATGCAGGTGTACGAGATCCGGCACGTCGGCCTCGGCGACCTGCTGGAACGCCTCGAGCGCCTCCGCGCGACGCTCGGCGCCGAGGGCCTCTTCTCCCCCGAGCGGAAGCGGCGGCTGCCCTTCCTGCCCGCGAAGATCGGCCTCGTCACCGGCAAGGACTCGGACGCCGAGAAGGACGTGCTCCGCAACGCGCAGCTGCGCTGGCCGGCGGTGCAGTTCCGGATCGTCCACGCGGCGGTGCAGGGCGACCGCGCCGCGGCGGAGGTGACGGGCGCGATCCGGGCCCTCGACGCGGACCCGGAGGTCGACGTCATCATCGTCGCGCGCGGCGGCGGCGACTTCCAGAACCTGCTCTGCTTCAGCGACGAGAAGCTGATCCGCGCCGTCGCCGCGATCACGACGCCGCTCGTCAGCGCGATCGGGCACGAGGCGGACCGGCCGCTGCTCGACGACGTCGCCGACCTGCGCGCGTCGACGCCGACCGACGCGGCGAAGCGGGTGGTGCCGGACGTGAGCGAGGAGCTGGCCCGCATCGAGCAGGCGCGGGCCCGGATGCGCAGCCGCGTGACGCACACGGTCGCGATCGAGGTGGACCGCATCGCCGCGCTGCGCAGCCGTCCGTCGCTCGCGACGCCCGTGACGATCGTCGATCGCCGCGAGGACGAGCTCGCGCGGTACCTCGCCCGGGGCGGCGAGCTGCTCGACCGCGAGCTGGAGCGGGCCGACACGACGACGCACCATCTGACCGGACGGCTGCGCGCCCTGTCGCCGAAGAGCACCCTCGCGCGCGGCTACGCGATCGCCCTCCGCGAGGACGGACACGTCCTCCGCACGGTCGACGAGGCGCCCGCGGGCACCCTCCTGCGGCTCCGTCTCGCCGACGGGTCGCTGGGAGCCGTGAGCGACGGCCCTGTCAGCGGCCGCGAATAGACTGGACGGCATGCCGGATCAGGCCCTCCCCGTCTCAGAGCTCAGCTACGAGCAGGCTCGCGACGAGCTCATCCGCGTCGTGAACGAGCTCGAGCACGGCGCGGAGACGCTCGAGCGGTCGCTGCAGCTCTGGGAGCGCGGCGAGGAGCTGGCCCGCCGGTGCGAGGAGTGGCTCCTCGACGCCCGCGCCCGTCTCGACGCCGCCCGCGCGGCGCGCCCCACGCAATGAGCCGGAAGCGCCCGCCGGCCATCGTCGCGGAGCTCGGCAGGCCGGAGACCCCCGAGGAGTACGCGGCGCGCAAGGCCGAGGCGAGCCGCCTCCGCCGCTCCCGCCAGACCACGAAGAACCTGTGGCTCTCGATCCTCGCCACGCTGGTCGTCGTGCTCGGCCTCGTGCTCGTCGTCCCCCGCGGCGACATGCGATTCACCCCCGACGTCGACTACGCCGCCGTCGCCGCCGACGCGCAGGGCACGATCGACGTCCCCCTCGCCGTCCCGGAGCTCGGCGACGGCTGGCGCTCGAACTCGGCGGGCACCCGGACCGGCGCCGACAAGGTCCGCTCCTGGTACATCGGCCTGCTGACCCCGGAGAACGACTACCTCGGCTTCAGCCAGGGAATCGACGCGAACGAGACCTGGCTCTCAGCGCTGCTCAACGAGAGCCGCGCCGACGGAACCCAGCGCATCGGCGGATTGGAGTGGACCGTGTACGACAACCGCGAGAGCGGGGCGAAGGGCAACGTGGAGTACGCCCTCGCCGCGACGGCCGACGACAGCATCTACGCGGTGTACGGCACCGCGTCGCCGGCGGAGGCCGAGACGCTCGCCGCCGCGGTCGCCGCCTCGATCGGGTCCGCCTCGTGAGCACGCGCCTCAGTCCCGCGCAGGCGTGGGAGGAGATGGTGCGCGGCAACGAGCGCTTCGTCCGCGGCGTGCCCTCGCATCCCCGTCAGGACGTGGAGCGCCGCACCGAGCTCGCGCACGTGCAGAACCCGTCCGCCGCCCTCCTCGGCTGCAGCGACTCCCGCCTCGCGGCGGAGATCATCTTCGACACGGGGCTCGGCGACCTGTTCGTGGTGCGCAACGCGGGTCAGGTCGTCACCGACTCGTCCGTCGCGTCCCTCGAGTACGCGGTCGCGGTGCTCGGAGTGCCGCTCATCGTGGTGCTCGCCCACGACGAGTGCGGCGCCGTGCGCGCGGCGATCGACTCGCAGGGCGGGGAGGCGCCTCCCCTGCCGCCGCTCATCCGCCGCCTCGTCGAGGGCATCGTGCCCGCGGTGCGCGAGGTCGGCGTCGTCGCCGAGGACGGCACCATCGACCCGAAGGCCGTCGACCCGGCGGAGGTGGGCCGCCGCCATCTCCGCAACACCGTGGCCGAGCTCATGACCCGGTCGGAGCTGATCGCCCAGGCGATCGCCGACGGTAGCCTTGCTGTGGTCGGAGCCCACTACCGCCTCGCGGAGGGCCGCGCCGGCCTCGACCTCGTGATCGGCGAGATCGCACCGACCGTCGCCTGAGTTCTTTTTCCACGCCTACAGAGGGAGCCACACAGTGGTGGACGCCGACTACCGCATCGAGCACGACACGATGGGCGAGGTGCGGGTCCCCGCCCGCGCCCTCTATGCCGCGCAGACCCAGCGGGCGGTCGAGAACTTCCCCATTTCCGGCGATCGCCTCGAGGACGCGCAGATCATCGCGCTCGCCCGCATCAAGCGAGCCGCCGCCCTCGTCAACGGCGAGCTCGGCGTCGTCAAGCCGGACGTCGCTCAGGCCATCGTCAACGCCGCGGACCAGATCATCGCGGGTGAGCACCTCGACCAGTTCCCGATCGACGTCTACCAGACCGGCAGCGGCACCTCGTCGAACATGAACATGAACGAGGTCCTCGCCTCCCTCGCGAGCACGGACCTCGGGTCGAGCGTGCACCCCAACGACCACGTGAACGCGTCCCAGTCGAGCAACGACGTGTTCCCCACCTCGGTGCACGTCGCCGTGACGGAGGCGCTCCTCCGCGAGCTCGTCCCCGCCCTGTCGCACCTCGCCTCCTCCCTCGAGGTGAAGGCGCAGCTGTGGAAGGACGTCGTCAAGTCGGGCCGCACGCACCTGATGGATGCGACGCCGGTCACCTTCGGGCAGGAGTTCGGCGGCTACGCGCGCCAGATCCGCCTGGGCATCGAGCGCGTCAACGCCGCGATCCCCCGTGTGGCCGAGGTTCCGCTCGGCGGCACCGCGACCGGCACGGGCATCAACACGCCGCCCGGGTTCCCGCAGAAGGTCATCGCGATCCTCGCCGAGGACACCGGCCTTCCCATCACCGAGGCTCAGGACCACTTCGAGGCCCAGGGCGCGCGCGACTCGCTCGTGGAGGCATCGGGCGCGCTGCGAGTGCTCGCTGTCAGCCTCACCAAGATCTGCAACGACATCCGCTGGATGGGGTCCGGCCCGAACACCGGGCTCGGCGAGCTGCACATCCCCGACCTGCAGCCCGGGTCGTCGATCATGCCCGGCAAGGTCAACCCGGTCATCCCGGAGGCCGTGCTCATGGTCACCTCGCGCGTCGTCGGCAACGACGCGAGCATCGCGTGGTCGGGCGCCTCCGGCTTCTTCGAGCTCAACGTCGCCATCCCGGTGATGGGCACCGCGCTGCTGGAGTCCATCCGGCTGCTCTCCAGCGCGAGCCGGCTCCTCGCCGACAAGACGATCGACGGCCTCGAGGTGAACGTCGAGCGCGCCCGGGCCCTCGCGGAGTCGTCGCCCTCGATCGTGACGCCGCTCAACCGGGTCATCGGCTACGAGGCGGCGGCGAAGGTCGCCAAGCACGCGGTCGCGAAGGGCCTCACCATCCGCGAGGCGGTCGTCGACCTCGGCTTCGTGGAGCGCGGCGAGGTGACCGAGCAGCAGCTCGACACCGCGCTCGACGTGCTCTCGATGACGCACCCGGGCTAGGCCCGAGTCATGACGGAAGGGGCGGGGATTGCGGTCCCCGCCCCTTCCTCATCGTTCCGCTAGGACTGCGCCTCGTGCTGCGCGACCGGCTGCGCCTGCTGCTCCCCCGACGAGGAGCGGCTCGCCTCGACGCTGCGCTGCCCGGAACCGCCCGCGGCGATCTGGATCTTGCGCGGCTTCACCCGCTCGGCCATCGGGATCACGACGCTCAGCACGCCGTTCTCGTAGTTGGCGCTGATGTGCTCGACGTCGATGCCGTCGCCGAGCGTGAACTGGCGCACGAAGGAGGCGTCCGGCCGCTCGCGGAGCAGCCACTGCACCCCTTCGGCGGCGCCGACCGTGCGCTCCGCGCGCAGCGTCAGCGTCTGCCCGTCCACCGAGATGTCGACCGACCCCGGGTCCACCCCGGGCAGGTCGGCGGTGAGCACGAAGTGGTCCCCCTCGCGGTAGAGGTCGACCGGCATCACAGCGGTGCTCGCACGACGGAGCAGGGAGCCCGTGATGCGGTCCAGCTCCTGGAAGGGATCGAAGAACATCGTCATCGTCATTCTCCTTTCGCATCCAGATGACGGATCCTCAGGTCGATGGGGATGACGCGGGAGCGCGCGCGGTTATTCCCGATTCAGCGATTCTCAGCGAACTCGAAGAAAGCGGCTCAGCCGGCCCCGGTGTGCATCGGCTCGTCCGCCGGAGTGCCGTGCTCGACGGCGACGGACATCGGCACCTCGCGGGCGATGGCGTCGCGCACGGTGGAGTGCATGATCGCCCAGTCGATGACCTCGCGGGTCGCGGCATCGTCCCGGTTCGAGGATGCGTAGCGCACGATGATCGTCATCTCGAGCGGTCCGGCGGGGATCTCCGGGCTCATGCCCAGAGCTCCCCGATCGTCGGACTCGGCCTCGACGAGCACCTCGAGCCCCTCGAGCGACAGCTCCATCTCAGCGGACCGCATCGCGATGAACATGGCGACGCTCGAGGCGAGCGCCGCGCGCAGGTACCACCCGGGCGACGGCACCGAGGCACTGTCGCCGATGCCCGCCACCATGTCCTTCGGGATGCCGCCCGGCCCGGACACGCGGACGAGGAGGTCGCGCTCGATCGTCGCCCGAGCGGGAGTGTCGTGATAGCGGGCGAGCGCCGGGAGGTTGTGAAGGTACTCCCTGGCGCGCTCGACCCCCGCCTTGATGTCCTGCTGGTCCACGGCTGCTCCTTCGCTGCCCCGCAACCAGGGTGATCCTGCGGGGTCGGCACCGCAAGCCCCTCGACGGTCATGCCGACGCGAGCAGGGCGACCCAGAATCCGGCGAGCAGGAACGGGCCGAACGGCAGGCGGGCGCGGCGTCCGGAGCGGGCCAGCACGAGCAGGGCGCCGACCCCGCCCGCGAGGAACGCGACGACGAGGAAGAGGATCACCGAGGCGGCACCGAGGAGGCCCAGCACCACTCCGAGGGCGCCGGCCAGCTTGACGTCCCCGAGCCCCATCCCGCCCGCGACGGCGAGCACGAGGAACAGCGCGAGCACCCCCGCGCCGGCGAGGAGGGCCGGCAGCATCGGCTGTCCTGCGGCTCCGGCGAGCGCGACACCCACGAGGCCCGCAGCGCAAGCGGGCAGGGTGAGCGCGTCCGGCAGGCGATGCTCCGCGACGTCGACGCGGACGAGCTCCGGGGTGACCGCGGCCAGGCAGGCCACGCCGACGAGGGCTGGAACCGGCCCGTGCACGGCGGCGGCGAGCGCGACCAGGGCTGCAGCGGCGGGCGCCTGCCAGACCAGCATCGCCGGCCGCCAGGGCGCTCGGGTGCGCAGTGCGACCGCCCCTGTCCGCAGTCCCGTCATCGACATGCGGGAACCCTAGGGATGGGGAGGCCATCCGACTCCGTCGCTGTCCACAGCGGTGGGGCCCCGGTCCCCTTGCCCGGCCTGCCGCCGCAGGCGCTCCGTCTGCGTTCAGCAGGCACTCCTGGGCTTCAGCAGGCAGAACAAGACCGGTCATGCCTGCTGAAGGGCCTCGGTGCCTGCTGAAGGAGATTCGCGTACCTGCTGAAGGGCCTCGGTCGCTGCTGAAGAGGACCCCGCACCTCCTGACGGATCGCAGCTCCTGCTGGCGCAATCGCCCGCCTGCCGAGGACGCCGACGTTCCTGCCGAAGAGGCATGGCGCCGGGCGGACGACCGCCCGGCGCCATACTCCGGTCAGCGCTCAGGCGAGCTCGTTGGACTCCAGCATCTCGGTGACGAGGGCGGCGATGGCGCTGCGCTCGGATCGGGTGAGCGTCATGTGCCCGAAGAGCGGGTGGCCCTTGAGGGTCTCGATGACACTCGCGACCCCGTCGTGGCGGCCGACGCGCAGGTTGTCGCGCTGGGCGACGTCGTGGGTGAGCACGACACGCGAGTTCTGTCCGACGCGGCTGAGCACCGTGAGCAGGACGTTCCGCTCGAGGGACTGCGCCTCGTCGACGATCACGAAAGCGTCGTGCAGCGAGCGTCCGCGGATGTGGGTGAGCGGCAGCACCTCGAGGATGCCGCGCTCCATCACCTCGTCGAGCACGTTCTGCGAGACGAGCGCGCCGAGGGTGTCGAAGACCGCCTGACCCCAGGGCGACATCTTCTCGCCCTGGTCGCCGGGCAGGAAGCCGAGCTCCTGGCCGCCGACCGCGTACAGCGGCCGGAACACCATGATCTTCTTGTGCTGCTGCTTCTCGAGCACGGCCTCGAGCCCGGCGCACAGCGCGAGCGCCGACTTGCCGGTGCCGGCGCGGCCGCCGAGGGAGACGATGCCGATCGACGGGTCGAGGAGCATGTCGATCGCGAGCCGCTGCTCCGCCGAGCGGCCGTGCAGGCCGAACACCTCGCGGTCGCCGCGGACGAGCCGGAACTCCCCCTTGCCCGTGACCCGGCCGAGGGCGGATCCGCGCTCGGACGAGAGGACGAGCCCGGTGTTGATCGGCAGGTCGCGCACGAGGTCGCTGCGCATCCGCTCGCCGTCGTAGAGGTCGGCCATCTCGCTGCCGCTCAGCGCGACCTCCGCGAGGCCCGTGTAGCTCGGGTCGTGGGCCAGCTCGGCGCGGTACTCCTCCGCCGCGATGCCGATCGACGACGCCTTCACGCGCATCGGCAGGTCCTTCGAGACGACGACGACGTCGAGCCCGTCGTTCTTGAGGTTCAACGCGACCGCGAGGATGCGCGAGTCGTTGTCGCCGAGCTGCAGGCCGGACGGGAGGACCGCCAGGTTCGAGTGGTTGAGCTCCACGCGGAGGCTGCCGCCCTCGTCGCCGATCGGGATGGGGAAGTCGAGGCGCTCGTGCTGCACGCGCAGGTCGTCGAGGTTGCGCAGCGCCTGGCGGGCGAAGTAGCCGATCTCGGGGTCGTTCCGCTTCGCCTCCAGCTCGGTGACGACGATCACCGGGAGGACGACGGCGTGCTCCGCGAAGCGGAACACGGCCTTGGGATCCGAGAGCAGAACCGACGTGTCCAGCACGTAGGTGCGTTCGGCCTGGGCCGCCCGCTCCTCGCTCGACGCGTTCACCGCGGACTGGGGACGGGCGGCTGTGGCCACAGTAACTCCCACCTCGAGCGCGAGCTTCGCGCTCGAATCAGCGACGCGGCCACGGTGGGACGTTAGCGAAACGTACTTATGTGGCCGTTTCGATCAGGTGCCGTACCTGATGCCGTGAACGCTACGCATTGCGCCCGACACGCGCGCGATCGACACACCCCGGGTTCGTTACGGCTGCGTGAACGCGTTCATCGGATGCGCGACGCCGCGGCCCAGCTGGTGAGGGCCCCGCGGAGCATCGAGAGGGTCTCGTCCCCGGTGCCGGCGTGGGCGGCCAGCCGGACCGCACCCTGACGCACGGTGACGGCGACTCCGGCGTTGTGCAGCGACGCGGTCAGCGGGGTGAGGTGCTCGGGGGCGGGCTGGACGACGACGATCCCGGCGCGCTCCCGCTCGTCACGCGGGGACACGACGGGCAGAGCGAACTCGTCGGCGAGCTCGATGATGCGACCGGCCCGCTCGGCGACGGCGGACGCGACGGCCGGGATGCCGGCGGCGGTCAGGTCCTCGACGGCGGCGGAGAGGCGCGCCGCGGCCATCGGATCAGCGCCCGTCATGCGGAAGGCGACCGCGCCGCGCGCGGGCGCCGGCACCTCGTCCCAGGGGATGAGGTCGTCGTCGGCGGTGCCGAGGTAGCCCGAGAAGACGGGGGTGAGGCGGTCGGCGGCGCGGTCGCTCACCGCGAGGTATCCCGTGCTCCAGCCGGCCCGGAGCCACTTCTGCCCGGCGCCGGCGACGATGTCCGCGAGCTCGAGCGGGGCGTCGACCACGCCGAAGCCCTGGATGGCGTCGACGATGAGCAGGCGGTCGCCGATGACCTGGCGGATGCCCTCGAGGTCGGCGACGTAGCCGGTGCGCGAGTCGACGAGGCTCACCGCGACCGCCGCGGTGGTCGAGGTGAGCTGGTCGCGAATCTGCCCCGGCGTCACGCGCCCGTGGTCGGTCTCGAGCCAGAGCGGCGCCGTCACGCTGAGGGTCTGCTCCGCCCGCACGGCCGCGAAGGTCAGACTGGGGAACTCGGCGCGGGACAGCAGGACTCCCCCGGTGACCCCGAACATCGCGTGCATGAGGCCGGTGCTCGTGTTCGGCTGAAGGACGACCTGGTCCGCGCGGAACCCGAGCGCCTCGGCGAGCGCCCCCCGAGCGCGCCCCTCCTGCTCCTGCAGAGCCGACGTCGAGCCGAACCGGGAGCGGGAGACGAGCTCGCGCTGCCAGTCCATCTCGGCGACCACGGCGGCCGACAGCGGCCCGTAGGACGCGTAGTTCAGGTAGCCGGGCTCCTCGACGAAGCCCGCGGTGAAGGAGTCGATCGCGCTCATCCTCGCCACTCTAAGCGGCAGGGCGAGCCGCCCCCGCGGGGTTGCGGCGCCTCCGGAGCGCGCCGCTCAGCTGCCGAAGCGGCGGTGGCGCTGGCCGTAGTCGCGGAGGGCGCGCAGGAAGTCGACCTCGCGCAGGTCGGGCCCGAGCGCCTCCACGAAGTAGAGCTCGCTGTGCGCGCTCTGCCACAGCATGAAGTCGGACAGGCGCTGCTCGCCGGACGTGCGGATGACGAGGTCGGGATCGGGCTGACCGCCGGTGTAGAGGTGCTCGGCGATCAGCTCCGGCGTCAGCAGCGCCGCGAGCTCCTCGATCGCCCCGCCCTGCAGGTGGTGCGACTCGACGATGCTCCGCATGGCGTGGGCGATCTCGGTGCGGCCGCCGTAGCCGACCGCGAGGTTGACGTGCAGCCCGGACCGGCCGGCTCCCCGCTCCTCCGCCTCGGCCAGGGTGCGCACGAGGGACTCCGGCAGCCCGGCCGTGGTCCCGACGTGCTTCACCCGCCAGTCGCGGTAGCGGGAGAGGTCGTCGGCGAGCTCGCCGATGATCTCGATGAGGGCCTGCAGCTCGTCGGTGTCCCGGGCGGACAGGTTGTCCGTCGAGAGCAGGTACAGCGTGACGACCTCGATGCCGATGTCGTCGCACCAGACGAGGAACTCGCGGATCTTGTCGGCGCCGGCCCGGTGCCCGTGGGCTGCGCTCTCGAGCCCCACCTGGCGCGCCCAGCGCCGGTTGCCGTCGAGGATCATCGCGAGGTGGTGCGGCAGCTCCGCCGAGTCGAGGGAGCGCCGGATCCGCCGCTGATACAGGGCGTACACCGGGTTGCGAGACGCACTCTTCTGCCCACCGAGCACGCTCTCACGTTAGTCCTCCCGGACGCGTCGACCCGACCACCGGGGGCGTGCGGCGGGGGCGCGGCCGGGCCCGATAGCCTGAGGCCGTGGCGGACGACACTGCTTCGGCTCGGAACGACGAGGAGTCGCGGAAGGAGCTCGCCGACGAGGCGCAGGCGGCGCGCGCTGACCAGGAGGCGGGCGCGGACCTGCCCAACATCCCGCTGCTCGCGGACGAGCTCGACCAGCCGGCCGAGGCGCGTCCCACCTGGCGCGGCTGGATCCACGCGGGCACGTTCCCGCTCGCCCTCGTGCTCGGGATCGTGCTCATCCTGCTCGCGGACGGCGGCGTCGCGAAGACCGCGAGCGCCGTGTTCACGGCGTCATCGCTGCTGCTGTTCGGCAACTCCGCGCTGTACCACCGGTTCGACTGGAAGCCGAAGACGAAGCGGCTGCTCAAGCGCATCGACCACGCGAACATCTTCCTGCTGATCGCGGGCACCTACACGCCGCTGTCGCTGCTCGCGCTGCCCCCCGAGAAGGGCCTCGTGCTGCTCGCGGCGGTGTGGGGCGGCGCGCTGCTCGGGATCGGCTTCCGCGTGTTCTGGATCACCGCCCCTCGCTGGCTGTACGTCCCCATCTACCTCGGGCTGGGCTGGGCCGCGGTCGTGTTCTTCGGCGACCTGTTCACGGTGGACCCGGCGATGATGACGCTCGTCCTCGTCGGCGGCCTGCTCTACACGGCGGGTGCGCTCGTCTACGGCTTCAAGCGGCCCAACCCGGTGCCCGGCCACTTCGGCTTCCACGAGATCTTCCACACCTGCACGGTGCTGGCGTTCGTCTGCCACTGGACGGCCACGCTGCTCATCGCGATGGAGCCCGCCTACAACGGCTGAGGCCGGCCGGCCATCCGGCAGCCGGATCGGACTCGCGTCACTCGGGGCGGTTCTTCCCCTCGGTGCCGGAGTCCCGCTGCTCCTGCTCGAGGCGCTCCCGCACCTCCTCGCGGTAGCGCGTGCGGCGGATCCGGCGCGTCATGTCGAGGATCAGCAGGATCGTGATGACCGAGATCCCGAAGAAGATGATGAAGCCCCACGGCCCGGGGGTGACGATGTTCGGGTCCACCTCGGCGGGCGAGGGAGTGGAGGTCGCGGCCAGCGCGATCAGATCGACGATGCTCAGCGCGATCGGTCCTTCCGGCCCTTTCGCTCAGCAGGGCCTTGTAGCGTTGAACCCACACTAATCCGCGCAGCAGGGAGCATCGTGACGCGAACGGCCGGACCGGTCGCCCCTCCGGAGGACCCGGACCTCGCGGCCCGCTACGGCCGCACGCCCGGAGCACGCCGCCGGACGCTCGCGCTCGGCATCAGCGCCGCCGTCGCGGTCGCCGTCGTGATGATCCTGTGGGTCGTGTGGGCCGGCTTCGACGGCGACTCCCCCACCATGGATGTGCAGGACATCGGCTACGAGCGGATCAGCGACGACGAGGTGCGGGTGCGCTGGCAGCTGACCCTCGAGCCGGGCAACGAGGCGCAGTGCACGGTGAAGGCGCTCGACGAGAACTACGAGATCGTCGGCTGGAAGACGGTGACCATCCCCGCCTCGGACGAGGAGGTGCGGGTGTTCGCCGAGACGGTGCGGACCGTCTCGCCCTTCAACGCCGGCTTGATCTCGCAGTGCTGGCTCCCGTAACGTAAGGGCCTCGCCTTCTCACACGGGTGCCCCCTGCCCCGTGGAGGCCGAAGCGGCTCCGCCATTCCGCCCGCGGGCCCCCGATTCGTCTCGTTCCCCTCAGGAGTACCCATGTCGCAGGAAACGCCCGTCACCTGGCTGACGCAGGACGCGTTCGACCGCCTCTCGGCCGAGCTCGAGCAGCTGTCCGGCCCGGGGCGCCTCGAGATCGCCAAGCGGATCGAGCAGGCCCGCGAGGAGGGCGACCTCAAGGAGAACGGCGGCTACCACGCCGCCAAGGAGGAGCAGGGCAAGATCGAGGCGCGCATCCGCCAGCTCACCCAGCTCCTGCGCCACGCCGAGGTGGGCCAGGCGCCCGCCTCCACCGGCACCGTCGCCCTCGGCACGGTCGTGACCGCGACGATCGCGGGCGAGGACAGCGTCTTCCTCATCGGCAACCGGGAGATCGCGGGCGACAGCGACCTCGACGTCTACAGCGAGCAGAGCCCGCTCGGCCAGGCCATCCTCGGGCTCGCCGTCGGCGCGTCGACCACCTACACGGCCCCGAACGGGCGCGACATCACGGTCAAGGTGCTGAAGGTCGAGGCCTACTCCGGGCAGTGAGCCCGGCGCCCGTTCGCATGGGCGCTCGCCCCCTCGCAACCGGATGCGGGCGCTCAGGCCCCCTCGATACTGTGGGGGCGTGGCACCGAAGAAGGTGAGGCGCGCTCCGCTGTGGGCGACGATCCTCCTGTCCGTACTCGGCTCCGCCGTGCTCGCAGGGCCCGCGGCGCCGGCGTTCGCGGTCTCCCCCGTCGAGTTCGGCGGCTCGGACGTCGTCGACCAGGCGGAGGTGCTGAGCGCGGCCCAGGAGTCCGAGGTGCAGGCCGCGCTCGACGATCTGCAGCAGAGCACCGGGGTCACCCTCCTCGTCGCGTACATCGACACCCCGACGCAGCCGTCCGATCTCGACGCGTGGCTCAACGAGGTCGCGGAACTCAACGGGCTCGGCGCCGACAACGCGCTCCTCGTCGTTGCGGTAGACGACCGTCAGTACCAGTTCACGCCCGGTTCGTCGGTACCCGGGACCGCGGAGCAGTTCGCCACCATTCGACAGGAGGACATCGTCCCCGCCCTCAGTCAGAGCGACTGGGCGGGCGGCGCGATCGGCGCCGCCGAGGGCCTTGCACGCGAGATCTCCGGCGAGGATCCCGCAGCCGGCGGGGCGGGCGGCTCGTCCGCGCCATCCTTCAACTTCCTGCCGACGCTGCTCATCCTCGGCGGCTTCGTGCTCGCCCTGATCCTCATCGTCCGCATCGCCCGGGCGCGCAAGAACCGGGAGGTGCGGAAGGGGCAGGAGCAGGACCAGAAGCAGCTCGACCTGCGCGCCGGGGCCCTGCTCGTCGAGCTCGACGACTCGCTCAAGACCAGCGAGCAGGAGCTCGGCTTCGCCGAGGCCGAGTTCGGAGCGGAGCAGACGGCCCCGTTCCACGCGACGCTCGACTCCGCTCGCAGCAAGGTGCGCGAGGCGTTCCGCATCAAGCAGCGGCTCGACGACGCCGAGCCGGAGACGCCTGAGCAGCGGCGCGAGCTGACCGGGCAGATCATCGCCCTGTGCGAGCAGGCGGATCAGGAGCTCGACGCCCAGTCCGACGCGTTCGACGAGCTGCGGCAGCTGGGCCGCAATGCGCCGCAGGCGCTGCAGGCCATGACCACCGACGCCGAGCGGCTCGACGCCCGCGTCGCGGCGGCGGAGGCGACCCTCGCGTCGCTGCAGTCCCGCTACGACGAGGGCGCCCTCGCGAGCATCCGCGGCAACCCCGACCAGGCCCGCAAGCTGCTGGCGTTCGCAGCGGCGGAGGGCGGGCGCGCCGCGGAGAGCATCCGCGCCGGGAAGCCCGGTGCCGCCGCGGTGTCCGTGCGCACCGCGCAGCAGTCGCTCGGCCAGGCGGCCCAGCTGCTCGACGCCGTCGACCGTGCCGGCAGCGAGCTGGAGCAGGCGCAGCGCCAGATCGCGGCGGCCGCCGCGGCCCTGCAGGAGGACCTCGACGAGGCCTCGCGGATGCGCCCCGAGGCGCGCGCCTCCGTCCCGGAGCTCGACGGCGTGGTGGCGGAGGCGCGGCGGACCCTGTCCATCACGAGCGGAGCGGGGCGCGACCCGGTGGCAGCGCTCACGGCGATCACGGCGGCCGAGCAGCGCATCGACACCGCCCTCGCTCCCGCGCGGGAGCGGGCCCAGCGGGAGCAGCGCGCCCGTGCCGCACTGCAGCGGGCGCTTCCGTCCGCGGAGGCGCAGGTGAGCGCGGCCCGCGACTTCATCACCACCCGGCGCGGCGGAGTCGGCGCGGAGGCACGGACCCGCCTCGCGGAGGCCGAGCGCTACCTCGCCCAGGCCCACGGGAACGCGGCCGTCGATCCGGAGGCGGCGGTCGCCGCGGCGCAGTCCGCGTCCTCCCTCGCGGCCAGCGCGCTGAGCGTCGCCCAGACCGACGTCACCGACTTCTGGGGTACCGGCGGCGGCGGACCCACGACGACCGTCTACCGGGGCGGCGGGGGCGGCGACCTGACGAGCGCCATCCTCGGCGGCATCATCGGCAGCGCGCTCGGCGGCGGCCGGGGCGGTGGCTTCGGCGGGGGGTTCGGCGGCGGCGGCTTCCGCAGCGGCGGGGGCGGCTTCGGCGGTTCCCGCGGGTTCGGCGGCTCCGGTGGCCGCCGCAGCGGGGGCGGGCGCTTCTAGCCCGGGAACCTCCGAGAAGGACCGAGTACATCAACTGAAAGAGAGGAAGACATGGCGAAGCAGACCATCTTCGGCCGGATCGCGAACCTCGCGCGGGCCAACATCAACGCTCTGATCGACCAGGCGGAGGACCCGCAGCTGATGCTCGACCAGCTGGTCCGCGACTACACGGGCAGCATCGCGGAGGCGGAGAACGCGATCGCGCAGACGATCGGAAACCTCCGTCTGCTCGAGGACGACTACCGCGAGGATGTCGAGAGCGCCCAGGAGTGGGGTCGCAAGGCGCTCGCCGCCAGCCAGAAGGCCGACGAGATGCGCGCCTCCGGCGACACCGCGTCCGCGGACAAGTTCGACGCTCTGGCCCGGGTCGCGCTGACCCGGCAGATGCAGTCCGAGAACGAGGCGAAGAGCGCCGAGCCGAGCATCGCGTCGCAGACCGAGGTCGTCGAGAAGCTGAAGGCCGGCCTCGAGAAGATGCGGCAGAAGCTCGGCGAGCTCACCGCGAAGCGGAACGAGCTGGTCGCCCGGCAGAAGACCGTCGAGGCGCAGGCCACCGTGCACGACGCCATCAAGTCGATCGACATCATGGACTCGACGAGCGAGGTGAGCCGCTTCGAGGAGAAGATCCGCCGCGAGGAGGCCCGCGTCCGCGGTCAGCAGGAGCTCGCCGCGTCGAGCCTCGACGCTCAGTTCGAGCAGCTCGAGGACGTCGGCGAGCTGACCGAGGTCGAGGCGCGCCTCGCCGCCCTCAAGGCCGGCGGCGGTGCACCGAAGGCGGTCACGTCCGGCAGCTGAGCCGTCAGCAGCACAGAGGGGGCGGGGCTTCGGCTCCGCCCTTTCTGGGTGTCCCCACCCTCGGGTGAGGCGCGGCCGGCCCTACGAGGCGACGACGCGCGGGTCGTAGCCCTCCCGGCGGAGGGTCTCGACGACGAGGGCCGCGTGGTCGCGGCCGCGGGTCTCGACGCTCACCTCGAGCTCCACCTCGCTGATCTGCAGGCCCTTGCCGTGGCGCGTGTGCAGCACCTCGACGACGTTCGCGTTCGCGTCCGCGATGAGCCGGGAGATCACGGCGAGCTGGCCCGGCCGGTCGGGCAGCCCGATGCGCAGCGTCAGGTAGCGGTCGGACGCTGCGAGGCCGCGGCTGATCACGCGCTCCATCATGAGCGGGTCGATGTTGCCGCCCGAGAGGATCACGACCGTCTTGCCGAGGCCCGGTCCGAGCTTGCCGGCGAGGATCGCGGCGACGCCGACGGCCCCGGCCGGCTCCACGACCAGCTTCGCTCGCTCGAGCAGCACGACGAGCGCCTGGGCCATCTCGTCGTCGGAGACGGTGACGACGTCGTCGACGGCGGTCCGGATGATCTCGAAGTTGAGGGCACCGGGACGCGACACCGCGATGCCGTCGGCGATCGTGGCCGCGATCTCGATCGACACGGGCTCCCCCGCCTGGATCGACGCGGGATAGGGCGCGGCGTTCTCGGCCTGCACCCCGATGATGCGCACCGGCCGTCCGGCCTTCTGCTTGATGGCGCTGGCGACGCCGGCGATCAGGCCGCCGCCGCCGATCGGCACGAGGACGGTCTCGACGTCCGGCACCTCGTCGAGGATCTCGAGCCCGAGGGTCCCCTGACCGGTGACCACGTCGTGGTGGTCGAACGGCGGGATCAGCACCGCGCCGGTCTTCTGCGAGTACTCGGCGGCGGCGCGCAGCGGCTCGTCCACGGTGTGACCCTGCAGGATCACCTCCGCGCCGTAGGAGCGGGTCGCCTGCAGCTTCGGCAGGGGGACGCCGATCGGCATGAAGATCGTGGCGCGGATGCCGAGCTCGCGGGCGGCGAGGGCGACTCCCTGGGCGTGGTTGCCGGCGGACGCCGCGACGACGCCCTGCTTCCGCTCCTCCGGCGTGAGGCGGGACAGGCGGTAGTACGCGCCGCGGATCTTGTACGAACCGGTGCGCTGCAGGTTCTCGCACTTCAGGTGCACCTCGGTGCCGAGCACCCCGGACAGGAAGTGGGAGTCCTGCATCGGCGTGCGCTCGGCGACGGCGGCGACCGCCTCCCGGGCACGCTCGAAGTCGGCGAGAGAGGGCCCGGCGAAGGCGGTGGCGACGGGCGTGGTGTCAGGCATCCGGTACGACGTCCTCCAGTTGCGGCTTCGGGTTCACCCGCCAGGTTCCCTGGGCGATGTACTTGGCCATCACGTTCAGCGTGGCCACGACGGGCACGGCGAACAGCGTTCCCGGCAGACCGCCGAGGATACCGCCGGCGACGACCGCGAGGACGACGGCGAGCGGGTGGACCTTCACCGCGGTGCCCATGATGAGCGGCTGCAGCACGTGCCCCTCGATCTGCTGCACGAGCAGGACGATGCCGAGCATGATCAGCGCGGGCACGGCGCCGTTGTAGACGAGCACGATGAACACGGCCAGGGCGCCCGTGACGACCGCGCCGACGACCGGGATGAACGAGCCGAGGAAGACGAGCACCGCGATCGGGATGGCGAGGGGCGCCTGCAGGAAGAAGGCGCCGAGCCCGATGCCGACGGCGTCGATGAACGCGACGAGGATCTGGACGCGCACGAAGTTGCCGAGCGTGTGCCAGCCGGCCCGGCCGGCCCCGTCGATCGCCGGGCGGGCCCGCCGCGGGAACAGCCGGACGATCCAGTGCCAGATGCCGCGGCCGTCGATCAGCAGGAACAGGGTGCTGAAGAGCACGAGCAGGAAGCCGGCCAGCACGTGGCCGAGGGTGGTGCCGACCGAGAGCGCGCCGGTCAGCAGGACGCCGTTGTCCTGCTGCAGGCTCTGCACGCCCTGGTCGATCCACTCGTTGAGCTGCGCCTCGCTGATCTGGAAGGGCGAGTCGCGGAGGAAGCCCTGGAACTGCTCGTAGGACTCGAGGCTCTGCCTCCGGAGGTCGTCGAATCCGCGGATCACCTGGGTGACGACGAGGTAGATGAGTCCGCCGACGGCGACCAGCGTGCCGATCTCGGCGAGCGCGATCGCGAGCCAGCGCGGCCAGCGGTGGCGGACGAGGAAGTGCACGAGAGGCACGAGCAGGGCGGCGACGAGCACCGAGATCAGCAGCGGGATGATGATCTCGCGCAGCTGGATGACGAGGAAGATGACCACGGCGACCATCGCCGCGATCACGAGGAAGCGCCACGACCACGCCGCCGCGATGCGGAGCCCCGGGGGCACCGAGTCGTCGCGGTCCGCCCGGTTGCCCGCGACGAGGTGACTCTCGGGCCGGGCCGCTCGCGCCGCTGGGGCCTGCTGCTCGATCGTGCTCTTCTGCTTGCCGTCCTGCAGCGCGACCGTCGGCTCGCCCGAGGACGGCTGCCGCTTGCGTCCGAGTGCCATTGCGCCAGTCTAGGGATGCCGGGGCGGGCCGCTCAGGGCTTGCCCGCGCCGCTGCGCTGTCGGAGGCCGGCGCTAGGGTCGGACCGTGGAGACGATGAGCGCCGCTCAGGCCCGGCGTGTGGCTCTCGCCGCCCAGGGCTTCGGCCGCCCCCAGCCGGGCTCAGTCGGCACGCGGCAGCTCAACGGGCTGATCGCGCGGCTCGGCCTGCTGCAGATCGACTCCGTCAACGTGTTCGAGCGCAGCCACTACCTGCCGGTGTTCGCCCGGCTCGGCGGCTACGACCGCACCCTGCTCGACCGGCTGCTGTTCACGCCCGGCAGGGGCTACATCGAGTACCTCGCGCACGTCGCGTGCTTCATCCCCGTCGACGCATGGCCGCTGTTCCGCTGGCGCATGCAGGCATACCGCGAGAAGCATGCGACCGCGCCATGGGTGCAGGCCAACGGGGAGATGCTCGACTGGCTGCGCGCCGAGCTCGCCGAGAAGGGCCCGATGGCCGCGAGCGAGATCGAGCACGACGCGAACGTGCGGCGGGGGCCCTGGTGGGGCTGGTCGGACGTGAAGGAGGGCCTCGAGTACCTCTTCTGGTGGGGTGAGGTGGTCAGCGCGGGCCGGTCCCGCTTCGAGCGGCGATACGCGCTCGCGGAGCACGTTCTTCCCGCCGCCGTCCTCGACCGCGAGGTGCCGCGCGAGGAGGCCCACCGGGAGCTGCTGCGCCGCGCGTCCGTCGCGCTCGGGGTCGGCACCGCCCGCGACCTCGCCGACTACTACCGGCTCAAGGGTCCGGAGGTGCGGTCCGCCCTGCGCGACCTGGAGGACGAGGGCGAGCTCGTCCCCGTCGACGTCCGCGGGTGGGAGCGGGACGGCCGAGCGGCCCCCGCGTGGCGGCACCGCGACGCGCGGGTCCCGCGCCGGATGGACGCGGCGGCCCTGCTGTCGCCGTTCGATCCGGTCGTGTGGGAGCGCAGCCGCACCGAGCGCATGTTCGGCTTCCACTACCGCATCGAGATCTACACTCCGGCCCCCCAGCGCCGGTTCGGCTACTACGTCCTCCCCGTCCTCATCGGCGACGAGCTGGTGGGCCGGCTCGACCTCAAGAGCGACCGGCAGGCGGGCGTGCTCCGCGTGCAGGCCGCCTGGTCGGAGGACGGGCTCGCGGAACCCGCGGCCGACCGCATCGCCGCGCTGCTCGCCGACGCCGCCGCCTGGCAGGGGCTCGGCGACGTGGTGGTCGAGCCGCGCGGCACCCTCGCGCCGGTCCTCGCCGCCGCCGTCGCCTCCGCCGCCTGACCGGGGAGAACCGCAACCGCCGGTGCAAAACGCAACCGGGGAGCGTTGCGGATTGCGCCGGACGTCGCGTTTCGCCGCTAGAAGCTGCCGCCCATCCGCTCGAGGCGGGCCACGCGCTCCGCGATCGGCGGGTGCGTGCTGAACAGGCGCTCCAGGGCGCCGGGCTTGAGCGGGTCGGCGATCCAGAGGTGGGCCATCGACGAGTTCTGGCGGCGCAGCGGCCTCCCGTACGCCTCGAGCTTCTCGAGCGCGTTGGCGAGGGCGTCCGGGTGGCGGGTGGTCAGGGCGCCGGTGGCGTCGGCGAGGTACTCGCGCTGGCGGGAGATCGCCATCTGCACGAGGGTCGCGACGAGCGGCGCGACGATCATCGCGACCAGCCCGAAGACGAGCACGATCGGGTTCGAGTTGCGGCCACGGCCGAAGAACGCCATCCGCAGCAGGATGTCGGAGAGGATGCCGACCGCGACGACGAGCCCGTAGACGACGAGCGAGACGCGGATGTCGTAGTTGCGGACGTGCCCCAGCTCGTGTGCCATGACGCCCTCGAGCTCGTCGTCGTCGAGCAGCTCCAGCAGGCCGGTCGTCGCGGCGACCACGGCGTGCTGCGGATCCCGGCCGGTGGCGAACGCGTTCGGCGCGGGGTCCGGCACGATGTAGACCTTCGGCATCGGCGTGCCGGTCGCGATCGAGAGGTTCTCGACGATCCGGTACAGGCGCGGCTCGTCCGCCTTCTGGATCGGCCCGATCGCTCCGCTCATCGCGATGGCCTGCCGGTCGGCGAGGAAGTACTGGAAGGCGGCGAACAGGAGGGCGCCGACCACGACGAACACCGTGATGGAGTAGTCGCCCGGCCGCCCGTAGGCGTAGTTCGCGAGCAGGCCGAGTCCGCCGATGAGCAGGACGAAGAACAGCAGGATCAGGACCGTGTTGCGCTTGTTGCGCGCGATCGCTCGGTACACGACGACCTACCGGCCGCGACGCTGCGGGGTCAGAACTGGACCCGCGGCGGCTCTGCGATCGCCGCCGGCTCGGTCACCTCGAAGAACTCGCGCTCGCGGAACCCGAGGGAGCGCGCGAACAGGTTGTTCGGGAAGATCTTGATCTTCGTGTTCAGCTCGCGGACGCCGCCGTTGAAGAAGCGGCGCGACGCCTGGATCTTGTCCTCGGTGTCGACCAGCTCGCTCTGCAGCTGGAGGAAGTTCTGGCTCGCCTGCAGCTGCGGATACGCCTCCGCCACGGCGAAGATGCTCTTCAGCGCGGCCTGCATGTGGTTCTCGGCGGCGGACGCCTCGCCCGGCGTCGATGCGCTCAGCGTCTCCGCCCGCGCACGCGTCACATCCTCGAAGACCCCGCGCTCGTGAGCCGCGTATCCCTTCACCGACTGGATGAGGTTGGGGATCAGGTCGGCCCGACGTTTCAGCTGCACCGTGATGTCGCTCCACGCCTCGTCGACCCGCACCCCGAGGCTCACCAGCGAGTTGTAGGTGGCCCAGAGGTAGATGCCGACGATGAGGACGAGCGCGACCACGATGAGAATCGGGATCAGGATTTCCATGAGCGTCACTATAGCGACGCTCACTTCTGCGGCCCCCGACTCTCAGGGGCCGCGCGGCCAGTGCGCGGCGGGCCCGCAACCCCGGCGATGAGGCGCGGTGCGATCCACCGAGTGCGCCTCGCAGCACCGAGTGCGCCCGTTGCACCGGGTGCACTCGGTGCTTCAGGGAGCACTCGGTGGATGCAGAAAGCGACCGTCCTGCGGACGATCGCTTTCTGCGTACCCCCGGTGGGGTTCGAACCCACACTCGGACGATTTTAAGTCGTCTGCCTCTGCCGGTTGGGCTACGGGGGCGGACGCTACTTGCCCTGGTTCGGCGTCGCGTAGACCGGCGCCGACACGCCCTCCGCACCGGGCAGCTTGTCCTTCGACGTGTCCTTCGCGATCTTCGACTCCTGCGCGACCGGCCCGGGCGCGGCGGCGTCGGCCGCAGGCTTCGGGCGGGAGGCGAACGCCTCGAAGAACGCGCGGGGGTTGTCGAGGTTCTCGATCGGCGCGATGTCGCGGCCGAGCACGAACCCGAACACCCAGTTGCCGATGACGCGGATCTTGCGCTCCCACGTCGGGATGGCGAGACCGTGGTAGCCGCGGTGCATCAGCCAGGCGATCGGACCGGTCAGGCCGATCTTGCCGGACTGGAACGCACCGTGGCCGGGCCCGAGGCCTGCGACGGCGCCGAGGTTCTGGTGGTAGTAGTCCCGCGGCTCCTCGCCGCGGAGGACCGCCGCGATGTTCTTCGCGAGCTGCTTGCCCTGGCGGACCGCGTGCTGGGCGTTCGGCACGCAGAAGCCGCCGACGCCGCCACCCGTGAGGTCCGGGACGGCCGACACGTCGCCGGCGCCCCAGGCGCCCTCGACGATGCCGTCGTCGCCCTCGACCCGGAGGTCGGCGCGGACGCGGAGTCGGCCGCGCTGCTCGACGGGCAGGTCGGTGTTCTTCAGCATCGGGCTCGCCATGACGCCGGCGGTCCAGACGATGACGTCCGACTCGAGGGTCTCACCGGTGGAGAGCTGGCAGACGCCGCCCTCGGCCGACTGGAGCTGGGTGTCGAGGTGCACGTACGCGCCGCGCTCCGCGAGGTTCTTCAGCACCTTGTGGCTGGTCTTCAGCGAGACCTCCGGCATGATCCGGCCCATGGCCTCGATCAGGTGGAAGCTCGTGTCCTCGAAGGTCAGCTGCGGGTAGAACTTCAGCAGCGCGCTGGCGAGGGAGCGCATCTCGGCGAAGACCTCGATGCCGGCGAAGCCGCCGCCGACGACGACGAAGGTGAGGAGACGCTGGCGCTCCGGCCCCGGAGGAAGGGTCGCGGCCTTGTCGAAGTTGGTCATGATCCGGTTGCGGATCTCGACGGCCTCCTCGATCGCCTTCAGGCCGATCGCCTGGTCGGCGACGCCCGGGATGGGGAAGGTGCGGCTCACCGAGCCGGCGGTGACGACGATGACGTCGTAGGTGATGTCCCACGGGTCGCCGACCTCGGGGGTGATCGTGGCGGTGCGCGCCGCGTGGTTGATCTGGGTGACCCGAGCGGTGATGACCGTGCTGCGCTTCAGGTGCTTGCGCTGGGCGACGATCGCGTGGCGGGGCTCGACGTTGCCGCCGACGACCTCGGGCAGGAAGGGCTGGTAGGTGAGGTACGGCAGCGGGTCGACGACCACGATCTCCGCCTCGCCCTTGGCGAGCTGCTTCTCGAGCTTCCACGCGGTGTAGAAGCCGGCGTAGCCGCCGCCGACAATGAGGATTCTGGGCACCGGCCTGCTTCTCCTTGGTTCTGTTCACCCCTACAGGAACTGTCCAAGGGTACTACCTGCGTTCCGCCCGCCTCGCCGCCCGCACCGTGCCGACGACCCCGCCCGCCAGCAGGAGGCCGAATCCGGTGAACAGCCCCGCCGGGAGCACCGCCTCGGAGAGGAGCGATGTGCGGGGCAGCGCCTGCCGCAGCCACTCGGGCAGCAGTTCGACGGGGTCGCGCGGGCCCTGCGGCTCGGCGGGGGCGGGCGCCGCTCCGGCCGTCTCCGATGGCTCGGGCATCGGCGTCTTCGCCTGCCGGTAGAGCTCGACCCACTTCTTCAGGTCGTAGGGCACGGCGAGGGGGTTCGCGTCGACGGCGGGCACCTCGGCGGTGACGGCCGCCTCCGCATCGATCAGGCCGTGGCCGTAGATCGGCCCCGGCACGGGATCGCCCTTCGGCGTCGCGGTGCGGATCAGCCGGTTGATCACGTTGTTCGCGTCCAGCTCCGGATGCGCGGACCGGATGAGAGCGACGACGCCCGAGACGATGGGAGCGGCGCCGCTCGTGCCCGACCAGTACACGGGGTCGCCCTCCGGCACGACGCCGACGAGCTCCTCCGAGGGCGCGGCGACGGCGATCGTGATGCCCTGACTGGACGCGTCGAAGCTCGCGTCGCCCTCCCGGTCGACCCCGGCGACCGCGACGACGCCCGGGATGGTGGCCGGGGCGCCCACCTCGGTGGTGCCCGACCCGCGGTTCCCGGCGGCGGCGACGACCACCACGTCCTTCTCGAACGCGTAGAGGAACGCGTCGTCCCAGCTCTCCGGCCAGTCGAGCGTGTTCGTGGTGAGCGACATGTTGATGACGTCGGCGCCATTGTCGACGGACCAGCGGACCGCCTGCGCGATCTGGTCCTCCACCTCGAGGCCGGCGCCGAAGCCGACCGAGACGGAGAGCAGCTTCGCCTCCGGGGCGACGCCGATCATCCCGGCGCCGGGCGCCGTGCCCCGTCCGGCGAGGATCGTGCCGACGAGGGTCCCGTGCTCCTTCCCGTTGCCGACGGGGGTGCGGCCGTCCGGGCTGCCGGCTCCGGACACGTCGATGCCGCCGACGACCGCCCCCTCGAGCTCGGGCACGTCCGCGATCCCGGAGTCGATGACCGCGACCGTCACGCCGGCGCCGCGCGTGGTCGACCAGGCGTCGCTGATGCCGTAGTCGTCGAGCCAGTACTCGAGGTCGCGCACCGTGTCGGCGTGCGCGGGCAGCGGCGCCGCGAGCAGGAGCGCCGCGGCGCAGACGGCGGCCGCGAGCGCGCGGGGGCCTCGTCTCACGCCTCCATCCTCCCCTCCTCGCACCGGTGGCGGCTCCCGCCTCGCGGGGCGCACTGTTCACGAAGCCGCGCGGTGGCCAGGATGGCGGCATGAGCTTCCCGTTCTTCGACATGGGCGACGGCTACGACCTCGTCCTGCGCGACCTCCACACCGTCGACGCTCTGCACGACCGCATCCGGCGCAACCGTCCTCGCCTGCGACTCATCGAGCCGTGGGCGGCGGAGGAGACGTCCCTCGACGCCGACCGTGCGCACACGCGGGCGCAGCTGGAGGAGTGGATGGAGGGCCGCGCGCTCCCTCTCGCCATCCGCTACCTGGAGGTGCCGATCGGGGCCGTCGGCCTCCGGATCGACCGCGAGATGGGCACCGCGACCCTCGCCTACTGGGTCGACGCCGCTGTGGAGGGACGCGGGGCCGTCACGCGCGCGGTGTCGGCCGTGGTCGCCTACGGCTTCAGCACGCTGGAGCTCGCGCGGATCGAGATCCGCACGTCCGCG
The DNA here is from genome assembly GCF_017916505.1 of Naasia sp. SYSU D00057. Classification (GTDB taxonomy): domain Bacteria; phylum Actinomycetota; class Actinomycetes; order Actinomycetales; family Microbacteriaceae; genus Naasia. The sequence continues at coordinate 118,173 of NZ_JAFMSZ010000002.1, forward strand.
TCGAACGAGCGGGCGCGAGCGGTCGCGGAGCGGGCCGGCTTCACTCTCGAGGGGGTGCTCCGCAGCGCCGCGGTGGTCGGCGACGAGCGGCAGGACGTGGCCGTGTACGGTCGGCTGGCGGGAGCCGCCGTGGCCGAGGAGGCGCCGCCCGAGGGCGACTGATCAGGCGGGCCGCCGGTCCCCCGTGGCCGGGTCGCCGGCGCGGCCGTCGTCCGGGCTCCAGTCGGCGAGCTCGAGGGCGAGATCCCCGATCGGGTTCACTCCTGGACCGGCCGCGAGGGAGTGCGCGGCGAGGGCGTGCAGGCATTTCACGCGGTTCGGCATGCCGCCGGCGCTGATGCCCGCCAGCTCCGGGACCACCTGGATGCTGTCGCGGTCGGCGAGGTACGCCTCGTGCGCCGCGCGGTAGCGGTCGCGGAGGTCCTCGTCCTGCTCGAGCCGCTCGTTGAGCTCGCGCATCAGCCCGTCGGCCTCGAGCTGCGAGATCGCGGCCGTGGCGCCCGGGTGGCTGAGGTAGTAGAGGGTCGGGAACGGCGTGCCGTCCGACAGCCGCGGCGCGGTCGCGACCACGGTCGGCGTGCCGGACGCCGTGCGCGCGGCGATGCCGAGCACGTCGCGGGCGGGCCGGCCGAGCTGCTCGGACACCAGCTCGATGTCGATCGGCTCCGGCGCCGGGAACGGCGGCCGGGTCATCCCTGGCCCCCCACCGGGGCGTCGCTGAGCCCCGCCGCGAAGTACGACGACAGCAGGGACGATGCCCAGTCGACCTTCGTCTCCTCGATGCCGGTGCTCGCCGGCTCCGGGTCGACGGCCTCGCCGGCGGCGACGTCGTCGATGATCAGGTACGGGTACTCGCCCGGCATCACGTAGAACAGGCGGTCGCGGGCCTGCGCCTTGATGTAGGCGGGATCGTCCCAGCGGGCGCGCTGCTCCTGCAGGTCCTCGACCGTCTGCCGCTGCTGCTCGAGGCTCGCCTCGAGCTGCGCGATCTCCTGGCGCTGCTCGATGAGCATCCGGAGGCTCGGCGCCAGGACCACGATCGACAGCACGACGAGCGCGAGCACGAGGATCGAGAACCCGGACAGCCGGATGCCGCGGAGCCAGGACTCCGCCGCGCTCTCCCGGGGAAGAGCGGGCGGGACCACGACGCGGGGCTTCGAGCGCTGGGGCATCGATCCCCCTTCTCGCCTCAGGCGGTGTAGCGCGGGAAGGCGGAGCGCCCGGCGTAGACCGCCTGCGTGTCCAGCTCCTCCTCGATCCTCAGCAGCTCATTGTATTTCGCGACCCGCTCGCTGCGGGCAGGCGCACCGGTCTTGATCTGACCGGCGTTCGTCGCGACGGCGAGGTGCGAGATGGTGGTGTCCTCGGTCTCGCCGGAGCGGTGCGACAGGATCGCGGAGTAGCCGTTGCGGTGCGCGAGGGAGACGGCGTCGAGCGTCTCGGTCAGCGTGCCGATCTGGTTCACCTTGACGAGGATCGAGTTGCCGACGCGCTCGCCGATGCCGCGGGCGAGGCGGGTCGGGTTGGTGACGAAGAGGTCGTCGCCGACGATCTGCACCTTCGAGCCGAGCTCGGCGGTGAGGGCGGCGTAGCCCTCCCAGTCGTCCTCGGCCAGCGGGTCCTCGATGGTGACGAGCGGGTAGTTCGCGACGAGGTCGACGAAGTAGGCGGTCATCTCGGCGGAGGACAGCTGCTTGCCCTCGAAGCGGTACGAGCCGCCCTCGAAGAACTCGGTGCTCGCGACGTCGAGGCCGAGCGCGATCTGCGTGCCGGGCGTGTAGCCGGCCTTCTCGATGGCGCCGAGCAGCAGGTCGAGCGCGTGCCGGTTGCTCGGCAGCTCGGGGGCGAAGCCGCCCTCGTCGCCGAGGCCGGTGGCGAGGCCCTGCGACTTCAGCTCGCTCTTCAGCGCGTGGTAGGTCTCGACGCCCCAGCGGAGGCCCTCCGAGAAGGTCTCGGCGCCGAGCGGCACGAGGAAGAACTCCTGGATGTCGAGCGCGGTGTCGGCGTGCGCGCCGCCGTTGATGACGTTGAGCTGCGGCACGGGCAGGATGTGCGCGTTCGGGCCGCCCAGGTAGCGGAAGAGCGGCAGGTCGGAGGAGTCCGCGGCGGCCTTCGCGACGGCGAGGCTGACGCCGAGCATGGCGTTCGCGCCGAGGCGCTGCTTGTTCTCGGTGCCGTCGAGCTCGATCAGGGTCGCGTCCACGAGGCGCTGGTCGGTGGCGTCGAGCCCCTCGATGGCGGGGCCGATCTCATCGAGGACGCCCTCGACGGCCTTCTGCACGCCCTTGCCGAGGTAGCGGCCCTTGTCGCCGTCACGCAGCTCGTACGCCTCGAAGGCGCCGGTCGACGCTCCCGACGGGACGGCGGCGCGGGAGACGGTGCCGTCCTCCAGCAGGACCTCGACCTCGACGGTCGGGTTGCCCCGGGAGTCGAGGATCTCGCGGGCTCCAACGGCGTCGATGCTGGCCACGGTGCGCTCCTTCAAGTCGGTTTCTCTGGCGGTCGCCCGCCCGACACAGCAGTCTAGTGACGGCGCCCCGGGCGCCGCGGCCGAGGGAGGCGCTGATGGCCCACCCGCTGATGTACGGCGAGGACGACTTCGGCCTCGCGGAGGTGCGCCGCATCTGCCTGACGCTGCCCGAGGCGCGGGAGACGATCTCGTTCGGCCGGCCCTGGTTCCGCGTCACGACGGCGTTCGCGATCTACGGCGGTGGCACGAGCGGCCCCGAGAAGCGCGATCTCCCGGCGAGCATCCTGTTCCTGCCGGAGGAGAACACGCGGCGGGCGCTCGACCAGGATCCGCGGTTATACGTGCCCGGCTACCTGGGGCCGAAGGGCTGGCGCGGGCTCGACTTCCGCGCCGCGCCGGTCGACTGGCAGGAGGTGGCCGAGCTCGTCGACGAGTCCTACCGCAACACCGCGCCCCGGCGGCTGGTCGCCCTGCTCGACTCCCCCGCCACCGAGCGCGAGTAGCGCAGCTCTCCGGCCCTGCTCCGCCTGAACGGGATGCCGGCCGGGAGCCGCGAGGATGGGAAGGATGCGCCGATCCCCCCTGCTCATGCTGGCTCTGCTGATGGCGGTGGCGGGGATCGTCCTGCTGCACGCGGTGGGCGCGCCCCCGCTCTTCGTCCTCGGGTTCGCGGCGGTCGTGGTCGTGCCCGCCCTCGTCGTCACCGTCCGGCGCCGTCGCGCGCGCTGAGCGGCCGGGGCCGCCGGGCCCCTCTGCGTCAGCCCCGCTGCGAGAGCCCGCGCAGGGCGCCCAGCGCGTCGTCCGCCCGGTCGAGGGGGACGAGCAGGTGGTCGTGGTGGTAGCCGGCGAACATGTTGCAGGGGATGCCGGCGCCGGCGAGCGCGGCGCTCACCGCGGCCGCCATGCCGACCGCCTCGAGGGACGAGTGCACCGTGAGGGTGATCCAGGCGCCCGTGAAGGCCCCGGCGAGCCGGCGCCGGTCGGCCTCCGGCTGCGTCAGCACGAGCGTGACGCCCTCGGCCTCACGGATCACCGCCGTGGCGGCGGCGAGGTCCTCGGGCGCCGGCTCGCGCACCGTGACGAGCACGTGCGGGTCGGGATGGCGCACCGGCTCGAGGGAGTTCAGCAGCTCGTCGAGGTCGGTGATGCCCGCCATCAGCCGATCGGGCGCTGCTCGCCGAGGTTCCCCTCGGCGTCGAGGGTCGCGAACGACGTGTACCCGGTCGCCGCGACGGTGTCGAGCAGGCCCTTGAGGTTGCGGGGGCGGCGCTCCAGGCGCACCCGGGGCGCCGCGGCGAGCAGCTCGCGCTTGGCCGCGAGAAGCCGATCCGGCGGCACGTCGGCCCCGTGCACGAGCACGACGCCGCCGGCGACCGAGCCGGCGTCGTCGGGCAGGAGATCGAGGATGCGCTCGAAGCCGATGGAGAAGCCGACGGCGGGCACCTCGGCGCCGAGGAATCGGCCGATCATGCCGTCGTACCGGCCCCCGCCCGCGACCGAGCTGCCCGAGCCGGGGTGCGCGATCTCGAAGATCGTTCCCGTGTAGTAGCCCATCCCGCGCACGAGCGTGGGGTCGAACACCAGCTCGGCGGACGGGACGGCGGCGCGGAGCGCGAGCAGGTGCTCGTAGGCGGGGACGTCGAGCCACTCCGGCGTGGCGCCGTCGAGGAGGCTCCAGCCGGCCGACTCGATCAGCCGGAGCGAGTCCGCGATGCCGTCGGTCGGAACGCCGAGGTCGGCCAGCTCGGAGACGACGCCGTCGACGCCGACCTTGTCGAGCTTGTCGATCGTGATGAGGGCCCGCTCGCCGAAGTGCTCCGGGATGCCCCACGAGGCGAGAAGCCGGCTGAGGATGCGCCGGTCGTTGATGCGGACGCTGCTCCCGGTGAGGCCGAGGGCGTCGAGCGCGGCGGTGGTGGCGGTGATGAGCTCGAGCTCGGCGAGGGGACCGGGCTCGCCGAGGATGTCGATGTCGCACTGCACGAACTGGCGGTAGCGGCCCTTCTGCGGGCGCTCCGCGCGCCAGACCGGCCCGGTCTGCAGCGACCGGAACACGGTCGGCAGCTCCGCCCGGTGCGACGCGTAGTAGCGGGCGAGCGGCACGGTCAGGTCGTAGCGGAGGCCGAGGTCCGCGAGGCGCAGCGGATCCGAGGCGGTGGCGGCCTCCGTCAGGTCCTCGGCGGTGAGTCCGCGCTTCAGGACGCTGTACGCGAGCTTCTCGTTGTCCCCGCCCACGCCCGAGTGCAGGCGGGCGATGTCCTCGAGGGCCGGCGTCTCGATCTCGTCGAACCCGTGCTGGGCGTAGACGCGCTTGATGACGCCCAGCGCGCGCTCGCGGCGGGCCTTCTCGACGGGGAGGAAGTCGCGCATGCCGCGCGGCGGATTGACGGGGGAAGCCACCGTCCGATTCTTCCATCCCGCCGGAACGCGCCCTCGCGCGGGTCGTGCGGACGACTGCACCCCGCAGACCGCCGCAGCCCCGCGGCGCGCCGCGAACGCGGTGCCGCGCGCTCCCCGGCGGACCGCTAGCGTGACGCCGTGACCACGGACGCAGCCGCAGCCGGCCCCGCCGAGGGCGCGGCGTCAGCCGGCATCGTCGTCGCCGGGGTCGCCCGCAGCTTCGGCAAGGTCCACGCCGTCCGTGACGCGACGCTGACCGTCCCGTACGGATCCGTCACCGCGCTCGTCGGCCCCAACGGCTCGGGCAAGACGACGCTGCTGCTGATGCTCGCGTCGCTGCTGCGGCCCGACGCGGGACGGATCCTGATCGCCGGCTCCGACCCGGTGACCGATCCGCGGGCGGTGCGGGCGGCGATGGGCTGGATGCCGGACATCCTCGGCTCGTGGGCGAGCCTGACCGTGCGAGTCACCCTCGAGCTGACCGGCCGCCTGCACGGCATGCCGCGCGAGCGCGCCCGGCGCCGGGCGGACGAGCTCGTCGCCCTGGTTGGCCTCGAGGCGCTCGCCGACCAGCCCACGCGGGTGCTCTCCCGCGGCCAGAAGCAGCGGCTCAGCCTCGCCCGGTCGCTCGTGCACGACCCGCGCGTCCTCCTCCTCGACGAGCCGGCGAGCGGCCTCGATCCCGCGGCCCGCGTCGAGCTGCGCACGCTCGTCCGCCGCTTCGCCGACGAGGGGCGCAGCGTCCTCGTCTCGAGTCACGTGCTCGCCGAGCTCGAGGAGATGGCGGATGCGGCCGTCTACCTCGACGCGGGCACCACTGTCAGCGCGGAGCGCATCCGCCGGGCTCGGACCAGCCTGCGGGACTGGCGCATCCGAGCGCTCGACGCCGCCGCCCTCGAGGCTGCGCTCACCCGCCTCGGCGTGCCGGCTCGGCGCGACCACCTCGGCACGCTCGTGGGCGTCCGCTCCGAGACCGACGCCGCGGGGCTGCTCACCCGGCTGGTCGGCGAGGGCGTGCCGGTGGCGGTCTTCACTCCCGCGGTCGGCGAGCTCGAGCACACCTTCCTCGACCTCACCCGCGACGCCGGCGCTCAGCCCGAGATCGGGAGCGAGTCGTGAGCCGCTTCCTCTCCGGCGTCGGCACCGTCCTCGCCCTCGAGCTCCGGCAGCGGGTCCGCGCGCGCGGCTGGTACATCCTGCTCGGCGTCTACGTGCTGCTCATCGGCATCGTCACGCTGCTGCTGAGCCTGTCGCTCGGCACCTTCGCCGGCGGTGACGCCGGCAGCGGAGTGCTGTCGACGATCATCTACTTCGTGCTGCTGCTCGGCACGCTGGTGACGCCCGCCCTCAGCGGCAACGCGATCAACGGCGACCGGACCGACGGAACGCTCGCGACGACACAGGTCACCCAGATCAGCACCGGTCAGCTGGTGGTCGGCAAGTTCGTGGCGGCCTGGGTTTCGGCGCTCGCGTTCCTCGCCGCGAGCGTTCCCTTCCTTCTCGGCGCCGTGCTGCTCGGCGGGGTCCGGGCGGACACTGCGCTCGTGTCGATCGTCGTGCTCGCCGTGGAGCTCGGCGTGGTGGCGGCGATCGGCGTCGGCCTGTCCGGGCTGCTCGCGCGGCCGCTGTTCTCGATCGTCGTCACCTACCTCGTCGTGGCGGCGCTGAGCATCGGCACGCTCATCCTCTTCACCCTCGCGGGGCTCGCCACGCAGAGCACGGTGACGAGCACCTACCGCTACGCCGAGTCGATCGACGAGGACGGCGATCCCGTCTGCAGCGCCGTGCAGGAGGACACCTACACGATCCCGCGCTTCGACCCCTACTGGGGCGTGCTCGTCGCGAACCCCTACGTCGTCCTCGCCGACGCCGTGCCCACGGCCTTCGACGACGACGGGAACCCCGTCGACCTGTTCGGCTTCCTCAAGACGGGGGTGCGACAGGCGCAGATCCCGCCGGACCTCGACGTCGAGTACGACGACTGCGCCGGCGAGTTCCCGCCCTCCCCCACCGCCCAGGAGATCATCGAGCGCACCGTCCCGGGCTGGTTCGTCGGGCTGGGCCTCCACGCCCTGCTGGCGGGCGGCCTGCTGGCGGCCGGCTGGTCCGCGACGCGCACCCCGGCTCGGCGCCTGGCCCGCGGCAGCCGCATCGCCTAGCGCGCGGCGCGGGTCGCGCGGACAGCTGCACACCCCGCAGACCGTCGCGAGTCGTCCGCAGGGCCCGCGCGAGCGGTCAGGAGGCGGCGGGCTCCCCGGCGCGGATCTCGTCCTCGAGGCCGCGGAGCGTGGTGCGCAGTGCCCGCTCGGCGTCGAGTCCGCGAGCGCGGGCGGACAGCACGAGCGCGAGCAGGAGCGGGCCGAGCTCGTCCTCCGACTCGAACGGGACGGCGGCCGCCTCCCCCGCCTCCACGACGCCGACCTGCTCGGCGCGGCCGAGGAGCTTGTCGGCGAGCGCGAGGGCGGACATGCCGCGCGGGATGCCGTCGAGCACGCTCGTCCGGGACGCCTTCTCGCGCGCCTTGACCTCGAGCCACTGCTCGCGGATCTCGTCCGGCGTCGACGCGGCGGAGTCGCCGAACACGTGCGGATGCCGGCGCTTCATCTTCTCGGCGGTCGCGGCGGCGACGTCCTGGATGTCGAAGCCCTCCTCGGCGGCGGCGATGTCGGCGTGGAAGAGCACCTGGTAGAGCACGTCGCCGAGCTCCTCGCGCATGCCGGGCACGTCGTCGGTCTCGATGGCGTCGACGAGCTCGGCGCTCTCCTCGAGCAGGTAGGGCACGAGCGAGCGGTGGGTCTGCTCGCGATCCCAGGCGCACTCGGCACGCAGCCGGGACATGACGGAGACGAGGTCGTCGAGGGCGGTCACTCCCCCATCCTCCCCCGCCTCTCGGCGCCGGTCGCCGTCAGCGCCGCCGCGAACGGTAGGAGTAGCGCGCCGCCTCCGTGAAGCCCGCCCTTGCGTACAGGGCGCGGGCGGGCGCGTTGTCGCCCTCGACCTGCAGGTAGAGCCCCTGAGCGCCCCTCTGCGCGGCCCAGTCGGCGAGAGCTCGGAGGACGGCGCGCGCCGACCCCGTCCGGCGCTCCCCGGGCAGGGTCGCCATGCCGAAGACGCCGGCCCAGCCGTCGTCGAGGACGGCGCGCCCGACGGCGACCGCTTCCCCAGCCGGGAGCGCGGTGGCGTAGGCGGTCGGAAGATCGACCCGCGCCAGCATGGCGGCCTCAGCGATCCGGTCCCCACCGTTCACGGCGTGCCAGGTGTCCAGCCAATCCGGCGTCGGCGCGGTGTCGAGGCGGACGCGACCGGCGTCGCCCGCGCGGAGGCGATCGGCGGGCGCCGTGAGCAGGTGGAGCGGCGCGCCGAGCTCGTAGCCGCGCTCCGCGAGCAGTCCGTCGAGCGCGGCGGCGCAGACGCCGGGCGTGAGCTGGAACGCCGTCGCGGCATCGAAGCGGGCGTAGAAGCGCTCCGCGGCGTCGATCCGCCGGATCAGCTCCCCCTCGGACGCCTCGCCGTGCGCGAGGACGGTGCCCGTCCACCAGGACGGCCCGCCGGTGTGCCGCAGCCACCAGTCCCCGACCCGCTCGACGTGCTCGGCCGGCTGCGCCCGCGCCGCCCGCTCCTGCAGCGCGCGCGCAAGGCCCGCGTCGACGACCTCAGAGGACATGCACTTCCGCGTCCCCTCGCCGAGCCGCCCACTTCTGCGGCGACTCGACGCCGAGTTGCCGCAGAACCGGGCGGGTCACTTCACGGGCGCGGCGAGGAGGGCGACCGTGTAGGCGCCGCCCTTGGTGTGCTGCTCGCCGACGCGGGAGAAGCCCATCCGCTCGTGGAATGCGAGGGACTGCGGGTTCGGCGGCTGCAGGTTGACCTCGCAGGTCACCTCGGGACGGCCGTCCGCCTTCGCCTTCGCGAACACCGCGTCGTAGAGCGCGCGGCCGATGCCGGCGCCGCGGATGTGCCCGTCGACGACGATGCGGTCGATGTAGAGCGACGGCCCGCGCTCGGCGAAGAACCGGTAGTTCTCGCTCTCGTAGTCCGCGCCCGGGTCGAGCGCGAGCAGGAAGCCGACGATCGCCCCCTCGTGCTCGGCGACGAGCGCGAGGCTCGTGTAGCCGGCGAGGCGCGTCAGCTCGGCGACGTCCGCGTTCGGCACGGCGGGGAAGGCGGCGTTGTTGAGCTCGACGACGCGGCCGTAGTCGGTGGGGCGGAGGGGGCGCAGGTGGACCGTGGGCACCGATCGACCCTATCCGGCCCGCCAGGCGGCGAACGCCGCGTCGAAGCCGGCGATCATCCGCTCGAACGACGCGCCCGGGGGACGGCTCAATCCGAAGCCGCCGCCCGCCTCGAGCAGCACGAAGCCGTGCAGGGCGGCGCGAAGGGCGCGAGTGGCGTCGATCGCGTCGTCGCCCTCGAGGCCGTACCCGCGGAGGGCGGCGAACACCGCGGAGGCCGCCCGCTCCGCCTCGGCCTCGTGCTCCGCGTCGCCGGCAGCCGGGGCGACCTGGGTGAGCGGATACCCGCCCGGATGCTCGACCGCGTATCGCCGGTAGGCCTCCGCCATCGCCGTGAGGGCGTCGAGGCCGGAGCGTCCCGCGACCGCCTCGCCGAGGCGCCGCGCGAGCTCGGCGGTGGCGGCGACGGCCATCCGGCGGCGGAGGTCGTCGAGTCCGCCGACGTGCTTGTAGAGGCTCGGCAGCGCGACGCCGAGGCGTGCGGCGAGCGCCGCGAGCGTGAGCCGCTCGAGCCCGCCCTCGTCGGCGAGGTCGAGCCCTCGTTCGACGACGATCGCGGGAGTGAGTCCCGCCCTAGGCACGCCGGGTCACCGCCCGGGCGAAGCGCACCACGGCCGGCCCGACCTGCTCCGGCGCGTCGACCATCGGGTAGTGCCCGGAGCCCTCGACGAGCAGCACCTCCGCCGACAGCCGCTGCCCGATCCAGGCGGCCTCGGCGGCCGGATCCTTCCAGTCGCGGTCGGCTGTGCCCATGACGACGAGGGCCGGAGCCTGCACCTCCGCGATGCGCCGCTCGGCCGGCTCGTGGCTCGTGCGCGTGGTGCGCTGGAAGGACCGCCAGTGCCGGGCGAGGCTGCGGCTCATCGCCTCCCGATGCTCGGCGAAGTCGGCGGGCACCGCGCCCGGGTAGAGCGAGCGGTGGTAGGCGCCCCACACCGCCGGCCCCCACGGCCGCAGCAGAGCGAGGCGGAGCGCTGCCGACCCCAGTGCGGAACCCGGCGGGTTGCGGACGAAGGGGGCGAGCAGGACGAGGCCCGCCACGGCGTCGGGGCGCTCGGCGGCCGCGAGAACGGCGGCGCCGGCGCCCATCGAGTTGCCGACGAGGAGCGCCGGGCCCCCGAGCTCACCGATGAGGGCGAGCACGTCGGCGGCCGCCGCCTGGTCGTCGAAGGAGTCGAAGCCGTCGTCGCTGTCGCCGTGGCCGCGGAGGTCCATGGCGGCGACGCGGAAGCCGGCGGCCGCTAGGTCGGCGGCGAGGAAGCGGAAGGAGCTGCGGAGTTCGCCCATTCCGGGCACGGCCACGACGAGGGGGCCCTCGCCGGTGACCTCGTACGCGATGCGCCGCCCAGCGGCGCCGACGAAGCTAACGTTCATAGCCACCAAGCTAATGCTATTAGCCGCACCTGTCAACCGGCTAGGGTGGCAGGAGGAGAGCCGGGAAGTCTGGTCGGCACCACGCCACCGACCCTTCGGGAGCCTCCGTGCACATCTTCCGCTCCGAGCGCTACGCCGCCGCCCTCCTCCTGGGCGCCGCCGCGCTCGCGCTGCTGCTCGCCAATCTGCCGTTCGGCGGAGCCCTGCTCGGGGCGAGAGACGCGCATCTGCCGATCCCCGCGCTCGGCCTCGACCTCTCGATCGGGCACTGGATCAGCGACGGCCTGCTCGCCGTGTTCTTCTTCCTCGTCGCGATCGAGCTGCGGCACGAGGTGACGAAGGGCGAGCTCGCATCCCCGGCCAAGGCGCTGGTCCCCGCGATCGCCGCCCTGGGCGGCGTTCTCGTCCCCGCGGCGCTCTACCTCGCCTTCGCGGGCCGCAGCGGCTATGCGGAGGGCTGGCCGATCCCGACGGCCACCGACATCGCGTTCGCCCTCGGGGTGCTCGCGATCTTCGGTCCCCGCCTGCCGTCCCGAGTGCGGGCGTTCCTGCTCGCGCTCGCGATCCTCGACGACCTCATCGCGATCCTCATCATCGCGGTGTTCTTCGCGCACGAGCCCGACTTCGTGCTGCTCATCGGTGCCGTCATCGCCGTCGCCGCCTTCGGGCTGCTGAGCCGCCTGGCGTCGCGCCCGGTCCGGGTCCCCGTCGCGATCGCCATGGTCGTCGTCGCCCTGATCACCTGGTACTTCGTCTACGAGTCCGGCATCCACGCGACGATCGCCGGCGTGGCACTGGGGCTCGTGATGAGCCCCAAGCCCGCGCACCGCGCGCACCACGCCATCGAGCCGTGGTCGAACGGCGTCATCCTGCCGCTGTTCGCGTTCTCGGCGGCGCTCGTCGCCATCCCTCAGGTGAGCCTCGCCGAGCTCTCCCCGCCCTTCTGGGGGATCCTCGTCGGCCTGCCGGTCGGCAAGCTGCTGGGGATCACCCTGGCCGGCGCGATCGCGGTCGTGATCGCGCGCCGCCGCGGCAGCCGGGTGCTGGAGCGCGGCGAGATCCTGATCGTCGCGACGCTCGGCGGCATCGGCTTCACCGTGTCGCTGCTCATGAACGAGCTCGCCTTCGCCCGGAGCGAGGAGGTCTCCGACGAGGGGACGCTCGCTGTGCTGCTCGGGTCCGCCGTCGCGATCGTGGTGTCGGCGCTCGTGGTCAGCGCGGCGTCGCGGCGGGCTCCTGCGCGAAGAGAGCGTTCAGAAGGTCCCCCGCCCATCGTATGAGCTCGTCGTCGGCGGGGGTCCGCCCGTCCACCTCGGGCAGCGGCACGAGGATGACGCCGCCCTGGGCGAGCATCCGCGCGCGCGGGTAGAGGCGCTTGAGGCGCACCTGCCGCGAGTCGGCCAGCTCGGCCGGGGCGATGCGGAGGTTGCCGCCCAGCACCACGACCTCGCTGAGCCCGGCCTTCTGGGCCAGGCGCCGCAGCCGGGAGACGGCGAGCAGGTTGACGACCTCGACGGGCGGCTCGCCGTAGCGGTCGGTCAGCTCCTCCAGCACGAGGTCGAGGGCGTCGTCCGCGGCGTTCGGACCGCTCGCCGCCGAGAGCTTCTGGTACGCCTCGAGGCGCAGGCGCTCGCTGTCGACGTAGGACTCGGGGATGCGCGCGTCGACGGGCAGCTCGAGCCGCAGCTCGGTCTGGCCCTCGGCGACCTCGCCGCGGAAGGCGCTCACCGCCTCGCCGATCATGCGGAGGTAGAGGTCGAAGCCGACGCCCGCGATGTGTCCGGACTGCTCGCCGCCGAGCAGGTTGCCGGCGCCGCGGATCTCGAGGTCCTTGAGCGCGACCTGCATGCCGGAGCCGAGGTCGTTGTTCGCCGCGATCGTGGAGAGGCGGTCGTGCGCCGTCTCGGACAGCGGCCTCGTCTCGTCCCAGAGGAAGTACGCGTACGCGCGCTCCCGGCCGCGGCCGACGCGGCCGCGCAGCTGGTGCAGCTGGCTGAGGCCGTACTTGTCGGCCCGGTCGATGATGAGCGTGTTCGCGTTCGGGATGTCGAGGCCGGTCTCGATGATCGTCGTCGACACCAGCACGTCGAACTTCCGCTCCCAGAAGTCGACGATCACCTGCTCGAGCGCCTGCTCGTTCATCTTGCCGTGGGCGACCGCGATGCGCGCCTCGGGGACGAGCTCGGCCAGCTGGGCCGCGACCCTGTTGATGCTCGACACCCGGTTGTGCACGTAGAAGATCTGGCCCTCGCGCAGCAGCTCGCGCCGGATCGCGGCACCGACCTGCTTGTCCGAGTAGGGGCCGACGAAGGTGAGGATGGGGTGCCGGTCCTCGGGCGGGGTGGCGAGAGTCGACATCTCCCGGATGCCGGTCACCGCCATCTCGAGCGTGCGCGGGATCGGGGTCGCACTCATCGCGAGGATGTCGACGTTGGTCTTCAGCTTGGTGAGGGCGTCCTTGTGCTCGACGCCGAACCGCTGCTCCTCGTCGATGATGACGAGGCCGAGATCCTTGAACACGAGGCTGTCGGTGAGGATCCGGTGGGTTCCGATGACGATGTCGACGCTGCCGTCGGTGACGCCCTTGAGCGTCTCCTTGACCTCCTTCTCCGTCTGGAAGCGGCTGAGCGGCCGCAGGTTGACGGGGAAGCCGGCGAAGCGCTCGGAGAACGTCTCGAGGTGCTGGCGGACGAGGAGCGTCGTCGGCACGAGGACCGCGACCTGCTTGCCGTCCTGCACGGCCTTGAACGCGGCTCGGATGGCGACCTCGGTCTTGCCGAAGCCGACGTCGCCCGCGATGAGGCGGTCCATCGGGATGGGCCGCTCCATGTCCGCCTTCACCTCGTCGATGGTGGTCAGCTGGTCCGGCGTCTCCGCGAACGGGAACGCCTCCTCGAGCTCGCGCTGCCAGGGGGTGTCGGGGGCGAACGCGTGGCCCTTCGACGCCATGCGCGCGGAGTAGAGCTTGACGAGCTCCACGGCGATGTCGCGGACCGCCTTGCGGGCCTTGCCCTTCGCGGCGGCCCAGTCGGAGCCGCCCATCTTCGACAGCTGCGGGGCCTCGCCGCCCACGTAGCGGGTGAGCAGGTCGAGCTGGTCGGTGGGCACGTAGAGCTTGTCGCCCGGGTAGCCGCGCTTCGACGGCGCGTACTCGAGCTGCAGGAACTCGCGGCTCGTCTTGACCGCGTTGCGGCCGCCCGTGCTCACCTCGCGGGAGACGAGCTCGACGAACCTGCCGATGCCGTGGGTCTCGTGCACGACGTAGTCGCCGGGCTTCAGCTGCAGCGGGTCGACGACGTTCTTGCGGCGGCTCGCGAGCTTCTTCACCTGACGGGAGTCGTAGCCGGCGGCCCGGCCGAAGAACTCGCGCTCCGTGATCAGCGCGATCTTCGCCTCGGCCTGCTCGAAGCCGAGGTCGATCGCGCCCTGGATCAGGTAGGCGACGCCGGGCTCCGGCTTCTCCGGGAACTCGTCGGCCATCCGACCGGCGAGCTCGCGCTCGGCGAGCACATCTCGGCTGCGCTCGAGGAGACCGGGCCCGGCAGCGGCGACCGCGAGCGACCAGCCGGCGGAGAGCAGTGCGGCGACGTGGTCGAGGGCCGTGCCGCCCTGGGCGACCGGCACCGCCTCCCCGCGGACGCGCACGTAGGCGGCCTCCTCGACGGCGGCGGCGTCGTCCTCGGGGCCCGACTCGAACGAGGTGAACGTCCACCAGGGGCGGCCGTCCGCCGTGGCGTGCAGCTGGTTCAGGGTGAGGAAGTCACCGGCGGCGAGGTCGATCGGCGCCTGCGCGCCCGCGGTCGCCGCGCTCCACGCGGCGGTCAGGAACTCGCGGTTCGTCTCGGCGAGGTCCACGGCGCGGCTCGCGACCCGCTCCGGCGAGACGACGGCGACCGCCGCGCCGGCGGGCAGGTAGGCGGTGACGGGGACGAGCTCGTCGACGAGGGCCGGGGTCAGCGACTCCATGCCCTCGACGGGGATGCCCTCGGCGAGCTTCGCGAGCATTCCGGCGAGGCTCGGGAACTCGTGCTGCATCTCGGCGGCGCGCTGGCGCACCGCGGGTCCGAGCAGCAGCTCGCGGCTCGCGGGCAGCTCGACCTCGCGCACCTCGTCGGGGAGGGAGCGCTGGTCGGCGACGGAGAAGAGGCGCATCGCGTCCACCTCGTCGCCGAAGAAGTCGACGCGCACGGGGTGCTCGGCGGTGGGCGGGAAGACGTCGAGGATGCCGCCGCGGACGGCGAACTCGCCGCGGCGGGTGACCATGTCCACGCGGGCGTAGGCGAGCTGCGGGAGGCGCTGGGCCAGCTCGGTGAGGCCCGCGCCGCGGCCGCCGAGAGTGAGGACGATCGGCTCGAGGTCGGCGAGGTCGGAGGCGAGCGGCTGGAGGGCGGCGCGGACGGCGCCCACGACGACGAGGGGCCGGGAGCCGTCCCACGCGCGCATCCGGCGGAGGGCGTGGATGCGCTGGCCGACCGTCTCGGCGCTCGGGCTGAGCCGCTCGTGCGGGAGGGTCTCCCAGGCGGGGAAGGCGAGGATCTCGGCCTCCGGCAGCAGGCAGCCGAGGGCGGTGCGGAGCGCCTCGGCCTCGCGGCCGGTCGGTGTGATCGCGAAGAGGGCCGCCGGATCGCCCGCCTGGCGCCGGGCGTCGAGGAGCGCGGCGATCAGCGCAGGCTGCAGCCCGGCCGTGGCGGAGAAGTCCGCCTCACGGGCGGCGTAGCGCAGGGCGCCGGAGAACGAGTCGGCGCGGGTGAGGGCATGGGTGAGCCCGGAGAGAGTCACTCACGCGATTCTACCGGCGCGCCCTCGCAGGGACGCGGTGTCCGCCGAGGGCTGACGCAACCCGGCCCTCCGCCGCCGAATTGCCACTTCTCGCCCTCACTCAGGCGGAATAGGGGCGGAAAGTGGCAACTCGGGGGACTCAGGGGACGCGCTCGACGGGAAGCGGTCCGGCTCGAGCGAGGAGGAGCCGAGCGAGGGGAGCGACCCGGCCGCCAGGAGCACCCTCGGGAAACGGGGGTGGAAGGAGATGCTTGCATCGGCTCGTTTTATCGATAACATCGTCCGCGTCGGTGCCCGAGCCGCCGGCGGCAACCCCAACAACCTGTTCAACGGCGAACCTGCGTAGGCGAGCCGGACTGGAGACACGATGAAGTTCTCGAAGCGCACGACCGCCGCGGCGGCCGCCGCGGGTGCGGCCCTCCTGCTGACCGGCTGCGCAGGCGGCGGCGGGAACGCCGCCCAGGATGGCGTGACCACCATCAACTACTGGAGCTGGGACGGTGCGCCCGGGCGCGACATCGTCGAGGCGGTGATCGAGGCCTGCGAGGCCGAGCACCCCGACATCAAGGTGAACTACACCGAGCTCGCCCAGACCGACTACAAGCCGAAGGCGGCGCAGTCCCTGGGCGCCGGTGAGGAGATCGACGTCCTCACCGTGCAGCCCGGCTCCTGGGCGATGGAGGTCGAGGACTACCTCCTGCCGGTGTCCGACTGGTCGAACGGCGACCTCGTCGGGAAGTTCGGCGAGCAGTCGATCACCCAGGCGGAGCGCAACTTCACCGACGGCCTCCTGTCGGCCGTCCCGGTGTACTCGACCGGCTCCGCCGTCGGTGTCTACAACGCGGACATCCTCGCCGAGCTCGGCCTCGAGGCGCCGACGACCTGGGACGAGTTCAAGGCGCTGAGCGACGCTCTGGCGGCGCAGGGCAAGGGCATCCTCCCCGTCACCATGCCCGCGGACGACTGGTTCCAGGACGAGATGGCGCTCACCTTCGTGGGCCAGGAGGACCCGGAGTTCTTCAACTCGGTGCGCTACGACGACGGCTCGTGGGACTCCGACGCCTACGTGACGGGCCTCAGCAACTACGCGGCGATGTTCGAGAACGGCACGTTCGACGCCGCGACGCTCGACATGGACTACACGACCGCGATGACCGCCTTCGACGAGGGCAAGTCTGCGGTCGTGTTCAACGGCTCCTGGGAGGCGGGCCGGATCCTCACCGGCAACTACGGCGTGATCCCCGTGCCGGCCGAGACGGCGGACAAGGCGTCGCTGCGCGCGTTCCTCGACGTGATGCTCGGCATCCCGGCCGAGTCCACCAAGCAGGAGGCCGCGGCCACGTTCATCGACTGCATGTCGACCGGCGCGGGCGTCGACCCCTGGGCCACGGCGCTCAAGGGCATCCCCGCGGTGAGCGACTACGAGCTCCCGGAGGGCACGCTGACCACCGAGCTGCAGCAGCAGAGCTACGACACCCTCGTCGAGCTCATCTCCAACCCGGCGAGCGACCGGAACAACCTCGGCGCGTTCTCCGACCACGTGGGCGCGAACGTCAAGCAGGTCCTGTTCGGCACGATGACCCCGGAGGAGGCCGCGAAGGACGCGCAGGCCGAGTTCGAGCGGGGCACGTTCTAGTAGAACCCCTCCCCCACGTTCGGCGGGCCGCCGCAGCCCGGTGGCTCGCCGAACGCCTTCGACAGGAGTGAAAGAGCCGTGACCACTGACACCCGCACGAGGAAGCGCCGTCGCCGCAGCGACTGGCTCGTCGCCCTCGTCTTCCTCGCCCCGCTGCTCGCCATCTACGCGGTGTACTACCTGTACAGCATCGTCTTCCTCGGCCAGACCAGCATGCAGCGCATCGGCATCTCGCTGCTCCGGCCCGTGCAGGTCGGCTTCGAGAACTTCGCCCTGCTCGCCACCGATCCCGTCTTCCTGGGCTCGATCGTCAACAATCTCGTCTTCGCCGCGGCGAGCATCGTGGTGGCGCTGACGATCGCCTTCTTCATCGCCGTGGCCCTCTCGACCGGGGTCCGCGGCCGCAAGCTGTTCTACCTGGTGTTCCTGCTGCCGGCGCTGATGCCGCTGTCGCTCGTGGCCACCATCTTCGGCTCGATGCTGCAGGAGCGCTTCGGCATCCTGAACGAGACGCTGCGCGCCGTCGGCCTGGGCGACCTCGCACAGTCGTGGCTCACGACCCCTGGCCTCGCCTACACGGCGGTGATCCTGGTCTTCTGCTACCTGATCGGCCTGCCGATCATGTACTACACGGCCGACCTGTCGGCCCTGCCGACCTCCGCACTCGAGGCGGCACTGCTCGACGGCGCGGGCACCTTCCGGATCATGACCCAGGTCATCTACCCGATGATGCGGACCACCCACATCACGGTGATCCTGGCCCTGCTCCTCGGCGCGTTCCGCGGCCTCGAGCAGGTGCTGTTCTCGACCGGGGGCGGCCCCGGCGACACCACCGAGATCGTGGGCACCTACGTCTACGGCTACGTCAACTCCGGGGGCAAGACGATCGGCTACGCCGCCGCCGCGTCGATCGTCGTGCTCCTGATCGGTCTCGTCATCTCGCTCGCGCAGATGTTCGCGACCCGGACGAAGAGGAGCGCACGATGACGACGACCGACCTCCTGCCGCCGGACGTCGAGGCGGACCCCGGCCAGCCCCGTCGGGGCACCGTGCCGAGTCGTGGCGAGGACAACCCCATGCGCGCCGTGATCACCTCGCGCGGCGACAGGATCCTCGTGTACGTGCTCCTCATCGCGATGGGGCTGGTGTTCGCGTTCCCGCTCTACGCCATGGTGGCGAAGTCCCTGCAGGGCGCCGGCATCGCGAACTACACGACGCTGCTCACCCAGCCGGTCGCGGGTGTCAACGTCCTCACGACGTACCTCAACTCGTTCGTCATCGGACTGCTGCACGCCGCCCTCGTGGTCGGGATCGGGTCCATGGCGGGCTACGCGCTGTCGAAGCTCCACTTCCGCGGCCGTGAGCTCGCCTTCGCGCTGATCATCCTGTTCCTGGCCGTGCCCGGCACGGCGCTGCTCATCCCCGTCTTCCACATCACGAACGAGGCGGACCTCTTCAACAACTACCTCGGGGTCGCCCTGCCCGAGGCCGTCCTCACGATCCCGTTCGCGGTGCTGCTGCTCCGCAACTACGGGCACAACCTCGACGACTCCCTGTTCGAGGCGGCGCGGATGGACGGCGCGGGGCACTTCCGGGTGTTCTGGCACATCTTCCTGCCGATGACGCGGCCGGCGATCGCGAACCTGCTCGTGCTCTGCATGATCTGGTCGCTGCAGGACTTCCTGTGGCCCTCGATGCTGTTCACGAACCCCGGCATGACCACCGCGGCGCAGGCGGTGTCCTCGTTCGCGAATGCGCTCGGCCGCAGCGCCGAGGACTTCGGGCGCTACAACGCGAGCCTCGTGCTCCTCGCCGTCCCCGCCGTGCTGTTCGTCCTGTTCGGCCTCCGGTTCATCGTGAACGGCTTCGCCAGCGGAAGCAGCAAGGAGTGACCGGCGCGCACGAGCTCTGGTTCTCCCGCCCCGCCGCGGAGTGGACCGAGGCGCTTCCCCTCGGCAACGGCACGCTGGGCGCGATGGTGTTCGGCGGGCCGCACACGGAGCGGCTCCAGCTGAACGACGGCACGGCCTGGTCGGGCAGCCCGGCGAGCGAGGACGTCCCGCCACGCGTGGATCCCGCGACCGCCGCGGCCGCGCTCACCGAGGCGCGGGAGGCGATCGAGCGAGCGGACTACGCCGCGGCGGATCGCGCGCTGCGCAGACTGCAGCACCGCCACAGCCAGACCTATCTCCCCTTCGCGGACCTCGTCGTCGCGCTCTCCGGCGAGGGGGCGGTCGGCGACTACCGGCGCTCCCTCGACCTCGCGACGGCGACGCACACCACGGCCTACCGGCTGGACGGGGCGGAGGTGCGGCACCGCACCTTCATCAGCCACCGCGATGCGGTGCTCGTGCACGAGCTCGTGTCGGCTGCACCGGGCGGCGTCGCGCTGACCGTGGCGCTGTCGAGCCTGCTCCGTGCGGAGGCGGCCCCGGCCGGCGACGGGACCCTCGGGCTGCTGCTGACGATGCCCGCCGACGTCGCGCCATCGCACGACGACTGGGCCGAGCCTGTGGTGTACTCGGACGCGCCGGGCGCCTCGCTCCGGGGCGCCGTCGCCCTCTCGGTCGAGCACGACGGAACGGCCGTCCCCGCCGCCACGGACGCGGCGGCGCCGGCGCTCCGCATCGAGGGCGCCAGCCGGGTCGTCCTCCGGCTCGCCACCGCGACGACGTTCGCCGGCATCGCCCGCACGCCGGAGGGCACCGCCGAGGGCGCGCACGCCGCGGCCGCTGAACGGGTGCGCCGTGCCGGCTCGCGGACCGTCGACGAGCTGCACGAGCGCCATGTCGCCGAGCATTCGGCGCTCTACGCGCGGACGGAGCTCCAGGTGGGCTCGCCCGTCGACGCACCGCTCGACGAGCGGATCCTCAGTGGCAACGCCCATCCCGGCGGGCCGATCGCCGCGGACCCCGCGCTGGCCGCACTCGCGTTCAACTTCG
This sequence comes from Naasia sp. SYSU D00057, assembly GCF_017916505.1. Classification (GTDB taxonomy): domain Bacteria; phylum Actinomycetota; class Actinomycetes; order Actinomycetales; family Microbacteriaceae; genus Naasia. The sequence goes on from NZ_JAFMSZ010000002.1 coordinate 138,006, forward strand.
GCCGCTACCTCCTCATCTCGAGCTCACGCCCCGGGGGCGCCCCCGCCAACCTGCAGGGCATCTGGAACGACTCCCTGCAGCCGCCGTGGAGCTCCAACTACACGACGAACATCAACGTCGAGATGAACTACTGGCTCGCCGAGGCGACCGACCTCCCGGAGTGCGCGGAGCCGCTCTACGACCTCATCGACGGTCTCGCCCGCACCGGGCGCCGGACCGCTCGTGAGCTCTACGCCGCTCCCGGCTGGGTGGCGCACCACAACACCGACGTCTGGGGGTACACGCTCCCCGTCGGCTACGGCACCCACGACCCGAAGTGGGCGTTCTGGCCCATGGCGGGTCCGTGGCTCGTCCGCCACCTGTGGGAGCGGGTGCTGCACGGCGGGAGCGACGAGTTCGCGTGCACGCGAGCGTGGGAGCCGGTGCGCTCCGCCGCCGAGTTCGCGCTGGCCTGGCTGGTGGAGCAGCCGGACGGGACCCTCGGGACGAACCCGTCGACGTCCCCCGAGAACCAGTTCACGACCCCGGACGGCGGGATCGGCTCGGTCGCACGCTCGTCGACGTACGACCTGGTCGTCCTGGCCGACCTGTTCGACATCCTGGTCGGGCTCGCCGACCGCCTGGGACGATCCGACGACCCGATCGTGCGGCAGGCGCGCGCGGCGCGCACCCGGATCCCCGGCCCGCGGATCGGGCGCGAGGGCCTGGTGCAGGAGTGGGCGGACGACTTCGACTACCCGGATCCGACCCACCGGCACGTCGCCCACCTGTACTTCCTGCACCCGAGCGACTGGCGGCCGGACCCGGCGCTGCACGCGGCGACGTCGCGCAGCCTGGACGCGCGCGGCGACGAGTCGACCGGCTGGGCGCTCGCGTGGAAGCTGCTCATGCGCACGCGTCTCCGGGAGCCCGAGAAGGCCTCCGCGCTGCTCAGGCTGTTCTTCCGCGACATGACCGTGGATCGGGGGCCGTGGATCGGCGGCGTCTACCCGAACCTCTTCTGCGCCCACCCCCCGTTCCAGATCGACGGCAACTTCGGGCTCGTCGCCGGACTCGCGGAGTGCCTCGTGCAGTCGCAGTGGGGGACGCTCGACCTGCTCCCCTCGGTGCCCGCCGAGCTCGGCACGGGGCGCGTCCGGGGGCTCATCGCCCGCCCCGGGATCCGGGTCGACCTGGAGTGGAGCGACGAGAGCGGAGAGCCGCGCCTCGTCGAGGCCCGCCTCCAGGCGACGGGACCGTCCGGGGAGGGGACCCACGTCGTGCGCTGCGGCGGGGAGGAGAGGATCATTACTCTCGGGGGCGACGCCGTCCTCCTCACGCCGGACCTGTTCCAGCCGGAGCTCGCCGACGGCACCCGGCGGACGTGACGGCGCCGCCGAAGAGGGGATGCACGTGACCGGCACCGAGCGCACGCGGGCGAAGCGGGCGACGATCTACGACGTCGCCCGGCACGCCGGCGTCTCCCATCAGACCGTCTCCCGCTATCTCCGGGGCTACGAGAACATCCGGCCGGAGACGCGGGAGCGTGTGGAGGCTGCGCTCGGCACGCTCGACTACCGGGCCAACATCCCCGCGCGGAACCTCCGCCAGGGCCGCACGGGCGCCATCTCGCTCGCGGTGCCGAGCCTCAACCAGCCCTACTTCGCGGAGCTCGCCCAGTCGGTGATCAGCGCAGCACGGGAGCAGGGGCTCACCGTGTTCGTCGAGACGATGGAGAACGATCGGCAGAGGGAGCTCGAGGTGCTCTCCCGCTCGCGGGGCAACCTCGTGGACGGGGTGCTCTTCGCACCGACCGTGGTCACCGCCGAGGAGCTCCGGCAGCAGGAGGTCACCTTCCCGCTGGTGCTGCTCGGCGACCGCATCTTCCACAGCGACTTCGACCACGTCGCGATGGCGAACGCCGCCGGCGCCCGCGCGGCGGTTCAGCACCTGATCTCACTCGGCCGCTCGCGGATCGCCGCGATCGGGGTCGAGCCGCCCGGCAGCGCGGGAGCCGCCCAGCTTCGACGGGACGGCTATCGGCAGGCGCTCGAGGAGGCCGGCCTGCCCCTCGATCCCGCGCTCGAGCGGGAGGGCGGCAGCTGGATCAAGGAGAGCGGCGTGCGGTCGGCCGAGGCGCTCCTCGCCTCCGGCGTCGAGTTCGACGCCGTGTTCGGCTTCAACGACGCTCTCGCGCTCGGCGCGCTGCGCGCCCTGCTGCGGGCGGGCGTGCGGGTGCCGGACGACGTCGCAGTGGTCGGCTTCGACGACACGGAGGACGGGCTCTTCTCGACCCCCTCCCTCACGAGCATCTCCCCCGGCCGGGATGAGATCGCCCGCCTCGCGGTCGAGCTGCTCACGCGTCAGTTCGACGGCTCCCCGCACGAGCCGGCACGCGAGGTGGAGGCCTCGTTCTCGCTCAGCGTGCGCGAGAGCACGATGGGGATCGCCGCCGCCTGAGCGGGCCGGCGCGACGAGGCGGGCGAGCCGCACCTAGTCGGTGTGGAAGACCTCCGGGAGCTCCTTCCACCACTCGCCCTCGGCACGGTCGTCGAGGGGGCGCTGCAGAGGCATCTGCACCGCCCACCAGCGCTGCGTCTCGGGGTCGGCCGCGATCGCGGCCATGTCCGCCTCGTAGTCGTCGCCCGTGTACTCGAAGTACGAGAACAGCAGCTCGCCGTGCCGGTAGATCGAGTAGTTGTGCACGTTGCTCCGGGCGAGCCGGTCGAGCACGGCCGGCCACACCGCGGAGTGGTACCGCTCGTACTCCGCTCGGTTCTCGGCGGGCAGGCCGATCACCGAGGCGACGCGCTTCACGCCTGCCTCACCCGGAGGTGGGTGACACCACCGTCGACCTCGAGAGCGGTGCCCGTGGTGGAGCCGGAGGCGGGGCTGGCGAGGTAGAGGATCGCCCCGGCCACCTCCTCCGGCGTCACCATGCGACCGGTCGCCTGCCGGGCGTCGAGCGCCGCGCGCTCGGCGGCCGGGTCGGCGAATCCCTGCAGCATCCGGTCGACGAACGGGGTCGACACCGTGCCGGGGCTCACGCAGTTGACGCGGACGCCCTCCCGCACATGGTCGGTCGCCATCGCGTAGGTGAGCGCGAGGACCGCCCCCTTCGAGGCGGCGTACAGCGCGCGCTGGGGCAGCCCGTTGAGCGCCGCGATCGAGCACAGGTTCACCACGGCGGCGCTGCTCGACTCGCGGAGGAAGGGCAGGGCGGCGGCGGTGACGCGGGCCATGCCGGTCACGTTGATGTCGAGGACCCGCGCCCAGTCCTCGTCGGGCGTCTCCTCCACCGTGCCCACCGCACTGATGCCGGCGTTGTTGACGACGATGTCGATGCCGCCGAACGCCTCGCCGACCTGCGCGATGGCGGCGTCCACCGAGGCGCGGTCGGAGACGTCGGCGACGAAGCCGGTGAGGCGCTCGTCCAGTCCCTCCGGGTTCAGGTCGAGCACGGCGACGCGGGCGCCCCGGTCCGCGAAGGCGAGTGCAGTGGCGAGTCCGATGCCGGAGGCGCCACCGGTGACGACGGCCGTGAGGCCGGCGAACTCGCCGCTCATGCCGGCACCAGCTCCTGCCGCGCCCGGCCGAGGCCGTCGATCTCCAGCTCCACCACATCCCCGCTCCGCAGGTACGGGTTGCCCGGCAGGCCGAGCGCGACGCCCGCGGGCGTCCCCGTGTTGATGACGTCGCCGGGGTGCAGCACCATGAACTGGCTGAGGTACCAGACGACGTGACGCACGCCGAAGATCATGTTGGCGGTGGAGCCGTCCTGGCGGAGCTCGCCGTTCACCCACAGCCGCAGGCCGAGGTCCTGCGGGTCCCCCACCTCGTCGGCGGGCTTCAGCACCGGTCCGAGCGGGTTGAAGGTCTCGCAGCTCTTGCCCTTGTCCCACTGGCCGCCGCGCTCGAGCTGGAACTCCCGCTCGGAGACGTCGTTCGACATCGCGTATCCGGCGATGACGTCGTCCGCGTCCTCGGGCGAGCCGAGGTAGCGGGCCTCGGCGCCGATCACGACCGCGAGCTCCACCTCCCAGTCCGTCTTCTCGGAGTTGCGCGGCACGCGCACCTCGTCGAAGGGGCCGACCATCGTCGACGGGTCCTTCATGAAGACCACCGGCTCTGCGGGAACGGCGGCGCCGGTCTCCTCCGCGTGATCGGAGTAGTTGAGGCCGATGCACACGATCTTGCCCGGCCGCGCGATCGGGGCTCCCACTCGGAGGCCGGCGTCGTCGAGCACGGGGAGCCCGCCCTCGGCCAGTGCTCGGCGCGCGGCGGCGAGGCCGCCCGACGCGAGGAACGCCCCGTCGATGTCGCTCGTGAGCGACCTCAGGTCGTAGTTGACCCCGTCCTGCTGGAGGACGGGGATCTCCGATCCGGCGGGGCCGAGCCTGGCGAATGTCACTGGGACTGCTCCTTGATCCCGAGGGCGACGCCCTCGTGTTCCTGTGATGTGTAGGCGGCCTCGACGACCGCCATCGTGTGCAGCACGTCGTCGACCGCCGTCGGCAGTGTCGGGACGGACCCTTCGACGAAGCGCTGCAGTGCCCCCATGGACCCGATGAACGCATCGGGGAACCACGACCCCTCGAACGGCACCGGCTGCCAGCCGCGCTCCTTCTCGTCGAGCAGCGCGAGCTCGAGGGCGTCGGGGCCGCCCGTCGGGTAGTCGAGCAGGAGTCCCATCTGGGCGCGGATCGCGCCCTTGGTGCCCTCCCACTTGATGAAGCTCTCCTCGTGCCCGGGACCGAAGGCATGGTCGTGGTTCGTGCTCACGGTCACCCGGATCGGCCGGTCGCGGTAGCGCAGGAGGATGGTCGAGCGGGTGTTCGCCACGTCCGTCTTCAGCGGGTGGCGGACGGTGACCGCGCTGACGCCGTCCGGATCGCCGAGGAACGAGCGGACGAGGTCGAGGTAGTGCACGCTGTGCATGTTGATCTCGAGCCGGTCGAGCCCGAACACGTGCGGGAACAGGTGCCACGGGGTGTCGACCGAGACCCGGATCTCGAAGTCGTACAGCTCGCCGATCACGCCCTCGGCGATGAGGCGGCGGGCGGCGGCGACGTAGGGCGCGAACCGCAGCTGCGTGTTGACCGCGGCGACGAGGCCCTTGCTGCGGCAGAGGTCGCGCAGCTCGATGCCCTGCTCGAGGGTGTGCCCGAGCGGCTTCTGGATGAGCACGGGTGCGCCGTCCGGCAGCGCCCGGAGGGTGTCGAGGTACTGCTCCGGCATGAGGGCGATGTCGTAGACCGCGTCCGCCGGCGCCGCCGCGACCGCCTCCGAGACCGACCCGAACACGTTCTCGATGCCGTACTCGTCGGCGAGGGCCTGAGCTCGGGGCACCGTGCGGTTGACGAGCCCCCAGACCGGGTAGCCGGCCTTGCGGTACGCGGGCAGGTGGGCGTCCTTGACGATCCCGCCCGTGCCGAGGATGACGATCGGACGCGGGCTGTTCGGCAGCTCGAGCGTGTAGGCCTTCGCCGGCCGGCGCTCGGGGTAGTCCTCGGGGCTCATCCCTTCACCGCCCCGACCGTCTGACCCCGGATCAGGAATCTCTGAGCGGTGAGGAACACGACCAGCAGCGGAAGCATCGAGATGAACGTCGCGAGGGCGAGCTGCGGCATGTAGAGCTTCACGTCGAGGCCGGCGGCGACGGTCGCGTTGAACAGCGGGCTCGCGCCGATGAGCTCCTGGATGCCGATCGACACCGTCTTGTTCTGCTGACTCGAGGTCAGCAGCGCGAGCGGCAGGAAGAAGTTCGTCCAGTTGGCCACGAAGGAGAAGAAGGCGACCAGGGCCGTGACCTGCTTCGAGATGGGCAGACCCACCTGGAGGAAGATCGCGACCTCGCCGAGACCGTCGATCCGGGCCGCCTCGACCAGCTCCGGCGGCATCGTCGTCATGAAGTGGACGTAGCTGAGGTACACGCCGAACGGGAAGAAGCCCATGATGATCGCGACGGGCCACAGCTGCCCGATCGCCCCGATCGCGTTGACCTCGAGGAACAGCGGGATGACGAGCACCGTGTTCGGCATGACCATCGCGAGCAGGGTCGCGAACAGCCACGCCTTCCGGAGGCGGAACCGCAGCCGGGCCAGCGCGTAGCCGGCGGGCAGCGCCGCGACGAGGCCGAGGACGCCTCCCACGACCGAGACGATCAGCGAGTTCAGAATCCAGCGCGGGAAGAGCCCGCCCCCGCCCGGGCCGAAGCCGACGATCTGGCTCCAGCTGTAGACGGCGTTCTCCCACGACATCCCGCCCAGGCCGAGGAAGCCGTCGGAGCCGGCGGCCACGTTCTCCTGGTTGCGGAACGCCATCGCGATGAAGCCGATGATGGGGATGACGAAGAAGGCGGCGACCAGCAGCATGACCGACACCCGGGCGATCCGACCGGCGCTCCATCGCCTCGATCCGACGACCCGATGCATCTCGACGGCGCTCATCGCCGCTCCTCCTTCTCTCCGAAGAGGCCGCTGCGGAACACGATGACGATGCCGATGGCCAGGGTGATCACGAGCAGGATGATCGACATCGCGGCGGCCGCCGGGAAGTTGCGGTTCGTGAAGGCGAAGGCGTAGCCGAGCTGCGTCGGCGCCCATTCCGCATCCACCGAGCCGGCGGAGATCTGCCGCAGCAGGTAGGGCTCGAGGAAGAGCTGGAATCCGTAGGCCAGGTTCATGAGGGCCGCGTAGCCGATCCACGGGCGGATGAGCGGCAGCTTGACGCGCCAGGCCATGTGCCAGGCGTTCGCGCCGTCGAGGGCCGCGGCCTCGAAGATCTCGTCCGAGATGCCGTTGAGCCCGCCGTTGACGATGACGATCCAGGTGCCGACGCCCTGGAAGAAGAGCATGGCGGTGAGGATGCTCGGCAGGTTCTCGGTGGTCACCACCTCCTTGAGGTTGTCGAGTCCGGCGCCCTGCCAGAGGAAGGCGATGGGCGACTGCGACGGGTTCAGGAGGTAGACCCACAGCACGAAGTTGGCGATGCCGGCCAGGGCCCCGGGCACGTAGTAGATGAAGCGCATGGCGCCGCCGAAGCGCCCCGGGCTGGCGTGCACCAGCAGCGCGAGGCCGACGATGCCGATGATCATCAGCGGCAGCCAGACGATCATGACCGTGAAGATGTTGATGAAGGTGTCGACGAATCGGTAGTCGCTGATCACCGTCACGAACGAGTCCAGGCCGCCGAACCCGGACTGCGGGTTCACGAGGGTCGGCGCCTTCTGCAGGGAGATCCAGAAGGCGTAGCCGATCGGGATCGCCGCGGCGACGAGGAACAGCAGGATGTAGGGGCTCAACAGGATGAGAGCGCCGCGGGCTTCCACCCGGTGGGGGGCCCTGCGCCGCGCTGCCCGCGGTGGCGGCGCGGTGCGCTTCTCTTCCTTCACCAATGTCGTCGTCATGCCTTCATCCTCGAATCGCACTCTGGCCGGGGGAGGTCGCGCTGCGGGGCGCCTGTCGGCACCCCGCAGCGCGATGAGGGTCATTCGGTGACGGTGTACCCGACCGACTTCGCCTGGTTGACGAGCTCCTCGCCGAAGGCCGTGATGGCCTCCTCGACGGAGGAACCGCCGATCAGCGCGGGGCTGACGGTCTCCGTCCACACCGAGCCCGTGTCGTACAGCATGTACGAGTAGGGGCTCACCGCGGACGCGGCCGCCTTGAACGCCTCCTGCGTGGTGGGGATGTCCGCGAAGTAAGCCTCAGCGGCCATGTTGTCGAGCCACGCGTCCTGCACCGGGCCGTAGCCGGGCAGACCGGTGCTCAGCTCGACCTGCCACGCGGGGTCCGTCGCGACGAAGGTCGCGAAGGTCAGCGCGTTCTCGAGCTGCTTGCCCTTGATGTGGGACGAGACGCCCCACAGGCCGCCGCCCTCGTTGCCCGTCGTCGGCTCCGACTCGCCCTCCCAGGCGAGCGGGGCCACCGCGGTCATCTGACCGGCCGGGATCTTCCAGGTGTCGCGGAACAGGTAGTTGCCCCACCACACGGCCCCGGGGCTCATGACGAGGTTCACGCCCGTGCCGGCCGCGTCGCCGTCGAAGATGCCCTGGGTCGACAGCGCCCCGGCGTCGTACATCTGGGTCAGCAGCTCGGTGGCGCGCACGCACGCCGGGTCGCTGAGGTCGATGCGGGCCTCGGACTCCGACACGCGCTCGTTGGTCGGGCAGCCGGAGCCCTGCAGGTACCGGTTGACGGCGTAGGCGTCGCCGAGGAACCCGCTGATCTTGCCGGGGTGCTCCTGCGCGATCTGCACGGCGAGCTCGCCGTACTCCTCCCACGTCGTCGGCAGCTGGTAGCCGTTCTCGTCGAAGAACGCCTTGTTGTACCAGAACACGTCGGGCGCGGCGTCGTTGCGGAGGCACCGGATCCTGCCGTCGATGTCGCAGAAGGACAGGACCGCCGGGTCGTATCCCTCGATGACCTCGGGCAGCAGGTCGGTCAGGTCGGCGGCGTAGTTGCTCGTCGAGTTCGTGGCCCAGGCGATGTCGTCGTTGGACGGGAAGAAGATCGCGTCCGGCCAGCCGGAGCCGGCGGAGTCGAAGTTCGCGAACGCCTGCTTGACGGTCTTGCCGCCGACGGTGCCGTCGATCTGCACGACGTCGATCTCGATCTCCGGGTGCGCCTCCTGGAAGGCCTCGGCCGCGGGGACGCGGGGCGGGTCGACCCAGACGGTGATCTTGCCGCCGGAGTCGGTCTGCTCTCCCCCGCCCGTGCTGCCGCCGCCGCCTTCGCCGCCGCCGCCGCCGGAACAGCCGGACAGGACGAGGGCCGCGCCGGCGACGAGCGCCGAGGTCGCGGTGATGTACCTCTTGGTCTTCATTGACACTCCTTGTGTGAGGTGGCGCTGGATACGCCGTTGTTGTTCTGCCGTGGGTCTGCAGCTGTGCACTGCCACGAGCCACCGCGGTGGCTCTGCGTCCGCCCCGTCCGGAGGACGTCGCGGGCTCGGCGCCGCCGAGGAATGAGTTGCGGCTCGATGGTACTAGAGATCAGATGAATCGGCCTCCGTTTGTCGTCAGTGGTTGCGGGATCGACTGTTATAGGCGGCAGTGGTTGGATTATTGCGCCGCGAGGCTGATGCGGGACGGGTCGATCGAGTAGAAGTCCGCGGCCGTCCTGCCGAGCACCTGCTCGCGATCCGACGCTCCGAGGGAGTCGAACAGCGGCGCGAGCCCCCGCCAGACGCGGGTGTACCCGCCGGCCAGCACGGAGATGGGCCAGTCGCCCCCGTACATGAGACGAGCCGGGCCGAACAGCTCGACCGCCCGGTCGAAGTACGGACGCACGGACTCCGTGGTCCACGACCCCATGTCCGCCGTGGCGGAGTACAGGCCGCTCACCTTCGCGTGGACCAGGGGGTTCTCCGCAGCGGCGGCGATGAGGCTCCACCACGGCTCCCGCGAGTCCAGGCCGATCGGCGGCTTCGAGAGGTGGTCGATGACCATCTTCAGCCGTGGATGGCGCTCGGAGAGGATCGGGACGAGCTCGAGATGCCGCGGCAGCACCGAGACGACGTCGAAAGTGAGCCCGGCCTGCTCGAGCAGCGCCAGCCCTTCGCCGACCTCGGGCCGCAGCAGGAAGTCGGGATCGGGCTGGTTGTGGATGAGCGTGCGCACGCCGACGAGCAGGCTGTTCCCCCGCCAGCCCGCGATCGTCTCCGCCAGCTCCGCCGGACGGTCGATGGGCGCGTAGCCGACGATCGCCGCGACCTCCGGGTGCGCGGCCGCGGACTCCAGCATGATCGCGGTGTCGTCGGCGTTGTCCGCGGACTGCACCTGCACGGTGTACTGCACGCCGGCCGAGGCAAGCTCGGGCTGAAGCTCCTCGAAGCCGATCGCGCGGTTGATCGGAGCGAGGTCGGGGCCGAGCCAGTCGTACTCCGCCCGCTCCGGATCCCACACGTGCTGGTGTGCGTCGATCACGGGAAACGCCACTGTTGCTCCTTCGGTCGATTGTCGGGGTTCAGAGGACGCGGTGCCGGTCCCAGACGGCTCGCAGGGACTCCCCCGCGAGCAGCTCGGCGAGCACGGTGGACTCGCGCGCGGCGCGCTCGCGAGCAAGGCCGAGGACTTCCTCCTCGCGCTCGCGCGGGACCACCACGACTCCGTCGTCGTCCGCCATCACGACGTCGCCCGGGTCGATGCGGACGCCGCCCACGGTGACCGCGACATCGGCGTCGATCACCCGCATGCGCGCCCGGTAGTCGATCGGTCGCCGCGATCGGGAGAAGGCGGGGAAGCCCAGCGCGGCGATCCGGTCGGTGTCGCGGAGGTTGCCGTCGGTGATCACGCCGGATGCCCGTGCGCCGAGCGCGGCGGCGCTGAAGAGCTCACCCCAGAAGCCGGAGTCGTTGCTCTCGTCGGTGGCGATGACGACGAGCTGCCCAGCGGCGATCGAGTCGATGAAGTCGATGGCGTCCCGGTACGGGTCGTCGGGCTGATCCTCGAGCGACGGAGCGAACCGCACCGTGCGCGCCCGGCCGATCGCGCGCGAGCCGGGGACCACGGGAGCGAGGCGGTGCTCGAGCACCTGGTTGCGGAGGCCTGCGGCGTCGCAGGAGTCGCTGAGGATCGCCGTGCTGAGGCGCTCGTCGCCCGGCTCCGGCGTGAATCCCGGGTCAGCGGATGACATGGCCGCCTCCCGGGTGGAAGGGGAAGTCCCGCTCGATCTCGGGGGTGAGTCGCACTCCGAGGCCGGGGGCGGTGGGGGCGACCACTCGACCGTCCCGGAACCCGACGGGCTCGACGAGAAGCGCGTCGCGGAGCGGATTCGAGAGCGTGCAGTACTCGAAGAGCTCGACGTGCGGGTCGGCCAGGACGGTGTGGAGGTTGGCGGAGAAGGTCACCCCGCTCCCCCACACGTGCGGCACGACGGCGACGCCGGCCTCGCGGGCGATGCCGGACACGCGTGCGAAGGCGGCCGGGCCGCCGACGAAGGTGACGTCCGGCTGGGCGATGTCGACGCCTCCCGCCGCGATCAGCTCGGCGAACTCCCGCACGGTGCCGTTCGATTCCACACCCGAGATCGGCACGTCCACCTCGGAGCGGACCCGGGCGTACCCGGCGACGTCGTCCGCCTGGCAGGGCTCCTCGTACCAGCGGGCACCGAGTTCTGCCGCCTTCCGGCCGACGCGGATCGCTTCGTCCACGGGCCACGGGTCGGACGCACAGGCCTGCACTGCGTCGATCACGAAGCGGACGCCATCGGGCAGCCTGCCCGCGACGTGAACGAGGAGCCGGACGGTGGTGTCCGGGTCCGTCATCGCTCGGAACTTGACGGTGCCGAAGCCGGCGGCGATCTGCGCATCGGCCCAGGCCGATACCTCGTCGAACGTCGTGCCGAGCCCGCCGCTCGCGTAGGCCTCGATGGTCGGCCGAGCGAGCCCGCCGAGGAGCTCGTAGGCGGGGACGCCCTCCCGCTTCGCGACGGCGTCGAGCGCCGCGGTCTCGATGGCCCCCGCGACGCCGTTCAGGATGCCACCGCGCGACCAGAAGGCCGTGTAGGCGCGGAGATGGTCCGCGACCTCGAGGGGATGACCGAACCCACGGCCCTCGAGATATGGCCGGAAGGAGTCCACGATGCCCGGCACGGCGAGCGCCGCCATGATGCCCGCGCCGGCCTCTCCGATTCCTCTCGTCCCGTCGGAGAGCGTGACCTCGACGAGAGCCGCATCCCACGACCGGATGGTCCCGCCCACCCAGGTGAGCTCCTCGCCCTTCGGGTAGCGGTGGGAGAGGAGCACGGCTCGCAGCCCCGTCACCGTGAGGGCGGTGTTCATCGGCGGATCCCCTTCGTCGGACATCTAGGCGAGATCAATATAGATCAAACGATTGCTCACCGCCTAGTGATCCGACGATTCGGTCCCGGCCGTACACTGGCCCGCATGACCGACGGCGCCCCCACCGAGGCCTCCCCCGCGCGATCCCAGACGGATGTGGTCATCCAGGGGATCAAGGGGATGCTCACCCGCGGCGAGCTCGGGCCCGGCTCCCGGCTGCCGGTCGAGAAGGACCTCGCGACGGCGCTCGGCGTCTCGCGCGGCTCCCTCCGGGAGGGGGTGCGTGCGCTCGCCACCCTCGGCGTGCTCGAGACGCGCCAGGGCGACGGTACCTACGTCACCGCCCTCGACCCCCGCACCCTGCTCAGTCCCCTCGGGTTCCTGGCCGATCTGCAGCAGCCGGCGCACGCCGCCGACCTCCTCGCGGTGCGCCGCGTGCTCGAGGCGGAGAGCGTCTCCCTCGCCGCGACGCGCCTGACCGACGAGCAGCTCGTCGAGCTCGACGCGGTGCTCGCGACGGTCGACGGCATCCTCGAGAGCGACCCCGACATGGACCTCGAGGCCTTCATCCAGGCCGACACCGAATTCCACCGCCTCATCGCGAGGGCGAGCGGCAACCCGCCGCTCGCCGCGATCATCGACACGCTCGTGGGCCGGACCTTCCGCGCGCGGCTGTGGCGCGCCATCTCGCACCGCGGCTCCGTTCGGGAGACCCAGGCCGAGCACCGTGCCATCCTCGACGAGCTGGCCCGGCGCGATCCCGAACGGGCGCGGCTGCGCATGTCGATCCACCTGCTCGGGGTCGAGGAGTTCAGCGCGGCGCACGCCGATGAGGACCCGGACGCGCCGCTCGCCGAGGCCTGACCGCGGCGGCGGCGCACCCGGCCGTCGTCAGCGGGATGCCCAGTACGAGCCCTCGGGGAACGCGTACTCCTCGACCGACGCGTCGAACATCTGGGCGCTGTAGCCCGGCTGGGTCGGCAGCACGTACGCGCCGTTCTCGACGATGCAGGGGTCGACGAAGTGCTCGTGCAGGTGGTCGACGAACTCGGTGACCCGGTTCTCCAGCGACCCGGACACGCAGACGTAGTCGAAGATCGACAGGTGCTGCACCAGCTCGCACAGGCCGACGCCGCCCGCGTGCGGGCACACCGGCACGCGGAACTTCTTCGCCATGAGGTAGACGGCGATGATCTCGTTGACGCTCGCGAGGCGGGCGGAGTCGAGCTGGCAGTAGTCGATGGCCTCCGCCTGGAACATCTGCTTGAACAGCACCCGGTTCATGCCATGCTCGCCGGTGGCGACGCCGATCGGGGCCACGGCCTTGCGGATCGCCGCGTGGCCGAGGACGTCGTCCGGACTGGTCGGCTCCTCGATCCACATCGGCTTGAACTCGGCGAGCCTCCCGACCCAGTCGATGGCCTGCGGGACGTCCCACACCTGGTTCGCATCGATCATCAGATTCGCGTCCCAGCCGATGACCTCGCGGGCGATCCGCAGCCGGCGGATGTCCTCGTCGACGTCGGCGCCGACCTTGAGCTTCACGTGCCGGTAGCCCTCGTCCACGGCCTCCTGCAGGAGGCGGCGCAGCTTGTCGTCGCTGTACCCGAGCCAGCCGGCGCTCGTGGTGTAGCAGGGGTAGCCGCCGCGCGCCTCGAGGTCGGCGATCCGGTCGGCGCGGGTCGGCGCGAGCTCGGCGAGGAGCTCCACGGCCTCGTCGCGGGTCAGCGCGTCCGAGAGGTACCGCAGGTCGGCGACGTCGACGAGCTGTTCCGGCGTCATGTCGGCGAGCAGCCGCCACAGAGGCTTGCCCGCGACGCGCGCCGCGAGATCCCACATCGCGTTCATGACCGCGGCCATGGCGAGGTGCACCACGCCCTTCTCCGGACCGAGCCAGCGCAGCTGCGAGTCGGAGGCGAGCTCGCGGTAGAGGCCGCCGAGGTCAGCGACCGAGTCCTCGACCGAGCGCCCGACCAGCGGGATGCCGCGCTGCCGCGCCGCCTCGACGCAGAGGTCGTTGCCGCGCCCGATGGTGAAGGTGAAGCCGTAGCCCTTCACCGCGGGGTCGTCGGTGTGCACGACGACGTAGGCGGCGGAGTAGTCGCCGTCCTTGTTCATGGCGTCGGAGCCGTCCATGCTGAGCGACGTCGGGAACCGGACGTCGTGCGCGGTGACTGCGGTGATGGTGGTCATGACGGGATCTCCTGGATCAGGCCGGCGGATACGAGCTCGGTCCACACGGCGTCGGGGACGGATGTCTGGTAGCGGTCGAGGTTCTGCTGCACCTGGCTGCGACCGCGGGCGCCGACGACGACGCTCGTGACCGCCGGGTGCCGGAGGACGTAGGCGATGGCCGCGGCGGGCAGCGTCACGCCGTGGGCCTCGCACACGTCCGCGATGCGATTCGCCCGGTCGATGAGCTCGGCCGGCGCGGGTCCGTAGTCGAAGGTGGCGTCGGCCGCCGGCCGATCGCGGCCGAGCAGGCCGGAGTTGTACACGCCGGCCGCGACGACGCCGACCCCGCGCTCGAGGGCGAGGGGCAGCAGGTCGCGCAGCGCTTCGTCGTCGACGAGTGTGAACCGGCCCGCGCACATGACGAGGTCCACATCGGCGCGCCGGATGAGCTCGGCGAGCGGCGCGGCGTGATTCATGCCGGCGCCGACGGCGGAGACCACTCCCTGCTCCCGCAGCTCGATGAGGGCGCCGACGCCCTCGGTCGAGGCCTGCTCGAAGAAGTCGTCGGGATCGTGCAGGTAGAGGATGTCGAAGCGGTCGAGGCCGGTGCGCCGAAGGGAGTCCTCGACGGAGCGCAGGATGCCGTCGCGGCTGAAGTCCCACTGCCGCCGGGGATCGGCCGGCACGTCGAAGCCCTGCCCGTCCCGCTCGGACGCGGTCTCCGGGCTCGGCACGAGGAGGCGGCCCACCTTGGTCGAGAGAACGAACTCGTTCCGCGGACGCCTCGCGAGCTCCTCCCCGATGCGGCGCTCCGAGAGGCCCACGCCGTAGTGCGGGGCGGTGTCGAAGTACCGGACGCCGCCCGCCCAGGCGGTGTCGATCGACTCCACCGCCTCCTGCGGAGTCGTCTCCCGGTAGAGGTTGCCGAGCTGTGCGGCTCCGTAGCCCAGCTCGGTCAACTCCAGGCCGCGCTTCGTCGCGCGAGTGCGCATCGTGCACCTCCTCAACTGCTCCCTCACCCTAGTCGAAACATTAGATGTATCGCGCTTCGAGGCGCCTTTTCGAGGGGTTTCCACCTCAGCGGGGCCGATTCGTCAGTTCTATCGGCGCGGCGGCGCCGTCGACTCGCGCAGGATGAGCTCCGGCCGAGGATCGTGGACGACGTGGTCGGCGACCGCGCCCGAGGTGATCCGGTCGAAGATGGCCGACATCGCCTGCCGCCCGAGCTCGTACAGCGGCATCTTGATCGTCGTCAGCGGGGGCCACGCGTTCTCCGCCGTCCAGGCGTCGTGCATCGCGACGATGGAGAGGTCCTCGGGGACCCGCAGGCCGAGCCGCCGCGCCTCGAGCAGCGCACCGTGAGCCGCGTTGATGTTGGCGACGACGACGGCGGTCGGCGGGTCGGGAAGGGAGGCGATGCGGTTCAGCGCGGCCCTGCCCTGACGCGGCTCGTAGCCGAGCTCGGTGACGAAGTCGGACGGCACCGCGAGGCCGGCGTCCGCCATCGCACCGGCGAAGCCGAGCCCTCGCCGGCGCGCCGAGTCGGACGTCGGCAGGCCGTTGACGAATCCGATGCGCCGGTGTCCCAGGTCGAGGAGGTGCTGGGTCGCGAGACGCATCCCCAGCTCGTCCTCGAGGGTGACCGAGCCGGCGTGCTCGGGATGGATGGAGTTGATGAAGACGACGGGGAGGCCGCCCTCGAGGAGGGTCGTCAGGTCCTCCTGGCGCATGTTGTCGCCCACCTGCACCAGGACGCCGTCCACGCGGCCCTCGCCGATGAGGCGCGGGATCGACTCCTGGCCCTCGGGCATGCCCTCGGCGCGGGCGATGAGCGCCATGTATCCCCGCTTGAGCGCCTCCTCCTCCACGCCGCGCATGAGCTCCGTGAAGATCGCGTTGGTGAGATCGGGCACGACGAGTCCCACGACGTTGGTCCGCGCGAACTTGAGGGCCCGCGCCGCGAAGTTGGGGCGGTAGTCGAGCTCGCGCGCGGCCTCGTGGATCCGGCGCCGGGTCTCGACGCTGACGCGCGCGCTCGGGGCGTCGCTGAGGACGCGCGACACGGCGGAGACCGACACCCCCGCACGCGCCGCGACGTCGCTCAGTGTGGCCATCGGCTCAGTGTAGGGACGGCGTCGCTCGCCGGTTCACCAGGTAGAGGTGGGTGAGCACGAGCACGGTCTCGCCGCGCTGATTGGTCACCGACACCACCTCGTGGACGTACCCGGACTCGTCGGGACGCTTCGTGTGCGGCGCCTTCTCGGTGATCTCCGCGACCACGGTGATGGTGTCGCCGATGAACACGGGACGGATGAACCGGATGCGGTCGTAGCCGTAGCTCATCGCCTGCGGGTTGATGTCCCCCGCGGTCATGCCGACGGCCACCGACAGGATGAGCGTGCCGTGCGCGATCCGCTGCCCGGCGGGCTGCGTGCTCATCCACTCGGCGTCCATGTGGTGCGGGAAGAAGTCGCCGGTCTGCCCGGCGTGCAGCACGATGTCCGCCTCGGTGATGGTGCGCCCCACCGTCTCCCGGCGCTCCCCGATCTCGTAGTCCTCGTACCAGCGGTCGATCGTCCGCATCAGTGCACCAGCCATTCCGCGACGCCCTCGTCGAGCCGGACGCGCAGCTCGTCGTCCGGGATCCTCCCGAGCAGGGCGTCGGTCACGAGCCCGGAGAGGGAGTTCTGCAGCTCGATGTAGTGCACGAAGCGCGGGCGCAGGTACGCGCCCTCGAGCGTCGCGCGGGTGCCGCGGAAGAAGTCGAGGCTGTCCGCGTTCGTGCGGTCGCTCTCCCAGGCGACCGCGTTGCCGGGCTGCCCGCCGCCGTCGTAGTAGACGCCCTCCTGCACCTCGGCGGAGTCGAGCCAGAACGCGTGCGCGATCGCCTGCTCGGGATGCCGGGTCCGGGCCGACACCGCGATGCCGGCCCCGCCGAGCAGCGAGCCGCTGACGCCGTTCCGCGAGGCGGGGATGTCGGTGTACCGGATCCGGTGCCGCCGGAACCCGGCACGCGAGTAGTTCGTGTAGCCGAAGGCGAGGGGGACGTAGGCGTACCGATCCCCGCTGCTCAGGGCATCGGCGGCCTGGATCGGGTTCCAGCCGGCGTTCTCCTCCGGGACGAGCCGCGCCAGCTTGCGGAGCAGCTCCATCGCCTCCCCCAGGGCGTCGGGACTGAGGAATACGCCGGGCGTGCGCATCGGCTCCTCGCCGTTGCCGCTCGCGACGGTCACGAGGCTCGAGAAGGCGTCGACGGGCTTGTAGGGCCACAGCACCCGGCCCTCCGCCGCGAGCTCGAGCACGCCGGCCCAATCCCGCGGCGGCTCGGGCAGCAGGTCGGGGCGATAGGCGGCCACCTGCGCCGCGGCATCCGTCGCGAGCCCCCACTGCCGATCCTGGTGGCGGTAGCTCTCATGCGATCGGCCGACCGACTGGCCGGCGAGCACGGCGAGCTCGTCGTCGTGACCGGCTCCGTCGAGGGGTGCCAACAGTCCGTGCTCGGCGGCGAGCGGGATGTGCGGGTGGTCGATCACGAGCAGGTCGTAGTCCTCGACGAGCCGCTCGAGCGCCTGGTCGGCGAAGGACTGGAGCGAGCGGTACTCCCAGCGGACCTCGACGTCGGGCTCGACCGCGCGGTACGCCTCTGCCGCCGCGACGACGCTGCCGTAGCCGCGGGCGTGCTCCCAGGTGATGCCCTTGAGGACGACGGTCACGAGACCGCCTCGCTCACGGGGAACTCGGTGCGGACGCGCTCGTCGTCCTCGCCGAGCATCGGCGCGGCCTTCGAGCTGGTGAGGATCTGTCCGTCGATCCGGATCGGGCTCCGCGTGGTGGAGAGCGTCGTCCCGTTCCGCTCCACCTGCTGCGTCATCCGGATGGCGGCGAAGCCGTCCGACTCGAGGAGCTCGTCGAGCGTCAGCACCGGCGCGCACCAGACGTCGGCCGCGTCCAGGATGTCGAGCCACTGCTGGGTGGGGCCGGTCGCGAACTTCGCGGCCAGGATGGCCTCGATCTCCTCCTGCAGGTCCCAGGCCTGACGCGGGTCGGTCATCGCCTCGAGCTCGGGCAGTCCGAGCAGCGAGCCCAGCACGGGGATGGGGTTCATCGCGAGGGCGAGGTAGCCGTCCTGCGTCGGATAGGTGCCGTAGGGGGCGGCGAGGAACGCGTGCGCCGAGTGCTCGCCACCCCGCTTCACGGTGATCGTTTCGTCGTTGAGCCGCGTGCTCAGCAGCTCGAACTGGAGGTCGAGCATCGCCTCCAGCAGGCTCGTCTCGGCGTGCCCGCCGACGCCCGTCCGGAAGCGGCGGACGAGGAGCGCCGTCACCCCCTGGGCGATGTGGCAGCTGACGAGGTGGTCGGCGATGGAGAGGCCGACCGGGACCGGGCCGTCGTCGTGCGATCCGCTGAGCCACGGCAGCCCGGAGATGCTCTGGGCGAGCAGATCCTGGCCCGGGCGGTCCTTCCACGGGCCCGCGTCGCCGTAGCCGGTCGCGCTCGCGTACACGATGCCCGGATTGATCGCCCGGACCGACTCGTAGTCGAGGCCGATGCGCTCCATGACGCCGGGACGGAAGTTCTGGATCACGACGTCGGCCTTGGCGACGAGCTGCTTCACGTACGCCAGGTCGTCCGGCGACTTCAGGTTCGCGGTGATCGACTCCTTGTTGCGGTTCATCGCGTGAAAGGAGATGGTGTCGCCGTCGGCGGTCCGACCCGCGAAGGCGAGCGTCCGCCCGATGTCGCCGACGCCCGGTCGCTCGACCTTGATCACGCGCGCACCGAGATCGGCGAGCCGCATGGCCGCCACCGGGCCGGCGAGGAACTGGCTGAAGTCGAGCACGAGGATGCCCTCGAGTGGTCGTATGTTCTCTGGCGCCATCGTCAGGCCTTCATCTCCCCGGACGCAGCGGCCCTTGTCCTGCTCCGCCGCTGCTGGTGATCAATCGTTTGCTCATCCTACGAGCGGCCTCCCGCGACCGCAAGGCGACAATCGCGGCGCGGGGGTGCACAATGGAGCGCAAGAATTCATCTGATCTATCGAGGAGCACCGGTGCGAACTGCGAGCTATGTGGGCGACCACACCATCGAGGTGTCGGAGGCGGAGGCCACGCCGCCGCGCCCGGGCGAGGTGCAGGTCGCCGTGGCCTACACGGGCCTCTGCGGCACCGACCTGCACATCCTGCACGGGAGCATGGATGCGCGGGTCAGCACGCCGCTCGTGTTCGGCCACGAGATGAGCGGCACCGTCGCCGCGGTCGGCGACGGGGTCGAGGGCTGGTCGGTCGGCGACGGGGTCACCGTGATGCCGCTCGACTGGGACGGCACCTGCCCCGCGTGCCTTGCCGGCAACTCCCACATCTGCCAGAACCTCAACTTCATCGGCATCGACTCCCCCGGCTCGCTGCAGCCGCTCTGGAACGTTCCCCCCGAGACCCTCGTCGCGCTGCCCGCCGGTCTGCGCCTCGACCATGCCGCGCTCGTCGAGCCGGCGGCGGTCGCCGTCCACGACGTCCGCAGAGCCGAACTCGCCCCCGGTCAGAAGGCGGTCGTGATCGGCGGCGGCCCGATCGGCGTCCTCATCGCCTCCGTGGCGCGCGAGTTCGGCGGGGACGTCGTCGTCGTCGAGCTCGACCCCAACCGCCGGGCGCAGGTCGAGGCGCTCGGCTTTCCCACGATCGACCCCCGCGAGGTGGACCAGGTCGAGTGGGTCACGGAGTGGACGGGAGGCGCCGGCGCCGACGTCGTCTTCGAGGTGTCGGGAGCGGCCGGCGCGGTGCTCGGCGCACCCGACCTCGCGAAGGTCCGCGGAACCATCGTGGTCGTGGCCATCCATCCGGAGCCGCGCCCCATCAACCTCCAGCGGGTCTTCTGGCGCGAGCTGCGGATCCTCGGCGCCCGCGTCTACCAGCGGCAGGACTTCGAGACCGCTGTCGAGCTGGTCGCCCGGGGTGTCATCCCGGCCGAGCTCCTCATCACGAAGATCGTGCCGCTCTCCCGCACCCAGGAGGCGTTCGCCGACCTCGAGGCCGGCCGCGCCATGAAGGTCCTCGTCGATGTGGCGGGCCAGGCGTGAGCGGCATGTTCGACCTCTCCGGACGGACCGCCGTCGTCACGGGCGCGAAGCGGGGCATCGGGTTCGCGATGGCCACGGCGCTCGCCGAGGCGGGCGCGGACATCATCGGCGTCAGCGCGACGCTGGAGCCGTCCGGGAGCACCATCGAGAAGGCGGTGATCGCCACGGGCCGGTCGTTCCGCGGCATCGCCTGCGACTTCGCCGACCCGGCCGCGGTGACGGACCTCGTCGCCCAGCTGTCGGGGCAGGACGTCGACATCCTCGTCAACAACGCGGGAACCATCGAGCGGGCACCTGCCGCTGACCACCCGATCGAGCTGTGGGACCGCGTGCTCCAGGTGAACCTCTCGAGCCAGTTCATCCTCGCGCAGGGGATCGGCCGCTCCATGCTCGACCGCGGCCACGGGAAGATCATCTTCACGGCGTCCCTGCTCAGCTTCCAGGGCGGCATCAACGTGCCCGGCTACACGGCGGCGAAGTCGGGGATCGCCGGCCTGACGAAGGCGCTCGCCAACGAGTGGGCTTCCCGCGGCGTCAACGTGAACGCGATCGCCCCCGGCTACATCGCGACCGACAACACTCAGGCGCTGCGCGACGACCCGGACCGCTCGCGGGCGATCCTCGACCGGATACCGGCCGGGCGCTGGGGAACCTCTGACGATCTCGCCGGCGCGACGGTCTTCCTCGCATCATCGGCGTCCGACTACGTCTCGGGCATCGTCCTTCCCGTCGACGGCGGCTGGCTCGGCCGATGACGCCCGCTCGCGCACTGCTCGCGGAGAACCCGATCGTTCCGGTCGTCGTGCTCGACGACGCGGCGAACGCCCCGGAACTCGTCGCCGCGCTGGCGGCAGGCGGCATCCGCTGCGCCGAGTTCACGCTGCGCACTCCCGCCGGCCTCGGCGCCATCGCCGCAGTCGCCGGCACGGCGGACTTCGCGGTCGGCGCCGGGACCGTGCTCTCCCTGGACGACCTCGAGCGCTCGGTCGACGCCGGTGCCACGTTCCTCGTCAGCCCGGGCTTCGACGACGAGCTCGTCGAGCGGGCGATGGAGCGCGGCGTCGCCGTCCTCCCGGGGGTCGCGACCGGCACGGAGGTGCAGCGGGCCGCGAAGGCGGGCCTCGACACCGTCAAGTTCTTCCCGGCGGACCGCCTGGGCGGCCTGCCCACGATCGCGGCGCTCGCCGCACCGTTCGTCGGGATGGGGTTCGTGCCGAGCGGCGGGGTCACCGGCGCCAACGCGCCGGAGTACCTCGCCCATCCCGCGGTGCCCGCCGTGAGCGGAAGCTGGATGGCGCCCCGCTCGCTCATCGGGTCGGGCGACTTCGAGGCGATCGAGCGCCTCAGCAGCGAGGCCGTCGTCGCGATCGGACGGGCATGAGCGGCGGGCTGGTCACCCTCGGGGAGACGATGGCGCTGTTCCGCCCGACCGGGATCGGCTCGCTCGCGCACGAGAGCGAATTCCGGCTCGCGATCGGCGGCGCCGAGAGCAATGTCGCGATCGGCGTCGCGCGCCTCGGCGGCACGGCGGCCTGGATCGGCCGCGTGGGCGCCGACAGCCTGGGCGAGCGCGTGTCCCGCGAGCTGCGCGCCGAGCGCGTCGACGCGCGTGTCGTCGTGGATGGAGGCGCGCGCACCGGCCTGATGATCAAGGAGCGGCGCACCCCTGACCACACCGGGGTCCTCTACTACCGAGCGGGCAGCGCCGGCAGCCGGATCTCCCCCGACGACCTGGATGGCGCGCTCATCCGCGCCGCCGGCGTGCTGCACATCACCGGCATCACGCCGGCGCTGTCCACGAGCGCGGCCGGTGCCGTGTTCGCCGCGGTCGACCTCGCCGACGAGGCGGGCGTCCCGGTGTCGTTCGACGTGAACCACCGCGCGACGCTCTGGTCCGCCGCCGAGGCCGTCCCGGTGTACCAGGAACTGGCGCGGCGGGCCGACCTCGTGTTCGCGGGCGAGGACGAGGCGGCGATGCTGGTCGGCAACGGGCCGCCGGCCGACCTGGCTGCTCGGATCGCCGCTCTCGGGCCGGGTCAGGTCCTCATCAAGCGGGGTGCCGAGGGATGCTTCGCCCTCATCGACGGCGTCGCGCACGAGGTGGCCGCGCGGACGGTCTCCGTCGTCGACACGGTCGGTGCAGGAGACGCCTTCGTCGCGGGGTATCTCGCGGAGCTGCTGGCCGGCGAGCCGGCCGCAGCGCGACTCGCGACGGCGGTGGCGGCGGGCGCCTTCGCCTGCCTGGGCCCGGGCGACTGGGAGAGCCTCCCCCGCCGAGCCGACCTCGCGATGCTCGACCGCACGGATCCGGTCACTCGCTAGCGCCTGCTCTCCCTCGGAGCCGCCGCCGACGGCTGACGCAGCCGGTGCGAGCGCAGCCCCTCCCGCGCCCGAGTTGCCACTTTCCGCCCCTATTTCAGGCGGATGGGGACGAAAAGTGGCATCTCGGACGGCCACGTTACGGGGAGTGGAACTTCTGCTGAGCCGCCGTCAGGCCCTCCGCCGCGATCTGCTGGACCGCGTCCGCGGCGTCGTCGAGCAGGGACGGCAGCACCTCGCGCTCGGCGGACGCGAAGTCCTTGAGCACGAAGTCGGCGGCCGGCTGGCGGCCGGGCGGGCGCCCGATCCCGACCCGGACGCGCACGAAGTCGGGGGTGCCGACCGCCGCGATGATGTCGCGGATGCCGTTGTGGCCGCCGTGTCCGCCGCCCGCCTTGAGCCGCACTGAGTCGAACGGGATGTCCAGCTCGTCGTGCACGACGATGAGGCGGTCCGGCTCGAGCGAGTAGAACGCGAGCAGCTGCGCGACCGGCGAGCCGGACACGTTCATGAACGTGTTCGGCTTCGCCAGCACGAGACGCGGCCCCGCCGGGAAGCTGCGCCCCTCGGCGACGGCCGCGTTCGTCTTGTGCGACTTGAACCGCGCGTCGATGCGGTCAGCGAGGGTGGCGAGCACCATCTGACCGACGTTGTGCCGGTTCCCGGAGTAGCCCGCCCCCGGATTGCCGAGTCCGACGACGAGCCAGGGATCCTCCACAGGAAGGGTCAGCCGTTGTCGGCCGCGGTGTCGGCGTCGGCGGCGGGCTCGGCGGCCGGCTCCTCGGACTCGCCGAGGTCGGCGGCGGTCGCCGCGCCGATCGCGATGACCAGCATCTCCGGGTCGGAGACGAGCTTGGTGCCCTGCGGCAGGGTGAGCTGCGCCGCGGTGATGTGCGTGCCCTCGGTGAGGCCGTCGACGCTCACGGTGACGCGCTCGGGGATGTGGGTGGCCTCGGCGTCCAGCGTGACCGTGGTCGCGTCCTGCGCGACGACGACGTCGCCGGCGGGCTCGCCCTCGACGTGCACCGGGACCTCGACGTGCACGCGCTCGCCGCTGCGGACGACGACGAGGTCGAGGTGCTCGATGATCTGGCGCACCGGGTCCTTCTGCACGTCCTTGACGAGGGCGAGCTGGGTGCGGCCCTCGATGTCGAGCTCGAGCAGCGCGTTCGCGCGGCGGATGACGAGCGACACCTCGTGGCCGGGCAGCGACACGTGCTGCGGCTCGGCGCCGTGGCCGTAGATGACGGCGGGGATCTTGCCGGCGGCACGGAGCTTGCGCGCCGCGCCCTTGCCGAAGCTGCTGCGGGTCTCGGCCTTGATCTGGTCGGCCATTGTGCTCTCCTCGCGGGCCTTACGGCCCAGTCTCGATTCGGGCGCATGGCCCGGGGTTTGTGGGTCAACTCGTGCGCGCAGCGCGTGAGGACAAGCCGGAGCCATCCACCGCGTCGATCACGGATGCGGGTCGCATCCCTCGCCGAAGTCCAGCCAGCGAGTTTAGCGCACCCCCGCGAGCGCGGCGACCGCGGCCCCCGTCAACTCCTTCGGGGTGTGCACGACGTCGAGGACGACGCCCTGCTCGTCGTCCTGCAGCGGCTCGAGGGTCGCGAGCTGCGAGTCGAGGAGCGTGGTGGGCATGAAGTGCCCCTTCCGCGCACCCAGCCGGCTGGCGAGCAGCTCCTTCGTGCCGTGCAGGTGCACGAAGAACACGGGACCGGCGGCCGCGTCGCGGAGGGCGTCGCGATAGACGCGGCGCAGCGCGGAGCAGGCGACCACGATGGAGCGCCCGCCGTCGGTCTCGGCCTTCATGGCGGCGCCGACGATCGCGAGCCACGGCCAGCGGTCCTCGTCGGTCAGCGGCGTGCCGCCGGCCATCTTCTCCTTGTTGGCGGCGGGGTGCAGGTCGTCGGCGTCGAGGAAGTCGACCTGGAGCTCGCCTGCGAGCGCCTCCCCGACGGTCGACTTGCCGCAGCCGGAGACTCCCATGACGACGATCGCGAGCGGCTCCACGGCTTCCACCCTAGGAGGAAGGGGCGCCCGCCGCCGGATCGCGGCGGCGGGCGCCGCGGTTCAGGCGGCGGACCAGCCGCCGTCGGAGGGGAGGATCGCGCCGCTGACGTTCACGCCGTCGTCGCTCAGCAGGAACGTGATCGACGCGGCGAGCTGCTCGGGCAGCACGGGGGTGGGCAGCACGGCCATCGCGCGCTGCACGCGCTCGGCGCCGAGCTCCGACGCGAACTTCGCCTCGATGTTGGTGATGACCGGTCCCGGGGCGACGGCGTTGACGCGGATGCCGCTCGGCCCGTACATGAAGGCGCTGCTCTTGGTGAGACCGACGACGGCGTGCTTCGAGGCGGTGTAGGCCGCGCCGGCGGCGGAGCCGCGCAGGCCGGCCTCGGACGCGACGTTGACGATGGATCCCGCGCCGCGCGCGAGCATGCCGGGCACGACCGCCCTCATCAGCTTCATGGTCCCCGTGACGTTGACCGAGAAGACGCGCTGCCAGACGGCATCCGACACCTCGTGCACAGGCGTCATGTCGTCCATGATCCCGGCGACGTTCGCGAGCCCGTCCACCTGCCCGCCGGCCGCCTCGAGGATCGCGGCGACGGAGTCGTCGTCGGTGATGTCGCCCGCGACGGGGACGATGTCCGCGCCGGGCTGCGAGCCGGCGAACTCGTCGAGGCGCTCCTGGGAGATGTCGACCGCGATGACGCGGCCGCCCTCGCGGGCGATCCGGGAGGCGGTGGCCCGCCCGATGCCGGAGCCGGCGCCGGTCACGATGACGGTCCTCCCCGCGAAGCGGCCGTTCGTCACCTGTTCCTGCCACTGTGCGACCGGAGCGGTGACGCCCTCCTCGGTGTTCTGCCCGTCCTCGGGCTCGCCGTCGACGCCGCCCTCGGCGCGGACGCGCGCGACGAGCCCGTCGACCATCTCGTCACTCATGGCGCCGCCGCTCATCGCAACCAACTGCTTGAGGGGAAGGCCCCGGACGGGCGTGAGGGCGGCGGGCGTCTGGCCGGCCTGGGCGAGGAGCTCGCCGATGATCGGGCCGCCGACGGGGTGGTCGAGCCACGCGCCGATCGAGGAGTCGCGGGTGAGGGTGTGAGCCATGAATGCCTCCATCGAGATTGACCGGACAACCTTGTCCGGTTCTACGCTATACCGGTGCCGGATGCCCCGAGAGTGAACCGAGGTCCGAGCGCCGGACCCGAGAACCGGCGGGCCCTTCTCGCCGCGGCTCGGGAGGTGTTCGCCGAATCCGGCTATTCGGCGCCCCTCAGCGCGGTCGCCCGGCGAGCCGGCGTCGGGCAGGGCAGCCTGTACCGCCACTTCCCCGACCGAATCGCCCTCGCGGCGGCCGTCTTCGAGGACAATCTCGGCGAGCTCGAGGACGTCGCCGCGTCTCCGGACGCCACGCTCGACGACCTGCTCGACCGTGCGGCGGAGCAGGCGTCCGTCGGGGCCGCGTTCTTCGACCTGGTGAGCGGCCATCGGCACGATCCCCGCGTCGAGGCGCTGGGGAACCGCGTGCGCCGGGTCGCCACCGCGCTTCTCGAGCGCGATCGTGAGGCAGGCCGGATCTCGCCCGCGGTGACCGCGGAGGACGTCGAGCTCGCGCTCTTCATGATCGCGAGCGCCCTCGCGCGATCGGAGGCCGCCGAGCGACCGGCCGTCGCCGCCCGAGCGCGCGCGATCCTGCACGCGGCCTTCCGGCTCTGACGGCTCCGACGGCGGGAGGAACCAGCTCGGCTGCAGGCGTTCCCGACCGCGGTGTCCCGTGGCGTCACGGGCCCCCGGCGATCGCGGCGCGGCGGCTACGCTCGGAACGCTCGCGAAATCGAAGGAGACGACGTGTCGGACACGGCAGCAAAGGCGAACATCGGCGTGGTCGGACTGGCGGTGATGGGCTCGAACCTCGCCCGGAACCTCGCCAGCCGCGAAGGCAACACCGTGGCGGTGTACAACCGGACGTGGGAGCGGACCGAGGGTGTGGTCGAGCACTTCCCCGAGGCCGGCTTCCTCCCTTCGAAGACGATCGAGGAGTTCGCCGCCTCGCTGCAGAAGCCGCGCGCGGCGATCATCATGGTCAAGGCCGGTCGCCCCACCGACGCGGTGATCGACGAGCTGACCCGCGTGTTCGAGCCGGGCGACATCATTGTCGACGGCGGCAACGCGCTCTTCACCGACACCATCCGTCGCGAGAAGGCGGTGCGCGAGACGGGCATCAACTTCGTCGGAGCCGGCATCTCGGGCGGCGAGGAGGGCGCCCTCAAGGGGCCGTCGATCATGCCCGGCGGCAGCGCCGAGGCGTGGGAGACGCTCGGCCCGATCTTCAAGTCCATCGCCGCGATCGCCGAGGGCGAGCCGTGCGTGACGCACGTCGGCACCGACGGCGCCGGCCACTTCGTGAAGATGATCCACAACGGCATCGAGTACGCCGACATGCAGCTGATCGGCGAGGCGTACGACCTCATCCGCCGCGGCACCGGCAAGAGCCCCGCCGAGATCGCCGACATCTTCGCCGAGTGGAACCGCGGCGAGCTCGAGAGCTACCTCATCGAGATCACGGCCGAGGTGCTCCGCCAGGTCGACGCCGAGACCGGCAAGCCGCTCGTCGACGTGATCGTCGACCAGGCCGGCGCCAAGGGCACCGGCGCCTGGACCGTTCAGACCGCCCTCGACCTCGGCATCCCGGTGTCCGGCATCGCCGAGGCCGTCTTCGCCCGCTCGCTCTCGTCGAAGCCCGCCCAGCGCGCCGCCGCCGCGGATCTGCCGGGCCCCGCCGAGGAGTGGACGGTCGACGACCCCGAGGGATTCATCGAGGACGTGCGCCGCGCGCTCTACGCGTCGAAGATCATCGCCTACTCGCAGGGCTTCGACGAGATCGTCGCCGGCGCCGAGCAGTACGGCTGGGACATCCAGAAGGGCGACATCGCGAAGATCTGGCGCGGCGGCTGCATCATCCGCGCGCAGTTCCTCAACCGCATCACCGACGCGTACGCCGAGGACCCGGGCCTCGTCGCCCTGCTCACCGCCCCCTACTTCCGGGAGGCGCTCACCGGCGCCGAGGCCGCGTGGCGCCGCGTCGTCATCGCCGCGGTGCAGGGCGGCATCCCCGCGCCCGCGTTCTCGTCGTCGCTCGCCTACTACGACGGCCTCCGCGCCGACCGCCTGCCGGCTGCGCTCATCCAGGGCCAGCGCGACTTCTTCGGCGCGCACACCTACAGGCGCGTCGACAAGGAGGGCACGTTCCACACCCTCTGGAGCGGCGACCGCACCGAGGTCGCGGCGACCGACAGCCACTGATGAACGACCTCGCCGGGCAGGTCGCCGTCGTCACGGGCGCCTCCCGCGGCATCGGCCGCGGGGTGGCGCTCGCCCTCGCCGCTGCGGGGGCGACCGTGGCGGCGACGGCCCGCTCGGCCGAGGACCTCGAGTCCCTCGAGGCGGAGGCGAGCGCCGCGGGCGGGCGCATCGTCACGGTGACCGCCGATCTGGCCGACGTCGGATCGATCCGCGAAGCCTTCGACCGCATCGGGCGCGACCTCGGCCGCGTCGACATCCTCGTCGGCAACGCCGGGCTCGGCTTCAACCACGACGCGCTCGACATCACCGAGGACGACTGGGACGGCATGATGGCCGTCAACCTCAAGGGCCTCTTCTTCGCGTCGCAGGCGGCCGCCCGGCTGATGGCGGAGCGCGGCTACGGGCGCATCGTGCACATGAGCTCGCAGGCGGGGCTCGTCGGCATCCGCCGGCACGCCGTCTACTCGGCGAGCAAGGGCGGCGTGAACATGCTCACCAAGGTGCTCGCCCTGGAGTGGGCGCCGCTCGGCATCACGGTCAACGCCATCGCGCCCACCTACATCCGCACCCCGGGAACCGCCGAGCGGCTCGACCAGCCGGAGATCGCGGGAGACATCCTCGCGCGCATCCCGGTCGGCCGGTTCGGCACCATCGACGATGTCTCGGCCGCTGTGCTCTACCTCGCGTCACCGGCCGCGGGCCTGGTGACGGGCACGATCCTCCCCCTCGACGGAGGCTGGACCGCTCAGTAGGGTCGCCTCCCCCCGGGTGATTGAGGAGCCGGCCGCGGCCGGCGTCTCGAAATCACGCGAGGTGTTCCGGGACGCAGCCACCGCGTAGTCGCGTCCACAGACACGTCACGTGATTTCGAGACGCCCGCTGCGCGGGCTCCTCAATCACCGGGAAGCGGTTGAAACGAACCTACGCGGCGCCCTCGAACATCGACGTGACCGAGCCGTCGTCGAAGACCTCGTGGATGGCGCGCGCGATCAGCGGGGCGATCGGCAGGATCGTCAGCTTCTCGAAGCGCTTCTCCGGCGGCAGGGGCAGCGTGTCGGTGACGATGACGCTGTCGATCTCCGGGCTGTTGAGGATCTCGACGGCAGGCGGCGAGAACACCGCGTGCGTCGCCGCCACGATCACGCCCTTCGCGCCGTTCGCCTTCAGCGCCGCCGCCGCCTTCGCGATGGTCCGGCCGGTGTCGATGAGATCGTCGACGATCAGGCAGACCTGGCCCTCGACCTCACCGACGATCTCGTGCACGGAGACCTCGTTCGGCACCAGCGGGTCGCGGCGCTTGTGGATGATCGCCAGCGGCACACCGAGCTTGTCGCTCCAGATGTCGGCGACGCGGACACGGCCCATGTCGGGCGAGACGACGGTGAGGTCCTGCTTCGGGACGACCTTCTCGATGTGCTCCATGAGCACCGGCATCGCGAACAGATGGTCGACGGGGCCGTCGAAGAAGCCCTGGATCTGCGCGGCGTGCAGGTCGACCGACATGATGCGGTCGGCGCCCGCGGCGGCGTAGAGGTCGGCGATGAGGCGGGCCGAGATCGGCTCGCGGCCGCGGCCCTTCTTGTCCTGGCGCCCGTACGGGTAGAACGGCGAGACGACGGTGATGCGCTTGGCGGACGCGCGCTTGAGGGCGTCGACCATGATGAGCTGCTCCATCAGCCACTGGTTGATGGGCGCCGTGTGCGACTGGATGACGAACGCGTCGCAGCCGCGCACGCTCTCGTCGTACCGGGCGTACAGCTCGCCGTTCGCGAAGGTGCGCGCATCCGTCGGCACGATCGCGGTGTTGAGCTCGGCCGCGATGTCCTGCGCGAGTTGGGGATGGGCTCTTCCGCTGACGATGACCAGGCTCTTCTCGCCGGTCGCCTTGATGCCCGTCACTCGTCCCCGCTCTCTGCCGCGGCGCGCGCGGCATCGGTGCCGGGCCGGTTGGCAGCAACCCAGCCCGCGATATTGCGTTGCGGAGCAACGTTGATGGCGAGCGACCCGGCAGGCACGTCCTTGCGCACCACCGTTCCGGCACCCGTATACGCTCCGTCCCCAATCCTAACCGGGGCCACGAAGACGTTGTGCGACCCGGTGCGGACGTGGGACCCGACGACGGTGGAGTGCTTGTGCACGCCGTCGTAGTTGGCGGTGATCGTTCCGGCACCCACATTCGAGCCGACACCGACCTCGGTGTCGCCGATGTAGGACAGGTGCGGCACCTTCGACCGCTCCCCGATCCGTGCGTTCTTCGTCTCGACGAACGTGCCGATCTTGCCGTCACGGCCGAGCACCGTGCCGGGCCGCAGGTAGGAGAACGGGCCGACGCTCGCACCCTCGCCGATCACGGCGAGGGTCGCGTCGGTGCGCTTGACGGTGGCGCGCTCGCCGATCTCGCAGTCGACGAGGGTCGTGTCCGGCCCGATCACCGCGCCAGTGGCGACGGTGGTGGCGCCCTGCAGCTGCGTGCCGGGCAGGATCTCGACGTCGGGCGCGAGGGTCACGGTGAGGTCGATCCAGGTGGTCGCCGGGTCCTGGATCGTGACGCCGTTCAGCTGCCAGCCCCGCACGATGAGCGCGTTGAGCTTGGCGGCGGCGTCGGCGAGCTGAGCGCGGTCGTTGATGCCCTCGACGAGCCACGGCTCGGCGACGGGCACCGCGGACACCGCGGATCCGGCGTCACGCAGCGCGGCCACCATGTCGGTGAGGTACTTCTCGCCCTGCGCGTTCGACGTCGTGATCGACGCGAGCCGGTCGCGGAGGCCGGAGAGCCCGAACGCGTAGACGCCTGTGTTGATCTCCCCGATCGCGACCTCGTCCTCGCTCGCGTCCTTCTGCTCGACGATGCGCTCGAGGCTGCCGTCGGCTCCGCGGACGATGCGGCCGTAGCCGGTGGGGTCCGGCAGCACGGCGGTCAGCACGGAGCCGGCCGCTCCCCCGCCCCGATGCGCGGCGAGGAACTCCCGGAGGGTCGCCGCGTCGAGCAGGGGCACGTCGCCGTTCAGCACGAGGACGTCGCCGTCGAAGCCCTCGGGCAGCGCCTCGAGGGCCACCTCGACCGCACGCCCGGTGCCGGGCACCTCGTCCTGGTCGACGATGATCGCGTCGGGCAGCGCGGCGGACACCGCGTCGGCCACCCGGTCGCGCTCGTGGCGGACGACGGCGAGCACGTGCGCGGCGGACAGCTCACGCGCCGTGGCGAGCACGTGCGCGACGATCGGCAGGCCCGCCAGCTTGTGCAGCACCTTCGGAGTCGCCGACTTCATGCGCGTGCCCTGACCTGCGGCGAGGATGACGACGGCGAGACGGGGGTCGGTCACAGGGCTCCCTTGCTTGGTGATGCCGGTAGGGCCGTCCGGCTCGCGCGGCATCCGCACGAGGTCGGCCCCGTTCGAGCGTACTGGGAGCCGGTCGGGGCGGGGCGGGCGGTTTCGGTCAGCCGCCGAGCTCGTGCAGGACGAAGGCGGTGAGGAACCCGACCGTCGCGAACAGCCCGGTGAGCACCTTGTCGCGCTGGAAGGCCTCGGGGATCATCGTGTTCGACACCATCGCCAGGATGCCGCCCGCCGCCACGGTCGTCACGAACGCGATCAGCACGTCCCCCGCGCCCTGCAGCAGGGTGTAGCCGAGCAGGGCCGCGATCGTCGACGCCGCCGCGATCCCGCCCCAGACTCCGAACACGTAGCCGGCGCGGTGGCCGTCGGCCTTCATGCCGGACGTGCTGGACAGCCCCTCGGGAATGTTCGAGATGGCGATCGCGGCGATGATCGGGATGCTGAGGCCGCCGCCGCCCGCCACGCTGAGGCCGAGCACGATCGACTCCGGGATCCCGTCGATGAGCGCCCCGACGGCGATCACGGCGCCGCTCCCGCCGCCCCCGGCCCCCTCCGCGCGCTTCCGATGCCTCCCGCCGGCGCGCGAGAGCAGCCAGTCGGCGGCCACGAAGAGGATCGCGCCCGCCAGGAAGCCGCTGACCGTCGGCACCAGTCCGCCCGCGGTGTTCGCCTCGGCGACCAACTCGTATGCGAGGGCAGAGATGAGCACCCCGGCGCCGAACGCCATGACGGCCGCCACCACGGGCTGCGGGACCCGGACGAGGTATGCGATGCCGGCGCCCAGCAGGAGGGTGCTCGCGGCGATCAGCCCGCTGAGTCCCGCGAGCAGGCCGTCGTCCACGCGCTGCACGCTACCCAGTCCTCCGCGCCCCCGCCGATCGGAACGACGGGGTTGACGGCCGGGGCCGTCGGACCCGCTAGCCTGGCGATCCTGCAAGGGAGCGGAGGACCATGACGAAGTTCGTGCTGCACGTCAGCGCCGCCCTGGCTCTGGTGAGCGACGGGATCGACGTCCCCGCAAGGCACGAGCTGTTCGCCCCTTCGCTGCTCCGCTCGCAGCTGCTCTCCCGCCTCTACGAGGCCGTTCGGAGCGGCGACCTCTCGGCCGACGACGCGCAGAACCGGATGGCGCGGTTCCGGCGACTGCCGATCCGCCTCCTCGGCGACTCGGTGCTGCAGCGCACCGCCTGGCGCATCGCCGACCGACTCGACCTGGATTCCACCTACGACGCCGAGTACCTCGCGCTGACCCAGCTGCAGGGGGACGCTCTCGTCACCCTCGACGCACGGCTCGCCGCGGCGGCCGAGGGGCTGGTCCGGATCGCCGGGATCGACGAGCTGCGCGGCTAGGGACCGCGGCGGCTCGCTGAGCGCGGACCGCCGCTCAGGACCTCTCGTCGTTCCCGCTCGTGCGGGCGATGCGCACGACCGCGACGAGCGAGGCGATGAGGATCAGCGCGCAGAGCACGATGAGCCCGATGACGAGGGGCGACCGGTCCGGAGCCAGCAGCGCGAGCACGAGACCGGCGGCGCTGTAGGCGGCGAACATCCCGGTAACCCAAGCGCGGGCCCAGCCGCGTCTCGGCTCCGTGACGTCGTGATGCCGATCGAGGGCACGTCCCGCCGGCGAGCGGCGGGACAGCCAGAAGCCGAACGCGCCGGCCGGCAGGAGGATCACGCCGGCGACCAGGAAGATGCCGGCGCCGTCCCTCTCCCGGATCAGGGTCGTGAGACTGAGCGTCAGGGCGAGCAGGCCCGCCGTCATGGCGGCCTCCGAAATCCGCCGCAGCGCTCTCATGGGCCGACGCCGACCGACCGGGACCCCGGCCGGCTCACCATGCGATGAACGGCACGCTGAACGTCATCCCCAGCGAGACGGCGTAGATGACCATCGCGGCGCCGATGAGGATCAGCTGCACGCGCAGCTGCCGCGCGACGGCCGCGACGCCGAGCAGGAACAGCGAGATCGCCATCAGCACGGTCGTGAGGGTCAGGGCGTCACCGTGCTTGTCCGCGCGGTCCCCCGCCTGGAACGCGGCCTCGGACTTGTCGTCCTCCGCGGCCCACGCGCCGTAGAGCGTGTTCTGGTACTGCTCCGATTCGAAGGGGCTGACGAACCCGGACGGGTCCGCCGCGTTCTGCTCGGCCGACCAGAGAATCGCGGCGTTGAGGGTCTCCGAGACGGAGGTGAAGAGCAGGGTGTCGTACTTCAGCTGTGACGCGGCGGCCTGCTCCGGGATGTTGTCGATCTCGATCTGCAGCTCCGTCATGCGGTCCCACAGCTGCACGTCGCGGATGTACTGCTGGTTCGCCTCGAGGTAGAGCGACTCCGCCTCCGTCTGCGCGTTCTGGCCCGCGCTGAACTGCTTGGCCGTCTCGCCGTCGTAGAGCGACGCCTGGAAGGAGGCGTAGGCGGTGGTGACCGAGACGACGCCGAGCAGGATCGCGGTGAGGAGCTCCACGTTGCTGAGGAGCCGGCCGAGCCGGGGCTGGTTGCGGCTGCGGCGCGGACGGGCCGGGTCGGGGGCTGCTGCCGGGGCGGGGGTGGTCGTGGCGTCGATCGTCACGGCGGGAACTCCAGGGCTCGGAAGTGGTTGCGGCTCCCTGGCAGCGCGCGCTCCGGGGTCGCGCCAGCGTAGCGACGGACGGCGTGGCGGCACCGGAGGCGGCGCACGGGAGCGCTCCGTGTCGCGCGCCTTGGCCCGGCGCGCTGCTGGATGCGCGAGGGCACCGGCCTCCCCGCCCTACCGCTGGCGCGTCTGCGCCCCTCCGCGGCGACGCGTCAGCTGTCGCACTCGCAGATGAGGTTGTAGGACACGACCCGGTCGCCCTCCTCCGGGCGAGCCCACGCCTCCGCGGCGGCGCGATCGGTGAAGGCGCGCGGCGCTAGGCGGCCGTCCGCCATCAGGACGCCGTACTCGATCTCGTCGCGGGGGTCGGTCCACACCGCCGCTTCCGGCTGTGCCATGCGGCCACTGTACGCGCGCGGGTGCCCGCCCGGGAGGGGCGGACGCGCCTCCTCAGCGGACCGGGACGCGGCCGACGGCGAAGCGGAACGCGTTGACGAGCCGGTACCCGCCGCCCGCGGTGCGGAACGGCTCGGCGGCCGCGACGACCACCGGTGCCGCGGCCGCGAGTCCCGCGTCGTCCTCGCCGAGGAGGATCCCGCGGACGAGGGCGTCCTCGTCGGCGGCCTCCCAGACGGCCGGCACCGTCCCTGATGCGACCACGTCGAGCCCCGCGGCCGTGAGCAGACGCTCGAGCCCGCCGGGCAGCCGCAGCGGGCCATCCGGGGAGGGCTCCTCCTCGTAGGCCTCCGCGACCGCCGCCTCGATGGCGTCCACGTCGTTGCGAGCACCCTCCGCCCAGTTGGCAACAGCGACGACGCCTCCCGGCACGGTCACCCGCATCGCCTCGGCGAGGGCCAGCTCGGGGTCGCCGGTGAGCTCGAGCGCGTTGACCGCCACCACGGCGTCGAAGGAGTCGTACGGCCACGGCAGGTCGAGCGCATCCCCGACGCGCACCTCCGCTGACGGGACGGCGGACCTGGCGATCTCGACCATGCCGGGCGCATCGTCGATGCCGGTCGCGCGGGCGCCCCGCTCCTGCAGCAGCCGCAGGAACTCGCCGCTGCCGCAGCCGACGTCGAGCACCCGTGTGCCGGGTCCGATCGCCGCGGCGGCGACCAGCGCCTCCCGCGCCGGGCCGGCGAATCGGCCCCAGAGCCTCGCCCAGTCGGCGGCGACAGCGGACCAGCGGTCGTCGTCCATGCCGCCCACCCTGCCAGAGGCGGCCGTCGCGAACCCCGTTCGCCGACCGCACGGTGGGACCGGCGGAACTCGATCTCGTGCTCCGCCTCCAGGATTCGAACCTGGTCCTCACAGCTCCAAAGGCTGTCGTGCTGCCGTTACACCAAGGCGGACCGCTCCACGGAGCCCTGCCAGTCTGCCAGACCGCTCCAGCGTCAGGTCCGGCGCCCGGCCTGCTCCTGCCGTCGCTCAACAGGCGGAATCGCCGCCAACAGGCTCCGACGGCCACGGTGAGCCTGTCGACGGGTTTTCTGCCTGTTGAGGGACAGGTCTTGGCCCGAGGGAAGGGGCTGGGATCGCCATAATGGGGGCATGGCGAGCCACGACGAGGTCGACCTCATCGTCGAGGCCTGGGAGCGGGAGAGGCCGGAGCTCGACTTCACGCCCCTCCAGGTGCTCTCGCGCGTCACGCGCCTCGCCCGGCGACTCGAGCGGGCGCGCAAGGCGGCGTTCGCGACGGCCGGGCTCGAGCCGTGGGAGTTCGACGTGCTCTCGCCTCTGCGGCGATCCGGCGCACCCCACCAGCTGAGCCCCAAGACGCTGCTGCAGCTGACCGGCGTCTCGTCCGGCACGATGACCAACCGCATCGACCGCCTCGTCGAGCGCTCCCTCGTCGAGCGGCGGATCGACCCGAAGGACGGCCGCGGCGTGCTCGTCGTCATCACCGCCGAGGGACTCGCCCGCGTCGACAGCGCCATCGAGCGGCTCCTCGCCGCGGAGGTCGAGCTGCTCGAGGGGCTCTCCCGCGGCGATCAGGAGCGCGTGGCCGCCCTGCTGCGGAAGCTCAGCCACTCCTTCGACTCGGCCTGATCGCGGACCTGCAACCATTCGACCGTTCTGCAACGGCACGCGGTTGCGAAACGGTCGTTCGGTTGCAACGGACCGGAGGTCGGCAGCGGCAGGCTCAGCCGAGGAGCTCGCCGAGCTCCAGCCACCGCGTCTCGAGCTCCGACTCGCGATCGTCGAGCTCCTGCAGGCGCGCCTGAAGACGCTGCAGGCCCGCGTAGTCGGACTGGTCGTGCTCGGCGAACGCGGCGTGCACCTCGGTGCGCTCGGCGGAGATCCGCTCCAGCCGGCGGTCGATGGACGCGACCTCCTTCTCGGCGGCACGACGGTCGGAGCCGCTCAGCGCGGAGGCGGCTGCCGCCGCAGGAAGGGGTGAGCCGGTCGCAGCGGCGCGAAGCGCGTTCGCCGCGGCCCGCTCCTGCGCCCGGCGCAGCTCGAGGTACTCCTCGACGCCGCGGGGCAGGTGACGGAGGCGCCCGTCGAGCACCGCGTACTGCTGGTCGGTGACGCGCTCGAGCAGGTACCGGTCGTGCGAGACGACGAGAAGGGTGCCGGGCCACGAGTCGAGCAGGTCCTCCATCGCGGCGAGCATGTCGGTGTCGAGGTCGTTCGTCGGCTCGTCGAGGATGAGCACGTTCGGCTCCTCCATCAGGATCAGCAGCAGCTGCAGCCGCCGCTTCTGGCCGCCCGACAGGTCGCGGACGGGCGTCGAGAGCTGCGCGCTCGTGAAGCCGAGCCGCTCCAGCAGCTGCCCGGGCGTGAGCTCGACGGCCGACGATCCCGAGCCGCTCACGTAGCTCGTCCGCAGCCGGCCGACCACGTCGCTGACGCGGTCGTCGGCGACAGCGTCCAGCTCGTCGAGCTGCTGGGTGAGCTCCGCGATCTTCACCGTCTTGCCGCGCTTGACGCGACCGGCGGTCGGCGTGAGGCTGCCGTCGATGAGGCGGAGCAGGGTGCTCTTGCCGGCGCCGTTCTGGCCCAGGATGCCCGTGCGCTCGCCCGGCGCGATGCGCCACTCGATGTCGCGCAGCACCTCGCGGCCGCCGTCGTCGCCGTCGTAGCGGTAGGCGACCCGCTCGAGGTCGACGACGTCCTTGCCGAGCCGGGCGGTCGCGAGGCGGGAGAGCGACACAGAGTCGCGCACCGGCGGCTCGTTCTCGATCAGCTGGTTGGCGGCGTCGATCCGGAACTTCGGCTTCGAGGTCCGCGCGGGCGCGCCGCGGCGCAGCCAGGCGAGCTCCTTGCGCATCAGGTTCTGCCGCTTCGCCTCGGAGGCGGCGGCCATCCGGTCGCGCTCCACGCGCTGCAGCACGTAGGCCGCGTAGCCGCCCTCGAACGGCTCGACGATGCGGTCGTGCACCTCCCACGTCGCCGTGCACACCTCGTCGAGGAACCACCGGTCGTGGGTGACGACCGCGAGGGCGCCGCTCGACGCCGGCCAGCGGACCTTGAGGTGCTCGGCCAGCCAGGCGACCCCCTCGACGTCGAGGTGGTTGGTGGGCTCGTCGAGGAGCAGGACGTCCCAGTCGCCGACGAGGAGCGCGGCGAGCGAGACGCGACGGCGCTGGCCACCGCTCAGCTCGCCGAGCGCGGCCTCCCAGTCGAGGTCGGCGACGAGGCCCGCGATGACGTCGCGGATGCGCGGGTCGCCCGCCCACTCGTGCTCCGCGGTGTCGCCGACGATCGCCTCGCCGACCGTGCGCGAGGCGCCGAAGTCGTCGCGCTGGGTGAGGACGCCGACACGGAGCCCGCTGCGGCGGGTGACGCGGCCCGAGTCGGGCTCCTGCTCACCGGACAGCATCCGCAGGAGGGAGGACTTGCCGTCGCCGTTGCGGCCGACGATGCCGATGCGGTCCCCGTCGGCGAGCCCGAGGGTGATCTCGTCGAACACGACCCGCGTCGGGAACTCGAGGTGCAGCCGTTCGGCGCCGAGGAGATGTGCCACGTGGCTCAACGGTAGCCGCCCGCGGCCGCCCCTCCTTCCGGTCCCGCTGAGGGCGAACTCGCAACCGTACGACCGTTCTGCAACGGCACGCGGTTGCAAGACGGTCATCCGGTTGCAAAAGCGGGCGCCGCGCCCGCGGACGCGCTAGTCGGCGAGGAGGCGGGCGCCCGAGACCGGGCCCGTGACGCGGGCGACCGTCAGCCGCGCGGCGGAGAGGGCGATCTGCAGGGAGATCGCGGAGTCGAGGTCGGCGGCGAGGAACGCGATCGTCGGGCCCGAGCCGGAGACGATGCCCGCGAGGGCGCCGTTCTGCTCCCCCAGCTCGAGGACCTTCGCGAGATCCGGCGCGAGGTGCAGGGAGGGGGCCTGCAGGTCGTTGTGCAGGCACTCGGCGAGCATGTGCGGGTCGCCCGCCCGGAGTGCCTGCAGGACGCCCGCGTCGACGAACGGCTGCGGGCTCGCCGGGAAGATGTCGAGGGCGTGCCGGTCGCGGTGCCGGTCGAGCTCCTGGTAGACGGCCGGGGTGCTCATCCCGAAGTCGGCGAACGCGAGCACCCAGTGGAAGGTGCCCTTCGCGAGCGCGGGGCTCAGCCGGTCGCCCCGTCCGGTGCCGATCGCGGTGCCGCCCATCAGCGCGAACGGCACGTCGGCGCCGAGGCGTGCCGCGAGCGCGTGCAGCTCCTCGCGGCCGACGTCGGTTCCCCAGAGCGCGTCGCAGGCGAGCAGGGCACCCGCCGCGTCCGCGGAGCCGCCGCCCATGCCGCCGGCGATGGGCACGCGCTTCGTGATCTCAAGCCGGACGCCGCCCCGGAAACCCGTGCGGCGGGCGAGCGCGCGGGCCGCCTTGATTGCGATGTTGGACGCGTCGGTCGCGAGCCCCGAGCTGTCGATGGGCCCGTCGAAGGACACCGAGAAGTCGGACGCGGGGAACGCCCGCACCTCCTCGCACAGCGACACCGCCTGGTACGCGGTGGCCACGTCGTGGTAGCCGTCCTCCTGCAGAGTGCCCACGCGCATGAAGACGTTGATCTTGCCCGGCGCCCGCACGTGCACTGCGGCGGCGGGCGTGGTCATGCCTCCAACCTAACGTCCCGGATCCGACAGCCGCGGGCCCCGGCGAAACGCTGCGACTCGGTTCAGGCGGCCGCGACGCGGGCGATGCGCAGGAAGTCCTCCACGGTCAGGCGTTCTCCCCGGGCCGACGGGTCGACGCCCGCCGCCGCGAGCGCGCCGCCCGCGGCGTCGGCGCCGCCGAGTACGCCCGACAGGGACTGTCGCAGCGTCTTGCGGCGCTGTCCGAAGGCGGCGTCGACGAGCCGGAAGGTCGCGCGGCGCTCCTCGGCCGTGCCCGGCTCCTCGTCGTGCCGGGTGAACCCGACGAGCACCGAGTCGACGTTCGGCACCGGCCAGAACACCTGCCGGCTCACCTGTCCGGCGACGCGGAAGGCTCCGTACCAGGCCGACTTCACGCTCGGCGAGCCGTACACCTTCGAGCCGGGCCGGGCGGCGATCCGCTCCCCCACCTCGGCCTGCACCATCACGACCCCGGACCGGATGCTGTCGAAGTGCTCGAGGAAGTGCAGGAGCACCGGCACCGACACGTTGTAGGGCAGGTTGGCGACGAACCGGACGGGGTCCGGCAGTTCGGTGACGCGGAGCGCGTCGGCGTGCACCACGTCGAGTCGCGCGGCGGCGTCCAAGCCGCCCACCTCCGCCACCGTCAGCGGCAGCTGCTCGGCCAGGCGCCCGTCGATCTCGACCGCGGCCACGCGGGCGCCCGCCTCGAGCAGCCCGAGGGTCAGGGAGCCGAGGCCGGGCCCCACCTCGACGACCGTCTCCCCCGCCTCGACGCCCGCGGTGCGGACGATCCGCCGCACCGTGTTCGGATCGAGAACGAAGTTCTGGCCGAGCTTCTTGGTCGGGTTCACGCCGAGCCGGGCGGCGAGCTCCCGGATCTCGGCGGGCCCGAGCAGCGCCGGCCGCGGATCACTCATGCGAGGGCGGCGGGCGTGACGGCGTCCTCGTCCGGCACGGGCGGGTCGTCCGTCCACAGGCCGTAGACGAGCTCGGTGTTCGAGGAGATCTGCGCCGCCAGCATCGACACGTCGGTGCCGAGGCGCGCCGCCATCGCGCGCAGCGTGTGCGGCAGCAGGTACGGCGCGTTGGGCCGGCCGCGCAGCGGGGTCGGCGTGAGGAACGGCGCGTCGGTCTCGACGAGGAGCAGGGCGCGCGGCATCACGTCGAGCGCCTCGCGGAGGTCCTCGGCGTTCTTGAACGTCACATTGCCGGAGAAAGACGTGTACCAGCCGTTCTCCGCGCACTGCCGGGCGAGCACGACGTCGCCCGAGAAGCAGTGGAACACCGTCTTCTCCGGGGCGCCGACCCGCTTGAGCGTGCGGACGACCTCGTCGTGCGCGTCCCGGTCGTGGATCTGCAGCGCGATCCCCTCGCGCTTCGCGATCTCGATGTGCGCCTCGAAGCTCTCGTACTGGGCGGCGCGGCCCTCCTCGCCGGTGCGGAAGAAGTCGAGGCCTGTCTCGCCGACGGCACGGACGCGGGGCCGCTTCGCGAGCTCGGCGATCTCCGCGATGGCGCTCTGCAGCTGCCCGGCCTCGGCGTAGCGCGGCGCCTCGTTCGGGTGGATCGCGACCGCCGCGAGCATTCGCGGCTCGTTCGCCGCGACCTCCGCCGACCAGCGGCTCGTCTCCAGGTCGCCGCCGACCTGGATGACGCCGCGCACGCCCACGCTCGACGCGCGGTCGAGGTGCTCGAGGTAGCCGATCGGCTCGATGCCGTCCGCGATCTCGAGGTGCGTGTGGTTGTCGTAGACGGGGACGGTGAGCGCCTCCGGCAGCGGCGGATACGTCAGGTCGCGGCTCGTCCCGTTGATCTCCGTCGTGTTCCGCTGGCGGACGTAGTTGGACGGCTCGGCGTTCGACGCGTCGCTCATCGGGCGGCCCCCACCCCGGCCTCCTGCTCGATGCGCGGGAATAGGGCCTCGAGCGGGGACACGGCCGATCCGGCGGGCAGCTGGCCCCAGTCGCCGGCGGTGCGGATGGGCTGGTCGGCGAGCGCGCCGGGTGCGCCGAGCGAGGTCCACAGCTTCGCGGTGGACTTCGGGATAACCGGCGACAGCAGCACGGCGAGCGCGCGGAGCCCCTCGGCCGCCGTGTACAGCACGGTCCCGAGCCGCTCGCGGTTCTCCGGCTGCTTGGCGAGCACCCACGGCTCCTGCTCGGTGATGTAGCCGTTGAGCTCCTCGACGACCGTCCAGATCGCGCCGATCGCCTCGTGGATCGCGAAGCGCTCGATCGCGGCGTCGGCGTCCCGGGCCGCCGCGGCGACCGTCGCGCGGATCGCCTCGTCCGCGGGCTGGAGCGCGCCGGACTGCGGCACGACGCCGTCGAAGTAGCGGGTGATCATCGCGACCACGCGGGAGGCGAGGTTGCCGAAGCCGTTCGCGAGCTCCGCCTGGTAGCGGGCGGAGAGGTCCTCCCAGCTGAACGACCCGTCCTGCCCGAACGTGATGGCGCGCATGAAGTAGTAGCGGAACGCGTCGGAGCCGAAGACGTCGGTGATCTGGTTCGGCGCGATGCCGGTGAGCTTCGACTTCGACATCTTCTCGCCGCCGACGAGCAGCCAGCCGTGCGCGAACACGTGCTTCGGCACGTCGAGGCCGGCGGCCATCAGCATGGCCGGCCAGATCACCGCGTGGAAGCGGAGGATGTCCTTGCCGACGAGCTGGATGCCCGGCCAGCGGCGCTCGAAGTTGGCCTCGTCCTGCCCGTACCCGATCGCGGTGATGTAGTTGAGCAGCGCGTCGAACCACACGTAGACGACGTGCTGCGGGTCCCACGGGATCTGGATGCCCCAGTCGAAGCTGGAGCGCGAGATCGACAGGTCGGCGAGCCCCTGCTTGACGAAGGAGACGACCTCGTTGCGGGCGCTCTCGGGCTGCACGAAGTCGGGCCGCTCCTCGTAGAGGGCGAGGAGCCGCTCCTGGAACTCGCTCATCCGGAAGAAGTAGTTGCGCTCGTGCAGCAGCTCGACCGGCTTCGAGTGGATGGCGCAGACGCGCTCCCCCTCGAACGGACCGACGCCCGCCACCAGCTCGCTCGGCTGCTTGTACTCCTCGCAGC
This sequence comes from Naasia sp. SYSU D00057, assembly GCF_017916505.1. Taxonomy (GTDB): domain Bacteria; phylum Actinomycetota; class Actinomycetes; order Actinomycetales; family Microbacteriaceae; genus Naasia. The sequence goes on from NZ_JAFMSZ010000002.1 coordinate 179,663, forward strand.
CGACGCAGTAGAAGCCCTCGTAGTCGCCGGTGTAGATGAACCCGGTGTCGTACAGCTTCTGCAGGAACGCCGCGGCGCTCGTCTCGTGCCGCTCCTGGGTGGTGCGGATGAAGTCGTCGTTGGCGATGTCGAGGGTGTCGAGCAGCGGCAGCCAGGAGCTCTCGACGAGGCGGTCCGCCCACTCGCGTGGCGTCATGTCGTTCGCGGACGCGGTGCGCAGCATCTTCTGGCCGTGCTCGTCGGTGCCGGTCAGCAGCCAGGTGTCGTCGCCGGCCTGGCGGTGCCAGCGGGCGAGCACGTCGGCGGCGACCTCCGTGTAGCCGTGGCCGATGTGCGGGACGTCGCTGGGGTAGAAGATCGGCGTGGTGATGTAGAAGGACGCGCCGGAAGACATGCCGACCATCCTATTCGGCGGCCTTCCGCCCCCTCGGCGGCGTTACTTCCGTCGGCGGCGCCTGCAACCGTACGACCGTTTTGCAACGGCACGCGATTGCGAAACGGTCGTTCTGTTGCACGGGCGCGGGCGGTGCTTCAGCGGCGGCGCAGCGCCGCCTCGTACAGCTCGCGGCGGGACAGGCCGGTCGCCTCGGCGACCTCGGCCGAGGCCTCCTTGAGGCGGGTGCCCGATGCGACGAGGGCCAGCACCTGCGCGATGGCGTCCTCCGCCGACACCTCGACAGGGGCGGCGCCCTCGACCACGACCACGATCTCGCCGCGGACCCCGTCTGCCGCCCACGCCGCGAGCTCCGCCGCGGTGCCGCGGACGACCTCCTCGTGCAGCTTGGTCAGCTCGCGGCAGACCGCCACGCGGCGCTCGGCTCCGAACGCGCCCGCGAGGTCGGCGAGGAGGTCGCCGAGCCGCTGCGGGGACTCGAAGAAGACGAGGGTCCGCGGCTCGCGGGCGAGCTCGGCCAGCAGCGCGCGGCGTTCGGCGGGCCGACGGGGCGGGAAGCCTTCGAACGCGAACCGGTCGGTGGGGAGACCGGAGACGGCGAGCGCGGTGGGCACGGCGGACGCGCCCGGGAGCACGGTGACGCGGACGTCCGCCTCGACGGCGGCGGTGACGAGGCGGTAGCCGGGATCGGAGACGGTCGGCATCCCGGCGTCGCTCAGGACGAGCACGTCGGTGTCGGCGGCGATGGCGAGGAGCTCGGCGATCCGCTCCCGCTCGTTGTGCTCGTTGAGGGACACGAGCCGCGGGCGGTTCTCCACCTTGAGGCCGGCGAGCAGACGCTGCGTGACGCGGGTGTCCTCGGCCGCGACGACGGTGGCCGTGCGGAGGGCGTCGACGAGGCGGACGGTCGCGTCGCCCAGGTTCCCGATCGGGGTCGCGGCGAGGACCAGCATGGCTCCAGTCTCCCCCCTCGCGTCCGCGGAGGCGTGCGGAGGGGGCCGGAGGCACGGCGGCCCCACCGGGACAGCCAGCGGGGCGCGGAGGTCGCCCCGCCTATCATGGGGCGGTGCCGAGCCCGATCGCCCTCTCCCGGCGCGCGCTCCGCGACCTGCCCGTCCTCGCCGCCGTGCCCCGTACGCCGCTCGCCCGGGCCCTCGACGATCGGGTGTGGCGATGGCTCGGCCCGCTGATCGTGACGCTGCTCGCGGCCGTCCTCCGCTTCTGGAACCTCGGGCATCCGCCGACGCTCATGTTCGACGAGACGTACTACGTGAAGGACGCGTGGACGATCCTCAACCTGGGCTACGAGGCCACATGGCCGGAGGGCTCGGACGAGCAGTTCAACGCCGGCATCGTGGACGGCTACACCACGACCGGCTCGTACGTCGCGCATCCACCGCTCGGCAAGTGGCTGATCGCCATCGGCCTCGCGATCTTCGGCCCGGAGAGCACGTTCGGCTGGCGGTTCTCGACGGCCCTCGCCGGCACCCTGGCGGTGCTGCTGCTCGTCCTGATCGCGACGACCCTGTTCCGGAGCACCCTCCTCGGCGTGCTCACCGGCGCGCTCTTCGCGGTGGACGGGCAGGCGATCGTGCTCTCGCGCATCTCGCTGCTCGACAACTTCGTGATGCTGTTCGCGCTGCTCGGGTTCGGGGCGGTCCTGTTGGATCGGCGCTCCCGCGACCGGCGGCTCGAGGCGTGGCGGGCCGCGCGGGGGCACGAGCTCGCCGTCGGGTGGGGTCCCGCGCTGGCGATGCGGCCCTGGCTGCTCGCGGCGGGCGTCGCGTTCGGCCTCACCTGCGCGGTGAAGTGGTCGGGCGTGTACTTCCTCGCCGCGTTCGGCATCTACGTCGTCGTGTCGGAGGCGCTCGCACGGCGAAGGGCCGGCGTCGACGGCTGGCTCCTCGCGAGCGTGGTGCGCCAGGCGCCGCTCGCGGCCCTGTGGATGCTGCCCGCCGCCCTCGCCGCCTACCTGGCGAGCTTCACGGGCTGGTTCCTCTCCTCGGGCGGGTGGGGCCGCTCGTGGATCGAGACCGGCGGCGGGGAGCGCTGGACAGGTGCGCTCGCCTGGGTGCCGGACGCCGTGCAGAACCTCTGGCATTGGCACGCCGACATCTACGCGTTCCACACGGGCCTCAGCACGAGCCACCCGTATGCGACGCCCGCGATCCTGTGGCCGCTGCTCGCGCGTCCGACCCAGATCCACTACATCGGCAGCGGGATGGGGGAGAACGGCTGCACGGCGTCGTACTGCTCGGAGATCGTGTGGTCGGTCGCGAACCCGCTGCTCTGGTGGACCGCGATCGCGGCGACGCTCTACCTCGTCTACCGCTTCGTCCGGTATCGGCACGGCCGGGATGCGCTCATCCTCACCGCGGTCGCGGCCGGCTACCTGCCGTGGCTGCTGTACCCGACGCGGACGATGTTCCAGTTCTACACGATCGCCTTCGAGCCCTACCTGCTGCTCGCTCTCGTCGCGGTCCTCGGCGGACTCACCGGACTGATCGGCGATCCGGTGTCGAAGAACCAGCGCATCCTCGCCACGAGGCTGGCCGGCGTTTTCCTCGTCCTGGTCGCCCTGCTCAGCGCGTTCTTCTACCCGCTGTGGGCGGGGATCCAGACGCCGTTCTGGTTCTGGCAGATCCACGTGTGGCTGCCGAGCTGGGTCTGAGCCGCGGCAGCCGGCGGGACGGGGCGATCCGTCACGCGGCCGTCGTCAGCGCCTGGCGCACCTGCTCCGCCTCGTGGGTCGGCAGGCGGCACACGAACCCCTCGCAGAGGTAGGCGGTCGCCCGCCCGTCGTGTGCGGCGCGATCCGCGAAGAGGCCGAAGCCGGCGTCGGCGAAGGCGCGCGCCTGCTCCTCCGTCACCGACACCGCGACGTCGAGCTCGGCCGACTGCACGACGGCCGCGAGGTCCGGGTCCTCGGGGCCGACGACGATCAGCGCGGTCCCGATCTCCTGCAGCCGCGCGAGCGCCTCCAGCGCGCCGCCAAGCGAGATGGGGCGGGACGCGGCGATGGCGGCGAGCGGAGCGAGTGCCAGCTCGGCGGCCTCCCGGTACTCGTCTTCGCCGGTCAGCTCGTTCAGCAGCATCGCCGCGACGGCCATCTCGCTCGTGCCCGACGGGTAGGCGCCCTCGCCCGTGTCGGCGGCGAGCGCCAGTCCCCGCCGAGCCAGCGTCGAGTCGGGGCCACCGGGCGCCGCGAACGCCTGCCCGGGCCCGGCCGCCGAGCGGCAGTCGTCGACGAGCTCCCGGGCCACCTTCGCGTAGTGCACTTCCCCGGACGCGAGAGCCAGCTCGAGCAGCCCGCGGGCCAGCATCCCGTAGTCCTCGAGCGTTGCGGGCGCGGGCGACTGGCGGCCGTCCAGGGTTGCGCGGAGGAGGGACCGGCCGGTGCGCGCGGAGGCGAGCACCGCGTCGGCGGCCTCCTCGGCGAGACGCGTCCACTCGGGCCGGCCGAGACGGCGGGCGGCGGTGGCGAGCGCGCCGATCGCGAGGCCGTTCCAGCCGGTGAGCACCTTGCCGTCGACGGCCGGCGGCGGCTGGTCCGCGCGCCCGGCCGCGTCGAGCGCGTAGTACCCGCCCTCGGTGCGCTCGCCGTTCACGAAGCTCTCCGAGTCCTGGGCGGAGCCGAAGGCGCCGGACGGGCGCCTCAGCACCTCGGTGAGGAAGGACACGATGCCCGCCGCCGTGTCCGCGTCGCCGACCTCGGCGTACGCCCGCAGCAGCTGCGCGTTGTCGTAGAGCATCCGCTCGTAGTGGGGCTCCGTCCAGTCGCGCTTCGTGGCGTACCGGAAGAAGCCGCCCTCGACCGGGTCCCGCAGCCCGGATGCGGCCATCGCGGCGAGGGTGCGGCGGGCGAGGGCGCCGACCTCCGCGGCGCGAGGCTGCGGCAGCACGGGCGAGCGCCCGAGACGCAGCGCGAGGAGCAGGACCGGCGCGACCGGGAACTTCGGCGCCCCGCCGAACCCGCCGTGCTCGTGGTCCTCGTAGGCCAGCAGCTGCTCGGCCACCTCGCCGAAGTCGACCGAGGCCCCCGACTCCGAAGGCATCACCGGCGCCACGAGCGCCTCCGCGAGGGCGCCCGAGACCCGGTCGACCTCCTCGCGCTTGGTGCGCCAGGCCTCGTCGACGGCCTCCAGCACCTGCCGGAAGGACGGATGGCCCGCCATGGGCCGGGGCGGCGAGTACGTGCCGGCGTAGAAGGCGCGCCCGTCCGGCGTCGCGAACACGTTGAGGGGCCAGCCGAGGTTCGGCGTGAACGCGGAGGCGGCCGCCATGTACGTCGAGTCGACGTCCGGATGCTCCTCACGGTCCACCTTGATCGCGACGAAGTGCTCGTTGAGGTAAGCCGCGATCCCCGGATCGGAGAAGCTCTCGCGCGCCATCACGTGACACCAGTGGCAGGTGGCGTAGCCGATCGAGACGAGCACCGGCACATCCCGGCGCTCGGCCTCGTCGAAGGCGTCCTCGCCCCACGGGCGCCAATCGACGGGGTTGTCCGCGTGACTGCGGAGGTAGGGACTGACGGCGCTGTCGAGTCGGTTCATTCCTCCACGCTAGGACGGCGGCGACGGGGCCGTCTGCCCCCTTGACCGCGCAGGGCCCGCACCGCGAGCTGCAGCGCGCTGACCACGAGGAGCACCGCGAACGCGATGGCGGAGACGCGCGCCGGGAGGAGGAACGCTGCCGCGACCCCCGCGAGCGACGTGATCGCCGCGGCTCCGCCGACCAGAAGGCCCGCCCTCAGGTCGACGAGGCGGGCGCGCACGTTCGACACGGTGCCGACCGCACTCGACGCGACGATCACCGTGAGGGAGGTCCCCTTCGCGAGCAGGTCGCCGACGCCGAAGCCGGCGACCAGCACGGGCACGATGATGATGCCGCCGCCCACCCCGAAGAGCCCGGACGCGATTCCGACCAGGAAGCCGATCCCGGCGAGGAGGAGCAGCAGCCACCCGTCGAGCACGCTCTCCGCGCCCCGCGCGGGCACGACGAGCACGAGCCGGAGGGCCACCGCCAGAAGCAGCGCGATGAAGAGCCAGCGGAGCAGGGCGACATGGAGCTTTCGCAGCAGGCGCGTGCCGACGAGGGTGCCGGGGATCGCGCCGACCGCCAGGGCGATGGCCGCGTCGAGCTCCACCTGGCCCTGCACGAGGTAGCCGATCGCCCCGACGATGGAGGCGGGCACGATCGCGGCGAGCGAGAGAGCCGATGCGCGGCGCTGGTCGAACCGGGCGAGTGCGACGAGCAGCGGCACCATCACGACGCCGCCGCCGACCCCGAACAGGCCGGAGAGGAACCCGCCGATCGCGCCGACGGCGAGCAGCGCGAACCAGGGCAGTCGCTCAGCGGTGGTGCCGCTCATGCGTCCGCCAGCCGGCGACCCGGCGGGATCAGCAGGATCGCCGCGGAGACCACCCACACGACGCCGACGAGCACGGTGAGCGTGACGCCGCCGAGCACGCCCAGTGCGCCGAAGACCGCGGCGCCGAGCGCGCCGGCCGTGCCGCGCAGTCCGGCGCCGACCGTGAACACCTGGGAGCGGACCTCGGCCGGGCTCTCGGAGTGCCGGATCAGCTGCATCGCGGAGACGCCCGGCGCCGTGAACAGGCCGGCGACCGCCATCGCGACGAGGGTGAGCGGCAGGCCGGGGAGAAGGCCGGCGGCGATGGTCGCGATTCCGGTGCCGCCGAAGGTGACGAGCATCACGCGGTGCGGCGTCCACCGGCGCACCGGCCGCCACGCGGTCCACAGCGCGCCGATGAGCCCGCCGACGGAGAACGCGGTCACGATCCAGCCGGCGTCGGCCTCCGAGGACGCCCGCTCGGCGGCGAGCGCGACCGCCGCGATCGGCAGGCCGCCGCCGCCGAGCTGGGTGAGCGTGCCGGACAGCGTGGACAGCGCGAGCGGGCGGTGGCCGACCATGTGCCGGGTGCCGCGAGCGACCTCGGTGAGGACGGCCGCCCGCTCCTCCCGCACCGGTCGTGGCGGCAGTGCGAGCAGCAGCACCGCGGCGGCCCCGACGAGCGCGACGGCGGCGAGCAGCTGCAGCGCCACTCGCCCGGAGGCCGACGCCAGGGCGAGGGCGGCGATCGCCGGCCCCGCCACCCCGGCGATGTTGTAGGAGAGGGTGTCGCTCGCGAAGGCCTTCTCGTGGCCGGGGATGACATCCGCGGCGAAGCTGCTGAGACCCCCGCCGAACGCGGGCGTGCAGCAGCCGGCGAGCAGGAGGGCGACCACGACCGCGGCCGTCGGCAGGATCCCGAGCAGGCTGCCGATCGCGAGCGCCGCGGCGACGACGAGCGCGGAGCCGAGCACGAGCGCACGCGGACGCCTCGCGCGGTCGAGGGCGACGCCGGCGAACGGCGCGACGATCACGCTCGGCGCGAGCAGGGCGGCGATGAGCAGGCCGCCGAGCGCGACGCTGCCCGCCTCCTGCACCGCGACGACCGCGAGCGCGACGCGGGCGCCGTCGAGCGCCAGCCGCAGCGGCACCGCGGCGAGCAGGTAGGCCGCGATGCGGCCGCCCGCCGCGGTGCCGGTTGCCGTGGTCAGCGGAAGCTGGCGGTCGCGGGGTCCGCCCCCACCCGCCGGCCCGCGTCGAGGCTGTCGAAGACGGCGAGCTCGTCCGGCGTCAGCGAGAAGTCGAGGATGTCGAAGTTCTCGCGCTGCCGGTCCGGGTTGTTCGACTTCGGGAACACGATCCGCCCCTCGTCGAGGTGCCAGCGCAGCGTGACCTGTGCCGCCGTCTTGCCGTACTTCTCGGCGATCGCGGCGACGTCCTCGCGGTCGACGATCTGTCCGGACGCGAGCGGCGACCACGCCTCGATGGCGATTCCGTGCTGCTTGCAGAACTCGGTCACGTCGCGCTGCTGGAGCTCGGGGTGCAGCTCGATCTGGTTGACCGCCGGCACGATGTCGCTCGCGGCGAACAGGTCCTGCAGGTGGTCGGGCAGGAAGTTGGAGACGCCGATAGTCTTCGCGCGGCCGCTCGCGAGGATCTCCTCCAGCGCCTTCCACGCCTCGACGTACTCCCCGTACATCGGGACCGGCCAGTGGATGAGGTAGAGGTCGACGAAGTCCAGGCCGAGGCGCTCGAGGCTCTGGTCGAACGCGGCGAGCGCCTTGTCGCGCTTGTGGTTCGAGTTCCACAGCTTGGTGGTCACGTAGAGGTCGTCGCGCGCGATGCCGGAGGCGGCGATCGCGGCGCCGACGCCCTCCTCGTTGCCGTAGATCGCGGCCGTGTCGATGTGGCGGTAGCCGACGCCGAGCGCGCTCTCGACCACCTCCTGGGTCTTCTCGGGCTCCACCTGGAATACCCCGAAGCCGAGCTGCGGGATCTCGGTGCCGTTGTTGAGGGTGACCGTTGGGACAGCGGTGTTCGTCGTCATGGCTACCACTCTTCCATCGCATCCCGACTCGGCGGAAAACGCCGGTCGGGGCCTTGACGGCGAGGATCGCGTCGTCCCCTCGCCAGGAGCCTGTCCCTCGAGCAGGAGCACGGACCCCCGGCTGCTGCGAGAGGGACGCCGTGCTGCCGAAGGGACGGGGTCGCTGCCGTCCTTCCGCTGATCGGCGGCGACTTACGATGGAGGGCTCATGTCCCTCGACGCCCCTGCCATCGTCTACCCCGCCGAGCTGCCGGTCTCGGCGGCGAAGGACGAGATCGCGGCCGCCATCCGGGACCACCAGGTCATCGTGCTCGCGGGTGCCACCGGCTCCGGCAAGACCACGCAGCTGCCGAAGATCTGCCTCGAGCTCGGCCGGCAGTCGATCGGGCACACACAGCCCCGGCGCATCGCGGCCCGCACCATCGCGGAGCGCATCGCCGAGGAGCTCGGTGTCGAGCTGGGCGGGCTCGTCGGCTACCAGGTGCGCTTCACGGACAGAGCGAGCGCCGACACGCGCATCAAGCTGATGACGGACGGCATCCTGCTGAACGAGCTCAGCCACGACGGGATGCTCAGCCGCTACGACACGATCATCATCGACGAGGCCCACGAGCGAAGCCTCACGATCGACTTCCTGCTCGGCTACCTCACCCGGCTGCTGCCCCAGCGCCCCGACCTCAAGGTGATCGTCACCTCGGCGACCATCGATCCGGAGAGCTTCGCGCGCCACTTCGCCGCGGCCGACGGCGAGCCCGCGCCGGTGCTCGAGGTGTCCGGCCGCACCTACCCCGTCGAGATCCGCTACCGCCCGCTCGTGGCGGACGACGCGGAGGACGGCGGCTCGCGCGAGGACCGCGACCTCTTCGACGGCATCGTCGCCGCCCTCGACGAGCTGGCCGGCGAGCCGCCCGGCGACGTGCTCGTGTTCCTCTCCGGCGAGAACGAGATCCGCGACGCCGAGGACGCCATCCGGGCGCGCAACCTTCCCGGCACCGAGGTGCTGCCGCTCTACGGCCGCCTCTCCGCCACTGAACAGCACCGCGTGTTCGACACCCGGCGCGCCCCCGGCATCCGGCGCCGCATCGTGCTCGCGACGAACGTCGCCGAGACGAGCATCACCGTGCCGGGCATCAAGTACGTCGTCGACGGCGGCACCGCCCGCATCTCCCGCTACGGCGCGCGCTCGAAGGTGCAGCGCCTGCCAATCGAGCCGATCTCGCAGGCGTCCGCGAACCAGCGCTCGGGCCGCGCGGGCCGCACCAGCGAGGGCATCGCCATCCGGCTCTACTCGGAGGAGGACTTCGAGAAGCGCCCCGAGTTCACCGATCCCGAGATCCTCCGCACCGGCCTGTCCGCGGTCATCCTGCAGATGCTCGACCTCGACCTCGGGGAGATCGAGGACTTCCCGTTCCTCCAGCCGCCCGACAAGCGGGGCGTGCGCGACGGGTTCGAGCTGCTGCGCGAGCTCGGCGCCCTCACCGGGGACGGGCGGCTCAGCCGCACCGGCCGCGACCTCGCGCGGCTGCCCATCGACCCGCGATTCGGCCGCATGGTGCTCGAGTCGAAGCGCAACGGCGTCGTCCGCGAGGTGCTCGCCATCGTCGCGGGGCTGAGCATCCAGGATCCGCGGGAGCGGCCGCTCGAGAAGCGCGAGCAGGCGGACCAGTCGCACGCCCGGTTCGCCGACCCGACGAGCGACTTCCTCTCGATCCTGAACCTCTGGAACCACCTCGAGGAGCGGCAGCGGGAGCTCTCCTCGAGCGCGTTCCGCCGCCTGTGCAAGGCCGAGTTCCTCAACTATCTCCGCGTCCGCGAATGGCAGGACGTCTACCGCCAGCTCGACCGCCTCGCCCGCCGCATCGGCATCCGTGCCGGCGAGCCGAAGGTCGATCCGGACGGCATCGCCCGCTCCCTGCTCTCCGGCCTGCTGTCCCAGATCGGGGTTCTGGATCAGCGCAGCGCGGCCAAGGGCGGCGGCGTCGGCAAGGAGAAGGATCGGGACAAGCGCCGCCGCAGCGCGGAGTTCCTCGGCGCGCGAGGCGTGAAGTTCGCGATCTTCCCGGGGAGTCCGCTCGCCAAGAAGCCCCCGGCAGCCGTGATGGCCGCGGAGCTCGTCGAGACCTCGCGGCTCTTCGCCCGCACCGTCGCCGCGATCGACCCCGCCTGGGCCGAGCGCCTCGCCGGCGACCTCGCCAAGCGGAACCACGCGGAGCCGCACTGGGAGGCGCGGCAGGGCGCCGCCGTGGGCTTCGAGACGGTGACCCTGTTCGGGGTCCCGCTGGTGGTCCGCCGCAAGGTGCAGTGGGCGCGGGTGGATCCGGTCGCCGCGCGCGAGCTCTTCCTCCGGCACGCGCTCGTCGAGCAGGAGTGGCCGCCCCACCTCGACCGGTCGAAGGACCCCGGGTTCGAGTTCGAGCGGCGCAACGCCAAGCTGCTGCGGGAGCTCGGCGAGGTCGAGGAGCGCACCCGCCGCCGCGATATCCTCTCCGGCGACGAGGCGATCTACGAGTTCTACGACGCCCGCGTTCCCGCCGACGTCGCGACCGTGCGTGCCTTCACGGCCTGGTGGGCGGACGCTCGGAAAGAGGCGCCTGCGCTGCTCACGATGACCCGCGCCGACCTCCTCGAGGAGGACGAGGAGAAGCCCGACGCGCAGGGGTTCCCCACCACCTGGCGCACCGGCGACCAGCGCCTCTCGCTCCGCTACCGCTTCGAGCCCGGCGCGGTCGACGACGGCGTCACGGTCGAGGTGCCGCTGCCGCTCCTGCCGCGGCTCGAGCCGGCGGGCTTCGACTGGCAGGTGCCGGGGCTCCGCGAGGAGCTCGTCACCGCGCTGATCCGCACCCTGCCGAAGGCGATCCGGCGCACCGTGGTGCCCGCGGCGGAGTGGGCGGCGCGGCTTGTCGCCGACCTGCCGTCGTCGCCTGACGGCGATCCGCTGACGGCCGCACTCGCGACCGCCATCCGCCGCGCGAACGGCACCGCGGTCGGCGCCGACGACTTCGACGTCGAGCGCCTTCCGCCCCACCTGCGGATGTCGTTCGCGGTCGTCGATGACCGGGGCCGCCGGCTGGGGCTGTCGAAGGACCTCGCCGAGCTGCAGCGGCGGCACGCGGACCGGGCGCGGGAGTCGGTGTCGAAGCTGTTCGACGCCAAGGCCCGCCGCGACGACTCCCCCGCGCCGAGCATCGAGCGGACCGGCCTCACCTCCTGGGACCTCGATGGGCTGCCGCGCGAGCTCGACCTGCGCCGCGGCGGCAGCCGCGTTCACGCCTATCCGGCGCTCGTCGACCGGGGCGAGACGGTCGACATCCGGCTGTTCGGCACGGCGGCGGAGCAGGCGGTCGCCCACCGGCGCGGCGTGCTCCGGCTGCTGCAGCTCGCGACCCCGTCGCCCGTCTCCTACCTCAACGAGCACCTCACCGGGGCCGAGAAGGTGGCACTCGCGACCAGTCCCTACGCGAACGCCCGCGCCCTGTTCGACGATGCGCTCCTCGCGGTGATCGAGGGACGCCTCCGGTCGAGAGCATCCGAGGGACTCCTCTGGACGCGCGCCGAGTTCGAGGCGGTCCGCGCGGACGTCTCCGCCCATGTGGTCGACGACCTCTTCGCCACGGTCGCCCTCGCGGCCCGCACCCTCACGGCCGCACGTGCGGCGGACGCGGCGATCCGGTCGGCGACGAGCCTCGCGCTGCTGCCCGCGCTCACCGACGCGCGCGCACAGCTCGACGCGCTCGTGCACCCCGGCTTCGTCGCGGTGACGGGCGTCGAGCGGCTGCGCCGGGTTCCCGTGTACCTCGACGGCATCCCGGCCCGGATCGCGAAGCTCCGCGAGAACCCGGGGCGCGACCGGGTCTGGCTCAACGAGGTGCAGACGGCCACCGAGCGCTACCTGGCGGCGGGCGGCACCCTGCCCCTGCGCCCGGACGCGGAGCCGAAGCTCGCCGAGGTCCGCTGGATGCTGGAAGAGCTGCGCCTCAGCCTCTTCGCCCAGCAGCTCGGCGCCTCCGGCCCGGTGTCCCTGCAGCGCATCACGAAGGCCCTCGCCGGCTGAGCGGGCGGCTCGCCGAGCCGACGGGCCGGTCCGGCTGATCCGGGCCGCCTAGGTGGCCCGGATCTGCCGAATCGGCCCAGGCTTGGATCGCGCGCGTCGGCCCGCGAGGAGCCGGTCAGCGGCGGAAGCGGATGAGGTAGGCGACCGCGAGGAGCGTGACCAGGGCCGCGCAGCCGAGCGCCAGCAGGAATCCGGCGGTGGGACCGCCCGCCTCGACCGCGGCTCCCGCACCGGCGATGACGAGCGCCTGGCCGACGGTCAGGGCGCTCTGGAGCATCGTGACCACCATCGTGGTTCGCCCGTGCGGCGCCGCAGCGGTACCGAGGCTGAAGAGGGTGACGAGGACGGCGCCGACCCCGCAGCCCGCGAGGAACAGGGAGAGCACCGCCGTACCCACCCCACCGGCGAGGGTGAGCGCGGAGAGCCCGGCGATGGCGACACCGCCGAACGCGAGCCAGCGCCCGGGCAGCGCGAAACGCTGCGGCAGGGCGGCGACGCCGAATGCGACGAGGATCGAGCCGACGCTCATCGCCCCGTAGACGGTGCCCGTCTGCGACTCAGCCCCGCGATCCCCCAGGAAGCCCGTCAAGCCGGTCAGAGTTGCGCCGAACACCCCGCCCACGAGCGCCATCGCCGGGACCAGTAGGAGGACCCGCACCGACAGCACCGAGCCGCGTGGGGCGGCGCCGGGCATCGCCGCGTGCGGCTCGAAGGCACCCGACGGATGGAGGGCGAACGCGACCGGGAAGATCGCGGCGAGCACGGCCGCCACCGCGAAGGGCGCCCACGCCCCACCCAGGGTGGCGAGCACCCCCACGAGAACGGGGCCGAGGACGAACGACGCCTCGTCGGCGATGGACTCGTAGCTCATGACGAGCGACATGGCTCGCCGGCTCTCGCCGCCCGGCACGATCGAGGCATACCGCGCCATCCGTGATCGGGAGAAGGGGCCGACCTGCGGCACCGCGCCGCCGAGCAGCAGTGCGGCGAGCGCGACGGCGCCCACCGGCGCGGAACTGTAGACGAGGGCCAGCAGCAGCACGAGAGCCACTACCGTGACCGCGCTGCAGGCGAGGAGGACGCCGCGCTGGCCCCGCCGGTCCGCCTCGCGGCCGAGCAGGGGACCGGAGACCGCCGTGGCAACGCCCGCCGCCGCAGACGCGAGCCCGGCCTCCGCCACGGAGCCGCGGACCCCCACCACGAGTGCGAGCACGCCGACGGTCGTCATCGCGAAGGGAAGACGGCCGAGGAACGCGATCGGGTAGTAGTCCCAGCGGGCGAGACCCGCGAAGAGACGGAACGGCGTGATCCGAGCGGGCATCGGGACTGCCGGCACGTCGCCTGTCATGGCTTCTCCTTCTGCACGACGAAGGACCGGCCCCGCGGACGACGTCCGCCGGGCCGGTCCTGATGTGCTGCTACTGCTGAGGCGCCGAGGGTGAGTCGACGGTGATCTCCCCCGCGACGATGTCGGCGGTGAGCGCCTCGAGCTCCTCGACGAGTTCGGGAGCGACCTTCGACTCCCAGTCGTGCAGCGGGGCGATGCCGACGCCGTCGTTCTCGAGGGTGCCCACGTAGGGCTCGTTGTCGAACTCCCCGTTCGCGGCCGCCATCGTCACCTCCTTGGTCGCGCTGGTGAGGTTCTTCAGCACGGACGTGAGGTAAAACGCTTTGTACTCCGGCGCGCTCACGTAGGCGTCGTCGTTCACGCCGATGATGGCACCGTCGAGCCCGCGCTCCTTGACCGCCTCGGCCGACGCCTTGAACAGCGTGCCGGCGACGGGCATCAGCACGTCGACACCCTGGTCCAGCAGTCCCTCACTCAGCACCTTGGCCTGCCCCTGGTCGTCGAAGCTGCCGACGAACAGCCCGTCCTGCTTGGCCTTGTCCCAGCCGATCACCCTCACCTCGGTGTCGTGCACCGAGTTGTAGTGCGCGACGCCGTCCACGAACCCGTCCATGAAGATCGTGACGGACGGGAAGGGCATGCCGCCGTAGGTGCCGACCACGCCGGTCTTCGAGGCGCCCGCTGCCGCATAGCCGGCGAGGAACGCCGCCTGCGCGGTGTCGAAGAGGACCGGCTTCACATTGTCGGCCTCGATCGGGTTGAAGTCATCGTCCGTGAGGGTCGAGTCGATGAGGGCGAAGTCGACGTCGGGGTTGTTGGCCGCGGCGTCGCGGGTCGCGGTGGCGAGCGCGAAGCCGACCGTCACGATCAGGTTGCAGCCCTGGTCGACCATCCCGTCGATGTTCCCGGCGTACTGATCCTCGGAGTTGGACTCCGCCGACTTCGGCTCCAGGCCGAGCTCGTCGGCCGCCTCGGTGAGGCCGGCGAAGGTGAGCTCATTGAAGGACTTGTCCTTGAAGCCGGTCAGATCGGAGACCGCACAGGGGATGTAGTCACCTCCGGCCGCTGCCCCGCCCCCCTCGGTCTCCTCGGGCGCAGAGGCGCACGCGCTGATCGCGATGACGGTGGCTGCGATCGCGAGGCCGGCCAGCGACCGCGCGGTGGTGCTTCGTCTCATGTCGTTCTCCGTGATATTCGAGGGATGACCAGCACCCGCGTTGGTGGTATGAAGTTATACCTCCTTCTGAGGCGGAGCAAGCAGGCGGCGCGGGCGCGTCCGGCAGTCGCCGTAGGATGATCGCGCCCGACGATCGAAGGGGTTCCGTGAGCACCACCACCGCGTCCGACTACCTGACGACGCCGCTCCTCACGTCCCCCGGAGTCCCCCTCCGCGTCGCGGTCTACTCGCGCATCGCCGACGGCATCCGGGAAGGGGTCTTCCCCTCGAGCACCGCCCTCCCCCGCGAGACCGAGCTCGGTGTCGCCCTCGGCGTGAGCAGAACCGTCGTCCGCGAGGCGCTCATGCTCCTCCAGGAGGACGGGCTCATCGTGACCAAGCGCGGAGTCGGCCGGTTCGTCGCGGACGCGATCCCCCGGGTCGGACTTGAGGAGCTCCGCGCACTCGACGACGTCCTCGCCGATCCGACCGCCGACATCCGCGTGCGCGGCGGCGGCCTCGAGCGGCAGCCCGGCACCGACTTCGCCACCACCCACCTCGCCCTGGATGCGGACGCCGAGATCTGGTTCCGCGAGTCCATCGTCCTGCGGGACGGCGACCCCGTGGCGATCGTGCAGGAGTATCTGCCGGCCGGCCCAGCTCTGCCCGCGGTGAGCGAGACGCTCGACCGGCTCCTGCCCTCCGCGGCCGGCGAGGACTCGACCCTCCTCAGCGCCCTGACCCGCCGTGCCGGGCAGATCTTCTCGGCGGGCGTGTGCGAGATCGCGGCGAGCGTCGCTGGACCGACGCGGGCCGAGCTCCTCGAGATCGAGGCCGACGCGCCCCTGCTGCTGCTCACGCAGACCGCGCTCATCGACGGCAGGCCCGCCTATCTCGCCAAGTGCGCCGTCTCCTCGACCGTCGGCCACCTGTCGGTGCGCCAGTCGATCCCGAGCTAGGTCCGCTCCAGGGCGCGCGTGAGAGCTTCCCGCGTGCCGGGCTCGAGGAACGCGGCCGCGATGCTGACGCGGTCGAGCTCCGCGAGGTCCGCCTCGGTCCAGCCGAGCGTGCCGGTGAGGACCTCCCGTTCACCACGAAGGTCCGACCCGGTCTGCATCGGGTTGTCGTCACCGAGCACCAGCCGCACACCGGCATCCCGGAAGTCGGGAGCGGGGTGGTCGCGGACGTCCGCGATCGCACCGGTGTACCAGTTCGACGTCGGGCACACCTCGACGACGATCCCCGATTCGGCCGCCCACGCGAGCACCTGCGGATCGTCGAGGATGTGCGCACCGTGCCCGATCCGCGTGGCGCCGAGCAGCTCCGCCGCCTGGCGCGCCGCGAGGGCAGGCCCGGCCTCCGCCGCATGGCAGGTGATGCCGAGCCCCGCCGCGCGCGCGATCGCGAAGGCGGGCTGATGCGGCTCCAGCGCCGGATAGAGCAGCTCGTCGCCAGCGAGGTCGAAGCCGACGACCCCGCGCCCCGCGAACGAGGCGGCGCTGCGCGCCAGCGCCACGTTCACATCCGCGTCGTGGTGTCGCAGGGCGGCGACCACCGCCCCGGAGGGCATGCCGGTGGCCCTCGAGCCGTCGGTCATCCCCTCCGCCACGGCCGCGATCACGTCCTCGACGCGCAGCCCCGCCCGCGCATGCGTGACCGGGCCGAACCGCAGCTCCAGGTAGTCCAACCCCGCTGCTGCGGCGTCCTCGACGGCCTCCCGGGCGATGCGGGCGATGGCGTCGCGGGAGTGGAACAGGGGGTAGGTGGAGGCCACCTTGCGGAGGTAGACCGTCAGGTCCGCGGGCGCGTCGAGTCGGATCGCCTGCCCCCATCCGCCGGCCGGATCCGCGATGCCCGCTGCCCGTGCGAGCTCGGCCGCCGTCTCCGGGCGAACCCGCCCCTCGAGATGGCTGTGCAGATCGACGAGCACGCTAGAGCTCCAGGCGGACGGCGGTCTCGAGCGCCGCTTCGATGCTCATCCGCCACCCGGCCGCCAGTCGCTCCTTGACTCCCGAGTAGAGGCTCGTGCCGTCGAAGAGGTTGCTCGACGCGGCGCAGATCATTCCGGCTCGCACGCCGCGCAGCCGGGAGACCACGTACAGGGCCGAGCTCTCCATCTCGACGTTGAGGATGCCGAGCCTGTTGAGCTGCGCGATCCACTCCGGTCCCTCCGCGTAGAAGGCGTCGTCGCTCACGTTGAGCCCCGAGTGCACCGCGGTGTCGGTGCCTGCGGCGAGCTCTCGTGCGGTCTCCGCCAGCGACATCGCGATGGCGAGATCCGGCACTGCCGGGTAGCCGGGGTGCGCGTAGGCCGCGGTGGTGCCGTCGTTGCGGAGGGTGCCCTCGCTGACGAGGAGGTCACCCGGCTTCACGCCGGCCTGGAGCCCAGCGGACGACCCGACGCGGATGAAGGAGGTGACACCGACGCGGATGAGCTCTTCGACCGCGATGGCCGTGGACGGGCATCCCATCCCGGTCGAGGTGGCTGTGATCCGCCTGCCCTTGTACAGGCCGGTCATGGTCATGTGCTCGCGCTGGTGTGCGACCGTCTTCACGTCGGTGAGGTATTCGGCGATGAGGGGCACCCGGAAGGGATCCCCGGGCAGCAGGGCGACGGTGGACACCTCGCCGGGCGCGATGCCGATGTGGTACTGCCTCTCGCCGATCCCCACGGCATCCTTGTCGACGGCTGCAGTGCTCATCCAGGCCTCCTCGCTTGTGGTCCGATGTTATACCGCAGGCCCGACGATTGGATCAGACGAGCAGGTCGACGAGGTGGGGACCAAGGGGGCGATCGATCTCGAGCACCACGCGGACGGTCGCGCCCTCTTGGTCGAGCGCTCCCCTGCGCTGGCCACGGAGGTCCGCGATCGTCTGCCCTCGGCCGGGGCCATCCGTCGTGTCGACCTCGACGGCCACGGCCGGGGCCCGAGTCGGCACGACCCCACGCGCCGCGACCGCAGCCGCCATCGGGTCGTGCAGCGGGCAGCTGCGCACGCCGTAGAGCGGGAGGTAGAACTCGAAGTAGTGGTCGAGCATCTGCCCGAGAGCGCGCGCGAGCGGCACGGGAGAAGCGAGGAGCCGAGCCCGGTCGCCCTCGTCGAGCGTGTTCTCGAGCGTGATGTCCAGCGGGACGAGCGTCACCTTCCAGCCGGCCTCGATCACGATCTGAGCCGCCTCGGGATCGTTCCAGATGTTCGCCTCGGCCACCGCCGTGACGTTGCCGGGTGCGAGCGCAGCGCCGCCCATGGCCGTGACGGCCGCCACTCGGCCCGCCAGGGCCGGGTCGAGAGCGAGGGCGCGTGCGAGGTTCGTCTGCGGCCCGACCGCGACGACCTCCAGCGCCCCCTCGTACTCGCGGGACAGCCGGAGGAGCAGCTCGGCCGCTGTGCCCTCCTCGGGACGGCGGGAGGCTTCCGGCACCTCGACGCCGCCGATGCCGTTGTGCCCGTGGATGTGGGGCACTCCTCCGTCGAAGCGCCCGCGCAGCGGGTCGTGCGCTCCAACCGCCACGGGCACGTCGCTGCGGCCGGCCAGTTCGAGCAGTGCCAGCGAGTTGCGGGCGGCCTGCGCAGCGCTCGTGTTGCCGCTCACGGTCCCCACGCCCACGAGCTCGACGTCGGGCGACGCGAGGAGATAGGCCAGCGCGAGCGAGTCGTCGATTCCGGTGTCGCAATCCAGGTAGATCGGACGCTTCTCGGCCGCGGCGGTCATGAGGTGCCTTTCCTCGACGAGCCTCCCGAGGCCGTCGTATGACGTCATACCTCTCCACCTTACGACCGCTCCCCGGCCGACCAACCTCCAGCGCCGCCGAGCCGGCGGGCCAGTTCGGCAGATCCGGGCCGCCTAGGTGGCCCGGATCTGCCGAACTGGCCCGGATCCGGAATTGCGGCGGCGGTCAGCCGGCGGCGAGGATCTTCGCGAGGGTGCGGAGGTTGCGCGTGGTCGTGAACTCGGCGCGACGCTTGCCGAGGAGCTTGCCGAAGGGGCTGTCCAGGGTGCTGCCCTTGGCGACCGACCAGTAGAGGACGGCGCCGTCCGCGCGCACCTCGTCCCCGGGCGGCAGGTCGGCGGCCGCGGAGGCGAGAGCGGAAGCGGTCCGGGGCCCGTCGGTGAACACGACATAGGCGTGCTGGTCGTCGAAGCGGTCGAACGGATACGCGGCCGCCACCCGCTCGACCTCCGCGAGCGGCAGCACCAGGATGCGCGCCGAGTAGCCGAACCGCTCCCCGACCAGCTGCTCGAGCCGCGGAGCGACCGACGCCGGATCGTCGTCGGTGTCGAACAGCACGTTGCCGCTCGCGAGGACGGTCGCCACGGCGCCGAACTCCGCGCCCTCGAGGAGGGCACGGAGCTCGGCCATGGGGACCTTGACGCCCCCGACGTTCACGCCGCGCAGCAGCGCCACGCATCTCACGTCGCTGCCCTTCCGCCGTCGCCGAACTCAGTGACCGGCGAAGCTCCCGCGCGGCGCGTCGGCGGGCTTCTTCACGAACAGGACCGCCACGATCAGGCCGAGGGACATGAAGCCCGCCACGGTGAACGCGGCGCGCACGCCGGCGACGGTGGCCGACGGGTCGCTCGACACGTCGCCACCGGCCGCCGCCGCGCCGACCGCCATGACGGTGACGAACAGGGCCGTTCCGGCGGCCGCGGCCACCTGCTGGAAGGTGCTGAGCACGGCGCTGCCGTGTGAGTACAGGTGCGGGCGCACCGACCCGAGGCCGGAGGTCATCAGCGGGGTGAACGTCGCCGCGAGGCCGACGCTCATCGCGATGTTGACGACGACGAGGATCCAGAACGGGGTGTCGAGGCTCACCGTGGTGAGCAGCCACATCGCGCCGCTGATGAGGATGGCGCCGGGGATGAGGAGCAGCTTGGGGCCGCTGCGGTCGTAGATGCGGCCGATGAACGGGCTCGCGATGCCCTGCAGCAGGCCGCCGGGCAGGGTGATCAGACCCGTCTCCAGCGGACCCAATCCGAGCGCGCGCTGGGCGAAGAAGGGCAGCAGGATGAACGCGCCGAACATCGTCATGGTCGCGATCAGCATCGACACCATCGAGACGGAGAAGATCGGCGACGCGAACACGCGCAGGTCGAGCAGCGCGCGCTCCTTCCGCTGCAGCTGAAGCTGCCGGGCGAGGAACAGCGCGAGGAACACCCCGCCGACGGTGAAGAGGACCCAGACCGGGATCGCGGCGCCGCCCTCCGCGGACTCGCCGATGCTGGCGAGGCCGTAGACCAGGCCGCCGAAGCCGAGGGCGGCGAGCGGCACGGAGATCACGTCCATGCGGGTGCGGGAGGTCTCGGACACGCTGACCATCCACTTCGCGCCGAGCGCGAGCGTGACGAGCGCGATCGGGAGCACGACCCCGAAGATCCAGCGCCAGCCCCAGTGCTCGAGGATGAAGCCGGACACGGTGGGCCCGAGTGCCGGCGCGACCGAGATGACGATCGAGATGTTGCCCATCATCATGCCGCGACGCGCCACCGGCACGAGCGTCATGACGGTGGTCATGAGCAGCGGCATCATGATCGCCGTGCCGGACGCCTGGATCACGCGTCCCGCCAGCAGCACCACGAAGGACGGCGCCAGTGCGGCCGCCAGCGTGCCGATCGCGAAGAGGCTCATCGCCGTGACGAACAGCGTGCGCGTGCGGACGCGCTGGATGAGGTACCCCGTGATCGGGATGACGACGGCCATCGTCAGCATGAAGACGGTCGTGAGCCACTGGCCGACGCTCGGCGTGACGTTGAAGTCCTCCTGCAGCACCGGGATCGCGACGCTCATCACCGTCTCGTTGAGGATGACGGTGAACGCGGACACCATGAGCACCGCGATGACCTTGCGGTGGTGTCGCGGCAGCTTGGACGAGCCGTCGGAGGAGCCCGCCTCGGCAGCGGCGGGACGGCCCGCCGCGACGGGAGACGCCTCCGCTACCTCGGGGGTGGAGGGCGGAGTGCCCTCGCTGATGTCGGCGCGTGTCATAGGAGACCTCCCGGAAGGGGTGAGCTGGGATGGCGCCTACGGCAGTGGAAGCGCGAACGAAGTGGACAGCGTCCACATGCGAGAGGACTCTATCGGGTACCTCGGACAACGCACGCGGTTCGCACGTTATGCCCAGGTCGGCCCGGGCGATGCGATTTCAGCCCGGGCCGACGGGCGGTTCAGGAGCGCGCGGTCGCCTGCGCGTTGACCTCGTACGAGGTGTTCGTGGACTCGAAGAAGTTGACGAGCTGCAGCGTGTCGTTCGCCGTCGCCATCCACTTCGCCGGGTTCGAGACGTTGTACTCGGGCTCGAAGCCGAGCTCTTCGAGGCGCCGGTCCGCGAGGTACTTCACGTACTGGTTGATGTAGTTGGCGTTGAGGCCGAGGATGCCGTTCGGGAGCAGGTCGTGGTTGTACTGCTCCTCCATCTCGACGGCGTCGGTGATCATCTTCTTGATCTCCGCCGCGAACTCGGCCGTCTGCAGGTCCGGGTTCTCGTCGAGCACCGTGAGGATCAGGTTGATGCCGAACTTGAGGTGCAGGCTCTCGTCGCGGACGATCCAGTCGACGAGCGAGCCGAAGTTGCGCAGCAGGTTCCGCTGGCGGAACGACAGCGCCACCATGAAGCCCGAGTAGAACCAGATGCCCTCGAGGATGATGTTGTACGCGACCAGGTTGCGGACGAAGTCCTTCTTGCCGGCCGTCGTCGTGATGTCGAGCTGCTGCTCCGTCATGCGGCGGATGAAGCCGACCTCGAACTCCTCCTTGCGAGCCATCGAGGGCACCTCGACGTGGGAGTTGTAGGCCTCGTCACGGTCGATCGGGAACGTCTCGAGGACGTACTCGAACGACATGCAGTGGTTCGCCTCCTCCCACATCTGCTTCGCGAGGTAGAGGTGCGCCTCCGGAGCGTTGATGTAGGGGTAGACGCCGAACGCGAGCGCCTTGTTGACGAGCAGCTCGCTCGGGTTGAAGTAGGACATGAGGAACGTGATCGCGTGGCGCTCCTCGTCCGTCATCCGCTTGAAGTCGGCGATGTCCTCGCCGAGCTGGATCTCGTTCGGGAACCACGTGTTCGCCACGGCCTGCTCGTACAGGTCCATCGCCCACTTGTACCGGACGGGCTTCAGCAGGAGGCCTTCCTGAATGCCTGTGCCGAGGATGCTCATGTCGTGTCCTTGTCTGTATCGGTTGGAATCGGGCGGGGCAGGTGCCGCACCGCCCGATTCCGCAGCCGAAGGAGTTAACGCGTTCCGTCGGCGATTTAGTTCTGCTGAGGGAGGTTTCGTGCGCCTACTGGCAGGAGTCGCACATGAGGAGGTCCATCGGGTCCATCGGGACGAAGTAGGTCTCGCCCGCGGCCGTGAAGACGGTGTCGGTGCCGAACTCGCTCATCAGCTGTCCGCCTTCGGGGCGAGGCCGCCGAAGCCGAAGCCGCGGCGGGCCGGGGCCGGGACGGCCGGCTCGGCGTCCGGGACGGCCGACACGGCGGTCGCCTTCTCCGGGCTGACCGGCTGCGCGGCGCCGAAGCCGCGCTTCTGGCCCTCGCCGATGCCCTCCGACTTGTTGACGCGCACCGTCGACTGCTCGGCGGTGTGCCGCGGCTTCATGTGCAGGTAGTACGTCGTCTTCACGCCGCGCTCCCAGGCCGCGTAGTAGATGTCCATCATCTCGCCGACGTCGCGCGTCTCGAGGTACATGTTGCGGCTGATGGCCTGGTCGATCCACTTCTGGGCACGCGCCGCGACCTCGAGGAAGGCGTACGGCGAGAGCTGGAAGCTCGTCTTGTAGGTCGCCTTCACCTCGTCCGGGATCTCGGCGATGTTCTGGATGTCGCCCTGGCTGCGCAGGATCGACACGCGCACCTTCTCCCAGAGGCCGCGCTTCTGCAGGTCGGCGACCAGGTTGCGGTTCACCTCGAGGAACTTGCCCGAGGACGTCGCGCGGCTGAAGATCTGCGAGAACTGCGGGTCGAGGCCGGGCGTGGTGCCCGCGACGAGGCCGATCGACGCGGTCGGCGCGATGGCCATGAGCGTCGCGTTGCGCATGCCGCCCTTGACCTTCTCGCGGAGCGCGTCCCAGTCGAGGCGGGTCTTGCGGTTCACCTTGATCGGCACGCCGCGGTCGGCCTCGGTGAGGGCGATCGAGTCGAGCGGCACGAGGCCCTGCGACCAGCGCGAGCCGGCGAAGTTGGTGTAGGCGCCGCGGCTCTGGGCCAGGTCGGCCGACTCGTCGATCGCCGCGTAGGAGACGTGCTCCATGATCTCGTCGATCAGGTCGTAGGCCTCCTCGCTCTCGTACGAGAAGCCGAGCTTCTCGACGACGTCGGTGAAGCCCATGACGCCGAGGCCGATCGCGCGGTTCTGCTGGTTCGAGAAGTCGGCCTCGTCGACGCTCGAGAGCGTGATGTCGATGAGGTTGTCGAGCTGGCGCACCGCGAGGCGGGCGCTCTCCTCGACCTGGGCCCAGTCGAAGCCGAGCGTGCCGTCGCCCTGGTCGTGCAGGTGGCGGGACAGGTTGATCGACGCCAGGTTGCAGACGGACACGTTGTCACGGTCCTGCGGGAGGCAGATCTCGGTGCAGAGGTTCGACAGGTGGATCGTGCCCGTGTTGTTGTTGAGGGCGCGGTTGTTGATCGTGTCCTTCCAGGTCAGCCAGGGGTGGCTGGTGGTCTGGAGGGCGATGAGGATCGCCTTGAACTGCTCGCGCGCCTTGATGCGCTTGAACATGCGCAGCCGGCCGGCGTCCGCCTCGGCGACGTAGTGCGCGTAGCGGGCGGAGAACTCCTTCCCGTACAGCTCGTTGAGGTCGGCGACCTCCAGCGGGTCGAAGAGGTACCAGTCCTCGTCGTTCTGCACGCGCTTCATGAACTCGTCGGAGATCCAGACGGCGGTGTTCGCGGTGCGGGTGCGGCGGTACGGGTCGCCGGAGTTCTGGCGCAGGTCGAGGAACTCGGGGAAGTCGAGGTGCCAGTTCTCCATGTAGAAGCAGAGGGCGCCGAACTTCTTGCCGCCGCGGCTGACCGCGCGGAGGATCGAGTCGATCGTGTGCATGAACGGGATCGGGCCGGTCGAGGTCGTGTTGTTCGACCGGATCGGCGAGCCCTGCGCCCGGAGCTTCGTGACCGAGAGGCCGATGCCGCCGGTGCCCTTGGTGAGCCACATGACGTCGCGCGTGGTCTTCGCGATGTGCTCGATGTCGTCCTGCATCTCCATGACGAAGCAGTTGGAGAGCTGCGGGTACTTGGTGCCCGCGTTGACGAGCGTGGAACCGGCCGCGAGGTAGTCGAGCGTCGACATCTTGCGGTAGAAGGCGATGGCGGTCGACGTGGCGTCCTGCTCGTTCAGCGAGAGACCCATCGCGATGCGCATCCAGAAGTACTGGGGGACCTCGAGCGGATCGTTGTTGCGGGCCTTGATGCCGTAGCGGTTGTTCAGCGTCACGACGCCGATGTACTTGAGCTGCTCGTCGCCGGCCGGGTCGATGGCCGCGGCGAGGCGGTCGAGGTCGAAGTGCGTGGCGAGGCGGTCGTCGAGGAGGTCCTCGGCGACGCCGCGCTCGATGTAGGGACGGAAGCCGGAGGCGTGCAGCGACTTCAGCTCCTCGGCGGTCGTGTAGTCGCCGAGCACGCGCTTGTAGATGGTCTTCAGCAGCAGGCGGGCGGCGACGGTGTCGAACGCCGGGTCGTCCTTGACGTTCTGGAGCGCGACCTGGATGACCGCCTCGTCCAGCTGCTGGGTGGTGATCCCGTCGAACAGGGTGAGCTCGAGCTCGGACGCGATCTGGGTGACCCACGTGATGTTCTCGTCGAGACCGGCACTGGCGTGCTCGATCGCGAGGTTGATCTTGTTCGCGTCGTAGGGCTCCCGCTCCCCATTGCGCTTGACGACGGTTATCGACACGATGCCTCCCACAGTCCGGTCGCGCTGCGACCACGAGCGGCTCCTGTACGGAGTCGCGATTCCCCCCAAGCGTCCCGCCGGTTCGGCGGGACGAGAACTGGCTCGTCTCCGGACCCCGGGCCACCCGAAGGCCGGGGTCCGGAGAACGATTCCGAACAGCCGTCCGCCTGGGATTCCAGAGCCACCCGAAGACCTGGAATCCGTGCGGCGAGCCGGCCGGGAATCACTATATATGGGGCGTGGAGCATGGCGGCAACCCTAGATATTGCGGCGTGTCGTGCACACGTTGTGCACAACGAGGGCGAACTTATCCACACGCTAGGCCCGACCCCTGACAGTTGCTGGGCTCTAGGATGTAAGCCCTGTGAGTAGTTACGCCGATCTGTTGCGCACCAGGGGCGTCGCCCGCATCATGTCGGCCCAGCTGCTGGCCAGATTCCCGAGCGGAATGCTCTCGCTCGGCTTCCTGCTGCACATCGAGCGCACCACCGGCTCGTACACCGCGGCGGGCCTCGTGCTCGCCGCGCTCAGCGCGGGGCAGGCCGTGTCCGGACCGCTCACCAGCCGCCTGATGGGGCGGCTCGGGATGCGCCCGGTCCTCATCGTGACCACGGTGCTCTGCGCCCTCGCGATCACGGAGATCGCGCTCGTGCCGCAGGCCGTGCCGTTGTCGATGGCGGTCGCTCTTCTCGCCGGGCTGACGTATCCGCCGATCCAGCCGGCCGTGCGCACCATCTACCCGAAGATCGTCAACTCGCGGCAGCTCACTCCGCTGTTCTCGCTCGACGCGTCCGCCCAGGAGCTGATCTGGGTCGGCGGTCCCGTGATCGTCACCTTCGTCTCGACTCAGATCGGCACCGTCGAGGGCATCCTGCTCTCCGTCGCGATGACGGTGGTCGGCGGCGCCTGGTTCATCTCCTCCCCCGAGCTCGGCCGTGTCCGCATCCCGCGCAGCAAGCGCCGCTTCGGAGCGGTCCTCCGTCGGCCCACTGTGCTGCTCGCCACTGTCGTCGGCTTCCTGCTCGTCGGCTCGTGCGCCGCGGTGGAGGCGGGCGTCGTCGCCGTCTTCGGCGACCACGGCCCGGAGGCGGGCGTCATCCTCGCCATCTGGTCGATAGGGTCGCTCGTCGGCGGCCTGCTGTTCGGTCACGTGCCGATCGGACCGTGGGCGCTCGCGCGGCGCATGCTGCTCGTCACCGCCGGCCTGGGCCTGGCGCTCGCGATGCTCGACTTCTGGTGGCTCGCGATCACGCTCGTGATCTCGGGGCTGGGCCTCGCCCCCGCCCTGGCAGTGCTCTTCGCGATCACCTCGTCGAGCGTCAAATTCAGCGACACCGCGGAGGCGTACGGCTGGATCGGCACAGGCCAGCTGATCGGCGCCGCTCTCGGCTCGGCCGCCGCCGGCTTCTACATCGACACGGCGGGGCCGGCGGGCGCCTTCTGGATCGCCGTCGCCCTGGCCGCGGCCGGCACGATCGCGGCCGTGGCGGGCAAGCGCTGGCACCCGGATCTCCGGCATCGCGACGCGAGCCCGATCCCGGACACCGAGCCGGTCGCGATCCAGCCCAGCTGACCGCGGCGTGCTCGCAACCGAACGACCGTCTCGCAACCGCGTGCCGTTGCAGAACGGTCGTTCCGTTGCAGGCCCGTCGCGGATTCCGGGCCGGGATACTGGCGGCGTGACCTCCGACCGCGTTCCCTCGCTCGAGCTCAACGACGGCCGCACGATCCCGCAGCTCGGGCTCGGCGTCTACAAGGTGCCGGAGAGCGAGGTGGAGTCGGTGATCCGCTCGGCCCTCGAGGTCGGCTACCGGCACATCGACACGGCGACGCTGTACCGCAACGAGCGGGGCGTCGGTCGCGCGGTGCGGGATGCGCCGGTCGCCCGCGAGGACCTCTTCGTCACCACGAAGGTCTGGAACGACGACCACGGCTACGACCGGACGCTGCGCGCGTTCGACGAGAGCATGGCCCGCCTCGGCCTCGACTACGTCGACCTCTACCTCATCCACTGGCCGGTGCCGAGTCGCGACCTCTACGTCGACACCTGGCGGGCGCTGGAGCGCCTCCGGGCCGACGGGCGCGCCCGCTCGATCGGCGTCTCCAACTTCTCGCCCCAGCACCTCGAACGCGTCCTCGCCGAGGGCGAGGTGCCGCCGGCCGTCAACCAGGTGGAGCTGCACCCGTGGCTGCCGCAGGATGAGGTGCGCGCCTTCGACCAGGCGCACGGCATCGTCACGGAGGCGTGGTCGCCGCTCGCACGCGGCCGCGTGCTCGGCAACCCGGTGCTCGACAGGATTGCCGAGAAGCACGGGCGGACGGCCGCGCAGGTCGTGCTGCGCTGGCATGTGCAGCAGGGCACGGTGGTGATCCCCAAGTCGGTGACGCCGGCCCGCATCCGGGAGAACTTCGAGGTGTTCGACTTCGAGCTCGACGCCGACGACATGAGCGCCATCGCGCGCCTCTCGACGGGCGAGCGCACCGGCCGCAATCCGGACCTCGACTGACGTGCGGCTCCCCCGATACACCGACGGCCCGGTCGACGGGCCGTCGACACTGCTCGTGCACGGGCTCTCGAGCATCGCGTCGAGCTGGTGGCGGGTCGCCGCGCACCTCGCCGAGCGGGGCCGACGCGTGACCGCCGTCGACCTCCGCGGACACGGCGAGGCCGACCGTGCCGACTCCTACCGGATCACCGACTACGCGGCCGACCTCCTCGGCGTGCAGCCGGACCGCGGCGGCCCGTGGGACCTCGTGGTCGCCCACTCGTTGGGCGGCACCTCGTCGCTCCGCGCGGCGGCCGAGGACACCTCCTGGACGTCCCGGCTCGTCCTCGTCGATCCGGTGCTCGCTCCCGACGCCCGGGGACTCGCGCGCATCCGCGCGGGCATCCTGCGCGACGTGGAGCACGCGACCGCCGAGAGCGTCCGGGCCGGCCATCCGCGGTGGCACGAGCGCGACGTCGCCGCGAAGATGGCGGCGATGGAGCACGTCGAGGCGGCGACCGTCGTCGCGAGCACCGATGACCTGTCGGAGTGGCAGGTCGCCGACCGGCTCCGCTCGCTACCGCTGCCCACCCTGCTCATCGCCGCCGACCCCGAGCTGGGCGGACTCCTCCCGCCGCAGCTGGCCGAATCCCTCGCGGCGGTGAACCCGCGCGTGGAGGCGGTCACGGTTCCCGGCTCCGGGCACAACATCCACCGCGACGACCCGGAGGCCTTCCTCCGGATCCTCGACGGCTTCCTCCAGACGCCGAACCCACCGGTCGGGCCAGCGACGGGGAGCGGGCCCGACCGAACAGCGGCCGCCGCTCAGCCGACGGGCACGGGCCCGCCCACAACACTCCGCAGCGCACCGAAGTACCCGTCCCGATAGCCCTCGGCTGTCGGATGCAGGAAACCAAGCGTCCCGAAGGCGTGACTGATCCAGGTCGGGTGCGCGTCGAACGCCTCGGTCACGCTCGCGTACCGCACTCCGGTCTTGCCGGCGGAGTTCCGGATGATGCTGTTCAGATCATCGACCGCCTTGTGCAGTCGGTTGGTGAAGTCCGTTCCCGCCGGGAAGAGGTGCGGGTAGCCGAGGGCCACCACTCTCGCGAACGGGAAGGCGCCCCTCACCGCCAGGTAGGTCCCGGTGAGCCGGACGGTGAGGTCCGCGGTTTCCCAGCGGTTGATGTCGAGCAGCTGAGCGCATCCCGGGCTCACCGGCGGGGGAACGACACGAGGGTCGGCCAGCGCCGTCAGCTCCGCCTGGCACTTGACCCCGAGCAGGGGGAAGCCGGCGTCGTTCCCGCCCACCGTGAGGGACACGAGGCCGACCTGCCAGTAAGGCGTGCCGGAGAGCTGACTTCTGAGGAGACCGAGGGTGGTCGTTCCCTGGCAGGCCCGATTCTCGACTTTGTAGCCGAGCTGCGAGACGTGGGACGGGTAGCCGTTCGGGCTGCGGAAGCAGGTCGGGTCCTCGCCCCCCGCGCCCTGCCCGGCGGTGTACGAGTCGCCGAGCGCGACGTACTCGTCCGGAGTGTGGGCGGCGGCGGGCTGAGCGGCCCCTACCAGGAGACCCAGCGAGAGTGGAATGGCCGCGGCGATACCGGCCAGGCGGCCCTTCCGGCCGCGGAGGTTCTGGAACATGGCGCGCACGGTAACGTCCGGTCCTCGACGCCGGACAGGGCGTTTGGACCCAGGGGCGTCACGGGGACGACCACACACGTCAGCCCCCGCGACGGCGCGCTCACCAGCGGGCGTGCACGGCCTCCCGGAAGCGGCGGTCGTAGATGTCGCGGACGCCGCGGCGGAAGTCGTCGCCGAGGTCGGGCACGGAGCCCGCCGCCGCGTTCGCCCGCGCCTGCTCGGGGTTGCGGGCGCCCGGGATGACGGTGCTCACCTCAGGCAGCTGCGCGATCCAGGCGAGCGCCGCCTGGGCGGAGGTGAGGCCGTCCGGCACGAGCTCCGCGAACTCGCGGGCGGCGGTGACGCCGGTCGCGAAGTCGACGCCCGAGAACGTCTCGCCGACGTCGAACGCCTCGCCGCGCCGGTTGTAGGTGCGGTGGTCGTTCTCCGCGAACGTCGTGCTCTCGGTGTACTTGGCGCTGAGCAGGCCGGACGCGAGAGGCACGCGCGCGATGATGCCGACACCGGCGGCCGCCGCGGCGGGCAGCACCTCGTCGAGCGGCTTGAGGCGGAACGCGTTGAGGATGATCTGGACGGTCGCCACGCCAGGCCGCGCGATGGCGGTGAGCGCCTGCGCGGTCTCCTCGACGCTGACGCCGTAGGCGGCGATGGCCTGCTCCTCGACGAGGGTGTCGAGCGCGTCGAAGACCTCCTCGGACTCGTAGACGGCCGTGGGCGGGCAGTGCAGCTGCACCAGGTCGAGGGTCTCGACGCCGAGGTTCTCCCGGGACCGGTCGGTCCACGCGCGGAAGTTGTCGAGGACGTAGTTCTCCGGCACCTGGTCGACGCGGCGCCCCATCTTGGTGCCGACGGTGATGCCCGCGTCCGGGTTCGCGCGGAGGAACTCGCCGAGGAAGCGCTCGCTCCGGCCGTCGCCGTACACGTCGGCGGTGTCGTAGAAGGTGACGCCCTCCGCGAGGGAGGTGTCGAGGACCGCGCGGGCGTCCGCCGGGTCGACGTCGCCCCAGTCGGCCCCGAGCTGCCAGGTCCCGAGTCCGATCACCGAGACCGTCCGTCCGGTCCGTCCGAGCGTGCGCGTCTGCATCCTGTCCTCCGTCCGGGCCGGGTTCCCGGCGACCTCCCTTTTCTACCCGCTCAGGCCTCGAATGCCGAACCGGCGACGGATCCATAACGATCCTCGCCGCCCCCGTCCGACCAGGGACGGCGGAACTAGCGTGTGCGACATGAGGGTCCCTCTGCGAATCGCCGCGGTGGCGGCGCTGGTTCTCACCCTCGCCGGATGCACGGGCACGGCGGGCGGCTCGAGCTCGAGCGGCGGGGACTCCCCCGGAGTCGTCGCACCGGACCAGCCGGTGCGCGAGCCCGCCGTCGGGGAGCCGGCCGTCGGCGAGGATGCCGCCGGTGAGGACGGCGACGCGAGCGACGGCCGGGACGTCGTGGTCACCGGCTACCTCACGCTCGTCTCCCCCCGACCCGCTGGAGGCCGCGGACGAGGCCCGCCGGGTCGTCGAGGCGGCCGGCGGCCGTCTCGACGGCGTCACCAAGGAGCCGCCGAGCGACCGGCAGAAGGCGAGCGCTCAGCTGGTCGCACGCATTCCCGCCGACCGGCTGGATGCGACGCTCGCCGACCTCGAGGAGCTCGGCACGGTGCAATCGCTGTCGACGAGCTCCAACGACGTGACCCAGCAGACCACCGACCTCGACGCGCGGATCGCGAGCCTGCAGGCCTCCGTCGACCGGCTGCGCCAGCTGCTGACGAGCGCGGCGAGCACGGCGGACCTCGTCGCCATCGAGACGGCGCTGAGCGAACGCGAGGCGGAGCTCGAGAGCCTCACCGCGCAGCGCACCTACCTCGCGGACCAGGTCGACTACGCGACCATCACGATCGCGATCAGCACTCCGGCGGCGCTGCCGACCCCGACGCCGACCGACTTCCCGGGCGCCGTGGCGGCGGGATTCGCGGCGCTCGTCGCCGCCCTCGGCTGGACCCTCGTCGCGGTCGGCGCCGCACTGCCGTGGATCGTGTTCCTCGGCCTGGTCGGGCTCATCGTCTTCGCCCTGTTGCGGCTGCGCCGCCGGCGCTCCCGGGGAAGGGGTCCGGAAGCGCCGGAGGCACCGCCCGCCGCCTAGGAGCGACCGGCCTTCGCGAGGTGGCGGGGACGGGCGCGCTTCCGCAGCACGACCGCGGCGACGGCGCAGCCGGCGCTCGCGACGCCCATCGCGACGATGAGGGCGAGCAGGCCGGAGTCGTCCGGCGACGGCATCAGCGACCCCTTCGACGACGTGTTGCCGGCCAGGAGGCGGGTGTTCGGCTCCACCGTGGTGGGCAGCGTCTCGCGGGCCTCCTCGAGCGCGCGCGTCGCGGCCTGCGACTCCACCTGGGTCAGCACGGGGCCCTGCGGCGCCACAGGAACGGCCGGCGCCGCCGTCGTGGTGTCCGGCACGTCCGAGACGGCGGATCCGCTCTTCGCCGCGGACCCGGAGTTCGACGCCGACCCGGACGAGGGGGCCGGGGCTGATCCCGAGGAGCCGGCGGCGGGGGCGGGTGCCGGCGCGGCCGGCGCGGGTGCCGGCCCAGCAGGAGCGGGCACGGCGGGCGCGGGGGCGGCGGGCGCGGGCGCGGGCTGGGTGCCGGCGTTCCCGGGAGCGGTCTGGTTGCCGCCCGTGTTCGCTCCGCCCGAGCCTGCTCCGGCGTCCCCGCCGGTGGAGCCGCTGTCGTCCGGCGGAGGCGTGGACTGATCCGGCTCCGGCTCGGGGTCCTCCTCGACCGGGAGGTCGGGGATGCACGCCTCTGCCATGGGCAGGCTCATGCAGACCTCGGAGTCGGTCTCGTTCGCGAACGCCGCCGTCGCTCCCGCGGCGGTCAGACCGGTGACGAGAGCGAGTGCGGCGGCGACGCGGAACGCGATCGTCGTGCGCATCTGCTTCCCCCCGAGCGTGTCTTGTCCCTCCCCCGAGGGACAAGAACTATCCTGCGCAATCCGAAAGCGACGCGCCAGAGCCTCGGCGAATTCCGAGTCAGAACTCGGCGGAGGCCGTCACGAGCGTCAGCAGAGCCTCCGCGTACGCGTCCGCTGCGCTCTCGGCGCGGTAGGCGCTCTCCTCGCCGCGGAACACGATCCGCACCTCGAAGCCACCCTCGACCGCCGAGAGGGAGCGGAACGTGCCGCCGAGGAGCTCCCGCAGCTGGTCCTCGCGCGGCAGCCACAGCGCGTCCTCGATGGCGACCGAGTCGAGGGCCCACTCCGTGGTGCCGTTGAAGCCGAGGATCGTGCCCGTCGGATAGCTGTGCGCCTCGACGGTCATCTCGCTGACCGTGAAGACGTCCCCCAGCACCTCCGCCCGGTCGATGCTGAACCGGTCGCCCGAGGCGGGCTTCCAACGGAGGCCGGCGGTGTGCAGGGCACGGGCGAGGGGCAGCGAGATCACGCGGCCATTATGCGCGCCCCCGCCCGAGAGCAGGCCGGGGGCGTTCCCAGGGCAGAATCGTCAGCGTGACCCCTCTCTCCGGAACCCAGTTCTCGCTCGCCTCCGGCGAGTACCGTGCCGAGATCGCCAGCGTCGGCGCCACCCTCCGCACGCTCCGCCGCGGCGAGCGCGACCTCATCCTCCCCTTCGACGCGGACGAGCTGCGCCCCCGCTACCTCGGTGCCGCCGCCCTCTTC
This sequence comes from Naasia sp. SYSU D00057, assembly GCF_017916505.1. Lineage (GTDB taxonomy): Bacteria > Actinomycetota > Actinomycetes > Actinomycetales > Microbacteriaceae > Naasia. The sequence goes on from NZ_JAFMSZ010000002.1 coordinate 211,698, forward strand.
CCATGGCCCAACCGGGTGGTCGACGGCCGCTACACGTTCGAGGGCGAGGAGCGGCAGCTCGCGATCACCGAGCCGGAGCGCGGTCACGCCCTGCACGGGCTCGCCTCCTGGCTCGACTACACCGCCACCGAGCAGTCGGCGGACGCGGTGACGCTCGAGGCGACCGTCGAGCCGCAGCAGGGCTACCCGCACCGGATCACGACCTTGGTCCGCTTCGCGCTCGGACCGGACGGCCTCACCTGCACCGTGTCCGCGACCAACGCCGGCCCGAGCCGGGCGCCGTTCGGCACGGCGACGCACACCTATCTGGTCGGCGGACCGGGCACGGCCGACGACTGGACGCTGACCCTGCCCACGTCCCGCGTCCTCGAGGTGGACGAGCGCCTCTCCCCGATCCGCGAGGTGGATGTGCCGGCCGAGCTCGACTTCCGGCAGGCCCGCAGCGTCGGCGGCACGCAGATGGACCACGCCTTCACCGGCCTGGCGCGGGGCGGCGACGGGCTCGCGGAGGTGCGTCTCCTCGCCGGCGACGGGCACGGCGTCTCCCTCACCTGGGGCGAGGAGTACCCGTGGGTGCAGGCGTTCACCGCCGACGTGCCCGATCTCGCCCGCGGCGGCATCGCCGTCGAGCCGATGACGTGCGCACCCGACGCCTTCAACACGGGCACCGGGCTGATCGTCCTCGAGCCCGGCGAGAGCTTCTCGGGCTCCTGGACGCTCACCGCCGTCTGACCGCCTCGTCAACACCTTCCGGCCGGGCCCGGGCAGGGCTAGCGTCGCGGGCGAGAGGAAGGAGACGTCCATGGTGAGTCCCATCGAGATCCAGAAGGCGCTCGGCGGCATGGAGTACCCGGCCGACAAGGACGCGATCGTGAAGCACGCCGAGTCGTCCGGTGCGGGCGACGACGTGATGGAGGCGCTGCGCGGCCTGCCGGAGCGCAGCTACGAGCGCCCGACCGACGTCAACGAGGCGATCAGCAACAGCTGACCCGTTCCCGGTGACTGCGGCCCCAGGCCCCACCCCGGTGATCGAGGAGCGGGCCGCAGGCCCGCGTCTCGAGATCGCGTGACCTGCTCCAGACCCGACCGACGCCGCTGGGTTCGAGGACGAGGTCGCCTGATCTCGAGACGGCCGCTGCGCGGCCTCCTCGGTCACCGGGTGGGGAGGCTCCCGAGACGCGTCAACCCGGTTGAGGGGCCGCTGGGGCGGACCTAGCGTGACCCCATGGAGTGGCTGGCGGCGAACGACTCCGAGATCGCCCGGCAGGTGCTGCAGCGCGGCATCGGGGCGGTCTACCTGATCGCCTTCCTCTCCACCCTCGCGCAGTTCCCCGCCCTCCTCGGCGAGCGCGGACTCCTGCCCGTCCCCCGCCTGATCGCCCGGGCCGGAGGCGCGATCGGTCCCACGCTCTTCCGCTGGCGGTACTCCGACGGCCTCCTGCGGGCCGTCGCGATCGTCGGAGCGGTGCTGGCGGCCCTGGTGGTGGTGGGCCTGCCCCAGACCGGGCCGCCGTGGGTGCCGATGCTCGTGTTCCTCGTGATGTGGGCTCTCTACCTGTCGATCGTCAACGTCGGCCAGACCTTCTACGGCTTCGGCTGGGAGTCGCTGCTGCTCGAGGCCGGATTCACGGCCGCGTTCCTCGGCTCGAACGAGGTCGCGCCGCCGACGACGATCATGATCCTGTTCGTCTGGCTCGTCTTCCGGCTCGAGTTCGGAGCCGGGATGATCAAGATGCGCGGCGGCGAGGAGTGGCGCAACCTGACCGCCCTCTACTACCACCACGAGACCCAGCCGATGCCGAACCCGGTCAGCCGCTTCGCACACCTGCTGCCGAAGCCGATCCACCGGCTCGAGGTCATCGGCAACCACATCGCACAGCTCGTCGTCCCGTTCCTGCTGTTCCTTCCGCAGCCGATCGCGACGATCGCCGCGGCGCTCGTCATCGTCACCCAGGGCTGGCTCGTGCTGAGCGGCAACTTCGCCTGGCTGAACTGGATCACCATCGTGCTCGCGTTCGCGGCGGTCGGCGACTCGGCCGTGCACTGGCTGGTCCCGGCGATCCCCGCCGACCTCGGCCAGGACGCCCCGCTCCCTCTCTACTGGACGGCGATCACCCTCGGCGCCACGGTCCTCCTCGTGGTGCTGAGCTTCTGGCCCGCCCGCAACCTGCTCTCCCGCAACCAGCTGATGAATGCGAGCTTCAACCGGCTGCATCTCGTCAACGCGTACGGGGCGTTCGGCAGCGTCACGCGCCGGCGGTACGAGATCGCGGTCGAGGGCACGCTCGACTCCCAGCCGACGGCGGATGCGGACTGGCGGGAGTACCTGTTCAAGGGCAAGCCCACCGAGCCGGGGCGGATGCCGCGGCAGTTCGCGCCGTACCACCTGCGCCTCGACTGGCTGATGTGGTTCCTGCCGCTCGGCGGCGACGACCGCTGGTTCGTCGCGTTCCTCGGGAAGCTCCTCGACGCGGACAAGCAGACGCTGCGGCTCCTGCGGAAGGACCCGTTCGGCGGCGAGCGCCCCCGCTGGGTGCGCGCCCGCCTCTACCTGTACCGGTTCACGACGCGGCAGGAGAAGAAGGAGACGGGCGACTGGTGGGTCCGCGACCCCATCCGCCTCGCCGTGCGCCCCGTGAACCGGGACGACTTCCGCTGACCGGCGCAACGGGTGCCGCACGGCGGCTCCCCTCTATAGCGTCGAGGCACCAGGACGAAGGAGGACGCGTGGCGGAGACGGCACCGACCGAGACCGCGCCGATCGAGGACTACGCGATGATCGGCGACCTGCACACGGCAGCGCTCATCTCGCGGACGGGCAGCATCGACTGGCTCTGCATGCCGCGCTTCGACTCCCCCGCCATGTTCGCGGCGCTCCTCGACACGGACAACGCCGGTCACTGGAGCGTGCGGCCCGCCGGCGAGGTGCTCGAGACCATCCGCGAGTACCTGCCCGGCACCTTCGTGCTGCGCACCCTATGGCGCACGGCGGAGGGCGAGGCGGAGGTCCTCGAGTTCATGCCGCTGCACGACAGACGGGCGAACATCGTCCGGCGGGTGACCGGCCGCTCCGGCAGAGTCCGCTTCGACGAGCACCTGCGCATCCGCTTCGACTACGGCGAGGCCGTGCCGTGGGTCCGGCAGATCCCGGACGAGGGCGGCAACGCGATGCTCGCGACCGCCGGTCCGGACGCCGTCATCCATCGCGGCCCCAAGCTGCGGCCGTCCGGCGGGCTGCGCCACGTCGCCGAGTTCGAGGTGGCCGAAGGCGAGACGGTCGACCTGGTGCTCACCTGGTACCCCTCCTTCCGAGAGCCCCCGTCGCCCATCAACGTGGACCTCGAGCTGCGCCGCACGACCGAGTGGTGGAAGGACTGGGCGGCGCGCAGCAATCCGCCGTCCCCGTTCGACGAGCAGGTGCAGCGGTCGCTGCTCGTGCTGCGCGCCCTCACGCACGAGGACACCGGCGGGATCGTCGCGGCCGCGACGACGAGCCTGCCCGAGGAGCTCGGCGGCATCCGCAACTGGGACTACCGGTACGTGTGGCTGCGCGACGCGGCGCTCACCATCGGTGTGCTGATCACCCACGGCTACCGCGAGGAGGCGCAGGAGTGGCGCGGCTGGCTGCTGCGCGCGATCGCCGGCGACCCCGCCGACGTGCAGATCATGTACGGGATCGGCGGCGAGCGGCGCCTGCCCGAGTACGAACTGCCCCACCTCTCCGGCTACGGCGGCGCGGCCCCGGTGCGGATCGGCAACGCGGCCTACACGCAGCGGCAGTGGGACATCTTCGGCGAGGTGATGGTCGCGCTGCACGGCGCCCGCAAGCTCGGCCTGAAGGAGACGCGTGCGTCCTGGCCCCTGCAGGTGGCGCTGCTGCGCTTCCTCGAGGAGAACTGGCAGCAGCCGGACCGCGGCATCTGGGAGATCCGCGGCGAGGAGAAGCACTTCACCCACTCCCGCGCCATGGTGTGGGCCGCGTTCGACCGCGGCGCACAGGGCATCCGGGAGTTCGGGCTGCCGGGTGACGCGGAGCACTGGGAGGCGCTGCGCGATCGGGTGCGCGACGAGATCCTCGAGCGCGGCTACGACCCGGAGCGGAACACGTTCACCCAGTACTACGGCGGCACCGGCGTCGACGCGGCCCTGCTGCAGCTGCCGCAGATCGGCTTCGTCGCCGCCGACGACCCGCGGATGCTCGGCACGGTAGCCGCCATCGAGGAGGACCTGATGGAGGACGGCCTGCTCCTCCGCTACCGCACCGAGACGGGCGTCGACGGGCTCGCCGGAACCGAGCACCCCTTCCTCGCCTGCTCTTTCTGGCTTGTCGAGCAGTACGCCGCGTCGGGTCGGACCGCGGACGCGCGGAAGCTGATGGAGCGGCTGACCGGACTCGTCAACGACGTCGGACTGCTGAGCGAGGAGTACGACCCCGCCAGCGGCCGGCACATCGGCAACACCCCGCAGGCGCTCTCCCACCTCACCCTCGTGCGGGCGGCGGACGCGATCGCGGCGGCGGAGCGGGGCCGCGAGGACGAGCTGCCGTTCGTCCGCGGCGAGGGCGAGGTGGAGCAGGAGTCGACGGCCCGCCAGGCGAGCTGAGCCGCGGCGCATCGCACCCCCGGTGATCAAGGAGCATCCGCACCCCCGGTGATTGAGGAGCGGGCCGCAGGCCCGCGTCTCGAAATCACGCGACGTGTCTTCGGACTCAGCCACGCGTGGTCGGGCTCTCGAGGCACGTCGGGTGATTTCGAGACGGCCCGCTCCGCGGGCCTCCTCAATCACCGGAGGGTAGACGGCCCGCTCCGCGGGCCTCCTCAATCACCGGAGGGTAGACGGCCCGCTCCGCGTGTCTCCTCAATCACCGGGGGGGGGCGAGACCGCCCGCCGCGCGGGCCTCCTCGAGCACCGGTGGGCGGGACGGCCCTACGCGCTGGTCGGCGCGGTCCAGCCCTCCGGGCCCTGGGACCCCGCCGGGTACTCCTCGAGGGGGACGCGGTCCTCGCGCCACGCCTTGAGGACCGGCTCCACGATTCGCCAGCTCTGCTCCGCGATGTCGCCGCGGACCGACAGGAGCGGGTCGCCGTCGAGGATGCCGCGCAGCACCTGGCCGTAGGGCAGCATCTCCCCCGGGTCCTTCTTCACGCGCAGCACGGTCTGCTCCAGCTCGAAGGGGTCGTCGCTGCCGTTCATGCTGAGGCGGAACTCCACCTCTCCGGTCTTGAGGTCGAGCACGATGCGGTCCGGTTCGGGCGCGCCGGCCATCCCGGGCATGGTCTCCACCGGCTTCATCGTCACGCGGACCTCGGTGACGTACTTGCCGATCGCCTTGCCGGAGCGGAGGGTGAACGGAACACCGCGCCAGCGGGCCGTGTCGACGCCGAAGGTGACCTGCGCGAGCGTCTCCGTCTTCCGTGCGGCGTCGACGCCGGGCTCGTCCGCGTAGGACGGCAGTTGCCTGTCGCCGACTCTGCCGGCCGAGTACCGGGCGCGCTTGCTGGCGGTGACCGGGTCGCCCTGCCACACGCGGGTGCTGCGGAGCACCTGGGCGATGTTCGAGCGGAGCTCCGTCTCGTCGAGGCGCGGGGGCTCCTCCATGGCGATGAGCGCGAGCACCTCGAGGAGGTGGCTCTGCAGCATGTCGACAAGGGCGCCCGCCTTGTCGTAGTAGCCGCCGCGGCCCTCGAGGCCGAGGGTCTCGTCGTAGATGATCTCGACCTTGTCGACCGTGCCCGAGTGCCACACCGGCTCGAGGAACTGGTTCGCGAAGCGCAGGCCCAGGATGTTCAGCACCATCGACATGCCGAGGAAGTGGTCGATCCGGAACACCTGCTCCTCGGGCACCAGGCGCCCGATGAGCCGGTTGAGCTTCCGCGCGCTCGCCTCGTCGACGCCGAACGGCTTCTCCAGGGCCAGGCGAGTGCCCTCGGGCAGATCGATCCGCCGGAGGGCCGCGCACACCTTCGCGGTCACGGCGGGCGGCAGCGCGAAGTAGATGACGGGAGTGCCGTCGCACGCGTCGAGGAGCTTCTGCAGGTCGGCCTCCTGCGTGGCGTCAGCGGTGAGGAAGCGGGCGTCGCGGAGGTACTGCTCGGCGATCGAGGGGTCCTCGACCTTGGCGAAGCTGTCGCGGATCAGCTGCTGCCAGTCCGCGTCGCTGCGCTCGTCGATGCCGGAGCCGATCACCTGCACGTCGTAGGGATGCTTCGCGAGCAGGCTCGCGAGTCCCGGCAGCAGGAGCCTCTTCGTGAGGTCGCCGCCGGCGCCGAGGATGAGCACGCTGACCCGTGGAGTCGCCATGCGTCCGAGGTTAGGCGCGCCCCCGCGGCGCGGGCCAGGGCGGCCCCGGGGCTTGGCGCCGGCCGCTCCGGAGTGCTAGCGGTGTCAACCCCTTACCCGCCCTCGGGGCCGGTGGAACCGTGGAGCCGGAGGTGCCGGATGGCGAGCAGGACGGTGTCGGACGTGATCGTGGAGCGCCTCACGGAGTGGGGCGTCGACCGCGTCTTCGGCTACAGCGGCGACGGGATCAACGGGTTCCTCGCGGCGCTGCAGCGGGCGGGCGAGGGCGGACCGCGTTTCGTGCAGGCGCGGCACGAGGAGACCGCGGCGTTCATGGCGGTGGGGCACGCGAAGTACGGGGGCGGGGTCGGCGTCGTCACCTCCACGCAGGGCCCCGGGGCCATCCACCTGCTCAACGGGCTCTACGACGCGAAGCTCGACGGCGTGCCCGTGGTCGCGATCGTCGGCCAGCAGAGCCGCACCGTGCTGGGATCCGCCTATATGCAGGAGGTGAACCTGCAGACGCTGTTCGCCGACGTGGGCGCCCAGTTCACGCAGCTGGTGTCGGCGCCCGAGCAGGTTCCGCTCGTGATCGACCGGGCGTTCCGCACGGCGCTCGCCACCCGCTCCCCCGCCGTCGTCATCGTCCCTCACGACGTGCAGAAGGCGGAGGCCCCCGAGCTCGAGGCCGAGCACGGCATCGTCGTGACCGCCGCCGAGTACACGCGGCCCATCGTCCGCCCCGCTGACGACGACCTCGACCGGGCGGCCGCGGTGCTGTCCGCCGGGAGCAAGGTGGCGCTGCTCGTGGGTCAGGGCGCCCGGTCGGCGGCGGCCGAGGTCGTCGAGATCGCGGAGCGGCTCGGCGCGGGGATCGCCACGAGCCTCCTCGGCAAGCCTTACGTCGACGAGACGCTGCCCTTCGCGGTCGGCACGATGGGGCACCTCGGCACGACGGCGAGCGCCGCGCTGCTCGGCGAGTGCGACACCCTGCTCCTCGTCGGCACCAACGACCCCTGGACCGAGTTCTACCCGCCGCCCGGCCAGGCGCGGGCGGTGCAGATCGACCTCGATGGCCGCGTCATCGGCAACCGCTACCCGATCGAGGTGGGGCTCGTCGGGGACGCCGCGGAAACCCTCGCCGCCCTCCTCGACCGGTTGGAGCCGGCCGCGGACCGCAGCTGGCGGACGCACATCGAGGAGGAGGTGCGCCGCTGGGAGGGGATCGCGGAGACCCGGTCGCAGGTGCCGGCACGGCCGGTGAATCCGGAGCTGGCCGTCCGCGAGCTCGGCTCGCGGCTGCCGGCGGACGCGTCGATCGCGCTCGACGTCGGCAGCGTCGTCTACTGGTACGCGCGGCAGCTGCGTCTCCCGCCGGGCGTGCCCGCGCACGTGTCCGGCACGCTCGCGTCCATGGGGTGCGGCGTCCCGTACGGCATCGCCGCCAAGCTCGTGGCGCCGGACCGGCCCGTGATCGTGCTCGCCGGTGACGGCGGCATGCAGATGACGGGCGTCGCCGAGCTGATCACCGTCTCCCGCATGTGGCCGGCGTGGGCCGATCCGCGGTTCGTCGTGCTCGTCCTCAACAACGGCGACCTCGCCGAGGTCTCGTGGGAGCAGCGCGAGATGGAGGGGGCGCCGCGGTTCGAGGAGACCCAGGCGCTGCCCGCCTTCCCGTTCGCCGCGTACGCCGACCTGCTCGGCCTCACCGGCATCCGCGTCGACGACCCGGCGCAGATCGGACCCGCCTGGGATGCCGCGCTCGCCGCCGACCGTCCGGTCGTGATCGAGGTGATCGCCGACCCGTCCGTCCCGCTGCTGCCGCCCTTCCCGGCCGGCGAGGCGAAGCTCGAGCAGATGCGCAGCAGCATCGACGCGGAGGGCGAGGGTTCCGAACACACCCGCACCCTCCTCGACACCTACGCCTCGCACGAGGAGGAGTGACGTTCGCCTGCTTTCCCTCAACAGGCGGAAATCCCGGAAACAGGCAGAATCAGCCGTTCTCTGCCTGTTGAAGGGGTTTCCGCCTGTTGAGGGACAGGTGAGGGCGGCGAGCGTCAGACGACGCCGGCCGCCTCGGCGGGTTCCCGGTAGGCGGCGGCGAGCGAGGCAAGGGTCGCGTGGGCGTTGAGGCCGCTCGGGTTCGGCACCACCCACAGCTGCGCCCCGGCCAGGTCCTCCGGCTGCCGTCCTGAGGCGGCGCGAGGGCGGCCGAAGCCGAGCCGGTAGGCGGTGATCCCGGCGACCGCGACGACGGCCGGTCGCCAGGCGGCCACGTTCCGCTCGAGCCGCATCGCCCCCGCGCGGAACTCCTCGGCGCTCAGCTCGTCGGCGCGGTTGGTGGCCCTGGCCACCAGGTTCGTGATGCCGACGCCGCGCTCGACCAGGTGCGCGCGGTCCCCCTCCGTCATGCCGGCGGACGCGTCCACGAGGTGCTCGGTGATGCCGGCTTCGGCGAGCGCCGGCCAGAAGCGGTTGCCGGGCCGGGCGAACGGCGCGCCCGTCGCCGCCGTCCAGAGCCCCGGGTTGATGCCGACGAACAGCAGCCGAACACCGGGCCCGACGAGGTCGGGGATGCTCTTCCCGCGGAAGGACTCGAGGTGCTCGCGCGTCATGGCCACCGCTCCATCCTCCCCGGGTGAAGTGGCAGGCTGAACCCATGTGGATCGGCTGGATCGAGTTCGACCTGCTCCTCGGCGACGTCCACTCCCTCAAGGAGAAGCGCGGCTACGTCCGCCCGCTCGTCGCGGAGCTGGGCCGCCGGTTCTCGGTGTCCGCCGCCGAGGTCGGCGACCAGGACCTGCACCGCCGCGCCCGGATCGGCGCGTCCGTGGTGTCCGCCGACCCGGGACACGTGAACGAGGTGCTCGACGCCATGGATCGCTTCGTCGCCGAGCGCCCCGAGATCGAGCTGCTCGCCAGCCGCCAGCGGCTCGCCAGCTCGGACGACTGACGTCGATTCATCAGGGGGCGGGGAGGGCGCATGGCGACGCTGCTGATCGGCTGCGACGTGGAGCACGTCGTGCCGGACGGGAGGAGCAGCGTCCGCGGAGACCCCGACCTCGTGCGCGTCGACGGCATCCTCGGCCATGCCCGCGCGCTCGGCATGGAGATCGCCACCGACGAGACGGTGCACCCGCGGCTCGCGGACGCCCGCCCGTGACGGCGGCGCGCCTCCTGCCCGGCGCAGCGCTCGCGGCGGCCGCGGCGCTCGCGGCGTGGGCGGCGAGCGCCGCGCTGCCGGCTCTCCCGCTGCTCACCGCCGCCGTCCTGCTCGGCATCGTCGTGGGCCAGTTCCGGCTCCCCGACCGTCTCGCGCCGGGCCTCGCCCTCGCCTCCCGCCGGCTCATGCGCATCGGCGTCGTGCTGCTCGGCCTCAAGCTCAGCCTCGGCGACATCGCCCGCCTCGGCGGCGGCGCGATCGCGACGACCGTCGCCATCACGATCGTCACCTTCGGTGCCACCCTGCTCCTCGGCCGCCTCCTCCGGCTCCCGGGCCGGGAGCCGCTGCTCGTGGCCGCCGGGTTCTCGATCTGCGGCGCGTCCGCGATCGGGGCGGTGAGCGGCGCGGTCCGCGCGAAGGACACCGAGGCCGCCACCCCGGTCGCCCTCGTCACCCTGTGCGGGTCGCTCGCGATCTTCGTGCTGCCCGCGCTGCGTGGACCGCTCGGCCTCGACGAACAGGAGTTCGGCCACTGGGTCGGCGCCGGAGTGCACGACGTCGGCCAGGTCGTCGCGACCGCCTCCACCGCCGGATCCGCCGCGCTCGCCATCGCGCTGGTCGTCAAGCTCACGCGCGTGCTGATGCTCGCGCCCATGGTTGCGGTGACCGCCGCGGTCGAGCGCCGGCGGGATTCGACGGCGTCGACCCGTCCTCCCCTGGTGCCGCTGTTCGTCGCCGGGTTCCTGGCGGCGATCGTCGCCCGGACGCTGCTGCCCATCCCCGACGCCGCGCTCCACGCCGCCGACCTCGCACAGACCGCGCTGCTCGCGATGGCCCTGTTCGCGCTCGGCACCGGCGTCAGGGTGCGCAGCCTCGTCACGACCGGCTGGCGGGCGCTCGTCGTCGGGCTCGCGTCGTGGGCGCTCATCGCCGCGCTCGCGCTTCTCGCGGTGCGGCTGGCCTGACCGGCCGCCCGCCGCCGTACAATCCCGGCATGGAGCGGGCGAACAGCACCACTCTCGTGGTGGTCGGCGGGTCGGCCTCACTGCTCGAGGACCTCGACCGGCTCCCCAACGTGCGCGCCGCGAGCCTCGCCGGCAGGCCCGAGACGGCAGTGAAGTCGTTCGTCGAGGGGGCGCGCACCGCCTACGTCGCGCACGACCGTGACCCGCTCGAGCACGTCGCGGCCGCCTGGGTGGAATTCTTCGACGACCAGGGCACCCTCGGCACGCTCGACGTCGAGGTCGAGGCCACCTCGGGGGCGCTCCGCCGCGGCGAGGCATCCCTGCCCGACTACTACCTCGTGCTCGACCCGGAGGACCTGCCGGTCACCTGGAAGCACTGGTGGCTCGGAGTGCTGCCCGGGGTGGCGCCGATGCGGGTGCTGCCCACCGAGTCCGACTACTACGCCGTCCGGCGGCTGCTGAGGAGGCTTCCGTCGGGGCGCACCTGGCCGGAGTCGGTCGACTGGCTGCGCGGCCTCACGAAGCACGCCCCCGACCGGGTGGGGCTGGAGGACTGACGGCCGCGCCGCCCGCTACCGGCGGGCGGCCGCCCACTGCAGCGCATGGTGCGCCTGCTGCTCGGTGAGGGCCGTCGTGCCGCCGCAGTTGGAGCATTCGACGAAGTGCCGCCGCGACACCGTGAACAGCGGGATGAAGAAGAGCGTGAAGCGGTTGACGCGGCGGTACACCTGCTGGGGCACCGACAGTCCGCAGAATGCGCAGACGAAGGTCACCGTGACGATCGGCTCGAGGAAGGCGCGGGTGCCGAACAGGAGGATCATCCGGTCGAGCGTAGGGGCCCCCGGCGGCGCCCGCTCCGCCTTGACGCGCCCCCGCCTGGTCTGCAAGCCCGCCCCCGCGCGCACGGCCGCTCGCGCGTGCCGGGGTAGTGTGTCGAGGTCTGCGGAACGGGGAGGAACGGCACACTGAGGATCGTCAGCTACAACCTGCGCAAGCACTCGGCGGTCGGCGAGCTCATGGCTCTGTCGGAGGAGAACGACGTCGACGTGCTGTGCCTCCAGGAGGCGGACACCACGGACCTCCCGCCCGGCGTCGGTCATCTCGCGCTCGCGGACGCGACGCGGAGCAACCGCCTGGGCCTCGCGGTCTACACGCGCAGCGACAAGTACATCGTGAAGGCGACGAAGCTCGTCTCGGTGCACAAGTCGCTGCACGACCGTGTGCTCGCCCCGGCGCACGAGCGGCTGCTCGCGGTGCACCTGCTCGACCGGGAGACCGGCCGCGAGGTGCTCGTGGGCGACTTCCACGCCGCGCCGCTGACGGCGTCGAACAAGCTGCGCCGCAAGCAGATCGCGGCCGCGCACGACGGGATGCGCTCGCTCGCGATGCACCTGCCCGCCCTCATGGTGGGCGACTTCAACTACCCGTGGTTCATCAACGGACTCGAGCGGCGCCTCCTCACCTCCGGGTACACGCTGACGCGCACCACCGAGCCGACGTACGTCCGCTACAAGTTCTTCTCGGGCTACTTCGACTTCGTGACCTCCACGGGCTTCACCATCGACCGCGTCGACGTGCTCCCGGCGGGCGCCTCCGACCACCGCCCCATCAGCCTGAAGGCGCACATCACGGAGGAGTGACGCGCCCGCCCTGCGCCGCCCGCTGAGCGCGGCTCCGGATGCCGGGCCCGGGCCGTACGGGGGAGCCATGCTCGGCGGCTCAGCCCGCGCTCGGGGTCAGCGGCCGCGTGCCACTACTGCGGCGGGTTGCCCTCCTCGGCGCCCTGGCCGCCGGCGATGTTGACGAGCCAGCGCACGCCGAAGCGGTCGTTGAGCATGCCGAAGCTGTCGCCCCATGGCGCCTTCTCCAGCGGCTCGACGATGGTCGCGCCCTCCGAGAGCCGGTCCCAGAAGCCGCGCAGCTGCGTCTCGTCCTCGCCGCTGAGGGAGACGGAGATGTCGGTGCCCCGGCTGAACTCCATGCCGTTAGGGGTGTCGGCGCCCATCAGCACCAGGCCGTCCGGGGCCTCGAGCTGGGCGTGCATGATCTTGTCCTGCTCGGCCGGGTCCTCCGACATCCCGAACTCGCCGAAGCTGCTCATGTTGAGCTCGCCGCCGAACACGGACTGGTAGAAGGTCATGGCCTCCCGCGCCTCGTCGCGGAAGTTCAGGTACGGGTTGAGTCGGGTGGGCATCGTCGCTCTCCTTCGTTCGGGTTCGGGTTCCGCCTCGCATTATTCAGGCGGCACCGGGCGCGCCGCCAGAGCCGATCCGGATGCCGCGCCGAGTGCGGGCGGGAACACCGAATGCGCCCCGGGCCCGAGGTGCACTCGGTGCCGCGGGGCGCATTCGGTGCGGTGCTACGAGTCGAGCGAGACCGACTCGAGCACGATGTCGACTCCGGCGAGCGCCTTCGACACCGGGCAGTTCGCCTTCGCGTCCTCGGCGAGCTCCTGGAACTTGCCGGCGTCGAGGCCGGACACCCGGCCGACGACCGTCAGGGCGCTCTTCGTGACGCCGGTGCCGGGCACGAAGCTCACGACCGCGGACACGTCGAGCCGCTCCGGCGGGGTGCCGTTCTGGGCGAGCCCGTTCGAGAACGCCATCGAGAAGCAGGCGGCGTGGGCGGCGGCGAGGAGCTCCTCGGGCGTCGTGGTGCCCCCACCGCCACCGCTCTCAGCGCGTGCCTTCCAGTTGACGTCGAACTCGCCGGCGGACGAGCTGTCGAGCTTGGCCCTGCCGCTGCCCGAGAAGAGGTCCCCCTGCCAGACGGCGGAGGCTTTGCTGTCGACCATGGTGCGGATTCCTTCCCATCGGTACGCAGCGCATCGCTGCACTGCTCATACAAGCACGCGCGCCGGGCGCGGGGGTCAGCCCTGGAAGGGCCGGACCGCGGCACCGCCGACGCCGACCTCGGCGACGAACAGCGCGCCCGCGCCCGGCTCCTGCTCGACGTCGACGCCCTGCTGCGAGGTCGTGATGTAGAGCGTGCGGCTGCCCTCCCCTGCGAAGGCGCACGCGGTCACGTTGGTTGCCCCCACCTCGATGCGCTCGCTGAGGGATCCGTCGGGCGCGTACCGCTGCACCGCGCCGCCGCCCCAGAGGGCCACCCAGAGGCCGCCCTCCTCGTCGATCGCGACCCCGTCGGGCGCTCCGGTCTCGGGGTCGAGCTCGGCGAACGTGCGCCGGTTCTCGAGCGTGCCGCGGTCCGCATCGAAGTCGTAGGCCGAGATGAGCGCGGGCCCCGTGTCGGCGTGGAACACCGTGGCGCCGTCCGGCGACCAGACCAGGCCGTTCGGGATGGTCACCTCGGGCAGCACGACGTGCACGCTGAGGTCCGGGTCCAGGCGGTACAGGGCGCCCGCGCCTTCCGCGGTGTCGTAGCCCATCGACCCGCAGTAGAACCGTCCCTGCGGGTCGCAGCCGCCCTCGTTCATCCGGACGGTGGGGCTGTCGAACACCGGCACCGAGCCGACCTGCCGCCAGTCCTCGTCGAGCAGGGCGAAGCCGCGCTCGACGGCGACGACGTATCCGCCCTCCTCACGCCGGCGCAGGACGGCGGCCACGTCGCCGATGTGCCGCCTCGTGACCGTCCCGGTGGGCAGCAGGGTCACCACGTCGCCGGCGAGCATGTCGACGAAGCGGAGCCGCTGCTCCCCCTCGTCCCAGAAAGGGCCCTCTCCGTGGTACGCAACACTCGCGGTCGCCTGCTCGGCCTTCATCGGCACTCCTCATCGGATCCGGGCTGTAACTTTCGCTTCGCCCCTGGCAATATTTCCTACATCGCGGCGCGGCGCACGGTCGAGCGGCGCAGCCATCCCCCAGCCTGGCGCACGACGGGGACGACGAGGGAGTTCTTGTGGTCGAGCATGCATCCGCCTACCGTCCCGCCGACATCTCGGCAGTGCTGCCCGAGGACCGCGCCGACGCGGTGCTCGTCGGCCGGGTGTGGGATCCCGCCGCCGGCGGCCCGCTCGTCGTCGCGGTGCGCGGGGACGAGTACGTGGACCTCAGCGCGTCGGCCGCCACGATGTCGGAGCTCCTCGAGCGGCCGGATGCCGTCGACGTCGCGGCAGGCGCCACGGCGCCGGTCCGCGGCAGCGTCGCCGACCTCGTCCGCGCCTCCCTCGAGCAGGACGCGGACTCGCCGCGGCTGCTCGCACCGGTGGACCTGCAGGTCGTGAAGGCGTGCGGCGTCACCTTCGCCGAGAGCCTCCTGGAGCGGGTCATCGAGGAGCGCGCCGGCGGCGACCGGGCCGCCGCCGCCCCGGTGCGCGAGCGGGTGCTCGCCGCGCTCGGCGGCCCCATCCACTCTCTGCGCCCGGGCTCCCCCGCAGCCGCCGAGCTGAAGCGAACCCTCATCGAGGAGGGCCTCTGGTCGCAGTACCTCGAGGTGGGCATCGGGCCGGACCCCGAGGTCTTCACCAAGGCGCCCGTGCTCGCCTCCGTCGGCTTCGGCTCCGGCATCGGCGTCCCGTCGACCTCGGAGTGGAACAACCCGGAGCCCGAGCTCGTGCTCGTCGCCGATTCGGCGGGCCGGCTGGTCGGCGCGACGCTCGGCAACGATGTGAACCTGCGCGACGTCGAGGGACGCAGCGCCCTGCTCCTCGGCAAGGCGAAGGACAACAACGCGTCGAGCTCGATCGGCCCCTTCATCCGCCTCTTCGACGGCCGCTTCACGCCGGAGACCGTGCGGCAGGAGGAGATCCTCCTCACCGTCGAGGGGACGGACGGCTACGTGCTGGAGGGGCGCAACAGCGTCGCCCGGATGAGCCGGACCTTCGAGGACCTCGTGCACGCGACGCACGGCCGCCACCACCAGTACCCGGACGGTTTCGCGCTCTACACCGGGACCCTCTTCGCGCCGGTGCAGGACCGGGACGTTCCCGGCGAGGGCTTCACGCACAAGCCGGGCGACGTCGTCTCGATCCGGAGCCGGCACCTGGGCGCGCTCGTCAACACGGTCGGCCGCAGCGAGGAACTGCCCGAGTGGACGTTCGGCATTGCGGCGCTGTTCCGCTACCTGGCAGGACGGCGCGGAAACATTTCGCATTCCCATTGAAAAGTTGTGAGCCCGGGAAGCGGAAAGATAGCCTGACAACTCCGCAAGGGCGGTTTCTCGGACAACGGAAAGCCGGCCCCGCGATGCCGCGGGGACCTCGGCAGAGACGAAAGATGCAATGACCGAACAGCGCAGTTCGCAGTGGTACGCCGGCTCCGATCGGAACGCCTACCTCCATCGGGCGTGGATGCGCCGGGGAGTGCCCAGCAGCGCCTTCGAGGGGCGGCCGCAGATCGCGATCGCCAACACGGCGTCCGACCTCACCCCGTGCAACGCGCACCTGAACGAGGTCGCCGAATCGGTCAAGCACGGCATCTACGAGGCGGGCGGAATCCCGCTCAACCTCCCCGTCGTCTCCCTGGGTGAGACGAATGTGCGCCCCACCGCCATGCTCTGGCGCAACATGGCGGCCATGGCGACGGAGGAGATGCTCCGGGCCAACCCGATCGACGGCGTCGTGCTGCTCGGCGGGTGCGACAAGACGATCCCTTCCCTGCTGATGGCGGCGGCGTCCGTCGACATCCCGGCCCTCGTGGTCCCGGGCGGTCCGATGCTCAACGGCACCTTCCGCGGCGTCCCGCTCGGCTGCGGCACCGACGTGTGGAAGCTCAGCGAGGAGGTGCGGGCCGGCACCCTCTCCGAGAAGCTGTTCCTCAAGTCCGAGTCGTCGATGATCCGCAGCAAGGGCCACTGCAACACCATGGGCACCGCCTCGACCATGGGCCTGCTCGCCGAGGCGCTCGGCACCGTGATCCCCGGCCTCGCCGGCACCCCGGCCCCCGACGCCCGGCTCCTAGAGGCCGCGCACGAGTCGGGCCGGCTCGCGGTCGAGATGGTCGCCGCGGGCCGCACGCCGAGCCAGGTGATCACCAAGGAGTCGTTCCACAACGCGATCGTGGCGCTCGCCGCGATCGGCGGGTCGACGAACGCCGTCGTCCACCTGCTGGCCATCGCGGGCCGGCTCGGCATCGACCTGACCCTCGACGACTTCGATCGCATCGGCGCGGACGTGCCGCTGCTCGTCAACCTGCAGCCCGCCGGCAAGTACCTCATGGAGGACCTGCACCGGGCAGGCGGCTTCCTCGCCGTGCTCCAGCAGGTGAAGGACCTGCTGAACCCGACGGCGATCACCGTGACCGGCGAGCCGCTCGTCTCCTACCTCGAGGACGAGCAGATCTGGGACAGGGACGTCATCCGCGAGCGCGAGCAGCCGCTCATCGACGAGGCCGGCATCGCGGTCCTCTACGGCAATCTCGCCCCGACCGGCGCGATCATCAAGCCGGCCGCCGCGAGCCCGGAGCTGCTCTCGCACCGAGGCAAGGCGGTCGTCTTCGAGTCCGTCGAGGACCTCCACGAGCGCATCGACGACCCGGATCTCGAGGTGGACGCCACCTCGGTGCTGGTCCTCCGCGGCTGCGGACCGAAGGGCTACCCGGGCATGCCCGAGGTCTCCAACATGCCGCTGCCGAAGAAGCTGCTCGAGCAGGGCGTGCGCGACATGGTCCGGGTCTGCGACGGTCGCATGAGCGGCACCGCCTACGGCACGGTGGTCCTGCACGTCACCCCCGAGGCCGCGGCCGGCGGCCTGCTCGGCCTCGTGGAGAACGGCGACGAGATCGTCCTCGACGTCGAGGGCCGCCGCCTCGAGCTGAATGTGCCGGAGGAGGAGCTGCAGCAGCGCCGGGTGCCGGCCTCCACGGCGGACGCCTTCGCGGCGCCGACGCGCGGCTGGGAGAAGCTCTACGTCGAGCACGTGCAGCAGGCGAACAGCGGCGCGGACCTCGACTTCCTCATCGGCGCGTCGGGTCCGGACGTCGCGCGCGAGTCGCACTGAGCGGCAGCCGCGTGACCACCACTCCCCCGCGTCCCCTGCGCACGCAGGGCACGACCATCGTCGACGGCTTCGGCGAGGAGATCCGCCTCCGCGGCGTGTGCGTCGGCGGCTGGCTCAACATGGAGAACTTCATCACGGGGTACTCCGCCAACGAGTCGCTGATGCGCCGCCACGTCCGCGACGCGATCGGCGAGGAGAGGTACGAGCGCTTCTTCGACCGCCTGCTCTCGGTGTTCTTCGCCGAGGACGACGCGCGGTTCCTCGGGGAGGCCGGCCTCAACTCGGTCCGGATCCCCGTCAACTACCGGCACCTCGAGAGCGACGCGAAGCCGTTCGAGATCCGCGAGGAGGGCTTCCGCCACCTCGACCGGGCCATCGAGGAGTGCGGGCGGCACGGCGTCTACACGATGATCGACCTGCACGCCCTGCCCGGGTACCAGAACCACGACTGGCACGCCGACAACCCCACGCACGTCGCCTCGTTCTGGGATCACCCGCACTTCCAGGACCGGGTGGTGAACATCTGGGAGGCGATCGCGACCCGCTACCGGGACAACCCGTGGGTCGGCGGCTACAACCTGATCAACGAGCCGGCGGACGAGTCCCGCCGGGTGGTGGGCCCCTTCTACGAGCGGCTCGTCGCGGCGATCCGCGCCATCGACCCCGACCACATCGTCTTCCTCGACGGCAACACCTACGCGACCCAGTTCGACGTCTTCCCCGACGAGCCCGCCGAGAACGCCGTGTACACCCTGCACGACTACGTCTCCGCCGGCCTCGGCCGCGGCGGCCCGTACCCGGGCACGACGATGGACGGCGTCTGGTTCGACAAGGCGAAGGTCGAGGAGAAGTTCCTCGCCCGCTCCGAGTACGCCCGGCGCACCGGCACGCCGATCTTCGTCGGGGAGTTCAGCCCCATCTACACCGGCGACCCGGAGCTCGACGTGCAGCGCCGGCAGATCCTCGACGACCAGCTCGAGATCTACCGCCGCTACAACGCCGGCTGGGCGTCGTGGATGTACAAGGACCTCGGCCGGCAGGGCCTCGTCAGCGTCCGCCCCGACTCCGCCTACGGGCGGCGGTTCGGCGACTTCCTCGCGAAGAAGGACCGGCTCGGCGCCGACCACTGGGGCAGCACCGGGGAGGGGGTCCGCGAGGTCACCCAGCCCGTGCAGGACCTCATCGCCCGCGAGTTCCCGGACTTCGACCCGTATCCGTGGGGACGCTTCGACTACGTTCGGCGCCTGCTGCTCAACATCCTGGTCGCGCAGCCGCTCTCGCTCGAGTACGCGGACCTGTTCCGCGGGCTCGACGACAGCGAGCTCGACGCCCTCGCCGACTCGTTCGCTTTCGCCAACTGCACCGTCCGGGAGACGCTGCTCGAGCAGATGAAGGAGGGCTGATGCGCGCCGCCGTCCTGCGCACGCCGGGAGAGCCGCTGAGCATCGAGGAGGTCACCCTCGCGCCGCCGAAGCGCGGCGAGATCGTGGTGCGCGTCGAGGCCGCCGGCATCTGCCATAGCGACTACCACTACATGACCGGCGACATCACCTGCCCGCTCCCCGCGGTCCTCGGCCACGAGGGCGCGGGCATCGTGGAGGAGGTCGGGCCGGACAGCTCCGGCCGCGTCTCTGTCGGCGATCGGGTCGCCCTCATGTGGCGGCCCCGCTGCGGCGAATGTCCCGCGTGCATCGCCGGCAACCCGGTGCTCTGCCGCTTCGGTCCGCTGCAGGCGACGACCGGCGGGCTGCCCGACGGCACCTCCCGGCTGAGCGCCGGCGACGAGAAGGTGCACCACTTCCTCGGCGTCTCCTGCTTCGCGGACCGCGTCGTCGTCTCCGAGCGCTCCGTCGTGCCGGTGCCGGACGGTGTGCCCCCGCAGATCGCGGCGATCGCCGGCTGCGCGGTGATCACCGGCGTCGGCGCCGTCTTCAACGCGGTCGGCGAGTGCGCCGGGCGCTCCCTCCTCATCCTCGGCGCCGGCGGCGTCGGGCTCTCCGCCGTCATGGGCGCACGGCTCTCCGGGGCGGATCCCATCGTCGTCGTCGACATCGACCCGGAGAAGCTCGAGCTCGCGCGCCGACTGGGCGCCACGCACACCATCGACGGCCGGAACGGCGACGTGGTCGAGCAGGTGCTCGCCGCGGTCCCCGACGGCGTCGAGTACGCGATCGAGGCGATCGGCCGGCCGCAGACCCTGCAGCAGGCGTTCGAGGCGCTGAAGCCGGCCGGCACGCTCGTCGCAGTCGGGCTCGGCCGGGTCGGCGAGACCTTCTCCGTACCCGTCAACCTGCTCGTGCAGCGCCAGAAGCGGATCATCGGCTCCCTCTACGGATCCGCGAACCCGCTCCTCGACCTGCCGCGCATCTTCCAGCTCTACCTGTCCGGGCGCCTGCCGCTCGACGAGCTGATGGGGGCCACCTATCCGCTCGAATCGGTGAACCAGGCCTACGACGACCTGCGCGGCGCCGTGGGAAGAGGAGTGATCGTCCCGTGACCGACGTCCAGCCGCAGTACGCCATCTACCCGAGCCTCCGCGGTCAGGTCGCCTTCGTGAGCGGCGGCGCGACCGGGCTCGGCGAGGAGTTCGTGAGCTCCCTCGCCGCGCAGGGCGCCCGGGTCGCGTTCGTCGACGTCAACGAGCAGGCGGGCGCCGCGCTGGCGCAGCGGATCGCGGAGCGAGGCGATCCGGAGCCGCTGTTCCTCCCGTGCGATGTCCGCGACATCCCCGCCGTCCAGCAGGCGATCGCGACCGCGGCCGAGCGCCTCGGGCCGATCACCGTCCTCGTCAACAACGCCGCCCGCGACGACCGCCACAAGGTGATGGAGATGGACCTCGCTCGGTGGGACGAGGAGATGGCGGTCAACCTGCGCCACCACTTCTTCACCGCGCAGGCCGTGGTCCCCATGATGCGCGAGGCGGGCCGCGGCTCGATCATCAACCTCGGCTCGATCAGCGCGCACATCGATCTCGTCGACCTGCCCGGTTACATCACCGCGAAGGCCGGCATCGAGGGCCTCACCCGCACGCTCGCCCGCGAGCTCGGCCCCTGGGGCATCCGGGTGAACTGCATCATCCCGGGCTGGATCATGACCGAGAAGCAGCTGCGGGAGTGGGTGACGCCGGAGGCCGAGGAGTCGATCGAGCGCAACCAGTGCCTGCCCCAGAAGCTCTACCCCGACGACGTGGCGCGGATGCTCCTCTGGCTCGCCGCCGACGACTCCCGGTCCTGCACCGCGCAGAACTGGGTCGTCGACGGCGGCTGGATGTGACGACCGCACCCCTTCCTCCTCACCGAACGGAGCACCCATGACGACGACACTCGACGAGCTGCGCCGCCTCACCGCCGCCGCGGCGAAGGCCGCACCGATCGCCGCGGCCGCCTCGGACGCCGAGCGGGCGGGCTGGCTGCGGGCGGTCGCCGACCGCCTCGACGAGCACGCGGACGAGCTGATCGAGATCGCCGACTCGGAGACGCGCCTCGGCTCGACCCGCCTGAAGGGCGAGGTGGCGCGCACCACCGGACAGCTGCGCCTGTTCGCTGACGTCATCACCGAAGGCTCGTACCTCGAGGCGATCATCGACCACGCCGACCCCTCCGCGACGCCGCCGAAGCCCGACCTGCGCCGCGTGCTGCACCCGCTCGGTCCGGTCGCCGTCTTCTCCGCCTCGAACTTCCCGTTCGCGTTCTCGGTGGCGGGCGGCGACACCGCGTCGGCCCTCGCCGTCGGCTGCCCCGTGATCGTCAAGGCGCACTCCGGGCACCTCGCCCTGTCGCTGCGGATGGCCGAGCTCGTCGGCGCCGCCCTCGAGGAGGCCGGCGCGCCTGCGGGCATGTTCGGCCTCGTGACCGGCCGGGAGGCGGGCAACGCCCTCGTCGGCGACCCCGACATCACCGCGGTCGGCTTCACGGGCTCGGTGGCGGGCGGCCGCGCGCTCTTCGACATCGCCGCGTCGCGCCTCGACCCCATCCCGTTCTACGGCGAGCTCGGCAGCATCAACCCCGTCGTCCTCACCGCGGGCGCCGTTGAGCGCCGGTCCGATGAGCTGGCGAAGGGCCTCGTCGGATCCTTCACCCTCGGCGTCGGCCAGTTCTGCACCAAGCCCGGCGTCGTCTTCGTGCCCTCGGGCGCCGGCTTCGAGGACGCCGTGGCGCAGTCCGTGGACGGCGCGGCCGGCGGCCCGCTGCTCACCGACCGGATCGCCGAGGCGTTCCCGGGCGGGATCCGCCGGCTGCTCGACGACGAGGCGGTGCGTCTGGTGTCGGGCGCGGCCGAGCAGGACGCGGTGAACGACGGCGCCACCCCGGTGGTGCTCGCGACGACCGCGGCCGCCGTCCGTGAGCGCCCCGAGACGCTGCTGGAGGAGGTCTTCGGGCCGACGACTCTCCTCATCTCCTACGACTCCGAGGACGAGCTCCTCGCCTCCCTCGCCGTCGTGCCCGGCAGCCTCACCGCGACGGTGCACGCCGAGGACGACGAGGAGGTCGAGGGGATCGTCGACGCGCTGCGGCGCCGCGCGGGCCGCGTGCTCTTCGCGGGCTGGCCGACCGGCGTCGCGGTGAACTGGGCCCAGCACCACGGCGGCCCCTACCCGGCGACGACGTCGCTGTACACGTCGGTCGGCGCCACCGCCGCGCGGCGCTTCCAGCGCCCCGTCGCCTACCAGAGCGCACCCGAGCGGCTGCTGCCCCCGGCGCTCCGCGAGGACAACCCCCTCGGCATCCCGCGCCGCGTGGATGGAATCCTGGTCCTCCCCTGACCGGCGCCCGCCTCTCCCTCTCCTCGACCGAACGGATCGCGATGACCGCTCTTCCCCGCCACCGCCTCGGCCGCACCGGCCTCGAGGTGACCGAGCTCTGCTTCGGCACGAGCCCCCTCGCCAGCATGGCGGGGCTCTACGGCTACGAGGTCGACGACGAGCGGGCGGTCGCCACCGTGCTCGCGGCGTTCGAGAGTCCGGTCCGGTTCCTCGACACCTCGAACGGATACGGCGCCCAGGGCGAGAGCGAGCGCCGGATCGGCGAGGCCATCCGGCGCAACGGCGGCCTGCCCGAGGACTACGTGCTCGCGACCAAGGTCGACCCGGCCCACGGCAGCAGCGACTTCTCCGGCGCCCGCGTGCGCGCCTCCTTCGAGGAGAGCCTCGAGCGCCTCGGCCTGGAGCGGATCCAGCTGCTGCACCTGCACGACCCCGAGCGCATCACCTTCGACGAGGCGATGGCGGAGGACGGCCCCGTCGCGGCCCTCGTGCAGCTCAAGGAGGAGGGCCGCGTCGACCACATCGGCGTCGCCGGCGGACCCGTGCCGCTGCTGCGGCGATTCGTCGACACCGACCTCTTCGACGTCGTGCTGAGCCACAACCGGTACACGCTGCTCGACCGCTCCTTCGAGCCGCTCATCGAGGAGGCGGGACGCCGCGACGTCGGCGTGCTCAACGCCGCGCCCTATGGCGGCGGGATGCTGTCGAAGGGCCCGTCCACCTTCACCAAGTACGCGTACGGGGAGCGCGAGTCCGTTCGCCAGGCCGCGCTCGCGATGGAGGACGCCTGCCGCCGGCACGACGTGCCCCTCGCCGCGGCGGCCCTCCAGTTCTCGACCCGCGACCCCCGCATCGCCTCGACGGTGCTCGGCTTCTCGACGCCGGAGCGGATCGAGCAGTCGCTCGCGCTGCTCGCGCACCAGATCCCGGACGCCCTGTGGGATGAGCTCGACGCCCTGGTCCCGCCGTCCGACACCTGGCTCGACGCCTGAGCGCGCCGGGGGCCGCCACCGCTGCGGTTCAGCAGGTGCCCAGCGCCTTCAGCAGCCACGCCGTGCCTTCAGCAGGCAGAAACAGGGCAGTTCTTCCTGCTGAGGGGGATCGGCACCTGCTGAGGGGGATCGGCACCTGCTGAGGGGGATCGGCACCTGCTCAGGGCGGGTCTGTCCCTGCCGGGCGACACCCGCCGGTCCAGCAGGAGCGCAACCGCTACAGCAGGCAGAACTGCCGCGGATCTTCCTGCTGAAGGGGTTCTGTACCTGCTGGGTCAGTTGCCCGGGTATCACCGCCGGCCCACCAGATGCCAAGCGCCTCCAACGGGCAGAACCAGGGACGGATCTGCTGCTGAAGGCCGACCGCAACCCGCTGAAGCGCCTGGCCGGTCGCACCGGCCGCGCTCAGCAGTTGGCCCAGCGCCCCAGCAGGCACCCAGTGCCTTCAGCAGGCAGAAGCCGGCCTGTTCTGCCTGCTGAGGCCGCTCCGCTCCTGCTGGAGAGACCGAACCGCAACCCCAGAACGCGGAAGGGGCGGCGGTGCGCTCGCACCGCCGCCCCTTCGCGCAGAAGCCCCTACTTCGCGTCGGGCGCGAGGGCCGCGAAGGCCTTGCGCGCCTCGTGGTACCCCTGCGCCAGGCGGTCGATGAAGGCGTCCGTCTCCGGGTTCGGCTTCGTCTCCTCCGGGTGCTCGGCGCGCCACTGCACCATGCCGAGGGCGGCGCGGTGGAACGTCAGCCGCGGCGAGAAGCTCGGCACGTACCGGCGGATCTTGCTGTTGTCGAAGATCGCGCTGTGCGCGAGGTCGCCGAGGATCAGGTCGGACCAGAACCAGTCGGGCGCGGCCACGGGATAGAACTCGGACGGCACGTGCACGAGCTTGGCCTCCACGCCGAGGGCGTCGGCGAGGATCGTGTAGATCTGGTCCCAGGTGTAGACGTCGTCGGACGTGATGTGGAACGCCTCGCCGATCGCCCTCGGGTTGCCGAGCAGGCCGACGAGGCCCTGCGCGAGGTCGTCCGAGTGCGTGAGCGTCCAGAGCGACGTGCCGTCGCCGTGCACGACGATCTCGTCGCCGCGCACGAGCCGGTCGACGATCGTCCAGTCGCCCGGGAGCGGCGGGTTCGCCTCGTCGTACGTGTGCGAGGGCCGCACGATCGTGACGGGGAAGCCGTCCTGCATGTAGCGCTGCATCAGCAGGTCTTCGGCGGCGAGCTTGTCGCGGGCGTACGCCAGGTACGGGTTCTCGCGCAGCGTCGACTCGACGATCGGGGCCTGGAGGATCGGCTTGTGGTAGATCGACGCCGAGCTGATGTAGACGTACTGCTTGGTGCGCGAGCCGAAGATCTCGACCATCTGCTGCGCGTCCTCCGGCCCGTAGGACAGGAAGTTGACGACCGAATCGAAGGTGCGGTCGCCGAGCGCCTCCTCTGTGGAGGCGCGGTCGGTGATGTCCCCGGTCAGCCAGGTGACGCTGTCCGGGAGGTCCCGGCTCTTGGAGTTGTTGCCGCGGTTGAGGACGTACACGTCCATGCCCTCCGCGACGGAGCGGCGGACGCACGAGGCGCTGATCGTGCCGGTGCCTCCGATGTAGAGGACGCTGATGGGGGCGGACCCGGGAGTCATTGGTGCCTTTCGCGAGCGAGCGGAGGGGGTGGTCGGGATCAGAGGGTGCCGGCGTACCAGTCCTCGAAGCCGTTCTCGGCGACGGCGATGAGGATGTCCTCACGGCGGATGCCGAGCGCCTCGAGGCGCGTCACGATCGCGCGGAACAGCTTGCGCTTGGTGTCCACGCTGTACATGTGGACCATGAGGATCTGGATGAGCAGGAGGCTCTGGCGGTCGACCCCGCCGAAGCCGCCGAACTTCAGCTCGCCGGGCTCGTGCGGCCGGAAGACGTGGAAGAGGTCGTCCGGCACGATGCCGAGGGCGTCCACCTGCGCCTGCTGGATCTCGCGGCTGATCGCGTCGCCGTGCGCTTCGTAGACCTCGCGCTCGAGGTCGATCTGGATGAGCGGCATGTTCCTCCTCGTCGAGGCGCCCGAAGGGTTCGACCGCAGCCGCGCCTCTGCGCTGACGGCCGGAGTCAGCCTACGGAGGGCGAAAACCTCCCGCAACTTTCAGGCCTCGGGAGGAAAAACTTTCCACGGTGTGACCGATCCTCCACAGCCGGCTGACCGATAGCACCCATCGGAAGCGTTTCGGCGGGTGTCCTGGCGCTCAACGAACGCGCCCCTCGATCTCAGGTCTCGGAGCGATAACGAAACCTTTCGGGATTCGCCCCAAAATGTTGACGCCCTTTCGGGGGCCGCGTACGTTGTCCCCGACTGCGATGGATTCGAGCCGAAAGCTCGGGTTGGAGACAAAGATGTTGTTCGCCTGACGAACGGTCGGCTGTGCCGGCTCTCCATCGCGGCGACCCCGCCCGGAGACCGGCTCATCCTCCGGACGATGGCGTCCCGTCCTCCCCCATCGCACTCCGCGGCGCAGCAGCGTCGCGGGATGCGGTACCGGTCACGAAGCTGTGCCGGCGACAAGTCAAGGAGAAGGATGTTCACAGCACATCGAGGACGCCGCGGGCTGCGCACCGTCGCCGCCGTCGGCACGACGCTGATGGCGGCCGCCGCGCTCACCGCGTGCGCCGGCGGAGGCAGCGGCGGCAGCGAGGGCTCCGCCGACTCGGGCACGATCGACTGGTGGGGCTGGACCCCCGACGTCAACGTCGCCACGTCCTACATCGAGGCCTTCAACGAGGAATACCCCGACATCAAGGTCAACTACAAGCAGGTCCCGATCGAGGACTGGGAGGCCGCGCTTCGGCCCGCGCTGCAGACCTCGAGCGGCCCCGACATCTTCGGCGTGCAGCCCGGCTCGCGCGTCGACGCGTTCAAGACCTTCGCCGAGGACCTCACCCCGCTCGCCGAGGAGGCTCTCGGCGCGGACTGGCAGGAGAAGGTGTCGCAGATCGGCATCGACGGCCTCACCGCCGACGGCAAGCTCGTCGCGATGTCGGTCGGCGCCGTCTACGCCGGCTCGATGTGGGTGAACCAGGCCCTGTTCGACCAGGTCGGCCTCGAGCACCCCACGACCCTCGACGAGTGGATCGACGCCTGCAACACGTTCCGCGAGAACAACATCGGCTGCTTCGTGCAGGGCGCCTCGCAGGAGGGCTTCGACCAGGACACGCTGCAGGCGATCGCCGAGCGCGTGGAGCCGGGCGCGTGGACCGAGGCCTCGAAGGGCGAGCGGCCGTGGAACGACCCCGCCATCGTCGAGACGTTCGAGATCTGGAAGCGCCTCTTCACCGACGGGATCATGCAGGAGGGCGCGATCGGCTACGCCCAGTACCCCGACGCGAACAACGACTTCATGGCGGGCGAGTACGCGATGATCATGATGGGCTCCTGGTACACCCAGTACGCCCCCGAGGAGGGCATGCTCGCCGCCATCGGCGCGGCCGGCGTCTCCAACCCGGAGCCGTTCCCGCTCGTGCCGATCGAGTTCCCGGACGTCGCGGGCAAGGGCAACCCCGCCGGCTACTTCGGTGACGCGGACTACGGCCTCGCGCTCAGCAACAAGTCCGACAACAAGGCGGCAGCCCGCACGTTCATCACGTGGCTGACCACCAACGAGGACGCGCAGCAGCTCGTCGCGGACAAGCTGAACAACATCCCGGCCCTCAACGGCGCCGTGCCGAACTGGGAGAACATCAAGCTGCCGTTCCCGGACGTGCAGCTCGAGGCGCTCCAGAGCTACACGGAGACCGTCTCGGACACGGAGCTGGCCCGCTTCCTGCACCTCAACACGGACGAGCAGGATGCGATCCTGGCGGCCGCGGTCTCGATCGCGGAAGGCACGGCGACGCCCCAGGAGGCGGCGGACACCATGCAGTCCACCGTCGAGGCGCTCGGCTGATCCCTTCGCACCATCCCCGCCGGTGATCCGGCACCGGGTCGGCCGGCCGCTCGCGGCCGGCCGACCCCCACGACATCCTCCGGCGGAGCCGCCGGAACCCAACGCAAAGGAGCGGGTGTGGTCACCACCGAACCCTTGACCGATGTCGACCCGGCCACGGCGACCGGCGGCACCGTCGCCGCCGCACGTCGAGGCCGGAAGGGACGCCGCGCCCTGCAGCCGCACGGCCTCCCGTGGATCCTGCCGGGCCTCGTGCTCTCGGTGGGCGTCCTCTACTACTGCATCGGCTACACGGCCGTCATCTCCACCTGGGACTGGGACGGCATCAGCCCGAACCCGGAGCAGGTCGGGCTGCGCAACTACACGCAGATGTTCGCGGACCCCATCTTCTGGGGCGCCATCCGCAACACCGTGCTCTTCTTCGTCATCACCTTCACGGTGCAGACCGTGCTCGGGATGCTCTTCGCGGTGCTGCTGCACTCGCGGGTGAAGCTCGCGGTGCTCTACAAGGTGATCATCTTCATCCCGGTCGTGCTCGCGCCGGCGATCATGGCGCCCGTCTTCCGCCAGTTCTTCGGCGCCGACGGCCAGTTCAACTGGATCCTCGAGCACATCGGCCTCGGCGCGATCACGCAGCCGTGGCTCGGCCAGTCGAGCACCGCTCTGTGGGTGCTCATGGCGATCACCGTCTGGCAGTGGACGGGCCTCACCTTCGTGCTCTACTACGCCGCGATGGGCCAGATCGACCAGTCCATCCTCGAGGCCGCGCGCATCGACGGCGCCGGCAACCTCCGGGTCATCTGGAGCATCATCTGGCCCGGCGTCCGCGGCACCACCGTGGCGCTCGCCATGCTGGGGGCGATCGGCGCACTCAAGACCTTCGACTGGCCATGGCTCGTCACCGTGGCGGGCCCCAACCACGCCACCGAGTTCCTCGGCACGATCATCTACCGCCAGACGATCCCCAACTACCACGTCGGCTACGGCGCGGCGGTCTCGATCCTGCTGCTGGTGCTCGCCCTCATCATGGCGATCTTCCTGCAGGTCCGCGGTCGCGAGAAGAACGAGAAGGCGAGCTAGGCATGTTCGAAGTGCGTTCGCTGCCCGGCAAGATCGGGCTCCAGCTGCTCGTCACCCTGCTGACGATCCCGTTCCTTCTCCCCCTGATCGCGATGGTGCAGGGCTCGCTGGCGGGTGCCGGCTTCGCCAACTACGCCGCGGTGCTCAGCGTGGGGAGCATCTGGAACTTCTTCATCAGCTCGACGATCATCGCCGCGGGCGTGATCGTCCTGGTCTACGTGGTGACGATGCTCACCGCGTACGGGTTCGCGAAGTTCCGCATCCCCGGCAAGGAGGTCTACTTCTGGCTGCTCCTCGCCTGCCTGACGCTGCCGGAGGTGGTGCTCCTGGCACCGCTGTTCGCCACCGCGGTGCAGACCGGCCTGTACGACACGTACTGGGCGGTCATCCTGCCCCTCGCCGCGCTGCAGGTGCCGTTCGCGGTGCTCCTGGTCCGCAACTTCATCAACGGGATCCCGGACGAGCTGTTCGAGGCCGCCCGCGTGGACGGCGCGAACTCGTTCCGCGGCTTCCTCTACCTCGTGATCCCGCTGACCCGGCCGATCGCCGCCGCGGTGCTGATCTTCACGCTGATCGGCGCCTGGAACAACTACCTGCTCCCGCTCGTGTTCCTGCAGGACCCGGCGAAGCAGACCATCACCCTGCTGCCCTCCTACTTCATCGGGCAGTTCAGCAACGACCAGACGAAGGTGCTCGCCTCCGCGGTGCTCACCGCGCTCCCGGAGGTCATCGCGTACCTGTCGCTCCAGCGCCTCTTCGAGCGCGGTCTGGCCGCCGGTGCCATCAAGTAGCGCCGTCCCGTCCGCCCTTCTGCTGACGGGCGGACGGGACCCGTTCGTCGACCCCTGGCACCCGTTCGCGGAGACGGCGCCCCGCATCGCGGCGGTGCTCGAGAGCGCGGGGCTCGCCGTCGAGGTCAGCGATCGGGTGGCGGAGCGGCTCGCCGACCTCTCCGGGGTCGACCTGCTCGTCGTCTCGGCGCCCGAGCCGGCCGCACTCGTGCCGGACGGTGTGCGGCAGGCGGCGCGGCGGGGCCTGCAGGCGCACCTCGCGCGCGGCGGGGCCGTGGCGGGCGTGCACATCGGCGCCGTCGGGCTGCTCGGCCTGCCCGAGTGGCGCTCGGCGATCGGCGCCCGCTGGGGCGAGCACACGATGCACCCGCCCCTCGGCCCGGCCGACCTCGACGTGGTGCCCGGTCCGGCGACGGAGGGTATCGAGAGCTGCTCGGTCATCGACGAGCGCTACACGCGGCTCGAGATGGATCCGGGCGCCGAGGTGCTGATCTCGCACCGCCACGACGGCAGGGAGCACCCGCTGCTGTGGCGCCGGGAGCGCGACGGTGTGCGCTCGGTCGGCGACGCCCTCGGACACGACACCCGGTCCTTCGACTCTGGCGAGCACGTCGAGCTGCTGCGCCGCTCGTTCGCATGGGCGGCTCAGGCCGCGGGGGCCTCCGCCGGCTGAAGCGCGGTGGTGCTGTCGCGCACGACGAGGCTCGTCGCGAGGTCGACGCGCAGGGTCTCCGTCTCCTGCCCGTTCCGCAGCTGCAGCGCGAGCCGGGTGGCCTGCTCCGCCATCTCGGTGAGCGGCTGCCGGACGGTCGTGAGCGGCGGGCCCACCCACTGGGCGACCTGGAGGTCGTCGTAGCCGACGACGGAGAGGTCCTCCGGCACCCGGAGGCCCAGCTCCCGCGCGGCCTCGTAGACGCCGAACGCCTGCAGGTCGCTGCCGGCGAAGATCGCGGTGGGCCGGTCCGGGCGGCTGAGCAGGCGCTGGCCGTGCTCGATGCCGTCCTCCCGATGGAAGTCGCCGAATACGACGAGGTCGTCGTCCACCTCGACGCCGGCCTCCTCCATGGCGGAGCGGAAGCCGGAGACCCGTGCGCGCGAGCACATCAGGTCGTCGGGGCCGGAGATCATCGCGATGCGGCGGTGCCCGAGCGAGAGCAGGTGGCGGGTGGCGAGAAGCCCGCCCGACCAGTTGGCCGAGCCCACCGACGGCACGTCGGGCGCGGGGTCGCCGGCGGGGTCGAGGATGACGAACGGGATGTTGCGCGACCGCAGCTGCAGCTTGTGCTGAGGCGACAGGTCCGAGAAGACCAGGATCACTCCCGCCGGCCGCCGCTGCAGCACGCCGTCGATCCACTCCGGGCCCGGCGAGTGCCGGTCCCCGGACTCCGTGACGACGACGCTCATGCCGTTCTCGCGGGCGATGTGCTCGACCCCGCGGAGGATCTCGATCACCCACACACTGACGAGGTCGTTGACCACGAGCTCGATGAGCGGGTTGGGCTGAGCGGCGCCGCGCCGGTTGTAGCCGCTGGCCTGCAGCAGCTCCTCGACGCGAGCGCGCGTCTCAGGGGCTACGCCGGGGCGGCCGTTGAGGACCTTCGACACCGTCGACATCGACACGGACGCCTCGCCGGCGATCCGGGCGAGGGTCGCCCGCGATGCCCGCGTTCCGGGGTAGATCTCGTCGGTCATCTGCTCACCTTAACTTCGAGGCGGCGCCTCGCCGCTCACCAGCTCTCGGGGCGCGCGTCGAGCGGCACGTCGGCGGGGCGGGCGGGCGCGCTCGTCAGCTCGACGACGCGGTGCTCGCGGCCGGCGCGGAGGATCGCGTCCATGATCTCGAGCACGTGGAAGGCGAGCTCGCCGGAGGCGCGGTGGGGCCGGTCCGTCTCGATCGCCCGCGCCATGTCGGCGAGGCCGACACCGCGACCCGCATCGGCGTAGCCGCCGGCAACCGGGGCGACGGTCCACTCCGGCTCGCTGCGGGTCCAGATCTCGACCGGGTCGGAGAACCGGTTCGGGTCGGGCACCGCGATCGTGCCCTCGGTGCCGTACAGCTCGAACAGCGGCGTGCGGGAGGCCCACACCTCGAAGCTGACCGTGATGGTGGAGTAGGTGCCGCCGGCGTGCTCGAGGATCGCCGACACGTGCGTGTCGACGTCCACGGTCAGCGCGGTGCCCTGCAGCGGACCGGTCGCCACCGAGCGCTCCCGCTCCGACCGCACCGCCGCGCCCGAGACGCGGACCACGGGTCCGAGCAGGCTCACGAGCGTCGTCAGGTAGTAGGGACCCATGTCGAAGAGGGGTCCGCCGCCGTCCTGGTAGTAGAACGCCGGCGCCGGGTGCCACAGCTCGTGCCCGGGCGCCGTCCACTGCGCGCTCGCCGACACGGGCGTGCCGATCCGGCCCTCGTCGAGCAGGCGGCGCGCCGTCTGCACGCCCGTGCCGAGCACGGTGTCCGGAGCGGAGCCGACGCGCAGGCCGCGCTCCTCCGCGAGAGCGAGCATCGGGGCCGCCTCGTCGGGGGCGAGGGCGAGCGGCTTCTCGGCGAAGACGTGCTTGCCGTTCTGCAGGGCGCGGGTGCCGACCTCGACGTGCGCGGCGGGGATGGTGAGGTTGAGCACGACGTCGACGTCGGGGCTCGCGAGGAGCTCGTCCACCGTGAGGGCCCGGACGCCCTGCTCCGCGGCGACCTCGCGGGCCCGCTCCTCGTTGAGGTCGGCGACGGCGGTCAGCTCGAGGTTCGGCAGGGTCGGCAGCTGCGCGAAGTACTGCTCGCTGATCTTGCCGACGCCGACGACCCCGACCCTCAGCGGGCCGCCCACAGCAGGCCCCTCTCGATGATGGTGCGGACGTTGGAGTCGCGGACGATCTCGACGCGGTGGCCGGGCGTCGACACGAAGATGCGGCCCTTGCCCCACTGGCGGGTCCAGATCGCCGGCGAGGTGATCGGCCGGTTCCAGGCATCCCAGGGCCGCACCTCCTGGGTCGTCGTCGCGAGCACGTCGAGGTAGTCGTCGTGCAGCACCCAGTACTGCTCGGTCGTGAGCTCGAAGTCGTCGATGCCCTCGGTGATCGGGTGGCTCCGCCCGAGCTCGGTGATCTCGTACCGGTGGGGCAGGTAGTTGTCGGACTGCTCGCCCGTCCGCTCGTCGGGGTGCTTGCCCGGGTGCGCCGCGAACTGGCCGCCCATCATCTGGAGGTAGTCGGAGTTGTTGCGGTACGAGTCAGCGATGCCGCCGTGCCAGCCCGCGTAGCCGGCACCGTTCTCGATCGCGCGGCGCAGGCCCTGGAACTGCTCGTTCTCGATGGTCGACATCGTGTTGGTCTGCACGATCAGGTCGACGGTCGCCATGTACTCGTCGTCGGCGTAGACGGCGGGCGACTCCTCGACCCGCACCTCGAAGCCGCTCTGCTCGAGGAAGGGGATGAACTCCTCCGTGGTCTCGACGGGCTGGTGCCCGTCCCATCCCCCGCGCACCACCAGGGCGCGCTTGGCTCCCGTCTGCTCGACCGTCATCGGCTCATCCTCACCGGCCGCGCACGGCGGCTCCCCGAAGCAGCGGAGGCGGGCGCACGGCTTCCTCGCCCTGCCCGTCTCCGTTGACGCTTTTCCATCTCGCGCCGGAAACATTCCTATCACTTCGGCCGCCGGAAGGGCAGGGGGAAGCGCGCGTCGAGCGGGATGACCGAGCGCTTCTGCGCCGCTCAGGGGCAGTAGAGCGGGCACCCGCCGGGCTCGGCGTGGGAAACATTTCTCCACGTCCGTCCCCGCCGCGGTCGCCGAGGCTGGTGGGGGTCCGTCCGGCGTGGAAGCATCCGGTCATGACGCTGCCCGTCGACAGCCACGTGCACGGCGAGTGGTCGTGGGACGCGCGGCGCGGCTCCCTGGAGCGGACGTGCGCGCGGGCGCTCGAGCTCGGGATGCCCGCGGTCGTGTTCACCGAGCACGTCGACGCGTCCCCCACTGTGCTCGACCCGGAGGAGCTGGACGAGCCGCTCCGTCCGCTGATCGGCGGCGACGGGCTCCTGCGGCCGCCGCCGCTCGATCGGGACGGCTACCTGGCGGCCGTCGAGGGCTGCCGCGGACGGTTCCCAGGACTGACGATCGTCGCCGGCATCGAGCTCGGCGACGGGCACCGCGCCGACTCCGCCGCCACCGCCCAGGCGGAAGGGTTCGGGCGGGTGCTCGGCTCCCTGCACTCGGTTCCGGTCGACGGGCGATTCCTCGAGCCGCCGGAGCTGCTCCGCACTCGCGGACCGGAGCAGATGCTGCGCGACTACCTCACGGAGCTCTGCCGGATGGTCGAGGGCTGCGACCTGTTCG
Source organism: Naasia sp. SYSU D00057 (assembly GCF_017916505.1). Classification (GTDB taxonomy): domain Bacteria; phylum Actinomycetota; class Actinomycetes; order Actinomycetales; family Microbacteriaceae; genus Naasia. The sequence continues at coordinate 244,867 of NZ_JAFMSZ010000002.1, forward strand.
AGGTGCTCGCGCACATCGACTTCCCGCTCCGCTTCTGGCCGGCGGACGCCGCCCCCTTCGACGCCGCCGCCTTCGAGGACGACTTCCGTCCGCCTCTCCGCCTGCTCGCGGGCAGCGGCAGAGCTCTGGAGGTCAACTCGAGCGTCCCGCTGCCCGAGCCGGTGCTGCGCTGGTGGCGCGAGGAGGGCGGACGGGCGGTCACGTTCGGCAGCGACGCCCACGAGCCGGAGAGCCTCGGCCGCGAGCTGGAGGCGGCCGCCGCTCTCGCGCACGAGCAGGGCTTCCGCCCTGCCTCGCGCCCGCAGGATCCCTGGAGGCTTCCGGCCTGACGCAGCCCGCACCCCGCCTCCTGCCCCGGCTCGGGCCGGAACGGAAATCGCGTGACGCAGCGCTACGGACTGTGACGGCGGGGTCGCAACATTCCCGCCGCCCTCCGCGGCCGACGCGAGCATGGAAGTGCGGCGCTCCGCGCGCCGCGAGATTCCAGCAGCACGGAGGCACTCATGTCCGAATCCCCGAACCTCGTCGCGCCGCCGAAGCGGCGCGGCCGCCTGATCGGCATCCTCGTCGCGGTGGTCGCCGTGATCGCCCTCGCGGTCGTCGCCATCGTCGCGACCGTCGGCGCCAACAGCTCGCCCGCGGACGAGGCCGGCAGCGGAGGCGGGGACGGCGCCGCGAGCGGCGCCATCGCCGAGGGCAAGGGCTCCGAGGCGGACCCGGTGAAGATCGGCGTCGTCGGCGCGAGCGACCCCTACTGGGCCGAATATGAGAAGGCCGCGGCCGACGAGGGCATCGCCATCGAGCTCGTCGACTTCACCGACTACGCCCAGCCGAACCCGGCGCTGACCGAGGGCGACCTGGACCTCAACCAGTTCCAGCACATCATCTACCTCGCGCAGTACAACACCTCGGCCGGCGAGGACCTGACCCCGATCGGCTCGACCGCGACGTACCCGCTGTCCCTCTACTCGACCGAGTACGGAAGCGTCGAGGACATCCCGGACGGCGAGACCGTCGCCGTGCCGAACGACGCGAGCAACCTCGCCCGCAGCCTCCTCGTGCTGCAGTCCGTCGGACTCGTCGAGCTCCAGGACGGCGGCAGCCCGTTCTCGACCCTCGACGACGTGCTCCCGTCCTCGCGGGTCGAGGTGACCTCGCTCGAGGCCGCCCTCACGCCCACCTCGCTGCCGGATGTCGCCGCCGCGATCATCAACAACGACTTCGTCGACGACGCCGGCCTCAGCTTCGACGAGGCGATCGCCTCCGACGACCCCGCCGACCCGAGCGCACAGCCCTACATCAACATCTTCGCCGCGCGCGCCGAGGACAAGGACGACGAGCTGTACCAGCGCCTCGTCGAGATCTTCCAGAACACGAAGGCCGTCACCGACGGGCTGCTGGAGGTCTCCGGCGACACCGCCGTGCTGGTGCAGACGCCGGTCGAGGAGCTCGAGGAGTCCCTGGCCGACGTGGAGTCGCAGATCGGGCAGTAGCCGCTTCCATCTCTCTCCGGGGGTCGACGTCGTCGTGACGTCGGCCCCCGGATTCTTCAGTTCCCCGAGGAGTCCCATGCCGCTCATCGCCCTCAGCAACGTGACGAAGGCCTATCCCCCGCGCTCGAAGGGCGCCCCGCCGACCGTGGCCGTCGACGACGTCTCACTCGAGATCGAGGAGGGCGACGTCCACGCGATCATCGGCTACTCGGGAGCGGGCAAGAGCACGCTCGTCCGTCTCATCAACGCGCTCGAGCGGCCGACCGGCGGCCGGGTCACGGTCGCCGGCCGTGATCTCGTCGGGCTCGACGAGCGCGCTCTGCGGCAGGTGCGCCGGGGCATCGGCATGATCTTCCAGCAGTTCAACCTGTTCGAGTCGAAGACGGTGTGGGGCAACGTCGAGTTCCCGCTCAAGGTGGCGGGGATCCCCCGCGCCGAGCACCAGAAGCGCATCTCGGATCTCCTCCACTTCGTCGGCCTCGTCGACCAGGCGCACGCCTACGTCGACCAGCTCTCGGGCGGCCAGAAGCAGCGGGTGGGCATCGCGCGCGCACTCGCCACCAGTCCGCAGATCCTGCTCGCCGACGAGGCGACGAGCGCGCTCGACCCGGAGACGACCCGCGACGTGCTCGGCCTGCTCCGGCGCGTGAACACCGAGTTCGGCGTCACCGTCGTCGTCATCACGCATGAAATGGATGTCGTGCGCTCGATCGCGAACCGAGTGAGCGTCATGGAAGGCGGCCGCATCGTCGAGCAGGGCGAGGTGTTCGACGTGTTCTCGGCGCCGCGCACCGAGGCCGCCCGCCGGTTCGTCGCGGGCGTGGTGCCGACCGTGCCGGATGCGGACACGCTCGCGACGCTGCGATCGCGGCACCCGGGCCGGATCGTGTCGTTCTCGTTCGCGGACGGCGGCACCGATCAGTCCGCCATCTTCCTGGAGCTCAACCGGCGGGGCGTCGGCTTCGAGCTGATCCACGGCGGCATCGAGGACATCCGGGGCCGCACCTTCGGCACGATCACCCTCGCGCTGACGGGCGACGACGCGTCGATCGACGAAGCGCTCGACCGCCTCACCGCGGTCGCCACGATCGTGAAGGCGGCGTGACATGGACCGGCTGATCGAACTCCTGCCCAAGCTCTGGCTGTCCGCCTGGGAGACCGTCTACATGGTGGGCATCGCCATGATCGTCGGCGGCATCCTCGGACTCGTCCTCGGCCTCGCGCTCTACCTGACCCGCCCGGGCAACCTGCTCGAGAACAAGGCGGTGTTCACGGTGCTCAACGTGATCGTGAACACGTTCCGGCCGATCCCGTTCATCATCCTGCTCGCCGCCGTCCAGCCGCTCGCTCGGGTGGTCATCGGGACGGGCATCGGCAACAACGCGGCCATCTTCGGGCTCGTCGTCGGCTCGTTCTTCGCGATCAGCAGGATCGTCGAGCAGAACCTCCTGACCGTGCGCCCCGGCGTCATCGAGGCGGCGCGCTCGGTGGGCGCGAGTCCGCTGCGGATCATCTTCACGGTGCTGATCCCCGAGGCGCTCGGCCCGCTGATCCTCGGCTACACGTTCATTTTCATCGCGGTCACCGACATGTCGGCGGTGGCCGGCCTGATCGGCGGCGGCGGGCTCGGCAACTTCGCAATCCAGTACGGCTACCGGCTCTTCGAGCCCGCCGTCACGTGGGCCGCGGTGATCCTCATCATCGTGCTCGTCCAGTTCGTGCAGTTCATCGGCAACTCCCTGGCCCGCACGGTGCTGCGGCGCTGACTCGAAGTTCACCCCGACCCACGCCGCCGATCCGGCCCGTCATGCGAAGGCGGGCCGGTTCGGCACATCCGGGCCGCCTAGGTGGCCCGTTTCACCCGAACCGGCCCGCATCCCCGGAAACAGAAGAAGGCGCCCCTGGCGGGACGCCTTCTTCTGTCTTCGGTGGACCTGAGGGGATTCGAACCCCTGACCTTCTCATTGCGAACGAGACGCGCTACCAACTGCGCCACAGGCCCCTGAGTGCCCGTCCACACTACCAGGTCGCCGGACCCGCTCGTGACGCGCACGGCTTGAACGGCGACTCCCGATCGTCGAGGTGCGAGCGACGCGAGCCTCGCCGGCACCACCGAGGCGTGCCGTCGAGTGCGCCCTGGAACGCCGAGCGCACCCTGTGCACGGGGCGCTCTCGGTGCTTCGAGGCGCACTCGGTGTTCGCAGGCGCTCGGCGTGTGCCCGTCGTGTCAGACGGCGCGGCGGCGGCGCAGGACGTCGTTGAGGTCCGTGATCCCGGGCGTCGCGTCCTCGAGCACGCCCATGGCGGCGTAGCCGCTCCGCTCGGCGGCGGCGGTGCGCTTGGGCAGCGGAGTGACCTCGGGAGCGGACTGCGCCGCACGGAGGGCCGCCTCGGCCTTCGCGGCGGCCTGGCGCAGCGACTCGTCCACCGTGACCTCGATGCGCCGCGGGGCCACCACCGGCTCCGCCACCTCGCGGCGGGAGAGGTACAGCGGCTTCGGCAGCGGCACCGGCGTCCACGTGGGGCGGGCCGGCTCGGCGCGCTCCCAGTCGACGAAGCTCTGGACGGGCGGCGCGACCGTCACTGTGCGGTCGACCGCCTCCGTCGCCCGGCTGGCGGCGGCGACGGTCGCGATGCGCTGCAGCAGGGCGAGGGCGCCCATCCCGGCGACCGCGCTGACGGCGAGCAGCAGCCAGGCGCCGGAGGCGAAGAACTGGGAGACGCCGACGACGACGCCGAGCCCGGATGCCGCGAGCAGCAGCGTCGAGAGCAGGCGGCCGCGGCGCAGCCGGGACGCGGCGAGCGCAGACACGGCGGCCGCCTTCTGCTTCGGCTCACGGGGCGCGTGCGCGGTCCTCGCGAGCGCCCGCGCGGCGGCGGCCTCGCGGGCGCGAGCGACCGCCTCCGCCTTCTGCGCCGCCTCGCGAAGGGCTCGGTGCTGTTCCGCGACGCTCCGCGCGTGCACCTCGGCGCGGACCTCCGCGGGGACCTCGGCCGTCTCGGCGAGGATGCGCAGCGTCTGCTGGAGCCGGACGGCGTTGCGCTCGGTGGCGAGGTACTGGCGCCGGCGCAGCCAGCTCGGCATCAGATACACGAGCCAGAGCACCGCCGCGAGAGCGACGACGATGCCGCCGCCTGCGCTCTCTCCACCCATGTCGCTCACGGTAGAGCCGTGTGCCGGGTCAGGACCGGATTGCCGGGGCGTGTCCCGCCGTTCTTCCGGGCGTCACCAGGCCGGGAACGAGCGTGCCGCGGCCTCCCGATCCGCGTCCGGGATGAGGGCGGCGTCGACCGGGACGCGGTCCTCCTTCCAGCGGCGCAGGACCCCGTCACGGAGCTCCTCGGCGACGAGGGCGAAGCAGAAGTGGTCGCGCCAGTCGCCGTTGATGTGGATGTACCGGCGGCGCAGCCCCTCGTACCGGAAGCCGAGCTTCTCGACGACCCGCAGCGACTTGGCGTTCTCGGGCCGGATGCAGATCTCCATGCGGTGCAGGCCGAGCTGCTGGAAGCAGTAGTCCGTCGTCAGCGCCACCGCGGTGGGGGTCGCGCCCGCACCGGCGAAGCGCTCCCCGATCCAGTACCCGGTCGAGGCGGACGACGTCGACCCGTAGGCGATGCCGGACACGTTCAGCTGCCCGGCGAGCTCGCCGTCGACCTCGACGATGAAGGGCAGCCCCTGCCCCGACCGGGCGTTGGCCTGCAGGGCCCGGATGCTCGCGCGGGTGTCGAAGCTCATCGGGCCCCGCGGATTGGTGGCCTCCCACTCCCGCAGCCACCCGCGGTTGTCGAGCAGCTCCCGCTCCAGCGGCCGCGCGTCACGGAGCCGGATCGGGCGGACGGTGATCCGCCCGTCGCGCAGGGTCGGGATGATGGCCACGTCAGTTGCGGACTGAGCCGACGAACTCCTGCAGCCACGGCCGCAGGTCGTTGCCGAGATCCTCGCGCTCGCACGCGAGCTGGACGATCGCCTTGATGTAGTCGATCTTGTCGCCGGTGTCGTAGCGGCGGCCGCGGAACACGACGCCGTACACGCCGCCGGCCGAGTCGTCGCTCGCGAGCGTCTGGAGGGCGTCGGTCAGCTGGATCTCGCCACCCTTGCCCGGCTCGGTCTTCTCGAGCACGTCGAACACCTCGGGACGCAGCACGTAGCGGCCGATGATCGCGAGGTTGGACGGCGCCGAGTCGGCCGGGGGCTTCTCGACGAGGCCCGTGATGCGCACCACGTCGTCGTCGTCGGTCTTCTCGACCGCGGCGGCGCCGTAGAGGTGGATCTGGGACGGGTCGACCTCGAGCAGCGCGACGACGGTCGCGTTGCGCTTCGCCTGCTCCTCGATCATGCGGGAGAGCAGGGGGTCGCGCTCGTCGATGAGGTCGTCGCCGAGAAGCACCGCGAACGGCTCGTCGCCGACGTGCATGCGGGCACGGAGCACCGCGTGGCCGAGCCCCTTCGGGTCGCCCTGGCGCACGTAGTGGATGTCGGCGAGGTCCGTGGACTCGTTGACGCGCTGCAGCTTGGCGAGGTCGCCCTTCTTCTCGAGGGTGGCCTCGAGCTCGGCGACGCGGTCGAAGTGGTTCTCGAGAGCGTTCTTGTTGCGCCCGGTGATCATCAGCACATCGCTGAGCCCGGCCGCCACCGCCTCCTCCACGACGTACTGGATGGCGGGCTTGTCCACCACTGGCAGCATCTCCTTCGGCATCGCTTTGGTGGCGGGAAGGAAGCGCGTACCGAGGCCGGCGGCAGGGATGACCGCCTTCGTGATGGGGTTGGGCATACTCAAAGCCTATTGGGCCCGGCCCCCTAAGATCAGAGCATGCCGGGCGACCCAGGGCACCAAAAGAGGGCACTTCGGGCCGAATTGCGGGAGCGCAGGCGCACTCAGACGTCCTCGGAGCGCTCCGCGGCCGCCGAAGGCATCACCCGCAACCTCATCGAGCTGACCCGCTCGACGGGCGCTCGCAGCGTCTCCTGCTACCTCTCCGCCCCCGACGAGCCGGAGACGCGCGACTACCTCAAGTGGACCGTGGAGAACGGGATCAGGGCCCTCCTGCCCATCAGCCGCGACGACGGCCTGCTCGACTGGACCGTCTGGGACGGGTCGGAGGAGGACATCGGACTGTTCGGCCTGCCGGAGCCGGTCGGCGACCTGCTGCCGCCCTACGCCATCAACGACGTGGACCTGATCCTCGTCCCCGCCGCCGCCGTCGACGAGCGGGGCGTGCGGATGGGCTGGGGGCGCGGCTACTTCGACAAGACGCTCGGGTCGATGGAGAACTGCCCTCCGGTGTACGCGGTAGTCTTCGACTCCGAGGTGATCGACGAGGTGCCCCGCGAGCGGCACGATCAGCCGGTGAACGGCGCGGTGACGCCCACGCGGGTCCTCCGCTTCGCCTCCTCGTCCCGATCCTGATCGATCCCGGAGCGCTTCCATGCCCACCTATGCCTACAAGTGCACTGCCTGCGGCACATCCTTCGACGTCGTGCAGTCGTTCAGCGACCCGGCCCTGACCGTCCACGAGGAGTGCGGCGGCGCGCTGCGCAAGCTGTTCAGCCCCGTCGGCGTGACCTTCAACGGTTCCGGCTTCTACCGCACCGACTCGCGCAGCAAGCCGACGTCCGGCTCGTCCGACTCCAGCTCGTCGTCGGGCTCCGGCGGCGGGTCCTCGTCGTCCGGCTCGTCCACCTCCAGCTCGTCGGGCTCGTCGTCGTCCGGCTCGTCGTCGTCCAGCTCCTCGGCACCGGCCTCCACGGGCGCCGCCTCGTGAGCGAGAAGAAGGAGAGCGTCTTCGCGGGCTTCAAGGAGTTCGTGCTGCGCGGCAACGTGCTCGACCTCGCGGTCGCGGTGGTCGTCGGCGCCGCCTTCACCGCGATCGTCAACTCGATCGTCGCGAACCTCTTCAACCCGGCCATCGGCGCGCTCTTCAACGCCGAGAGCCTCAGCGACACCCTGATCTGGCGCATCCCGACGACGAGCGGCGGCACCGCCGACCTCGCCTTCGGAGCGGTGCTCGCCGCGATCCTGCAGTTCCTCATCGTCGCGGCCGTCGTGTACTTCGTGCTCGTCATGCCGCTCAACCGCCTGAAGCGGATCGCGTTCGCGAAGGAGCAGAACGAGGCGACGGAGGAGGACAAGGCTCCCCTGCCGCCGTCGGAGGCGGAGCTGCTCCTGCAGATCCGCGACCTCCTCGCCGCTCAGGCGGACAAGGACGTCGTTCCGACGACGACCGGCAAGCACGCGATCATCCCGCCGGCGAACGGCCAGCACCCCGCCTCCTGACGCGGCCCCCGACCCGGGCTCCCTCCTGCCCTCGACAGGCAGAAATCCCTTCAACAGGCAGAATCGGCCGTTTTCCGCCTGTTGGGGGGATTCCTGCCTGTTGAGGGACAGGTTCTGCGGTTGAGGCACACGGCGGGCCCCGGCCGGGCGCAGAGCGGAAGTGCTCGCTCAGCCCCAGTGGGGCGGGACGTCGGCGCGGAGACGGTCGTCGTTCCCGCTGCTGCGGTCGCCCCACGACTCCTCGGAGTCCTCCCCCGCGCGTACGGCATCGTCGGACGCCTGCGGCGCCGGATCCGACCCGGGCACGGGAGCAGTGGTCACCCGTCGGTGTCTGCGGGGTTCGGGCACGCCGGAACCCTACTCCGCGATGACCGGGATCGCCTCGGTCTGCGGAGCGAGGTGCTTGGCGCCGAGCGCGATGGCGATCCGCAGCGCGACGGCACCCGGGTCGGCGAACAGCTCGAAGCTGTGCACGCGCAGGTAGTGCCAGCCGAGCCGCTTCAGCACCTCGGGCCGGAGGCGCAGCGCCTCGCGGAGGCTCACCCCGGTGACGGTCGCGTCGGTCTCGATCGCGATCGCCCGGCCCTTGTAGCTTGCGACCAGCCCGAGACGTCCCCGGTACCCGAGAGCGGTCTTCAGCCCGAGGGCCTCGAGCCGGCGGGACAGGTCGACCAGCATGGCGTCGCTGTCGTCCGGCAGATGCTGCTCGGCGACGCGGGCTTCCGCCTCGGCGAGCAGCTCGCCGAGTGCGACGACGCCGTGCGACATCCGGTCGGAGGAGATGTCGTCCGGGCGGAAGCAGGACACGATGACGAGCGATCGGCGAGCCCGCGTGACGGCGGAGGCGAGCAGCCGGTCGCCGCCGGGGCGGCCGAGCGGACCGAAGCCGGACAGCATGCGCCCGTGCGGGGTGCGGCCGAAGCCGATCGACAGGATGACCCGGTCCCGGCTGAGCGCGACGGCCTGCTCGAGCGTCACCACCATGAACGGCTCGGCCTGCTCCTTGAGGAAGAAGTCGGTGACCTCGGTCCGCTTGGCGACGGCGCGCAGCACCGCGGCCTGCACGCGCACGGCGTGCTTCTGGCTCGCGGTGACGACGAGGAGCGACTCCTTGGGCCGGTGGATGGCGTGGTCGAGCACCAGCTCGACGACGCGGTTCACCTCGGCGTCGACGCTCTCCACCGAGCCGCTGTCGGCATCCGGCATGCCGAAGCCGTCTTCGACGTAGTCGAGCACGAGACTCGGCCGGCCGAGGAACGTGCCCGCCCACGGCATCGACTGGATCTTGCCGCCGTAGAAGCGGCGGTTGACGAGCTCCGCGAGGTCCTGGCCGCCCGCGCGGTAGCTGCGGGTCAGCTCGAGGGTCGGCAGCAGCTCGCCGAGGCGCGAGAGGGCGGAGTCGGCGTGCCGCGCGTCGAGCTCCTCCTGCGTGTGCTCGACGCCCGGCGCCTCGTTCGTGAGGTCCTGCACGGCGATGCGGAAGTCGGCGGGCGTCTGAGTGACCGGGTCGCCGAAGACGACGACCTGCTTCGCGCGGCGGATGGCGCCGAGGCTCTCGGCGACGCTGACCGATCCGGCGTCGAGCAGGAAGACGGCGTCGAACGGGATCTGGTCGGAGATGCCCCACACGTCGTAGGGCGAGGCGAGCCAGACGGGCGCGACGAGGCGCGACAGGTGCGGCGCGGCCTTATGCAGGGTGGACGCGTCGGCGGCGTTGCCGCGCAGCAGCTCCTTGAGCGCCTCGGCCTCCTCGGGCCAGTCCTGGATGCCGAACTTCCACGCCTCGGCGAGCTCCCAGGCGAGGCGCGCGGCGTTGCCGGCGGCGTGGGCCTCGTCGACGAGGCGGAAGTCGGCCTCGAGCCGGTCGAGCACGCGGGTGTTGGCGCCGAGGAGCGCCTTGTCGTTCGCGAGCATCCGCTCGAGCACGCTCGTCCACCAGGTGAGCTCGAGCTCGATCGCCACGCGGTCCTCGGGCACGTGGCGGCGCGCGAGGTCGTCGAGCAGCGGGTCGAGGTCGAGGGCGCGGAGCGTGGTGACGAGCGCGGTCCGCTCCTGCAGGTTCTGCAGGACCTCGGAGTCCTCGGCGAGGCCGGCGAGCGTGTCGAGCAGCCGGTCGATGGGCAGGTTCGCGTGGGCGCGCGGGGACGCCGTGAGTCCGAGGGGCTCGTCGAGGCTCGCGAGGTCGGCGGCGACGCGCTGATAGGCGACCTGGACGTCGCCGATGCCGACCGGCACCTCGGGGGTGACGCCGGAAGTGACGAAGCGCTGGTAGAGCACCCGCTGCTGCTGGATGCGGATGAGCGAGTCGTGCAGGTCGGCGACGTGCACGCCCGGGCGGACGTACTCCTTCGCCAGCTTGCGCAGCCGGCGGCGGTTCCCGCCGCTCATCGCGGCCGCGTCCCGCCGGGGGCCGGTCGCGGCGATCAGCTCGCCGAGGGAGCGGTCGAAGACGACGGGCAGGAACTTGTCGAGCGTCTCGCGGATGTCGAGCAGCAGGCGCAGGTAGATGCCGAGCTCGGCGATGCTCTCGAACGGGCGGAGCCGGGTCTGGGCGATGAGGTCGTTCGCGCGCTCGAGCAGGCGCGGCACGTCGGTCGACGAGAGGCGCTTCGCGAGCGAGTGGGCGTTCGACGCGGCGGCCGAGGTGGCGAAGGACGCGCCGTACCAGGGCGAGTCGCCGGGGCCGTACCGGAACTCCCCCAGCGTCGCGGCTCGCACCAGCGTCTCGGCGGCGCCGGCACGGTCGGTGGCGAGCGCCTCGATGGCCCGGTCGGTCAGGCGGGAGGTGGTCTGCGGCGGCTCGGGCAGCAGCGAGAGCCGCGCGAGCTCGGAGAGCGCGTCGAGGGCGGAGACGCCGAGCACCGGGTCGCGCCGGGAGAGCGCCTCGCGGTAGTCGAGGAGCACGCTGCGGAGGCGCACGAGGGCCTCGTCGACCTCGGCGTTGTTGCGCTGCACCGCCTTCTCGTTGCGGTTGATCGCCTGGATCACGTCGCGGCGCACCGAGCGCGGCGACACCGCGATGCCCGGCAGGCCCGTCTCGTTGAGCCGCGCGCTGAGCGCGGAGAGGGTGGCGTGGCGCGGGCTCACGACGAGCACGCGGCGGTGCTGGGCGACGAGCGCGCCGAGGGCGTTGACGATCGTCTGCGTCGCGCCCGTGCCCGGGAGGGTCTTCACGACCACCGAGTTGCCGGCCGCGATCTGAGCGACCACCACCTCCTGCTCGGGGTCCGCGTCGAGGACGAGGGTGTCGCTGCCCGGCGGCCGCTCGTCCTGCGAGACGGGGTCGGCGGCCTTGTAGGAGTCGCTGATCGACCAGCGCGCGTTCTTGTTGCCCGCGAGCGCGTCGAGCACCGGGTGGTCGAGGTCGGCGATGTCGGCGAGCATCCGCGGCGCGACGTCGGCGAAGGACGACGCGACGAGGCGGGGGTGCACCGAGAACCAGGCGAGGTGCGAGGTGAGGCCGCGGAGCCGGTCGATCGCCGCCTGCGGCTTGAACGTGTTGCCGGTTCCCGCGAGCGCGACGAAGGACGCCGGGTCGAGCGTGATCTGGAACTGCTCGTGCAGTGCGCGCGCGAGGGCGGGGTTGAGGATCGGCGTCCCCTTGAGGCGCAGCTCGAAGTCGCGGCCGTAGCGGCGCAGCGCGAGCGGCCGGAGCAGCAGCGGCGCGCGGTACTCCTTCTTGTCGTGCTTCCACTCGGCGATGCCGATCGCCAGGTGGATGGAGTCGATGCCGCGGGTGGAGTTGAGCTCGACGCCCTTGGCGGTCATGTTCGATGCGGCGACGCTCGCGGTGCGGAAGGCGAGATCGTCGCGGATGAGGCTCGACAGCAGCGTCGTCTTGCCGGTGATGAACTGGGCGAGGCCGCCGGGGTGCGTGGTCCCGAGCTCGATCCGGGTGCGCGGCGAGTCGATGAAGTGCAGGAGCGGCGAAGGGCCGCCGAGCGCGGCGATCTCCGCGCGCCACTTCTCGCGCTGCGGCTCGGCGATGTTCACCGGAGTCGCACGGGGATCGCCCACGGTGATGTTCTCCGGAGCGACGGCGGCGGGTGCCACTCGTGCCACGACGGATTCGGGGAGGACGATCTCGTCCTCGTTCTTCCTGCCGACCCACGCCACGTCGTAACTGTAAGCGGACCGTTATCCGACACCCGGCTCATCGCGGGAGTTTCGCGAACCCCGGACGGGGGGCGTGTCGGACCCCGCAAGGGCCGCCGGGCTTTGCGATTCGCGCGCGCGGACATGCGCCGGCAGTCAGGCCTCGGCGAGCGCGAGCATCTGACGCGACTCCTCGCGCAGCTGGGCGGCGAACTCCTCGATGGTGGCGGGCCGGCCGTCCCGCACCGTCTCCACCAGCGCGCCCATGACGAGGGTGACGGCGCGGCTCGCGGTGCGCTCCTCCACCCGCTCGGCGACGACTGTCGTGAGCTCCTTCCGCAGGCCTCCGAGCCAGCGCAGCCAGGTCGCCATCAGGTCGGGCTCGCGGCGCACGAGCGCCTTGCGGGCGTCGCGGTCGCTGACGATCCGAGAGGTCGTGGCCACGAGGAGGCAGACCGCGTCGAGGAGGGGTTCCTGGCCGGTGCGGAAGCGCTCCCGGGCCTCGTCGCCCACCGAGGTCGGCGGAAGGCCGAGCGCGGCGGCGCCCTTCGACGGGAAGTAGTTGAAGAAGGTGCGGGGCGAGACATCCGCTGCGGCGCAGATTTCCTCGACCGTCACACCGTCGAGGCCCTGGTCGGAGACGAGCCGGAGCGCGGCGGCATGGATGGCCTGCCAGGTCAGCTGCTTCTTCCGCTCCCGAAGGCCCGTCGACTCGACGGCCTGAGCGGTGTCGCTGGTACTCACGAGGACTCCATTGTGTCGGGGATCGGCCGGGCGGGAGACGCGGGCCCGGCCGAACCCCTTGATTCAGTGCCGGCCGACCGGGATGGGGCCGGTGCGGGTGCCCGGCTCGACGAGCGCGCCGGAGAGGTTGGCCGCCTCGACCGCCTCCGCCTCGAGGTCGTCCACGCTGCCCGCGCGGTCGGCCTGCTCCTGCAGCGCGGACTTCTGGCGCAGCGGCGGCGTCTTGAAGAACCAGGTGAGCACGAACGCGAGCAGCACCACACCGAGTCCGATCCAGAAGATGACGATCGTGGATGCGTTGAAGCCCGCCAGGAATGGCCGGGTCAGCCGGCTGTCGGCGCCGTTGAGGAACGACGTGTCGCTCGCCGAGGACGCGCCGGCGGAGTCCGCCGACTCGAGCTCGTCGAGGATGGTCGGGACCACCCGGTCGACGACCGCGGAGCGCTGGTCCGCGTCGCTGTAGTCGATGGCGAGTCGGCCGTCGATCACCGAGGCGTTCGCCTGCTCGGCTGCGGCCTCGAGCGCCTGCTGCTCGGCGACCGGCGTCGCCGCCGCGACCTGCTGGTCGATCACCGTCTGCGCGGCCGCGGCGGGGATCGCCCCGGCGGCCACCTGCTGCTGCACGGCGGACGTGACCTGCCGGAGGACGGCGTCATCGGCGGCCTGCTTGGCGGTCGCGGCCCCCTCGTCGAGGGCGGACTGGACGTTCTCCTGGACGGGCTCGACGATCGGCGTCCAGATCTGCGCCATGACTCCGGCGTTGGCCGGGTCCTCCGCCACCGAGGGCGTGAGGGCCGCATCGAGGGCCGAGCTCAGGTCATCCTCGTCCTGCATAGCCGTGCTGATGTTCGTCGGCATCAGCGAGAACAGGACCGACAGCAGCACCGCGGTGCCGAGGGTTCCGCCGATCTGCCGGAAGAACGTCGCGGCGCTCGTCGCCACGCCCATGTCGCGCGCCTCGACGGCGCTCTGGCTGGCGAGCGTCAAGGTCTGCATCAGCTGGCCGAGGCCGAAGCCGATGAGGAACATCCCGATCATCAGGAACCAGAGCGGGCTGTCAACCGTGACGAACGTGAGCACGAGGAAGCCGACGGCCGTGAAGGCGGTGCCGGTCACCGGGAAGATCCGGTACTTGCCGGTTCGCGCGACGATCTGGCCGGAGCCGATCGAGGCGATCATCAGCCCGAGGACGAGCGGCAGGGTCGCGAAGCCCGCCTCGGTGGGGTCCAGGCCCGTGACGATCTGCAGGTAGAGCGGGATCGTCAGCATGGCGCCGAACATCGCGAAGCCGACGAGGAAGGACAGGACCGTGGCCATCGAGAACACGCCCGAGCGGAACAGCTTGAGCGGGATGATCGCATCCTCGCCGAGGCGCGACTCGATGATCAGGAAGGCGATCAGCCCGACGGCACCGAGCACGTAGCAGGCGATCGAGCCGGCGGAGCCCCAGCCCCACTCGCGGCCCTGCTCGGCGACGAGCAGCAGCGGCACGAGCGCGACGATGACCGCGGTGGCACCCCACCAGTCGATCCGGGTCGAGCGCTTCTCCCCGACCTTCGGCAGGTGCAGGAACGCGATCACCATGGCGAGCGCGAGGATGCCGATCGGCAGGTTGATGAGGAACACCCAGCGCCAGCCGTCGATCCAGAGGATCTGCTCGGCGCCCGCGAAGAGGCCGCCGATGAGGGGGCCGATCACGGAGGAGATGCCGAAGACGGCGAGGAAGTAGCCCTGGTACTTGGCGCGCTCGCGCGGGGCGAGCATGTCGCCCATGATCGCGAGCGGCAGCGACATCAGCGCGCCGGCGCCGATGCCCTGGAAGGCCCGGAAGGCCGCGAGCATCAGCATCGACGTGGAGAACGTCGACAGCAGCGAGCCGACGATGAAGACCGAGACGCCGAAGATGAACAGCGGCCGGCGTCCGAAGATGTCGGACAGCTTGCCGTAGATCGGGGTCGTGATCGTCGACGTGATCAGGTAGGCGGTCGTGACCCACGCCTGCTGGTCGAGGCCGTGGAGGTCGTCGCCGATGGTGCGGATCGCGGTGCCGAAGACCGTCTGCGCGAGCGCGGACAGGAACATGCCCGCCATCAGCCCGTAGATGACGAGGAGGATCTGCCGGTGGGACATCACCGGAGCGGATCCGGCGGCGACGGGAGAAGCCCCCGACTGCCGCGGAAGTGCGTGTGTGGCCAATGCGATTCCCTGCATGCGAGAAGGAGGAGGCGCTGGGCCGGAAACGGCGGATGCCCCGGCGTCGCCGGAGCGCCGACGCTGGCGAAGCACCTTGCTTACTGCGCAATCTTACATCCACTGCAACTTTGCGTACAGTGCAGGAGCACAAGTTGCTGAACAAGGCTGACTAATGCGTCGAAGCAGGCGTCCGCTCTGAAGAGGGTCGGTCGCCGCCGGCGGACCGCCATGGGCGCGAGCGTGCGAATAGCCGCGATGCTGTCGCGATCGACCGACCCAGGCCGCCCTCCCTCGGGGCGCGGGCAAGGCGTCGGGGACGCCGCGGGCATCGGCCGCCGGGATGCCACCCCGCGGCTGTCCGGCCCACGCGGGATCCGCGATCAGCGGCGAGCGAAGCGGGCCCTGCAGGCGGCCGCTCGAGCGTGGTGCCCCTGGAGGGACTCGAACCCCCAACCGTTTCCTTAGGACGGAACTGCTCTTCCATTGAGCTACAGAGGCTGGCCGCCCCAGTCTAGGCCGGGGCGGTCGACCGGGTCAGTCGCGTTCGCGGTGCCGGCCCGATCCGAGGTCTAGGTCGTCGCCGGCCACCAGGTCGGGGCCCTCGCTCTGCGTGATGTCGACGCCGTCGAAGTCGGCGTCGAGCCCGAGCTCGCGGCGGTGCTCCTGCCGCAGCTTCGCCTGCTCCGCGTCGTTGTCGGCGTGGTCGCGGTCGTCGGGGATGTTCGCGTCCGTCATCGTTCTCCTTCCGTCGGATGCGCAACGCTACTCCCGCCGCCCGCGCCGGCGCCCCGGGTTGCGGGCCGGCTTCCGGACCCGCAACACCGCGTCAAGCCGACGGACGGGAATTGGTGCGCGCCGAGGCGGCGGGCACGATGGTGGAGCGCCGCCGCCTCCCGCGGCCCGTCCACCGATAGAGCGGAGAGCGAGCGACATGAGCGCATCGACGGCCCTCACCCGCGCCGACCGCCTCGACCGGCTGCCGTTCACGCGCCGCCATCTGACCCTGCTCGGCGGGTCCGGCGTCGGCTGGGCCCTCGACGCGCTCGAGGTCGGGCTCATCTCGTTCGTCATCGCCCAGCTCTCGGTCACGTGGAGCACGGACGCCGCCGCCCTCTCGTGGGTCGCCTCGGCGGGCTTCGCCGGGATGGCGATCGGCGCCGCCGTCGGCGGGCTGCTGGCGGACCGGATCGGTCGGCGCAGCGTCTTCGCGCTCACCCTCCTCGTCTACGGGGTCGGCACGGGGCTGTCCGCGCTCGCCTGGTCGGTCGGTGCGCTCATCGTGCTCCGCTTCCTCGTCGGGCTCGGCCTCGGCGCTGAGCTGCCCGTCGCCTCGACGCTCGTCAGCGAGTTCGCGCCGCGGCGGATCCGGGGCCGCGTCGTCGTCGTCCTCGAGGCGTTCTGGGCGGTCGGCTGGACGGGAGCGGCGCTGCTCGGCTACCTCGTCATCCCGTCCAGCGAGGACGGCTGGCGCTGGGCGTTCCTCGTCGGCGCGATCCCGGCCCTCTGGGCGGTGGTGATCCGGTGGCGGCTGCCGGAGTCCGTCCGCTTCCTCGAGTCGAAGGGGCGCCACGCCGACGCCGAACGGGCGGTGCGCTGGTTCGAGGAGAGCGCCGACGTCCCTGCCCCTGCCGCCCCGCCCGAGCGGGGAACGGCCTCCGCGGCCTCCAAGCCCCGGGTCGGCGACCTGTTCTCCCGCGAGCTGCGCCGCCGGACGGGCGCCATCTGGCTCGTCTGGTTCACCGTCAACTTCTCCTACTACGGCGCCTTCATCTGGCTGCCGAGCCTGCTCGTCGCCGCCGGATTCCCGCTCGTGCGCTCGTTCGGCTTCACCCTGCTCATCACGCTCGCTCAGCTGCCCGGTTACGCCGTCTCCGCCTGGCTCGTCGAGCGCTGGGGACGGCGCCCCACCCTCGCGGTGTTCCTGCTCGGCTCCGCGGTCGCGGCGGCCGTCTTCGGCTTCGGCGCGGTGAGCGGATCGGAGGCGTGGATCCTCGGCTCCGGTGCCCTCCTCTCCTTCTTCAACCTGGGCGCGTGGGGCGCCCTCTACGCCGCGACGCCCGAGCTCTACCCGACCCCGCTCCGGGGCACCGGCTCGGGCTGGGCGGCCGGGGTCGGCCGGCTGGCGTCGATCGTTGCACCGCTCTCCGTCCCGCCGCTGCTCGCTCTCGGCGGCACCCCCATCGCTTTCGCGGTGTTCGGCGGCGTGTTCCTCGTCGCCGCCGCAGGAGCCCTCGCCCTGCCCGAGCTGAAGGGCCGCGCCCTCGACTGAGTCAACCCCGTCCGCTCCGCCGCCCGCACTGCGAGGGTGGAGGGAGCGAGAAGGAGGCATCATGTCGGACACCACCAGCGGCAGCGGCGAGGCCACCGAGAAGGCGGACGGCCTCGGCACCGAAGGCACCATCCCCGGCGGCTCGGGCGGCGTCGGGGTCGGCGCCAGCGAGGGCCAGGGGACGACCTTCGAGCCGGAGGAGGACGAGGAGGGCGCGGCGAACCTGCAGGGCGGCAGCGACGGCGGCGACGCCCTCGGCGCCGCCGGGCACGCGTAGTCACCGGCTTCCTGTCGAGCGCCGAGAGGGCGCACCGCTGAGCGCGGCACTTCCTCTCGGCGCTGACATCATCGACGGATGACCTCCGACACGGCCGACTGGTACCTCCGGTTCGCGGACGGGGAGGCGGCCGGACGGTCCGTGATCTACGAGGAGTGGGCGCGCGGCGTGGCCGCCGATCCGGAGGTCCTCGCGCTGCTCGACGGCCTGCCGGAGCAGAAGCGGCAGCCGAACCTCGTGTTCAGCACGGCGCGGCTCCTCGGCGCCCCGTCCGGCATCTGGCCAGTGTTCCGCGAATGGCTGCTCGCGCACTGGGACGCCGTCGCGGAGGAGGCCCGGGTCCGCAGCACCCAGACCAACGAGCCCGGCCGGTGCGCCGCGCTGCTGCCCGCGCTCGCCCTCGTGCCCGGCCCGCTCGCGCTCATCGAGGTGGGCGCTTCCGCCGGGCTGACGCTGATCCCCGACCGCTACGCCTACCGGTACGACGACGACCGGCGAGGGGAGGTGCGCATCGGGGACGGCGACCTCGTGCTCGAGTGCGCGACCGCCGGCGGCGTCCCCCTCCCCTCGGCCCCGCCGGACGTGCGCTGGCGATGCGGCATCGACCTCCATCCGCTGAACCTCTCCGACGGCGACGTGCACTGGCTCGAGACGCTCGTCTGGCCCGAGGCGGAGGACCGGCGGCGGAGGATCCGCGCGGCCGTCGCGATCGCCCGGCGGGATCCGCCGCGCATCGTCCGCGGCGACGTCGTGGACGCCCTGCGCGAGGTGGTCGCGCAGGTGCCCGACGGCCTCACCCCGGTCGTCGTCAGCAGCGGCACGCTCGTGTACGTCCCGGGCCTCCGGCGTGCGGCGTTCCGTCACCTGGTCCGTGAGCTCGGCTGCCGCCTGCTCGCCCTCGAGGGGATGCGCGTGTTCCCGGACCTCACGCCCGAACGCGTTCCGGCCACTCCCGGCACGCCGTTCCTGGTGACACTCGACGAGTCGCCCGTGGCCGTCGCCGACGCGCACGGGCGCTGGCTCACCTGGCTCTGAGCTCGCCGGCGCGCACCCGATGGCAAGACACAGCACGATCGGGCTCTCCAGGCAACCCCGTCGCCCGCCCGTTGTGCCCGCCGGGTTCGCTCCTTACGTTCCCCTCATGACCGAATTCAAGAAGGGCGACAAAGTGTCGTGGAAGTCGCATGGCGGCGAGGCCGTCGGCGAGGTCGAGGAGAAGATCACCGAGGACACCGAAGCGGGTGGCCGCACCGTGCGCGCCTCGAAGGACGACCCGCAGTACCTCGTGAAGAGCGAGAAGAGCGGCGGCGAGGCCGTGCACAAGCCCGGGGCGCTGAAGAAGGAATGAGCGGCGACTCCCCCGACGACACCCGGAAGGCGTTCTCCGACGCCGTCAACATGACGGCGAAGGAGCTCGAGCGCTGGCTCGACTCCGACGAGTCGAAGTCGGTCGGCGTCACCGGCGGCGACAAGAAGGACTCGCCGGGCGGCGGCGAGTCCGTCGGCCATGAGTCCGGCCGCCGCATCGTCCAGCTCCTCAACACGAAGAAGGACGACCTCGGCGACGACGACTACGCCCACATGCGCAAGGTGGTCGGCTACGTCCACCGCCACCTGGCGCAGCGCCCCGGTCACGAGGACATCGAGTCGTCGCGCTGGCGCTACTCCCTCATGAACTGGGGCCACGATCCGCTGAAGGACTGACGACGGCTGCGGGCCTCCGCGCTCACTCGCAACCGTGCGGACAGGTCGCTGCCGGGTACGGGGGCGACCTGCCCGCAGGGTCGCGTCCAGGGACCGGCGCGTCGCGCAGCGGCCGCGCGACCTTGCCTCCCTGCGGCGCGGGCGCAACCCCCTGAGACCGCACAGGTCGCGTTGTTAGCGTGGAACGCGATCTGGAGGAGGCGACGTGAGCACCGAGCACGACCAACTGCCATTGCCCGACTACGACCACCTGCCGGTGGGGAACCTGGCATCCCACATCTCCGCTCTCACGGAGGATCAGGTGGGCCAGCTGCTCGACTACGAGCGCGCACACGGGAACCGGCTGCCGGTCCTGCAGGTGCTGGAGCACCGGCTCGACGCCCTCCGCGGAGGTGCCGAGCCGTCGGGCTCCGTGCCCGACCGGCTCCCGGAGCTCGGCGGCGCGGCGGGCGGATCGCCGGTGTCCCCCGCGACGAGCGGCCCGCCGATCAACCCGCCGTCGCACGGCGACCCGACCAATCCCGCACAGCCGAGGTGAGTGCCATGCCGCTGAACAACTACCTGAAGCTCGCGCAGCGGGCGCTGCAGACCGAGCAGGGCCGCGCGGTCGCCCGCAAGGCCGCCGACGGACTCGCGGGCGCCGGCAACAGGCTGACGCACAACAAGTACGCGGATCCGATCGAGAAGGCCCGCGCGGCGATCAACAAGCAGCTGGGCGGCCCGGACGACAAGGGCAAGGGCTCGAAGCGTCGCCGCTGGCCCGGTCGCTGATCCCGATCGAACGCTGACGCGATCACGGCGCGGCGCGCGGAGCTCTCGTCGCCCCGGGGCGCCCGGTGGCGTCGCCGGGTCACGTCGAACCCTGGTTCAGCAGGTGCAGACGACATCGAGCAGGAGCAGCCGGGCTCGGCGTGCCTGCTGAGCCGCTCCGGTGCCTGGTGAGCATGCCTCGGTGGATGCTGGACCGGATCCTCCCCTCGTGACCGATGGCCGAGAAACGGCGGAACGGCGCGGCCCCCTCCCGGGTCCCGCCCGTTCTGGGGCGTGAACGCGGGGGCGCGAGGCCCTAGGAATGTAGGGAGATCCGCTCGCACCGGATGCGCGGGGGCGCTCGCGGCGGATCCAGGGGGAATCATGTCCGCGACCATCGGCGCGTCCGCACGCGGCAGCGCACTGCCTCCGACACGGCGGTCGCTCGTCCGGCCCGCCCTGGTCGTCGGGGCTGCGCTGTGGCTCTACCTCGGCTTCGCGTCGACGTGGTCGACCGGCGCCGCCGTCCCGATCGCGTGGGCGCTGCTCGGCGCCTACCTCGTGCCGACGGCGGTCGTCGTCGAGTCGGGCCGCCGGCTGTGGCTACGCGACCGGATCACCACCGTCGTCCTGCTGCGCGCCATGCTCTTCGGCAGCCTGCTCGCCGCGCTCACCGCCGCCACCTTCGGGATGTCGGCCCTGCCCGCCGGAGCTCCGGCGGCGCTGCGCGCGCTGGCCCCGATCCTGCCTGCCGTCGCGGAGGCCGCCGCGGTCGCCGCCGCCGTCCGGGTCATCGGCCGGCGCACGCTCGCGACCCCGCGATCCGGGCTGTTCCTCGGCGGCGCGCTCGGCGCGGGCTACGCCGCGTTCGGCTCACTCACCGCCGTGCTGCAGGCCATCAACGCCCTGGCGGGAACGCCGCTGCCGCCCGGGATGCCGCCCGCGACCCTTCTCGAGGGCGCCGTCACCGTCCAGCAGGCACTGCTCGCGCCGATCGCCCACCCGGTCTGGGGTGCGCTCGTCGGCGCCGCCGTCTTCGCCGGCCGCCGCGCGCTGGTGGCAGCCGTCGTCGGCACGCTTGCCGCGCACATCCTCTTCGAGCTCGTCACCGCCGTCACGTCCGGCCTGCTCGGCAGCTCCGCCGCGGCGCTGGTGCTGGAGCTGCTCGCCTGCGCGGCGGTCGCGGCGCCGGCGGCCCTCCTCTGGCGCCGTCGCTCGCGGCGACTGCGCCACCACGGCGCCGGGGACCCGGACGTGGATCAGGCCGGCGGAGCGTAGAGGAACAGCGCGATGTCGGAGCGGTCGAGGATCCGCTGACCGTACTTGTGCTGCATCTTGTGGTTGTACTCCTCGATGAGCACTCGCCCGTCGTCGAGGACCTCCTTGACATACGCCACGTGGTTGCCCGCGAACCAGGCGACCGAGCCGGCCACCGGCTGCTGGCCGGTCTCCCAGCCGTTCGCCTTCCAGTTCATCGCCCACTGCGACGCGTCACCGCCGCGAGGGGTCATCTTCGACCAGGTCCACTTGAACGGTGCCTGCGTCGTTCCGGCGTCGCGGTTGAGCCGCCACGCGACGAAGTCGACGCACTCCCGGTAGTAGTAGCCGAGGGGCGAGAGGCCGCCTCCCTCGTAGTCCGCGGCCTGGTAGAACCACGGGTAGTCGTCGCCCATCTCGAGGGCGCCCGATGCGGCGTAGGCGCTCAGCCGTGCCGCCCGGCGCGGATCGGCGCGACGGGCCTGCATCTCCTCCTCGGAGGTCGCGGTGAGTCCGTCGCGCGCGATTGCGGCGGCGGCCGCCTCGGCGGAGACGACGAAGGACTGGCCGCTCGCTCGAGCGGAAGCGGACTGCACCTCCGGCTCCACCCCCGACGCGTACGCGGGGAGGCCGGCGGTCGCGAAGAGCCCCGGCACGACGAGGACGGTGATGAGGGCGCTCCAGCCGCGGCGCTTCGGGGCGCCCGCGGGAACGAGCGGGGCCGTCGGCCGCGCGGACGGGCGGTGCTCACCGATCGCGCCGGCGCGGCGCTCCCCGAAGGAGCCCGTGCGGCGGTTTCCGGTGGCGCCGCGGCGGGCGCGCGGCACGGAAGCGGGTGCGCGCAGGTCGCGGCGTCGAGGCAGGACAGGGACGACGTCAGTGGAGACAGCAGTGCCGTTTCCCTGCTGGATTCCCGGCTCGATCAATCGCACCCCCGTCTTGCCCACACGATTCCCCCGACGCCGACCCGCGGCCGGCGACTGATCCACCGTACGCGACGATCAGGAATCTGTCACGGAACGGTAACGCGTGTCCCCCGACCGGGAGGCGCAGTGGACAGGTCGTTCCAGCCGCGGGGTCGGGCGCCGCGAACCGCGTCAGGCGGCGGGAGCCAGGAACTCGGACCAGTCCGGCGAGGGGCGCTCGGCACCGCGGACCGCCCACGAGGCGCCGTGCGGCGGGCGCAGCGGAACGCGCAGCCGCCACCCCATCTCGGCCGGCGTGCGGTCTCCCTTCACGTTGTTGCACGCGAGGCAGCAGGCGACGAGGTTCTCCCACGAGTCGGCGCCTCCGCGGGACCGGGGCAGCACGTGGTCGACCGTGGTCGCGGCGCGGCCGCAGTAGCCGCAGCGGGAGCCGTCACGCCGGAGCACTCCGCGGCGCGACACGGGAACCCGGCGGGCTGCCGGGATCCGGACGTACCGCGTGAGAAGGATCACGCTGGGACGATCCCACGCGCCGGAGGAGCCCACGATCGGGTGCTCCTGATCCGACACCACCACTGTCGCCTTGCCGCCCATCACCAGCACGAGGGCGCGCTTGAAGGAGACGACAGCCAGCGGCTCGTACCCCGCGTTCAGCACCAGAGTGCGCATCTGCATCCTCTCGAGACGGCCTGCACGGCTTGCAGGCACCCGATCCGCCGTTCGAGAGGGCGCAGGATGCGAAAAAGGGCACCGTCTAACGACGGCGCCCTTCTTCCCGAGTCGCGGACAGGCCGCAGCTCTGTATCCGGCTGGCGTGCCAGTGTCCCGCGAGCGCGCAGACCCCCATGGTGCGGGGGCTGCGACTCAGGGGCACGGCTGCCGTCCTCTCGGTGACGTGAGGTCAGGGTAGCGCATGCCCGCGCCGAGAAAGCTCAGCGCGGGCCCGGCATCCCCGCGGCGTCAGCCGATGCGGACGTAGAAGACGCTGCTGGTCCAGATCGGCTGCTCGCGCACCGCCGCACCGGGGTACGGGGCGTGCAGGATGTTGCCGTTGCCGGTGTAGATGCCGTCGTGGCTGAGGTCGCTCAGCACCACCAGGTCGCCCGGCTGCGCCTCCGCGGCGGAGATGACCGTGCCGGACACCGACTGGCTGCGCACCGAGTGGGCGAGCGAGATGCCGTGCTGGGCGTAGACGAACATCACGAGGCCCGAGCAGTCGAACCCGGACGGCGTCGAGCCGCCGTACACGTAGGGAACACCGATGTACTGGCGCGCGGTGGCGACGATGCTCCCCAGCGCTCCGCTGGGCGGCGGCGCGGCCTTCGACTGCGCGGCGTACTCCGTCGCGGTGGGGCCCGAGTAGGAGTTGTACTGGGCGGCCAGCTGGGCGCGCAGCTCCTCCGCCTCGCGTGCCGCCTCGGCGGCGGCGCGGGAGGCGAGGATCTCGTCCATGCTCGTGGCGGTGTAGGCGTCACGGGTCACCGCGGTCTGAGCGGCCTCGTCGGAGACCTCGACGGTCTGCGACGAGTCGACCTTGAGCTCCTGCGCCTCGGACGCGGCGAACGCGGGCTGCGACGCGGCGACCGGGTTGAACGCATAGGACGGGATGGCGATCGTCGCCACCAGCCCCATCGCGAAGGTCATCACGACGATGTTGAGGATGCCGCGGGCACGCGCCGCGCGGTGGCGGTGGTGGCCGCTGGTCGCGGGGCGGGACGCCGACGCGCGACGGTTCGCGGGACGGACGGGCCGCACCGAGCGGCGGGTGGGGAGTGCGGCGGCCGGGGTCGAAGACGACCCACGGCGCATCACTGCGGTCGCGGAATCGGGTGTCGGGTCGCTCACGGGAGAGCGGTCACTCGATAGGGCCAAGAGAACCTCCTGCGCCCCATGTCCGGTTCCCCGGACACCCGTCCACACGTTGTCAGCCGTGCACAGGAATACCGCGAGACGGATGGAGAGACGCCGCGATTCCCGGCCCGTCGACCGGCCTGTCTGGTCGTCGGGCGACTAGCAGGCTACGTGAGGAGGGTCGCTATGTCACGTTCACACGCCTGCAGAACAACAAATCGGTAACTTTTTCAGGTCCCGACGAAGATGTGGACGGCCACCTCGACGGGCAGCTCGAGGGCCTGTTCGGCGCCGTCCCCGCGCACCCGCACGTAGTGCCCCGCGGGCTCGACGGTCGCCGTCGCGCCGGGCAGGATACCGGCCTGCTTGAGCCGCAGCAGGAGCTCCGGATCGAACTGCACCGGCTCGCCGAGCCGGCGGACGACGGCCTGCGTCCCGCCCCCCGCGCGGGCGAAGTCGACGATGTTCTGCACCCCGTCGAGGAACGCGAGCGACGGCGACTTGTCGACGTCGTCGAGGCTCGGGATCGGGTTGCCGTACGGGGACTCGGTCGGGTTGCCGAGCATGTCGATCAGCTTCTGCTCGACCTGCTCGCTCATCACGTGCTCCCAGCGGCACGCCTCCTCGTGCACGAACTCCCACTCGAGCCCGATGACGTCGCTGAGCAGCCGCTCGGCGAGGCGGTGCTTGCGCATGACGTGCAGCGCCTTCAGCCGCCCGCCCGGCGTCAGCTCGAGGTGCCGGTCGCCGGACACGACGACGAGGCCGTCGCGCTCCATTCGGGCGACCGTCTGCGACACCGTGGGACCGGAGTGACCGAGCCGCTCGGAGATGCGGGCGCGGAGGGGGACGATGTCCTCCTCCTCCAGATCGAGGATGGTGCGCAGATACATCTCCGTGGTGTCGACGAGATCGGTCACGAAGCCTCCAGTACGCACGCTCGACCTCCGAGTTTAGCCGGGGCGCGGGCTCCCTCCTGGCACCGCCAATAGGCTGGTCGATCATGGTTGCCGTGACGATCCCCGCTGAACTCCTTCCCGCCGACGGCCGCTTCGGCTGCGGCCCGTCCAAGGTGCGCCCCGCCCAGCTCGCGGCGCTCGGCGAGGAGGGCGCGGCACTCCTCGGCACCTCGCACCGGCAGAAGCCGGTCAAGCGGCTGGTGGGCCGCGTGCGCGAGGGACTCGCCGACCTGTTCTCCGTGCCCGAGGGCTACGAGATCGTGCTCGGCAACGGCGGCTCCACCGCCTTCTGGGACGCCGCCGCGTTCTCGCTGCTCGAGCGCCGCAGCCAGAACCTGACGTTCGGCGAGTTCGGCGCGAAGTTCGCGAAGGCGGCCGCGGCCCCCTTCCTCGAGACCCCCGACGTGCGCAAGGCGGAGCCCGGCACCCGCAGCCGGCCGGAGCCGGTGGCGGGCGTCGACGTCTACGCGTGGCCGCACAACGAGACGAGCACGGGCGTGATGGCCCCCGTCCGCCGGGTGTCGGGCGACGAGGGCGCGCTCACCGTCGTCGACGCGACGAGCGCCGCGGGCGGCATCGCGGTCGACGCGAACGAGTACGACGTCTACTACTTCGCCCCGCAGAAGAACTTCGCCTCGGACGGCGGCCTGTGGCTCGCCGTCTTCTCCCCCGCCGCCATCGAGCGTGTGGAGCGCATCGCGGCGAGCGACCGGTGGATCCCCGAGTTCCTTAGCCTGAAGAACGCGGTCGACAACTCCCGGCTCGACCAGACCCTCAACACCCCCGCGGTCGCGACCCTCCTCATGCTCGCCGACCAGGTGGACTGGATCCGCGACAACGGCGGCCTCGCCTGGGCGGACGCGCGCACCCGCGAGTCGTCCGACATCCTCTACGACTGGGCGGACCGCACGGAGACGGCGACCCCGTTCGTCGCGGACCCGGAGGACCGCTCTCAGGTGGTCGTCACCATCGACTTCGACGAGTCGGTGGACGCCGCGGCCCTCGCCAAGACGCTGCGCGAGAACGGCATCGTCGACGTGGAGCCGTACCGGAAGCTCGGCCGCAATCAGCTGCGGGTGGCGACGTTCGTCGCGATCGAGCCGGACGACGTCCGGGCGCTGACGGCGAGCGTCGACTACGTCCTCGAGCGCCTCTGAGCCATGCGCATCTACCTGCGCGACTCCGAGCGCCGGCCCGACCCGGAGCCGGTGACGACGGACGACCGCACGGCCATCCTCACCGGACTCGGACTGTGGATCGCCGGCCTCGCCGGGACGATCCTGGTCCTCGGTCCGAGCGGCGACCCCCTGTGGACGTGCATCACGGGAGTCGTCGTGGGCGTCGCCCTGCTCGCCTACGCCGAGGTGCGGAGCCGGAAGCTCCGACGCGACTGATCCGCCACCGCCGACTCCCCCGCTGAGCCGCGAGGCCCGGGCGGACGGGGTCAGCGGACGCCGTCCTCCTCGGTGTCGTCCTGGTCCGGCCCCTCGCCGGCCTGCCGGAGGTCGCCCTCGTCGCCGAGGTCGTCGCCCTCGTCGTCGAAGTCGTCCTCGAGGTCGTCGTCCTCGTCGTCGTCGAGTTCGTCGTCGTCCTCGTCGTCGAGGTCGTCGAGGTCGGTGTCGTCCTCGTCCTCGTCCTCGAGGTCGGCGTCATCCTCGTCGTCGTCGCCGGCGCCGCCCGCCGCGGCCTCCTCGAAGTCGACCCCGTCGAGCTCGTCCTCCTCGTCGCCGAGCAGGTCCTCCTCCTCGACGAGCTCGTCCTCGGACTCGTCGTCCGACGCGTCGAGCCCCTCGGCGTCCTTCGCCTCCTGGGCGGCGCGGTACTCGGCGAGACGATCCGACCAGGGCACCCACTCGGGCGCGACCAGCGAGTCCTCCCCCGGCAGCAGGCCGAGCTCGAGGACGGACGGATGCTCGACGCCGTCGGCGGTCGACACGGAGACGGACCACGTCCAGCCCGGATAGCCGGGCATCGTGTTCGCGAAGTGGACGTCGATCACGCCATCCGACGGCTCCCCGAGCCCCCGCAGCTCGCCGACCGTGTCCTCGGACGTGGTCTCGAGCAGCGCGGCGCGCGCCGCCTCGACGACCGCGGCGTCGACCGCGGTGGCGTCACGCATCCAGGTCGTCCGCGACCTTGCGCAGCACCGCGGCGATCTTCTTGCCGTGCTGGCCGTCGGGGTAGCGGCCCCGCTTGAGGTTGGCGCCGACGCCGTCGAGGAGCTTCACGAGGTCCTCGACGATGATCGCCATGTCGTCGGCCGGCTTGCGCGCGGCCTTCGCGAGGCTCGGCGGCGCCTGGATGACGCGAGCCGACAGGGCCTGCATGCCCCGCTTGCCGTCGACGACTCCGAACTCGAGCTTGGTCCCGGGCTTCACGGACGTCACTCCCGCGGGCAGGGCCGAGGCGTGCAGGAACACTTCCTGCCCGTCGTCGGAGCTGATGAATCCGAAACCCTTCGCTTCGTCGAAGAATTTCACCTTGCCGGTGGGCATGTCGCTCGCCTTCTCTCGGATGGAACGGCTCCGATTCTACGGCGGTGCCGACTCGGGCCCCACGGGCCGGGAAGCCGGACGCCCATATCCTGGGCATATGTCACGAGCGAGCGGCGAGCGACCGCAGGAGCGGTCAGGAATCTCCCGAGTCGAGCGCGTGCTCGCCGCCATGACGGCGACGGTGGTCGGGGTCTCGGTGGTCGCGTTCGTCGCGGTGCTGATCGGCAACTACGCGGGGGTGGTCGACGGCTCGGGCATCTGGCCCGTCGTGGTCGCGCTGCCCCTCGTCGGCTTCCCGATCGGGTTCCTGCTGATAATCGCGCTCATCGTCCTCAACGCCGTGAAGCGCTCACGACGCGCTCGCGCCGACTCGTAGGGAACGGCTCCACCGGCGCATCGATTCCGCTCCGGAGACTCCCAGGATACCTTCAGCCCATCCGCAGGAGAATGTCCGCATGGCCGATGGTCCCCGCATCCTCATCGTCGACGACGAGCCGAACATCCGCGACCTGCTCACGACGAGCCTGCGCTTCGCCGGGTTCGCCGTCCGGGCGGTCGGGAACGGCGCCGCCGCCATCTCCGCCGTCCTCGAGGAGGAGCCCGACCTCATCATCCTCGACGTGATGCTGCCCGACATGAACGGGTTCGGCGTCACGAAGCGGCTGCGCTCGTCGGGCTACACCTCGCCCATCCTGTTCCTCACCGCCAAGGACGACACCGAGGACAAGATCACCGGCCTCACGGTGGGCGGCGACGACTACGTCACCAAGCCGTTCAGCCTCGACGAGATCGTCGCGCGCATCAAGGCGATCCTCCGCCGCACGATGCACGCGGAGGAGGACGCGATCATCCGCGCCGGCGATCTGACGATGGACCAGGACACGCACGAGGTGACGATCGGCACCCAGTCGGTCGAGCTGAGCCCGACCGAGTTCAAGCTGCTGCGCTACCTGATGCTGAACCCGAACCGGGTGCTGTCGAAGGCGCAGATCCTCGACCACGTCTGGGAGTACGACTTCAACGGCGACGCGGGCATCGTGGAGTCCTACATCTCCTATCTGCGCCGCAAGCTCGACCAGTACTCGTCGGAGCCGATCATCCAGACCAAGCGCGGCTTCGGCTACATGCTCAAGGCCGCCAAGTCCTGAGTCGCACGGCATCCTCCCTGTCGCGCTCCCTACACTCGACCACCGTGCACGAGTCGCTGGTGGAGTGGTGGAACAGCATCTCGCTGCGCACCAAGATCACCGGCGTCACCGTGCTGTTGCTCACGTTCGGGCTGCTCGTCACCGGGCTCGGCACCATGACCGTGATGCGGAATTTCCTCTTCGACGAGGTGGACAGCCAGATCCGGGCCGCGGCGAACGGCCTGCCGGAGACGTTCAGCATCAGCGACGAGTCGACGCTGTGGGGCGGCGGCACCGGCACGCCGACCGACTACGTGCTCGCCGCCGTCGACCGCTCCGGTGAGGTCATCGAGGCCAACGAGCAGTGGCGCGCCGCCGAGGACGCGCCCGACACGTCCGCGATCACGCGCTCGTTCACCCTCGAGAACGCGGGCATCCCCTTCACGGTCCGCAACGAGGACCACACGAGCGAGTGGCGCGTCCTCGCCATCCCCGGCTCGATGCTCGGCAGCAACCAGTACTACTCGCTCATCATCGGGCTCCCCCTCGACAGCACGAACAAGGCGATCGCCCGCATGTTCACGCTGTTCCTGCTGTTCGGGATCGTCGTCGTCGTGCTCGGGGCGGTCCTCACCCGGCTGCTCGTGACGAGCGCGTTCGGGCCCCTGCGGCAGGTGGAGAAGACCGCGGCCGAGATCGCGGACGGCGACTTCAGCCAGCGGCTCGGCGGCGCGACCCCGAACACGGAGGTCGGGCGCCTCAACCGGTCACTCAACACCATGCTCAGCCGCATCGACCGCGCCTTCAGCGACCGCGCACGCACCATCGAGCAGATGCGCCGCTTCGTCGGCGACGCCAGCCACGAGCTGCGGACCCCGCTCGTCTCCCTCCGCGGCTACGCCGAGCTGTACCGGATGGGCGCCCTGCAGAGCCCCGAGGAGGTCGCGCAGGCGATGGACCGCATCGAGCGCGAGGCGATCCGGATGAGCGGGCTCGTGCAGGACCTGCTCGAGCTCGCGCGGCTCGACGAGACCAAGCCTCTGCGCCTCGCGCCGGTCGCCCTGCTCCCCCTGGCGAAGGATGCGGCCCTCGACACGATGGCGTCCTCGCAGGGCCGCGTCGTCACCGTCGTCACCGACCAGGACGGCGCGCCGCCTGCTGACGACGCCGACCTCGAGCCGCCGGGCGACGGCGACGATGAGTCCCTCGACGGGGTGCCGGAGACCGTGCCGAGCGGCGCGGGCGAGAACGGCGAGGGACGCCAGCGGAGCCGGCGGCTCCCCCGGCTCGCGCGCCCCGCCGCGACGACCGGCCCGCTCGCCTTCTCGCGCGCCCAGCTCGCGCGCCTCCGACGCCGCAGCAACGGCGCGATGCCGGTGATCCTCGTCGCCGACGAGAGCCCGACGTCGCGCCCGGGTCCGCCCGCCGTGGTGCTCGGCGAGGAGAACAAGATCCGGCAGGTGCTGACGAACCTGCTCGGCAACGCCACGCGATTTACCGCGCCCGACACCCCGATCGAGATCGTCGTCCGCACCGACGCGGAGACCTCGACGGCGATCGTCGAGATCGTCGACCACGGCGAGGGCATCCCACCGCAGGTGCGGGAGAAGATCTTCCAGCGCTTCTGGCGGGCGGACAGCTCGCGCACCCGCGACACGGGCGGCAGCGGCCTGGGCCTCGCGATCGTGTCCGCCATCGTCGCGGCCCACAAGGGCACCGTGGAGGTCGACGAGACGCCGGGCGGCGGCGCCACCTTCCGCGTGAAGCTGCCGCTCCTCCCCAAGCCGTCGGACGAGGACGACTCCGCCGACGAGGAGTGACCGCGCGGCGGGCCGCGCGGGCGGCCTAGGTTCGGCTCCTCACCACGGGAGGAGCACCATGCCGAGATTCACCGTCGACAGCGAGGCGGTCTTCGCCGCCCAGTCCGCCGTCAGCGCCACCATCCCCCGCGTGCAGGCGGACGTCGCCGCCCTGCTGGCACAGCTGCACGCGCTGCAGGACAGCTGGGGAGGCAGCGCCGCCGTCGCCTTCCAGGGCGTCGTCACCGAGTGGCAGGCCACCCAGCAGCGGGTCGAGGAGTCCCTCGTCGCCATCAACGAGGCGCTGGGCGCCGCGGGCCGCCAGTACCTCGAGGTCGAGGAGTCGAACGCCCGCATGTTCGGCATCCGGTGATGTCGCGTCGAGCGCGCCGTCACCGCATCGAGCGCGCCCTGAGGCACCGAGTGCACCCTGGGCCCAGGGTGCACTCGGTGCCCCAGGGCGCATTCGGCGGATCGGGGGTGCGCTCGGCGTCCCCCGCCCAGCGCGCCACCGCCCAGAAACGCCGAAGGGCGGCCCCGAAACGGGACCGCCCTCGGCGTACTGGAGCTCGGACTCAGAAGTCCATGCCGCCCGTCGGGTCGGCGACCGGGGCCGGGTTCTTCTCCGGCTTGTCGGCGACGACCGCCTCGGTGGTGAGGAACAGGCCGGCGATCGACGCGGCGTTGACGAGCGCGGAGCGCGTCACCTTGGCCGGGTCGATGATGCCCTGGGCGAAGAGGTCGCCGTACTCGCCGGTCGCGGCGTTGAGGCCGTGACCCTGCGGGAGCGAGCGGACCTTCTCGGCCACGACGCCGGGCTCGAGGCCCGCGTTGAAGGCGATCTGCTTGAGCGGAGCGTCGATCGCGACCTTGACGATGTTCGCGCCGGTCGCCTCGTCGCCCGTGAGCTCGAGGGACTCGAACGCCTTCGCGCCGGCCTGGATGAGGGCGACGCCACCACCGGCGACGATGCCCTCCTCGACGGCGGCCTTCGCGTTGCGGACGGCGTCCTCGATGCGGTGCTTGCGCTCCTTCAGCTCGACCTCGGTCGCCGCGCCGGCCTTGATGACGGCGACGCCGCCGGCCAGCTTGGCGAGACGCTCCTGGAGCTTCTCGCGGTCGTAGTCGCTGTCGGTGTTCTCGATCTCGGAGCGGATCTGGGCCACGCGGCCGGCGATCTGCTCGGCGTCGCCGGCACCGTCGACGATGGTCGTCTCGTCCTTCGTGATGACGACCTTGCGGGCCTGGCCGAGCAGGTCGAGGGTGACGTTCTCGAGCTTGAGACCGACCTCCTCGGAGATGACCTGGCCGCCGGTGAGGATCGCGATGTCCTGCAGCTGGGCCTTGCGGCGGTCGCCGAAGCCCGGCGCCTTGACGGCGACGGACTTGAAGATGCCGCGGATCTTGTTGACCACGAGGGTCGCGAGAGCCTCGCCGTCGACGTCCTCCGCGATGATGAGGAGCTGCTTGCCGGTCTGGATGACCTTGTCGACGATCGGGAGCAGGTCCTTGATCGCGGAGATCTTCGAGTTGACGATGAGGATGTACGGGTCCTCGAAGACGGCCTCCTGGCGCTCCGGGTCCGTGACGAAGTACGCCGACAGGTAGCCCTTGTCGAAGCGCATGCCCTCGGTCAGCTCGAGCTCGGTGCCGAAGGTGTTCGACTCCTCGACGGTGACGACGCCCTCCTTGCCGACCTTGTCGATCGCCTCGGCGATGATCGCGCCGATCTCCTTGTCCGCAGCCGAGATGGACGCCGTGGCGGCGATCTCGTCCTTGGTCTCGATCTCCTTGGCGTCGGCGACGAGCGCCTTCGAGACGGCCTCGACGGCCTTCTCGATGCCCTTCTTCAGGGCGATGGGGTCGGCGCCGGCGGCGACGTTGCGGAGGCCCTCGCGGACCAGCGCCTGCGCGAGCACGGTGGCCGTGGTGGTGCCGTCACCCGCGACGTCGTCGGTCTTCTTGGCGACCTCCTTGACGAGCTCCGCGCCGATCTTCTCGTACGGGTCGTCGAGCTCGATCTCCTTGGCGATGGAGACACCGTCGTTCGTGATGGTGGGGGCGCCCCACTTCTTCTCGAGCACGACGTTGCGACCGCGGGGGCCGAGCGTGACCTTGACCGCGTCGGCGAGCGTGTTCAGGCCACGCTCGAGGCCGCGACGGGCGTCCTCATTGAAGGCAATGATCTTTGCCATGTGTTGTCGTCCCTCCCGGACGTACTGGGCGAAATGCTTGGCACTCTCAGAATCCGAGTGCTAATTCATCTTGGCAGTCGACCCCGGCGAGTGCAAGACGACCGGGGCGTCCGGGAGGGACGACGGGAAGGTCAGGCGAGGCGGACGGATTCCGCCTGCGGACCCTTCTGGCCGGCGCCGACCTCGAAGGTCACCGCCTGCCCCTCCTCCAGCGACTTGTAGCCCTGCATGTCGATCGCCGAGTAGTGGACGAACACGTCCTGTCCGCCTTCATCGACAGTGATGAAGCCGAACCCCTTCTCAGCGTTGAACCACTTGACGGTCCCTCGCGCCATCTCTACTCCTGAGGTGCTGTGTTCCGGACCGGCCGGGTGGACGACCCGGGGGAATAGTAACGAGAGGCAACCGTCTGATCGGCGACGTTTCGGCTCGGAACGGGCGTAGAAGCCGTTCCGGAACGGAGATTAAACGAGACGGAAACACTGGAGGCCTCCCGGAGGCCCCGGCGCGGGTCAGGCGGGCGGCGCGTAGTCCGCGCCGAGCACGACCGTGATCCTGCTCTCGCCCTCGACCACGAACTGGTCGGAGAGCTGGATCGGCATGCCGCCGAGCGCCGCGGACAGCCCCCGCGCCGCCCCCTCCTGCGACGCGTCGCCGTAGTAGATCGCCGACGTCTGCACGTCCTGGGTGCTCGCGTTGCTGCGCGCGCCGACCGTCCACCCCTGGCCCTCGAGGGAGTCGCCGACCTGCCCGGCGAGTCCGGAGATCGTGGTGCCGTTCAGGACGATGACGTTCACCGCCGGATCGAGCGTCGGCTCGACCGTCGGCACCGCCGTCGGCTCGGCGGTCACGGAGGGCTGGGGGTCGCCGCCGCCGAAGGGGTTCGAGAACGACACCCGGTCGTTGATGAGGAACATGGCGAAGACGCCCACGCCGATCAGCGCGGCGGTGGCGAGCGCCGCCCACGCGAACGTGAGCCAGCCCCGGCCCGGGCGGGGCGCACGGTGCGCACCGACGCGCTGCAGGTCGGCGGGCGGCCGGTCGAACCGGTCGGGCGGGTACTTGGCCATGGCTCCGGAGGTGCTCGAGGTCAGGGGGTGCGGCGGAGGTTCATCCGCGTGGCGCGGCGGGCGACGCGGGCGTCCCGCAGTCGCTGCAGGCGCTTCACCAGCATGGGATCGTGCGCTAGAGCGGCCGGCGAGTCGATCAGCGCGCCGAGCAGCTGGTAGTACCGGGCGGCGGAGAGGCCGAACTCCTCGCGGATGGCTTCCTCCTTGGCTCCGGCGTGACGCCACCACGTCCGCTCGAACGCGAGGATCGCCACGTCCCGCTCGCCGAGGGCGGCGCCGGGCTGGTCGTTCCGCTCGGAGGGAACCGGCTCCACAGACCCCTCCCCTCCCGGAATACGGTCATCCTAGGGAGGGTTTGCTCCTGCGGACGGGAGCGACAGGCGTGCCCCCGGATCCGAGGAGGACGACATGACCTACAAGGTGACGAAGACCGACGACGAGTGGCGCAAGGAGCTCACCCCGAGCGAGTACAAGGTCCTGCGCGAGGCCGGCACGGAGCGCGCCTGGACCGGTGCGCTGCTCGATGAGAAGCGCGATGGCGTGTTCGTCTGCAAGGCGTGCGGCGCCGACCTGTTCCGCAGCACCACCAAGTTCGAGTCCGGCTCCGGCTGGCCGAGCTTCTTCGAGCCGATCAGCCCCGACGCGGTCGAGCTGCACCGCGACGTGACGTACGGCATGGTCCGCACCGAGATCCGCTGCGCGACCTGCGGCTCGCACCTCGGCCACCTCTTCGACGACGCCCCGCAGACGCCGACCGGCGACCGCTACTGCATGAACTCGCTCTCCCTGGAGTTCGAGCAGAAGGACTGACCTCCCACGAGGCCTCCGCGGTCAGCGCCAGAAGTCGGCGTGGACCGCGGACGCCTCGTCCGCGAGGGCGGGCCCCTGGACGATGACGTCCCGCTGTCCACTGCCGAGCACGACCGCGCTCGGCAGCGACATCGTCGGATTCTCCGGGTCGTCGCCCGTCAGCTCGGCGAGCTGCGACTCGCTCATCGCGTAGACCACGCGTCCGATGCCCGACCAGTAGATCGCACCTGAGCACATCGCGCACGGCTCGCAGCTCGTATAGAGGGAGAAGTCGGCGAGCGCCGCGGCGCCGAACCGCTTCCACGCGAGGCGCACGAGGTTCGTCTCCGCGTGGCCGGTGCAGTCGTCCTCGGTGACGACGGTGTTCTCCGCCTCCAGCACCACGGTGCCGCGGTCGTCGGCCAGCACGGCGCCGAACGGGTGGTTGCCCCGGGCCCGGGCGCGGGCGGATGCGTGGATGGCCGCCCTGAGCAGCGCGCGATCGTCCTCGGTGAGCGTCGGGTCCTCCGTCGGCGTCTCCTGCTCCATCGCTCGATCCTGCCCGCGGTGCGCCTCCCGCGCCAGCCCGGCGCAGCGGACAGGGCGTCCGCGTACCGTGGCGGCCATGTCCACCGCACCGCCCGCCCCCGGCCACGTCGTGCTCCTCGGCGACTCGATCTTCGACAACAAGGTGTACGTCGGGCGAGATCCCGACGTCGTGGCCCAGGTGCGGGAGATCCTGCCGGAGGGCTGGCGGGCGACGCTGCTCGCAGTCGACGGGGACGTCACGTCGGGAGTGCGGCGGCAGCTGCGCGGCCTTCCGGCGGACGCCACGCACCTCGTCGTGAGTGTGGGCGGCAACGACGCCCTGGGGTTCGCGCACGTCCTCGACTCGCCCGCCTCCTCGGTGGCCGAGGGGCTCGTCCTGCTGAAGGGGGCGCAGGACGCCTTCGCCCGCAGCTACGAGGACATGCTCGACGGCGTCACCGCACTCGGGCTTCCCACGGCGGTCTGCACCATCTACGACACCCCGCCGTCATCGCCGAGCCACGCGGTCATCCGCACCGGGCTCGCCGTCTTCAACGACGCGATCACCCGGGCAGCGTTCCGCCGCGGCGTCACGCTCCTCGACCTGCGGCTGCTCTGCACCGAGGACGCCGACTACGCCAACCCGATCGAGCCGTCGGCGCACGGCGGGGCCAAGATCGCGACCGGCATCGCCGAGTGGGTGCTCGGCCGGGGCGAGGCGGAACGATCCCGGGTTGTGGCGCGCCGGCCCTGAGCCGGCCGGCGCGCCGGTCCGCTAGCGGCGCCGAGAGGGCAGCAGCCCCGACACCCGCTCGAGCAGCGGAACCGCGACCGCGGGGCTGGTCCGCCGCTGCTGCTCCCCCTGCTGGGCGGCGAGCACGATCAGCACAGCCGTGAGCGCCGGCGACACCCACTGCACCCACTTCTGCTGCCGCTGTGCGGTGCTCATCTCGGTCGAGGTGGTGCCGAACGGCTCCGTCGGCCCGGCACCGCCTTCGTCCTGGTGCTCGGCCTGCACCTTCCCGAGCGCACCGGAGAAGGCCGACGCGCCCGCTGCTGCCAGCGTGATGGCCGTCTTGATCGCCGCGCTGCGCCGGCCCTCGGGCTGCACGAGCAGTCGCTGCTTGTCGCTGAGGAGCATCCCTACGCTGCCGACCGCGTGCGCGGCCATCGACGCGATCAGCACGGGAGACCACTTCCCCCAGCCTGCGCTCGAGATCCGGGTCCGCTCCTGCGGGTCGCGCGCTGCGGCGGCGCCGCCGTTGAGGCCGATCGCGCCCATGAGGGTGCCGCCGAACCAGGACGCGAGGCCGAGGTCGTGGAGGCTGCGGACGAGGGTGGTGGTGTTGGTGGACATCGCTGAACTCCTGCTTCGGGTGGGCCGAGCCCGGGTCGGCTCGATGGTCCGGAGTGTTCCGCCCTCTGCTCCAAGGGGCCTGGACGCGGGGGCGCCGACGCGCCCGGGGACGCCCCCTGTCCACCTTCGCGGCGCGGTTTGTGCGGTTTCTGCAATGCCGAGCGGCTCGAAGAGGGTCCGCGGTCGCGGTTGTCTCACAAGAAGATGAGGCCATCCGCAGCCCGGGGCTAGCATCCCGCAGACCGAAGCGCAGGGAGGCGTGGTGAGCAACGAGCAGTCCACAGCGGACACGTTCACGACCGAGTTCGAGGAGCCGAGCGGCCTGGAGGCGGCAGCGCCGGAGGTCGCGACCGCCGGTGCGGCGTCACCGGACGTCCCGGACTTCGAGGCCGTCGCGGACCTGCTGCTCGGCAGCTGGAAGGACATCCGGCTCGACGCGCGCCGCCGCATGCTCGACCCCGAGCTGCACTACCGCGAGGAGCTCCCGCTCGCCGAGCGCCGCGCCCTCGTGACGGAGCGGCTGCACGCGCTGCTCCGCTCCGGAGCCCCCCGCCTGCCGTTCCCGTCCGAGCACGGCGGCAGCAACGACGCCGGCGGCAACCTGGTCGCCTTCGAGGAGATCGTCACCGCCGACCCGTCCCTGCAGATCAAGGCCGGAGTGCAGTGGGGCCTGTTCACGGCCGCGATCCTCCACCTCGGCACGGCCACCCACCACGAGCGCTTCCTCGACGACGCCGTCGAGCTGCGCGTGCTCGGCAGCTTCGCGATGACCGAGACCGGCCACGGCTCCGACGTCGCCTCCATCGCCACGACGGCCACCTACGACCCGGACACCGAGGAGTTCGTCCTGCACACCCCGTTCCGGGGAGCGTGGAAGGACTACCTCGGCAACGCCGCGGTCGACGCCAAGGCCGCCGTGGTCTTCGCCCAGCTCGAGACGCGCGGCGAGCGCCACGGAGTGCACGCCTTCTACGTGCCCATCCGCGACGAGGACGGGAACTTCCTCCCGGGCGTCGGCGGTGAGGACGACGGGCCGAAGGCGGGCCTCAACGGCGTCGACAACGGCCGCCTCCACTTCTCGTCGGTCCGCATCCCGCGGACCAACCTCCTCAACCGCTACGGGGACGTCGCGCCCGACGGCACCTACTCGTCCCCGATCGCCAGCCAGGGCCGCCGCTTCTTCACGATGCTCGGCACACTCGTGCAGGGCCGCGTCTCCCTCGCCGGCTCCGCCGTCGCGGGCGCCAAGGTCGCGCTGCAGATCGCGGTCCGGTACGGCGACCAGCGGCGGCAGTTCCCGGGCGCCGGCGGCGAGGAGCAGGTGCTGCTCGACTACCAGCGCCACCAGCGGCGGCTCCTCCCCCGCGTCGCGGCCGCCTACGCGGCCACGTTCACGCAGGACGAGCTGCTGCTCGCCTTCCACGAGGTGTTCAGCGGGGCCCGCGACACCGACGAGACCCGGCAGGACCTGGAGACGTTCGCCGCGGCGGCGAAGGCGGAGGCCACCTGGCTCGCTCTGGACACAGTGCAGGAGTGCCGCGAGGCCTGCGGCGGCGCCGGCTACCTCGCCGAGAACCGCTTCGGCCAGCTGCGCTCGGACCTCGACGTGTACGCCACGTTCGAGGGCGACAACACCGTGCTGCTCCAGCTCGTCGGCAAGCGGCTACTCGCGGACTACGCCAAGAAGTTCAAGGGAGCCTCCCCGGTCACCGTCGCGGGGACGCTGGCGAAGAGCATCGGCGGCGGTGCCCTCGCGGCGGCGGGGCTGACCGCCCTGTCGCAGCGGATCGCCGACCGCGGCGCCACCGGGTCCGCCCGCTCGCTGCGCGATCCCGAGGTCCAGGAGCGCCTGCTCTCGAGCCGGGTCGAGATCGCCGTCGCCGAGCTCGCTGCCCGGCTCCGGCCCGCGGGAAAGCTCGCCCCCGCCGAGGCGGCGGCTCTGGTGGGCCGCAGCCAGCACGAGCTCATCGAGACGGCCCGCGCCTACTCGCGCCTGCGCCAGTGGCAGGCCTTCACCCGCGGCATCGCGGGGGTCGAGCACGAGCCGACCCGCGAGCTGCTCGCGCAGCTCCGCGACGTGTTCGCGCTGGACATGATCGAGCGCGACCTCGCCTGGTACCTCGTCCGCGGCGTTCTCAGCGCGCAGCGCGCACGCGCGGTGACGGCGACGCTCGACGGCCTCCTCGCCGCGCTCCGCCCGTACGCGGTCGGGATCGTCGACGCGTTCGGCTACGAGCAGGGACACCTGCGCGCGCCGATCGCGTCGGACGCGGAGGGACGCCGGCAGGACGAGGCCCGCGCGACGTTCGCCGCCCGCTGAGCCGAGCCGGCGCTGCGCCGTCAGCCGCCCGTCTGCTCCAGGACCGCTTCGGCGACGACGAGGTCCTGCCAGGACATGCCGACGCTCTTGAAGACGAGCGGGCCGCGGTCCGGAAGCGGGACCTCGCCGGTGACGACGTCCCGCATCGCAACGAGGTCGTCGGCGGTCAGCGCGCCCTCGTCGATGGCCAGCACGACGTCCCCCGCTTCCCGAACCGCGGTGGCCACGTCCTCGACGACCACTGTGGCCCGGGCGAGCAGGGCGGAGTCGAGCTCCCGGGCGTCCGGCTCGTGGGAGCCGACGGCGATCACGACCGGGTCGGGCGCCAGCAGCCCCGAGTCGAACAGCGGCGACCGGGCGGAGGTGGCGCACACGACCACGTCGGCGGACCGGAGGGCGTCGTCGGCGGCCGCCGTGCCGAGCGCCACCGAGTGGAGCCGGGTCCGGGCCGGGCCGCGGACGAGGTGCGTCGCCCGCTCGAGCGGCCGCACGGCCGCGAGCGCGGCCACGTGACCGACCGCTTGCGGACCTGCGCCGACGACCGCTACCCGGAGGGCTCGGCCGGGCAGTCGCGGCAGCACCGCGGCGACCGAGACGGCGGGAGTGCGCAGGGCGGTCAGGGCCGTCCCGTCGAGCACGGCGCGGAGCGCGAGGGTCTCCCTGTCGAACAGGAGGTAGGCGGCCTGGATCCGGGGCAGGCCGCGCGCCGGGTTCTGCGGAGCGACGGTCACCACCTTCACCCCGGCGGCGGTGGAGCCCTCGGACGGCATGAGCAGGAACTCGCCGCGGGTCAGCCCGACCGGCACGCGGCGCGGATCGTCCGCGGGGTCGAGTCCGCCTCGCAGTGCGGCGGCGATCGCCGCCACCGCCCGCGCCGGTCCGAGTGCCTCGACCGCCTCCGCGTCGAGGAACCTCACGCGCTCACTGCCCGGGCCTGGTCGATCCCGCTGCACAGCCTGGCGGGAACGGTGGCGGGCGCCACGACGGCGGCTCGGGCGGCTTCCATCAGGCTCCTCCGATAGGGAGCGCCAGCATATTGGCGCCCCCCGCGGAGGGACCAGTCCACGGCCGCAGGCGCCGGACCCGCTGGTGCCCGGCTCCGGTTCGCCGCCCTCGGCGACGGGAAATAGCCTGAGAGGGATGCTCTCCCTCAGCCCCGGCCAGATCGCCTTCGTGACCGAGCGGCACCTCGCCACGCTGACCACCCTGCGGGGCGACGGCACGCCTCACGTCGTCCCCGTCGCGTTCACCTGGGACGCGGCCGCCGGCGTCGCACGCATCACGACGAACCGAGCCTCCGTCAAGGCCGCGAACGCCCGCCGGACCACCTCAGGCGCGGCCTCGCGAGCCGCGGTCTGCCAGGTGGACGGCGCCCGCTGGCTGACGCTGGAGGGCACCATCGAGGTGAGCGAGGACCCGACCGAGATCGAGGACGCCGTCTCCCGCTACGCGGTCCGCTACCGGAAGCTGCAGCCGAACCCGGAGCGCGTGGTGCTCCGAGTGGTCCCCGACCGGGTGATGGGATCCAAGGGGCTGGCCTAGGACGCCCTGCCCGCAGCCGCCCGTCAGCGCGCCCAGGTCAGAGCGAGCGGCTGATGGCGCGCCGCGAGCTCGAGGAGGCCCCTGCGAGTGGCTTCGGGCACCGGGTCGAACGGCGCGCGCGTCCGGTCGCTCGCGATCACTCCCCCGGCGCGCAGGACGACCTTCGCCGCGGCAAGGCCCGCCTGACGGTTCTCGAAGTGGATGAGCGGCAGGACCGTCTCCCATCTCGCAGTCGCCCGGTCGACCTCGCCGGCGAGGAAGAGCCGGACCACGTCGCCGAGGACCTCCGGGACGAGGCAGCTGCTCATGGTGCCGACGGCCCCGGCGTGCAGGTCGGGGATGGCGGTCACCCCCTCCTCACCGTCGAAGACGCCGGGGAGGTGGTCCCCCGCGGACGCGACCAGGTTCCGGATCTTCTGCGCCGCGCGCGGGACCTCGATCTTCGCGTAGCGGATCTGCGGCACCTCGCGCGCGAGCACGGTCAGGGTCTCCACCGAGAGGGGCGTGGTGCTCATCGGCGCGTCCTGGATCATGATGTCGATGGACAGGCCGTCGGCCACCCGCTTGAAGTACTCGAGCAGCGAGGCTTCCGGCACGCGCATGGTCGCGCCGAAGAACGGCGGCATCAGCATGACCATCTGTGCGCCCGCATCCTGTGCCTGCCGCGAGCGCTGAGCGGCGATCCGAGCGCTGTAGTGGCTGGTCGTCACGACGACCGGGATCCGCCCATCGGCCTGCGACACCGTCGCGGCGATGATCTGCGCCCGTTCCTCGTCCGTGAGGGAGAACTGCTCGGAGTAGTTGGCGAGGATGCACACGCCGGAGGCTCGCGCGTCGCTGAGGAAGTCGACGACGCGTCGCTGACCCTCGAGGTCCAGGTCCTCGTCGTCGTGGAAGACCGTGGGCGCCACGGGCAGGACGCCGGTCAGGATGTCGTCGTTCATGAGCGCCTCTCCAGTTGCCGGTTCACCGCGAGCGGGTGCATCCAGGGCGCGTCCTCCGCCCCTTCCGGGCGCGATCCCACGCCGGCACCTCGACCCTAGGCGCATGCGGGTCGAGGTGCCGTGCGCAAGCCGGCCTCAGACCAGGACCGTCGAGGGCGACCACAGCTGCGCACTCGCGCGCCGCGCGCCCTCGGCAAGGCTCTCGAGCTTCGCCCAGGCGATCTGGGGGTGGACCCGGCCGCCGAGGCCGCAGTCGGTGGAGGCGATGACCCGCTCCCGGCCGACCGCGTCGGTGAAGCGGAGGAGGCGCTGGGCGACCAGGTCGGGGTGCTCGACCACGTTGGTGGAGTGGCTGACGACACCGGGGAGGAGGACCTTCCCCTCCGGGAGCGCGACCTCGTTCCAGACGGTCCACTCGTGCTCGTGCCGCACGTTGCCGGCCTCGAACGAGTACGCGCCCGCGTCGATCTCGAGCAGGAGGCCCACGATGTCCTTGAGCTCGATGTCCGTGGTGTGGGGGCCGTGCCAGCTTCCCCAACAGAGGTGGAACCGGATGCGGTCCTGCGGAAGGCCGCGGATCGCGTGGTTCAGCGCTTCCACCCGGATGCGGGTGAAGGCCCGGTAGTCCTCGACGCTCGGCTCCGGGGTGATCTGGTCCCAGTTCTCGGCGATCGACGGGTCGTCGATCTGCAGGATCAGCCCGGCGTCGAGGATCGCGGTGTACTCCTCGCGGAGCACGTCGGCCCACGCCCAGATGTGCTCCTCCTCGGTGGCGTAGTACTCGTTGGCGATGCGCGATGCGCTCCCCGGGGACAGGGCGGTGATGAAGCCGTCGCCGGCTCCGGTCTCAGCGAGGGCGGCGGTGAGGTGCGCGATGTCCCCGGCCACCGCGTCCTGGCCGGTGTACGCCAAGGGTCCCGTGGTCGTCGGGAACGCCGAGGCCTGCTTGCCGGTCGAGATGCCGGAGGTGGGGTCGAGGTAGGCGTCGCGGAAGAGGGTCCAGTCCCGCCGGTCCGGGAACGAGGTGAGCCGGATGTCGCCGGGCGCGGAGACGGCGGTCGGCTGGGAGAAGATGTCGACGTCCGTGAGCGACAGTCCGGCGGTCCGCTGGAACGAGTAGGTCCACCACGCTCCGTAGTCGACAGGGCTCGACATCGTCTTGCCGAACTCGCCGTCGTTCGGCTGGGTGAGGCCCGCCGCGACCTGGCGGGCGACGACATCGGTGACGGCCGAGCCGAGCAGCTCGACGAACTCGGGGGTCTTCTCGAGCGTGAAGCCGTCGTCCCCGAACCGGCGCGCCTCATTGGCGGCGAGGAGCTCGGGGGTCCGCGGGAGGGATCCGGCGTGGGTGGACTGGAGGGAATCGGTGTTCTCGAATGACATCTCTGCTGCCTCGGTGTGACGAGTCGACGAGCGACTCCAGGGAAGGGTGGAATCGCAGGCGATGCGCGGCGTCCCGAGGAGGGCCGAGCCGCGCGGCGAGGCTTCGCGTGGTGCGCTGCGTGGCTCCCACGATGGCAGGCGACAGAGGGCGGAGGCACGGATGTTACGTTCCGTTGAGGATGCCTCGGGTGTCGCTTCTTTGTCGGGGCGGCTGACGTGTCCCGAGGACGGCGAAGCCCCCTCGCGGCGTCCGGGAGGACGGGCGAGGGGGCCGGTGCACGTCGCCGCTCGAGGGCGGTCGGCGATGTCAGCCCGCGACGGGCGCGCGCTGCTCGAGAAGGTCGGGGTGGTGGATGGCCGCGACGTCGGGGTGAGCGCGCAGCCGCGACTTCAGCAGGTTCTCGCCGTAGACGCCGTGGATTACGTTGCCGGGGTCCTGCTCCACGCCGCGGGCCGCGGCGCGGTACTCGGGAGCGATGTCGAGCCGCGGAACGGTGGCGTCCAGTCGGGGGTTGAAGAAGAAGGGGACGGAGATGCGCTCGCTGCCCTCGGCGGGGGCGAGCACGCGGTGCACCGTGGCACGGAGGTAGCCGTCGGTCGCCCACTCGAGGAGCTCCCCGATGTTGACAATCAGGGCGCCCTGCTGGGGCGGGACGTCGTGCCACTCCCCCTGGTACTCGACCTGGAGGCCGCCGGCGCCGGGCTCGATCCACAGGAGCGTGAGCGCGCCGCCGTCCTTATGGCTGCCGACTCCCTGCCGGGACTCGGCCGTCGCCGGCTTGCCCGGATAGCGCGCGACCTTCACATGGATCGACGGCTCCTCGGCGAAGAGGTCGAGGAGCTGCTCCGGGCCCGCTCCCAGCGCGTCCGCCCACGCCACCAGCAGGCGGCGGCCGATGTCGCTCAGGCGCTCCTGCCACTCCTCGATGATCGGGCGCAGCTCGGGGAGGGCGGTCGGCCACTGGTTCGGACCCTCGAGGCGCAGGTAGGCCGGGTCGTCGGGCC
Source organism: Naasia sp. SYSU D00057 (assembly GCF_017916505.1). GTDB lineage: Bacteria > Actinomycetota > Actinomycetes > Actinomycetales > Microbacteriaceae > Naasia. The sequence goes on from NZ_JAFMSZ010000002.1 coordinate 288,214, forward strand.
CGAGCTCCCGCGCCGGTCGGCCGGGGCCGATGTCGATCTGCTCACGCCAGTCGACCCGGCCCTGCGTCAGCTCCCCGCCGACCCGGGCGTAGCCGCGGAAGAACGGCGACTTCAGGTTCTCGATCTCCAGCTTGTCCTCGTCCGGCAGGGCGAAGAAGGCGCGCGACGCCGCGAGGAGCCGCTCCTGCAGCTCGTCGGGGATGCCGTGCCCGACGAGGGTGAAGAAGCCGACCTCGTGGGTGGCCCGGCGGAGCTCCTCGTGGAACCTGGCGACGGCGGACGGTCCCTGATCCAGCAGCGACAGGTCGAGGACGGGGATGGGCGTATCAGTCATGGCTCGACGCTAACGAGGCGCTTCCGCCCGACCGCGGTTTGTTTCCGAGCATGACGGGCTGGGGCCGGGGCGGTCGTCGAATCCCTACCCTTGAGGCGATGACGAGCCCGCTGATCGATCGCCTCCGCTCTCTGCTGCCGCCCGATGCGGTGGTCACGGAGCCGGATGCCCTGGCGCCCGGTGGGCAGGACATGTCCCGCTCCGCCCCGTCCGGCGTCGCCGCCGTGCTCGTCCGCCCCCGCACGACCGAGCAGGTGGCCGAAGTGCTCAGGACCGCCGACGAGCTTCAAGTGCCCGTGGTGCCGCAGGGCGCTCGGTCCGGACTCGTCGGTGCTGCGGCCGCGATGGAGGGGGCGGTGCTTCTCGACCTCAGCCGCATGGACCGGATCCTCCGGATCGATGCGGTCGACGGCGTCGCGGTCGTCCAGCCGGGCGTGGTGATCGCGGACCTGCAGAGGGCCGCCGCCGCGCAGGGGCTGTTCTACGCGCCGGATCCCGCGTCAGCGGACCGCGCCACGGTCGGCGGGACGATCGCGACCAATGCCGGCGGCATGCGGTGCGTGAAGTATGGCGTGACGCGGGATGCCGTCCGCTCACTGGAGGTGGTGCTCGCCGACGGGACGGTGGTGCGCACGCGCCCCGCGACCGCGAAAGGGGTGGCGGGGCTCGACCTCACGAGCCTGATCGTCGGGTCCGAGGGCGTCCTCGCCGTGGTGACGGAGGCGACGCTCGCTCTGCTCCCCGCTCCGGGACCGAGCAGGGCCGTCGCGGGCACCTTCCGCACCGTCGCCGACGCCATCGCGGCAGCCGGCACGATCGCGGCCGGACCGCGACTCCCGTCCACGCTCGAGTTCCTCGACGGGGTGGCCCTCCGCGGGGTGCGGATCGTGCTGCCCGAGATCCCCCTTCCGGCCGACGCCACGGCGTGGCTCATCGCCGTCACGGACGTGCGGGAGGGCGCGGAGGAGGACCTGGAGTCTTTCGCCGCGGCGTTCCGGGACCACGGGGCGATCACCGTGGCGCGCGCCGAGGATCCGCACGCCGTGGAGGACCTGTTCGCCGCGCGACGGGCCCTGAACCCCGCGCTCACCGCGGTCCGCGGCGGGGCGACCCACGGCGACCTCGCGGTGCCGCGTTCGCAGCTGCCGGCCCTGGTGGAGGGCGCGGCTGAGATCCAGAGCCGGCTCGGCGTCGAGATCAGCCTCGCCGGGCATGTCGGCGACGGGAACCTCCACCCGACGATCGTGTTCGACCCGTCGGATGCCGCCGAGGCGGCCGCCGCTCGTCAGGCCGAAGGCGAGCTGCTCGCCCTCGCTCAGACGCTGGGCGGCACGGTCGCCGGCGAGCACGGCATCGGCACCCTCAAGCTCGACGCGATCGCGGGCGAGCTCGCGCCGAGGATCCTGGAGCTGCAGCACGGCGTCAAGGCGGTGTTCGATCCGAAGGGGATCCTCAACCCCGGGCGGAAGCTCGGCGGGATCTGAGCCTCCGCCGGAGCGGCGTCAGACCCCCACCCGCGCGAACGCGTCGCGGCTGACGCCGAGTTCGAGCACCGACCGCGACCACTCCCGGGCGGAGTGCAGCGAGTGGTCGCGGTAGTTCCCGCACTCCCGCGCCGACACCCCGGGGATGTCCGCCTCGGTCGCCTCCTCGGCGACGAATCGCAGGCTTCCCGAGAGCGCCGCGACCACGTCGGCCGTCTCCGGCTCGCCCCACATCAGCAGGTGGAAGCCGGTCCGGCAGCCGAAGGGCGAGATGTCGATCACGCCGTCGATCCGGTCGCGCAGCAGCCCGGCGAGCATGTGCTCGAGCGTGTGCAGGCCGGCGGTGGGGATCTCCCCCGCGTTGGGCTGCACCAGCCGGACGTCGAAGTTTGTGATGGTGCCGCCGCCCGGGCCGTGCTCCACCGCGATCCGCCGCACGTAGGGCGCGAGCACCGCCGTGTGGTCCAGCGTGAAGCTCTCGATCTCCGCCATTCAGTTCCTCCTCGTGAACGCGTTCACGCGCTCGATCATCTCCTGCAGAGTGGCCTCGTCCTGGACGAGGCCGATCCGGATCCAGCCGCGGCCGCGCGTGCCGAAGCCGTCGCCGGGGGCCACCGCCACGCGCTGCTCCTCCCGGAGCCGGCGGGCGAACTCCACCGCGTTCCCGCCGTCGGGCAGGCGCACCCAGACGAAGAAGGTGCCCTCCGGCGGGCTCACGTCCCACCCGGTCGCGCGGAGTCCGGCGACCACCAGATCGCGGCGGCGTTCGTACACCCTCACCAGCTCGTGGACGACCTCCTGGTCGCCGTCGAGCGCCCGCGCGGCGGCCTCCTGGGTGGCCCCGAAGAGCGCGCTGAAGGCGTGCGACTGGTACCGCCGCATGGCCGCGATGATGGACGCGTTGCCCGCCGCGAAGCCGATCCGCCAGCCGGCCATGCTGTAGGTCTTGGAGAGGGTCTGGACCTCGACCGACACCGAGAGCTCGGGATCCACCGTGAGCGCGGACAGGGGCCGGCGGCCCTCGAAGCCGAGGGACGAGTAGGCGAAGTCGTGCACGAACGCGGCTCCGGACCGCTCCGCGAAGGCGACCGCCTGCTCGAACGTCGCGCGCGTCGCGAGGGCGCCGGTGGGGTTGTTCGGGTAGTTGAGCACGAGGGCACTCGCCCGGTCGACGTGGTCGACCGCGGCGAAGTCCGGCTGGAACGCGGGTGCGTCGAGCGGCAGCGGCACGACGACCCCTCCGGCGAGGTCGACCGCCGAGGTGTAGATCGGATAGCCGGGGTCGGGCAGGAGCACCCGGGTCCCCGGATCGACGAGCGCGAGCAGGGCGGCCATGAAGCCCTCGTGCGAGCCGTGGAAGACGGCGACATGCTCGTCCGGGTCGAGGTCCACTCCGTGATCCGCGCGGTAGCGGCGCACGACCGCCTCGCGGAGCGAGCGCCGTCCCGCGTACGGCGGGTAGCGGTGGTGGACGGGATCGGCCACCTCTCGCTGCATCGCCTCCACGATGTGCGGCGGCGTGGGCAGGTCGGGGTTGCCCTTCGACACGTCGATCATCCGTGCGCCCGGCTGCGCGGACAGGCGCAGGACCTCCCGGTCCATGGCGCCCCAGAAGTTCGGCGGAAGCGCCTGGACGCGCTGCGCCGGGACGAAGTCGACCACTCCTACCGCCTCCGGTAGCGCCGCGCCAGCCGCGTGCCGATGAGCTGGAGACCCTGGACCAGGAGGATGAGCGTCACGACGGTGAGGATCATCGCGAACCCGTCGTACCGCTGATAGCCGTACGACAGGGCGAGGTCACCGATGCCGCCCGCCCCGACGGTCCCCGCCATCGCGGTCGCGTCGAGGAGCCCGACGGAGGCGATCGTCACGGCGAGGATCAGCGACCCGCGCGCCTCCGGCAGCAGGAAGCGCCAGAAGATCTGCATCGGCGATGCCCCCATGGCGCGCGCCGCCTCGATCACCCCGCTCGGGACCTCAAGGAGGGAGTTCTCGACGAGACGGCCGATGTACGGCGCGATCATCACCGTCAGGGGCACGATCGCCGCCCAGACCCCGATGCTCGTCCCCACCAGCAGGCGGGTGAAGGGCAGGATGGCGACGAGCAGGATGATGAACGGCAGCGAGCGCACGATGTTGACCATCGTCGCCAGCACGAGGCTCAGCGGGCGGTTCTCCAGGACGCCGCCCGGCCGGGTGAGCGCGAGGACCGCGCCGATCACGATGCCGAGGAGGGACCCCAGCACGAGGGCGACCCCCAGCATCTGCAGCGTCTCGGCGAGCGCGTCGCCGAACAGGTCGGGAGTGATGAGGGTCCACCGGTCGTCGTTCATGCCGCGACCTCCTCGAGATGCACGACCCGCTCAGCGAGGAAGGCCCGCGCCGCCGCGACCCGGTCGCCGGGGCCGGTGACCTTCACGATCATCTGTCCCACGGTGTGGTCCTGGATCTCCGTCATGTCGGCGTGCAGCATGTTGACGCCGACGCCGATGCGGGTGATGAGGTCCGAGATGAGCGGCTGCGTCACCTCGTCGTCCACCATGAGCAGCCGCCACAGGCCCTCGCCCCCGAGATGGGCCACGACCCGGTCGGGCAGTCCCTGCGGCACGACGGTCGTGACGAAGTCGCGGGCGATCGAGGTCTGCGGACGCAGGAAGGTGTCGAGGACCGGACCCTGCTCGACGACTGCGCCGTCCGCCATGACCGCGACCTCGCGAGCGAGGTCCTTGATGACATCCATCTCGTGGGTGACCACGAGGATGGTGGTCCCGTACTCCCGGTTGACGTTCCGGAGCAGCTCGATGATCTGGGCAGTGGTCGTGGGATCGAGGGCGCTCGTCGCCTCGTCGGCGAGGAGGATCTTCGGGTTCCGGGCGAGGGCGCGCGCGATGCCGACCCGCTGCTTCTGGCCCCCGGAGAGCTCCCCGGGGTAGCTGTCCGCCTTCGCGCCAAGCCCCACGAAGTCGAGCACCTCGTCGGCCCGCGCGCGCGCAGCGGACGCGCCGACCCCGTCGAGCCGCAGCGGCATCGCGACGTTGTCGCGGACCCGGACTGTCTCGAGCAGGTTGAACTGCTGGAAGATCATGCCGGTCCGCTTCTGGGCCTCCCGCAGGCGGGCCCCCCGGAGGGCGGCGATGTCGATGCCGTCGACGATCACCCGTCCGGAGGTGGGCTTCTCGAGGCCGTTGACCATTCGGATCAGGGTGGACTTGCCGGCACCGCTGTACCCGATCACACCGAAGATCGTCCCCGGAGCGATCTCGAGCCGGACATCGCGAAGGGCCGCCGTCGCGGCGGCCCCTCGCTGGAACGACTTCGAGACGCCCTCGAAGAGGATCCGACCCTCGCTCGGAGCGGTCAATTGAACCATTCGGGGAGGTTGTAGCCGTCGTACTGCGAGTCCGACTCGATGTACTCGATGAACTCCGGCGACTGGTACGCCGCCTTGATCGCCTGCGCCCACTCGGAGTCCACGTCCTCCGCGCGCACGGTCACCACGTTGGAGAACTCGATGGGCTGGTCCTCGACCGCGAGCGCGTCCTCGTAGTCGAGGCCGCCCGCGACGATGAAGTTGCCCTGGATGGTCGCGTAGTCGACGTCCTGGAGTGCGGGCACCTGCTGGGCGTTCTCGATGGGAGTGATGTCCAGGTTGTGCGGGTTCGAGGTGATGATCGAGAGGTCCGCGGTGTTCGGGTCGTCGACGTCCTCGAAGTCGATCAGTCCGGCGTCGCGCAGGATGAGCAGACCGCGGTAGAGGTTGCTCGGGGAGTTCGGCACGGTGACGCTGGCGCCGTCCTTCACGTCGTCGAGCGACGTGGACTTTCCCCTGAACAGGGCCATCCGGGGGGTCGGGATCTGGACGAGCGCCTCGTTGTCGATCCCCTCCTGGCTGTTCACGAACTCGAGGTAGACCGGGTGCTGCATGATGTTGGCGTCGATCTCGCCGCTCGCGACGGCGGTGTTGACGACGATGCCGTCCGTGAAGTCCACCGACTCCACGCGGTATCCCTCCTCCTCGAGGATCGGGACGATGCCGCCCTCGAACATCTCGCGGTAGGGACCGGGGTTGAAGCCGACCTTGATGTCGGTCTTCGTGGCCGCGGCGCCCGAGGACGCCTCCGTCTCGGACGCGGACGAGCCGCCGCTGCAGGCGGTGGTGCCGAGAACGAGGGCGGCCGTGACGGCTCCCAGGAGTGCGGCGCGGGCGATCTTCATGCGGGCCTCTTTCGCTGTGGAACTGCTGCTGTGCGTGGACCGGCCATCCCGGCGCCACCTGGAGCAGGCTATTCAGGGGCGCGATGGCAGTCCGAGCGGGCCCGTCACAGGACGCAACACACCGCGGGGCGTCATTCGCCACCGTCGTGGTGTCGGGTGGTCGCGTCGTTGCCGGCATCGATCGGGACGATCTGACCATCCGCCTGACCGAGCCGGTCTCCACGTCCTACCGGTTCGCGTGACCCGCCGCTGCCCCGGTGCCGTCGGTGGATTTCTGAGCCGACTACGGGACTTGAACCCGTAACCGCCCGATTACAAGTCGGGTGCGCTACCAATTGCGCCAAGTCGGCCTGCGGGCTGCGCCCGCGGCACCCATCCTACGAGCGCCCGCCGAGCGACGCCGCGACGGTGGACCCCAGGCGCGGGCGCGAGGGGCGGCCCGGATCCGCCGGCGGCGGTCAGCCGGCGGGGGTCGGCGTCGGGGTCGGGGTCGGCGTCGGAGTCGGGGTGGCCGAGGGGGTCGCCGACTGCTGCAGCACGAAGGACGCGAACTCATCCGGGTCAGCGAGCGAGCCGGTGTACTGGCTGCCGTTGACGAGCACGGTCGGCGTGCCGGTCACCTTCTCCACGTCCGTGTTCGGCAGGGGGCCGTTGAGGGCGCGGTCGGTGGCGTCGGTCACCCACGAGTTGAAGGTCCCGTCGTTGATGCACTCCTCGATGCGGCCCGCCGAGCTGACGTCCGCCTGCGTGGTCAGGTCGATGAGGGTCGCGTCATCGAGGCCGGGGGTGTTCTCCTCCGGCTGGTTCTCGAACAGCAGCGCGTTGAAGGCGAAGAAGCTGTCGGGCGAGTAGTTCGCGACGCAGGCGGCCGCGTTCGCCGCGCGGGTCGAGTAGCGGGTGCCCTGGGAGTTGCTGTTGAGGATGGCGATCGGGTGGTACTCGATGGTCGCGCTGCCCTCGTTCACCCAGCTCTCGATCTGCTCCTGGTTGGTGGCCTCGAACTGGCCGCAGAAGGGGCAGAGGTAGTCGACGTAGACCTGGATGTCGACCACGTTCGCCGGGTTCGCCTCCGACGGCACGGGGTCCGAGTCGGCGGGCAGGGCCGGGGTCTCGACCGCGGCGAGCCCAGTGCCGATCTTGATGCCGTCGCTCGCCATGTTCGCGGGGCCGGGGCCCGCCGGGCGGATCGACGTGAAGATGATGAACGCCACGACCGCGACGATCGCGACCGCCGCGATGCCGATGCTCGAGAAGAGGATCGCCTTGTTGCGCCGCTCCCGCTTCCGCTGCTCCTCGCGCAGCTGGCGCGCCTTCTCACGGGCGGCCTCGCGGCGCTCGTTCTTCGACGGCCGTGCCGAACCTCCGGCGTTGGTCACAGGTGAACTCCTAGTGGTGGGCGCGCGAAACACACGCGAGATGCGCTCAGAATCGTAGGGGCTGACTCCTGGGAATGCTCAGAACGACGCCTGGGCGGCGAGTCCGCAGAGCCCGAGCGAGGGCCGCGAAGGGCCCGGGATGACGGGTCTCCGCAATCAATGCCATACTGGCGGCGGGTCGGCCGATGTTGGTCGACGTTTCCATCACTACGGATCGTCCGGCACGTACCTGCCGGTGAAGGAGAAACAACCATGGCAACTGTCACGTTCGACAACGCCACCCGGCTCTACCCGGGTTCCACCCGCCCCGCTGTCGACGCGCTCAACCTCGACATCGCCGACGGCGAGTTCCTCGTCCTCGTCGGCCCGTCGGGCTGTGGCAAGTCGACCTCGCTCCGCATGCTCGCGGGCCTCGAGGAGGTCAACTCGGGCAGCATCCTCATCGGCGACCGCAACGTCACGGACGTTCCGCCGAAGGACCGCGACATCGCGATGGTCTTCCAGAACTACGCGCTGTACCCGCACATGACGGTCGCCGAGAACATGGGCTTCGCCCTGAAGATCGCGGGCGTCGGCAAGGACGAGCGCGCCTCGCGCGTCCTCGAGGCCGCCAAGCTCCTCGACCTCGAGCCCTACCTGAACCGCAAGCCGAAGGCGCTCTCCGGTGGTCAGCGTCAGCGCGTCGCCATGGGCCGCGCCATCGTGCGCCAGCCGCAGGTGTTCCTCATGGACGAGCCGCTGTCGAACCTCGACGCCAAGCTCCGCGTCCAGACCCGCACGCAGATCGCGTCGCTGCAGCGTCGCCTCGGCGTCACCACGGTCTACGTCACGCACGACCAGACCGAGGCCCTGACGATGGGTGACCGCATCGCGGTCCTCAAGGACGGCGTCCTCCAGCAGGTCGGCACCCCGCGTGACCTGTACGAGATGCCCAACAACGTGTTCGTCGCCGGCTTCATCGGCAGCCCCGCCATGAACCTGTTCCCGGCGGACCTCGTCGAGGGCGGCGTCCGCTTCGGCACCGCACTCGTCCCGCTCGAGCGTGACGAGACGGCCGGCGCGCACGGCAGCCAGGTCACCATCGGTGTCCGCCCCGAGGACCTCGTCGTCACGGGCACCCGCGGTGAGGGCCTCCAGGTGGAGGTCGACCTCGTCGAGGAGCTCGGCGCCGACGGCTACCTCTACGGCCACTCCGAGGTGGAGGGTCGCCGCACGGACATCGTCGCGCGCGTCGACGGCCGCATCCACCCGAACGCCGGCGACATCGTCTACCTGACGCCGCAGCCCCGCCACCTCCACGTCTTCGACGTCGAGACCGGCGACCGGCTCTCGCACCGCGCCGTCGTCAGCTGACGAGACATCACCATCGAAGGGCCCGCTGCTTCTGAGCAGCGGGCCCTTCGCTTAAGCTTGGATACTCATGGCTAACCCCGGTTCCCTCAACATCACAGCGGCCATGGTCGATCCGGCCCTGCTCGACCTCCCCTGGGACCTTCCCCTCGAGGCCTGGCCCGACAAGAACATCGCGGCCCTGCCGAAGGGCATCTCGCGGCACCTCGTCCGCTTCGCGAACCTCTCCGGCTACGTCATCGCGGTCAAGGAGACCTCCGAGGACCTGGCCCGTCGCGAGTACGACATGCTGCGCACGCTGCAGAGGCTCGAGATCCCCTGCGTCGACCCGGTCGCCGTCATCTCCAACCGCACCGACGAGAACGGGCAGCCGCTCGACGCGGTGCTCGTCACGCGGCACCTCAAGTTCTCCCTCCCCTACCGCGCCCTGTTCTCGCAGGCGCTGCGCCCCGACACGGCCACCCGCCTCGTCGACGCGCTCGCACTGCTGCTGGTGCGGCTGCACATCATCGGCTTCTTCTGGGGCGATGTCTCGCTCTCGAACACGCTCTTCCGCCGCGACGCCGGCTCCTTCGCCGCGTACCTGGTCGACGCGGAGACCGGCAAGCTCTATCAGGGCGGACTCAGCAACGGCCAGCGCGAGAACGACCTCGAGGTCGCGCGCGTGAACATCGCCGGCGAGCTGATGGACCTCGAGGCGGGCGGCCGCACCGAGGAGGGCGTCGACCCGGTCGAGGTCAGCGAGCGGATCGTCGGCGTCTACCGGAAGCTCTGGAAGGAGCTCACCGGCTGGGAGGTGTTCCCGCGCGGCGAGCGGTGGCGCATCAACCAGCGCGTCGACCGGCTCAACGAGCTCGGCTTCGACATCGAGGAGCTCGCCATCAAGACGGACGAGACCGGCACGAACGTGCGCATCCAGCCGAAGGTCGTCGACGCGGGCCACCACTCGCGCCGCCTGCTGCGCCTCACCGGGATCGACGCGCAGGAGAACCAGGCCCGGCGCCTGCTCAACGACCTCGACTCCTACCGGGCCACCTTCGGCCGTGATGACCAGGACGAGGAGGCCGCCGCCCACGAGTGGGTGGCTCAGGTCTTCGAGCCCGTCGTGCGCGCAATCCCGAAGGACCTGAAGGGCAAGCTGGAGCCCGCCGAGGTGTTCCACCAGCTGCTCGAGCACCGCTGGTTCATGTCGCAGAAGCAGTCCCGCGACGTGCCCCTCGCCGAGGCCGTCGCCGCCTACATCGACGACATCCTGCGGCACCGCCGAGACGAGGCGACGATGATCAACCCGCCGACCGGCGTCCTCACCCTGCCGATGGCCGAGGCCGCGGAAGAGGAAGACGCCGACGACGACTGGCGCTCCAAGGTCTGATCCCGGGCGCGACCGCTCCGCTGCTCGCCGCGGGTGAAACGCACTCCTCGCGGGTGTCGTATCGCCCGCGGCGAGTGCGTTTCTCCCGCGCCGAGCGGGCGCCGCTGGGTCAGGAGGCGGCGGCGCGCTCCGCTCGGAGCTTCGCGATCTCGTAGAGGGCGACGCTCGCCGCGATGCCCGCGTTGAGCGACTCCGTCGACGCGGTGATCGGGATCGACACGACCGCGTCGCACGTCTCGGTGACGAGGCGGGACAGGCCCTTGCCCTCGCTGCCGACGACGACGACGAGCGGGCCGGAGGCGAGCTCGAGGCCGGGCAGCGAGGTGTCGCCGCCCGCGTCGAGGCCGATCACGAACAGGCCGCGCTCCTTCAGCGACTTGAGCGTCTGCGTGAGGTTCGACGCCATCGCGACGGGGATGCGGGCCGCGGCACCGGCGGACGTCTTCCACGCGGACGCGGTCACCCCGACGGACCGCCGCTGCGGCACCACGACCGCCTGGCCGCCGAACGCGGCGACGGACCGGAGGATCGCCCCCAGGTTGCGCGGATCGGTGATGCCGTCGACGGCCACGATGAGCGGCACCTCGCCGCGGTCCTCGATCTGATCGAGCAGCTCGATCGGGTGGGAGTACTCGTACGGCGGCACCTTGAGGGCGATGCCCTGGTGCACGGCGTCCTCACCGGTCAGCCGCTCGAGCTCGGGCCGGGTGATCTCGAGGAGGGGGATGTTGCGGCGGCCGGCGAGCGCGATCGCCTCGCGCACGCGGTCGTCCATCTCGATGCGCACCGCGACGTACAGGGCGGTCGCCGGGATCTTCGCCCGCAGCGCCTCGACGACCGAGTTGCGGCCGGAGACGACCTCGGACTCGTCGCTCGACTTCGGCTTGCGAGCCGGACGAGCGGTGTTCGGCCGCTGACCGGCGCGGGCGGCGGCCCGCTCGGCGGCCGCCTTGCGCTTGCCGGCGGGGTGGTAGGTGCGGTCCTCCGCCTTCGGCGTCGGCCCCTTGCCCTCGAGCGACTTGCGGCCGTGGCCGCCGGTGCCGACCTTCGGGCCCTTGCTCGTCTTGCGGACGGCGCCCGGCCGTCCCTTGCGCTCAGCCATCGATGCTCCAATGCGTGCCGCCCGGCGCGTCCTCGAGCGCGATGCCCGCCTCGGCCAGTTCGTTGCGAATGAGGTCCGCGCGGGCGAAGTCGCGCGTCGCGCGCGCCTCCTGCCGCTCGGTGAGGAGCCGCTCGACGAGGACGCGCAGCGCCCCCTCGGCGGCCGTGTCCCCTCCTCCGGACCACTGCGGGTCGGAGGGGTCGATGCCGAGGACGCGAACCATGGCCAGCACCTCGGCGCGGCGGTCCGCCGCCGTCTCCAGGCTCCCCTCGTCGAGCAGGGCGTTGCCGGCGCGCACCGTCTCGTGCAGCACCGCGAACGCTTCCGGCGTCGACAGGTCGTCGTCGAGCGCCTCGCCGAACGCCTGCGGCACGACGTCGGCGCGCTCGGCGGCGACTCCCGCCCGCTCGAGCTCGCGGGTGGAGCGCTCGAGGAAGGTGCGGATGCGGTCGTAGGCCGCCTCCGCCTCGCGCAGGGCGCCCTCGTGGTAGTCGAGGGTGGAGCGGTAGTGGGTCGACGAGAGGTAGTAGCGCACGACCACCGGCTCGGACTCGGCGAGGAACTCGGCCGCGTAGATCGAGTTGCCGAGCGACTTCGACATCTTCTGGCCCTCGACCGTGACGAGCCCGTTGTGCACCCAGTACTTGGCGAAGTCGTCGCCGGCGGCGGTGGACTGCGCGAGCTCGTTCTCGTGGTGCGGGAAGCGGAGGTCGAGGCCGCCGCCGTGGATGTCGAAGGCCGAGCCGAGGTAGCGCGCCGACATCGCGGAGCACTCGACGTGCCAGCCGGGCCGGCCCGCACCCCACGGCGACGGCCAGGACGCGGACTCCGGCTCGTCCTCCTTGCGGCCCTTCCAGAGGGCGAAGTCGCGGGGATCGCGCTTGCCGCGCGGATCCGCGTCGGCAGCCGCCACCATGTCGTCGAGCGACTGACGGGTGAGGGCGCCGTAGGCGGGCCAGCTCTTCGTGTCGAAGTAGACGTCACCGGAGCCGTCCGGCGCCGCGTAGGCGTGCCCCTTCTCGATCAGCCGGGCGATGAGGTCGAGCATCTGCTGGATGCTCGCGGTCGCCCGAGGCTCGTAGGTCGGCGGCAGCACGCCGAGGCGGGTGTACGCGGTCGTGAACTCGAGCTCGTACCGGTAGGCGAGCGCCCACCACTGCTCGCCCGCGGCGTCGCCGGGCTTCGCGGCGAACGCGAGGATCTTGTCGTCGATGTCGGTGACGTTGCGGATGAAGGTCACGCGGTGGCCGCGGTAGGTGAGCCAGCGCCGCCAGAGGTCGTACGCCAGCGCGGAGCGGAGGTGGCCGATGTGCGGCGACGACTGCACGGTGGGACCGCAGACGTACATGCCGACCTCGCCGGGGACGAGGGGCTCGAACTTCCGAAGCCGGGCCTCGAGGGAGTCGTAGAGTCGCAGAGCCACGCAGCTAGCTTAGGGATCGCACGGCCGGACGGATGAGGGCGGTCGCGACGGCGGTGATGCCCTCGCCTCGGCCCGTGAAGCCGAGCCCGTCCGTCGTGGTGGCGGAGACGCTGACGGGAGCGCCGACGACGGCGGTGAGCGCGGCCTGCGCCTCCTCCCGGCGGGCGGCGAACCGCGGCCGGTTGCCGACCAGCTGCACCGCGACGTTGACCGGCTCCCAGCCGGCCTCCGCGAGGATCGCGACGGCTCCCTCGAGGAACACGGTGCCGGAGGCGCCGGCATAGCGGGGGTCGTCGGTGCCGAAGCGCCCGCCGATGTCGCCCTGTCCGGCGGCGGAGAGCAGCGCGTCGCAGACGGCGTGCGCCACGGCGTCGCCGTCGCTGTGCCCGGCGAGGCCCTGCTCCCCCGGCCAGTCGAGCAGGGCGAGCCGCAGCGGTCCGTCGCCGCCGAAGGCATGCACGTCGATGCCGATGCCCGTGCGGGGTGCGGCCTCGGCCGCGAGGAGCAGCTCGGCGCGGCGCAGGTCGTTGGCCGTCGTCACCTTGAAGGCGAGCGGCGATCCGGGCACGACGTCGACCGGCAGCCCGGCCGCGGCGTACACGGCGGCGTCATCCGTGTGCTCCTCGGCCACCGAAGCGTACGCGGCCTCGAGCTCGGCGCGGGGGAACCCCTGCGGGGTCTGCACCGCGGCGAGAGCTGCGCGGTCGACCGTCTCCGCGATCGCGCCCGCCGCGTCGACGCGCTTGATGGTGTCGGCGACGGGCATGCCCGGAACGGCACCGCGCCCGCTCGACTCCACGGCCGCGACGACCCGGTCGAGCTGGCTCGACGGGGTGAGCGCGCGGGCCGCGTCGTGCACGAGGATCGTGCGCACGTCGGGATCGACGGCGGCGAGCCCCGCGAGCACCGACTGCTGCCGACTGGCGCCGCCCGCGACGACGGCGGCGCCCGCGAGGTGAGCGACCATCGCCCGCGAGGCATCCAGGTGCGTCGCCGGCGCGACGACGACCACCTGCGGCGCCGAACGCATGCCGCGCAGGCTATCCAGCGCGTGCGCGAGCATCGGCCGCCCCGCGAGCGGGACGAACGCCTTCGGCACGCCGAATCCCAGGCGGCTCCCCGCGCCGGCGGCGACGAGGATGACCGCGACCGAGGTCACGGCCGGGGACTAGGAGGCGAGGACCTCGTCGAGAACCGTGGACGCCTTGTCCTCGTCGGTCTTCTCGGCGAGAGCGAGCTCGGAGATCAGGATCTGACGCGCCTTGGCGAGCATGCGCTTCTCACCCGCCGACAGGCCGCGGTCCTGGTCGCGGCGCCACAGGTCGCGGACGACCTCGGACACCTTGATCACGTCGCCGGAGGCGAGCTTCTCGAGGTTCGCCTTGTAGCGGCGGGACCAGTTGGTGGGCTCCTCGGTGAACGGGGCGCGCAGCACCTCGAACACGCGGTCGAGGCCCTCCTTGCCGATCACGTCACGGACGCCGACGAGGTCGACGTTCTCCGCCGGCACCTCGATCGTCAGGTCGCCTTGAGTGACGTTCAGCTTGAGGTATACCTTCTCCTCACCCTTCACCATCCTCTTTTTGACCTCAGTGATGGTTGCAGCCCCGTGGTGGGGGTAAACGACAGTCTCTCCGACCTCGAAAAGCATGGGTGATGAGTCCTTTCGACCGGCGACAATTGTAGCACGGGGGGCGTTTCGCGGCCCGAGGGTCCTCAGGCGCCGGAAGGCGGTGCAGTAGGCTCGGGATCGCGGAGGACGCCCGGAGGCTGCCTGAGCGAGGCACCGGCACGCCGTCCTGTCCGCGGGAAGGGAAGACTGTGCTCAAGGTCCGCTCGGCGGTTTCCGCCCTGCTGGCGGCTGTGCTGGCTGTCGCGATCGCCGGCTGCTCGTTCACCAACGGCTCGATCATCCTCCCCCGCAAGTACGACCCCAGTGACGGCGTCGGTGCGGACATCGGCAAGCTCGACGTGCGCAACGCGCTCCTCATCAGCGAGGAGGGCGACCGCGGCAACCTCGTCGTCTCGGTGATCAACCCGACCGAGGACGAGCAGCCCCTCACCGTCCAGTACGAGAGCGCCACCGCCGGCCGCTCCACCGTCGACCTCACCATCCCCGCGAACTCGACCGTCACCTACGGCTGGGGCGACAGCGACCAGATCGTCTTCGAGGACATCGACACCATCCCGGGCGCCCTGTTCCCGGTCTACTTCCAGAGCGGCGACTCCGAGGGCGCCGACCTCCAGGTCCCCGTCCTCGACACGACGCTCGCCGAGTACAACAACCTGACGCCGAGCCCGAGCCCCACGCCCACGCCCACGCCGACCGCAGAGCCGGTTCCCGCGCCGACGCCCACCGAGGGCACCATCGACGAGGGCGACAACTCGGGTGAGGGCCAGCCGGGCGACTCCGTCGACACCGCGGAGTAGCCCCTCCTCCCCTCCTCCGGTTTGTGAGGGCGGCCGGTCCGCCCCTCGATCCCGGTGATTGAGGAGCCGGCCGCAGGTCGGCGTCTCGAGATCACGCGCGCCGGTCTTCGGACTCGCCATCGCTGGTTCGGTCCGCAGGTACGTCCTGTGATTTCGAGACGCGCGCTGCCCGCGCTCCTCAATCACCGGGGCGGACGCGCGGGCCGCACGTCGGTCAGACCGGCGGGACGTCCTCGATGCGGTAGCCGAGGCCGCGGACCGTCACGAGGAGCGACGGCTCCGACGGGTTCTGCTCGATCTTCGCCCGCAGGCGCTTGATGTGCACGTCGAGGGTCTTGGTGTCGCCGAAGTAGTCGGCGCCCCAGACACGGTCGATCAGCTGACCCCGGGTGAGCACCCGCCCCGCGTTGCGGAGCAGCAGCTCGAGCAGGTCGAATTCCTTCAGCGGCATGGGCACGGTGCCGCCGTCCACGGCGACGATGTGGCGCTCGACATCCATCTTGACCGGACCGACGTGCAGGACGTTCTGGATGTCCTCCGGCTCCGCCTGGCGGCGCAGGACCGCCCGGATGCGGGCGAGCAGCTCGCGGGTCGAGTAGGGCTTGGTGACGTAGTCGTCCGCCCCCAGCTCCAGCCCCACCACGATGTCCACCTCGGAGTCCTTCGCGGTCAGCATGATGATCGGCACCGACGAGCGGGAGCGGATCTCGCGACAGACCTCGGTGCCGGGGAGGCCCGGCAGCATCAGGTCGAGGAGCACCAGATCGACCCCGCCCGCACCGAACTCGGCGATCGCGGACGGCCCGTCCGCGGCCACCGTCACCTCGTAGCCCTCGCGCTCCAGCAGGAACGCGAGGGGCTCGCTGAGGGCCGGCTCGTCCTCGACGAGAAGGATGCGCGTCACGCTGACTCCAATCCGAGCGCTGCCGCTCGTGCCTCTGATGCCTCGGGGATGCGGATCGTGAACGTCGATCCCCGCCCGGGCTGCGACCACAGTCGCACCTCGCCGCCGTGGTTCTGCACGACGTGCTTGACAATGGCGAGCCCGAGACCGGAGCCCCCCGTGTTCCGCGACCGGGCACGGTCCACCCGGTAGAAGCGCTCGAAGACGCGCTCCCGGTCCTCCTCGGCGATCCCGATGCCCTGGTCGGTCACGGCGATCTCAACGAGTCCGTCCGCGACGCGCACCCCCACGCCGATTCGCCCGTGCTCGGGCGAGTACTGGATCGCGTTCGCGATCAGGTTGTGCACCGCCACGATGAGAAGCGCCTCGTCGCCGTACACCGCCGCGCGCTTCGCCCCGCCGCGCACCAGCTCGATCGAGCGGCCGGCGGCCGGCACCGAGTTCTGGTCGATCGCGCTCGCCACGACGTGGCCGATGTCGACCAGCTCGGGCGACTTCAGCGCATCCGCCGCCTGAAGGCGGGACAGCTCGATGATCTCCTGGGTGATCCGGCTGAGTCGGTGCGCCTCCGTGTCGAGCCGGGCGGCGAAGCGGCGCACGACGCCGGGGTCGTCCGCGGCCGAGTCGAGCGCCTCCGACAGCAGGGTGATCGCCCCGATCGGCGTCTTCAGCTCGTGGCTGATGTTCGCCACGAAGTCGCGCCGCACATCCTCGAGGCGCAGCGCCTCCGACCGGTCCTCCACCATGAGGAGCACGTACCGGACGCCCAGCCGGGCGCCGCGCGCCACCACCGTCAGGTTCGAGTCGCCGAACGGGCCCCGGGGCAGCAGCAGATCGCGCACCACCGGCTCGTCGCTACGGCGCACCTCCTCGACCACCTCGATGAGGGCGGGGTGGAGCAGCGCCCGCTGGTGCAGCAGGCCCAGCGCCGCGGCACCCGGAGAGTGCTTCACCACCGTGTTCGACGGGTCGAGCACCATGGCGGGCGAGCCGAGAGCGTCGAGCATCCCGTCGATACCGTCCGGCACGCTCTCGGACACCGCCTCCGCGGCATGGGAGCCGCGGCGCACCGACAGGGTGACGAGCAGCGTCAGCCCCGAGCCCACGACCAGCCCGAAGAGCATGGCCAGCGGCACCAGCCACGCGGATTGCATGATGCCTAGACTATGAGGGCCCCTCGCCTCCCCAACGCCACTGGGACCGTCCGGACGGCGCTAATTCCGAGAGGGTTCAGCGATACGGCACCTGCTGTTAACCTTCCCGCCGAAGACTGGCCGGTCGACGGCGGCGGGCGCCGGAGTAGGGAATCATGCGCGAAGTCTTCCAGCAGGAGCTCACCGAGGTGCGCGAGCGCCTCGTCACCATCGCCGAGCTCGTGGCCGCGTCCATCGAGCACGCGACCCGGGCCTTCAACGAGTCCGACGTCAGCCTCGCCGAGCAGGTCATCGCCGACGACGACCGCATCGACGAGCTCGCGCTCAGCCTCGACGAGCTGGCCATCAACATCCTGGCCCGCCAGCAGCCGGTCGCCCGCGACCTGCGCATCGTCGTGAGCGCCCTGCGGATCAGCGCCTCCCTCGAGCGGATGGGCGACCTCGCCTCGCACATCGCCCAGCTCGCCCGGTACCGGTTCCCCGACAAGGTCGTCCCGAAGAGCCTCCGCCCCACCTTCGCCGAGATGGGCCGGCTCGACGTCAGCATCGCGCGGAAGCTCGTCGAGCTGCTCCGCAGCCAGGACGTTCGCCTGGCCGAGGAGATCCGCAACGACGACGACAACGTCGACGAGCTGCACCTCGGCGTCTTCGACAAGGTGCTCGGCGAGACCTGGAAGGGCGCGGCCGTCGACACCGTCGACGCCACCCTCGCCTCCCGCTACCACGAGCGCTTCGCCGACCACGCCGTGTCCATCGCCAAGAAGGTCCAGTACCTCGCGACCGGCGATTGGGTGGTCTCGGCGTAGCCCTCGGCTCGCGTGAGCGGCCGTCCTCCGCCTGGCGAGGGCGGCCGCTCTGGGTCTCGGCTCCGGGCGCGTTCGCGTGAGGAGGGGGCGCCACCGCTGCTCAGACAGTTGCGCGCCAAGCATGGCGCGCAAAACTCGCCTCGGCGGCGCCCCCTCCTCACGCTCGCCTTCGGCATCGCTCGGACGGACTTCGCCAAGGCGCATTGGAGTCCGGTGGCTGCTCCCCCGCGGACTGCACCCGGGTGAGTGGCAATGGGTTCAGCAGGTGCGGAAGCGACTCAGCAGGTAGAACGGGCCCTGTTTTGCCTGCTGGAGGCCTTCGGCGCCTGCTGAAGGACTTCGGTTCCGGCTGAAGCGGTCGGCGGTCCCTGTCGGAGCAGGTCATCCCCGCTCCTGAGCGACGCACCCGACCGATGACGGCACCCCTCCGTCAGCCAGCGGACGGCACTGCCACTCCCTTCAGCAGGCACGGAGGCACCTCAGCAGTCAGAACCGGCCCTGTTTTGCCTGCTGAAGGCCTTCGGTTCCTGCTGAAGGACTTCGGTTCCTGCTGAAGCGGTCGGCGGTCCCTACCGGAGCAGGTCATCCCCGCTCCTGAGCGACGCGCCCGACTGATGACGGCACCCCTCCGTCAGCCAGCGGACGGCACTGCCACACCCTTCAGCAGGCACGGAGGCACCTCAGCAGGCAGAACCGGCCCTGTCTTGCCTGCTGGAGGCGCTCGGTGCCTGCTGAACGGCTCGGCTACCTGCTGGAGGGGCACGCCCCGCCGAAGGGCGGACCTACTTCTTGGTGCCCTGGGCCGCGACCGCGGCGGCGCCGGCGGCGGCGGCCTCCGGGTCGAGGTACTCGCCACCCGGGATGGTGGGCTTCAGGTTCTCGTCCAGCTTGTAGACGAGCGGGATGCCGGTCGGCAGGTTGAGATTCGCGATGTCCTCGTCCGAGATGCCGTCGAGGTGCTTCACCAGGGCGCGCAGCGAGTTGCCGTGCGCGGCCACCAGCACGGTGCGGCCGGCGCGCAGCTGCGGCTTGATCTCCACCTCCCAGTACGGGAGGAAGCGTGCGATGACGTCCTTCAGCGACTCCGTCTTCGGGTTGTCCGAGCCGATGTCCGCGTAGCGGGGGTCGTTCGACTGCGAGAACTCGTTGTCGTCCGAGATCTCGGGCGGCGGCACGTCGAACGAGCGGCGCCACGTCATGAACTGCTCCTGGCCGTACTGCTCGAGCGTCGCGGCCTTGTCCTTGCCCTGCAGGTCGCCGTAGTGGCGCTCGTTGAGCCGCCAGCTGCGCTTCGTCTCCAGCCAGAGCAGGTCCGCCTCCGACAGCGCGTAGTTCGCCGTCTGGATGGCCCGCGAGAGCAGGGAGGTGTAGACGACGTCGGGGGCGATGCCGGAGTCGCGCAGCAACTCGCCGGCGCGGATCGCCTCCTTCACCCCCGTCTCGGAGAGCCGGACGTCCACCCAGCCGGTGAAGAGTCCCTTCTCGTTCCACTCGCTGGAACCGTGGCGGAGCAGGACGAGCGTGTAGGGGGCTGCCATGTCCCCTACTTTATTAGTCATGCCGGAGGGCCGGATCACGAGGGGCACGACCGGCACCAACCGGCTCCGCCGCGTCGACCGCTGGATCGCCGCCTCCCCCGCCTTCCTCCGCACGGAGGCGCCTCTGGTCGTCGACCTCGGCTACGGCGCCGCGCACTGGACCGCCGCCGAGCTGCTCGACCGGCTGCGCAAGGTGCGCCCCGACACCCGCGTCGTCGGCATCGAGATCGACCCGGCCCGCGTCGCCGTCGCCGTGCCGCACTCCCGCCCCGGCCTCGAGTTCGTGCTCGGCGGCTTCGAGCTGCCCGTGCCCGGTGGGCGCGCACCCGACGTGGTGAGGGCGATGAACGTGCTCCGGCAGTACGACGAGGGCGAGGTCGCCGAGGTGTGGCGGCGGATGGCGTCCCGGCTCGCCCCCGGCGGCCTCCTCGTCGACGGGACCAGCAACGAGGTGGGGCGCATCGCGAGCTGGGTCGGCGTGACGGCCGCCGGACCGGAGACGCTGACCATCTCCCTGCGGCTCGCCGAGCTCGAGCAGCCCGGCATCGTCGCCGAGCGGCTGCCGAAGGCGCTCATCCACCGCAACGTGCCCGGCGAGCGCATCCACGCGCTGCTCACCGACCTCGACCGCTACTGGGCCCACACCGCCGGCTACGCGGAGTTCGGACCGGTGCAGCGGTGGACGGAGACCGTGGCCCGCCTGGCTGCCGCGGGCTGGACGGTGCGCACCCCGCCAAAGCGCGTCCGCCTCGGCGAGGTCACCGTCCCCTGGCCGGAGGTCGCGCCGACCGGCTTCGCCCGGAGTTAGCAGCCGGTCCCTGCGGTCGCGGTATCGCCGCCAGGAGCGCGCCTATCCGTCGACAACGGGCAGCAGAGCTCGAGCGGAGTCCTCCGGCATGCCGGTAGCAGCCAGCAGATCGACGGCGAGCGGCCGGAGGAGCAGCAGCACCATGACCTCGCTGATGCCCGCGTCGTCGGAGAGTCGATAGGGGTCGAGCCGCGGCACGACCGCGAGGAGGTCACGCCGGGCGACGTCGTAGCGAGCGGGGTCGTCGAGGGCGGTTCGCAGCTGCTGGACGGCGCCGCCGATCTCGTCGAGGAGTTCGGCGAGGCCGGGCCGGGGGCGACCGTCGCGGAGCAGGTAATGCGAGCGGCGGGCGATGATGCGCAGGCTGCGGCTCGCGAGGTCCATGCCGCGGAGCATCCGCTGGTGCTGAGCGAGCGCCGCACGGTGTCGACGCAGGAACGGGGACACGCGTGCGACCGCCCGCGCCGAGTCGAGGGAGACGGCCCACCGGTCGAGCAGCGGCTGCGTGCCCCGGAGGCGCTCGAGGGATGCCTCCGTCGCCGGCACGTCCGCGCGCCGGAGCGCCGTCGCGAGCCCGGTGAGGGCCGCGTCCCACTCGTCGAATAGACGGCCGGCGTCGGCGAGCGCCTGCCGGCGTGGGTCGCGCGGCAGCAGCGCCGTGGCGGCGAGCGCGACGACTCCCCCGACCGCCCCATCCGCCATCCGGCCCAGCTCATCCCCGCCCGTGGCGGGGAAGAGCGCGACCAGCACCGCCTGCACGCCCGCCGCACTGGCGAAGCCGAGCGATGGCGAGAGGAACCGGGACGCCGCGAAGGTGACGACGAGCACGAGGAACAGCTGCCACCAGCCGCGCCCGATGCCGAGCAGGAGGAGGTCGGCGAGAGCGATGCCGAGGACGATGCCGAGGGCGGTCTCGGCGACCCTCACCGGCCGGGCGTCACGGGTCAGGCCAAGGCTCGTGACCGTCACCGTCACGGCGAACAGCGGCAGCGTGTGCCCAAGCCCGTAGCGCGCGACGACGTACGCGAGCGTGGCTGCCGCGCCGAGCTGCAGAACCGCCGGTGTCGACTCCACGACCCTCGCCACGCCCGCCCGTCCGGCCTTCCGGAGGCGCTCCAACGGCCGGACGGGCGGCTGCACGCTCAGCGGCGGGCGGCGGAGCCCAGGCGCGGGAGCTTCGGGAGGTCGAGCGTCGCGCCCGCGTCCGCCGGCACGATGACCTCCTGGGCGGCCGCGACGCGGATGCCCTCCGCCTCGACGGTGAGCGGCGCGGACGGGTCCGAGTTGCGCTTCACCACGGCGAGGGCGATCGGCCCCAGCTCGTAGTGCACGGCCGGGGACGTGACCGCGCCGATCTCCGCCCCCGCGGCGTCGAGCACGGGCGCGCCCGCGGCGATCACCGCGTTGTCGGAGCCGTCGAGGTGCAGCAGCACCAGTCGGCGGGGCGGTCGGCCCAGGTTGTGCACCTTCGCCACCGTCTCCTGGCCGCGGTAGCAGCCCTTCGCGAGGTGGACGGCGCTCCGCAGCCAGTCGAGCTCGTGCGGGATCGAGCGCTCGTCGGTGTCGGCGCCGAGCCGGGGGCGCCAGGCGGCGACACGGAGCGCCTCGACGGCCAGCTCCCCGGCGAGCAGCAGGGTGCCGGCGGCGGCGAGATCGGCGACCGTGTCGAGATCCTTGCGGCGCACGATCGTCTCCGTCCACGTCCACTCGGCCGAGGGGTGCGCCGGGGTGATCGCGTACTGGGCGCCACCCGGGGCTCCGGTCCGCCACGGGTCCTCCCAGCGCGCGAGCGCCCCGACCGGGACCTCCGAGCCGGCGAATCCGCCGAGCACCGCGACCGCGGCGGTGGCATCGGCGACCTCGACGCGGAGCAGGAAGCGCATCCGGTCG
Source organism: Naasia sp. SYSU D00057 (assembly GCF_017916505.1). Classification (GTDB taxonomy): domain Bacteria; phylum Actinomycetota; class Actinomycetes; order Actinomycetales; family Microbacteriaceae; genus Naasia. The sequence continues at coordinate 310,400 of NZ_JAFMSZ010000002.1, forward strand.
AGGAAGGCGGCGAGGGCCGCGGCCTCCGTCCGCTCGACGAGCAGCCACGCGGTCTCGCCGTCGTCCACGACGCGGAGGTCGTGTTCGATGCGGCCGTGCGGGTCGAGCAGCAGCGACTCGGCGGACGCCCCGACGGGAAGCCCGAGCAGGCGCTGGCTGGTCAGGGAGTCGAGCCACGACAGCCGGTCGGGGCCGGTGACGGTCACGACGCCGCGGGCGACCTCGGCGAGCGCGCGGCCCGCCACGAGCTCGCGCTGCTCGGCGAGCGGGTTGCCGTAGTGCGCGGCCACGCCGCCCTCCCCGGCCACCGCGCCGGGGAGCCGCAGGAGCGGGGACTCAGTCGACACGGCTGAGCCTCCCCGACGAGTGGCTGCGCAGGCCCTGGCCGAGCGCGGCCATGTCCCACGCCCACAGCAGGTCGCCCTCGACGAGGCCGTAGATGCGGGTCGCCGCCGCGTACTCCTTGGCTCCCTCGGTGCGCATGACGGCGTCGGTCGCGAGGTCGATGCGAGCCGAGCGGACGAGGCCCAGGTACAGCTCGTTCACCCCGGTCGGGTGGACGAGCGAGACCTGCAGGTCGAAGCCGTCGGCGTCGTTGCGCAGCGTCTCCACCGACTCGGTCGTGGAGTACGGACGCGGGCCGACGCCCGGCAGCATGCCGGGGCCCGGGTCGCCCTCGAGGAAGCCGCGGGCGAGCCGCCAGTAGCCCGTCTCGGCGACGAGCGGGGTGCCGCCGAGCGGGTCGGCGCTGTCGCCGCCCTCCGGGATCCACGTGTGCGACGAGTAGTTGAGGTAGGGCAGCCCGTCATGGCTGAAGCTGACGCGCTGGCCGAACTCCTGCCGGATCTGCCGCTCACCGATGGCGTACTCGACGACGCCGGTGCCCTCCCAGACGCCGATCAGCCACGACAGCGGCACGAGCTCCGAGGGCAGACCGGTCGGCAGGTTGATCATCGGGAACCTCCTCCGCACGTCTTCGAGGATGCGCGCGGCGCGGGAAAGTGCGTGCTAACGCTGGCCCCGGAACAGGCTGTACAGAACGACCACCGAGACCCAGCCGATGGCGAGCGACGCGAGCACCAGAAGTCCGAGATAGAACAGTTCGAGCGCCAGCAGCATGCGCTCAGTCTACCCTCCGCTCCGGGACGGAATCAGGGCACGACGAGCGCGACGACCGACGCGAGCACCAGGATCCCGAGCGCACCGAGCGTGCCGGCCATGAGCCGCAGCACGAAGCCCCTCCGGTCGGCTGTCGCGAGCTGCACGCAGAATGTGAGGACCACCGCTCCGGCGAGCACGAGCGCGAACATTCCGGGCCGGGAATCCGGCTCGACCGCGAGCAGGACCGCGACCGCGCCCACCGCGGCGAGCACCCAGATGGCGGCCGTCGCAGCCCAATGACCTCTCACGGTTCGATTCTGCCCCAGCCGGGGTGGCCGGGTTGCCGGATCGGGGCTGGTCTACTATGGGCTCCCGAGCAACTGGGAGGGTGCGTGGCGCAGCTTTTGGTCCTGACGCCTGCCGTCGACACGGAGGTGCTTCCGGCCCTCGGGCTCCTCAGCCACAAGGTCCGCCAGATCCCCGCGGAGCCGGCCCAGCTGATCAGCGCACCGCCGTGCGACGTCATCCTCGTCGACGCCCGGCAGGATCTCGCGAGCGCCAAGTCGCTCTGCAAGATCCTGCAGACCACCGGCGTGACCGTGCCGATCGTGCTCGTGCTCACCGAGGGCGGGCTCACCGCGGTGTCCGCGGACTGGGGCGCCAACGACGTCATCCTCGAGACCGCCGGCCCTGCCGAGGTCGACGCGCGCGTCCGGCTCGTCGTCGGCCGCATGGCTCAGGAGCAGTCGGCGTCGAAGATCCAGGCGTCCGGAGTCGTCATCGACGAGGCGAGCTACTCCGCGAAGGTGCACGGGCGTCCTCTCGACCTCACCTTCAAGGAGTTCGAGCTCCTCCGCTTCCTCGCGACTCACCCCTCCCGGGTCTTCACCCGCGAGCAGCTGCTCAGCGAGGTGTGGGGCTACGACTACTTCGGCGGCACCCGCACGGTGGATGTCCACGTGCGCCGCCTGCGCGCGAAGCTCGGCGACCTGGAGTCGCTGATCGGCACCGTCCGCAACGTCGGCTACCGCTTCAACGTGTACGAGGACGACGAGGAGCCGAACCTCTCCCCCGCCGGCCGCGGCTGACGAACCGGGTAACGGGGGCGGAAGCCCAGCGGAACCCGTTGCCTCCGGCATGCTCTCCTCGGGCACAATGATGCGATGGAGAGCGACACCGTCCTCGGCGATCCCGCCCTCGCGGCGGCCATGCTCGACGAGTACGACGAGCCGACCCCCTCCGAGGACGCTTCGCTGCCCCTCGACCGGTACCTGGACCGCGAGCTCAGCTGGCTGGCGTTCAACCAGCGGGTGCTCGAGCTCGCCGAGGACCCCCACGTGCCGCTTCTCGAGCGCGCCAACTTCCTCGCCATCTTCGCGAGCAACCTCGACGAGTTCTTCATGGTCCGTGTCGCGGGCCTCAAGCGCCGCATCGCGACCGGCATCGCCGTGCCGACGAACGTCGGCCGCGCGCCCCTCGAGGTCCTGGCCGACATCAGCCGCCTCGCGCACGAGCTGCAGGCCCGGCACGCGGCCGCCTTCCGCAACCTTGTGAAGCCCGCGCTCGACGAGGCGGACATCCACGTGGAGACGTGGAGCGACCTCGCCGAGGCGGACCGCGATCGCGTGCACGAGCTGTTCTCACAGCGGATCTTCCCCGTGCTGATGCCGCTCGCCGTCGACCCCGGGCACCCGTTCCCCTACATCTCGGGGCTCTCGCTCAACCTCTCGGTGCGCGTGCGCAACCCGAAGACGGAGAAGGTGGAGTTCGCGCGGGTGAAGGTGCCCTCGATGCTGCCCCGCTTCGTCCAGCTGCCCGACGACGGGTCGGGCCGCACCCGGTACATCCCGCTCGAGGACCTCATCTCGAACCATCTGGAGGACCTGTTCCCCGGCATGGAGATCCTCGAGCACCACGAGTTCCGCCTCACCCGCAACGAGGACGTCGAGCTCGACGAGGACGAGTCGGAGAGCCTCATCCAGGCGCTCGAGAAGGAGCTGCTCCGCCGCCGCTTCGGCCCCCCGATCCGACTCGAGATCAGCGACGACATGGATCCGGTGACTCTGGACCTGCTGATCCGAGAGCTCGACATCACCGAGCAGGAGGTGTACCGCCTGCCCGCCCCGCTCGACCTTTCCGGCCTGTTCGAGCTCACGAAGCTCGACCGGCCCGGGCTGAAGTACGCGCCGCACCTGCCGACGACGGCCGTGCAGCTGCTCCCCTCCGAGCCGAATGCCGACCCGGACATCTTCGCGGCGATCCGCAAGCAGGACGTGCTGGTGCACCACCCGTACGAATCCTTCGCGACCAGCGTGCAGGCCTTCCTCGACCAGGCTGCGGCCGACCCGCAGGTGCTCGCCATCAAGCAGACGCTGTACCGGACCTCCGGCGACAGCCCCATCGTCGAGGCGCTCATCGCCGCCGCGGAGGCGGGCAAGCAGGTGCTCGCGATCGTCGAGATCAAGGCGCGCTTCGACGAGCAGAACAACATCTCCTGGGCACGGAAGCTCGAGAAGGCGGGCGTCCACGTCGTCTACGGCCTCGTCGGGCTGAAGACGCACGCGAAGATCGCGAGCGTCATCCGGCAGGAGAAGAACGGGGAGCTGCGGCACTACACCCACATCGGCACGGGCAACTACAACCCGAAGACGAGCCGCATCTACGAGGACTTCGGTCTCCTCACCGTCGACGACCAGGTGGGCAAGGAGGTCACCCGGCTCTTCAACGAGCTCTCCGGCTACGCCATCGAGAAGAAGTTCAGCCGGCTGCTCGTCGCCCCGCGCTACCTCCGCAAGGGACTCATCAAGCGCATCGAGACCGAGACGGCGAACGCGCTCAAGGGCCGCCCCGCCCGCATCCAGATCAAGGTCAACTCCATGGTCGACGAGGCGGTCATCGACGCCCTGTACCGCGCGAGCAACGCGGGCGTCCCCGTCGACATCTGGGTGCGCGGCATCTGCGCGCTGCGCCCCGGGGTGCCCGGGCTGAGCGAGAACATCCGGGTGCGGTCCATCCTCGGGCGGTACCTCGAGCACTCGCGGATCTTCACGTTCGCGGGCGACGGCGAGCCCGAGGTGTGGATCGGCAGCGCCGACATGATGCACCGCAACCTCGACCGCCGCATCGAGGTGCTGGTGCGGCTCACCGACCGCCGGCACCAGCGCGAGATGACGAAGCTCTTCGACACCGCCATGTCGGAGCGGACCGCATCCTGGCACCTCGACTCCGACGGAGCCTGGACCCGCCACTCGACGGGCAAGACCGGCGCTCCGCTCTCCGACATGCAGGACGCCGTGATGCGTGAAGTGAGCGCGCGGAGACGCAGCCGGTGAGTCTGGTCGACGCGGGCGCGGTGCTCGCGGCCGGCGCGGTGTGCTGGCGCGAGGGCCGCTCGGGAGAGGTCGAGGTGCTGCTCATCTCCCGCCCCCGGCACGGCGACGTGAGCCTGCCGAAGGGCAAGGTCGACGAGGGCGAGACCATGCCGGTGGCCGCCGTCCGGGAGATCCGGGAGGAGACCGGCTACGCGGTCGCGCTCGGCGCGCCGCTCGGCACCACCGAGTACCTCCTTCCCGGCGGCCGGGACAAGATGGTCCGCTACTGGGCGGCCGAGGTGCCGCACAGCGAGCTGCGCCGGGGCCGCTTCCGGCCCAACGACGAGGTGGACGAGCTCTTCTGGGTGCCCGTCGCGAAGGCCCGGAAGAAGCTCAGCTATCCGCGGGACGTCGAGGTCCTCGAGCGCTTCGCGCGCCTCGTCGAGCGCTCCCACCACCGCACGTTCGCGATCATCGCCCTGCGCCACGCGAAAGCCGAGCCCGAGGGCGAGCACGGTGACGCCTCGCGTCCCCTGTCCGGACGGGGCAAGCGGCAGGCGCAGGCGATCGTCGACACGCTCGGGTCGTGGGAGCCGCGCGTCGTGATCAGCAGCCCCGCGAAGCGCTGCGTCGACACCGTGGCGCCGCTCGCCAAGACGCTCGACGTCGAGGTCCGCACGGCGCCCGCGCTCAGCCAGGACGCGTGGGAGGGCGGCATGGGCGAGCCGCCTCGGAGCGCACTCGATCGGCTCATCGCCAAGCGCATCGCGAAGGGGAAGACGACAGTGCTGTGCAGCCACTCCCCCGTCCTGCCCGAGATCCTCGACGCCGTCGTCCGGCAGGTGGGCGGCGAGCGGGACGGCCGGCTCACCCGCGCCGCCATCCTCACCACCGCGGAGTTCACGGTGCTCCACCTCTCCGCCGATGCGCCGGAGAGCGGACTCGTCGCCATGGAGTCGCACGCCCCGCTCGTCTGAGCGGAAGACCGTTCACCCTGCGTTAACCGTCAGGCACGACTCTCGTCATCCGGGAGGCCTACCGTCCTGAACGAACCGGCACCGACGCCTGCCCGCGCGGTCCACACAGCGCACCGTCGCGAGCATGCCGAAGGGCTACCGGGTCGGCACGGTTCGACTCCTGCATTCAGAATCCCGAAGGGAACCCCTTTGATCTCCAAGCGTTACGCCGGCGTCGCCGGCCTCGCTCTCGTGGGCGCGCTCGCGCTCACCTCCTGCGCCGCCAACGAGACCGCAGCCGAGCCGGCCGCCTCCGGGCGCACGGGCGGCGAGAGCCTCTCCGGCGACCTCGTCGGCGCGGGCGCCTCCTCGCAGGGCTCCGCCCAGGAGGCCTGGATCGCCGCCTTCCAGGGCGCGAACCCGGACGTGACCGTGACCTACGACCCGAGCGGCTCCGGCGCCGGGCGTGAGGCGTTCCTCGAGGGCGGCGTGAACTTCGCCGGCTCCGACCGCGCCTTCAACGACGAGGAGCTCGCCGAGGGCGGCTGGGCCTCCTGCGCCCCCGACACCGACATCGTCGAGCTGCCCCTCTACATCTCCCCCATCGCCGTGATCTTCAACGTCGAGGGCGTCGACTCGCTCAACATGGATGCCGCCACCATCGCGGGCATCTTCGCGGGCACGATCACCAACTGGAACGACCCCGCGATCGCCGCGCTCAACGAGGGCACGACGCTTCCGGACCTCGCCATCACTCCGGTCCACCGCTCGGACGACTCGGGCACCACCGAGAACTTCACCGAGTACCTCGGCGCCGTCGCGCCGGACGTGTGGACCTACGAGGCCGACGGCGTCTGGCCGATCGAGGGCGGCGAGGCCGCCCAGGGCACGACGGGCCTCGTCGACGCGGTGAGCGGCGGCAACGGCACCATCGGCTACGCCGACGCGTCGCGCGCCGGTGACCTCGGCACCGTCGCGGTCAAGGTGGGCGAGGAGTTCGTCTCCTACTCGCCGGAGGCCGCCTCCGCCATCGTCGACGCGTCGCCGCGCGCCGAGGGTCGCGCCGAGGGCGACATCGCCATCGAGATCGACCGCACCAGCGAGGAGGCCGGCGTCTACCCGATCGTCCTCGTCAGCTACCTCATCGGCTGCCAGGAGTACCAGGACGCCGAGGTGGGCTCGCTCGTGAAGGCCTACTTCAGCTATCTCGCCAGCGAGGAGGGTCAGGACGAGTCCGCCTCGAGCGCCGGCTCCGCCCCGATCTCCTCCGACCTCCGCACGGACGTCGAGGCGGCGATCGAGCTGATCAAGTAACCCCTCGAACTCGGACTGCCCCACCCTCCGCCGGACGGCGAGGGGTGGGGCAGACTGAGCGAGGGGCTCGGCCCTCCCGTCCGAGCCGTTCGCTGAGTCTTCATCCCCCTACCGGAAGGCCCCTCGAGCACATGGCGACTGCCGCCGCACCCATCCGGGCCAAGCAGCGTCCCGGCGACCGCATCTTCTCGGGCTCGGCCCTGGCGGCCGGGTCGATCATCCTCATCCTGCTGGCCGCCGTCGCGATCTTCCTCATCGCCCAGGGCATCCCCGGAGTCCTCGCCCAGGCGGGCGACACCGTCATCCTCGGCGAGAAGAACTTCTGGCAGTACGTCGCACCGCTGGCCTTCGGCACCCTCTGGGCCGCCGCGCTCGCGCTGCTGATGGCCACCCCGCTCTCCATCGGGATCGCGCTGTTCATCTCGCACTACGCCCCGCGCCGCCTGGCCCAGACGCTCGGCTACATCATCGACCTGCTCGCCGCGGTCCCGTCGGTCGTGTTCGGGCTGTGGGGCGGGCTGGTGCTCGCGCCGCTCGTCCGGCCGGCGTACGCGTGGCTCGCCGAGAACGCGTCGTGGTTCCCGCTGTTCTCCGGTCAGGCGTCCGCCACCGGGCGGACCATCCTCACGGCCGCGATCGTGCTCGCCGTGATGATCCTGCCGATCATGACCGCGATCTGCCGGGAGGTCTTCCTGCAGACCCCGCGCCTGCACGAGGAGGCGGCGCTCGCGCTCGGCTCCACCCGGTGGGAGATGATCCGCATGGCCGTGCTGCCGTTCGGGCGCGCGGGCATCATCTCCGCCGCGATGCTCGGCCTCGGGCGCGCGCTCGGCGAGACGATGGCCGTCGCGATGGTCCTCTCCCCCGCCGCGGTGATCTCGTTCATCGTGATCGGGTCGACGAACCCCAACACGATCGCGGCGAACATCGCGCTCAGCTTCCCCGAGGCGTTCGGGACCGGCGTGAACGTGCTCATCGCCACGGGTCTCGTCCTCTTCGTCGTCACCTTCGCGGTGAACGCGGTCGCCCGATGGGTGATCAACCGCCGCAAGGAATTCTCGGGAGCTAACTGATGGCCGTCTCGACCACTGCGGGCAACGCCCTGACCACCGGCCGTCTGCCGAGGATGGCCCCGTGGGCCATCCTGCTGGCCTGCTGGCTCGTCGTCGCCGGCGTGTACGCGCTCTTCGCGATGAGCGGCACGCTGCAGGACTTCAGCCTCGTCGGCACCCTGTTCTTCGGCACCGTGCTCTACATCGCCATCATCTACGTGATCTCGCTCTCGGTCGAAGGCCGGCGGCAGGCGGTGGACCGGCTGATCACGGCGCTCGTGTTCGGCGCATTCCTCGTGGCCCTCCTGCCGCTCGTGTCGCTCGTCAGCACGGTCCTCGCCAACGGGCTCGCGCGCTTCGACCTCGACTTCTTCACGATGTCGCAGCGCAACATCGTCGGCGCCGGCGGCGGAGCGCTGCACGCGATCGTCGGCACGCTCGAGATCACCGCGGTCGCCACCCTCATCTCGGTGCCGATCGGCCTGCTGACCGCGGTCTACCTCGTCGAGTACGGGCGCGGTCAGATCGCGCGGTGGATCACCTTCCTCGTCGACGTCATGACGGGCATCCCCTCGATCGTCGCGGGCCTCTTCGCGTACGCGGTCTTCGCCATCGTCTTCGGCCCCGGCGTGCGCATGGGCTTCGCCGGCTCGGTGGCGCTCTCCGTGCTGATGATCCCCGTCGTCGTGCGCGCCTGCGAGGAGATGCTGAAGCTCGTGCCGAACGAGCTCCGCGAGGCCGCGTTCGCGCTCGGCGTGCCGAAGTGGCTCACGATCCTCAAGGTGGTGCTGCCCACCTCGGCGGCCGGCATCACCACCGGAGTGATGCTCTCGATCGCCCGCGTGATCGGTGAGACCGCGCCGCTCCTGCTCGTGGCCGGCTTCACGCAGAGCATGAACTACGACCTCTTCGACGGGCGGATGCAGAGCCTGCCCGTCTTCGTCTTCACCTCGTACGCGAACCAGGGTACCGACGGTGACGCCTACCTCGCCCGCGCCTGGACGGGCGCGCTCACCCTCATCCTCATCGTGATGGCGCTGAACCTGATCGCCCGTCTGATCGCCCGATTCTTCTCGCCCAAGACGGGCCGCTGACCCACAAGAAAAGGAACCCGTGTCCAAGCGCATCCAGGTCAATGACCTCAACGTCTACTACAGCAAGTTCCTCGCTGTGGAGGGCGTCACCCTCTCGATCGAGCCCCGCTCCGTCACCGCCTTCATCGGCCCGTCCGGCTGCGGCAAGTCGACGTTCCTCCGCACCCTCAACCGGATGCACGAGGTGATCCCCGGCGCGCGCGTCGAGGGTGAGGTACTCATCGACGGCGACAACCTCTACGCGCCCGGCGTCGACCCCGTCCTCGTCCGCCGCCAGGTCGGGATGGTGTTCCAGCGGCCGAACCCCTTCCCCACCATGTCGATCCGCGACAACGTGCTCGCCGGCGTGAAGCTCAACAACCGGCGGATGAGCAAGAGCGACTCCGACGACCTCGTCGAGCGGTCGCTGCGGGGCGCGAACCTCTGGAACGAGGTGAAGGACCGGCTCAATCTGCCCGGCTCCGGCCTGTCGGGCGGCCAGCAGCAGCGCCTCTGCATCGCGCGGGCCATTGCGGTGCAGCCCGAGGTGATCCTCATGGACGAGCCGTGCTCGGCGCTCGACCCCATCTCGACCCTCGCGATCGAGGACCTCATCGAGGAGCTCAAGAAGGACTACACGATCGTCATCGTGACCCACAACATGCAGCAGGCGAGCCGCGTCTCCGACCGGACGGCGTTCTTCAACATCGCGGGCACGGGCAAGCCGGGCAAGCTCATCGAGTACGACGACACATCGCTGATCTTCTCGCGGCCGACCGTCAAGGCCACCGAGGACTACGTCTCCGGTCGCTTCGGCTGATCCGTCGCTCGAACGGTCACCGCCCTCGTGCTCCTCGGAGACGGGAGCGGAGTCGTCTCAGAACCCGCTCAGGACAGGACCATCGGATCGGTGGTCGGCGCGGCGGATCCGCCGTCCGGCTCGACCGTCATGGCGATCGGCTCGCCGTCGTAGTCGCCCTCGAGCATCCGGTAGACGCTCGAGCCGGCCGGCTCGACGGTGCCGGCGCTCTCCGGCCCGTCCTCGCCGACGTACCAGAGCTGGAACGTCTTCCCCTCCGGCAGGTCCGCAGCGTCGTTGAGGACGACGGCGGACATGCCGAGCTCCTCGGAGGCGACGACCGATGCGCTGCCTCCCTCGGGCAGCGGCGTGCTGAAGCGCACGACGTCCGCGGCGGCGTTGAGCGCGGCGAACTGGTCGGCGGTCCGCTGATCCGAGACGGCGCGGAGGATCCCGGCGGACAGCGCGCCACCCGCGAACAGCACGACGGCGGCGGCCACCGCGGCCACAGCGACGAGTGCGCGGCGGCGACGGGCCCGGCGCGGGGCGAGGTGCGCGCGTCGGGTGGACCGCTCCCCCGCCGGCGCGGCGGCCGATGCGGCCTCCGCCGCGGGATGGGCCGCGAGATCGGCCGCCGTGCGGCGTGCGGGAGCAGGCGGGGCGGCCTCCGGGGCCACCTGCGGCGTCGCGTCGAGGGCGGCGAGGAGGCTCTGCTTCAGGTCCGCAGGCGGCGCCACGGGCGTCGCGGCGAGCCCGAGGAGCGCGGCGGTGTCGGCGAGTCCGGTCACCTCGGCACGGAGCTCCTCCGACTCGGCGAGCGCCGCCTCGAACTCGGCGGCCTCCGCCGGGCTCAGCGCGCCGAGCACGTAGGCGCCGGAGGTCACGGAGCGGTCGTAGCAGTCGCTCATGACGCCACTCCCATCTCGTCCCTCAGCCGGATCATGCCGTCCCTCAATCGTGTCTTCACCGTGCCGAGCGGGATCGAGAGGCGTTCCGCGATCTCGCTCTGGGTGAGGCCCTCGTAGTACGCGAGGCTGATGGCCTGGCGCTGCAGCTCCGTCAGTCTCTGCATCGCCACCCTCACCCGATCGTTCTCCAGGCGGATCTCCGCCTGCTCGGCGACGTCGTCGATGGCCGCGGTGAAGTCCCGGACGCCGACGCGGAGGTCCCGGTCCCGACCCGCCTGTGAGGAACGGATGCGGTCCACCGCGCGGCGGTGGGCCATCGTGAGGATCCACGTCGTCGCTGACCCTCTATTCGGTTCATACCGCCCCGCGGATTGCCACACCTCGAGGAAGACCTCCTGCGCGACCTCCTCGGACTGTGCCGGATCGACGAGGACGCGGCGGATGAGCCCCAGGACGCGGGAGGCGGTGGCGTCGTACAGGTCCGCGAACGCGGTCCGATCGCCGCGGGCGATGCGGCCGAGGAGATCCTCGACGGCGACGCCGATCGGAGTCGAGCTGCCGCGAGCCGAGTCGTCCTGCACGTTCCCAGCATGGCGCATCCCTGAGGACGTCTCGTCATCCGCGCCGCTGCGGCCGACGATCACGAGAAGGACCGAACCGCAGTTAACGCCTCTCGGCGCGGAGCCGCTCGAAGCGGCGAATTTTGGAGCCCGGGGTTACTGCGGTCCGGCCGAGTCAGTCTAACCCCCCGCTCCGCCAGAGCTTTGATGAGGCACTCAGGTCGGCCGCGATGGTGCTGAGGCGGGAGGCCCGGGTGGTGAGGTCGGTGGCGCGGCCGGGTTCGGCGGCATCGGCGTCGTCGGCGAGGCTCGCGCAGCCCGCCGCCTCAACCCGCGCGAAGGCCGCCGCGCGCTCGAGTGCGATGGCGAGGTCGCCGGTGAAGATGCCGCGCAGGATCTCGTCGGCGAGCGCGAGCACCTCGTCCGGTCCCGCCGGATCGGGGGCACCGGCGATCACCGGGTCGATGGTGCGTGCCACCGCGATGCCGCGCTGGTAGTAGAGGGCGATGCCGGCGGCGTCGCTGCGGATCATGGCGCGCAGGAGATAGATGCGCCAGAGCGCGCCCGGCAGGCTGTGCGCGGTGGCGCGCGACCACAGCTCGGCGATCGCGTCGATGCCGTGCTCGTCCGTGAAGGTGACGAGGCGCTCGACGACCTCCGGGTCGCGCTCGGCACGGACCCGCGCGACGAGGGCGGCCGCCGTCTCGTGGGCGAGTCGGCTGACCGTGGCCGGGTCCTCCCCGCCCTGGAATCCTTCGAACTGGTAGCCGGCGAACTTGACCGGCTTAGAGAACCTCTCCGTCACCCGCGACACACTACGCCGGGGCCGCTGAGGGTCCGGCTCCGGTGGGGCGGGGCGGGTGCCGCGGGTCGTGCGGATCTCCATACCCCGTAGACGTCGCGAGTCGTCCTCACGATCCGAGCGAGGTGCGCGGCACTCGTCCGCTCCCGGGCGGGGGCGCGAGGGTACGCTGTGCAGCATGTGGCTGCTCGTCGCGCTCCTCGTCATCTGGGTGATCCTCGCGATCATCGGGCTGGCGATCGACGCGATCCAGTGGCTCCTCTGGACCGCGCTCATCCTGATCGCGGTCACTCTGGTCTTCGGTGCGCTCATGCGGTTCATCCGAGGCCAGTCCCGCCGATTCTGACCAGGCCCTCGCGGAGGGAGCAACTCCCATGTCCATCCTGCTCGTCGTGCTCGCGGTGATCGCGATCATCCTGCTGATCGTCGGCGGTGTGGTGGAGACCCTCCAGTTCCTCCTCTGGGTCGGCCTCGTCCTGCTGATCCTCTCCGCGATCGCGTTCCTGCTGCGCGTCATCACCGGTCGCCGCGTCTGAGGCGCGTCGGCGCTGAGCGCCTGTCGCGTCGAGTGCACCTCTGAACACCGAGTGCCCCCGGTGCACCATGCGCACTCGGCGCCCCGGGGCGCACTCGGCGGACACCGCACCGCGCTCGGCGGGGCGTATGCGGCGTTAGATTGGTGCGCGGGCCTCTAGCTCAGTCGGTAGAGCAGCGGACTTTTAATCCGCGGGTCGTGGGTTCGAGCCCCACGGGGCCCACCACACCGCATCGGCGGCCGCGCCCCGACTCCCCTTCTGCACGTGCCGTCGGCCCCGCGCAGGCGCCGGGCGCGATTCTCGGGGGGCATCCGCGGCGGGCGCAAGGCCCTGACACGGCCCTTGCGCGCGGCGTAGCGTCCGTAAGCGGGCGGCATCACGCCCGCCGATTCCGTCGATGCGAAGGAGAGCCATGACGAAGGTCGAACACAGGATCCTCGTGAACGTCCCAGTCAGCGTTGCCTACAACCAGTGGACGCAGTTCGAGGACTTCCCGCACTTCATGAACGGCATCAAGAAGGTCACGCAGCTGAGCGACGACCGCCTCGAGTGGGTCGCCGAGATCGCCGGGGTCCGGCGCCAGTGGGAGGCGAAGATCCTCGAGCAGATCCCCGACAAGAAGGTCTCCTGGGCCGCGACCGAGGGTGCGACCAACGCCGGGGAGGTCCGCTTCGAGGACCTCGGCGGAGGTCAGACCTCCGTTCAGCTCACGCTCGAGTACGAGCCCGAGGGCCTCGTCGAGAAGGTCGGCGACAAGCTCAACGTCGTCGAGCGTCAGACCGAGCACGACCTCGAGCGGTTCAAGGCGCTGATCGAGGCCGAAGGCTATGCCTCCGGAGCGTGGCGGGGAACCGTCACGGACGTCCCCGGCACGCCGGGGATCGAGGATGCGGACGCCTCGCGCGGCGACTCCGGCAAGGCCGGCGTCTCGGGCAAGGTCGTCGCCGCGGGTGTGGCGGCCGCCGCGGCGGCGGTCGGCGTCGCAGCGGCGACCAAGAAGAAGGACACGCCCGACCTCGAGGTCGTCGACGCCGACGTGGAGACGGTCACCCCCGTCGAGACGGTCCCGGCGGCCGACGACTACGCCACGACCGGCACGACCGGCACAACCGGCACGACGGGCACGACCGACGCCCCGGTCATGACCGACGTGACCGACCCGACGGTCGACCCCACGATCCGGGGCGAGAGCCCCGACCGCTAGGAGAGGCGGCCTCCTCGGCCACTCGACAGCGCCACGACAGACGAAGGCCCCTCACGCCGTTGGGGGGCCTTCGTCGGCATGTGCGCGCGGCACACGCGAGCACGCGCCGATTCGCGCCCCAGTCCGTCACCGCATTCAGGGGCGACGCGGGGCCTGGTACGTTGGCCGCACCTCCACACGCAGCGGTGTCGAAGGAGTCCGGATGGCGACACACGAAGGCGCTCCCGCCGCAGCCCCCGCGCGCGAGCAGTGGAGCGGCCAGGTCGGGTTCATCCTCTCGGCGATCGGGTCCGCGGTCGGGCTCGGCAACATCTGGCGGTTCCCGGGGGTCGCCTACGAGAACGGCGGCGGGGCTTTCCTCATCCCGTACATCGTGGCGCTGCTCTCGGCGGGGATCCCCATCCTGTTCCTCGACTACGCCATCGGGCACCGCTTCCGGGGCTCGGCGCCGCTGAGCCTGCGCCGGCTCGGCGGCCGGCCGCTCGAGGCGCTCGGGTGGTTCCAGGTCGCGATCGCGTTCGTGATCTCGCTGTACTACACCGCCGTCATCGCATGGGCCCTCAGCTACTTCATCTTCTCGTTCGACCTCCGCTGGGGGGACGACCCGGCGGGCTTCCTGCAGGGCGATTACCTGCAGGTGAGCGACCCGGGCGTCAGCCTCCAGTTCGTGCCCGGAGTGCTGATCCCGCTCGCACTCGTCTGGATCGCGACGCTCCTGGTCCTCGGCGCGGGCGTGGCGAAGGGACTCGAGCGGGCGAACGTGATCTTCCTGCCGCTCCTCGTGGTCGGCTTCCTGGTGCTCGTCGTCCGCGCCCTCTTCCTCGAGGGGGCGGATGTCGGACTGAACGCGCTGTTCACGCCCGACTTCGCGGCGCTGGCGGACCCGAACGTGTGGATCGCGGCCTACAGCCAGATCTTCTTCTCACTGTCGATCGCTTTCGGCATCATGATCACCTACGCCTCCTACCGGCGACGGCGGGCCAACCTGACGGCTCCCGGCCTCGTCGTCGCGTTCGCGAACTCGTCGTTCGAGATCCTCGCCGGCATCGGCGTGTTCGCGACCCTCGGCTTCTTCGCCGTCCAGCAGGGCGTGGCCGTCGGCGAGCTCGAGGGCCTCACCGGCGTCGGCCTGTCGTTCGTCACGTTCCCCGCGATCGTGTCGCAGATGCCGGGCGGCCCCTTGTTCGGCGCCCTGTTCTTCGGATCCCTCACGCTCGCCGGGTTCACCTCGCTCATCTCCGTGCTGCAGGTCGTCTCGGCGGGGGTCCAGGAGAAGTTCGGTCTCAGCCGCTGGCAGGCGACGCTGGGCATCGGGGGCACGGCGGCGATCCTCTCGGTGCTGCTCTTCTCGACCACCACGGGGCTGCTCGCCCTCGACGTGGTCGACAACTGGGCGAACAACGTCGGCATCGTCGGGTCCGCGGTGCTCACGACGATCCTCGTGATCTGGGTGCTGCGGAAGGGCCCGGAGCTCCAACACCACCTCAACACGGTCTCCACCTTCCGGGTGGGGCGCGTGTGGATCGTCCTCGTCGGCGGACTCGTGCCGGTGCTGCTCGGCTACATGCTCCTGTCGCGCATCATCACCCTCCTCGTCGAGGGGTACGCCGGCTACCCGACCTCCTACCTGGGCGTGTTCGGCTGGGGCACGATCGGCCTGATCGTCGTCGCCGCGGCGGTGCTCACCGTGCTGCCGTGGCGGGCGAACCGGGAGCCCTTCACCGCATGGCCGCCGTACTCGGCGCGGTCCACCTCCTCGTCACGGACACCGCTTCAGGGAGGACGGCGATGACGCCTCTCGCGATCACGTTCCTCATCGTCGCGATCCTCGTGATCTGGGGCGGACTCGCCGCGAGCGCGGTCTACCTCACGCGCCGGCCGGAACTCGAGGACTACCCGACGGGCGGCATCGACGACCACCGGGAGGACGACGCGCCGGCCATCCGGGACACCTGACCCCTCTCCGCGCCGGGGGGGGCTCGCACCGGCGTCCGCCGGACGCAATTCCCGGGCGCACGTCCACCCGGACGCCCTACCATTCGAGCACCACCGCAACTCGTCCGTGGGGAGCGTCATCATGGTCCAGGTCCGCGTCGTCGGAGTCGCTCTCGATTCGGGCGCCCAGCACCTCATCCTGCTGAAGCCGCTCGACGAGGAGCCCGGTCCGGGCAGGATCCTGCCCATCTGGATCGGGCCGCAGGAGGCCACCTCGATCGTCATCGCGGTCGAGGGAGCCGAGGCGCCGCGGCCCCTCGCGCACGACCTGATGAAGAGCCTGCTCGAGACGGTCGGCGCGACCGTCGAGCGGGTCGAGGTGACGAAAATCGAGGACGGAACCTTCTACGCCGAGATCACGCTGCGCACGCGCGAGGGCCGACGCCTCCTCGACGCCCGGCCCTCGGATGCGATCGCGCTGGCCGCGCGCGTCGACGCCCCCATCTGGGTCGCGGACGCCGTGCTCGACGAGGCCGGCATCATCGAGGAGGTCGACGAGGGTCCGAGCGAGGAGGCGAAGCTCGCCGAGTTCAAGCGCTTCCTCGACGAGGTCGACCCGGAGGACTTCCAGGGCTGAGGGGCCCTCTCCCGAACGAAACATTTCCATGTCGCGGTAGGGACTTTCGTTCCGATTACACTCCCGAGGAGGGGCCGCGCTCGCGCGCACCCCCGTGTTCCGTACCTCGAGGAGGAGATACCTTTGACTGCCCCCGTTCCCCCGACCGATCCGAGCATGAGGCACCGCATCGCGGACGCCACCGTCACCGTCCTCGGCCCCGACGGTCGCCCGCTCGCCGACACGGAGGTCACGGTTGAGCAGACCCGGCACGCCTTCGCGTTCGGCAACATCGGCTTCGACTTCATCCCCCTCGCCAACGGCGAGACCGACGCCGACGCGGTGGCCGAGGAGGTCGAGACCTTCGGCGGTGCCGCGCTCGACCAGCTCGAGCACCTGTCGGGCCTGTGGCTCGAGCTCTTCAACACCGCGACGCTGCCGTTCTACTGGGGCCGCTTCGAGCCGCAGCGCGGCAAGCCGGACACCGAGCGCCTCCGCAAGACCGCGCAGTGGTTCGCCGACCGCGGCGTGACCGTGAAGGGCCACCCACTCGTCTGGCACACCGTGACCGCGCCCTGGCTGCTCGACCTGCCCCTCGACGAGATCGAGCAGGCGCAGCGCGCCCGCATCCAGCGCGACGTGAGCGACTTCGCGGGCCTCATCGACATCTGGGACGCGATCAACGAGTCCGTCATCATGCCGGTCTTCACGAACGGCGACAACGGCATCACGAAGCTCGCCTACGACCGCGGCCGCCTGCACATGATCCGCATGGCGTTCGAGGAGGCCCGCGCGGCGAACCCCGACGTCACGCTGCTCATCAACGACTTCGACCTGTCGTCCGCCTACGAGTGCCTCATCGAGGGCGTGCTCGAGGCCGGCATCCAGATCGACGCGATCGGCCTGCAGACCCACATGCACCAGGGCTACTGGGGCGAGGAGAAGATGCTCGCCATGGTCGACCGCTTCGCGCGGTACGGCCTCCCCCTGCACATGACCGAGTCGACGATCCTCTCCGGACACATCATGCCGGCGGAGATCGAGGACCTGAACGACTACCGGATCCCCGAGTGGCCGTCGACGCCCGAGGGCGAGGAGCGGCAGGCGGACGAGCTCGTGCGGCACTACCGCTCGCTCGTCTCGCACCCGTCGATCCAGGCGATCAACTACTGGGGCATCACCGACAACGGCTCCTGGCTCGGCGCCCCGGTCGGTCTCGTCCGCGGCGACGGCAGCCTGAAGCCGTCGTTCGGCGCGATGCGCGACCTCATCAAGGGCGAGTGGTGGCTCGCGCCCACTCCGCTGCGCACCGACGCGGATGGCCGCGTGCCGGTGAGCGGCTTCCTCGGCGACTACGCGGTGATCGCAGGCGGCGACACGGCGGCGTTCACGCTGACGACCGCCGGGGAGACGACCGCCGAGGCACGCCTGGGCGCCGGCCGATAGCGGTCTCGGCGCGGGTGATAGGTCCTCGCCGCGGGTGTCGTTCCCCCGCGGCGAGGACGCCTCCGGCGCGCCGAGCGGCATCCGCCCTACGCGAGCCGCTCCTTGAGGAACGCGAGCGCGCCCAGCTCGTCCTCGATGGCGCCGCCCTCGTGGCCGTTGAACGGCCACACGGTGATCGACTTGGGCCCCGCGTACTCGTGGAACGCGCCGAACACCGTGGAGGGCGGGCAGATCCGGTCCTCGAGCGCGGCCGAGAACAGCGCCGGCGCGGTCGCCCGGCGTGAGAAGTTGACGCCGTCGATGTAGCGCAGAGTGGCCATCGCCCGATCCACCTGATCGCGGTGGATGCGCAGGTAGGCCGCGACCTCGCCGTAGGGGTATGCGTCGGTCACCGCAAGCGCCCGCGGGAAGTCGCAGAGGAAGGGCACGAACGCCACGACGGCGGCGAGGTCGTCGCGGAGCCCCGCGACCGCGAGCGCGATGCCGCCGCCCTGGCTTCCGCCCTGCACGGCGATGCGGTCCACATCTACCACGTCGAGCGTGCGCACGGCGTCGACCGCGAGCACCGCGTCTGTGAAGAGGCGGCGGTAGTAGTAGTCGGCGGGCGAGCCGATGCCGCGGGTCATGACGCCGGGCACCTGGGCGCCGGTCGCCCCGAAATCGGACGTCTCGCCGCGGCTCCATCCGGAGCCCTGGCCGCGGGTGTCCATCTGCAGGTGGGCGAAGCCCGCGGAGGCGAGGAGCAGGTTCTCCGCGGGGTTGCCGCGCCCGCCGCCGTAGCCGACGTACTGCACGACGGTCCGCAGCGGCCCGGTGGCGCCGCGGGGCACCCGGAGCCAGGCGCGGATCGGCTGGCCGCCGAAGCCGGGGAACGTGACGTCGAACACGTCGAGGGTCTGCAGGCCGGCGTCGACCCGCTCGAGCACGACCTTCCCGCCGGCGGCCCGCGACTCGGCGAGCGTCTCCTGCCAGAACGCGTCGAAGTCGTCCGGCGCGGTCTGCTCGCTGCGGTACTCGCGGAGGGCGGCTTCGGGCAGGTCGACGATCACGGAGTCTCCTTGACGACGAGGGGGCGCGGCGAATCGGCGGGCGAGGTCACGCGAGCGCCACGGCGGTCCAGGAGACCGGGGGCAGCGTCAACTCGAGCACGCCGTCGGCGAGCGTCGCCGACGGGTTCTCGCGGAGGCCCACACGGGTGGGCTCCTCGGTGGTGTTCGCCGCATGCGGGTCGGAGTCGGCGAGCGTGAGGGCCTCGCCGATCGTCGTCACGTCGAGGCCCGCGAGCTCGATCGTCACCCGGACCTCCTCGCGCTCCGAGCGGTTGACGAGGAACACCGCGCCGGTCCCGGCCTCGGCGTCGAACGAGGCGGCGGCGTCGACAACCCCCACCCGGCCGTGCTCCTGCGTGTCGTACTCGGGCGTGTCGAGATCGACCTTCAGCGAGGTGCCCCGCGCAAGTCGCGACGTGACGGAGAACGGGAAGAAGGTGGACTTCCGCCAGGCCGGGCCTCCCGGCTCGGCGGCGATCGGGGCGATCACGTTGACCACCTGCGCGATCGAGGCGCTCGTGACGCGGTCGGCGTGACGCAGCAGCGACATGAGCAGGCTGCCCACCACCACGCCGTCGGCGACCGTGTAGGGCTCCTCGCTGAGGGGCGGGTTGAGCGGCCAGTCGTCAAGCCCCTTCGCGAGGTCCTGCGGCACGCGCGAGAGGTACCAGACGTTCCACTCGTCGAAGGAGATGGCGATCGTGCGCTCGCTCTTGCGCACCGACTTGACGTGGTCGGCGGTGGCGACGACGGACTCGATGAAGCCGTCCATGTCCACCGCGGAGGCGAGGAACGAGCCGAGATCGCCGTTCTTCTCCTCGTAGTAGGCATGGCAGGAGATGTAGTCGACGTCGTCGTACGTGTGCGAGAGCACGGTCCGCTCCCACTCGCCGAAGGTCGGCATCCCGGCTCCCGACGACCCGCAGGCGACCAGCTCGACGGTCGGGTCGACCTGACGCATGGCCTTGGCCGTCTGGGAGGCGATCTTGCCGTAGTCGTCGGCCGAGCGGTGGCCGAGCTGCCACGGCCCGTCCATCTCGTTGCCGAGGCACCACATCCTCACGTCGAACGGCGCCGGGCGGCCGTTCGCGATCCGCTGCTCGGCCAGCGTCGTGCCGGCGGGCACGTTGACGTACTCGAGCAGGTCCAGCGCCTCGAGCGGACCCCGGGTGCCGAGGTTGAGCGCGAGCATCAGCTCGCCGTCCACCTTCTCGAGCCACGAGGCGAACTCGTGCAGCCCGAACTCGTTGGTCTCCTTGCTGTGCCAGGCGAGGTTGAGGCGGGTGGGGCGCTGCTCGCGCGGGCCCACACTGTCCTCCCACCGGTAGCCGGAGACGAAGTTGCCGCCCGGGTAGCGGAACGTGCTGATGCCCATCTCGCGCACCAGCTCGATCACGTCGCGCCGGAAGCCCTCCTCGTCGGCGGTCGGGTGGCCGGGCTCGTAGATGCCGCCGTAGACGCCGCGGCCCATGTGCTCGACGAACCCGCCGAAGAGGCGGCGGTTGATGGGACCGACCGCCGAGCGGGGGTCGAGTTTGAGGCGGGCGCTGAGCATGGGTCTCCTTCGATCGGACAGCGTGTGGACGGGCTGGGACGGGCGCAGCAGGGGCGGCGCCGCGTCGTCAGCGAGCGGACGGTGGAGGGGCAGTGGTCGCGCGGCGCACGAGGCGGGTGGGGAGCCGGAGGTGGGTCTCCTCGGGCTGCTCGCCCTCGAGCAGGGACAGCAGGAGCTTCGCCGCCGTGGCACCGAGGGTCTGCATCGGCTGGCGGATGGTGCTGAGCGGCGGATTCGCGCGCGATGCCTCCGGCACGTCGTCGAAGCCGATGACGGACAGGTCCTGCGGGACGCTGAGGCCCATCGAGTTCGCCACCTCGATGATCGCGAGCGCCGACAGGTCGTTCGCGGCGAAGATGGCGGTCGGCCGGTCCTGCAGGGATAGGAGCGCCAGCGCCGGCTCGCGCGCCGTCTCCTGCAGATAGCGGCCGACGCCGACGAGCGAGGGGTCGAACGGGATGCCGGCCTCGCTGAGGGCCCGGCGGTAGCCGTCGTGACGGCGGATCGAGGACCGCAGGTCGGGCCGGCCGGCGAGGAACGCGATGCGCCGATGACCGAGCTCGATGAGGTGCCGGGTCGCCTGACGGGCGCCGGAGAAGTTGTCGGACTCGACCGTCGGCAGGTCGGCGGGTCCGGTGTGCGGGTCGATCGCCACCATCGGCATCTCCGCGGGAACGGTGACGATGGAGGGGGTGACCATGATCGCGCCGTCGATCAGGGTTCCGCTCAGCCGGCTGAGCGATTTCCGCTCCCACCCGTCGCTGCCGCCGAGATGCGTGCCGCTGTAGGCGAGGAGATCGTAGGAGGAGTCGCGGACCGCCGCGCCGACACCCTTGAGGATCTCCGCGCTGAACGGCTCGAAGTCGGCGACGAGCACGCCGATGACCCCCGTCCGCCGGGAGCGCATGCTGCTCGCGACGAGGCTGGACTCGTAGCCCATCTCCTGCACGAGGTCGAGGATCCTGCGCGCGGTCTCGGGCGCGATGCCGTACCGCCCGTTGACCGCCTTCGAGACCGTCGCCACCGATACGCCCGCCGCGGCGGCCACATCGTTGATGGTCGGTCGTCGTTGCACAGCCACATAGTAGGGCCTGGAAAAGGTTTTCGAAAACGTTTGACGACGTTGGAGGCGCTTGCGAGACTCGTCCGGACCGAGAGCCTGCAGGGCCGGTAGGGGAACTTCGAAACACGAGCGATGGCGCTGAGAACGGCGTCTCGCCCGCGAGCAGAGACTCCGCCGGTCGAGGATTCCCGGCGGCACGGCAGCGGCGAGGCCCGTTCCCGTGCGACTCCCATACGGGGCATCGCGGCTTCCCGCGGTGCCACTCAACGAAGAGAACAGGTTGAACCACATGAAGGCTAGATTCCTCGCCGGTTCCACAGCCCTGGTCTTGGGTGCCGTCGCGCTCGCTGGTTGCAGCGCCGGCGGCTCCGGAGACTCAGGCGGCGACGGGAACGTCAGCATGACCCTCTGGCAGAACTCCACGACCGGCCCCGGCCAGGAGTTCTGGAAGAACGCGGCGGCCGCGTTCGAGGAGGAGAACCCCGGCGTCACCATCGAGGTGCAGTCGATCCAGAACGAGGACCTCGACGGCAAGCTGCAGACCGCCCTCAACTCGGGCGACGCGCCGGACATCTTCCTCCAGCGCGGCGGCGGCAAGATGGCCGCGATGGTCGCTGCGGGCCAGCTCATGGACCTCACCGACAAGATCGACTCCGACATCGCGTCCGAGCTCGGCGAGGCCGCCCTCGGCGCCGAGTCGATCGACGGCAAGACCTACGCGATGCCCCTCACGATCCAGCCCGGCGGCATGTTCTACAGCCAGGACCTCTTCGCCCAGGCCGGTATCACCGAGACCCCGAAGACCATCGACGAGCTCGAGGCGGCTGTCGAGAAGCTGAAGGGCGCCGGGGTCTCCCCCATCGCCCTGGGTGGCAAGGACGCCTGGCCGGCGGCGCACTGGTACTACTTCTTCGCGCTGCGGGAGTGCAGCCCGGAGACGCTGGAGAAGGCGACCACCGACAAGGACTTCACCGACGAGTGCTGGATCAAGGCCGGTGAGGACCTCGAGTCCTTCGCCGCGACCGAGCCCTTCAACGAGGGCTTCCTGACCACCGCCGCCCAGCAGGGCGCGGGCAGCTCGGCCGGTCTCCTCGCCAACCACAAGGCGGGCATGGAGCTCATGGGCGCCTGGAACGCCGGCGTCATCGCGTCGCTGACCCCGGACGCCAAGCCGCTGCCGGACCTCGGCTGGTTCCCCTTCCCGGAGATCTCGGGCGGTGAGGGCGAGCCCGGCTCGATCCTCGGCGGCAT
The DNA here is from genome assembly GCF_017916505.1 of Naasia sp. SYSU D00057. GTDB lineage: Bacteria > Actinomycetota > Actinomycetes > Actinomycetales > Microbacteriaceae > Naasia. The sequence continues at coordinate 332,931 of NZ_JAFMSZ010000002.1, forward strand.
CGACGGGTACTCGTGCTCCGTCAACGCCCCGGAGGAGTGCGTCGACTTCCTCAACTTCGTCGCGACCGCCGAGCAGCAGAGCCTGTACTACAAGGCGTTCAACACCCTGCCGGTGAACACCACGGCTCAGGAGGCCGTGACGGAGCCCTACCTGGTGTCCATCCGCGACGCCTACAACGCGGCCCCCTTCGTGTCCCAGTGGCTCGACACCCTCTACGGCCAGAACGTCGGCAACGCGCTCAACGTGGGCGTGGTCGACATGCTCGCCGGCAAGGGCGACCCGGAGTCGATCGTCAAGTCGGTCGAGGACGCCGCCAAGAAGGCGTAACCCGCCCTCTCTCAACACAGGAAGAAGAAGAAGAGATGACAGTACGCGAGAGCGCCGTCCCACGGCCTCCGCAGTCTGATCTCCTCGCGGCCGGGGGCAGCGCAGCGACGCTGCCCCCGTCCCCGCGGAAGGCCCGCGCCGACTGGCGCGGCCGCCTCGAGATCGCCCTCATGGTGGGGCCTGCCATGGCGATGTTCCTCGCCTTCGTGATCTTCCCGGTCGTGATGGCCGCCTACTACGGCTTCTTCAGCTGGCAGGGCTTCGGCATCCCGACCCAGTTCGTCGGCTTCCGGAACTACATCACGATCCTGCAGGACCCGACGTTCCAGGAGGCGCTGGCGCACAACGGGATCATCGTGGTGCTCTCCCTGCTGCTGCAGGGGCCGGCCGCGATCCTCCTCGCGCTCCTGCTCAACCGGAAGCTGCGGGGCCAGTCGCTCATCCGGGTGCTCATCTTCGTGCCCTACGTGATCTCCGAGGTCGTCGTCGGCACCGGCTGGACCCTGATCCTCTCCACCAACGGCGGCCTCAACGGCTTCCTGGAGAAGATCGGCCTCGGGGCGTTCACCCAGGACTGGCTCGCCGATCCCAGCATCGCCATCTGGACCCTGATGCTCATCATCACGTGGAAGTACGTCGGCTTCGCCGTGATCCTCTTCCTCGCGGGCCTGCAGGGCATCCCCGAGGAGCTGTCCGAGGCCGCGGCGATCGACGGCGCCTCGTGGTGGCAGATCCAGCGGCGGATCACCCTGCCGCTGCTCGGACCCACCCTGCGCATCTGGGCGTTCCTGTCGATCATCGGGTCGCTGCAGCTGTTCGACCTCGTCTACATCATCTGGGGCCAGTACGTCTCCTCGACGGCCGGCACCTCGACCATGGCGATCTACATGGTGACCAACGGCCGCAACGCCGGGAACTACGGCTACGGCAACGCCGTCGCGGTCGTGCTGTTCCTCATCTCGCTCGTCGTCGCGCTCATCTACCAGCGGTTCGTGCTCCGCCGCGACACCGAGGGCGCTCTCACCGGGGAAGGAAAGAGCCGATGACCGCGACGACCGCGGGCAAGCGCGAGGCCGTGGAGGCCCGCAACCCGATCCAGTGGGGCAACCCGGTGGCGTACGTGGTCGCCGCGATCACGATCGTCCTGATGCTCGCCCCCGTGGCGTTCATCATCCTGAGCGGCTTCCGCACCAATTCGCAGATCACGACGGACCCGGCCGGGCTGCCCGGCCCGTGGGAGATCGGCAACTACCTCGCCGTGCTCACCGGGGACATCTTCTGGCGCGAGGTGGGCAACTCGCTCATCGCCGCCGTCGCGACCACGGCCGGCGTCGTGATCCTGGGCCTGATGGCGAGCTACGTCCTCGCCCGCTACAAGTTCAAGGGCCGCGGCGCGCTGTACGCGCTGTTCGCCGCGGGACTCATGTTCCCGATGACCGTCGCGATCACCCCGCTCTACATCGTGGTGAAGAACCTCGGCCTGATGAACTCGCTCGTGGGCGTCATCCTGCCGCAGATCGCCTTCGCGCTGCCCACGACGATCATCATCCTGGTGCCGTTCCTGCGGGCCATTCCGGACGAGATCCAGGAGGCCGCGTTCATGGACGGCGCGAGCCGCCTCGGCTTCTTCTGGCGGATGGTGCTGCCGCTGTCCCTGCCCGGAGTCATCACGACCGGCATCCTGGCGTTCATCGGCAGCTGGAACAGCTACCTGCTGCCGCTGTTCATCCTCAACGACGAGTCGACGTTCACGCTCCCCCTGGGAGTGCAGGCGTTCTCCTCGCAGTACTCGGTGGACACGGCGCGCGTACTGGCCTTCACGGCGCTGTCCATGATCCCCGCGCTGATCTTCTTCAGCGTCTTCGAGCGCCGCATCGTCGGCGGCCTCACCGGGGCGGTCAAGGGCTAGTCCCTCCTCCCCTCGTTCGACCGGCGACCGCCGTCCACCCTCTTCACGAAGGAATACCGCTGTGACCACTCCGGAACTGCCCCCGGTGTCCGAGCGCGTCCGGAGCCTCCACGCCCGGATGACGCTCGAGGAGAAGCTCGCTCAGATCGTCGGCTACTGGGTCGACCAGGGCGGCGAGGTCGTCGCGCCCATGCAGGGTGAGATGGCGGTGTCCGGCCGCTACGAGGAGGCCACCGAGCACGGCCTCGGCCACCTCACCCGGGTCTACGGGACGCGTCCGGTCGACCCGGTGGAGCGCGCCGCCTGGCTGTGGGGCGAGCAGCGCCGCCTGAAGACGGAGACGCGGCTCGGGATCCCGGCGCTCGTGCACGAGGAGTGCCTCACCGGCCTCGCCGCCTGGCAGGCGGCGACCTTCCCGACGCCGCTCGCCTGGGGCGCGGCCTTCGATCCGGAGCTGGTCGAGCGGATGGGCGGCGTGATCGGAGCGTCGATGCGCGAGCTCGGCATCCACCAGGGCCTCGCCCCGGTGCTCGACGTCATCCGCGACCCGCGGTGGGGCCGCGTCGACGAGTGCATCGCCGAGGACCCCTACGTCGTCGGCACGATCGGCACCGCGTACGTCCGCGGGCTGCAGGGCGCCGGGGTGCACGCCACCCTCAAGCACTTCGTGGGCTACTCCGCGTCGAGGGCGGGCCGCAACCATGCGCCGGTCCATGCCGGCCCGCGCGAGATCGCGGACACGCTGCTGCCGCCGTTCGAGATGGCGGTGTTCGAGGGCGGCGTCCGGTCCGTCATGAACTCCTACGCGGAGATCGACGGCGCACCGGTCGCCGCGACGCCCGAGTACCTCACCGGCATCCTCCGGGACCGGTGGGGCTTCGACGGCGTCGTCGTCTCCGACTACTTCTCCGTCGCCTTCCTGAACAACATGCACGCGGTCGCCGCGGACAAGGGCGAGGCCGCGGAGCTGGCCCTCGCGGCCGGCATCGACGTGGAGCTGCCGACGGGCGACGCATTCCTCGCGCCCCTCGCGGAGCGGATCCGCGCCGGGCTGACGGACGAAGCACTGGTCGACCGCGCGGTGCTGCGGCTGCTCTCCGAGAAGGAGGAGCTCGGCCTGCTCGACGAGACGTTCGAGAACCCGCCGACCGAGATCGACCTCGACACCCCCGAGCACCGGACCATCGCGCGGCAGCTCGCGGAGGAGTCGCTCGTCCTGCTGACGAACGACGGGGTGCTGCCGCTCACCGGGACCCCGGCCGTGGAGCGCATCGCCCTCATCGGGCCCAACGGCGACTCGGCCGAGGCCCTCATGGGCTGCTACTCGTTCGCCAACCACGTGCTGGCGCACCACCCGGGCACCCCGATCGGGTTCGAGATCCCGACCCTGCTCGAGGCGCTGAAGGGCGAGCTGCCGTCTAGCGCGGTCACCTACACCGAGGGCTCCGACGTCGAGGGCGACGACCGGTCGCGCATCCCCGCCGCCGTCGAGGCAGCACGCGACGCCTCGGTCGCCGTCGTGGTGGTCGGCGACCGGGCAGGCCTGTTCGGTCGCGGCACCGTGGGTGAGGGCAACGACGTGGAGAGCCTCGACCTCCCCGGCGTCCAGCGCGAGCTGGTCGAGGCGGTCGTCGCCACCGGCACGCCCGTCGTCATGGTCGTCCTGTCCGGGCGGCCCTATGCGCTCGACTGGGCGGTGAGCGGCCCCACCGCTCCCGCCGCCGTGCTGCAGGCCTTCTTCCCCGGCGAGGAGGGTGCGCCGGCGATCGCCGCGGTCCTCTCCGGCGCGGTCGCACCCTCCGGGCACCTGCCCGTCTCGATGCCGCGGTCGGCGGGCGCCCAGCCGTACAGCTACCTGCACCCGATCCTCGGCGGCTCGTCGGAGATCACGAGCGCGGACAGCACCCCGGTCCTGCCCTTCGGCCACGGACTCGGCTACACGACGTTCGAGCGCAGCCGCCTCGAGAGCGACGCGCACGTCGCGGCCGGGGACTCCTTCACGGCGAGCGTCCGGGTGCGGAACACGGGCTCCCGCGCCGGCACCGACCTCGTCCAGCTCTACGCGCGCGACCTCTACGCGAGCATCACCCGTCCCGTCGCCCAGCTCCTCGCCTACCGGCGCGTGACGCTCGAGCCGGGCGAGGAGGCGACGGTCACCTTCTCGGTGCCCACCACCCGGCTCGCCTTCAGCGACTCGGCCTACCGCCGCATCGTCGAGCCCGGCGAGGTGGAGCTGTGGGTCGGAGGGTCGTGCGCGGACAAGGAGACGACCGGCGGCGTCACCATCCTCGGCCCCGTGCACGAGGTCGGCCTCGGCGACCGGCGCATCGCGACCAGCGAGGTGCGTCTCAGCCAGGCGGACGCGGAGCTGTCGGCAGCCGGCTCCAACTGAGACGGGCCGGACCGGCGGATGCGCGGGCCACGGGAGGCGCGGCGGGGAGACCCGGCCGCGGCGCCCGTGGCCCGCGCCGTCTCCGCAAGTAGGCTCCTCGGGTGACAGATGCCGCGCGAACGGACCGGGTGACCTTGAGCGCGGTCGCCGCTGAGGCCGGCGTCTCCCTGTCCACGATCTCCAAGGTGCTGAACGGGCGGGCCGACGTGTCCCCCGGCACCCGGGCGAAGGTCGAGCAGCTCATCGAGCAGCACGGCTACACCCGCCGCGGCGCCGCGACGCAGCGCTCCACGCTCGTCGAGATCGTCTTCCACGAGCTGGAGAGCCCGTGGGCTCTCGAGCTCATCCAGGGCGCTGGCACCGCCGCCCGGGAACGCGGCATGAGCCTCGTCCTCACCGAGAGCGGCGACCGGCACTCCCCGGGTGCCGGCTGGATCGACGGCGTCCTGCAGCGCCGGCCGGCGGGCGTGATCCTCGTCGTCTCCGACCTCGCCGCCTCGCACAAGGAGCAGCTGCGCTCGCGCGGCATCCCCTTCGTCCTCATCGATCCCGCCGGTGACCCCTCCCCCGACGTGCCGTCGGTCGGGTCCGCGAACTGGTCGGGCGGCCTCGCGGCGACCCGCCACCTCATCGAGCTCGGCCATCGGCGCATCGCCGCCATCACCGGGCCGGAGGACATGATGGCCTCGCGCGCGCGGCTCGACGGCTTCCGCACTGCGATGCACGCGGCGAACCTCGAGATCGACCCGGCTCTGCTGGCGTTCGGCAACTTCAACGTCGACGGCGGGCGCGACGCGGCTCTGCGGATGCTGGCCTCCGACGATCCGCCGACCGCGGTCTTCGCCGGCAGCGACCTGCAGGCCTTCGGCGTCCTCGACGCGGCGCGGACGCTCGGCCTGCACGTGCCGAAGGACCTCTCGGTGGTCGGCTACGACGACCTGCCCCAGGCGAGCTACTCGATCCCGCGCCTGACGACGATCCACCAGCCGCTGCGCGACATGGCGGAGATCGCGATCCGCCTGGTGCTCGAGCCGGAGGAGGACGGTCCGCCGGCGCGACTCGACCTCGCCACGCACCTCGTCGTGCGGGACAGCACCGCACCCCTCCCCGGGTGACCCCCGCCCCCCGCGTCTCCGGGCGCACGGTCGGCGTCGCGACGCAGCTCGGCACCGAGGTGAGCATCAACTTCGGGTCGTCCCTCGCGGGAGTCGTCATCCCCCTCGTCGGCTCGCCGGTCGTCGTGGCCGTGCGACAGCTGGTCACCGTGCTCACCATCGGGCCGTTCTACCGGCCCCGCCGGGGAGATCTCCGCTGGCGCCGGCTCTGGCCCGCGGTGCTGCTCGGGATCGACGTCGCGGTGATGAACCTCGCGTTCTACGAGTCCGTGCACCTGCTCGGCCTCGGCATCGCCGCCACGATCGAGTTCCTGGGGCCGCTCGCGGTCGCGCTCGTCACCTCGCGGCGGTGGCTCGACGTCCTCTGCGCGCTCGTCGCTGCCGTCGGCGTGGTGCTCCTCACCGGACTCGACGGCCGCATCGACCCGTGGGGCGTCGTGCTCGCCCTGAACGCCGCAGCGGCGTGGGCGGGCTACATCCTGCTCACGCGCAAGGTGGCGCTCACCCTGCCGGGTCTCGAGGGCCTCACGGTGGGGAGCATCGTCAGCCTGGCGCTGCTCGTCCCGCTCGCCGTCGCGACGCTCACGCTCGAGCGGCTGTCCCTGCCGGTGCTCGCCCTGCTCGCCGCGATCGGGGTGCTCTCGTCCGCGCTGCCCTACAGCCTCGACACGTTCATCCTGCGGCGCCTCACAGCGCGGCTGTATGCAGTCATCACGTCGTTCGGCCCCGTGATCGCCGCGGTGTTCGGCGCCCTCGTGCTGGGCGAGCGCTTCACGGCGGTCGAGGTCGCCGCGATCGCCCTGGTCTGCGGCGCCGCCGGCACCGCGATGGCGACCCAGCGCGACCAGCCGGCGAGCGACCTGGAGCGGACGGCGGAGGCCGTCGCGTAGAGCTCCGCAGGCGGCTCTACCGCACGGGCGGAACAGCTCGCAACCCTCTGGCCGGAACGTTTCGACCCTGGTTGCATTGCTCTTGCGCCGGTCTCCGCGACCGGGAGCCACCCGAAACCCCACCCGATGCGAAGTCCCCGGGATCCGCTCGCTCGAGCAGATCCCGGGGACTCTCGTCTGCAGGACGACACCGCTGATGCGGGAAGAGGGAGGCCCCGAGCCACCCGAAGACCGGGGCCTCCTGAAGTGCGCCCCGTTGGCACCCACCATCAGGCACGCGACCTTGATCCTAGGGCCTCCGGGTAAGTCGCTTCGACCCCCAAATCCCGGCCCCGGGATGCCGCCGAGCACCGACGTAGGGTGGAACACCGTGATGCGCTTCTTCTACGGTGGGCGGAACTTCCTCGCCGGTCAGGACGCCGTGACACTCCTGCTCGACTACTCGGCGGCCCTGGCGAGAGCGCGCAGCGCCGACGTGGTGCAGCTGCGCACGGTCGACCCGGACGGCACGGTCGAAGAGGTCTCCCTCGTGGTCGGCGCCGGCATCCCGATCGTGGGCGAGACGTCCCACGCAGTGGGTCCCGGCCCCGCGAACGCCCTCGTCATCGACTACATGACGCGCGAGCTCGAGCGCCTGCGCCGGCAGCAGCCGCCCACCGACTGACACTCGAGCGGAGGCCGGCCCCGCTTCCCCCCGGGACCGGCCTGCTCGAGACGGCGTCCCTAGCGGAGGAACACCAGGTCGCAGCTCCGGCAGCTCGCGTAGGAGGAGGCGCGCTCACCCTCCCGCACCAGCTCGGAGCCGCAGTTCGGGCAGGCGACCGCTTCGCCGAAGACGAGCTCCCCCTCGTCGTTCTCGGCCGCGAGCGTCCGCTCAGGGGCCTCCGCCTGCTCGACGCACGCGGTCACCGCGAGAGCGACGCGGTCGAACGGGCCGAGGCGCGGGAAGCCGGACACGCACGGATACGCGTAGAGCCCCCCGGCCTCGCGCAGCACGACGCCCAGCGTCCGCTCACCTCGGGAGACCAGCAGGTCCCCGTTCTCCGTCGGAGCGGCGACGACCGTGATCCCCGACTCGATTCCCCCCGGAATGTGCTCTGCGCTCATGACCCTCGCGGCGCCGGCTTCTGTGACGGCCGCCGCATCCCCCTTCCACCCGACCGGGAGAGGTTACGCCGAAGCGCCACGGGAATCAAATGTCTTGGAGGTCGAGTTTCTCGACCCCGACGCTGAAACCGGTTTACAGTGGAAGGGCGGCAGCCGGCCGCGCAGGGGAGGCGGACGCACGTGAACGACCAGGACGACCGCCTGAGCGCCGTCGCCGAGGCCCGCCCGGAGGTCCGCGACGCCGTGGAGGCCGTGTCCTCCCTCGTGCGCAGCTCCGACGGGTTCCGCCATCGCGCCGCGGAAGAAGCCCAGGTGGGCCTCACCGAGCTGCGCGCGCTCGGCCGCATCATGGTGGCGGGGAGCCTCAGCCCGAAGCAGCTGGCCGAGGCCCTCGACCTCACCACCGGCACGGTGACCGCCCTGCTCGATCGTCTCGAGCGCGCCGGCCTCGTCGCACGGACCCCGCACCCGCGGGACCGCCGGATGCTGCAGATCTCGCTCACTCCGCTGGGTCACGACCGGTACAGCGGCGTCCTCGCCAACTGGGACCGCCAGGTGATCGCGGCCGCCGAGGCGATGCCCCCCGAGGCCCTGCTGGCGACGGTGAAGTTCCTGCGGCGACTCGAGGGGCTCATCACGCACGAGCACAGCCTGTGGGGCACCGGCGGGGCGTCCGCCTGACCACCTCACCGGTCGAAGCGGAGGACGGCAGGACCGCGGCGCTGCGCCGCACCGTCCTGCTGGTCGCCCTGCTGAATCTCGCGTACTTCGGCGTCGAGGCGGCGGTCGCGGGCCTGATCGGCTCGGTATCGCTGCTCGCCGACAGCATCGACTTCCTCGAGGACACGAGCATCAACCTGCTCGTCTTCGTCGCGTCGGCGTGGTCCCTGCGCAACCGGTCGCGAGCCGGCACCGTGCTCGCCGCGCTCATCCTCGTCCCCACGGTGACCACGCTGTGGACGGCGGGAGCGAAGATCCTCGATCCCGCTCCGCCCGACGCGGCGCCGCTCACGCTGACGGCGGCCGGAGCGCTCGCCGTCAACCTCCTCTGCGCCGTCCTGCTCGCCCGGCACCGGCGCCAGGCCGGCAGCCTCGCCCGCGGCGCTTGGCTGTCCGCCCGAAACGACGCTCTCGCGAACATCGCCATGATCGGCGCCGGCCTGCTCACGATCCCCCTCGCGTCCGCCTGGCCGGACATCGCGGCTGGCCTCGGCATCGGTCTGCTCAATGCCGGCGCGGCCTGGGAGGTGCGCCGGGCGGCTCGCGCCGAGCGGTCGGAGGCGCCCCGCGCGTGACCTCAGCGCGCCGCGGAGAGCTGGGGGTCGCTCGTCGTCTCCCCGTGTGCCGCCCGAGCGCCGTCCCGCCGGCCCGGCCACCAGAACCGGTCGCCGGTGAGGAAGACGAGCGCCGGCACGAGCACCGTCCGCACCACGAGGGTGTCGAGGAGCACGCCGATGCAGACGATCACGCCGATCTGGGTGAGCGCGACCACGGGGAGCACGCCGAGCACCGCGAACACGGCGGCGAGCAGGACTCCCGCGCTCGTGATCACCGCTCCCGTCGCTCCGAGGGCACGGATCATGCCGTCCCTCGTGCCGTGGCCCGCACGCTCCTCCTTGGCGCGGCTCGTGAGGAAGATGTTGTAGTCCACCCCGAGCGCCACGAGGAAGAGGAAGGCGAACAGCGTCACGCTCGTGTCGAGCGCCGGGAAGCCGAGCAGGTGCTGGAACAGCCAGACCGACGCGCCGAGGCTCGCGAAGAACGTTGCGAGCACCGTGATCAGCAGCAGGATCGGCGCGACGAGCGACCGGAGCAGCAGCAGGAGCACCAGGAAGACGATCGCGAGGATCATCGGCGCGACGAGGAGCAGATCCCGCTGGGCGCTCTCGCGGGCGTCGAGGGCGGTCGCATCGCTGCCGCCCACGAGGGTCTGCGCGACGTCCCCGCTCTCGGCCGCGAAGCGGTCGCGCAGAGCGGTCACCGCCGCGAACGCCTCCTCGCTCTGCGGCTCCCCGTCGAGCGCCGCGTCGATGCGGGTGCGACCGTCCGAGCTCTCGCCGGGCGTCGCGCTCTGCACGCCCGGCGTCGCCTCGGCGAGCGCGACCGCGTCGTCGACACCGTCCGTGGGAGCGAGGAGGACCGCTCCGGCGGTGCCCGCGTCGGGGAACGCCTCGGCGAGCGCCTCCTGTGCGGTCACCGACTCCGGGGCGCCGAGGAGCTGGTCGGTCTGGGAGAGCCCGACCCGGTAGCCGCCGAGCCCGAGGGCAAGGACGCCGACGCCCACGAGCGACACCGCCGCGACGGTCGCGGGCCGGCGCGCGACGGCTGTGCCGACCCGACCCCAGACGCTGTCGCGCGGCGGCCTGCCGTGCGGTGAGGGAACGAAGGGCCAGAAGACGCCCCGACCGCAGACGACGAGGGCGGCCGGCAGCACGAGCAGGGCGAAGGCCATCGCGAGCACGATGCCGACCGCGCACGCGATGCCCAGGGCGCGGTTGCCCGCCAGCTCGGCGAACAGGAGGGTGAGCAGGCTGAGCGCGACGGTGCCGCCGCTCGCGAGGATCGCGGGTCCCGCGGCGCTCACGGCGCGCACCATGGCGTCGTCGCGGCGCTCGGTGCTGCGGAGCTCCTCGCGGTAGCGGGCGACGAGCAGCAGCGCGTAGTTGGTGCCCGCGCCGAACACGAGGACCGAGAGGATGCCCGAGATCGACGCGTCGACCGGGATGGCGAACGCCTCGGCCAGCGCGGTCACGACGAAGCGCGCGAGGCCGTCGGCCGCGCCGACTACCAGCAGCGGCACGAGCCAGAGGATCGGGCTCCGGTAGGTGAGGAGCAGTAGCACGGCCACGACCGACACGGTGACGAGGAGCAGTCGCAGGTCGGCGCCGGCGAACGCGTTGCGGATGTCGGCCTGGAAGCCGACGGGGCCCGTCAGCCGCGCGTCGAGCCTGTCCGGGAGGTCGTCCGACGCCGTCCCGCGGAGCTCGGCGGCGAGTGCGTCGACGTCGTCGGCGGCCGCCGCATCGAGCGGCACCGCGACGAGGGCGGCCGCGCCGTCCGCGCTGAACCGGGGCCGGACCGCCTGAGGCACGGGAGAGAGCTCGGCGAGCTCCGCCGCACGCGCCTGCACGGCCGCTCGGTCGCCGTCCGTCAGTGTCCCTCCGTCCTCGCGAGTCCAGAGGAGAAGGCCCGCGGTGCTATCGGCGGAGGGGAAGTCGTCGAGGAGCGCGTCGACCTGTGCGGCTTCGCTGCTTCCCGGGAGCCCCGCCTCGGGCGAGGCGTCACTCGCGGTCTTCGGCAGGAGCGCGAACAGCACGCCGACCGCGACGAGAGCCAGCACCAGGGTGCTCCATGCGCGGCGAGGTCGGGACACGAGTGCGGCGAGGGGTCGCATGGCTTCGTCAACCTTCCTAATTGCTAGGTTGCTTAGCAACTCGGCACCTAGTATTGCTCCCATGACGGAGAAGCGCAACGACGGCGGGCGTCCCGCCTTCTCGGGCTTCCCGCAGCGCTCGCCGATCCTCGAGGATCTGCGCGAGATCGTCCGCCTGTCCGGCCGGTTCGAGCGGCACCTCGGCCGGGTGCTCGCGGTGAACCCCACGGACCTGACCGCCATGCAGCACCTCATCGAGTCCGGCCCGCTCAGCCCGTCGGAACTCGCCCGCCGGCTGGGGATCTCGACGGCCGCCACCACGCTGGTGGTCGACCGGCTCGAGGCGTCGGGGCACGCCCGCCGCCATCGGCACGAGGACGACCGCCGCAAGATCGTCGTGGTGCCCGACGAGGGCTCGACGAGGCGCACCGCCGAGGAGCTGCTGCCCATCGTGCGCGGCATCGCCGATCTGCTGACCGACCTGCCGCCGGAGGAGACCGCGGTCATCGAGCGCTTCCTCGACCGGGTCGTCGCCGTCTACCGCGACGTCGTCGACGAGGCGACCGCGGGATCGGCATGAGTGCGGCGGCGGGACGACCTCGCCGCAGTCACCGCCCCGGGAGCCGGGAGGCCAGCAGCTGGGCGAGGTGCAGGCCCCGCCTGCCCGCCAGCTGCTCCGCCTGGGTGCGGCAGGAGAACCCGTCCGCGAGGAAGACGACGGACTCGGGCGCCGCTCGCAGGGCCGGCAGCATTCCGTGCTCCGCGATCGCCACCGAGACGTCGTAGTGCCCTTTCTCCATGCCGAAGTTGCCGGCGAGGCCGCAGCAGCCGGCGATGCGGGTGACGCTCGCCCCCGCGGTGGTCAGCAGGGCCTCGTCGATCCGCCATCCCATGACGGAGTGCTGGTGGCAGTGCGGCTGCGCGACCACGTCGACGCCGTCGAGTCGCGGCGGCGCCCACCGGCCCGCGTGCGGCGCGCGCGGGGCCGTGAGGAACTCGGCGAGGGTGAACGTGTTCTTCGCGAGCCGCCGGGCGCGGGGGTCGTCCGGGAGCAGGTCCGCCAGGTCGGACCGCAGGACGGCGGTGCACGACGGCTCGAGCCCGACGACCGGGGTCCCCTCGGCGGCGAAGGGCGAGAGGACGTCGACGGCCGCCCGGAGACGCCGGCGCGCGGCGGACAGCTGGCCCGTCGTGATCCAGGTGAGGCCGCAGCAGACGGCCCGATCCGGCACGATCACCGAGTACCCCGCGTCCTCGAGCAGGGCGGCCGCGGCGTGCGCGATCTGTGTGTCGAGGCCGTCGGTGAAGGTGTCGGCCCACAGCACGACACGAGCCGGCCGGCCCCGGGTCGGCGACGCCAGCCCCGCCGGAAGGTGTGCGCAGGCAGCGTCGGAACGCCCCGGCGCGGATCGGCGCCCGCCAGCCGCAGCCCGAGGCGCCGGAGGGGCGCGACGCGCGCCAGGGCGTTGACGATGCCGGGCGCCCATGACGCGATCCTCAGCCAGACGGGCAGTCGGCCGAAGCTGTAGTGCGCGATCGGTCGCAGCCGGCCCCGGTAGCGGTTCGCGAGCATCTCGGCCTTCAGCGCCGCCATGTCGACCCCGGCGGGGCAGTCCGAGGAGCATGCCTTGCACGACAGGCACAGCTCGAGCGACTCCGCCACCTCGGGCGAGCGCCACCCGCCGGTCACGAGCGTGCCGTTGACCATCTCCTGCAGGGTCCGCGCCCGGCCCCGCGTGGAGTCCCGCTCGTCCCGGGTGGCCAGGTAGGAGGGGCACATGACTCCGCCCGCAGCGCCGTCGTCGGCGCGGCACTTGCCCACGCCGACGCAGCGGTGCACGGCGCGCGACACGTCGCCGCCGTCGGCGAGCAGGGCGACGCCCCTCGCGCGGAGCGGCCGGGCGGCGGGCAGCCGGAGGTCGGCGTCGACGGGCGCAGGGCGGACCACGATGCCGGGGTTCAGGATGCCGTCGGGGTCGAAGACGTCCTTGAGGTCCGCCATGGCGGCGAGGGCCTGCGGCGAGTAGAGGCGGGTCAGCAGCTCGCCGCGCGCGCGGCCGTCGCCGTGCTCGCCGGACAGCGACCCGCCGTGCCGGGCGACGAGATCCGCAGCGTCCTCGAGGAAGCGCCGGAACCGCTCCGGCGCGGATTCGAGCGGGAAGTCGAGCCGCGTGTGCAGGCAGCCGTCGCCCAGGTGGCCGTAGGTGAGGCCCGCCACCCCGTGACGGGCCTTCAGCTCCTCGAAGTCGCGGAGGTAGGTGCCGAGCGCGGCGGGCGGCACCGCGGCGTCCTCCCAGCCCGGCCACGCGGGACGGCCGTCGGGGGTGCGGCCGGCGAGGCCCACACCGTCCTCGCGGATCCGCCACAGCGCCCGCGACTCCTCGCCGGGGGGCAGCACGCGGGACGCGCCCGCCGCCGCCGACGCGACCACCGCGTGGGCCGCCGCGACCGCCTCGTCGGGCGTCGCGCCCGACGTCTCGACGAAGAGCCAGGCGCCGCCGGCCGGGAGGTCCGGCACGCCGCCGCCGCCCGCGGCCACGACGTCGACGAGATAGGAGTCCATGCTCTCCAGCGCGAGCGGCCGGTGCGGGAGCAGCGCGAGCACGTCGTCCGCGGCGGCGGGGGTGTCCGGATAGCCGAGAACCGCCAGCGCGGTCGCCTGCGGGATGTCGACGAGCCGCAGGGTCGCCTCGAGCACCACCGCGCAGGTGCCCTCGGTGCCGACCAGGGCCTTCGCCAGGTCCCGTCCGCGCTCCGGCAGCAGGTGCTCGAGGGGGTAGCCCGAGGCCTGCCGCCCGAACCGCCCGAACTCGGTGCGGATCGTCGCGAGGTGGCGGCGCACGAGGTCCTCGAGCTCGGGGTGCGGCGCGAAGCCGGCGCCCAGCTCGTGCACCGCCCCGGTGCCGTCCACGACGGTGAGACCGAGGACGTTGTCGACCGTGCGCCCCCAGGCGGCCGCTCGCGGACCGCACGCGTTGTTGCCGATCATCCCGCCGATGGTGCAGCGGGAGGCCGTTGACGGGTCGGGTCCGAACCGCAGCCCGTGCTCGCGGGCGGCGGCCTGCAGGTCGGCGAGCACGACGCCGGGCTCGACGCGCGCCGTGCGGGCAACCGGGTCGATCTCCAGGATGCGGGTGAGGAAGCGGCTCGTGTCGACGACCCAGCCCGCGCCCACCGCATTGCCCGCGACCGACGTGCCGGCGCCGCGCACGGTGAGCGGCGTGCCGGACGCCCGCGCGGCGCGGACGACGTCGACCAGCTCGTCGCGGGTGCGGGGGAAGAGGACCGCCTCGGGCACCACGCGGTAGTTGGACCCATCGGAGGAGTACTCCGCCCGGCGACGCGAGCCGTCGTCCACGAGGCCCGGACGCCGGGCACGCAGCTCCTCGAGCGCGGGCGCTGCCGACGCGGTCATCGCTGCTCCCTCCGGCGCATCCCCGCGTCTCCCGCGCTCAGCCGTGGGCGACGACCCGCTGGCGGGTCACGCCGAGCCCGTCGATGCCCTGCTCCATCACGTCGCCGACGGCGAGGAAGGGGAACCGGCCCGACATGGCGACGCCCTCCGGCGTGCCCGTGTTGAGCAGGTCGCCGGGCTCCAGCACCGCGTACTGGGAGAGGTGATGGACGAGCTCGGCGACGCTGAACACCATGTCGCGGGTGCTCGAGTCCTGCCGGGGCTCCCCGTTCACGCGGCTCCACAGGCGCAGGCCCTGCGGATCCGGCACCTCGTCCGCGGGCACCAGCCACGGGCCCACCGGGTTGAAGGTCGCCGCGATCTTCCCCTTCGACCACTGGCCGCCGGACTCCTGCTTCTGCCACACCCGCTCGGAGACGTCGTTGCTGACGACGTAGCCGGCGACGGCGGCGAGAGCCTCCTCCGGGCCGGGGAGGTAGCTCGCGCGGCGCCCGATGACGACGCCGAGCTCGACCTCCCAGTCCAGCTCGGTGGCGCGGGGCGGCAGCACGACGTCGTCGTAGGCGCCGACGACCGTGTTCGGGTGCTTGAAGAAGAGGATCGGGACGGTGGGTGCGGGCGATCCCGACTCCGCAGCGTGCGCCGCATAGTTCTGGCCGATGCAGAGCACAGCGGTCGGACGGGCGATCGGCGCGCCGATGCGCAGGGAGTCCGCGTCGGGAAGCACGGGCAGCGTGCCCGCGGCGGCCGCCTCGCGGGCCCGCGCCAGCCCGTCCGCGGCGAGGAAGGCACCGTCGAGGTCGCGGGTGAGCGGCCGGAGGTCGTACACCGTGCCGTCCAGCTCGACGGCGGGGATCTCCTGCCCGAGCGGGCCCAGTCGGCGGAACGTCGTCACCTGCATCCTCCCGCGCCGGCACCTCCCGGCTGCTCCGTCAGGCTACCGCTGCAGGTCCCCGCGGGTCGTGCGGACAACTCGCGACGGTCTGCGGCTGCGAGTTGTCCGGGCGACCCGCGCTACCCGGTCGGCAGGGCCGGCGGTCAGGGCGTGGTGGCGATGTACTTCTCCTCGAGGAACTCGAGGATGCCCTCCGAGCTGCCCTCCCGGCCGATGCCGCTCTGCTTCATCCCGCCGAACGGGGCGGCCGGGTCGCTCAGCACGCCCCGGTTCACCGCGACCATGCCGGCGTCGATGCGCTGGGCGACCGCGAGGGCATGCTGCGGCTCGCCGAACACGTAGCCGATGAGGCCGAAGATGGTGTCGTTCGCCATCCGGACGGCGTCGTCGACGTCGTCGAAGGGGACGAGCGGCGAGACCGGGCCGAAGATCTCGGTCTGGTTGATCGCGCTGCCGTGCTTGACGTCGACGAGCACGGTCGGCTCGTAGAAGGCGCCACCGGGCAGCTTGCCGCCGCCGAGGGTCACCTTCGCGCCGTCCTGGACGGCGGCGTCGACGAGGTCAGCGACCTTGTCGCGCTCCTTGATCGACACGAGCGCGCCCAGCTTGTTGGCGCGGTCGAGGCCTGGACCGACGGTGAACTCGCGCAGCTTCTCCGCGAGCTTGCCCGCGAACTCGTCGTAGACCGAGGTGTGCACGTAGAAGCGGTTGGCGGCGGTGCAGGCGGCGCCGCCGTTGCGCATCTTCGCGACGAGGGCGCCCTCGACGGCGGCGTCGACGTCCGAACCCGGCAGGACCACGAACGGCGCGTTGCCGCCGAGCTCCATCGACGTGCTGATGATCGTCTCCGCCGCCTGCTTCAGCAGGACGCGGCCGACCTCGGTCGACCCGGTGAAGGACAGCTTCCGCACGGCGGGGTGCTTCATCATCCGCTCGACGGACGGACCGACGCGGTCCGGGGTGATGAGGTTGACCACACCGGCCGGCACGCCGGCCCGGGTGAGGACCTCGACGATGTACGCGGCGGTCAGCGGCGTCTCGGACGCGGGCTTCAGCACGACGGTGCAGCCGGCGGCGAGCGCCGGCGCGAGCTTGCGCGTGGCCATCGCGGCGGGGAAGTTCCACGGCGTGATGAGCAGCGAGACGCCGATCGGCTGGTGCGTGGTGATGATGCGCTTGTCGCCGTTCGGCGAGAGGCGGAACTCGCCCGGGATGCGCACGGCCTCCTCGGCGAACCAGCGGAAGAACTCGGTGGCGTAGTCCGCCTCGCCGAGGGCGTCGGCGAAGGCCTTGCCGTTCTCGCGGACCATGATCTCGGCGAGGTGCTCGCGCTCGGAGCGCAGGATCTCGAACGCGGTGCGCAGGATCTCCGACCGCTGTCGTGGCGGCGTCGCCGCCCACGACGGGAAGGCCCGCGCGGCGGCGTCGACGGCCTCGACGCAGTCGTCCTCGGTGGCGATGGCGAACTGCGCGATCTCGCTGTTGTCGGCCGGATCGATCACCGGGAATGTGCGGCCCTCGGCGCCGCTGCGCCAGGCCCCGTCGATGAACAGCTCGGACCGGTAGTCCGTGCTCGTGCGCTCGGTCGTCTGCTCGAGGGTCATGCTCCGCCTTCCCTTCCGCACCCGCTCGGGGACGTGGCCACCGGGCGGGCTTCGCGGGTCCCTCCGATCGTATCCCCGCAGCCGGGCGGACGCGTCAGAGGAGGGTGTCGACGCAGGCGCGCTCGCCCACCACGGTGCGCACCCAGCCGGCCGCCTCGACGTGCGCCGGATGCACCTGGTACGCCTCGACCGCTTCGGCGTCGTCGTGCTCGGAGACGAGGACGACGTCCCAGTTGCCGTCCGCCCAGCCCGTGTCGGCGCCGACGGCGAGCGACCGGAGGCCGGGGACGAGCCCGACGAGCGGCTCGAGGCGCTCGCGCAAGCCCTCGACGTCACGGAGCTTCTGCTCCTGGTCGGTCGCGGCCAGCTTCCACAGGACGACGTGGCGGATCATCCGTGCTCCTTCCGAGGGAATGCCCCGAGGCTATCGGGCTTCGGCGGGCTGCTCCTGCTGCCGGTGCCCCGGCATGAAGGCGACGGCGACGAGGAGCGCCGCGGCGATCCCCGCCATGCCGAGGAAGACGACGTGCAGGGCGGGCATCAGGGCGCCCGCGGAGGGGGTGCCCTCCCCCGGTCCGGAGAGCGAGTTCACCACGGCGCCGAAGACCGCGACGCCGACGGCGGACCCGATGGACCGGGCGAACAGGTTCGTCGAGGTGACGACCCCGCGCTCGCTCCAGTCGACGCTCGACTGCGCGGCGACAAGGGTGGGCGCGGTGACCCAGCCCATGCCGAGCCCGACCACGACGCAGTAGAGGGCGATCTGCCAGAGCTCGGACGACCGGCCGAGGGTGAGGGTGAGCGACGTGCCGGCCAGCACGAAGACGGCACCCACCACCGCGGTCGAGCGGAACCCCCAGCGGAGGTAGAGGGCGCCGGCGAGAGACGCGGCGATCGGCCAGCCGATTGTCAGGGCGGCGAGCGCGAAGCCCGCGAGGATCGCCGAGGCACCCAGCACCACCTGCCCGTAGGTCGGCACGTAGGAGGAGAGGCCGAGCACGATCGCGCCGGCGAGCAGGGAGGCGATGCTGCTCGCGAGCAGCACGCGCCGGCGGAGCACCCACAGCGGCAGGATCGGGTGCTCGACGCGGCGCTCCACGAGCACGAAGACGACGAGCAGCACCAGCGCGGCGCCGAACACGGCGATGCTCGGCGCGGAGATCCAGCTCCACGCCTGTCCGCCCTCGAGCAGGCCGAGGATCAGCAGCGCGGTGCCGGTCGCGAGCAGCCCGGCGCCGAGGTAGTCGATCTTCTGCCGGGAGCGCACCGGCTCCTCGGTGAAGTTGCGGAGCAGCAGCGCGGCGGCGATCAGGCACAGCGGGATGTTGAGGAAGAAGATCCAGCGCCAGGAGACGAGGTCGGAGAAGACGCCGCCGAGGGCGGGCCCGACGACGGAGGAGATGCCCCAGACGCTCGCGAGGTAGCCCTGCACCTTCGCGCGCTCGCGGACCGTGTAGATGTCGCCCGCGATGGTGATGCTGATCGGCTGGATCGCCCCCGCGCCGAGCCCCTGGATGGCACGGAACACGATCAGGGCGGGCATGCTCCAGGCGAAGCCGCAGAGGATCGAGCCGAGGAGGAAGAGGGCGATGCCGATCATCATCAGCGGCTTCCGGCCGAGGATGTCGGCGAGCCTGCCGTAGATCGGCGTCGAGGCGGCCTGCGCGAGGACGTAGATCGAGAAGAGCCAGGGGAACTGGGCGAAGCCGCCGAGGTCGCCGACGACCGCGGGCACCGCGGTCGCGATGATGGTCGAGTCGAGCGCGACGAGCGAGGTGCTGAGCATGAGCGAGAGCAGGATCGGACCGCGCTCCGAGCGCAGGCCGATGCTCGACCGGGAGACCTGGCTGCTGTCCGCTGTGCCCGTCATTTGATTAGCCACGGGTAACTAGAAGAGCTGGACCGCGCTCGGGTATTCCCCTTCCGCGCAGTCCCCCGTGAGCATCCGTTCCCGGGGATAGGGTGCGGGAGGGAGGACAGATGGGTTCCACACCGGACTTCGACGCGATCACGGTCGACCGCCTCCGCGAGATCGGCGGCCTCAAGTGGTCGGCGTTCCCGGGAACGATCGGCGCTTTCGTCGCCGAGGCCGACTACGGCGTCGCTCCCCCGATCGCGCGGGCACTGCACGATGCGGTCGATCGCGGGCTGTTCGGCTACCTGCCGGCCGCGCTCGGCGCGGAGCTCGCCGAGGCGACCGCGGAGTGGCAGCGCAGCGCCTACGGCTGGTCCGTCCCCGCCGAGCGGGTGCATCCGCTGGGCGATGTGGTCGCCGGGCTGCGGGCCGCGATCGAGTTCTTCTCCGAGCCGGGCGCCCCGGTGATCCTGCCCACCCCCGCCTACATGCCGTTCCTCACCGTGCCGGCCACGCTGGGCCGGGAAACGATCGAGGTGCCCCTGCTCGACGGTGCCGCCGGCTACGCGTTCGACCTGGAAGGCATCGACCGGGCGTTCCGGGCCGGCGCCCGGCTGCTCATCCTCTGCAACCCGTACAACCCCGTCGGCCGGGTGTTCCGGCGCGAGGAGCTCGAGGCGCTGGCCGAGGTGGTCGAGCGCAACGGCGGCCGCGTGTTCTCGGACGAGATCCACGCGCCGTTCGTCTACCCGGGCGGGCGGCACATCCCGTACGCATCGCTCTCCGCCGCGACGGCCGCGCACACCGTCACGGCGACCTCCGCGTCGAAGGCGTGGAACCTGCCCGGCCTCAAGTGCGCGCAGCTGATCCTCAGCAACGAGGGCGACGAGGAGCTGTGGGAGCGCGAGGGCGGGTTCCTCGAGCACGGGGCGAGCAACCTCGGCGTCGTCGCCAACATCGCCGCCTACCGCGAGGGCCGGGAGTGGCTCGACGCCGCGATCGCCTACACGGACCGGAACCGCCACGCGCTCGGCGAGCTGCTCGCGGAGGCCGCACCGGGCATGCGCTACCGGCCGCCGGAGGGCACGTACATCGCCTGGCTGGACGCGCGGGAGCTCGGGCTCGACGGCTCGACCGCGGACTTCTTCCGCGAGGAGGCGGGCGTCACCATGACGGACGGCGCGGCCTGCGGGCAGCCCGGACGCGGGTTCCTGCGCTTCGTGATCGCGACGCCGCGTCCGATCCTCGAGGATGCGGTGACGCGGATGGGGCGGGCGCTGCGGCGTCGAGCGGCCTGACCTACTCGTGGCCCTCGCGGGGACCGACCAGCAGCGCGCGGGCCTCCCGCAGCGACATCACCCGGCGGGCGTCGGCGGGACGCTCGAGCTCGAGGACCTCGTAGGAGCCGCCGATGCGCTGCACGAAGCCGAGCAGACCGGCGGGATCGGCGCGGTCGACGCTCTTGTTCACGAGGCGCCACTGGCCCTCGCCGACGAACTGCGCCCCGACCTCTGCCAGCTCACGCGGGTATGCCACCTTCAGCACGCTGAACCTCCTCGTTCGGCCCTGTTGGCCCAACGACTCTATGCGTGCCGGTATTCCCGTGCCGGGACCCGGGAAACACTTCGCAACCTCGCCGTGCCGCGTCGGTGTCAGGCGGGCAGGTACCGCACGCCCCACCGCGCGATCCAGTGCTCGCCGGGCTCGAGCCAGCGGAGGCTCTCGCCCGTCGCGAGCGCGTTGGCAGGCGCGGTCATGGGCTCCATCGCGACCGCGAACTCCTCGCCGGTGTGGCCGGTGAAGGCGGGCTGGGTGAACACCTGGACGTAGGCGAAGTCGTCGTCGCCCCACAGCTCGGTGGCCTCGCCGCTCGGGGCGGTGAGGCGGTGCCGGTGCGCGCCGTCGATCAGCTCGAGGTCGGTGTACGCGGTGTTGAGGGATGCCTCCTTCAGAGCCTTGCCGGCGCGGAGGTCGACGTCGGTGCCCTCGACGCTCTCGCGGCCCGTGGGGATCATGGCGTCGTCGAGCGGGTACCAGGTGGAGCCCGCGACCGTGACGGTGAGCTCGTCCGACGGGGTGTCGCCGACCCGGAAGTACGGATGCGTGCCGATCGCGACCGGGGCCGTGTCCGTGCCGGCGTTCACGATGCCGTGGGTCACCTCGAGGCCGTCGTCGGTGAGCTCGTACCGGACCGAGGTCTCGAGCAGGAACTGATAGCCGTGCTGCGGGAAGACCGTCGCGGCGAGGGTCACGGCCGCCTCGGAGCGGTCGGTGACCCGGTAGCCGGTGTTGCGGAGGAGGCCGTGCGTCGCGTTGCCGGTGGACGGCTCCGTGATGTCGAGCCTCTGCTCCGTGCCGTTCAGGGTCCATCGGCCCCCGCGCACCCGATTCGGCCAGGGCACCAGCACGATGCCCGCGCCGTAGGGCGGGGTGAGGTGGTCCGGGTACTCGTGCACGAGGGCGACTCCGCCGACCCGCAGCGAGCGCAGCGACGCCGCGAGCTCGGTGACCGTTGCGGTGACGCGGCCGAGCGCGCCGTCGTGGCTGAGCAGGAACTGTTCTCCGGTCGGCAGCATGAGCCGACTCTAGCCCCGGCGCTCGACCCGGCGTCCGGCCCGCCGTGCGGTCCCCCGTCAGCAGGACTTTCCGCCATCGGCAGGAGAATCCGGGGCCGGAAGTCCTGCCGAGTGCGGAAAGTCCTGCCGAGTGGGCCTACTGCTCGGCGACCACCGGGTCGCAGCCGTGCTCGCGCGCGAGGGCGGCGAGCTCCGGCGCGCCCGCTCCCCCGGTAACGAGGACGTCGAAGTCGTCGAGCGCGCCGATCGCGCCGAGGTGGCTCTGCCGGAACTTGGATGCGTCCGCCACGAGGAGGCGCCGGGTCGCGCGGTGCAGCACGACGCGCTTCAGCTCCGCCTCCGGGAGGTTGAGGTTCGACACCCGGCCCGACTCCTCGATGCCGTTGCAACTCAGCACGGCCAGGTCGACGTGCAGGTCCTCGAGCGCCCGGGAGGCGAGCGGATCGACGAGCGAGTGCTGCAGCGGCCGGAGCGTTCCGCCCGTCAGCACCACCGTCAGGCGGGGGATGGCCGGCTCCAGCGCGAGCGCCGTGCTGAGCCCGTTGGTGACGACGACCACGTCGGCGAGCTCGTGGCGGGGAACGAGGGCCTGCGCCACGGCGAGCGCCGTCGAGCCGACGTCGAGGAACACCGCCGTCCCCGACCGCACCTGCGCGGCAGCCGCCTCGCCGAGCGCCTGCTTGAGTGCCGCGTCGCGGCGAGCGCTCGCCTCGACCGGCGCCTCTCGCACCTGACGCGCGACCGCTCCCCCGCGCACCCGGCGGAGCACTCCGGCCGCCTCGAGCGTGCCGAGGTCGCTGCGGATGGTCACCTCCGTCACCCCGAGGCGCCGCGCCGCGTCCGGCACGCCGAGGAAGCCGGACTGGAGCACCATCGCCTCGAGTCGGGCGCGCCGCACGTCGCCGGGAAGAGCGTCCACCCAGCACCCCTTCGGTTCTTTTCGGAAACGCAAGTGCTGTTTACGTTACCGTAAGCGAGTGAGCACCGACCACGGCATCGCCGTCCGCCGCAGCACGCTCGCCGACGGCCGCGAGCTGATCTACTTCGACGACGCGGACAGCACGCTTCCGCCCGAGCGGGCGATCGACGCCCGCACACTCGACCCGCGGCCCCCGACGGCCACCATGCGCCAGGACGTGCTCACCGGAGAGTGGGTCTCGATCGCCGCCGCCCGTCAGAACCGCGCCTTCCTGCCGCCCGCCGAGCTCGACCCGCTCGCGCCGCAGTCGCCGACCAACCCGTCGGAGGTGCCCTCGAACTACGACGTCGCCGTGTTCGAGAACCGGTCGCCCTCCTTCGGCCCCGAGCTCGAGGGCGAGAACGCGCCGCGCGGGCTCGACGACCTGAGCGAGATCGGCTTCGGGCGCACCCGCACCTCGGTCGGGCGCACCGAGGTCGTCTGCTTCAGCCCGGAGCACCTCGGCTCCTTCGCGGACCTCACCGAGAGCCGCGCGCGCACCGTCATCGAGGCGTGGGCGCACCGCACCGCCGAGCTGTCCGCGCTGCCCGGCATCCAGCAGGTCTTCCCGTTCGAGAACCGCGGCGAGGCGATCGGCGTCACGCTGCTCCACCCCCACGGGCAGATCTACGCGTACCCGTACATCCCTCCGCGGACGACCCGGCTGCTCCAGTCGATCGAGCAGGTCGGCCCGGACCTCTTCGCGCGCATCCTCGACTTCGAGCGCGACTCCGAGCGGGTGCTGCTCTCCGGCGAGCACTGGACGGCGTTCGTGCCGTTCGCGGCGCGCTGGCCGCTCGAGGTGCACATGCTGCCCCACCGCCACGTCCCCGACTTCGCCGAGACGAGCGGAGAGGAGCGGGACGAGCTGGCCCGCCTCTACCTCCGGCTGCTGCGTGGGATCGACGCGCTCTACCCCACGCCGACCCCCTACATCGCCGCCTGGCACCAGGCGCCCGTGCACGCGCACCGCGACGACGTGCGCCTCATGCTGCAGATCACCTCCCCGCGCCGCGCCGCCGACAAGCTCAAGTACCTGGCCGGCTCCGAGGCGGCCATGGGAGCGTGGATCGGTGACATCCCGCCCGAGAAGGCGGCCGAATTCCTCCGAGAAGGGCTCTCCCGCGCATGACCGACCTCCGCACCGAGACCCTCCAGGCGTTCTCCGCCGTCTACGGCGGCGCCGCCGCGTCGCTGTGGTCCGCACCCGGACGCGTCAACCTCATCGGTGAGCACACCGACTACAACGAGGGCTTCGTCTTCCCGTTCGCCATCGACCGGCGCACCTTCGCCGCGATCGCGCCCCGCACGGACGGCATGGCGCGCGTCGCGTCGTCCTTCGCCGATGAGGCGCTCGAGATCCCGCTCGCCGACCTCGCGCCGGAGCGGCTCTCCGGCTGGTCGGCGTACCCGCTCGGCGTCGCCTGGGCGCTCCGCGAGACGACCCGCGGCCGGGCCGCCGAGACCGGGTTCGACCTGTTCATCCACTCCGACGTCCCGGTGGGGGCGGGACTGTCGTCGTCCGCGGCCATCGAGTCGGCGGTCGCCGTCGCCCTGGACGACCTCTGGGACGCGGGCCTCGACCGGCGGACCCTCGCGCGGGTCGGCCAGCTGGCCGAGAACAAGGCGGTGGGCGCCCCCACCGGGATCATGGACCAGTCCGCCTCCCTGCTCGGCGAGGCCGACGCGGGCGTCTTCCTCGACTGCCGGACGCTCGACGCCGAGGTCATCCCGCTCGGCTTCGACGCCGCCGACCTCGTGCTGCTCGTGATGGACACCGGCGTCTCGCACTCCCACGCGACCGGCGGCTACTCCGCCCGTCGCGCCTCGTGCGAGGCGGGCGCGAAGGCGCTCGGGGTCGAAGCGCTCCGCGACCTCGGCGTCGAGGACCTGGCGCGCGCCCGCGAGGCGCTCGACGACGAGACGTTCCGCCGAGTCCGCCACGTCGTGACCGAGGACCAGCGGGTGCTCGACACCGTCCGCACCCTCCGCGAATCGGGCCCCCTCGCGATCGGCGACCTGCTCGATGCGTCGCATCGGTCCATGCGGGACGACTTCGAGATCTCGGTGCCCGAGCTCGACCTCGCCGTCGAGACCGCGCTGTCGGCCGGCGCGCTCGGCGCCCGGATGACCGGTGGCGGCTTCGGCGGCGCTGCGATCGCGCTCACCCCGCGCGATCTCGTCAGCCGGGTCGAGTTCGCGGTCGACGGCGCCTTCCTCGAGCACGGGTACACGGCCCCGACCACGTTCCCGGTCCGCGCCTCGGAGGGCGCCCGCCGCGAGCAGTAGGGCCGCGGCTAGGCTGACGCCGTGGCCACGGTAGACCTCAACTGCGACCTCGGCGAGGGATTCGACGACGCCGCGCTCTTCCCGCTGGTGACGAGCGCGAACATCGCCTGTGGCGTGCACGCGGGCGACGACGCGACCATGGAGGCCGCGTGCCGACTGGCGGTGCGGCACCGCGTGGCGATCGGCGCGCACCCCTCGTATCCCGACCGGGAGGGCTTCGGCCGGCGCGACATGGATCTCGGCACGGCCGAGCTGCGCAGCCTGGTGCTGGATCAGGTGGCCGCCCTCCGCCGCGCCGCCGACCGCGCCGGCGGGGCCGTCCGCTACCTCAAGCCCCACGGCGCCCTCTACAACCGCATCGCCCGGGACCCGGGGCCCGCCGGCGCCGTCGCCGCCGCGGCCGCCGAGGCGCAGCTCCCTCTCCTCGGCCCGGCCTCGTCCGCCATCGCGGACGCGGCCGATCGGCACGGCGTCCCCTTCTTCCGCGAGGCGTTCCCGGACCGCGGGTACACCGCGGACGGCCGTCTCGCCCCGCGCGGCACCACCGGCTCCGTCATCGAGAGCCCCGACGACGTCGCGGAGCGCGCGCTCGCGCTGGCGCTCACCGGCCGCGTGCGGAGCGTGGACGGCGGAGAGCTGGCCCTCGAGGTCGACTCGCTCTGTCTGCACGGCGACAGCCCCGGCGCACCCGCCGCCGCACGGGCTGTCCGCGACCGCCTCTCCGCCGCCGGGGTCCGGCTCGGCTCCTTCGCCTGAGGCACGGCCATGCGGATCCTGCCCTTCGGCGACTCCGCGGTGCTCGCCGAGTTCTCGTCGCTCGACGAGGTGCGTGGCGCGGCCCGCGCGCTGACGTCCGCTCCACCGCCGGGGGTCCTCGACGTCGTGCCCGCCGCCCGCACAGTGCTCGTGCGGATCCGGCCCGCCGAGCTTCCGCTCGCCGCCGCCGAGAGGTGGATCCGGGAGGTGGCGCAGGCGCCTCCGCCGGACGATGCCGCGGGTGAGGTCGTGGTCCTCCCGGTCCGCTACGACGGGCCGGACCTCGCCGACACCGCTCGGCTGCTCGGCATCGAGGCGGGCGAGCTGGTGCGGCGGCACACCGCGGCGGAGTGGGAGTGCGCGTTCTCGGGCTTCGCGCCCGGCTTCGCCTACCTCGTGTCGCCCGGCCTCGACCTCGCGGTTCCGCGGCTGCCGACCTCGCGCCCGCGCGTGCCCGCCGGCGCCGTCGCGGTCGCCGGGGAGTTCAGCGGTGTCTACCCGCGCGAGTCCCCGGGCGGCTGGCGCCTCCTCGGCACGACCGACGCCGTGCTCTGGGACGAGACGCGCACGGCCCCCGCCCTCCTGCCGCCGGGCGCCCGGGTGCGGTTCGAGGCGCTGCCGTGAGCGCCGTCCGCGTCCTCTCCCCCGGCGCGCTCGCGCTCGTCGAGGACGAAGGCCGGCCCGGCTGGGCGGCGCTCGGCGTCGGCCCGGCCGGCGCCTTCGACCGCGGGGCGCTGCGGCTCGCGAACCGGCTCGTCGGCAACGCGGAGTCCGCGGCCGGGCTGGAGCTCCTGCTCGGCGGGGCGGTGCTCGTGCCCGACGCCGACGTCTGGATCGCCGTGACCGGCGCCTGGGGAGCCGTCCGGGCGGGCGGCGCGCCGGTCGAGCCGCACACGGCGACCCTGCTCCCCGCCCGCTCGGCGCTCGAGTTCGCGGCGCCCGAGCATGGCCTGCGCTACTGCCTGGCCCTCCGCGGCGGCATCGCCGTGCCGCCGGTGCTCGGCTCCCGGTCGCGGGACACGCTCGCCGGCCTCGGTCCTGCGCCGCTCGCGGCGGGCGACGTCCTGCCGCTCGGCCCGGAGCCCGCGACGGCCGTGCCGGCCGCCGACCTCGTTCCGGTGGACCCGCCGGCCGACGGGCCGGTGCGGCTCGACGTGCTCCCCGGCCCCCGCCGGGACTGGTTCACGGACTCGGCGTGGCAGGCGCTCACGACCGCGACGTGGCACGTCTCTCCGCGCTCGGATCGCACCGGTGTGCGGCTCGAGGGACCGGCGCTGCGCCGCACGCGGGAGGGCGAGCTGCCGAGCGAGGGCATGGTGCCCGGGGCGATCCAGGTGTCGCCGGACGGGTCGCCGACGATCCTCGGCGCCGACGCACCGGTGACGGGCGGCTACCCCGTGCTCGGCGTGATCGCGTCGGCGTCGTTCGACCGGCTGGCCCAGCTGAGGCCGGGCCAGCCGGTGCTGCTCACGCCACGCGCGCTGCGGCCCTGACGACGGCCCGCTCCGCGGCCTGGACGACGTTCGCGACGAGCATCGCCCGGGTCATCGGGCCGACGCCGCCGGGGTTCGGGGACAGCCAGCCGGCCACCTCGGCGACGCCCGGGGCGATGTCGCCGGTCAGCTTCGCCTTGCCCGTCTCGTGGTCGATCACGCGCGTGACGCCCACGTCGAGCACGGCGGCGCCCGGCTTGATCCACTCGGGCTGCACGAGGTGCGGCATCCCGACCGCCGCCACCACGACGTCGGCGCGGCGAACCTCGGCCGCGAGATCCGGCGTGCGCGAGTGGGTCAGTGTGACGGTCGCGTCGATGCCCTTGCGCGTCAGCAGCAGCCCGAGCGGCCGCCCGACAGTCAGGCCGCGCCCGATCACCGTGACGTGCTTGCCCGGCAGCTCGACGCCGTGCCGGTGCAGCAACTCGACGATGCCGTGCGGCGTGCAGGGCAGGGGCGAGGTCAGCTCGCCCTGGACCCCGAGCACCAGCCGGCCGAGGTTGGTCGGATGCAGGCCGTCCGCATCCTTCGCCGGATCGATCAGCTCGAGCGCGGCGTTCTCGTCCATGCCGCCCGGCAGCGGCAGCTGCACGATGTAGCCGGTGACAGCGGGATCGGCGTTGAGGCGGGCGATCGCCTCGTGGACCTCCGCCTCGGTCGCGTCGACGGGCAGGTCGGCGCGGATTGACTCCACCCCGACCTCGGCGCAGTCGCGGTGCTTCCCCGCGACGTACGCCTGCGATGCCGGGTCGTCGCCGACGAGCAGGGTGCCGAGGCCCGGGGTGATGCCGCGGGCCTTGAGCGCGTCGACCCGCTCGCGGAGCTCCGCCTTGATGGCGGCGGCGGTCGCGGTGCCGTCGAGCCGTACCGCGGTCATCGGGCCACCGAGGACGGGAGCTCGTCGTGCGCGAGCGGCTGGCCGCTCGGGTTCAGCCCGGCGTAGAGCGGGAATCGCCCGGCGAGGTCGTGCACCCGGCGGCGGAGGCCGTCGACGTCGGCGCCGCCCGTGAGCGCGAGGGCGATCACGTCGGCCACCTCCTCGAACTCGGCGTCCCCGAAGCCGCGGGTGGCGAGCGCGGGCGTGCCGATCCGGACGCCCGAGGTGACCATCGGCGGGCGCGGGTCGAAGGGCACGGCGTTGCGGTTCACGGTGATCCCCACCGCGTGGAGGGCGTCCTCGGCCTGCTTGCCGTCGAGCTCGGCGGCG
Organism: Naasia sp. SYSU D00057; assembly: GCF_017916505.1. GTDB lineage: Bacteria > Actinomycetota > Actinomycetes > Actinomycetales > Microbacteriaceae > Naasia. The sequence continues at coordinate 361,093 of NZ_JAFMSZ010000002.1, forward strand.
CGGAGGTCGACGAGCACGAGGTGCACGTCGGTGCCGCCGGTGAGGACGTCGACACCGGCGGCGCGGGCGTCGCCCGCCGTGAGGCGCTCGGCGAGGATGTGCGCGCCCCGCAGGGTGCGCTCCTGCCGGTCGCGGAACTCCTGCTCGCCCGCCAGCTTGAAGGCGGTCGCCTTGGCCGCGATGACGTGCATGAGCGGACCGCCCTGCTGACCGGGGAAGACGGCGGAGTTGAGCTTCTTGTAGAGGTCCTCCTGGTTGCTGAGGAGGAAGCCGGAGCGCGGGCCGCCGATCGTCTTGTGCACCGTCGAGGAGACCACATGCGCGTGCGGCACCGGGTTGGGGTGCAGGCCGGCGGCGACGAGGCCGGCGAAGTGCGCCATGTCGACCCAGAGCCGGGCGCCCACCTCGTCGGCGATGGCCCGGAAGGCGGCGAAGTCGAGCTGACGGGGGTACGCCGACCACCCCGCGATGATCACGGCGGGGCGGTGCTCGAGGGCCTTCTGGCGGACCACGTCCATGTCGATGCGGAACGTCTGCGGGTCGACGCCGTAGGCGACGGCGTCGTAGAGCCGCCCCGAGAAGTTGAGCTTCATGCCGTGGGTGAGGTGGCCGCCGTGCGCCAGCTCGAGGCCGAGGATGGTGTCGCCGGGCGTCGCGATCGCGTGCAGCACCGCGGCGTTGGCGCTCGCGCCCGAGTGGGGCTGCACGTTCGCGTACCCGGCACCGAACAGCGCCTTCGCGCGGGTGATGGCGAGCTCCTCGGCGATGTCGACGAATTCGCAGCCGCCGTAGTAGCGGCGCCCCGGGTAGCCCTCGGCGTACTTGTTGGTGAGGACTGACCCCTGTGCCTCGAGCACCGCGCGCGGCACGAAGTTCTCGCTCGCGATCATCTCGAGCGTCGACTGCTGGCGGTCGAGCTCGCGGGCGAGGACGTCGGCGATCTCGGGGTCGACGGCGGTGAGCGGCGCGAGGAAGGAGGATTCGGACTCGGACAGGAACATGGCACTCCTTGACTGACGGTGGGTGGAGTCGTGGCCCAGGCGTACGGCCCCGTCCGTGTCAGTCGTTCCCCGGTGGTGATCCACCCTGGAGAGCCGAGGGCTCCCTCACGCCAGTCGCGACCCGCACAGCTTAGCAACCCGCTCCGGACCGCACGCCCCTAGTGCGGCACCTCCGCCGCGCGTGGGGCTCGCTGTGCGGCGGCGAGGCGCACGAACAGGGACCGGGGTGCGAGTGCGGCGCGTGCCCGGTCCCGTCGCCGGCTGCCGGACCGCAGCCAGGCGAGCAGCGACTGCACCTCGGCGGGATCCGCTCCCTCGGCCGCGGTTCCCGGTCGAGCGAAGCGCTCCCGCTCGACCAGGACGAGCAGGCGGCGCAGGGCGTCCCGATGCCGATCCGACGGGCGCAGTCCGCCCTCCAGCCGGTCGGCGAGGGTGCGCGGCGTGAGCACCGCGGAGTCGACGAGGCCGAGGTCGAGGGCGGTGTCCTGCACCTCGTCCCAGGCAGGACCGACGCGCGCTGCGCGCAGCGCGGCCAGCCGGCGGCGCCGGCGGAGGATGCGCGCGCCGGCGGGCATCAGGAGGGCGAGGACGACGCCCGCGCCGAGCGCGATGCCGCCGATCGGCGGGCCACCGCCGGCGGCGCCGCCCGAGGCGGTCACGTCCTGGTCGGTGCGATCGTCGCGGGCACCCGTCGACGCGGACGGCGTGGGCGCCGCCGACGGGCCGTCGGTGGCCCCGGTCTCCTCGGTGCTGAACCGGGGCACATCGCCGCGGCCGGGTGTCGGCTCGAAGCGGACCCACCCCGCGCCCTCGAAGTAGAGCTCCGGCCAGGCGTGCAGGTCGTGCGAGGTGACCTCGAAGACGCCGGGCTCGCTGATGCGCCGCTCGCCCGGCTGGTAGCCGACCCCGATGCGGGCGGGGATGCCGAGCTGCCGGGCCATGACGGTCATCGCGGAGGCGAAGTGGGTGCAGTAGCCGCGCTTCTCCTCGAGGAACGCGGCGAGGACGTCCATGCTGTCGCCGTCGCCGTCGGCCACCTGCGGGGTGTCCTCGTCATAGGTGAAGTCGCGGCCGCGAAGCCAGTCCTGCAGGGCGATCGCCTGGTCGTACGCTGTCGTCGCCTCCGCGGTGACCTCCCGGGCGGTCTCCGCGATGATCGCCGGGGCGGTGTCGGGCACCGTGAGGTACCGGCCGAGGCGGTCTCGGTCCGGGGACGGCGCCGAGCGCAGCTGCTGCACGGTGGGGTCGGGGTCGAGGCTGTGCACCGTGTACTCGCCCACCGGGCGCACTCGGCCGACGGCCTGCACGGTGAGCGACTCGGGCTCCCACGCCCAGTCGCCGACGAGGCCCTCCACCGAGGTTGCGGGATACGGGGCGGCGACCCAGGTGCGCTGCGGGTAGGACTCCGAGATGTCGGTCGTCACCTCCTCGCGCGCTACGGCGTCGCTCAGCCCGGGGGGCGCCGGGAAGGTGCGGACCTGCCGGTTCTCCGGGTCGTCCTCCGACGTCGTCGGTGTCCACTCGTCGCCCGTCAGGTCGTCGATCGTGACCACCCGCATGTACACCGGTCGGTCGGCGTCGGTGCGGTAGGTGAGCACCGTGACGTCGGCGCCGCGGCGCAGCTGGTCGCCGAGCCGGACGAGGGGGTCGGCGCCGGGCGTGAACACGGGTCGCAGCGGTCCCGCCGACGCGGGTGCGGGGGCGATGAGCGTCGGCACGAGGGACTGGAGCACGAGTGCGCCGGCGACCGCGACCGCGCCGAGGGCGGCGGCGCTCGAGGCGCGGGGCCGGGACTGGTCGCGGCGCCGGTCCAGCCACACGAGGAGGAGGAACGCGGCGACCGTCGCCGTGACGCCCGGGAGGTCGTCGCCGATGCCGACGGCCCGCGCGGGCACGATCGCGAGGAGCAGGAGGGGGAGCCCCGCCAGCCACGGCAGCCGCAGCTCGGCGACGAGCGCGTCGATCAGCAACGCGAGCACGGCGATCCCGAAGGCGACCATGAGGATGAGGCCCGGCGTGGCCGTCGCGGGTGGCGAGTCGAGGTAGATCTGCCGGACGGCGGCGCGGAGCACCTCGCCGAGGGCGGGCAGGGTGCGCTCCGTGGGCAGGATGCCCCAGGTGAGGGTGTCCGGCAGCCACAGCAGGGGTACGAGGAGCGCCGCGACGGCGACGCCCGCGAGCGGGGCGACGGGGCGCAGCTGGCGGACGGTGCGCACGGCCGCAGCCGCGGTCACCGCGAGCGCGCCGACGAGGAGCGCCGCCCACCACCAGCCGTCGCCCTGGATGAGCTGGCGCAGGGAACCGGCGGCGACGAGCGTCGCGAGGAGGGAGGCGCCGGTGATGCCCCAGGTGGACGCATGCGGGGCGGGCGCCGGCGCGCTCACGACCGCGCTCCCTGGGCGGAGGTGCGCTGCCAGACCTCGGCGACGTCGTCGGACGGCGACGCGGACGCCGAGCGCCAGCCCGCGAACCAGATCTCCTCCGGCGGCATGCGGTCCCCGTCGCCGACGAGCACGACCGAGGCGCTGCTCGCGCGCGCCTTCTGGGGCGCCAGCTCCCGCAGCTCCTGATCCGTCACCGCGCAGCCGAGCACCGCGTGCACCGGCGCGGGGTCGGCGGCGAGGAACGCGCCGAGCCGCGGGAGGTAGGCGGAGCCCCGGACGGTGCGCCGCTCGACGGTCGCGAGGTCGAGCAGCGCCTCTCGCGGCGTCCGGTTGACGTCGAGCACTCCCTCGTCCGTGGGCACCGTCTCCATGAGGGCGACGCCCACACCGGTGTCGCCGAGGTGGACGAGGAGGGAGGCCGCGTACTCGACCGCCCACTCGAACGCGGCGGAGGACGGGTAGCTCTCGCGGCGGATGTCGAGCAGCACGAGGGCGCGCGCCTCGTCCTGGCTCTGCTCCTGGCGCACCATCAGCTCGCCGCGGTGGGCCGTGGCGCGCCAGTGCACGTGCCGGAGCGCATCCCCCGCCCGGTAGTCGCGCGCGATGACGTCATCGTGGCCGTGGCCGGTCTTCCAGGCCGGCACCGCGGTGTCGGCGATGCTCGTGCGCCCGGGGACGGCCCCGTCGAGCGGTGTGATCCGCGGCAGCACGGTCAGCGGGGCGGGCTCGCCAACGACGCGCTCGTGCAACGTCAGGCCGAACGGGTCGCTGCGCTCCACCACCAGCGGGCCGATCGAGACGATCCCGCGCTCCCGCGCCTCCAGCTGGTAGTCGAGCCGGCGGCGGGCGGCCGCGTCCCCGCGAGCGCCGAGCGAGGGCAGCACCTCGAAGGGCCGGAACTCGAAGCCGCGCGGGGTGTGGTCCCGCCAGAGCTGAGGGGACGAGCGGAGCCACGCGTTGTTCGAGACCTGGATCTGCACGTGCGTCCGGTCCCCGACCGAGACGACGTCCGGGCTGTTCCGGCGGACCGCGGACAGCGAGGCGACGCGGGCCCGGACGGACAGGGCGGAGACGAGGACGAGCGCGGCGAGCACGCAGCCGACGTAGAGGAGGTCGCGCCAGCCGACCGAGAAGGCGACGATCACCGCGATGGCGGCGGCGGCGAGCACGGCCCAGCCGCGACGGGTGAGCCGCGGCATCCCGAGGTCGAGCCGCCGCAGTCGGCGGCGGACGCCGGGGTGCGGAATCGCGGTCATGGTCGCCGTCTCACGCGCGCGGCACCGCCGTGGCGGCGAGGATCCCGCGGACGATCTCGGCCGCCGCCTCCCACTCGGTGCCGCCGGAGCGGCCGAGCGCCTGACGCGTCGGCAGCAGGCGGTGGGCGAGGACGGACACGGCGAGCGCCGACAGGTCGTCGGGGAGCACGAAGTCGCGGCCCTCGAGCAGGGCCCGGGCCTTCGCCACGCGGGCGAGCTGCAGGGTCGCGCGGGGGCTGGCGCCGAGGCGGAGGTCGGCGTGCGAGCGGGTCGCGGTGACGATCGCGAGCAGGTACTGCTCCACCGCGGGCGACAGGTAGATGGTGCGCGCGGCGGTGATCATCGCCTGCAGCTCCTCGAGCGTGACGACGGGCCGCACGTCGTCGATCGGGCTGCGGGCCTCCCGCGAGCGCAGCATCGCGAGCTCGGCGCGCGGGTCGGGATAGCCCATCGAGACGGACGCCGTGAACCGGTCGCGCTGCGCCTCCGGCAGAGCGTAGGTGCCGTCCATCTCGACCGGGTTCTGGGTGGCGACCACCATGAAGGGCCGGGGCAGCTGCCAGCTGCGGCCGTCGACGGTGACCTGGCCCTCCTCCATGCACTCCAGCAGGGCGGACTGCGTCTTCGGGGAGGCGCGGTTGATCTCGTCGCCGATCACGAGGTTCGCGAAGACCGAGCCCGGCTTGAACTCGAACTGGCCGCTGCCCTGGTCGAAGACGGAGACCCCCGTGACGTCGGACGGCAGCAGGTCGGGCGTGAACTGGATGCGGCTCACCGTGCCGCCCACCGACCGGGCGAGCGCCTTGGCGAGCATCGTCTTGCCGACACCGGGCACGTCCTCGATGAGGAGGTGCCCCTCGGCGAGGAGGACCGTGAGCGCCACCGCGGTGACCTCGGGCTTGCCGTCGATGACGGTCTCCACGGACCGGAGGACGCGCGTCGCGGCCTCCCGGACGTCGACGTCGAGCGCTGTCATCGCGTGCCTCTCTCGGAGCGGAGGATGTGCAGGAACAGGGTGGCGACCGCGGTCGCGACCCCGAGCACGACCAGCTGCGGAGCCACGGCGACCGCGAGCTGGGCCGCGAGGACCTGCTCGACGGAGCGGCCGTCCGCGAAGCGGAGCGTGCCGTCCTGGGTGAAGACGGACCAGTCGGTGCCGTACCCGGTGGCGGCCGACGTGAAGTGCAGGAGCACGCCGCCGACGACGAGGAGGGCGCTCACGAGCCAGAGCGGTCCGGTGCGGAGGCGACGGGGCTCCTGCGGCGGCGCCTGCTCCTCCGCGGGCCGCTGCTGGTCCGGCTGCCCCGCCAGGGGCGGCGCGGCATCCGCAGGGAAAGGGGGCGCGGAAGAGGCGGCGGTGGGAGCCGGAGGGAGCGTCTTCGGAGTCGGCGGGTTTCCGGCGGAGAGGGGTGCGGAGGCCGGCACGGGCGCCTGCGGGCGCGCATCCGCGCGGCGCTCGCCCGAGGGGTCGGCGTAGCCGCGCTGGAAGACGGGGTCGTACCGCGGATCGAGCGACGGCGAGGTGCGGTCAGCCGGCGGAACCGTTGCCATGCGTCCTCACAGGGGTTTTGGGTGGGCTACACCATAACCGACCGTGCTGACCCTTTCCTCCGGCTGTTCAGGCCGCTGATCACCACGAGAGCGAGTCCGGAGGCCATGATGACGGCGGCCGTCCAGGGCAGCGAGGCGACCCCCACGAGGGGGAGCAGCAGCGCCCCCACGAGGGCGCCGCCGCCGATGCCGGTGTTGAACGCCGTCGTGATCCAGGCCGAGGCCATGTCCCGCAGCCGCGGCGACGCCAGCACCATGTTCCGCGTGTGCAGCAGCGGCGGCAGCGCGCCGAAGGCGACGCCCCACGCGACGATCGCGACGACGACCAGCCAGGGCACTCCCGGGAAGGCCCCGAGGAGGAGGATGCACCCGATCCCGACGGCCGACGCGACGACGACGGAGCCGACCGGGTAGCGGCCGCCGGCGATGCCCGCGAGCAGCAGCCCGACCGCTCCGGCGCCGCCGTAGAGGAAGAGCATCGGCCCGACGGCGTCCGCCCCGAAGCCCGCGGCATCCGCCAGATACGGCGCGATGTAGGTGTAGAAGGTGTTCTGGCCGACGATGAGCACCGCGACCGTGAGGGAGAGGAAGAGCACGGCGGGCAGGGTCGGGTCCCGCCGAGTGGGCAGCGGGATCTCGCCCGTGGTGACGGGCACGCTGTGGTCGACGGGCGGCAGCAGCCGCAGCACGAGCACCGCGAGCAGCAGCATGGCGGCGGCGATCGCGGCGAAGCCGAGGCGCCAGCCGAGCGCGTGCCCGAGCGCGGTGCCGACCGGCACGCCCAGCACGAAGGCGGCCGAGCCGCCGGCGTTGGTGATCGCGATCGCGCGCGCCAGCTGCCCGGGCGCGACGAGGTGCGCCGCGTAGGAGCCGACGACCGCCCAGAACAGTCCGTGCGCGAGGCCGGCGAGCACCCGGGCCCCGAGCAGGATCTCGTACGTCGGCGCGATGGCCGCGAGCACCGTGGCCACGGCGTTCACGATGAGCACCCAGAACACGAGCGTCTTGCGGGAGACGTCCCTCGTCAGCAGAGCGAGCGGCGTCGTGGCGAGCACCACGGTCGCCGCGAAGACGGTCACGAGGATTCCCGCCTGCGACACCGTGACGTCGAGGCCGCGCGCCATGTCGGGGAGCAGGCCGGCGGGCAGGAACTCGCCCGTGATCGAGACGAAGACGGCGCCGGCGAGGGTCAGCAGCCCGAGCGTCGGGAAGCGCTCGTCCGGGGCCTGCATGTCCGTCTCATCCTAGGGGCGCGCCGAGGTCGCACTACGCTGGGGGACCGTGGCCAGCGACCCCCTCTCCCCTGCCGACGTCCCGGACCGTGCCGGCCATTGGGTGCTCTCGCTCGTCTGCCGCGACGAGCCCGGGATCGTGCATGCCATCAGCGGCGCGATCGTGGCCGCCCGCGGCAACATCACCGAGTCCCAGCAGTTCTCGAGCGCCGACACGGGCCGCTTCTTCATGCGCCTCCAGGTGGAGACGGACGCGACCCGCGAGGAGTTCGCCGCCCTGCTCGAGCCGGTGATCTCCCGGTTCTCGATGTCCTGGCAGCTCGATCAGGAGGGGCGACACAAGCGGACCCTGGTGCTCGTCTCGACCGCCGGCCACTGCCTCAACGACCTGCTCTTCCGTCGCCGCTCCGGGCAGCTGCCCGTCGACATCCCGCTCGTGCTCAGCAACCACCCGGTCCTCCGGGAGCTGGCCGAGTTCTACGGCGTCCCCTTCGAGTCGCGGCCGATCGTCGACGCGGAGTCGAAGGCCGCGTTCGAGCGGCGCATCCTCGAGGTGGTGGACGAGCACGACATCGAGCTCGTCGTCCTCGCCCGGTACATGCAGATCCTCTCGCCCGAGCTGTGCGAGAAGCTCGCCGGACGGGCGATCAACATCCACCACTCGTTCCTCCCCGGCTTCGCGGGCGCGAACCCGTACCGGCAGGCGCACGCCCGCGGCGTGAAGCTGATCGGCGCGACGGCGCACTTCGTGACGAGCGAGCTCGACGAGGGCCCGATCATCGAGCAGAACGTCGTGCGGGTGGACCACACGCGCACCCCCGCGGAGCTGGTCGGCATCGGCCAGGACGAGGAGAGCCGCACACTGCGCCAGGCGGTGACCTGGTTCGCCCAGGACCGCGTGCTCCTCGACGGCGCGCGGACGATCATCTTCCGCTGACCGGCTCCAGCACCCGCTCGGTCCGCCAGTCGGCGTCGAGGATCAGCAGCCGCGCGTCCTGGCCGACGCCGATCCGGCCCCTGTCGGCGAGCCCGAGCAGGCCGGCGGGGGTCGCAGTGAGCGCGGCCACCGCCGCCGCCGGATCCTCGCCGAGCTCCTCGACGGCGTACCGGAGGGCGGCGTCCTGGGTGAGCGTCGAGCCGGCCAGCGTCGCCGTCCCCGCGAGGTGGGCCCCGCCGTCCCGCACCTCGACGTCGAGCGGGCCGAGCCGGTAGTCGCCGTCGCCGCCCCCCGCGGCGGCCATCGCGTCGGTGACGAGCGCGACGCGGCCGGGCGCCAGGGCGAACAGCATCCGCGCCGAGGAGGGATGCACGTGCCGCCCGTCGAGGATGAGCTCGAGCACGACCCGGCCGTCGTCGATCGCCGCGCCGATCGGGCCCGGCGCTCGGGAGCCGATGCCGGGCATCGCGTTGAACGCGTGGGTGAGGAGGCGCGCGCCCCGGTCGAACGCGGCGCGTGCGGTGTCGTAGTCCGCGTCGGTGTGGCCGACGGCGACCACCACGCCGGCCGCCGAGAAGCGCTCGACCGCGTCGAGGGCGCCGGGCAGCTCGGGAGCGATGGTCACCGAGCGCAGGTTCCCGGCGGCCGCCTCGAGCAGCCGATCCACGGTCGAGGAGTCGGGGGCGATCAGCCGCGCCGGGTCGTGGGCACCTCGCCGGGACGGGGCGAGGAAGGGCCCCTCCAGGTGGACGCCGAGGATCCCCGGTTCGACCGCGCGCAGCGCGGCCACGAGACGCAGCCGCTCCTCGAGCAGGCCGACGCTCGCGGCGACGAGGCTCAGCACGGCGCCGGTGGTGCCGTGCCTGCGGTGCAGCGCCACGCCCGCCAGGATCTCGGACGAGGTGCCGGTGTCGTAGGAGAAGCCGCCCCCGCCGTGGCCGTGCAGATCGAGGAAGCCCGGCACCACCCGGCGGCCGCCCGCGTCGATCACGTCCGCGCCCGAAGGGAGGCGGCGCCACCCGTCGCCGTCGCCGACCGCCGTGATCCGGCCGCCCTCGCTGCGCACCCACCCCGACGGGCGCACCCCGTCGGCGTCGGTCAGCGTCGCGGAGTGGACGATCCTCGCCGTCACCGCGGCTGCCAGTACGGCTTGTTGGCGTGGACGTAGCGGTAGTAGTCCGCGTGCTCGAGGCGCGCGGCCGCCGCCTCGTCGACGAGCACGGTGACCCGGGGGTGCAGCTGGATCGCGGACCCCGGGTGGTTCGCCGTGACCGGACCCTCGACCGCCGCGGCCACCGCCTCGGCCTTCCGCTCCCCGAACGCGAGCAGGAGCAGGCGCCGGGCACGGAGGATCGTGCCGAGGCCCTGCGTGATGCAGTGGATGGGCACGTCGTCCACGGAGTCGAAGAACCGGGCGTTGTCGCGCCGGGTCTGCTCGGTCAGCGTCTTGACGCGGGTGAGCGAGGCGAGGGACGAGCCGGGCTCGTTGAAGCCGATGTGGCCGTCGGTGCCGAGCCCGAGCAGCTGCAGGTCGACGCCGCCCGCCTCGGTGAGCGCGTGCTCGTAGACGTCGCCGGCGTGCTCGATCGGGCCCTCGCCGGGCACGTGGACCCTCGCCGGGTCGAGCCCGAGAGGGCCGGTGACCTCGCGCGCGATCACCGAGTGGTAGCTCTGGGGGTGGTCCAGGGCGAGGCCGACGTACTCGTCGAGCGCGAACGCCCGGAGCCGGGAGAGGTCGAGGCGACGGGCGGCCAGCGCCTGGTACACCGGCAGCGGCGTCGATCCGGTGGCGACGCCGAGCACGGCATCCGGCCGCGCTTGGACGAGATCGCCGATGATGTCGGCGGCCAGCTCCCCCGCCGCGGCGGCGTCGGGCAGGATCACGACCTCGGCCATCAGGGCGCATCTCCCGTCGCCGCGCCGACCAGGGCGGCGCCGACCGCGGCGGCGGGGAAGCCGGCCGGCACGAGTTCGACCCGCTCCCGCAGCCCGAGCGAGGCGAGGAACGGGGACGCCGCGGCCCAGCCGTCGAGCGTGTCACGGACGCCGCCGAGCAGCGGGTCGCCGAGGGAGCTGATGCCGCCGCCGATCACGACGCGGTCGACGTCGACGGTGAGCACGAGCAGCCGCACCGCCGAGGCGACATCGCCGAGGAGCCGGTCCCAGACGGCCTCGGCCGCCGCGTCGCCGGCGCTCGCCGCCTCGAAGAGCTCCTGCACGGGGCGCGGGTGATCCGTCGGCCACTGGCGGCTCACCGCGGAGCCGGAGGCGAGGGTCTCGAGGCAGCCCCGCTGGCCGCAGGGGCACAGCGGCCCCGTCGGGTCGATCGGGATGTGGCCGATCTCCCCCGCGTTGCCGCGGGAGCCGCGCCAGAGGCGGCCGCCGAGCACGAGGCCCGCGGCGAGCCCGGTGCCGAGGTTGAGGTAGGCCATCGACGAGATCGTGCGGTCGGCCGACGAGAGCCGCGAGTAGACGCCGAGCGCGGCGGCGTTGACGTCGTTCTCGACGCGGGCGTCGACGCCGAGCCGGGAGGTGAGCTCCGCGCCGAGGTCGAGTCCCTCGAGCCCCAGGTTGACGGCGTGCGCGACGCGGCCGCTCCCGCTGTCCACCGAGCCGGGGATGCCGACGCCGAGCGACGAGAACTCGCGAGGCTCCACCCGCAGCTGGGACGCGAGCGAGCTCACCGCCTCGACGGTGGTCGCGACGACGGCCTCCGCGCCGAATCCGGTGGGCACGCGCAGCTCGCCGAGCACGGCTCCGCCGCCGTCGACCGCGACCGCGTCGGTCTTGGTGCCGCCGATATCGACGCCGACCCGCACCGCGGACCGGGCGCGCGCCTCGTCCACGCTTGCGTCGCCGCCGTCGTCCCGACCCCCGGGGCGGGCTCCGTTCCCGGTCATCGGGCCGTCCCTTCGAGCCAGGCGAGCAGCGCCTGTCCGGCCTGCCGGGAGGCGCCGAACGTCGCGACATCAGCGTACCGGCGGTCCTCTCCGGGCCACCCCATGTCGACGACGAGCGCCGACGGGAAGCGGTCGCGGACCGCGTCGATGCAGTCCCGCACCCACGGATGACGGTGGTTGTCCTTGCCGACGAGCACCGGCTGGGCGGAATCCGTCAGCTCGGGCCGCCGGCCCTCCCTCGCCTGGACGGCGGCGGCACCCGCCGCCGCTGGGCCCCATGGCACGACGCCGACCGCGATGTTGGGCTCCGTCTCCAGCATCACGAGGGTCCGCTCGGCGGACACCCGCACGCCAGGGCGGACGTCGAACGCGCGGATGACCGCGTCGAGGTCCGGGCCGCTCGCGTCAGCCGGCGCCGCTGCGGGGGTGGGCAGGACGTTCAGCTCGCGGACGCGCCGCTGTGCGTCGGCGAGCCGCTCGGCGGTCAGAGCACCTGAATCGAGCGCGGCGGCGAGCGCCTCCTCGGCCTCGCGGAGCCGGCGCTCCCCCGTCTCAGTCCCGAGGCAGAGCAGATCGCAGCCCGCGACGAGCGCGCGGACTGCGGCGGCGGGGATCCCGTCGCGCCCGCCCGCCCCGACCATGTCGAGGGCGTCCGAGATCACGGCTCCCTCGAAGCCGAGCTCCCCGCGGAGGAGGCCCGAGAGGATGGTCGCCGAGAACGTCGCCGGCTGCTCCGGGTCCACCTGCGGCAGCAGGATGTGGGACGACATGACGGCTCGAGCGCCGGCGGCAACGGCCGCCCGGAACGGCACCAGCTCCCGGGCGCGCAGCTCGTCGAGCGGCAGGTCGACCAGGGGGACCGCGAGGTGCGAGTCCTGCACCGTGTCGCCGTGACCGGGGAAGTGCTTCACGGTCGCGGCGACGCCCGCGGACTGCAGGCCGCGGACCCACGCGGCCGTGTGCCGGGCGACGAGCTCGGCGTCGGCCCCGAAGCTGCGCACCCCGATGACGGGATTCAGCGGCGTCGAGTTCACGTCGGCGTCGGGGGCGAGGTCGAGAGTGACGCCGGCCTCGCGCAGCTCCCGGCCGACGGCTGAGGCCACGGCCTCGGTCATAGCCGGATCGTCGAGGCGGCCGAGGATGGCGTTGCCGGGATAGGGCGATCCGGTCCGCGCGTGCAGCCGGGTGACGTCGCCGCCCTCCTCGTCAACCGCGATCACGGCCTCGGGGTTCGCCTCCCGGACCTCGTCGGTCAGGCGGCGCAGCTGGTCCGCCGAGGCGACGTTGCCGCCGAACAGGCACACGCCGGCGAGGCCGTGCTCGAGCCGGGAGCGGAGCCAGGACGGCAGGGCCTCTCCGGCGAATCCGGGCAGCAGGACGGCGGCCGGGTTCATCCCTTCACCGCCCCACTGACGAGGCCGCTCGTCATCCGCCCCTGCACGATGAGGAAGAACACGATCACCGGGACCGCGACGAGCGTCGAGGCGGCCATCACCTGCCCCCAGTCGGTGGCCCGGCTGGCGCTCGCCTGCACGAACCCGCGCAGCCAGAGCGGCAGCGTTCTGGCCGACTCGTCCTGCAGCACGACGAGGGCGATCGTGAACTCGTTCCACGACTGCAGGAAGGCGTAGACGCCCGCCGCGACGAGGCCCGGCGCGAGCAGCGGGAAGGTGATGCGGAGGAACGCCTGGGTGCGGCTGAGGCCGTCGACCATGGCGGCCTCCTCGAGGTCGGCCGGGATCCCCGCGACGAAGCCGCGAAGCATCCAGATCGTGAACGGGACGACCGCCGCGATGTAGAGGACGCTGAGGCCGAGCGCCGTGTTGAGCAGTCCCGCCGAGGACATGAGCTTGTACTGGGCGATGAAGAGCCCCTCGGCGGGCAGCATCTGCACGAACAGCACCGCGAGCACGAACGACTTCCGTCCCCGGAAGCGGAACCGGCTGATCGCGAGCGCCGCGAGGAACGCGAAGAAGAGCGAGAACGCGACGACGGCGACCGCGACGAGCACGCTCATGCCGAGGGCGGGCAGGAAGGTGCCGCCGCTCATCACGGCCGTGAAGTTGTCCCACGATCCGCCGAACGGCAGGAAGGTCGGGCGGGCGGACTGCAGCACGGCGTCCGGGAGCAGGGCCGAGTTGATCATCCAGTAGACGGGGAAGATCCAGATCAGGGCGACGAGCACCCCGACGAGGCCGAGTCCGGCGCGGCCGGCGCGGCGGGTGCCGGGTGTCATGACTCGTCCTCCTTGAGCATTCCGCGGACGTAGAAGGCGCTGAGCGCCACCGTGAGCACGAGCACGAAGATCGAGACCGCCGATGCGGTGCCGAAGTCGCTCGCACCCGTGCCGAGCTGATAGATGTACGTGCCGAGCAGGTTGGTCTCGCTCGCGATGGAGCCCGCGTCCTGCAGGAGCTTGATCTGCGTGAACACCCGGAGGTCCCAGATCAGCTGCAGGAGCAGCACGATCGCGAGCACCGGCCGGATGATCGGGACGGTGATCCGCCAGAGCCGCTGAACGGGAGAGGCGCCGTCCATCTGGGCCGCCTCGAGCACCTCGTCGGGCACCTGGGTCAGCCCGGCGTAGACCGAGAACGCGACGAACGGCACGCTCATCCAGACCACGATGAGCGCGGCCACGGCGAAGAACGACAGCGGCTCCTGCAGCCAGTTGTGGTCCCGGAAGTCGAGCCCGGCACTCGTGAGGAGCCAGTTCACGACGCCGCGGCGCCAGTCGAACAGCCATCGCCACACCGTCATGGCGGCCACCGCGGGCATCGCCCAGGCGAGCAGCAGCGCGACCTGCAGCAGGATGCGGACAGGCGAGGGCAGCACCCGCATCAGCAGGGCCACCGCGACCCCCACCACCATGGTGGCGCCCGCTGCCACCAAGCAGAACGCGATGCTCCGGCCGACGACCGTCCAGAGGTACGGGTCGCTCACGAGGCGGGCGTAGTTCTCGAGTCCCACGAAGGGCGCCGGCTGCCCGAACTGCTGCGCGAGCCCGAACTCCTGCGTCGAGCTGATCAGCTGCCAGACGAGGGGGTAGCCCATCGCCGCGACGAGCACCGCGACCGCGGGAAGAACGAGGAAGTAGGGCGCGACGCTCCGGCGGCGGCGCGGGGACCGGGATCGCGGCTCGGCCGCCGCTGACGTCATGGCAGCGACGCCGGCCGAGGGGGTCGACGACATGGGCTCCTCCAGGCGGGAAGGGGTGCGCGGCCGCCGGCCGGGAGACCGGCGGCCGCGGGTGCTGACCAGGATGGCCCGATCAGGGGGTGTCAGTGACCGGGCCCGTCACTTCGCGTTCAGCATCGGGGTGATCTTGGCGTCGTACTCCTTCGCCAGGGCCTCGAGGTCGGAGGCGCCCTCGATCTTGCTGAAGAACTCCTCGAGCACGCTCGCCGCCTCGACGCTCGCCCAGCCCGGCGCTGCCGGGGTCAGCTTCGAGTTCGACGCCGAGGCGATGAGCGCCTGCGCGAACTGGTCGTCGCCGAGCGAGGACGTGTACTGCGAGTTCGCCGGGCCGAGCCCGTTCTCGCCGAGCATCTGCTGGTACTCGGCGGAGAAGATGATCCGCAGCAGCTCCTTGGCGAGGTCGGGGTTCTTGCTCGTGGCCGAGATCCCGATGTTGGAGCCGCCCGCGAACACCGGGGCCGGCTCCCCGTCGTTGCCCGGCAGCGGGAAGACGCCGAAGATGCTGTCATCCCAGGTGCGGGTGACCTTGCCGTCCTCCTCGCCCTTCACGCCGATGGACCAGTGCGCCCAGCCGGGGGCCATGATCGTCGCCGCGGACAGCGAGACGGGCGTCGACGGGTCGTCCTCGGTCGCGCCGGGGATCGCGTCGTCGTCGTTGAGGTAGATGTACTGGTTGCTGTCCTTCGCGTCGTTCGGCGCGTTGGAGGCTGTCCGGTACAGCTCCTGCAGCTGCTGCAGCCCCTTCAGCGAGTTCGGGTCGGAGAGGGTCGAGACCCACTCGCCGTCCTGCTCCTTCGCCAGGTCGCCGCCGTTCGCGAAGATCCAGGAGATGCCGTCGCGCCAGTCCTGCCCGCCCAGGTAGAAGCCGGAGAAGTTGTCGATGCCCGCCGGGTTCTTCTCGGCGATGGTCGCCACCGCGGCGTTGAACTCGTCGAGCGTCGTCGGCACCTGCACGCCGGCCTGCTGCCAGATGTCCTTGCGGTAGAACACGTACCGCGACCCGAAGTAGTACGGGAGCGTGTAGTTCTTGCCGTCGACGACGCCCGCGTCGACGAACGACTGCAGCAGGTCGTCACCGCCGAGCTCCTCGTACATGTCCGAGATGTCGAGGAACGCCCCGACGTTGGTGAAGGTCGGCGACTGCGTGTTGCCGATCTCGGTCACGTCCGGCGTGTTGCTCGCATCCGGCAGCGCCGTCGTGAGCTTCGGGATCAGGTCGCCCCAGTCCTGCTGCTCGATCTTGAGGTTCGCGCCGGTCTGCTTCTGGAACTCGTCCTTGAGGTACTCGCGCAGGGTGTCGGGGGTGTCCGCTCCGGCGAGCCAGAGGGTGATCGTCTGGTCGGAGGCGTCGCCTCCGCCGCTGCCTCCGCCGCTCGTGTCGCCGGCCGAGCAGCCGGCGAGGAGCAGCGCCGAGGTGGCCGCGACGGCGACAGTGCTCGTCCACGTCCTTCTCATGGTGGGTCCTTTCGGTGTGGTGTGGGGATGGGTGATCGCTGTTGTGCTGACGGGGTCAGGACACCCCGAGTCGTCCGGAGAGGACGAGGACGGCCGCGCCGAGGAGGACGATGTCCTCGCCGAGCGTGGTCATCCGCAGGAGGAGGTCGCCCGACGAGTCGGGCATGGTCCTCCGGCGGATCGTCTCGAGCGCCGCCTCGGCGAGGGGGCCGTCGAGAAGCTGGGGCGGGCCGCTGAGCACGACCTCGCCGAGATTGAGCGCGCCGACGACCGGCGCCAGGGCGACGCCGAGGCGCTGCCCGGCGCGGCGCAGCACCTCGTCGCGCGGCTCCCCGTCGCGCAGGCGCGCCTCGAGGGACGACACCGACAGCCAGGCCTCCACCGTCTTGGACCGGTCGTACTCGACGTCGAGCCCGCCGTCGGTGCCGACCATCACCTGGCCGATCTCACCGGCGGCGAAGCGGCGGCCGTGCAGGAGGGCGCCGCCGACGATGAGACCGGAGCCGACGCCGTGGCCGATGCGGATGAGCATGAGGTCGCCGATCGCGTCCCCGAAGCCGTGCTCGGCGAGCGCCGCCGCGTTCGCGTCGTTGGAGACGATGACGGGCACCCCGAGGACGCGCTCGAGGTGCGTCTGCAGGGGCACGCGCGTCCAGCCGAGGTTCGGTGCGGTCTGCACGGTCCCGTCGAGATCGACGACACCCGGCGACCCGACGCCGACGCCGAGGACGGGCGCGGTGGTCGCGGCGACCGCTCGCCGCGCGAGCTCGGTGGCGCGATCGAGCGCCTCCTCTCCCGTCCGGCCGTCGAGAGGGACCTCGACGCGTGTCAGGATGACGCCGTTGAGGTCGAGCACCGCCGCGCGCAGCACGGCATGGTCACTCATGTCGAGGCCGACCATCTGATGCCCGGCGCGGTCGATGTCGACCAGGGTCGCGGGCTTGCCGGGACGCGCGTCCTCGCGCTGACCCAGCTCGCGGACGAGCCGCTCCGCGAGGAGTTCGGCGACGAGGTCGGAGATGGTCGCTCGGGTGAGCCCCGTCTCCCGGGCGAGGTCGGCTCGGGAGAGCCCGTCGGTGCGGAGGAGTGTCTGCAGCACCAGGGCGCGGTTGTGCTGCCGGGCGTGCCCGGGGAGCACCTTCGCCGAGGGCCGCAGGCCGCCGTGGGCGACCGGAAGAGCCGTTGTCACGTTTGTCAGTATGGTTTACAAACTTACTGGCAGGCAAGAGGAACCGGCCCGGTCGCGACCTCGAGAAGATCTGGCACTCGACCCCGTCGAGTGCTAATCTGAAGCTACTTGAGCCGAAGCGGCTCAACCCCTGAACCCGCCGCATCCGCGGCCCGACGAAAGGAACCTGTCATGGCCATGAACTTCGACCCGTTCCGCGAGCTCGACCGCCTCGCCGGCTCCGTGTTCGAGACTCGGGGCCCGAAGCTGATGCCGATGGACCTGTACCGGGACGGCGACCACTACGTGCTGAGCGCCGACCTCCCCGGCATCGACCCGGGCTCGGTCGACATCGACGTCGACGGGCAGCTGCTGACGATCCGCGCCGAGCGCACCCTGACGAGCGGCCAGGGCGTGAAGTGGCTCGCCCGCGAGCGGCAGAGCGGCTCGTTCCTGCGCCAGCTGAACCTCGGCCAGGGCATCGACACCGAGCGGATCGCCGCCTCCTACGAGAACGGTGTGCTCAGCGTCACGATCCCGGTCAGCGAGCGAATGAAGCCCCGCAAGATCGAGGTCCAGGGCGGTGCCGGCGGCAACACCCTGACCGTCGGCAGCAGCAGCGGCAGCAGCACCGAGCAGTCGGGCACGTCCTCGGAGTCCTGACCTCTGATCCGGAAGCGCCCGCTGCCCTCACCGGGGGCGGGCGCTTCCGCGTTCCGGTCGAGCTCCGGCGGCCACGGCGGGCCCTCAGCGGGAATCGCCCCCCTTCAGCAGGCACGGCGGGCCCTCAGCAGGCAGAACCGGGCCAGTTCTTCCTGCTGAGCATCTTGTTCACCTGCTGAGCCTCGCGGTCCCGCTCCTGAGGGGGCACCACGAAGCCCTCAGCAGGAACCGCTTCATCCTCAGCAGGCACCGCACGTCCTCAGCAAGCACCGGCCCTACCTCAGCAAGCACCGCACGTCCTCAGCAGGCACCGCTCCAACCTCAGCAGGCACCGCACACCTTCAGCAGGCAGAACCGCGCCCGTTCTTCCTGCTGAGCACCACTTCCTCCTGCTGGACCACAGCCGACGGCCCACCCACCGACCCCCCCGCGGACCACTGACCGACCACCGACGGCCCACCCACCGACCCCCTCACCCGGAGACAGCGGAAGCGCCCGCCCCCATAGGGGACGGGCGCTTCCGTCGACGAAGCAGGTCAGCCGTTGATGCGGGCCTGGAGGTTCTTGTCGAGGGTGTCGAGGAACTCGTCCGTCGTCTGCCAGGCCTGGTCGGGGCCGACGAGGAGGGCGAGATCCTTCGTCATCGCGCCGGACTCGACGGTCGTGATGACGACGTCCTCGAGGGTGTTCGCGAAGTCGATGAGCGCCTGGTTGCCGTCGAGCTTGCCGCGGTGCGCGAGGCCGCGCGTCCAGGCGTAGATCGAGGCGATCGGGTTCGTCGAGGTCGGCTTGCCCTGCTGGTACTGGCGGTAGTGCCGCGTGACGGTGCCGTGCGCGGCCTCGGCCTCGACGATCCGGCCGTCCGGGGTTGTCAGCACGCTGGTCATGAGGCCGAGCGAGCCGAAGCCCTGCGCGACCGTGTCGCTCTGCACGTCGCCGTCGTAGTTCTTGCAGGCCCAGACGTAGCCGCCCTCCCACTTGAGGGACGCGGCGACCATGTCGTCGATGAGCCGGTGCTCGTAGGTGAGGCCGGCGGCGTCGAACTTCTCCTTGAACTCGGCCTCGAACACCTCCTGGAAGATGTCCTTGAACCGGCCGTCGTAGGCCTTGAGGATCGTGTTCTTCGTCGACAGGTACACCGGGTAGTTGCGGGCGAGGCCGTAGTTGAGGCTCGCGCGGGCGAAGTCGCGGATCGAGTCGTCGAGGTTGTACATCGCCATCGCGACGCCGCTGCCCGGCGCCTGGAACACCTCGAACGACTGGGCCTCGCCGCCGTCCTGCGGCTGGAAGCTCACGGTCAGGGTGCCCGGGCCGTCGAAGCGGAAGTCGGTGGCGCGGTACTGGTCGCCGAACGCGTGGCGGCCGACGATGATCGGCTTGTTCCAGCCGGGGACGAGCCGCGGGATGTTCGAGATGATGATCGGCTCGCGGAAGATGACGCCGCCGAGGATGTTGCGGATCGTGCCGTTCGGGCTGCGCCACATCTTCTTGAGGCCGAACTCCTCGACGCGCGCCTCGTCGGGCGTGATCGTCGCGCACTTCACGCCGACGCCGTGCTTCTGGATCGCCTTCGCGGAGTCGATCGTGACCTGGTCGTCCGTGGCGTCGCGGTTCTCGATGCCGAGGTCGTAGTACTCGAGGTTCACGTCGAGGTACGGGTGGATCAGGCTGTCCTTGATCTTCTGCCAGATGATCCGCGTCATCTCGTCACCGTCGAGCTCGACGACGGTGCCCTCGACCTTGATCTTCTCGCCTGCTGCCACTGTGCTCGCTCCTCGGCTCGTTGTGCGGCCCGGCCGGGGCCGCGCTCCAGCTTACCCGGCGGGCAGGATGTCTCGACGTCGAGATATCTCCGCCCTGCGCGGCGACCGGCCTGCCACTAGCCTGTGCGCATGGCCACGCTCGTCCTCGAGGAACTCAACGCGCGCAACATCGCGGCCGCCAACTCGCTCTCGCTCAAGCAGGGGCAGGAGCGGTTCGTGGCGCCGCTGTCGTACGCCATGGCGGAGCCCTTCGTGAACCAGTCGACCACCTGGCCCCGCGTGGTGCTCGAGGACGGCAAGGTCGTCGGCTTCATCATGGGCAACTTCGACCCGGACGCGACGCGGGAGGAGTTCCGCTGCTGCATCTGGCGGATCAACGTGGCCGCCGACGCGCAGGGGCACGGTGTCGGCCGCTTCGCGGTGGAGCAGCTCGCCGACGAGGCCCGGCGCCGCGGCTTCGAGCGCGTGACCGTGATCTGGGAGTCGGGCGAGCTCGGCCCGGAGGAGTTCTTCCTGCGCCTCGGCTTCACGCCGATCGGCGAGACGGAGTACGGCGAGGTCGTCGGCGCGCTGCCGCTCTGATGGCGGTCTTCGATCGTCCGGGCGACTACACCGAGCAGGTGCTCGACCTCGTCGCACAGATCCCCGCGGGCCGCGTGATGACGTACGGCGACGTCGCGTGGACCTTCGGCCGCCCGGGCGCCCGCGCCGTGGGCATGGTGATGCGCTACCACGGCTCGTCGGTCCCCTGGTGGCGCGTGATCCGCGCCGGCGGGCATCCGCCCACCTGCCATGAGGCGACCGCCCGCGAGCACTACGAGGAGGAGGGCACTCCCCTGCTCCCGGCACCGACGGACGCGGGCTACCGCGTCGACCTCACCGCCGCCCGCTGGGCGCCCGAGTAGCCTGCGCGGGTCGCGCGGACGACTCGCGACGGTCTACCGGCGCAGGTTGTCCGCACGACCCGCGCGACTCACACGAGGGAGTCGCGCCAGGCGGCGTGCAGGGTCGCGAAGCGGCCGCTGCCCGCGATGAGCTGCTCGGGCGTTCCGTCCTCGATGATGCGGCCGCGGTCCATCACGAGCACCCGGTCGGCGATCGCGACCGTCGAGAGGCGGTGCGCGATGATGACCGCCGTCCGGTCGGCGAGCAGAGTCTGCAGCGCGTCCTGCACCGCCCGCTCGCTCGGGATGTCGAGCGACGCCGTCGCCTCGTCGAGGATGAGCACCGACGGGTCGGCGAGGAAGGCGCGCGCGAACGACAGCAGCTGCCGCTGCCCGGCCGAGACGCGGCCGCCCCGCTTGTTGACGTCGGTGTCGTACCCGTGCGGCAGGTCAGAGATGAACTCGTGCGCGCCGACCGCCTTCGCGGCGTCGACGATCTGCTGCCGCGTCGCGTCCGGCCTGCCGAGCGCGATGTTCTCGGCGACCGAGCCGGAGAACAGGTACGCCTCCTGCGTCACCATGACGATCGCCCGGCGCAGGTCCTTCGGGTGAAGCTGCCGCAGGTCGATCCCGTCCAGCCGGACGGATCCGGCGGTGGGGTCGTAGAATCGGGAGATGAGCTTCGCGAGCGTCGACTTCCCCGCGCCCGTCGACCCGACGAGCGCGATCGTCTGGCCGGCGGGGATGTCGAGGTCGAACCGCGGCAGGATCACCGCGCCGTCGCGGTAGCCGAACTCGACCTCGTCGAACTCGACGGCGCCCCGCGCCGCGCGCAGGTCGACCGGGCGCGCCGGGTCGGCGACGCTCGGGCGCTCCTCGAGCACGCCCGAGATCTTCTCGAGCGCGGCCGACGCGGACTGGTAGCCGTTGTAGAACATCGCCAGCTCCTCCATCGGGTCGAAGAACCGGCGGACGTAGAGCAGCACGGCGAGCAGGACGCCGATCGCGAGCTCGCCGGCGGCGACTCGCATTCCGCCCGTCAGGAGCACCCCGGCGACCGTCAGGTTGCCGATGAGCACGAGGCCCGGATCGAAGGTGCCGAACAGGCGGAACACCTTCGCGTTCGCGCCGCGGTAGTCCTCCACGAGCTCGCCGAACTTCTGCTGGTTGCGCCCCTCCTTGCGGAAGGCCTTCACCGCGCGGATGCCCGTCATCGTCTCGACGAACTGCACGATCATGCGCGCCGAGGCGACGCGAGTCGCCCGGAAGAGCCGCTGCGACCGCTTCTGGAACCAGCGGACCAGGAACCACAGCGGGATCAGCGCGACGGCGAGCACGAGGCCGCTCGGGGCGTCGAGCAGCACGAGCGCCACCGCCGTGAACACGGTGTAGAAGGCGCCCGAGACGAGGTTGCCGATGCCCTCGTCGAGCAGCTCGCGGATCGAGTCGAGGTCGCTCGTCTGCCTCGAGATGATCCGCCCCGACGTGTAGCTCTCGTGGAAGTCGAGGCTCAGCCGCTGGGTGTGCTGGAACACCCGCCGGCGCAGGTCGAAGAGCACCGCCTGGCTGATCCGCGCCTGCAGGATGCGGTACCAGCCGATCAGCACGGCGCCGACGGCACTCGAGGCGAGGAACCCGGCTCCGGCGAGCGCGAGCGGCAGGACGTCGCCGTCGATGAGCGCGGGCACGCCGCGGTCGATCCCGAACGCGATGAGCGCAGGACCCGCCACCTGAGCGAGCGTCGCGAACACCACGACCACGAGGGTGAGGATGATGGAGCGGCGGAGGGGTCGCAGCAGCTCGAGCAGCAGGCGGCGCGACCGGAGCCGCATCGACCGGCTCTCCTGACGGGAGAGGTCGTCGCGGTCCTCGCCGGCGACGCCCGACATGGTGGTGCTCATGCCCGCACCTCCGTCCTCTCATCGGCGATCCGGGGATCCTCGTCGCCGCGCGGCTGCCCGTCCTCGGGCCCGTCGAGCGGGCCGTCCCCGTCCCGCGGCTCGTCCCGCGTATCCTCGTCGTCCAGGCTGGAGATGACGAAGCGGTAGTGCTCGTTCTCGGCGAGCAGGTCGGAGTGCCGCCCGACGGCGGTGATCCGGCCCTCCTCCAGCACGGCGACCCGGTCCGCCAGCATGACGGTCGACGGCCGGTGGGCGACGACGAGCGCCGTCGTCGAGGAGAGCACGCGGCGGAGCGCCGCCTCGACGAGCTCCTCGGTCTCGACGTCGAGCGCGGAGAGCGGATCGTCGAGCACGAGCACGGTCGGCTTCGCGGCCACAGCTCGCGCGAGCGCCAGCCGCTGCCGCTGCCCGCCGGACAGGCTGAGGCCCTCCTCGCCGATGACGGTGTCGACGCCGTCGGGCAGGTCGTCGACGAACTGCGCCTGCGCCACTGCGAGCGCCTCCCGCATCGTCTCGTCGCTGCCGTCGCGGCTGCCGAGCAGCACGTTCTCGCGAACCGTGTCCGAGAACAGCGTCGCGTCCTCGAACGCCATCGCGATGTGCCGGCGCAGCTCGCCCAGCCGGAGGTCGCGCACGTCGACGCCGTCGAGCAGCACCGATCCGCCCGTCACCTCGTAGAGGCGGGTGGGCAGCGCGGTCAGGGTCGACTTGCCGGAGCCGGTGAGGCCGACGAGCGCCATAGTCTCCCCCGGCTCGAGCACGAGGTCGATGCCATCGAGGAGGTCCGGCGCGCCGTCGGGCGCGTCCGGGTAGCGGAAATGCACGTCCCGGAACTCGAGGCGCCCGGCGGGCTTCTCGATCGTCGCCGGGGAGGCGGGGTCGCCGATGAGCACCGGCTCGTCGATCACCTCGAAGAAGCGGTCCGTCGCGTTGCGGGCGTCGAGCGTGAAGGACAGCAGGAAGCCGATGGACTCGAGCGGGAAGCGCAGCACGGTCGCAGTCGCGAAGAACGCGACGAGCGATCCGGCGGTCACCTGGCCCTGTGCGGCGAGCGCGACGCCGATCACCAGGCACACCGCGAGGGTGGCGTCCGGGATCAGCGTCAGCCAGCGCCAGATGAACGCGATCGCGCGCGCCTTCTCCATCTCGGTGCCGCGCAGCTCCTCGGCCTGGCGCTCGAACTTCTTGAGCGCGTGCGGTCCCCGGCCGAAGGCCTTCAGCACGCGGATGCCGTGGACCGACTCCTCGACCGCGGTCGCGAGGTCGCCGGCCTGGTCCTGGCTGCGGCGCGCCGCGCGGCTGTACCGCTTCTCGAAGCGCATCGCGACGATCCAGATCGGCAGGGCGCTGACGAGGAAGACCCCGCCGAGCAGCGGGTCGATGGCGAGCAGCAGCGCCGCGCCGACGACGACGGTGACCCCGTTGACGACGAGCAGCACGAGGCCGAACGCGAGCCAGCGGCGGATGAGGTTGAGGTCGTGCACCGCTCGGGAGAGCAGCTGACCGCTCGGCCACCGGTCGTGGAAGGCGACGGGCAGCTCCTGCAGGTGCTCGTACAGCGCGTTGCGCATGCTCGCCTCGACCTTGGTGTTCGGCGTGAGCACGAGCCAGCGGCGGACGAGGATCGCGGCGGCTTCGAGCACGCCGAGGCCGACGATGACGAGGGTCGCGGGCAGCACGGCGCTCGCGTCGCCCTGCTGCAGCGCGGAGTCGACGAGAACCTGCAGGACCTGCGGGATGGCGAGCGCGACGAGCCCGGCGATGAGGCCCGCCGCCATGCCGGCGAGCAGACGCGGCAGGGCGGGGCGGACGAACGGGAGGAGGCGCCGGAGGGCGCGGGGCGTGGACGGCCGGTCGGCGTCGACAGACATGGGGATCCCTAGAGGCCCTTCGTGGGGGCCGGAGAGAAGGCGGAACGGGGAGTGGAGAGTGGGGAAGCGTCAGTTCCGCGGCGTGACGGCCGCCGCGAGGCGCGGGCCGAAGCCCGTCGGCACGGCGCCCGTGGATGCGCGCAGGACGGTGCCGCTCGAGACAGTGTCCATGTCGTCCTCCCGGTTCGCTCCGTGCCAGCCCCAGCGGCGGGCGAGCCTCCCAGGCTAGCGGCGCACGCCCGACTGCGGCAAGGGCCGGAGCCGGACCGACAGGCAGGTGACGCTGCCCTCCACCTTCGCGAACTCGGACAGGTCGACCGCGACCACTCGGTAGCCCAGGGAGCGGACCAGCTCCGCGGTCCGGGGCGCCGCCGACGACATGAGCACGGTGTCGGGACCGAGCACCACGATGTTCGCGCCGTCCGCCTCCGGCACCTCGAGGTAGCGGCCGAAGACGCGCGGGTCGTCGACCGCATCCGGGTGGCCGAGGACGGTGCCGTCCGGCAGCGCCGTCGCCGCGGTCTTGAGGTGGAGGGCACGCGTCATCGGGACGGCGACGACGCTGAGCCCGCGCGGCGCGAGGAGCGCGCGCAGCTGGCGGATGCCCTCCGCGTTGGTGCGGCCTCCGCGGCCGACGTACACGGTCTCACCGACGATGAGCACGTCGCCGCCGTCGAGCGTGCCGGGCTCCTCGATGCGGGCGACCGGCAGCCGGAGCCGGCGGACCGTCTGCTCGGTGCCGTCGAGCTCGGCGAGCCGGTGCTCGGCGCCCGGCCGGGTCAGCACGGCGAGACCCGCTGCCACGACGACCGTGTCCTCGACGAAGACGGAGTCGGCCATCCCCTCGGCGGCCGGCACCTCCACCACGTCCCAGCCCTCCTCGCGGAAGGCGTCGACATAGGCCGCCCACTGCTCGTCGGCGCGGGCGGAGTCGAGCGGCTCGCGGTCGCGGAAGGTGACGGCGCCCTCGGCGAGGTTCGCCGACGGGAGGCGGACCAGGGCGGTGGCGACGCTGCCGCGCAGCACGGCGGGCCGGGAGCCGGCGATGCCCCGGTACACGGCGGGCGCGATGGTGAGCGCGGCGAGGACCACCATGATCACGAAGGCGAGGTTGACGTCGAGCAGGCTCGCGAGCACGCCGGACAGGAGCGTCGACGACAGCCCGACGCCGGAGAGGACGGCGCCGAGGGCGGTGCCGAGCAGCGCGCCGCCGAGCGCGGCGACCACCGCGGCGAGCGCGGTCCACCGGAAGCGCTCGAACGCCCCGAGCAACCCCGCGACGGCGAGCAGCACGAAGACGAGGACCGTGGCGAACCCGAAGTAGCCGTTCGCGACCGGGATCAGCTCCGCGGTGAAGCCGTTCGCGACGAAGAGGAGGAACACGGTCGCGGCGTGGGCTGCGAGAGCCGCGGCCGCCGCGGCGACGAGCGCCGGGAGCAGCCGCCGGCTGGGCGGGGTCGAAAGCACCCGTCAACCCTAGTCGGGGCGCCGATGACCCCCGGCTCCACGCGTCGCACCCACCCGGTGATCGAGGAGCGAGCCGCAGGCGCACCAGCCCCGGTGATCGAGGAGCGGGCCGCAGGCGCACCAACCCCGGTGATCGAGGAGCGAGCCGCAGGCTCGCGTCTCGAAATCACGCGACGTCCGCTGAAACCCCGCACTCGAGTGACTGGGTCGAAGACACCTCGTGTGATGTCGAGACGCCGCCTGCGGCGGCAAGTGGCTCAGTGGTAGAAGTGGCGCTCGCCCGTGAAGTACATGGGGACGCCCGCGCGGCGGGCGGCCTCGATGACCTCGTCGTCGCGGACGGAGCCGCCCGGCTGCACGACGGCGCGGACGCCCGCCTGCAGGAGCACGTCGAGTCCGTCGGCGAACGGGAAGAACGCGTCCGACGCCGCCACGGCGCCCTGGGCTCGTGCGCCGGCGCGATTCACCGCGAGGTGGCAGGAGTCGACGCGGTTGACCTGCCCCATGCCGACGCCGACCGAGGCGCCCGCGTCCGCGAGGAGGATGGCGTTCGACTTGACCGCACGGCAGGCCCGCCAGGCGAACTCCAGGTCGGCGCGGGTCGCCGCGTCGACCTCCTCGCCCGAGACGAGGCGCCAGGCGGAGGAGTCGGACTGCGCGGAGTTCACGCCCTGGTCGAAGCTGTCCGCGGTCTGCAGCAGCACTCCCCCGCTGATCTGGCGGAACTCGCGGATCTCGCGGCGGTAGTCGGCGGGCAGCCGCAGGATGCGGAGGTTCTTCTTGCGGCGCAGCACGGCGAGGGCGTCGTCCTCGAAGTCGGGCGCGACGAGCACCTCGGTGAAGACGTCCGCGACCTGCTCCGCCATGCCGAGCGTGACCGTGCGATTGGCGGCGATGACGCCGCCGAACGCGGACACGGGGTCGCACTCGTGGGCGCGGATGTGCGCGGACGCGATCGGGTCGACGGCCTTGGCCGAGGCGACCGCGATGCCGCACGGGTTCGCGTGCTTGATGATCGCGACTGCAGGCCGCTCGAAGTCGTAGGCGGCGCGCACGGCGGCGTCCGCGTCGACGTAGTTGTTGTAGCTCATCTCCTTGCCGGAGAGCTGCTCGGCCTGGGCGATGCCGCGGCCCTCGGCGAAGGTGTAGAGCGCGGCCCGCTGGTGCGAGTTCTCGCCGTACCGGAGGGGGGCGGAGAGCGTCGCCTCGACACGGAGCACGCGGTCCGCCTGGCCGGTCTCGCCCGCCATCCAGTCGGCGACCTGCCGGTCGTAGGCGGCGGTGTGGGCGAAGGCGGCGGCCGCGAGACGGCGGCGCTGCTCGAGGGTGGTCCCGCCGGAGGCGAGTGCGTCGCGGATCTCGCCGTAGCCGTCGGGGGACACGACGATCGCGACGTTCGCGTGGTTCTTCGCGGCGGCGCGCACCATGGCGGGCCCGCCGATGTCGATCTGCTCGATCACTTCGCCGGCGGGCGCACCGGCGGCGACGGTCTGCGCGAACGGGTAGAGGTTGACGATCGCGAGCTCGAACGGGCGGATGCCGAGGTCGTCGAGCTGGCGCTCGTGGTCCTCGAGCCGCAGGTCGGCGAGCAGGCCGCCATGCACGGACGGGTGCAGGGTCTTCACGCGCCCGTCGAGGGACTCCGGGAAGCCGGTGACGGCCGCGACCTCGGTGACCGGCACGCCTGCCTCGAGGAGCTGGGCGGCGGTGGAGCCGGTGGAGACGATCTCGACCCCGGCGTCCGCGAGCGCGCGCCCGAGCTCGAGGAGCCCGGTCTTATCGCTCACCGAGAGCAGGGCCCGGCGGATGGGGACGACGTCCCGCTCCCGGTAGAGGCTGGGGTCGATGCGGGGGCCACTCATCGGGCGTACTCCTCGAGTCGGATGGTTCCGTCGGCGATCCGGCGGATGACGTCGGCCAGCAGTCGCCGCTCGACGACCTTGATGCGCTCGTGCAGCTCGTCCTCGCCGTCGCCCGGCAGGACGGGGATCCGCTCCTGGGCCAGGATCGGTCCGGTGTCGACGCCCTCGTCGACGATGATGACGCTCGCTCCGGTCTGGGCGACGCCCGCCTGCATCGCATCGCGAACCGCGTGGGCGCCCGGGAACTCCGGAAGGTACGCCGGGTGCGTGTTGAGAAGGCGCGGAGCGAGCGCGCGGACCACCTCGGCGGGGAGGAGCCGCATGAATCCGCTGAGGATCACGAGGTCGGGGCGCCACTGCTCGATCTGCCGGAGCAGCTCCCGGCCCCACTCCTCGCGCGTCTCGAAGGACGACAGCGGCACCGTGAACGACGGGATCTCGTGCTGCTCGGCGAACAGCAGGCCGTCCGCGTCGCGGTCGGCGCCGACGGCGACGATGCGCGCGGGGTAGGAGGCATGCTCGGCCTCGGCGATCAGGGCGGCCAGATTGGAACCGCCGCCCGAGATGAGCACGACGAGCGACAGCACCCGGAAAGCCTACCGGCGCAGCTCGTGCTCCAGCGATGTCGCGGGGAGCGGCTCGGTCGAGCGACGGCGGCTCGACAGGAGCCCGAGCGTCACGGCGACGGCGAACTCCAGCGCGGCGACGAGACCGACGAGCAGCGGCGACGCCCCGACCTCCGAGAGGCGGCCCGGGCCCGCCGAGCCGGACGCCGCCCAGGTGAGGAGCCCGAGCACGAGACCGCCCGTGGCGCCCGCGGCGGCGCCGGCGGCGGCGCATTCGACGGGAGAGGCGGGAAGCCCGAGCGCCCGGTCGAGGCGCGGGCGGAGCAGCGCCGCGCAGACGAAGGCGGGCACGAGCGGAACGAGCAGGCCGAGGAAGCCCCAGCTGAGGTCGCCCGCCGGCAGCGCGCCGAGGATCGGCAGTCCCGGCACCGGGCCGAGGACGGTGCCGAGCGGCGACACGGAGGAGCCGGCGCCGATCGCGAAGCCCGGCCCGACGAGCCAGGCGGCCGCCCAGAGCACGAGATTGGGCAGGATAGCGAGCTGACCGAGGGTCAGGGCGGCCCCGCCGAGGACGTCGCCCTGCAGCGACTCGTACATCGTGACGACCTGGGCGTAGCCGAACGCGAGCAGCACGGCGACGAGCACCGCGGACGCGGCGAGGAGCGACGCCACGGCGGCGGCGCCGGCGCGGGCGCCCTCCCGCAGCAGGGCGGCGCGGTCGCCGCGGATCCCGGCCCGGGCGAGCAGGCTGCCCGGCTCGCCCCGGGTGCGGAGCCGCCAGCCGACCGCGAGTCCTGCGACGAACACGGCCGTCGGCAGCAGCACCCCCTGCCAGCGGGAAGGCTGGGCGGCGGGAGTGCCGGCGGTGAAGACGAGCACGGCGGACAGCAGGGCGAAGACCACGACGGCGACCGTGAGCGCCAGCCGCGGGTGGTCCGTGTGCTGGAGCCGGCTGCCGGTGCGCGCGGCGAGCAGGGCCGTGGCCAGGGCGAGGCCGAGGGCGCCGATCGTCACCGTGAAGGCGTCCGCCGCGCCGGCGAGGCCGAGGGCGGACGCGAGCGCTGGGTCGAGCGCGAAGCGCACATCCACTCCGTGCCCGAGCAGCCACGTGTCGGCGGCAGCCCGGTAGAACACGCCCCAGTCGACGCCGAGCTCGTACTGGAACGCCCACAGCGCGGTGAGCGGGACGAGGAGCGCCCCGAAGCCGATGCCGACGACGAGAAGGGACTCGAGCCCGGCCAGGAGCGCGGTGAGTGGGCGGTTCATGCGATCGCGAGCCTAACCGCGCATCCGCGCCCCGGCCGGGTGAAACCCCGTCAGACGGACGCGAAGACCTCGCGCATGAGGGCGGCGGTCTCGCTCGGCGTCTTGCCGACCTTGACCCCCGCGGCCTCGAGGGCCTCCTTCTTCGCCTGCGCGGTGCCCGACGAGCCGGAGACGATGGCGCCGGCGTGGCCCATCGTCTTGCCCTCGGGGGCGGTGAAGCCCGCCACGTAGGCGACGACCGGCTTGGTCACGTTCGCCTTGATGAAGTCGGCAGCGCGCTCCTCGGCGTCGCCGCCGATCTCGCCGATCATGACGATCGCCTTCGTCTCCGGGTCCGCCTCGAACGCGGCGAGCGCGTCGATGTGGGTGGTGCCGATGATCGGGTCGCCGCCGATGCCGACCGCGGTCGAGATGCCGATGTCGCGCAGCTCGAACATCATCTGGTAGGTCAGGGTGCCCGACTTCGACACGAGGCCGATGGGGCCCGCCTCGGTGATGGTCGCCGGGATGATGCCCGCGTTCGACTTGCCGGGGCTGATGATGCCCGGGCAGTTCGGGCCGATGATGCGCGTCGCGCCGCCCTTCTGCTTCGCGTAGGCCCAGAACTCCGCGGAGTCCTTCACCGGGATGCCCTCGGTGATGACGACGACGAGGGGGATCTCGGCGTCGATCGCCTCGATCACCGCCGACTTCGCGAACGCGGGCGGCACGAACACGACGGACACGTTCGCCCCGGTCCCGTTGATCGCCTCGGTCACGCTGCCGAAGATCGGCAGGGACCGGCCCTCGATCTCGACCTGCGTGCCGGCCTTGCGCGGGTTCACACCGCCGACGATCTGCGAGCCGGACTGCAGCATCCGGCCGGCGTGCTTGGTGCCCTCCGAGCCGGTGAGGCCCTGGACGATGATCTTCGAGTTCTCGTCGAGAAGAATCGACATGTTCCTTGTTCCTTCTGCTCGGCTCAGGCGTTCGCCAGCTCGGCGGCCTTGTCCGCGGCGTCGTCCATGGTGTCGACCACGGTGACGAGCGGGTGGGCGGCGTCGGCGAGGATGCGGCGGCCCTCCTCGACGTTGTTGCCGTCGAGGCGGACGACGAGGGGCTTCGTGGCCGCGTCGCCGAGCTTGCCGAGCGCGCCGACGATGCCGTTGGCCACCGCGTCGCACGCGGTGATGCCGCCGAAGACGTTGACGAAGACGCTCTTCACCTGCGGGTCGCCGAGGATGACGTCGAGGCCCGCGGCCATGACCTCCGCGGAGGCGCCGCCGCCGATGTCGAGGAAGTTGGCGGGCTTCACGCCGCCGTGGCGCTCACCGGCGTAGGAGACGACGTCGAGCGTCGACATGACGAGGCCCGCGCCGTTGCCGATGATGCCGACCTCGCCGTCGAGCTTCACGTAGTTGAGGTCGCTCTCCTTGGCCTTCGCCTCGAGCGGGTCGACGTCGCCGGCCTCGGCGAGCGCCGCGTGGTTCTCGTGGCGGAACACGGCGTTGTCGTCGACGGTGATCTTGCCGTCGAGGGCGATGATCGTGCCCGACTCGGTGAGCACGAGCGGGTTCACCTCGACCAGCGTGGCGTCCTCATCGCGGTAGACCCACCAGAGGCGCTCGATCACGGGCACGATCCGGTCGAAGAGCTCCTCGGGGAAGCGCGCGGCCCGCGCGATCTCGGTGGCCTTCTCGGTGTCGATGCCGGCAAGCGGGTCGATCGCGATCCGGGCGAGCGCCTCGGGCTTCTCGACCGCGAGCTGCTCGATGTCCATGCCGCCCTCGACGCTCGAGAGCGAGAGGTAGGAGCGGTTCGCACGGTCGAGGAGGATCGAGAAGTAGAACTCCTGGGCGATGCGGGCGCCCGCGGCCACCATGACGCGGCGCACGACGTGGCCCTTGATGTCGAGGCCGAGGATGTCCTCCGCGAGCTCCTCCGCCTCGGCGGGGCTGTGCGCGACCTTGACGCCGCCGGCCTTGCCGCGGCCTCCGGTCTTCACCTGCGCCTTGACGACGACGGTGCCGCCGAGCTTCTCGGCCGCGGCGCGGACCTCGGCGGGGGTGTCGGCGACGATGCCGGCGAGTACGGGAACCCCGTAACTCTCGAACAGGTCACGGGCCTGGTACTCGTATAGATCCACGCTTGTCTTCCGGGTCCTTTTGGAGCGGGTCGGACGGCGACGCGCCGCCCGAGTGGGACAGGAGAACTCTACCCTCCCGACCCCGCGCCGCTCGCCGCTCCGCGGGTTCGGCGCCGTGGGCGACCGCAATTCACCGAAGTAATTGCCTTATCACAGCAATATTGAATTGCCGTTCGACTCGCGCTTCTGCGCCGTTTATCCCTACACTAATCGGCGCGGAGATCTCCGCCGATTCATGGCCTTGTCGCCCCTCACGATTGAGAAGATTCCCGTGGCACAGAAAGTCATTGTTGAGACCGTCGACGATCTCGACGGCACCGTCATCACGGATGGTTCCGGTGGAACCGTCGCATTCTCCTATCAGGGGAAGTCCTACGAGATCGACCTTTCCTCCGAGAACCGCGACCGGCTCGCCGCGGCCCTCGACCCCTTCATCTCGAAGGCCCGCCCCACCGGCCAGTCGCGCCGCGGCGCCGCTCCTTCGCAGTCCTCCCGCAGCGGGGGCGGCGGAAACCGCCTCCAGGAGATCCGCGAGTGGGCCCGCACGAACGGCTACACCGTGTCGGACCGCGGCCGGATCTCGAAGGAGATCCAGGACGCGTTCGAGCAGGCTCGCTGAGCCTCGGCTCCTCTGAGCGGCCCCGGTCCTCGCGGCCGGGGTCCGCTCGACCCCGCCTCGACCCCTCGGGGGCCGGGGCTTCTCAGCGCAGACGCCGAAGCGCCGGCGCGATCGTCGCGACGGCCTGACCGATCAGATCGCCGGCAGCCGCGTAGACAGCGAGCGGCCGTCGGTACGGGTCCGGCACGTCGTCGGCATCCGCGGGCGCCGGAGGCGCGTACCCCCGCCGAGCCGCGACCTGCGCCACCAGCTGCCGCCCGTCCGCGACCTCGGGCAGCGGCGCCAGCTCGAGCAGCCGCGCGAACTGCCGCAGCGTGAACGTGTAGGCGGACGCCCGCGGGAACAGCTCGACCGCCCGGGCGCGGTGCTCCCGCGACGCGGTGAGCACCAGACCGGCCCCCGCGACGAGGTCGCGGGTGAGGCGCCGCGACGTGCGGCCGTCCGGCTCGCCGCCGAGCGAGACCGCCGTCGAGAGCGCCTCGTCGGTCATCGGCACGCCGGGGTTCGCCAGCGTGCCCGCACTCGAGAACTCGACGGCGTTCCCCGTCACCCCCGCGCGAAGCACGAGCTCGGCCATCCTCGACCGGCAGATGTTGCCGGTGCACACGAGGAGCACCGGGAACGGCGCCGCGGTCACCGCCGCCGGCCCCTCCGCTGCTGGATGCGACC
The DNA here is from genome assembly GCF_017916505.1 of Naasia sp. SYSU D00057. GTDB lineage: Bacteria > Actinomycetota > Actinomycetes > Actinomycetales > Microbacteriaceae > Naasia. Next base: position 393,831 of record NZ_JAFMSZ010000002.1, read on the forward strand.
GGGGATGCGGCGCGGCGTACTCATGTCTCGTTCCTCCTTGCGGCGGTCCCGCGTGTCCAGGTTCAGAGCGTAAAGCGGCACGAGCGGAATGAGGAAACCGGGAACTCTCAGGCGTCCGCAATCAGTCTCTTCCCCATGCCGGAAGCGGAATCATCCGCATAGCCGAGAGCGGACCAGAATCCGGCCGCCTTCCCGTTCCCGGAGCGGATCTGGATGTTGACCTTCGGGCAGCCGAGTGCGGTCAGCCGGGCCTCGACCTCGGCGAGCAGCAGCCGTCCGAGGCCGCTCCCCTGCCGGTCGGGCGCGACGGCGACGTAGTAGACCCAGCCGCGATGTCCGTCATAGCCGGCCATCGCGGAGGCGATGAGCTCGCCCTCGTCCTCGCCGACGAGGAACAGCTCCGGCTGCACCGCGAGCTTCCGCTCGATGTCCCGTCGGGGATCGTTCCAGGGCCGGGTCAGCCCGCACTCCTCCCACAGGGCGACGACCGCGTCGGTGTCCGACCGGTCGAAGGCGCGGAGCCGCACGCTCAGATCTTCTCGATCGGCGCGACCTTGATCAGCAGGCGCTTGCGCCCGGCGGTGTCGAACTGCACCTCGGCGATGCGCTTGGCGCCCTCGCCCGTCACGGCGCTCACTCTGCCCTCGCCGAAGTCCGTGTGCTTGATGCGGTCGCCGGCGGCGAGCACCAGGTCGCCGTTGTCGCGCACCTGGCCGGTCACCTTGTTGGCCCACTCGGTCTTCGGCTTGAGTGCCGGACGCTCGGCGGGCACGCTGTACGCGCCGCCGTAGCCGTCCCGCCGGGCGTTGAGGGCGCGAGGCTGGGTGCCGCCGCGGCTGGTGGCCATGCCGGGCGACTGGCGCCAGTCGATGAGCTCGGCGGGGATCTCCTGCAGGTAGCGGCTCGGCATCGCCACCGCGACGTCGCCGTACTGGGCGCGAGTCATCGCGAGCGACAGGAAGAGCCGCTTCCGGGCGCGCGTGATGCCGACGTAGAACAGGCGCCGCTCCTCGGCCGGTCCGCCGGGCTCGCCCGCCGACATCCGATGCGGCAGCAGGTCCTCCTCGACGCCGGTGAGGAACACCGCCTCGAACTCGAGGCCCTTCGCGGTGTGCAGCGTCATCAGCGACACGGTGCCGCTGCGGTCGTCGAGGTCGTCCGCGGCGGCGACCAGCGAGACCTCGGTGAGGAAGTCGAGCAGGGTGCCCTCGGGGTTGTTGCGCTGGAACTCCTTCGTCACCGCGACGAGCTCCTCGACGTTCTCGGCGCGCGCCTCGTCCTGAGCATCACGGGACGAACGGAGGGCGTCGAGGTAGCCGCTCTTGCTGATCAGCAGGCTGAGCACCTCGGGCACGCCGTCGCCGGGCGCCGTGACGGGCCGCGTCGAGAGCGCCCAGGCCTCGTCGAGCAGGTCGGAGAGCGCGGTGATCGCCGCCGTGACCTTCGGTCCGAGCCCCAGCTCCGGCGCGTGGCGCAGGGCCTCGCGGAAGGTGAGCTCGTTCTTCTCGGCATAGGTGGCCAGCTGGGTCTCGGTGGCCGGTCCGATGCCGCGCTTCGGCGTGTTGAGGATGCGGCGGACGGCCAGCGTGTCCGCCGGGTTCGCGACCGCGATCAGGTACGCCATCGCGTCCTTGATCTCGGCCCGCTCGTAGAACTTGGTGCCGCCGACGATCCGGTACGGGATCGCGGACCGGATGAAGATCTCCTCCAGTGCGCGGGTCTGCGAGTTCGTCCGGTAGAAGACGGCCATGTCGTGATAGGCCATGCCCCGGTCGCGCAGCGCCTGGATCTCGTCGGCGACGAACTGCGCCTCGTCGTGGCCCGAATAGCCGGTGTAGCCGACGATCTTCTCGCCGTCGCCGTCGGCGGTCCACAGCTTCTTGTCGACGCGGTCGAAGTTGTTCGCGATCACCGAGTTCGCGGCGCTCAGGATGTTCTGCGTCGACCGGTAGTTCTGCTCGAGCAGGATCACCTTCGCGTTCGAGAAGTCGCGCTCGAACTCGACGATGTTGCGGATGTCCGCCCCGCGGAACGCGTAGATCGACTGGTCCGAGTCGCCGACCACGGTGAGCGACGCCGGCTCGACCGCGGCGATCAGCCCGGGCTCGAGCTCGGCCGGCTCGCGGGTGAGCTCACGGATGAGCGCGTACTGGGCGTGGTTCGTGTCCTGGTACTCGTCGACCAGGATGTGCCGGAAGCGCTTCTGGTACATCGCCGCGACGTGCGGGAAGGCCCGGAACAGGTACACGGTCTGGCTGATGAGGTCGTCGAAGTCGAACGCGTTCGCCGCGGACAGCGCGCGGCTGTACTGGCGGAAGATCTCGACGAACATGACCTCGTTGGGGTCGTTGAAGTTCGCCTGCCGGGCGTAGGTCTCGACGTCCGAGAGCTCATTCTTGAGCTTCGAGATCTTGGCGGCCGCGACCGGCACGGTGAAGCCGAGGACGTCGGCCTCGAGCTCCTTGATGATCCGCTTGAGCAGGGCGCGGGTGTCGCCGGAGTCGTAGATGGTGAAGTTGCGGCTGTAGCCGAACTGCTCGGCCTCGCGGCGGAGGATGCGCACGCAGGCGGAGTGGAAGGTGGAGATCCACATGCCCTCGGCGGCGCCGCCGACGAGCGCCTTCACGCGCTCCCGCATCTCGCTCGCGGCCTTGTTCGTGAAGGTGATGGCGAGGATCTGGCTCGGCCATGCCTCCCGCGACTCGAGCAGGCTGGCGATGCGGTGGGTGAGCACGCGGGTCTTGCCCGATCCCGCGCCGGCGACGATCAGCAGCGCCGGTCCGCGGTAGAGGACGGCTTCGCGCTGCTGTGGGTTGAGCCCCTCGAGCAGCGGCGAGGAGGCGAGGGCAGGGGTGCTCATGAGGCCATCGAGTCTAAGCGAGGGGTCCGACAGCGGGGCCGGGACGCGACGGTCCGCGCGATACGGTGACCGGGTGAGCGAGCGTCCCGCCTCCGCCGAGCCGAACGCGCTGCTGCCCCTCCGCTGGTCCGGCTACCGCACCCGGCAGGTGCTCGGGCTCGCCCTGATCTTCGCGGGCGCCGCCCTCCTGCTGCCGACCACCGCGTACACGATGCCGGTCGGCCTCGCCGGCGCGGCCGGGCACGTCACCGGATGGCTCATCCTCCCCGCCCCGGGCGGGCGGCGGCTGCTCGCCGCCGTCGCGAGCGTCTCGGCGCTGCTGCTGATGACGCTCCTGCCGCAGCTCGCCGCTCTCATGGCGGTGCCGCTCGCGCTGTGGCTGCTCGTGCGCCGCCGACCCGGCCGGGTGTATCCGCTCGCCCTGGCGCCCGCCCTCGCGGGCGTCCTCGTCACCCAGGTGGCGGGCCCCTACGCGGCCCGGCTGCCGGTGCTCGCGGGCACCGCGGCGGTCGCCGTCGCCGCGGCGTGGGCGGCGTCCGCTCTGAGCGTGAGATCTGCCCGTCCTATCAGCGCAAATTCACTCGCGGATCGCTAAAATCAGAGCAGTAATCACCTTCCCTGTTCGGGACCGTCCCGATCAGAGGGATCTGAGGAGCCATGGCATCGTCCAGCAATCCCGCATTCGCCAACAGCCCCGCCTTCAACGGGCGTGGTGATGTCGCCGCTCGCGTGAACACGCCGAGCGCCGACGAGCTCGACGCGCTCTACTCGCGTCCGTCCGCCAGCCCCACCGACACCGGCCGGATGACGTACGAGGACACCATCGTCAAGACGGTGAGCCTCTTCGCGGTCCTGCTCGTGGGTGCGGCCGTGGGCTGGTTCTTCCCGCCCCTGTTCATCCTCGGTGCGATCGTCGGCTTCGTCCTCGCGCTGGTGAACACGTTCAAGCGCCAGCCGTCGGCCGGCCTGATCATCGCCTACGCCGCGTTCGAGGGCCTCTTCGTCGGCGGCATCTCGGCGTTCTTCGAGATGGCGTGGCCGGGCGTCGTCGTCCAGGCCGTGCTCGCCACCCTCGTCACCGTCGGCGTGGTGCTCGCCCTGTTCGCGAGCGGCAAGGTCCGCGCGTCCGCCCGTGCGACGAAGATCTTCCTCGTCGCGATGATCGGCTACGCGGCGTTCTCGCTCGTGAACGTGCTGCTGATGGTCTTCAACGCCCCGGTCGCGGGCGGCGCCTTCGGCCTGAACTCGTCGATCGAGATCATGGGCATCCCGCTCGGCGTGATCATCGGCATCTTCGCGGTGCTGCTCGCCTCCTACTCCCTCGTGCTCGACTTCGACTTCATCAAGCGCGGCGTGGAGACGGGCCTCCCCCAGAAGTTCGGCTGGCAGGCGGGCTTCGGCATCATGGTCACCGTCGTGTGGCTGTACGTCGAGTTCCTCCGCATCTTCGCCCTCACCCGCGAGTAAGCGGCCGGATCCACACCACCGGAAGGCGGTCCCCTGCGGGGGGCCGCCTTTCCTCGTTCGTGGGGTTCTTCGGGTTTGCTGCGGGGCTAAGTCCGAGGTAACGGCGGTTCCAGCGGGTGCGGGTTTCTTCGGCTTAATACGCGCAGCAGGTGCGGCTCGCGTTGCCGGAGCGGGTTCCGTCGGATGCAGGGTCGCATTGCGTCCGTCGCGCTGCGTCTAGCTTCCGGGGCGCTCCTACTCACCGAGTGCGCCCTGAAGCACCGAATGCACCCTGGGCAACGGGGGCTTTCGGTGTTTCGGGTAGCAATCGGCGCATAAGGGCCCGGAGGCGGCGATTCCGGAGGGCTCCGCAGGAGTCCGACGGAATCGCCCAGCTACCGGCCTGCACCGCTGCGGACAGACAGAGCGGGGGCGGGGTGGTCCATTTTCTTGCGAGTTTTGGCGCGCATGCTTGCGCGCCAATGTCTGAGCTGAAAATGGACCACCCCGCCCCCGCGGACGAGCTGTCAGGAGTGGGGGATCACTCCCATTCGATGGTCCCCGGCGGCTTCGACGTGACGTCGAGCACGACGCGGTTGACGCCGGCGACCTCGTTGGTGATGCGGTTGGAGACGCGGGCGAGGAGGTCGTACGGGAGGCGCGTCCAGTCGGCCGTCATCGCGTCCTCGGAGGACACGGGGCGCAGCACGATCGGATGGCCGTAGGTGCGGCCGTCCCCCTGGACACCGACGGAGCGGACGTCGGCGAGGAGCACGACGGGGCACTGCCAGATCTCGCTGTCGAGGCCGGCGGCGGTGAGCTCCTCGCGGACGATGGCGTCGGCCTCGCGGAGGAGGTCGAGGCGGTCGCGGGTGACCTCGCCGACGATGCGGATGCCGAGGCCGGGACCGGGGAACGGCTGGCGGGCGACGATCACCTCGGGGAGCCCGAGCTCGCGGCCGATGGCGCGCACCTCGTCCTTGAAGAGGGTGCGAAGGGGCTCGACGAGCTCGAAGGTGAGGTCTTCGGGGAGTCCGCCGACGTTGTGGTGCGACTTGATGTTGGCGGTGCCGGTGCCGCCGCCGGACTCGACGACGTCCGGGTACAGGGTTCCCTGCACGAGGAACTTGATGCTGCTGCCGCCCTCCGCCTTCGCCTCGAGCACGAGCGCCTCGGCGGCGTCCTCGAAGGTGCGGATGAACTCGCGGCCGATGATCTTGCGCTTCTGCTCCGGGTCGCTGACGCCGGCGAGGGCGTCGAGGAAGCGGTCCTCGGCGTCGATGGTGACGAGGCGGACGCCGGTGGCGGCGACGTAGTCCTCCTGCACCTGGCGTGCCTCGTCCTTGCGCAGCAGGCCGTGGTCGACGAAGACGCAGGTGAGCTGGTCGCCGACGGCGCGCTGCACGAGGGCGGCCGCGACGGCGGAGTCGACTCCGCCGGAGAGGCCGCAGATGACGCGGGCGTCGCCGATCTGGGCACGGATGCGCTCCACCTGCTCGGCGATCACGCTGCCGCTGTTCCAGTCGCCCGGCAGGCCGGCGGCGCGGTGGAGGAAGTTCTCGATGACGGCCTGTCCGTAGGGCGAGTGCTTCACCTCGGGGTGCCACTGGACGCCGTACAGCTTGCGCTCGTCGCTCGCGAAGGCCGCGACGGGGGTGGCCGCGCTGCTCGCGAGCACCTGGAATCCGTCGGGAGCCTTCGCGACCGAGTCGCCGTGGCTCATCCACACCGTCTGGTCGACGGGGACGCCCTCCAGCAGCGAGCCGGCCTGGCTCACCTCGACGGGCGTGGAGCCGTACTCGCGGCGCCCGGTGTGCGCGACCTCGCCGCCCAGCTGCTTCGCCATCGCCTGGAAGCCGTAGCAGATGCCGAGCACGGGGACGCCGAGCTGCAGGATGCCGGGGTCGAGCTCCGGGGCGCCCTCCTCGTAGACGCTCGACGGGCCACCGGACAGGACGATGCCGGCGGGGTTGCGGGCGGCGATCTCATCCGCGGTGGCGGTGTGCGGCACGATCTCGGAGTACACGTTCGCCTCGCGCACCCGCCGCGCGATCAGCTGCGCGTACTGGGCGCCGAAGTCGACGACGAGGACGGGCCGCGCATCCGTGCCGGATGCGGGCTCCGGGGTCTCCGGGCTGACGGGGATGCTGTCGCTAATGGCGGGCCTCCGAAGGGACGGGCGTTGCGGCCGCCTCGCGCGAGGCGAGGTAGTCGCCCACCTCGCGCGTGATGCGGCGCTCGGTGAAGAACGAGAGCAGGGGGACCACGCCGCCCGCGGCGATCAGCAGGAAGCGCGTGATCGGCCAGCGGAGGAACGTGATGAGCACGAAGTCGACGACGAGGTACGCCAGGTAGAAGTACCCGTGCGCGATCTGCGCGACGAGGCTGAGGTTGATCCCGGTGTGGCCGTCGACGGGCACGAGCGCGAGGAACCCGTTCGCGCCGCCGAGGTCCGCCTCCAGTCCGAAGCCGTACTTGAGGATCATCTCGACGACGAGGATGAGGAGCATCACACCGGTCGCGTACGCGAGAACCCGGTAGATCGCGAGCGTCCTCCGGATCTTCGGGAAATCGCTGGTTCGCGGCTCGGCGGGCATGCCCTCAGTCTACGGGCGGACGCTGAGCGGACCCGGCGGGGACGGCACCGCCCGCGCTCCCGCCCTCACCGGTCGCGTCGTCCTCGGCGTCGCGGTCGGACCCCGGATCCGGCCCGGCGGCGGCGAGAGCCGCCTCCTCCCGCTCCTTCTCGTAGACGTCGCGGATGAGGCGGTACCAGATGTAGATGGCGGCGCCCGAGAAGAGCACCCACTCCGCCGCGTAGAAGAGGTTGAGGAAGTTGAGCTCCACCTCCACCTCGGGTGCCGGCGAGTCGATGGTCTCCAGGGCGGACGGCGCCTCGCGGAGGGTGATGTAGCCGGGGTATGCGGGGCCGGGGTCGGCCCACTGGTTGACGAAGGCCGCCGCCGACATCTCCGCGGGCAGCGGGTCGTCGGGGTCCGGCTCCTCGGGCGACTCGCCCGTCTGGTAGCGGCCCTCGAGGTCCGTGGGCAGGTCGGCCGCGTCCGAGTTCCAGCGATCCGCGGCGGCGAGCGCCGCATCCCGGTCCTCCGTCCAGCCGAGGCCGACGGCGAGCGTGTCGCCCGCCTCGGTGCGGAAGTGGCCGGCCGTCCAGTAGCCGCTGCGGCCCTGATCGATGCGATCGCGCAGCACGAGGAAGTCGCCTTCCACCCAGCTGCCGCTCACCGACACGAGCTGCCCGACCGCGCTGGCGGGCGTGAACACCTCCGGCTGGACGACCTCGGAGATCGGCCGCACGTCGTCGACCGGCTCGCCGACCACGTGCCCGTTCTGCGACGCCCTGCTCAGCTGCCACTGCCCGAGCAGGGCGAACACGACGGCGACCGCCATAGCGAGCACGAACAGCGCGATCGAGCGCGGGCGCGCCATCACGGCGAGCAGCGCGCGGCGCTCCTCCGGGGTCGTCCGCCGGGACTCCGTCACGTGGCCGCCACGATCTCCGGGGCGCCGAGCCGGATCCGGTCCGCGGACTCGTCGTCGGGCTGCAGCTGGCTCTCCCGCTCCGCCTGCACGCGGCGCAGGTAGGTCTGCACCTCCTTGTCGATGCGGGCCTCGTCCCAGCCGAGCACCTCCGCCATCAGGCGGGCGGCGACCGGCGCGGCGGAGACGCCGCGGTCCCATGCCTCGATCGAGATGCGCGTTCGGCGGGCGAGCACGTCCTCGAGGTGCAGGGCGCCCTCGTGGCTGGCCGCGTAGAGGACCTCGGCCTGGATGTAGTCGTCCGCGCCGGGCAGGGGCTCGGTGAGCTCCGGCCGCGCCTTGATGAGGTCGAGGATCTCGTCGGTGAGGACCCCGTACCGGTTCAGCAGATGCTCGACCCGCACCTTGTGCAGTCCGAAGTGGCGGGCGATCTTGCCGCGCTTGTTCCACGCGGCCTGGTAGCCCTCCGCACCGAGCAGCGGGATGTCCTGGGTCACCGACTCGGGCACGCGGCCGTCGAGGGCGTCCGCCGCCGCGTCGATCGCATCCTTCGCCATGACGCGGTAGGTCGTCCACTTGCCGCCGGCGACGACCACCAGCCCGGGCACAGCGTGCGCGACGACGTGCTCGCGGGACAGCGCCGACGTCTGCTCCGACTCGCCCGCGAGCAGCGGGCGGAGGCCGGCGTAGACCCCCTCGACATCGTCCCGGGTCAGCGGGACGGCGAGGATCTGGTTGACGTGCTCCAGCACGTAGTCGATGTCCGCCGCGGTCGCCGCCGGGTGCGCCTTGTCGAGGTGCCAGTCGGTGTCGGTGGTGCCGATGATCCAGTGCCGGCCCCACGGGATGACGAAGAGGACGCTCTTCTCCGTCCGGAGGATGATGCCCATCTTCGACTGGAAGCGGTCGCGGGGCACGACGAGATGTATGCCCTTCGAGGCACGCACCTTGAACTGGCCGCGCTCCCCCACCATCGCCTGGGTCTCGTCCGTCCAGACGCCGGTCGCGTTGACGACCTGCTTGGCGCGGACCTCGAACCGCTCCCCCGACTCCAGGTCGTGGGCCTTCACGCCGACCACGCGCTCGCCCACCTTGAGGAAGCCCTCGACCCGGACGCGGCTCGCGACGTGGGCGCCGTAGAAGGACGCCGTGCGCGCGAGCACCGCGTTGTAGCGCGCGTCGTCGACCTGGGCGTCGTAGTAGGTGAGGCCTCCGGTGAAGGCGCCGCGGCGGAGGCTCGGGATCGCCCGGAGCATCTGCCTCTTCGTCAGGTGGCGGTGGTGCGGGACGCCGGGCGGGCGGCCGCCCGTCCAGCTGAAGATGTCGTAGAGCGCCATGCCGGCGCCGATGTAGAACCGCTCCCAGACCCGGTGCGTGAGCGGGTACAGGAAGCGCACCGGCTTCACGAGGTGCGGTGCGAGGCGCTGGAGGAGCAGCCCGCGCTCGATGAGCGCCTCGCGGACGAGGCCGAAGTCGAGCTGCTCGAGGTAGCGGATCCCGCCGTGCACGAGCTTCGACGACCGGCTCGAGGTGCCGGACGAGAAGTCCCGAGCCTCGAGGAGGCCGACGCTCAGTCCGCGAGTCACGGCATCGAGTGCGGCGCCGGTGCCGACGATGCCCGCACCCACCACGAGGATGTCGACTTCGCGCTCCTTGAGAGCGGAGATCGCCGAGGCCCGCTCCTCGGGGCCGAGCTTCGACGAGAGAGTGACGGAATTGCCCTGCGCCATGATTCCTCCGTCCATCCGGCTGCACCGCGCCGGACAGTGCCGATCTGACTACACCCGGTACGGTGCGACGACGACTTCCACCCGCTGGAACTCCTTGAGGTCGGAGTATCCGGTGGTGGCCATGGACCTCTTCAGCGCGCCGACGAGGTTCGCGGTCCCGTCCGCCACCGGCGACGGGCCGAACAGGATCTGCTCCAGCGGAGCCACCTGACCGACCCAGACCCGGTTGCCCCGGGGAAGCTCGGAGTGGTGGGCCTCCTGGCCCCAGTGCCAGCCGCCGCCCGGGACGTCGGTCGCGCGGGCGAGGGCGGTGCCGAGCATGACGGCGTCCGCACCCATCGCGATCGCCTTCACGATGTCGCCCGCCGTGCCGAGCCCGCCGTCCGCGATGACGTGGACGTAGCGTCCGCCCGACTCGTCGAGGTAGTCGCGGCGGGCGCCGGCGACATCGCCGACCGCGGTCGCCATCGGGGCGTGGATGCCGAGGGTGGCGCGGGTGGTGGATGCGGCCCCGCCGCCGAAGCCGACGAGGACGCCCGCGGCGCCGGTCCGCATCAGGTGCAGCGCCGCCATGTAGGTGGCGGCTCCGCCCACGATGACCGGGACGTCGAGCTCGTAGATGAACTCCTTGAGGTTGAGCGGCTCCCGGCTGCGCGACACATGCTCGGCGGACACCGTGGTGCCGCGGATCACGAACAGGTCGACGCCCGCCTCCACGACGGTGCGGTAGTGCTCCTGCGTGCGCTGGGGGCTGAGCGCGCCCGCGACCGGCACGCCCGCGGCGCGCACCTCGGCGAGGCGGCTCTGGATGAGCTCCGGCCGGATCGGCGCCGAGTACAGCTTCTGCATGGCAGCGGTGACCTGGTCGCCCTCGAGCTCGCGGACCTGCGCGAGCTTGTCCTCCGCGTCCTCGTAACGCGTCCAGAGACCCTCGAGGTCGAGCACGCCGAGCCCGCCGAGCCGCCCGATCGCGATCGCGATCTCCGGGCTCGAGACGGAGTCCATCGGCGCGGAGAGGACCGGGACGTCGAAGGTGAAGGCGTCGATCGTCCACGACGTCGACACGTCCTCCGGGTTGCGGGTGCGGCGGGAGGGCACGACCGCGATGTCGTCGAACGCGTAGGCCCGTCGTGCCCGCTTGCTGCGTCCGATCTCGAAGTCCATGCTCACCCTCCCAGCCTACCGACCCCTCCCTGTGCCCGTTCCGGCCCCGTCCACCGGAAGCGCGGGCGAAGCCGGGCCGATTCGGCGGATCCGGCCCGCCTAGGTGGCCCGGATTCGCCGGACCGGCCCGGTTCGGGCGGACGGCAGTCCTGCGCGGTGCAGCAGCTCGAAGAGCTGCGGCCCGTCCGAGGCCGTCCGCCAGCCCCAGCGGACCATCCCGCGGCCGGTGCGCCGCAGCCGGTCCTCACGCCACTTCTCGTCGATCACCATGCGGCGGGCTGTCGCCCCATCGGGGCCGTACTTCCCCTCGCCGTCGAACTCCCCGATCAGCCGGTGCTCGGGCCAGTGGAAGTCGACGCGTCCGACGAAGCCCCGCTCGTCGCGGATCACGGACTGAAGGTCGGGAGACGGGAACCCCAGCTCGTGGATCATCGCCCTGCTCACCGACTCGCCGGGCGACTCGGCTCGCGGATCGGCGAACGCCAGCACGCGGGCGACCCGCGCCGCCCCTCGTCCGAGCGCCTGGTGTGCGACGTAGGAGGCGAACGCCTGCCTGTCCAAGGAGGGCTTCGGCTCGGAGCGCGCGGGCCGAAGCGCCCAGTCGAGGGCGACGGTGCCGGCCGGGAAGCTGCCGTCGCGCAGCAGGTCCAGGAGCGTCCGCCGCAGACTCGTGAAGCGGAAGCCGCCGTCCTCGAGGACGTCCTCGTCGTCGACCGCGAGCCCGTGCCGGCGCACGCCGTTCTCGGTGCGGGTGCCCGCGGTCGGCGAGGTGAGGACGTGCACCAGCTCCGACGCCCGGATGGTGGGGATGCCCCAGAGCGCGGCGGCAGACTCGTGGCTCAGCACCGGTCGTCCCCGCGACACCAGACCGACGGCTCTGACCCGGCAGCGGTACCGCTCGTTCCGATCCATGCCGTCCCAGACCTCGGCGGGGACGAACGCGCCGCGGTGCACGCGGATCAGCTCGCCCCGCGCCGCCGCGGAGCGGAGCGCCCGGTCATCAGCTCCGATGCGCACCACGTCGCTCGTGAACGTGATGCCGTGTGACGTCGCGAAGGTCTCCATCCCCGCAGATTCGCCCTGCCGCGACCGGTGCGAGGAGGACGCGACGACGTTGTGCAGCTTCCGAGCCACCCTTCCTCTGTGCAGGAGAGGGGTGGCCGGGCCGATTCGGCGAAGACGGGCCGCCTAGGTGGCCCGGAAACGCCGAACCGGCCCGTCGACGGACGACGGGCCGGCCCGGGAAAGGGCGTCAGCGGCGGTAGTTGGGGGCCTCGACGACCATCTGCACGTCGTGCGGGTGGGACTCCTTGAGGCCCGCGGCCGTGATGCGGACGAAGCGGCCCTTCTGCTTGAGCTCCTCGATGCTGCGCGCGCCGACGTAGAACATCGACTGCCGAAGACCGCCGGTGAGCTGGTAGACGACGGAGGCGACCGCGCCGCGGTACGGGACCTGGCCCTCGATGCCCTCGGCGATGAGCTGCTCGTCGCTCGGCACGTCGGCCTGGAAGTAGCGGTCGCGGGAGTAGGAGGTCTTCTTGCCGCGGGTCTGCAGCGCGCCCAGCGAGCCCATGCCGCGGTACGTCTTGTACTGCTTGCCGCCCACGAACACGAGGTCGCCGGGGCTCTCGTCGGTGCCGGCGAGGAGCGAGCCGAGCATCACCGTGTCGGCGCCCGCGACGAGCGCCTTCGCGATGTCGCCCGAGTACTGGAGGCCGCCGTCGGCGATCACCGGGACGCCGGCGGGACCGGCCGCGAGGGACGCCTCGTACACGGCGGTGACCTGCGGGACGCCGACGCCGGCGACGACGCGGGTCGTGCAGATCGAGCCCGGACCGACGCCGACCTTGACGGCGTCCACGCCCGCTTCGACGAGCGCCTGCGCGCCGCTGCGGGTCGCGACGTTGCCGCCGATCACGTCGATGCCCGCGAAGGCCGAGTCGGACTTGAGGCGGCGGATGATGTCGAGGACTCCCGCGGAGTCGCCGTTTGCGGTGTCGACCACGAGGATGTCGACGCCCGCGTCGCGCAGCATGCCGGCGCGCTCCCACGCGTCGCCGAAGAAGCCGATCGCGGCGCCGACGCGGAGACGGCCCTCGTCGTCCTTCGTCGCGTTCGGGTACTTCTCGCTCTTGTCGAAGTCCTTGACCGTGATGAGGCCCTTGAGGCGGCCCTCGGAGTCGACGAGCGGCAGCTTCTCGATCTTGTGCTGGGCGAAGATCGCGATGGCGCTGTCCGGGTCGATGCCCACCGGCGCGGTGATGAGGTTCTCGCTCGTCATCACGTCGCGGACGAGGGTGCTCGCCTTCTCGAACGGCGACACGAAGCGCATGTCGCGGTTCGTGATGATGCCGACGAGCCGGCCGCTCTCCTCGACGACGGGGAGGCCGGAGACCCGGAACCGTCCGCACAGCTCGTCCACCGCGGCGACCGTCGCGTCGGGCGTCGTGGTCACCGGGTTGGTGATCATGCCCGACTCGGAGCGCTTCACCTGGTCGACCTGCGCCGCCTGCTCGGCCATGGAGAGGTTGCGGTGCAGCACGCCGATGCCGCCGTGGCGCGCCATGGCGACGGCCATCCGCGACTCGGTCACGGTGTCCATCGCGCTCGACAGGAGCGGTGCGGAGACGCGGATGCGGCGCGTCAGCTGGGACGAGGTGTCCGCCTCGCTCGGGATGACGTCGGTGTGCCCCGGGAGCAGCATGACGTCGTCGTAGGTGAGGCCGATGAAGCCGAACGGGTCGTGGCCCTCCACGGGTACCCCTCTCGTCGCCGCCTGCCTGGCGGGGTCGAAAACAATCGCATCCGGGAAGCGACGCTGCGAGCCGGTGCTACATATTAACCGCGGCCAGAGGCGTACATTCCCGACATGCTCCCCGTCCCGGTTGGGACTGTGGAAACATCCAGGCAACAATGGCGACGTAGGGTCGGTCGCCAACGTAGGTCTGCCGGCATCCTGCAGGCACCCCTGGAGGTTGTGTGACTGACCACAGTTCCCGAGTTCGGCGAGCCTTCGCCGCCCTGGTCGGACTGCTCGTGGGCTTCCTCGCCGTGTTCGCGGCGGTGGCCGCTCCGGCGAGCGCCGCGCCCGCATCGTCCGCGCCGCGAGCGGCGGGCGACGTGATCGACCCGAACACGGCGGAGGAGTCGATCGCGGTCTGGATCCGCCAGACGAGCGACAAGGCCGGCATCCCCGGCGTCGGCGTCACGGTCATCGGCGACGACTTCGACCAGACCTTCACGACGGACGCGGAGGGCCGCGTCTACGTCGGCCTTCCCGGCCCCGGCACGTACTCCGTCGAGGTGGACGAGGCGACGATCCCGGCGGCGTCCGGCACGCTCCCCGACGCCGCTAGCCCGCGCGAGGTGCGGGTCGCCCAGACCAACAAGAACGTGCCCGCCAACTTCCTCGCCTCCACAACGGCGGGCGGCGGAGCAGCCGCCCCCGCGCCGGACGAGACCGGCGGCTCGACGCCCGCGCCCTCGAACACCGACGAGGCGACCGGCGCCGCTCCCCCGAGCGCCACGACGGGCGGCACGGGCTTCTGGGGAGTCGTGGCCACCAAGCTCGCGACGGGCCTCATCTTCGGCCTGCTCCTCGCCCTCGCCGCGATCGGCGCCTCGCTGATCTTCGGCACCACCGGCCTCAACAACTTCGCGCACGGCGAGCTCGTGACCTTCGGCGGCCTCATGGCCTACACGCTGGCGAGCTTCGGTGCGCCCGGCTGGCTCGGCATCCTCGGCGCGATCGTGCTCGGCGGCCTCTTCGGCCTGGTGCAGGACACCGCCATCTGGCGGCCGCTGCGGCGCCGGCGGGTGGGCCTCATCCCGCTGATGATCGTCAGCATCGGCCTCGCCCTCGCCACCCGCTACGTCTACGTCCTCTTCTACGGCGGCGACCGGCTGACGCTGCCGAACAACCCGGCGCCGTTCCTGGTGCTCGGGCCGATCAGCCTCCGCTTCACCGACGTGTTCGGCGCCGTGATCGCGATCGTGGTGCTGCTCGGCGTCGCCTACGTCATGCTCCGGACCAAGCTCGGCAAGGCGGCCCGCGCGGTCGCCGACAACGCGCCCCTCGCGGCGGCGTCGGGCATCAACGTGGACCGCGTCATCCGCTTCGTCTGGATCGGGGCCGGCGCTCTCGCGGGGCTCTCCGGCGTGCTGATCGCCTACTACCAGGCGCTGCGCTGGGACACCGGCAGCGCGATCCTGCTGCTCATCTTCGCGGCGGTCACCCTGGGCGGGCTCGGCTCCGCGTTCGGCGCCCTCGTCGGCTCGCTCGTGCTGAGCGTGTTCATGAACCTGGCGACGCTCGTGCTGCCCGAGAACCTGAAGTACGCCGCCGCCCTCGTGGTGCTCATCCTCATCCTGCTCTTCCGGCCCCAGGGCATCCTGGGCCGCAAGGAACGCGTGGGCTGAGCGGGAGGAGAAGATGAACCTGAACTTCGTGTGGCTCGCTCTCGGCGAGGCCCTCTCCCCCACCACCGCGGCGTACGCGCTCGCGACGATCGGCCTGGTCGTGCACTTCGGCTTCACCGGGCTGCTCAACTTCGGCCAGGCCGGCTTCATGGCTGTCGGCGGCTACGCCTTCGCCATCACGACGCTGAAGCTCGACTGGCCTGCGCCCTTCGCGTTCCTCGCGACGATCGCCGCGGCGACCCTGTTCGCGCTGATCCTCGGCATACCGACACTGCGCCTGAGAGCGGACTACCTCGCGATCGTCACGATCGCGGCGGCGGAGATCATCCGATTGTCGGTGAAGACCGCCGAACTCACCGAGATCACGGGCGGCGCGACCGGCCTCAACGGCGCCGGCCGCGTCTTCAACGAGCTGAACCCCATCCCCGAGGGCCGGTACGGCTTCGGCGTGCTCACCTACACGGCTGACCAGCTGTGGCTGCGGGTCTTCGGCTGGGCGCTCGTGCTCCTCGCCTGCCTCATCGTCTACCTGCTGATCCGCAGCCCGTGGGGCCGCGTGATCAAGGGCATCCGAGAGGACGAGGACGCGGTCCGCAGCCTCGGCAAGAACGTGTTCGCCTACAAGATGCAGGCGCTGATCTTCGGCGGCATCCTGGGCGGGCTCGCCGGGGCGCTGTTCATCCTCCCGCGCAGCCTCCAGCCCGACAACTACGGGACGCAGCTCACGTTCTTCCTCTACACGATCATGCTGCTCGGCGGCGCCACGACCGTCTTCGGCCCGGTCATCGGCTCGATGATCTTCTGGGTGGTCCTGTCGCTCTCGGACGGCCTGCTCTCGCTCGGCATCAACTCGGGGATCCTGCCGCTCACCACCACGCAGCAGGGCCCGATCCGCTTCATCATCGTCGGCGTCGCGCTGGCCCTGCTCGTGGTGTTCCGGCCACAGGGACTGCTCGGCAACAAGAAGGAGGTCTTCTTCAATGCCTAAGACCCCCGTCGCGGACCTCATCGCCGGGCCGGTCGCGCCCGGGGTGAAGAAGCGCAACCCGATCATCGTCGTGGACGGCGTCAGCCGGCGCTTCGGCGGCCTCACCGCCGTCGACGTCGAGCACGTCGAGATCCCCGCGAACGCCATCACGGCCCTCATCGGCCCCAACGGCGCGGGGAAGACGACGTTCTTCAACCTGCTGACTGGGTTCGACCAGCCGAACTCCGGATCCTGGACCTTCCAGGGCCGCGACATCGGCGGCGTGCCCGCCTATAGGGTGGCGCGGCGCGGCATGGTGCGCACCTTCCAGCTCACCAAGGCCCTCGGCCTGATGACGGTGATGGACAACATGCTCCTCGGCGCCACCAAGCAGCCGGGCGAGAACATGCTCCGCGCGCTGTTCCGGCCCACGTGGCGCGGCCGCGAGGACGAGATCCGCGAGAAGGCCGTCGACCTGCTCACGCGGTTCAAGCTCGACGCGAAGGCCGACGACTACGCCGCCAGCCTCTCCGGCGGACAGCGCAAGCTGCTCGAGATGGCGCGCGCGCTGATGAGCAGTCCCGACCTGGTCATGCTCGACGAGCCGATGGCGGGCGTGAACCCCGCGCTCACCCAGTCACTGCTCGGCCACATCCTCGACCTCAAGGAGCAGGGGATGACCGTGCTCTTCGTCGAGCACGACATGCACGTGGTGCGCGAGATCGCCGACTGGGTGATCGTCATGGCGGAGGGCCGCGTCGTCGCGGAGGGTGCACCGGACACGGTCATGAGCGACCCCGCCGTGGTGGACGCCTACCTGGGCGCCCACCACGACACCGACCTCGGCACGCTCAGCGGGCAGCTCGAGGTCGCGAAGGACATGGAGTCGGACCTGGTCCGCCACGACCTGGAGGAGGAGGCGGTGGCTGATGGCCGGTGACGTCGTGCTCGAGACGAAGGACCTCGTGGCCGGGTACATCCCCGGCGTGAACATCCTGAACGGCTGCAACCTGCACGTGAACCGCGGCGAGCTGGTGGGCATCATCGGCCCCAACGGCGCCGGCAAGTCGACGCTGCTCAAGGCCGTGTTCGGCCTCGTCGGCATCCGCAGCGGCTCGGTGACGCTCGCGGGCGAGGACATCACGGGCCTCAAGGCCGACAAGCTGGTCGGCAAGGGCGTCGGCTTCGTGCCGCAGACGAACAACGTGTTCCCGACGCTCACCATCGAGGAGAACCTCCAGATGGGGCTGTACCAGAAGCCGAAGGCGTACAAGGAGCGCATCGAGTTCGTCTCGAGCCTGTTCCCGGAGCTGTCCAAGCGCCTCAAGGCCCGCGCCGGCTCGCTCTCGGGCGGCGAGCGGCAGATGGTCGCCATGTCGCGGGCGCTGATGATGGACCCCAGCGTGCTGCTCCTCGACGAGCCGAGCGCCGGCCTCTCCCCCGTCCGCCAGGACGAGACCTTCATCAACGTCGCGGAGATCAACCGCGCCGGCGTCTCGGTGCTCATCGTCGAGCAGAACGCCCGACGCGCCCTGCAGATCTGCGACCGCGGCTACGTGCTCGACCAGGGCCGCGACGCCTACTCGGGCGCCGGCCGTGAGCTGATGAACGACCCGAAGGTGATCGAGCTCTACCTCGGCACCCTCGCCACCGACCAGGAGGCGGCCCGCCGGGTCTGAGTCCCCTTGCCTGGAGTGCCCGCTCCGGCGCCGGTGCCCCGTGGAGTGGGCGCTCGGCGCCGGAGCGGGCACTTCTGCGTTCGACGGCTCGTGCGGGGCCTCTGGGACGCCCACCTGTGCACCGAGGGGCTCCGCCTTCCTTCGCTCAGCAGGAGCCGCGGGGGTTCAGCAGGCAGGACAGGGCGTCCGGTGCCTGCTGAACCGGCTTCGCACCTGCTGAACGCTGTCGGGTATGCCCGTTGAAGCGGCTTCCGTGCCTGCTGGGAGGCGCAGTGGGCTCCTGCCGGAGCCCTCCCTCTTCGCCCTCAGCAGGAGCCGAGCCGGGTCAGCAGGTAGACGAGGGCGTCCGGTGCCTGCTGAGCCCGCTCCGCGCCTGCTGAAGCCGTCATCGTGCCCCGGACATGCGGAAGGGCGGGGCCCGGCGCTGCCGGACCCCGCCCTCCGCGGGTGGTGCGAGACCTACTCGGTCAGGTCACCGAAGACCGAGTCGACGTACTCGGTCTTGTTGCCGGTCTGGTACTGGTAGATCGACACGTAGGCCTGGCTCGGGTCGCCGTTCTCGTCGAACGTGACCGGGCCGGAGATGCCCTCGTAGTCGATGTCCTCGCCGTCGGCGAGCAGCTCCGCGCAGTCGGCGAACGACTCGCACTTCTCGCCGCCCGCGGAGACGTCCTGCAGGTTGTCCCGGATGGTCTGGCCGTCCGTCGCGCCGCCCGCGAGCGCCGCGAGGGCGAGGAGGGTGGTGGCGTCGTAGGACTCGGGGCCGTAGCTGAAGACCGTCAGCGGGTCCTCGCCCTGCTCCTTGACCAGGTCCTGGAGGCGCTGCTGGAACTCGTCGCTGGCCTGCACACCCGGGTTCGTGAACTGGGCGCCTGCGATGTCGACGTTCGTGTCCGACTCCGTGATCACGCCGTAGTTGCCGTCGACGCCGTAGAGCTTCGAGAAGTCGAAGCCGCGGCTCGCGAACTGCTCGGCCGCGCTGCGGATCTCGTCATACGAGATCATCAGCACCGCGTCGGGGTTCGGCGCCAGCACGTCGGTGACGGCGCCGGCGAAGTCGGTGGTCGCCTCGTCGAAGGTGACAGCGGCGACGACCTCGACGCCCTGCTCCTCGAGGGTGGCGGTCACGTTCTCGTTGAGCCCGATGCCGTAGTCGTTGTTCGCGTAGAGGATCGAGACCGTCGTCGCGCCGTCGGACGCGATCTTCTGGCCGACGACCTGGCCCTGCAGCACGTCCGAGGGCGCGGTGCGGAAGTAGTAGCCGTCATCCTCGTAGGTGCTGAAGGCCGGCGAGGTGTTGGCGGGCGAGACCTGCACGACGCCCGCGCCCGTCACCTGGTCGATGACGCTCAGCGAGACACCGGAGGACGCGGCGCCGACGATGGCGCTGACACCCTCCGACAGGAGCGCGGTGACCGACTGGGTCGCGAGGTCGGTGGTCGTGTCGCCCGAGTCCTTGTGCGAGACGTTGACCGTGATGCCGGCCCCCGCGTCGTTGATGTCCTGCAGGGCGAGGTCGACGCCCGCGAACTCGGGCGGGCCGAGAACGGCGAGGGTGCCGGTCTGGGGGAGGATCGTGCCGAGGTTGAGGGTCAGGTCCTCGGCTGCCGCCCCGCTGTCGCCGCCGTCGCCGTTGCCGGACTCGGAGGCCGCGCAGCCGCTCAGGACGAGCGCGCTGATGCCGAGGACGGCGATGCCGCCGAGGGCCGACTTGAGGGGGCGTGAGCGGGAGGCCGTGGCCTTCGAGAAGACGCTCATCTTGCTCCTTGCTGTGATATGCGGACACGGCGATGCAACGCCGTTCCGCAACGCTATGCGGATACGCGATGCGATATGCGTCCGACACGTTACGACCGTGTAACGCCCTGTCACACCAGCCTCAGCGGTTACGAAACGACGGCGTTCAGGAGAGCGCGACCACCCGCGCACGGCGGGCGCTGCGCACGAGGTCGGCGCTCAGCACCGCGAGCGCGACCCAGACGAGGACGAACCCTGCCCAGCGCTCCGGGGGCATCGGCTCGTGGAGCACCGCGACGCCGATGATGAACTGCAGGATCGGGGCGGCGTATTGGATGAAGCCGAGGGCACTGAGGGAGAGCCGCCGGGCCGCCGTCGCGAAGAGGAGCAGCGGAACTGCTGTGACCGGCCCCGCGGCGATGAGCAGCAGCACGTTCCCGACACCCGCCGTCCCGAACACCAGCTCGCCGGCTCCCGCGAGCACGCCGAGGAGGATCACCGCCGGCACGGCCAGCCAGGCCGTCTCGAGGGTGAAGCCGGTGAGAGCGTCGACGTCCGGCCCGAGACGCTTCTTCACGAGCCCGTACAGGCCGAAGGAGAGGGCGAGCGCGAGCGCGATCCACGGGAACACCCCGTGCCCGACGACGAGCACGACGACGGCGAGCGCGCTGATGCCGATGGCGGTCCACTGCAGCGGGCGGAGCCGCTCCCCGAGCACGAGGACCGCGAGCAGGATCGTGACGATCGGGTTGATGAAGTAGCCGAGCGAGCCTTCGACGACCTGGCCGTCGAGCGCCGCGATGACGAAGACCAGCCAGTTGACGAACACGAACGCGCCCGCGAGGCCGAGGCCGAGGAACAGCCGCGGCCGCCGGACGACCGCGACGACGCTGCGCCAGGACCGGGTGACCACCGTGAGCAGGACGCAGAGGATCAGCGAGAAGACGATGCGCCACGCGACGATCTCGAACGGCCCGGCGGGCGCGAGGGTGAGGAAGTAGAGCGGCAGCACGCCCCACAGCAGGTAGGCGGATCCGGCCGCGATCAGGCCGCGGCGGGTCGCGTCCCGGCCGTGCAGGGGGCGGTCCTGGCGGGCGTCCGCCGGCTCGGCGACGCCGGGGACCGGCTCACCGCCGTCCGGACCGGGAAGGGGGCGGGACGCGGTCACTCCCCCGAGTCTAGGCGGGGAGCGGGATGGTCACGCCGACGGCACCGGCCTGGCCGCGCGGCACCTGGCGGGCTGCTCAGCGGCGGGAACGACGAAGGGCCCGGCCGAACGGCCGGGCCCTCGCGCGAGTGTGGGTCGTGTCAGCGGACGACGACGGCGAGCACGTCGCGGGCGGAGAGCACGAGGAACTCCTCGCCGCCGAACTTCACCTCGGTGCCTCCGTACTTCGAGTAGAGCACCCGGTCGCCCACGGCGACGTCGAGCGGAACGCGGTTCCCGTTGTCATCGATGCGACCGGGGCCGACCGCGACGACCTCGCCCTCCTGGGGCTTCTCCTTCGCGGTGTCGGGGATCACGAGACCCGAGGCGGTGGTCTGCTCGGCCTCGACCTGCTGGATGACGATGCGATCCTCGAGCGGCTTGATGGTAACCGACACGGTTGACCTCTTCTTTCTTGACCTACGACGTGGTTAGCACACGGACCATCGGAGTGCTAAAGCCGAGTCTATTGGCTCCTTTGGCACTCCTGCAATGCGAGTGCTAGCGCCACAGGGCGGGCGGCTACCGTTGACGCGTGGAGAACTCGGAGATCCTCGCCCTCCTCACTCCCGAGGGTCTGCGACTGCTCGACGAGGTGCCGTCGTACGGCTCGGGCGCGGACGTCCTCCGGGTGTCGGCGGCGCTGCGCAAGGCGGGCCATCCTCCGGCTCTGGTCGCCGCGGTGCTGACGCAGGCGCGGCTCCGGCAGAAGGCGCGGGCGAAGTTCGGCGAGTTCGCGGACCGGATGCTGTTCACCCAGGACGGACTGGAGCAGTCCACACGTCTGGCGGTGGCCGCGCTGCACGCGGGCCGCTACCGGCAGGCGGGCATCGAGCGGGTGACCGACCTCGGCTGCGGGGTGGGCGGGGACGCGCTCGCCCTCGCGGCCCTCTCGCTGGAGGTGCGCGCCGTCGAGCGGGACCCGATCACCGCGGCCGTCGCCGCCTTCAATCTCGCCCCCTTTCCGAACGCCGCGGTCGAGGCGGCCTCCGCCGAGGACGTTCAGCTCGCGCCGGACGAGGCGGTCTTCCTGGATCCCGCCCGCCGTTCCGGGGGCCGCCGCGTCGGCGCCGACGAGTGGTCCCCGTCGCTCGACTTCTGCTTGGGGCTGCTCGCGGAGCGACCGACGGGTCTCAAGCTCGCGCCTGCCTTCGACCGGACCCGAATCCCCGCCGAGGTCGAGGCCCAGTGGGTGACGGCCGGCGGCGAGACCGTCGAGCTCCTCCTCTGGTCCGGACCCCTGCAGCGCGAGGGCGTGCGGCGCAGCGCGCTCGTGCTCGCGGCGGACGGCGCCCCGCGAGAGCTGACCGGCGGCGCGGACAGCCCGGACGTGGAGGTCGCGCCGCTCGGACGCTTCGTGCACGAGCCCGCGGGGGCCGTGATCCGCGCCCGCCTGATCGGCGACCTCGCCCGCGCTACGGGCGCAGGCATGCTGAGCGAGGGCGTCGCCTATCTCACCGGCGACGTCCCGCTGGACTCGCCGTTCCTCGCGACCTTCGAGGTGCAGGCGGCGATGCCCTTCGACGAGCGCCGGATCGCGCGCGAGCTGCGCGAGCGGGGCATCGGCCGCCTCGAGATCAAGAAGCGCGGGGTGGACGTCGATCCTGCGATCCTGCGAAAGCGGCTGAACCCGAAGGGCGACGCGGAGGCGACCCTGCTGATCGCGCCGGTGGACGGCAAGCGCACCGCGATCCTGGCGAGGCGCGTCAGCCCGGCAGCGTGACGATCGGCGCCAGCACCGCGAAGTAGACGGCCCACCAGGCGAGGAACAGCACCAGGCCTGCATAGCCGAGCGCGAGCGCGGCGACCGCGAGGCGTCGCCCACCGGTGCCTCGTGCGCGGATGCGGCCGAGGGCGAGATGCCCGAGCACGACGGCGAGGAGCGAGAGCCCGGCGATGGCGACCACCAGCGCCGCGATCGCGAGGCCGTCCGCGGGCTGCCGCGGCTCTCGGCGGGGCCGCCGCAGGGGCTCCTCGTCGGGCTGGGGATCAGCAGGGGCGAACGCGGCCGGGGGCGCGGCCGGCCGCGGCTCCGCGGAGGGCACTTCCGGAAGGGGACGAGGCTGCTCGTCCGTCACAGCGGGGTGACGAAGGGGAAGACCGCGAGGAAGGCGAAGGGCAGCAGCAGCGACAGCACGAGCAGCACGCCGAGGCCGAGGACGGCCGCGATGCCGACGTAGCCGAGCACGAGCCCGGTCACCGCGAGACTGCGCCCCTCCGGCTCGCGCCGCAGCGCGAGGTGGCCGAGGACGACGGCGGCGATGGAGGGCAGCCCGAGGAAGGCCCAGCCGAACACGAGTCCGCCCGCGCCGAGCGCGAGCGACGCGATGCTCAGCCCACGGGGCGGCTGAGCCGGCGGGAAGGACTGGTTCGGGGAGTACGGGGAGTACGGGGAGGTCATGGGAGCGCCTTGGCAGGCGGGAACGGCCGGCACGAGACCCGCGCCGGCCGTTCCCGCGCCGGGTCAGGGGGAGGTGGAGAAGTCGCCGCCGGTGGAGAAGCCGCCGTAGGACGCGAGCGCCACGATCCACAGGATGAGCGAGATGATCGCGATCGCGAGGCCGACGAAGCCGAGGATGATGCCGGTCAGCCAGAAGCCCTTCGGCGCCCACGGCTCCTTCGACTTGCCGAGGAACCCGAGCACCACCGCGCCCGCGGGGATGAACAGCTGCATGATCGAGCCGAAGATCGGGAGGATCACGACGAAGGCGCCGAGGACGCCGAGGATGCCGAGGACCAGCGAGATGATGCTCAGCACTGCCGGCTTCTGCGCCGGCGCGCCGCCGGCGTAGGGGCTCTGCCCGTACGGGCTCTGGCCGTAGGGGCCCTGTCCGGCGCCGTAGGCGTTCGAGGCGGGCGTGGCCGCGTAGTTCGGCTCCTGCGGCTGAGGCGGAGGGGGAGGGTTCTGATCGGACATGGCCGTTCCTTTCCGAGGGCGGTCAGCTGGTGACGACGCCGCTGGAGACGGCGATCGAACCGGCGACGAAGATCAGGATGAGGATCAGGATCTGGGCGATCAGCCAGAGGTAGCCGAGGACGAGTGCCGCGATCGCGAAGCCTCTGCCCCGCTCACCCCGGCTCTTCGTCTGGCTCAGCCCGATGTGGCCGAGGATGATCCCGATCAGGGGCACGCCGACCAGGGCCAGCACGAAGGCGACGATGCTGAGCACGTTGTACGGGCGCTCGTCGATCGACGAGGACGCGTAGGACGGCGAGGGGGGCAGGGGCTGGGACATTGGCGGGAGACGCTCCTGGTTTCCAGCAACACCGAAGGTCGGCGCGGCCGGTGCAATCGTCCCAGCCGCTCCGGGGGCTGTCAACGAAGGCGCACCCCGTGTCGGGGGCGCGGAACGGGGGCGCGGGCGCTAGGCGACGAGGACGTCGGTGACCGGCAGCGTCGAGTCCGCGCCGAAGCCGAGGCCCGACGGCGCGCGACCCGCCGCCACGAGTCCCGCTCCCACCGAGGCGATCATCGCGCCGTTGTCGGTGCACAGCGACAGCGGTGGGATGCGCAGCTCGACGCCGGCGGCGGCGCACCGCTCCTCGGCGAGCCGGCGGATGCGAGCGTTGGCGACGACTCCGCCTCCGAGCAGGAGGCGGGGCACCTCGCGGTCTCGGCACCCGGCGACCGCCTTGCCGATGAGGACGTCGGCGACCGCCTCCCGGAAGCTCGCCGCCACGTCGGCGACGGGGACGGCCGACCCGTCCGCCTCGGCCTTCTCGACCCAGCGGGCCACCGCGGTCTTGAGCCCGGAGAAGGAGAAGTCGTAGCGGTGCCGCTCCAGGTCGCGGGGCTGGGTGAGGCCGCGGGGGAAGCGGATGGCGCCGGGATCGCCGTCGGCGGCGGCGCGGTCGATCTGCGGTCCGCCGGGGTAGGGCAGACCGAGGAGGCGGGCGACCTTGTCGAAGGCCTCGCCCGCGGCGTCGTCGATCGTCTCGCCGAGCAGCTCGACATCCTCGAGGAGGTCGCGGACGAGGAGCAGCGACGTGTGCCCTCCCGACACGAGCAGCGCGACGGTCGCCTCGTCGAGCGGCGGTGCGGGCGGCTCGCCCGGCGGGCGGAGCAGGTCGGCACCGACGTGCCCGATGAGGTGGTTGACGCCGTAGAGCGGCTTGCCGGTCGCGGCGGCGAGGCCCTTCGCCGCGCCGATGCCGACCATGAGGGCGCCGGCGAGGCCCGGTCCCGCGGTGACCGCGATCGCGTCCAGGTCGGCGAGGCGCACGCCGGACTCGTCGAGCGCGCGGTGGAGCGCCGGCTCGATCGCCTCGAGGTGGGCGCGGGCGGCGACCTCGGGCACGACGCCGCCGTACCGCGCATGCTCGTCCATCGAGGAGGAGATGACGTTGGCGAGCAGCTCCCGCCCGCGCACGATGCCGACGCCCGTCTCGTCGCAGGAGGTCTCGATGCCGAGGACGAGGGGGCCGGTCATGCCGCTCCTCCCCCGCCGCGGCGCATGACGAGCGCGTCGACTCCGTCCGGCTGGTAGTAGCCGCGGCGCACGCTGATCTGCTCGAAGCCGAGCGACCGGTAGAGCTCCTGGGCCGACGGGTTGTCGGCGCGCACCTCGAGGAACACCCGCTGGGCGCCGCGGCGCTCCGCCTCGGCGAGCAGCGCCGTCACGAGCGCGCGGCCGAGCCCGCGCCGGCGGGCCTGCTCGGCGACGGCGACGGTCTGGATGTCGGCGTCCTCGGCGCCGATCGGCGAGAGCAGTCCCGCGTAGCCGTCGATGCTCTCCTCGTCCGACACGGCGACCAGGTAGGCGGCGTGCGGG
This sequence comes from Naasia sp. SYSU D00057, assembly GCF_017916505.1. Classification (GTDB taxonomy): domain Bacteria; phylum Actinomycetota; class Actinomycetes; order Actinomycetales; family Microbacteriaceae; genus Naasia. Next base: position 419,310 of record NZ_JAFMSZ010000002.1, read on the forward strand.
TCGCCGATCTCGCGGCTCATGGTCTGCGCCGACCACGCGTCCCTCGGGAAGGTGGCGCGCTCGATGGCCATGATCGCCTCGAGGTCGGCGATCGTGGCGGGGCGGAGGGTCCAGGTCATCCGCTCACCTTCTTCGGCACGGAGAGGGTGACGTCCGGCGAGCGCAGGTAGAGCGGCTCGATGGGGACCACGGGCCGGTCCGCGCGCAGAGCGCGCGCGGCGACGAGGCCGAGCCAGCCGGCGGAGAGCGAGGTGGCGTCGATGCGCGACTCCGCGACGGGAACGGCGTCGGGCTTCGCGAGGGCGGGCCCGTCGACGCGCACGGGGAGGCCGTCACCGTCGAGTCCCGCGTAGCGCGACCAGTAGAGCTCCCGGCGGCGGGCGTCCGTCGTCACCACGACATCCCCGTCGAGGCCAGCGGCCGCCGCGATGGCGTCGTGGCTGACGACACCCAGCGCGGGAAGCCCGGCGGCGAGGGCGAAGGTGCGGCCGGCGGCCATCCCGACCCGCAGCCCGGTGAACGGCCCGGGACCCACGCCGATGGCGACCGCCTCGAGGTCGGCCGCGGTCACGCCGGCGTCGGCCAGCACGCCGGCGATCAGCTCGCCGACCACTTCGGCGTGCCGCAGCGGATCGGCGACGCTGCGCTCCGCGAGCACTCCGCGAGCGGCGTCGACGACGGCCGCGCCGGTGCCGGCGGAGCTGTCGATGGCGAGGAGCACCGGATAAGCCTACGAGGCCGCGGGGAAGCTCAGACCGGGAGGCCGGCGCTCCAGCGCGCTCCGAAGCCCTCCACGCGCACGACGCGGGGCTGGTCCTCGTCGTCGCCGGCGAGCGCCGGGCGCTCGATCGTCACGTCGAGGCGCGAGTCGACGAGCCCGTCGATCATGCCGGCGCCCCACTCCACCACGACGACGGAGTGCGGGAAGTCGATGTCGAGGTCGTCGAGCTCGACCGCGGAGGCGAGTCGGTACGCGTCGACGTGCACGAGGGGAGCTCCGCCGCGAAGGGACGGGTGGGTGCGCGCGAGCACGAAGGTCGGGCTCGTGACCGGCCCGCGGACGCCGAGGCCCTCGCCGATCCCGCGGGTCAGCGTCGTCTTGCCGGCGCCGAGCGGACCGGTGAGCACGACGACGTCGCCGGGACGCAGCGCGGCGGCCAGCCGGAGGCCGAGCTGGTGCATCGCCTCGGCGGTGGGCACCTCGAGGATCGTCACGCGTAGGTCCGCTCGACGCGGGGACCGATTCGCGTGACGATCTCGTAGTTGATGGTGCCGGCCCATTCCGCCCACTCGTCCGCGGACGGGTGGCCGGCGGCCGGGTCGCCGAAGAGGACCGCCTGGTCGCCGACCGCGACGGGCGCGTCGCCGACCTCGACCACGAGCTGATCCATGGCGATGCGGCCGCGCACCGGATGCCGGCGTCCGCCGATCTCCACTTCCGCGAGACCCGAGGCGGCGCGCGGGACGCCGTCCGCGTAGCCGAGCGGCACGAGCGCGAGCCGCGTGGCCTCCGGAGCCCGCCAGGTGTAGTCGTAGGAGACGCCCGCCCCCGCCGGGACGGTGCGGACGGCGGCCACCCGCGTGCGCAGGGTCATCGCCGGGGTCAGGCCCAGCTCCGCGGAGGTCACGCCGGCGAGCGGGGAGAGCCCGTACACGCCGATGCCGAGGCGCACGAGGTCGAAGCGGGCGTCCGGACGCTGCACGGTGCCGGCGGTGGCGGCGAGGTGGCGGAGCTCCGGCGTGATGCCGTGCTCCTCGAGCAGGTGCAGCGCGCGCCGGAACGCGGCGAGCGCCGTGGCGTCGTCGTCCTCGGACGCGTTCGAGAGGTGCGACATCACGCCGCGGACCCGGAGAAGCCCGGCCCGCTCGAGCAGGGCGGCGCGCTCGAACGCCGCCGGCCACTCCTCCGGCGCGAGGCCGTTGCGGCTCAGCCCCGTCTCGACCTTCAGGTGCACGTGCGGCAGGGCCTCGGCGTCCGCCGCCGCGACCGCGTCGAGCTGGTCGAGCGTCGAGACGCCGATGTCGATTCCGGCGTCGATCGCGGCGCGGAACTCGGCGCGCGGGTCGTGCAGCCAGGCGAGCATCGGGGCGCGGACACCGTCGGAGCGCAGCGCGAGGGCCTCGGCGAGGTCGGCCAAACCGAGCCAGTCGGCGCCGCCGTCGAGTGCCGCACGGGCGGCCGCGGCGGCACCGTGCCCGTAGCCGTCCGCCTTCACCACGGCCATGGCGTGCGGTGTGCCGGCGAGGGAGCGCAGGCGGGCGACGTTGCCGCTGATCGCGCCGAGATCGACGGCCGCCTCGCGCAGGGGGCCGGTCATGCCAGGCGCTCCGCGACGACGAACGCGCAGGCGACGCCGCCGTCGTGGGTCATCGACAGGTGCAGGTCGGTGATGCCCCGTTCGGCGAGCATCTCCGCCACGCCGCCGCCCGCGCTGATGTGCGGGTTGCCGTGCTCGTCCGAGTCCACCACCATGTCGACCCAGCGAAAGCCCGCGCGGGTCTCCCCGATCGCCTTGATGAGGGCCTCCTTCGCGGCGAAGCGCGCCGCGAGCGACGCCGTCGACCGGTTCCGCTCACCCTCCGCGAAGAGACGCGGCAGCAGCGCGGGCGTCCGCGCGACCGCGCGGTCGAAGCGCGCGATGTCGACCACGTCCACGCCGATCCCGACGATCATCGGAGCCGCTCCGCGCGGCCCGTCACTCGACCGTGACGGACTTGGCGAGGTTGCGGGGCTGGTCGACGTCGAGGCCCTTCGCGGCGGCGAGCTCCATCGCGAAGATCTGCAGCGGCACGACGGACAGCAGCGGCTCGAAGAGCGCGGCCGTGAGCGGGATGCGGATGACGTCGTCGGCGAAGGGCAGCACCGCGACGTCACCCTGCTCGGCGATCGCGATGATGTGGGCGCCCCGGGCGCGGATCTCCTGGATGTTGGAGACCACCTTCGGGTGCAGCGAGTTCGAGTCTCGAGGGCTCGGGACGACGACGAACACCCGCTGCCCCGGCTCGATGAGCGCGATCGGGCCGTGCTTGAGCTCGCCGGCGGCGAAGCCCTCCGCGTGGATGTAGGCGAGCTCCTTGAGCTTCAGCGCGCCCTCGAGCGCGATCGGATAGCCGACGTGGCGGCCGAGGAACAGCACCGAGCGGGTGTCCGACATCCCGCGGGCGAGCTCCTGGATCTCCTCCGCCGTCTCGAGGACGGTGCGGAGCTTGTCGGGCAGCGCGCCCAGCTCGTCGAGGGCGTCGCGCAGCTGGGTCTCGTCGAGGTGGCTGCGGACGCTCGCGAGGTGCAGCGCGAGCAGGTAGAGGGCGGTGACCTGGGCGACGAACGCCTTGGTGCTCGCCACGGCGACCTCGGGGCCGGCGTGCGTGTAGAGCGCGGCGTCCGACTCGCGGGCGATCGTGGCGCCCTGAGTGTTGCAGATGGACAGCGTCGTCGCTCCGCGCTCGCGCGCGTACTTGACGGCCATCAGGGTGTCCATGGTCTCGCCGGACTGGCTGATCGAGACGACGACGGTGCGCGGGCCGATCACGGGCTCCCGGTAGCGGAACTCGTGCGACAGCTCCACGTCGACGGGCACGCCCGCCCACTTCTCGAGGGCGTACTTGCCGAGCATGCCCGCGTAGGCGGCGGTGCCGCAGGCCAGGATGAGCACGCGGTCCGCGTCGGCGAGCACCGAGCCGACCCCGTCGAGCTCGGGCAGGCTCACCTGCCCGTCGGCGATCCGGCCGCGCATGGTGTTGGCGACGGCGTCCGGCTCCTCGCTGATCTCCTTCGCCATGAAGCTCGACCAGCCGCCCTTGTCGGCAGCGGCGGGGTTCCAGTCGATCTCGAAGGGGTGCGTCTCGACCGCGTTGCCCTCGAAGTCGGTGACCTCGATGGCGTCGGGGCGGATGGTGACGATCTGGTCCTGGCCGATCGCGACGGCGCGGCGGGTGTGCTCGACGAACGCGGCGACGTCGGAGCCGAGGAAGTTCTCGCCCTCGCCGAGCCCGATGACGAGCGGCGAGTTGCGGCGAGCGCCGACGACGACGCCGGGCTGGTCCTCGTGCAGGGCGAGCAGGGTGAAGGCGCCGTGCAGGCGGCCGACCACGCGGCGGAAGGCGAGCGTCAGGTCGCCGGTCTCGCGGTACTCGCGGCCGAGCAGGACGGCGGCCACCTCGGTGTCGGTCTCGCTCGCGAAGGTGAAGCCCTCGCCGACGAGCTCCTCCTTCAGCGCGGAGAAGTTCTCGATGATCCCGTTGTGGATGACGGCGAGCTTGCCGTCATCGCCGAGGTGCGGGTGGGCGTTGCGATCGGTGGGGCCGCCGTGCGTCGCCCAGCGCGTGTGGCCGATGCCGGTGGTGCCGTCCGCGATCGGGCTGGCGGTGAGCTCCTCGGTGAGGACGTTGAGCTTCCCGGCGCGCTTGTGCGTCGAGAGGCGCCCGCCCGCGTCGATCATGGCGACGCCCGCCGAGTCGTAGCCTCGGTACTCCAGGCGCCGCAGGCCCCCGATCAGCACCCCGAGGCTGGGGCGGTTGCCGACGTACCCGACGATTCCACACATGCGCCCAATCCTACGGAAGGCGGGAGCGGAGTCCGGTCCCCCGTTGTGGTCAAGCGCGTCGGCCCGGCGCGGCTACGCTGAAAAGGATGTCCGAGCCCGCAGCAGCGTCCAGCGGGACTCCGTTCCTCGAGATCGACCGGGCCCGCTGGGCCGCGCTCGCTCCGGCCGCCGCCCTTCCCCTCGACGAGCGGCAGCTGATCCGGCTCCGGGGACTCGGTGAGCCGCTTGAAGCCGACGAGGTGGCCGACGTGTACGCGCCGCTCAGCCGGCTGCTGAACCTCTACGCGACGGCGCGTCGCCGGCTGCACCAGGACACGTCGGCGTTCCTCGGCGAGCAGGAGTCCAAGGTGCCGTTCGTGATCGGCATCGCCGGGTCGGTCGCCGTGGGCAAGTCGACGGTGGCCCGCCTCCTGCGCGAGCTGCTGTCGCACTGGGAGGGCACGCCCCGGGTCGAGCTCGTCACGACGGACGGCTTCCTGCTGCCGAACGCCGAGCTCGAGCGGCGCGGGCTCATGACCCGCAAGGGGTTCCCCGAGTCGTACGACCGCCGATCCCTGCTGCGCTTCCTCAGCCGCGTGAAGAGCGGCGTCGAGGAGGTGCGCGCCCCCTTCTACTCGCACCTCAGCTACGACATCGTGCCGACCGCCGAGATCGTGGTCCGTAGACCCGACGTGCTCATCGTCGAGGGGCTCAACGTGCTGCAGCCGCCGACCGTGGGCGGCAAGCTGGCGGTCAGCGACCTGTTCGACGTCGGGATCTACGTGGACGCGCGCACCTCGGACATCGCCCGCTGGTACGAGGAGCGATTCCTGCGCCTGCAGCGCGGCGCGTTCGCCGACCCGAAGTCGTACTTCCACCGCTACGCGTCGCTCACCGAGAGCGAGGCCCGCGAGCGGGCGCGCTCGATCTGGGCGGAGATCAACGAGCCGAACCTCGTCGAGAACATCCTCCCGACGCGCTCGCGCGCCTCGCTGGTGCTCCGCAAGGACTCGGACCACAGCGTCCGCTCGGTCCTGCTCCGCAAGCTGTAGAACCCGCGCACGAGAAGTGCCCGCTGCGGCGCGAAGTGCCCGCTTCAGGCGTCACTTCGCGCCGCAACGGGCACTCGGCGGAGGGGTCAGGCGACGACGGCGAGGCGCTCGCGGACGACCGCGGCGAGCTCGTTCGCCACGTTCTCGGCGGTGTGCTGGTCCGCGGCCTCGACCATGACGCGGACCATCGGCTCGGTGCCGGACGGGCGCAGCAGGACGCGGCCCGAGTCGCCGAGGCGCTGCTCGGCGCCGGCGACGGCCTCCGCGATCGCGTCGTCGCCGCCGAGGCGGTCGCGGTCGACGCCCTTCACGTTGACGAGGACCTGCGGGTACATCGTGACCGCGGACGCGAGCTCGGCGAGGGTCTTGCCGGTGCGGGCCATCTCGCCCGCGATGTGCAGGCCGGTGAGGAGGCCGTCGCCGGTCGTCGCGTGGTCGGTCATGATCACGTGGCCCGACTGCTCGCCGCCGAGGGAGAGGTTCTTGGCGGTCAGCTCCTCGAGCACGTACCGGTCGCCGACGCGCGTCTGCACCACGTCGATGCCGTTCTCGCGCATCGCCATGGTGAGCCCGATGTTGCTCATCACCGTGGTGACCAGGGTGCGCTCCCGCAGCACGCCGCGCTCCGCCATGCCGAGGGCGAGGATCGCCATGATCTCGTCGCCGCCGATGATGTTGCCCTGCGCGTCGACCGCGAGGCAGCGGTCGGCGTCGCCGTCGTGCGCGATGCCGAGGTCGGCCCCGTGCTCGACGACGGCGGCCGCGAGCGGTCCGAGGTGGGTCGAGCCGACGCCGTCGTTGATGTTGATGCCGTCGGGGTCGTTGCCGATGACGGTCACGCGAGCCCCCGCGTCGGAGAACACCTCGGGCGAGACGCCGGCCGCCGCGCCGTTGGCGCAGTCGATCACGACGTGCAGCCCGTCGAGGCGGGCCGGGAGCGTCGTGAGCAGGTGCAGGACGTAGCGGTCCTCGGCGTCCGCGAACCGGCGGATGCGGCCGACCTGCGCGCCGACCGGCGCGAGCTTCGGCTCGTCCAGCGCCGCCTCGATCCGGTCCTCGACCTCGTCGGGCAGCTTCACTCCGCCGCGGGCGAAGATCTTGATGCCGTTGTCGGGAGCGGGATTGTGCGATGCCGACACCATGACGCCGAAGTCGGCGTCGATGTCCGCGATCAGGAACGCGGCGGCGGGCGTCGGGATCACGCCGGCGTCGAGCACGTCGACGCCGGAGCTCGCGAGCCCGGCGGCGACCGCGGCGGTCAGGAACTCGCCCGAGACCCGGGGGTCGCGGGCGACGACGGCGACGGGTCGGCGGCCCTGCGCGCGGCGAGCCTCCGCGCTGCGCCCCCTGCCCAGGACGACCGCAGTCGCCTGGGCGAGGGAGAGCGCGAGCTCCACCGACACATCGCGGTTGGCGAGGCCTCTGACCCCGTCAGTGCCGAAGAGTCGTGGCATGTCTCCGGACGCCGTGGATCAGCGCTTGGAGAACTGAGGCGCCTTGCGGGCCTTCTTGAGACCGGCCTTCTTGCGCTCGGTGACGCGGGCGTCACGGCTGAGGAAGCCGGCCTTCTTGAGCGTCGGCCGGTTGTTCTCGGCGTCGATCTCGTTGAGCGCACGGGCGATCGCGAGGCGCAGGGCGCCCGCCTGGCCGGAGGGGCCGCCGCCGGTGATCTTCGCGATCACGTCGTAGCTGCCGAGGAGCTCGAGGACCTTGAACGGGTCCGTGATGAGCTGCTGGTGCAGCTTGTTCGGGAAGTAGTTCGCGAACTCACGGCCGTTGACCGTGATGGTGCCGCTGCCCGGAACGAGGCGCACGCGGGCGATGGCCTGCTTGCGGCGGCCGACGGCCGCACCCGGGACGTTGAGGACGGCGCGCGGGGTGGCCGGCGCGGCCTCGACGGGGCTCTCGGTGGTGAAGCTCGAAGGAGCGTTGTCGATGGAGTCTGCGATTCTCGCCATGTTCGTGAAGTCCTTGAGGGCCGGCGCTACTGAGCGACCTGGTTGAGGGTGTACGGCGTGGGCTGCTGGGCAGCGTGGGGGTGCTCGGGGCCCGCGTAGACCTTGAGCTTCTTGAGCTGGGCGGCGCCGAGCGAGTTCTTCGGCAGCATGCCGCGGATCGCCTTCTCGACGGCGCGGGTCGGGTGCTTCTCGAGCAGCTCGGTGTACGAGGTGGCGGTGAGGCCGCCCGGGTAGCCGGAGTGGCGGTACGCCTTCTTCTGGGCGAGCTTCGAGCCGGTCAGGGCGACCTTCTCCGCGTTGACGATGATGACGAAGTCACCGGTGTCGACGTGGGGGGCGAAGGTGGGCTTGTGCTTCCCGCGGAGGAGGGCAGCCGCGTGGCTGGCGAGGCGACCGAGGACGATGTCGGTCGCGTCGATCACGAGCCAGTTGCGCTGGATCTCGCTCTCCCGGGGCGTGTAAGTGCGCGTCACGGTAGGTGCTTTCTTGTCGAGGTGTTCGTGGATCCCGCTCCGATGGGCGTTCCCCCTGGGAACGGCCGCGGTGGAGGGCTCAACTGAAGGCGTCGCAGTGCGCGAACGCCAACGGGAGAGCTTACCCGATGGCGGGCGGGGCGACAACCGAGGCGGTCTCGTGCGCCTGGCGGCGTGCACGGGTCTGCTCGGCGCGGGCGGCGAGATCGGCGTCCCGCGGATAGCCGACCTCCAGGAGGGTGAGCCCGCGGGCCGGCATCACGATGAACTCGCTGCTGCGGGCGCCCGCGCCGAGCAGCTGCTGCGGCCTGTCGATCGGCAGGCGGCCCTCCCCCACCGCGACGGCGGCGCCGACGAGGGCGCGGACCATCGAGTGGCAGAACGCATCGGCCTGGACGCGGGCGACGAGCACGCCGTCGCCGCCCCGGTGCCACTCGTAGTCCTGCAGCGTGCGGATGGTGGTCGCCTCGGCGCGCGGCTTGCAGTAGGCGGCGAAGTCGTGCAGGCCGAGCATCGCGCGCGCGGCGGCGTTCATGGCGTCCGCGTCCAGCGCGGTCGGATGCCACACGGTCCGGTGGCGGTCGAGCGGGCTCCTGGTCTCCGGGGTGTCGGCGATGCGGTACTCGTAGCGCCGCCACACCGCGCCGAAGCGGGCGTCGAACCCGTCGGGGGCGAGGTCGGCGGCGGTCAGGACGACGTCCGACGACAGACCGAGGATGCCGTTGAGGCGGGCGGCGAGCCGCTCCCCGGGCGAAGCGGTCGAGCGCGTCCGCCGCTCCCGGGAGAGCGCGGCGACCTGTTCGTCCGTGAGGTCGACGTGAGCGACCTGGCCGAGCGCATGCACGCCGGCGTCCGTGCGGCCCGCCACGACCAGCGAGGGGACGGGCGGATGCCGGCGCAGGAGCATCCCGAGCGCGTCCTCGAGCACACCCTGCACGGTGCGGAGGCCGGGCTGACGCGTCCAGCCGTGGAACCCGGTGCCGTCGTAGGCGACGCGCAGGCGGAAGCGGGTGGTCGCCGCTTCCCCCGTCGCCGGGGTCGCGCCCTGTTCCGTCACCCCGGAAGTCTAGGTGTGCCGCCGCGGAACCGGCTCCGGCAGGATGGGCCCATGGACCTGCCCGTCGACCTGCCAACGGAGCCGATGCTCGCGAAGGCCATCCCCGACATCCCGGCCTCCGCACCGGGCGGCGGGGCCCTCAGCTACGAGCCGAAGTGGGACGGGTTCCGCGGGATCGTCTACTTCGACGGCACCGAGGTCGAGATCGGCTCCCGCGGCTCGAAGACGCTCACCCGGTACTTCCCCGAGCTCGTCGAGGTGTTCCGTGAGCAGCTCCCCGAGCCGTGCGTCCTCGACGGGGAGATCATCGTGCGGACCGGCACGCCGGGCGCCGAGCGCCTGGACTGGGAGGCGCTCTCGCAGCGGATCCACCCGGCCGAGAGCCGCATCCGGAGGCTCGCCGAGGAGACGCCCGCGGCGTTCGTCGCGTTCGACGCCCTCGCGGCCGGCGACCGATCCCTCCTCGGCGCGCCCTTCTCCGAGCGTCGGGCCGAGCTCGAGCGGCTGCTCGCGGACGCGGCGGCTCCTCTGCACCTCACCCGCACGACGGGCGATCCGGAGGTGGCGCGGTCCTGGCTCACCGAGTTCGAGGGCGCCGGCCTCGACGGGGTGGTCGCGAAGCCGCTCGAGGCGACGTACCAGCCCGGCAAGCGGACGATGCTGAAGATCAAGCACGAGCGGACCGCCGACGTGGTCGTCGTCGGCTATCGCGTGCACAAGAGCGGCCGCGGCGTCGGCTCCCTGCTCGTCGCGCTGCACGACGACGCAGGGCAGCTGCGGAACGTGGGCGGCATCTCGGCGTTCTCGGACGCGCGCCGGCTGGAGCTCGTCGACCAGCTCGACCCGCTCGTGAAGCGCGATGCCGAGGGCAACCCGGTGACAGGGGAGGGCGAGCGCAACCGGTTCTCGACCAACAAGGACACCTCGTTCGTCGTGCTGCGACCGGAGCTCGTCGTGGAGGTGCGCTACGACCAGATGGAGGGCGACCGCTTCCGGCACACGGCGCAGTTCGTCCGGTGGCGGCCGGATCGGGACGCGGCGTCGTGCACGTTCGCCCAGCTCGACCGGCCGATCGCGTACGACCTCGACCGCGTGATCCGGTGACCGCCGCCTCCGTCGTCTGGCTGCGCGACGACCTGCGGCTCTCCGACAATCCGGCGCTCACGGCGGCGGCGGAGCGCGGCGGTCCGGTGGTCGTGCTCTTCGTGCTGGACGACGACCCGGCCGTGACGCGGCCCCGCGGCGGCGCGAGCCGCTGGTGGCTGCACGGCAGCCTCGCCTCGCTCGCGGACGAGCTGCGCTCGCGCGGCTCGGCCCTCGTCCTGCGGCGCGGATCGGCGGCCTCGATCGTGCCGGCCGTCGCGGCGGAGGCCGGCGCGGGCGCGGTGTTCTGGAACCGGCGCTACGAGGCGGGCGAACGCGAGCAGGACGCCTCCCTCAAGTCCGCGCTGCGGGGGCAGGGGCTCGAGGTGCGCAGCTTCGCGGCCTCGCTGCTCTCCGAGCCCGAGCAGGTCCGGCGTGCGGACGGCGAGCCGTACGGCGTCTACTCCGCCTACGTCCGCGCCGCCCGCGCGCTCGGGGCTCCGCGAGAGCCGCTGCCCGTCCCCGCGGCGCTGCCGGCCCCCTCCGTGCCGCCCTCCTCCGACGTGCTCGAGGACTGGGAGCTCCTGCCCACCTCGCCCGACTGGGCGGCCGGGCTGCGCGACACCTGGACCCCCGGCGAGCGCGGCGGCGGCGACCGGCTCGCCGCGCTGACGGGGCGACTCGAGGAGTACGGGCACGACCGGGACCTGCCCGCGGCCGACGCCACCTCCCGCCTCTCCCCCCACCTCCGGAACGGCGAGGTGAGCCCGCACCAGGTGTGGCACGCGGTGACCGCGGCGGACCCCGCGGGCCGCAGCTCCGGCAAGTTCCTCGGCGAGCTGCTCTGGCGCGAGTTCAACTACAGCCTGCTCACCGCCCACCCGCGCCTCGGCGACGAGAACCTCCGGCCCGCCTTCGACCGGTTCCCGTGGAACCCGGCGGATCCGGCGGTCCTGGAGCGCTGGCAGCGCGGCCGCACGGGCTTCCCGCTCGTCGACGCCGGCATGCGGCAGCTGTGGACGACGGGCTGGATGCACAACCGGGTGCGGATGGTGACCGCCTCGTTCCTCGTCAAGAACCTGCTGATCGACTGGCGGGAGGGCGAGCGGTGGTTCTGGGACACCCTCGTCGACTCGGATCCGGCGAACAACGCGGCCAATTGGCAGTGGGTGGCGGGCACGGGGATCGACCCCGCCCCCTACTTCCGGGTGTTCAACCCGGTGCTGCAGAGCCGCAAGTTCGACCCGGAGGGAACCTACCTGCGCACCTGGCTGCCCGAGCTCGCCCATCTCGATGCCGCGGCGATCCACGAGCCGCGCGGCGTCACCGGCTACCCCGTGCCGATGGTCGACCTCAAGGCGAGCCGAGCGGCGGCGCTGCGCGCGTTCGACTCGATCTCCGGCTGACCGCCGCACCGTCGGAGCGAGCTCTGCGGCTCACCAGACCATGACGGCGGACTGGCCCGACTCCCACGAGTAGTAGAGCCGAACGCGGACGACGTAGCGCCGGCCGGCGAACAGCTTGACCTTGACGAGCGCGTTCCGCTCCTCGCCGCCGTCGTCGTCGCCCGCGAGGTAGCGCAGCTCGCCCTCCACCTCCTCGAACAGCACGAGCACGACATCCGAGGAGCCGAAGGTGCCGATGCTGTACTCGCGGCTCGCGTCCGGCCGGAACTCCGCGTCGAACTGCTCCGTCGGCTGCAGCGACAGGGGCACCGAGACGAAGGGCTGCAGCACCGCCATGGTCCCTCCGGCCTGTCCCGGGTACCAGGTGCGGATGTACTCCTTGTCGGCCTCGGACAGGGTCCCCGGCGGGTAGATGCCGTTCTGGTACTGCTCGGGCGAGAGCACCAGGCCACCCGGGAACTCGTACTCCATGACCGAGTTCGGGTCCCAGTTCGAGCCGGTGACCTCACCCGGCGACAGCTTCTGCAGCACGTTGCGGTAGACGGTGTCGCGGTCCCAGTTGTTCGGCGGGCCGCCGAGGTAGGAGTACACCGCCTCCTCGTCCCAGACGATGCCGGCGTTCGGGTTCTGGTGCTCGTGCGGCATCCCGAACGCGTGCCCGAGCTCGTGCAGCGCGGTCGTGCGGCCGTAGGGCGACGTGAGGTCCCAGCCGAAGTTCATGGTCCGCTCGGTCACGCCGATCTCCAGGCAGTCGCGGCCGATGTACGACCACGATCCGTCGCCCTGCCGGAAGCCGATGCGCAGCTCCGACTCGGACGCCTGCGCGACCTCCTCGAAGACGAGCCCGATGCCGAGCGCCTTCCACTCGGCGAAGGCGTCGCGCACCGCCTGCTGCTGGTCGGCGCCGCCGGGATCGGTGTCGATGAAGCAGTAGTGCAGCACCGTGCCGTTGACCCACTGGCTCCGTCCCCGGATGAGCGCCTCGTACCGGTCCGCGGGCATGCCGGGACGGGCGGGCGGCAGCGCGCGGGGCTTGAGCACGCAGTAGCGCAGCTCGTCCTGCTCGTGGCGCGGTCCCGTGGTGCCGGGCTGGTCATCGGACATGTCGCACTCCCTCGGTCGGTGCTGCGGACGCTACCCGGGGCCGCCGACGGCCCCCGCGGCGACGCCACCCTAGACCCGGGCCCTGCGGCACCTCCATGGACCTCCGGCCTTGACAGCGTGCCGCCCCTTCCTCAGCCGGCATGCCCGGAGCAGGATGTTCGCCGTGCCTTCCGGAACAGCTCACAGGGCCGAGGCGGTCCTCTTCGACGGGTCGCGGATCCCGTTCACCGTGGCGGGGAACGGGCCGGCGGTGCTCCTCCCCGTCCGGGTCGAGCCGTTCGAGGAGGCGGCGGCCACGACGCTGCGCGCGTGGGGCGGCGACCCGGACCTCGGGCCCGCCCTGGTCGCGGCGCTGGCGCAGGGCTTCACGGTGGTGGCCGCGGACTACGAGGGTCACCGCATGGCGACCCCGGCCGAGGGCGGCCTCGTGCCGGACGCCCTCGCATCCGACCTGCTCGCGATCGCGGACGCGGCGGGCGCCTCGTCGTTCGCCTACTACGGCTACTCCTGGCTCGCGGTCGCCGGGCTGCAGCTCGCGATCCGCACCGACCGCCTGTGGGCGCTGGCAATGGGCGGATATCCGCCGGTGGACGGGCCGTACGCGGCGATGCTCGCCGTCACCCGCGCCGCCCACGAGAAGGCCCTCGCCCCGACGCCCCCGCCGCCGATCGAGGCGGTCGAGCCCGGGGACTGGGACGCCGCGGGCGTGGGCGCCGGCGCCGACGTGACCGGGCAGTTCGTCGCGCTCTACGAGCACCTGCAGGGCTTCGACGACCGCGCCGCCGCGCTCAGCCTCCGCATCCCGCGGCTGGCCTTCGCCGGGGACGCCGACGACATCGCCTACGGGGAGGGCTGGGGCGACACGGTGGTGCGCATCGCGGAGCCGCTCGCGCGGACCCGGGCGGAGCTGGAGGCGGCGGGATGGGAGGTCGAAGTGCTGCCCGGCCTCGACCATCTGGGTGCGATGCACAGCGCCGCCGTGCTGCCGGTGCTGGCGCCGTGGCTCGACAGGCATCGCCCCGATCCCGCGACCACCGACGGGTGACGAATCAAGGAGATCCGGGCCCCGGCGACGGGGTCCATGCGGATCCCGGCGGTTCCTTGGCCGGATCCCCTTGAGTCGTCACACCCCTGCAGGAGGGGCCGGCGAGAGCGCCGCGGCTCAGTCCCAGTTCTTGGGGTTGATGCGGCTCGGCTGCACGCGCGGAGGCTCGCCCGGCATCTTCGGGTAGTCGGGCGGGTAGGGCATCTCGCCCTGCCCGTTCGCCACGTCGCGCTCCCACCACTCGAGGAGCACGCGCAGGTCGCCCTGCCGCTCCCCCATCGTCGCCCACGCATCGCCGCGCTCGGCGACGATGCCGGGCACGGTGCGGACCGTGAAGTCGGCGGGCGTCACGTCCTCGAGGTCCTCCCAGCGGAACGGCATCGAGACGGTCGCCCCCGCGGTCGCGCGCGGGCTGTAGGCGCCGGCGATGGTGCGGTCGCGCGCGGCCTGGTTGAAGTCGACGAACACGCGCTCGCCGCGCTCCTCCTTCCACCACGCCGTCGTGACGCGGTCCGGCATCCGCCGCTCGAGCTCGCGGGCGGCCGCGATGACGGCATGGCGCACGTCGATGTAGTCCCACTCGGGGCGGATGGGCGCGAACACGTGGATGCCCCGGTTGCCGGAGGTCTTCGGGAACGCGTCGAGCCCCGCCTCACGCAGCACCTCGCGCAGCTCGGCGGCGGCGGGCACGGCGTCCTCGAAGCCGCGACCCGGCTGCGGGTCGAGGTCGATGCGCAGCTGGTCGGGGTGGTCGACGTCCGCCGCCCGGCTCGGCCAGGGGTGGAACACGACCGTGTTCATCTGCACCATCCACACGAGCGCCGCGGGGTCGTCGATGACGAGCATCGGATGCTTCCGGGCGCTGGGGAAGGTGACCATCACCTCGCGGATGAAGTCCGGCTTGCCCTTCGGCGGGTTCTTCGAGAAGAACATGTCGCCGTCGACGCCCGCGCCATAGCGCTGCAGCGCGACCGGGCGGTCGCCCACCGCACGCACGAACGGCTCGCCGACCGCGACGACGTACTCGGCGAGCTCGAGCTTCGTGACCCCCGCCTGCGGCCAGATCACCCGGGAGGGGCTGGAGACCCGCATCTCGAGGGGACCGTCCGGGCCCGGGACGGTCAGGGTCGTCGCCTCGCTCGCCATGGCCCGACCCTACCGAACGGCCCGTCCCGGCTTCCCCTCCCGTCAGCAGGAACCGGACCGCTGTCCAGCAGGAACGGAACGCCCTCAGCAGGAGGAATCCGGCCACTTCTGCCTGCTGGACCTCCTGCCTTCCTGCTGGAAGTCAGGGGAGGGACCAGGAACTCCCCGGCCGCCGACGCCGGAGACGGCGAACCGCCCGCCCCCAGAAGGGGACGGGCGGTTCGCACTGGATGCTGCGAGGACTACTTCTTGTCGTCCTCGGCCACCTCGGCGGCGTCCTGCTCGACCTCGGTCGCAGCCGGGGTCGGCTCCTCGGCGGGCGTCGGCTCGGACGTCTCGACGGCCTCGGTCGCCTCGACGGGGGCCTCGTCGGCGCCACCGGCGGCCTCGTCGACCGTCGCCTCGGACTCGGTCACCACGTCGTCCGCGGCAGCGGCGTCCGCGACCGGAGCCTCAGCGGCGGGAGCGGCGGCCGGAGCGGCCGCGGCACCGCGGGAGCGGCGGGTCGTGGTCGGGGCGGTCGCCTTCGCCTGGAGCGGCTCGAGGACGAGCTCGATCACGGCGAGGGGCGCGTTGTCGCCCTTGCGGAAGCCGATCTTCGTGATGCGGGTGTAGCCACCCGGGCGCTCGGCGACGAGCGGCGCGATCTCGGTGAAGAGCTCGTGCACGGCGCTCTTGTCGCGGACCACGGTCAGCACGCGACGGCGCGCGTGCAGGTCGCCGCGCTTCGCGAACGTCACGAGACGCTCGGCGAGCGGCTGAAGGCGCTTCGCCTTGGTCTCGGTCGTCGTGATCGACTTGTGGGTGAAGAGGGCCGTCGCGAGGTTCGCGAGCAGGAGGCGCTCATGCGCCGGGCCGCCCCCGAGACGGGGACCCTTGGCTGGTCTGGGCATTGTCTATTCCTCGTGGATCAGGACCGAACGTCAGTTCGCGTCGTCGTCGTCGTAGCCGCTGAAGTAGTGCGCGCCGTCGAACCCGGGCACCGCGTCCTTGAGCGAGAGGCCGAGCTCGACGAGCTTGTCCTTCACCTCGTCCACGGACTTCTGACCGAAGTTGCGGATGTTCATCAGCTGCGTCTCCGAGAGGGCGACGAGCTCGCTCACCGTGTTGATGCCCTCGCGCTTGAGGCAGTTGTAGGAGCGGACCGACAGGTCCAGGTCCTCGATCGGCATCGACAGCTCGGAGCTGAGAACGGCGTCGACCGGCGCGGGGCCGATCTCGATGCCCTCGGCGGCCGTGTTCAGCTCGCGGGCGAGGCCGAACAGCTCGGTCAGGGTGCGGCCGGCGGACGCGATCGCGTCACGCGGGCTGATGGCCGGCTTCGTCTCGACGTCGACCACGAGACGGTCGAAGTCGGTGCGCTCACCGGCACGCGTCGCCTCGACACGGTAGGTGACCTTGAGCACCGGCGAGTAGATGGAGTCGATCGGGATCTGGCCCGCCTCCGAGAACTCGCTGCGGTTCTGCGCCGCCGACACGTAGCCGCGGCCGCGCTCGATGGTCAGCTCGAGGTCGAACTTGGCCTTGTCGTTGAGCGTCGCGATGACGAGGTCCGGGTTGTGGATCTCCACGCCCGCCGGCGCCGAGATGTCGGCGGCGGTGACGGGGCCGGCGCTCTGCTTGCGCAGGTAGGCGGTGATCGGCTCGTCGTGCTCGCTCGAGACCACGAGGCCCTTGACGTTCAGGATGATCTCGGTGACATCCTCCTTCACGCCCGGGATGGTCGTGAACTCGTGCTGCACGCCCTCGATGCGGATGCTCGTGACCGCGGCACCCGGGATCGACGAGAGCAGCGTGCGGCGAAGGGAGTTGCCGAGGGTGTAACCGAAGCCCGGCTCGAGCGGCTCGATGACGAACCGCGAGCGGAATTCAGAGATGTTCTCTTCGACGAGCGTCGGTCGCTGTGCGATGAGCACTGTGTGTTCCTTTCGAAAGAGTGTCCGCTATATGACACGCTTCTGCGACGCCGGGTGGCGGCCGGCGGGTATTGAGTTAGCTCTGGGGGCGCTGGGCCGGGACCGTGGTCGCGACCCAGCGCACCTCACGTGATTTCGAGACGCGCGCTGCGCGCGCTCCTCAATCAGCGGGGCGGTCGCTGCTGCGCGGCGACCGTCGGACCGAGGCTGCGCCTCGGGCTGTGCTTGGCGTCAGACCCGGCGCCGCTTGGGCGGGCGGCAGCCGTTGTGCGCCTGCGGCGTCACATCGTTGATCGACCCGACCTCGAGGCCGGCGGCCTGCAGCGAGCGGATGGCGGTCTCGCGTCCCGAGCCGGGGCCCTTGACGAACACGTCCACCTTCTTCATGCCGTGCTCCTGCGCCTGGCGGGCGGCCGACTCGGCGGCGAGCTGCGCGGCGAACGGGGTCGACTTGCGGCTGCCCTTGAAGCCGACGCCTCCGGAGGAGGCCCAGCTGATCACGGCACCGGTGGTGTCCGTGATGGAAACGATCGTGTTGTTGAACGTCGACTTGATGTGGGCCTGGCCCACGGCGATGTTCTTCTTCTCCTTGCGGCGCGGCTTGCGGCCGGCGCCCGCCTTCGGTGCTGCCATGTTGGCGTTCTCCCTGAAATTCCTTGACCGGGTGTTGGGGATGCGGCGGATGCCGCAGCCCTGCTACTTGCGGCCGGCCTTCTTCTTGCCGGCGACGGTGCGCTTCGGGCCCTTGCGGGTGCGCGCGTTCGTCTTGGTGCGCTGTCCGCGCACGGGGAGGCCGCGGCGGTGGCGCAGGCCCTCGTAGCTGCCGATCTCGACCTTGCGGCGGATGTCGGCGGCGACCTCGCGGCGGAGGTCACCCTCCACCTTCCAGGTGCCTTCGATGTGGTCGCGGAGCGCGACGAGCTGGTCGTCGGTCAGGTCCTTGACGCGGATGTCGCCGCTGATCCCGGTGACGCTGAGCGTCTGCAGGGCGCGGGTACGGCCGATGCCGTAGATGTACGTGAGGGCGACCTCCACGCGCTTGTCGCGCGGGATGTCGACGCCGGCGAGACGTGCCATGTGTGGCTTCTCCTTGGAGAGACGTCGGAGGTGTGGAGCGGATCCGGTGCCCGGGCCTCCGACCCGGGGTGTCCCCCACTTCCGTGGGTTCTGGAACCGCCTAGTTGCTGTTCAGTTGTGTCTTCGGTTCCGGTATTCGCCGGAACCTGCGTCTTCGAGGTTTCGAGACGCGCGCCAAGCAATGGCGCGCCCTCAACCTTGATGGGCGGGCGCTGTTCGCGCCCGCGCCATCAACCCTGCCGCTGCTTGTGCCTCGGGTTCTCGCAGATCACCATGACGTTGCCGTGGCGACGGATCACCTTGCACTTGTCGCAGATGCGCTTGACGCTGGGGTTGACCTTCATGTTGTTTCCTTCGCTGGCCTCGTGCCCCCGCAGGGGCCGTTCCTTCCCAGCAGCTGCTACTTGTAGCGGTAGACGATCCGGCCGCGGGTCAGGTCGTACGGGCTCAGCTCCACGATCACCCGGTCCTCGGGGAGGATTCGGATGTAGTGCTGTCGCATCTTGCCCGAGATGTGAGCGAGGACCTTGTGTCCGTTGCTCAGCTCGACGCGGAACATCGCGTTGGGCAGAGCTTCGAGCACCGAGCCTTCGATCTCGATTACGCCGTCCTTCTTGGCCATAGCCTCACTTCAATGCATGCAGAGTTCTGCTGGTCGTGCGGGATGATGGATTGCGGTGCCGCCCCGAGCGCACGACGCCGCGATGAACTCGCTGCCGGAGAAGGGGGATGGGCCGACGGGCCCGGGCACCAACGAGCTATCGTATGCGAAAGCCGGCACTTGCGCCAGCCGACCCGCCCACGGCCCGTCCATCAGGGGAGAACGCGGTGGCGCGCTCCCCTATTCCTGCCGTGCGCCGCGGGCCGCGTCGATCTCGGCCACGACGGCGGCGAGGAGCGGCGACCCGGTGTCGAGGCCGGTGATCTCCTGCGCGAGCTCGGCGGATGGGCGGTCGCTCGCGAGCAGCTCCTGCAGCCGGACGCTCTCGGCGTCCTCCGGGACGTCGAAGCGCAGTGCGGCCCCGATGGCGCGGACGAGCGCGTCGGCGGGGCGGCCCCGCTCGACGAGCTCCGCGGCCGGGCCGACGAACCGCTCGTGCCGGCTCAGCTTGCGCAGCGGGGCACGCCCCACCCGCTCGACGGTGTCGGACAGGGCGGGGTTGCCGAACCGGGCGAGGTTCTTCTGCAGGTACTCCTCCTGCTGTGCCTGGGAGAACCCGTGCTTCGCGACGAGGAGGTCCTTCGTCTCGGCGAGCACCGCCGCGACCTCGGCGGCCACCTCGGGGATCTCGAGCGCCTCGACGAGGGTCGAGGCGCCGCGCGCGAAGCCGTGGTACGCGAGGGTCGCATGCCCGGTGTTGACGGTGAAGAGCTTGCGCTCGATGTAGGGGGCCAGGTCGTCCACGAAGGTCGCCTCGGGGATGGCCGGCGGCTTCCCGCGGAACGGCCCCTTCTCGATGGCCCACTCGAAGAAGTCCTCGACGGTGACGTCGAGTCCGGCGGCGGGATCCTGGCCCGGCACGATCCGGTCGACCGCCGTGTTGGCGAACACCGCGCGCCGCAGCACGTGCTCGTCGTCGGCGAGCAGCATCTCGATCTCGGAGCGGAGCAGGTCGGTGGCGCCGATCGCGTTCTCGCACGCCATCACGTGCACGGGGGCCGCCTTGTTCCCGCGGGCCCGGAGGCCCTCGGCGATGACGGGGGCGATGAACTTGAGGATGCTCGGGCCCACCGCGGTGGTGACGATGTCGGCGGTCGCGACCTCGCGCACCACCTCGGCCTCGGCGGTGCGGCTGTTGAGCGCGCGGTAGTTGTCGACGGTCCAGTCGCGCGCCTTCGGGCCGACCTCGTGCACGCGGTAGCTGGGGGTCGCGGCGAGCGCGTCGATCAGCTCGGCGTTGACGTCGGCGAAGACCACCTCGTACCCGGCGTTGTGCAGGATCAGCCCGACGAAGCCGCGCCCGATGTTGCCGGCGCCGAAGTGGACGGCCTTCACGCGTCGTCCTCGTTCACGTCTCCGAGGAGCTCGAACAGCTCCTCGGGCGTGCGGGCCGCCAGCAGCTTCTCCACCTCGTCCTCGTCGCTGAACACGAGGGCGATCTTCGACAGGATCCCGAGGTGCTCGTTGTTCTGGCCGGCGATGCCGATCACGAAGCGCACCTCGTTGCCGTCCCAGTCGAGCGGGGAGTCGTATCGGACGATGGCCAGCGCAGACCGGAGGATCGTGTCCTTGGCCTCGTTGGTGCCGTGCGGGATGGCGAGCCAGTTGCCCATGTAGGTGGACACGGTGTTCTCGCGGTCGAACATGGCGTCGACGTAGGCCGGCTGCACCGCCCCGGCGTTCACCAGCATGGCGCCCACCTCTCGGATGGCATCGTCGCGCGAGGCGGCGGTGCCGTTCAGGGTGATGCGGTCGAGCTCCAGGACGTTCATCGGGTTCCTTCCACGGGAGATGGGAGTGGGTGCGGGGAGAGGACTCCCCGCACCCACTTTTCGCCTACTTGTTCTGGCCCGCCACCCGTTGCACGACCTCGTCGTACCGGGGACTGTTCATGAAGTTGTCCACCGACACGTGCTGAGCGTGCGGCGCCTTCTGCTCGGCCCGCGGCGTGAGCTCGCGCTGGGTGATCACGAGGTCGGCGCTGTCGTCGAGGTTCGAGATGGCCTTGTTGACCACCGTCACCCCTTCCACGCCCGCCTTCTTGATCTTGTTCCGGAGCACCGAGGCGCCCATCGCGCTGGAGCCCATGCCCGCGTCGCACGCGAACACGATGCTTCGGATGGGAGCGCTGTCCGTGGCGGTGCTTCCGCCCGCGCCGCCCTCGGTGGCGACCTCCGAGCCGCCGACGATGCCGGCGCCGACGTTCTGGGCGCTTCCGGGACGGTCCGAGGTGCCGAGGTTCGACAGGACCGAGCTCTCCTTGCCCTTGTTCGCCTGCGTGGCGGCGACCGCGGCCGACATGTCGCCCGCGTCATCCCGCTCGAGGTCGCGCTTGCGGCTCGCCCGGAGGATCACCGACGCGACGACGAACGAGACCAGCGCGGAGAGGATCACCGACAGGATCACGCCGACGTAGCTGTCGCTCGCGGTCTGCAGCAGCACCGCGAAGATGCTGCCGGGAGACGCGGGCGCACGCAGACCCGAGTTGAAGATGACGTTGGTGAAGATGCCGGTCATGCCGCCCGCGATCGCCGCGAGGATGAGGATCGGCTTCGACAGCACGTACGGGAAGTAGATCTCGTGGATGCCGCCGAGGAAGTGGATGATGATCGCGCCGGGCGCGCTCGCCTTGAACATCCCGATGCCGAACACCGCGAAGGCGAGCAGGATGCCGAGGCCGGGGCCCGGGTTCGCCTCGAGCAGGAACAGGATGCTCTTGCCATCCTCGAGCGACTGCTGGACACCGAGCGGCGTGAGCACGCCCTGGTTGATGGCGTTGTTCAGGAACAGCACCTTGCCGGGCTCGATGAAGAGGCTGACGAGCGGCAGCAGGCCGAGACCCACGAGCCAGTCGACGGCACCCTCGATCAGCGCGCTCAGCGCGGTGACGATGGGGGCGATGCCGAAGAAGGCGCCGATCGCGAGGAGCATGCCCAGGATGCCCGCGGAGAAGTTGTTGACGAGCATCTCGAAGCCGGGCCGGATCTTGCCGTCCCAGATGCTGTCGACCTTCTTCATGATGTACGCCGCGAGCGGGCCGACGATCATCGCGCCCATGAACTGCGGGATCTCGCTGCCGACGATCACGCCCATGGTGGCGATGGTCGCCACGACGCCGCCACGGGTGTCGTAGATCATGCGCCCGCCCTGGTTGGCGATGAGGAGGGGCAGCAGATAGGTGATCATCGGGCCCACGAGTCCGCCGAGGGTCTCGTTCGGCGTCCACCCGGTGGGGATGAAGAAGGCCGTGATGAGGCCCCAGGCGATGAACGCCGCGATGTTCGGCAGGACCATGCCGGAGAGGAAGGTGCCGAACCGCTGCACGTGCACCCGTGCCCCGCGCTTCCGCGGCGGGGCTGCTGACGTCGCTGTCATTGTTGTTGTTCTCCTGTTTCTCGCTGGACTCGGTGGGAGGGGAGGGAAGGGTCAGACAGGCAGCAGGGCGCGTGCTGCGGCGCGCGCGCCGGCGGCGTCCTCGGCCCCGAGGGCTGCCTCGGCGAGGGCGACGGCCTGCTCCCGCGTGTGCTGGAGGAGCTCGGCGCGCACGTCCCCGAGCGCCGACGGCGACATCGAGAGCGAGGTCGCGCCGAGGCCGACGAGGACGACGGCGAGCAGCGGGTCGGCGGCGGCCTCGCCGCAGATGCCGACCGGCTTGCCGAGGGCGGCGCCGGCACGGCCGACCTCGCGCACGAGGCGCAGCACGGCGGGATGCCACGGGTCCTGGAAGGACGCCACCGAGCCGAGGAGCCGGTCCGCGGCCAGGGTGTACTGCGTGAGGTCGTTGGTGCCGATGCTCGCGAAGTCGGCCTCGAGCAGCACGCGGTCCGCCAGCAGCGCGGAGGAGGGCACCTCCACCATGACGCCGGCGGTGCGGATGCCGAGCTCGCGGGCCAGAGCCACGAAGTACCGGGTCTCCTCGACGGTCGACACCATCGGCGCCATCACCCAGAGGTCCGCGTCCGACTCGGACTGAGCGCGGGCGAGGGCGGTCAGCTGATCGCGGAGGATCTGCTCCGTCGCGCGCAGTGCGCGGAGGCCGCGGAGCCCGAGCGCAGGATTCTCCTCCGGCGCGTCGTTGAGGAAGCTGAGCGGCTTGTCCGCGCCGGCGTCGAGCACGCGCACGACGACCTTCTTGCCGCCGGGGAAGCCGCGGAGGAGCTTCGCGTAGTGGGCGTACTGCTGCGAGACGGTGGGGGCGGTCTTCGCGTCGAGGAACAGGAACTCGGTGCGGAACAGCCCGACTCCCTCGGCGCCCGCCGCGACGGCGGCGTCGACGCCGTCGGCGGAGCCCAGGTTGGCCAGCAGCGGCACGCGGGTGCCGTCGGCGAGCGCGCCCGGCCCGACCGGGACGGAGGCGCGCGCCGCGCGCCGCGCCCCCTCGGCACGTGCGGCCGACAGCTGCTCCTCGTCCGGAGCGACCCGGATCTCGCCGGTCGACGAGTCCGCGATGACGACGGTGCCATCGGCGAGGTCCAGGGCTCCGCGGGCGCTCACGATCGCGGGGATCGACTTCTCGCGGGCGAGGATCGCGGTGTGCGACGTGGGCCCGCCCTCGCTTGTGACCACAGCGAGGACCTTCTCGAGGTCGAGCAGCGCCGTGTCGGCGGGGGCCAGGTCGCGAGCGACGAGCACGAAGGGCGTGTCGCTCTCCGGCACACCGGGCGCCGGCACCCCGGAGAGGCGGGCGATGACGCGCTGGGCGACGTCGTCGAGGTCGGTGGCGCGCTCCGCCATGTAGCCGCCGAGGCCCACGAGCATGTCCCGGAAGCCGGCGAACGCCTCGAAGACGGCGCGCTCGGCGGTGGCGCCGTTGTCGACGCGGGTGTCGATGTCGCTGCGGAGGGTCGGGTCGTCGGCCATCAGGGCCTGCGCCTCGAGCACCTCCTGCGCCTTGCCGCCCGCCTTCTCACCGCGCGCGCGGATGTCCTGCGCCGTCGCGGCGAGCGCGCCCGTCACCCGGTCCTTCTCGGAGTCGGGGCCGATGGTGCTCGGCAGCGTCGGGGGCTCCGGCAGCCGGTCGGGCATGCGCAGCACCGGCCCGACCACGAGGGCCCGGCCGATGCCGACACCGGTGAGGGTGCTCATGCGTCGTGGTCCGTCGTGAGGAGGCCCTCGAGCTCGTCGAGCACGCCCTCCGCCCCCTCGCCGTCGACGCTCAGCTGAACCTCGTCGCCGTGGTCGATGCCGAGCGAGATGACGCCGAGGATGCTCGCGGCGTTCACCGACTTCCCGTTCTTCGTGAGCTGGACGGGGACGCCCGCTTTGGCGGCGGCCTGCGTGAAGATCGCGGCGGGACGGGCGTGCAGCCCGTGGGTGGAGGCGACGACGACGGTGCGTTGCGGCACGACTACTCCTTCGTTTCGATGGTCGGGATCCCACGGTAGGCCGCCGTGGCGAGCAGTTCTCGGGCTTGCGCGACGGCCGCCTGCGCCCCTGCCGCGCCGAACGCGGCCGCCGGCAGCAGCCCCACCGGGGTGGGTGCGACGAGCGTGCGGACCGCTTCGGTGCGGTCGGCCAGCTGGGGTGCGAGCAGCACCGCCTCGCCCAGGACGGCGCCGAGGGCGTCGATCGGGGTGACCACGGGTTCGAGATCCGGGTCGACGGCCCGCATCCGCTGGGCGAGGAAGGTCCCGGAGACGCCGGCGACGCAGACGAGCAGAACTCTCGCCATGTCCGCCTCCTCGCGTCCGGGGTCTTCCGCCACAGTTTCCTCCTCCCCTCCGCGACGACGCCAGCGGAAACGCTTCCGCACCCCCCGGAAGCCCGCCGCCGGGGAAAGGTGGTTGAGTTGACGCGATATGGCCGACAAGACCCCGCAGCTGCTCGAGCACCTCGCGCGCGCCGACGGCTGGGTCGCCGCGAGCGAGCTCGCCGAGCGCCTCGGGGTGAGCACGCGCACGGTGCGCAGCTACGTCACGGCGATCAAGGCCGCCGCGGGGCCCCTCGACGTCATCACGTCGTCGACGAGCGGCTACCGGCTCAACCGGGACGCGTACGCCGACTACGCGTCGGCGTCGGGCTCGGGCGACGGAACGCCGAGCAGGCCGCGCGAGCGCGTGGCGTTCCTCGTCAGCCGGCTCACCCAGTCCTCCTCCGGTGCCGGCATCCACGACCTGGCCTCCGCCCTCTTCGTGTCGGAGTCGACCCTCGAGTCCGACCTGCGCCGCGTGCGCAGCCTCGCCCGGGACTGCGGCGTCGAGCTGGTGCGCAGCGGCGACGCGGTGCGGTTCGAGGGCACGGAGGAGGGCGTGCGCCGGCTCATCAGCCGCATCTTCCGAGAGGAGACCGCGCGCGGCATGTTCGACCTCCGGCAGGTGCAGGAGGCGTTCGCCGTCGGCGACCTCAGCGCATTCAAGACCGACGTGATCGAGCTGCTGCACTCGTCCGGGTACGCCGTGAACGAGCTCGGGCTCGACGGCGTCCTCGTGCACACCGCGATCGCGGTGGAGCGGTCGAGGCGGAGCCTCCCGCCCGCCGGATCGGGGGCCGCCGCCGACGCGGCCGAGCTGCAGGACGCTCTCGCCGCGATCGTGGAGCGCCATTTCGGCACAGCGCTGCCGGAGGGAGAGCTCGCGTCGCTGACCCTCCTGCTCACGACCCGCGTGGGCACCCGGCGAGCCCGTCCCACCGACCTCGACTCCCCCGCCGTCGCCGACGACGTCGCCGTGCTGCGGCGCCTCGTGCACGGCGCGGAGCGCGAGTACCTCGTCGACCTGTCGGACGAGGACTTCCTGCTCCGGCTCGCGCTGCATGTCCGCAATCTCGTGGCCCGCTCACGGGCCGGGTCGCTCACGCGGAATCCGCTCGCCCGCTCGATCAAGACGTCGTACCCGCTGACCTACGAGCTCGCGGTCTACCTCGCGAGCGAGATCCAGCGCGAGTTCGGGATCACGGTCAACGACGACGAGATCGCCTTCATCGCGCTGCACGTCGGATCCTCGCTCGAGCGCCGCGGCCGCCCGGCCGACGAGGTCACCGTCACGCTGGTGCTGCCGGAGTACCACGACATGGCGGACGTCCTGCGGGATCGGGTCGAGGCCGCCGCGGACGTCCGGGTCGCCGCGGTCGTGACCCGCACCGACGCTCCCCTCGCCGAGCTGCCCGGCGACCTCGTGGTCACGACCGTGCCCGTCGCGCCGCGGCCAGAGGGGGTCGTCGTGGTCAGCCCGTTCCCGACGGCGGCCGATGCGGAGGCCGTGCGCTCAGCGGTCGCGCGCGTCCGCCGGCACCGCCGGCGCCGGCGCATCCGCGACGACCTGCTCCTCTACTTCGACGAGTCGCTGTTCCTGCGCGACCCGGACGCCGCCGACGAGGCCTCGGTCATCCGCCTCCTCGGCGAGCGGATGATCGGTCAGGGCATCATCGACGAGACGTATCTCGACGGCGTCCTCGAGCGCGAGCGCCTCTCCTCGACGGCGTTCACGGAGAGTCTGGCCGTGCCGCACTCGATGGCGATGACGGCCCGGCGCACCGCCATCGCGGTCGCCGTCTACGGCAGCCCGATCGCCTGGGGCGAGGGCCGCGTCAGCGTCGTCGCCCTCGCGGCGTTCAGCGCCGAGGGTCGTGCGGCCTTCCAGACGGTGTTCGAGCAGTTCGTCGAGGTCTTCTCCGACCGCGCCGACGTCGCCCGCCTGCTGCACGGCTCCGCCGACTTCGCGTCGTTCATCGAGCAGCTGACCCTGCTGATCGACAGCTGAGCCGCGCACCCTCTGCGTCCCCGCGCCGGAAACGCACTCGCCGCGGGGGATACGACACCCGCGGGGAGTGCGTTTCCCCCGCGGCGAGCGGAGATGGTGGAGGCTACGCCGCCTTGCCGTCGATGCCGAGCCCGCCGAGCGCGTCGACGATGCGGTCGGTGACCTCGTCCATCGAGCCCAGGCCGTCGATGCTCACCACGACGCCGCGCGAGGCGTACACGTCGATGAGCGGCGCGGTCTCGCGGGCGTAGACCTCGAGCCGGTGGCGGATGACGTCCTCGGTGTCGTCGGTGCGGCCCTGCTCCGCGGCGCGGCGGAGAAGGCGGCTCACCGTCTCGTCCTCGTCGGCGGTGAGCTGCACGACCGCGTCGAGGGAGTGTCCGCGGGTGGCGAGGAACTCGTCGAGGGTGCGGACCTGCTCCGCCGTGCGGGGATAGCCGTCGAGCAGGAAGCCGCTGTCGGCGTCCGCCGCCGCGAGCCGGTCGCGCACGAGGTCGTTCGTCACCGAGTCGGGCACGTACTCGCCCCGGTCCATGAACGACTTGGCGAGGACGCCGAGCTCGGTGCCGCCGCGCACGTTGTCGCGGAAGATGTCGCCGGTCGAGATCGCGGGGATGCCGAGCCGGGCCGACAGGCGCGCGGCCTGGGTGCCCTTCCCGGATCCGGGCGGGCCGATCAGGAGCAGCCGGGTCACCGGAGCAGCCCCTCGTAGTGGCGCTGCTGCAGCTGCGAGTCGATCTGCTTCACGGTCTCCAGGCCGACACCGACGATGATCAGGATCGAGGCGCCGCCGAACGGGAAGTTCTGGTTGGCGCCGACCCACACGAAGGCGATGAGCGGGATGAGGGCGACGACGCCGAGGTAGATCGACCCCGGCAGGGTCACGCGGGTGAGGACGTAGTCGAGGTACTCCGCGGTCGGCCGGCCGGCGCGGATGCCCGGGATGAAGCCGCCGTACTTCTTCATGTTGTCCGCGACCTCCTCCGGGTTGAAGGTGATCGCGACGTAGAAGTACGTGAACCCGACGATGAGCAGGAAGTACAGGAGCATGTAGAGCGGGTGGTCGCCCTGGGTCAGGTAGTTCTGGATCCAGGTCACCCATGCCTGCGGGGTCTGGCCCGCGGCCGGCTGGTTGAACTGCGCGACGAGCGCGGGCAGGTACAGCAGCGACGAGGCGAAGATCACCGGCACGACGCCCGCCATGTTCACCTTGATCGGGATGTACGTGTTGTTGCCGCCGTAGGTGCGGCGGCCGACCATCCGCTTCGCGTACTGCACCGGGATGCGCCGCTGGCTCTGCTCGACGAACACGACGAGGCCGACGATGACGAGGCCGATCGCGATGACGAGGACCATGACCTCGATGCCCTGCGCCTGGCCGATCAGCCAGATG
Organism: Naasia sp. SYSU D00057; assembly: GCF_017916505.1. Lineage (GTDB taxonomy): Bacteria > Actinomycetota > Actinomycetes > Actinomycetales > Microbacteriaceae > Naasia. Next base: position 446,901 of record NZ_JAFMSZ010000002.1, read on the forward strand.
GAGTTGGGGAAGCTCGCCGCGATCGACGTGAAGATCAGCAGGGACATGCCGTTGCCGATGCCGCGCTCCGTGATGAGCTCGCCGAGCCACATGATGAGGCCGGTTCCCGCGGTCATCGTGACGACCATCAGCAGGATGGCGTACCAGGCGTCGTTCGTGATCAGCTGCGAGCACGACGGGTCGCTGTTCTGCGGGAACAGGGCGCCGCTGCGCGCGACGGTGATGAGGGTCGTCGACTGGAGGACGCCCAGCGCGATCGTGAGGTAGCGCGTGTACTGGGTCAGCTTGGCCTGGCCGGCCTGACCCTCCTTGTACAGCGTCTCGAAGTGCGGGATGACCACGCGCAGCAGCTGGGTGATGATCGACGCCGTGATGTACGGCATGATCCCGAGGGCGAAGATGGACAGCTGCAGCAGCGCGCCGCCGCTGAAGAGGTTGACGAGCTCATAGAGGCCCGAGGTGCCCTGGTTCTGGGCGAGGCACGCCTGCACGTTCGCGAAGTCCACGAACGGGGCCGGGATGAACGATCCCAGCCGGAAGAGGGCGACGATGCCCAGCGTGAAGCCGATCTTGCGTCGCAGATCGGGCGTGCGGAAGATCCGCCCTATAGCTCTGAACACGCTGGTCTGCCTGCTTTCAAATGGGGGTGAAACACGACGTGGCCGGGGTTGTCCCCGGCCACGTCGTCACTAGCGTTCGGGAGCAGTCGCTCCGCGGCGGCTACTTGATCGAGCCGCCGGCGGCGACGATCTTCTGCTCAGCGGAGCCGGAGACCTTGTCGACAGCAACGTTCAGCTTAACCGCAATGTCCCCGGTGCCGAGCACCTTCACCTTCTCGTTCTTGCGAACGGCGCCCTTGGCGACCAGGTCGGTGACGGTGACGTCCCCACCCTGCGGGTAGAGCTCGGCGAGCTTCTCCAGGTTCACGACCTGGTACTCGACGCGGAACGGGTTCTTGAACCCGCGCAGCTTCGGGGTGCGCATGTGCAGCGGCATCTGGCCGCCCTCGAAGCCCGCCTTGACCTGGTACCGGGCCTTGGAGCCCTTGGTGCCGCGGCCGGCGGTCTTGCCCTTCGAGCCCTCACCGCGGCCGACACGGGTGCGCTCCTTGCGGGAGCCCGCGGCGGGGCGGAGGTGGTGCACCTTGAGGACGCGCTCGCGGGCGGCGACCGTCTCCGGCTCGCTCGCGGCGGCCTTCGCGGCACCGGCCTTGGGGGCCTTCGCGGTGGTGGCGGGAGCCGCCGCGGCGGCGGTCTCCTGCTCCGCGGCCGGCTTGCGGGCGCGCGGCTTCTTCGGGGCCGCCTCGGCGGCCTGGTTGGTGGCGTCGTCGGCCATCAGTCGATCTCCTCAACCTTCACGAGGTGAGCGACCGCGCGGACGTAGCCGCGGTTCTGCTCGTTGTCCTCGCGCTCGACGCTGTCGCCGATGCGCTTCAGACCGAGCGAACGCAGCGTGTCGCGCTGGTTCTGCTTCTCGCTCACCTTGGACTTGATCTGGGTCACCTTGAGGGTGGCCATCAGGCACCTGCCTTCACGTCGGCGGCGTGGGCCGCTGCATCGGTCTCGGCGCGCTGCATGCGGGGCGTGAGCACCTGGTCGAGCTCGAGCCCGCGGCGCGCGGCCACGGCGGCCGGCTCCTCGAGGCGCTTCAGCGCGTCGACGGTGGCGTGCACGATGTTGATCGTGTTGCTGGAGCCGAGCGACTTCGAGAGGACGTCGTGGATGCCGGCGCACTCGAGGACGGCGCGGACGGGGCCGCCCGCGATGACGCCGGTACCGGCGGCGGCGGGGCGCAGCAGGACGACGCCGGCCGCGGCCTCACCCTGCACGGGGTGCGGGATCGAGCTCGCGATGCGGGGGACGCGGAAGAAGTTCTTCTTCGCCTCCTCGACGCCCTTGCTGATGGCGGTCGGGACCTCGCGCGCCTTGCCGTAGCCGACGCCCACGAGGCCGTTGCCGTCGCCGACGATCACGAGAGCGGTGAAGCTGAAGCGACGACCACCCTTCACGACCTTGGAGACGCGGTTGATCGTGACGACGCGCTCGAGGAACTGGCTGTCCCGGCCGCCGTCACGGCCGCCCCGGTCGCTGCGGGGGCTGCGCTCACGGCTGCCCCGGCGCTGCTCACGCGGCTCGCTGCGGGTGTCCGTCGACGGAGCGGAGCCCGCCGAGGTCTCGACCAGCGTCTCGCTGGTCTCGTTGTTCGTGCTGCTGACGTCGCTCACAGGCTGAGCCCACCTTCCCGAGCTCCTTCGGCGATAGCCGCGACGCGGCCCGCGTACTTGTTTCCACCGCGGTCGAACACGACCGCGTCGATGCCCGCCGTCTTCGCGCGCTCGGCGACGAGCTCGCCGACCTTGCGCGCCTTGGCGGTCTTGTCGCCCTCGAACGCCCGCAGGTCGGCCTCGAGCGTGGACGCCGACGCGAGGGTGTGGCCCTTGCTGTCGTCGACGACCTGCACGAAGACGTGCCGGGCGGAACGGGTCACGACCAGGCGCGGCCGGACGGCCGTGCCCTCGATCTTCTTGCGCAGACGGCTGTGGCGACGGATGCGCGCAGCAGACTTCGTCTTGCCACGGGTGACAGTGGCCATGATTACCTACCTGACTTTCCGGTCTTGCGGCGAACGGCCTCGCCCGCGTAGCGGACACCCTTGCCCTTGTAGGGCTCCGGCTTGCGGATCTTGCGGATGTTCGCGGCCACCTCGCCGACGGCCTGCTTGTCGATGCCGGTCACCGTGAGCTTGTTGTTGCCCTCGACCTGGAACGTGATGCCGGCCGGCGGCGTGACGACAACGGGGTGGCTGAAGCCGAGCGCGAACTCGATGTCAGTTCCCCGCGCCATGACGCGGTAACCGGTGCCGACGACCTCGAGGCTCTTGGAGTAGCCCTGGGTGACGCCGACGATGTTGTTGGCGATGAGGGTGCGGGTGAGGCCGTGGAGCGAACGCGACTCGCGCTCGTCGTCCGGACGGGTCACGAGGACCTGGCCGTCCTGGACGGCCACCTCGATGGGACGGGCGACGGTGAGGTTCAGCTCACCCTTCGGGCCCTTGACGGTGACGGCGCTGCCGTCGACCGTGACGTCGACCCCCGCGGGGATCTCGATGGGAAGTCTGCCGATACGCGACATCTCAGGTCACCACACGTAGGCGAGGACTTCCCCACCCACGCCCTTCTTCGACGCCTGGCGGTCCGTGAGGAGGCCCGACGAGGTGGACAGGATCGCGACGCCCAGGCCGCCAAGGACCTTGGGGATCTCGTTCGACTTGGCGTAGACGCGCAGGCCGGGCTTCGAGACCCGCTTGATGCCGGCGATGGAGCGCTCGCGGTTCGGGCCGTACTTGAGGTCCAGCACGAGGGTCTGGCCGACGCGCGCGTCCTCGACGCGCCAGTCGGCGATGTAGCCCTCCGCCTTCAGGATGTCGGCGATGTGACCCTTGAGCTTCGAGTGCGGCAGGGACACCGTCTCGTGGTAGGCCGAGTTCGCGTTGCGCAGCCGCGTGAGCAGGTCTGCGACCGGATCGGTCATGGTCATGGAGTGTGTTTCCTTACGGTCACCAGGTTTCGCAACACCGCCGTGCGGAGCACTGCACGGTGGACGACCTGTGGTGGGTTGTGGTCCGGGGAAGCCAACGCCGCGGGGCGGCGCCGGCATTCCCGGATCACGAGATCTCGTTCAGGCGAACGCGATCGTCAGTTGGAGTTCTCGGCCGTCCGGAACGGGAACCCGAGGGCGCGGAGCAGGGCCCGGCCCTCCTCGTCCGTCTTGGCCGTGGTCACGACGGTGATGTCGAAGCCGCGGACCCGGTCGATCCGGTCCTGGTCGATCTCGTGGAACACGCTCTGCTCCGTGAGACCGAAGGTGTAGTTGCCGTTGCCGTCGAACTGCTTGTCCGACAGGCCGCGGAAGTCGCGGATGCGGGGCAGGGCGAGCGAGATCAGGCGGTCCAGGAACTCCCAGGCGCGGTCGCCGCGCAGCGTCACGTGGGCGCCGATCGGCTGGCCCTCGCGGAGCTTGAACTGGGCGATCGACTTGCGCGCCTTCGTGACCTGCGGCTTCTGGCCGGTGATCTTGGTGAGGTCGGCGACCGCACCGTCGATGATCTTGCCGTCACGCGCGGCGTCGCCGACGCCGGTGTTCACGACGACCTTCACGAGGCCCGGCACCTGGTGCACGTTCGAGAACCCGAACTGCTCCTTGAGCTGCGGGAGGATCTCGCTGCGGTACTTCTGCTTGAGGCGAGGCTGCACCTTGACAGCCGTCGCGGCAGTGGTATCGGTCATTACAGGTCCTTACCTGACTTCTTGGCGTAGCGGACGCGCACGTTCTTGGTGACGCCGTCCTTCGTGACCTGCTCCACCCGGTGGCCGACGCGGGTCGGCTTCTTGGTCTCCGGGTCGACGAGGGCCACGTTCGAGATGTGGATGGGGGCCTCGTGCGTCTCGATGCCGCCCGTCTTGGTGCCGCGCTGGGTCTGGCCGACGCGCACGTGCTTCGTGACGAAGTTGACGCCCTCGACGACGACGCGGTTCTGGTCCACGAGGACCTCGATCACACGACCCTGCTTGCCGCGGTCACCGCCGCGGGCCTGGCTGGCGCCCGAGATCACCTGGACGAGATCGCCCTTCTTGATCTTGGCCATTGGTCAAATCACCTCCGGGGCGAGCGACACGATCTTCATGAACTTCTTGTCGCGCAGCTCGCGGCCCACCGGGCCGAAGATGCGCGTGCCGCGCGGGTCGCCGTCGTTCTTGAGGATGACGGCGGCGTTCTCGTCGAACTTGATGTACGAGCCGTCCGGGCGCCGCGTCTCCTTGACGGTGCGCACGATGACGGCCTTGACGACGTCGCCCTTCTTGACGTTGCCGCCCGGGATCGCGTCCTTGACGGTCGCGACGATCGTGTCACCGAGGCCGGCGTAGCGGCGGCCGGAGCCACCGAGCACGCGGATGGTGAGCAGCTCCTTGGCGCCGGTGTTGTCGGCGACCTTGAGCCGGGATTCCTGCTGGATCACTTGGCCTTCTCCAGAATCTCGACGAGGCGCCAGCGCTTCGTGGCGGACAGCGGACGGGTCTCGCTGATCACGACGAGGTCGCCGATGCCCGCGGTGCCCTGCTCGTCGTGGGCCTTGACCTTCGACGTGCGGCGGATGACCTTGCCGTAGAGGGGGTGCTTAACGCGGTCCTCGACCTCGACGACGATGGTCTTCTCCATCTTGTCGCTGACCACGTAGCCGCGGCGGACCTTGCGGTACCCGCGCTCGCCCTCGACCTTGACATCGTGGGCGGCGGACTCGTGGCCGGTCGGCTTCACGTCGGTGGACGCGGACGCGGCGGCCGCGCCCTTCGTCTCTGCCTTCGCCATTACTTGGACTCCTCAGCGGTCTCGGGAGCCGCGGTGTCGTCGGCCTTGGCCTCCGACTTCTTGGTGCGGCTCTTCTTCTCCGCCTTCGCGGGAGCCTCGACAGGCGCCGGGGTGGCGCGGATGCCGAGCTCACGCTCGCGGATCACGGTGTAGATGCGGGCGATGTCCCGCTTGACGGCCTTCAGGCGGCCGTGGCTCTCGAGCTGACCGGTGGCCGACTGGAAGCGCAGGTTGAACAGCTCCTCCTTGGCCTTCTTCAGCTCTTCGACGAGACGCTCCGCCTCGAAGGTGTCGAGCTCTGCGGAGGCGAGCTCCTTGGATCCGACGGCCATTACGCGTCGCCCTCCTCGCGCTTGATGATGCGTGCCTTCAGGGGCAGCTTGTGGATGGCCCGGGTGAGGGCTTCGCGAGCGAGCTCCTCGTTGACGCCGGCGACCTCGAAGAGAACGCGGCCGGGCTTGACGTTGGCGACCCACCACTCGGGGGAGCCCTTACCGGAACCCATGCGGGTCTCGGCGGGCTTCTTCGTGAGCGGACGGTCGGGGTAGATGTTGATCCACACCTTGCCGCCACGCTTGATGTGACGCGTCATGGCGATACGAGCGGACTCGATCTGACGGTTCGTCACGTAGGCGGGCGAGAGGGCCTGGATGCCGAACTCACCGAAGCTGACCTTCGTGCCGCCGGTGGCCTGGCCACTGCGACCCGGGTGGTGCTGCTTGCGGAACTTGACCTTGCGGGGGATCAGCATTACGCGCTCGCTCCTTCTGCGGCCGGCGCACCGGCGTCGTTACGAGGGCCACGACCGCGGCCGCCGCCATCGCGGCTGTCGCGGCGGTCGGGGCGCTGGGACCGCTGGCTCGCCTGCTCGCGCGCCAGCTCCTTGTTCGTGATGTCGCCCTTGTAGATCCACACCTTCACGCCGATGCGGCCGAACGTCGTCTTGGCCTCGTAAAAGCCGTAGTCGATGTTGGCGCGGAGCGTGTGCAGGGGCACGCGGCCCTCGCGGTAGAACTCGCTGCGGCTCATCTCCGCGCCGCCGAGGCGGCCGGAGACCTGCACGCGGACGCCCTTGGCGCCGGCGCGCTGAGCGCCCTGCAGGCCCTTGCGCATGGCGCGACGGAACGCGACACGGGCGGAGAGCTGCTCGGCGATGCCCTGGGCGACCAGCTGAGCCTCGGCCTCGGGGTTCTTCACCTCGAGGATGTTGAGCTGGATCTGCTTGCCGGTGAGCTTCTCGAGGTCGGCGCGGATGCGCTCGGCCTCGGCGCCGCGGCGGCCGATGACGATGCCGGGACGGGCCGTGTGGATGTCCACGCGGACGCGGTCGCGGGTGCGCTCGATCTCGATGCGCGCCACACCGGCGCGGTCGAGCGAGGTCTGCAGCATGCGGCGGATCTTCACGTCCTCAGCGACGTAGTCGCTGTACTTCTGACCGGCCTTGGTGCTGTCCGAGAACCAGCGCGACACGTGGTCGGTGGTGATCCCGAGACGGAAACCGTACGGATTGACTTTCTGTCCCATTACTTGCTCGCCTTCTTCGCAGTGCGGGTCGCCGCGACGACGTCGGGGGTGGCCAGCACCACGGTGATGTGGCTGGTGCGCTTGTTGATCCGGAACGCACGGCCCTGGGCCCGCGGCTGGAACCGCTTGAGGGTCGTGCCCTCGTCGACGAACGCGCGGGCCACGACGAGGTCCTGCTCGTCGAGGTACGTGTTCTCGGCGTCGGCCTTCACCCGTGCGTTGGCCATCGCCGAGGCGACCAGCTTGTACACGGGCTCGCTCGCGCCCTGCGGCGCGAACTTCAGGATCGCGAGGGCCTCAGTGGCCTGCTTGCCCCGGATGAGGTCGACGACACGACGAGCCTTCTGGGGGGTCACGCGGATGTGTCGCACTCGGGCGATCGACTCCACCATCTCTTCTCCTCCTTCGTCACCGCGACTAGCGGCGACGGCCCTTCTTGTCGTCCTTCTCGTGTCCACGGAAGGTGCGGGTCGGGGCGAACTCGCCGAGCTTGTGCCCGACCATGGTCTCCGTCACGAAGACGGGGATGTGCTTGCGGCCGTCGTGCACGGCGATCGTGTGCCCGAGCATGGCCGGGACGATCATCGAGCGGCGCGACCAGGTCTTGATCACGTTCTTGCTGCCGGCCTCGTTCGCCACAACGACCTTGCGAAGCAGGTGGTCGTCGACGAAGGGGCCCTTCTTGAGACTGCGCGGCATCTTCTTCTCCTACTAGCGCTTCTTGCCGACGTTGCGACGACGAACGATGAGCTTGTCGCTCTCCTTGTTCCGATCACGGGTGCGGCCCTCGGGCTGACCCCACGGGCTGACCGGGTGGCGACCACCGGAGGTCTTGCCCTCACCACCACCGTGCGGGTGGTCGATCGGGTTCATGGCGACACCGCGGACGGTCGGGCGGACGCCCTTCCAGCGCTTGCGGCCGGCCTTGCCCCAGTTGATGTTCGCCTGCTCGGCGTTGCCGACCTCGCCGATGGAGGCGCGGCAGCGCGCGTCGACGTTGCGGATCTCGCCGCTCGGGAGACGCAGCTGGGCGTACGGGCCGTCCTTCGCGACGAGGCGGACGCTGGCGCCGGCGGAGCGGGCCATCTTCGCGCCGCCGCCGGGGCGGAGCTCGATCGCGTGGATGACGGTACCCACCGGGATGTTGCGCAGCGGCAGGTTGTTGCCGGGCTTGATGTCCGCGGCGGGACCCGACTCGACGATGTCGCCCTGGCGCAGCTTGTCCGGCGCGAGGATGTAGCGCTTGGTGCCGTCCACGAAGTGGAGCAGCGCGATGCGCGCGGTGCGGTTCGGGTCGTACTCGATGTGTGCGACCTTGGCGTTCACGCCGTCCTTGTCATTGCGACGGAAGTCGATGACGCGGTACTGGCGCTTGTGGCCGCCACCGATGTGACGCGTGGTGATGCGCCCCTGGTTGTTGCGGCCGCCGGTCTTCGACAGGGGCTTCAGCAGCGACTTCTCCGGAGTGGTCCGGGTGATCTCCGCGAAGTCCGCGACGGACGAGCCACGGCGACCGGGGGTCGTCGGCTTGTACTTGCGAATAGCCATTGTTCTGTTCCTCCCGGGCCTAGCCGACAGCCGTGAAGATGTCGATGGAGCCCGACTTGAGCGTGACGATGGCGCGCTTGGTGTCCTTGCGCTTGCCGAGACCGAACTTGGTGCGGCGCGTCTTGCCCTGACGGTTGATGGTGTTCACCGAGGCGACCTGGACGTTGAAGATCTTCTCGATGGCGAGCTTGATCTCCGTCTTGTTCGACCGGGGGTCGACGACGAAGGTGTACTTGCCCTCGTCGATCAGGCCGTAGCTCTTCTCGGAGACGACGGGCGCGATGATGACGTCGCGCGGGTCCTTGTTGTAGCCGCTCACGCGGAGACCTCCGTGTTCTTGCTCTTCGCGGCCACGAAGGCCTCGTAGGCGGACTGCGTGAAGACGATGTCGTCGGAGACGAGCACGTCGTACGCGTTCAGCTGGTCCCAGGCGAGGACGTGCAGCGACTTGAGGTTGCGCACGCTCTTCCAGGCGACCTCGTCGGTGCGCTCGAGGACGACGAGCACGTTCTTGCCGGGCGCGACGCGGGCGAGCAGCTCGGCGGCGGCCTTCGTCGACGGGCTCTCACCCGGGACGAGGGACTCGACCACCTGGAGCCGGCCACCGCGGGCGCGGTCCGAGAGAGCGCCGAGCAGAGCCGCGGCGATCATCTTCTTGGGGGTGCGCTGCGAGTAGTCGCGCGGCACCGGCCCGTGGACGATGCCACCGCCGCGGTGCTGCGGCATGCGGACCGAACCCTGACGGGCGCGGCCGGTGCCCTTCTGCTTGAAGGGCTTGACGCCGGAACCGGACACCTCGCCGCGGTTCTTGGCCTTGTGCGTGCCCTGGCGGGCGGCGGCGCGCTGGGCGACGACGACCTGGTGCATCAGCGGCACGTTGGCCGGCACGTCGAAGATCGCGGCGGGCAGGTCGACCGAGCCGGCCGAGGAGCCCGCGGCGGTCTGGATGTCGAGCGAAGCCATGGTCGTCAGGCTCCCTTCACAGCGTTGCGGACGAAGACGAGGCGGCCACGAGCACCGGGGACGGCGCCCTTGACGAGCAGCAGACCCTTCTCGGCGTCGACGGCCTGGACCTGCAGGTTCAGGACGGTGGTGCGGTCGCCGCCCATGCGGCCGGCCATGCGCATGCCCTTGAAGACACGGCTGGGCGTCGAGGACGCACCGATCGAGCCGGGCTTGCGGTGGTTGCGGTGCGCACCGTGGGAGGCGGAGACGCCCTTGAAGTTGTGGCGCTTCATGACGCCGGCGAAGCCCTTGCCCTTGCTGGTGCCGACGACGTCGACCTTGGCACCGGCCTCGAACACGTCGACGGAGATCTCCTGGCCGAGCGAGTAGTCGGCGGCGTCCGCGGTGCGGAGCTCCGTCAGGTGGCGGCGCGGCGTGACGCCGGCCTTGTCGAAGTGGCCGGCGGAGGGCTTGTTGACCTTGCGCGGGTCGATGGCGCCTGCGGCGATCTGGACGGCGGCGTAGCCGTCGACCTCGGGGGTGCGGATCTGGGTCACGACGTTCGGCGTGATCTGGATCACGGTGACGGGCACGAGCTTGCCCTGCTCGTTCCAGACCTGCGTCATCCCGAGCTTCGTGCCGAGCAGACCCTTGAAAGTCTTGGTGGCGGTAGACATGCGGTTCCTCAGTGCTTCGCTCTGGCTCAGAGCTTGATCTCGATGTTGACGTCGGCGGGGAGGTCGAGGCGCATGAGCGAGTCGACCGCCTTCGGCGTCGGGTCGATGATGTCGATGAGGCGCTTGTGGGTGCGCATCTCGAAGTGCTCGCGGCTGTCCTTGTACTTGTGCGGCGAGCGGATCACGACGACCACGTTCTTCTCCGTGGGCAGCGGGACCGGTCCGACGACGCTCGCGCCCGCACGGGTCACGGTGTCGACGATCTTGCGCGCCGAGGTGTCGATGACCTCGTGGTCATACGACTTGAGTCGGATGCGGATCTTCTGTCCGGCCATCAGTCACTCGCTCTCTTTCGTTGCTTCCGCGGACCCCCTGGCCCGCGAAGTTCCTGCTTCCGCGACCTGGGTCGCGATGCGCTTCCTGCACCGGGCCTCGCGACCCGGCGGACCCCGCACACCGGATGGCCGGCGCGCGGAAACTCGCAGCACTGTTCTTCTGTCAATGTGGCTGTCCACCCCGGACGCCCGGCGCGCGCGTGCGCGCCACGATGTTCTGGAGTGGGTCGGCCTGCATCCCCGGATCCGCTCTGCGGAGGGACTGCCTGTTCTGCTGCCCGCGGCCTAGCTCTCGTCCCCAAGGGGAAGCTATGCACTGCCTGGCAGTGATCCGGACTGCGCGCCTCGCACAGCGGTCCGGAATGTGGAACTTGAAGAGTTTAGCCTCCGCCTCGGGGTCCCTGCAACCCGGGCGTGTCGCGCCCGGCTGCGGGGGTTGAGGCTGCGCTCCGGAGGAGCTGCTCGGAGCCCCTCGAGAGACGCTCCGCCATGGTCCAACGGCTGCTCCGGTCCCGTACTTCCCGCGTTCGCGCCCCCGTTCCGCGACGGATGCGCCCCCGTACCGCGCCGCTGCCGCGGGGCCTCAACGCCGAGCGCGCCCGGCCTCCGCCGAACGCACCTTGAAACGCCGAACGCACCGCGTGCACACGGCGCGTTCGGTGCGTGAGGGTGCGTTCGGAGAGGGTCGGGCGCGCGCGGTGATCAGCCCCGGGTCCGGCGCGGCACGCCGGCGGAGGCGAGCAGGTCCTCGAGACGGCGTCGGTCGCGGAGGTCGTCCCAGGTCCACCGGATCACGCCCCGGCGCACCCGACGGATCTCGTTCTCACGATTCTTCTCGTCGATCACGACCTGCTCGGGCGTCCTGCCTCGCCGGTAGTCGAGGCGCCGATACTTCACCTCGCCGTCGAACTCACCGACCAGTCCCGCCTCCGCCCACTCGAAGTCGACCACCGCGACGCGTTTGCGGCCGACGTGCACGGGCGCCTGCAGCTGCGGTCGTGAGAAGCCCAGCTCGGAGATGAGGACACGCGACCAGGACTCCCCCGGCGATCCGGACAGGGGATCCGCGAAGGCGAGCACGCGAGCGGCGCGACGGATTCCCCGCGTGCCGGGTGCCAGCTCGGCGAGGAGCTCCGCGAAGTCGTCGCGCGCGCCCGGAAACCGGGCGAAGACCGCATCGGCGACCACCACCGCGTCGGCGAAGGTGCGGGACAGTGCCATGTCGAGCGCGGTCCGGGCCGGCGAGGTGCAGGCCAGCGCTCCGACCGGCACCACGTCGACCGGGTTCACGCCTATGCAATGGCGGACGACGTCGCCTTTCGTGCGCCCGCCAGGGCTCGAGGGTGCGATCACGTGGACCATCGACGGCCACGGTCGCAGCGCGGGCAGGCCCAGCATGCGCAGGGCGGATTCATGGGAGAAGACGAGGGGGCCCTGCACCCGCTCACCCACTGCGCGGATCCGCAGACGGTACTGCTCGTCGAGCGTCGCCGTCCGCCAGTTGCCGGCGTCGGCGTAGACCCCTCGGCGCAGCCGCTCCAGGTCGCCGCCATCGCGGGCGCGGCGTTCCGGGTGCGCCTCCCCCAGTGCCCTCAGTCCGGTCGTGGTGAGCAGCGGTGCCTCGGAGTCCATCCCCCGATGCTCGTTCCGGCAACCGCGCTCAGGAACGGGCGGGGCGGAGCCGGTGGAGTTCCGCCGACGCCGTCATGGTGAGGAGGACCGACGTCTCAGCGCTGCGACGCCGAGCGCACCCTTCCGGCACCGAACGCGCCTCTGAGCACCGAGCGCACCTTGTGCACGGGGTGCGCTCGGTGCTTCAGGGTGCGCTCGGCGGACGAGGGGCGCACTCGGCGAAGCGTCGCCTCAGTCGCCCGGGTACAGGAGGGCGCGGACCTCCTTCTCCGGGGAGCGCTCCGGGTCGATCGTCTCGCCCTCGAGGTAGTGCTCCACGACGCGGGGGTCGACGTAGCTCGCCTTCGCGATCGACGGGGTGTTGCCGAGCACCTCGGACGCGTCGCGCATCGCCTGCGCGACCGCCTTCTGGCGCTTCGTCTTGCTCTCCTCCGGGCCGTGCTCGGCGAGGCTCTTCGCCGCCTCCACGGTGCCGTGCAGCGTGCGGAAGTCCTTCGCGGTGAAGCCCTCCCCCGTGTGCTCCTTCACGTACTCGTTGATGTCCGACGCCGACACCGGGTGCCAGCCCTTCTCGTCCTTGAACGCGAGCAGCCGCGCGTTGGCGCCACGGCGCTTCAGCGCGCGCACCACCCGCGCGAGGTCCGGGTCCCGGATCTCCGACTCCCACTCCTGGCCGCTCTTCGCGGGGAACCGCAGCCGCACCACATCGTCGGCGGTCACGGTGGCGTGCGAGCACAGGAGGGTGGACAGCCCGTGGCTGCCGTTCTCGGTCGCGTACCGCTCCGAGCCGACGCGCAGGGAGCCGGTGTCGAGCATCCGGAACGCGGCGGCGAGGGCGCGGTCGCGCGTGGGTCCGTCGGAGCGGAGGTCCATGGTCACCCGTCGCCGCGCGTTCGTCAGCGCCTCGGACAGGCGCAGGGCGCGGTCGTACTTGACCTTGTCCTTCTTCTCCCGCCAGTACGGGTGGTAGAGGTACTGCTTCCGGCCCTGGCTGTCGAAGCCGATCGCCTGGATGTGGCCGTTGTCGTACGGGGCGATCCACACGTTCTTCCAGGCCGGCGGGATCGCGAGGGCGTCGAACCGCGCCTTCAGCTCGGGATCGGTGACCGGCTTCCCGTTCGAGATGGCGTGATACGAGAAGCCCTTGCCGCGGCGCTTCCGCGTGTACCCGTCGCGGGCACCCACCTTCGACCGGCGCAGGTTCGGCATCAGGCCACCGCGGGGCCGGCCCCGGACCGGCGCCGGAACAGAACGAGGGACGTGACGGCCAGCGCCGCGATCGCCGCGGCGGCGAAGAGGGCGACGTGGACGAGGGCGACGGGCACGAGCAGCATCCCGAACTCGCCGGAGGTGAGACCGATGAGCGCCCAGAAGGCCAGCGCCAGCAGCGCGACGGCGAGGGTGAGCACGATGGCCGGGCCGAGCCGCAGGCGCCCGCCGGTCCGGCCCGCCCGCCGCGCGGCGACGAGGATCGCGACCGCCCAGAGGAGGAACGGGATGCCGAGGAGGGTGGCCGCGTTGCGGGGCCCGGCGCCGAGGAACGCGTCCGCCGGCGACCCCTCGCCGCCGAGGGCGATGAGGCCGGCGCCCAGCAGCACCAGCACCGCCGTGAGGGCAACGGCGGCGACCGCCTCTGCCACCGCTCGTCCGGTCATGCTCCGCATTCTACGGCGCACCCCTGCGGGGGCGCCCCGAGGCTTGCAACCGGACGACCGCTCTGCAACGGCGCGCGGTTGCGAAACGGTCGTTCTGTTGCGGAACGGGTGGAGGCGGGCGGATCAGGACGCCAGGTCGCGGGAGGGCGCCGCCTGGTATCCCGCCTCCTGAAGCGCGGAGCGGGCCTCGTGGCGCGCCGAGTAGGGGGTGCGGACGCCCTGGATGTCGCGGTAGTTCTGGTGGCCCGGTCCCGCCCAGAGGATCGAGTCCTCGGGCGACGCGAGGGAGACCGCGAGGCGGATCGCCTTCTTCGGGTCGCCCTCCTCGTACAGCGGATGCTCGGGCGCCGCCTCCTGCGCCGCGGCCATCAGCGTGGCGCGGATGCTCGCCGGGTCCTCGAAGCGCGGGTGGTGGTCGGTGATGACGAGGATGTCGCTGCCCTCGACCGCGGCGCGCGCCATGTCGGCGCGCTTCGTCGTGTCCCGGTCGCCGTCCGCGCCGAACACCATGATCACCTTGCCGGTGGCCACCGCGCGCACGGCGGCGAGGGTCTCACGGAAGGCGTGCGGGCTGTGGCCGAAGTCGACGTAGATCGAGGGGGCGCCGGGGCCGGACACGAGCTCCGTGCGGCCCGGCAGGTGGGTTGTGATGCCGTCCGGGCCGCCGAGGGCGGCGCTCAGCCGGTCGAACGGGAAGCCGGCCTCGAGCAGCATGACGATCGCGAGTCCCGCGTTCGCGGCCATGTGCTGGCCGAGGACCGGGATCTTCGTCGCGAGAGTCTCGCCCGCCGGCCCGCTGAGCGTGAGCGCGGTGTGCTCACGGGTCTCCGCCGTGACCTCCACGGTCCAGTCCGCCGCGGCCCGGCCCTTGAGGGAGATCGTGGTGACGGGTACGCCCGCCTCCGCCACGACCCGGGCGCCCCACTCGGTGTCGAGGGAGACGACGGCCCTTCGGGAGCGGTCGGGCTGGAAGAGCACCGCCTTCGCCGCGAAGTACGCGTCGAGATCCGGGTAGTCGTCGAGGTGGTCGTGGCTGAGGTTGGTGAAGCCGGCGACGTCGAACACGACGCCGTCGAGCCGGTGCCGGCTGAGGCCCTGGGCGCTCACCTCGATGGCCGCCGCCTCGACGCCCGCCTCACGCATGCGCGCGATGAGGGCGTGCAGCTCGGTGGCTTCCGGGGTGGTGAGGCCGGCGACGCGCCGCTCGGCGCCGACGTGGCGCTCCGCCGTGGAGCTGAGCCCGGCGGGCACGCCGACCTGGTCGAGGATGCCGCCGATGAGGTGCGCGGTCGAGGTCTTGCCGTTCGTGCCGGTCACCCCGAGGAGCAGCGGGCGGTCGACGTCGGTGTGGTAGAGCCACGCGGCGACGTCGCCGAGGATCTCGCGCGGCTCCGGAGCGACGACGACGGGGAGCCCGCTCGCGAGCGCCTCGTCGGCGCCGGCGGCGTCGGTGAGGACCGCGACGGCGCCGTTCGCCGCGGCCGAGGCGGCGAAGCGGGCGCCGTGCGCGCGCACGCCCTGCAGCGCGACGAAGAGGTCACCGGGGCCGGTCGCCTCGCTGTTGAGGGTCACCCCGGTGAGGAGGACGCCGCCGTCCCCGGTCGTCGCGAGGCCGAAGCGGTCGGCGAGCTCGTCGAGCCTTCTGGGCTCCACGCGGGCAGGACGGAAGGCTGCAGGCATCGCACACATGTCCCCTCCAGCCTAGATGCGGCCGTCGGGCGGGGGCGCCGCACGAAGCTGCGGGCGCGGGACCGTTCGATCCGGCCCTGAGCTTCGAGACGCCCGCCGCGGCGGCCCGCACCGGAGAGAAGCCGCTTAACGCACTGACGGGGCCGGGCCCGAAGGCCCGACCCCGTCGGAGTGCAGTCGCAGGACTACTTGATGATCTTCGTCACCGTGCCGGCGCCGACGGTGCGGCCGCCCTCGCGGATGGCGAAGCTCAGGCCCTCCTCCATGGCGATCGGCTGGATCAGCGCGACCGTCATGTCGGTGGTGTCACCCGGCATGACCATCTCGGTGCCCTCGGGCAGCGTGATGACGCCCGTGACGTCCGTGGTGCGGAAGTAGAACTGCGGACGGTAGTTCGCGTAGAACGGGTTGTGACGGCCACCCTCGTCCTTGGACAGGATGTACGCGGTGCCCTCGAACTCGGTGTGCGGCGTGACCGAACCCGGCTTCACGACGACCTGGCCGCGCTCGACGTCCTCGCGCTTGGTGCCGCGGAGGAGCAGACCACAGTTCTCGCCGGCCCAGGCCTCGTCGAGCTGCTTGTGGAACATCTCGATGCCCGTGACCGTGGTCTTCTGCGTCGGGCGGATGCCGACGATCTCGACCTCGGAGTTGATCTTGAGGGTTCCGCGCTCGGCGCGGCCGGTGACGACGGTGCCACGACCGGTGATCGTGAACACGTCCTCGATCGGCATGAGGAACGGCTTGTCCTTGTCGCGCACCGGGTCCGGGATGGACTCGTCGACGGCGTTCATCAGCTCGACGATGCTCTCGGTCCACTTCTCGTCGCCCTCGAGCGCCTGGAGACCGGAGACACGGACCACGGGGGCGTTGTCGCCGTCGAAGCCCTGGCTGGAGAGCAGCTCGCGGACCTCGAGCTCGACGAGCTCCAGGATCTCCTCGTCGTCGACCATGTCGGCCTTGTTGAGCGCGACGAGCAGGTAGGGCACGCCGACCTGCTTCGCGAGCAGCACGTGCTCGCGGGTCTGGGCCATCGGGCCGTCGGTCGCCGCGACCACCAGGATCGCGCCGTCCATCTGGGCGGCACCGGTGATCATGTTCTTGATGTAGTCGGCGTGGCCCGGGGCGTCGACGTGCGCGTAGTGGCGCTTCGGCGTCTCGTACTCGACGTGGGAGATGTTGATCGTGATGCCGCGCTGGCGCTCCTCAGGAGCGGAGTCGATCGACGCGAAGTCGCGCTGCTTGTTGGTCTCGGACGGGTACTTGTCCGCCAGAACCTTCGAGATCGCCGCCGTGAGCGTGGTCTTGCCGTGGTCGACGTGACCGATCGTTCCGATGTTGACGTGCGGCTTGGTCCGCTCGAACTTGGCCTTGGCCACTGTGTGTCCTCCTTAGGACGAATCTCTTGCAGCCTCGGATCGCAGGCCGCGACCCAGAGAGGATACAGGGGGTTGTGTACTTATGTTACCGAGGTGTTGCGCCCTCCCCGACCGGCGGGGGCCCGTACGGAACGGACCCCCGGCCGGCGGGGCGGGTGTCGGGCTACTCGCCCTTGTTCTTCTGAATGATCTCGTCGGAGACGGCCTTCGGGACCTCGGCGTAGCTGCCGAAGACCATCGAGTAGACCGCGCGGCCGGAGGTCCGGCTGCGCAGGTCGCCCACGTACCCGAACATCTCGGACAGCGGGACGAACGCCCGGATGACCTTGACGCCGGTCGCGTCGTCCATGGACTGGATCTGACCGCGGCGGGAGTTGATGTCGCCGATGACGTCGCCCATGTACTCCTCGGGCGTGCGCACCTCGACGTCCATGATCGGCTCGAGCAGCACCGGGTTGGCGCGGCGGGCGGCCTCCTTGAACGCGATCGAGCCGGCGATCTTGAACGCCATCTCGGACGAGTCGACGTCGTGCGCCGCGCCGTCGACGAGGGTGGCACGGACACCGACCGTGGGGTAGCCGGCGAGCACGCCGACCTGCATCGCGTCCTGGATGCCGGCGTCCACCGAGGGGATGTACTCGCGGGGGACGCGGCCACCGGTCACCGCGTTCTTGAACTCGTACGAGGTCTCGGCGGTCACCTCCATGGGCTCGATCGTGATCTGCACCTTGGCGAACTGGCCGGAGCCACCCGTCTGCTTCTTGTGCGTGTAGTCGTACTTCTCGACGGTCTTCTTGATCGTCTCGCGGTACGCCACCTGCGGCTTGCCGACGTTCGCCTCGACCTTGAACTCGCGCTTCATGCGGTCGACGAGGATGTCGAGGTGGAGCTCGCCCATGCCCTTGATGATGGTCTGGCCGGTCTCCTGGTTCTGCTCGGTGCGGAACGTCGGGTCCTCTTCGGCGAGCTTCTGGATCGCGGTGCCGAGCTTCTCCTGGTCGGCCTTGGTCTTGGGCTCGATGGCGACCTCGATGACCGGCTCCGGGAACGTCATCGACTCGAGGACGACCTGGTTGTTCGCGTCGGACAGGGTGTCACCGGTGGTGGTGTCCTTCAGGCCGATGACCGCGTAGATGTGGCCGGCGGTGACCGAGTCGACCGGGTTCTCCTTGTTGGAGTGCATCTGGAAGATCTTTCCGATGCGCTCCTTGCGGCCCTTGGTCGAGTTGATGACCTGTCCGCCCGACTCGAGCTGGCCCGAGTAGACGCGGATGTAGGTGAGGCGGCCGAAGAAGGGGTGCACGGCGACCTTGAACGCGAGGGCCGCGAAGGGGTCCTTCGGGTCCGGGTGGCGCTCGATGACGATCTCCTCGTCGCGGACGTCGTGACCCTGCGTGGCGGGCACGTCGAGCGGCGAGGGGAGGTAGTCGACGACCGCGTCGAGCATCGGCTGGACGCCGCGGTTCTTGAACGCGGAGCCGCAGAGGACGGGGTAGATCTCGCTCTTGACCGTCATCTTGCGGATGGCGCCCTTGATCTCCTCGGGCGTGAGCTCCTCGCCGCCGAAGTACTTCTCGAGCAGCGCGTCGTCGCTCTCGGCGACGGTCTCGATGAGCTTGGCGCGGTACTCCTCGGCCTTCTCGACGAGGTCGGCCGGGATCTCCTCGATCTCGTACTTGGCGCCCATCTGCACGTCACCCTTGGCGTCGCCGCGCCAGGTCAGCGCGCGCATGTAGACGAGGTCCACGACGCCCTCGAACGAGCTCTCGGCGCCGATCGGGATCTGCAGCACGAGCGGCTTCGCGCCGAGGCGCTTCACGATCGTGTCGACCGTGTAGTAGAAGTCGGCGCCGAGCTTGTCCATCTTGTTGACGAAGCAGATGCGCGGGACGTCGTACTTGTCGGCCTGACGCCAGACGGTCTCGGACTGGGGCTCGACGCCCTCCTTGCCGTCGAAGACGGCGACGGCGCCGTCGAGCACGCGGAGCGAGCGCTCCACCTCGACGGTGAAGTCGACGTGACCGGGGGTGTCGATGATGTTGATCTGGTGGTCGGCCCAGAAGCACGTCGTCGCGGCGGACGTGATCGTGATGCCGCGCTCCTGCTCCTGCGCCATCCAGTCCATCGTGGCGGCGCCGTCGTGCACCTCACCGATCTTGTGGGTGATGCCCGTGTAGAACAGGATGCGCTCGGTGGTGGTGGTCTTGCCGGCATCGATGTGCGCCATGATGCCGATGTTGCGGACCTTGTTCAGGTCGGTGAGCACGTCGAGTGCCACAGGGGTCCTCCGGAAGAGTTTGAAGTGGTTTCACTAGGAAGAACGGCCGACCGGGGGAAGGAATTCCCCCCGACCGGCCGCTTCCCGATGGGGCGTGAGGCCCGGATCTACCAGCGGTAGTGGGCGAAGGCCTTGTTCGACTCGGCCATCTTGTGCGTGTCCTCGCGGCGCTTCACGGCGGCGCCGAGGCCGTTCGAGGCGTCGAGGATCTCGTTGGTGAGACGCTCGGTCATCGTCTTCTCGCGGCGGGCCTTGGCGTAGCTCGTCAGCCAGCGGAGGGCGAGGGTGTTGGCGCGGTGCGGCTTGACGTCGACCGGGACCTGGTAGGTCGAGCCGCCGACGCGGCGGGACTTGACCTCGATCGAGGGGCGGACGTTGTCGAGCGCCTTCTTCAGCGTGGCGACGGCGTCCTGGCCGTTCTTCGCCGCGACGCCCTCGAGGGCACCGTAGACGATGCGCTCGGAGAGGCCCTTCTTGCCGTCGAGCAGGATCTTGTTGACCAGCTGCGAGACGACCGGGGCGCCGTACACCGGGTCGGCGACGACGGGACGCTTCGGGGCGGGACCCTTGCGGGGCATTACTTCTTCTCCATCTTCGCGCCGTACCGGCTGCGAGCCTGCTTGCGGTTCTTCACGGCCTGGGTGTCCAGCGCGCCGCGGACGATCTTGTAGCGGACGCCGGGGAGGTCCTTCACACGGCCGCCGCGGACGAGCACCATCGAGTGCTCCTGGAGGTTGTGGCCCTCACCGGGGATGTAGGCGGTGACCTCGACGCCGTTCGACAGCTTCACGCGCGCGACCTTGCGGAGCGCCGAGTTCGGCTTCTTCGGGGTGGTGGTGTACACGCGGGTGCACACACCGCGCTGCTGCGGGTTCGCGTTCAGCGCCGGCGCCTTGGTCTTGGTGACCTTGGGCGAGCGCCCCTTGCGGACCAACTGCTGGATCGTTGGCACTTGTTGACTCCTCGTCGTCGTACTGCTCGGCTGCCCGCCGCACCGAGCACGATGCGGTCAGGCTCCTCTGGACAACCGGCAATACGGGGTCTAACTCATATCGCTGGTGGTGTGGCGGTGGGGGCGTCAGCGTCCGATGATCGGATGCTCTTCACCCAGCGTCGCCGGAGATCGGAGAGTGTGCACACGGGCACACACCCCGGAAATGTTAGCCGCCGGACCGGAGGCGGTCAACCTGACCGCTCCGCACCGGAGCGCTTCCGGCAGGCCCCACCCGGACCCCGAGCGAGACTACCGCACCGGTCTCAACCGGCGGTGGACAGCAGGAATTCCGCCAGGATCCGGGCGAGCTCGTCCGGATCCCAGCGGTGGTCGCGCCCGGCGACGTCGACGCGGCGAGCGCCGGGGACGGCCGCCGCGATCGCGTCCGCGGCGGGCGGGAAGAGCGGGAGCGTGTCCGCCCCGACGAGCGCGAGCACGGGGACGCGGATGCCGCCCCACAGCTCCCGGTGGGGGCGGCTCGCCGCCACGGCCAGCGACTCGGAGTCGACCTCGAGGGTGGGACCCACGGCGGTCATGCCCACCCAGGCCGGGCTCGCCTTGGCGCCGGCGATCCACTCCGGTGGGAAGTCCTGCATGAAGTACTCGACAGTGGCGTCGCCGTCCCCCTCGCGGATGCGCTGCCGCAGGCCCTCGAGGAACCGCTGCGGCCGCTCGGCGCCCTCCGGGTCGAGCGGCACCTCCCACAGCGCGAGGGCGGTGACCGGCAGGCCGGCGGCGGCCGCCGCGAGGCTGATCGACCCGCCCGAGGACATGCCGAAGAGGGCGGCACGGCCCCCCGCCGCGTCGAGGAGCGCCCGCAGGGCCGTGATCTCGTCCGCGAGCGTGAAGGGCGCCGCTCCGCCGCTCTCGCCGCGGCCGCGCCGGTCGTAGTTGAGCACGGTGAGGCCGCGGGCGGCGAGGCGTGAGGCGAGCTCCCGGCTCTCCGGATCCATGGCGCGGTGCTGGAAGGCGCCGCCGACGAAGATGACAGCGGGCCCCTCCCCCTCGCGGTCGAAGGCGATGCGGGTGCCGTCGTCGGCAGTGACGAACTCGGTCATGTGGACACCGTACACAACAGGACCGACGCTGTCGTCGGTTCCCGAGCCCAGGATCAGGCGTCGTCCGGGCTCTCCCAGGGCCAGCGGGGGCGGCTCGCGCCGCGCTTCTCCGCGCCGCCGATCGAGCGGGCGAGGAGGGCTGCGACGCCGGCGAGGACCGCCGCGAGCACGATGAACGGGCTCGCCGCGTACTGCAGGGGGAAGCCGAGCAGCCAGAAGAGCTCGGCCCGGATGAGGGTGTAGCCGACGCCGCCGATGGCGAGGAGCACGAGGAAGACGGCCGCCGTGCAGCCGAAGAAGGCGATGCCCGGCCGCTCATCGGTGCGCAGCACCCGGAGGAGGAGCAGGAACAGGGCGGCCGCGGCGACCGCGACCATGGCCGGGCCGAGGTAGGGACCGGCGTCGCTCTCGCGGATGACGTCCACGTCGAGCAGGAGGCTCGTGAGTCCCCACACCGCGATGACGACCGCGATCCAGGCGGCGGTCACGAGCGCGGCGAGCAGCCCGAGGCGTGGCGCCGCGGCGGACTCGGACACGGCTACTCCCCCGCCGGCTCCGCGGGAGCGGGGCCCGACGAGGACGTGCTCGGCTTCGCCGGGGAGGACGCCGCAGGGGCGGGCTGGGCGGCGGCGTCAGCTGCGGGCTGGCGGAGCAGGCCGACGAGGCGCTCGCCCTCGGTCGCGCCGATGCCTGCGGCCTCCGTGTTCGCGGCCGACACCGCGGAGATGACCTCGGCGCGCTGGATGGGGACGCCGCGCGGGGCGTCGAAGCCGATCCGGATGCCGTCGCCCCGGATGTCGATGACGGTGATGACGATGTCGTCCCCGATCATCACCCGCTCGCCCTTCTTGCGCGTCAGGACCAGCATCCGGCCAGCCTAACCCACGCGGTCCGACCAGCCCTCGGGCAGGCCGATCTCGGCGACGGCCTGTCGATCGGTCGTGAACCGGCCGGCGACGGTGGCCATGGCGGTCACGTCGGCGACCGCCCGGACGGCGTTGACCCAGCGCGCGCTGTCGACCGTCTTCCGCGACACGTCGACCACGACCCACACCTGGTCCGCGCCGATGCCGGGGAGCGCGGCGATGCGGGGATCGGCCGGGTCGCCCCTGCCGAGGCCGTAGGCGACGAGCACGGTCTGGCCGCTCTGCACCCCGTACGCCCGGGCGGCGAGTGCCCCCCGACGGTCCTCGACCCGCCGCCGAGTGTGCCCCTCGATCGAGCCGCCGTCGCAGACGTGCGCGCGGCCGAGCCCGCGGCCGAGCGCGTGCGCCACGTCGAGCGCGTCGTCGCCCAGGCCGGCGATGACGACGAGGTCGCCGGGCCGGCCGGGGAGGACGGGCGGCACGCGGGCTCCCGCCGCCGGCGGCAGCAGGGGCGCGGGCGGCACGAGGGACGGCAGCACGGGCGGGACCGGGGGCGGCGGATCGGACTCCGGCCGCGCCTGCCTCAGGGGCTCGGCGCGGTACACCGGCTCGAGACGGGCGCCCGGCTCCGCGCGGAACGCCTCGGGCCGGGGCGCCGGGGCGGAAGCGGGAGGCGGGGCGACTCCGGCGCGGAGACCGTCGAGCACCCGCGCGAAGTCGATGCTCTCGGTCGAGACGGGAGGCTCGGCCTGGGGCAGCACGGCCTCCCGCTGCTCCACGTCGTCGAGCAGCTGGGCCAGGCCGACTCGGGCGGGAACGTCGAAGGAGTGCCCCTGCGGGTTCGCGACCGGATCGGGGATCTCGACGGTGACGTCGATCACGCGCTTCGCGAAGAACCCGCCGAGTCCGCCGACGAGCGACTCGTCGGTGGCGACGATGCGCGCGGTCGGACCGTACTCGGCGCGCACGCGCTCAGCCAGACCCGTCAGGGTCGGCTGCTCAAGCCGGAATCGGATCGAGGGCACGGACCACTCCGACGGTCTCGATGGCGACGTCCGACGTCGTCACCTCCTGATAGGACAGCACCGGCAGACCTCCGGTCTGCGGGGCGACGAGGCGCCGGACGGCGGGCCGCAGCGCGGGGGCGCAGACGAGCACCGGCGACCAGCCGCGGCTCTCGGCGGCCTGCACCGCGCCCCGCAGCGAGGCGAGCATCGCCTCGAGGCGGTTCGCGTCGAAGAGGATCTGGGTGCCGCCGTCGCCCGGGCGCAGCGCCTCCAGCATCGACTGCTCGAGCGGCGGGTCGATCATGATGACCCGCAGGGTGCGGTCGTCGAGATGCCCGGCGACGAGGGCGGGCCCGAGCGCGAGGCGCGCGGATTCGACGAGGCCTTCCGGGTCGGTCGAGACGCGAGCGCGGAGGGTCAGCGCCTCGTAGATGCGGGCGAGGTCGTTGATCGGCACCCGCTCGGCCAGGAGGCCCTGGAGCACCCGGTGGACCTCGGCGAGGGTGAGGAGATTCGGCACGAGCTCGTCGACCGCGGCCGGACTGACCTGCTTGACGCCCTCGGTGAGCACGCGGACGTCCTCACGGCTGAGCAGGCGTGCCGCGTTCGCCGTGATGATCGCGGACAGGTGGGTGATGACGACGGAGCCGCGGTCGATGACGGTCGCGCCCGTCAGCTCCGCGCTGTGCCGCATCTCGGCGGGCACCCACTTGCCGGCGAGCCCGAACACCGGCTCCACGGTCGGCGTGCCGGGAAGCGAGTCGAGCGCGTCGCCGAGCGCCAGCACGCGGCCGGCGGGCGCGGTGCCGCGGCCCATCTCGACGCCCGCCACGCGGATGACGTAGGTGGAGGGCGGCAGCTCGATGCTGTCGCGCGTGCGCACCGGCGGGACCACGATGCCGAGCTCCATCGCCACGCGGCGGCGGAGGCTCTTGACCCGCGCGAGCAGGTCGTCGCTCACGCCGGAGACGAGGTCGACGAGGTCGGCGGCGAGCTGGATCTCGAGCGCGTGGACGCGCATCTGCTCGACGAGGTCCTCGGTCGTCTCGGCGGGCGCCGCGGCGGCGGCCGCGGCCTCCGCCTGCGCCGCCTCGGCCTTCGCCTTCTCGCCCGCCTTCACCCGCTGGGCGAGGAGGAGCAGGCTCCCGCCGACGAGGACGAACGGCAGGAACGGCATGCCGGGGATGAACGCCATCGCGATGGCGGCGCCGCCCGCGATGATCAGCGCGAGCCGCGACTGGGCGAGCTGCGCGGAGGCGGTCGTGCCCATCTCCGCCTCGGCGCCGGAGCGGGTCACGATCATGCCGGTGGACACCGCCATGAGCAGGGCGGGCACCTGGGTGACGAGGCCGTCCCCGATCGTCAGCAGGCTGTAGGTGCTGACCGCGTCCTCGACGCTCTGCCCGTGCTGCAGCATCCCGATCGCGATGCCGCCGACCAGGTTGATGATGATGATGATGATCCCGGCGATGGCGTCGCCCTTGACGAACTTGGAGGCACCGTCCATCGCGCCGTAGAAGTCCGCCTCGGCGGAGACCTCCGCGCGCCGGCGGCGGGCGTCCTCCTCGGTGATCAGACCCGAGTTGAGATCCGCGTCGATGGCCATCTGCTTGCCGGGCATGGCGTCGAGGGTGAAGCGCGCGCCGACCTCGGCGACGCGCTCGGCGCCCTTCGTGACGACGACGAACTGGATGACGACGAGGATCAGGAAGATGACGGCGCCGATGATGAGCGAGCCGCCGATCGCGACGTGGCCGAACGCCTCGATCACCTGGCCCGCGTAGCCGTCGCCGAGCACGAGGCGCGTCGAGGCGACGTTGAGGCCGAGCCGGAACAGGGTGGCGACGAGCAGCAGCGACGGGAAGATCGAGAAGTCGAGCGGCCGCTTGGCGAACATCGTCGTGAGCAGGATCACGAGCGCGAACAGGATGTTCACGGTGATCAGCACATCGAGGAGCCAGGTCGGCACCGGCACGACGAGCAGCATGATGATCGCCACGACCCCGATCGGGATCGCGAGCGCCGTCAGCGTCTTCTTCATCGGGACATTCCTCTCATGCCGCCGACCCCGCGAGGTGGTGGACACCGAGTGACGCGCCGCGCGACTTCAGCGACATCACGAAAGCGAGCACGCGGGCGACGGCCCCGTAGAGCTCGACGGGGATCTCCTGGCCGACCTCGCACGCCGCGTACAGGGACCGCGCGAGCGGCACGTCCTGCACCATCGGGACCCGCGTGTCGGCGGCGCGCTCGCGGATCTTCGCGGCGACGGCGCCCGCGCCCTTCGCGACGACGCGGGGGGCGCTCTTGCCCGGCTCGTACTTGAGGGCGACGGCGACGTGGGTCGGATTGAGGAGCACGACGTCCGCGCCGGAGACGGCGGCGATCATGCGGTTGCGCGACATCGAGAGCTGCCGGGCGCGGCGCTGTGCGCGCACCATCGGGTCGCCCTCGGTGTTCTTGTTCTCGTCGCGCACCTCGCGCTTGGTCATCCGCGTGTGCTTGCGGTTGCGGCGCATCACGACGAACACGTCGACGAGCGCGAGCGCGATGCCCGAGACGACGGCGGCCTGCAGCAGGGTGCCGACCGCGCCGGCCGCGGCGTCGAGGAGGCTCGACACGGGCATCCCGCCGGCCGACATCAGCAGCGGGACGAGGCCCTGGATCGCCGCCACGAGCACGATGCCGACCACCGCGGTCTTGAGCAGCGCCTTCGCGCCCTCCCACAGCGCCTGCTTGCCGAAGATGCGGGTGACGCCCTTCACGAGGTTGAAGTGCTCGCCGCTGAACTTCAGCTGCTTGAACCGGATCCCGCCCTGGACGGCCGCGCCGGCGACCGTGCCGACGAGGACCGCGACGAACAGCGGGGTGAGGATCGGCACCACCTGGGTGAGCGCGTTACCGACCCAATCGAGCGCCACCTCGGGGGTCGGCTTCGCGGCGACCACCCGGAAGGCCGCGACCATCCCGGTGGTGGCGTCCGTGCCGCTCGAGAGGACCGCGGGCAGCGCGAGCACGCCGGCGGCCATGCCGAGCCAGCCCGTGAGGTCGCGCGAGCTCGAGAGCTGGCCCTTCTTGCGGACCTCCTTCATCCGCTTCGGGGTGGCTTGTTCGGTGCGCTCTCCGGCGTCGCTCATCAGCCGCTCACCCCCATCAGCGCGAGGGCGTCGTCGACGAGGGCGGCGACGATGCGGGGCAGGGCGAGGAACACGACGCTCGCGAGCAGGAGCGTGATGAGGATCTTGAGCGGGAAGCCGAGCTGGAACGCATTCATCTGCGGGGCGACGCGGGTGAGGAGGGCGAGTCCGACGTCGGCGAGGAACAGCACGAGCAGGATCGGCCCGGCGATCTGCACGGAGGCGAGGAACATCTGCGTGACCCCGCCGACCAGAGCGGCGCCGGGGTCCGTCATGTCGAGCATGCCGGTGACCGGGAGGGCGTCGAACGTGCGGACCAGGCCGCCGATGATCATCTCGGCGCCGCCGCTCGTGAACAGCAGCGCGAGGGCGACGAGGTGCATCAGGCGCGTGAACTGGGCGCCGTTGAGAAAGGAGCCGGGGTCGAAGGCCTGCGCCATGGAGAATCCGGCGAAGAGGTCGATGAGGGCGCCGGCGGACTGGATCGCCGCGAACACGAGGTAGACGAGGAAGCCGAGCACGCCCCCGATGACGACCTGGGCGACGAGCGCGAGCAGGAACGGGCCGGTGTCGAGCGGCGCGTAGCCGGGGGTGACGCGCGGCGCGACGACCATGGCGAGGGCGATCGCGAGCATCCCCTTGATGCGCATCGGGAAGCCGTTGTAGGAGAAGGGCGGGGCGATCACGAGGAACGCGATCATCCGCACGCCCGCGAGCATCGTCGCCTCCAGCCAGGCGAAGTTGACCGCGAGCTGCATCAGCCCCCCTCGAGCAGCCGTGGGAGGAGCGCGAAGAGCCCGTTCGTGAAGTCGACCGCCTCGGTGATCATCCAGTGGCCGCAGACGAGCAGCGCGACCGACACCGCGACCGCCTTCGGCACGAAGGAGAGCGTGACCTCCTGGATCTGGGTGATCGACTGGAACACCGAGATCGCGAAGCCGACGACGAGGCTCGTGACGAGCATGGGCGCACTGAGCTTGGCCGCCAGCATGAGTGCCTGCAGCGCGATGTCGAGGACGGCGTTCTGATCCATGCTCAGGTCCCGTAGCTGCGGATGAGGGACGTGATGATGAGACCCCAGCCGTCGACGAGGATGAACAGCAGGATCTTGAACGGCAGCGAGATCATCACCGGCGGGAGCATCATCATGCCCATCGCCATGAGGCCGGACGACACGACGAGGTCGATCACGAGGAACGGCACGAAGATGACGAGCCCGATGATGAACGCCGCCCGCAGCTCCGAGATCATGAACGCGGGGATGAGGGTCACGATGGGCGTCGCCTCGGGGGTCGCGGGGTTCTCCTGACCGGCGGCCCGCGTCATCAGCGCGATGTCCTCCTCACGGACGTGCGCGAGCATGAAGTCCTTGAGCGGCCCGGTGGCGAGGTCGAGCGCGGTGCCGAAGTCGATCGCTCCGGCCATGAAGGGCTGCACGGCCTCGGTGTTCACGACGGTCAGCACCGGCCACATGATGAACAGGGACAGGAAGAGCGCGAGGCCCGCGATCACCTGGTTCGGCGGGATGGTGTTCACCCCCAGCGCGTTCCGGGTGAGGGCCAGCACGACGAAGATCTTCGTGAACGAGCTCATCATCAGCAGCAGCGCGGGCGCGACCGACAGCAGCGTGATGCCGAGGAGCACGACGATCGAGCTCGACGGGCCGCTGCCGCCGTCGATGTTGATCGAGATGTCGCCGGGAGGCGTCGGGGTCGGCACGACAGGCGCCACCGGGTCGACGGGAGCGGCGGAGGCGAGCTCCGGCATCCCGACGGCGAGCACGCCGCCGAGGATCAGGGCGGCGCCGAGGAGGGCGCCGATCCGGAGGACTCCCGCTCCTCGTTCCCGGGGAGCGGCGGCCCTCACCGGGCCCGCCGCAGCGCCATGGCGGTCTGGCGCCAGGTGTCCGGGGAGAGGATCGAGCCGCTCGCGGCGGGCTTCTGCCCCTGGGCGGCCTCCGCCTCGCGCGCGGCCCGGCGGGTCGCGGGGAGGAGCGGGATCGGGTCGCGCGGCGGCTGCGGCGCGCTCTGCGCCTCCTCGAGCGCGCGGGCGAACGACGGCAGCGGGATGGGCCTCGTCGCCACCTCCGCGGGCGCCGGGTCGAGCTGGTCGAGCACCGACACCGCGTGCTCGGTGACGCCGAGGAGGTAGCGGCGGCCGTCGGCCTCCACCACCGCGATGGTCGCCTTCGCGCCGACCGCCTGCTTCGCGAGCACCGTGACGTGGCGCGTGCGGGCGCGCGCCTTCGCGCCGCCGGTGAGCCACCGGCGCGCGAACCAGATCACAGCGAGGACCGCGCCGAGGGAGACGACGACGCGGAGCGCGAGGAAGACGGTGTCCATGAGGGGTCAGTCGGCCTCGACGGCGTCGAGGATCTTCGTGATCCGCACGGCGAACTCCTGGTCGACGACGACGATCTCGCCGTGGGCGATGAGCCGGCCGTTGAGCATCACGTCGGCGGGGGTGCCGACGGAGCGGTCGAGCTCGACGACGGCGCCGGGCTCCATGGCGAGCAGGTCGCGGACCGACATGCGCGTGCGGCCGATCTCGACCGCCAGCGTCATCTCGACGTTGTTGATGCGGCCGAGCTTCCCACCGAGCACCGGGTTCACGGTCGTCCGGGGCGCCCCGCCGCGGACGCCGACCGCGAACCAGCCGGCGACGCCGCTCTCGCCGACGAGCTCGAAGACCGCACTGTCGGGGGCGGCGAAGAGCGCGCTCGCGTCACCCTCGCGGGCGTCGCCGAGCATCCCGTCGCCGAGGGCGGCCGCCGCCTGCTCGAGGGCGGGACGCAGCACGTCCCCGGCGTCGACGACGACGCCGCCGGCCGCCTCGGCGAGGCCGTCGCGGTCGAGGAGGATCAGCGCGAGCTCGGCGGAGCGTGAGCCGACGAAGGTGGCGCGCACGGCACGCGAGAGCTCACGCGGCGGGATGGGGCCCCCGGCGTGCCGAGTGGCCATGAGGGCGGGACCGGGCAGGTGACGGACGAGCGCATCCGCGATCGGAGCGCCCAGCGAGGTGTCGGCAACGGGAGCGGGGAAGTTCATGACGCCTCCTGGGAGTCGACGATCACGCAGGCGAGCCGGCTGCCGTTGGCGCCGACCGCGGCGCGGGCAACGGGCTGGCCGGCGACGGTCAGCGTGAGCGGGCGGTGCTGGGGGTGGACGAGCCGGATGAGGTCGCCCTCGGCGAGGCCGAGCACGACGCGGGGGTTCACCGGGGTGGGATCGAAGGCGAGGGCGACCTCGACGGGTGCCGCGGCGAGGTGGGCGCGGAGATTGACCTGCCCCTCGGCGACCGACTGCTGCGGCTCGAAGCTGCCCACCTGCGGCAGGAGTGCCTCCGCGGGCAGGGCCAGGGTGGCCGACGTGGTGCGGTCGCCGACCTCGATGTCGAACAGGGCCACGATCATGAGGTCGGTGGTCGCCGCCGCCTGGGCGAACTGCGGGTTGTGGTGGAAGGTCTCGACCGACACGGCGAGAGGCAGCAGCGGCCCCATCGAATAGCGGAGGTCCTCGAGGGCGTCCTCCGCGAGACGGCGCACGAGGGCCTGCTCGATCTGGGTGAAGGGGCGCTCCCTGCGCTCCCCGCCGCCTGCGCCGCCGAGCATCCGGCCGATCCAGCCGAGGGCGGCTGCGCCCGGGAACTGGAGGATGCCGCGGGCGGCCACGCCCTCGAGGGCGAGCAGCACCATCGCGCTCGTCTCGGGCAGCCGGGAGATGTACTCGTCGTACGTCTGCAGGGAGGTGACACCGAAGGTGACCCGGGACACCACCCGCACCTTCGCGGTGAGCTGCGTGCCCCACTGGCGGGCGAAGGTCTCGTAGACGAGCTCGAGCATCCGCGACTGGTCACGGCTGAGGGCTGCCGGCCGGTAGAAGTCGTAGGGCTCGACGCTCAGCTCCGCGCCGCGCACGCTCGCGCCCAGCCTCTTCCGTACCCCCACTTCGGCATTATGCGGGGGCGGCTGGAACCCGGGTCGGGATTGGCGCGGTGTGTTCCCTAGGCGGCGCCTCCCACGGTCGCGGCGAGGCCGTTTTGCCCCCCGTTGCGGGGGGTGCGGGCGAGGGAAAGAGCAGGTAGGGCGGCGATCTGCGCCGCGGCTGAGCCGGGCACGGGAAAGTGCGAGCGGCGCCCGATGCGGGAAGGCACCATTCAGTGCCCCCCGGTGCCGGCGGCTTCGGTGTGCGTGTCGGCCTCGTGCTCCTCGGCCTTCGCGTGCTCGTCGCCCGCCTCGTCGGTGGCGCCGGCCACCACGTCGGGGATCAGCGCGCTCACCTCGTCGGTGCTCGTCGGGTGGATGACGATGTCCACGCGGCGGTTCTCCTGTCCGGACTGCTGTTCGGCCAGCTTGTTGGGCCGGGTGGAGCCGTAGGAGACGGACGAGATGCTGGTGCCCTGCACCCCTCCGCCCTCGACGAGGAAGCGGAGGACGGCCGTCGATCGAGCGGCGGAGAGCTCCCAGTCGGTGGCGAACGGGGCCGGTGAGCCGTGCGGGTCGGCGTGGCCCTCGACGGTGATCTGGTTGGCGAGCGGTGCGAGGACCGGCGCGATGCTGCGCAGCACCTCCTCCGCCGTGGCCTTCAGCTGAGCGCTGTTGCCGTCGAAGAAGGTGTCCTCGCCGACGAGGCCGACGGTGAGGCCGTCCGCGTCGATGATGGAGATCGCCTCGGCCGCCACCCCGGCCTCGTCGAGTGCCAGGTCGATGCGGTGCTTGATGTCCTCGAGCTCGTGCACCTGCAGCTGGGCGAGCTGGAGCGGGGTGAATCCCTCGCCCTGGCTGTCCACCAGGTCGGCGGGCACGACGACCCCCTCGGCCGTGTCGACCGTCTGGCTCGGCGTCTGTCCGAACCCGGTGGCGAGCGAGTTGGCGAGCTTCTCGAACTTCGCCTGATCCACCGACGACATCGCGTACAGCACGATGAAGAGGCACATGAGGACGGTGACCATGTCGGCGTAGGACGTCATCCAGCGCTCGTCCATGTGGAACTCGCCGCCGTGGCCGCCACGGCGCTTCTTATGGCCGCTCACGCCGCCTGCTCCTCGGCCTTCTCGGCCTTGCCGCCCTTGTCCCTGCCGCCCTTGCCCTGCTGGTGCTCGGGGACGAGGGCGAGGAGCCGCTCGCCGAGCAGACGCGGCTGGCTGCCGGCCTGGAGCGCCATGACGCCCTCGATGAGGAGGGTCATCTGCTCGCTCTCGAGATCGGTGAGCTTGCCGATGCGGCCGCCGATCGGCAGCCAGAGGAAGTTGGCGGAGAGCACTCCCCACAGGGTGGCGACGAAGGCCGCCGCGATCGCGTGACCCAGGGTCTCGGGGTTGGACAGCTGCTCGAGCACGTGGGTCAGCGAGACGACGGTGCCGATGATGCCGATCGTCGGGGCGAACCCGCCGAGTGAGTTCCAGAACTTGGCGGCGGCGCGTCCTCCGCGCTCGCGGGTGGCCGCCTCGTCCTCCATCATGATGCGCAGGTCGTCGGCGTCGACGCCGTCGGCGATGTTCTGCAGCGCCCGCTTGAGGAACGGGTCGGTGACTCCCTCGGCCTCCTGCTCGAGGGCGAGAAGACCGTTGCGGCGTGCCACCTCGGCGAGCCCGACGACCTGGTCGATGACGGCGCGAGGCGGCGTCACCTTGCCGAGGAAGGCGCGCGGAAGGGCCTTGAGTGCCTGGATGGCGTCGGGGAGCGTGGTGCTCGCGATGCCGACGGCGAAGGTCGCGCCGAACACGAGGATCATCGGGGCCGGCAGGATGAGGGCCGACGGGCTCGCACCCTCCATGAAGATCATCGCGAGGAGGGAAGCGAACGCGAGGACGATGCCGATCAGGGTGGCCGGATCCATCAGCGCGCTCCCTTGCGGGCGTGCGGGGCGACCCGATCGCCGTCGACGACGCCCAGCTGAGCGCGGCGCGGGGCGTCGCCCTCGCTGCTCAGCGTGGAGGCGAGCGCGATGACTCTCGCGCGGTAGTGCGCGATGAGGTCGATGACGTCCTCGACCGACTCCCGCACGATGAACGTGGTGCCGTCGACGAGCACGATGCTCGTGTCGGGGCTCGCCTGGATCCGCTCGATCAGATCCGGGTTGACGGCGAACGTGCTCGCATTGAGCCTCGTCAGCACAATCATCGGTTTCCCCCATCCGTGGGCGTCACGCGGCCCCGTCCGTGGGGTCGTCATAGGTGTGACAGAGGGAACAATCGGCACGCGACAGCCCCGTGTAAGCGCGTTCGATACCCCTCTAGGGGGCACTTCCCGGCGCGACACGCCGGAATCCCGTGCCCTGACCGGGGGTTCCGCTCCCCCGGCCAGGCGGCGGGACTACCGCTTGAGGTTGGTGAGCTCCTGCAGGACCTCGTCCGAGGTCGTGATGATCCGGGCGTTCGCCTGGAAGCCGCGCTGCGCGACGATCAGGTTCGTGAACTCGGCCGAGAGGTCGACGTTGCTCATCTCGAGCGCACCGCCGGAGAGGGTGCCGAAGCCGTCGGAGCCCGCCGTGCCGAGCGCCGGGTCGCCCGAGTTGACGGAGGCCCGGTAGGAGGAGCTGCCCGCCTTCTCGAGTCCGCTGGGGTTCACGAAGGTGGCGAGGGCGAGCCGAGCGAGCGGCTCGGTCGCACCGTTGCTGAACGAGCCGACGAGCGTGCCGTCCGCCGAGATGTTGAAGCTCTGCAGCGATCCGGCGGGCTGTCCGTCCTGGCGCACGATGCCGACCGTCTTGAGCTGGGCGAAGCCGGACACCTTGGTGAGGTCGAGCGTGACCCCGTTGATCACGACGGAGGTGCCGCCGGTGGCCACGCCGTCGGTGAAGGACAGCGTGCCGGTCACCGGGGCGCCCGTCCCGTCCGAGGCGGAGATGCCCCAGGTTCCTGCGCCCTTGTCGAACGTGAAGTCGACCGAGAGCGTGCGGGAGTTGCCGACCGCGTCGTACACCTGCACGTCGCTGCGGATGACGGTGCCGTTCGCCGCGTCAGAGGGCAGGTTGCCGGAGACGGCGGCGAGGGTGCTCTGCTTCGCCTGGCTCACGGTGCCCTTGGGGATGAGGATGGGTCCGACGACCCCGCCGGGGGCGATGGAGCCGTTCGCCGCCGACCAGCCCTGCAGCAGTGAGCCGTCGGCGGTCGTGAGGCGCCCGAGGGAGTCCCAGTTGAACGACCCGGCCCGCGTGTAGAGCGTCTCGCCCGCCTGCTCGGTGACGAAGTACCCGTCGCCTGAGATCATCATGTCGGTGTTGCGGCCGGTCGCCTGCGTGGAGCCCTGCGTCAGGTTGGTGGAGATGCCC
The DNA here is from genome assembly GCF_017916505.1 of Naasia sp. SYSU D00057. Lineage (GTDB taxonomy): Bacteria > Actinomycetota > Actinomycetes > Actinomycetales > Microbacteriaceae > Naasia. The sequence continues at coordinate 480,262 of NZ_JAFMSZ010000002.1, forward strand.
GCCACCTGCACACCCAGGCCGACCTGCGACGGGTTGGTGCCGCCGATGTCCGCGCCGGCCAGGCCGGCGCCCGCGGTGAGCTGGGACAGGGTGTCCTGGAAGAGGACGGACGACCCCTTGAACGCGGTCGTGTTGACGTTGGCGATGTTGTTGCCGGTGACGTCGAGCATCGTCTGGTGGGCGCGGAGACCGGAGATGCCGGAGTAGAGCGAGCGGAGCATGGCGGAAGCCTTTCTGAGGAGGTGTGTCAGGACGCTGTCGGGCGTGCGATGGCGGTCAGCTTCGACAGCTCGACCGACTTGTCGCCGACGGTGACGGTGGGAGTGGTGCCGGCGAACGAGACGCTCGTGGCGAGGCCGCTGACGGTGCTGCCGTCCTCGGCCTGGTAGGAGACCTGCGTGCCGATGATCGAGGACGCGGCGATGCGCTGCTGCAGCGCGTAGCTGTCCTGCGTCACGGTCGCGAGCGAGGTGAGCTGTTCCATGGAGGCGAGCGACGCCGTCTGCTCGATCATCCCGTTCGTGTCGAGGGGCGAGCTCGGGTCCTGGTTGCGCAGCTGGGTGACGAGCAGGGAGAGGAACATCTCCCCGTCCATCGTCTGCTTGGGTGCGCGGGTGACGGGGCTCGCGTAGAGCGAGGTCCCGGCCGCGGTCACGGCGTCGGTCATGTGTCTCCTGCCTTAGGCCAGTACGTCGAGGACGGATCGGGGGTCCACCGCTCGCGGGACGCGTGCGACGGGCGAGGCGGCCGTGGAGGCGGGCGCCGAGAACGGGAAGGCGGGCTGCGGGGCGTTCCGGCGGTCGCCGCGCGAGCCGCTCGAGGTGCCCGCGTCGCCCGCACCGAGGCCGACGCTCGTGCCGGGCCCGGACTGGGCGAGGTCGCGGCGCAGGTCCGGAAGGATCGACTTGAGCGCATCCCGCGCCTGGTCGGTGGGCGCGAACAGCTCCACCCGCATGCCCTCGGCGGAGACGTGGGCACGGACCGTGACCGGGCCGAGGTGGTCGGGCGCGACGCGGACGGTGACGATGTGCTCCCCGGGCCCCGCGGTGGCGAGCTCCAGGATCGGCGCGGCCAGCTGCTGGGGCAGCGGCGGGGGCTGCGGGGCCGGTGCCGGTGCGGTGGCCGCCGGCGCTGCGACGGTCGACGGAGCGGTCGTGACCGGAGGGGCGGGGACGCCGGCGGCGGGCAGTGGCAGCGTGTCGGACGCGACCACCGCGGAGGTGGCGGCCGGTGCCGCGGCTCCGGAGACGGGGGCGTCCGGTGCCGTGGACGGGGCGGCGGCGCGCGGCGCTGCGGCAGCCGCGGGAAGGGCGGTCGTCGCGTCGGCAGGAGCCGCCGCCGGACGCGCCGCGTCGGCCGCGGGCGCCGCGGAGGCCGCGGTGATCGTGGCACTGGACGCCGGAGCCCCTGCGGCCGCGGGCAGCGGAGCGGCCGCGGGCTCCGCCGGCGCGGAGGCGGGGACGGCCGAGGCGATCGGCGACGCGGCAGCGCTCGCGACGCCGGCCCGATCGGCGGCAGGGGCGGACGGAGCCGGGGTCGCGCCGGTCGCGGCGGCGGCGATCGGAAGGGCGGCAGCCGCGGCCGGCGGGCCTGCGACGAGAGCCGCTGCGCCCGCGGCGTCGGGGTCGGTGGGTGCCGCCTCAGCGACGGCGGCAGCCGGGTCGACGGCGGTCGCCGCAGCGGCTGCGGGCTCGGCGGTCCCGGGCACGGCGGCGGTCAGGGCGGCAGCGAGGAACGGCAGTGCCTCCGGCGCGACCAGGGGCGCGGTGGGCGTCGTCGCCGGCGCGGCGCCGCCGGTAGCGGGCAGGGGGCCGACGGAGGCGCCCGGCGCTGGAGCGTCGGGGGTTGAAGCGCCGGGCGTCGACGCGGCGTCGGTGCCGGGCTGGTCGCCCGGCCCCTCCGGCCGCGCCTCCCGCTTCTCGACTGCCGGCTCGCGGCGAGCGGAGACGGCCTGATCGAGGGCGGCGCCGAAGCCGACGCCGGAGTCGGGTGCGGCGGCGCCGGGGGTGCTCGGCACGAGGACGTCCGCGCCACGCGGCGCGGCGGCGACAGGGATCACGAGAGGCTCCCGGAGAGGAGGGCGGAGCGCGCCGCCATGAGCTGCTGGGCGGTGGACGAGTTGACGCTCGTGCCCCCGCCGAGGAGGGCGGACAGCGAGTCCAGCGACGACGTCGACGCCGATCCGCCGAGGAGCGAGGCGAGGTCCGGCGTGCGCGCGGCGGTCTCGGGCACGACGCGGCGGATGGTGGTGATGCCCTCCTCGCCGACCCACAGCTTCTGGACCGACACGTCCCGTCCGGCGTAGGGCGCGTGGATCACCGTGTTGTTCCCGAGGTAGATGGCGATGTGGTCGCCGCCCTCGAGGACGATGAGGTCGCCCGGCTTAGCCTCGGCCAGGGAGGGGACCTCGGTGCCGATGTCCTCCTGGTCGCGCACGAGGCGCGGCACGTCGATGCCGAGGTCCTTGAACACGGTCTGCACGAGGCCCGAGCAGTCCATGCCGCTCGAGGTCGTGCCGCCGAAGACGTAGGGGACGCCGACGTACTTCTGCGCTGCGGCGGCGACGTCCTCGCCGGTGACGGTGCCGTCCCCGAGCAGCGCCGACGACGGATCGGCACCGGCCGCGGCCTGCAGGGCGTCGGCGAAGGCGGCCGGCGCGGTCGCGGTCGACGCGCGGGCGCCGCTCCCCTCCACGAGGGAGACGATCTCGGCGATGCGCGACTGCACCGCCTGCACGGAGGCGGGGACGGTCATCGCTCCTCCTTCCCGGTGCGCACGCGGCCCGCGAGGTCGTCGAGGACGGCCTGCTCGGCGCGCAGCTCCGCGGCTGCCTCCGCCGAGGCGTGGCGGCTCTCGAGCTTCTCGATGGCCTTGCGGGCGGCGCGCGCCTTCTCGTGGGCGGCGCGGGCGCGCTCGACCTCGGCGTCCTGGTCGACCTGCAGCGTCCGGAGGTCCGCGAGCATGCTGGACGTGGAGGCGCGGGCGGCCGCGATCGCGTGCAGCGCCTCGATGGAGCCGACCTCCTCGTCCTGCCCGAGCATCGCCTCACGCACCCCCGTGCGCTGCGCGGCGAGCTCGGAGGCGCGGGACCTGGCGCGGAGGAGCGCGCCGGCGGCCTGGTCCTCCTGGCGGCGGCGCAGCCGGAGCAGTCCGGCGAGCGAGAACTCAGCCATGCGCCGCTCCCCTCAGGCGAGCGGCGAGGTCGGCGAGCCGGTGCCAGGACAGGGCGACCGGGGCGGCCTCGTCGATCCGCTGCTGCAGGAAGGCCGCGATCTCAGCGTCGAGGGCCAGGGCGGCGTCGACGAGCGGGTTGGCCCCGCGGCTGTAGGCGCCGACGTCGATGAGGTCCTGCACGTCGCGGCGGGCGGCCATCGCCTGGCGGAGCATGCGGGCGGCGGCGAGCTGCTCGGGCGAGCACACCTTGCCGGCGACGCGGGAGACCGAGCTCAGGACCTCGACGCTCGGGAAGTGGCCGCCGGAGGCGAGGCGGCGGTCGAGGGTGACGTGGCCGTCGAGGATCGAGCGGGCGGTGTCGGCGATCGGCTCGTTGTGGTCGTCGCCGTCGACGAGGACGGTGTAGATGCCGGTGACCGAGCCCTGCTCGGCGGTGCCGGCGCGCTCGAGGAGGCGGGCGAGCAGCCCGAAGACCGAGGGCGGGTAGCCGCGGGTGGCGGGCGGCTCGCCGACGGCGAGGCCGATCTCGCGCTGCGCCATCGCGACCCGCGTCAGGGAGTCCATCATGAGGACGGCGTGCGAGCCGGCCTCGCGGAACGACTCGGCGATGCGCGTGGCGGTGAAGGCGGCGCGCACGCGCATCAGGGCCGGCTGGTCGGCGGTCGAGACGATCACGACCGACCGAGCGAGCCCCTCGGGTCCGAGGTCGTCCTCGAGGAACTCGCGCACCTCACGGCCGCGCTCGCCGATGAGGGCGATGACGGAGACCTCGGCATCGGTGCCGCGGGCGATCATCGACAGCAGCGAGGACTTGCCGACGCCGGAGCCGGCGAAGAGCCCGATGCGCTGGCCGCGGCCGACCGTGGTCAGGGTGTCGAGCACGCGGACGCCGAGCGGGAGGGCGGAGTCGACTCGCGTGCGGTGCAGCGCGGAGGGCGGGGCGTTGTCGATGGTGGCCGTGCCGGCGGCGTCGACCGGTCCGCCCCCGTCGATCGGGCGGCCGGTGGCGTCGAGCACGCGGCCGAGCAGTCCTGCGCCGACCGGGATGCGCATGGCGGCGCCCGTGGAGCGCACCGGCGCGCCGGCGGGGATCCCGTCCAGCGGGTCGAGCGGCATCGCGGTGAGGCCGGCGCCGGAGACGGCGACCACCTCGGCTCGGGCACGGCCGTCGCCGATCAGGAGCAGATCGCCGATCGCCCCGGGCAGCCCGCGCACCTCGGCGCCGATGCCGGCGAGGGAGGCGACGGAGCCGATCCGCTCGGGCAGGGCCGCGGCGCGGACGGCGTCGAGAGCCGGCGGGCGCCGGGTCAGCAGCGCGGTCACCGTCCCTCCCCGAGGACGGCGCGGGCGCGGTCGAGCGCGGCGGCGATGCGGGCGTCGAGGATGCCGTCGGGCAGCTCGACAACGGCATCGCCCCGGTGCAGGGCGGCGTCGGCGAGGACCGCGATCCCCTCGAGCTCCGTGCCGGCGAGCTCTGCGTCGGCGGGCGCGAGGCGGACGCGGACGGGAAGCTGCTCGGTGGCACCGTCGAGCACGCGGCGCACGCGGTCGAGCGGGGCGTCCGGAGCGGAGGCGAGCTCGCGGTCGACGAGCGCCTCGGCGAGCTCGACGGATGCCGCGAGCAGCGAGGCGTCCACGGCGGCGAGCACGGGCGCGGTGGCGGCGTCGAGCCGCGCGGCGGCCAGGGTGAGCGCTTGCGCCGCCGCAGCGAGCCGTGCGCGGCCGGCGGCGATCGCCTGGTCGTGCTCCGCCTGCTGGGCGAGCCGCTCCGCCTCGACCGCGGCGGCCGCCGCCCGTCGGCCCGCGGCGTATCCGGCGGCGTGGCCGGCGATGCGCGCGCGCTCCTCGGCGGCGCGGGCGGCGTCGTCCCGGAGGACCGGATAGGCGAGGGGGGCGAAGTCAGTCGACATACTCCTCCTCCTCGGCGGCGCGGTGGACGGTGATCGTGCCCGAGGCCTCCAGATCGCGGATGGCGCGGACCACCTGGCTGCGCGCCTCGTCGACCTGGCCCTTCAGCACGCGGCCGAGCAGCTCGGTCTCCTCGTCGAGGGCGGTCCGGTTGCGCTCGGACATGTTGCCCCGCACGGTCTCGATGACCGACTGGCTGGCGCCCTTCATGGCGATGGCGAGCATCGCGGGGTCGAGGCTGCGCAGCACCTGCTGCACGTCGCGCTCCTCGAGTGTGACGATGTCGTCGAAGCCGAGCATGCGCGACTTGACCTGCTCCGCGAGCTCGCTGTCACGCTCCTCGAGCGCGGCGAGCAGGTCGCGCTCGGTGGCGGCGTCGGAGCGCTTGATGATGTCGACGAGGGGCTGCACGCCGCCGGAGGCCTGCACCTTCTCCTGAGGGAGCACGATGGCCCGGGCCCGCTGCTTGAGCACGGCCGTCACGATGCTGACCGCCTCCGGCGTCGGGGTGCCCATGGTCGCGATGGCCTGGGCGACGTCCACCCGGACCGACGGCTCGAGCCGCGCCAGCACTGCGGACGCGAGATCGGTGCGCACGCGCGTCAGCACGAACGCGGTCGTCTCCGGCAGCTCGCCGTCGAGAAGGGAGGACACCTGCACTGCGTCGGCGCCGTCGAGGAACTCGAAGCTGGACCCGGAGTCGAGGCGCTCGAGGAAGCCCTGGGCGCGCTCGGCGCCGAACGACGCCTCGAGCAGGCCCGCCGCGAAGTCGCGGCCGCCGCGCGAGTTGGCGGCGCGGCCGATGCTCCGCTCGCTGAACTCGCGGATCGCGGTCTCCGCCGTCTCGGCGTCGACGTTGCGGAGCCGGACGATCTCCGCCGTGATCTCCTCGGCCTCCTGCTCGCTGAACTGCCGCATGACGACGGCCGCGTGCTCGGTGCTGAGATTCATGATGACGAGCGCCGCCTTCTGGGTGCCCGTCAGGGTGCGTGTCGCGGTCACACGGTCTGCCGATCATCCATGAGAGCCCGCAGGTAGTCCGCGGTCTTCCCGGGGTTCGCGCCGGCGAGGGCGTTGATGTCGGCCTGCAGGCGCTCGAACTCGGTGGGCGCCTGTGAGGCGAGCGGACCGAGCGGCACCGTCGCCGCGTCGCCGAGGGCCGGCGGGTTGGCGCCGGGTGCAAGCGGCCAGGCGCCGGCGGCGGCGTCCAGGCCGGCCGCGCCCGCGGGGGCGACGGCGAGGCTGCCGACGTCGATGGGCGCGGGGGTGCGGCGGGACCGGCGCCGGAAGAGGATGAGCGCGATGATCGCGACCGCGATCACGGCCGCCGCGATGGCCCCGGTCGTGATGAGGCGGAGGATGTTCTCCTGCTGCTCCGCCGCCTTGGCGCTCTCGATGGCCTCGGCCGCCCGGTCGGCGGCGTCCGTCGAGAACGACGTGAGCTCCACGGTGACGCGGTCGCCGCGGGCGTTCTGGATACCGGCGGCGGTTGCGACGAGGTCGGTGATCGTCTGCTCGTTCACCTTCGTGACCGCGTCCCGGTTCACCGCGACCGAGACGGACTGGCGCGAGACCGCGCCGGCGGGGATGTCGGTGGTCTCGGTCACTTTGTCGAGCGCGTTGTTCTTCGTCGCGCTCTCGTTGACGTAGCCGTCGCCGCCCTCGCCGGCCGGCACCGCGATGTTGTCCGGGCCGAGCACGCCGGTCTCGGTGCCGTTCCCGGTGCCCGAGTACGACTCGGTGCTGGTGGACTCGCTGGTGGTCGGCGCGCCCTCCGGCACCTGGTAGGTCTCCTCGACGCGCTGCGCCGACTCGTTGCTGACGACCGCGTTGACGACGACGGTGGAGTTGCCGGGACCGACCACCTGGTCGAGCATCGACTGCACGGTCTGCCGGACGCGCTGCTCGTAGTCGCTCGCCTGCTGCGCCGAGTTGCCGACGGTGCCCTCGCCGACGACGGAGAGCAGGGTGCCCTTCGAGTCGACGACGGAGACGTTCTCGGGCAGCAGCCCGTCGATCGCGGCGGACGTGAGGTGCACGATCGCCTGGACCTGGTCCTCGGACAGCGTGGCCGACGTCTCGAGGAAGACCGAGGCCGTCGGGTCCGCCTGCTCGGAGACGAAGACGCTCTCCTCGGGGATCGCGAGCTGAACGGACGCGGCCTTGACGCCGCGGATGGACGAGATGGTCGAGGCGAGCTCACCCTCGATCGCGCGCTTGTAGGTGACGTCCTGCTGGAACTCGCTCGCGGTGACGCCCATCGAGTCGAGCAGCTGGTAGCCGCTCGTGCCCTGCGCCGGCAGGCCGGCGGCGGCCGCGGCGATGCGCTCCTGGTCGACCTTGTCGGCGGGCACCAGGATCGTGCTGCCCCCGTCGGCCAGCTGGTAGGCGACGCCGTCGGCCTCGAGCTGGTCGACGATCGCGCTCGCATCCTCGCCGGCGAGGCCCGAGAACAGCGGCGAGTACTTCGGCTGGGCGAGCCAGGCGCTGAGCGCGACGCCGCCGAGCACGAGCACGGCGACGCCGAGCAGCGCGAGGGTGCGCTGGGCGATCGTGAACTCGCGGACCGCGGCGAGGAGGCGCGACATCGCCCCGGAGACCTGTGCCGGCATCAGGCCTGCATCCTCATGATCTCGTTGAAGGCCTCGACGCCCTTGTTGCGCACGGTGGAGACGAGCTCGAGGGTGACCGCGGCGCGGGTCGACGCGATGGTGGCCGCGTGGATGTCGCCCAGGTCACCGGTCACGGCGGCGACGGCGAGCTGGCTCGAGGTCCGCTGCAGACCCTGCAGGCTGCCGACCGCATCGGAGAGCATGTCGCCGAAGGATCCGCCGGACGCGCCGGTCGCGGCCTGGGTCGCGGATGCCGGAAGCGCCGGGGTGATCCCGGAGACGCCGGAGATGCCGGAGACGGGCATCAGGACCTGCCGATCTGCAGTGCTGCCTCGTAGGTGCTCTTCGCCCGGTCGACGACCGCGGCGTTCGCCTCGTACCCGCGCTGGGCCATGATCAGGTTGCTCATCTGGGCGGAGAGGTCGATGTCGGGCATCCGAACCAGCCCGTCCTCGTCGGCGAGCGGGTTGGCGGGGTCGTAGGCGAGCCGGCCCTCGGCGCTGCCGAGGGCGGTGCCGGCGACGTTGACGCCGCCATCCCGGGTGTTCGCCCGCGCGATGACGTAGCGCTCCTGGAAGGCGTCGCCGTCGGTCGCGGACGCGGTGTTGACGTTGGCGATGTTGTCGGAGATGGCGTCGAGCCACTTCCGGTGCACGGTGAGGGCGGAGCCCGCGATCCCGATCGCGTCGAACGTCATCAGCTGGTCCTCATCGCCGTGCGGGCGGAGTTGAACTCGCCCTCGACCGCGCGGGCGGCGAACTGGTAGCGGAGGACCGTGTCGATGTTGGAGAGCGTCTCGGTGTCGAGGTTGACGTTGTTGCCCTCGGTGTTGGTGGGCTCGAGGGAGACCTTCGTGGTGATCTCCGCGATGCCGCTGCCGCGGCGGACGCTCTGCGCGAGCGCGTCCTCGAACTGCACGCGCTTGGCCTGGTAGCCCGGAGTGTTGACGTTCGCGATGTTGTCCGCGATGGCGCGCTGGCGCGCCGAGAGACCGCTGAGCGCGGTCGTGAGCGCGGTCGTAGTGAGGGAGTCGAACACGACGTCGTCCTGTCCATGCAGAAAGGAGGGCGGCGGCCGATCCGTGGCCGGAGAAGTGAGCGATCCGTGCTCTAGGGTCAACTCTCGGTTGAAGGAAGCGCGCAGGTTAGCTGCGCCGCACCCCCCGACCAGGGGGCAGTGCTACGCGACGGTGTCGATGAAGGCCGGAAGGTGGGAGGGCTGGACGGCGGAGGGCCGGCGCAGCGCGGCGAGCTCCCCGCCCACGCGGGCGAGCTCCGCCTCTGCGGCGGTGAGGGCGTCCTGCTGGCGGGCGAGGAGGACGCGGGCGCGCTGCTCGAGCCTCCGCGGCATCGGGTCCAGCCCGGCCGGCGGGGCCCATTCGGCGAGGTCGCCGACGGCCAGCCGGTGCTCGAGGTCCTCGAGGACCGCGTCCCAGCGATCAGGCAAGAGCCTGGCCGCGTCCGTCGTACGCGGGGGTCGCGGCCTCCGCCGCGGCCTGGTGCCAGGCGGAGCGGAGCGGCTCGAGCAGCGCGATGCATTCGCGGGTGCGCTCGACGTCGCGGTGGACGTTGGCGTGCTGCAGCGACCGGGTCACGAACTGGTAGATGCCGAGCAGGCCGGGCCCCCCGTCCCACAGCTCGGGCTTCAGCGTCTCGACGAGGTAGGCCACGATCTCCTGCGCGTGCAGAAGGTGAGTGGACGCGGTGCCCCAGGAGCCGGCGACCTGTGCCGTCTCGGCGCGCTGCAGGTCGAGCAGCAGGCGGTCGTAGAGCATCGTGAGCAGCCGCGCGGGGGACGCGGACAGCACTGCGTCGCGGTTGTAGAGGGCGCGGGCGGCGGCGAGATCGTTCATCGGCTCAGTTCGACGTCGGAGTGAGGGCGGCAAGCTGCGAGGCGAGCCAGTTGGACTGGGACTGAATGGAGCTCATCGCGGTCTCCATCGCGGTGTACTGCCGCTGCAGCATGTCCTTGCGCTTGGCGAGGCGGAGATCCCACGCGGCGATGTTCTCGTTCAGGGACTTGACGGCATTCTCCTGGCCGGTCACCTTGCTCGTCAGGAAGCCGTCGAGCGAGTCGGACGCGTCCTCGGCGACCTCCTGCACCCGCGCCGCCGCAGCCGAGAACATCCGCTGCGTGCCCGCCGGGTCGCTCTTCAGCGCCTCGCCGAACTTCGCGGCGTCGAAGCTGACGGAGCCGTCCCGGGTGACCGAGATGCCGATGGTGGAGAGCGACTTGCCCTCGACCGGGTCGATGACCGCGGTGAGGAGGGCGTCCTTCAGCTGCCGGACCGTCGAGTCGCCGGTGAAGCTGCCCGCGCTGACGATCGGGGTGCCCGCCGCGTTCGTGGACGGCGTCACCTTCGACTTCACCGAGATGGTGCCGAACAGGGCGGACAGCTTGGCGACGAAGCCGCTGGCGACCGCCGAGGCGGCGTTCCCGTCCTGTGCGACCGTGACGGTGACGGGCTCGGTCGCGGCCTTGGCGACCGTGATGTCCGTCCCGCCGAGGACCTCGGCGAAGGTGTTGGTCGACGAGGTGAGCGTCTGCTCCGCCGAGCTGCCCTCCCAGAGGACGATCGAGGCGTCGCGCGCCGCAGCGACCTGGTCCGCTCCCGACTCGGCGAGCAGGGACGGCGCCGTGCCGGCCGCCACGTCCGCCTTCGCGCCGCGATAGGCGGTGAAGGCCCCCGCGCTGCCGGTCTGGGCGGCGGTGAGCTGGAGCCGGTACTGCGCGGTGCCGTCTGCGGCCTTGCCGGAAGCGACACGCGTCGCCGTGACACCGGCGCCGGCGGAGTTGATGGCGGCCGCGACGTCCTCGAGCGAGGTCGACGCTGCGGTGATCTCGGTGAGCGTGCCGTCGGCGCCCTTGATGGTGAGGACTGCGGGGTCGGAGCCCCACTTCGTCATCGCGCCGGTGACGATGGACTGGGCCTGCGCCGTCTGCTGCACCCGGAAGGTGACGCTGCCGGCTGAGGCGCCGGTGCGTGCGGTTGCTGTGGCGGCGTCACTGGAGGCGGTCGCGCTGAACAGGGCGAGCGAGGCGCTCGAGCCCACGTCCTTGGCGCTCGTCGCGATGCCGGCGACGGCCGTGTTGAGGGACCGGAGGTCCGCGAGGAAGCTGGTGGTCGCGGTCAGCTTCGTCTTGAGAAGCGTCTGCGGACGCGCCTCCAGCTGCATGAGCTGCGTGATGATCGACGTCGTCTCCAGGGAGCTCGCGAGTCCGTCGATGCCCAGACCGGCCATGCGGTTCCCCTTCCCTCGCCGTCGGTGGTGCTTGTGGTGCGGGTGGTGCGCCGAGCGGCGCGACAGCGAAGCTGCCGCGCCGCCCGGTCAGTGCTGGATCAGCCCAGGAGCTTCAGCGCCATCTGCGGCATCTGGTTGGCCTGCGCGAGCATCGAGGTGCCCGACTGGCTCAGGATGTTCGCACGGGTGAAGTTGACCATCTCCGCCGCCATGTCGACGTCGGTGATGCGGCTCTTCGAGGCGGACAGGTTCTCGACCGAAACGTTGATCGTGTTGATCGCGCTCTCGAACCGGTTCTGCAGCGCACCGAAGTTCGAGCGGGCGGTCGAGACAGCGGTCAGCTGCGCGTCGATCGACCGGATCGCCGCCTGCGCCTCGTCGGCGGTGCTGAAGCTCAGTCCACCCGCGACTGCGGTGCCCTCGTCGATACCGGTACCCGGAGCAGCGGCGGCACCGGCGGCGCCACCGGAGACGGTCCCGCCGGCCTTCGAGGTGACCACAAGCTGGTTGTCGTCGTTCACTGAGGCCGAGAAGTTCGTGGCGAAGTTCGCGTCCTTGTTCAGCGCGTCGGCGACATCCCCGACGGTCTTGTAGGTCCCTGCGCCACCAAGGGTGACGGTGACGTCGGTGGTGCCGTTGGTGAACTTCATCGCCCCGGTGACCTCGGTCGGCGTGAGGACGTCGAACTTGGCGCCGGCGGCGCCGAGGTTCGACGCAATCGACTTGAGGTCGGTCATCGCGACATCGATCTGGCTGTTGGCGTCGCCGCTCGCACCGACCTGGAACTTCAGGGTGCCGGCGTTGCCGTCGAGCAGCTTCTTGCCGTTGAAGTTGGTCGAGTTGCTGATGCGGGTGAGCTCGTCGGTGAGGCTCGTGGCCTCCTTCGAGATCGCGTCGCGGGCGCCGGTGCTGTTCGAGTCGTTGCCTGCCTGCACGGCGAGGTCACGCAGACGCTGAAGGATCGACTGCGCCTCCCCAAGCGCACCTTCCGCGACCTGCACGACCGAGATGCCGTCCTGGGCGTTGCGAGCGGCGACGTTGAGACCGCCGATCTGCGACTTGAGACCCTCGGCGATCGTCAGACCGGCCGCGTCGTCGGACGCGCGGTTGATCCGGAGACCGCTGGACAGCTTCTCGAGCGACTTGCTCAGGCTGTTCTGGGTGTTCGTCAGGTTGCGGTACGTGTTGAGCGCACTGACGTTGGTGTTGATCTGCATCCCCATTGCATTTCCTCCATGAGTAGGGTGTTCTGCCGGTCCATCCGTGGTCCGACGTGATCACCTATCGGCTGCGCCTCGCGGCGCGTTAGCGTTCGCCCCGATCGGGGGTCACGACGCTGCGGAGCGGACGGCGACCGGTCCGCTGAGCTGCCTGCTCATCGCTGCGCTCGCATTCTCGGCGAGGCGGGCGAGGTAGGCGCTGCGCCTCGCCGGGGCGATGCGGGAGGAGGCCTCCTGCTCGGCCGCCGGCTCGTCGGCGTAGTGGGCGGTGAGCCCGTCGCGCATGAGGCGGACCGCCTCGGCGCGCTGCTGGGACACGGCGGAGTGAGTGGTGCCGAGCTCCTCGGCGAGCTCCTTCACCGACCGGTCCTCGTAGTAGATCTGCTCCACGATGTAGCGCATGCGCTCGGGCAGCGATCGGACGGCGGCGAGCACATACCCCGTCCGCTCGGTCTCGAGCAGGCTGTCCTCGGGGCTCGCGACCTGCGCCGCCATGGTGTCGGCGATCGTGTCGTCGAGCGAGGAGACGGTGCGCGCGGCGTCCGCGAGCGCCTCGGTCACCGAGGCGCGATCGACACCGAGCGAGACGGCGACCTCGTCGACGCTGGGGGTGCGGCCCAGGGCGGCGGTCAGCGACTCCTGCACCGCGAGGGACTCCTTGATGCGCTTCCGAGCGGTGCGGGTCGCCCAGTCGGCGGCGCGCATCTCGTCGGCGATCGCGCCGAGGATCCGGCGGCGGGCGAACGCGCCGAAGGGCACGCCGAGGGACGGGTCGTAGGAGTCGGCGGCGAGCACGAGGCCCATCGCGCCGGCTGACGCCAGGTCGTCGCGGGAGAGGTGCGTCGCGCGGGCGCACACGTCGTTCACGAGGTACCCCACGATGGCGAGGTTGTCCTCGACGAGCCTGTTGCGCTCGGAACGGTCCACGTGATGCTCCCCCGGCATTCCATTCGGGCGCACGGAAGGGCGCCCCGGATCCGCCCCATATCCACCGCCCCCGGCGGACACGGATCCGTCAGCTCATTCTCAGGAGATGGGGGGTAGGCGAGATAGACCCCATAAGTGGTTGCGTCGACCTCCCGTGTCGGGGAGGGAGGGACGTCTACGATGCGGCCGCCGTTCCGCACGGATACGGCCTCGCATCCTTACCTATCGGCACGGACTGCCGAATGTGAAAGGAGATCGGGGAAGAAAATCTCCGGATCCGGCGCAGTGCCCGATCTGCGCCTCGCAGGCAGGAAGGACACCGGCATGAGCGCGAACGACCTCTCGACGCTCCTCTGGCGCGAGCGGGAGCTGCTCGAGCTGCTGCTCTTCAAGCTCGAGGAGGAGCAGCTGCTGCTCAGCGCGGGCAAGGCCAAGTGGCTGCCGTTCGCGACTCGCGAGGTCGAGCAGGTGCTCGTCCGGCTGCGCCAGGCCGGCATCGAGCGCACGGTCGAGTCCGCCGCGCTCGCTCAGGAGTGGGGCGCGGGCGACGAGGCGACCCTGCGCGACCTGGTCCGGCACGCGCCGGCCGACGCGTGGCGCGACATCTTCCAGTCTCACCTGACGGCCCTCACGGCCCTCACGGCCCAGATCGCCGATATCCGCGATGCGAACCTGACGCACCTGCGCGCCGCCGCCCGCTCCACGCAGGAGACGCTCGCGAACCTCGAGCCCGGCGGGGGCATGTACGACGGGCGGGGCGCGCCGGCGATGGCGTCGTCCGGCAGCCACCTCTTCGATCGGCGGTTCTGACATGAGCACCTTCGGCGCCCTCCACACCGCCTACTCCGGACTCCAGGCCGCCCGCGCCGGCATGGACGTCACCGGTCAGAACGTCGCGAACGCGACCACCGCCGGGTACACCCGCCAGCGGGTGAGCCAGGCCGCCGTCGGCTCTGCTGCCGCCGCCTCCAGCGTCTTCCGCACGGGCGTGAACATCGGGCAGGGCGTCCAGGTCACGGGCGTCGACCGGCTGAGCGACTCGATCCTCGACACGCGTGTGCGCTCCGCCGCGTCCACCGCCGGATACTGGTCGGTCACCTCGGCCGCCGTGTCCACGATCGAGACCTCCCTCAAGGAGCCCGGGACGAGCGGCCTCCCGGCGACCCTCGCGAGCTTCTGGGCCTCCTGGCAGAACCTCGCCAACAATCCCGGTTCGGCCGGCCACGCCGCGACCGTCCTCACCGAGGCCGGCCAGGTGGCCTCCCGGATCGCCGCCGGCTACAGCGAGGCGACCGCCGGCTGGGACAGCCAGCTCACCGCGGCCAAGACCACGGTCGCGACCATCAACGACACCGCGGCGCAGGTCGCGCGGCTGAACGAGCAGATCCGGCGCACGGTCGGCGCGGGCGGCTCGGCGAACGAGCTCCGCGACCAGCGCGACCTCCTCGTCACCGACCTCGCCCGCCTCACCGGCGCCACCGTCCGCGACAACGGCGACTCCACGGTCGACGTGCTGCTCGGCGGCAGCGCCCTCGTCGCGGGGACCACGTCCCGCACCCTCGCCGTCGCCGGCGCCGCCCGCCTCGAGGAGGCCGCGACCAGCCCGGTCCGCCTGGAGTGGAAGGGCGAGGGACGCCCGGTGGACGTCGAGGGCGGCGCCCTCGCCGCGCATCTCGCGCTGCTGGCACCCGCCGACGGAAGCGGCGGAGGCGGTCCGTGGGCCGAGGAGGCCGCCGTGTACAACAGCCTCGCGACGGGTCTCGCCGAGACGGTGAACCTCCTGCACCAGCAGGGCGACCTGCCCGACGGAACCTCGGGCGCCTCGTTCTTCGGCTTCAGCGCCGACGCGACGGTTCCCGCGGCGCTCGGGCTGACCATCCTGCCCACCGGCGTCTCCGGCATCGCCGCCGCCCTGCCGGATGCCGGCGGCGGCAACGGCGGGATGGCCGACAGGATCGCCGGCCTCGGCCGCGCCCCGGAGGGGCCCGACGCCGCCTGGGCCGCGCACGTCGTCCAGCTCGGAGTGCTGTCCCGCACGACGGCACAGCAGGCGAGCCTCGGCCACCAGGCACTGGCCACGGCCAGCGGCGCCCAGGCGTCGCAGGCCGCCGTCGACCTCGACGAGGAGACGACCAACCTGCTCGTGTACCAGCACGCCTATCAGGGCGCGGCGCGCGTCATGACGGCCATCGACGAGATGCTCGATGTGCTCATCAACAGAACCGGGATCGTCGGAAGGTAGCACCCATGCTCGGCCGGATCACCAACCAGCAGATGCTGGTCTCATCGCAGCGGAACCTCACGTCCTCGCGCGCCCTGCTCGTCCAGCTGCAGGAGCAGGCGTCGAGCGGCCGCGCCGTCACGAAGCCCTCCGACGACCCCTCCGCCACCGCGTCGATCATGCGGCTGCGCTCGGAGCAGCGGTCGGTCACGCAGTACGGCACGAACATCTCGGACGGCCTCGCGTGGATGTCCACCCTGGACAACGCGCTCACCCACACCGAGGACCTCCTGCGCCAGGCGCGCGAACTCACGCTCCGGGGCGCCAACAGCGGCGTGATGACGCCGGCGACCCGAGAGGCGATCGCCACCCAGCTGGACGGCCTCAAGTCCGACCTGCTGCAGCAGGCGAACACCACCTACCTGGGCCGTCCCATCTTCGCCGGCAGCTCCAACGCGGGCAGCGCATTCACGGGCGCCGACTCGGTGACCCCCGCGCCGTACACCTTCTCCGGGGCCGACGGCGCGACCGTGACCCGGCGGATCAACGACACGGAGACGATCGTGGTGGACGCGAACGGGGAATCGACCTTCGGGAGCGGGGCGGGCTCGCTCTTCGCCTCGATCGACTCGATCGTGCAGGACCTGCGCGACGGCAAGGACGTCTCGGCCCGCCTCGCCGAGCTCGACGCCCACCGCGAGAACATCACCACCCAGCATGCGCTCGTGGGCGCGCGCTACGCTCGGATGGAACAGGCGCAGGAGACCAACCTCTCCCAGTCGGTGGCCCTCGAGACGCAGCGGTCGGGCATCGAGGACGCCGATCCGGCCAAGACCATCATCGATCTCAAGGCCCAGGAGCTGACCTACCAGACGGCCCTGGCGGTCACCGCCCGCGCCCTCCAGCCGACCCTCCTCTCCTACCTCTCGTGAGCACCATGGCCCCCACCCTGCCCGGCACGACTCTCAACCTCACCTTCACCGCGCCTCCGCCCGGCCTGTCCCCCGTCGTCGACTTCGTGCTCTCGCCGGTCGAGGGCGCGATCGGCCTCTTCACGCTGCGCGACACCGCGGGCGCAGACCTGCGCCTGTTCCTCGTCGACCCCGCCGTCTTCGTCCCCGAGTACGCGCCCGTCCTCACGGAGGAGCACTCGGCCGCCGTCGGCGCCCCGGCGGGCTCGCCGCTCAGTGTCTACGTCGTCGCCACCATGTCGGAGGCGGGCCCCGTCGTGAACCTGCTCGCGCCGATCCTCGTCGACGAGGAGAACGGCGCCGCTGCCCAGGTGATCCTCGACGGCGACTGGCCGCTCCGCGCGGAGCTCGTCGCCCCCGCCGCCTGACTCGAACGCGAAACGGGCCGATCCGGCGTTTCCGGGCCTCCTAGGAAGCCCGGATCTGCCGGATCGGCCCGTTCGTCGTTCTGCGCTACTCGGCGATGCCGGAGCGGGCGCGGTCGTACTCCGCGCGGCGCTCGGCCGACTCACGGTCGAACTCGGCGCGCGCCTCCGCGTTGCGGGCCTTCACCTTGCGGCCGCGGGCCGACGTCGCTAGCCCGAACCAGATCGACACCTCGCGGGCGATGACACCGCTCGCGATCGCGAGGGGGCTGAGGGCGATCGTGCCGAGGAAGCCCTGCACCTCGTTCGGCGTGATCCGCGGGGCCACGGTGGCGAGGGCGCTGCCGAGGTAGCCGAAGTACACGGCGACGGCCACGAGGAAGCCGCCGATGAGCCACCAGGCCCAGCCCCCGCGGTTGACGATGAGCGACAGCACGATCATGCCGATCAGGAACACGATCACCGGGCCCCAGTAGGCGGGGCTGACGAGGAAGCTCGTGAACGAGCCGCCGAACCGGTCCGCCGTGCTGTTGACGGCGATGATCAGCGCCGCGACGCCCGCCCAGACGAGGGCGTAGACGATCGCTGCGAGCACCGACATGAGGATGCCGAAGCCGCGGTTGCCCTTCTTGCGGGGCGGGACCGGCGAGTCGAGGAACGCCGGACGCGAGGGCGGCGGCGCGGCGACCGGCGCCTCCCCTGTGGTCTGCACCGGAGCGGTGGGGGCGGGGATCGGCACCGGCGCCTCCGCGGGCGGCGCGACGGCGCCGCGCGGCTGGGCCTCCTCGGGCCGGGCGTCCCGGATGCCGGCGGTGTCGCCGCTGTCGGCGGTGTCCTCGGTCCGCTTGTCGTCCCCGGGGGCGGGCACCGCGGCGACCGCGGTGCGCTCCTGCTCGGCGCTGTCGCGCGGGGCGTCGTCGGCGGGGCGATCGTCGCGGGGCTCGGTGCGCGACTCGCCGGCGCTCCGCTCGTCCGCCCGCTCGGGCGCCGGCGGGACGGGCGGCACGGCGGCGACCGACGGCTCCGCTGCCGACGTCTGGTCCGGCACCGCGGCGGCGCGCGCCTGGGAGAGGCGCGGGGCCTCTGTGGTCGGCTGCTCGGCCGGCGAGAGCTCCCCGTCCCGGTGTGGACCGGAGCCGAAGGCGGCCACGGGCGGGGCCGGCTGCTCGAGCCGCTCCGTCCGGTCAGCGGTCTCGGACTGCCCGGCGGGAACGGCGCCGCCGCGGCGGACGGGCGGCGCGTCCTGCTCGGCGTCCGCCGGCCGGTCGCTCTCGAGCTCGGCACGCGGGTCCTCCGCTGCGGGGGTCACCGGCGCCGCGTCGCCTGCCGGGCGCGCGTCGACGGGCGCGTCCGCGCGGTGCGCGGGGCCCTCCGGCTCGGCGTCCTGGGCGGGGGCGGAGGAGGTCACCGCGACGGGCACCTCACGGGACTCGACCACCGAGATCGGCTCCCCGACAGTGGCGGGATCGGTGCCGGGAGCCGGCTCCTCGGTCCTGCGAGTGGGCTTGTCGTCGCTCATGCTGCCTCCGCGCGTGGGTCGAGGGGGCGAGCCCCCCGGATCGGTCGCCAGTCTAGGGTTGCGGCGACACGTAGGCGAGGACGGACAGGGTGACCTGGCGCTCGTCCGCGTTCTCCGGTAGGGAGAGCGTGAGCGCCGAGGGCAGCAGCAGCCGGTCGGCGTTCTGCACCCGTCCGACGAAGTCGATCAGCTGGTCGCCGTCGCCTTCCGCGGTGATCTGCAGGGGGATCGCGATGGTGGTGGACGACGCCGCAGGTGCCGCGGCTGCGGGCTCCTCCCCCTCGGCAGGGGCGGAGTCGGCCGGCGCGGAGTCGGCAGCGGCGGTGCCCGCCGAGCTCGCCAGCTGCTGCGCCTCGCTCGTGCCGAGGTCGGTGATCCGCACCCCGGCCTCCCCGGCCAGGTCGGCGAGCTCGCCGACGAGGTCCGGCATGGCGGCGCCCGCGGGCAGCGCGGCCCTCAGCTCGGCCACGTCGTCCTCCAACCGGTCCCGGTCGGCGGCCTGACGCTTCAGCTCGGCCAGCTGCTGCTCCTGCGTGGCGACCAGCGCCGCCACGGACGCCTGCTGGGCGCGGTTGTCGTCGGCGGCGGCGAGCATCGGCTGCACGGCGAGGAGCCAGCCTCCGGCGAGGACGGCGGCGACCGCGAGCACGCCGCCCGCGATCCAGATGCGCGTGAGGTTCATCGGTCGCCCTCCGGGTCGAAGCGGTGCGAGTAGGCGGCGTCGCTCACGCCGACCGTCACCTGCGCCTGCAGGTTCCCGTCCTGGTCCACGGTGATCGCGCCGGGGATCGCGTCCGCGTAGCCGGGGAGCGTCTGCAGGTCGGCGAGCCACTGCTCGACGGCGGGGAGGTCGGGGGCGGAGGCGGTGAGCACGAGGGTCGCGACGCGAGCGCTCTGGAGCGGGGCGGTGGGCTGAACGATCTGCTCGAGCGGCGTGGTGGCGGTGACGTCGGCGCCCACGAGGGCCATCCCGTCCGCCAGCGTGCCGCGCACGAGGAGCAGGTAGGCGGCCCAGTCCACGTCGGTCGCCGCGGCGAGCGCGCGCTCCGAGGTGAGCCGGGTGCGGTCGGACAGCAGCGCGGTCACGTCGCTGTACTCGGCCTGCTCGGCGAGCAGGGCGTCGCTCTTCGCGCGCTCGGCCTGCAGCGATGCGGCGCTGCCGGCGACGGCGAAGGAGGCGCCGCCGATCGCGAGGGCGACGACGACCGCGGCCGCGACGACGGCGAGGAGCAGCAGGCGCAGCACGCGGCGACCGCGGCGCGCGGCGACGACCGACGGCGGCAACAGGTTGGCGCGGGGCGCGGCGCCGAGCACGAGCTCGGGACGCCGGGTCAGGGCGAGGCTCATGCCGTGCCCCCGCTCGCGAGGCCGACGGCCACGGTCATGGAGCCCCACCCGGTGGCGGGCTCCCGCTCCTGGAGTGCGCGGGCGAGCGTGATGCCCTCCAGCGGGTTGCCCTCGCGGACCGGGACGCGGGTGAGCTCGGCGAGGGCGTCCGGGAAGCCGGGCAGGCGGCCGGCTCCGCCCGTGAGGAGGATGCGCTCCACCTGGTCGCCGTGGTTGGCGGCGTAGTAGGCGAGCGTGTTCCGCAGCCCGGACAGCAGCTCGGTGGTGACGGAGAAGACGATCTCGAGCACCGTCTCGTACGCGAGCGTCGAGAGCCCCTCGGGTGCCTTGGGCGCGGCGACGAGGCCGACGAGGCGCTTCAGCCGTTCGGCCTCGTCCATCGGCAGGTCGAGCCGGTCGGCGAGCGCGCGGGTGATGTCCTGGCCGCCGGCGGGGATGATGCGCACGAAGCTCGGCACTCCGTCGCGGGCGACGACGACGATCGTGGTGGTCTCCCCCACGTCGACGAGCCCGACCGACCCGGCGGCGCCCGACCCGGAAAGCAGCACGCGGCTGAGCGCGAACGGCACGAGGTCGACGCCGACCGGGTTGAGGCCGGCGAGGCGCGCGGCGGTCACCTTCGCCTCCACCGACTCCTTCACGGCCGCGATGAGCAGGCCGCGGATCATCGGACCGCTCTCCCCCTGCTCCTCGGCGACCGGGTAGAAGTCGAGCAGCGCGTCGGCGACGGGGACCGGCAGCAGGTCCTGCACCTGATAGGGCAGGCTCTCCCGGATCCGCTCGAGGGGCTGCTTCGCGACGACGAGGTCGCGCACGATCACCTTGTGGTTGCCGACGCCGAGCACGACGTCCTTGCTCTTGAAGCCGGCGCTCGACCAGAGCCGCCGCAGCGCGTCCGCCACGGTGTTCGGCTCGCGCACGTCGCCGTCGCGGACGGCGCCCTCCGGCAGGTCGATCTCCTCGTAGCGGTGCACGGCCGCCCCGGGCTTCGCCGGGTCGTGCACCTCCGCGGCGCGAACGGTGGCGCCGCCGATGTCGACGCCCACGATCCTCGATCCCATGTCAGTCCCCCAGTCCGAACAGTCGCAGATAGGCATCCGCGAGCGGCGCGCCCGCGAGGATGCCGAGCCAGGCGCCGCCGAGCAGCCACGGGCCGAAGGGCACCGCGGTGCCGCGCTTCGCCCGGCCGGTGAGCAGCAGCGCGGCGCCGAAGAGGCCGCCGAGCAGGAATCCGCCGATGGCGCCGACGGCGAGCTCGGCCCAGCCCAGCCAGCCGAGGAAGAGCCCCAGAACGCCCGCGAGCTTCACGTCGCCGCCGCCCATGCCGTGCGGCACGGCGAGCGCGAGGGCGAGGTAGACGCCGCCGAGGATCGCGACGCCGGCGCCGGCGCGCAGCAGGGCGCCCGGGTCCCCGGCGAGGAGGGCCGAGGGCACGAGCAGCGCGGCGCCGACCCCGTAGGCGGGCAGCACGATCGCGTTCGGCAGCCGCCGCACGTCGAGATCGATGAGCGCGAGGGCCACGGTGATCGCGGCCAGGTAGAGGAACGCGGCGAGCGCGAGCGCCCCGGCGAGCGTCCAGTCCAGGACGCCGGGCACGAACCGGACCGCGACCACCGCGAAGGCGACGGCGGTGCCGGCCTCGACGAGCGGGTAGCGGACCGGGATGCGCATCCGGCAGGCGCGGCACTTGCCGCCGAGCAGCAGCCACGACAGCACGGGCACGTTGTCCCACGGCGCGATCCGGGCCGAGCAGCCGGGGCAGGAGCTGGGCGGAGAGACGACGGAGAGGCCTCGGGGCACGCGATACACGACCACGTTGAGGAAGGAGCCGAGGAGCGAGCCGAACACCCCGAGCAGCACGGCGGCCATCAGCCCTCCCCGGTCACGTCGAGGCGCGACGTGATCTGCGCCGAGAAGCTGGGCGCGCTCGAGGACGACGAGGTGGCGCCCGGGACGGCGATGTTCGCCTTGGTGATCGCGCTGTTGTTCGGGTACGTCACGAAGCCGCCGTAGATCTGGCCCTTAAAGCCGTTGAGCTGGTTGTTGATCGTCACGGTGCAGGGCGAGTAGAGGAACCAGCGCGCGCCCGTGATCGTGGTCTGGTTGGTGATCGCGATGTTGCCGCCGGCCGCAGTGCACGACGGCGAGTACTGGATAGGGGTCGTGTTCGCGACCGCGCTCCAGGAGACGCCGGGCCCGTCGGAGGGCACGATCCACATGAGGTCGTGCGTGGTGGTCGAGGACGAGGCCACCTTGAAGTTGTTGCCCGCGAGGAACCCGGTGGTGCTGAGGATGGCGAGGTCGCCCTTCACGCTCAGCGTCTCGTTGTTCCACGAGATCGGGCCGGAGCATCCGGTGACGAGCAGCAGCTGCTTGCCGCTCCAGGCGCCCGAGAGGAACGACTTCGCCTGGGCGCACGAGTCGGCGCCGGAGAACGTGCGGACGGTCCAGCCGCTCCACTTCGCGAGCGCCGTCGCGCTGCTCTCGATGCGCGGCAGCTCCTCGCGCACCGGTGCGTTCACCACCGGGAGCGCCCCTGTCGAGGACGGATAGCCGAGCTCGGCGGGCAGGGACACCGCCGGGTTCGGGGCCGGGACGGCGGGCGCGGTGCCGCACGAGGCGAAGCCGTTGCCCGCGGTCCGCTGGCACGAGCCGGCCAGGTTCCCGACCCGCGCCTTGTCGATGCCGATGGCGCCCCACGCCCGGATGCTGCCGCCGACCGTGGTGCCGCTGAGGTTGCTGCCCGCGACGCCCCCGTTCACGACGACCACGTCGTGGCCCACCACCTGCGTGCTGTTGGCGGTGGTCGCCGTGAACCCCGACTGGGAGTAGGCGCTGCCGCCGATCGAGGCGCCGTTCTTGGAGCTGATCGACCCGCCGAGGGCGACTACCGAGCCGCAGACTCCCCACTGGCTCGTGGTGCCGGGGCACGCCTTCGCGCCGGGCGAGTTCTCGAGGACGACGCTGCCGTTGGTGACGAGCGAGCCTTCGATGTGCGACGAGTTCGCGAGTGTCATGGTGCCTCGGCCCGCGGTGAAGATGCTGCCCTTCACATTGACCGAGGAGCTGAACGAGGCGTTGCCGCCGACCCAGATGGTGCCGAGCCCCTCGCAGGTGTTCTCGAAGGAGAGGTCGCCCTGCGCGGTGATGTCGCCCTGGATGTCGAGCTGCGTCTTGCAGTAGATCGTGCCGTTGCTGTACAGATCCGCGTCCGTCTCGCCGGTGGCCGACTCCTCGATGGTCACGTTGTTGCTGAGCGTGAACGAGCCCTCGGAGAAGATCGCCTTGTCGAGGGCGAGCGAGCCGGCGCTGGAGCCCAGGGCGACGGTGGCGACGACGGTGCGCTCGTCGCCGTCCGTGCTGCCGGTGCCCGGGTTCGCGGCCGTGCCGGTCGAGCGGATCTCGGCGGAGACCGGCGTGCCGAGCACGACGGAGCCGCAGGGCATCTGGTTGCCGGCGGCGTTGAAGTAGGTGACGGTCGCGGTGAACGCGGGCGCAGTGGTGGCGCCCAGCGAGCAGACGTAGTTGCCGACCGACAGGTTGGCGTAGACGGCGTCGACGCCGCCGTCCGCCGCCGCGAGCGACTGCACGTTGGCGCGGGCCGACGTGCTGTAGGCGGCGCCGGTGGTGGCGGAGGTGAGCACGGCGAGCGAGACGACCGCGATGACGAGCATCAGCCCCACCACGCCGGCGAGCGCGCTGCCCTCCTCGCCGCGGATCCGCCTCAGCACGGCGTCCCCGCCGTGTTCGAGGGCCGGGATGCGGCCGTGGTGGAGACGCGCACCGGGCGCCCCTCGGTGCCGGCGACGAGGAGCTCGACGGCCAGCTGGCTCGACGCCGCGGTGAACGGCGCGGCGACGCCGGAGGGCAGGGTGGCGCCGCTCGCGAGCAGGGTCCAGCCCGCCGGCTTTGAGGCCGACGGGGCGGCGACGGGACCGGTCACGCTGGTGGCGGTGTAGACGGCGCGGTCGGCGGCGGACCAGAACCAGGCGGCGCAGTGCCAGGTGGTCGTGCCGGCCCCGTCGGTGGACCCCACCCGCGCCCGGAGCACCTGGCCGGCGGAGTCGCGGGTGCCCGCGGTGAAGGACGACGCGTTGCGGATGCCCTGCACGACCGAGCGGGACACGAGCTGCGCCTCGCCCGACGCCGAGGTGCTCGACGCGACGTCGCGCTGCGCGCCGAGGCCGGCGAGGAACACGCCGCCGAGGCCGCCGAGCACGAGCGCGAGCAGCGCCATGTAGACGATCAGCTCGATGAGGGTGAAGCCGCGGTCGTCGCCGCTCTCCCGGCTCGCGGCGCTCATGCGCTGCCCACGTAGACGAGGGTCGAGGCGGTCGCGAGCGTCGCGCCGTCGGCGGTGACCCGCACCGTCACGCGGGCGGTGCCCGGGTAGGTCGGCGGGCACACGACATCGCGGGCCGAGGTGAGGACGACGCCGCGCCCGGTGCGCGACGTCGGCACGGGCGACGCGGCGTAGGCGGTGAGCCCCGCGCAGGTGGCGGTCTGGCCGCGGGCCTCGGCGAGCTGGCGCTCGACCAGCTCGGTGGCGGTGGTGCGGTCGGCGTTGCCCGCCGCGAGGCGGAGCGTGCCGGCGAGCAGCGGAGCGAAGGACAGGGCGAGGAGCGCGAGCATGAACATCGCGACGACGATCTCGATCATGCCGATCCCCGCGTCGTCGGTTCCGGCCTCCGCCGGCAGTGTCTCGCTCACTCCCCCTGCACCTCCCCCGGTGGTGTCGCTGTGGTTCGAGTAGAAGAAGGGGTGGGACGCGGCCCCCTGCCGCATCCCACCCCTGCGTCGGATTACTCCGTGGTGGTCGTGCCGCCCGTGGTGCCGCAACCGACGTCGCGCACGCCCTCGTCGGCGGTGATGGACCACGCGTCCGAGCTGCCCGTGCGGGCACCCGAGATGCAGAAGTTGCTGCCACCCGTGGCGATGGTGATCGTGTTGTCGTCGCTCGCGTTGAAGCCGTACTCGTCCAGAACGGTGGCGGCGTTACCGGTCGCGGTGCCGCTCGGGTTGGCGACGAGGTAGCTGACGTAGGCGACCTTGGCATTGCCGAGGTCCGACTCCACGGCCGAGTCCTTCGCCTGGTCCTGCTGCGTGAGGAAGACCGGGATGGCGATGGCGGCGAGGATGCCGATGATGAGCACGACGACGAGCAGCTCGATGAGCGTGAAGCCCTTCTCGTCCTTGCCGAGCTCGGCCCGCTTGGCCGCGAGAGCGGCGGTGATGTTCTTGATCATGTGATTCCTGTTCTGATCCGGTTCGGATGGACAGGAGGCCCCCCAATCGGTCCCCCAGAACGATGGTGGAGGCTGCGCCCGGCTGGCACAGTCGGCGTAATGGGGGACATAGCACGATTTTCCGCCCCCAGTTGCAGGGACACGCCAGGATTTTGACCCCTACTTCGGGGTACAGAAGCGCTACTTGATGAGCGTGAAGATCTGGAAGATCGGCAGGTACAGCGCGACGATCATGCCGCCGATCACGACGCCGATGACGGCGATCATCAGGGGTTCGATGAGCGAGGTGAGCTGCTCGGTGGTCGTCTGCACCTCGTCGTCGTAGAAGTCGGCGATCTTGCCGAGCATCGTCTCGAGCGCGCCGCTGTCCTCACCGACGGAAATCATCTGGGTCACCATGGCGGGGAACACCGGCTCCTCGGCGAGCGGGCCGGCGAGCGACCGGCCGGAGCGCACCGACTCCTGCACCTTGCGCAGGGCGCGCTCGATCACCCAGTTGCCGGAGGTCTCCCCCACGATGCCGAGCGACTGCAGGATGGGCACGCCGGCGCCCATCATGGTCGACAGGTTGCGGCTGAAGCGCGCGATGGCGACCTTGCCGAACAGGGCGCCGAACACGGGGATCTTGAGCTTCAGCGGATCGACGAACGAGCGCACGCGCTCGGTGTGCTTGTTCCGGCCCCACCACCAGGCGAACGCGACGACGCCGACCGCGAGCACGGGCGCGACCCAGCGCATCGCCTCGGACAGCACGACGAGGATCTGCGTGGGCAGCGGCAGCTGGCCGCCGAGGTTCTCGAACATCGTCTTGAAGACGGGCACGATGAACAGGAGCATGCCGATCACGCCGAGGATCGCCATGATCAGCACGACCACGGGATAGGTGAGCGCCGACTTGATCGTCGCGCGCAGCTTCACCTCGGACTCGTAGTTGCCGGCGACCGACTCGAGCGCGTCCTCGAGGAACCCGCCGGTCTCACCCGCCCGGACGAGATTGATCAGCAGCGGCGGGAACACCTCCGGGTGCATCCCGAACGCCGCCGAGAGGGAGGCGCCCAGCTCGACCTCGTTGCGGACCTGCCCGAGCGTCTCGGCGAGCTTCTCGTTCTCGGTCTGGTCGGCGAGGATCGACAGCGTCCGCAGCAGGGAGAGCCCGGCGGCCACCATCGTCGCCATCTGGCGGCTCATCACCGCGAGGTCCTTGAGCGCCACGCGCTTGCCCATGCCGGGGAGCGTGATCTCCCGCTGCAGGCCCGTGCCGGCCGCGGCCTCCGCGATCGAGACGGGCGAGAGGCCCATGGTCCTCAGCCGCGCGACGACCGCCGACTCGCTCGGCGCATCCAGCTTGCCGCGGTGCACGCGGCCGCCGGCATCGCGCCCGCGGTAGGCGTAGGCCTTGACGGCGGCGCTCACCGCGCCGCCCGGCGTCCGCCGCCCTCGAGGGAGAAGTCGTCGAAGTCGAAGCCGCCCGCGTGCACGGGCTCGGCCCGGTGGATGAGGCGCTTGAGGTTCTCGAGGTCCTGGGCCTTCTCGAGCGCCGCGGCGTGCGTGATGGCGCCGGAGTCGACGAGCGCTGCGAGATTCTGGTCCATCGTGTGCATGCCGAGCTCGCGGCCCGCCTGCATAGCGGAGGGGATCTGGTACGTCTTGCCCTCGCGGATGAGGTTCGCGATGGCGGGCGACGCGAACATCACCTCGGTCGCGACCGCGCGGCCCTTGCCGCTCGCCCTCTTCACGAGCGTCTGGCAGACCACGCCCTGCAGGGTCGCCGCGAGCTGCGCCCGTACCTGGTCCTGCTGATGAGGCGGGAACACGTCGATGATGCGGTCGACGGTCTGGGCGGCACTCTGCGTGTGCAGGGTCGCGAAGACGAGGTGGCCGGTCTCGGCCGCGGTGAGCGCGACCGAGATGGTCTCGAGGTCGCGGAGCTCGCCGATGAGGATGACGTCGGGGTCCTGCCGCAGCACGTGCTTGAGCGCGGCACCGAAGCTGTGGGTGTCGCTGCCCACCTCGCGCTGGTTGACGATCGCCTGCTTATTGGTGTGCAGGAACTCGATCGGGTCCTCCACCGTGACGATGTGGTCGGCGCGCGTGCGGTTGACGAGGTCGATGAGAGCGGCGAGGGTCGTCGACTTGCCGGACCCGGTGGGGCCGGTGACGAGGACGAGCCCGCGCGGCAGGTTCGCGAACCGGCCGATCGTGTCGGGGACGCCGAGCTCCTTCAACTGCCGGATCTCGGTCGGGATGATGCGGAACGCGCCGCCGAGCGCGTCGCGCTGCTGGTAGAAGTTGACGCGGAACCGCGAGTCGGCGTCGAGCGAGTACGCGAAGTCGAGCTCCAGCTCGCGCTCGATCGTCTCCCGCTGGGCGGGCGACAGGATGCTCGTGAGGGCGGCGGTCACCTTCTCCCGGCTCCAGACCTGCGCGCCGGGCACGGGGCGCAGGGAGCCGTCGACGCGGATCATGGGCGCCGCGCCCGCGGTGACGTGCAGGTCGGAGGCGCCGGCGTCGACGACGGCATGCAGGGCCTCGAGCAGCTCGGGGTCGTGCCCGCTCCGCTCCGGCCGGGTGCGGAGGGCGGCGGGCGCCGTCGCGCCGTAGACGGGCGCGACCGCAGGCGCACCGTAGGCAGGCGCAGCAGCGGGCGCCGCGTCCCATGCCGGCTCGGTTGCGCCGGCTCCCGACAGGTCCCAGACCGGTCGCGTGAATCCCTCAGTCATGGCGATCCCCCAATCGCTTGAATCCCTCGGCTGGTCAGGCGACCACGCGGAGGATCTCCTCTACGCTCGTCAGCCCCATCCGGACCTTCGCCCAGCCGTCCTCGCGGAGCGTCGACATGCCCTGCTCGATCGCCGTCTTGCCGATCGTGAGGCTCGACACCCGCTCGACCGCGAGGCGCTCGATCTCCTCGGACACCGGCATCACCTCGTGGATGGCGATGCGGCCGCGGTAGCCGGTGCCCGAGCAGCTGGCGCAGCCGACCGGCCGGTACAGCGGCGGGATGGCCTGGCCCGGGAACAGCCCGAAGCGCAGCGGGACGAGCTTGCCCACGTCGTGGTCGTACGGCTCCTTGCAGCGGTCGCAGAGCCGGCGCGCGAGGCGCTGGGCGACGACGCAGTCGAGCGCGGAACCGACGAGGAACGGCTCGATGCCCATCTCGACGAGGCGGGTGACGGCGCTCGGCGCGTCGTTGGTGTGCAGGGTCGACAGCACGAGGTGACCGGTGAGCGACGCCTCGATCGCGATCTGCGCGGTCTCGTGATCGCGGATCTCGCCGAGCAGCACCACGTCCGGGTCGCTGCGCAGGATGGAGCGCAGCGCGCCGGCGAAGGTGAGGCCCGCCTTCGGGTTCACCTGCACCTGGTTGATGCCGGGCATGAGGTACTCGACCGGGTCCTCGACGGTGATGACGTTGATCTCGGGGCGGGCGACCGCGCGCAGCGTGGTGTAGAGCGTCGTCGACTTGCCCGATCCTGTCGGCCCGGTGACGAGGATCATCCCGTAGGGCTTGCTGTACGACTTCTCGTAGTTCTCGCGGTTGCGGCCGAGGATCTGCAGGTCCTCGATCGTCATGGCGGTGTTCGAGTCGTCGAGGATGCGCATGACGACCTTCTCGCCCCACACGGTGGGGAGCGTCGCGACGCGGAGATCGATCTGGCGGCCCGCGTGGGCGACCGAGATGCGACCGTCCTGCGGGCGGCGCCGCTCGGCGATGTCGATCTCGGCCATGATCTTGAGCCGCGACGTGATGCCGGCCTGGATCGCCTTCGGGGCGCTCTGCATCCGGTGCAGCACCCCGTCGATGCGGTAGCGCACCTGCACGTCGTGCTCGGCGGGCTCGATGTGGATGTCCGACGCGTGGTCCTGGATCGCCTGGCTGATGATCAGGTTGACGAACCGCACGATCGGGGCGTCGTCGTCGGCCTCGGCGACCGGCGCGACGACGACCTCCGGAGCGCTCTGCTCCTCGAGGGCGCTCGTGAGGTCGTTGAGCTCGCCGTCCGCGCGGAGGTGCCGGTCGATGGCGGCGAGCAGATCCTGGCGGACCGCGACGCGCACGTCGATGAGGCGGCCGGTGACGGCGCGCAGGTCGTCGAGAGCGATGAGGTTGCCGGGGTCGACCATGGCGACGGTGAGGCGATCGCCGGTGAGGGCGATGGGCAGGATCTCGTGCCGCCGGCACATGTTCGCCGGGACCAGCGAGACGGCGGCCGCCTCGATCGGGTAGTCGAGCAGGTCGACGGTCGGCAGGTTGGCCCGCATGGCGCGGGCGGTGGCCACCTGGGCCTCGGAGACGGCGCCGCGCGCGATGAGCGCTTCGACTGCTGCGTCCTCGTCGAGGCCCGCTGCGGACTCCAGCGCGTCCGGCGGCACGAGGCCCCGGATCACGAGGATCTCGGTGAGCGTGGCCACACGTCCTCCTGACATGCGGAAGAGGAAGGGTGCGGCGCCCCCCAGCGCCGAACCTTCCGGAGTCCCCCCGACTCCGCTGTCAACGATAGGCGTCGGCGTGTCGCCCGGTAATCCCGCCTTCGGGTGTCGGTACTTTGGGGGACCGGCGTCCGGGTCGGCGGCGTCCTCGTCGAGGGAGGCGGCGGTGCTCGGGTTCCCTTCCGAGGGCTCCTCCGGCTGCTCCTCCGCTCCGGCGGCGGCCGGAGCGGCCGGGACCTTCACGTCCTCCGTGGGCTCCGCAGGCTGCGCGGATGCGGGCGGAGCGGCGTCCGCCGTCGCGTCCGCGCTTCCGGGCACGCCGAGGACCGGCCGGAGCTTCCGCTTGCGCGGAGGCTTCCTGCCGGTCCCGGCGGCCCCCGGATCCTCCGGAAGGGCCGCCGCGGTGCTCATGCGCCGCAGACCTCGCTGACGAGCTCCTCGGCCATGCGCTGGATCTTCGGCTCGATGTAGGAGTCGACGGCGCGGATCACGACGGTGCGCTGCGAGCCGAGGCGGTTCACGGCCGCGTTGAAGAGGGCGTAGTACATGCGGACCAGCTCGATGCGGGCCTCGGCAGCCTTCGCCGGCGTGACGCCGCCGCGGAGAAGGGCGTCGAGCGGGGACTCCGGCTCGCTGTCGTCGAGCAGCTCATCCACCTCGCGGCCGTCGCTGGCCGTGATCCGGACGATGCCCCGGTCGAGCCACACCTTCCACTCGCCGTCGCGCTCGAGCTCCGGGAACCGGGCGGCGGCGTTGCGGAGGAAGTGCTCGATGAGCAGCGACTCGATCGACGTGACGAGGGCGTGCAGCGGGCCGTGCGGCAGCTGGTCGAGACCGAGCTCCTCGGCGTAACGCGGGCACACCGTACAGACGTCGCTGCGCCGGCGCAGGGTGCCGGGCTCCCAGCGGGGCAGCCAGGCGAGCCACTGGGCGACGGAGCGGTCGAGCTCGCGCTCGAAGCGGTAGGGACGCAGCATGTCAGCCCCCGATCCGGACGGAGCGGAGCGGGGCGGGGGAAGCCGAGAGCGCACGCAGGGCGCGGTCGACCACGTTCGGGGTGGTGGTCACGGTGGGTCCGTTGGGGTAAGCGGGGTCGGCGCGATGGGTGGTCACGTCGAGGCCCGGTCGGGTTCCCGGGCTGATCACAAGCTAGTCCCCGTGGGCGCGCCCCCACCAGGCCGCAAACGGGGGGCATGGCCGGCCGATCGCCCTTCCCCGCCCGGTTCAGC
The DNA here is from genome assembly GCF_017916505.1 of Naasia sp. SYSU D00057. Taxonomy (GTDB): domain Bacteria; phylum Actinomycetota; class Actinomycetes; order Actinomycetales; family Microbacteriaceae; genus Naasia. The sequence continues at coordinate 510,674 of NZ_JAFMSZ010000002.1, forward strand.
AGGCACCGGTTCAGCAGGCACCGGTTCAGCAGGCACCGGTTCAGCAGGCACCGGTTCGGCAGGCACCGGTTAAGCAGGCACCGGTTCAGCAGGCACGGAGCGGCTCCAGCAGGCACCGCAGGCCCTGTTCCTCCTGCTGAACCGGTTCTGCGCCTGCTGAACCGGCCGGCGGATGGCCGCACCTCACACCTCCGGTGATGGAGAGCGTCGGCTTCAGCAGGCACGGAGGGGCCTCAGCAGGCACAGCAGGCCCGGGTTTGCCTGCTGAACCGGGTCTGTGCCTGCTGAACGTCGTCGGCAGCGGCGACACCGGCCTCTCCGGAGACCCCGATGGTCAGGAGTCCGCGCGGCGACCGGCTCGGACTCACCCGCCCATCTCCCGGCACCCGGCGCGTCATCGCACCCCTTCAGCAGGCACGTAGCGACTTCAGCAGGCACCAAACGTCCTCGGCAGGCATGACAGGCCCGATTCTTCCTGCTGAGCTCCACCCGTGCCTGCTGGAGGGGACGCGGCCGGCTCCGGGACGCCGCGCGCTCCCTCGGGTCGGCCGCTGCAAGGCCTTCCCCTCAGCGAACGACCAGGCGGCCGCCGCACCCGACGTCCCCGTCAACGGCGAAGGCCCCCGCTCCAGAGGGGAGCGGGGGCCTTCGCGGTATGCCCTAGAGGGGCTGGGTTTTGAGACGCGGCGCAAGCATGCGCCGCCCTCAACCCGACCCGGCCGGGACCCATCGGGCCCCGGCGCGGATCGATCAGCTGTAGCTGCCCGGCGAGAAGTCGTCCGAGTTGAAGCTGTCGAAGTCCACGAACGACAGGTCCGACTCGGAGAACACCGACTCGTCCCCGAAGATGCGGTTCGGGTAGCGCTCGGCCTTCGCCTCCTCGGTCGGCTCGACCCGCACGTCGCGGTACTTGGCCAGGCCAGTACCGGCGGGGATGAGCTTTCCGATGATGACGTTCTCCTTGAGACCCATCAGGGAGTCGGACTTGCCCTCCATGGCGGCCTGGGTCAGGACCCGGGTCGTCTCCTGGAAGGACGCGGCCGACAGCCACGACTCGGTCGCGAGGGACGCCTTGGTGATGCCCATGACCTCCTGGCGAGCGGACGCCGGACGCTTGCCCTCGGCCACCGCGGCGCGGTTGACCTCCTGGTAGCGCGACCGGTCGACGAGCTCACCGGGGAGCAGGTCGGTGTCGGCGTGCTCGACGACGGTGACCTTGCGCAGCATCTGCCGCACGATGACCTCGATGTGCTTGTCGTGGATCGGCACACCCTGGGAGCGGTACACGCCCTGGACGCCGTCGACGAGGTGCTGCTGCACGGCGCGCACGCCCTTGACGCGCAGCACCTCCTTCGGGTCGACCGACCCGACGTGCAGCTGCTGGCCCAGCTCGACGTGCTGCCCGTCCTCGACGAGGAGGGTCGCACGCTTGAGGACCGGGTACACGTGGGCCTCGTCGCCGTTGTCCGGCGTGAGGATGATCCGGCGCTGACGGTCGGTGTCCTCGATCGTGATGCGGCCGGCGGCCTCCGCGATCGGGGACGCGCTCTTCGGGGTGCGGGCCTCGAACAGCTCCTGCACGCGGGGCAGACCCTGCGTGATGTCGTCGGCCGACGCCACACCACCGGTGTGGAAGGTGCGCATCGTCAGCTGCGTGCCGGGCTCACCGATCGACTGGGCGGCGATGATGCCGACCGCCTCGCCGATGTCGACGAGGTTGCCGGTCGCGAGGGAGCGGCCGTAGCAGCGGGCGCACACACCGACGGCCGACTCGCAGGTCAGCACCGAGCGCACCTTGATGCTCTCGACACCGGCCTCGAAGAGACGCGCGATGAGGACGTCGCCGACGTCGTCGCCCGCCTCGGCGAGCACCTCGCCGGCCTCGTTCACCACGTCGGTGGCGAGCGTGCGGGCGTAGACGGAGTTCTCGACGTTGGGGTCGAGGACGCCGTTCGCCGCGATCGGCAGCTCGAGGCCCTTGGTCGTGCCGCAGTCGTCCTCGCGGATGATGACATCCTGCGAGACGTCGACGAGACGACGGGTCAGGTAGCCGGAGTCGGCCGTGCGGAGCGCCGTGTCGGCCAGACCCTTGCGGGCACCGTGGGTCGAGATGAAGTACTCGGCCACGGTGAGGCCCTCGCGGTACGAGTGCACGATCGGACGCGGGATGATCTCACCACGCGGGTTCGACACGAGACCGCGCATACCGGCGATCTGACGGACCTGCATCCAGTTACCACGGGCACCGGAACTCACCATGCGGAAGATGTTGTTGTCCGCGGGGAAGTTCTTCTGCATCGCGTCGGCCACCTCGGCGGTCGCCTTGTTCCAGATCTCGATGAGCTCCTGGCGACGCTCGGCGTCGGTCGTGAGACCGCGCTCGTACTGGCCCTGGACCTTCTTCGCCTGCGCCTCGTAGCCCGCGACGATCTCGCCCTTGGTGGGCGGGGTCACGATGTCGGAGAGGGCGACGGTCACACCGGACCGCGTGGCCCAGTAGAAGCCGGCGTCCTTGATCCGGTCGAGGGTCGCGGCGACCTCCACCTTCGGGTAGCGCTCCGCCAGGTCGTTGACCAGCTGCGAGAGCCGGCCCTTGTCGGCGACGGCCTCCACGTAGGGGTAGTTCACCGGCAGCGCCTCGTTGAAGAGGGCGCGGCCGAGGGTCGTGGAGAGCAGGTACGGCTGGCCCTCGACGAAGCCCTCGGGCTCGGTGCCCTCGGCGAAGTGCAGCCCCTCGAGGCGGATCTTCACCTGGGCGTTGAGGTCGAGCGTGCCCTGGTCCTTCGCGAGGATCGCCTCGGCGACGGACGCGAACGCGCGGCCCTCACCGGCGACACCCTCCTTGACCGTGGTCAGGTGGTGCAGACCGATGATCATGTCCTGGCTGGGCAGGGTCACCGGACGGCCGTCCGACGGCTTGAGGATGTTGTTGCTCGCGAGCATCAGGATGCGCGCCTCGGCCTGGGCCTCGACGGACAGCGGCAGGTGGACGGCCATCTGGTCACCGTCGAAGTCCGCGTTGAACGCGGCGCAGACGAGCGGGTGCAGCTGGATCGCCTTGCCCTCGACGAGCTGCGGCTCGAACGCCTGGATGCCGAGACGGTGCAGGGTGGGCGCACGGTTCAGCAGCACGGGGCGCTCGCGGATGATCTCCTCGAGCACGTCCCAGACCTGCGGACGCGAACGCTCGACCATGCGCTTCGCGGCCTTGATGTTCTGCGCGTGGCTGAGGTCGATGAGGCGCTTGATGACGAACGGCTTGAACAGCTCCAGCGCCATCTGCTTGGGCAGACCGCACTGGTGCAGCTTCAGCTGCGGGCCGACGACGATGACCGAACGGCCGGAGTAGTCGACGCGCTTGCCGAGCAGGTTCTGGCGGAAGCGACCCTGCTTGCCCTTCAGCATGTCGCTGAGGGACTTGAGGGCGCGGTTGCCGGTGCCGGTGACGGGGCGACCGCGGCGGCCGTTGTCGAACAGGGCGTCGACGGCCTCCTGCAGCATCCGCTTCTCGTTGTTCACGATGATCTCGGGGGCACCGAGGTCGAGCAGACGGCGCAGACGGTTGTTGCGGTTGATCACGCGACGGTAGAGGTCGTTGAGGTCCGACGTCGCGAAGCGGCCGCCGTCGAGCTGCACCATCGGGCGCAGCTCCGGCGGGATCACCGGGACGACGTCGAGCACCATCGCGGCCGGCGAGTTGCCGGTGGCGAGGAAGGAGCTGACGACGCGGAGGCGCTTGATCGCGCGGATCTTCTTCTGGCCCTTGCCCTCGGAGATCTGCAGGCGCAGGTCCTCCGCCTCGGCGGCCAGGTCGAACGCCTCAAGGCGCTTCTTGATCGCCTCGGCGCCCATGAAGGCGTCGAAGTAGATGCCGAAGCGGTCCTGCAGCTCGTGGAAGACGGAGTCCTCGGGCTTGAGGTCGCCGACCTTGAGGTTCTTGAACTCGTCCCAGACGCGCTCGAGGTGGGTGATCTGGTCGTCGAACGACTTCCGGATCTGGCCCATCTCCTTCTCGGCGCCGTCCTTCGTGCGGCGCTTCTGGTCGCTCTTCGCGCCCTCCTCCTCGAGCGCGGCGAGGTCCGTCTCGAGGCGCTTGAGGCGCTCGTTGATGCGGGCGTCGCGCTGGTCGGACAGCGACTTGATCTCGAGGCGGAGCTCGTTCTCGAGGTCGGGCATGTCGGCGTGACGACCCTCGTCGTCGACGTCGATGATCATGTACGCCGCGAAGTAGATGACCTTCTCGAGGTCCTTCGGCGCCATGTCGAGGAGGTAGCCGAGCCGGCTCGGGACACCCTTGAAGTACCAGATGTGGGTGACCGGGGCGGCGAGCTCGATGTGGCCCATGCGCTCACGGCGCACGGACGACTTCGTGACCTCGACACCGCACCGCTCGCAGACGATGCCCTTGAAGCGGACGCGCTTGTACTTGCCACAGGCGCACTCCCAGTCCCGGCTGGGACCGAAGATCTGCTCGCCGAAGAGCCCGTCCTTCTCGGGCTTCAGCGTGCGGTAGTTGATGGTCTCGGGCTTCTTGACCTCACCGTGCGACCAGCGGCGGATGTCGTCGGCCGTGGCGAGGCCGATGCGCAGCTCATCGAAAGTGGTTACGTCGAGCAATTTCTCTTCTTTCCTGCTTGTCAGCTAAACCGTTGAGAGGCTGCGCGGATCAGATGTCGTCGATCGAGGACGACTCGAAGCGCGAGGAGATGTTGATGCCGAGCTCCTCGGCGGCACGGAAGACCTCGTCGTCCGTGTCGCGGAGGCTGACCGCGGTGCCGTCGGCCGAGAGGACCTCGACGTTCAGGCAGAGCGACTGCATCTCCTTGATGAGCACCTTGAAGCTCTCGGGGATTCCCGGCTCCTGGATGTTCTCGCCCTTGACGATGGCCTCGTACACCTTGACGCGACCGAGGATGTCGTCGGACTTGATCGTGAGGAGCTCCTGGAGGGCGTACGCGGCACCGTAGGCCTCGAGCGCCCACACCTCCATCTCACCGAAGCGCTGGCCGCCGAACTGCGCCTTACCACCGAGCGGCTGCTGGGTGATCATCGAGTACGGGCCGGTGCTGCGGGCGTGGATCTTGTCGTCCACCAGGTGGTGCAGCTTCAGGATGTACATGTAGCCGACCGAGACGGGGTCCGGGAACGGCTCGCCGGAGCGGCCGTCGAACAGACGCGTCTTGCCTGAGGAGCCGATCAGGCGCTCGCCGTCGCGGTTGAGCGTCGTCGAGTCGAGCAGACCCGCGATCTCCTCCTCGAAGGCGCCGTCGAACACCGGGGTCGCGACCTTCGTGCCGGGGGCTGCGCTGCGCGCGGCCTCGGGCAGGCGGTTCGCCCACTCGGGATTGCCCTCGACGTTCCAGCCCTGCTTGGCGGCCCACCCGAGGTGGGTCTCCAGCACCTGGCCGAAGTTCATGCGGCCCGGGATGCCCATCGGGTTGAGGATGATGTCGACCGGAGTGCCGTCCGCGAGGAACGGCATGTCCTCGACGGGCAGGATCTTCGCGATGACGCCCTTGTTGCCGTGACGGCCGGCGAGCTTGTCGCCCTCGGTGATCTTGCGCTTCTGGGCGATGTAGACCACGACGCGCTGGTTGACACCGGAGCCGAGCTCGTCGTCGTTCTCCGCGGAGAACTCCTTGACGGCGATGATCGTGCCCTCTTCACCGTGCGGAACCTTGAGCGAGGTGTCGCGCACCTCGCGGCTCTTCTCGTTGAAGATCGCGCGGAGCAGGCGCTCCTCGGCGGAGAGCTCGGTCTCGCCCTTCGGCGTGACCTTGCCGACGAGGATGTCGCCGGGGCGGACCTCGGCGCCGATGCGGATGATGCCGCGCTCGTCGAGGTCGGCGAGCAGCTCGGGGCTCACGTTGGGGAGGTCACGGGTGATCTCCTCCTTGCCGAGCTTGGTGTCGCGGGCGTCGACCTCGTACTCCTCGATGTGGATCGAGGAGAGGACGTCGTCCTTCACCAGGTTCTGGCTGAGGATGATCGCGTCCTCGAAGTTGTGGCCCTCCCACGGCATGAACGCCACGAGGAGGTTCTTGCCGAGCGCGAGCTCGCCGTTCTCCGTCGCGGGGCCGTCCGCCAGGACCTGGCCGACCTCCACGCGCTCGCCGGCGTCGACGATCACGCGGTGGTTGTACGAGGTGCCCTGGTTGGAGCGGTCGAACTTGCGCAGGTAGTAGCTCTGCGTGCCGCCCTCGTCGAGCTGGATGGTGACGACGTCGGCCGAGACCTCGGCGACCACACCGGCCTTCTCGGCGGTGACCACGTCACCGGCGTCGATGGCCGCGTAGCCCTCCATACCGGTGCCGACGACCGGCGACTCGGAGCGGAGCAGCGGAACGGCCTGGCGCTGCATGTTCGCACCCATGAGGGCGCGGTTCGCGTCGTCGTGCTCGAGGAACGGGATGAGCGAGGTCGCGACCGACACCATCTGGCGCGGGGAGACGTCCATGTAGTGGACGCGCTGCGCGTCGACGAGCTCGACCTCGCCGCCCTTCGGGCGGACCAGGACCTGCTCCTCGGCGAAGCTGCCGTCCGCGTTGAGCGGGGCGTTCGCCTGGGCGACGAGGAACTCGTCCTCCTCGCTCGCGGTGAGGTAGTCGATCTGGTCGGTGACCACACCGTTCACGACCTTGCGGTACGGCGTCTCGATGAAGCCGAAGGAGTTGATCCGCGCGAACGAGGCGAGCGAGCCGATCAGGCCGATGTTCGGGCCTTCCGGGGTCTCGATCGGGCACATGCGGCCGTAGTGGCTCGGGTGCACGTCGCGGACCTCGACGCCGGCGCGCTCACGGGACAGACCACCGGGGCCGAGCGCCGACAGGCGGCGCTTGTGGGTGAGGCCCGCGAGCGGGTTGTTCTGGTCCATGAACTGCGACAGCTGCGAGGTGCCGAAGAACTCCTTGATCGCGGCGACGACGGGTCGCACGTTGATCAGGGTCTGCGGCGTGATCGCCTCGATGTCCTGCGTGGTCATGCGCTCGCGGACGACGCGCTCCATGCGGGAGAGACCGGTGCGGACCTGGTTCTGGATGAGCTCGCCGACCGCGCGGATGCGGCGGTTGCCGAAGTGGTCGATGTCGTCCACGTCGAGACGCAGCTCGACCGGCTCGCCGTCGCGCACGCCGTTCAGCGTGCTGCGGTTGTCGTGCAGCGCGACGAGGTACTTGATCGTCGCGATGATGTCGTCGAGCGTCAGGACCGAGTCGGACAGCGGCTTGTCGAGGCCGAGCTTCCGGTTGATCTTGTAGCGGCCGACCTTCGCGAGGTCGTAGCGCTTCGAGTTGAAGTAGAAGTTGTCGAGGAGCGCGCGAGCGGCCTCCGCGGCGACCTGCTCACCCGGGCGGAGCTTCCGGTAGATGTCCTTGAGCGCCTCCTCCTTGGTGAGGATGTTGTCCTTCTCGAGCGTCGCCTCGATGGAGGCGTAGCCCGCGAAGTGCTCGAGGATCTCCTCGCTCGTCAGGCCGAGGGCCTTGAGGAAGACGGTGACCGACTGCTTGCGCTTGCGGTCGATGCGGACGCCGACCTGGTCGCGCTTGTCGATCTCGAACTCGAGCCAGGCGCCGCGGCTCGGGATGACGCGCGCCGAGTAGACGTCCTTGTCGGAGGTCTTCTCCTGCTGGCGCTCGAAGTACACGCCGGGCGAGCGGACGAGCTGGGACACGACGACACGCTCGGTGCCGTTGATGATGAAGGTGCCCTTCTCGGTCATGAGCGGGAAGTCGCCCATGAAGACCGTCTGGGTCTTGATCTCACCGGTCTGGTGGTTCATGAACTCGGCCTCGACGTACAGCGGGGCGGCGTACGTCTTGCCGCGCTCCTTGCACTCCTCGAGCGAGTACTTCTTCTCCTCCAGGAACGGGTTCGTGAAGGACAGCTGCATCGTCTCGGCGAGGTCCTCGATGGGCGAGATCTCCTCGAAGATCTCCTCGAGTCCGCTGCGGCCGTTGAGGTCGGTGCGTCCCTCGGCCTGGGCCGCGGCGACGCGCTCCTTCCACACGTCCGAGCCGACCAGCCAGTCGAAGCTCTCGGTCTGCAGCGCGAGCAGGTCCGGGACGGTCAGGGTGTCGGTGATCTTCGCGAACGAGAGCCGCGATGCGGCGCGGCCGTTCTTGGGAGTGGTGGACGATGCGTTGTGCGCAGCAGCCAAGGAAATAACCTCCGGAGCCCCGAGGCGGGGCCGTGTCACTGTCGGTGTGCCGAGTTGGGGATGGAACGATGGGGACTGGGCTCCCCGAATGGGGTCACTCGGTAGAGTGGGGCCAGAACGCGCGACGAGACACCGGGGCGAACTGCACGGGGCATACACCGTCCGGGGTGAGGTCGAGGGTTCTGAGCGCGCGACCGCCGACCGCAATATGAAGGCGTGATTCGTCCAAGAAGGATGAGTGGGAGCGCAAGGGTCTACTATATGTCGGCCGCGTCGGCGTGTAAAGCCGAATCTTGACCTTCACTGTCATCGCGGGGTATAACCCCCGGCCACGCCGCCGCATTCCCGCGGAATCCCGCGGATCCGGGCCGTCCGAGAGGCTCCGGGGCGGGGTCAGGACGACAGGATGAGGGCGTTCATCCGCGCCTGCCACGCCCGGTCCGCCCACATCGGGTGATGGGGGGCGGCGTTCGAGCAGAGCACCATCCCCCAGACGCCCGATTCGAGTGCCGTGCGGATGCCGTGCTCGGCGAGGGCGCGGCCGACCGGCCCCTCCTCGAAGGTCCCGTGCAGCGGCGTGTAGCCGATCCAGCCCTCGCCGACGACCGCCGGCACCGCCTTCCAGCGCGCCCACTCGGCGATGGCGACGACGCGCGACTCGATCTCGCGGAGCATGACCTCGCGGTAGGCGCCGTACTCGCTGTAGAGCCAGGTGTCCCACGCGTCCGCGTCGAGCCAGTCGTACCCGTAGATCATCTGGTCGGTGACGACGGTCGCCCGATGCTTCCAGTCCGCGGCGCGCCCGTACTCCTCGAAGGACGGCGCATCCGGCAGGAGCAGGCTCCGCAGCATCGCGTTGGGGAAGTCATCGCTGCCCTCGGACCGGATGTCGACGAGCTTCTGCAGGGCGTCGAGCACCCCGTAGCTGTAGACGTGGAACTGCGCGGCCCCGAGGCCATCCGGCACGCGCTGCATGGCGAGGTGCGGCGGCTTGCCGTAGCTCGCCGTGACGAGCAGGTCGGGGTGCCGCTCGCGCAGCCGGACGACCTCGGCCGCTCCGCCCTCGTGCAGCGCGGGCAGGATCGAGAAGTCGACCTCGTTGTGCAGCTCGACGAGAGCGATCCGGGAGCGGTGCCCGGCGTCGGTGAGCCAGTCGAGAAGCCGGTTCCAGGCGGCGCCGAGGACGGCGTACCGCTCCTGCAGCGGAACGGCGTCGATGGCCTCGAACCAGTCAGGCGTCGCGGCGAACGCCGTCGACTGCTGGTACTCCCAGCTCGCAAGGACGACGACGAGGCCGTGCCGCTCGGCGGCGGCGAAGAGCTCGAGCAGCCGGGCGCGCACGTCGACGACGCTGTCCACCTGGACGTCGTACCAGCGGGTGCGCTGTCCGTAGCGGCCGCCGCCGGGTGCGGCACCCAGTCCCTCGACGGGCAGCGCCTCGGCGAGCGCGTCGAGGCCGAGGCCGCCGAAGAGGAGGAGCGGAGCCGCGCAGATGCGGATGGCGTTGTAGCCGAGCTCGGCCGCCTCGGCGCAGGCCGCGTCGAGGTCGGCGAACGGCTCGCCCTCGCTCGCCCTCGTGTACCAGGAGAAGTCCCAGAGCGTGATGGTGAGCCTCGGCGGCAGGTGCCCGGGCACCGGGCCGGTCAGGCCGCTCACGGCGGTCTCCTGCGTGCCGGAACCGAGGTAGCGCTCCTCGCTCATGCCGCGGCCTCTTTCCGGCTCCTCGTCCGCCCCTGCTCCGCCAAGTCTCTCAGCAGCCGCGCGGCCCTCGCCCGCGCTCCCGCGGTGTCGGTGTCGAAGAGGAGCAGCTCGGGCAGCGAGGTCGCGAAGTAGTCGGGAGCGGAGGAGGCGAGCTGCAGCTCGCCGGCACGCGCCTCCAGCGAGTCCCAGACGGCCGCGGCCTCGTCGATCTCGCCCAGACGGACATGGGCGATCCCGCGCCAGAAGTCGTCCGGCTCGACGGGACGGGGAGCGACCGCCAGCGCGCCGGGCCCGGAGCGCGCGGCCTCCCAAACCCGGCGGGCTCCCTCCCGATCGCCGTCCGCGGCGAGCGCGTCGCCGAGGAGCGTGAGGCGCTCTGCCATCGGCACCGCCGGGTGACGGCCCTCGCCGAGGTTCGCCGGGGCGACGATGCCGTCGCGGAGCAGGCGAGCCGCCGCGGCGGGCGCCGTCGGCAGGAGCTCCGCCGCGCGAGCGAGGGTGGCACGGTCGTAGGCGGCGATGGCCTGCCCCTCGCCGCCCTCGAACGGCTGGAAGCGCCGGGTGGTGAGGATCGCCAGCGCGTCGTCGACGCGATCCAGGTCGAGGAGGAGATTGACGAGCCGCAGCGTGAGGTCGTCCCGGCCGAGGGCACGTGAGCCGATCCCCTCGATCCGCGCCAGGCGCTCGGCGGCCGGGACCCCACGGAGCTCGGCGAGGACGTCCCGCTCGAAGACGAGCCGCGCATCGGCGGGGGCCAGCTCGAGGGCCCGCCGGAATGCGCCGTCTGCGGCGTCCAGGTCGCCTCCCGTGTTGACGACGGCCACGGCGAGGTTGCGGTGCACGACCGGGTCGCTCGAGCCGAGGTCGGCCGCCGATTGCAGCTGCTTGCGCGCGTCGCCCAGACGTCCCGCGTCGAGCAGCCAGGTGCCGAGCAGCCCGCGCACCACGGCGTCGCGGGGGTCCGCGGCGAGCGCCGCGACCAGGGCGTCGTGGTCGTCGAGCCCGTACGGGAAGGCGAGGGTGGTGTCGCTCGCGGCGACGGCGGCGCGCTCGCGGTCCGCCTCGTCGGGCCGGCCGAGCGCGGCGAGCCATCCGGCGCGGAGGAGGAGGCGCATCGGCTCGGGATTGCCGAACGCGCCGCGTGGGCCGGTCGGCCGGTCGGTGAGGGCGAGAGCGAGCTCCAGCTCGCCGGCGCGCGCGAGGTCCGCCGCCACGGCGAGGGGCGTCTTGGGATCGGCGGTCTCGAGTCGGCCGGAGAGTGCAAGCGCCACCGGATCGAGCGCGTCGCGACGCAGCAGCTCCGCGAGAGCGTCGTCCGCCTCCCGGTGGCGGCCGAGGCGCCGCAGCGCGAGCACGGTGAGGTGGTCGGCCTCGGGACCCGCTCCCGCCCGGCGCGCGGCCGGCAGCCGGTCGAGCGCGGAGGTGGCATCGCCGGTGCGGAGGAGCACCCGGGCGAGCGCGACCAGGGCGGGCCCAGCCCATCTGCCGTCCCACGCGGCCTTGCCGAAGCGCTCGGCGGCCCCCGCCGGGTCGCCGAGACGCTCGAGGACGAGCCCGAGGCGGTAGGACGCCTCGCCGCTCTCGGGGTTCAGGTTGCGTGCCGTCAGGCGCCGCAGCGCCCGCTCGAAGCGCGCTCGGGCCTCGACGTAGAGGCCGCGCCGGTAGAGCGCCGCGCCGATGGCCAGGTTCGCGCGGGAGTCGGCGGGGTCGCGCCGGAGCAGCTCCTCGAAGTAGGGCAGGGGCGAGCGCGTCGGGTGGCGGTACTGCGTCAGGTGGACGCCGGTGAGGTACAGCTCGTCCGCCGAGGCGATCGACTCGGGGGCGTCCGGCTCGGTCGCGACCCAGGGCTCAGGAGCCACCTCATCATCGGGATGCCATGACAGCAGCTCGCGCCCTCCGGCCGTGACCGTGACGCTCAGCGTCCCGGCTCGGTCCGGCACGTCCGCCTCGCCGACGAACGGCGCGGCAGGCGACAGCGGGGCGGTCCACTCCTGCAGGACGCTGCCGCCGGCGGAGAGGACGATGCTCGCCTCGACGTGCTCGCCCGGGGCGGACACCCCGACCTGCGCGCGCCCGTCGCGCCGGACCAGGCTCACGGCGGCGTCGAGGGTCGCCTGGTGGGCTGGCCCCATCTCGCGAATCGGGTACCAGTACTGACTGAACTCGCGGACCTCGCCGGGGGCGAGGTAGCTGAAGTCCGGCTGGTTGTCGGTGTAGACGCCGGCCATCAGCTCGACGTACGGGCCGTCGGTGTCGGTGAGGTGGGCGTCCCACGCGTGCCCCACCGCGCCGTCGCCCCACGTCCACTGCTTCTTGCCGGGTGCGATCGACCGGTCCGCCCAGTGCACGAAGCCGGCTCGCGCGTCGTGGTCGTAGCCGCCGAAGAAGCTGTCGCGGGTGTCGGTGACCATGTAGGAGGTGGGCACCGGGATGCTGCTGTAGATGTCGAGCCGGTCGGCGCCGGGCCGCTCCTCGGCGAGCGCCGGGTAGTCGACGCCGTAGTAGGGCCGGTCCGCCTGCGGGAACGCGGTGATCGCCCGGCGCGCGTGGTCGGCGACCCAGCGGACGTCCGTGGGGAAGAAGGACTGGTAGCGCTCATGCGACCGGGCGGCGACGTTGGCCCACCAGAGGAACGTCTGCGGCTCATCAGTGCGGTTGTGGAGCCGCACCTCCGCCTCGATGAGCGACGAGCCCGGGCGCAGCCGGATCCCGTGGGTGCCGCGCATCCGCTGCAGCGGGTCGAGGTCGCTCATGCGAACGACGACCGAGCCGTCGTCGTCCCGCTCCACGGCGGCCTCGACGGGCAGGAACGTGGCCGGCCGGTGGTGCTGGGGCCAGTTGAACTCGACGCCGCCCGACACCCACGGGCCGGCGAGCCCGACGAGCGCGGGCTTGATCACGTTGTTGCGGTAGAAGAAGTCGTAGCCGGTGGTCTTGTCGAGCCCGATGTGGATGCGCCCGCCGATCTCGGGGAGCAGCATCAGGCGGACGTACGCGTTCTCCAGGTGCACCGCGGTCCACGCCCGGGGCGCCTTCTCTCCGGAGATGCTGTCGGTGAAGGGGATCGGGTACACCCGCCCGCTCGACCCCTGGTAGACCCGGCGGTCGAGGAAGAGCGGGTACCTATCCGGCTCCCCCGGCTCGTACGTGTCGATCGTCACCGGCGCGATCCAGCAGGCGACGCCACCGTCGTCGAGGATGGCCTGCTGGTCGGCGGGCGCGTCGGGGAGGCGGATGGCGCTGGGAACGGCGTCGGCGTCGGTCACGTCGGACCACGCTAGAGATCCGCCGGCCTTCCCTCCATGGCAGATGATCGCCCGGGCATGGAGAATCCGCTTGCGTGGCAGAATCGCGAGATGGAACGCGCCGAGGGGTTCGAGGATCAGCGGCTGTGCGTGGTGCCGCGGCCGCTCGTGGCGGCGGCGCTCGCCCGACCAGCCACCCGCCGTCTGATCGTGACCGACGCCGGCTGGTTCCCGCGAGCGTCAGGTCATGGCCGTCACCGTCCGGGCGGCGCGGAGGAGACGATCGTCATCGTCTGCGTCGCGGGCTCCGGCTGGTTCTCGACGGGCGGCGTGCGCACGCGCGTCGGCTCGTCGACGGCGATCGTGATCCCCGGCGGCGCCCCGCACTCCTACGGCGCCAGCGAGACGGATCCATGGACGATCTGGTGGTGCCACGTCACCGGGTCCGACGTGCCGGACCTCCTCGAGGCAGCCGAGATCGATCCGGCGCGCCTCACCGTGTCGCTGCGGGCTGTCGACCGGGTGACGTCGATGCTCGACGAGATCATCGCCTCCCTCGAGCGCGACCAGTCCCCCGCCCGGCTCCTCGCGACTGCAGGCATGGCCTGGCGCATGCTCACCCAGCTCGCGGTCGACCGTCGCCTGCCCGAGCAGGGCGAGCCGCTCGAGAGGGCGATGCGCTACCTGGAGGAGCGCATCGAGGGCACCATCCGGGTTCCCGAGCTGGCCGCCCTCGTCGGTGTCTCCCCGTCGCACCTTTCCGCTCTCTTCCGCGAGGCGACCGGGGGCGGCGTGCTGGCCCACCACACCGCGCTGAAGATGGCGCGGGCACGCCGCCTCCTCGACACCACGACGCTGCCGATCGGTGAGATCGGCCGCGAGGTGGGGATGAGCGATCAGTTCTACTTCTCCCGCCAGTTCCGGAAGATGCACGGCGTGAGTCCGAGCGCCTACCGCCTCCAGCGGAAGGGCTGACTCACCCCTTCGTCGCGCCGGCCGTCAGGTCGGCCTTCCAGAACCGCTGCAGGGACACCATCAGCGCCACGAGCAGGATGGCCGACACGGCGGACCCCGTGACCACGAGCTGGTAGAACATCGGATCGCGCTGGGTCTGTGAGTTCCAGAGCGTGAGTCCCAGCGTGATGGGGAACGTCTTCGTGTCGTTCAGCATCACGAGCGGCAGCAGGTAGTTGTTCCAGATCGTCACGAACTGGAACAGGAAGATGGTGACGAGAGCCGGCACCATCATCCGGGTCGCGATCGAGCCGAAGATGCGCAGGTCGCCCGCACCGTCGATGCGGGCGGCCTCGATCACCTCGTCCGGAACCGCGGCGTTCGCTTGGATGCGGGCGAGGTAGACGCCGAACGGGCTGACCATGCTCGGGAGCAGGACCGCCCAGTAGGTGCCGGTCAGGCCCGCCGCGTTCAGCAGGAAGTAGAGCGGCAGGGCGATGACGGTGGCGGGCACGAGCACTCCGCCGAGGATCACCGAGAACAGCGTCTCGCGTCCCCGGAACACGTACTTGGCGATCGCGTAGCCGCACGCCGCCGACAGGACCATCGCGACGAACGCGCCGACCGCCGAGTAGAGCACGCTGTTGAGCACCCAGGTGCCGAAGATGCCGCCGTCCTGCGTGAACAGTCGGGACAGGTTCTCGAGGGCCTGCGGCGAGTCGGAGAACCAGAGCCCGAAGCTCGCGAACAGGTCGCCGGGCGACTTCGTGGCCGCGATGACGACCCACAGCAGCGGGAGCAGGAAGTAGGCCGCCGCGAGGACGAGGACCGCGTTGACCGCGATCACGCTGCCGAGCGGCTGCCGGCGGGATCTCACCATGCGCGGTTCCCCTTGCGATTGACGAGGCGGAGGAAGCCGAACGAGAAGACGAAGCCCACGAGGGCGACGATCACGGCCATGGCGGCCGCCAGGTTCGGGTTCCCCTGCGCGAACGACTGGTTGTACGCGGCGAGGTTGGGCGTGAAGTCGGAGCTGATCGCCGTCGTGAGCGGTCGCAGCACGAGCGGCTCGACGAACAGCTGCAGCGTCCCGATGATCGTGAAGACGGTCACGAGGATGATCGACGGCCGGACGAGGGGCAGCTTGATGTTCCACGTGACCGACCACTCCGAGGCGCCGTCGATGCGGGCGGCCTCGTAGAGCTCGGAGGGGATCGCGTTCAGCGCGGCGATCAGGATGAACATGTTGTAGCCCGCGAAGCCCCAGAGCGCGATGTTCGCGA
The DNA here is from genome assembly GCF_017916505.1 of Naasia sp. SYSU D00057. Classification (GTDB taxonomy): domain Bacteria; phylum Actinomycetota; class Actinomycetes; order Actinomycetales; family Microbacteriaceae; genus Naasia. The sequence continues at coordinate 526,012 of NZ_JAFMSZ010000002.1, forward strand.
TGGCGAAGAGCACGCCGCCGCTCGACAGCGGGCTGAGTGAGAGGCCGATCGCGTCGAGGCCCTGCAGCACCGGGCTCGTCGCGGGGATGTAGAGGAAGCCCCAGAGCAGCGCCGCGATGACGCCGGGAACGCCGTAGGGCGCGAAGTAGAGCACGCGGAAGAAGCGCGGGAAGCGGGCCCGGCCCGACTCCAGCAGCAGCGCGAGGGCGAGGGAGGTGACGACCATGAGCGGCACCTCGATGAGGGAGAAGAGCAGCAGGCGGCCGAGGCTCGCCACGAAGGACGCGGAGCCGAGCGCCGTCGCGTAGTTCTCGAGGAACACGAAGGCCGTCTCGGGGGGCCCGAAGCCGAGCCCGCTGGAGCGGACGGTGAAGAGGCTCTGCACGAGGGCGAACACGATCGGGGCCACGAAGAACGCGGCGAACATGACCGTGAACGGCAGGATGAGGATCCAGAGCGCGGCGCGGGACTGGCGCCTGGTGCGGCCCCGTCGCCCTGCGGCGGGAGCCGACGGGCCGGAGGGGCCGGGGAGCGGCGGGGCGCTTGCGCGCCCCGCCGCCGTCCGGTCGCTGGTGGTGGACATGGCGCTCAGTTGACCGAGATGCCCTTGTCCTCGAGGGCGGCGACCATGTCGTCCTGCGTCTTGGTGAACGCATCGGCGAGAGGCGTGCCGCCGTCCACCGCGCTCTTCACGTTGTCCGTGAGCGAGGAGAACAGAGTGGAGGAGAGGGGCGGCCACTTCCAGGAGGTGTCGACGCTCTTGTCGGACTCGGCGAAGACGTCCCAGATGTCCTGGCCGCCGTAGAACTCGAACACCTCGGGGGCGTCCTGCAGCGCGGTGATCTCGCTCGTGTCCGCGACGGCCGGCCAGCCGGCGCCGACGTTCGTCAGGATGTTGACGCTCTCCGGGTCGGAGTTGAGCCAGAGCGCGAACTCCGCGGCCTCGGCCGGGTGGTCGGAGCCCTTCAGCACGGCGCTCGCCGAGCCGCCCGCCCAGGTGGCGGAGACGCTGTCGCCGGCGTTCCACTGGGGCATCGGGCCGACCGCCCACTTGCCGGCGGTGTCCGGCGCGGTGCCGCGGAGGATCGCGTCGGCCCAGGAGCCGGAGATCCAGGTCGCGACGTTGCCGTTCTGGATGTCGGCGTTCCACTCGCTCGAGAAGTCGGCCTCGATCTTCACGAGGCCCTCGTCGATGAGCTTCTGCCAGAACTGCGCGGTCTTCAGCGTGGCCTCGTCGTCGATGGAGACGGTCCACGCGTCGTCCTCGGCGGTGAACCAGCTGGCGCCCGCCTGCTGCGAGAGGCCGATGAGCCAAGGAGCCTGGTTGAACGCGAAGGCGGTGATGTACTTGTTCGGGTCGGAGGCGTGGATCACCTTCGCCGCCTCGTAGTACTCGTCCCAGGTGGTCGGGTAGGCGAGGCCGAGGGAGTCGAAGATGTCCTTGCGGTAGAACTGGCCGAGCGGGCCGCTCGCCTGGGGCACCGCGTAGACCTTGTCGTTGAAGACGCCGGTCTGCCACTGCCACGGCACGAAGTCGTCCTCGGCGTCGCCCACGTGCTCGGTGATGTCCTCGAGCGCGTCGTTGATGAGGAAGTCGGGGATGGCGTCGTAGCCGAGCTGCACGACGTCCGCCGGGTTGCCGGCCTGCACGGCCGAGAGCATCTTGGCGTAGCCGCCGTCCGGGCCCGCGGTGATCGTCTCGAGCTTGACCTCGATGTCGTCGTGGGAGGCGTTGAACGCGTCGACGGCCTGGTCGATGTTCGGCACCCAGGACTGGAAGGTGATCTCGACCGGCTCACCGCCGGTGGAGGATCCGCCGGAGGCGCTGCTGCCGCCGCTGCTGCATGCGGCGAGCGCGGCTACGAGGCCGACGGTGACGGTTCCGGCGAGGGCGAGCCGGGGAATGCGGGTTCGTTGGCCGAACATCATGCTCCTTTGCAAGGGGGTGCGGGGGATCCGCGGAGAGGTGGCGCGAACCGAGGCTAGGTCCGCCGGACGGCGCGGAGACATGGTGAAAGCTCCTCGATGCATGGACGTTCCTACGATGCCTCTCGGCGACGGTCCCCCGGGCGGAACGAAGGCGGAGGTCCCTCCCAGTCTCCCTCAGGACGCGAGAGCGTTGCGCGAGGCGCCTGTCCGGACGAAGTCGCGAAGCCACCGGCGAGGGCGCGCGAGGCGGGCGCATGGACTATCCGGACAGCGCGCTCGGTCGACCGTCCGCCGCAGCCGTCACCGCCGCCGGTTCGCCAGCAGGCCCCCGAAGACAGCGTGGACGAGCGGCAGGACGGAGACCGCGATGAGCGCCGTCCCGGGAACCTCATCCGTGCCGCGCAGCAGCACGCCGGCGATCAGGAACCCGGCGAAGAGGACGGCGGACACCACCCGCCCCACGGCGCGCTCGACCCGCCGCACACTCCGGTCGACGCGCGGGACCTCCACCTCGAGCTCGCCGTCGTCGATCCGGGTGAGGAGGTCGTCGACTCGGCGCGGGAGCCGCGCGGCGAGCTGCACGGTCGACACGGCCTCGCTCGCGACCGTGCCGAGGAGGCCGCCCCGCTCCTCGCGGAGGAGCCGATCCGCGTAGGGCTCGACGGCGTCCCAGATGTTGAAATCCGGGTCGAGGGTGCTGCTGAGTCCGGAGATCAGCGAGACGGCGCGGATGACGAGGAGGAAGTTCTCGGGCAGCTGGAACGGGAGCGCCCGGATGGTGTCGCCGAACTCGATCGCGAACTCCCGCAGCTCCCGCGGATCGATCGCCTGGAGGTCTCGCACGGCGATCCCGCCGAAGCGGGCGAACAGCGCCGACATCGTGCGCTCGAGCTCGCGCGTGTCGGCCGAGGGCAGCAGCACGCCCAGCTCGCGCATCGTGGCGACGATGCGCCGCCCGTCCCGAGCCGCCACCGCGATGATGTACTGCCGCAGGCCCTCGCGGAGGCGGTCCGGGATGGCGCCCATCATGCCGAAGTCGACGAACGTGAGCGTCCACTCGGGCCCGCCCGCAGGGGCGCCGTCGCCGCCGCGCGGCGCGTCGAGCGGGGTGACGAACAGGTTCCCGGGGTGTGCGTCCCCGTGGAAGAACCCCGCGACGAAGAGCTGGTCGAACATGACCGACGCGAAGACCTGCGCGACCTCGGACGGGTCGATTCCCGCCGATCTCAGCCCGTCGAGGTCGTTGATCTTGATGGCGCTGACGTCCTCGAGGGTGAGGATCCGCCGGGTCGTCCGCTCCCAGGCGATGCCCGGCACGCGCACCCGCGGGTCGCCGTCAAACTGGCGCGCGAACCGCTCCGCGTTCCGGGCCTCGTGCAGATAGTCGATCTCGTCGAGGCTCGTCTCCGCGAACTCCTCGGCGAGCGCCGGCAGGTCGACCCGGCGCGAGACGAGCTTCACGCGGCTCAGCCAGCCCGCCACCCGGCGCAGGGCGGCGAGGTCGACGTCGACGATCATCCCGATGTCGGGACGCTGCACCTTCAGGACGACGTCGGCGAAGCCGGTGTCCGCCGCGTCCTCGGGCCGGAGGCGCGCCCGATGGGCCTGGCCCAGCGACGCGGCCGCCATGGGGGTCGCGTCGAAGGCGGCGAACGCCTGCTCGAGGGGCGTCCCCAGCTCCGCTTCGGCGAGCGCGCGGATCGCCGCGAAGTCCTCCGGCCGGACCTCGTCCTGGAGCCCCTCGAGCTCCCGCGTCACCTCGGGAGGCAGCACGTCGAGCCGGGAGGAGAGGAACTGCCCCACCTTGATCATCAGTCCGCCGAGGCTCGTCGCCAGCGCGAAGTAGTGGCGGGCCATCCGCTGCCATCGGCGGGTGCGGCCGCGGGCGCCGAGCCGGGCGAGCCCGAATCGCGGCAGGACGAGCTCGAACCACCAGTTCTCGACCATGTACCGGGCGGCGAAGCGGAGGATGCGGCGGTAGCGCGCGCGGCCGCGCCGGTCGAACGCCACCGGGGCGTCCCGGCGTCGCTCAGCGTCCGGCACGCCGGTCAGTCTCGGGCGAGGATCGAGTAGAGCTTGCGCCGCGCCTCGTCGAGCGCCTCGACGGCTTCCGCGATCTGCTCCGCGGACCCGTTCTGGGCGACCTGAGCGGCGGCCTGGGCCAGCTTGGCGCCCGCCCTCGGCAGCGATCCCCGACGGCCGGGCTCGGACTCGAAAGCGCTCGAGCCGCTCGCCGCTGCCTGCGCCTCCGCGCGCCCGAGGTCGGTGAGGGAGTAGACCTTCCTGCCGCCCGCGTCCTGCGCGACGACGAGCCCCTCGTCGGCGAGCAGCTGCAGCGTCGGGTACACCTCGCCCGGCGTCGGCGACCACGCACCGGCGCTGCGCTCCTCGATCGCGCGGAGAACGGCGTAACCGTGTCCCGGCGCGGCGGCCAGCACCTCGAGGATCGCGCTCCGCAGGTCGCGCCCGCCTCCGCGACCGGCGACGCGCTCCTCGACGCTCTCGCGCAGCTGCTCGAGACGGTCCCACCATGCGGCGTTCGTCCGTGGCGAGCCGGGCCGACGCCCGGCGCCGAAGGGCCTGCTCGTGTACGACCCGCTCATGGCGTCCTCCTGGGGTGCTGTCCGGGTGCACCCTACCGACCGCAGCTTCGGGGAAGGTGGGGCGTCCGCTGTGGCCGGGACGAGGCGGGGCGCCACCGCAGCCGCAGCCGCGTGACAGGATGCCGGAGTGAAGCCGGAGCCCGAACCCGAAGCAACGCTGTCCAACGGCATGCGGGCCGTCCTGGAACCCGACCGGTGGCGCCCCGGGTTCGTCAACCTCGTCGTCGACGGCACACCGCAGTCCCAGGTGAACCCGGACGATCCGCGCGAGCTCGGCTTCGAGTACATCCAGCGGATCGCCCACGTCATCGACCTGCTGCGGGAGCCGGGCGAGCCCCTCACCGCCGTGCACCTCGGCGCCGGCGCGCTGACGCTGCCGCGGTATGTGCTCGCGACACGTCCGGGGTCCCGGCAGCAGGTGCTCGAGCTCGAGCCCGCGCTCGTCGACCTCGTCCGTGAGCATCTCCCGCTGCCCTCCGACTCGGGCATCCGCGTCCGGTACGGAGACGCGCGCGCCGGGCTCGGCAAGCTGCCGCGGGCCCTGACCGGCACGGTCGACCTCGTCGTCGTCGACATCTTCAGCGGCTCGCAGATCCCGGCGCACGTGACGAGCGTCGAGTTCTACCGGGAGGTCGCGGCCCTCCTCGCGCCGGGCGGCGTCATCGCGGTGAACCTCGCCGACGGGCCGGGCCTCGCCTTCGCCCGCGGGCAGGCCGCGACCCTGGGCGCGGCGGTCGCCGAGGTGGCGGCGCTCGCCGAGACCCAGATCCTCAAGGGGCGGCGCTTCGGCAACATCGTGCTGGTCGGGTCCAACGCCCCGCTCCCCCTCGAGTGGCTGCCGCGGCTGCTCGCCGCGGGCCCGCACCCCTCGAAGGCGGTCGCCGGCCGGGAGTTGCGGGACTTCATCGCGGGCGCCCCGGTCGTCACGGATGCGGCGGCCAAGCCCTCTCCCCCGCCGGCGCGCACGTTCCTCGCGGTGGACCGCGACTGACCCCTCCCGCGCAGGCCAGCGCTGGTGGTGACGAATCAAGGAGATACCGGCCTTCGAGCCGCGATCCATGCGGATCGGGACCGGTTCGCGACCGGATCTCCTTGATTTGGTGCGGGGTGGGTGGAACGGTACCCCCATGGGTTCGCGACGGAGCGGCGCGGGGACGGCGCTCCTCGGCGCGCTCCTCGCGGTCGGGCTCGCGGGCTGCACCTCGAGCGGAGGCGGGAGCGTCGGCACGCCCGTTCCCCTGCCGTCGGCGTCGTCGCCCCCGGCATCGCCGTCCGCAACACCGACCCCTGCGGGGCCGACCGGACCCGTCCAGCCGGCGGGCGAACCGAGCGACGTGGTGACCGGACTCGACGCGCCATGGTCGGTGGTGCCGGTCGACGGCTCGATCCTCATCAGCCAGCGGGATGCCGCGAACATCCTCGAGGTGACGGCCGACGGGCAGACGCGGGAGGCGGGCCGGGTGGACGGCGTCGTGCCGAGCGGCGAGGGCGGACTGCTGGGCCTCACCCTGCTCGAGGAGGACGGCGAGCGCTGGCTGTACGCCTACTTCACCGCCCAGGACGACAACCGCATCGTGCGGATGCCGCTCACCGGCGGCGCCGGGTCACTGGCGCTCGGCGCGCCGACGGTCGTCCTCTCCGGGCTGCTGAAGGCGGTCAACCACGATGGCGGGCGCATCGCGTTCGGCCCCGACGGCATGCTGTACGCGACCGTGGGCGACGCCGGGGTGCGCGACTCGGCGCAGGACCCCGCGTCCCTCAACGGCAAGATCCTCCGGATGACGCCGGAGGGCGGGGTGCCGGACGGCAACCCCTTCGGCGACTCCCTCGTCTGGTCGATGGGTCACCGCAACCCGCAGGGGATCGCGTGGACGGCGGACGGCGTGCTGTTCGCCGCGGAGTTCGGGCAGAACACGTGGGACGAGCTGAACCGCATCGAGCCGGGGGCGAACTACGGGTGGCCGGTCGTCGAGGGGACCGGCGACGACGGGCGCTTCGTGAACCCGGTGTACCAGTGGGGGACGGACGAGGCGAGCCCGAGCGGCCTCGCCGTCGCGGGCGACACCCTGTTCCTCGCGGGGCTCGGCGGTGAGCGGCTCTGGATGATCCAGGGGGCGGCGACCGGCGGCGAGGCGGTCGCCACCGAGTACTTCGGGGGCGCCTACGGGCGGATCCGGGACGTGCTGCTGGCGCCCGACGACTCGCTCTGGTTCCTCACCAATAACACCGACGGGCGCGGCTCGCCGCGGGAGGGAGACGATCGGCTGGTGCGGATCGCGCTGACCCCGGCGTGATCGGCGCGTGCTCCACCCGCCGTCGGAGGCGGGGGTTAGCCTCGGCAGGCGTGCCGGAGTAAGGGAGGAACCGATGGCGGAACTCGCTCTGGTCCGCGCGCGCGCCGAGGCGCTGCTCGCCGCCCACCTCGGCAGGGGCTGGACCTTCGGCTTCGACGACGCGAAGAGGCGCGCGGGGCTGTGCAACTACTCGGATCGGAAGATCACGGTGTCGCGCTACCTGGCGGCCCGGTGGACCCTCGCCGAGGTCGACCAGGTGCTGCTGCACGAGGTGGCGCACGGGCTCGCCGGGCACCGCGCCGGCCATGGGCCGCGCTGGCTGAGCACGGCCCGGAAGCTCGGCTACACCGGCGCCCGCGTGCACGACGGGGAGACGGCGCACGAGCTCGCCCCCTGGGTGGGTACGTGCCCGGGCGGGCACACGCACTACCGCTACAAGGCGCCGCAGGCGCCGCTGTCCTGCCGGCTCTGCGGGCGCGGATTCGACCAGAGCCGCGTCATCACGTGGGCGCGCCGCGAGGTCACGCCGGCGCAGCGCCGGGCCGCGATGCGCGCCGCGGCGGACTCCCCGCCCGCCACCTAGAGGCGCCCCGGGGCCAGCGCCGAGTGCGCCCTGGAACACCGAGCGCGCCCTGGGCACGGGGTGCACTCGGTGCCACCGGGTGCACTCGGCGCAGGGCGCGCTCGACGAAGAGGGATGCGGCCGTTACTCGACGACCTGCACTTCCTTCCAGAAGGCGACGTAGCCGGAGAAGTCGGTGCCGACGCGGTCGAACGCGGTCGGAAGGGGCGTCGGGTAGCTCCAGGCGCGGTCCTGCAGCAGGCCGTCGCCGTCCTTGACGCTGAAGTACTGGCACTCGCCCTTCCAGGGGCAGAAGTACGGGGTCTTGCTCTCCTCGAGCAGCTCGGAGTTCACGCTCTTCGGCGGGAAGTACCAGTTGCCCTCGATGCGGACGAGCTCGTCCTCGTGGGCCTCGGCGAGCACGGTGTCGTTCAGCACAGCCTTCACGGCGTCTCCTTCGATGGTTGCTTGTCATACCCAACCGACGGAGGGCCACCGGGATTCCCCCTCCCAGGGTCGCGTGCGAGACTGCCGCCATGCGGGTACTGCTCAAGCTGGTCCTCGACTGCGAGCCCGAGGCCGCCTGGCGCGCGATCCAGTCGCCGGCGGTCCTGCGCGAGGTCTACACGCCCCTCATCAGCGTGCGCTCCCTCGAGCCGAAGGGCTTCCCGAACCGCTGGGAGGGCGGCGACCACCCGGTCGCGATGAAGGCGGCCGGCATCATCCCGCTCGGCGAGCAGGTCATCTCGCTCGAGTTCCCCGAGCGGCGCCACGAAGGCGTGCAGATCATGCGCGACGCCGGCGCGGGGGTCACCGGCCTCAACCGGCTCTTCACCGAGTGGGACCACCGGATCGCCATCGCGCGCGATCCGAAGGACCCGGGCAAGACCCTGTACCGGGAGCAGCTGCGCTTCTCCGCCGGCCCGTTCACCGCGGCGGTCTGGCCGGGCCTCTGGGCGCTCTGGCAGTGGCGGTCGGCGCGGCTCAAGCAGCTCGCCCCGACCTGGTCCTCCCGGCTCGGCGAGCCGGAATACGACGCCGCCTGATACGGTTGCCCCACACGGCGCCCATCTGCGTGCGCCTGCGTCGAAAGAACGCCACTCTCTCCGCAGCCTGAACAGGCCGCGTCGAGGATCACATTCTGCCGGCGAACGGATGCGCCTCCCGGCGCACTCGCCAACTGCGGCCGCTCCCGGCCGATGCATGCCTGAAAGGCACTGATTTGACCTCCTCCTTCGCTGCGCTCGGCGTCCCCGAGCGCCTCGTCTCCACACTCGCCGAGCAGGGCGTGACCGAGCCGTTCCCCATCCAGGCCGACACCCTCCGCGACACGCTCGCGGGCCGGGACGTCCTCGGCCGCGGCAAGACCGGCAGCGGCAAGACGCTCGCGTTCTCCATCCCGCTCGTCGCCCGCCTCGCCGGCTCTCTCGCCGGCGGCAAGCGCCGCCCGGGCCGTCCGACCGGCCTCGTGCTCGCCCCGACCCGCGAGCTGGCCACCCAGATCGCGAACGTCCTCGAGCCGCTCGCCCAGCCGTACGGCCTCACGGTGACGACCATCTTCGGCGGCGTCTCCCAGAACCGCCAGGTGTCCGCGCTCAAGGCCGGCGTCGACATCGTCGTCGCCTGCCCGGGCCGCCTCGAGGACCTCATGAAGCAGCGCTTCCTCACCCTCGACGCCGTCGAGATCACGGTCATCGACGAGGCGGACCACATGGCCGACCTCGGCTTCCTGCCCGGCGTCACCCGCATCCTGGCGGCGACCCCGGCCGGCGGTCAGCGGCTGCTGTTCTCCGCGACGCTCGACAACGGCGTGGACAAGCTCGTGAACCGGTTCCTGCACGACCAGGTGCTGCACTCCGTCGACGAGGCGAACTCGCCCGTCGCCGCGATGACGCACCACGTGCTCGAGGTGGACGGCGCCGAGGCCAAGCGCGACCTCGTCCGCACCCTCGCCTCCGGCAGCGAGCGCCGCGTCCTCTTCCTGCGCACCAAGCACGCCGCGAAGAAGCTCGCGAAGCAGCTGACCGAGTCGGGCATCCCGGCGGTCGACCTGCACGGCAACCTGTCCCAGGCGGCTCGCGACCGCAACCTCGCCGAGTTCGGCGCGGGCGACGTGAAGGTGCTCGTCGCGACCGACGTCGCCGCGCGCGGCGTCCACGTCGACGACGTCGATCTCGTCGTGCACGTCGACCCGCCCACCGAGCACAAGGCGTACCTGCACCGCTCCGGCCGCACCGCGCGCGCCGGCAAGGAGGGCAGCGTCGTCACCGTCGTCCTGCCCGAGCAGCGCCGCGACGTGAAGGCCCTGCTGCGCAAGGCCGACATCACCGTCGCCGCGTCGTCGGCGACCGACACTATCGCCGAGCTCGTCGGCGTGGTCGCGCCGCACGTCCGCTACGTGCCGAAGCAGCACGTGCAGCAGCCCGGCACCTCCACCGGTGCGAACGCGCAGCGCAAGCGCGCCGCCCGCGCCGGCGGCTCGGGCCGTCCCGCCGCCGGCGGCGGCGATCGCCGTCCCGCTCGCGGCGAGTCCGGCCGTCCCGGCCGCACCGAGTCGGGCCGTCCGACGACGGGCATGGCCGTGTCGCGAGGCAACGGCGGCGGCGGTCGCCGCCGCGGCGGCCGCTGAGCCGGCGCCCCGACTGAGCAGTCGGGTCGGCCGCTACGGCAGCCGGCCCACCGAGGCGAGTGCGGCGCGCACCAGCGCGCCGCGCCCGCCCTCCATCTCCGCGGACACCGAGGGGCTCGCCGCCTCCTCCGGAGTCATCCAGGTGAGCTCGAGCGCGTCCTGCCGCGGATCGCACGTGCCCGTCACGGGCACGACGTAGGCGAGCGCCACCGCGTGCTGCCGCCCGTCGCTGTACTGCCCGAGCGTGGGCGGCGGGAAGTACTCCGGCACCGAGAACGGCGTCGGGCTCGCCGGCAGCTGCGGGAACGCCATCGGCCCGAGGTCCTTCTCGAGGTGGCGGAAGAGCGCGTCGCGCAGGCTCTCGCCGTACATCACGCGGCCCGACACGATCGTGCGGCTGATCTGGCCGTCCGGGTTGACCCGCAGCAGCAGACCCACCTCGGTCACCTGGCCCATCCCGTCGACCCGCACCGGGACCGCCTCGACGTAGAGCAGCGGCAGGCGCTGGCGGATGACCGCGAGCTCCTCATCGCTCAGCCAGCCGGGGGTCGGGTCGGGCGTGCGGACGAAGCTCATACCCCCCATTCTTACCAGCCGCTCCGGTGCTCCCCGGCAACCCCTGAGCGCCCACAGCGTGCCGATGCGAGGATCGACGGATGGAGCAGCTGCCCGACCCCGTCGTCGACCCGGCCGCCGTGCTGTGGTCGGCGCGCATTGAGGAGCTCGCCGAGCGGCCGCTCCTCGTCCTCCTGCACGGCGTCGGCGCGGACGAGGGCGACCTCTTCGGGATGTCGCCCCAGCTGCCCCTGCACCCCGTGATCGCGTCCCTGCGCGCCCCCACCCGCTACGGTCCGGGCTGGTCCTGGTACGACCTCGGCACTCCCGGCGACCCGAACAGCGAGGGCGTCGACGCGGCGGCCCGCGCGGTGCTCGCCTGGCTCGACGCGCTGCCGGTGCAGCCGCCGTCCATCGGCATCCTCGGCTTCTCGCAGGGAGCGGCGGTGGCCGCCCAGGCGATGCGGCACGCGCCCGCCCGCTTCGATCACGCCGTGCTGCTCTCCGGCTACGTCACCTCGGGCGACGTGGAGGGCGACGAGGAGCTCGCCCGGCTCCGCCCGCCGGTGTTCTGGGGCCGCGGCACTGCGGACGACGTCATCCCGCGCGTCGCGGTGCAGCACACCGCGCAGTGGCTCCCCGATCACGTCACGCTCGACGCCCGCATCTACGAGGGACTCGGCCACTCGGTGTCCCAGCAGGAGCTCACCGACATCGTCGGCTTCCTCCGCGACCGGCGCCGCTGATCGATGGCGCTGAGGCGATGTCGGTGGTCGCGCGGAGAATGAGGTCATGACCTCATCCGCCGAGCACGACGGGCTCGGCCGCTTCTCGCCCGCCACCCGGGAGTGGTTCGCGGGCGCCTTCCCCGAGCCCACCGGAGCGCAGCTCGGCGCGTGGGAGGCCATCTCGAAGGGCGCCAACGCCCTCGTCGTCGCGCCGACCGGATCCGGCAAGACCCTCGCCGCCTTCCTCTGGTCGATCGACCGGCTCGCCGCCGCCGGCACCCCGGATCCGGAGGTGCCGCGCACGCGAATCCTCTACCTCTCCCCCATCAAGGCCCTCGGCGTCGACGTGGAGCGCAACCTGCGCAGCCCGCTCGTCGGCATCACCCAGACGGCGAAGCGACTCGGCGGCACGGCGCCCGACATCCGGGTCGGCGTCCGCTCCGGCGACACCCCCTCGTCAGACCGCCAGAAGCTGCTGCGCGATCCGCCGGACATCCTCATCACGACGCCGGAGTCGCTGTACCTGATGCTCACCTCGAACGCGCGAGAGACCCTCCGCGGCGTCGAGACGGTCATCGTCGACGAGGTGCACGCCGTGGCCGGCACCAAGCGGGGCTCGCATCTCGCGCTCTCCCTCGAGCGCCTCGACGCCCTCCTGTCCCAGCCCGCGCAGCGCATCGGCCTGTCCGCCACCGTGCGACCCCTCGACGAGGTGGCGCGCTTCCTCGGCGGGCGGGCGCCGGTCACCATCGTCGCGCCGAGCGCCAGCAAGCGCTTCGACCTCCGCGTCGTGGTGCCGGTCGACGACATGAGCGACCTCGGCGCCCCGCCGGCGCCCGAGACCGGCACCGGGGCTCCGGCGCACGGCTCGATCTGGCCGCACGTGGAGGAGGCGATCGTCGACCTCGTGGCCCAGCAGCGCTCGACGATCGTGTTCGCGAACTCGAGGCGGCTCGCCGAGCGCCTCACCGCCCGCCTCAACGAGGTGTGGTCGGAGCGGCTCGAGCTGGAGCTCGCGCCCGCCGGTGTGCCCGCGGCGCTCGCGCCGGGACAGAGCGGCAGCACCCGCGGCGCCGACCCGGTCCTCGCGCGCGCCCACCACGGGTCCGTCAGCAAGGAGCAGCGCGCCACCATCGAGGACGACCTCAAGAGCGGACGCCTCCGCTGCGTCGTCGCCACGTCGAGCCTCGAGCTCGGCATCGACATGGGCGCCGTCGACCTCGTCGTCCAGGTCGGCGCTCCGCCCGCCGTCGCCAGCGGCCTGCAGCGGCTCGGCCGCGCCGGCCACCAGGTGGGCGAGGTCTCCCGCGGCGTCCTCTATCCGACGCACCGCGCCGACCTCGTGTCGTCGGCCGTGGTCGCGGGCCGCATGGTGGCGGGCGAGATCGAGGCTCTCGCGGTGCCCGCCAACCCTCTCGACATCCTCGCCCAGCAGACCGTCGCGGCGTCCGCGATGGACGACCTCGACGTCGAGGAGTGGTTCGACCTCGTCCGGCGCAGCGCGCCGTTCGGCTCGCTGCCCCGCTCCGCGTATGAGGCGACCCTCGACCTCCTCGCCGGCCGCTATCCGTCCGACGAGTTCGCGGAGCTGCGCCCGCGCCTCGTCTGGGATCGCGACGCCGGCACCCTCTCGGGCCGGCCCGGCGCCCAGCGGCTCGCGGTCACCTCCGGCGGAACGATCCCCGACCGCGGGCTCTTCGGCGTGTTCATGGTCGGGGACGCCGGCGGCTCGTCCCGTGTCGGCGAGCTCGACGAGGAGATGGTGTACGAGTCGCGGGTCGGCGACGTCTTCGCGCTCGGCGCGACCAGCTGGCGCATCCAGGAGATCACCCACGACCGCGTCCTCGTCACGCCCGCCTTCGGCGAGCCCGGCCGAGTGCCGTTCTGGAAGGGCGACGGCATCGGCCGCCCCGCCGAGCTGGGCCGCGCCATCGGCGCATTCGTCCGCGAGATCGGCGGGCTCGACGAGGGGCCTGCGACGGAGCGCGTGACGGCGCTCGGGCTGGACGAGCGCGCCGCGGGCAACCTGCTCGCCTACCTCGCCGACCAGCGCAGCGCGACCGGCACCCTGCCGAGCGACCGCACCCTGGTCGTCGAGCGCTTCCACGACGAGCTCGGCGACTGGCGGGTCGTGCTGCATTCCCCGTTCGGCATGCAGGTGCACGCGCCCTGGGCGCTCGCCGTCGGCGCGCGCGTCGAGGAGCGGTACGGCATCGACGGCAACACGATCGCGAGCGACGACGGCATCGTCGTGCGCATCCCGGATACCGACGCGGAACCGCCTGGCGCCGAGCTGTTCGTCTTCGATCCCGACGAGCTCGACGCCGTCGTGACAGCCGAGGTCGCCGGATCCGCCCTCTTCGCGTCCCGCTTCCGCGAGTGCGCGGCCCGCGCCCTGCTGCTGCCCCGCTACAACCCGGCCCGCCGCTCGCCGCTGTGGCAGCAGCGGCAGCGGGCGTCCCAGCTGCTCGACGTCGCCCGCAAGTTCCCGTCGTTCCCGATCATCCTCGAGACGATCCGCGAGGTGCTGCAGGACGTCTACGATCTGCCCTCACTCGACGCCATCGCGCGGGAGATCGCCTCGCGCCGCATCCGCCTCGTCGAGACGACCACGGAGGCGGCGTCGCCGTTCGCGAGCTCCATCCTGTTCGGCTACGTCGGCGCCTTCATGTACGAGGGCGACAGCCCGCTCGCGGAGCGCCGCGCGGCGGCCCTGTCGCTCGACGCGTCACTGCTGTCCGAGCTGCTCGGCCGCACGGAGCTGCGCGAGCTGCTCGACCCCGCCGTGATCGAGCGCACGGAGCGCGAGCTGCAGCGCCTCGCGGACGACCGCAAGGTGCGCGATCTCGAAGGCGTCGCGGATCTGCTGCGCCTGCTCGGCCCGCTCACCACCGAGGAGGTCGCCGCCCGGGTCCAGCCCGAGGGCGCCGGCGCCGCCGCCTCGTGGCTCGACGAACTGGTCGCCACCCGCCGGGCGCTGCACGTCAGCTTCGCCGGCGCCGAGTGGTGGGCGGCGATCGAGGACGCCAGCAGGCTGCGCGACGCGATCGGCGTCCCCCTCCCGATCGGCACCCCCACCGCCTTCGTCGAGCCCGTCGATGACCCGCTCGGCGACCTCGTCGGCCGCTACGCCCGCACCCACGGTCCCTTCACCGCCCACCAGGCGGCGGCTCGCCTGGGCCTCGGCATCGCCGTCGTCACCGACACGCTCCGCCGGCTCGCCGCCCAGCGCCGCGTCGTCGACGGCGAGTTCCGCCCCGGCGGCCAGGGCACCGAGTGGTGCGACGCCGAGGTGCTGCGCCGGCTGCGCAGCCGCTCCCTCGCGGCACTCCGCAAGGAGGTCGAGCCGGTCGACCACGCCGCCTACGCGCGCTTTCTCCCCGCCTGGCAGCAGGTGGGCGGCCGGCTGCGCGGGGTCGACGGGGTGGCCGCCGTCATCGACCAGCTCGCGGGCGTGCCGGTCCCCGCGTCGGCGTGGGAGAGCCTCGTGCTGCCCGCGCGGGTCCGCGACTACTCCCCGGCGATGCTCGACGAGCTGACCGCGACGGGCGAGGTGCTGTGGAGCGGCTCCGGCGCCCTGCCCGGCAACGACGGCTGGGTCAGTCTGCACCTCGCGGACACCGTGGCCGTCACCCTTCCCGACGCCGTCGAGCCCGAGCTGAGCCCGCTCGAGCGTGAGATCCTCGCCGCCCTCGGCAGCGGCGGTGCCTACTTCTTCCGTCAGCTGTCCGACTCCGTCGGCAGCCTCGACGACGAGGCCATGACGACCGCGCTCTGGAACCTCGTCTGGGCGGGGCTCGTCACGAACGACACGTTCGCCCCTCTGCGCGCCCTCGTCGGCTCGGGCGGATCCGCGCACCGGCAGCCGCGGCGACCCACCCGCGCCCGCTCGTTCCGGGGCCACAGCCTGCCGCGACCGGCGATGCCCAGCCGGTCCGGCGCCCCGATCGTCGGCGGGCGCTGGTCGATCGTGCCTCTGCCGGAGACGGAGCCGACCGTGCGCGCGGCCGCGACCGCCGAGCTGCTGCTCGACCGGCACGGCGTCGTCACGCGCGGAGCGGTGGCCAGCGAGCGGGTGCCGGGCGGCTTCGCCCTCGTCTACAAGACCCTCAGCGCCTTCGAGGAGAGCGGCAAGGCCCGCCGCGGCTACTTCATCTCCTCCCTCGGCGCCGCCCAGTTCGCCACCTCGGGTGCCGTCGACCGGCTGCGCTCGTTCAGCCGAGACCCGGGCGACGAGCGCGGCGAGACCACCGCGCTGGCTCTCGCCGCGACCGACCCCGCGAACCCCTACGGCGCAGCGCTGCCCTGGCCGCCGATGGAGGGGCATCGGCCCGGCCGGAAGGCGGGCGGCCTCGTCGTCCTGCTCGACGGGGAGCTCGGACTCTACCTGGAGCGCGGCGGCAAGACCCTCCTCACCTTCACGCAGGACCCCGGCGACCTCACCCAGGCGACGGCCGCCCTCGCCGACCTCGTGCGCCGCGGCGCCGTCGACAAGCTCGCCATCGAGAAGGCGGACGGCGAGTTCGTGCTCGGCACCGACGTCGGCCGCGCGCTGGAGGCGGCGGGCTTCAGCGCCACTCCACGAGGGCTGCGGCTCCGTGCCTGAGGGCGACACCGTCTATCAGGCTGCCCGCCGCCTCGACGCGGCGCTGCGCGGCAAGGTCCTCACCGGCTGCGACGTCCGCGTCCCGCGCTTCGCGACCGTCGACCTGACAGGCCAGACCGTGCATGAGGTGGTGTCGCGCGGCAAGCACCTGCTGATGCGCGTCGGCGAGAGCACCATCCACTCCCACCTCAAGATGGAGGGCGTCTGGCAGGTCTACCCGACCGGCGGGCGCTGGCGGCGGCCCGCGCACGAGGCGCGCATCGTGCTCGACACCGCCGACGTGCAGGCGGTCGGGTTCGCGCTCGGCGTGCTCGAGATCCTGCCCACCGCCGACGAGGACGACGCGGTCGGCTATCTGGGACCGGACCTCCTCGGTCCCGACTGGGATGCGGCGGAGGCGGAGCGCCGTCTCCGCGCTGAGGGCAGCCGGCCGATCGGCATCGCCATCCTCGACCAGCGGGTGATGGCGGGACTCGGCAACGTCTACCGCAGCGAGATCTGCTTTCTCCGCGGAGTCCTGCCCACTCGGCCGGTCGATGCGACGCCCGACCTCCCCGCCTGGATCGACCTCAGCCGCCGCGTGATCGTCGCCAATCGGGACCGTCCCGAGCGCATCTTCACCGGCAACACCCGCCGGGGGCAGGGCACCTGGGTCTACGGCAGGGCCGGCAAGCCGTGCCGCCGGTGCGGCACGCCGATCCGCATGGAGTGGCTGGGTGATCCGGTCGTCGAGGGCCGCGGAAGCACCGACCGGCAGGCGTTCTGGTGCCCTCGATGCCAGAACTGAGGGACACGGCTGGTGCCCGCGCTGCCAGCCGGAATGACCGGTTCGGAACGAATACGGGAACAATCCGATAACGGTCCCCGCGTGGCGCGCGGGCGGGGATACTCTGCTCGCACCGGGAGGACACCCCGCTCGGCGGACGAGGACGAGCGCACGGAGCGCGAGCGCGGTCGCCGGCGCCTTCCGGTTGAGGACGGGGCCGGCTGAGCCCCGAGACAAGCGGTCACCCGAATGGCCACTTACACATCCGATGCAGCGCGCGCGGTCACGCGTGACGTCGCGCTGCCAGACCCGTCAGAGACCGCCGTGCCTCGGACGACGACCGGTGAGATCGCCCTGCCCATGACGTCCGAGGTCATGCTCGGACGGCTGGCTCAGGCGACACCGACCCTGCCCGCGCCGGTGCGTCCGGCCTCCGGGACCCATCGCCGGGAGACCTTCCGGCCCCTGCGTCGCGAGACCGCCCTGCTGTGGACGGCGACCGGCGCACTGGCCTTCGCGAGCACGGCCTTCGTCGCCGGAGTCCTGCTCGTCGGTTGACGCCTCCCGGCGTCAGAGCGGCTGGCCGTGCCGGTCGTGGAAGCACTTCGCGCAGTGCTCCAGGTACCGGTCGGCCAGCCGGTCGATCTCCTCGTGGGTGATCACCCCGGGCAGCGGCTGCTGCAGTCGCGTCCTGCAGGCGAAGCACCACTGGGCCAGGCCCTCCTCGGTGAAGCTGAGGACCCCGGCAAGGATGAGGCGGTCGAATCGCTCGGCCGCAGTCTCGAGAACCTCCATGCGCGATGGTCGGACGCCCGCGGTACCCACCACTCGCGCCGCGCCGCCTGTTGCATGCCCGTAACATCCGGGCTCCTGCGGCACGGGCGCGGCGGGGCGACAGAATGAGCACGTGACCTCCGGAACCACGTCCTTCCGCGCGCCCTCCGCCCGTCCCGCCGTCTCGCCTGCCGACGCCGCAGAGGTCGGCAGGTCGCTATTCGGCCTCGAGGGCGAGGTCGTGGAGCTCGGCAGCCAGGAGGACCGGAACTTCCGGATCGACACGGGCGACGCCCGCTTCGTCCTGAAGTTCGCGAACCCGGCCGACAGCGCCGCCGAGCTGGAGGCGCAGACGCAGGCCGGCGAGCGCCTCGCCGCCGCCGGCATCCCCGCGCCCCGCGCCGTGCCCGCCCTCGACGGACGGCTGCTGTCCGAGACCGAGGTTGGCGGGGTGAGTCTTCGGGTCCGTCTGCTGACCTATGTCGAGGGCTTCCCGCTCTCGGACGGCGGCCCCTTCTCACCTGCGGCGGCCGCTGCGCTCGGCGGAATCGCGGGCCGCGTCGCGGCCGCCCTGACCGGCTTCACGCACCGCGGTCTGGAGCGGCGCACCCAGTGGGACCTCCGCTCCGGCCGCGAGGTCGTGCACGCGCTGCTGCCGACGGTGGCGGACGGCGCCCTGCGCACCCGCCTGCGGTCCGCCGTCGCCTGGTCCTCGTCCGCCGTCGACGCCGTGCGGGACGGTCTGCGGGTGTCGCCCATCCACGGCGACGTGACGGACGACAACGTCGTGTCCTCGTCGGGGGATGCCGCGGCGATCGATGGGGTGATCGACCTCGGTGACGTCGCCGACGGCTGGCTCGTCGCCGAGCTCGCCGTCGCCTGCGTGGCCGTGCTGCACCACAACCCCGACCAGCCCCTCCTCGTGCTCGACGCCGCGGCCGCCTTCGCCGAGCGGATGCCGCTGCAGGAGGACGAGGTGCGCGCCCTGTGGCCCCTCGTGGTGCTGCGGACCGCGGTGCTCGTCGCGAGCGCCGACGCCTCGCTGGCTCTCGACGAGGGCAACGAGTACGCCGCCGCGAACCGCGCCCATGAGCTGCTGGCCTTCGACGTGGCGACGGCCCTCGACCCCCGGCTCATGGAGGCCCTCCTGCGCGAGCGGCTCTTCCCGAGCACGCTGCCCGCGATGGGGCGGCTGCTGCCCGTCTCGGACCCGAGCGTCGTCGACCTCTCGGTGACGAGTCCGCTGCTCGACGCGGGCCGCTGGCTCGAGGACGGCATCGAGCATCGACTCGCGGCGAGCGCCGCCGGAACCGCGGTGTTCCGGTACGGCGAGTACCGGCTGACGCGGGCCCGGCTGCACGCCCGGCAGACGCCGACCCTCGCGCTCGGCGTCGAGGTGTTCCCGTCGGTCGGCACGGCGCTCACCGCGCCGTTCGCGGGCGAGGTCACCGGCACCGGCGACGGGCTGGTGCTGCGCGGTCAGGGTGCCGAGCTGTGGCTCGACGGGGTCGCGCCGGACAATGGGACGCGGGCGGTCGCGGCAGGCGACGTCCTCGGCGCGACCACGGGCGGACCGCTGCGGGTGCAGCTCTCGCGGCTGTCGGGCGCCCGCCCGCCGTTCTTCGTCGCGCCCGGCGACCAGGCTGCATGGCGGCGGACGTGCCCCGATCCGTCGGCCCTGCTCGGCCTGCCGGCCGGCCTGCCGGAGCCCGACGTCGACGAGGTCCTCTCGGCCCGCGACGCCGCGTTCGCGCGGGTGCAGGAGCACTACTACGCCCGTCCGCCCCGCATCGAACGCGGCTGGCGGGAGCATCTCGTCGACGTCCGGGCTCAGGTGCACGTCGACCTCGTCAACAACGTGGCCGCGGTCGGCCACGCGCATCCGCGGCTCGTCGAGGCGGTGCACCGCCAGTGGTCGCTGCTCAACACGAACTCCCGGTTCCACTACGCGGCGCTCGCCCGGTTCTCGGAGCGCCTGGCCGCGCTCGCCCCCGACGGGCTCGACACCGTGTTCCTCGTCAACAGCGGCAGCGAGGCCGTGGACCTCGCCATCCGCCTCGCCCAGACCGCGACCGGGCGCTCCACCGTGCTCGCGGTGAAGGAGGCCTACCACGGCTGGACGATCGGCTCGGATGCGGTCTCGAGCTCGATCGGCGACAACCCCCGGGCGCTGGAGACACGGCCGGACTGGGTGCGGCTGGTGGACGCGCCGAACGCGTTCCGGGGACGGCACCGCGGCCCGAACTCGGCCCCCGCCTACCTCGCCGACCTCGACGGAATGCTCGCCGACCTCGACGCGGCGGGCACCGGGGTCGCGGCGTTCCTCGCGGAGCCGGTGTTCGGCAATGCGGGCGGCGTGCTGCTGCCGGACGGCTACCTCGCCGGGGTCTACAAGCGGATCCGAGCGCGCGGCGGCCTCTGCATCGCGGACGAGGTGCAGGTCGGCTACGGGCGGCTCGGCACCTGGTTCTGGGGCAGCGAGCAGCAGGGCGTGGTGCCGGACATCGTCACCGTCGCCAAGGCGATGGGGAACGGACATCCGCTCGGCGCCGTCATCACCACACGGGAGATCGCGGAGCGCTTCGCCGCGGAGGGGAGCCTCTTCTCGTCCGCGGGCGGCAGCCCGGTCAGCTGCGTCGTCGGCGAGACGGTGCTCGACATCCTCGAGGACGAGCACCTGCAGCGGAACGCCGAGGTCGTCGGCGGACGCCTGAAGGCCGGGATCGAGGCGCTCGCGCCGCGGTTCCCTGTTCTCGGCGCGGTGCACGGGGCCGGCCTCTACCTCGGCGTCGAGCTGGTCCGCCATGCGGCCACCCTGGAGCCGGCGACGGCGGAGGCGGCCGCGATCTGCGAGGCGCTGCTCCGGGAGGGCTGCATCGTCCAGCCGACCGGCGACTACAAGAACATCCTGAAGATCAAGCCGCCGATGGTGCTCACGGATGCGAGCGTTGACTTCTTCCTGGGGGCGCTCGAGCGCGTGCTCGCGGGCACGGCCCGCTGATCAGCCGCCGCCCCGCGCGCTCAGGCGGGGCAGCAGACGGCGGCCTCCGGGGCAGTCGGGCGACGGCTCGTCGAGGCCCGCCCGGGAAGAGAGCGCCGCAGCGACTCCGGCACACCTGGTGAGCGCGGCGCGCGCTCCAGGGCCACCCGACGGCGCTCGAGCTCGACGGCGAGACGCGCCTCCTCCGCCTGCTGCAGGTGCGGGAACCAGGACAGTGCGGCCGAGAGCATCAGGACCTCCTCGTATCGATGGATGTCGATACTCTGCTCCTGAAGCCCATCGACCACCGTCGATGTACGGCCAATCCCCGTGCATCCCGCGCCACCCTTCGGGGGGCGCCGCTCCTAGGCGGGCAGCCGGGGCAGCCACACCCGCATCTCCGAGGGACCGCGCTCGGCCCACCGGTGATACGGGATCAGCGGGATCCGGATCTCGCGATCGGGCTCTGCGGCCTCCGCGGGCCCGTAGGGCCACGGGTCCTCCCCCTCGTGCACGTGCACCCCGGCGAGCTCGGCCCCGTCCGCCATCGCCGCCGGCGCGGCGTCGGCCGGCACCGCGACCGATCGGAGGGAGGTGCCGGCCGGCAGGTCGACGGACTCGGCGCACAGGACGAGCGGCCCGGCCTCCACCGCGACGGAGGAGCGCAGCGAGTCGATGCGCGGATCCGGCAGGGTGAGCCGCGGCTCGAGCGGCAGCTCCAGCCGCACCGTGGCGAGCTCGCCCGCGGACATCGGCACCTCCGCCAACGCCTCCTCGACGACCCGCTCGGCGCCGGTCGCGTCTGCGATCCGAGCACGGCCCCGCGCCCACGCCGGAACGCGGAGGGCCAGCGTCCAGTCCTCGCCGGGCGCCTCCTCGACGGCCACGGTCACCGTGCCCGACCAGGGGTAGTCCGTCTCGACCCGGATCCGCACCCGGTCGCCGGAGGCCAGCCGCGTGTCGATGGTCCCCTCCGCGTACTGCTGCAGCTGGAGGCCGCGGTCGCTCGTGGTGGCGACGTACCCGGAGAGGCTCGCGAGAGTGCGCGCCACGTTCGTGGGGCAGCAGGAGACGTCGAACCAGTGCGCGCGCTGGCTGGAAGCGGCGCGCGGGCTCGGCCGGTCCGTCTCCGCCTCGGTGCCGGGCGCGTTCCGCTGGAGCGGGTTGACGTAGAAGAACGAGGTGCCGGCCGCATCCGGGCTGGTCGCGACGACATTGAAGAGCGTCCGCTCGATGAGGTCGGCGTACTCGGGCCGTCCCTCGGCGAGGAGGAGCCGGTGGCTCAGCATGACGCTCGCGACGCCGGCGCAGGTCTCCGAGTAGGCGCGGTCGGAGGGCAGCTCGAAGTCGTCGCCGAACGACTCCCCCTCGTGCCGCGAGCCCATGCCGCCGGTCAGGTAGGTGCGGCGGGCGACGGTGTTGCGCCACTGCCGGGTCACGGCGCCGAGCAGCTCGGCGTCCCGATCCTCGACCGCGACGTCGACGGCTCCCATCGACAGGTAGAGCGCGCGCACGGCGTGGCCGCGCAGCACGTCGGCGTCGCGGACGGGCACGTCGTCCTGGAAGTACTCGGGCCCGATCTCGCCGTGGTCGAGCGTGCCGGTGCCGCGCCGCTGCAGGAACAGGCGGGCCTGCTCGAGGTAGCGCCGGTCCCCCGTCACCCGGTACAGCTCGGCGAGCGCCGGCTCGATCTCGGGGTGGCCGTCGACGCGCTCGATGCGCCCGGGCCCGAACGCCTCGCAGATGTGGTCGGCGAGGCGGATCGCGGCCTCGACGAACTCGTCGCGCCCCGCCGTGCGCGCCCGGGCGACCGCGGCCTGGATCAGGTGACCGGCGCAGTAGAGCTCGTGCCCCCACTCGAGATCGGAGTACCGGGGCTCCTGGCCCGGCCCGCCGAAGCGCGTGTTGAGATAGCCGTCGGGCTGCTGCGCCGCGACGACGCGGGCCGACAGGGAGCGGAAGGTCTCCTCCACCCAGGCGTCGCCGGAGCGCGCGGACTCCCACGCCAGCGCCTCCAGGAGCTTGTAGATCTCGGAGTCCGCGAACTCGCGCCCGGCGCTCGGGGCCTCCTCGCCGCGGGCGACCCGGTCGAAGTTGGCGGTCCAGCCGAGGCGCTCCATCCAGGAGAGGCAGTGCCGCAGGCTGGCGGTGGCGTTCACCTCCTGGCGCTGGGCCCAGAAGCCGCCGGTGATCCGGACGTCGGCGGCGCTCACGGGGCGGAGCGTACCCGAGCTCGGGAGGACTGCCGCGGGCGGCTGCGGGTCGGTCAGGGTCATGCTGATGTCGCTTTCTCGGTGGGAGCGGGCGGTGCCGGCGGGGGTCACTTGAGGCTCCCCGCCGTCATGGCGGCGACGATCCGGTCGCTGAGGATGATGTAGATGACGACCGTCGGAGCGATGCCGATGACGGTCGCGGCGAAGGCGAGCGGGTAGTTCGCGGAGTAGGTGGTGAGGAAGTACCGGACGCCGACCTGCACGGTCTGGGCGTCGGTGTCCTTCGTCAGCACCGCCGCGAAGAGCAGCTCGTTGAAGGCCGTGATCATGAGGAAGATCGCCGCGGTGATGGCGCCGGGGGAGGTCAGGGGTGCGGCGATCCGCAGGAAGATCGAGTGGAATCCCGCGCCGTCGATGCGCGCCGCCTCGAAGATCTCGGCCGGCGTCGTGTCCATGTACGTCTTCACGATGAGGAAGCCGAGCGGGAAGAACAGGCCCGCGTAGACGAGCCCGAGGCCGACCACCGTGTTGTAGACGCCCATCATGTTGACGATGAAGAAGATCGGCGTCATCAGGGCGTTGACGGGCAGGAGGATGCCGAACAGCAGGAAGCCGAACGTGGCCCGGCTCAGGCGGAAGCGGTGGAGCAGGGCGTAGGACGCCATGAGCGACGCGACCACGATGAGCACCGTCGCGAGGAGGGCGGCGCCGAGGCTGTTGCGCAGGTAGAGGTGCAGCGGATGCGCCGCGAGGGCCGCCCCGTAGTTGTCGAAGCGCCACTCGCTCGGCAGGCCGAACGGGTTCGCGAAGATGTCCGCCTGCGTCTTGAACGAGGACATCACGAGCCACAGCAGCGGCAGCAGCGTGATGGCGGTGAAGATGCCGAGCACCGCCCAGCGGAAGCTCTTGCCGGCGATGGTCATCGCTCGGTCCTCCTCAGCACCCAGAAGGTCGCCGCCGTGAGGACGATGCCGATGACGAGGGTGACCACGCCGGCGGCCATCGCGAGCCCGTACTGGTTGGCGGTGAGCATCTGGCGGTAGATGTACAGCGACAGGGTGATCGACGAGTCGGCGGGCCCGCCGCTCGTCATGATGAACGGGTACTCGAAGCTGCGGAGCGCGTAGCCGACGACGAAGAGCACCTGCAGGGCGATGGCGCGGCGGATGAGCGGGATGGTGATCGACCAGTCCTGCCGCAGGGTCGAGGCGCCGTCGAGCTGCGCGGCCTCGTAGTACTCCTGCGGGATGGTCGAGATCTGGGTGAGGAACAGGACCATGCCGAAGCCGATGTAGACGACCCAGGGGGTCATCGTGACCCCGAGCGCGGTGGTCGGGTCGAACAGCCAGTTGCGGGTGAGCGACTCGAGGCCGACGAGCTTGAGGGCGGAGTTGAGCAGCCCGAGGCTGACGTGGAAGACGAAGTACCAGAGCAGCGCGAGCGAGGTCGCGGAGATGATGTTCGGCAGGAAGAGGACCGTGCGGAACACCTTCCAGCCGCGCGGGCGGCGGGCGATGACGAGCGCGACGAGGATGCACAGCGGAGTGTGGATCACCACGCCGACGAGTACCCAGAGCAGGGTGTTGCCGATCGCCTTGAGGAACGCGGGGTCGCCGAACAGCCGCGTGTAGTTGTCGAGCCCGATCCACTGGGGGACGCCGATGCCCGCCCACTCGGTTCCGCTGAGGCCGATCACGACGAGCGTGGGCACCGCGAGGAAGAGGGTGACGAGCGCGAGCGCGGGCAGCAGGTAGAGGAGTATCCCGAGCCGCTGCCCGGTCCTCCTCGCCGGTCGGCGGGGCGCGAGCGCTGTCGCGGCGGGTTCGGCGACCACCGCGACGGAGGGCGGGATGCCGGGGGTGGTGGTCGTCATGACGCCTTCTGATCGAGTCGAGGAGGAGAGGCGGGGGTGGCCGGCCCGGACGGGGGCCGGCCACCCATCGCGCTACTGGGAGTTCGCGGTCTGCAGCGAGGTGGCGAACTGCTCGGGCGTCGTCTGGCCGAGCGCCAGCGACTCGAGCAGGCTCGGCAGCTGCGCCTGCGCATCGGTCGTGATGCCGCGGGCCATCTGCACGATCGAGGCGGGGGCGGCGTTCGCGAGCTCGATGACCTGGGCCATCTGGCAGGACGCGTTCTCCTTGTCGGCGTCCGACAGCTCGGTCTGAACGGCCATCGGGTACTCACCCTCGACCGCCATGCGCACCGCGCTCTCGTTCGAGGTGAAGAACTTCATCCAGGCGACGACCGCCTCCTCCTTCTCCTCGTCGGACTGCTTCGCGGCACCCCAGACGTTGAGCGAGTCGGTGACGGTGTAGCCGGGCTCGATGGCGCCGTTGTCGAACGTCGGCGCGGCCGCCACGGCGATCTTGCAGGCGTCGTCGCCGAGTGTCGACTGGATCGAGCTGATCAGCCAGGGGCCGTCGATGATCGAGGCCGACTGGCCGTTCAGGAAGTTGCTCGAGCTGGCGGCGTAGTTGCCGCCGACCGCGTCCGGGGTCGACAGCGCGAGCAGCCGCTTCGTGTAGTCGGCCGCCTTGGTGATCGCCGGGCTGTCGAGGTCCGTGCCGGGGGCGTACGCCTCCGGGCCGCCCTCCGCCGTGGCGAGGTAGCTGAACGCGTTCATCGTGTGCCACGAGTCGTCCGCGGTCATCAGCGAGATGGCGGCGACCCCCGAGTCCTTGATCTTCTGGCCTGCGGCGAGGTACTCGTCCCACGTCGCCGGGAACTCGGTGATGCCCGCCTGCTCGAACAGCTCGGTGTTGTAGTAGAAGAGCGTCGGCGACTGGTCGCCGGGGATCCCGGCGAGCTGGCCGTCGATGGTGAGCGCGTCGAGGTTGTCCTGCTTGAAGCGCGCCTTCCACTCGGGGTCGTCGTCGAGGTGGCTCGACCAGTCCATGAGCTGGCCCGACTCCTCGCGGGACAGGTCCGTCGGGTTGTAGTTGTAGAGGAACACATCGGGGGCATCGCCGGCGCTGATCGACGACCGGATCTGCTGCTGCAGCGTCGGCCAGTCGGGCTGCGCCTTCGAGACGACCGTGTATTTGCCGGCGTTCTCCTCGTTGAACTGGGCGATGAGGTCGTCGAGGACTTTGCCCCGGCTGACGTCCGAGGTGAAGTTCGACAGGATCTCGATCTCGGTGCCGGATCCGCCAGACCCACCGGAGGGCACGGCGCTGTTGCAGCCGGCCAGCAGTGCGACGGCGGCGGTGAGACCGGCGGCCGCGAGGATCTTTCTCTTCATGATTCCCTTCATTGGGCTGTGCGATTGAGGACGGGGACGGGGAGGTCGGTGGCGACCGCGGCGAGGTACTCGCCGAGGCCGAAGGTTCCGGCGGTGTAGGGCCAGCCGAGGCCGCCCCAGGTGTCGCCCTTGCCGATGAGGCCCTCGTCCACGCCCTGCGGGCAGAAGGAGATCCCCTCCGGCTGCATGCCGGCGTCGGCGAAGCCGTGCAGGGCGCCCGGCACGGCGAGCATCTGGAGCGACGAGGCCGCGATGAGCGAGGCGATGCGCTGGAAGCGCTCGATGCCGAGTCGCGTGCCGAGGCGGTGCAGGTCGGCGACGAAGAACAGCGAGTAGATGTCGGTGACGCCGACGCCCCACACGCTGTTGATGCCGCCCCAGCCGACGGAGCGAGCGCCGGCACGGCCGAGCGGCGTGCCGGGGATGTTCGGGACCGCCTGGATCGAGTGCCACGTGATCGCGACCTCCGCCGCCTGACGGGCTCCCTCGATCAGCTCGTCGGCGCGCGCAGGGTCGGCGTCGGCGACGGCCAGGAGGGCGCGCATCGCGACGAAGGCTGCCTCCTTGTCGACGAGGTTGGGGTTGTCGAGGGTGCCGCCCCGATACTCGGCGGGACCGACATGGTGATCGAGGATGAACCGGGTGGCGGCGCGGGCCGCGTCGAGGAACGGCATCGCCTCGTCGCCCGCCTCCTCGGCGAGCGCGACGAGGAACGGGACGACGGTTCCGGTGGCGCTCTTGCCCGAGAGGACGCGGTCGCCGAACCAGTCGGTGCCGGCGATGGCCTCCCCGTCCGGGGTGTAGGCGCGGAACCACGAGCCGTCCGGCTCCTGGGCACGGACGAAGAACGACCCGAGGCGCAGCGCGGCCTCCCGCCACTCGCTGACGTCGGCCCCGAGCTCGCGGTGCAGCCCGATGTTGAGCAGGAGGTCGTTGCCGGCCTCGGCCATCATGCGCGTGTAGGTGCCCTGCAGCTCCGACCGGCCCAGGTAGTGCATGACCGGCCCGCTCGTGTCGCCGACCGCGAAGAGCGGCCGCCCCTCGCGGAGGTTCCAGAGCGTGTGCACGAACCCCGACTCGGTCGCCATGTGCTCGACGAAGGAGTCGACGACCGCGCGGGAGCGCTCCAGCCAGTCGCCGTCCCGGCGGGCGAGCAGGTAGGCGAGATTGAGCTGGCGCCCGGTGAACCCGTACTCGATTACATCGCGGGCGCCCGTCATCGCGTGGTCGGCGAACGAGGCGCCGAACGCCTTCGCGGTCGAGGGGTAGCCGCGCTCGGGGTCGAAGTTGAGCACGAAGGCGGCGAAGCCGGAGGGGTCCTTGACCCAAGTGCGCGACGCCGAGTCGAGGCGCAGGTCGATCGACTCCTCGTACGGGACGGGCAGGTCGGTGGGCTGCGGGTCGGCCGCGTCGAGGACGTCCGAGAAGACGGCGGTGACCGCGTCGACGTAGGAGTCGGCCGCGGCGGCGGCGATCCGGTACACGGCGCGGAGGACGGTGCCGCCCGGAGCGACGGGGGCGAAGGCGGCGGCGGGGGTGCCCGCCGCATCGAGCATGGCGCTCGCGGCGCCCTCCCGGTAGGGCAGGGACGCGACGAGGCGGTCGGCGCCGGGCACGAACCCGACGGAGCCGATGTCCGTGCGGTGCAGGAAGTCGCTCTGCCCGGGCTGCCGGTCCGCGCCCAGGTCCTCGGTCGCGAGGCTCTGCCGCGCCAGCCACAGCACGGCCCGGTCCGCCGGCGTCCAGCGCGCGACCACCGGATAGGCGAGCCGCGAGTCGGCGAAGGAGCGCTCGACGCCGGCCGTCCACTGCTGGGGCGAGTAGACCATGCCGGGCGCGAGGTATCGGGCGGCCGGGTCCGCGTCGAGCAGGACCGCCGACTCGAGGCGGGCGCCCTCGCCGGCGGGTCCGCTGACCGTCACGGTGCGCTCCAGGGTTCCCGCATCCGGGGACCAGACGTCCCGTCCGGTGGCGCGCACGCCGCCCAGCTCGAGCTCCCACTCGGCCGAGGCCTCCCCGGCGCCGATCAGGCGCAGCTCCCCCGCCGCGCCCGAGAGCAGCGCGACGCGGGGTGCCGAAACCTCCGCCGAAACGGTGACGCCGGGGAAGGAGAGCCGGAAACTCCCGCGATCAGCGGAAGCGTGAACGGATAGCGTCATGAAGCAGGAGCTCCTTTGCTCGTTTCCCGAAACAGACCGAAAAGCTTTTCGTCACTGTAGAGTGACCGCACTGCCGCCGTCAATCCCGGGTTCCGGGACGCGTGCGGCGAGACGTGCGAGGATCAGCCGAGGGGGACCGTGAGCACCGACGAGACGCAGGCGAGAGGCAGGTCCGCCACGCTCAGCGACGTGGCGAAGGCCGCCGGCGTCTCGATCGCGACCGCGTCCAAGGCGCTCAACGGCCGCGACCAGGTGCGCGCCGAGACCCGTGATCGCGTCCTGCGTGCGGCGGAGCGGCTCGCCTTCTCCCCGAACGCGCTCGCGAAGGGGCTGCTCGCGGGACGGACCGGCACGGTCGGCCTGCTGACCTCCGACCTGGAGGGGCGATTCTCGATCCCCATCCTGATGGGCGCTGAGGACGCGTTCGGCGCCGGCAAGGTGTCGGTGTTCCTCTGCGACGCCCGCGGCGACGCGATCCGGGAGCAGCACCACGTTCAGGCGCTGCTGTCCCGGCGCGTGGACGGGCTCATCGTCGTGGGGTCGAGCACCGACGCGCGCAGCTCGCTCGGGCGCGATCTGCCGGTGCCCGTCGTCTACGTCTACGGGCCGTCGGAGGATCCCGAGGACCTCTCGATCGTCACGGACAACGTCGACGCCGGCAGGCAGGCCGTCGAGCACCTCGTCGCCACGGGACGGCAACGCATCGCGCACATCACGGGTGACGCCTCCTACGCGGCGGCGAAGGATCGCGCGGCGGGAGTCACGGCCGCGCTCGCCGACCTGGGCCTGCCCCTCGTCGGCGACCGGGTCATGTTCGGCTCCTGGAACGAGGCGTGGGGCCGCGGGGCGACCCGTCTGCTGCTCGAGCGGGCGCCGGAGGTCGACGCGATCGTGGCGGGCAGCGACCAGATCGCCCGCGGCGTGCTGGACGCCCTGCACGAGCTGGGCCGCGAGATCCCGCGCGACATCGCCGTGATCGGCTTCGACAACTGGGCGATCCTCGCCACGAATTCGCGACCGCAGCTCACGAGCGTGGACCTGCGGCTCGAGGAGCTCGGCCGGCTCGCGGCGCAGCGGCTGTTCGAGGCGATGGACGGCGACGTGCGCCACGGCGTCGAGTCGCTGCAGTCGCGCGTCGTCACCCGCGGCACGACGACTCCGTCGAACTGAGCGGCACGGTCAGGCGGGGACGTCGAGCTCGAGCCGCCACACGTTCCGGCCGTTCCGCCGCTCGTAGCCTCCGCGGTCCACCACCGCCGAGACGATCGCCCGGCCCCGGCCGCTCTCGGCCTCGGGGTCCGTCATCGTCCCGTCCCCCGCCGGCACCTCGCCGCCGTCGTCCTCGATGAGCGCGGTGATCAGCACGGGCGTGACCTCCACCGCGAGGGACACCTCCGTCGCCTCCTCGCCGTGCTGGAGGATGTTGGACAGCACCTCGCTGATGGCGAGGTCCGCCCGGCCCGCGATGCTCACCGGGACCGGCGGCGCCCCTGCGAGAGCCTCGGCGAGGACGGCCTGCGCCTGCGCGAGGATGTCCGGCGCGACCGGGCCGCGGAACGAGGCCCGGCCTCCGTCACTCACCGCGGAACGCCGTCGCGGCGTCCGGGTAGACCGGGAGGATCCGGTCCACCTTCGTCAGCCTCAGGACGAGGAGCACGGGTTCGGGAGCCCGGGCCAGGCGGACGTCCCCTCCCGCCTCGCGCGCCGTCTTCAGCGCCCCGATGATGGCGCCGAGCCCGGAGGAGTCGAGGAACTGCACCTCGGCGAGGTCGAGGGCGATGCGCCTGCGTCCCGCCGCCACACGATCCCGGATCAGGCTGCGCAGGGCGGGCGCGGCGACGAGGTTGAGCCGCCCCTTCGGCGCGATGGCGAGGACGTCGCCCTCCAGGTCCTGCTCGTCGAACTCCATGTCATTCCTCCTTCGGCTCGGGTCCCCGGTAGCGGGCGGCCCGGAAGACGATGCTGAGCACAGCCAGGTCGTAGGCGACCCAGACGACGTTGACGAGGACGCCCGTTCCGTCCGCGTCGCCGAACGCGAAGCGCGCGAGGCCGACCACGAGGGCGACGGAGAGCACCACGATCGCCGTGAGCTGCGGCCAGACGAGCCGCCAGGGCGTGCGCGCCACGCCGGTCCGCTCCTTCGGCGTCACGACGAAGGCGAGGGGCCGCCCGAAGAACACGTTGGCGGCCGCCGACCAGCAGGCTCGGATCCAGACCGGGAACAGCGTGAGGGCGTACTGCTGCCCGCGCCAGCTCTTGATGCCGCGGCTCGCGAGCAGGAACATCAGCTGGTTCGCGGCGAAGTAGGGCAGGAACCGGACGAAGAACTCGAAGCTCCACGCCTCGACGGGCAGCACCCCGAAGCAGAGGTAGATCACCGGCGCGGCGAGGTACACGAGCGCGACGAACCCGGAGAGGTAGCTCCACATGGTGGAGAAGTACATGAAGCGCTGACCGGCGGAGAGACCCCGCTTCGTGAGGGGGTTGTCGCGGAGCAGCACCTGCAGGGTGCCCTGCGCCCAGCGGAGCCGCTGCTGGATCATCGTGCCGAGGTCCTCAGGGGCGAGCCCGGTGGCGAGGATCTCGTGGTGGTACGCGGACTTCCAGCCGTGCGAGTGCAGCTGCATCGCGGTCGCCATGTCCTCGGTCACCGAGATCGTCGCGAGAGGGGACAGCGGCTCCGCCTCCTCCGACCGGATGACGTCGAGGGAGCGCGCGAGGGACCGCACCGACTCGATGGCGCCGATCGGGGACAGGTCGGACGACGCGAGCAGGTCGAGCTGATCGTCATCGAGGGGAGCGTCGTCCTCGACGACCACCTGCCCTGATGCCCCCAGCGAGGCGAGCGCCGCCTGCATCTCCTGCACGTCCGCTGCGACGAGGAGCCGGGAGGCCTTCGCCACGCCCTGCTGGAAGCGCCAGGTGACGTCGGCGAGGGGGGCGTCGGCACGCAGCGCCGCCTCCGCGTCGCGGACCCCCTCGGCCACCGCGGCGAGCGCGCGTCGCTCGGGCAGGTTGCGCGCCCGGCGCCGCGCCTTGGCCACCACGGTCCCCGCCGTGCGCAGGGTCGAGCGCACCGAGCGCTCGACCGCGTCGACGTAGCCGGCGATACCGAGCTGCATGAGCGCCTCGCGGCGGAGCACGGCGTTCGAGCCGCAGAAGAAGGCGGCGTTCCACCCGTCCTTGCCCTGCTGGATCGGGCCGTAGAAGAGCGGGGCCTGCGACCCGAGCACGTCGGCGGCATCGACGTTGCCGAAGTACTGCGGCGTCTGAACGAGCGCGACCTTGTCGTCGCGGAAGTAGCCGAGCGTGCGAGTGAGGATCTCGGGGTCGGGGACCTGGTCGGCGTCGAGGATCAGGAGGAACTCGCCCTCGGTGGCGAAGAGGGCGTTGTTGACGTTGCCGGCTTTCGCGTGCCGTGGCCGGTCCGCCCAGTTCGCGGACCGGGTGAGGTAGCCGATCCCGGCGGCCTCCGCCGCCTCCCGGAGCTCCGGGCGGTTCCCGTCGTCGAGCACCCAGGTGCGGTGCGGATGCCGGATCTCGCGGGCCGCCGTGGCGGTGGCCATGACGAGCGGGATGGGCTCGTTGTAGGTGGCGACGAAGACGTCGACCGTCGCATCGAGGGGAGGGCCGGGCTCCCCGCGCTGCTTCATGCGCCACATCGTGAGGCCGAAGAACAGCGTGTCGAGGAAGCTGTAGGTCTCGGCGATCACCAGGGGGACGGCGATCCACCAGGCGTCCCAGTTCACGGACGCGAGCCAGCGCCAGACGATGTAGTTCGCGCCGAGGACGAGCGCGAGCAGGATCGCGAGGCGCAGCAGGAAGCGTCTCACCGGGCGGACCGCTTGACGACCAGCACCGTCACGTCGTCGTCGGTCGGGCCGGGCGGGAGCAGACGGCGGAGTCGGTCCACCGTCTGCTGCGCGCTCGCCTCGACGGCGAGCAGGTGCCGGGCCCGCTCCAGCGCCTCGGCGGGTCCGCCGAGGGCGTCGGTCAGCCCGTCCGAGCAGACCATGAGCGCGTCGCCGGGCTCCAGTCGCGTCGACAGCTCCTCGAAGGCCAGCCCCGGCAGCAGGCCGAACGGCGGGTCGGGCGAGAGCAGGGGATCGATCGCACCGGAGGCCCGGACGATCATGGAGAGGCCGTGGCCGGCGTCGGCGAACAGCACCCCTCCGTCGGCCGCGATGCGCGCGTGGAACACGGTCACGAACGACGCCGACTCCGCGAGGTCCTCCTCGAGGGCGGCAGCAGCGCGCGTGAGCGCCGCTCCCGGCTCGTTGTAGGTCGAGGCACCGCGCAGCATCGACCGCACGCCGGCTGCGAGAATCGCCGCGCCCAGTCCCTTCCCCATGACGTCCGCGACGGTGACGGCGACGTCCTCGCCGGCGTGATGCCAGTCGAAGAAGTCGCCGCCGATGCCCCGGCTCGGCTCGCAGTGCGCGGCGAACTCGAAGCCCGGCAGGTCCGGCGCGCGGCGGGGCAGCAGGCTCCTCTGCACCTCGGCGGCTCGATCGAGCTCGCTGTCCCGCGCCAGCTCGGCCTGCACGAGCGCCGACAGATCCTGCAGCAGCGCGGACTCGGAGGGCGTGAGCACCCGGGGGTTCGTGTCCATGATGCAGAAGGTGCCGATGGGCTCGCCCGAGGGCGCCTTCAGCGGATGGCCGGCGTAGAAGCGGAGGTGAGGGTCGCCCGCGACGAAGGGATTCGACTCGAACTCGGGGTCCGCGGACGCATCCGGGACGATCAGCCGCGCGTTCCTCTCGACGGCCTGGCCGCAGAACGACCCGGAGCGCGGCGCCTCCCTCTCGAGCGGCCCCTGGAAGGACTTGCGCCACTGCCGGTCACGATCGATGAGCGTCAGGCTGACCATCGGAACCTGGAACAGCTGTTGAGTGACCCGGGTGAGCAGATCGAATCGCTCGTCGGGGGGCGTGTCGAGGATATTGAGCTCGTGCAGCGCCTCCAGGCGGCGCTCCTCCGCATCGTCTAGGCGAACCTCGCTGTCCTGAAGCGTCACGTGGCCCTCTCGATACGTTGCGGCAGTCTGACCCAACGCTTCCAATCGACGGGCCGCCGTGTCAAACCGACGTGAGGAAGGCTCGACTGATTTCGTGTCCTCTGCTAGGCAGGGGAGTGTGCGCGCGTTGCTAACGTGAGGCCGTGGCAGACGACGCGCAGGTGCTGGTGATCCAACACGAGTCGAGTGTGGGGCCCGGCAACCTCGCCTCCTGGCTCAACGAGCGGGATATCCCCTGGCAGCTCGTCGAGGCGCGCGACGCGCGGTATCCGGACCGCGACGACTGGCGGGCGATCGTGGTGCTCGGCAGCGAGGAGTCGGCCTACGACGAGTCGCTCGACTGGCTGCGCGCGGAGAAGGAGTACCTGCGCCCCCTCGTGGAGGCCGGCGTGCCGATGCTCGGGCTGTGCTTCGGCGCCCAGCTGCTCGCCCTGCTGACCGGCGGCGAGGTGCACCGGGCGCAACAGGCGATCCGCGGCTGGACCGAGGTCGACGCCGACGAGGACGTGCTCGGGGGCCGGTGGCTCGCCTGGCACGGTGACGAGATCGTCCCGCCGCCCGCCGCGACCGTGCTCGCTCGCAGCGCGACCTGCGTCGAGGCGTTCACCGTGGGGCCGCATCTCGGCCTGCAGTTCCACCCCGAGGTGACCGAGGAGATCGTGGAGGACTGGACCGCCGACGACTTCGGGACAGCCGAGCTGCAGCCGGAGGCGGACCGCGTGCGAGCCGGGAACGCGGAGAACCTCGGCACAGCCACCGAGGGCGCGTCCCGCATCTACGAGCGCTTCTTCGCGCCGGTTCTCACACCAGCGGCCTGAACGGCGGCGGTCTGACGGTTCCGATCGGACGCCCGTCCCTCCTTCGGCGGCGCCCATCCGGAAGGTGCGGGTCTCCTCGTGCGGCTCTCCTTTTCGGCGGGAACCGTTGCGTTCACAGGAGGATCGGCGTCCTTTAGCAGGCGCGGAGGAGCTCCAGCAGGAAGAACTGGCCCTGTTCTGCCTGCTGAACCGACTCCGTTCCTGCTGGTGGCCTCTCGCGCTCAGATCCTGACGGGAGACGTCGGCGGCCTCCAGCAGGTCCGAGGAGCTCGAGCAGGAACGCTCGCTCTCCTTCAGCAGGCGCGGAGGAGCTCCAGCAGGAAGAACGGGCCCTGTTCTGCCTGTTGAGGCTCCTCCGTTCCTGCTGAGAGTCGCCCTGGCATCGGCGCCTGCCGAGGCTCTCCCGTTCCTGCTGAGAGTCGCCGTCGCATCGGCGCGTGCCGAGGCGCCTCCGTTCCTGCTGAGTGGCGTCGGCCGGGGAGGAGACTGCCGCGCCGAAGGATCCGGGAAGCGGTCCCCGCCTCCTCGCACCCTAGGCTGACGGGCGTGACCGACGCAGCCGACCTCCCCCTGTCCGCCCCGGCCGGCGGCGTCGTGCACCGCCCGCGGTTCTTCGTGAAGCAGCGGGTGACGATGCTGGTCAATCGCTACGAGATCCGTGAGGCCCGCCCGGACGGCGGCGAGGGCGCCGTGCTCGCCATCGCCGAGCAGAAGCGGCTCGCGCTCAAGGAGCGCGTGACCTTCTTCGCCGACGAGGCGCGGAGCACTCCGATCTTCTCGCTCCGTGCGCGCCAGGCCCTCGACGTGGCGGCTGCGTACGACGTCTTCGACGCGGAGGGACACCGCATCGGCTGGTTCCGGAAGGACTTCGGGGCAAGCCTGCTGCGCTCGAGCTTCCATCTGGGCGCGCCGGGTCTCGAGGCCTACGGTCAAGAGCGGAGCCTCCCGGTCGCGATCGTCCGTCGCTTCCTCGACATCGCGCTGCCACTGCACTTCGACTTCACCGACACGACGACCGGCGCGCCCGTCCTCTCGAGCGAGCGCCAGATGACGCTCCGCGACCGCTACACCGTGGATGTGCCGGACCCGCGGGTCGACTTCCGGCTCGCCGCGGCGATGGCGGTGGGCCTCTACGCGCTCATGCAGCGCTAGGCCGCCGGCCGCACCTCAGACGGTGTGCAGCGCGAGTCGGGCCGCGAGCAGCCCGTAGCAGCCGGCGAACACGCGCCGGGTCCACGCCGCCCGGCGCTCGCCGCCGAGCAGGCGCTGCCGGACGACCGCCGCGAGCACTCCGTACCCGCTGTAGACGAGCCCCACCAGCACGAGGAACGTGATGCTCAGCACCACGACGTCGCTGCGATCGGGGGCCAGGTAGCGCGGCAGGAACGCGAAGAAGAACAGCGGCAGCTTCGGGTTGAGGAGGCTGAGGAGCGCCCCGTAGCCGAGGAGGGCGGTGACGGAGCGGGGCGGTGTGTCCGGTGCCACCTCGTACTGCCGCCTCGCCCGCCAGGTGCGCACGCCGAGGAACACCAGGTAGGCGACGCCTGCCCACTTCAGCACCTCGAAGGCGATCGGGTGTCCGGCCACGACGGCGTCGAGGCCGGCGGCCGCGGCGGCCAGGTAGGGCGCGGCGCCGAGGACGCATCCGACCGCGCCGACGACCGCCGCCCGGGCACCCTGGGTGATGCCCACGGACAGGACGTAGAGGACGCCGGGGCCCGGCAGGAGAGCGAGCACGACCGACGTCAGCAGGAATTCGATGCTCACCGTTCCCCCTCGTGCACCGGCCGGATCACCCTAGGCAGGCGCGCGCTGTACGCCGGAATCGCGAGGGAGGGGTAGCGCCGCCCGCATCGTCCTGCTAGACGGGAACCCCGTCCCGGACGAACGGAGCAGCTCATGCCCGCCGCGAAGCGTCGCGAACTGCGCTGGCGCCGCATCGACGTACCGGGGCGGGAGGTCGCGCGGATCGAGACGACCGCGGCGGGGACGCTCCTGGCGGGTCGGCTCGAGTTCGACGAGGAGGGCATCCGCACCCGGCTCGCCTACCGGGTGACGGTGGATGAGGCGTGGCGCACCCGCTCCGCCGACGTCGAGGGGCGGGTGGGCGACCGGCCGGTGCGCCTCGCGCTCGCCGCGGACGGCGAGGGCAGGTGGCGCCGAGACGGTGCGCCCGTTCCGGAGCTGGACGGCGCCGTCGACATCGACCTCTCCACGACCCCGTCGACGAACACGCTGCCCATCCGTCGGCTCGCGCTCGCGGTCGGCGAGTCGGCGACGGTGCTGGCCGCCTGGTTCCGGGTCCCCGAGCTCGGGCTCGAGCCCCTCGAGCAGACGTACACGCGGGAGGCGGACGAGCTCTACCGCTTCGACGCCCTCGTCGACGGGCAGCACTTCCGCGCACACCTGACGACGGACGCCGAGGGCTGGGTCCGCTCCTACGAGGGCCTGTGGGAGCTCGATCCGCCGGATGGAGACGCCGCGTGACCGACCCCGCCCGCTACTGGGTGCTCCACGTCGACCTCGACCAGTTCATCGCGGCGGTCGAGGTGCTGCGGCATCCCGAGCTCGCGGGGAAGCCGGTCATCGTCGGCGGGCGCGGCGACCCGACGGAGCGCGCGGTCGTGTCGACGGCGTCCTACGAGGCCCGCGCCTTCGGAGTGGGCTCCGGCATGCCGCTGCGCCTCGCCGCGCGCAAGGTGCCGGACGCCGTGATCCTGCCCGTCGACCGCGACGCCTACACGGAGTCGTCCGGCGAGGTGATGGCGATCCTGCGAGCGCAGCCGAGCGCGACCGTCCAGGTGCTCGGGTGGGACGAGGCCTTCGTCGGGGTCCGGACGGAGGATCCCGAGCACTACGCGCGGCGACTGCAGCAGGACGTCCTCGACGGCACGCGGCTGCACTGCAGCGTCGGCATCGGGGACACCCTCGTCCGGGCCAAAGTGGCGACCGGTTTCGGCAAGCCCCGGGGCGTCTTCCGCCTCACGACCGAGAACTGGCTCGAGGTGATGGGCGACCGGCCGACCGTCGACCTGTGGGGCGTCGGCTCGAAGATCTCGCGGCGCCTGGCGACGCTCGGCATCGAGACGGTGAGGCAGCTCGCCTCGGTCGACCCGCAGACCCTCGTGCCCGAGTTCGGACCCCGCATGGGGCCGTGGTACGCGCAGCTCGGCCGTGGGGAGGGGACGGCGGTCGTCGACGACACCCCGTGGGTGGCGCGCGGGCACAGCCGCGAGACGACCTTCCAGCAGAATCTGACCGCGCCCGAGCAGGTGGAGGAGGCGGTGCGGGAGCTCGTCCGCCAGGTGATGGGCGACGTCGCGGCGGAGCGCAGGCCGGTGGTCGGCCTCACCCTCAAGGTCCGCTACGCGCCGTTCCTCACCAAGACGTTCGCCCGGAAGATCCCGGTGACCGCGGATCCCGAGGTCGTGCTCGCCCGCGCCCTCGAGCTCGCCGCCAAGCTCGAGGCACGCCCGATCCGGCTGCTCGGCCTGCGGGCCGAGATGACGATGCCGGACGACGCACGGGAGGGGCACACGCCCACCCGCAGCGGGTGGTGACGCGCCCGCCCTTCGGAGTTCAGGCCGCCGCAGCCGGCGTCAGGTTGAAGTACGAGCGCGCGTCGGCGGGACGGATGTCGGCGACGGCGTCGTCGAACAGCCGCATGGGGTGCGGGGAGTAGGGATGCTCGGCGATGGCGTCGAAGTCCAGCTCGATGCCGAGCCCGATCCCGTCGGGGATCATCACATCCCCGTCCTCGGTGAGGACCAGCGCCTCGTTCGAGATGGCGCTGCGCCACGGCACGTCGACCGCCATGATCTCGAGGTAGCGGAAGTTCGGCAGAGTGGCGCCGAGCTGCAGCGTGGCCGCCGTGCTGAGCGGTCCGCTCGGGTTGTGCGGGGCGAACGGCACGTAGTGCGCGGCCGCGAGCGTCGAGATGAAGCTCAGCTCCATCAGTCCCCCGGCGTGCGTCACGTCGGGCTGCACGAAGTCCACCGCGCTGCGGGCCAGCGCCGGCACGAAGGCGTGCCGGCCGAACCACCGCTCCCCCGCCGCGATCGCGATCGGCGACTTCGAGCGAATCTCCACGAGGGCGTCGATCCCGTCCGGCGGGCACGGCTCCTCGAAGAAGACGGGCAGGTACTGCTCGAGCTCGCGGGCGACCCGGATGGCGGTCGGCACGTCGAAGCGCCCGTGGCCCTCGATGAACAGCTCCACGTCGTCGCCGACCGCCTCGCGCACGGCGGCCACCGGCTCGAGCATCCGGCGCAGGTCGGCGGGCTTCACCTCGAGGTCGGCCGCCTCGAAGGGGTCCCACTTGAGACCCCGGAAACCCTGCGCGACCGTCTCGACCGCCGCCTGCGCGAAGTCCTCCGGCGTGCGGGCCCCGGAGAACCAACCGTTGGCGTACGCGCGCACCCGGTCGCGGACCTGCCCGCCGAGCATGCGGTGCACGGGGACCCCGAGCGCGCGGCTCGACACATCCCACATCGCCATCTCGAGGGCGCTCAGCGCCGTCATGGTCACGGGTCCGCCCCGCCAGTAGCCGTCGCGGTTCAGCTCGTAGATCGTCTCCGAGATGCGAAGCGGATCCTTGCCGCGCACCCGGTCGGCCACGACGGCGACCGCCCCACGGACGGCGTGCTCCTGGCCCTCGAGGGTCGCCTCGGCCACCCCGGTCAGCCCCTCGTCGGTCTTCAGCAAGAGGAAGATGAGATTGGTGCGGTAGAAGTCGACGACGACCGTCTCGACGCTGGTGATCTTCATTGAGGCGGTTATCCCTTCACCGCGCCGGCCGTCATGCCGCCGACGACGTATTTCTGAGCGAACAGGTAGAACGCGACCGCCGGCAGGGTGAACAGCACCGCGACCGACATGATGCTCTGGATCGACGTGTCCTGCTCGCCGATGAAGCCGGCGACGCCGACCGAGGCGGGCTGCAGAGATTTGTCGAAGATGAACGTGACCGCGAACACGTACTCGTTCCAGGCATGGAAGAACGCGATGACCGCCGCCGCCGCGATCGAGGGTCCGATGAGCGGCAGGATGACGCGCAGGAGCACGGTCGGCGGACGCCCGCCGTCGACCCGGGTCGCCTCGTCCAGCTCGCGTGGCACCCCGTCGATGGCGCCCTTCAGGATGAGGGCCACGACCGGGAGCACGAAGGCCGTGTTGGCGAGGACCAGCCCGTGCAGCGAGTTCAGGAGGTCGACCCTGCGGAAGATCGCGAACAGCGGCACCACGAGGAGCGCCTCCGGGAGCATCTGGGTGAACAGCAGCGCGAGCCCCAGCGCGGCCTTGCCGGCGAAGCGGAAGCGGGAGAGGGCGTAGGCGAGCGGCACCCCGAGGGCGATCGACAGCACGGTCGTGCCGGACGCGATGATGAGGCTGTTGAGGAGCCACCTCACGACCTCGCCGTCCTGCAGCGCGTCGCCGAAGACCCCCAGGCGCGAGAGGTCGGGGAGGAGGGTCAGGCCGCCGCCGAAGAGCGCCTCATCCGAGGTCAGCGCGGTGACGAGCATCCAGTAGACGGGGAACACCGCGAGGCCGAGGACGACGAGGACCGCGATCATCCGCGCGGTGACACCGAGGCGATGGGTTCTGGTCATGACTGCCTCTCCGCCGCGCGGGCGACGAACCTACTGCCGACGATGACGATGAGCGAGATCACGATGCCCACCATCCCGATGGCGGCGGCGACGCCGAGCTGCTTCGCGTCGAACGCCTCCGCGTAGAGGTCGATGACGAGCGTCCGAGTGGTGCCGAGCGGGCCGCCGCGGGTCATCAGCCAGATCAGCTCGAACCGCCGCAGCGACCAGATGGTCATGAGGACGGCCACGAGCCCGATCGTGGGCTTGAGGACCTGGAAGGTGACCTCTCGGAACACCGTCCACCGGCCGGCCCCGTCCACCTGGGCGGCTTCGACCAGCTCCTGCGGCACGGACTGCAGGGCGGACAGGAGCACGACCGCGACGAACGGCACCAGCTGCCAGATCGTGGTGGCGAGCACGGCGATCAGCGCGAGGCTCGGATTGTCGAGCACGCCGCTCGCACCCGGGTCGATGCCGACCGCCTGAAGCGCCTTGGTGAGGATCCCGTACTGGGCGTTGAACATCCAGGTGGCGATGAGCGCGACCGCGATGCCCGGTGCCGCCCACGGCACGGTGACCAGGGCCCGCGCCACGCCGCGGCCCGGGAAGCGTCCGTTGAGGAGCAGCGCGACGAGCAGGCCCAATCCGACGGAGCCGGCCACGCACGCGACGACGTAGACGAGGGTCGTGACCAGGGTCTGCCGGAACGACGGGTCGGTGAAGATGTCGAGATAGTTCTCCGCCCCGACCCACACGCTCCTCGTGGGATTGAGGAGGGTGGTCCTGGTGAAGCTCAGCCACACCTCCTGGAGGAGGGGAAGGCCCTGGAACACCAGGATGTACAGCGCGGCGGGGGCGAGGAAGAGGTAGGGCGTCCACCTGCTCTCGAGCGTCCGCCGCCTGCCCGGCCGGGCAGGTGAGGTAGTTGCAGACATAGCTTCTCCCTGGAAGGGGTCCGGGCTCTCACCCGGACCCCTCTCGTCGAGGGTTACTGGCCGACCAGCTCTTCGGCCTGCTCCTGCGCGTTGTCCATGGCGGTCTGCATGTCCTGCTGGCCCTGCAGGGCGGCGAGGACCTCGCTGACGACGATGGTGCGGATCTCGGGCGTCTGCGCTCCGAAGCCGACGACGATCTGGGGCACGCCGCTCTCGGTCAGCTCGTCCAGTACCGGCAGGAACGGGTACTGCTCGAGACTCTCGGCGCTGCGCTCCGTCGGGGTGGCGACGCTGCTCGCGCCGAGCACCTCCTGCAGGGACACCTGCTGCTCGGGCTCCAGCATCCAGTTGATGAAGTCGAGGGCGGCGTCCTTGTGCTCGCTGTTCGCGTTGATCACGATGGGCGCGAGCAGCGCGCCCTGCTTCTGCTCCGGGAACGGGATGCGCGCGACGCTGAAGTTGAGGTCGGGGTTGGCCGCGACGGTCGCCGTCACGTACCCGCCGTTGTTGAGCTCCATCCCGACCTTGCCGGTGGCGAACATCTTGCGGAAGGTCGCGGCGTCGGTCCCCTTCGGGATGACGTTCGCGTCGTAGAGCTCCTGGTACGCCTCGAGCCCCTCTACGACCTCGGGCGAGTTGAGGG
This sequence comes from Naasia sp. SYSU D00057, assembly GCF_017916505.1. GTDB lineage: Bacteria > Actinomycetota > Actinomycetes > Actinomycetales > Microbacteriaceae > Naasia. The sequence continues at coordinate 567,055 of NZ_JAFMSZ010000002.1, forward strand.
TGAGCTTCTCGCCGTCGGACCAGTTGCCGCCGAAGCCGAGCACGTAGTTGAAGATGTCCTGCCAGACGCCCGGCTCCTCCGCCTGCAGGTGACGGAAGGCGAGGCCGTAGGTGTCGCCGGACGTGGTGCTCTTCGCCACGTCGACGAACTCCTCGAAGGTGGTCGGCGGCTCGGGGATGAGGTCGGCGTTGTAGAACATGCCGTAGTTGGACGCCTCGAAGATGACGCCGTAGCGCTCGCCGTCGACGGACATGTACTCGTCGGGGCCCGGGATGAGATCGAGCTCCTCGGCGTCGATCTTGTCGCCGAGGGGCTCGAGCAGGCCCGACGCCGCCGCGGCCGAGAACTCGGGCATGTCGAAGCGGACGAGGTCAGGTCCCTCGCCCCCGCCCATCTGGGTGAGGACGGTCTGACCGAAGGTCGGGTACGGCACCGACGCCGGCTCCACGGTGACGACGTCCTGGCTGCTGTTGTACTCCTCGATCAGCGCCTCGAGTCCGGGTCCGCGTCCCGGGTCGCCGAGGGTCGAGGCCGCGAAGGTGATGGTGGCGGGCTCCGGCTCTCCCCCTCCGTCGCCGCCGGACGTGTCGGATGAGCAGCCGCCCAGGCCGATGGCCGTGACGGCGGTGAGGGCGAGAGCCGAGAGAGCGGTTCTGCGCCGGGACGAACGTACAGGCATGGCGTACTCCTTCGTATGCGTGCTGCGCACGGGCCGGACCCGTTTCGCCTTATTATTACTAATAATACGAGAGAACACAACGGGGCGCGGGTCCAGCCCGGACGCCCGGTAGGGTCCACTGGCATGGCCGACCTTCACGCGGAGCTCGTCGAGCAGCTCGGCCTCCGCATCGTCCGCGGCGACTGGCCGCCCGGCACGCGCATCGACGTCGACGCGCTGGAGCCGGTGCTCGGGGCGAGCAAGACGGCCATCCGGGAGGCTCTGCGAGTCATCCGCGAGAAGGGTCTCATCGACTCCTGGCCGAAGCGCGGCACCTTCGTCCGGGACCGGGAGGCCTGGAAGCTGCTCGACGGCGACGTCATCCTGTGGCGGCGCGAGGCCCGCCGGGACGACGACCGCCTGCTGTCCGAGCTGTCGCAGCTGCGCGACGTGATCGAGCCGGCTTCAGCGCGCCTCGCCGCCCAGTACCGCACGGACGACGACCTCGCCGCTCTCGAGCGCTCCTTCTCGGAGTTCGCGGCGGCGGGTCAGGACGTCGGGCGGCTCGCCGCCGCGGATCGGGAGTTCCACCGCCACCTCCTGCGGGCGACCCACAACGAGCTGATGATCCGCCTCGACGTCGTGGTGGTCCATGCCCTCGACGCACGCAACCGCATCCAGCACCACCCGGGCGCGCCGTGGATGGACCCGGTGCCCGATCACCGCCGCGTGCTCGAGGCGGTCATCGCGGGGAACCCCGACGAAGCGGAGGCGGCGATGAGGTTCGCCCTCCGGGAGTCCGACCAGGACCTGCGCAGCGGAGAGCCGCCCTTCGAAGGGCTGGACTAGCCGCCCTGCCGCCGGCCGCGCCGCCTCAGCGCACGATCCGCACCCCCGTCTCGAGTACGCGGCTGCCCTCCGGCACCACCCGCGTCTTTCCGGTGAGGCGGAAGCTCTCCGTCGCTGCAGCGTCCCGGCTCGACAGCCCGGCGGTCAGCACGATCTCGCCCGGCTCGACGATGCGCTCGAGGCTGCGCGACGTGAACGAGAAGCGGTCCGCCGCCAGGTCGAACTCGACCAGCGCGGACTCGCCCGCATCGAGCTCGATGCGCGCGAAGCCGACGAGCTGCCGGACGGCCCGCGTGACGGACGCCACCGGGTCGTCGGCGTAGAGCTGCACCACGGTCGCGCCGGCACGGCTCCCCGTGTTGCCGACGCGGACGGTCGCGGTGAGCCCGCCGTCCACCGGGACCTCCTGCGCACCGAGCTCGAGCTCCGCCACCTCGAAGGTCGTGAAGGAGAGCCCGTGCCCGAACGGGTACAGGGGCGCGATGGAGACGTTGCTGATCCGGTCGCCGTCGTGTCCGAGCGGCGGCGCCAGGTAGGTGTAGGGCAGGGCGCCGTCCGCGGCGGGGATCTGCACGGGCAGATGGCCGCTCGGGTTGACGCGGCCCGACAGGACGCCGGCGAGCGCGCCCGCGCCCTCCGACCCGGGCATGAAGGCCTGGAGCACCGCCGCCGCCCGGTCCGCGTAGCGGCCGAGTGCGTACGGCCGGCCGGACACGACGAGCACGATCACCGGAGTGCCGGTGTCGAGGAGGGCGTCGAGGAGGTCGCCCTGGCTGCCGGGCAGCTCCAGGTCGGGGGCGTCGCAGCCCTCCCCGGACGTGCCGCGGCCGAACATGCCCGCCCGGTCGCCGACGACCGCGACCACGACGTCCGCCCCGCGCGCCTGCTCGACGGCCGCCGGGATGCCGGACCGGTCGACGTCCCGCAGCGGGCAGCCGGCGGATGCGGTCACCTGCGCCGCCGGGAACTCGGCGGCGAGCGCCGACGGCAGCGAGTCGACCGGGATGCCGAAGCCGTGCTGCGGATGCCGGGGCAGCACGTGGATCGGATAGGAGTAGCACCCGAGGAACGCCCCCGGGTCCTCGGCGCACGGGCCGATCACGGCGATGGAGGCCGGCGGAGCGGAGATCGGGAGGATCCGGGCGCGGTTGTCGAGCAGGATGACCGACTCCTCCGCCAGCCTCCGCGCGATGGCACGGTTCTCGGCGCTGTCGAGATCCACGTCGGTGGTCTGCACCGGACTCCAGCCCGCGTCGAGCAGCCCGAGCTCGGCCTTCTGCCGCAGCACTCGGCGCACCGCGGTGTCCACCACGTCGAGGCTCAGGCGGCCGTCCTCGAGGAGCGGGGCGAGCCGCCCGTACGCGCCGGTGTCCGGCAGCTCGACGTCGAGCCCCGCCTCGAGGGCGAGGGCCCCCGCCTCGCCGACCTCCGCCGCGAGCCGGTGCTTCGACTTGAGGAACGGCACGGCCCAGTAGTCGGAGACCACCGTCCCCTCGAAGCCCCACCCGTCGCGGAGCAGCTCGGTGAGGAGGTGCCGGTCCGCCGCCGCGGGCACACCGTCGATCTCCGAATACGAGTTCATGACCGAACGGGCACCGCCGAGCCGCACCGCCATCTCGAACGGCGGGAGGATCACGTCGGCGAGCTCGCGCGGGCCCACCGAGACCGGGGCGTGATTGCGTCCGCCGCGGGACGCCGAATAGCCGGCGAAGTGCTTGAGGGTCGCGATGACACCGGCGGACTGGAGTCCGCGGACGTACGCGGCGCCGATCATCCCGACGGCGTACGGGTCCTCGCCGATCGTCTCCTCCACTCGCCCCCAGCGGTAGTCGCGGGTCACGTCGAGCACAGGCGACAGCCCCTGATGCACGCCGACCGCGCTCATGTCGGCGCCGATCGCCGCGGCCATCCGCTCGACCAGGTCGGGGTCGAAGGTGGCACCCCAGGCGAGCGCCGTCGGGTAGACGGTCGCGCCGAGCGTCGTGAAGCCGGTGAGGCACTCCTCGTGCGCAATCGCGGGCACGCGCAGCCGCGTGTGCTCCCGCAGCGCCTCCTGGGCGGCGGCGAGCTTCCGGGTCCCCTCGGCGGCGGACACCGGAACGGTGCCGAGCACGCGGGTGAGGTGCCCGATTCCGTGCGCGGTCGCCTGCTCGAAGCTCGGCCGGCCCTGCGAGAACACGTCCTGCATCGGGGCGATGACCTCGTCGCTGCCGCGCCGGTCGTCCCAGTAACTGCCGAGCTGCGCGAGCTTCTCGTCGAGCGTCATCTCGGCGAGGAGCGCCTCCACGCGCTCATCGATCCCGCGGGCCGGGTCCGTCCAGTCGCGCTCGGGCAGAACCGTGGCGTCCGTCGTCATGCTGTTGTCCGATCTGTCGTTTCCGTCGTCTGTCTCTGCGAGCGCCCGTCGCGCGCCCCGTCACCGCTGTGCCCCGACGGCCGGGAGCCGTCGGGGCACAGCGCCGAGCTCACTCCCCGTCGAAGAGGCGGGGTGCGAAGTCGATCAGGTTCTTCTGCCAGACGTCCCAGCCGTGGGGCCCGACGGTGACGCCGTCGAACTCGTAGTCCACCCCGAGCCCGTCGAGCGTGTCCATCAGCGCGAGCACGTTCGGGTAGGTGAAGTCGGTGATGTCACCGGTGTAGAGACGCAGGAGCCTCGTCTCGGCGTTCACCGCCTCCGCGTCGACACCGCCCGGGACCCCGAAGAGGAAGCCCGCGAACGCGCCCACGTCTGCGAACTCACCGGGATTCCGGAGGACGAAGTCGACGGTCCGCATGCCTCCCAGGGAGAGGCCGGCGATCGCGCGATCGGCGGGATCCTCGCTGACGCTGTACGCGCCCTCCACCGCGGGCAGCACGTTCCCGAGCAGCTCCGCCGGGTAGTCGCTCACGTTGCCGTTCGGCATCACGACGACCATCGGCTCGATCGCGCCGTCCACGGTGAGGTTGTCGAGGATCTGCTTCGCGCGACCCACTTCGACCCAGTCGGTCCAGCTCTGCCCGCCGCCGTGGTTGAGCACGAACAGCGGGTAGGGCTCGGCTCTGGCGGCGTCGTAGCCCGGCGGCGTCCACACGTAGGCGCTGCGCTGCTGGTTCGCCACCGAGCTCTGGTAAGTGAGGACGTCGAGGGTGCCCCCTGTCCCCTCGGGGACGTCGGCGAGCAGCCGCGACTCCTCCCCCGGGACGAAGAAGGTGCTCCACGTCGGCTCCGTCGTGACCTTCGTGGGGTTGCCGGTGTCCTTCACGGAGACGCCGTCGACGATGAGGCGGTAGTAGTACGACCAGGGGTCGAGCGGACCGACCGTCGCGCGCCACCGGTCGCCGACCTTCGTAGCCTCGACGCGCAGCCAGCTGCCGCCGGGACCCCAGTTCGCCCACACCGAGACGAAGTCGGCGTCCGCGAACTCGGTCGTCGTCTCGAAGGTGACGATCCCGTCCTCGGTGACCCACGGGGTCGGCGTCGTGCCGGGAGCCGGCGTCTCGAAGCGCTCGTCGAGCGGCAGGTGACCCTCGCTGAAGTCCGGGGTCCCGGTGTCCTTGCCCTGGAAGAGCCGGGGCGCGAAGTCGATCAGGTTCTCCTGCCACGCGTTCCAGTTGTGGCCCGCGTCCGGATTGACCCCGTCGAACTGGTAGCGCAGGCCGACCGAGTCGAACCCGCGCAGCGAATCGAACACGTCGTTGTACGCGATATCGGTCTGGTTGCCGACGTAGAGGCGGAACAGCGACGTGCGCTTGTTGATCTCCTTCACCGGAAGGGTCGAGAGGTCGCCGAAGCGCCCGGCTCCGAAGGTGCCGACGTACGCGAACTCACCGGGGTGGTTCCGCAGCACCTCGAACGCCTGGCCGCCGCCCATCGAGAGCCCGGCGAGCGCCCGGTCCTTCTTCGCCGGGGACACGCGATACGCGTCTCCCACCGCCGGCATGAGGCTGCCGAACAGCTCGGCCGAGAAGTCGGGGACGTTGCCGTCGCCCATGACGACGATCATGTCGGCGAGCCGACCCGAGAGCCACAGGTTGTCGAGGATCTGCTCGGCGCGGCCGACCTCGGTCCAGTCGCGGTAGCCCTGGCCGCCGCCGTGCTGCAGATACAGGACCGGATAGGGCTTGCCGCGGTCCGTGTAGCCCGGAGGCGTCCAGACGAGGGCCGACCGCTCCCCGCCCGTTCCCTCGCTGACGTAGGTGAGCGTCTCGACGGAGCCGGCCTCCTCCGGAGCATCCGCGAGCAGCGCCGCTGACTCGCCCGGGATGAAGAACGTGCTCCACTCCGGCTCCGACGCGACCGAGGTCGGGTTCGTCGGGTCCTTGAACGGCTTCGAGTCGTCCCCCGTGACCTGGTAGTACAGGCCCGGGTCGAGCGGGCCGATGATGCCGGTCCAGTTCGCGCCGCTGCGCGACAGGCCCAGCTGCGCCCAGTTCGCCGACGGCGCGAAGTTGCCCTCGACCACCAGCTGCGACACCGGGCCCACGGCCTGCTGAACCGCAGCGTCGGGAACCGTGAACCGGACGTAGCCGTCGTCGAGCTGCGTGAGCCACTGCTCGTCGGCGACCGCCGGTTGGGCCGCGACCAGGGTGGTCGCCGCGACGGCCGCCCCGGCGAGGAGGTACGCCAATCGGCGCACCGGCGTGGAGCGCCGCCCGCGGCGCTCATTCTGTGGAATCCCCATCGATCCTTCTTCCCCTGAGAACGCCCCGGTCCCCCGGCCGCGTTCGTCCGACTCCGCAGAAGGAGGGCGCGATGGAGCGCCCCCGCACGGAGAGCTGGAGAGGCGACGCCGACGTGGACCCTGCCATTTACAACGTCGTAAATCTCAGCCAGGATCATGGTTGGGCAGAACCACCAGAGGTGTCAAGGACGATTCCGCGGCCCCGCTTCCGTCACCGACAGGGCGGGGAGCGGCCTCCGCCGCGCCCCCGTATGGGGACGTCCTGTCGTATATTGACCGAGCGCCACGACGGACGGAGGCTTCCATGCGGCCCACGATGCATGACGTGGCGCGGATGGCGGGAGTCTCGGTCAAGACCGTCTCGAACGTCATCAACGACCACCCCCACGTCCGGCCCCAGGTCCGCGACCGGGTCTCGAGCGCCATCCGCGAGCTCGACTACCGCCCGAACCTATCCGCGCGGGGGCTTCGCTCCGGCAAGACCGGCGTCATCGGGCTCGCCGTGCCGGCGCTGCGCGAGAACTACTTCGCCGAGCTGGCCGACGCCGTGATCCGCGCGGCCGAGAAGCGCTCCATCAGCGTGCTCATCGAGCAGACGAACGGCGACCGCGACAAGGAGCTGGAGGTCATCGGCGGATCCCGTCTGCGCCTCACCGACGGGCTCCTGTTCAGTCCCGTCGCGCTCGGCCAGGCCGACGTCGGCGCCCTCGAGGTGCCGTTCCCGCTCGTGCTGCTCGGCGAGCGCATCTTCGGCGGGCCCACCGATCACGTCACCATGCACAACGTCTCTTCGGCGCGCGCCGCCGTCGAGCATCTCCTCGGGCTCGGCCGCACCCGGATCGCGCTCGTGGGAGTTGAGCGGGACTCGCTCGACGGCGCGAGCTCGGCGACCCTCCGCCGGGAGGGCTACCGCCAGGCGCTCGAGGGAGCAGGCATTCCGGAGGCGCCGGAGCTCATCCCCCTCACCGGACACTGGGGCCGGGAGACGGGAGCTGAGGCGGTCCGCCACCTGCTCTCCGAGGGCGTCGCGTTCGATGCGATCTTCGCGCTGAACGACACCCTGGGTCTCGGCGCCCTCCGCGCGCTCGGCGAGGCCGGCGTCCGCGTCCCGGAGGACGTGGTCGTCATCGGATTCGACGACCTCGACGAGTCGCGGTACTCGGTGCCGTCGCTCTCGAGCATCGACCCCGGGCGCGACGCGATCGCGCGGATGGCCGTCGAGCTGCTCGTCGAGCGGATCGCCGAGAAGGGCGAGCGGCGCCCGCCGCGGCTGCTCAAGCCGGACTTCCGCCTGGTCGCGCGCGAGTCGACCGGCGAGGGCGCCGGCGGGAGCGCGCCCCCATCGAGGGCCGGCGCGCAGCGGATCAGCGCCTGACCCCACCGCCGGGCCGCTCCCGGCGCCGGCTCCGGAACGCGATCCCGGAGCCGGCCCTCCTCGTTCAGCCCAGGGCGACCGCGGTCCACGAGACCGGCGGCAGAGTCACGGTGAGGACCCCATCCTCGATCGCCGCGCTCGCATTCGCCTTCAGCTGCACCCGATCGGGCTCGTCCCGGGTGTTGCGGGCGTACACGTCCTCGTCGGCGATCATCCGGGCATCGAGCAGCTCGACCCGGCCGAGAGCCGCGAGGTCGACCGTCACCGTCACCTCCTCGGTGAGCGACCGGTTGACGAGGAAGACGGCCGCGCGCCCGGCGTCCGCGTCGGCCGTGGCCACCGCGTCGACGAGCGGCACCCGCCCGTGCTCGGCCGTCTCGTAGTCCTCGCTCTCCACCCGCACGTCCAGCGCGACGCCGTTCGCGAGCTTCGACGTCAGCGCGAACGGGAAGTAGGTGCTCTGCCGCCACGCCGGTCCGCCGGGCTCGGTCGTGATGGGGGCGATGACGTTGACCAGCATGGACATCGCCGCGGACGACACCCGGTCCGCGTGACGCAGCAGCGAGATGAGCAGGCCGCCGACGACCACCGCGTCCGCCACCGAGTAGACGTCCTCGGCGAGCCGCGGCGCCTCAGGCCAGTCGTCGCCCTCGATCTCGTCGGTCCGGTAGAAGCGGTCGGCCTGCCGGGGGAACCGGCGGAGGTTGTCGCCCAGGTACCAGACGTTCCACTCGTCGAACGAGATGTTGAGGGTCTTGTCGCTGCGCTTCAGCGCCTTGACGTGGTCGGCTGTCGCGATGACGGCGTCGAGGTAGCGGTCCATCTTGACCGGGGCGGCGAGGAACGAGCCGAGGTCGCCGTTCTTCTCCTCGTAGTAGCCGTGGCAGGAGATGTAGTCCACGTCCTCGTAGGTGTGCTCGAGCACCACGCGCTCCCACTCGGGGAAGGTCGGCATGGTCGGGTGCGACGAGCCGGATGCGACCAGCTCGACCCGCGGGTCGAGCTGGCGGAGCGCCTTCGCGGTGCGCGACGCCTTCTTGCCGTAGTCATCGGCCGGGGCGTGGCCGAGCTGCCACGGGCCGTCCATCTCGTTCCCGAGGTACCACATGGTGATCCCGAACGGCTCGGTCCTGCCGTTCGCGATGCGCTCCTCGGCGAGCGTGGAGCGCCTCGGCGCGTTCGCGTACTCCACCACCTCGAGTGCCTCCCGCGTGTCGGCGGTGCCGAGGTTGATGGCGTACATCAGCTCGCCGCCCACCTTCTCGACCCAGGAGGAGAACTCGTGCAGGCCGACCTCGTTGGTCTCGGTCGCGCGCCAGGCGAGGCTCAGCCGCCGGGGGCGCTCGTCCTTCGGGCCGATGCTGTCGCGCCAATGGAAGCCGGAGACGAAGTTGCCGCCGGGATAGCGGATGGCCGAGACGCCCAGTTCGCGGACGAGCTCGATGACGTCCTGCCGGAACCCCTCGTCGTCCGCCGTCGGGTGGTCCGGCTCGTAGATGCCGGTGTACACCGCCCTCCCCATGTGCTCGATGAACGAGCCGAAGAGCCGCCGGTTGATGGGACCGACGACGTATCGGGGATCGACGACGACGCGGGCGTTGGGCATGGTGCTCCTTCTTCTTGTGGGCGCGCCGATGGGCGGCCGCGGACTTCGCGAGATGCGCGGGTGGGGTGCCGGGCGGGGGCGGCGGATCCGCGGACCCGGCGAGAGGCGCCGGGCCCGCGGAGCTCGCCCCGGGCTACTTGAGGCTGCCGAGCGAGAGCCCGCCCTGCCAGTACTTCTGCAGCATCAGGAAGGCGATGATCAGCGGAACCACGGAGAGCAGGGATCCGCTCGTGACCAGGTTCCAGACGAGGCCGCCGGCGGTCGCTGAGTTCGACTGCACCTGCCAGTACTGCAGACCCACCGTGACGGGCAGCAGCGTCTGGTCGGAGATCATCGCGAGCGGCAGGAAGTAGTTGTTCCATCCGCCCACGACCGACAGCAGCAGCACGGTGACGATCGCCGGCCGCATGAGCGGGAGGGCGATGGTCGTGAAGGTCCGGATCTCGCCCGATCCGTCGACGCGGGCCGCGTCGAGCAGCTCGTCCGGGATCGCGTCCTGGATGTACACGCGCATCAGGTAGACGCCGAACGGGCTGAGCAGCGACGGGAGGATCACCGCCCAGATCGTGTTCGTGAGGCCCAGGTTGTTGAACAGCACGTAGGTCGGGATGACGAGCGCCGTCATCGGGACCATCACCGAGGCGAGCAGGATCATGAACGACACGGTCCGGCCGCGGAACCGGTACTTCGCGAACGCGTACCCGGCCAGGACGGCGAGGACCGTGGCGCCGACGCCGCCCGCGAGGGCGTAGAGGAACGAGTTCCCGAGCCAGCGCATGTAGATGCCGTTGTTGTACGTGGCGAGCTGGGCGATGTTCTCGAACAGGGCGAAGTCCGAGTCGAACCACAGCGGGCCGCCGGTGCCCGTGAACAGGCCGCTCGTGCTCTTGGTACCCGCCACGATGAGCCACCACAGGGGCAGCAGGAAGTAGAGGGCCGCGATCGCGAGGAGGAGGTGAGCGCCGACCGCCGGCCGGCGCTTCGGCTGCACGCGCTCCCGCTCGCGGCGGGGGCCGGAGGCGGTGACAGCGTCGTCGACGAGAGGCAGAGGCGAGGTGGTCATCAGCGGAGTCCGCTCTTCTTGCGGGTGGCGATCAGGAAGATGATCGAAGCGAGGAAGACCAGCAGGCCGAGCGCGAACGAGATCGCCGACGCGTAGTTGAACTGCTGGTACGAGAACGCGAGGTTGTAGGCGTACAGGTTCGGCGTGTACGCCGCGTCGATCGCGTTGCCGGCGAGCGGCGCGAGCACCTGCGGCTCGGTGAAGAACTGCAGCGTCCCGATCAGCGCGAACACGATGGTGAGCACGAGCGAGGACGCGACGATCGGCACCTTGATCTGCAGGGCGGTCTGCAGCTTGGTCGCGCCGTCGATCCGCGCCGCCTCGTAGATGGACGGATCGATCGACTGCAGCGATGCGTAGATGATGATCATGTAGTAGCCGGTCCACTGCCACGTGACGATGTTCGTCAGCGATGCGAAGATCGTGTCCCGGCTGAGCAGGTCGGGCGCCGGCAGGTTGAAGAACTCGAAGAAGCCGACGAGCGGGCCGAACGAGGGGCTGTAGAGGAAGCCCCACATGAGCGCGCCGATCACGCCGGGGATGGCGTAGGGCGCGAAGATCAGCAGCCGCGAGAAGCGGGACAGCCGGGTCCGCACGTCGTCGAGGACGAGGGCGAAGATGAGCGCGAGCCCGATCTGAAGGGGCACGAAGACGATCGCGAACGCGCCGACGCGAAGCATGCCGGTCAGGAACCGCTCGTCGCTGAACGCCTTGATGTAGTTCGTCAGGCCGGCGAACTGCTCACCGAAGGCGAGCGTGTTGGTGTGCAGGCTCATCCAGAACGCGTAGACGAGCGGCAGGACGAGGAAGACCAGGAACACGACGGCGAACGGCGCCAGGAAGAGCCAGCCGAAGCGGGCGCTCTTGCGTTCGAGGCTGGCGCCGCGCCTCCTGGAAACGGGGGGACGGGCGGGCGCGGAGAGCTGAGTAGTGGACATTCGTCACTTCCTTGGGACGCGGGGGTGCGGGCGGGAGCACTGCCCCCGCCCGCACCGTGCTCACTTGACGGCGAAGCCCTGCTCGGCCGCGTAGGTCTCCAGGGACTCCTGGAGCTCGTCGGCAGCACCGGACGCGTCGACGTTGCCCTCGATCGCCTCCGACAGCACGCGCTGCATCTCGTCGTAGAAGTACTGCGTGAACGGTCCGAACGTCACGCCCTCGTAGGCGAGCGCAGCAGGTCCGAAGACCTCCTTGTTGATCTGCTGCCCGCCGTAGAAGTCGTACTCCAGGTTCTGGAAGTACTCGGACTCGATCATCTCGGAGTCGGCGAGGAAGAGCCCGCCGACCTCGACGCCGAGCTTCTTGTTCTCCTCCGGCTCGTAGAGCTCGGCCGCCACGGTGGTGGCGAGCTCCGGGTCCGTCGCCTGCGTCGTCACCGCGAGGGTGCTGCCGCCCCAGTTGACCTGCTTGGGGCTGGCCGCGTCCCACTGCGGGATCGGCGCCGCACGCCAGACCGCGTTCGGGTCGCCGTCCTCGAAGGACGGGATGTGGATGTTGTACCAGACCGGGTAGATGGCGGTCGCGTAGCGGCCGGTGCCGAGGGCGGTGTTGAACTCGGGCGTCCAGGCCTGGTCGGTGCCGACGAGACCCTTGTTCGCGAGGTCGACCCAGTAGGAGAACACCTTCTTGCTGGCCTCGTCGTTGACGGCGATGCCGAGCTCCTCCGGCTTCCCGCTGTCGAAGTCGAACGGAACGGCGCCCGCCTGGTCGAGGAAGGCGTAGTGCTGCCCCTGGCCGTTCGGCGCGAAGTTGCCGATCAGGGTCTCGCCGCCGGTCGCGTCGCTCAGCTGCTGAGCCGCCGCCGCGTACTCGTCCCACGTGGTGGGCACCGCGATGCCGTGCTGCTCGAAGAGGTCCGCGCGGTACCACATGCCGACCGGGCCCAGGTCGACCGGAACGGCGAAGACGCCGTCGCCGCTCGAGACGTCGCGCCAGGCACCCTCGGTGAAGCGGTCCTTGTGCTCCTCGATGCCGTGCTCGGTCATGTCGACGAGGCCGCGCTGCATGATGAAGCTGTTCAGCCAGTCGTACTCGATCTGCACCATGTCCGGCGCCCCGGACTTCGACTGGATGGCGGTTGCGAGCTTGGTGTAGGCGTCGCCGCCCTGACCCGCGTTCGTCCAGCAGATCTGCACGTCGTCGTGGCTCGCGTTGAAGTTGTCGACGGTCTGCGAGGTGTCCTCGTTCCAGCCCCAGTAGGTGACGACCGGGACATCCTGCACCTGGATCTCGTTCGAGCAGTTCTCCTTGCTCGCGCCGGCGCCACCGCCGCCGCCGCCTCCTCCACCGCCGGTGCAGCCCACGAGCGTCGCGGCCATCGCCGCCGTCATCCCTGCGGCAAGCAGAGTTCTTCTCTTCGTCGTCATGGAAGTGATCGATCCTTTCGCGGTGCAAGAGACACCGTTGTCGGCGGCCTGCTGCGGCCGCGATTGCTGCGAGGGATGTTGCTGCCGCGGTGATCCGCGCGACGTGGCCCCGCACCGCGAGCCCCGGATCCGGTCTTGTGAACCTTGCCGGGGCATCGCATTTACAACGTTGGAATGCGAGACTGCACACAGGATAGGAGGGAACTCTCCTTCCCACAACATCCCCGCCGTCCCGGCGCGCCCCCGGTCTCATCCACCTGCGCGGCCGGGCGAGAAGGGCCGCCGACGGCCCTCCTTCCGTGCAGGGAGCGAGAGGGGAATCGATGGCGATGGAGCGGGGCGTCTACGCCCAGGGATGGTTCGCGCGGGGCTACAACTACCACCCGAGCCTGCCGCCGCGCCGGCTCAAGATGGCCGAGGATTTCGCCGAGTACCGGGCGACTCTCATGACCTGGCCCTCGCTCGGCGGCGGGCCCATCTCGCTCGCCTACCTCGAGGACGAGGCGTACGCGCCGATTCCCGCCCGTCTGCGCCAGTACGGATTCGTCAAGGACTCGGAGTTCCTCGACGAGGTGCGCCGCCGTGGGGTGAAGGCGTTCAGCGTCATCTTCTCCACACAGGGGTGGGAGTTCCCGGTCGAGCTCGACGACGACGAGTCCGAGATCCTCGCGATGAACGAGCTCCGCGGCGTGGGGAAGCGGGGCTGGCTCGGCCTGCGCGAGTTTACGCAGAACCGCTATCCGAAGCTCTGGGCGCCGTTCGAGAAGTACTTCCCCGACGGGCTGACGAACTCACGGGGTGAGCGAGTGACGGACCTGTTCGAGGAGTGCTGCTCCCGGGACATCCACGGCAACCCGCACCATGCACGCTGGCTCGAGGTGCCCGCCCGCGAGCACGTCTGCCACTACATGGACATCAACAACCCGGTCTGGCGCGAGTACCTGAAGGCGATCGCGCGGATCCACATCGATGCCGGCGTCGACGGCATCCAGTTCGACGAGCCGGACAGCCCCCTCGGCGCGCTCGGCTACGGCGGATCGTTCAGCTACGACAACCGGGTGGGGTTCACCCGCTACCTGCAAGGACTTCCGCGCGAGCGCATCCCGGCGAGCGCCGGCGACCTGGAGGGCTTCGACTACGGGCAGTGGCTGCTCGCCCGGGGCATGGAGCGGGTGCGCCTCAAGGCGGACGGCGACGAGGGCGTTCTCGCCCGGCTGTATGTCCGCTTCCTGCAGGGGCGCCAGGCCGCGAACTTCGCGGAACTCTCGTCCTATGTCCGCGAGTACGCGGCGAGCATCGGCCGCACCGTCCTCGTCTCGTCGAACCTCTACGACGGCGCCCCCTGGCACGATCCGCTGGCCGGGATGGTCGACGTGCTCGTCCCGGAGCAGCGGCACACGCTCTACGAGCAGCCGGGGTGGATGCGCTACATCGCCGCGTTCGGCGGGGACAAGCCGGTGTGCGTTTCCACGAACCCGTACGGCGGCGTCATGCCGGAGCTGCTGCCGAAGCTGAACCGAGGCCGGGCGCTCGACCGCTACCGCGTGATGATGTACGAGGCGACGGCGATGGGCGTGAACATGTCGGTGCCGTACGGCGCGTGGATGGGCACCGGCATCGAGGACGCGCTCTGGGCGCCGCACGATGAGACGGTCGAGATCCAGGAGTTCCTCGCGGAGCACGACGGGCTGTGCTCCCGCGAGACCCACAACGACGTGGCCGTCGTCTACAGCACGGACAGCAACTTCCTCGAGACGACCTACCAGATGCTCGAGACCGGGGACGAGGACGTGTACCCCGCAGTCGGCGAGACGTCCCCGCGGGCGATCCCGTTCTTCCGGGCCGTGAGCGCGCTGAGCCTCGCCCGGCATCCGCTCGACGTGGTGATGTTCCACGACGGCGTGCACCGGGAGGACGACGCGGACGCCGGCGCGCTCGCCCGGTACTCGCGCCTGGTGCTGCCCGGCTGCTCGTCGCTCACCGCACGGCAGGTGGAGGCGGTACTCGGCTACCTCGACGGCGGCGGCTCCGTCACCGTCCTCGGCGAGCCGGGCGGCCAGGACGGCGTGGACGCGTCACCGATTCTGCGGCATGCCGGGACGCTCGTGGCCGAGTCCGCCGAGGCGCGCGACCTGGTGCCGGACGATCCGCAGCTCGTCACCGAGGGCCTTCTGCGCGGGGCGGTGAACCTGCAGCGCAGCAGCACGGCGCTCGGCGCCCTGCACATCGTCAACTACGACTACGACGAGGCGGCGGAGCGCACCGTCCCGGCACTGCGGGTGGGGGTCGCCCTCCGCGTCCCGTTCGTGGTCCACCGTGTTCGCGTGCATCGCCCCGGTGCGGACCCTGAGGAGGTGCCCGCACGAACGGAGGGCGATCGGGTCCACTTCGTGATCCCGGAGATCGGTCCGTACGTGATCGTCGAGCTCAATTGAGGGCGGCCCCACCTCGGTGATCGAGGAGCGAGCCGCAGCCCCCCTCCGGTGATTGAGGAGCGAGCCGTCGGCTCGCGTCTTGAAATCACGCGACCCGACCTCGGAACCCGACCACCCCCTCATCCGGGAGCCGGCGTCCGCCCCCCACCCAGTCCACGCGGACCGGGCGGTATTAGGCTCCGGGCATGGCCACCAGCCGCAACCCGCTCGAGGACCTGCGCGACGCGGTCGGCCACCTGGCCGACCAGCTGAAGCGCCCCGGCTTCGAACGGGTGGACGACCGGCTGAGCGACCTCTTCGGCGGCCGCGCGGCTCCGGCGCGCCCGCTCGCCGAGGTGCAGGCGGAGCTCGACGCCCTCGTCGGGCTGGAGACGGTGAAGGAGCAGGTCCGCGCGCTGGTCGCGTTCCTGCAGGTGCAGGCCCGCCGGAAGGCGCACGGCCTGCCCGAGGTGGCGACCTCGCAGCACCTCGTGTTCCTCGGCAACCCGGGCACCGGCAAGACGACGGTGGCCCGCCTCCTCGCCGAGATGTACCGGGCGGTCGGCCTGCTGCAGAAGGGTCACCTCGTCGAGGTCGACCGGTCGGGCCTCGTCGGCCAGTACGTCGGCGCGACCGCACTGAAGACGGACCGGGTGATCCGGCGGGCGCTCGACGGCGTCCTGTTCATCGACGAGGCCTACGCGCTCGCGCCCGAGGACGGCCGGATGGACTTCGGGCCGGAGGCGATCGAGGTCCTGCTGAAGCGCATGGAGGACCACCGCCATCGCCTCGTCGTGATCGTCGCCGGCTATCCGCGGCTCATGGAGGCGTTCCTGCTCTCGAACCCCGGCCTGCGGTCCCGGTTCGCGCGCGAGCTCACCTTCCCCGACTACTCGGTCGAGGAGCTGCAGGCGATCTTCGCGAGCACGGTCGCCCAGCACGAGTACACGCTCGAGCCGGGCGCGGAGGAGACGCTGCGCCGCATCCTCACGGGCCTGCACGCGGGCGAGGACTCCGGGAACGCCCGCTTCGCGCGCACCCTGTTCGAGCAGGCGCTCAACCGCCAGGCGCTCCGGCTCTCCCGCAACGGCGAGAGGAGCCTCGACGAGCTCGAGCGGGACGAGGTGATGACCCTCACCGCTGAGGACCTCGCCGAGGCGGCCCGCGCGCTCGGCGAAGGGCCCGCACCTGAGGACCCGGACATCCCGCGCTGGCGGCGCTGGCTGGGCTGACGCCGCGGTTGCCGGTGCGGCGCGGAGAAAGGCCGAAGCCCCCCGGACACGACGGTCCGGAGGGCTTCGAGTGGCGGTAGCGGTGGGATTTGAACCCACGGTGGAGTTGCCCCCACACATGTTTTCGAGACATGCTCCTTAGGCCGCTCGGACACGCTACCGCCGTCGAGTGTACGCGACGCGGGGACGCCCTCGCGAACCGGCGGCGCCGGAAGCGACCCCGCAGCTGCGCGGATCAGGAGATCCGCGCCGCGAGACGGCGTTTCGTCCTGAACCGCGGGCGAAACTGGCCGGATCTCCTGAACCGCGTGAAAACTCCTGATCCGCGCAGGTCGCCGGGCTCCTTCCCTGGAGCGGACCGGACGGGATCTCCGCCTCGTCGCGTCCCTGCCGGGCGGCGTCGGAGGGCGCGCTTAGGGTGAAGCCCATGCCCAAGGCCTCCTCCGCGTCCAGCGCCCTCGCCTACCGCTGCACGGAGTGCGGCTGGCGCGCCGCCAAGTGGGTCGGGCGCTGCTCCGAGTGCCAGCAGTGGGGAACCGTCGTCGAGTCCGCCGAGCGCGGCGGCGTCGTCCGCGCCGTGCAGGCCCTGCCGGTGCCGGCCGAGCGGCGGGCGCGGCCCATCGCCGAGATAACGACCGAGGACGCCCGGCACCGCGCCTCCGGCATCGCGGAGTTCGACCGCGTTCTCGGCGGCGGCATCGTGCCCGGCGCCGCGATCCTCCTCTCCGGCGAGCCGGGCGTCGGCAAATCGACGCTGCTGCTCGAGGTCGCCTCCCGCTACGCCTCGACCGGCGCCACCGTCCTCTACGTCACGGCCGAGGAGTCCGTCGGGCAGGTCCGGGTGCGCGCCGAGCGCACCGGCGCGCTGCGGCCCCGCCTCTACCTCGCCGCCGAGACGGACCTCGGCTCGATCCTCGGGCAGATCGACGCGGTCGAGCCGCACCTCGTCATCGTCGACTCGGTGCAGACCGTCTCGAGCGCCGACTCGGACGGCATCGCGGGCGGGCCCGCGCAGGTGCGCGAGGTGGCGTCGACCCTCATCCGCGTCGCCAAGGAGCGCAACATCCCCGTGCTCCTCGTCGGGCATGTGACGAAGGACGGGTCCATCGCCGGCCCTCGCCTGCTCGAGCACCTCGTCGACGTCGTCTGCACGTTCGAGGGCGACCGGCAGACGGCGCTGCGCTTCGTGCGGGCGCTCAAGAACCGGTTCGGGCCCACAGACGAGGTCGGCTGCTTCGAGATGAACGGGGTCGGTCTCGCCGAGGTGCCCGATCCGAGCGGCCTCTTCCTCAGCCGCAACCCGACGCCCGTCAGCGGCACCTGCACGACCGTCGCGGTGGAGGGGCGGCGCGCGCTGCCCGTCGAGGTGCAGGCGCTCGTCGTCGCCACCTCCGCGCCGCAGCCGCGGCGGGTCACCAATGGGGTGGACTCCAGCCGGGTCGCGATGCTGCTCGCCGTCCTCGAGCGCCGCGGCGGCATCAAGTTGAGCGCCATGGACGTCTACGTCTCCACGGTGGGCGGGGTGCGCCTCACCGAGCCGGCGGCCGACCTCGCCATCGCCATCGCGGTCGCGAGCGCGGCCGCCGACGTCGCGGTCGCCCACGACGTGGTGGCGGTGGGCGAGATCAGCCTCGCGGGCGAGATCCGCCCCGTGTCCTCCGCGAAGCAGCGGCAGTCCGAGGCGGAGCGCCTCGGCTTCAGCACGATGCTCGACGACTCGATGAAGACCGCGCAGGCGGCCGTCCGCCACGCCCTGCGCTGAGGAGCCGCGCCTAGTTCAGGATGAACTGGGCGCTGTCGGCCGACTCGAAGCCGCCGACGCTCACCGTCAGGTGGTACGAGGCGCCGCCGCCGGTCACCTGCGGGCGATTGCCGTCGCAGGTGTCGGGCGTCGAGCGCTCCCGGTCCCACTGCAGCGGGGACACGGGGGTGGGCTCGGCACCGGACGCCGCGGTCTCGAGCGTGTACTCCACGTCCTGACCCTCCGCCTGGCAGTCGGTGGACGTCCAGACGGTGTCGCTGCCGCTCGTGATCGTGAACACCTGCGCATTCGTGCCGACGTTGAGCGAGCACGGCGCGGCGCCCGTGTTGCTGATCGTCCAGGACAGCTGCGGCGACTCGCCCTCGGCATAGGTCGTCTTGTCCGTCACGGCGATGACCTGGACCTGACCCGCCGTGCACGGGGCGACCGCGCCGGAGGCGGCCGGATCCTCGGTCGCCTCGTCGGGCGCCGGTGTGGCGGCCGGGGCGCTCTCCTCGGCGGCGGGAGAGGGGCTGGGGGAAGGATCGGCCGGGGCCGCGTTGGCCCCCGGCCGCACGATGACGAGTACCACCGCCGCGATCACGGCGATGAGCCCGAGCAGCACGAGGATGCGGCGGCGCCAGTAGACGCTGCTCGGCTGCGGGCCTACCGGGGAGCGGAAGGACATGGGCTCAGGGTAGGGACGCGACCCCCGCGCGCCGCGCATTGGCGCGGAGAGTCCCTCAGCTGTCAGGAGATGCGCAGGTCGGCCGAGCCCGCCGGGTCAGAGGTGCTTGACCATCCGGGTGTTGCCCAGCGTGTTCGGTTTCACCCGCGCGAGGTCGAGGGCCTCCGCGACACCCTCGTCGGGCGAGCGGACCAGCTCGGCATACACCTCGGGGTCGACGAGGCTCTCGCTGATCGCCGAGAAGCCGTGCCGGCCGAAGAACTCGGTCTCGAACGTGAGGCAGAACAGCCGGCTGAGCCCCAGCGCGAGCGCCTCCTCCTCGAGCCGCTCGAGGATGGCATGACCGATCCCCCGGCCGAGGTGCTCGGGCGCCACGGCCAGGGTGCGCACCTCGCCGAGGTCCTCCCACAGCACGTGCAGGGCGCCGCAGCCGAGCAGCGTGCCGTTGTCGTCGACCGCGACCACGAACTCGTGCACCGACTCGTAGAAGGCGACCCGGTTCCGGCCGAGCAGGATGCCCTGCTGCACGAGCGGATCGACGAGCGCCTCGATCGCGCGGACGTCACTCGTCCGCGCCGGGCGCACGGTGAAGGCGGCGGTCACGCTGCCATTCTGTCGGGGCCTGGTCGGCCTGCGCGAATCGAACACCTCCGGTGGTCGAGGTGCGAGCGCAGCGAGCCTTGAAGCCACCACCACGCGATCCGCCGACTGGGGGTTTCGAGACGCCGGCTGCGCCGGCTCCTCAACCACCGGACTTCTCCCGGGAACGACGAAGCGGGACCGGCCCGAAGGCCGATCCCGCTTGCGGTCGTGCTGCTACTCGCCGGCCGCCGCGATGTCCGGGCCCGCCGTGATCGCCGCGGTGGCCGCACCGGCGCCCACCATCTCGCCACGCTTGCCCGTCGTGAAGACGAACTGCCCGTCGGTGAACTCGACGTGGACGTGGTCGCCCGCGTTGAGCTCGCCGTGCAGGATCTTCTCGCTGAGCCGGTCCTCGATCTCGTGCTGCACCGCGCGGCGGAGGGGCCGGGCGCCGAGCGCGGGGTCGAAGCCGAGCTTGATGAGCTGCCGCTTGGCGCTCTCCTCAAGCTCGATCGTCAGGTCGCGGTCCAGCATGCGGACGCTGAGCCGCTTGATGAACAGGTCGACGATCTGCAGGAGCTCGTCCGCGGTGAGCTGCGGGAACACGATGGTCTCGTCGACGCGGTTGAGGAACTCGGGCTTGAAGTGCTTCTTGAGCTCCTCCGTCACCTTCGCCCGCATCCGGTCGTAGCCCGTCGCGGTGTCGCCCTCCATCACGAAGCCCACGGGGCCGCCGGCGATGTCCTTCGTGCCGAGGTTCGTGGTCATGATGATGACGGTGTTCTTGAAGTCGACGACGCGGCCCTGGCCATCCGTCAGACGCCCCTCCTCCAGGATCTGGAGCAGCGAGTTGAAGATGTCCGGGTGCGCCTTCTCGATCTCGTCGAAGAGCACCACGCTGAACGGCTTGCGGCGCACCTTCTCGGTGAGCTGGCCGCCCTCCTCGAAGCCGACGAACCCGGGAGGGGCACCGAACAGCCGCGAGACGGTGTGCTTCTCGCCGTACTCGCTCATGTCGAGCGAGATCAGCGCGTTCTCGTCGTCGAACAGGAACTCCGCGAGCGCCTTGGCGAGCTCGGTCTTACCGACACCGGTGGGGCCGGCGAAGATGAACGAGCCCGAGGGACGCTTCGGGTCCTTGAGGCCGGCGCGGGTGCGGCGGATGGTCTTGGCGAGGACCGAGATGGCCTCCTCCTGGCCGATGACCCGCTCGTGCAGCGCCTTCTCCATGAAGATGAGGCGCGAGCTCTCCTCCTCGGTGAGCTTGAACACCGGGATGCCGGTCGCCTGGGCGAGCACCTCGGCGATCAGGCCCTCGTCGACCTCGGCGGTCGTCGCGACGTCGCCCGACTTCCACTTCTTCTCGAGGCGCAGGCGCTCGGCGAGGAGCTGCTTCTCCTCGTCGCGCAGGCCGGCGGCCTTCTCGAAGTCCTGATCCTCGATGGCCGTCTCCTTGGCGGCGCGGACGACGGCGATCTTCTCGTCGAACTCGCGCAACTCCGGCGGCGCCGACAGGATCGACAGGCGAAGGCGGGCGCCGGCCTCGTCGATCAGGTCGATGGCCTTGTCCGGCAGGAAGCGGTCCTGGATGTAGCGGTCGGCGAGGTTCGCCGCCGCGACGATCGCGCCGTCGGTGATGGACACCTTGTGGTGCGCCTCGTAGCGGTCGCGCAGGCCCTTGAGGATGTTGATCGCGTGCGGCAGCGACGGCTCGTTCACCTGGATCGGCTGGAACCGGCGCTCGAGCGCGGCGTCCTTCTCGAAGTGCTTGCGGTACTCGTCGAGCGTGGTGGCGCCGATGGTCTGCAGCTCGCCGCGCGCGAGGAGCGGCTTGAGGATGCTCGCGGCGTCGATCGCGCCCTCTGCGGCGCCCGCACCGACGAGCGTGTGGATCTCGTCGATGAAGGTGATGATGTCGCCGCGCGTGCGGATCTCCTTCGTCACCTTCTTGAGGCGCTCCTCGAAGTCACCGCGGTAGCGGCTGCCGGCGATGAGCGAGCCGAGGTCCAGCGTGTAGAGCTGCTTGTCCTTCAGCGTCTCCGGGACATCGCCGCGGACGATCGCCTGCGCGAGGCCCTCGACGACGGCGGTCTTGCCGACGCCGGGCTCGCCGATGAGGACGGGGTTGTTCTTGGAGCGGCGGGACAGGATTTGCATGACCCGCTCGATCTCCTTCTCGCGCCCGATGACCGGGTCGAGCTTGCCCTCGCGAGCGGCCTGCGTCAGGTTGCGGCCGAACTGGTCGAGCACCTGCGAACCCTGCTGCGCTGCCTGCTGGTTCTCGCCCCCGACAGCGATGGCCTCCTTGCCCTGGTAGCCCGAGAGCAACTGGATGACCTGCTGGCGCACCCGGTTGAGGTCCGCGCCGAGCTTGACGAGCACCTGGGCGGCGACGCCCTCGCCCTCGCGGATGAGGCCGAGCAGGATGTGCTCGGTGCCGATGTAGTTGTGGCCGAGCTGGAGCGCCTCGCGCAGGCTGAGCTCCAGCACCTTCTTGGCCCGCGGCGTGAACGGGATGTGCCCGGTCGGCTGCTGCTGGCCCTGGCCGATGATGTCCTGGACCTGCTCACGCACGGCGTCGAGCGAGATGCCCAGCGACTCGAGCGCCTTGGCCGCGACACCCTCGCCCTCGTGAATGAGGCCGAGCAGGATGTGCTCGGTGCCGATGTAGTTGTGGTTGAGCATCTTGGCCTCTTCCTGGGCCAAGACCACCACGCGGCGGGCTCGATCGGTGAATCTCTCGAACATGGTCACTCTCCCCCGACGCCGCTCAGGGGGACGGCATCGATACAGAGAGGGTAACGACGGTCGACCGGCCGATACTCCGCTGTTCGCTGGGGGCGTGACCCTCTGGCGTTCCTCGGAAAAAGCAGGGAGGCGGCGGGTTTCCGGGAACATCGCCCGGCACGGGGCAGTTGACTCCGATGACCCGCCCGCACGCCCGTCCTGGAGCCCCCGCTGCCCGAGCAACCCGCCGACTCCTTCACCCTCGCAAATGGCCGATATGTCCTCGGTCCCGCCATCGGATCCGGCGGCCACGCCACCGTCTACACCGCGAACGATACGCTCCTCGGCAGGGAGGTGGCGATCAAGGTCTTCACCGCGCTGGCGGACGACGCCGACCGGCTGCGGCTGCAGGCGGCCGAGGCGAAGCTCGTGGCCGGCCTCAACCACCACGCGCTGACCACCCTCTTCGACGCCGGCGTCGACGTGTCCGCGCCGAATCGGCCGCAGATCTACCTCGTGATGGAGAACATCCCGGGCGACGACCTCAAGGAGCGCCTCCGCCGTGGCCCGCTCACGCCCCTGCAGGTCACCTACCTGGCGATCGACCTGGTCGAGGCGCTGCACTACGTGCACGAGAACGGCTTCCTGCACCGCGACATCAAGCCCGCCAACGTGCTGCTCGCGGACCGGGACGCGGGAATCCGCCTGCGCGGGAAGCTGACCGACTTCGGCATCGCGACGATCATCGGCGAGCGCACGTTGGGGCAGACGACCACGGGCACTGCGGCGTACCTCAGCCCGGAGCAGGTGGCGGGCGCATCCCCGTCCCGCGCCTCCGACGTGTACGCCCTCGGGCTGGTCCTGCTCGAGGCGCTGACCGGCGTGGTCGAGTTCCCCGGGACTCCGCACGAGACGCTCGTGGAGCGCATGCGCCGGGACCCCGCCGTCCCCGAGACCCTTCCCCCGCTCCTCGCCGAGACCCTGCGCGGCATGACGGCGCGGGACCCGAAGAAGCGCATGACCCTGCCCGCGGCGGCGAACCGTCTGCAGCGCTCCTACGTCGACGAACTGGTGGCGGCCGGCGTGGTCGGCTCCGATGCTTCGGGCGAGGCGGGCCGGGCGGCCGCGGCGCGCCGGTTCAACGTGCTCGAGGAGCCGGCTCCCGACGCCTTCGACTCGGTCACCCGCCTGGCGAAGCGCCTGCTCGACGCGCCCGTCGCCGCCGTCTCGATCGTCGACGCGGACCACGTCTGGCACAAGTCCGGAAACGGCCGGGATGTCGCCAGGATCGACCGGAACGAGACGCTCTGCACGGTGGCGGTCGACGCCCGCGGGACGGTCGCGTATCCGGACCTGCTCGCCGAGGAGCATCTGCGCGCCCATCCGGTGGTGGCCGGCGGATCTGGCATCCGTGCGTACGCGGCGGCGCCGCTCGTGACCGAGGACGGCTACCGGATCGGCGCCCTCTGCGTCTACGACTGGCGCCCCCGCGCGTTCAGCTCCCAGCAGCTCGGCGACCTCACCGATCTGGCCGCGCTCGCGATGCGCGAGATCGAGCTGCGGCTCTCCGGCCGGCGGGCCTACTACGGCGCTCGCTGAGGCTCGGCGACCTGCTCGTGCACGCTCGGCAAGCGAGGGGCTGAACCGCCCGCTCTTGCGGCAACTCGCGCCCGACCTGCCGCAGAAGCGGGCAGGTCGGCGGGGTCCGTCAGTGCGAGGAGGGCCGGGCGGCGAGGCGGGCGCGCTCCTGCGCCTCCACCTTCGCCTGGGCGTTCCGCTCGTGCCGGTCGATGCGGATGATCGACCACATGATGAACCAGAACGCGAGGCCGACGAGGATCGTGGGGCTGACCGCCCACACGACGCTCCAGAAGTAGTCCATGACCCCTTCAGGATACGCCGGAACGGCGAAGGCGCCGCCGGGGATCCCGGCGGCGCCTCCTCTCGACTCGTTCTACTGCTGGGTCAGCGGGAAGAGCGTGTCGTTGTCCTTGTACACCTCGGCGGCGTTCTCCGCGGTGACGACGACCGGGTCGAGGTAGAAGGTCGGAACCTCCTTGGCCCCGTTGTCCTCCTCGGCGTTGGTCTCCGCCTCCTCGCCGGCGGCGAGGGACTTGATCATCTCGACCGTCTGGGCCACCAGCTTGCGGGTGTCCTTGTAGATGGTCATGTACTGCTCGCCCGACATGATGAGCGGGATCGACGCGGCCTCGGAGTCCTGGCCGGTGACGACGATCGGGCCCTTGCTCGCGTCCTTCACCGACTGGATGGCGGCGCGGGCGAGGGTGTCGTTCGGGGCGAGGACGCCGTCGATGGCGACGTCACCCTGGTAGAAGCCCTGCAGCACCGTGTCCATGCGGGACTGGGCGTTGGCCGGGTCCCACTTGTCGGTCTGGACCTGCTCGAAGGTGTCCTGGCCGGACACGACGACGAGCGTGCCGTCGTCGATCTTCGGCTGGAGGACGTCCATCGCGCCGTTGAAGAAGACCGCCGCGTTCGGGTCGGTCGCCGCACCGGCGATGAGCTCG
Organism: Naasia sp. SYSU D00057; assembly: GCF_017916505.1. GTDB lineage: Bacteria > Actinomycetota > Actinomycetes > Actinomycetales > Microbacteriaceae > Naasia. Next base: position 591,545 of record NZ_JAFMSZ010000002.1, read on the forward strand.
ATGTTGTAGGTCGTCTTGTCCGGGAACTTCGCGGCGAGGCCGTCGAGCAGCGCCTGGCCCTGCTCCTGGCCCACCTTGAAGTTGTTGAAGGCGACGTAGTAGTCGACGTTCTCCGTGTCCGAGATGAGGCGGTCGTAGGAGATGATCGTGACGCCCTGCTCCTTGGCGTCGGCGACCTGCGACCCGAGCTGCTTCGCGTCGTTGGCGCCGATGACGATGACCTTCGCGCCGTCCTGGATCATCGTGCTGATCTGGGCCTGCTGGTCCGGGACCGGCGAGGTGGAGCCGGCGTACTGGACGTTGGGCTCGTAGCCCGCCTCGGTGAGGGCGTCGGTGAAGATCTCGCCCGCGATCGTCCAGTTCTCACTGGTCTTGTCCGGAAGGGCGACGCCGATGACCGACCCCTCCTCGAACCCGCTGGCCGCGTCGCCGCCGCCGGCGTCGCCGCCGCGGTCGGAGGCGCCGGAGCAGCCCGACAGGGCGAGGACGGCAGCCGAGGCGACCGCCGCGGCTGTGATCATGACTTTGCGCATCGTTGCATCTCTTTCGTTCTCTTGGTGGTGCAGGTAGGGGCGGTGCCCCGGGGTTTCCGTGCCGGACCTAGGGGTTCGGAACGGTGCTCTTGGGCCGCGACGACGCCTCGGCGGAGTTCTCGGCCGGCGGGACGTCGGGGCGGTCGAGGGCGGCGAAGTCGCCGCCCGGGCGACGGAACCGGGCGAGGAGCGAGCGCCCGCCGGTCCGCTTGGACAGGACGTCGAGGGCGACGGCGACGAGCAGCACGAGGCCCTTGATGATCTGGACCTGATCGCTCGAGACGCTCATCAGCTGCAGGCCGTTGTTGAGGACCGCGATGACGAGACCGCCGATGATCGACCCGATGACCGTGCCGATGCCGCCCGAGACGGCGGCGCCGCCGATGAAGACGGCCGCGATCGCGTCGAGCTCCCAACCGGTGCCGTCGCCGGGACCGGTGGCGAGGGAGCGCGAGACGAAGACGATGCCGGCGAGCGAGGCGAGGACCGACATGTTCATCATCACGAAGAAGTTCGTGCGCTTGATGTTCACGCCCGAGAGCTCCGCCGCGTGCCAGTTGCCGCCCACCGCGTAGATGTGGCGCCCGGTCACCGTGTTGTTGGTGATGAAGGAGTAGGCGAGCACCAGGAGCACGAGGATGATGCCCGGGATCGGGAAGCTCGTGCCGGGGCGGCCCGTGGCGAACAGGTAGGTCGCGAGCGCGATGACCAGCACGAGCAGCACGACCTTGACGGCGCTGACCCAGCCGGGCGCCATGACGGCGCCCATCTCGCGCTGGCGCCGGCGCATCCGCAGCTCGTTCCAGATGACGGCGGCCGCGGCGATGAGGCCGAGGATGACCGTGCCGTTGCTGAACGGGAAGTACGGCGGGAAGTCGGGGATGTAGCCGCCGCCGATGTAGCCGAGGTAGTCCGGCACCGTCTGCGGGGTGGACCGGCCGACGAACTGGTTCGCGCCTCGGAAGATGAGCATGCCCGCGAGGGTCACGATGAAGGCGGGCACACCGACGTACGCCACCCAGAAGCCGTGCCAGGCCCCGACCAGCGCTCCGATGGCGACCGCGATGCCGATGGCGAGCAGGCTCATGAGGATGCCCTTGGTCACCGCCCCGCCGTCGTCCGAGACCTGCCAGGCGGAGTCCACCGATTTCAGCAGCATCACGGTGACGATGTTGGAGAAGGCGGCGACCGAGCCGACCGAGAGGTCGATGTGGCCGGCGACGATCACCATGACCATGCCGATGGCGAGGATCAGGACGTACGCGTTGGCGCGCACGATGTTGATCACGTTGCCGGGGTCGAGGGTCTTGCCGCCGGTGAGGATCTGGAAGATCACGATGATCAGCACCAGGGCGCCGAGGATGCCGAACTGGCGCAGCCCGGAGGTGCTGCCCCCGAACATCTTGCTCAGGTCGCGGAGTCCGCCGGATCGCTGGGCGGGCGCGTTCGTGTTCGTCATGAGACGACTTCCTTCCTCCGGTTCGAGGTCATGCTCTTCATGAGGGTCTCGGGGTCGGCCACGGAGGCGGGGAGCTCGTCCGTGATCCGGCCCTCGAAGATGGTGTAGATGCGGTCGGCGACGCCGAGGAGCTCGGGCAGCTCGGAGGAGATGAGGATGACCCCCGCACCGCTCTCCGCCAGGCGGCGGATGATCTGGTAGATCTCGGTCTTGGCGCCGACGTCGATGCCGCGGGTCGGCTCGTCGAGGATGAGCAGCCGGGGATCGGTGAACATCCACTTGGCGAGGACGACCTTCTGCTGGTTGCCGCCGGACAGCTTGCTGACGCCCTCATCGACGGTCGGCGTCTTGATCCGCAGCGACTTCCGGTACTCGTCGGCGACCGCGTGCTCCTTGTAGGCGTTGATGCTGCCGGTGCGCTTCGTCGAGATCTTCGACAGCTTCGCGGAGACGATGCTCGTCTTGATGTCGTCGAGGAGGTTGAGGCCGAGGGCCTTCCGGTCCTCGCTCACGTAGGCGATGCCGTGCTGGATCGCGTCCTCGACGTTGTTGATCGTGATCTCCTGGCCGTCGAGGAAGACCTTGCCGGCGATCTTGGTGCCGTAGGACTGACCGAAGATGCTCATCGCGAGCTCGGTGCGCCCGGCGCCCATGAGTCCGGCGAACCCGACCACCTCGCCGCGGCGGACCGTGAAGCTCGAGCTCTTCGCGACGAGGCGCTCCGGGTCGAGCGGGTGGCGCACCGTCCAGTCCCGGACCTCGAAGAACACCTCGCCGATCGAGGACCCGTCGTGCGCGGGGAACCGGTTCTCGAGGGTGCGGCCGACCATCCCGCGGATGATGCGGTCCTCGTCGACGCCGCCGGCGGCGACGTCGAGGGTCTCGATGGTGTGGCCGTCGCGGATGATCGTGATCGAATCGGCGATCGCCTCGATCTCGTTGAGCTTGTGGCTGATCATGATCGACGTGATTCCGCGGCTCCGGAGTCCGCGCAGCAGGTCGAGCAGGTGGCGCGAGTCGCTCTCGTTGAGGGCCGCGGTGGGCTCGTCGAGGATCAGCAGCTTGACGTTCTTGTTGAGCGCCTTCGCGATCTCCACGAGCTGCTGCTTGCCGACGCCGATGCTCTTGATCTTCGTGTCCGGGTCGTCCGTGAGGCCGACGCGGGCAAGGAGCTCGACGGCCGTCTGGTGGGCGGCCCGCCAGTCGATGGCGCCCCGACCGCCGCGCCGTCGCGGCTCGTTGCCGAGGAAGATGTTCTCCATGATCGAGAGCTCGGGGATCAGCGCGAGCTCCTGGTGGATGATCACGATGCCCGCGGCTTCGCTCTGCTTGATACCGCTGAACTCGACGGTCTCGCCGTTGTAGACGATGTCGCCCTCGTAGGTGCCGTGCGGGTAGACGCCTGACAGCACCTTCATGAGCGTGGACTTGCCGGCGCCGTTCTCGCCGCAGATGGCGTGGATCTCGCCGGCGCGCACCGTGAGATTGACGTTGTCGAGGGCGATCACGCCGGGGAACCGCTTCGTGATGCCGCGCATCTCGAGGATGGCAGGAGCGCTCGGGGGCATGTGACCTCCTTGTCGGGGTGGTGCTCAGCGGGACGTGCCGCGCGTTGAGCGACGATAGCGACGCGCAGGCAATCGTTCAAGTCTTGAACTCAACACGACCCGATAGGGGACGATACGCCTTCTCGGGCCCCGGCTGCCATCAACAAATCAAGTCAATATAACGATCCGGTCACGCCTGCCCCTGCCCCCTCCTCGGCCCCGCTTTCCGCCGGGATCGGGCGGGGGTCGGCGGTAGTGTGCTCGCGTGACGAGTCGACGGCCGACCCCGGGGTCTCAGACGTCACTGCGTGAAGCCAACCGGGCCCGCATCGTCGACTCGCTGAAGGTCTACGGTCGGCTGACCCAGGTCGAGCTGGCCGGCGTGACCGGCCTCTCCCCCGCCACGGTGTCGAACATCGTCAAGGAGCTGTCCGGCTACGGCATCGTGCACACCTCCGCGTCCTCCCGGAGCGGCCGCCGGGCGGTGGAGGTCACCCTCGCCCGCCAGCTCGGGCTCGTCGCCGGGCTGCACTTCTCCTCGCGCCACCTGCGCGTGGCGGTCGCCGACGTCGCCCACACCGTCGTCGCCGAGAACTCGGTGCCCGTCGCGCTCGAGCACCGGTACGACCGGGAGCTCGACCGGGCGGCGCTGCTGCTCAGCGACATGCTCGAGACGCTCGGCGCCGGCCTGCCCGACCTGCTCGCCGTCGGGCTCGCCCTGCCCGTGCCGGTCGACCGCACGACAGGGCGGGTGTCGGCGCCCGGCATCCTGCGCGGCTGGGAGGGCGTGCACATCGGCGAGGAGCTCGAGGCGCGCCTGCAGCGCCCGGTGGTGGTCGACAGCGACGCCGACGTCGGCGCGCTGGCCGAGTACCGGTACGGCGCGGGAACCGACGCGCGCGGCCTCGCCTACGTGCGCGTCGGCCACACGATCAGCGGGGCGCTCATCATCGGCGGCGAGGTGTTCCGCGGCACGACCGGCAAGGCGGGCCAGATCGGGCACGTGACGATCGACGAGAACGGCCCCATCTGCCGCTGCGGCTCCCGCGGCTGCCTCGAGACGCTCGCCGGCGGCCCCGCGCTGCTCGACCTCTTCCGCGGCGATCCCGGCATGCAGCGCCTCCGCGACCTGCTCGCCCGCGCCGAGTCCGGGGATGCGAGCGCGCGCCGCGTCATCGCCGACGCGGGCCGCCACATCGGCATCGCGGCCGCCAACCTCTGCAACCTGTTCGATCCCGACGTGCTCGTCGTCGGCGGCGAGCTCGCGACGGCGGGCGAGACCCTGCTCGCGCCGCTGCGGCACTCGCTCGAGCGATCGGTGCTCGCGGGGCTCACCGACAGCCCCCGGATCGTGCGGGGCGAGCTCGGCGAGCGCGCGGAGCTGGTCGGCGCGGTCGCCCTCGCCATCGAGAGCATCGGCGTGGTCGGCGACTCGGCGGTCGCCTCGGTCGGAGCGTGAGCGTGACCCGGCCGCTCCGCCTGCTGGCGCTCCTCGCCTCGCTCGTGCTCGCGGCGGCCCTCGGCGGCTGCGCCGGCGCCGGGTCGGGACAGACGACGATCGCGCTGCTGCTCCCCGAGGCCAAGACGGCGCGCTACGAGTCCGTCGACCGTCCTGCGTTCGAGGAGCGGCTCGGCGAGCTCGGGTCGTACCGCGTGCTCTACTCGAACGCCGACCAGGACCCGTCCAAGCAGCAGGCGCAGGCGGAGGCGGCCCTCGCGTCCGGCGTGCGGGTGCTCGTGCTCGACCCCGTCGACGCGCAGGCGGCCGTCAGCATCGTCACGGCCGCGAACGCGCAGGGCGTTCCCGTGATCGCCTACGACCGGCTTCCCTCGGGAGGCGAGCTCGCCTACTACGTCTCCTTCGACAACGAGCGGATCGGCGAGCTGCAGGGCGAGGCCTTCGCGGAGGCGGTCGGCTCCACGCCGGGCGACAGCGGCGTGCTCATGGTGAACGGGTCGCCGACCGATCCGAACGCCCGGGAGTTCGAGCGCGGGGCGGAGCGCGCCATCGAGGACGCGGGGCTGCGGGTGCTCGCCGCGTACGACACCCCGGACTGGAGCCCGGACCAGGCCCAGAACTGGGTGGCCGGGCAGATCACGCGGTTCGGCTCGCGGATCGTCGGCGTCTACGCGGCCAACGACGGGACGGCGGGCGGCGCGATCGCCGCTTTCAAGGCCGCGAACGTCTCCCCCATGCCGGTCGTGTCGGGCCAGGACGCGGAGCTCGCCGGCATCCAGCGGATCGTGACCGGCGACCAGTACCTCACGATCTACAAGGCGATGCGCCAGCAGGCTCGCCTCGCGGCCGAGGCGGCCGTCGCGCTCGTCAAGGGCGAGCCGGTGCAGGCGGAGACGACCGTGCACGGCACACCGGCCACGATCCTGCCGGCCGTCGTGGTGACGCGCGACAGCATCCTCTCGACGGTCGTCGCGGACGGCGTGTACTCGGTCGACGACATCTGCACGCAGAGCTACGCGGCGGCGTGCGCGGAAGCGGGGCTCCGGTGAGCCGGGCGGAGGAGAATCGACGGGTGCCCGGTCCCGCCCTCTCCGTCGCGCGTCCCGACGAGCATCCGGACCGCATCCTCTCGCTGCGCGGCATCACCAAGAGGTTCGGGGCGGTGCGCGCCCTCACCGGCGTCGACCTCGACGTGCACGTGGGCGAGGTGGTGGCGATCGTCGGCGACAACGGCGCCGGCAAGTCGACCCTCGTGAAGATCCTCGCGGGCGTCCACCCGGCCGACGGCGGCTCGATCCGCTTCTTCGGACAGCTGACGCCGATCGACTCGCCGACCGACTCCCTCGACCTCGGCATCGCGACCGTGTTCCAGGACCTCGCGCTGTGCGACAGCCTCGACGTGGTCTCGAACCTGTGGCTCGGGCGCGAGCTCACCCGCGCGGGCGCGCTCGACGAGGTCGAGATGGAGAAGCGGTCGTGGGGGCTGCTGCGCGAGCTTCATGCCCGCATCACCGATGTGCGCGTGCCGGTCGCCTCGCTCTCCGGCGGGCAGCGGCAGACGGTCGCGATCGCGCGCTCGCTCATCGGCGATCCGCACGTGGTGATCCTCGACGAGCCGACGGCCGCCCTCGGGGTGTCGCAGACCGCCGAGGTGCTCAACCTCATCGAGCGGCTCCGCGACCGCGGGCTCGGCGTCATCCTCGTGAGCCACAACATCGCCGACGTCCTCGCGGTCGCCGACCGAGTCGTCGTGCTCCGCCTCGGCCGCAACAACGGTGAGTTCCGGGCGTCGGAGACCTCGAGCGACGCGCTCATCGCCGCCATCACCGGCGCGATGGACCACTCCCGTCGGGGCGGGGACGACCCGGAATGAGGCAGGGACCACGCCGCGTCGCGGAGCATCCCGACACCGCCGCGCGCACGCTGCCGGAGCTCGTGTCCTCCGGGGTCGTCCGCGCCCGCACCGGCGACCTCGGCGTCGCCCCCGTGCTGATCGGGCTCGCGATCCTCTGGACGGTCTTCACCGCGCTGAACCCGGTGTTCCTCAGCCCCACGAATCTCGTGAACCTGACGATGCAGTCGGCGGCGACCGGCGTCATCGCCATCGGCATCGTGCTGCTGCTGCTGATCGGGGAGATCGACCTCTCCGTCGGGTCGGTGAGCGGCCTCGCGGGCGCCATCCTCGCCGTCGGCAGCGTCCAGCTCGGGCTCCCGCTGCCGATCGTGCTGCTCGCGGCGCTCGCCTGCGGCCCGCTCATCGGACTCGTCTACGGCCTGCTCTACACGCGCTTCGGGGTGCCCGGCTTCGTGCTCACCCTGGCCGGACTGCTCGCCGCGCTCGGCGCGCAGCTGCAGGTGCTCGGCACCGCCGGGTCGATCACGATCCCGTTCGACTCGGCGATCGTGCAGTTCGGCCAGCAGCTGTTCGTGCCCGCCTGGCTGATGTACACGATCGACGCCGCGGTCGTGGCGCTCGTCGCCTGGCGCCTGGTCGCGGAGGCCCGGCGGCGGGCCGAGGCGGGGCTCGCGGCGCGCAGCACCGCGGCCATCGCGCTCCGGGTCGGCGCGCTCGCTCTGCTCCTCTTCGCCTGCAGCTGGTACCTGCACCAGGACGGCGGGCGGGGCGTCGGCGCCATGGTGCTGCTGTTCGTGATCCTCGTCGCCGGGACGCACCTGCTGCTCACCCGGACCCGGTTCGGGCGCGCCGTCTACGCGGTCGGCGGCAGCGTCGAGGGCGCCCGCCGCGCGGGCATCCGGGTCGCCCGCGTGCAGATCTCGCTGTTCGTGCTCTGCTCGACGTTCGCGGCGATCGGGGGCATCCTCGCCGCCGCGCGGCTCGCCGGGGCGAACCAGTCGAGCGGCGGCGGCGACATGTTCCTCAACGCCATCGCCGCGGCCGTCATCGGCGGCACGAGCCTCTTCGGCGGGCGTGGATCGGCGTTCTCCGCCCTGCTCGGCGTGCTCGTGCTCACCTCGATCTCGCTGGGGCTGACCCTGCTCTCGCTCGACAGCTCGGTGCGCTACATCGTCACGGGCGCGGTGCTCGTGCTCGCGGTCATCGTCGACTCGGTGTCGCGCCGCTCCCGGGCCGCCGCCGGCCGCGCCTGAGCGGCGATAGCGGCCGGCTGCGTAACAGATCCAGGAGATCTCGCCCCTGCCGCGCCGATCCATGCTGATCCGAGGCGGTGATCGCGGATCTCTCCTCGATTCGTTACGCGGGCGCTCCCGGAGCGGGCTAGGAGAGGCTGCCGATGATGCCGCTGATCACCAGGTAGACGCCGACCCCGCCGACGAACAGCCAGACCGCGATCCGGCCCATCGAGGGCGGCTTCGGCTTCTTCGGGTCGCGGAACGCGTCGTCGGGCAGGTAGCTCATCGCCGTCTCACTTCACGAGGGGGAACAGGATGGTCTCGCGGATGCCGAGGCCGGTGACCGCCATGAGGAGCCGGTCGATGCCCATGCCCATGCCGCCCGTCGGGGGCATGCCGTGCTCGAGCGCACGCAGGAAGTCCTCGTCCACCCGCATGGCCTCCGGGTCGCCGCCCGCGGCGAGGCGGGCCTGCTCGACGAACCGCTCGCGCTGGATGACGGGGTCGATGAGCTCCGAGTAGCCCGTCGCGAGCTCGAAGCCGCGCACGTAGAGGTCCCACTTCTCGACGACGCCCGTGCGGGAGCGGTGATCGCGCACGAGCGGGGAGGTGTCCACCGGGAAGTCCCGCACGAAGGTGGGGGCGGTGAGCCCCGGCTTCACGTGGTGCTCCCACAGCTCCTCCACCCACTTGCCGCGCAGCGGGTGGTCGATCTCGATCTCGACGTCGGCGGCGAGCCGCTCGAGGCGCTCGAGGGGCGTCTCCGGGGTGATCTCCTCGCCGACCGCCTCGCTCAGCGACTCGTACATGCCGATCCGGGCCCACTCGCCGCCGAGGTCGTACTCGGTGCCGTCCGCCCAGGTGACGACCGTCGAGCCGGCGACGGCGCGGGCGGCCTCCTGGACGAGCTCCTGGGTGAGGTCGGCGATGCCGTTGTAGTCGGAGTACGCCTGGTAGGCCTCGAGCATCGCGAACTCGGGCGAGTGCGTCGAGTCGGCGCCCTCGTTGCGGAAGTTGCGGTTGATCTCGAAGATCCGCTCGAGCCCGCCGACCGCGGCGCGCTTCAGGTAGAGCTCGGGGGCGATCCGCAGGTACAGCTCCGTGTCGAACGCATTGCTGTGGGTTGTGAACGGCCGTGCGGAGGCTCCGCCGTGCTGCACCTGCAGCATCGGGGTCTCGAGCTCGAGGAAGCCGTGGCGGGTGAAGGTGGAGCGCAGGGAGGCGACGACGGTCGCGCGGGCGCGGACCGTCTCGCGGGCGCGGTCGCGCACGATCAGGTCGAGGTAGCGCGAACGGACGCGCGTCTCCTCGCTCAGCTCGGCGTGCAGGTTGGGCAGCGGGCGCAGGGCCTTGGCCGCCATCGCCCAGTCGCGGACGAGGACGGACAGCTCGCCGCGGCGGGAGGCGATGACCTCGCCGGTGGCCTGGACGAGGTCGCCTAGGTCGACGAGCTCCTTCCAGCGGTCGAGCGACTCCTGCCCCACCTCGGCGAGGCTCAGCATCACCTGGATGCGATCGCCGTCGCCCGCCTGCAGCGCGGCGAAGACGAGCTTGCCGGTGATCCGCTGGTGCACGACGCGGCCGGCGAGGCTCACGGTCTCGCCCGTCTTCTCGTCGGGGGCGAGGTTCCCGTGCCGGGCGCGGACGGCGCCGATCGTGTCGGTCACCGGCACGCCCACCGGGTAGGCCTCACCGCCCTCGGCGAGCACGCGGTTCCGCTTCTCGAGGCGCACCGCCATCTGCTCGCTGACCTCGGCCTCGGTGGGCTCGGACGGCAGGGGCTCCTCGGTCACGTGGTCCTCTTCTTCTCGGGGAACGGGCCCGACAACGCTACCGCGCCTCGACCTGAGGCTCCGGCGGGGCCGAGGCCCACCTGATTCGCCGAGCGCGCCCTGGAGCACCGAGTGCACCCCGTGCACAGGGTGCACTCGGTGTTCTGGGGCGCATTCGGCGGGACCAGCCCCGCAGCGATCAGCCGAGGACGACGGTGTCGTTGTCGATGAGGCGGGTGCCGCCGACGGTCGCGGCCACGAGCACGCGAGCGGGGCCGCGGTAGCCGTCGTCGACGGGCTGGAACGTGCCCGGATCGACGATCGCGAAGTAGTCGAGCGCGACGAGGGGCTCGCCCATGAGCGACGCCTGCGCGGCCGCGATCGTCGCGTCGACCCCGCGGTCGGCGGCCGAGGCGGCGGCCTCGAGCGCGCCGTGGAGGGCGCGGGCGGCGATGCGCGCCTCGGGCCCCAGCCGCCGGTTCCGGCTGGAGAGGGCGAGGCCGTCGGTGTCGCGCACCGTGTCGACCACCTCCACCGTCACCGGGAAGTCGAGGTCGCGCACCATCTGCTGCACGAGGAACACCTGCTGTGCGTCCTTGCGCCCGAACAGCACCGCATCCGGCCCGACGATGTGCAGGAGCTTCGCGACCACGGTGAGCACGCCCTCGAAGTGGCCGCGGCGGCTCGCGCCCTCCAGCTGGGAGGCGACGGGCCCGCCGGTGATGCGGACGACGGTCGGCCCGTTCGGGTACATGACCTGCTCGGTGGGGGCGAATACCAGGTCCGCGCCCGCCTCGGCGAGCAGGGCGACGTCCGACTCGAGCGTCCGCGGATAGGCGGCGAGGTCCTCGGCCTGCCCGAACTGAAGCGGGTTCACGAAGATCGACACCACGACGACGTCGGCGACCTCCCGTGCCCGCTGCACGAGCGCGAGGTGGCCGGCGTGCAGCGCGCCCATGGTCGGAACCAGGGCGACGCGGGCGTCGGCGACGCCTCGTGCGGCGGCGTCCGCGCGTGCGGTGCGCACGGCGTCGCGGATGGCGTCGATGTCCGACGCCACGACCGGGCCGGTCACTCGTCCTCCTGCAGCTCGTCGAAGCCGTCGGGGGGAAGATCGGCCAGGTCGATGCTATCCGGGGTCGCACGCGACAGCGCGTCCTCGACGGTGGAGCGGGCGAGCGGGCCCAGCACGCGGCCGGGCGCCTCGACGCCCACCCCGGCGAGGATCCGCGTCGCCTGGTCGATGACGGCGCTCGAGAAGGTGGACACCGTCTCGATCGCCTCGGCGTACGCGGCGCGGTCCTGCTCCGCGATGAGCACCGGCTCCCCGCCCATCTCGACCACGAGCGCCTGGCCGATCGGCTGCACGGGGGTCGGCGCGGTCACCGCGAACCAGGTCTCGGCGAGACGCGTGAGGTCGAGGCTCGTCCCCGTGAACGACATCGCGGGGTGGATGGCGAGCGGGATGGCGCCCGCCCGCGTCGCGGGGGCGAGCACGTCGGTGCCGTACCGCGCGGCCGTGTGCACGACGAGCTGGCCCGCCTGCCACCCGCCGGTGGCGGCAAGCCCCTCGACGAGCTTGGGCAGCTCGTCGGCGGGGACGGCGAGGAGCACGAGCTCGCTGCGCTCGATCACCTGCGGCACGGGCAGGATCGGCACGGCCGGCAGCATCGCCTCCGCACGCTCCCGGCTGGCGGTGGAGATCGCGGATATGCCGGTCAGGGCATGTCCCGCTCCGGCGAGCGCGGCCCCGAGCACCGGCCCCACCCGGCCGGCACCGATGATGCCCACACCGAGGCGCCCGGACCGTCGCGTGCTCACGGGGCGCTCCCGGACGCGTTCCAGCGGTGGGTCGTGTCGGCAGCGCCGGAGGTGACCGCGGCCACGGCGAGGTCGGCGAAGAGGGTGACCGCGACGTCCGCGTCCGCCACCTCGAGCCGCGGGGCGATCGGCCCCGCGACGGTGTGCGCGTGCACCCCGGCGAGGCGCAGGCGGCGCCGCAGCGGTCCCTGCACGAGGGCGACGCTCTGCAGGCGCGCCTGCGGCACGAGGACGACCGTGCGCCACACGATCCCCGAGCGCAGCACGAGGGCCGAGCTGGTGAGGGTGAACCCGGTGCGCCGCCAGGAGAACGGGCGCAGCCAGCGCGCCCGGGGCGGCGCGTTCACGAACCCGTCGTCGCCGCCACGGCCGGTGAGGCTCGTGTCGAGCAGCCCCTCTTCGCCGTGGAGGTCGGGCAGCAGGAGCGCGAGCACGCGCGCGACGTCGTCCTGGGTGCCGACCGGCATCAGCCGGGTGGCGGCCACGTTGCCCGAGCTCGCGCTCGGCACGCCGGAGCTCGCGAGGTTCGTCGTGATGTGCCACCACCCGGCCGGGCGCCAGAGCAGCGGCTGCCGGATGGCGACGGAGTGGATGCGACCCGGCGGGATGGTCTGGCTGCTCGTCGAGAGCAGGCCGTAGCCGACGCGCACGCCGTTCGGAGTGCCGGCGATGCTGTAGCGCAGCGTGCGGGTGAAGCGGTTCACGATGACGCCGCCCATGCCGATGAGGGCGGGGAAGACGCCGAGGATCGCGTACCAGTTGCCGGAGATCGCCACCCAGGGGATCCCCACCGCGAGGACCAGCACGAAGATGACCGTCGTCTCGCTGAGCAGGAGCGAGCCGATGATCCGGCCCGGCGGGATGTGCACCACCGACTCGGCTGGGGCCTCCGACGGGTCCAGCTCGGGCGCGAGCAGCTCGTCGACCCGCTGCTCGAGCAGGCCGCTGCGCACGCGGGCGACCGCGGGAGCGCCGCCCCGCTTGGCGCCGGACGCGAGAGTGAGCACATCGCGGCGCAGCACGTCGGCCTGGGCCGACCCGAGGTAGGCGAGCCGCACGTTCGCGTCCTGCCCCGCGACCGAGATCTCGAGCCGGGCCGCGCCCACCAGCCGGGCCAGGAACGGCCGCTGCAGGTTGATGCCCTGGATCCGGTCGAGCCGGGCCTGCCGCTGCGTGCGGAAGAGGATGCCGGAGCGCACCTCGACGACCTCGTCGGTCACCCGGAACTGGTGGAAGCGCCAGGACAGGTAGAAGCCGACGATGCCGATGAGGACGAACGCGATGGCCCCGCCCAGGACGGGCAGGAGCAGGTTCCGGTCGATCAGCAGGTCGACCGGGTCCTCCTCCTGGAACCCGACCGCCAGCTCGACGAGTCGGTCGCGGAAATTGGCGACGAGCACGCCGAGGATCGCGAGGAATGCGACGCCGCCGCGGAGGAACGGGGTGGCCGGGTGCAGCCGGTGCCACTCGCCGTCGGCGAGGGCGTCGGCCGGGTCGGGCACGCCGTCCGGCGCAGCGACCGGGAGGGCGTCGTCGGGAGCGGCGGGGAGCGGCTCGGTCACAGCCCCACCCGGCGGGTCTCGGCGAGCCCGACCAGCCGGTCGCGCAGTGCCTCCGCCTCCTGCTCCGGCAGGCCGGGGATGGTGACGTTGGTGGCGGCGGCGGCCGTGACGAACTTGAGCTCGGAGAGGCCGAGGGCGCGCGAGACCGGTCCCCTGTTGATGTCGATGAGCTGCATGCGCCCGTAGGGGATCGCGACGAAGCGCTGGTAGAGCAGGCCGCGGCGGAACAGCAGGTCGTCGTCCCGCAGCTGGTAGCCGTAGGAGCGGACCCGGCCGGGGGCGATGGCGGCCGAGATCAGGCCGATGACCGCGGCCACGGCGAACGCGGCGGACAGGAAGCCGATGCCGAGCACGAACGCGGCGATGGCGACGATCGCGGCGATCACCGCCATGCTCGCGCTGCCCGCGAGCTCGACCCCGACCTGCTTCGGCGAGACGCGCCTCCAGTCGCCGGGAACCGGTTCGAGCCGCTCTGCCATGGGCCTATTCTCCCTGCAGATCGAGCGCCGCCGTGCGCTCCGCGTCGTCCTCGGGCGGGATGCGGCACCAGTGCTCGACGAGCAGGCCGCAGACGACGAGGACGATGGCCGCCACGAGGGTGACGAGGGTGGCGACGAGCGAGGCCGGCGGGGGCAGCACCGGGCGGCTCAGCAGGTAGAGGGCGATGCCAAGGGCGGCCCCGCCGAGCAGAGCGCCCACGAGCGTCGACGCCTTCGCGAGCAGCAGGACGCGCAGCGCGCGGAACGGGTCGATGCGGCGCTTGGACGTGCCGCGCACGGCCTGACGGATGGGCCAGCCCGCGAGCACGACGATGAGCCCGATCGCGAGGAGCGTGACCGGAAGCGAATACGGCGGCACGATGGCCGCCCGCCCGCCGGCGGCGAGCCCGACCTGGAGCAGCCAGCCGACGACGGCGCCCGCGATCGCCAGCCCTGCGGGCAGCGCGATGCCGGTGCGCCTCACGCGGATCCCTCCCGGGCGGCGAGCAGCGCGTCCACGCGGCCGGCTCCGGGCAGCACCGCGTCGGGGTCGGCCTGGAGCCACGGCCGCAGCACGAAGTCGCGCTCGGCGGCGCGGGGGTGCGGCAGCTGCAGGTCCGGGGTGTCGATGCGCCGGTCCCCGTACGCGATGAGGTCGAGGTCGAGCGTCCGGTCACCCCAGCGCTCCGCCCGCACCCGTCCGTGGGCGCGCTCGATGGCGAGCAGGGCCTCGAGCAGCGGCTCGGGCCCGAGGTCGCTCCGTCCGAGGACGACCTGGTTGAGGTAGCCGGGCTTGTCCGGGTCCTCGCCCTCGAGTGTCAGCGCGACCGTCTCGAGGACGGGCGACTCGGCGGTCACGGTCAGGCCCGGCAGCGCGCGAAGGGCGCGGACGGCGGACGCGAGGGTCGCGGCGCGGTCGCCGAGGTTGCTGCCGAGCGCGAGGACCACCGGCTCGGGGGCCGTCCGCTCGATCGTCACGCTCACGTCCCCGAACGCTACCGTGATGGGCGCCTGCGGCTTGTGAACCGTGACCCGCACTTCGCGAACCCGGTCGTGCCGCAGCACCGCGTCGGCGATGCGCGCAGCGAGGGTCTCGATGAGATCCACCGGCTCTCCACCGACGACCGCGGCGATCTCCTCCGCGAGCTCTCCGTAGTGCACGGTGTCGGCCACGTCGTCCGACGCGGCCGCGGAGCGGAGGTCGACGGCGAGGTCGAGATCGATCAGGAAGTCCTGCCCCTGCTCGCGCTCGAACGGGAGAACGCCGTGGCGTCCGAACACCCGCAGCCCGCGCAGGCTGATGCGGTCGCCGGTCACGCGGACGCCTCCCGCCAGGCTTCGACGACCTCGAGCGCGGTCACGGTGGCCGCGACGTCGTGCACGCGGAGCGCGGCGACGCCGTCGAGGGCGAGCAGCGCACTCACGACCGCCGTGGGCAGGTCGCGGGCCTCGGCGTCCGAGCCGGCCAGCGACGGAAGCGCGCCGAGGAAGCGCTTGCGGGAGACGCCGACGTAGAGCGGCAGCCCGAGCTCGCGGAGCACCCGCAGGTTCGCGAGGACTCGCCAGTTGTGGCCGCCGTCCTTCGCGAAGCCGACGCCGGGGTCGAGGAGCAGCCGCTCCCGCCGAACGCCCTCCGCGGTGAGGCTCGCGACCCGGTCGGCGAGCTCGTCCCGCACCTCCGCGACCACGTCGCCGTAGACGGCGCGGGACGCCATGTCGGCGCTGTGCCCGCGCCAGTGCATGAGCACGAACGGCACATCCGCCTCCGCGACGACGGAGGCCATGCCCGGGTCGGCGAGGCCGCCGGACACGTCGTTCACCATGCCCGCTCCGGCATGCACGGCGGCTTGCGCGGTAGCGGCGCTCATCGTGTCGATGCTGACGCGGATCCCGCGCTCCGCGAGGGCGGCCACAACGGGCACGACCCGACGCTGCTCCTCGTCGGGCGGCACCCGATCCGCACCGGGCCGCGTCGACTCGCCGCCGACGTCGATCCAGTCGGCGCCCTGCTCGACCAGGCGGAGCGCGTGCGCGACGGCGGCGTCCGGCTCACGGAACAGCCCGCCGTCGCTGAACGAGTCGGGCGTGACGTTGATGATGCCGACGAGGAGGGGCCGGTCAGCCATCCGACCTCCCAGCCGAGACGAGGGCGAGTGCCTCCTGGCGGCGCACCGGGTCGGTGAACGCGCCGCGAGCCGCCACGGTGACGGCGGTCGCCCCGGCGGTGCGCGAGCCGCGCGCCCAGAGGCAGGAGTGGGCGGCGGAGAGGACGACGAGCACGCCGCGCGCGCCGAGGCCCTCCTCCACCGCGGTGGCGAGCTGCTCGGTCAGCCGCTCCTGCACCTGCAGCCGGGAGGCGACGGCGTCGACGGCGCGGGCGATGCGGCCGAGGCCGGCGACGCGATCCCCGGGCAGGTAGGCGACGCTCGCGCTGCCGGCGAAGGGCAACAGGTGGTGCTCGCAGACGGAGCGGAACGGGATGTCGCGGAGCGCGACCGTCTCCGTGGGCGCGACGTCGAGCACGACGGCGCCGTCGGCGAGGATCGCCGACGGGTCCACGCCGGTCCCCGCCAGCATCTCCGAGAACGACTCGGCGACGCGGGCGGGGGTCTCGGCGAGCTCGGGCCGCGACGGGTCCTCGCCCAGGGCGAGGAGGAGGCTCTCGACGGCGGCCCGCGCGCGGGCCTCGTCGAACGGCACTACGCCGTGGCGGGGCGCGGCTTGATCTTCGGCGCCCGCGCCCGCTTCGGGCCGCTCGGCTCGGAGTCGACGCCGCCGTCGACGGCGCCGGCGTCGATCGGCGCCTTCGGACGGGGGATCTCCACAGCGGGGAGGTCCTGCACGGGCCGCTTGTCGCTCGAGAGCCACTGCGGGCGCTCCGGCAGCTTCTGCACGTCCCGGAAGATGTCCACGAGCTGGTTCTGGTCGAGCGTCTCCTGCTCGAGCAGGGCCAGCGCGAGCCGATCGAGCACCTCGCGGTTGGTGACCAGCACCTGGTACGCCTCGTCGTGCGCGTTCTCGATGAGCGTGCGCACCTCGGTGTCCACCTTCTCGGCGAGCTCGTCCGAGTAGTCGCGCTGGTGGCCCATGTCGCGGCCGAGGAACATCTCGCCGGAGGACTGCCCGAGCTTGACCGCACCGATCAGGGCGCTCATGCCGAACTCGGTGACCATCTTCCGAGCGGTGCCGGTGGCCTTCTCGATGTCGTTGGAGGCGCCGCTCGTCGGGTCGTGGAACACGATCTCCTCGGCGACGCGGCCGCCCATCGCGTAGGCGAGCTGGTCGAGCAGCTCGTTGCGGGTGACCGAGTACCGGTCCTCGAGGGGCAGCACCATCGTGTAGCCGAGGGCGCGACCGCGCGGCAGGATCGTGATCTTCGTGACCGGGTCGGTGTGGTTCATCGCCGCCGCGACGAGGGCGTGACCGCCCTCGTGGTAGGCGGTGATCAGCTTCTCCTGGTCCTTCATCACGCGGCTGCGGCGCTGCGGGCCCGCGATGACGCGGTCCACCGCCTCGTCGAGGGCCCGGTTGTCGATGAGCTGGGCGCCCGAGCGGGCGGTCAGCAGCGCGGCCTCGTTGAGGACGTTGGCGAGGTCGGCGCCCGTGAAGCCCGGCGTCTTGCGGGCGAGCACCTCGAGGTCGACGCCCTGCGCCATCGGCTTGCCCTTGGCGTGCACCTCGAGGATGCGCTCGCGGCCCTTCAGGTCGGGGGCGTCGACGCCGATCTGGCGGTCGAAGCGGCCGGGGCGCAGCAGGGCGGGGTCGAGGATGTCGGGGCGGTTCGTCGCCGCGATGAGGATGACGTTCGTCTTGACGTCGAAGCCGTCCATCTCGACGAGCAGCTGGTTGAGCGTCTGCTCGCGCTCGTCGTGGCCGCCGCCGAGGCCCGCACCGCGGTGCCGGCCGACCGCGTCGATCTCGTCGACGAAGATGATCGCCGGTGCGTTGTTCTTCGCCTGCTCGAACAGGTCGCGGACGCGGCTCGCGCCGACGCCGACGAACATCTCGACGAAGTCGGAGCCGGAGATCGAGTAGAACGGCACGCCCGCCTCACCCGCGACCGCGCGGGCGAGCAGCGTCTTGCCGGTGCCGGGAGGGCCGTAGAGCAGGACGCCCTTCGGGATGCGCGCGCCGACCGCCTGGAACTTGGCCGGCTCCTTGAGGAAGTCCTTGATCTCCTGGAGCTCCTCGATGGCCTCCTCGGCGCCCGCCACGTCCTTGAACGTGACCTTCGGGCTCTCCTTGGAGACGAGCTTCGCGCGGGACTTGCCGAACTGCATGACGCGGTTGCCGCCGCCCTGCATGCCGGAGAGCATCAGCCAGATGAAGAGGCCGATGAGGAGGACGGGGAGCAGGAAGCTGAGGGCGGACCACAGCCAGCTCGGCTGGGGCACCTCGTCGTCGTAGCCCTGCGACGGGTTCGACGCGTCCACCGCGGCGATGATGTCCTCACCGCGCGGAGTGACGTAGTAGAACTGCACCTGCTTGCCGAGGTCCGGGTCCTCCTTCTGCAGCGTGACGTCGACCCGGTTGTCGCCGTCGATGATCTTGACGGCCTGGATGTTGTCACCCTGCAGCAGCTCGAGACCCTGCTGGGTCGTCACCTGCCGGAAGCCCGAGCCGGTGAGCAGGCTGGAGCCCACCCACACGACGATGACCGCGATCACGATGTAGAGGATCGGGCCCCGGAAGATGCGCTTGAAGTCCATGATGCGTAAAGGGTACAGGCCGGTTTCTGGGCTTCATCCGGTTGTTTTCCGTAGGCGAACCATGAAAGCCGGCCGCCTACCGCCCCTATTCGGAGGGCGTCGAGTAGACGTGCGGTGCGAGCACGCCGACGCCGCGCAGATTGCGGTAGCGCTCCGCGTAGTCGAGGCCGTAGCCGACGACGAAGTCGTTGGGGATGTCGAAGCCCACGTAGCGGGGGTCGACGCGCATCTTCATGGCCTCCGGCTTGCGCAGCAGCGCGCACACCTCGACGCGTGCTGCGCCGCGCGAGCGGAGGTTCTCGAGCAGCCAGGACAGGGTCAGCCCGGAGTCGATGATGTCCTCGACGATGAGCACCTGCCGGCCCTGCAGGTCGCTGTCGAGGTCCTTCAGGATCCGGACGACACCCGACGACTTGGTGCCGGCTCCGTAGGAGCTGACGGCCATCCAGTCCATCTCGACCGGCAGCTTCAGCTCGCGGGCGAGGTCGGCCATCACCATGACGGCGCCCTTCAGCACGCCCACGAGCAGCAGGTCCTGACCGGCGTAGTCCCGCTCGATCTCCCGGCACATCTCCGCGATGCGGTCGCCTATCTGCTCCTCGGTGAGGAGCAGCGAGACCAGGTCGTTCTCGACGTCGGCGGGGATCATCGGTCGGGCTTCCTCCTCGTTTCCGGGTCGGCGGCGGCGAAGTGGATCCGTCCCTCCCGACGCTCAACTGTAATCCCGGGCAGATCGACGATCCCCTGGCCGTGCCAGTCGGTGACGAGGCGCGCGACCGCGAGCGTTTGCGCGCGGGACGGCGTGACGGCGAACTCGCCCTCGACGGCGAGGCGGATCACCCGCTGCCGCAGGGCGGCCGGGTTCGACGCGAGCGCGGCGACCGGCAGGGCGATGCCCGCCTCCGAGTGCTCCGCGATCTCCTCGACCCACTCCTCCGCGAGCGCGTCGAGCGCGGCGGCGTCCTCCCGCAGCTGGTTCGCGGTGCGGGCGAGGGCATCCGCCACGCCGGGGCCGAGCTCCCGCTCGAGCACGGGCAGCACGCGGCGGCGCACCCGGACGCGCGCGTACCGCTCGTCCTCGTTGTGCGGGTCCTGCCACGGGTCGAGGCCGAGGTCGGCGCAGCTCGCGACTGTCGCGGCCCGCGGGAGCTCGAGGAGCGGCCGCAGCCACGGTGGGCTGTCGGGACGCATGCCGGCGAGGGAATCCGGTCCGCTGCCCCGGGCGAGGCCGAGGAGCACCGTCTCCGCCTGATCATCGCGGGTGTGCCCGAGCAGCACGCGGACGGCGCCCGTCCTTCCCACGGCGTCGCGGAGGGCGGCGTAGCGCGCGGCGCGGGCTGCGGCCTCGGGCCCTCCGTCCGCGCCGACGGTGACCCGCACGACCTCGACGGGGTCGAGTCCCAGCGCCGCCGCGGCGCTTCGGGCGCGCTCGGCCATCTCGGCGGAGCCCTCCTGGAGCCCGTGGTCGACGATGACCGCACCGGCGCGGAAACCCGCGCGCGGCGCCTCGAAGGCGGTGGCCGCGGCGAGGGCGAGCGAGTCGGCGCCCCCGCTGAGGGCGACGAGCACGAGGCGGTCCTCCCCGGCGCCGAGCGGCGCGAGCGCGATGCGCACCGCCCGCCGGACGTCGGCGATCGCCGGGGTCAGACGGGGCCGGGAGGGCATCCACTAACGTTATTGCGTTCCGCGGGAGACGCTTTCGCCCCGCCCACTGACCCTCAGGAGAACGCCGCCCATGGCCGAGTACGACGTCGTCATCGAGATCCCCAAGGGGAGCCGCAACAAGTACGAGGTCGATCACGAGACGGGCCGGGTGTACCTCGACCGCGTCCTGTTCACGAGCTTCGTCTACCCGGTCGACTACGGCTTCTTCGAGGGCACCCTCGGCGGCGACGGCGACCCCCTGGACGCCCTCGTGCTGCTCGAGTACCCCGTCTTCCCCGGTGTCGGCGTCAAGGTGCGTCCCGTCGGCGTGCTCCGGATGAGCGACGAGGCCGGCATGGACGAGAAGATCCTCGCGGTCCCCTACAAGGACCCGCGCTGGAGCCACATCCAGGACCTCGCCGACGTGCCGGAGCAGACCCGCAACGAGCTCGAGCACTTCTTCGCCCGCTACAAGGACCTCGAGCCCGGCAAGTGGGTCAAGGTCGAGGGCTGGGACGGCCGCGAGGCCGCCGAGCAGCTCGTCGTCGAGGCGGTCGAGCGCCTCAAGGAGACCGGCGGGCACGTCCCCGGCAACTGATCCTCGGGGCGAGAGCCCCGCGCCTCTCCGCAACCGGAGGTGCTATCCGCAACGCTGTGCCGTTGCGAACAGTGCTTCCGGTTGCGTCGTTCCGGGTCCGATCCTGCGCGGGTCGCGTCAGGCGGTGGGGCGAGCGACCCAGCCGACGAGGCTGCCGTCGTCCCAGATGCTGCGCTCCCGGACGTTCTTGCCCGCAGACGGGGCCTCGATCATCATGCCGCCGCCGGTGTAGATGGCGACGTGGTACATGTCGTATCCGGACGTCCAGAACAGCAGGTCGCCGGGCTGCTTCTGCGAGAAGGGCACCAGCTGGCCGCGCGCCTTCGCGGTGTTGTACTGGTTCGTCGCCGAATGCGTGCCGATGCTGACCCCGGCCGCGCGATAGGCCATCAGGGTGAGGCCCGAGCAGTCCCAGCGGTCGGGGCCCGCCCCGTTCAGCTGGTAGGGCTCGCCGATCTGCGACCGGGCGTAGGAGATGGCGGTGGCGACGGCGCTCGGCGACGGGTTTCCGACGGGAGCCGGTGCGGGCGGAGCCGGAGCCGGAGCAGGTGCGGGCGCCGCGGGCGCGGGGGCAGCAGGAGCAGACGCCGCCGGAGCGGGTGCGGCCGGCGCGGGCGCTGTGCCGCCGCCGCTCGTGCCGCCGCCGGTGTTCGACCCGCCGTTCGTGCCGCCGGATCCGCCACCCCTGGGCGCGCTCGGCGCCGGCGCGGACGCGGACACCTGGCTCTGCCGCTCCTCGGCGAGGCTGCGCCGGTAGGCGGCCTCCGCCTCGGCGGTCGTGTCCTTGAGGGTCGCGAGCTGGGCGAGCAGCTCGCCCTGCCGGGCCTCCTGCTCGGCGAGGGCCGCCTGAGCCCCACTTGCGGCGCTGTTCGCCGCGGTGAGCGCCTTCTCGGCGTCCGTCGCGACCCGCTGCAGCTCGGCCTTCGCGCTCTCGGCCTGCTCGCGCAGGGACGTGGCGAGGTTCCGGTCGGCGAGGGCGGCCGCGTAGATGGTCGCCGACTGCTCGGACAGCTTGCCCATGGCGCTCAGCTGGTAGAGCAGGCCGTCCGAGTCGCCGTCGAGCGAGAGGGTGAGCCCCAGGTCGGCGCCGACGGAGCGCGACAGGTGCGCCGCGAGCAGGCCTGCCCGCATCTTGGAGACCTTCGCGCGCTCCTCGGCATCGGCGGCGCTCCCGGCCAGCTCCTCGGCGCGCGTCGTGGCGACGGAGAGGGCGTCCTGGGCGATGCGGTACTGCTCGTCCGCGATGGCCTGCTGCCGGGACGCGTCGGCGGCGGCCGTCTCGAGCCCCGTGAGGAGCGCGTCGAGGGCGTCGATCTCGGCCTGCTTGGTGGCCTCGTTCCCCTTCGCGTCCTGGATCTCATCCCAGGTCGGGTAGTCGGGGCTCGCCTGCGCCGACACGGCACCGACGGATGCGGTGACCGCGCCGATCGCGACCGCCGACAGGGCGACCTCGGGCCGGAGACGCCGGCGCCGCAGGAAGCGGCGCTCAGCCAAGTGCGGCGCCGCGGTCGCGCATGAACGGCTGGGCGTCGATCGCGCTGCCGTTGATCCGCACCTCGAAGTGCAGGTGGCAGCCGGTGGAGGCGCCCGTGGAGCCGACGGCGGCGATGACCTCGCCCGCGTCGACGCGCTGCCCGGAGCGGACGTAGGTGGCGCCGTCGCGGATGTGCGCGTAGCCGGTCGTCACCCCGTCGCCGTGGCTGATCTCGACCCAGTTGCCGTAGGTGCCGAGCGGGCCGGCGTACTTCACGGTCCCGCTGGTGGCGGCGTAGATGTTGGAGCCGCAGCTCGCGGCGATGTCCGTGCCGCGGTGGATGAGGTTGGCGCCGGCCGGCTGTCCGGGGCGGTAGCCGTAGGTTCCGCTGATCCAGCCGTAGGCGGGCTTCGCCCAGCCCTGTGAGCTCAGCTGGCCGCCGTCGCGGGGGCCCCCTGCGTTCGCGGCCGCCGCCGCGCGTGCGGCTGCCGCCGCGGCCTCCGCCGCCTTGCGCTTCGCCTCGACGCCCGCCTCGTACTCGGCGGTGGTCTTGGCGGTGACGTCCTGCAGGGCGGCGAGCTGCTGCTCGAGCACGATGTTGAGCTCCTGCTGGTCGGCGAGCTCCTGCTGGGCCGCCTCGCTCGCGGCGATCGCCTCCTGCAGCTTCTGCTCGGCCTCGACGCGGAGCTTCTCGCGCTCGTCTCGGGCGACGGCCGCCTGGTCGGTGAGGGACTGCGCCGTGTTCTGAGCGGCGAGCGCGTTCGCGTAGACGCCGTCGTTGATCTGGGCGAGCTTGCTGGCCGAACCGAGGCGGGCGAGCAGCTCGTCGGCGCCACCGCCGTCCTCGAGGAACATGCCGGCGGTCAGCTCGGCGCTGCCGCCGGAGCGGTAGAGCTGGGCGGCGAGGAGGCCGGCGCGGGCGTTGGCGGCCTCGGCGTCGGCCTTGCTCTGCTCGGCCTGGGTCTGGAGGTTGTTGGCCCGGAAGTCGGCCGCGTCGAACGCGTTCTGCGCGACCTGGTACTCGGCGCCCCGCTCCTCGGCTATGGCCTGGGTCTGCTCGACCCGGGCCTGGGCGGCGGCGATGAGCCCCTGGATGCGGGCGATCTCGGCCTGCTTGGCCTGCTCGTTCTCGCGGGCGGCGAGCACGTCGCTCCAGGAGGGATACTCGACGGCCCAGGCGGGCGACGCGATCCCGAGCACGACGGCGGCGACGAGGACAGCGACAGCCGCCACGAAGCGGCGCAGGAAGGCAGGAATGCGCACGCCGATCACCCCCCGCCTTCCATCAAACCTCGAACCAGCACTTGAAGGTAACCCCCGTTCGCGGGGTGCCGCCACTCGACCCCCGGCGTGCCGCCCGTCCCGCCGGCGCCCTCGCCGCGGGAGAAGCGATCTCGCCGCGGGCGTTGTTTCCCTGGCCGGGAGGCTGTTTCGCCCGCGGCGACGACAGTGAGGGCGGCTCGTGTTGGAGGAGTGTCCGGAGTGCCGTATGCTTGTCGACCGTTGAGTTCTCAACTGGGATTCGGCCCCATCGTCTAGTGGCCTAGGACGGCGCCCTTTCACGGCGCTAACACGGGTTCGAATCCCGTTGGGGTCACGAGGCCCTAGACTGGAACTCAACAAGCAAGGCCCTGTAGCGCAGTTGGTTAGCGTGCCGCCCTGTCACGGCGGAGGTCGCGGGTTCAAGTCCCGTCAGGGTCGCGAGTAGCGGCGAGAGCCGCTCCACCCGGATGCGATCCGGTACGGCTCTGTAGCTCAGTTGGTAGAGCGCACGACTGAAAATCGTGAGGTCACGGGATCGACGCCCGTCGGAGCCACAATCAAATTCCCAGGTGGGAGCCCGAATCTGCGGGTGACTCACCCCCTCCCAGTTGACTGTCCGACTGCGAGAAGAAGTTCGACAACAGCGGGCCACCTCGACGCGCCGCCTCTCGGCGAGTGTCGGCATACATCTGCGTCACAAGCAGCGTGGAGTGCCCCAACAGTGCCTGGACGTCGGGAGCAGGCAGTCCCGCACGGAAGAAGAAGACCGCGGCGGTGTGCCTGAGGTCGTGCCAGTGCAGCGGCGGCTCGCCGGGTGCAAAGGTCTTCACCTGATCGCGCCACTGGTGCCAATTCAGCGCGCGGCTGAGGTTCTTCGAGTTGATGAACCCGCCGCGCGGGCCGGCGAACAAGTAGTCGTGCTGCCCTTTGCCTTCTGCCGCCTCGCGGAGGATCGGCTCGAGCTGGGTGATCACAGGTACAACCCTGAGTCGCCGCCCCTTGGTCGGCCCGACGCGACCATTCGTGACGGTGCGTGCGACCAGCAGGGTGCGCCCCTCCCAATCCACGTCAGACAGTCGCAGGCCGGCAATCTCGCCTAAACGGCACCCGGTGTACGGCATTGCGAGCACGAATCGGCGATACGGCCCCGACGCGGGCAGAAGCGCGCGCAGGCGATCGAATTCCTCGAGGCTCAGCGCCCGCCCGGCCACGTCCGCGGCCTGCTCGCGGCGGCGCTCCACGCCATGACACGGGTTCGACGCGATGTAGCCCCCTTTGACGGCCACCGCACAGAGGGACGAGAGCACGCTCAGAGCGTCCCCACGCGTCGATTCGCCCCCCGTCCACGAGGCAAACGCCACTTCCACGTCGAGAGTCGTCAGCGACCCAACAGGCAGGTGCGCGAGCGACGGCGCCACACGCTTGCCCCAGGCGTACCGATAACCGCGCTGTGTCGAGTCCGCGAGCTTCCGGAGGACCACGCCGTTATAGCGCTCCCAAAGGACGCTGAGCGGCGTCGACGGATCGGGAACAGGGAGGGTCATGTTCCGACCCTACACTGCTTGTTCCTTTTCGGATGTCTCTGTATGCGTTCGCTATCGCCGTACTACTGTCGCCGATCCTCACTACCCTGGCGACATGAGCGGCAACAACGACGAGGCGACGGACAGTGAGGGCGCGGCGGATCGTCTGCTCGCCGACGTGGGAATCCACGACATCGGGCAACGACTCATCGACCTGGGCGAGCAGCTGGTTGCAATCGGGCGGCACACCGACAGCGCGAAGCTCCGCGAACACATCTCCACCGCCGACGAAGTCGGGGTCGACGCCGTCTGGGACGAGGTTGACCGAGAGATGACGACTGCTATCCGCCGGACGCTGAGTGGACTGGGCGCCTTCCGAAAGGAGTACGCCAACTGGGAGCGGCTGACCGTTGAGTACGCGCTCTCTCGCAGGAACTTCACCCAGCGCGACGTGGCACAGCTACTCGGTGTTGGATTGACCACGGTGAATCGGTGGGCTCAGCACCCGCTCACCCACGACCAGGACTGACCCTCTCCCGAAATTTCCCCTACAGGATCAAGAGAGCGTCGCGTTGAGCGCCACAAACAGTGCCTCGAAGTTGTCCAGAGTCGCCGCGCTGAACTTGCCGGTCACCTTGTCGCGGTTCCGCAGCAGGTAGTCGGCCGGCTTGCCATGGTCTGTGAAGTCCGCACCCTTGAGCCGCCCAATCCGCGCGACGATCCTGTCCGTGCCGTTCAGCGCCGATACCTTCACCGAGTCCCCGAACGCTCCGTTGTAGAGCACCAGGTAGTCGCCGGGGGTGAACAGATCTTCAATATCTGACCCGGAAACGCTCGTGAACTGGTCAGTCAGCAACACCCGCTTGTTCGCCAGGTAACCCCTCGCCGCGAGATCAGAAACCTTGGCCACACTCGACTTCGTGCTGCCGTCCACAAGCACCGTTACATCGAGCGCACGCCCGATGAGAGCTACGAAGGTTGGGATGTTGGAAGCGCCCCCCACAGGCAAGACCCGCCAGCGTTCGTCCAAGGACGGCCTACCCGCATCGCGAAGGACATCGCTAAGCACCTGGATGTACGTGTAGTCACTGGTGCCCTCGACTAGTAGGTTGTCTGGCCCGACGAAGAGGTTCTGCGCGATGTCGTAACCGAGTGCCGCCTGTAGCGGAAACAGCGAGTCCGACCCGACGGTGAGAGCCTCCTCGGAGACCACGGAACCAAGCTTGGACCCCTTGTCCTCGACAATCCGGACGCGTTGCAACTGGGCCGAGTCAACCATGAAGGGCGAATGCGTCGAGTAGACGACCTGCGCTGTCTTCGCGAGTTCGTCCTCGATGTAGCGCAAGTAGTCCGCCTGCGCTCGACCATGCAACGTGAGGGCAGGCTCGTCTAGCAGCACCACCACTCCATGCTCGTAGCCCTCAAACTCGCTGAACGCGGCGAGGAAACTGAAAAACCACCTGAAACCGCTCGAGCGCTGCGAGAAGTTGTTAGTGAAGCCATGCCGCGCATCTCGCACGCGAATGTCCAGGAACCGCACGACCGCGACTTGCCCATGCGGATGCGTCTTCGTCTCCTTATCCGCCTGGATCTGGATGCTCAGGTCCGCGTTCTGCTGCCAGTACTGGAAGACCCGCTCGGTGAGTTCATTGCTCACGGCTTCCAGCTCGGCAGTTCGTTCCTCAAAGTCCTCGTCGGTCAGCGAACTGGCGTCGGTGTAGGCGAGCTTCAGGAGCGCGCGGGCGGTTTGGAGGTCCGACTGCCCGGGCTCCTCGTTGCCCGCAAGCTCGGTCACGTTGATCCGCCCCGGGAGGGTCTGGTAGTCGGCGAAGTAGAACATCTTCGGAAGACGCGAGACAAGCAAGGCTGCCACGGCGCCCTCGGTGTTTTTCCCACCAGTCCGCGCCGTCACCGCTGTGGAGAGCTCAGTTCGGTCCGTCTCAGTCCAGCCGGCTTCCTCGTCGGGAGCCGGCAGCGACTTCAACGCCCCCGCAACATTGCCTAGTAGCTTCTGAGTCTCGGTGAGCTGCTCCAGGAGCGCATTCGGCGTTCCGACCTCCTCGACGACATTGTTGAACGCCGCAGCAGCGTCGACGTCCACGGAGTACTTTGCAGGCAGGTTGTAGTACCGCTCGACGACAAGCGTCGTCCCGGTCAAGACGTTCGAGCCAAACGCGGTTTCTACGGCCGCCCTGTCGTCGTCCTCGATCATGAACTCGGCACGTACGACCGGGTCCGCGTCGATCACGCCTCCTCGACGGTCAGTGACAAGTCGCCAACGTGGATAGTGCTGGCTCTCATTGAAATCCGCCTCATGGACCGGATTCACCCGATAGAGCGCCTCGAGGATCGCGCTCTTGCCGCTCTCGTTCTTACCCACCAGAGCCGAAATCGCCGGGTCGAAATTGATCGAACCCGAGTCGAGAACATTCTTGAACTTTCGCACGCGGGCGACAAAGAGACGCATC
The DNA here is from genome assembly GCF_017916505.1 of Naasia sp. SYSU D00057. GTDB lineage: Bacteria > Actinomycetota > Actinomycetes > Actinomycetales > Microbacteriaceae > Naasia. The sequence continues at coordinate 618,946 of NZ_JAFMSZ010000002.1, forward strand.
CGCCCATTCTGGCAGTACCGCGGGGCGCGACCATCAAGCAGCGGGCGGGACACACGTGGCCGGGCGCCCCACCGAAGCCGCCAGCATCGCCCCTCCGCTCCGGGCGTCAACCCTGCTGCGCATCCGTCGGACTGCGGGGTTGACGCCCTCCGCTCACGGAGCGGTGCCTCTGGCTATCGGTGGGATGCCCTCGTTAGCGGCGCAGCTGTCGTCATACGTCGAGCAGGCAGGCCCCGCACAGCTCACGGCCGGCGGGGCTGGCCTCCAGGTGTTCCCGGAAGGCGACGTTTCCGCACACGTCGCAGGTGCGGTAGCCCATCAACTCGCACGTCCCACAATCAGCAGCAGCCATAATCGATCACCCCCTCCCCTGACTCAGGGCAGCACCGCAGAACGGGCCACATCGATCCGTCGCAACACGTCCGACCGGGCAGCATCAGCCCCGTCCTGACGCTCAGGCGCCGTCGCGGGCTCCGCCGCTCCCGCGGCTGCCGCCCGCGCCGCCACCCAAGCCGCACGGGACTCCCGCTGAGACCGCCGGGTCATCCCGGTGAACGACCACCCCGACCGATGGCGAGTGCGCCGCGACGCGCTCACTACGTGCGAGCGGGATCCGTAGCGGTCGTGTACCCGGCTCGCACACTCATCCGGGTCGCAGTCGCGAGAGCAGCGGATCGCCCGCGCCGCCTGACCGAGGCGAGTCAAGTGCTCCCAGGCGAAATTGCTCCCTCGACCGGACATAGCCGCCAACGCGGTGTCCTTCATCACGTAGTTCAGCGCCTTCGACAGGTACCAAATCGTCTTCGCACCGTCGCCGTCCGCGCGGAACCGCTTTGCGTCCGCTTGGGGACCCCAGCCGACGCACGCACCGTCGACCGGCGATACCGCCTGCACCGTGCGAGCGACCTCGCGAAGCACCGCTGCCTCGGGCGCGCCCCCGCGGTCGATCCGGACGAGCGCGTGCAGGTGCAGGACGCCGCGGTCCTGCCACTCCCGGACCAGGAACAGCTCGACCGATGGCCACCAGTCGCGGAAGCGGCGGCGAGTGCGATCCCACAGGACGCCCGCGTCCCGATTCCACGCCACCTGCCCGGCGTAGTCGTACGAATCCATGTCGAGCGGGACGCCGCGCAGCCCCGCATCACGGACGTCGTGCGTCGCCCCGCATCCGCACCGCTTCAGTCGTGCACCGGGTGACCGCGGCACCCGGTGCACGCGCCCGAAGGATGGCGCAGTGAGCGTAAGCAGGTAGAAGCGATACCGCGACACGTCCGCGTCGAAGACGCCCGAGCGCGCGATCGCTGCCCAGTCACCGCGATAGAGCTCCGCGCACGAGGGGCAGAGCGAGCGCACCCGCGACTGACACCGGACGAAGACACCCGACTTGAGTTTGTGCGGGCGAACACACCCGATAGGTACCGATTCGGCGGGCTCCATAAGGAAGCCGCAGAGTCCGCAGCTCGCCTAAAAATCGTGAGGTCACGGGATCGACGCCCGTCGGAGCCACCACGAGAGAAGACCCCTGGGAGACCAGGGGTCTTCGTCGTTCCGGGTGGCTTCCGCGGGCCGTGCGGACACTCGCGGGTGGTAGACCGTCGCGAGTTGTCCGCAGCACCCGCGCGCTCTATCGGGCGGGTTCCCCGATCGGGACGTGCCCGTAGCGCGACACCTCGTCCCGGTGCTTCAGCACCTCGGAGCGCATACCGATGCCGCAGACACCCACCATCCGGTCACCGACGAAGTAGCCGTAGACGCAGTCGCCGCCGGCCTTCCCCGCGAGCAGCTCGACGCGGTCGGCCAGGGCGGGCAGCCCGTAGGCGAGCAGGGACATGTCGTACTGGTCGCTCCAGAACGACGGCACCGGGGCGAACCGCTCCGCGATCGCCGCGTCGAGTCTCGGATCCTCGGCCAGCTGCAGAGCGAGGATGCGGCTCGCGCGCTTGGCGGTCTCGGTGGGGATGTTCCAGTGCTCGATGGATGCGGGCTCGTCGCCGTAGATCGCGTTCGGGAAGCGGGCCACGTCGCCGACCGCGAACACGTCCCGCCATGAGCTCCCATCGGCTCGCAGCACGCGCATCGCCGAGTCCGTGCGCAGGCCCTGCGCGGCGTTCACGTCGTTCCCGTCGAGCCACTCGGTGTTGTGCAGGGAGCCGATCGCCTCGACGAGGACCTGGCAGGCGACCTCCGACCCGTCGGCGAGCCGCACGCCCTCCACCGCCTCCTGCCCCAGCGCCTCGGCGACGTGGGTTCCCATGCGGAAACGGACGCCTCGCTCCACGTGGCGCCGCATCACATCCTCGGCGAGCGCTGAGCCGAGCGGTCCCAGCATCGGCAGCTCGGCGGAACCCACGACCGTGACCTCGCAGCCCAGCTGACGGGCGGTCGCCGCCACCTCGCAGCCGACGAAGCCCGAGCCGGCGATCACGACCTGCACCCCGGGGTGCAGCGCATTCCTGAGGGCGGCGGCGTCATCCAGCGTGCGCAGCGCGAACGCGCCGGCCAGCGTCGCCGTGCGGGGGGACAGCCGCTTGGGGCGGAGGCCGGTCGCCACGACGAGGGCGCGGTAGCGGACCTCCTCGCCGTCCGTCGTCCGGATCGACCGCTGCTCCAGGTCCGCCGACCGGATGCGGGTGCCGAGTCGCCACTCGACGTCGGAGGTCGCCGCCCGCTGCGGGAAGGCGACCGCGGCGTGCGTGACCTCTCCGCCGAGGACGTCCTTCGACAGGGGCGGCCGGTTGTAGGGAGCATGCGGCTCGTCACCGAAGACGGTGATCGGGCCGGCGTACCCGCATCGCCGGAGTGCTTCGGCGCTGCGCAGGCCTCCGAGGGACGCCCCGACGATGACGACGGGTGGGCTCACTCGGCCGCTACCGCCCGAGTGCCAGCGAGATCGCCTGCATCGGGCACACGTCGACCGCCGCCTCGACGTTGTCGAGCTCGGCATCTTCCACGTCGGGGGTGTACTCCATCTCGTCTCTGGAGTTCAGCCGGAAGACGTTCGGCGCCTCGACGACGCACTGCCCGAAGTTCTGGCACTGCGTCCGATCCACTTCCACCTTCAGCATGCGGGAACCTTCCTCGAGCCGACCATCACAGGACGATCGTCCCACGCGTCCTTGAGGGGCCGCCGCGTCGCGCTGGTCGTGCGGACCTCCGCCCCCTGGCGGACGGTCTCGAGGTGTCCGCAGGACCCGCGGCGCCGGTGTCGCTGTCGGCGGGTGCGCGTACCCTGCCCGGCATGGCCGAGCCGATCCGGGACTGGTGGGCGCGCCGCCAGTTCTCGCGCGGCGTCGACGTGCCCTACCCGGTCGGCACCTACCGGGAGGCGTGGGCGCCGTTCCCCGTCCTGATTCGGCAATACCACCCCGACCTCAACGCCGGGATCGTGCTCACCCAGATCCCGCCCGCCGCCGACGTGCTGCTGCAGTGGCAGTGCGACGCCGGGCACGTCTTCGTCGCGACGCCCGAGGAGCAGCGCAGCCGCCCCGGGCGGGAGCGGCGCCGCTCCTCGTGGTGCCCGGAGTGCGTCGCGGCCGCGAAGCCGAAGCCGGTGCTGCCCGTCGGCGCGTGGGCCGCCGCGGGCGTCCCCCTCCCCCGCACGCGCCCACCGAAGCCGACCGGTGGCGTCGAGCTCTGCACCCGGACCCCCGACCTGCCCGTCGGCGAACCCTTCACGAGCGTCTGCGCGCCGAAGCCGGCCTCCTCCGTCGAGGCGCAGCTGCGGGCCGAACTCGGCGAGCGGCTCGACTACACGACCGGCTTCAACGCGGTCCGGGTGCGCCGCCCCTTCTTCGACCACCTGGAGGTGTGGCCGGACATCCTGCTGCCCGAGCTGCGGATCGCGGTCGAGTACGACAGCACCGGCCGGCACGGACTCGAGCACGTCGGCCGTCGCGAGGAGGTCGACCGGCGCAAGGACCGCACGCTGCGGGCTGCCGGGTGGGAGGTGGTCCGGATCCGCACCGGGCGACTCGAGAAGCTCGGCCCGCACGACCTCCAGCTCGCCGGGCTCGGCAAGTCGGCGTACGCGGCGATCCTCGACGAGTTCCGGACCATCCGCGGGCCCTTCCTGGTCGACGCCTACCTCCGCTAGGCCCTCAGCCGCCCAGCGCGACCGCCTCGCTTCTCCATCGCGCGTACAGATCCCAAGGGTCCACACCGCCGGCGGTGACTCTCTCGAGATGCTCGCGGATGGCGGGCGACAGCCGGAACCACTCGGATGAGGTCGTGTAGCGGTCCCCCGCGAACTGGGCATGGCGCCGCTGCTCGAGGTGCCGGCCGCCCCGCTCGAACGCGAGCACCTCCTCGTGCCAGATGCGCGCCAGTCGCTGTCGCGGGTTCGAGGATGTGCCGATCTTCACCCGGTCCTCGTAGCGGAGGTAGTAGACGACGTCGACCCGAGGCGGCGGCAGCTCGTCGTCGAGCACCTCGCCCACCCGCCACTCGCAGACGGCGCAGAGCCAGCCGGACGGGTAGCGCACACCGAGGCGCGACCCGCACAGACGGCACGGCGACGGCAGCAGGTCGGTCATCCCGTCCTCCCGGTGCACCCAGTCGGCGGCGAGCACGAGGTGCAGCTCGCAGAGGTCGAGAGGAGCGTCCGGCGGCACGGCACCGCGGCACACGCCGGTCGCGGCGAGCGCGCAGGTCCGCTGTGCGGGGTCTCCGGGCATGGGCGGCGCTTCCTCGAGGTCGGGAGCAGGTCCGGCCACCTGCGCACTCGAAGGGTAGCCCGGGCCGCCGACCGCGCGCCGGGTGGGGCACTCGCGACGTGACCCGCCGCCAGGATGGGGAGGTGATCCTCGAACACGCCCTGCTGCCTGTCCGCCCCGGCGAGGAGGCGGAGTTCGAAGCGGCGTTCCGCCGCGCGCGCCCGATCATCGCGGCGTCGCCGGGTTTCCGCGCCCTCACGCTGTCCCGCTGCGTGGAGCGGCCGTCGACCTACCTGCTGCTCGTCGAATGGGAGCGGCTGGAGGACCACACCGAGGGCTTCCGCGGATCTCCGGCTTACGCCGAGTGGCGGGCGCTTCTGCACCGCTTCTACGAGCCCTTTCCGGTCGTCGAGCACTTCCAGCGCGTTCTCTGACCGGAGCGCCCGCAACCCGTTGACCCCCGCGACGGAGCGGGAGAGCCTGGATGGGTGCGTCGCCGGGCGCGGAGGAGGGAACATGTCGAAGCAGCGCGTTGCGGTCATCACCGGGGCGTCGAGCGGCATCGGCCGCGCGACCGCACTCCGGTTCGCCGACGACGGATGGTCGGTCGTCCTCGCGAGCCGCCGCGGCGACGCCCTCGAGGAGCTCGCCGACGAGTGCCGGGCGCGGGGCGGCAGCGCCCTCGCCGTGCCCACCGACGTCGCGGACGAGAACGCCGTCGAGTCGCTGGCCCTCGCCGCGGTCGAGCGCTTCAACCGGATCGACGTGTGGGTGAACAACGCCGCCGTCTCCGTCTTCTCGCCCTTCCTCGACATGCCGATGGACGACTTCCGCCGCGTGATCGACGTCAACGTGATGGGCTACGTCTACGGGTCCCGCGCCGCGCTCGAGGTGATGACGCGGCAGGAGAAGGGCGTCCTCATTAACGTGGCGTCGATCGTCGGCGAGGTGCCGCAGCCCTACACGGCGCCCTACGGCATGTCCAAGGCGGCGGTCCGCGCGCTCAGCGTGAGCCTGCGCCAGGAGCTCTGGCTGCAGGGGCTGAAGAAGGTGCGGGTCTGCACCGTCCTGCCCGCGACGATCGACACCCCCTTCTTCCGGCACTCCGCCAATTACACCGGCCGCAAGGTCGTCGCGATGCCGCCCGTGTACCCGGCCGACCAGGTCGCGGTGGCCATCCGCGACCTCGCGAAGGCTCCCGCCGACGAGGTGATCGTGGGCGGCGCCGGCAAGATGATGGTGCGCCAGCACCGGGTGACGCCGGGGCCGGTGGAGCTGCAGATGGCGGTGCAGGTGGAGAAGACCCACCTGTCGCGCGAGGAGCAGGCCGAGGACACCACGGCCGCCATCTACGAGCCGTTCGCCGACCCGTCCGACCCGGACATCGGCGGGGGCTGGGAGGGCAGGAAGCGCAAGAACCGGCGCCGGCTCCTCACCTGGACGGCGGCTCTCGCGGGCGGCGCCGTCCTCGCCTCGAAGACGCTGGGCGGCAAGTCGGGACTGCTGGCCGGAACCGCCGCCGCGAAGGCGCTGAAGCAGAAGGCCCGGAGCCGCTGAGGCTCGTCGCAACCGAACGGACTATTCGCAACGGCACACGGTTGCGGAATGTCCGCACGGTTGCGAGCGGCCGGCGCTGAGCTGCGGTTCAGCCGCCGGCGATGCTGCCGGCGTCGATCCGGCGAGCGCGGACGACCGCCGGCACGCCGACGAGCAGCGAGTGCGCCGGGGCGTCCTGCAGCACGACGGCGCCCGCGCCGACGAGGCAGTCGTCGCCGATCGTCACCGGCCCCAGGATGGTCGCGCCGGCGCCGAGGACGACCCGGTCCCCGATCGTCGGGTGCCGCTTCTCGTGCCGGAGGCTCGTGCCGCCGAGCGTGACGCCGTGGTACATCAGCACGTCGTCGCCGACCTCGGCCGTCTCCCCGATGACGACGCCCATGCCGTGGTCGATGAAGAGCCGCCGGCCGATCCGGGCGCCGGGATGGATCTCCACACCGGTGAGGAACCGGGCGAACTGCGACAGCATCCGCGCGGGCAGCCGGAACCCTGCCCGCCACAAGCGCGAGCTGACCCGGTGGAACCACACGGCGTGCAGGCCGGGGTAGGTGAGCGCCACCTCGACCCGGCTGCGCGCCGCCGGATCCCGGGTGAGCGCGCTCGAGACGTCCTCGCGAACGCCCAACTCAGTCCTGGAGGTCCGCGTAGAGCACCGTCGAGAGGTACCGCTCGCCGTAGCTCGCGACGATGACGACGATCGTCTTGCCCTCGTTCTCCGGCCGCTTCGCCAGCTCGACGGCGGCGTGCACGGTGGCGCCCGATGAGATGCCGGCGAGGATGCCCTCCTCCGCGCCGAGGCGGCGGGCCATCGCGACGGACTCGGTGATGTCGACGTCGAACACCTCGTCGTAGACGCTGCGGTCGAGGATCTCGGGCACGAAGTTCGCGCCGATGCCCTGGATCTTGTGCGGCCCGGGCTGGCCGCCGTTGAGGATGGGCGACTCCTTCGGCTCCACCGCGACCACCGTCATGCCGGGCTTCTGCTCCTTCAGGTAGCGGCCCGCGCCGGTGATGGTGCCGCCGGTGCCGATGCCGGACACGAAGACGTCGACGGCGCCTTCGGTGTCCTCCCAGACCTCGGGGCCGGTGGTGCGGTAGTGCACCGCGGGGTTCGCCTCGTTCTCGAACTGGCGAGCGCGGACGGATCCGGGGGTGTTCGAGTGGATCTCCGCCGCCTTCGCGACCGCGCCCTTCATGCCCTCGGAGCCGGGCGTGAGCACGACCTCGGCGCCGTATGCCTTGAGCAGCATGCGACGCTCGATGCTCATCGTCTCCGGCATGGTGAGCACCACCCGGTACCCCCGCGCCGCGCCGACCATGGCGAGCGCGATGCCGGTGTTGCCGCTGGTCGCCTCGATGATCGTGCCGCCCGGCTGCAGCTCGCCGGACGCCTCGGCGGCATCGACGATGGCGATGCCGATACGGTCCTTGACGCTCGAGGACGGGTTGTAGAACTCGAGCTTCGCGAGCACCGTCGCGCCGGCACCCTCGGTCACCCGGTTGAGGCGGACGAGCGGGGTGCGGCCGAAGGCCTCGGTGATGGACGAGGAGATGCGGGCCATTGGGGTCCTTTCAGGCGGTCCGGCTGTCGGCGGTGCGGGGTCGGGCCCGGCGGGGGATCATCAGGAGGGTCGTGAGGCTCACCACGATGAGCAGGACGGAGCCGATCAGCACGAGCGCCGCGACGCCGGCGGCCGGCAGCACGAACATCGCCACTCCCGCCGCGATGGACACGATGCCGCTCACGTAGCCGAACCAGCGGGGCCGGGTCGCGCTGCGCAGGCCGGCCACGAAGTCGACGACGCCGTCCATGATCCAGCCGAAGCCGATGACGAAGGCGAGGACGACGAGCGACTCGAAGGGATCGGCGATGCACATGATGCCGGCGATGACGACGAGGACCCCGAGCACGGCGCTCAGCCAGCGCAGTGGCGTCGAGAGCTCGTCGGCGATCACGGCCGACATGATGCGGAAGATGCCGGTGGCGACGAGGAAGCTGCCGAACAGGATGGCGACGGTGAAGAGCGTGGCGCCGGGGAAGACCAGGCCGATCACGCCGAGCAGCAGCCCGAGCACCGCGATCGCGATGATCTGGCCGCGGTGGACGCGGGAGAACCAGCCCAGAGTGAGGGAACTGGAAGGGGTCGTCGTCATCGGTGCCTTCTTCCCGGAGCGGTGTGCCCCCACAGTCTGGCAGGCGCGCCCCCGCCTCGCGTCACGCGGCGGAGCCGAACGGTCGCGGGCCTGCTCATCGTCCGGCGAAGCGGTCGGTCGCCTCGATCAGGGCGTCGAGGATGCCCGGCTCGTCGTAGGCGTGCCCCGCGTCCGGGATCATCCGGAAGTCGGCTTCGGGCCAGGCACGGTGCAGGTCCCATGCCGTGGTCGGCGGGGTGCAGATGTCATAGCGGCCCTGCACGATCACGCCGGGGATGTTCGCGAGGCGGGAGGCGTCGCGGATCAGCTGCCCGTCCTCCATCCAGCCGCCGTGCACGAAGTAGTGGTTCTCGATCCGCGCGAAGGCGAGCGCGTAGCGGGGGTCGGCGAAGTTCGTCACGATGTCCTCGCGTCGCCGCAGCGTGATGGTCGAGCCCTCCCAGGTGGACCACGCAACGGCCGCCGGCCCGTGCACGGCGGGGTCGGGGTCGCTCAGCAGCCGCGAGTAGGCGCCCATCAGGTCGCCGCGCTCCTCCTCCGGCACGGGCGCGAGGAAGCCCTCCCAGAGATCAGGGAACAGGGCCGAGGCTCCGCCCTCGTAGAACCACTCGAGCTCAGAGCGGCGCAGCGTGAAGATTCCGCGCAGGACGAGCTCGGTGACCCGCTCAGGATGCGTCTCCGCGTAGGCCAGGGCGAGGGTGCTCCCCCACGAGCCGCCGAACACGAGCCAGCGGTCGATGCCCAGCGCCTCCCGCAGCCGCTCGAGGTCCGCCACGAGGTGCCACGTGGTGTTGACCTCGAGGTCTGCGCCGTCGGCGACGTGCGGCACGCTCCGCCCGCAGCCGCGCTGGTCGAGCAGCACGATCCGGTAGCGCTCCGGGTCGAACAGCCGCCGATGGTCGGCGCTCGATCCGCCGCCGGGTCCGCCGTGCAGGAACACCGCCGGCTTGCCGTCCGGGTTGCCGACCGTCTCCCAGTAGACGCGCTGGCCGTCGCCGACGTCGAGCAGGCCGCTGTCGTACGGCTCGATCGGGGGATAGAGGGTCCTCATGTCAGGCGCGGGCGTCCACCTCGGCCGAGGCCGGCTGGTAGACCGCGGGCTCGAGGTAGATCACGCGGGCGACCGGCACCGCCTCGCGGATGCGCGACTCGACGGCGTCGATCCGCTGAGTGATCTCGGCCAGCGGGGTGCCGGCGGCCATCGAGACCTTGGCGGCGACGAGCAGCTCGTCGGGGCCCAGGTAGAGGGTCTTGGCGTGGATGATCCGGTCCACCTCGGGACCCGCGGTGATCGCCGCGGTGATCCTCGTCATGTCGGCGCTGGTCGCGCCCTCGCCGACGAGGAGGCTGCCCATCTCGAGACCGAGGACCACGGCGACCGCGATGAGCAGCACACCGATCATGATCGTGCCGATGCCGTCCCAGACGACGTCGCCGGTGATCCAGGCGAGGCTCACGCCGACGAGCGCGAACACGAGGCCGAGGAGGGCGGCGATGTCCTCGAGCAGCACGACCGGGAGCTCCGGGGCCTTCGCACGGCGCACGAACTGGACCCAGCTCTGGTCGCCGCGGACGTGGTTCGACTCCCGCACGGCGGTGCGGAGCGAGAACGACTCGAGGATGATCGCGATCACGAGCACCAGCACCGGCAGCCACGGGATCTCGAGGGGGTGCGGGTGGGTGAGCTTCTCGACGCCCTCGTACAGCGAGAACACGCCGCCGACCGAGAACAGGATGATCGCCACGATGAATGCGTAGACGTAGCGGCTGCGGCCGTAGCCGAAGGGGTGCTCCGCGGTCGGAGCCCGGCGGGCCCGCTTGCCGCCGACGAGCAGCAGCACCTGGTTCGCGGAGTCGGCGAGGGAGTGCACGCCCTCCGCGAGCATCGAGGCGGAACCCGAGAAGAAGGCGGCGATGAACTTCGTCACCGCGATCCCCAGGTTCGCGAAGAGGGCGGCGACGATGGCCTTGGTGCCTCCGGATGCGCTCATGGTCTCATTCTGTCCGAATCGCTCAGGGCACCGCGGGCGCGAAGGTGTCGCAGCCGCCGGGGCCGTTCTGGTAGCCGATGATGAACCACTTCTGGCGCTGCTCCGCAGAGCCGTGCGTCCAGGTGTGGGAGTTCGCGTCGGTGCCCTGGATGCGATCGTCCCCGACCGCGGCGGCGGCGCTCAGTGCGTCCCGGACCTGGGCATCGGTGACGGTCTCGAGCAGCGGGGTGCCCGACGGGTCGTCGGTCCCCGAGGCGGCGGCCGTCCAGGCGCCGGCGTAGCAGTCCGCCTGCAGCTCGACCCGCACGCCGGCCGAGGCGGGGCCGGTCTCGCCGTCACGCGAGCTCTCGAGGACCCCGGTGAGGTTCTGGATGTGGTGCCCCCACTCGTGGGCGACGACGTAGAGCTCGGCGAGCGATCCGCCGTTCGCGCCGAACCTGGTGCGGAGGTCCTCGTAGAAGCCGGTGTCGAGGTAGATGGAGGTGTCGGCCGGGCAGTAGAAGGGCCCGACCGCGGAGGTGGCGTTGCCGCAGCCGGTCTGCGTCGCCTGCGAGAAGAGGTAGAACTCGGGGGTGAAGTAGTCGTTCACGCCGACGGTGGGCGCCGCCTCGAGCCAGTAGTCGTCGAGTGAGGTCGCCGCGCCGACCATCCGGCAGTCGACGGAGGCGTTGGCGTCCTCGCCGGTCTGGCACTCCTCGAGCGCCTGTCCCTGGTCCTGGGTGGTGCCGCCGGGCACGCCGCCTCCGCCGACGAGGCCGGTGAGGTCGACGCCGAGGAGCTGGGAGATGAGGAACACGGCGATCAGGCCCACGCCGCCGCCGACGCCGACACCCGTCGCGGTCCGCCGCCGCTTCACCTTGCTCGGGTCGAGGCGCGCCCGGTCGTTGAACGTCATGGTCCGACGGTATCCGCGGGCGGCGCCGCCGCACCGACTCGGCCGGAGGGGTTGACGGATCCTCGGATCGCCGCCAGCGGTCGTCCGCGCGGCGGCTCGGGTCAGGCGACCGTGTCGTCGGGTCCGTCGGTCTCGGTCCGGGTCGAGGCGAGGGCGCGCACCGCATCGATGGTGTCCGCCTCCGCCGCGGTCTTGTCGTCCCGATAGCGGAGCACCCGCGCGAACCGGAGCGCCAGCCCGCCCGGGTACCGGCTGGAGCGCTGCAGCCCGTCGAAGGCGATCTCGACGACCTGCTCCGGCCGGAGCCGCACCGTCCAGCCGTCGTCCTCGACCGCGAGCTCGCTGAATCGCCGGGTCTGCCAGGCGAGCATCTCGTCGGTCATCCCCTTGAAGGTCTTGCCGAGCATGACGAAGCCACCCTCGGGGTCCCGCGCGCCGAGATGGATGTTGGAGAGGAGTCCGCTGCGACGGCCCGAGCCGCGCTCCACGGCGAGCACGACCAGGTCGAGTGCGTGCCGCGGCTTCACCTTCACCCATGCGGAGCCGCGGCGGCCCGCCTCGTAGCCGGCCGCCGCATCCTTCACAATGACGCCCTCCTGACCGGCGGCCACCCAGCGCGCGAAGGCGTCCTGGGCCACCCCGGCGTCGGCGGTCGACACCCGCTCGACGACGTTCCCCGGCGCGATCTCGTCGAGCACGGCGAGACGCTCCATCAGCGGGAGGTCGAGCAGATCGCGGCCGTCGACGTGCAGGACGTCGAAGAAGAAGGGGGTCAAGGTGACGGCCGAGGCGACCTCGGCGTCGCTCGTCGCGCTGCGCGCCGCCGTCTCCTGGAAGGGGCGCGGCCGCCCCGCCTCGTCGAGCGCGATCGCCTCGCCGTCGAGGACCGCGTCCTCGACTCGCATCCGCTGCACCACGGCGACGATCTCCGGCACGCGCTCCGTGATGTCGTCGAGGCTCCGGGTGTAGACGCGCACGAGGTCGCCCGCGCGGTGCACCTGGATGCGGATGCCGTCGAGCTTCGCGTCCACGATCACGCCGCGGCCGCCGAAGCCCTCCACCGCCGCGGCGACGTCGGGCGCGGATCCGGCCAGCATCGGGCGGACCGGACGGCCGACCGTGAGGCCGAACGCGCCCAAGGCCGCGAGGGCGGCCTCGGGGTCATCCGCAGCGAGCGCGGCCTCGGCGACCGGCTCGGTGCCGCCGGCGAGCATCGCGGCGCGACGGACGGCCTCGGCCGGCACACCGGCGGCCTCGGCGACGGCGTCGAGGAGGAGCGAGTCGAGGGCGCCCTGGCGCAGCTCGCCCGCGACCAGGCCGCGCAGGAGCGCCTGCTCCTCGGCGGTGGCCGCGGCGAAGAGCTCGGCGGCGAGCGCGATGCGGGCGGCGGCCGATCCGGGACCGGCGAGGGCGGCCATCCGCTCGAACGCGGCGTCTACGTCGAGCACGCCGAGGGAGGGCTCGGCCGCGGGCGAGGGCATGCCGTTGAGGGAGCGCCAGCCGAGGCCGGTGCGGCGCTGCCGGAGCTCGCCGGCCAGGTAGCGCGCGACGACCGGCACCTCCTCCGGCTCGGTGCGGCGCAGCAGGTCGGCGAGAAGCCGCCGCTTCTTGATCCGGGAACTCGTCGCGGCGAGCGCTGAGGAGGTGGCGGCGACCTCGGCGAGCATCATGGCCCCATCCTGCCGCGCCGTGGTGGCCTCCGAGTCCGCCACTTCGGTGGTGCGGAACCCAGCCACTCCGGTGGTTGAGGAGCCGCCGCAGGCGGCGTCTCGAAACCACGCAAGGTCGCCTGTGGACTCAGCCACCCTCTCGTTCTGCGTGGCTGGGTCCTGACGGACGTCGCGTGATTTCGTGACGGGGCCTGCGGCCCCTCCTCAATCACCGGAGGGTCGAGACGGGGCCTGCGGCCCCTCCTCAATCACCGAGGCCCACGCCTCCCGGCGGAGGCGGTAGAGGACGTGCGGGCGGAGGGGGTGGCCCTCCGGGAGCGACGGGTGCTCGAAGTCGTCGGACGGGTCGCGGCGCATCCCCAGCCGCTCCATCACCGAGCGCGAGCGGAGGTTGCCGACCGCGGTGAGGGCCACGATCTCGTCGAGGCCGACCTCTTCGAAGCCGACGCGGAGCGCGGCCCGCGCCGCCTCGCTGGCGTAGCCGCTCCCCCACGCCCATTGCGCGAGCCGCCAGCCCGCCTCCACCGCCGGGGTGAAGTGCGTCTCGTAGCGGATCGGGGTGATCCCGGTGAAGCCCGCGAATCCGGTGCGCGGACCGTCGACGACCTCCAGCGCCCAGAGTCCCCATCCCCGCTCCTCGATCTCGGTGCGGAGGCGGGTCGCGAGGGAGTCGCTTTCCTCCCGGCGGAGCGGCGCGGGGAAGTGCCGCATCACCTCGGGGTCGGCGTTGAGGGCGGCGAACGGCTCGAGATCCTCGTCCCGCCACTGCCGGAGGAGCAGCCGAGGCGTGCGGATGCGCTCGTGCATCAGGCGGCCGAGAGCACCTCGAGCAGCGCGTCGCCGTAGCGGTCGAGCTTCGCCTGACCGATGCCGGTGACCCCCGCGAGCGCACCGAGGTCCCCGGGGCGGACGGTGGCGAGCTCGCGGAGGGTCGCGTCGTTGAACACGACGTAGGCGGGAACGCCCTGCTCGCGCGCCTCCCCGGCACGCCACTCGCGGAGCTTCTCGAACAGCGGAAGCGCGTCCGCGGGCAGGTCGGCGGCCGGTCGACGCGAGGAGCCGCGGACCCGCTCGGCCCGCTCCGGATCCTTGCGCAGCAGCACCTGGCGGGCGCCCGAGAGCACCTCCGCGCTGCCGGCCGACAGGATGAGGGTGCCGTAGCCGTCCTCGGTGACGCCGATCAGGTTCTGAGCGAGCATCTGGCGCAGCACCCCGCGCCACTGCTGCTCGCTGAGGTCGGTGCCGATGCCCCACGTGCTGAGGTTCTCGTGCCCGTGCTGGCGGGTCCGCGGCGTCTCCTTGCCGCGCAGGATGTCGATGATCTGCCCGCCGCCGAACCGCTGGTTGCGCTCCCGCTGCAGCCGGACCACGGTCGAGAGGAACTTCTGCGCGGGCACGGTGCCGTCCCAGGTCTCCGGCTTCTCGAGGCACGTGTCGCAGTTGCCGCAGCTCTGGGCGCCCTCCTGACCGAAGTAGGCGAGCAGGCGGCCGCGGCGGCAGTCGACGGTCTCGCAGAGGGCGAGCATCGCGTCGAGGTTGGCGGACAGCCGGCGCCGGTGGGCGGCGTCGCCCTCGGACGTGTCGATCATCCGCCGCTGCTGGACGACGTCCTGCAGGCCATAGGCGAGCCAGGCGGTGGAGGGCAGGCCGTCGCGGCCCGCGCGTCCGGTCTCCTGGTAGTAGCCCTCGACCGACTTCGGCAGGTCGATGTGGGCCACGAAGCGCACGTCGGGCTTGTCGATGCCCATGCCGAACGCGATCGTCGCCACCATCACGATGCCGTCCTCGCGGAGGAACCGCTGCTGGTGCCGCTCGCGGACGCGGGCGTCGAGGCCCGCGTGGTACGGGAGGGCGGGGATGCCGTTGGCGACGAGGAACTCGGCGGTCTGCTCGACGCTCGCGCGGGAGAGCGCGTAGACGATGCCGGCATCGCCCGCGTGCTCGGCGCGGAGGAAGGAGAGCAGCTGCTTGCGCGGCTCGTTCTTCGCCACGATGCGGTACTGGATGTTGGGCCGGTCGAAGCTGGAGACGAAGGAGCGGGCGTCCTCGAGGCGGAGGCGCCCGACGAGCTCGCGGTGGGTGGCGCGGGTCGCAGTGGCCGTGAGCGCGATGCGGGGCACTCCCGGCCACCGCTCGCCGAGGTCGCCGAGGGTCAGGTAGTCGGGACGGAAGTCGTGGCCCCACTGGCTGACACAGTGCGCCTCGTCGATGGCCAGCACTGAGAGTCCGACGCGCGCCTCGACGTTGTCGAGTAGCCGGCGCGTGCTCTCGAGGGAGAGCCGCTCCGGCGCGACGTAAAGGAGGTCGACCTCGCCCTCGAGCAGCGCGGCCTCGACGCGGGACCGCTCGGCGGAGTCCTGCGTGGAGTTGAGGAACTCGGCCCGGGCACCGACGGCGCGCAGCGCATCCACCTGGTCCTGCATGAGCGCGATGAGCGGGGAGACGACCACTCCGACGCCCCGGCGCGCGAGGGCGGGGATCTGGTAGCAGAGCGACTTGCCGCCGCCGGTCGGCATCAGCACGACGGCGTCGCCGCCGGCCGTGACGTGCTCGATGATGTCGCCCTGGTCGCCCCGGAAGGAGTCGTAGCCGAACACCGAGCGGAGGATGTCGAGGGGGTCTCTCGCGAGGACGGCGTCGGGCATGCCGACGATGCTAACCCGCGCCTCCGACGCCGCCGGGGGCGACCGGCGCGTCGCCGTCGACCCTGTCGCTCCTTCCGCGGCTGGGGAGGACCGCGGCCGCTGCCGCCTCCCGGATGACAGGATGAGGAGGATGTCGGGCCTCCTCGCCGCGCTGTTCGGCCTGTCGGGCGCGATCGTCTACGGCGCCGCCGACTTCTTCGGCGGACTCGCCTCGCGCCGCCTCGGCGCGCTCCGCTCGGCGGGCCTCGCCGCGGTGTCCGGACTGGTGGTCCTCCTGCTCGCGGTGCCGCTGTTCGGCGCCGCCTGGTCACCGGAGGCGCTCCTCTACGGCGCGCTGTCCGGCGTCGCGGGCGCGCTCGGCCTCTCCCTCCTCTACGGGTGCCTCGCGATCGGGCCGATGAGCGTGCTCTCTCCCATCACCGCTCTGGTGTCGGCCGTCGTTCCGCTCACGTGGGGGCTGCTTCGCGGCGAGCGCGTCGGCCCGCTCGGCACGGTGGGGCTCGTCCTCGCGCTTCTCGCGGTGGTGCTGGTCGCGTTCGTGCCCGAGCGCACGGCGGTGCGGGCGACGCCGCGGGGCATCCTGATGGCCCTCGGCGCCGGCACCATGATCGGCCTCTTCCTCGTGCTCATCGACGCGGCGCCGGACGAGTCGGGCCTCGCGCCGCTGCTCGCGAACCGGCTCGTCAACGCCACCATCATGTTCACCGCCGTCGCGGTGGTGGCGCTGGCCGGGCGGGCACCGCGGATCGTGGATGCGCGCCGGGGCCTCTGGCTCGCCCTCGCCTGCGGTGCGCTCGACGGCACGGCGAACGCGCTGCTGCTCGCCGGCGTGCGGACCGGCGACCTCACGATCATGTCGGTGCTCACGGCCCTCTATCCGGCGGGCACCATCGCACTCGCGGCCCTCGTGCTGCGCGAGCGGATCACTCTCGTGCAGGGGTCCGGGCTCGCGCTCGCCGGAGTGGCCGCCGTGCTGCTCGCGGTGGGGTGAGCGCGCGCGCCTCCTGGTAGGTCCGCCTACTGGTAGGTGATGAGATCCGGGGTCGGGGCGACGCCGCTCATCGTCTGCTCGGGGCTCAGCATCGGGGCGTCCTCGTCGTAGAAGTTCTTCCAGCCCCACCACGGGATGGTGGTGTCGCGGCGCAGGGTGTTCCAGGTGTCCTGCTTCGCGCCCTGGCCGCCCTGGCCGTCGGCGTGCACGAGGACCGTCACCTGCGGGCGGCTCGTGTCCACCCGATCGCGGTCGGTGATCATGCTGAGCCGGAACTGGTGCAGCACGAGGAGCTTCGGCGGGAGGCTCTTCTCGTCCGCGAGCTGCGCGAGCCAGTCGACGACCGAGTTGATCTCGTCGGCGCCGACGCTGCCGATCTGGACGAGGTGCTTCTGGTCGGGGCCGATCCGCCACTCCGGGTCGAGGGCGAGGCCGACCCACGGGTAGGAGAGCAGGGCCTCGTAGCGCTTGGCCTGGGTGAGGAAGTCGGTGCGGCCCGGCTGCAGGTCGAGCACCACGTAGAGGCCCTGCCGCCCCGCCTCCTCCACCCACGGGCGCAGCGACTCGAGGTCGATCTCGCTCGAGTAGTCGCCGTCGGTGGTCGGCGAGCCGGAGGCGATGCTCGTGATGATCTCGAAGGCCGGCACGACCTCGCGGTCCGTGAGCGCGCGGTACGGGTCGGCGTGCTGCCGGGCGCGTTCGATGCTCGCGGGCAGGTCCTGCTCGCCGAGGATGCCGAGCACGGGAGCGCCCGGCGTGCCGTAGATGGCGACCACGAAGTGGTTGGGGAACAGCACCTGGCCCCCGCCCGGCAGCTGCCAGCCGGTGCGGGCGCTGCGGATACGCCAGTCGAGGGCGGCGTCCTCCGCGAATCCGGCCCCGACCGCGAGGACCGCGTTCGTCTCCTGCGCGCTGAGGGCGGCGATGGCGTCGGGCGATCGCTGAGGGTTCAGGTCGTCGGGCGGCAGGAGAACGGTGCGGGTGCCGGCCGCGCGCGCCGTCGCGGCGGCGGCGAGGCCGGTGCCGTCGCCGGCGAGCAGGGCGACGGCGGAGGGGACGGGTTCGCCCCTCGGGATCTTCGGCAGGGCGGCCGCGTCGGGGGCGGGAGAGGGCGTCGACGTCGCCTCGGCCTCGATGAGGCACGGCGCCGCAGGGTCGAGGGCGAGGATGTCGGCGACCGCGGATCCGCCGGAGCACGCCGGCAGGTCGACGCCGAGCGCGTCGGACGCGTCCGCCGCGGTGCGGGGAAGGGCGACCGTGTCGACGCCGTCCAGCTCGGCGTCGGTGCCATCGGCGACCACGGCGTACCGGGCGCCGAGGCGCTCCAATTCGGCCTGCAGGGGCTTCGGCTCCTCGCCCGCCACCAGGTGGGGGACGCCGAGGGCGACGGCCGCCGACGCGGCGGTGGCGTCGTCGGGGGCGCCGACCACGGCCGCCGGGGCGGACGCGAACAGGGCCTCGCTGAGGGCGATGCTCGCCGCGCCGGGGTCCGAGTCGGCCACCACGGTGAGCGGGTCGGCGGGAGCGCGGGGCTCGACCGCCGGGAGCGCCTCCGGCGACGGCGTCGCGGCCGGCGCGGCGTCGATGCATCCGGTCAGGGCCACGATCAGGCCGAGACCGACGAGGGAGAGCAGTCGCCTCGGTGCGGACACCCTCCCACCGTAGATCTCACCTGCGACAGGAGGGAGGCATGAGGCGGGCATGTCCCCCTTTCGGGGGCCGCGTGCAGGCGCCGGTCGGCGGGCGGTCGGCGGTGGCTCTCGACGTCGGGCAGACCTCGTGTTCAGCAGGAGCCGAAGCGGCTCAGCAGGCACCCCGAGGTCGCTTCTGCCTGCTGAAGGACCTCGCCGCCTGCTGAACAGGTGGTGTTGCCCGCTGGAGGTCGTCACCGCCTGCTGAACCAGGTGGGGTCGCCTGCTGGAGGTCGTCGCCGCCTGCTGAACAGGTGGGGTTGCCCGCCGAGCGCCTCCCCTGTCCGGACTGAGGGCCGGAGGGTCCACCGCTCAGCAGGACTTTCGGCCGCCGGCAGGACATCCGGGGTGCGGATGTCCTGCCGAGCGCAGGAAGTCCTGCCGAACGCAGGACGTCCTGCCGACGGGCGAGGGGGTCAGGCGGAGGGGGTCAGGCGGTGGCGAGCTCCGCGGGGAGGTCACCGCCGGAGGGGATGACCGTGACCTCGGGCTCGATCTCGGCGCGCTGGAGGAGCTCCTCGAGGCGACGGCGGCGCGAGCGGGCGATGAGGGTGACGACAGTGCCCTGTCGACCGGCCCGACCGGTGCGGCCGGAGCGGTGCAGGTACGTCTTGTACTCCTCCGGGGCGTCCGCCTGCACGACGAGGCCGATGTCGTCGACGTGGATGCCGCGGGCCGCGACATCGGTCGCGACGAGGACGTTGACCCGGCCGCTCGTGAGACGCTCCAGGTTGCGGGTGCGCTTCGCCTGGTTGAGGTCGCCGTGCAGGCTGGTGGCCGGAACGCCGGCGTCGCTCAGCTCCTCCGCCAGCTGCTCCGCGAACGCGCGGGTGCGGGCGAACACGAGCGTCTTGCCCGGTCCGGACGCCAGCTCGGTGACGAACCGGATCTTGTCCTGCTGATCGATCAGCAGCACGCGGTGCTCGATGGTCGAGGACGCCTGGTCCTCGCCCGCCACCTCGTGCACGGCCGGGTCGGCGAGGAACTCGTCGACGAGCGCCTTCACCGCTGCGTCGAGCGTCGCGGAGAAGAGGAGGCGCTGACCGCCCGGACGGGTCTCGCGGAGGATGCGCTGCACCGGCTCCAGGAAGCCGAGGTCGGTCATGTGGTCGGCCTCGTCGAGGACGACCATCTCGACGTCGCCGAGGTCCAGGTGTCCCTGCTCGACGAGGTCCTCGACGCGGCCGGGCGTGCCGATCACGATGTCGACGCCGCGGCGGAGCGCGCCCACCTGGCGGGCCTGCGGCACGCCGCCGTAGATCTGCGTGGTGAACAGGCCGACGCTGCGGGCGATCGGCTGCACGGTGTCGTCGATCTGCAGGGCGAGCTCGCGGGTCGGGGCGAGGATCAGGGCCTTCGGCGCCCGGCCGGCGGCGCGCTTCGATCCGGCGCCCGCCTGCAGGATGCGCTCCACGAGGGGAGCACCGAAGGCGATCGTCTTGCCCGAGCCGGTGCGGCCGCGGCCGAGCACGTTGCGGCCGGCGAGGACGTCGGGGATGGTCGCGGCCTGGATCGGGAACGGCGACGTCGCGCCCAGCTCGCCCAGGGCGCGGACGATGTTGGCGCCGAGGCCGAGCTCGGCGAAGCCGACGCCCTCCGCCTCATCCGCGGTGTGCGCGACGGCGTCGAGGCGCTCGTGCACGACGTCGTCGACCTCGTTCATGTGGCGGTCGGGTCGGCCGAACGGGGCCCGGTCGTCGCGGCGGGGGCCACGGTTGCGCTCCTGGAACTCGACGTAGCGGCGCTCGCGATCGCCCGTCTCGCGCGGCTCGCGGTGGGGACGCACGTGCGACTCCTCGCGCGGTCCGCCGAAGCGGCGGCGCTCTCCCCGCTCCTCGAAGCGGCCCGCGGGACGCTCACCGCGGTCCTCGAATCGACGGGCGGGGCGCTCGTCGAACCGGCGGTCGCCGCGGTCGTCGTTCCGGCGCGCGGGACGCTCGTCGAAGCGGCCGGTGCCCCGGTCATCGCTGCGACGGGCGGGACGCTCGTCGAACCGGCGGTCACCGCGGTCGTCGAAGCGGCCGGTGCCCCGGTCATCATTGCGACGGGCGGAACGCTCGTCGAACCGGCGCTCGCCACGATCCTCGGATCGGCGGGCGGGACGCTCGTCGAAGCGACGCTCGCCGCGGTCCTCGAATCGGCGCTGCGGACGCTCGTCGTAGCGGCTGGTGCCGCGGTCGTCGCCCCGGCGGGCGGGACGCTCGTCGTAGCGGCGGTCACCGCCGCGGTCGTCCCGGCGGTCGGAGCGGCCATCGGCGGGGCGGCCGAAGCGCTGGCCGGCGACGCGACCGCGGGTGGGGCGGTGCTCCGGCGGCGTCCAGTCGGGACGGCGGTCGCCGCGGTCGGCCTCGCGGTCGCCCGGCCGGCCCTGCTGGGCCTCCGCGCGGCGGGAGGTGCTCCAGCGGTTCTTCGCGGGGGCCTCGTCCGGGCGGTAGCCGCGATGCTTGGGGCTGACACTGCCGGGCTTGCGGGCCGGCGTGCGACCGGAGGGCGTCGAGCGGGAAGGGTTCTTGGGCATGACGGGACGTATCCGTTCCAGGGAGGCCGCGCTGATGGCGGCGAAGAGGACCCCGGGCAGTCACTGGCCGGGCCGATCGAAAGAGGGATGCCAGCGGATCCACTGGCGGACCGGCCCCGAGTGACACACACCTGCACACCGAACGCATCCGGCGCCCTCGTCACGAGCCGACCGGGCAACGATACGCGAGGAAGATGCTGGGCGCCACCGGGCGGGGATCCGGTGGCTGCACATTCGCGCGCGTCGCGTGTGTTTCGGGGCGCGCACTGAGCGCTCCTCAGCTACGCGGATCAGTGCCGCGCGCGCTCCTCACCCGCCCGGGTTGTGCAATCAGCCGGCGCGGGTGACCGCCCTCGCCTCGCGGCGGGCGTGGGCGCCCTCCTTGACCCGCTCGACCACGTAGTAGAGGACGGGCAGCACGATGAGGGTGAGCACGGTCGACGACGTGAGGCCGCCGATCACGACGAGCGCGAGCGGCTGCGAGATGAAGCCGCCCTCGCCGGTCAGCCCGAGCGCCATCGGCAGGAGCGCGAACACGGTCGCGAGCGCCGTCATGAGGATGGGCCGCAGGCGCCGGGTCGCGCCGTCGAGCAGCGCCTGCCGGAGCGGCTCCCCCTGCCGCCGGTACTGGTTCACGAGGTCGACGAGCACGATCGCGTTCGTCACGACGATGCCGATGAGCATCAGCACGCCGATGATCGAGGGGACGCCGAGCGGGATGCCGGTCAGCACCTGCAGCAGGATGGCGCCGGTCGCGGCGAACGGCACCGAGATGAGCAGCAGGAACGGCTGCAGCAGGCTGCGGAACGTGGCCACCATGACGATGTAGACGATGAGGATCGCCACCAGCAGCGCGATGCCGAGCTGGCTGAACGCGTCGCGCTGGTCGGCGCTCACCCCGCCGAGCTCCGCGGAGGCCCCCGCGGGGAGGTCGGCGCCGTCGAGCGCGGCGAGGACTGCGGCGTTCGCCGTGGTGAGGTCCTCCTCGGCGGGTGTCACCGTCACCGTTGCGGTGCGGGCTCCGTCGACCGTGGTGATCGTCGCCGGGCCGTTGACCACGTCGACAGCGGCGAGGGTGTCGAGCCGGACCGGCCCCGCCGCCGTGGGCACGGGCAGCGCGGCGAGCGCCGCGGTCGAGGTGGGCGCATCCTGTGCCGCCAGGTAGATCGTGTATCGGTCGTCGTCGATCGTGATGCGGCCGATCGAGGCGGGCAGGCCCGCCTGCGAGACGAACCCGGCGAGCGCGACCTCGGTGAAGCCGGCGGCCGCCGCGGCGGCGCGGTTCACCTGCACCTGCAGGAACGGCTGCGCCGCCTGCAGGTTGCTCGACGCCTCGGCAACCTCGTCGAGGTCGCGGACCGAGGCGAGGATCGCGTCGGAGGCCGCCTGCAGCTCGTCCTGCCCCGGCGCCGTGATGTCGACCTCGATGTTGCTCGACGTGCCGAAGCCGGCCGACGCCTGCACGGAGATGTCGCCCGCCTCCTCCAGCCCGTCGAGGCGGTCGCGGACGTCCGTCTGGATCGCGTCCTGGTCGGCGCCCTCGTCGGTCGTGATCGAGTACACGGCACGGCTGCCGCCGCCGCCGCGGCCGAAGGCGGCGAGGAGCGAGCTGCCGCCCCCGATGGTGGCCTGCACGGTCTCGACGCCGTCGACCTGCTCGAGCTCGTCCTCGACCTGGCGCGCGGCGGCGTCCTGCACGTCGAGGCTGGTGCCCGGCTCGAAGGTCTGCGTCACCGAGAGGGTGTTCTGTCCGCTCGAGCCGAGGAAGTTCGTCTTCATCAGCGGCAGCAGGGCGACGGAGCCGCCGAGCACGAGCGCGGCGACGAGCAGGGTGACGAGCGGGCGCGCGAGCGTGAAGGCGAGGATCGGCCGGTACGCCTTCTGCAGGCGCCCGTCGCTCTCCGCCTCCGGGGAGCCCGAGTGCCGGTGGATCTTCGGCGCCCGCAGGAACCAGTAGGCGAGCACCGGCACGATCGTCAGCGAGACGACGAGCGACGCGAGCAGCGCGATCGTGACGGTGAGCGCGAACGGGCGGAACAGCTCGCCGGTGGCGCCCTCGACGAACGAGATGGGCAGGAAGACGGTGACGGTGGTGAGCGTCGACGCGGTGACCGCGCCCGCGACCTCACGGACGGCGCGGCCGATGACCCGGACCTTGCCCTGCTCGCCCGGCGCCTCGTCGCGCATGGCGAGGTGCCGCTTGATGTTCTCGATCACGACGATGGAGTCGTCGACGATGCGGCCGATCGCGATCGTCAGTCCGCCGAGGGTGAGCAGGTTGAGCGAGTAGTCGGCGAACTGCAGCCCCACGAAGGTGATGAGGACCGATGTCGGGATCGAGATCGCGGTCACGATCGTCGCGCGGACGCTCAGCAGGAAGACGAGGATGACGAGCACCGCGAACGCGAGCCCGAGCATGCCCTCAGTCGCGAGCGACTCGATCGACTGCTCGATGTAGGGCGCCTGGTCGAACACGATGGTGAAGCCGGCGCCGGCGAGGGCCTCCTCGAGGTCCGGCAGCGCATCCCGGACCTGGTGGGACACGTCGACGGTGTTCGCGTCCGGCACCTTGGTGACGGCGACGGTCAGCGCCGGCTCGCCGTCGACGCGCGAGAGCGTCGTGACGGGATCGTCGGTGAGCTCGACGGCGGCGACGTCGCCGACGGTCGCGGCTCCGCCGACCAGGGGCAGCGCGGCGATGTCGTCGACGCTGCCGAGCTGCGTGCCCGCCTGGACCGACAGGGTGCGGCCGTCCTCGGTGAGAGTGCCGGCGGGGACGAGGACGCCGCTCGACTGCACGGCGTCGCGGATGGCCGTGCCGGGGATGCCGCGTGCCGCGAGCGCCGCCGGGTCCGGGGTGACGACGACGCGCTGGCCCGGCACGCCGGACACGTCGGCCGCGCGCACGCCGTCGAGGTCCTCGAGCGCGGGCGTGACGAGCCGCCGCACGTCGTTCGCGAGCGCGCGCTCGTCCTCGCCGCCCGTGACGGCGATCTGGATCACGGGGAAGTCGTCGATGCTGCCGCTCAGCACCTGCGGGTCGACGCCCTCGGGCAGGGCGGATCGGATGCGGTTCACCGCCTGGGAGATCTTGTTCTCCGTCGAGGGCAGGTCGGTGCCGTAGGCGAACGAGGCGGACACGACGCTGCGCCCGGCGCTCGACGTGGTCGAGGTCGTCTCGAGACCGGCGACGCCCTGGATGGCCTGCTCGATGGGCACGCTGACGCTCTGGTCGACCACCTCGGGCGACGCGCCCTGGTAGGTGGTCAGCACCGCGAGCTGCGGGAAGGAGACGGAGGGGATCAGCTCCTGCTTGAGCGAGCCGAGTGCCAGCCCGCCGAACACCGCCGCGACGATCGTGACGAGGGCGATGAGCGCCCGGTTCTTCAGACTCGCGATGGCCAGCAGGTGCACTCGCGCGATTATCCGGCATCGAAGTTGAGAGAGTGTTGCACAATCCGAATTCGCGATATATCGTGTCGGTCATCAACGCGATATATCGCGAGAGGAGAGCACCGTGGCTCAGGAGAAGTGGCTCGTCACCGGGCCCAAGACCATCGACCTGCCGCTCGTGCGGTCGGTGAAGATCAGCCTCATCGGCGGACGCATCGACGTCATCGGCACCGACGAGCCGACCGCTCGGGTCGAGGTGTCGGAGGTCACCGGCCGCGACCTGCTCGTGCAGATCGACGGCGACCACCTGGAGATCGACCACCCGCAGCTGCGGTGGGACAACTTCCTCGATGTCTTCCGGTCGTTCACCGGCAAGGCCAGCACCACCGTCAGCCTGCTCGTGCCACGCTCCGCCTCGCTGCGGCTCGGCGTCGTGGGCGCCGACGCCCTGATCAGCGGCATGAGCGCCGGCGGTCGCCTCAACACCGTGTCCGGCAGCCTGATGGTCGACGACAGCGAGGGCGCGATCGACCTCAACAGCGTGAGCGGCTCGCTCGTCGTCCGCGACCACCGCGGCATCGTCACCGCGCACACCGTCTCCGGCGACGTCTCCGCGACCGGCGCGCTGACCGCGTTCTCCTGCGACGGCGTCAGCGGCGACGTGTTCATCGACGTGACCGGCATCCCGGACAAGATCGACACGAACACGGTGAGCGGCATGACGACCCTCCGCCTGCCCGCGGAGGTGGGCGCCCGATACACCGTGAACACGGTCAGCGGAACCGCACAGCTCGACGACCGCGTGTTCCGCGGCATCCGCGGGCGCGGCGAGAGCTGGAGCACCGGCGACCTGTCCGGCCGCTGGACGGACGTGAAGGCCAAC
Organism: Naasia sp. SYSU D00057; assembly: GCF_017916505.1. Classification (GTDB taxonomy): domain Bacteria; phylum Actinomycetota; class Actinomycetes; order Actinomycetales; family Microbacteriaceae; genus Naasia. The sequence goes on from NZ_JAFMSZ010000002.1 coordinate 643,986, forward strand.
TCGGTGTCCGGCGACATCGTCGTCGTCCGCGCCGCCGCCACCGCCGGAACGGGGACGACGGCGTGAACGTGTTCGGTCACGGCCGGCTGCGGCTCTACGTCCTGTCGCTCCTCGCGGAACGTCCGCGGCACGGCTACGAGCTCATCCAGGCGCTCGAGGAGCGCTCGGGCGGCACCTACTCGCCGAGCGCCGGCACCATCTACCCCCGGCTCGCGAAGCTCGAGGAGGACGGCCTCGTCCGCCGCGACTCGGACGGCCGCCGCACCGTCTACGCGATCACGGACGCCGGCCGCCGCGAGCTCGACGAGCGCCGCGACGAGCTCGCGGGCATCGAGAACGACCTCTCCGACTCGGTGCGCCGCATCGCCGACGAGGTGCGCTCCGGCGTCGACGCCGCGATGAAGAGCCTGCGGGCAGAGCTCGCCGCCGCCGCCTCGGCCGCCCGGGGCGAGGCGAGGTCCGCGTCGGCGTCCGCGTCCGCGTCGTCCTCGGCACCGGGGCCCGAGCCGGGATCGGGAGAGTCCGCCGACGGGCACCGCTCGGCCTGGCGCGACACCGGGACCGAGCTGCGGAACGCCGAGGTGGTGCTCGCGGACTTCCGGCACCGTGTGCGCGGCGACCTGCGGGCGGCGAGCGCGCGCGGCGGCATCCCGGCCGACGTTGTGCCCCTCCTCGAGGAGCGCCTCGCCGCCCTCCGCACGGAGATCAGCGGCCGCCTCCCCTGATCCCTCCCACGGATGCGAGGCGGGAGCTGTCAACCCGACGCCTCCCGATGGTCGTCTCGCGGCGACGACCCACATAGTGGGAGCGACTCGTCGACGAAGGGACGCCCGATGACCGCGGGACTTCAGCCGCTGCTGCACGACGCCGTCGTGGTGCTCGCCGCGCCGTCGCAGGCCTGGGGGGACCGCGGTGGCGACATCGCGGTCGGCGGGATCGCCGGCTTCTACGACGGGGACCGCCGCATCCTGTCGGAGCTCATCGTCACCGTCGACGGCGCCTCACCCGAGCCGATCGCGACCGCGACTCCCTCGGCGTCCGAGGCGGAGTTCGTCGGCCTGCTGCGCCTCCTCGACGACGAGTCGACCGACCCGCGCCTGCGCCTGCTGCGCCTCCGCACCGTGGCACCGGGCTCCCTCACCGAGCGGCTCCTCCTCGAGTCGACGCTCGAGCACGACGTGGACACGACCGTGGTCGCGTCGATCTCGAGCGACCTCGCCACGATGCACGCGGTGAAGGCGGGGCTCGGCGCCGACGAGGCGCCGCCCACACTCCTCGCGCACGCCGAGGGACTCGCCTGGTCAGATCAGGGCGTCACGGCAGGGCTCTCCGCGCCGGGTGCCGACGTGTCCGCCACCGGACCCGGACGCGGCGAGGCGAGCTGGACCGTCACCGTGCCCGCCAAGTCGTCCGTGAGCCTCGAGCTGACCGTGAGCGTCGCCGCGGACGATCCGGTCGTCACCGCGCCGGCCGGCACCGCCGAGTGGGACTCTGCCCGGATCGTCGCCGGCGACAACCGGCTCAGCCGCTGGCTGCAGGCGGCACTCGACGATCTGACCGCCCTGCGGATGAGCACCCGAACCCGTCCGGACGCCGCCTTCCTCGCTGCCGGCGCCCCCTGGTTCTTCACCCTCTTCGGGCGCGACTCGATCTGGGCGGCCCGCATGCTGCTGCCGTTCGGCACCGACCTCGCGCGCGACACCCTCCGGGTGCTGGCGGACCTGCAAGGCGTCGAGAGCGACCCGGACACCGCCGAGCAGCCCGGCAAGATCATGCACGAGCTGCGGGCCGCGCCCCTCGAGATCCCCGGCGAGGGGGTCGTGCTCCCGCCCCTCTACTACGGCACGGTGGATGCGACGGCGCTGTGGGCGTGCCTGCTCGTCGACGCCTGGCGGTGGGGTCTGGCCGACGAGGTCGTGGAGGAGCTGCTGCCCACCCTGGAGGCGGCCCTCGCCTGGCTGCGCGACCACGGCGACAGCGACGGCGACGGATTCCTCGAGTACGTGGACGAGAGCGGCCGCGGCCTCGTCCACCAGGGCTGGAAGGACTCGGGCGATTCCGTTCAGTGGCGCGACGGCCGGCTCGCGCAGGGCCCCATCGCGCTCTGCGAGGTGCAGGGGTACGCGTACGAGGCGGCGCTCGGCGGCGCCGAGCTCCTCGAGCGCTTCGGCCGCGGCGGTGCCGAGCAGTGGCGGGCGTGGGCGGCACAGCTCAAGCAGCGCTTCGCGGACAGCTTCTGGGTCGAGGACGAGCGGGGCCGCTACCCCGCCATCGCCCTCGACAACGAGAAGCGGGCCGTCGATTCCCTAACCAGCAACATCGGGCACCTGCTCGGCACCGGCATCCTCGAGCCGGAGGAGGCACGCCTGGTCGCCGAGCGCCTCGCCGCCCCGGAGCTCGCGTCCGGCTACGGGCTGCGCACGATGTCGGTCGACGAGGTCGGATACTGGCCGCTCAGCTACCACGGCGGGTCCGTGTGGGCGCACGACACCGCGATCGCCATCACCGGCCTCGCCCGTGAGGGGTTCGGCGACGAGGCGGAGCAGCTCGCCGAGGGCCTGCTCGCCGCGGCGGAGGGCTTCGGGTACCGGATGCCGGAGCTGCACTCCGGCGACGCGGCCGGCATCGTCGGCGCTCCCATCCCGTATCCCGCCGCGTGCCGTCCGCAGGCGTGGTCGGCGGCGGCATCCGTCGCGGTGCTGTCCGCCCTGCTCGGCCTCACTCCCGACCGGGAGGAGCGCGTGGTGCGCTCGCGTCCACTGCAGGCGGCGAAGGCCTCGGGCGTCTCCGTGGAGGGCCTGCGGATGGCGGGGCGGGCGTTCCTCGTGACGACGGGCACCGGCGACACGGGAGTCGTCACCGCCGTCCACTGAGCGGCGTTCACTCCCGGTGACTTCGAGAAGGCGCGTGCGGCGCCTCCTCGATCACCGGGTGAAGCGTCAGTCGTCGGCGAAGAAGCGGGCCAGGATTGAGACGCCGTCGCGGTCCTCGGCGGGCGCCGCGGTCACCGGGACCGCGTCCTCGCGGAAGGTGACCGGAACCTCGCCCGTGGCGGGCCGGAAGCTGCCGCGCGCCCGCGCCGGTGCCGGCGGCTGGTTCGGGCGCGGCGGAGCCGGCACGCGGCCGCCGATCGCGGAGAACACCTGCCGGGCGACCGTGCGCCCGGAGCGGTTGGCGCCGATGGTGCTGGCCGTCGGTCCATAGCCGGCGAAGAATATGCGCGGGTCGCGCTCGGCGGCGCCTGTCGAGACGACGATGCCGCCCTCCTTCTCGTGGAGGTGCAGCGGGCTGAGGTGCCGCACGTCGGGGCGGAAGCCGGTCGCCCAGATGATCGAGTCGATCGGCTCGCGGGTCCCGTCCTCCCACACCGCGGCCGTGTCGTCGATGCGCTCGAACATGGGCCGCGGGTCGAGCACGCCGCGTGCGATGCCGGCCGCGATGCGGCGCGTCCTCGGCACGCCCGTCCCGCTCACGATGCTCGGCAGGGCGTGGCCGGCGCGGGCGGCGGCATCCTGGGCGGAGACCGCCGTGACGGCGTCCTCGAGGTCAAGCGTGCCGTGGTCCAGGAAGTCGACGGGCCGGCGGGTGACCCAGGTGGTCTTCGCGGCGACGCCTTCGAGCTCGAGCAGGAAGCCGATCGCCGAGGTTCCGCCGCCGATGACGAGCACACGCTGACCGCGGAAGTCCTCCGCCGAGCGGTAGGTCGCGGTATGCACCTGCTTGCCGCGGAACTGCAGCACGCCCGGGTAGTAGGGCACGAACGGGGCGCCCCACGTGCCGGTCGCGTTGACGACGGCGTGCGTCGCGACATCGCCAGCGTCCGAGCGCACGATGAGGTCGGCACCGCGGTTGAAGACCGCGCTGACCGAGACGGGCCGGTGCACGCGGAGGTCGTAGTGCATCTCGTACTGCGAGTAGTACTCCATGACCACGTCGCGGGCGGGACGGCTGCGGTCGGCGTCGTCGAAGCTCAGGCCGATCGCCTTCATGCCGGGAAGGTCATGGACCCGGTGGGCGGAACCGAGGCGGAGGGACTCCCAGCGGTGCTGCCAGGCGCCGCCCGCACCGGGGCCCTGATCGAGGACCAGGAAGTCCGTGCCGGCGCGCATGCCGAGTCGCTGCAGGTAGTACGCGACCGACAGACCCGCCTGCCCGGCTCCGATGATCACGACCGAGGTGGACTCGTCCAGCACATGCCCTCCTTCGCCCAGGGGGCCGTCACCCCCATGTCCCATCGTGCCCCATGAGGCCCGTGCTAAAGTAGCGCCCAGTTTTCTAATCCCTGTTGAGGTCCGCCGCGCCTTCTGAAGCCCGGCGAAGAATGGTGAGGGGGTCACGCATATGGGGCGCGGCCGTCAAAAGGCAAAGCACACCAAGGTGGCCCGCGAGCTGAAGTACTACAGCCCGCAGACCAACTACGACGCGCTCGAGCGTGAGCTGACGGGTCACTCGCACGGCGAGGACTCCAGCGAATACGACAAGTGGGCGGAATACGCAACGGAGGACGACCCGTCCGCGGAGGAGCGCTCGCAGACCGCCTGACCGCGGGCTATCGAGATCGTCCGTCCGGCGGATGGCGATCATCCCTCCGGCCGAAGAGCCGGGCGGAACCCGGGCGACAGACTCGGCGGGTGACCGCTCTTCCCGTCCCGCGCGCGAGCATCCGCCTCGCGCTGCGCTCGGCGCTCATCGTCCTGATGCTCGGCGCGGCGGTCGGCGGTCTGACCTCACTCGGGCAGCTGGCGGGGCTGGGGCCGCTCGCGAACTCGGCGTCCGCCTGGACGATCCCCACGGCGGCCGCAGTGCTGCTGGTCCGGGCCGACCTGCGCGTCGCTCCGATCTTCGGCACGCTCGGCTTCGCGGCGGACATCCTCGGCTACACCGTCGTCTCGAACCTGCGGGCCCACCCCTTCGACCCGTCCTTCTGGCTGGTCGTCGGACTCGTCGCGGGCCCGGTTGTCGGTGTCGCGGCGGCGCTGCTGCGGCAGGCGGACCGGCGCCGAGTCGCCGTCGGGATCGGCGTGCTCGCCGGGATTCTCGTCGGCGAGGGCGTCTACGGCCTGACGACGGTCGCGGCGACCACGGGACCGTCAGGCTGGATCGTGCTGATGGCCCTCGCCGTCGCCGCGTTCGCCGCGGTCGCCCTCCGCCGGCTCCGGTCCGCTGCGCCTCTCGCTTTCGCCGCGGCGGTCACCGTCGCCGTCGCCGCCGCGTTCCTCGTCGGGTACGGCGTCGTGCTGCCGGCGGTGCTGCTGGCGTGACCGGTCAGTCGGCGTAGGCGCCCGTCAGGCGGACGGCGCCGCCGTCCACGCCCTTCGCGCCCTGCTCGAAGCCGCCGAGGTCGCGGTCGCCGACCCTGACGGTGCCGGCCTGCCAAGCCTCGATGCCGTGCGCCGCCAGAGTCGCAGCGACCTCGCCCGCATAGTCGGACTCGACGATCGCGAACATTCCGATGCCGAGGTTCCAGGTGCCCTCGTGGTCGGTCAGGCGGGTGCCGCTGAGATCGGTGAGCACCCGGAACACCGGGGACGGAGACCAGCTGCCACGATCGAGCTCGGCCCACGCACCCTTGGGCAGCACCCGCGCGAGGTTGGCGGCGATGCCGCCACCGGTGACGTGGCTGAACGCGTGCACTGCGCCGCCCGAGACCGGGTCCCCGAGAAGGGCGAGCAGCGCCGACGTGTAGAGCCGGGTCGGCTCGAGCAGCGCGAGGCCCACCGGTCCGCCGAGCTCGTCGAGCCGGTCGGTGTAGCCGAGGCCGCGATCGGCGAGGATCTTGCGCACGAGGGAGAAGCCGTTGCTGTGCAGGCCGGAGGAGGCGAGCGCGATGACGGCGTCGCCGTCGCGCACGCGGTCGGGGCCGAGCAGCTCGTCGGCCTCCACGACGCCGACGGCGGCGCCTGCGAGGTCGTAGTCGTCCGGCCCCATCAACCCTGGGTGCTCGGCGGTTTCGCCGCCGACGAGCGCGGTTCCGGTGGCGGCGCAGGCGTCGGCCACCCCGCGGACGATCTCGGCGATCCGCTCGGGCACGAGGCGGCCGCAGGCGATGTAGTCGGTGAGGAACAGCGGCTTCGCGCCGACGACGACGATGTCGTCGACGATCATGCCGACCAGGTCCTGACCGACGGTGTCGTGCTTGTCGAGGGCCTGCGCGATCGCGACCTTCGTGCCGACGCCGTCCGTGCCGGTGGCGAGCAGCGGGCGCCGGTAGTCGCGCAGCGCGGACGCGTCGAAGAGGCCCGCGAACCCGCCGACGCCGCCCAGCACCTCGGGTCCGTGGGTGCGGCCGACCGCGGCGCGCATGAGCTCCACCGCCCGATCCCCGGCCGCAGTGTCGACGCCGGCTGCGGCGTAGCTGTCGCTCATTCGGTCATCCGTTCGAGGCATGGCAGACTTCTCCGGTAAGCCCCCACTCTATGGTCTGGAGCTCTTCGCCGAATGTGCGGCATCGTCGGCCTCGTCTCACCCGAGCCGGTCAACCAGCTCGTCTATGACAGCCTCCTTCTGCTCCAGCACCGCGGGCAGGACTCGACCGGCATCGCCACCACTGAGGGCAAGACCCTGCACATGCGGAAGGCGCGCGGCCAGGTCCGCGAGGCCTATCGCACGCGGGACATGCGGGCCCTCCCCGGCACGATGGGGCTCGGTCACGTCCGGTACGCCACCAAGGGGTCGGCGGCCAACGAGGAGGAGACTCAGCCGTTCTATGTGAACGCGCCGTACGGCATCGTCATGGTGCACAACGGCAACCTCACGAACACGCGCGAGCTCACCGACGAGCTCTACCGGGTGGACCGCCGCCACCTCAACACGAGCTCCGACACCGAGCTGCTCATCAACATCCTCGCCAACGAGCTGCAGGCGCAGATCTCCGGCACGGACCTCGACCTCGACCAGCTGTTCACCGCGGTGTCCCGCGTGCACGAGCGGGTCGAGGGCTCCTACGCGACGATCGCGCTGATCGCCGGCCACGGACTGCTCGCGTTCCGCGACCCGTTCGGCATCCGCCCGCTCGTGCTCGGCAGGCGCCAGATCGGGCTGCTCGGCACCGAGTGGATCGTGGCGTCCGAGACCGTCGCCCTCGAGAGCCAGGGCTTCGAGGTGGTCCGCGACGTCGAGCCCGGCGAGGCCGTCTTCATCACGGTGAGCGGGGAGCTGCACACGCGCCAGTGCGCGAAGAACCCGACCCTCGTGCCCTGTTCGTTCGAGTACGTCTACCTCGCGCGCCCCGACTCGATTATGAACGGCATCTCCGTCTACGAGGCGCGGCTGCGACTCGGCAATCGCCTCGCCGACACCATCGAGCGCTACACGCCGCGCGGCGACATCGACGTCGTGATGCCGATCCCCGACTCGTCACGGCCCGCCGCCATGCAGGTCGCGCAGAAGCTCGGCATCGAGTACCGCGAGGGCTTCTACAAGAACCGCTACGTCGGCCGGACGTTCATCATGCCGGGGCAGGCGGAGCGCAAGAAGTCGGTGCGGCAGAAGCTCAACGCGATGGGCTCCGAGTTCCGAGGCAAGAACATCCTCATCGTCGACGACTCGATCGTGCGCGGCACGACGAGCAAGGAGATCGTCGACATGGCGCGGGCCGCCGGTGCCAACAAGGTGACGTTCACGTCGGCGGCGCCGCCCGTCCGCTTCCCGCACGTGTACGGCATCAACATGCCCTCGCGCCGGGAGCTGGTCGCCTTCGACCGGAAGATCCCCGAGATCGCGACCGAGCTCGGCGCCGACTACCTCATCTACCAGGAGGTGGCCGACATGCAGTCGGCCATCGTCGAGGGCTCCCGGGTCACCGACCTCGAGAAGAGCTGCTTCGACGGCCGCTACATCACCGGCACGGTGACGGAGGAGTACCTCCGCTGGGTGGAGAAGACCCAGCTCAGCTGACCCGTCGCGGGCCTGCGGCGCCCGCGACTGCGGCCGAGTTGCCGATTTCCGCCCTCATTCCGCGCGAACAGCGGCGGATATCGGCAACTCGCCCACCTATGGGCTGCGGGGTCAGGGGCGCGGCGTGCCCGCAGGGCCGGAGGACGGGGCGTCGTCGCCGTCCACCGGGCTGGGGGCGGCGGTGTCCGCGGAGCGCTCGGGCTCCTCGGGGGCGAGGGTGACCTCGCGGATCGCGTCGACCTCACGTGTTCTGCGCTGCAGGGCGCGGTCGAGGAGCACGGCGACGAGGCCGCCGAGAGCGGCGCCCAGCACGACGCCGAGCAGCACCAGGAACCCGAGGACCTGGCTCGTCGGATACTGCTCGTTCTCCGGGAAGGCGAACGTGGCGATCAGCGCGACGACGGCGCCCAGCACCGCTCCGGTGAGCAGGAAGTTGAGGATCTTCGCCGAACGGCGGACGCGCACCTGCTCGGGGCGCTCCCCGGAGGGCGGCGGAGTGGCGGTCATGCGCGGGTCCTCAGGGATGCGATCGGCGGGATCGGGACGTAGCCGGTGAGGTCGGCGCGCTGTCCCGAGGCGGCCACCCGGTGCGCCGCGAGCGCGTCGGACCAGGTCAGCGTGCCGGAGGCGAGAGCCAGCCAGGTCGGGGCGTCCATCTCGATGACGTTGGGCGGGGTGCCGCGCGTGTGCCGCGGCCCGGGAATGCACTGCACCGCACCGAACGGGGGCACGCGCACCTCGACCGTGTTTCCCTCGGCACGCTCGGCGAGCAGCTGCAGGGTGTAGCGGACGGCGGTCGCGACCGTGTTCCGGGGTGCCTCGCCCGCGAGTGCGGTCGCCACGGCGGGCTCCCCGACCTCGGCGCCGATCCTCGCTCGTCCCACGCCTCCACGGTACCCCGCGCCGCCGGAGCGGCCGCTCGCAACCGAACGGCCATCTCGCAACGGCACGCGGTTGCAGAACGGTCGTCCGGTTGCAGCGGCCTCCGACCCCGGGAGGCGGCCATCCCGGCACCGCCGATAGCCTGGACGGGTGCGGATCCTCGTCCTCGGCTCCGGCGCGCGCGAGCACGCCATCCTCGACGCCCTCCTCGCCGATCCGGCGGGCCATGACGTCACCGTCTCGCCCGGCAACGGCGGCATCGCGGAGGCGTCGGCCACCGTCGTCTTCGGCGACATCACCGACGACGAGCTCGTCGCCGACTGGGTGCAGGCGAACCCGTTCGACCTGGTCGTCATCGGGCCCGAGGCGCCCCTCATCGCCGGCGTCGCCGACGGACTCCGCGAGCGCGGCGTCCCCGTGTTCGGCCCCGGCAGGGCGGCCGCGCAGCTCGAGGGCAGCAAGGCCTTCGCGAAGCGGATCATGGCGGAGGCGGGCGTTCCGACCGGTCGCGCCGTCCGCGCCGGCACCCTGACCGAGGTGGAGGCGGCGCTCGACGAGCTCGGCGCGCCGTACGTGGTGAAGGCGGACGGCCTCGCCGCCGGCAAGGGCGTGCTCGTCACCGACGACCGCGCCGCCGCGCTCGACCACGCGACGCACTACCTGCAGCAGGGCGCGGTGCTGCTCGAGGAGCACCTCACCGGCCGCGAGGTGTCCCTCTTCTTCCTCTCCGACGGCCACACCGTGCTGCCGCTCTCCCCTGCCCAGGACTTCAAGCGCCTCGGGGACGGCGACGCGGGCCCGAATACGGGCGGCATGGGCGCCTACTCGCCGCTTCCCTGGCTCGCCGACTCGTTCGGCGGCGAGGAGGCCTTCGTCCGGCGCGTGCTCGAGACCGTCGCCGAGCCGGTCGTGCGTCAGCTCGAGGACGAGGACACCCCCTTCATCGGCCTGCTCTACTGCGGCCTGATCGTCGAGGGCGACGACATCCGCGTCATCGAGTTCAACGCCCGCTTCGGCGACCCGGAGACGCAGGTCGTGCTGCCGCGCCTCGTCACCCCGCTGGCCGGCCTGCTCTTCGCGGCCGCGAGCGGCGAGCTCGCCGGGATGCCGTGGCCCGAGTTCAGCGATCAGGCTGCCGTCGGCGTCGTCCTCGCCAGCGAGGGCTACCCGGAGGCGCCGGTGACGGGCCGCCCGATCTACGGCTTCCGGGACGCGCTCACCGTTCCCGGCATCCGCATCGACCACGCGGCGACCGCGTGGAGCGACGAGCACGACACCCTGCTCGCCACCGGAGGCCGGGTGCTCACCGTCGTGGCCGTCGCCGACGACTTCAGGGAGGCGCGCTCCCGCGTGTACGCCGCGGTGGACGCGCTCGACCTGGAGGGCGGCCAGTACCGCACCGACATCGCCGCGGCGGTGGTGGCGGAATGACCGAGCCGATGCGCCTGGCCGGCTGGGAGCACGTCTACTCCGGCAAGGTCCGCGAGCTGTACCGCCCCGCGAACGGCGCCGGCGACCGGATGCTCGTCGTCGCCACGGACCGCGTCAGCGCCTTCGACCACGTGCTCGAGCCCGGGATCCCGGCCAAGGGCGAGCTGCTCACCACCCTCAGCCTGTGGTGGTTCGGGAAGCTCGGCGTGCCCGACCACCTGGTCGAGCCGCAGGAGGTGCCCGCCGAGGTGCAGGGCCGCGCGATGCTCGTGAAGGCCCTCGACATGTACCCGATCGAGTGCGTCGTGCGCGGCTACCTGACCGGCAGCGGCTGGGCGGAGTACCGGGAGACGCAGAGCGTGTGCGGCGTCCAGCTGCCGGCCGGCCTTCAGGACGGCGACCGGCTGCCCGAGCCGATCTACACCCCGGCGTGGAAGGCGCCCCAGGGCGAGCACGACGAGAACATCCCCTTTGAGCGCGCGGTCGAGCTGGTCGGGCAGGAGCGTGCGGAGGAGCTGCGCCGGCTGTCCCTCGACGTCTTCGCCGCGGCGTCCGCCATCGCCGAGGAGCACGGCGTGATCCTCGCCGACACCAAGTTCGAATTCGGCGCCGACCCGGGGACGGGGCGCACGCTGCTGGCCGACGAGGTGCTGACGAGCGACTCCAGCCGCTACTGGGACGCCGACGAGTGGCACCGGGGCATCCGCGGCCGCAGCTTCGACAAGCAGATCGTGCGCGACTGGCTCGCCGCGAACTGGGATCGGACCGGCACCCCGCCGCGCCTGCCCGACGAGATCGTCGAGCGCACCGCCGCCCGATACCGCGAGCTGATCGAGCGCTTCACCGGCTGACCCGTCTCGTCGCACCCTCCTCCTCGCGGGGGACGGCCGCGTCCGTCTCGAGGCGGAGGCCTGCGGCGAGCGCCGGCGATAGCGTGGATCGATGGCCGATCCGCAGACCGACGAGTGGGTGCGACCGGCACCGAGCCGGAGCGACCTGCGCCGCGACGTAATCACCGCCGTCGCCCTGGCGGGCGGGGTGACCCTCAGCGTCGTCCTCTATTCGATCGGCGGCGTCTACGACAACCCGGCGCCGTGGTGGGCGAGCGCGCTCTACGTCGCGTTCACGACCCTGCCCCTCGCCCTGCGGCGCCGCTGCCCGGGCGTCGTGGCGGTCGTCGTCTCCGTCGCCTACGGCGTCGGCATGGGCGCGAGCGTGCCCGACCTGTTCTTCGGCAACGTCACGCTGTTCCTCGCGTTCTACTCCCTCGGCGCGTGGGGCCGGAACCGCGCCGCCTCCCGCCTCCTGCGGATGCTGATCATCGTCGGCATGTTCCTGTGGCTGTTCCTCGACCTCGGAATCCGGTTCTCGAATCCCGAGCTGCTAGCGCAGTACACGCCGGGCGCCTCACCGCAGGCGGCCGTCGCGATCGCGCTGCTCAGCATCCTCATCAATCTCCTCTTCTTCGGCGCCGCGTACGTGTTCGGCGACCGCGCCTGGGCATCCGCGCGCGCCTTCGCGACGCTCGAGCAGCGGACCGCCGAGCTCACCGCCGAGCGCGAGCGCACCGCCGCGCAGGCGGTCGTCCTCGAGCGGGTCCGCATCGCGCGCGAGCTGCACGACGTCGTGGCGCACCACGTCTCCGTCATGGGCGTGCAGGCCGGTGCCGCCCGCCGCGTCCTCGACCGCGACCCGGCCCGCGCCGCGGAGTCGCTCGCCGCGATCGAGGAGAGCGCCCGGTCGGCGGTCGACGACCTGCACCGGATGCTCGGCACGCTCCGCAGCGAGGAGACGGAGAGCGCGCCGCCGCCCAGCACCCTCGGGGTCGAGCAGCTGGACGACCTCGTGCGTCAGGCGGGTGCCGACGGCCGGACCGCCCGCTACGCCACCGTCGGAACGCCTCGCCCGCTCGAGGGCACGGTCGGCAACACCCTGTACCGCGTGACCCAGGAGGCTCTCACGAACTCGATCAAGCACGCCGGGCCCGCCGCCGAGATCGATGTGCGCCTGCGCTACCTCGACGACGCGGTCGAGCTCGAGGTCAGCGACACCGGCGGCCGGCCCGCCCGGCACGCGGGCGGCGCCGGCCTCGGCCAGGTCGGCATGCGGGAGCGGGTGGGCGCCGTCGGCGGCACCCTCGAGCTCGGACCGTCGTCCCGCGGCGGCTACCTCGTGCGGGCGAGCATCCCGACCGGCCGATGAGCGACATCCGAGTCGTCCTCGCCGACGACCAGGACCTCGTGCGCCGCGGCTTCCGGATGATCCTCGAGTCCGAGCCGGGGATCGCCGTCGTCGGCGAGGCGAAGGACGGCGATCAGGCGGTGCGCGAGGTGGAGCGCCTCCGGCCCGACGTGGTGTGCCTCGATGTGCAGATGCCCGGCGTCGACGGGCTCGAGGCCGCACGCCGCATCGCGGCGAGCGGCGCCTCCACGGCGGTGCTCGTGCTCACGACGTTCGACCGCGACGACTACCTCTTCGAGGCGCTCCGCGCGGGCGCGAGCGGGTTCCTGCTGAAGACGACGTCGCCGGAGAAGCTGATCGAGGCGGTGCAGGTGGTGGCCGCCGGCGACGCGCTGCTCTCCCCCGACGTGACGAAGCGCGTCATCCAGCGGTTCGCGTCCGGCGCCGTGCGAGCGCCGCATCCCGCCCTGGCGGAGCTGACCGAGCGCGAGACCGAGGTGCTCTCCCTCCTCGGCCGCGGGATGTCGAACGCCGAGATCGCGGGCGCGCTCTTCCTCGGCGAGGCCACGGTGAAGACCCACGTGTCGAAGGTGCTCTTCAAGCTGGAGCTGCGCGACCGCGTGCACGCGGCGGTGTTCGCGCAGGAGAACGGCCTCGCGGGCCGCTGATCCGCCCCCTCGGTGATCGAGGAGCCGACTCAGGTCCCCCACCCCCGGTGATTGAGGAGCCGACCGCAGGTCGGCGTCTCGAAATCACGCGACGTCCCTTCGGACTCAGCCACGTCAGGGAGGGCAGGGCCAGGTTCGAAGAGCGGCTCGCGTGATTTCGAGACGGCCGCTCCGCGGCCTCCTCAATCACCGGGAAGAGGGGCGCGGTTCGAAGCGGCTCGCGTGATCTCGAGACGGCCGCTCCGCGGCCTCCTCAATCACCGGGAAGAGGGGCGCGGTTCGAAGCGGCTCGCGTGATCTCGAGACGGTC
>NZ_JAFMSZ010000003.1:0-263072 GCF_017916505.1 Naasia sp. SYSU D00057
ACGGCCGCTCCGCGGCCTCCTCAATCACCGGGAAGAGGGGCGCGGTTCGAAGCGGCTCGCGTGATCTCGAGACGGCCGCTCCGCGGCCTCCTCAATCACCGGGAAGAGGGGCGCGGTTCGAAGCGGCTCGCGTGATCTCGAGACGGCCGCTCCGCGGCCTCCTCAATCACCGGGAAGAGGGGCGCGGTTCGAAGCGGCTCGCGTGATCTCGAGACGGCCGCTCCGCGGCCTCCTCAATCACCGGGAAGAGGGGCGCGGTTCGAAGCGGCTCGCGTGATCTCGAGACGGCCGCTCCGCGGCCTCCTCAATCACCGGGAAGAGGGGCGCGGTTCGAAGCGGCTCGCGTGATCTCGAGACGGCCGCTCCGCGGCCTTCTCAGTCACCGGGGAAGGGGCGAGGCCGTCCCCTCCGCCGCGCGGGGGAGGACGGAAACCGCCCGGCGGCGGATGTGGCGTCGTGCGCCCGGTTCCTAGCGTGGAGCCATGATCACCATCGACCATGTGAGCAAGCGCTTCGGCGAGCGCCTGGCCCTCGACGACGTGAGCTTCGAGATCGGCGCGGGCCGGCTCACCGGCTTCGTCGGCGGCAACGGCGCCGGCAAGACCACCACCATGCGCGTCATCCTCGGCGTGCTCGCCCCGGACGCGGGCGTCGTCCGCCTCTCCGGTCAGCCGATCACGGCCGCCGACCGGCGCCGCTTCGGCTACATGCCCGAGGAGCGGGGGCTCTACCCGAAGATGCGGGTGGCCGAGCAGATCGCCTACCTCGGGCGCCTGCACGGGATGAGCAAGTCGGCGGCGGAGGCGGCGACCGCGGAGCTGCTCGAGCGCCTCGAGCTCGCGCCGCGGGCCGGCGACACGGTCGAGAGCCTGTCGCTCGGCAACCAGCAGCGCGCGCAGATCGCGGCCGCGCTCGTGCACGAGCCCGAGGTCCTCATCCTCGACGAACCGTTCTCGGGCCTCGACCCGCTCGCCGTCGACGCGGTGGTGGGCGTGCTGCAGGAGCGCGCGGCCCGCGGGGTGCCGGTGCTCTTCTCGAGCCACCAGCTCGAGCTGGTCGAGCGCCTCTGCGACGACCTCGTCATCATCGCCGGCGGCCGGATCCGCGCGGCCGGCAGCGCCGAGAGGCTGCGCGATCAGAACTCCCGGCTCGCGTGGGAGCTGCTGACGAGCGACGACACCGGGTGGCTGCGTGCCGAGCCGGGCGTGGTCGTCCGCGAGTTCGGCGCCGGCTGGGCGCTCTTCGAGAGCGACGAGGTCACCGCCCAGCGCGTGCTGCAGTCCGCGGTCGCCCGCGGCAGCGTCGTCTCCTTCACCCGTTCGCGGCCGACCCTGGCCCAGATCTTCACGGAGGTCGTCAAGTGAGTGCCCCCGCCATCCCCTTCTGGAGCAGCGTCGGCCTGGTCGCCGACCGCGAGATCCGCTCCAAGCTGCGCAGCAAGGCCTTCGTGATCTCGGGCGTCATCCTGCTGCTCGCGGTGCTCGCGTCGATCATCTTCGGCAGCGTCGCCGCGCAGAACCCGGAGGACATCAAGGTCGCCGCTGCGCCCGGGGCGACCCAGGTGGTCTCCGGTCTCGACGGCGTCGACGTGACGACCACGGCGGATGTCGCCGAGGCCGAGCAGCTGGTGCGCGACGAGACCGTCGCCGCGGCGGTGGTGCCCGACGACGGCACGCTCGGCTACTCGCTCGTCGCCCTCGACTCGGAGCCCGACGACCTCGTGATGCTGCTCAGCGTCTCGCCAGAGGTGCAGCTCCTCGACCCGGCGCCCACTCATCCGATCCTCGTGTACCTGGTCGCGCTCGGGTTCGGGCTCATCTTCTTCATGGCGGCCCTGACCTTCGGCGCGACGATCGCGCAGAGCGTCGTGGAGGAGAAGTCGACGCGGGTCGTCGAGCTGCTGCTCTCGGCGATCCCCGCGCGTGCCCTGCTCGCCGGCAAGGTGATCGGCAACAGTGTCCTAGCCCTCGGCCAGATCGTGCTCATCGCCCTCGCCGCGACCGCGGCCCTCGCGCTGACCGGGCAGCAGAACCTGCTGACCGCGCTCGGCCCGTCGGTGATCTGGTTCATCGCGTTCTTCGCGGTCGGCTTCGTGCTGCTCGCCGCGATCTTCGCCGCGAGCGCGGCGCTCGTCTCGCGCCAGGAGGACGTCGGCGCCGTCACGACTCCGGTGACGATGCTCGTGATGATCCCGTACTTCCTGATCGTGTTCTTCAACGACAACGACCTGGTGCTGACGATCATGTCCTACGTGCCGTTCTCGGCACCCGTCGGGATGCCGATGCGGATCTTCCTCGGCACGGCCGAGTGGTGGGAGCCGCTGCTGTCGCTCGCGATCATGCTCGCCACCACCGCCGCGGTGGTCGTGCTCGGGGCGCGCGTCTACGAGAACTCGCTGCTGCGGATGGGCGGCCGCGTGAAGCTCGGCGAGGCGCTGCGCGGCTGAGTGCGCATCCTCCTCAGTGCGGCTGCCGGGAGGTGAGGGTCTCGTCCCTCGCCTCCCGGTATTCGCCGTATCCGGGACCGAGCACCGCGAGCAGGGCGACCGCCCCGATGGTGCCGAGCAGGCCGTCGAACGAGCCGAGCATGTCGGCGGCCTTCAGATCGAGCAGCGCCGCGAGGATGCCGCCGCCGATGACGACGAGGATGAGCAGCACCCAGCCGACCGAGAGCGACCGCGTGGTGACCGTGCCGCGGGCGAACCAGCTGAGCCCGGCGCCCAGCCGGAACAGGCGCGTCGCGAGCCCCGCCCCGAGGTAGAGCGCGCAGGTCGCGAGCGCGACGGTGATCACGTTCGTCACCGAGACGGCGCCCACCGCGAGGTACACCCCGGACAGCAGCAGGAAGAGGGTGCCGAGCCCGGCCGCGCACCAGTAGAGGGTGAGCCAGAGCGCGACGGCAGTGCGGCCCTCCGGCCGCAGGGCGAGCGCCTCGGGCACGGTCCCGCCCACGGCCGGCTCGGGCGGAGCGGGCGGCAGGGGCAACGCGGGGGCGGCGGGCAGCGCGGGGCCGGCCAGCGCGGGAACGACGTTGGGCAGCGGTTCAGCGGACATGGTTCCTCCTCGTGGCGCCCATTCCAGCGGGGGCCGGCCCTCCCGGGCGTCGATCGCCGACCACTGCAACCGCCGTGCAATGGAATTCGGCGCTCGCGCGAACGGTTGGACGCGACATGACCGATGCTCACCCCCGCCCGTCGGACTCCCTCG
This sequence comes from Naasia sp. SYSU D00057, assembly GCF_017916505.1. Lineage (GTDB taxonomy): Bacteria > Actinomycetota > Actinomycetes > Actinomycetales > Microbacteriaceae > Naasia. The sequence goes on from NZ_JAFMSZ010000003.1 coordinate 3,207, forward strand.
CCGCGGACACCGGCATGGGGGCCGTCACCCTCGCGGTCGCCGACCTCGACCGGATGATCGCGTACTACCGCGACGGGGTCGGCCTCGACCTGCTCGCACAGCAGGGCGATCGTGCCGAGCTCGGCCGGGGCGGCGCCGCCGCGCTCGTGCTGGAGCAGCGGCGCGAGCTGAGGCACGCGTCCCCCTCCCAGGCCGGGCTGTACCACACGGCGTTCCTCTTCCCCGATCAGTCGGACCTCGCCGCCTCGGTGTACTCGGTCGCCACCCGCTACGGCGGATCCTTCAACGGCAGCTCCGACCACCTCGTCAGCAAGGCGCTCTACTTCGACGACCCCGAGGGCAACGGCGTCGAGCTGTACTGGGACCGCCCGCGCGCCGAATGGCAGTGGGACGGCTCGCGGGTGCGAATGGGGACGGTGTTCCTCGACCCGAACCGCTTCCTCCAGGAGAACCTCACCGAGCAGGGCGCGACGACGGGCGTGCAGGGCGACGCGGGCGTCGGGCACGTGCACCTCAAGGTGGGCGACATCGCCACCGCCCGCGCGTTCTACGTCGACACGGTCGGCTTCGAGGTGACGGCCGCGTTCGGCGACTCCGCCCTCTTCGTCTCCGCGGGCGGCTACCACCATCACCTCGGCATGAACACCTGGCACAGCGCCGGGGCGGGCACCCGCACGCCGGCGCTGGGCCTCGGCGAGGTGTCGATCGCGGTTCCGACCGTTGAGGACCTCGGCGCGCTGCGGGAGCGCCTCACCGCCCGGGGCGTGCAGCAGCGTGACACCGGCGCGGGCCTCTCCTTCGAGGACCCGTGGGCCAACACCGTCCGCGTCGCGGTGGCTGCCGCATCCTGACCCGCCAGGCTCCTACCTGTAGCTGACAGACTCGTCCGCGCGGTCGCGCAAGGTCGTCAATCGCGATCAAGCGGAGTTGCTCGCCCGCGCCTGCCCGTACGACTCATTCTCCCAGCTACTACCCAAGTCCCAGTGAGCCGCGCGCACTTCAGCTGCGCCACGATATATTCGATCTATGCCCGGCGCGCCCACGGAAGCTCTCAGGTTTCGAACTCCACCAGTGCGTTCAGTGGATCTGACCCTTTATTTCCCACCGATTCGGGAGCTGCGCGTTTCCGCCCTCGCAAGCTTCATAAGTGGCTGGACTCAACGCTACTCATTGATAGCTGAAAGTTTCGCGTTGCCGCCGGTCGAGCCCGACGCGAATCAGTCAGACTACTTCCCTGAGGGCGGGATGCCCTTTCCTTGGCTCGTGTTCCGCGACAGCAAGGGACACCGGGTGGGTTTCCAGAATGACCGATTCAGTCTTTACTGGCAGTTTGAGGACGGGACCGAGTACGAAGGTTTCGAGACACTGAAGTCCGAACTCCTCGCCCGCTTCAACGATTACGCGAAGGCGGTGATGCTGGCGGCAGGCGAAGCTCCACGGCCGATCCGCGCTCAGTGCGAATATTCGAATGATTTCGGCGCCGTAAGCCCTTTAGAGGTGGCGACAGCAACTCTGTTGAGTGGTGATCATGTCATACCGCCAGCTGATCGATCGATCCAGTACGCCTTCCATATCACTCTGCCGACAGTGAGCGAGCAGGACGTCGACACCGTTGTCGAAGTGAACGCTGCGACGCGCGAGGGACAGAATGTCATGTGGCTCGACTCCAACGCGAAGGCGTCACGCGAAGACATAACGGCCACCGACCTCCTCAATGCGGCCCACGAACAACTGCTCCAAGCTTTCGTATCTTCGTCCTCGAGCAAGCAGTTGGACACTTGGGGGATGGTCCGATGAGCGCCTCTGCTCTAGTCGCCCCTGAACTCAGACGGTCTTCCCTCCAGTGGAAGCTCGCTCAGCGCAAGCCTTTCCAACGTTCCGTAAATGCGCGCGAGGCCAGCGAAGCCGCACACTTCGATCCAGCGGTAGTCGGCTATGTCTCGCGCAGATTCTCGCAGCTACACACGCCGCCCGATCCCCGCGCGCAGGCCGCGTTCCGGCGTATTCTTCAGGGAGTTGTTACGGCGTCAACAGTTTTTCCTTCGGTCTCTGCTGATGAGGACGGGGCAGTGGTCGCGGTATGGAGGTGTGGCCCCCTCTCGTTGCAGATCGACGTCAATGTCGACGACTCCTTCTATGTGCGCGCGAGCGATCGTGATAGTCACACACTAAGAGAGTGGTATGAGGGCGCCTTCCCCTACACGGCGATCCAAGGCTTCCTCCGGGACTTGTCCCGCCGTACGGCCAAGGTGAATCCCGAGTGGCATCGACTTTATGAGTGATTCCGGAGACTGGCTCTGGGATGACGCATCGATACGGGACGACGACGAACTTCTACGCAAGGTTCCGCAGAAGCTCTACGAAGACGCCGCAGTGCTCGATCTGGAGTCCGGTGAACGTGCCGTGGGTCCGGCAATGTTGCGGTACGACTACGCGGAGGATGTAGGCGCCGATCAGGAGGGCATGTCCGTGCACCTCTGGAAGGTGCTCGAGGATCGCGGGCGCGACCCTCGCACGTTGCACGCTCTGCCGACTCGGGCTCTGGTGTTCCGGGCTAAGCATGTGAGAGCCGCGCCGGTTGAGGCAGGTGTCATTCGAAAGCCAGACTCCGATGAAGAGGACGAGGACCTCTCCTCTGCGCACGGGCTGGTCCGCCATTCTGAGCCTCTCCCTAAACCTCCAGCGAAGAAGAAGCAACCGATCTGGAACCGTATCCGAAGCGCAATCGCAGAAGAGGCCCGGTGGGTCCAAGCAACCACCGCACCAGAATCGATGTCGCCTTAGCAGCGCGACCGAGGGACCGCCCGCTCGGCGGGGCCGGTAGAATCGTCGGGTTCCCGATCGGAAGGGTGGCCCCGTGCCGACCATCGTCGTCGAAGTCATGCCCAAGGCCGAGCTCCTCGACCCCCAGGGCAAGGCGGTGGCCGGGGCGCTCAAGCGGCTCGGCAAGTCCGAGTTCTCGTCGGTGCGGATCGGCAAGCGGTTCGAGCTGACCGTCGACGGGCCCGTCGACGACGGCGTGCTCGCCGACGTGCGGGACATCGCACAGACCCTGCTCTCGAACGGCGTCATCGAGGACGTCGTCGCCATCCGGACGGAGGACGAGCGATGAAGGTCGGCGTCATCACGTTCCCCGGCTCGCTCGACGACCGGGACGCGGCCCGCGGCATCCGCCTCGCCGGCGCCGAGCCCGTCGCGCTCTGGCACGGCGACCACGACCTGCAGGGGGTCGACGCCCTCGTCCTGCCCGGCGGCTTCAGCTACGGCGACTACCTCCGCTGCGGCGCCATCGCGGCCCACTCGCCGATCATGCGCGAGGTCATCGACGCCGCGAACAGCGGGATGCCGGTCCTCGGCATCTGCAACGGCTTCCAGATGCTCACCGAGGCGCACCTGCTCCCCGGCGGCCTCATCCGCAACGAGAAGGGCAGCTTCGTCTGCCGCGACCAGCGCCTGCGCGTCGAGAGCTCGCGCACGCAGTGGACGACCGCCTTCGCGGACGGCGACGAGATCGTCATCCCCCTGAAGAACGGCGAGGGCGGCTACATCGCGGATGCCGACACCATCGAGCGCCTCGAGGGCGAGGGCCGCGTCGTGTTCCGCTACCTCGGCTACAACCCCAACGGCTCGATCAACGACATCGCGGGTGTCGCGAACGAGCGCGGCAACGTCGTCGGCCTGATGCCGCACCCCGAGCACGCGGTGGAGCCGGGCTTCGGGCCCGACACGAGCGCCGCCATGCGCTCGGGCATCGACGGCCTCCGCATCTTCCAGTCGGTGCTGCAGGCGGTCCTCGCGGCGTAGCCGTCCTTCCGGTGGTTGAGGAGCCGCCGCAGGCGGCGTCTCGAAACCACGCGACCTTGCCCTTGGACTCGGCCACCTCGCCGGCCCGGCGGATGATCCGGTCCGAAGGCACGTCGCGTGATTTCGAGACGGGCGCTCCGCGCCCTCCTCAATCACCGGGGCGGTCTACCGGCGTGGCCGAGTCCGGGAACACCTTGCGTGATCTCGAGACGGGCGCTTTGCGCCCTCCTCGATCACCGGGTGGCGGCACCGGGGCGGATCAGCGGCGGCCGAGCTCCGTCACGCCGAAGCGCACCGCCTCGTGGCCGTACTGGAGGCGGTCCTCCTCGGCCACCTTCTCCTCCGCGGCGAAGTCGAGCGTGCGCGCGAGGATCAGGTACGCGACCGCCGAGGCGAGCAGCCCGACGAACAGGGCGATGTCCGCGCCGCCGAGCAGCGTCGCAACCGGCCCGGTGTACCAGACCGTGACGACGAACGGGATCATGGCGACGATGCCGATCGCGTAGGCAGTGAGCCCGCGCCAACCCCAGGCGCCGTAGACGCCGTGCGGGTTGAAGATCTCCCGCACCGCGTACCGGCCCTTCCGGACGAAGTAGTAGTCGACCAGGTTCACACTCGTCCACGGCACGAGCACGTAGAGCAGCACGACGAGGAAGCTGCCGAAGTTGGCGAGGAACTCGCCCGTGCTGAGGAGCGACCCGACCACGGCGGCGGCTGCGATGACGAGGCAGCACACCACGCGCAGGGTGCGGGTCGGCTTCACCGGGCGGACCGAGTCGAGGATCGTCACGACCTCGAGCGCCGCCGCGTAGATGTTGACCGTGATGACACTGATGAGGCCGGGGAGGGCGGCGACCAGCAGCCAGAGGCCCGCACCGGGGAGGATGAGGTCCGCGGCGTCACGCACGCCCTCGAGCGGGGACGCTCCCGAGAACGCGGCCGCGATGAGGGCGCCGAGCCCCATCAGCCAGACCGCGCCGACGAAGACCCCGCCGTAGGTGTAGCCGAGGGCCCGTGCCGGGCTCGTCTGCGGCGGCAGGTAGCGGGAGTAGTCGGAGACGTACGGCGCCCAGCCGAGCGCATACGCGGCGGCACCGCCGAACTGCACGAGGAACGCGACCCAGTTGAGGTTCGCGAGAGACAGCTGCGCAGGATCGAGCGGTACGACGAACAGCGCGGCGACCGTGAAGACGCCGAAGGTGACGAGGAACAGCAGGGTCAGCCACTTCTGCACCCCGTGGATCCAGTGGTAGCCGAAGATCGCGAGCAGCACCGCGAGGCCGCTGATCACGAGGTACCAGAGCGCCGGCGCGTCCACGCCGGTGGTCATGACCGCGACGTCGGAGGCGAGCATCTGATTGAACATGTTGAAGCCGACGAGGCTGAACACGACGATCGCGCAGATGAGGATGACGCCGCGGTAGCCGAACTGGGCCCGGGACTGGATCATCTGCGGCAGGCCCAGCTGCGGGCCCTGCGCCGAGTGGAACGCGGTGAACACGGTTCCGACGGCGACGCCGAGGACGATGGCGAGGAGGGACGCGGCGAGGGAGCCGCCGAGCGCGGCGCCGAGCATGCCGGTGGCGAGGGTGGTCACGTTCGCGTTCGACATGAACCAGAGCGGAAACAGCGTCCACGGCTTGCCGCCGCGGGCGCTGAGCGGGACCCAGTCGATCGAGCGCGACTCGATCGTCTCGGGTGCGGAAGGAGCGACGACAGGCTCGGCGCTGGGCGTGGCGTTCACAGGTCTCCTCGGTCTCGTCAGTGGTGGGAACGATATGGCCGGCCTGCACGCGCCACAACGGGACCTGCGCCTTTGCCCGCCACAAGCTCGCCCTATACCACCGCCCGGCCCTCCTCCTCCGTGCGGTGCGGGCGACGACGGGGACCCGGGATAATCCGGGCATGGGAAACGCCTCACCCGCCCGCGGAATCTGGTGCCTGCTCGGCGAGAGCGCGACCGCGGCGCGGTATGCGGTCGCCGGCTTCGACTGGGTGCTGCTCGATATGCAGCACGGGGCATACGACCGCTCGCGAGTGGTGGACACGCTCCGGCTGCGCACCGAGGCGTGGCCGCGCACACTGGTGCGGGTGCCCGGGCTGGATGCCGCGGCCATCGGCTCCGCCCTCGACGCGGGCGCCCGCGGTGTGGTGGTGCCCCTCGTCGACGGTGCGGCGGACGCGCGCGCCGCGGTCGATGCGGCGCTGTACCCGCCGCTCGGCCGCCGCAGCTGGGGGCCGCTCGAGCCGCTCTGGGGGCGGGACGCTCCGACGCGCGACGAGGCGAACAACCGCACCGAGGTGTGGCTGATGATTGAGACGCGGGGTGGACTCGACGAGCTGGAGGAGATCGTGGCCGTGCCCGGGGTGACCTCGATCTTCGTCGGCCCCTACGACCTGTCCCTCGCCCTGGGCATCACCCTCGAGGAGCTGCTCGCCGCCCCTGACGAGGACGCCCCGCTGCGGCGCATCCTCGCGGCCTGCCGAGCGGCGGGGATCCGGTGCGGGGCGTTCGGGGGCGAGCCGGGGAAGGCCGCGCGCCTCCTCGAGCTCGGGTTCGACGATGTCTCGGTGGCGACCGACGCCGGCGCGATCGACGCCGGTGCCGCCTCGGTGCTGGGTGCTGCGCCGGCTCAGGGGGCCGGCGGGTACTGAGCGGACGCGCCGCCCTGGCGTGGCCTCACTCCGCGAGCATTCCGTAGAGCGACTTGCGGAGCTGGTCCATCTGCTCCGTCGCGGTGGCCCTCTGCTCGGGCGACGCGTCGGACGAGAACTGGCGTACCGCCTTCACGAGCTTCATGAAGCTGATCCAGAACGGGTCGTCGGCTCCGCCGTCGCGTCCGGGCAGACCGCCCCAGGCGGCGGCGATCTCGTCGGCGTGCTCGTCGAGGTACGCGCGGCCCTGCTCGGTGAGCGCGTACTCGCCGCCCCGGCCCTCGCCGCTGCCGGCGACGAGCCCCTCGTCGACCAGCTGCTGCAGGGTCGGGTAGACCGAGCCGGGGCTCGGGCGCCAGCGGCCCTCGGTGCGCTCGGCGATCGAGCGGATCAGTCCGTAGCCGTTCGAGGGAGCGTCGGCGAGAAGCGACAGGAGCACGAGCCGGACGTCGCCCCGGCGGGCGCGACCGCGCCCGCGCGGACCGAAGCCGGGACCGAAGCCCGGGCCGAAGCCGGCACCGAAGCCGCCGTGCCCGTGCGCACCGGGACCGAAGAAGCCGGGGTGGCCGAAGCCGTCGTGGCCGCGGCGGGGATGGCGCGGCCGGTGGTCAGGAGTAGGAGTGAACATGGTTCCTTCTTTCGTGGGTCACCCTTCCGGGTCGATGCCGCTCCGTTCTGAGCGATACGGTAACGATATATCGGTATCTATCGTGACACAAGCGCCATTGCTCGGCCAGTCCTGCCGACGGCGGCGCGGAGGCGCGGAACGTAGACTCTGACGGTCCCCATAGCGAAGCTGAGGAGTTCCGCCGTGCCCGAGACCTCGCTGCAGGCTCCCGTCGTCGACACCGTGGAGCGGGCCGCCGCCACCCCCGACCGGGAGCAGCCGTACGCAGCCCTCGGCCTGAAGGACGACGAGTACGCGAAGATCCGCGAGATCCTGGGCCGCCGTCCCACGAGCGGCGAGCTCGCCATGTACTCGGTCATGTGGAGCGAGCACTGCTCCTACAAGAGCTCGAAGGTGTGGCTTCGCCAGTTCGGCCAGAAGGTCACGCCCGAGATGAAGAAGAACCTCATGGTGGGCATGGGGGAGAACGCGGGCGTCATCGACGTCGGCGAGGGCTGGGCGGTCACCTTCAAGATCGAGAGCCACAACCACCCGAGCTACATCGAGCCGTTCCAGGGCGCCGCGACCGGCGTCGGCGGCATCGTGCGCGACATCATCTCGATGGGCGCCCGCCCCGTGGCCGTGATGGACGCGCTGCGCTTCGGTGCCATCGACTCCCCGGACACCGCCCGCGTGGTGCACGGCGTCGTCGCGGGCATCAGCTTCTACGGCAACTGCCTCGGCCTGCCGAACATCGGCGGCGAGACCTGGTTCGACCCGGTGTACCAGGCGAATCCGCTCGTCAACGCGCTCGCGGTCGGCGTCCTCCGCCACGAGGACCTGCACCTCGCGAACGCCCGCGGCGTCGGCAACAAGGTCGTGCTGTTCGGCGCCCGCACCGGCGGAGACGGCATCGGCGGCGCCTCCATCCTCGCCTCGGACACCTTCAGCGAGGGCGGGCCGACGAAGCGGCCGGCCGTGCAGGTCGGCGATCCGTTCGCCGAGAAGGTGCTCATCGAGTGCTGCCTCGAGCTGTTCCGCGAGGGACTCGTCGAGGGCATCCAGGACCTCGGCGCCGCCGGGATCAGCTGCGCGACCAGCGAGCTCGCGAGCAACGGCGACGGCGGCATGGCGATCGACCTCGACCAGGTGCTGCTGCGCGACCCCTCGCTCACCGCGGAGGAGATCCTCATGTCGGAGAGCCAGGAGCGGATGATGGCAGTCGTCCGCCCGGAGAAGCTCGACGGCTTCCTCGAGGTGGTGCGCAAGTGGGACGTCGAGACGAGCGTCCTCGGCGAGGTCACCGACACCGGCCGGCTGCGGATCACCTGGCACGACCAGCTCATCGTCGACGTGGATCCCCGCACCGTCGCGGTGGACAGCCCCGTCTACGAGCGGCCGATCGCGTATCCGACCTGGATGGACGCCCTCAACGCCGACTCCGCGTCCGCGCTCCCCAGCCCGAAGGACGGCGCGGAGCTCCGCGAGCAGGTGCTCCGCCTCACCGCGAGCCCGAACCTCGCGGACCCCGCGTGGATCACGGACCAGTACGACCGGTACGTGCTCGGCAACACGGCCCTCAGCTTCCCCGACGACGCGGGCATGGTGCGCGTCGACGAGGAGTCGGGCCTCGGCTTCGCCGTCGCCACCGACGCCAACGGCCGCTACGCCTACCTCGACCCGTACCAGGGCGCCCAGCTGGCCCTCGCGGAGGCCTACCGCAACGTCGCCGCAACGGGCGCGACGCCGGCCGCGGTCTCCGACTGCCTGAACTTCGGCAGCCCCGAGAACCCCGAGGTGATGTGGCAGTTCTCCCGCGCGGTGGAGGGCCTCGCCGACGGATGCCTCGAGCTCGGCATCCCGGTCACCGGCGGCAACGTGTCCCTCTACAACCAGACGGGCGACCAGCCCATCCACCCGACCCCTGTGGTCGCAGTCCTCGGCACCATCGACGACGTCGCCCGCCGCGTCCCCTCGGGCTGGCAGGACGAGGGCCACAATCTCTACCTGCTCGGCACGACGGCGCTCGAGCTCGACGGCTCGGCCTGGGCCGGCGTCGTGCACGACCACCTCGGCGGCCGCCCGCCGGCCGTCGACCTGCAGCGCGAGAAGGACCTGGCCGCCCTGCTGTCGGCGGCCGCGCACGAGTCGCTGCTCGGTTCCGCCCATGACCTCGCCGACGGCGGTCTCGCCCAGGCCCTCGCCGAGAGCGTGCTGCGCTTCGGCGTCGGCGCCCGCGTCTGGCTCGGCGAGCTCTGCGAGCGCGACGGCATCGACGCGGCGACGGCGCTGTTCAGCGAGTCGACCGGACGCGTGCTCGTCTCGGTGCCGCGCGAGGACGACGTGCGCTTCGTCGGACTCTGCGAGGGCCGGGGCTACGCGGTGCTGCGCATCGGCGTCACCGACGGGACGGGCGAAGAGGCGGCTCTGCAGGTGCAGGACCAGTTCGAGATCCCGCTCAGCGAGCTGCGTGGCGGCTGGTCGTCGACCCTTCCCGCTCACTTCGCCTGAGCAGCGCCCGGAGCGAATGCCACAGCGACCCCTGCCGGTCACTCGACGCGCTGACCGCCGACGGCTCGCGTTCGTCGGGGGGAGCGTCCGCCGACGGCTCCCGATGGCCGGGAGGAGCGGCATCCGCCGCCTCGACCTGCCGATCCTGTGGCATCCCGGTACCGCTCCCGTACACGTGCTCGGGCTCCGGTTCGGGCAGGAAGTAGGCGTCCGCGGCGTCCTGCTCGGGGAACAGCTCCTCGAGGCGGCTCATCCGACCGCTGACCTGGGCGAGGAGCCGCTCCACGGGGAGGTAGATGCGGAACGCCGTGATCCTCCCGTCGGCGACGTCGAAGAAGGTCGAGTAGGCGACCCGCACGAGGCGACCCGTCGCCTCCACTCCCCGGAACTCCCCGGTGTGCCGCCCGGCGAAGGAGAGCTCGGCGGCCCCGCCGTCCTCGCCGACCACGAGGCGCAGCACCTCCGACCGGGCGTCGAAGGTGACCTCGTGGATGGCCCGAATCGTCGCCTCGACCTCCTTCGGCCCCTGCGCGCTCTTGTCCGACCAGAGGACGTCGAACGTGATGTCGTCGGCGAAGAAGCGGCCGTAGTCGCCCCGGGTGCAGAGGGCGTCGAGGTAGCCCTCCACCGTGCTGTGAACCTGCTCGACGGACACGGGCTCCTCCTTCTTCGAGGCCACCGGTGCCCAAGCTCCCACGCGAGGCACTCCGCGGTTCAGGGCCGGAAGGCCCGCCGTCGCTTCAGCGGGGAAGGGAGGTCCCGGCATCCGGTCAGGGAGTCGCGGCGGCGGCCGGCGCGGCCTGCAGCTGCCCGACCAGCTGGTCCATGGGCAGATACGCGCGCAGGGCGGTGATCCTGCCGTCCGCGACGTCGTAGAACACCGAGTAGGGCACGCGGACCGACGCGCCCGTCGGCGGGACTCCGGCGAACTCGCCCGTGTGAGTGCCGGCGAAGATCAGCTCCGCTGCTCCGCCGTGCTCGCCCACGAGGAGCGGTCGGACGACCTCGGGATGCGCGTCGAAGGCCGCCTCGTGCAGCCAGCGGATCGTCTGCTCCACCGCTTCGGCGCCGTCCGCCTGCTGGCCGGTGCCCATCACCTCGAAGTGGACCGTCGGGGCGAAGAAGCGGCCGTAGTCGCCGCGCGCCAGCAGGGTGTCGAGATAGTCCTGCACCATCGTGCGGACGGATTCGGCGGTCATGATTCCTCCTCGTCGACGGCTCGGGACGGCGCTGTCCCGGGGCACGAGCATCCCCGTCGTGCCTCCTCCGGCGTCAGGGCCGGAAGACCCCAGAACCAGACGTGCCCGTCGGGGCGGGACGTGCCGTCGAGAGAGGGTCGCGCGTCAGGCGCGGGGAGCGGCCTCCTCCGCGGCGGCCGGACGGGCCGGCGCAGCCCAGGCGACGTTCGCCTTCGGCTTCGTGAAGAACACGACCAGCACCGCGCCGACGAGCGCGACGGCGGCCGGAAGCAGCAGGGACTGCCCCATCGCCGTCGCGAACCCGCCCTGCAGGGCCTCGTGCAGGGTGCCACCGCCGAACTCCGAGGCTCCGGCGGATCCGCCGCCGGGGAGCTCCGCCGCGAGCCGCGACTCCATCAGCACCGCGATGCCCGCACTGCCGAGCACGGCACCCACCTGGCGGGTCGTGTTGAACACGCCGGAGCCTGCGCCCGCCGACTCCCGCGGCAGATTGCGGGTCGCGGTGTTCGAGATCGGGGACCAGATGCCCGCGTTCGCGAAGCCCAGCACGGCGCTCGGGAGCAGCAGCAGCCAGATCGGGGTGTCCGGCGTCAGCAGGAACGAGTACCAGGCGAGCGCGACGGCGAGCAGGAGCAACCCGGCCACCGCGAGGTTGCGCGGATTGGTGCGATCGATGATCCTGCCGACGATCGGGGCCAGCACGATGCCGAGCACGGCCATCGGCACGAGCATCAGCGCGCTCTGCGTCGGCGTCATGCCGCGCACCGTCTGGTAGTAGAAGACGAGCGGCAGCGACATGCTCGTGATCGCGAAGCCGACGGTCGTGATCGCGGCGTTCGCGAGCGAGAAGTTGCGGTCGCGGAACAGCCGGAGCGGCAGCAGCGGCTCGCCCCGGCCGACCGCCTGCCAGACGACGAACCCGGCGAGCACGACGAGGCCCGCGATGATGAGCGCCCACACGCTGATCGGGCCCGCGATGACGCCCCAGTCGTACGTCTCTCCCTCCTGGATGCCGAACACCAGGAGGAACATGCCGACGACGCTCAGCACGACTCCGACGAGGTCGAACCGGTGCGAGTGCGTCGGCAGCTTCGGCACGTTCCGCAGGACGAGCACGAACGTCAGGATCCCGATCGGCACGTTGATGAAGAAGATCCACTCCCAGCCGAAACCGTCGACGAGCACGCCGCCGAGCACCGGGCCGACCAGGGTGGCGACGCCCGCGGTCGCACCCCAGAGGCCCATCGCCGCACCGCGGCGGTCGGGCGGGAAGATGCGGGTGATGACCGCCATGGTCTGCGGCGTCATCAGCGCGGCCCCGAGTCCCTGCACGGCGCGGGCCGTGATGAGCATCTCGATGCTGCCGGAGAGGCCGCACCAGGCGGAGGACAGCGTGAAGACGACGAGGCCGATGAGGAACATGTTCTTCGGGCCGAACCGGTCGCCGAGACGGCCGGTGATGAGCAGCGGCACCGCGTAGGCGAGCAGGTATGCGCTCGTCACCCAGATGACGGCGTTGATGTCGGCGTCGAGGTCGCCCAGGATCGCGGGGTTCGCGACCGAGACGATGGTCGTGTCGATGAGGATCATGAAGAACCCCAGGACGAGCGACCAGAGCGCCGGCCAGGGCCGGATGTCCTGCTGCTGATTCACGAGTGCTCTTCCTTCTGCCAGTCGAGCCGGCCGGTCGCGATGCGCTCGAGCAGGCGCTCGAGCCAGTCCAGGTGGGCGCGCAGCATGGCCCGCTCGTGGTCCAGGTCGACCCAGTACTTCTCCGGCAGATCCCGTTCCGCGAGCTTCCGGGCACTCTCGTCGAGCTCGTCCACCCGCGCGCGGAGCGCATCCCGCCGCCGGCCGAGCAGCAGCACCACGTCGTCCGCGGGGAGGTTGTGGGCCTGGCTGAGCGCGAGCGGGAACTCGGGATACTCCTCCGCGGGAGCGGCGAGCATGGCGGTCAGCCGCGCCGCTAGCGCGGCCCGTCCTGCCTCCGTCACCCGGTACGTCGTGCGCTCGGGACGGTTGCCCGCCCGATCGGTGCCGACGGCCTCGGCGAGGCCGTCCCGGGTGAGTCTGTCGATGGTGTGGTACAGCGATCCGGGCCGGACCTTCACCCTGCGGTCGTCCCGCCGCTGCAGCATCAGCTGATACATCTCGTAGGGGTGCATCGGACGCTCGGCGAGCAGCGCGAGCGCTGACACGGCGAGAGGGCTGAGGGAGGGCGACCGGTCTTCCATATGGACTATTCCGAAAGGAATATACAGGAGATCCGGTCAGTCCGTCGAGCGCTCCGAGCTCGCGGAGGCGATCCGCTCGTGGTGGTGGATGACCTCGGCGACGACGAACCCGAACCACTTCTCGGCGAAGGCGGGGTCGAGGTGGGCGTCCTCTGCGAGCGCCCGGAGGCGCTGGATCTGCTGCCGCTCGCGGTCCGGGTCGGCGGCCGGGAGGCCGTGCACGGCCTTCAGCTCGCCGACCCGCTGGGTGAACTTGAACCTCTCGGCGAGCAGGTGCGTGAGCGCGGCGTCGATGTTGTCGATGCTCTGGCGGAGCGAGAGCAGGTCGGCGAGCGCCTCCTGCTCCTCGGGCTCCAGCGGGCGGTCGGAGAGGGTCATGCTCCGACCCTAGCCCCGCCTCCGGTCACCCGTTCGACGAAGCGGGGAGGCCCAGGCGCCGCTCGAGTCCGGCCCTCACGGCGGGCCACTCGTCGGCCAGGATCGAGTACACCGCCGAGTCGCGCCAGCTGCCGTCGGCCCGCGGCCGGTCGCGGCGGACGACGCCCTCGAAGGTGGCGCCGAGCTTAAGGATGGCCGCCCGCGATCGGTCGTTGAGCAGGTCGGCCTGCAGCTTCACGCGCCCGAACCCGCAGGCGAACGCGTGCCCGAGGATCAGCAGCTTCGCCTCCGGGTTCACCTCGGTGCCCCAGACCTCGGGGGCGTAGGCGGTCCAGCCCAGGTGGGCGTGCTCGTTGCGGAGGTCGAGGTCGCCGAGGGTCGTCGTGCCGACGATGCCGCCGTCCGCAAGGCGCCGGACCGCCCAGCTGACGCCCGGGCCGTCCCACAGGTAGTAGCCGTCCGCGAACTCGAGGAAGCCGTCGAGAGTGTCCCGATAGCCGGCGGGGCCGCCGCCGTAGCCGCCGGCGAACACCTCCGGACGGCCGATCGCGGCGAAGAGCTCCGGCAGGTCCTCCCGGGCGAGCGGATCGAGCCGGACGAAGCGGCCGACGAGCGGCGTGCGCGCCGGCGGCTGAGCGGTCACGTCAGTCGAGGAGGTCGTGGCGGACGACGATCGCGTCGCGGTCCGGTCCGACGCCGATCGCCGAGAACCGGGATCCGCTCATCTCCTCGAGGGCGAGCACGTAGTCCTGGGCGGCCTTCGGCAGGTCGCCGAACTCGCGGGCGCCGCTGATGTCCTCGCTCCAGCCCTCGAACTCCTCGTAGATCGGCTTCGCGTGGTGGAAGTCGGACTGCGAGACGGGCACCTCGTCGACGCGCCTGCCGTCGACGTCGTACGCGACGGCGACGGGGATCCGCTCGAGCCCGGTGAGGACGTCGAGCTTCGTGAGCACGAAGTCGGTGACGCCGTTGATGCGGGCGCTGTAGCGCGCGATCGGAGCGTCGTACCAGCCGGTGCGGCGGGGGCGGCCGGTGGTGGTGCCGAACTCGAAGCCGCGTCCGCGCAGCCACTCGCCGCTCTCGTCGTGCAGCTCTGTGGGGAACGGCCCCGCGCCGACGCGTGTGGTGTACGCCTTGACGACGGCGATGACCCGGTCGATGCGATTCGGTGCGACGCCCGACCCGGTCGCAGCGCCGCCGCTCGTGGCGTTCGAGGACGTGACGAACGGGTACGTGCCGTGGTCGACGTCGAGCATGGTGGCCTGCCCGCCCTCGAACAGGACGGTGCGCCCCGCCTCGAGCGCCCGGTTCAGCTCGAGCGAGGTGTCGGAGACCATCGGGCGCAGGCGGTCGGCGTAGGAGAGGAGGTCGTCGACGATCTCCTCCGTGCTGATCGCGCGGCGGTTGTAGATCTTGAGGAGCAGGTGGTTCTTCTGCTCGAGCGCGCCCTCCACCTTCTGGCGGAGGATGCCCTCGTCGAAGATGTCCTGCACGCGGATGCCGACGCGGTTGATCTTGTCGGCGTACGTCGGTCCGATGCCGCGGCCGGTCGTGCCGATCTGGCGCTTGCCGAGGAAGCGCTCGGTGACCCGGTCGATGGTGCGGTGGTAGTGCGTGATGACGTGCGCGTTCGCGCTCACGAGCAGGCGCGAGACGTCGACGCCCCGGGCGCTCAGCGCATCCAGCTCGTTGAAGAGCACCTCGATGTCGACGACGACGCCGTTCGCGATGACCGGCACGACCCCCGGCGACAGGATGCCCGACGGCAGCAGATGCAGCGCGTACTTCTCGTCGCCGACGACGACGGTGTGGCCGGCGTTGTTCCCGCCGTTGAACTTGACGACGTAGTCGACGCGGCTGCCGAGCAGGTCGGTCGCCTTGCCCTTGCCCTCGTCGCCCCACTGCGCGCCGATCAGTACGACCGCGGGCATGCCATCCCCTTCCGTCGGCCGAAAGACCCCCTCCAGCCTAGTGGTCGCGGTCCCGGCCCCTCGGCGGCGGTCACCGCTCCTCGGTCAGCGGAGCGCGTGCACCCGGATCCACTCGTGCATCACGATCGCGGCAGCGGCGGACGCGTTGATCGAGCGCGTCGAGCCGAACTGCGGGATGTCGACCACGGCGGAGGCCGCGGCGAGCGCCTCGGGAGTGAGCCCCGGCCCCTCCTGGCCGAACAGCAGCACGCAGCGCTCGGGCAGAGCCTGGTCCTCCACATGCACCGAGCCGGGCACGTTGTCCACAGCGACGAGCGGGAGGCTCTGAGACGCGGCCCAGGCGGCGAGGTCCTCGATCGTCTCGTGGTGCACCACGTGCTGGTAGCGGTCCGTCACCATCGCGCCGCGGCGGTTCCACCGCCGTCGTCCCACGATGTGCACGGCCGTCGCGAGGAACGCGTTCGCGGTGCGGACGATGGAGCCGATGTTGAGGTCGTGCTGCCAGTTCTCGATGGCGACGTGGAAGGGGTGACGGCGGGTGTCGAGGTCGGCGACGATGGCGTCCATCCGCCAGTACCGGTACCGGTCGACGACGTTGCGGCTGTCGCCGTGCTCGAGCAGCTCGGGGTCCCAGTGCTCGCCGATCGGCCACTCCCCCGGCCACGGGCCGACGCCGGCGGTGCTCAGCTCCGCGCTCGGTCCCGGCTCTCCCATGCGCCCAGGCTACGGCGCGTGCCTAGGCTGAAGCAGACGGAAGGATGCCGATGCCCCAGGCGATCGAGTTCGAGCGGACCGGAGGACCGGAGGTCCTGGAGCTGCGGGAGGTGGAGCGGCCGGCGCCAGGACCGGGTGAGGTGCTCATCAAGGTGGCGGCAACCGGAGTGAACTTCATCGAGACCTACCAGCGGAGCGGCATCTACCCCGTGCGGTTCCCCTTCCGGCTGGGCGCCGAGGCCGCCGGCACGGTCGTCGAGGCGGGTGAGGGAACCGGCTTCGCGGAGGGCGACCGGGTCGCCACCGCCGAAGCCCGGGGAACATATGCCGAATTCGCCATAGTCCCCGCCGAGAAGGCCGTGCGCGTGCCGGATGCCGTCGACGATCGGACCGCGGCGGCCCTCCTCCTGCAGGGCTACACAGCCCACTTCCTCTCCGCCTCGACGTTCCCGGTGGGTCCCGAGCACACCGTGCTGCTGCACGCCGGCGCCGGCGGCGTCGGCCTCCTGCTCACGCAGCTGCTCAAGGCGCGGGGTGCCCGCGTCATCACGACGGTGAGCAATGACGAGAAGGCCGAGCTCTCCCGCGGCGCGGGCGCCGACGAGGTGCTCCGCTACGACGGCTTCCGCGAGCGCGTCCGCGAGCTGACGGACGGCCGCGGCGCGGACGTCGTCTACGACGGGGTGGGCAGGGACACGTTCGACGAGTCGCTGGCGTCGGTCGCCGTGCGCGGCTATCTGGTGCTGTTCGGGGCAGCGTCGGGTCCCGTCCCGCCGGTCGACCCGCAGCGGCTGGCGGCCGCCGGCTCGGTCTACCTGACGCGGCCGACCATGAGCTTCTACCTGCGCGATGCCGAGGAGCGGCAGTGGCGGGCGGGCGAGCTGTTCGACGCGGTGCAGTCCGGCCGGCTGTCGGTGCGCATCGGCGCCACCTATCCCCTCGCCGAGGCGGCCCGCGCCCACGAGGACCTGCAGGCCCGCCGCACCACCGGCAAGGTGCTCCTCCTCCCCTAGGCGGTGCGGCTCGAGTACGCCGGCGTGCGCTCGGCCGCCCGAGCCGGGAGGCACTCGTCACGTAGGGTCGAGCCGTGTCCGACCCCCAGCCGATCGCGCCCGCCCGGGATCTCCCGGCGGCGGACCCGCTGTGGACGCCGGACGGGCCCGACCTCGTGCTGCACGCCGACAACCTCGACGCGGTGCGCCGGCTGCCGGACGGGGCATTCCGCCTCGTGTACCTCGACCCTCCGTTCAACACCGGGCGGCAGCAGAAGCGGACGACGCTGACCACCGTCCGCTCCGAGGCCGGCACACGCGTCGGCTTCAAGGGCGCGACCTACGAGACGCTGAAGGGCGTCGCCTACGCCTACGACGACCGGTTCGCCGACTACTGGGACTTCCTGGAGCCGCGGCTGGAGGAGGCGTGGCGTCTCCTCGACGAGCGCGGCACCCTCTACCTGCACCTCGACTACCGGGAGGTGCACTACGCGAAGGTGCTCCTCGACGGGCTGTTCGGCCGCGAGTGCTTCCTCAACGAGATCGTCTGGGCCTACGACTACGGCGGCCGCGCCACCCGCCGGTGGCCGTCCAAGCACGACACGATCCTCGTCTACGTGAAGGACCCGGACCGGTACCACTTCGACTCCGCAGCCGTCGACCGGGAGCCGTACATGGCGCCCGGACTCGTGACGCCCGAGAAGGCGGCACGCGGCAAGCTGCCCACCGACGTGTGGTGGCACACGATCGTCTCCCCGACCGGCGCCGAGAAGACCGGCTACGCGACGCAGAAGCCGCTCGGCGTGCTGCGCCGCATCGTCGCGGCGTCGAGCGCGCCGGGCGACTGGGTTCTCGACTTCTTCGCCGGCAGCGGCACGACCGGCGCCGCGGCCCGCGAGCTCGGCCGCCGCTTCGTCCTCGTCGACGAGAGCGACCAGGCGATCGAGGTCATGCGCGCCCGCGTCGGCGACACCGCGGAGTTCCGCACCCTCTGATCCCGCCGCCGGTGGACGAGCGCACGCCCCCGAAGCGGAGCGTTCACCCCGCTTCTGTAGGGTCGATAGCACCTGACCGGAAGGACGAGATGGGCACGTCACGCGACGAGATCGACTGCTGGCTCACCGACATGGACGGCGTGCTCGTGCACGAGAACCAGCCGATCCCGGGGGCGTCCGAGCTCATCCAGCAGTGGACCGACCAGGGCAAGCCGTTCCTGGTGCTCACCAACAACTCGATCTTCACGCCGCGCGACCTCAGCGCGCGCCTCCGCGCATCGGGTCTGATCGTCCCGGAGGAGTCGATCTGGACGTCGGCGCTCGCGACCGCCGACTTCTGCGCCTCCCAGATGCCGGGCGGCAGCGCGTTCGTGATCGGCGAGGCCGGCATGACGACGGCCCTCCACGAGGCCGGCTTCATCATGACGGAGACCGACCCGGACTACGTGGTCGTCGGCGAGACCCGCAACTACTCGTTCGAGGCGATCACCAAGGCCATCCGCCTGATCAACAACGGCGCCCGCTTCATCGTCACCAACCCGGACGCGACCGGCCCGAGCGCCGAGGGCGCCCTGCCGGCGACCGGCGCGATCGCGGCGCTCATCGAGAAGGCGACCGGCAAGTCCCCGTACATCGTGGGCAAGCCGAACCCGATGATGTTCCGCTCCGCGATGAACCGGATCGGCGCGCACTCGGAGAACACCGCGATGATCGGCGACCGCATGGACACCGACATCGTGGCCGGCATCGAGGCGGGCCTGCACACGATCCTCGTGCTGACCGGCATCAGCGATCGCAGGGTCATCGAGCAGTACCCGTTCCGGCCGGACGAGGTGATCGACTCGGTCGCCGACCTGCTCGCCACGGAGCCGATCGAGGTCGAGATCTAGCTGGCGACCGCCACGCTGCCGGTCAGCGGCTCCCCGGAGCCCCGGAAGACGAAGCAGAAGTAGGACCGGTCCCCGGCCGCCCACTGCTCCTCCGTCGCCGGATACGCGGCCTGGTACTGGAGGTCGGCGTACTGCTCGGCGGTCACCAGGTCGACGACGTCGGGCGACGCGCAGCGCAGGCCCAGCTGCGAGGTCAGGGCCTGCTCGCCCGGGTAGGGGGCGAGCGCGTCCCCATCGAAGACCCCGCGGGCGACGAGCTGCGCGCGATGCGGCTGCACGCAGTCGACGACGGTGAACTCGCGGGCCCACGGCGACGCCCAGGGGTCGAGGCACTCGCCTCCGCCGAGCTCCTCCCAGGACACGACGCCGGGGGCCGCCGGTGCGGCGGGGAGCGGCGCGAGCGTCGGCGTCGGTGTCGGCGTCGGGGTGGGAGTGACGGGCGCGGCGGTCGTCTCCGGCGCCGGCGGAGGCGGGGCCGGCTGGAGGCGTGTGCCGACTAAGAAGGCGAGCGCGAGCCCGGCGAGCGCCAGCACCGCGATCGAGACGATCACGACGATGCGGGAGCGGCGGTCGCGGGCCGCCGCCTCCCCTTCAGCAGGAGCGTCCGGGTCCGGGTCGGGGGTCGCCGGAGCCGGGACGGAGCCGCCTCCGCCGGTCACTGCTCCGCGAGGCCGAGGTCGGCGAGGCTCAGCGCGGCGAGGTACGGGTATCCGGCTGCCTCGATGCGCTCCTTCGCGCCCGTCGCGCGGTCGACGACGACGGCGACGGCGGCGATCTCGGCGCCGACCTTCTCGAGCGCTTCGATCGCCTTGAGGGGGGACCCTCCCGTCGTGGAGGTGTCCTCGACGACGATGACGCGCTTGCCGGCGAGGTCGGGTCCCTCCACCTGGCGGCCGCGGCCGTGGTCCTTCGGCTCCTTGCGCACGACGAACGCGTCGTAGCCGGCGCCGCGCGCCGCGCCCTGGTGCAGGATCGCGGCGGCGATCGGATCCGCGCCCATGGTGAGGCCGCCGACCGCGGCGACGTCCGGGACGTCGGCGATGAGGTCGAGCATGACCTGGCCGATGAGCGGGGCGACGCGGTGGTCGAGGCTCACCTTGCGGAGGTCGACGTAGTAGGTCGCCTTCTTGCCGCTCGTGAGCGTGAAGTCGCCGTGGAAGACGGCGTCCGAGGCGATGTAGTCGATCAGCTGGCTGCGGGCGTCGGTCACCCGACAAGCCTAGGCCGCGCCCGCTCCGAGGTCGGGAGCGGCGGCGACGAGCTCCGCCGGGGCGGGAGCGTCAGCGGGGCTGGGTATCGTGGGCGGCATGCGGGTCGCCACGTGGAACGTCAACTCGATCCGGGCTCGAGTGGACCGCGTGGTCGAGTGGCTGGTCCGCGAGGACGTCGACGTGCTCGCGATGCAGGAGGTCAAGAGCCGCGCCGATCAGTTCCCGGTGCTGGCCTTCACCGAGGCCGGCTACGACGTCGAGGTCAACGGGTTCAGCCAGTGGAACGGCGTGGGCTTCGCCAGCCGCCTGCCGATGGAGGACGTCACCAACGGCTTCGCCACCATGCCGGGCTTCGGCAGCGCCGCCGAGGACGGCACGCTGCCCCGGGAAGCGCGGGCGATGGGCGTCACGGTCGAGGGCGTGCGGCTGTGGAGCCTCTACGTGCCCAACGGCCGCGAGCTCGACCACGCACACTACGACTACAAGCTCGACTGGCTCGCGAAGCTCGCCGCCGAGACCAAGGGCTGGCTCGACGAGAAGCCGGACCTGCCGCTCGCGCTGATGGGCGACTGGAACATCGCGCCGCTCGACTCGGACGTGTGGGACATCCACCTCTTCAACGGCGCCACGCACGTCTCGCCGCCCGAGCGTGCCGCCTTCGCGGAGTTCGAGCGCATCGGCCTCACCGACGTGGTGCGAGAGCGCGTCCCGGAGGGCTTCACCTACTGGGACTACAAGCAGCTGCGCTTCCCCCGCAACGAGGGCATGCGCATCGACTTCATCCTCGGCTCGCCCGCGTTCGCCGAGCTGGTGACCTCGGCCGCCATCCACCGCAACGAGCGCAAGGGCACCGCCCCCAGCGACCACGTGCCGGTCGTCGTCGACATCGCCCTGCCGAGCGAGCTCGACGAGGACCGCCCGATGATCTTCTGAGCGCTCGACGCCTCAGCGACAGAACCGCAACGTCCGGTGCGATCCGCAACCGGAGAACGCTGCGTCGAGCGCTTGCCGTTGCGGATAGCGCGACGGCGTCAGCCGAGTGCGAGGACGAAGCCGAGTGCGGCGAGCACCGTGACGACGGGCGTCATGACGTAGCGCTCCGGCTTGCTGCGCGAAGCGAGGTTGAGCAGGATCCCGAGCGCCAGGTATCCGGCGACGACCCACATCGCGATGTGCACGAGCGTGTCCGCCCCCGCCGGCAGCAGCTCGACCACTCCGGCCCGCTCGAGGCCGAGCAGGCCGAAGGCGGCGTAGAGCACGACCGAGACCACGCTTCCCCAGCGCTTCTGCGGCGGCAGCACCCGGTCCTGCCCGCCCCAGGCCAGGTGCCCGAGCGGCGCACCCGCGATGAGGGCGATCTGGAACACGGCGACGGCGGCGAGGATCAGGGCGAACGCGACAGCGGCGAACTGGGGCACCGCCAGAGACTAGGGCACGGGCGGGTCCGACGCCGACGCGCCGGACCGCTCGACACCGTCCCGCAACCGGCGGCGCGGCGGCGTCAGCAGCTGCCGGTGCTCTCGTACTGCTCGATGACGGCGACCTTGGCCGCGGAGGCCGAGCTCGGGTCGAAGCGGTAGGTCAGCCACTCCCGCACCAGACGGCGGGCCAGCTCGATGCCGACCACCCGCTGGCCCATGGTGAGCACCTGGGCGTCGTTGGAGAGCACGCCCCGCTCCACCGAGAAGCTGTCGTGCGCGGTCACGGCGCGGATGCCGGGCACCTTGTTCGCCGCGATCGCCACCCCCAGGCCGGTGCCGCAGATCAGCAGGGCCCGGTCGGCCTCGCCCTTGGCGACCAGCTCGGCGGCCGCCACGGCCACCTTCGGATACGCGGTGTGGCCGTCCGAGTCGACGCCCACGTCCACGACCGAGGCGACGCCGTCGCTGTTCTCGAGGTCCTTCTTCAGGATCTCCTTGTAGTCGAACCCGGCGTCATCGCTTCCGATGACCAGGCGCAGAGGCTCCGCCATGTCAGCTCCTCTCGGTGGGGCCGCCGTCGAGCACGTCGCCCACGGCACGCACGATCAGGGCGAACGAGTGCGCCCCGGGGTCAGGGGTGCCGAGGCTCTTCTCGGCGTGCGGACGGGCCCGGCCCATCCGGGGCAGCAGGTCAGCGGTACCGGCCGCAGCGGCCGTGGCCGCATCGGCGGCCCAGGTCCAGGCCTCGAGCAGGCTCGTTCCCGCCGCGACCTCGCGGGTCAGGGTCTCGGCGAAGGGCAGCAGGGCGTCGACCATCGTCTTGTCGCCGAGCTGCGCCTTGCCGTAGGAGGTGATGCCGGCCGCGGCCGCGGCGACACCGCTCGCGACCATGGCGGCGTTCGGCCGCGCCTCGTCGCCCAGGGCGTCGCCGAGGGCGCGGAGCGCGACGCCCCACAGGGCGCCCGAGGTGCCGCCGGCGCGGTGCGACCACGCGTCGCCCGCCTGCAGGAGGACGGTGCCCGCGCCCGCACCCGCGGCAGCGGCTTCACGTGCCGCGGCGACCGCTGCCCGTGAGCCCCGCTGCATGCCGATGCCGTGATCGCCGTCGCCCGCGATCGAGTCCATGCGGCCGAGCTCGTCGACGTTCGCGTCGACCGTGGCGGCCAGCGCCTCGATCGCCGCCACGACCTGGCGTGCGGCGTCCTTCGACTCGGGGGTCGCGGCGGGATACCCGGAACGGTCCTCCTGCTCCCCCTGCTGCGCGGACGTGGCGACGCGCTCGGCGGCGACCACGGAGCCCTTGCGGTAGGCGGGGCTGTCGACGGGAGCGTCCCAGAGCCGCTCGAGCTCCTCGTCCAGCCAGAACAGGGTCAGCGAGGTGCCGGCCATGTCGAAGCTCGTGCAGAACTCGCCCACGTGCGGGTCGACGATCTCGACCCCCGCCTCCTCGAGCAGCCGGGCGATGCGCCGGTAGACGACGAACATCTCCTCGTACTTCACCGAGCCCAGCCCGTTGAGGATCGGCACCACGCGGGCGCCCCGCGCGCTCTCGACGCCCTCCGGGAGCTCCTCGAGCAGCCGGGCGACCAGCATCCCGGCGAGCTCGTCCGCGGTCGGGATGTCGGTCTCGCCGATGCCCGGCTCGCCGTGGATGCCCATCCCCACCGCCATCCGCCTCTCCGGCACGGTGAACAGCGGCTCGGCAGCACCCGGCAGCGTGCAGCCGGTGAAGGCCACACCGAAGGACCGGGTGCGCTCGTTCGCGAGGGCGGCGACACGCACGACCTCGGCGAGGTCGTAGCCGGCCTCCGCGGCCGCCCCCGCCGACTTGAACACCGTCAGGTCGCCGGCGATGCCGCGCCGCTTGTGCTTCTCGGCGAGCGGCGCGCTCGAGACGTCATCGGTCACCGTGACCGTCTCGCACGGGATGCCCGCCGCGCGGATGCGGTCCTGCGCGGCGTCGAAGTTGAGCACATCGCCCGCGTAGTTGCCGTAGGAGAGCAGCACTCCCCCGCCGTTCGAGGCGGCGCGAGCGACCGACTCCACCTGCTGGGTCGCCGGCGAGGCGAACAGGTTGCCCATCGCGGCGCCGTGCGCCAGCCCCTGACCGACCAGCCCGCCGAAAGCCGGATAGTGCCCCGAGCCGCCGCCGATGACGAGGGCGACCTGCCCCTCCGGCGACACCGTCGAGCGGGCCACCCCACCGGGCACCGCCCGGACGTAGCGGGCGTTCGCCGCGACGAAGCCCTCGATCATCTCGTCCGCGAACGCCGCCGGCTCGTTGTACAGCCGGGTCATCGGCTCGCCTCAGTGTGCGGCACCATCCACCTGTCTCCTGTCCTGATCGGGCTCCCCGGACTCGCACCCGGGGAGCCCGACGGTACTCCTCGCCGAGGGCTGTTCCGAGACCCCGGCACTTCGCTTCCCCCGGTCAGCGGGAGACCGAATCCTTCTCCTTGGCCGCGGCCTGCTGCACCCGGCGGCTCGCCGTCACCTTGCGCAGCACGGTCGGCCCGACCGCGAGCGCGAGGGCGACGAGAAGGATGCCGACGCTGATCGGGTGCTGAAGCAGCACGAGGAAGCTCCCCTGGCCGATCGCCGAGGTCTGCACCAGCGACTTCTCGAGCAGCGGCCCGAGCACCAGGCCCAGCACGAGGGGCGCCATCGGCAGGTCGATCTCCTTCATGACCCAGCCGACCAGCCCGAACACCAGCACGATGAGCACGCTGAACATGTTGTTGCTGACCGCGTAGGCGCCGACGAAGCTCGTGAGCAGGATGATCGGGTAGAGGTAGCCGTACGGGATGCGGAGCATCTGCCCGAACACCGGGGCGAGCGGCAGGTTCAGCACCAGCAGCAGCACGTTGCCGATGAAGAACGACACGAGCAGGCCCCAGATGAGGGTCGGCTGGGTCTCGAACAGCAGCGGCCCGGGCTGCAGGCCGTAGATCGTGAACGCGCCGAGGAGCACCGCGGTCGTGCCGCCGCCGGGGATGCCGAGGGCGAGCGTGGGCACGAAGTTGGCGTTGGCGGCGGCGTTGTTGGCGCTCTCGGGAGCCGCGACGCCCTCGATGGCGCCCTTGCCGAACTCGCCCCGGCGCTTCGACACCCGCTTCTCGATGCCGTACGCCATGAAGGACGCGAGCGTGGACCCGGCACCGGGGAGGATGCCGAGCAGGAAGCCGATGCCGGTTCCGCGGAGGATCGGCGCCGCGCTGCGCTTCAGCTCGGACCGCGTGATCATGAGGTCGCGGAAGCGGGTGCGGATCGGCGCCGCCGCCCCGACGCGGATCTGGTGGAGCACCTCGCCGACCGCGAAGAGCCCGATCATCACCTCGACGAAGGGGATGCCGCTCAGGAGGTCCACGTTGCCGAAGGTGAAGCGGGCGCTGGAGAAGCCGGTCGCGACGCCCACGGTCGAGATGAGCAGGCCGAGCGCCGCCATCATCATGCCCCGCGAGAAGGCGCCGCCCGCGAAGCTGACCACGATGACGAGACCGAGGATCATGATCGCGAGGTTCTCGACCGGCCCGAATTCGAGGGCGAGGTCGGCGAGAGGCGGGGCGAGGGCCATCAGCAGCGCGAGCGAGATGATCGCGGCGACGAAGGAGCCGATCGCGCTGATGGCGAGGGCGGCGCCGGCGCGGCCGTTGCGCGCCATCTTGTAGCCGTCGAGTGTGGTGACGACGCTGGCCGCCTCACCCGGTGTGGAGATCAGCACGGACGTGATCGTGCCGCCGTACTGGGCGCCGTAGTAGATGCCCGCGAGCATGATCAGCGCGGTGACCGGCTCCAGGGTGAGCGTGAGGGGAATGAGGATCGCGACGCCGGTCGTGGACCCGAGGCCCGGCAGCAGCCCGATCACGGTGCCGGCGAGCACGCCGATGAAGCACCACAGGACGTTCTCCGGCGTCAGCGCCGTCTGGAACCCGAGGAGGAGGTTGTCGATCATGATCACAGGGCTCCGAAGACGCCTTCGGGCAGCGGCACCCGGAGGAACGTGACGAACAGGAGGTAGACGACCGCACAGGTGACGAGCGTGACCGCGAGCGACGGCAGCCACTTGCGCCGCTCCACGAAGACCGCGATCACGAGGAGCATCACGCCGAAGGCCGGGATGAAGCCGAGCACCTGGACGAGCAGGAGGGTGGCGACGAGGATGCCGACCACGATGGCGAGCATGCGGGTGCGCTGCCGCTGGGTGCGGCCGAAGATGTCGAGGTCGCTGCTCTCGGCGGCCGCGAGGTCCGCTCGCAGCTCCTCGTCGACCTCGGGTGCGACCACCTCGTGGATCGCGTCGTGCGGACGACGTCGCCGCAGCCGGCCGGCCACGTCGATCGCCGCGAAGAGGGCGACGAGCGCTCCCGCGAAGACGGGAAGGAACCCGGGGCCGACCTCGCCGCCGTCCACGAACATCCCGTAACCGACGCCGCCGAGGACGGCCGCGATTCCGATGAGCGCGAGAACGATGCTGGCCGCGAGGCCGGCACTCCGGGTGGTGATCACTTGACGAGCACCTTCTCGAGCTCGGCGCGGTTGCCCTCGAGGTAGTCGACGAAGTCGTCGCCGTAGACCGCGTTGGCCTGCATCACGTTGTCCGCGATGTAGGTGTCGTAGGCGTCGCTCTCGGCGAACTCCTCCGCAGCCTCGATCCAGAAGTCGCGCGCCTCGTCGGTGATGTTGCCCGGCGCGATGAAGCCGCGGAACTGGGCGAAGGAGACGTCGATGCCCTGCTCGGTCGCGGTCGGGATCTCGGCGAGCGCCTCGTACTCGTACCGCTCGTCGGAGAACGCGCACAGCGCCTTCAGGTCGCCCGACTCCAGCTGGCCGAGGACCTCGGAGGGGTTGAGAGAGGCGACGTCGACCTGTCCGCCGAGCAGACCCGCGAGCACCTCGCTGCCGGACTCGAACGGAACGCGGTCGAACTCGACGTCCTGGTCCTGCTCGACGAGCGTGAAGACGATCTCGTCGAGGCTCGTCGCACCGGACACCGCGGCCACGACGCGGCCGTCCCCGGCGGCGGTGACGACGTCGGAGCAGGTGTCCCACTCGGAGTCCGCGGGCACGACGAGCAGCGTGTAGTCGTCGCCGAGCTTCATGATCGGGGTGAAGCTCTCGTAGGAGAACTCGACGTCCTGGGTGAGCGGCAGCGCGAGCAGCGCGGTCTCCGCGGCGAGCAGGTAGTTCGGGTTCGCGTCCTGGCCGAGGAAGAACGAGTAGCCGACGGCGCCCGAGCCTCCCTCGCGGTTCTCGACGCTGATGTTGAGTCCCGTGCCGTCCTCGAGGCCTGCGGCGATGGCGCGGCCGGACTGGTCGCTGCCGCCTCCCGCGCTGAACGGGACGATCATGCGGACGTCACCCGACGGTGCCCCGTCCTCGGCGGCCGGCGAGCCGCCGGCTGCTCCTGAGCACGCGGTGAGCGCGAGGAGGGCGGCGGTGCCGAGAGCGGCGGCGCCGATTCTTCCTGACTTCATTGTCTCTCCTGTTTCCGGGGCCTCTGCGACCCGATGCGAATATCCTATCGGATATTTTATTTGGGGGAAGGGATCAGGCAGTGCGATCCATGCGCCGGGAGGCGATGGCGACCGCGAGGTCGAAGGCGTGCTCGGTCGCTCCAGGATCGGCGATGCCCTTTCCGACGATGTCGAACGCGGTGCCGTGCGCCGGCGTCGCGATGACGACGGGGAGCCCGCCCTGGATGGTGACTCCGCGGTCGAAGCCGATGAGCTTCATCGCGATCTGGCCCTGGTCGTGGTACATCGTGACGACGCCGTCGTAGTCGCCGCGCTTCGCACTGAGGAACACGGTGTCGGAGGGGAAGGGCCCCTTGGCGTCGATGCCCTCCGCGACGGCGGCGGCGATCCCCGGCGCGATCTCGTCGATCTCCTCACGTCCGAAGTTGCCGTTCTCGCCGGCGTGCGGGTTGAGGGCGGCCACCGCGAGCCGCGGCGACGCGAGACCGGAGTCGCGCAGCGTCTCGTGCAGCAGCCGGATCGCGGCCGTCACCGCCGGTGCCTTGATGCGCTCCGCGACGGCGGACACGGGGACGTGGGAGGTGACGCGGGCCGTGATGAGCCCGGGCAGGATGTTCAGCTCGCTGGTGACGCCCTCGTGGCCGAGCTCCTTGGCGAACCAGCGCAGCTCGTCCTCCTCGTGCATGCCGGCGAGGTGGAGACTCGTCTTGTTGAGCGGCGCGAAGACGATGGCGCCGATCCTCCCCTGCCGGGCCATCTCCAGGGCGCGGAGCAGCTGGTGCTTGACGCGCTGCCCCGCCTCGACGCTCACCTTGCGCAGCGGGATCGGCTCCGTGGGAGCGGTGCCGTCCTCGAGCACGACGGCATAGCCGGGGGCCGGCTCGTCGGCGAGCGGGATCTCGACGCCGGCGGCAGCGGCGGCCGCCTCGACCTCGCTGCGGTCGGCGAGGATGTAGACCTCGGCCTTCTGCAGCGTCTCGGGCCGGGCGAGGAGCTTGGCCGCGAGCTCGGGGCCGACACCGGCGGGGTCGCCGAGGGTGAGAGCGATGGCGGGGCGGGCGGTCATGACGGATCTCCTTGAGTCGTGCGCGGAAGCGCCGCGTCCAGGCGGACGGCGGCAGATGCGGTGAGGGCGGGCCGGGCGGCGCCGGAGGGGCCCATCAGGCGACCCGCCGATCGAGCGGCCGGCCGGCCGGGTCCTGCCCGGCCGGGGTTTCGCTCGGCAGGATCGTGCGCAGGTAGCGCATGTTGCGGGCACTGACGCCCAGGCCGTCTCCGCCGTAGTGCTCGCAGGTGATGACTCCCCGGAAGCCGGCGGCGACGGCGTCCCGGATCGCGCTGCGGTAGTCGATGACGCCGAGCTCGAGCGGAGCCGGCATGGTGACGATGGCGCCGGTCCGCGGGTCCTCGTCCCTCGTGTAGTTCTTCACCTGCCAGTAGTTCGTGTAGGGCAGGGTCTTCGCGAGCATGTCCTGCCACCGCTCGACGGGGCGGTGCAGCCGGATGAGGTTGCCGAGGTCCGGGTTGATCCCCACGTTCGGCAGGTCGACGTCCTGGATGAAGCGCACGGCGCTGTCCGCGGTGCCGAAGAAGGTGTCCTCGTACAGCTCGATGGACACGTCCATCCCGTACTGGGCCGCGTGGCGCCCGACCTCCTGGATCCGGGCGACCGCCGAGCTCCACGCCTCAGGATCGTCGACGTCGTCCCCGCCGCCCGGAGCGTTCCAGAACCAGAGGTGCTCCTGCTGCGCCGGCGTGAGCGGCTGGTGGAAGCCGATGGAGAGCAGCCCGATGCCGAGGGCGGCGGCCGCCTCGATGGTGCGGTGGGCGTAGGCGAGGTTCTCGTCGCCGTCCACCGGATCCGCGACGCTGCGCCGGGTCACGGACACGACGGGGACGTCGAGGCCGAGCTGGTCGGCGACGGCCTTGAACTCCTCGAGGCGCGCAGAGGGGAGATCGCCGATGCGCAGCCAGCTGTCCGTCAGGTCCACCGCCGAGAAGCCGAGCGCGCGCACCTCGGCGAGCGTCGCGCTCCATGCCTCCGCCGGCGCGTCCTGCACCGAGCGCCCGTCCCGCGTTCTGCCGGGGAACTGCAGGAGGGCGGCCGCGATGGGCCAGGTGTCGGCGGTGTAGCTCATGTCACTCCGTTGTGCTGATCGTGTTTCCTATAGGAAATAGTAACAGCAAGAGAAGGAGGGGCAAGGCGCGCCGCTAGGAGCGCGCGGCTCCCGTGGACTCCTCGATCGCCCGGTGCTTCACGAGCCCGACGTGGTGGTGCATCGCGCGGAACGCGCCCTCCGCGTCGCTCGCGCCGATCGCGTCGATGATCAGCTGGTGCTCGCGGACCGCCGCGTCGGCATCGCGCACGCCCAGGCCGCCGAAGAGGCGGAAGCGCTGCACGTGCCCGCCGAGCGCGGAGTAGGCCGAGAGCAGGAAGCGGTTGTGCGCGCCCTCGGCGATGAGCCGGTGGAAGCGCTCGTCCGCCTGCCAGTAGGAGGCCAGGGATTCGCCGGCGTCCTGGCCGTACCGCGCCAGGGCCGCGTTCGAGTCCTGCAGCGCCGCGACGAGGTCCGCTCCGGGGGCCTCGCCGGCGAGCCGCGCCAGCTGCGGCTCGATCGCGAGCCGGGCCTCCATCAGCTCCGCCAGCTCCTCGGCGGAGAAGAGCGGGGCGACGCGGTAGCCGCGCAGCGCTTCCCGCACCACGAGCCCGGTCGACTCGAGCCGGGCGAGGGCCTCGCGGATGGGCGTCTGGGAGATGTCGAGCTCGCGGGAGAGGGCGTCGATGTTGAGGCTCTCGCCGGCGGTGAGCCGGCCCTCGACGAGCGAGGTCATCAGCGCCTGGTACACGTGGTCGGCCAGCATCTGGCGCGCCGGCGGCCGCTCGATCCGTGAACCCGTCCCCACGCCGCGATCCTATACGAAATCGGTGCCGCGAGGTCCGGAAGGCGGTCAGGGATGCAGGAAGAGCGCGACCAGCAGAAGGATCGGCAGGGAGCCGACGGTGGTCGTCAGCACCGTGTCGCGGGCGAGGACGACGCCGCGCTCATACCGCTGCGCGTAGTTGAACACGTTCTGCGCGGTCGGCAGGGCGCCGAGCACGGTCACCGCGTACAGCTCCTGTCCGCGCAGACCGAGCAGGTATCCGGCGAGCGCCGCGATCGCCGGCATGATCGCGAGCTTCAGCGCGCTGGCGAGCAGGATGTCCCGCCGCCCGGAACCGGGAGCCAGCGGTCGCTGACCGTGCAGCGACATGCCGAAGTTGAGGAGCATGACGGGCACGGCGGCCGCCCCCACGAGCTCGAAGGGCTCCATCACGGGCTCGGGCAGCCGGACGTGCGTCACCGCGAGGACGACCCCGAGGGCCGAGCCGATGAGCAGCGGGTTCAGGAACGGCCGCAGCAGGATCCGCCGCACCGAGACCTTGCCGCTCGTCGACACATCGAGCAGGGTGAGCGCGATCGGCGTCAGGATGAGCAGCTGCAGCAGGATGATCGGCGCGGGGTACGCGGGATCGCCGAGAACGTAGACGGCCACCGGCAGACCGATGTTGTTGGCGTTGACGTATCCCGCGGAGAGGGAGCCGACCACCGCCTCCGGCAGCCGGCGCCGCCACAGCAGCAGCGCGAAGAGCGCGAAGATCAGGGTCGACGCGAGGGCCGCGATCACCGATGCCAGGAGCAGCGACGAGAAGAGCATGGCGACGTCGGCTCGCGCGAGCACCGTGAACAGCAGACACGGCGACAGGACGAAGAACGCGAGCCGCGCCAGCACGCCGCTCGACGCACTGCCGAGGATGCCCGAACGGCCGACGAAGTAGCCGGTGGCGATGATCGACGCGATGATGGCGAAGCCGATCAGCACGCCCGTCATGCGAGATCGCTCCGTCCTTCGGGAGGGACCTCCTCCCCCGCTACTCTCTCACCATGTCTCCGCCGTCCCCCGCCGCGCCGGCGGCGGTGCAGGTCCGGCGCCCCCTCCGCACGTGGGATCTCGTGCTCTCGATCGTGCTGCTCCTGCTGACGGCGGGGCTCGGGCTGCTGCTCCTCGTGATGTCGCCGTTCCTCGTCATGGCGAGCGACCCGTGCGGCTCGGGCGTGCAGTGCGACCTGGACCAGATGGGGGTCGGCTTCGGCATCGCCCTGCTCGGCCCGGTGCTCGTGGTCGTCGCCGGGATCGTCGTCACCGTGGTGCTGCTCGTGCTGCGGCGGCTCGCGTTCTGGGTGCCCCTCGTCACCTCGGCGCTGGCGGCCGGGGTGTTCGTCCTCGGGCTGGCGCTGATCATCGGCGCGGTGCCCGGCGCCACCTTCTGACGCAACATTCCTGCGTCGACCGCAACTTACCCGCTGGTCAGCGCAACCCTCTGCCGCGCCCGCGCTCAATAGCCTCGGTAGGACACCGACCTACGGAGGACGAATGGACGCCACGCTGACGACGAACGAGACCCGCCGGACGGGCTCGGTCGACCCGGCGCTGGCGCCCGGCTGGGACCGCCTCGCCTCCGCGGTGGGCGGGCTGCGCGAGCTGCAGCAGCGCGACGGCTCGCTCCGCGAGGACGCCGATCGCGCCGAGGCGGCCCGACTCGTCGCCGACCTCGACGCCGCCGTCGAGGAGCTCGCGCCGGCGTTCGAGCACGACGCGGACTACCTCGCCGCGATGCGAGCGGACCTCGCCGCCTGGGCGGCCGCCGGCTTCGGCGTGCCGGACTTCACGCGCGCCGTCGCCGCGTTCCGCCCGGAGCTGCAGCGCGAGGACGGGCTGCAGCACCTCGTCGTGTTCCCCATGTACACGCAGAACGGCAGCACCGAGCGCCTGTTCGAGGCGGTGCTCGTCGAGGTCGTGTGGCCGGAGTTCATCGCCGAGCTCGAGACGACGGCGTACTCGAACGCGCTGTTCGTGCCGATCCGCTTCCTCGCCTTCACGGGCGGCTACGACACCAACTCGGCCGTGCTCTTCCCCGAGACGGTGGCGACCGGAGCCGTCGTACCGAAGTTCACCTGGGGCGCGATCTTCGCGGACCGCGAGGCGGCGCGCTTCCGCCGCGTCGTGAACCGCGCGTCCGAGATCACGCAGCTCGAGCTGCCCGAGGACGCGCGCCGGCTGCTGAGCGACCAGGAGCTCGCGGAGGAGACCTTCGTGCTCTGGGATCTCATCCACGACCGCACCCACATGCGCGGCGACCTGCCGTTCGATCCGTTCATGATCAAGCAGCGGATGCCGTACTTCCTCTACTCGCTCGAGGAGCTGCGGTGCGACCTCACCGCGTTCCGCGAGAGCGTCCGCCTGGTGCGCGCGGAGGACACCGACGAGGTGACGCGCGACCGCGCCCGGCTCGCGCAGTACGCGATCCTGTTCGACCGCCTGTTCCGCTTCCCCCTCACCGGTAGCCGCGTCCGCAACTACGACGGCCTCGGCGGGCAGCTGCTGTTCGCGTGGCTGCACCAGCGGCGCGTGCTGCACTGGACCGACACCCGCCTCGCCTTCGACTGGGCGGAGGTGCCGGATGCGGTCGTCGCGCTGTCGGACGCCATCGACGAGCTCTACTGGGCGTCGATCGACCGGCCGAAGACGGCGCACTGGCTCGCCGCGTACGACCTCGTCCGCAGCACGCTGACGCCGCATCCCGCGTCGCAGTGGGCGCGTGGCCTTCCCGACGAGGTCCTCTCGGGGCCGCCGAAGGGCATGACGGACGCCGTGCTCGACGACGAGTTCCCGCTGTCGATGTTCTACGAGGCCCTCGGCAAGAAGATGGGCGACGTCATCGCCTCGACGTCGGGCATCACCGGCCGCGACTGACCCCTCTGAGTGCCCGTTGCGGCGCGGAGTGACCCCTGCAGCGGGAACTCGGCGCCGCAACGGGCACCTCGGCTCTGCGGAACGCGACGGGTCAGCCGCCCGCGCTCTCCCCGAAGCCGCTCTTCCCGCTCGTGCCGAAGCCGCCCTTCAGCGGCGCCCGCTCTCCCACCTTCGAGCCGGCCGGCGCCGGCTGCACCATGTCGGCCTGCAGCCGGGACCCCGGGGCGGCGAAACCGCCGTTGCCGACGGGTGCCCAGGCGGCGACCCGGGGCGAGTTCCAGCGGGCGGCGGCGAAGATGAGCGGCCCGATCCAGGCGTGGGTGTACGCGCCCCGGTAGCCCTCGGTCGATTCGCACAGGTCCTCGGGCTCGTCGACGATGTCCTCGCCCTGCGCCTCCAGCAGACGGATCTGCTCCTCGACGTCGGCGAGGCAGTCCTCCCGCGAGTCGTACTGCGGCCGCTCCGTCCCCTCCGGGACCACGTACCTCTCACCGTCCGCGCCCTCCAGCACGACCCCCTCGTCGGGGGCGGTGCAGCCGGAGAGGGCGAGCGTGGCGCCCGCGATCGAGGCGATCGCGACCGTGCGCCGGGTGGTGGCTCGGCGTGCCGCGATGCCGGACAGAGACACAGACCTCGTCCTGCGGATGCTCATGCTCGACCTCCTTCGATGAAGTGGGGGACGAACTCGGCGAGGTCTCCCGTGACGGGGCCGCTCGTCTCGCGGAGGTCGATGCCGGCGGGCGAGTCCCCGACGATCCAGCTGCCGATCACGGCGGTCTTGCCCGGGATGGGCGCGAACCGGGCGCGCTCCTGGAACACGAAGCCCTCCTCGCCGTACGGACCGCTCGCCACGGCGGCGACGCTGCCGTCGGCCTCGAACACGGTGACGTTGGCGCCCTCGCGGCCGAGTCGCGGCTTGGAGACGTAGGGGCGGCCCGCGAGCGGCTCCCGCGTCGTGAATGCAGGCAGCAGGTTCCGGTGGCCGGGGAAGAGCTCCCACAGCACGACGAGCAGCTGCTTGTTGCTGAGCAGCAGCTTCCACGCCGGCTCCACCCAGGCGGTTCCGGAGCGGCTGGTCGGCAGGAAGGCGGCGAACTGCTCGCGCGCCATCCACTCCCACGGGTACAGCTTGAAGATGCGGTCGATCGGCTCACCGTCGCCGTCGAGGAAGCGGAGGCGGTCGACGTCCCACTGGACGTCCTCCATGAAGATCAGCTTCGGCTCGAACCCGCCAGCGGCGGCGGTCTCCGCCATGTACGCGACGGTGTCGGCGTCCTCGACGATCAGCTCGCCGTCACCGGAGTCGTGCAGCGACGCGAGGTGCAGCCGGCTCCCGGGCGCCACTCCCCAGCGGGCGGTGCGGATGTGCTCCCACTGCTCGATGAGCTGCTCGTGCAGGCCGTTGAACTGATCCGCCTGCTCGCCGTGCACCTCGGTGAGCCACTGCCACTGGGCGGCGGCCGACTCCACGAGCGACGTGGGGGTGTCGGCGTTGAACTCGAGCAGCTTCACGGTGAGGTCGCCGTCGTACGCGAGGTCGAAGCGGCCGTACACGGTGGGGTCGTCCTCGTCCCACGACTGCCGCACCAGCTCGTGCAGCGACGGCGGTATGCCGAATTCGGCATACCTTCTCCTGCGGACGACGTGCTCGACGGCGTCCATGCACAGGTCGAACAGGGCCTTGGTGGCCGCCTCGATCACCTCGATCTCGCCGAGCGTGAACGAGTACGCCGCCGACTCGTTCCAGTAGGGGCGGCCGCCCTCGGACGGCAGGTCGTAGAAGGTGAACCCGACCTCGTCGCAGCGCCGGCGCCAGTCGGCGCGAGGAACGCTCTCGACCCTCCGCATTGCTTCACGGTATGGCACGGTCCGCGCTTCCCGGGGCGGTCCGGCGACCCCTTGCGGACAGGCGAGAATTGAGGAGTGAGACTGCATGATCCCGAGATCCGCACGTTCGCCAGCGACAACTACGCGGGGGTGCATCCCGAGGTCCTCGCCGCGCTTGCGGCGGCCAACGGCGGCCACCAGATCGCCTACGGGGAGGACGCCTACACCGCGCGCCTGAACGAGGTGGTGCGCGAGACGTTCGGCGAGCGGGCCGAGACGTTCCCCGTCTTCAACGGCACCGGCGCCAACGTGGTCGGGCTGACCGCGATGATGCCCCGCTGGGGCGCCGTCATCTCCACC
Organism: Naasia sp. SYSU D00057; assembly: GCF_017916505.1. Classification (GTDB taxonomy): domain Bacteria; phylum Actinomycetota; class Actinomycetes; order Actinomycetales; family Microbacteriaceae; genus Naasia. Next base: position 38,203 of record NZ_JAFMSZ010000003.1, read on the forward strand.
GGGACGGCGCACATCCACACCGACGAGGCCGGGGCTCCGGAGCGGGTGAGCGGGCTCAAGCTGCTGCCCGTCGCGACGCCGGACGGCAAGCTGACCCCCGAGCTGATCGCGACGGAGGCGTGGGGCTGGGGCGACGAGCACCGTGCCCAGCCGCTCGTCGTGAGCATCACCCAGTCGACCGAGCTCGGCACCGTCTACACGCCCGCTGAGGTGCGCGCGATCGCCGAATACGCGCACGAGCACGGCATGGCGCTGCACATGGACGGGGCCCGCATCTGGAACGCGGCCGCCGCCCTCGGCGTCCCGCTGCGCGAGTTCACCTCCGACGCGGGCGTCGACGTCCTGAGCCTCGGCGGCACCAAGAACGGCCTGCTCGGCGCTGAGGCGGTCGTCGTCCTGAACCCCGACCGCGCCGAGGGACTCCTCTACCTGCGGAAGCTGAGCATGCAGCTCGCGAGCAAGCTGCGCTTCATGAGCGCCCAGCTGCTCACCCTGTTCGACGACGGTCTCGGGCTGCGGTCCGCGTCGCATGCGAACGCGATGGCGCAGCGCCTCCGCAGCGCGCTCGAGGGGACGCCGGGCCTCTCGTTCTCGCAGCCGACGGACGCGAACGCGATCTTCGCGGTGCTCGACAACGCGGCCGCCGACCGCCTGCGCGAGCGCTACCGCTTCTACGACTGGAACCGCGCGGCGGGTCAGGTGCGCTGGATGTGCAGCTTCGACACCACCGAGGCGGACGTCGACGCGTTCGTCGCAGCGGTGCGCGAGGAGCTCGCCCGCTGATCGCCCGCGAGATGCCGGTAGGTGCTCCCATCCGAATGGAATGGGGACACCTACTGGCAACTCGGGCGCTTACGGGCGGAGCAGGACCTTGATCGCGCGGCGCTCGTCCATCGCCGCGTACGCCTCGGCCGCCTCCGTGAGCGGAAGCTCGAGGTCGAAGACGCGGCCCGGGCGGATCGTGCGGCTGAGCACGTCGGGCAGGAGCTCCTCGATGTAGTTGCGGACCGGGGCGACGCCGCCGCGGACGCCGACGTTCGTGTTGAACATCGTGCGCACGGGCAGCTCGGGCCCTCCGTTCGGGACGCCGACGAAGCCGACCTGGCCGCCGGGCCGCGCCGAGCGCAGCGCCTGGTGCATCGACTCCTTCGTGCCGACGCACTCGAGCACGCAGTCGGGGCCGATGCCGTCGAACAGGTCCTTCACGCGCCGGACGCCCTCGTCGCCGCGCTCCTCGACGATGTCGGTGGCGCCGAACTCGCGCGCGACCGCCTGCCGTGCCTCGTGTCGCGACATCGCGACGATGCGGGAGGCGCCGAGCCGCTTGGCGGCCAGCACGCCGCAGAGGCCGACCGCGCCGTCGCCGACCACGACGACGGTGGAGCCTTCGCGCACGCCGGCGCTCACCGCGGCGTGGTGCCCCGTGCCCATGACGTCGGAGAGGGTCAGCAGGTCCGGGATCAGGTCGGCGTCCGGCATTCCGCCGGGCACGACCGCGAGGGTGCCGTCGGCGTGCGGCACCCGGACGCGCTGGCCCTGGCCGCCGTCGGCGAAGCCGCCCATCCGGTCCTCCGAACCCCACCAGCCGCCGTGCAGGCACGAGGTGCTGACGCCGTTCCGGCAGTTGGCGCACGTCATATCGCAGTCGTAGAACGGGGCGATCACGAAGTCGCCGGGCGCCACGTTCGACACGTCGTCGCCGATCTCCTCGACCACGCCGATGAACTCGTGCCCGATCCGGTGCGGCTCGGTGGTGGGCTGCACGCCCCGGTAGGGCCAGAGGTCGGAGCCGCAGACGCAGCTCGCGACGACGCGCACGATCGCGTCGCCGCCGGTCGAGAGCGTCGGGTCCGGAACCTCCTCCACTCGGATGTCGCGTTCACCGTGGATGAGAGTCGCCAGCATCCTTCGACCCTACGCCGCCCAGCGACGCCGCCTCACGCGGCCGAGTTGCCACTTTCGGCCCTCATACCGCTCGGGAAGGGGCGGAAAGTGGCAACTCGGAAGGCCTCACTACGGGGATCAGGCCTCGACGAACTCGAAGCGGCCGACCTCGAGGGAGTCGCCGTCGGCGTTGACGTCCACCCGGACGGTGTCGCCGTCGCGGATCTCCCCCGCGAGCAGTGCCCGCGCAAGGCGGTCGTCGATCTCCTGCTGCATGAGCCGGCGCAGCGGGCGGGCACCGTACACCGGGTCGTAGCCGCGATCGGCGAGCCACGTCCGCGCGTGCGGGGTGACCGCGAGCTGCAGCCGCCGCTCCGACAGCCGCCGCTCGAGCCGGTCGATGTAGAGGGACACGATCTGGCCGAGGTCCTCCTCGGTGAGCGCCGAGAAGACGACGATGTCGTCGAGCCGGTTGACGAACTCCGGCTTGAACGACTGCCGGACGAGCGCCTGCACGGCCTGCTCCTTCTGCTCGGCCGGGATCGACTGGTCGACCAGGTACTGGCTGCCGAGGTTCGACGTGAGGATCAGGATCGTGCTCCGGAAGTCGACGGTGCGGCCCTGCCCGTCGGTGAGGCGGCCGTCGTCGAGCACCTGCAGCAGGACGTCGAACACCTCGGGGTGCGCCTTCTCGACCTCGTCGAAGAGGACGACCGAGTAGGGGCGACGGCGCACCGCCTCCGTGAGCTGCCCGCCCTGGTCGTAGCCGACGTAGCCGGGAGGGGCGCCGACGAGGCGGGAGACGGCGAACTTCTCGCCGTACTCGCTCATGTCGATGCGAATCATCGCCTTCTCGTCGTCGAACAGGAACTCGGCGAGCGCCCGGGCGAGCTCGGTCTTGCCGACGCCGGTGGGGCCGAGGAAGAGGAAGGAGCCGGTGGGCCGGTCAGGGTCCGAGATGCCCGCCCGGGTGCGCCGGATGGCGTCCGCGACCGAGTGCACCGCCTTCCGCTGGCCGATGAGGCGCCGGCCGATCTCGCCCTCGAGGTTGAGCAGCTTCTCCGTCTCGCCCTGCAGCAGGCGGCCCATCGGGATGCCGGTCCACGCCGCCACCACCGCAGCGATGTCCTCGTCGGTGACCTGGTCGTTGACCATGCGGGGCTCGTCCGGGTTCTGCTCGGCCTTCTCGGCCTCGTTCAGCTCTCGCTCGATGACGGGGATCTCGCCGTAGAGCAGGCGGGACGCCTCCTCCAGGTTGCCCTCGCGCTGCGCGCGCTCGGCGCGGATGCGGAGGCTGTCGACCTTCTCCTTGAGGTTTCCGACGCGGTTGAGGTCGGCGCGCTCCCTCTCCCACCGCGCCTCGAGGACGGCGAGGTTCGCCTGCCGCTCGGCGAGGTCGGCGCGCAGCTTCTCGAGCCGGGCCTTGGACGCGTCGTCCTTCTCCCGCTTGAGGGCGAGCTCCTCGAGCTTCAGCCGGTCGACCGCGCGGCGCAGCTCGTCGATCTCGACGGGGGCCGAGTCGATCTCCATGCGCAGGCGGGACGCGGCCTCGTCGATGAGGTCGATCGCCTTGTCGGGAAGCTGCCGTGCGGTGATGTAGCGGTGCGACAGCGCGGCCGCGGCGACGAGCGCGGAGTCGGCGATGGACACCTTGTGGTGCGCCTCGTACCGCTCCTTGAGGCCGCGGAGGATCGCGACCGTGTCCTCGACGCTCGGCTCGCCGACGTACACCTGCTGGAAGCGGCGCTCGAGCGCGGCGTCCTTCTCGATGTACTCGCGGTACTCGTTGAGCGTCGTGGCGCCGATCATGCGCAGCTCGCCGCGCGCCAGCATCGGCTTCAGCATGTTCGCGGCCGCCACGGAGCCCTCGCCGCCGCCCGCGCCCATCAGGGTGTGCAGCTCGTCGATGAAGGTGATGATCTGGCCGTCGGACTCGTTGATCTCCTTGAGGACGGCCTTCAGCCGCTCCTCGAACTCGCCGCGGTACTTGGCGCCCGCGATGAGGGCGGAGATGTCGAGCATGACCAGCTGCTTGTTCTTGAGCGAGTCGGCCACGTCGCCGGCGACGATGCGCTGGGCGAGCCCCTCCACGACGGCGGTCTTGCCGACGCCGGGCTCGCCGATGAGCACGGGGTTGTTCTTGGTGCGGCGGGTCAGCACCTGGCTGACGCGGCGGATCTCGGAGTCGCGGCCGATCACCGGATCGAGCTTGCCGCTGCGGGCGACCTCGGTCAGGTTGATGCCGTACTGCTGGAGCGCCGACTGCTGCTCGTCCTGCTGCCGTGCGCCCTGGAAGTTCGCCATGGTTCTCCTCGGAACTGAAGGGTGGAAAGTCTACTTATGTTGAGTCGTTCCGGCTCAAGTTTATTCCGGTGTTCCGCTCCGCGCCAGGAAGTCAGTCCTCGATCGTCTCGAGCAGGTCCGACAGCACCCACCCGAGCCAGTCGGACACCTCGGCGAGGATCGGATCCGGGCGCTCGGCGGCGCGCTCGGCGAGCACCAGCCGCAGGTCGGTGAGCCCGCGCAGCCACAGGGGGACCCGCTCGTGCGGGATGCGGACCGGGTCCGGTGCCGCGAGGTCGGCGAGGATCGCCTCCGCCGACGCGACCTTGCCCTCGGTGAGTCGAGGGCGCGCGAAGTCCGCGAATTCGGCCGCCGCGGTGGCGTCGTCCGGGTAGGCCTTGGGCAGGAGCCGGGCGATAGCCCGGTCCCCGGGCACGGAGTCGGCCGCCCGGAGCAGGTCGGCGAGATCGCCGGAGAGGTCGGCGAGGAGCGCGCGCTCCCACGGCTGGAAGACGCGCTCGACGCCGTCCTCGGTGCGGACGAAGCCCATCAGGGCTCCGCCGGCCGCAGAGTCGCGAGCAGTCCGTAGCCGTGCATCGCCTCGACGTGCCGCTCCATCTCCTCGCGGCTGCCGGTGGCGACGACGGCGGATCCCTCGGTGTGCACCTGCAGCATGAGGCGCTCCGCCTTCTCCTTCGCGTAGCCGAAGTAGCTGCGGAACACCCACGACACGTACGTCATGAGGTTGACGGGGTCGTCCCAGACCACGGTGTGCCAGGGGGCGCCGAGCCGGAGGTCCTCCTCCAGCCGGAGGTCCTCCTCCGTGCCGGTCGCCTCCAGCACATCGGGTTCCGTCGCGGCGCGCGGCATCCGCGACCTCAGTCCTGGGACCCGGGCCGCCAGAGCACGAGCTCGGTGCGGCGGCTCGTCCGCATGCCGGCGCGCAGCGGGGTCACGCCGTCGTCGCCGACGGCGAACACGCGGCGGCCGGGACGGCGCAGCAGCTCGTCGGCGAGCGCCGACTCGAGCTCCCGCACGCGGCCGCGCAGCGCCGCCACCTCGTTCTCGAGCTCGAGGATGCGCCGGATGCCCTCCAGGCTGATGCCCTCGGCGCCGAGGCGGGCCACCTCACGCAGCTGGGCGATGTCCCGCATCGAGTAGCGGCGGGACTTGCCCGCGGTGCGGCGGGGTGAGACGAGTCCGATCCGGTCGTACTGCCGCAGCGTCTGCGGGTGCATGCCCGCGAGCTCGGCGGCGACCGCGATCGCGAAGAGCGGCGCGGATGCCATCTCCTCCTCGTCCATGGGTCACACCGCCCGGGCCCGGTCGATCAGCTCGCGGCGGGGGTTCTCCGGCGGACCGGCGGCGACGAACGCCTCGAGGGCCTCCCGCTGCTCGCGGGTCAGGTGCGCGGGCACGACGACCTCGACGCGGGCGAGGAGGTCGCCCGTGCCCTTCGAGGTGTGCACGCCGCGGTCCTTGACCCTCAGCACCTTGCCGCTCGACGTGCCGGGCGCCACCTTCAGGCGCACCGGCTCGCCGCCGAGCGTCGGGACCTCGATGGTCGCCCCGAGCGCCGCCTCGGCGAACGTGACGGGCACGGTGACCTTGAGGTTGAGTCCGTCGCGCTCGAACACCGGGTGCTTGCGCACCGTGACGGTGAGCACGAGGTCGCCCGGCTCGCCGCCGTCGGGGCTCGGCTGGCCCTTGCCGCGCAGCTTGATCTTCTGCCCGTCCTGCACGCCGGCGGGGATCTTCACGTTGATCGGGCGGCCGTCCGCGCCCTGCAGGCGCACGGTGTCGCCCTGGGTCGCGGTGACGAAGTCGATGGTGGTCGTCGCCGAGATGTCACCGCCCGGTGTCGGGCCGCCGAAGCCGCGGAACCCTCCGCTCGGCTGCCCGAAGCCGCCGCCGCTCCCGCCGCCGAACATCGAGCCGAAGATGTCCTCGAAGCCGCCCGCGGGATAGCCGGCACCGGGCCGGCCCCCTCCGCCGCCGCCGAACATGTTGCCGAAGACGTCCTCGAATCCGCCGCCGCCGGAGGACCCGGGCGCCGCGAAGCGGGCGCCCGAGCCCATGGCGCGGATCTGGTCGTACTCACGCCGCTGCTGGGCGTCGGAGAGCACCGAGTACGCCTCGCTGATCTCCTTGAACTTCGCCTCCGCGGCGGCGTTCCCGGGGTTCGAGTCGGGGTGGAACTGCCGCGCCAGCTTCCGGTAGGCCTTCTTCAGCGTCGCCTCGTCGGCGTCCTTCGCGACGCCGAGGGTCTTGTAGAAGTCCTTGTCGAACCAGTCCTGGCTTGCCAATGTCGGTAGTCCCTCTCCTGGGTGGTATCAGTCGGCCGGGGTGTCGACGACGACCTTGGCCGCGCGCAGCGTCACCTCGCCGATCCGGTAGCCGCGCTCGACGACGTCCGCGACGGTCGGCGCGGTCACCTCCGGGTTCGGCTTCTGGAAGATCGCCTCGTGGTGGGCGGGATCGAAGCTCTCCCCCGCCTCGCCGAACGCGACGAGGCCGATGCGCTCGACGCTCCCGCGGAGCTTGGACGCGATCGTGGTGAACGGACCGCCCTCCTCGAGGTCGCCGTGCTTCTCGGCCCGGTCGAGGTCGTCGAGCACCGGCAGCAGGAGCTTCACCACGTCGCTCACGGCGCGGTCGCGCTCGAGCTGGCGGTTGGCCTCCGTGCGGCGGCGGTAGTTCGCGTACTCGGCGGTGACCCGCTTCAGGTCCGCGAGGTGCTCGTCGACCTGCTCCGTCGGAGCGGTCGCCGCGCCGGCCGTGCCGGCGGAGACGTCCTCGAGGAACGACAGATCTTCGGGCGAGAACGACTGGTCGCCGCTTCCCCCGGTCGGGGTCTCGACGTCCGGTCCCTCCATCGACATGAACTCGCCGGCCCCGGCGGGGTCGCGCGGCTCACCCGCGCGACCCCCCGGCTGCTGCTCCGGCTGCTGGTCGTCATCATCCTTGTCAGCCATCGACTACCTCTTGCTGTCCTCGTCCTCGTCCACGACCTCGGCGTCGACGATGTCGTCGTCCGAGCCGCCGGCCGGCGCCGACTGGTCCCCGGCCGGGGCGGACGCATCCGCCTGCGGCTGGGAGTAGATCGCCTGGCCGAGCTTGGTCTGGCTCTCGGACAGCTTGTCGAGCGCGGTCTTGACCGCGTCGTCGTCGTCGCCCGCGAGGGCGGCCTTGAGGGCATCCACGTCGCCCTGCACCTCGGACTTGACGTCCGCGGGCAGCTTGTCGTCGTTGTCCTTGATGAGCTTGTCGATGGAGTAGACGAGCTGCTCGGCGTTGTTGCGGACCTCGGCGGCCTCGCGGCGGCGCTTGTCCTCCGCGGCGTGCTCCTCGGCCTCGCGGACCATGCGGTCGATGTCCTCCTTCGGCAGCGACGAGCCGCCGGTGATCGTCATCGACTGCTCCTTGCCGGTGCCCTTGTCGCGGGCGGACACGTGCACGATGCCGTTGGCGTCGATGTCGAAGGTGACCTCGATCTGCGGGACGCCGCGCGGGGCGGGGGCGATGCCGGTCAGCTCGAAGGTGCCGAGCGGCTTGTTGTCGCGGGTGAACTCGCGCTCGCCCTGGAAGACCTGGATCGCGACGGACGGCTGGTTGTCGTCCGCGGTGGTGAAGGTCTCGCTGCGCTTCGTCGGGATCGCCGTGTTGCGGTCGATCAGCTTCGTCATGATGCCGCCCTTGGTCTCGATGCCGAGGGACAGCGGGGTGACGTCGATGAGGAGGACGTCCTTGCGCTCGCCCTTCAGGACACCGGCCTGCAGCGCGGCGCCGACGGCGACGACCTCGTCCGGGTTCACGCCCTTGTTGGGCTCCTTGCCGCCGGTCTCCTGGCGGACCAGGTCGCTGACGGCCGGCATGCGGGTGGAGCCGCCGACGAGGACGACGTGCGCGATGTCGCTGACCTTGATGCCGGCCTCGCGGATGACGTCCTGGAACGGCTTCTTGGTCCGGTCGAGCAGATCCTTGGTGAGGTCCTCGAACTTGGCGCGGCTGAGCGTCTCGTCGAGGTTCGCCGGGCCGTTCTCGGTCAGCGAGAGGTAGGGCAGCTGGATGTTCGTGGTGGTGGAGCTCGAGAGCTCCTTCTTCGCCTGCTCCGCGGCCTCCTTGAGGCGCTGCAGGGCGATCTTGTCCTTCGAGACGTCGACGCCGGTCGACTCCTTGAAGCGCTGGATGAGCCACTGCACGACCCGCTGGTCCCAGTCGTCGCCGCCGAGGCGGTTGTCGCCGGACGTGGCGCGGACCTGGATGGTCGAGAAGTCGTCGTCCTTGCCCACCTCGAGGAGGGAGACGTCGAACGTTCCGCCACCGAGGTCGAAGACGAGGATCAGCTCGTCCTCGCGGCCCTTGTCGAGGCCGTAGGCGAGGGCGGCCGCGGTGGGCTCGTTGATGATGCGGAGGACGTTGAGGCCGGCGATCTCGCCCGCCTCCTTGGTCGCCTGGCGCTCGGCGTCGTTGAAGTACGCCGGGACGGTGATGACGGCGTCGGTGACGGTGTCGCCGAGGTACTGCTCCGCGTCCCGCTTCAGCTTGGCGAGGATGCGGGCCGAGATCTCCTGCGGCGTGTACCGCTTGCCGTCGATCGTGGTGGTCCAGTCGGTGCCCATGTGGCGCTTGACGGACGAGATGGTGCGGTCGACGTTGGTGACCGCCTGGCGCTTGGCCGTCTCGCCGACCAGGATGTCGCCGTCCTTGGTGAAGGCGACGACGGACGGGGTGGTGCGGAAGCCCTCGGCGTTCGCGATGACGACGGGCTCGCCGCCTTCGAGGACCGAGACCACCGAGTTGGTGGTTCCGAGGTCGATGCCTACTGCGCGTGCCATGTGCTGTCGATTCTCCTGATTCCTGCGGTCGGGAACCGCTCCGGTTCCGGTGAAAGCTCTACGGTGTAGTTGAGTCCCGCTGGCTCAAGTTTATTCCCGGCCCTAGGGGTGTCAAGTCGGCCCGGGCCAGGGTTGAGCCTACGGGACTCAACAGCCGCTCGCGCCCCCCGTTCTGCCCCCGCCCGCGTCCCCCGGACTGGTGGGGGCACGTTCTTCACCCGCCGTTTCCCGCCGCCGCTACGGTGAGCGCATGAGCACTCCCCCGCCGGACGTCGTCGTCCCGGCCACCGGTCTCGAGCTGCACGCGGACCGTGCCGTCCCCCGCAGGCAGGTGCTGTCCTGGGCGCTATGGGACTGGGCCGCCCAGCCGTTCAACTCGGTGATCCTCACCTTCATCTTCACGGCGCTGTACCTCACCACTGACGTGTTCCTGGAGCCCGAGGTCGCCGCGCTCGGCGAGGGCGACCCGGCGTACGAGGCCGGCATCGCGGGCCTCGCCTCCGGGCTCGGGCTCGCCGGAACGGTGGCGGGCGTGCTCGTCGCCCTGATCGCGCCCGTGCTCGGTCAGCGCAGCGACGGCACGGGCCGGCGCAAGCGGGCGCTCGCAGTCAACACGGGTCTGCTGGTCCTCTGCATGGCGGCCCTGTTCTTCGTGCAGGGCGCCCCCGCCTACTTCGTGCTCGGTGTCTCGCTCGTCGCCGTGGGCAGCGTCTTCAACGAGATCGCCGGTGTGCACTACAACGCCATGCTCGTCCAGGTCTCGAACCCCTCCACCGTCGGCCGGGTCAGCGGCCTCGGCTGGGGCTTCGGCTACCTCGGCGGGATCGTCGCGCTGGTCCTCGTCGTGATCGCCTACGCCGCCGACTGGTTCGGCCTCCCCGAGGACGACGGGCTGCCGTTCCGCATCGTCGCGGTCGGCTGCGCCCTGTGGACCCTGCTCTTCGCGATCCCCATCTTCCGCAACGTGCCGGAGCTGCCCGCGGCCGAGCGGCAGGAGCGGGTCGGCTTCTTCCGCAGCTACGTGCTCCTCGCCCGCCACGTCGCGCGGCTCTGGCGGGAGTCGCGGACGACGTTCTGGTTCCTGCTCGCGAGCGCGGTGTTCCGTGACGGCCTCGCGGGTGTGTTCAGCTACGGGGCCGTCATCGCGGCCGCCGTCTTCGGCTTCGGGTTCCTGCAGGTGGTGGCGTTCGGCATCGCGGCCAACCTCGTCGCCGGCGTCTCGACGATCGTCGCGGGGCGCTTCGACGACCGGCTCGGCCCGAAGACGGTCATCGTCGGCAGCCTGGTCGGCCTCGTGGTCGCGGGCACCGCGGTGTTCGTGCTGCGCGACCTCGGCGACGTCGTGTTCTGGATCGGCGGCCTGCTGCTGTGCCTGTTCGTCGGCCCCGCGCAGTCGGCGAGCCGCTCGTTCCTCGCCCGCGTCACGCCCGCCGGCCGGGAGGGCGAGGTGTTCGGCCTGTACGCGACGACGGGCCGCGCCGCCTCGTTCCTCTCCCCCGCGCTCTGGACGCTGCTCATCGCGGTCTCCGGCGTGACCGCGTGGGGCATCCTCGGCATCGTCGCGGTGCTCGCGGTCGGCCTCGTCCTCATGCTGCTCGTCCGCGTGCCCCGCGAGGCGCGCCCGTCCGCCTGACCCGTCCCCCACCCCGGCCGAGTTGCCACATTCCGCCCTCATCTCGGCCGGATAGGGGCGGAAACCGGCAATTCGGCAGCAAGGGGACCCAGCCATGGGCGGACGGGTCGGGTCAGCGGATGAGCGAGTACCAGATCAGGAGCAGGGTGACCGGGAAGCCGACGGCGTAGTTGAGCCAGAGGAAGCGCTTCCAGCCCGCGTTCGCGCGCTCGGCGTCCGCGTCCGTCACCCGGAGGAACGGGACGACGTTGAGCGCGTACGGCAGCACGAGGATCGCGGCGAGCGGTCCGGGCCAGTCGCTCGGCAACAGCAGCACGGCCGCGAGCAGGTAGGCGGCGAGCGCGAGGACGACCGTCGCGCGGGCGCCGATCACGGTCGCGACGGAGGCGATGCCGCCCTCCCGGTCGGCGTTCACGTCCTGCACCGCCCCGAACGCGTGGCTCGCGATGCCCCACAGGAAGAACGCCGCGAGCACGGCGATCAGCGGCGGGGTCGGCTCCGCCCCGGCGAGCGCGAGGCCGTAGACGGCGGGACTCACGAAGTGGGTGCTCGAGGTGAGCGAGTCGAGGAACGGCCGCTCCTTGAACCGCAGCCTCGGCGCGCTGTAGGCGAGGACGGCCGCGATGCTGATCGCCAGCACGAGCCAGGACAGCGGTCCGCCGAGCAGCACGAGCGGGACGAGGAACGGCACGTTCGTGAGCACGACCGCCCAGAGCGTCGTGCGGTGCAGCCGGCGGTCGAGCACGGCGCCCTCGACTCCGCCCTTGCGCGGGTTCCGCAGGTCGGACTCGTAGTCGAACACGTCGTTGATGCCGTACATCGCGAGGTTGTAGGGGATCAGGAAGTAGAGCGTGCCGATGACGAAGGCGGCGTCCACGCGGCCCTCGGTGAGCAGGTACGCGGCCGCGAAGGGGTAGGCCGTGTTCACCCAGGACAGCGGCCGCGACGACGTGAGGAGGGCTCTAGCGGGATTCACGGCGCAGCAGGATCCACAGGGACGGGAGGCCGAGGACGGCGGCGACGGCGTACGCGAAGTCCTCGATGGGGGCGACGCCGATGCGGATGCCGCTGATGCGCGACTCGTCGTAGCCGACGATGCCCAGGCCGACGAGCACGTTGTCGAACACGGCGGTGAGGAGCAGCACCACGGCGAGTGCGATGCCCGCCGCCGTCAGCAGGGGCGCCGGGCGCCGGCTGCGCCGCAGCTTGAGCAGCGCGAACACGAACAGCAGCACGGGCGCGACGAGGAACGCCGCGTTCAGCGCGAGGTAGGTCACGCCCGCCTCCGCTCGAGGAGGATCCGCGCGGCCGCGAACGCGTTCATGGTCACGTAGCAGAGCAGGGCCAGGAAGAAGACCTCCTCGAGCGGCAGCTCGGGCGCGAGCACGATGCCGGTCAGGAGCGGTGAGCCGCCGCGGAAGAAGATTCCGAGCCCGATGCCCGCGACGTCCCAGGCGAGGAAGAACAGGATGCCGACCGCGAGCACGATGCCCGCTCGTCGCGCGTCCTTGGCGAAGAAGAGCCGGTACCTGCGGTCGAGCACGACCATGCCGAAGAGGGAGACGAGGAGCGCGGCCAGGTAGAGGAAGCTCACCGCGTCGCCTCGAGCGGAACCGGCAGCGGCCCGGCGGACACATCGCCGCGGAGCCGCTTGACGACCAGCTCCGCGCTGATGAGACACATCGGCAGCCCGATGCCGGGAATGGTGGAGCCTCCGGCGTAGAGCAGGCCGTCCACCCGCTTGCTGACGTTGCCGGCTCGGAAGAACGCACTCTGCATCAGGGTGTGGGCGGGGCCGAGGGCGCTGCCCCGCCAGACGCCCAGCCGGTCCGCGAGATCACCGGGGGCCACCGTGCGACGCACGACCACGCGCTCGTGCAGGTCCGGGATGCCCGCCCACTCCGCGATCTGGTCGAGCACCGCGTCCCCGAGGCGCTCCACGTGCGCGTCTCCCCCGTGCCCGATGCCGGGGTCCGCGGGAACGGGCACCAGCACGAAGACGTTCTCGTGGCCCTCGGGGGCGACGCCCGGATCGGTCGCGCTCGGCTTGCAGATGTAGAGGGATGCCGGATCGGGAATGGACGGGTCGGAGCCGAAGATGGCGTCGAAGTTGGCGCGCCAGTCCTTCGCGAAAAGCAGCGTGTGATGGCCGAGCTGCGGCAGCTCGCCGCGGATGCCGAGGTGCAGGAGCAGCGCGCCGGGGCCGGGCGTGCGCTTCCGCCACCACGACTCCGGATAGGTGCGCAGCTCGGGCGGCAGCAGTCGGGTCTCGGCGGCGTGCAGATCGCAGGCCGCCACGACGGTGTCGGCGGCGAAGAACCGCTCGGCACCGTCCGCGTCCCGGTAGCGCACCCCGGTGACGACCGACTTCGCGCCACCGATCGACTCGGTCGCGATCTGCGTCACCGGCGACGACGTGCGGATCGTGACGCCCGCCTCCTCGGCGAGGGCCGCGATGGTGTCGATCACCCGCACGAGCCCGCCCTGCGGGTAGAGGACGCCGTCCTCCAGGTCGAGGTGGCTCATCAGGTGGTACATGCTCGGTGTGGCGAACGGGGACGAGCCGAGGAACACGGCCGGGTAGCCGAGCAGCTGGCGCAGCCGCGGATCGGCGAACCGGCGGGCGACGAACGCGTCGAGCGACCGGGTCAGCAGGCCGAGCAGGCGCCCGAGGGAGCCGCGGACCTCGCCCGCGAACACGGGCCGCAGGTCGGCGAAGGTCGTGTAGAGGAAGCGCTCCTTGGCGAGCTCGTACACCTCGGCAGCCGAGTCGAGGTACTCCTCGAGCGCCCGGCCGGCGCCCGGCTCGACGCTCTCGAAGAGCGCGACGTTCTCCGCGCGGGTCGCCCCCACGCGCAGCCTCTCGGCCGTGCCGCCGGGCTGCGGCTCGTAGAGGATGTCGTAGCCGGGGTCGAGACGGACCAGGTCGAGCTGCTCGTCGGCGGTGGTGCCGAGCAGCCGGTAGAAGTGGTCGAACACCTCGGGCATGAGGTACCAGGACGGGCCCTCGTCGAACCGGAAGCCGTCGAGCTCGAGCAGGCTGGCGCGACCGCCCAGTCGCTCCCGCGACTCGAAGAGGGTGACGTCGAGACCCTCCCGGGCGAGCAGGGCCGCGGTCGCGAGACCGCTGATCCCTCCCCCGATGACGGCGGCGCGCTCCCTCACGCCCGGGTTCCCCGAGCGCCGGCGACGCCGGCCGCCACGATGCGCAGCTTCACGTGCTGCGGCACGCTCACGCGCTCGGCGGCGATCCGCTCGGCGGGCGTCTCCCGCAGGCGCCGGGACAGCTCCGCGAACAGGCCGTGCGCGACCGCGACCGCGCGCCGGCTTCCGACCGGCAGGGACGGGAGCACGTCGGCCGCCTCCGCGAGGTCGCGGTCGAGGTCGTCGAGCAGCCGGTTCTTCACGTCCTCGTCGAACTCCTGCACCCGGACCCCGGGGAAGTAGCTGCGGCCGAGGGACCCGAAGTCGGCCGAGAGGTCGCGGAGGAAGTTCACCTTCTGGAAGGCGGCCCCGAGGGCGCGGGCGCCGCGCTCGAGCCGGGGCAGGTCGGCGGGCCTGCGGCCGTCGAGGAACGCGGCGAGGCACATCAGCCCGACCACCTCGGCGGACCCGTACACGTACTCTGCGAACGACTCCGGCGTGTGCTCGTTCGCGGTGAGGTCTGCGCGCATCGACGCGAAGAACGGCACGACGAGGTCGTCGCCGAAGCCGGTCCGCCGGGCGGTGCGCGCGAACGCGTGCACGATGAGGTTGCTGCTGTAGCCGGTGCGGATGGCCCGCAGCACGTCCGCCTCAAGAGCGTCCAGCTGCTCGCCGACGGCCGGGGTCGGCAGCCCCGCGGACGCCGCGACGCCGTCGACGACCTCGTCCGCGACGCGGACCAGCCCGTAGATGTTCTGGATGTCGGCGCGGTTGCGGCGCGGCAGAAGCCGGGACGCGAGCCCGAACGACGTCGAGTAGCGGCGGATGACGACGCCGGCCGCCTCCTCGGCGACGCGGCCGTACTGCTCGAGCGGCGTCATCGGATGCGGTCCAGGGCCTGCCGCGCGAGCGGGGCGAGCTCCTCGGCGACGGGCGCGGGCAGTCGGTCGAGCAGCTGAACGGCCTCCGCCGCCTTGCGCGACGCGAGCCCGCGCGTAAAGACCTCGGCACCGCAGGCGATGAGCGCTTCTCGAACGCGGTCCGCCTCGCCGGCCGAGAGGTCCGGCTTGCCGAGGAACTGTCGTATGCCGGGCCAGGCATCCGTCGTGGCCGCGAACGCGATGGGCACCGTCCGCTTGCCCTCGCGCAGGTCGCCGAGCGTGGTCTTGCCGGTCTCCCGCTCGTCGCCGAAGACGCCGAGGAGATCGTCGGTGGCCTGGTAGGCGATGCCGAGGTCGCGGCCGAACGCGGCGAGCACCGGCAGGTGCGACTCGTCGGCGCCGGCGAGCACCGCGCCGGCCTGCAGCGGCGTCTCGAACGTGTAGACGGCGGTCTTCAGCCGCTCCATCTCGACCACCTGCTCCACGGTGGGCATCTCCCTCGAGATGCTGTAGTCGACGTCGATGAGCTCGCCCGCCGCCGAGGCGAAGACGGCGTCGTCGAGCAGGCGCACGACCCGGTCCTTCGTCGCGGGCGAGATGCCGTCGTAGTCCATCACCCGGTACGCGCCGGTGAGAGCGAGGTCGCCGGCGATGATCGCGGTCGAGATGCCGCGGTGCTCGGCGGTGGGGATCGGGATGCCGGCGGTCGTCGCGTCGTCGCGGTATCGGCCGGAGACGTTGGGAGCTCCGCGCCGGGTGAAGTCGCGGTCGATCACGTCGTCGTGCACGATCAGCGCGGTGTGCAGGAGCTCGAAGGCGGCCCCCACGTGCGCCGCCGCCTCGCGGTCGTCGCCGCCGAACGCGGTGTAGGCCTGGAGCACGAGCCGCGGCCGCAGCCGCTTGCCGCCGGCCGCACTGCTGCGGAGCGCCGACCACAGCTCCTCGTAGGCGGCGCCGATCTCGCGGGCGCGGGACCCGGCTACGCTGAAGAAGCGCTCGAGGACGGCGTCCACGGCGGACAGCCCGCCCGCGATGACAGGCGGACTCCCCGATGACGCATCCACGCGGTCAGTGTGACATACGGCGGTGAAGATGAACTCAGGCGAGGAGCTCGTCGTCCTCCTCGACGACGACGCCCGGCCCATCGGCACCGCCGCGAAGGCGGACGTGCACACCACCGACACGCCCCTCCACCTCGCCTTCTCCTGCCATGTGCGGGACGACGAGGGGCGCATCCTCGTCACCCGCCGCGCGCTCGGCAAGCGGGCCTGGCCCGGAGTCTGGACCAACTCGTTCTGCGGTCACCCCGGTCCCGGTGAGGACATCGGCGAGGCCGTCGTGCGCCGCGCGCGGCAGGAGCTCGGCATCGAGCTGGACGACCTCGAGCTGACACTCCCCGACTTCCGCTACCGCGCGGTCGACGCCTCGGGCATCGTCGAGTACGAGGTGTGCCCCGTCTATGTGGCGCGGGTCCGCGGCCCGGTCAGCCCGGACCCCGACGAGGTCATGGACTGGCAGTGGGTCGACGAGGACCGGCTCACCGCAGCGGTCGAGAGTGCCGGATGGGCGTTCAGCCCGTGGCTCGCACTGCAGCTGCCGGCGCTGGCGCAGCTGCGCCGCCACTGAGCGGCGGGATACGAAGCCGCCGCTACTGCTGGGGTGAGCTACGCGCCGGTCCGCCCGTCGTCCCGTGCCGAGACGTCGGTGCGGTGGAAGTTGACGTGCGACCGCGACGCGGTCGGCCCACGCTGACCGTGATACCGCGATCCGTAAGGGCCGGTGCCGTAAGGGTGCTCGGCGGACGAGGTGAGCCGGAAGAAGCACAGCTGCCCGATCTTCATGCCCGGCCACAGCTTGATCGGCAGGGTGGCGACGTTGCTGAGCTCCAGGGTGACGTGACCCGAGAAGCCGGGATCGATGAAGCCCGCCGTCGAGTGGGTGAGCAGCCCCAGCCGGCCGAGCGAGCTCTTGCCCTCGAGCCGCGCGGCGATGTCGTCGGGAAGGGTGACCTGCTCATAGGTCGAGCCGAGCACGAACTCACCGGGGTGCAGGATGAACGGCGCCTCCGGCCTCGCCTCGACGAGCCGCGTCAGGTCGGGCTGGTCCTCGGCCGGGTCGATGTAGGGGTACTTGTGGTTGTCGAACAGCCGGAAGTACCGGTCCAGTCGCACGTCGAAGCTCGACGGCTGGAGGAGCTCGGGATCATGCGGCTCGAGCCCGATGCGGCCCGAGGCGATCTCCGAGCGGATGTCACGATCCGAGAGCAGCACACCGCCACTGTAGCGGCTCCCCTAAGATGGACCCGGTCGCCCTCGGCGGCACACGCGGGTGTAGTTCAATGGCAGAACTCCAGCTTCCCAAGCTGGTAGCGCGGGTTCGATTCCCGTCACCCGCTCCATCTCCCGCTCCGCGCTCGATCGTCGAACGCGCCCCTGAGCACCGAAAGCCCCCTGTGCACGGGGTGCGCTCGGTGTTTCGGGGCGCGCTCGGTAGCAGGAGTGGGCGAACGCGAACGAGCCCCCTCGACCTCCGTGAGGAGAGCCGAGGGGGCTCGTCGTGCTCGGAAGCGTCAGAGGCGCTCGACGTTCGCGCCCACCAGCTTGTTGCGGGCGTCGAAGACCGGCACGCTGGCGTCCTGCAGGGCACCGTAGTCGACGTCGTCGTGGTCGGTCAGCAGGATCGCGAGGTCGTAGTCGTCGTACCTCACCTCGGTCGGCGCGACCCGGGTCACGGTGGCGGGCCACTGGTGATCCTCGACGTGCGAGTCGACGGCCGATACGGCGGCCGAGTGCTCGTTGAGGAGGTCGACGAGGTGGAGCGCCGGGGACTCGCGGATGTCGCCCGTGTTCTTCTTGTAGGCGAGCCCGAGGAGCAGGATCTTCGCGCCGCCGAGCGCCCGCTGCGACTCGTTCAGCAGGCGCTGGACGCGCTGCATCACGTAGGTCGGCATGTTGTCGTTCACGTCGTTCGCGAGCTCGACGAACCGGAAGCTCTTGCCGAGCTTGCGGCGCACCTGCCAGGACAGGTAGCTCGGGTCGACGGGGAGGCAGTGGCCGCCGACGCCGGGACCGGGCGTGAACTTCATGAAGCCGAAGGGCTTCGTCGCCGCCGCGTCGATCGACTCCCACACGTTCACGCCGAGCTGATTGGCGAACACCGCGAGCTCGTTGACGAGGGCGATGTTCACGTGACGGAAGGTGTTCTCGAGGAGCTTCGCCATCTCGGCCTCGCGTGGCGAGCTGACCGGCACGGTGCGGTCGACGATCGCGTCGTAGAACTCCCTCACGCGCTCGAGGGAGGCCGGATCGGTGCCGGAGATGATCTTCGGCGTCTCCTTGAGGCCCCACGTCGGGTTGCCCGGGTCGATGCGCTCCGGGCTGTAGCCGACGAAGAGGTCCTCGCCGGTGGTGAGGCCCGACTCCTCCTCGAGGATCGGCACGAGGAGCTCCTGGGTGGTGCCCGGGTAGGTGGTCGACTCGAGGATGACCGTCGCGCCGGGCTTCAGCCGGGCGGCGAGGGAGTGCGCGGCGCTCTCGATGAACGAGAGGTCGGGCAGCGTCTCCTTGAGCGGCGTGGGGACGCTGATCACGGCGATGTCGAAGCCGTTCGCCACGTCGTAGTCGTCGGTGATGCGGTAGCGACCGGAGGACAGCGCCTCCTGCAGCTGGGCGTCCGGGATGTCGTCGACGTGCGAGCGGCCGGCGCCGAGCGAGGCGATCCTCCGCTGGTCGAGGTCGATGCCGACGACGTCGTAGCCGACCTCGACCGCTCGCATCGCGACGGGCAGGCCGACGTAGCCCTGTCCGATGACGGCGACCGTCTGATTCCTCGACTCCACGGCTCCGCTGTCCTTCCCAGTGCCTTCCATCGATGTTCCTTTCAACGGCGGAACCAGAGTCCGCGAGTGGGGGTCCCCGATGCGAGCGCATCGGACAGTGTGGTGGCGCGCAGGCCGAGCTGCTCGTACGCGTCGAGGACGAGGGACGCCAGCTCCCCGCGGTCGAGATGGGGGCGGCCACCGCCACGGCCTCCGTCCTCGGCTTCCGCGTAGGCGTCGTGGGAGAGCACGATGGCGCCGCGGCCGGCGCCGGAGCGGACGCGGGTCAGCCGCTCCTCGGTGGTGGCGTCGCGCGAGTCGAGGGCGGTCGGCCCCCAGAGCACCGGCTCCAGCCCGGCGGCGCGGACGGCGCGGAACGAGGTGAGCGACTGGTGTCCGTAGGGGGGACGCAGCCACCGCACCGGCCGGCCGATCGCGTCCTCGAGCTCCGCCTTCCCGTCCGCGGTGCGCTGCAGCACCTTGCGGTAGGGCATGCGGGAGATGGACCGGTGGTCGACGCCGTGCAGGGCGATCTCGTGCCCCGCCTCCAGCACGTCCTTCAGCAGCGAGGGATACCGGCGCACGCGGGTCAGCAGGACGAAGAAGGTGGCGCGGGCGCCGCGCGCCTCGAGCACGGGCAGGATCGCGTCCGTGCCGCCCGGCTCCGGCCCGTCGTCATAGGTCAGGACGAACTCGGGCGCCTCGGTGCGCACGGCGACGACGGACCCGAGTGGTCCCCCGTGCGTGCGCAGGAATCGGCGAGCGCTCCCCGGCAGGAGTCGCGTCGCTCCGCTCACGCGCTCACCGGCGCCGCGTGCGCGCCGGCGTAGGCAGCGTAGGAGCGCCCGAGGCTCCCGGCGATCATGCCCGCACCGCGATAGGCGAGGCGGAGGCCGCGGGCGTGGTGCCGCTGCGACCGGGACACGAGGCCGAAGGCGGCGCGGAGGATGCCGACGACGATGCGCGCGACGCCTCCCGCCACGCCCTTGGCGCGGAGGACGGCGCGGCGGACGCGGTTCGGCTCGAGCTTGACGTGGACCCCGGCGGACACGTTGCCGTGGCTGTAGGCGCGCTTCAGCGCCCAGGCGCGGGTCTGGCGGTCGATCTCGACGGTGTCCTCGGTGACCGACTCGTTGCACCAGACCATGCGAGCGCCGGTGCGCATGAGGGTCATGCTGAAGTGCGTGTCGGACCCTCCGGCGAGCCCGATCGACTCGTCGAAGCGGACGCCGCTCGCACGCACCTGATCGAGGTCGAGCAGCAGGTTGCCCGTCGCGGCGACGGAGATCTCGGTGCCGGTGGGACGCTCGGGGCGCTGGAAGAGCCCGGAATGCGTCACCCAGGGATCGACGTCCGGGGCGAAGATCGACACCACCCGTCCCATCACCGCGGTCGGGCGGCCGTGCTCTTTCCAGGTCAGAACGAGAGAGCGCAGCCATTCCGCTCGCGGCAGCTCATCGTCGTCGATGAATGAGAGCAGCCGGAAGTCCTTCGATTCATCCATGGCACGATTGCGGACGGCGGGAATGCCCTTCGTCGTCTCGATCGCATATCTCGTGGGGATCCCCGAGAACGACGGCTCGACCGCGCTCTGGCCGGAGCCCGCGCTGTCGTTGTCGACGACGACGATGCCGCCGCGGGAGACGAGTCCTTCGGCGCACAGCTCCGACAGCTGCGCTCCCACGAGCGGCAGCAGCTGCGCCAGTCGCTCCGGTCGCTTGAACGTCGGAATGGCCACGACGAGGCTCGGGGCGTCGCCGGTCGGGGAAGTGTGCATTGCCTACCTCAGGGCCGCCGATCGGGTGGGTGGCGGCGCCTGCGACGATAGCAAACAGCAAGTAACCGGAGAATATCCGGACCCGGATCAGGAGGACCCCAGTACGGGGTTCACAAGGATTTGTCACCGCCCCGATAAGCGCGCGCAAAAGGGCCGGAAGTCCCTTTCTCCGGTTATCGGTTCAGGGCGATCAATTCCATTGGGCCGACCTCGACCTGCACCAGGCCTGCTGCCTCCGAGGACTGCTCCTGGCGGGCCGCATTCGCACCCGGCTGGGCCATGATCAGTCCGATCGCCGCCACGAGGAACACCCCCGCCGCGATCGGCGCGATGCGGCGCATCCTGAGGCCGGTCGGCGAGCGGCGGTCGAGGAGGACGGCGAGGAGCGCCGGCAGCCAGCCCCACACGAGTCCCCAGTGCGCGACCGCCACGAGATGCTCGGCGGCGAGGGCGAAGGGGGCCTGACGCTCGCGGAGTGCGACCACCACCACGACGAACGCGGGCACGGCGGCGACGCAGCTGCCCGCCGCGACCGCGCAGAACCAGAAGGCGGCGAAGTCACGCGAGCCGCGGCCCTCGTGACCTCGATGGTCGCCCCGCACGAGTGAGAAGAAGGTGGCGTATGCGGCGGCCAGAGCGAGCGCGGAGAGGGCGGTGAGGAGCGCACTCCAGGGAGCGGGCGCGGTCAGGTCGAGGAGGGGGACCGTCTCCGGTGTCAGCAGCGACAGCACGTGGCGCACGGGTCCCGGCAGGAGCTGCCGGCCCAGGAGCTCGAGATAGCCGCTCAGGAGCCACACGACCGCGGCCACCGCGGCGGGGAGGAGGAGCCGGAGGGTGCGCATGGTCCTCCGATCCTCGCGCCCGCGGCCGTGACTCGGCCAGTGCCACGCGAGAAGATCATCGGCGGCGGCAGCACCCCCGAATTGGGGGGGGGTCGTCCCGCCGCGAGGAAGCGGTGCGCGGAGACGGGCGAGCGGGGAGAAGCCCTGAAAGTAGCCCTCCGGTTCACTGTGAAAGCGCCCGTAACTGCACAGGGTGATCTACCGGTGCGCAAAGGGCAAGCCCCTGCGAGGATCCTGCGCCAAACCGTAGCGTCTGCTGTGTCGAATACCGTGTGCGGCTCGAAGTCGCGCTGACAACGGAAGGTACGAAATGAGCACAGCATCCGGCTCCGCAAGAGCCCCCCTTACTCGGTCTCCCAACCGGCTCGTCGCGACGATCTTCGGCGCGGTCTACACGCTGGTCGGTTTGGTCGGCTTCTTCGTGACCGGCGGGGTCGACTTCGCCGGGACCGAGGGTGCGAGCCTCCTCGGATTCGAGGTGAACCCCCTGCACAACATCGTCCACCTCCTGATCGGCATCGCCCTGCTCATCGGAGGCCTGAGCAGCGTCTCCGCCGCCAAGTCGGTCAACGGCATCGTCGGCGCGGTCTACCTGCTCGTCGGCATCCTCGGGTTCTTCATCGAGAACACCGGCGCCAACATCCTCGCCCTCAACACGGCGGACCACTTCCTGCACCTCGTGAGCGCCGTCGTCCTGCTCGGCGTCGCGATCGGCGCGGACAAGTCCGCGGCCCGCGCACGCGTGGCCTGATCTCTCCCCGGTGCGGCCGGCGCGGAAGCGCCGGCCGCACTCCCCTTCGACCCCGAGGAGCGCAGTGCTCGCCCTGACCCGGATCTGGATCGCCTTCGCCGCCCTCGGCGCCGGCCTGATCCACCTCGCCGTGGCCGCCGGCGCGCCCCCTGTCCTGCTCGTGGTGTTCCTCATCCTCGGCGCAGCCGAGATCGCCTGGAGCGTGACCACCATGCTCAAGGCGCGCTACGCCCTCCGGCAGCTGGCGCTCGTCGGAGCACTGCTCCCCCTCGTGGCGTGGGCGTCGGCTCTCGTGGCCGGCGAGGCGATCGGCGTGACCCCCGAGACCCTGCCGATCCTGCCGCTCGCGAGCGCCACGGTGCTCGACCTCGTGGTGGCCGTCGCCATGGCGCTCTCGCTGCGCCGCTCGCCCGACGTCTCCCCCGGCCCCGCCGCGGAGCCCGCGGCCGGTTGGACGGTGCTCGGCATCGCAGGCGGCGCGATCGTGATGAGCGCGCTCACGCTGCCCGCCCTCGGCCAGACTCAGGCCGGCATCGCGGCCCTCGACGGCCCGCACAATCACTCGCAGGTCGACCTGCCCGGGGTCTCCGAGCACGAGGGCCACTAGAGGGCAGCGGGCGCCGGCTCCACGCGGACGCGCGCCGCGCTCGTCATGAACCGGATGACGTCCTTGTCGACGATGATGTCCCGCGGCACGAGCGGCCGCGTCAGGTAGAGGCCGTCGAGCGACGTGAGCCGGCTCAGCGCCACGTACGTCTGACCGGCCGAGAACACCCGCGTGCCGAGGTCCACAACGGCGGCGTCGTAGGTCTTCCCCTGGGACTTGTGGATCGTGACCGCCCACGCCAGCCGGAGCGGGAACTGCGTGAACTCCGCCACCACCTCGCGGGTCAGCTTCTTCGTGGCCGGCGAGTAGGTGTAGCGCTGCCGCTCCCAGACAGCCGGGCCCACTTCGTGCTCCTCGCCGTCCACCTCGACGACGACCACCGGGTTGCGCACCCGCCGCACCACTCCGACCGTGCCGTTCACCCAGCGCTGATCCGGGTCGTTGCGGAGGAACATCACGTGGGCGCCCGGCTTGAGCTCGAGCGCCTCCTCGGCGGGGAACGCTCGGCCGCCGAAGTCGCCGTTGATCTCCGCCCTGGCCGTGGACGTCTTGCCGGGCAGCGCGGCGAGCGCCCTCGCGTTGATGCGGGTGACGCTGTCGTTGCGGGTGGCGAGGGTGATGGGCGGATCGCTGGGGACGGGACGCGCGCCCGCGCCGTTGAGCATCCCGGCGATCTCCGCGGTGACCCGTCCGGCGCGGACCGCGTTGAGCATCGCCTTGAAGCCGTCGTCCTGCTGCCGGTGGATCTGCCGCAGCTCGAGCACCGACAGCTCCGTCTGGTCCCACACCTTGGCGTCGAAGAACCACATCGACCGGTAGTTGTCGGCGAAGTAGGCCCGCTCGTCTCCGTCGCCGGGCACCGGCGCGAGCTGGAACGGGTCGCCGAAGAGCACGATCTGGACGCCGCCGAACGGCTCCTTCCGCTGTCGGGCCCACCGGAGGCGCCGGTCCACCGCGTCGAGGAGGTCGGCGTTCACCATCGACACCTCGTCGATGACGACGGTGTCGACGGCGCTCAGCAGCTTGCGGAGGTCGCGGTCGTCGTCGAGGTCGCGGTCGGCGATCACGCCGATGGGCAGCTTGAACAGGGAGTGGATGGTCTGGCCACCGACGTTCAGTGCGGCCACCCCGGTCGGCGCACAGACGACGAGCTGCTTCTCGCTGTGCCAGGAGAGGTGGTTGAGGAGCGTCGACTTGCCGGTGCCCGCCCGACCGGTGACGAAGATGTGCCGGCGGGTGCCCTCGATCACGTCGAAGACGGCTTGCTGCTCGGCCGACAGTGCGGGAGGCATCCGGTCAATCTACCCGCTCCGCCCCCGCCTTCCCGGGCGCCGAGGCGGTCGGTGCATAGGATGGCGGCATGGGGGGCTGGGACGGCGACGCCCCCCGCGCCCCGGAGCGGCGCATCCCCCGCGGCGTCCTCCCCTGGGCCGTGCTCACCGCCCTGGTGCCCCTGGTGTTCGCCGTCGTCGTGCTCGTGCTCAACGCGTCGTACTACAGCGCCGGCGGCTTCGT
Organism: Naasia sp. SYSU D00057; assembly: GCF_017916505.1. Taxonomy (GTDB): domain Bacteria; phylum Actinomycetota; class Actinomycetes; order Actinomycetales; family Microbacteriaceae; genus Naasia. The sequence continues at coordinate 62,175 of NZ_JAFMSZ010000003.1, forward strand.
CTCCCGCTACCTCGACTCGCTCGAGCGCAGGGATCTCGCAGTCGCGCTGGCGACGCCTGGCGTGCGGCTGCCGGAGGGCGTCTCGGACGCGGCCCTGACCCGGGAGACCATGGGGACGCTGAGCGGCGCCCGGATCGTCGAGGACCGCGTCGGCGACGACGGGCTCCACCGGGTGACCGCGGAGTATCGACTCGGCAGCGAGAGCGCCCGCACCGAGTTCCTCGTGGAGAGCGGTTCACCGATCGCGCTCCTCTTCTCCGGCTGGCGGTTCGCGGAGTCGCCCACCGCCGTGCTGCGCGTCCGGGTGCTGCACGACACGGGCTTCCGGATCGACGGCGAGCCGGTCTCCGCGGCGGACGGCACGCCGGCGGCCGAGACCGTGCTCGACCTCGCCGTCCTCGCACCGGTGCGCCTCGTCCTCGACCAGGACACCGCCTACCTCACGGCCGAGCCGGTGACCGCGGCGGTGACGGAGGCGGGCAGCACCGTTGAGGCGAACGTCGACGTGCAGGCGAACCGCCGCTTCAACCGCGCGGTTCAGGACGAGGTGAACGAGTTCCTCGACGCGTGCGCCGAGCAGACCGTGCTGCAGCCCGCCGGCTGCCCCTTCCGGCGCCTGATCGAGGATCGCGTGCTCGACGCGCCGGAATGGTCCGTGACGGCATATCCCCAGATCGGCATACAACCAGGGCTCGCCCCGGACGGCACCTTCGCGTGGTCGGTTCCGCCCACGCCCGGCACCGCGCACATCCGGGTGCGCGTCGTCTCGCTCTTCGACGGCTCGGTGTACACGGTCGACGAGGACGTCCCGTTCGACGTCTCCTTCGTCCTCACGATGCGGGGGGACGGCGGACTGGACATCCGCGGCACCTGACTCAGCCGCGGCGGCCGGCCCGCTCGAGCATCGCGCGGTAGCGGGAGTCGACCGGCGCCGGCTGCTTCGGCGCCGTGCGCTCCGTCCGGCCGCGACGGGTGGCGAGCACGGCGAGCGCGAGCAGCGCCGGCACGGCGGCGACGAGCAGCACGGCTCCCCCGGCCCGCTGATCGGCCAGGGCGTCCGTTCCCCAGCCCATCGCGCCGTACCAGTCGGCGAGCAGCAGGGAGTCGGATGCGAGCAGCACGGCACCCGCCGCGGCCCAGGCCACCGCGGCGACCGCGGCGGGCAGCGCCCGCCGCCGTCCCGATCCGGCTCCGTGCAGCGCCGCGCGCACGACGATCAGCCCGCCCGCGAGAAGCAGAGCCTCGCCCCACTGCCGCCCGGCGGCGTCGGTGACGATCCAGCGGAACGCGGGGGTGAAGACGAGCAGCCAGGGCAGGAGCGCCGCGAGCACCGTGACCGGCAGGGGCGCGCCCAGCGCACGCACGATCGGCGCCGAGCGAACGGCGCCCGCCCACTCGCGCACCCCGCGGCTGCCGTCGGTCCGTGCCTCGGCGGCGGCATCGAGCAGTCGCAGCGGGGCGCCTGCCAGAAGGAGGATCGGCACGAGCACGGCCAGGGCGGCCTCGAGCATCATCTGCGCGCTGAAGAGGTGGCGCGCGTAGACACCGACGCCGCCGCTCGTCCCCACGACGAGCACGACCAGGCCGGCGAGCCAGGACGCGGTGCGCGCGCCGGGCCAGCGCTCCCCCCGCCGTGCCAGTCGGATCACTCCGGCGACGTAGTACGCCGCGGCGATGCCCGCCACGACGAGCCACAGCAGGTCGAGCCGGAAGGCGGTGAGCAGCGAGCCGAGGTCCGGAGCGGGCGGCAGCGGGTAGGTGGTCAGGAGCTCGGAAGGGGACGTGCCGATCGAGAGCTCCTCGTCGTCGACGGGAGGCGATGTGCGGGCGAGTCCAGCGGCGGCTCCTGAGGCGATGCCCATCACCGCGAGCTCGCCGACGACCAGCAGCCAGAACGAGCGTGCCGCACCCCCGTCCAGCCGGCGCAGGGCGAAGCGCCGGTGGAGCGCCCCGACGGCACCGAGCGCGAGCAGTGCGACCACCTTCACGACGACGAGGAGTCCGTACGGGCTGGCCAACCGGTCGAGGGAGCCCACCCGCAGCTCAGCGCTCACGTAGCCGGAGACGGCCACCACGCAGAAGCACAGCAGCGCGATCGACGAGTACCGGCCCGCGACGGCCCGAAGGGCGGCGGAAGGGAGGATCGGGCGCAGCAGGAGCAGCACGAGGAGCCCGCCGAGCCAGGCGGCGGCGAAGCCGAGGTGCAGTCCGAGCGCCGCAACCGCCTCCTCGTGGTTGCCCGCGCCGGCGCTGTGCCCCTCACCGGCCATGGGCAGCAGGCCCGCGACGGCGAGCGCGAGGACGAGCAGGAGCACGGGGCGCGAGCGGACCGCGAAGCAGAGCACCGTGACGGACGCGGCGAGCAGGGTCGTGATGAGCCAGGACTGGCCGGTGCCGACCGAGGTGAGGAAGAAGCCGAGCTGTGCGCCGAACGTCTCGTCGAGCGACAGCGGAATGCCCGTCACGCTGAGGAAGGTCAGCAGCCCCGTCGCGGCCGCCGCGATGGTCCAGGCCGCGGCCGCCGCCGCGGCGATGTCGAGGGCCCGGCCGATCTCGCGCTCTCCCCCGAGCGCGAAGGCGACGAGCGCGAGCGCCCCGAGCGTCACCGAGACGGTGAGGTTGACGAGCAGCTTCGCGACGGGCAGCCCCACCCGGACAACGGGACCCGGATCGTCGATGAGGAGCGCCGCCGCTCCCCCGCCGAGAGCGAGGGCCGCGAACAGCGCGAGCAGCGCGGCGACGAGCAGAGCCCCCGTGCCGAGAAGCGATCCGCCTCCGAGGACGGGCGGCGCCGGAGCGTCGCGGGATCCGGGGAGCACGTCCGCAAGCCTACGGGGCGGCGACCGGACGACCACCGGGAACGACGAAGGGGATGCGCGGCGAACCGCGCATCCCCTTCTCGTACCTTCGTCCGACTAGCGGGCGGCAGCCTTCAGCTTGCTGCCGGCGCTGATCTTGACACCCTTGCTGGCGGCGATCTCGATCGGCTCACCCGTCTGCGGGTTGCGGCCGGTGCGGGCGGCCCGGGAGGTCTGCTCGACGGCGAGCCAGCCCGGGATCGTCACCTTGGTGCCCTCGGCCACGCTCTTGGCGAGCGTGGAGAAGAGCGCGTCGAGGACGCCGTTGACGGCGGCCTGCGACTGGCCGGACTCCGCCGCGACGGCGGCGACGAGATCGGTGCGGTTCAGCGATGCCATATAAGTCCTCCTCGGGACTGTCGCCATCCTAGGAAAGACGGCCATCTGTCTTGTCGTGTATCACGATGGGGGCAGGAAAGCCCGGCGGTCAAGGTTGACCGCCCAGTAACTTACCAGCTTGACTTCGTGATGCCCGGCAATTCGCCCCGATGGGCCATCTCGCGGAACCGCACGCGGGAGATCCCGAACTTCTTGATGTTGCCGCGGGGACGGCCGTCGACGGCGTCGCGATTGCGGAGGCGGACCGGCGACGCGTCGCGCGGCAGCTTCTGCAGGCCGATGCGGGCGGCCTCGCGCTGCTCATCCGTGGACGCCGGGTCGACCAGCGCCTTCTTGAGCTCGGCGCGCTTCGCGACGTAGCGGTTGACGATCACCTTGCGCTGCTCGTTGCGCGCGATCTTGCTCTTCTTGGCCATGCTTACCGCTCCTCGCGGAAATCGACGTGCTTGCGGATCACCGGGTCGTACTTCTTGAGCACGATCCGGTCGGGGTTGTTGCGACGGTTCTTGCGGGTCACGTACGTGTACCCGGTGCCGGCCGTCGAACGGAGCTTGATGATGGGACGGACGTCCTGCTGCTTGGCCATCAGATCTTCTCCCCACGGGCCAGGATGTCCTTGACCACGGACTCGATGCCGCGGGCGTCGATCACCTTGATGCCCTTGGCGCTGACATTGAGCGTGACGTTCCGGCGCAGGGACGGCACGTAGTAGGTGCGCTTCTGCACGTTCGGGTCGAAGCGCCGCTTGGTGCGGCGGTGCGAGTGCGAGATGTTGTGGCCGAAGCCGGGAACCTTCCCGGTGACCTGGCAGACTGCTGCCACGATTCCTCCAATACCGCGGAGCACGACGGCTCCGCCCAAGATCGCTTGTCTGCGCGCACAGCAGCCCCGCGAATGGAGATCGAGGGGGATATGCGCACTGCCGAACCGGGTCGGGCCCGGCGGCCAAACGTCAATCGTACGGACTGCGGGGTGTCCCTGCAACTGCACCGGATCTGCGGGGCCTCGCCGGATCAGGCTGAGGAGCAGGCGGGGCAGAGCCCGAACACGTCGATGACATGCTGCGGTGCCGTGAATCCGTGGCGGGCGGCCGTCGCGGCGGCCCACTGCTCGACGTCGTCGGCCTCGATCTCCACCGTTGTGCCGCACGAGCGGCAGATGAGGTGGTGGTGGTGCGCGGAGCTCTCGCAGGCCCGGTAGAGGCTCTCGCCGTCCACCGACTGCAGGGAGTCGGCGTCGCCTTCGCCGGCGAGGTCGGCGAGGGCACGGTAGACGGTGGCGAGACCGATCGGCGAGCCGCCCTGCCGCAGCGCGGCGTGCAGGTCCTGGGCGCTGACGAAGCCGCCCGCGTCGCCCAGCGCATCGCGCACCGCCTGGCGCTGCCACGTGTTCCGCTTCATCGCGACCAGTGTAGGTGCGAGCGCTCGACGGGCGGCTGGGGAAGGGGAGGCATCGCTCAGGCCGCCGTCGCGAGCGCCCGCGGGCGGCGGCGCACCCGGCCGACGATGCGGCAGACCAGGTAGATGGTGAACGAGATGGTGGTGATGTACGGGCTGATCGGGATGGACGACCCGAGGGCGAGGAGGATGCCGCCCACCGTGGACACCGTCGCGAACAGCACGCTGAGGGCGACGACCAGCGGGGGATTGGCGGCCACCCGCAGCGCGGCGGCGGCGGGGGTGACGAGCAGGGCGAGCACGAGAAGCGCGCCGACGATGTGCAGGGACACGGCCGTCGCGAGCGCGAGGAGCACCATGAAGCCGATCGACAGGCCGCGTACCGGCACGCCGCGTGCGGTCGCGACGTCCTCGTCCAGGCTCGCGAAGAGCAGGGGGCGCCAGATCACCGCGAGGGCACCCACCACGACGACGGCCACCGTCACGAGGGAGGCGAGCTGCGGGCTGTCCACGGCCACGATCTGCCCGGTGAGCAGCCCGAACTTGTTGGAGCTGCGCCCCGGATAGAGCGCGAGGAAGAGGATGCCGAGGCCGAGCCCGAAGGGCATCAGGACGCCGATGATCGAGTTGCGGTCGCGGGCACGCACGCCGAGCAGCCCGATCAGCACCGCCGCGACCAGAGAGCCGACGATCGACCCGGCCACCACGTTGACGCCGAGCAGCAGCGCGGCCGACGCGCCCGCGAACGACAGCTCGCTGATGCCGTGCACCGCGAACGCGAGGTCGCGCGCCATCACGAAGTAGCCGATCAGCCCGCCGAGGACCCCGAGCACCGCCCCGGCCAGGACGGTGTTGCCGAGGAGCGCGAGCAGCTCGGCGTAGTCGGTGAAGTCGAAGAGGGTCCCCCACAGCTCGTCGAAGCTCACGTCGCGTCTCCGTGTCCTGGCGCTACGCCGGCATGCGCGCCGTCCGCCGCGGCGGCCTCCGCGGCGACCACGACGACGCGGCCGTGCACGTCGAGGACGTCGACGTGCACGCCGTAGAGGCGGGAGAGCACCTCGCCCGTGAGCACCTCCGCCGGGGTGCCGAGGCGGTGCCCGGCAGGGGCGAGGTAGAGCACCCGGTCGACCATGCCGAGCAGGGGATTGACGTCGTGGGTGACGAGGAGCACGCCGGCACGCTCGGTACGACGGTAGGCGTCGAGCGCGTCCAGCACCGCGCGCTGGTGGGCGAGGTCGAGCGAGAGGAGGGGCTCGTCGGCGAGGATCAGCCCGGGGCTCCCGACGAGCGCCTGCGCCATCCGGAGCCGCTGCTGCTCCCCGCCGGAGAGCAGCCCGACCGGGCGCCGCGCATACGGCAGGGCGCCGACCGCCTCGAGGGCCGCGTCGACCGCCGCCCTCCGCTCGCGGGACGGGAGGGGGAAGCCGAACCGGGTCCCGTCGAGGCCGAGCGCGACGAGGTCGCGTGCCCGCATCGGCGCGCCGCGGTCGAAGAGCCGCTGCTGCGGGACGTACCCGATGTGCGGGCCCCCGCGCTCGGCGGGCTTGCCGAGGACCCGGCGGGTCCCCTCCGTGAGCGGGAGCTGCCCGAGCACGGCGCGCAGGAGGCTGCTCTTCCCCGCGCCGTTCGGGCCGAGCACGGCCACGAGCTCGCCGGGCGCGAGCCGGAGGTCGAGCCCCGACCAGAGGCGCCGCCCGCCCAGCTCGAGCGCGGCGCCGGTGAGCTCGAGGGGCGTTCGTGCCTCGTCGCTCGCCGTGCTCACCTCCGGAGGATAGCGAGTTCCCGCTACCGCGGTCATTCCGCGAGGGCCGCCGCCACGGCGTCGACGTTCGCAGTCATCCACTCGACATAGTCCATGCCCTCGGGAAGGGTCTCCGCGAAGTCGACGACGGGGATCCCCGCGTCCTCGGCGGCGCTGCGCACGGTCTCGGTCTGCGTCGTGCTGGCCTGGGTGTTGTAGCCGAGCAGCGCGACATCGCCTGCCGCCACGAGGTCGAGGACCTCCTGCAGGGTCTTCGGGGGCACGTCGCTGTCCTCCTCGACCGCCTCGGAGAACTCGGCGGGGGTGGCGTCCGTCATCCCGAGCTCGGTGAGGAGGTGCACGGGGACGGGCTCGGTGACGAGCACCCGGCGGCCCTCGAGCGTCGCGTGCAGCTCCTCGACCCGGGACTCGAGGGCGGCGACGCCCTCCTGGAACTCGGCGAGCCCGCTCGCGTACGCGTCCTCGCCGGCCGGGTCGAGTCGCGTCAGCTCCTCCGCCACGCTCTCGGCGACCGCCTCGGCGGCGTGCAGGTCGTACCAGACGTGCTCGTTGACGCCCTCGATGTGCCCGTGGTCGTCCTCGCCGCTCTCCTCCCCGTGCTCCTCGGCGTGCTCCTCGGTGTGCTCGCCGGCCAAGCCGGACAGGTCGACCGCCGAGACGACCGGAGCCTCCGTCTCGGCCGCGGCGATGAGGGTGTCGAGGAAGGGATCGTAGCCGCCGCCGTTCTCGACGAGCAGGTCCGCCCGGGAGACCGCGAGCTGGTCGCGCCCGGTCGCCTCGTACTCGTGCGGATCCTTGTCCGGGCTGTCGATGATGCTCGTCACCACGATCCGGTCTCCGCCGACGGCGGCCGCGATGTCGCCCCAGACGTCGGTCGACGCGACGACGTTGATCGTTCCGTCGGTCGCGGCGTCGCTGCTGGCGCCGGCGCAGCCCGCCAGCAGGAGGGCGGGGACGGCGGCGAGGGTGAGGGCGGGGAGGACGGGACGCTTCACGGGTGGCTTTCCAGGTCGGGGTGCGACCGGGAGCGGCCGCTGATGCGACGCTATCCGCTATTGATAATGATTGTCAAAAGCGCCGAGAGGCGGCGCCTGCTCAGTCCAGTAGCAGCGCCGGCTCCTCGAGCACGCTCGCCACGTCGGCCACGAAGCGGCTCGCCACATCGCCGTCGACCACGCGGTGGTCGAAGCTTGCACCGACCGTGGTGACGTAGCGGGGGAGGACCTCGCCGTCGACGACCCACGGACGCTGCTTGATCGCACCGAGCGCGACGATCGCGACCTCGCCCGGATTGAGGATCGGCGTTCCCGTGTCCACCCCGAAGCTGCCGATGTTCGTGATCGTGATCGTGCCGTCCGCCATGTCGGCGGGCGTCGTCCTGCCCTCGCGGGCGGTGAGGGTGAGCTGCTCGAGCGCCTTCGCCAGCTCGAGGAGCGACATGTCCTGGGCGTCCTTGACGTTCGGCACGATCAGGCCGCGCGGCGTCGCCGCAGCGATCCCGAGGTTCACGAAGTAGTGGACGATGATCTCGGTGTCGGTCCAGGTGCTGTTGACCGTCGGGTTGCGGCGGACCGCCCAGATGATCGCCTTCGCCATGATCAGCAGGGGAGAGACCTTGACCCCGGCGAAGTCCGGCGAGGCCTTCAGCCGCTTGACGAACTCCATCGTCCGGCTGGCGTCGATGTCGACGAACACCGATACATGCGGAGCGGAGAATGCGCTCGTCACCATGGCGTTCGCGATGGCCTTGCGCACGCCCTTGACGGGGATGCGCTCCTCGCGGAGCTGCGGGCGCTCCGGGGTCTGGATGTTCCGGAACACGCTCGCCTGCTGCGCGTGCCGCAGCACGTCGTCGCGCGTCACCTCGCCGCGCTCGCCCGTCGCGGTGACGGTGGATAGATCGACCTCGAGCTCCTTGGCGAGCTTGCGGACGGGCGGCTTCGCGAGCACGCTCCCGCCGGCGGCCGGGGCCGGCGGGGCCTTCCGCGGGCGCCGCCCGCTGCGCCGCGTCGCCGCGTGGCCGCCGGTGCCGTAGCCGACGAGCACGGCGCCGGCGACCGGCGCGTCCTCCTCGTTGCCCTCGGTGACCTGGGCCTCGACGCCCACCGCGGCCTGTGCGGGGGTGGAGAGCGTGGCGGCGAGGCGGTGCTCGCCCTCGGCGGCGACCGTGATGATGGCGGTGCCCACCTCGACCGTGTCGCCCTCGGCGACGAGCAGTTCGCCGACGACGCCCGCGTACGGCGAGGGCAGCTCGACGAGCGACTTCGCGGTCTCGATCTCCACGATCACCTGGTTGATCTCCACCGGATCGCCCGGCGCGACCTTCCACGAGACGATCTCGGCCTCGGTGAGGCCTTCGCCGACATCCGGCAGCGTGAACTTCGCCGTGCTCATCGGGCCCTCCTAGTAGTCCAGTGCCCGGTCGACCGCGTCGAGGACGCGATCGGCATCGGGGAGGTAGACCGACTCCAGTTTCGCCGGTGGGAAGGGCGCGTCGAAGCCCGAGACGCGCAGGACGGGCGCCTGCAGCGCGTAGAACGCCCGCTCCGCCACGGTGGCGGCGATCTCGGAGCCGAGGCTCGCGAAGCCGGGCGCCTCCTGGGCGACGACCAGGCGGCCGGTCTTCTCCACGGAGCGCAGGATCGGGCCGTAGTCGATGGGGGAGAGGGAGCGCAGGTCGAGCACCTCGAGGCTCGTGCCCTCCTTCGCCGCGACCTCGGCGGCCTGCAGGAGCACGCTCACCATGGCGCCGTGCCCGAGCACCGTGGCGTCGGTGCCGCCTCGCGCGACGCGGGTGGTGTGCATCCCGGCGGCCGGCGACTCCAGCTCCACCTCGCCCTTCGGCCAGTAGCGGCTCTTCGGCTCGAAGAACATCACCGGGTCGTCGGAGGCGACGGCCTGCTGGATCATCCAGTACGCGTCGTTGGGGGTGCTCGGCGAGATGACCCGCAGCCCGGCGGTGTGCGCGAAGTAGGCCTCGGGGCTCTCCTGGTGGTGCTCCACCGCACCGATGTGTCCGCCGTAGGGCACCCGGATGACGACCGGGAAGCGGGCGGAGCCCTCGTGCCGGGCGGTGATCTTCGCCAGCTGGGAGGTGATCTGGTCGAACGCCGGATAGATGAAACCGTCGAACTGGATCTCGCAGATCGGGCGGTAGCCGCGCATGGCGAGCCCGATCGCGGCGCCCACGATGCCCGACTCGGCGAGCGGGGTGTCGAGCACCCGTCCCGTGCCGAAGCGGGCCGAGAGACCCTCCGTCACGCGGAACACGCCGCCGAGCGCACCGACGTCCTCGCCCATCAGCAGGACACGGTCGTCATCCGCGAGCGCCTTCGCGAGTCCCTGGTTGAGGGCCTTCGCCATGGTCCAGGTGGTCGCGCTCATCGGGCCTCCCCGAAGCCGGCCTCGTAGCCCTGCAGCCACTGCTTCTGCTCACGGGTCACCGGGTGGTCCTCCGCGTAGACGTTGTCGAAGATGAGCCCCACGTCGGCCGGGCCGAGCGCGAGGGTGCGGCGCCGGACGTCCGCGACGAAGTCTGCGGCCTCCCGGTCCACCTCGGCGAGGTAGGCGGGATCCACGATGCCGCGCGACTCGAGGTGGTGGCGGTACCGGGCGATCGGGTCGCGCGCCTCCCACTCCGCCAGCTCGTCGGCGCCGCGGTAGCGCGTGGGGTCGTCGGAGGTGGTGTGCGCGCCGAGGCGGTACGTCATCGCCTCGATGAACCCCGGGCCGCGGCCGGCGCGGGCGTCGTCGAGCTGCTTCGCCGTGACCGCGTAGCTGGCGAGCACGTCGTTGCCGTCGATGCGCGTGGCGCGCAGCCCGAACCCGGCGGCGCGGGCGACGAGCGGCGTGCGGGACTGCCGGGTGACCGGCACCGAGATCGCCCAGTGGTTGTTCTGCAGGAAGAAGACCTGCGGAGTCTGATAGCTGGCGGCCCAGATGAACGCTTCGTTCGTGTCGCCCTGGGAGGTGGCGCCGTCGCCGAAGTAGACCATGACCGCCTCGTCGCGCGCGGGATCGCCGGTGGCGGCGCCGTCGAAGCCGACGCCCATGGCGTAGCCGGTGGCGTGCAGCGTCTGCGACCCGATGACGAGCGTGTAGAGGTGGAAGTTGCCGTGCTCCGCCGGCACCCATCCTCCGTGGGTCAGTCCGCGCATCATCCGGATGATGTCGACGACGTCGACGCCGCGGATCATCGCGACCGCGTGCTCGCGGTACGCCGGGAAGATCGTGTCCTGCGGCCGGGCGGCGTGCGCGGAGCCGACCTGAGCGGCCTCCTGTCCGAGGCTGGGGGGCCAGAGCGCGAGCTGGCCCTGGCGCTGCAGGTGACCCGCCTCGGTGTCGAAACGCCGGGCCACGACCATGTCGCGGTAGAACCGGCGGAGCAGGTCGTCGTCGAGCCGCTCCAGGTAGGGCAGGAACTCCTCGGCGGCCGCGTTCGGCTCGAACCGGCCGTCCGGAGCGATCATCTGCACGGACACGGCGTCGTCCGCGGTCTCGGGCACAGTTCCCATCCGATCCTTCGTGTCGTCGTGCGGGTCGCGGGAGCGCCGCGGGGCGAGGTCGGGTGTCGGCACCGGACCTAACCTATCCGCCGGGCCGGAGCGCCCTCGGGGAGGATGCGCACAATCTCGCTCGCGACGCTTAGGAGCTTGTCCACCGACTCCTCCTCGCCGACGGAGATGCGGATCCCCTCGGGTGGGAAGGCCCGTGCCGAGATTCCGGACTCGTGCAGCAGGTCGGCCACCGCCTCGGTTCCGGCGCCCGCCGCCAGCCACACGAAGTTGCCGGAGGACACCGGGATCCAGAGGCCCGCGGCCGCGAGCCCTGCGGAGAGCCGCTCGCGGCGGCCGACGAGGATGTCCACGCGAGCGGTGAGCTCCTCCTCGGCGTCGAGCGCCGCGTCGCCCGCGGCGAGCGCCGCCGCCGTCACCGAGAGCGGGATCGCGGCGGCGCGAGCGGCGTCGAGCAGCGGGACCGGCCCGATCGCGTAGCCGAGGCGCAGTCCCGCGAGCCCCCACGCCTTCGAGAAGGTGCGGAGGATCACGAGGTTGGGGTAGCGCCCGAGCAGGGTGGCGCCATCCACGGCGGCGGCGTCGCGGACGAACTCGACGTAGGCCTCGTCGAGCAGCACGAGGAGGGTCTCCGGCACCGCGGCCATGAACCGCTCGAACTCGTCCGCGGTCACGACGCAGCCGGTCGGGTTGTTGGGGGAGCAGACGAGCACGGCCCTCGTGCGTTCGGTGACCGCGGCCGTCATCGCGTCGAGGTCATGCCGGCCGTCGGGCAGGAGGGGCACGCGCCTGCTGGTCGCCCCCGCGACTGTGACGAGGCCCGGGTAGGCCTCGAACGAGCGCCAGGCGTAGAGGACCTCGTCGCCCGGTCCCGCTGCGGCGTCGATGAACTGCGACAGCAGCGCCACCGACCCGGCCCCCACGTGCACCTCATCGGGGGTGACGCCGTAGCGCTCGGCCAGCCTCGCCCGCAGGTCGACGGCGGCCGCGTCGGGGTAGCGGTTGATGGCGGCGGCGCGCGCGACGGCCTCCAGGACACCGGGCAGCGGCTCGAACGGATTCTCGTTCGAGGACAGCTTGTAGCCGCCCTCGGCGGCCGGCCTGCCCTGCTTGTATGCCGGCAGCGCCATGATCTCGGGGCGGAGCCGGACGGGGGTACGCGGGGCATCGGTCACGGCGATCCAGTCTATTTCGCGCCCTTCCGGGGGATGCCATAGTGGAGCGATGCGCAGGTTCGTGATCACCGTCATCGGCAACGCGATCGCGCTCTGGCTCACCACCCTGATCGTGTCCGGAATCGGCGTCACGCCGTACCGACCGGACGACTGGGTGGCGACCGTGCTCACCTACCTGCTGCTGGGACTGATCTGGGGCGTCGTCAACGGCGTCATCGGCAACGCCATCCGCATCGTCGCGTTCCCGCTCTACATCCTCACCCTCGGCCTCATCGCCCTGCTCGTGAACGGCCTCCTATTCCTCCTCGTCGCCTGGATCAGCGATCTGCTGGGCTTCGGCCTCGACGTGGACGGCTTCTGGTGGGGTGTCCTCGCCGCGCTCGTCATGGCGATCATCAACTGGGCGATCGGGCTCGTGCTGCGACCGCTCGCAGGACGCCGCCGCCGCTGACCTCACCGGATCCGCTCGGCCCGCACGTTGACGGCGGTGCCGGAGCCGGCCGGGAACCTGCCGAGCACCTCGGACCGCACCCTCGCCACCCGGGCCTCCTCGCTGCGGTCGGCCATCGCGAGGGTGGTCCGGTACTGGCCGAGCTCGTGTGCGGGCACCGCTCGGCGTGAGTCGGGCGGTCGTCCGTCGTAGAGCGACCGCGTGACGGTGACGGCCGCCCGGGTGCCGACGACGGGACCGGCGAGCGCCGGGACGAGGTCCTCCGCGTGCTCGACTGCGAGCACGGGCACGTCCTCCGGCACGGGCACGTTCGCGCCGGGGGAGCCGAGGGTCACCACCCCGCCGACCCGGTAGTCGCCCGACTGCGCGAGCCGCGACGCCACCAGCCCGCCCTGCGAGTAGCCGACGAGCACGACGACGTCGTCCGGCCCGACTCCTGCCGCCCGCAGCGCCGCAGCGGTCGCCGCGAGGGCGTCGCCGCGCTCCCCGCTCATCGCGGCCGCATCGGAGCGCAGGTCCCACGGCTCAGGCCCGGCATCGAGGCCGAAGTCGGCCGTGCCGGAGATGTACACCGCCACGACGTCCTCCCGGCCGCCCCGATAGCGCTCCACCCGCACCTGAGGTCCGCCGTCGGCGGGCGGGATGCGCCCCGAGAGCTCGGCGAGGGAGCGTGGCGCCCGCGTCGGGACGGGCGCGGTCGAGATGATCCGCACCGGCCCGACCGGCGGGCCGCCCGCGGCGAGGAGGCCCCCGAGCAGGACGCCGGCGGCCGCCTCGCGTCCGCCGAATCCGGCGCCGTCGTCGTCCGCCAGCTGCGACACGGCCCAAGGCACGCGGAGCATGCCTCGAAGGGCGTCATCCGCTCCGCCGGCGAGGAGCCGCACCACGGACACCAGGCGCTGATCGGAGAGGATGCCCCGATTCCCGGAGTGGAGGGCCGCCCCACCGCCGGCGGCGAGTGCCGCCGCCGCGAGCAGCACGCCCGGCGGAGTCAGCGCGAGGACCGCCGGGCCGAGGACTCCTCCCCAGTACGCCGCCTGCTCCACGGCCTCGCCGGAGAGACGCGCGATGCCCGCCTCCGCGATCGAGTACGCGTCGAGCGCGACGGCGAGCAGCACGCCGGTGGCGCGCAGCCCTCCCGCGATCTCCTCGAGATCCGCCACCGCTGCCGCCAGCGTGGGCTCGCGGGCGAGCGACGCACCGACGGCCTCGACACGATCCGCGAGGACTCTGCAGTGCGCGACGGCGACGAGCAGGTCCTCCGGCGCGACCGTGATGCGCCCGCCTCCCGAGACGACGAGGGCGTCGCTCACGGCACCGCGGCCTGGTCGAGCAGAGCGGCCACGCCGGCGGTGCGGCCGGCGAGGTTCTCGACGACCCGCCGGTACGCCGTCCCGGCGGGGGAGTGCCACTCGACGTCGGCGAGCGCGGCCACCGCGACGGCCAGTGGCCGGAGCTCCGCGGCCGCGGCGGCCGCCGCCCGCGACGACTCGGGGGTCAGGGGGTCGGGCGCCACCCGCCGACTATGACCTGCGGGTGGGGGGCTCGCACTGCCGCGCCCGCTTCCGTGTCGTCGGCGCGGGCATGGGCGCTGGGGAGGGTGGGGAAGAATGGTCGGCGGCGTCGCGCGGCGCCACGATCGGAAACGGAGCCGGAGCAGATGACCTCCCTGCCGCAGCAGCCCCTCAGCCCTCTCGATGGCCGCTACAGCGGTGCGATGGGCCAGCTGTCCCAGCATCTGTCCGAGGCAGGCCTCAACCGGGCGCGGATCGTGGTCGAGGTGGAGTGGCTCCTCTATCTGACCTCGCACGGCATGTTCGGCACCCGGCCCCTCACTCCAGAGCAGGCGAAGTCGCTGCGCGCCGCCGCGAGTGAGTTCGGCCCGGACGAGATCGCCGAGCTGGCCGCTCTCGAGGCCACCACACGTCACGACGTGAAGGCGGTCGAGTACTTCCTCCGCCGCCGGCTCGACACACTCGGGCTCTCCGCGATCGCCGAGCTCACCCACTTCGCCGCAACGAGCGAGGACATCAACAACCTCGCCTACGCGATCACCGTGCGCGATGCGGTCACCACCGTGTGGCGTCCGCGGCTCGTGACCGTGGTCGACGCCCTCCGCGAGCTCGCGCTGCGGCACCGCGCCGTCCCGATGCTCGCCCGCACCCACGGGCAGCCGGCGACGCCCACCACGATGGGCCGGGAGCTCGCGGTGTTCGTGGCCCGGCTCGACCGGCTCGTCGCCAAGCTCGACCGCGCCGAGTACCTCGGCAAGTTCAACGGTGCGACGGGCACCTATGCGGCGCACGTCGCGGCGGCGCCCGACGTCGACTGGCAGCGGGTGTCCCGCGAGTTCGTGACCTCGCTCGGGCTCACGTGGAACCCGCTGACGACGCAGATCGAGTCGCACGACTGGCAGGCCGAGCTCTACGACCTGATGGTCCACATCGGCCGGGTGCTCCACAACCTCTGCACGGACGTGTGGACGTACATCTCCCTCGGCTACTTCCGGCAGATCCCGGTCGCCGGCGCCACCGGCTCGTCGACGATGCCGCACAAGGTGAACCCGATCCGCTTCGAGAACGCGGAGGCCAACCTCGAGCTGTCCGGGGCGGTGCTCGGCTCGCTGTCGGCGACGCTCGTCACCAGCCGCCTGCAGCGCGACCTCACCGACTCCAGCACGCAGCGGAACATCGGGGTGGGCATCGGCCACTCGCTGCTCGCGCTGGACAACATCGTGCGCGGCCTCGGGGAGCTGGAGCTCGACGTCGACCGCCTCGCCGCCGACCTCGACGGCAACTGGGAGGTGCTCGCGGAGGCGGTGCAGACGGTCATCCGGGCCGAGGTGGCGGCGGGCACCAGCTCGATCGCGAACCCGTACGAGCTGCTCAAGGAGCTGACGCGCGGCCGCAGGCTGGATGCCGCGGGGCTCCGGGAGTTCCTCGCCGGACTCGACCTGCCGGAGGCGGCGAAGGAGCGGCTCGGCACGCTGACCCCGGCGACCTACGTCGGGCTGGCCGACGAGCTGACCGGGCTGGTGGCGCGGGAGGTCTAGTGCCCGTCGCGGCGGTCGCCGGGCGGGGTGGTCGTGTCGCCCGTGACCAGCGCGAGCATGGCGAGGATCAGCAGCGACGCGATGAAGGCGATGCCGAGGAAGATCGCGGCGAGCCCGAGGTCGCGAGCGGTGAACAGGACCACCAGGCCGGCGAACAGGCCCACCGCGAGGGCGAGTCCGACGAGTTCGGCGGGCCGGAAGCGGTCGCGCCGGGACGGCTTGGCGCTCATGCGCTCGGAACCTCCTCGGAGTCGGGCGCCGGCGTCCCGGTCGGGGTCGACCAGAGGAGCGACAGTGCCGCGATGATCAGGTAGACGCCGACGATCGCGCCGTACGCGCCGATCAGGCCGACGGTGACGACGGGGCTGGCGGGCAGCAGCACGGCGACGGCGAGCAGCAGCGAGGCGACTCCGACGACGACGCGGTCGCGGGACTGCGGGCCGGCGTCGACGTCCCGCACGCCGAGCACGAGCTCGAGGGTCCCCGCGAGACCCGCGGAGACGGCCACGGCCGGGACCAGGGCCGCGGCGGCGGCGCCGGTCGAGACGAACAGCAGGGCGATCGCGAGCACACCGGACGCGAGCCCGACGACGCCGGAGGCGAGGGTGATCGCGACGCCGGTCTGGGTGGGCGCCGAGCGGGACGCGGACAGTGCGAGGACGAGGCCCTGCAGCAGCGCGAACACGCCGTACACCGCGAGACCGAAGACGGGCGTGTGATCCTGCGAGAACGTGATGACCACGGCCAGGACGGCCGCCAGCACGCCGCGGATGAGCAGGACGGACCAGTATCCGCGCCCGTCGTACCGCTCGCGAGTCACTGCCGCCTCCGTCTGCGACCACCCCTGCGGCGGCCCGGTCCAGCCTACGCCACCGGTGCTGTCCGTACCCCGTGGGGGACAGGGCGAGGAACGGGCCCGGTTCTGCTCCGTCCACCGCCCGAGTTCGAAGCACCGAGGAGTTTGATGATCGGTGACGAGACATCGGAGCCGTCTGTGGAGGCGATCGTGAGATTCGGGCTGCACCTTCCCAACTTCGGCGCGTTCGGCTCGGCCGAAGTGCTGGCGGACCTGGCCGTGCTCGCCGAAGGCGCCGGATGGGACGGGCTGTTCCTCTGGGATCACCTGCTCTTCTGCGAGCTCGACCGGAACGACCACGTCGATCCCTGGATCGCACTCACCGCGATCGCAGCGGAAACGTCGACTCTCAGGATCGGGACGCTGGTCACGCCTCTCGCCCGACGGCGCCCGTGGGAGCTCGCCCGCCAGACGGTCTCCCTGCAGAACTTCTCGAAAGGGCGGCTGGTCCTCGGCGTCGGTCTGGGCGACCCGACCGAGTGGGACTTCCGGCACTTCGGCGATCCCACCGATCCCCGGATCCGCGCCGAGCAGCTCGATGAGGGCCTCCAGGTGCTCGAGGGTCTCTGGTCAGGCGAGCAGTTCGCCTTCGACGGCGCGCACTACCGCCTGGAGCCGGTGACGTTCCTGCCGGCGCCCGTGGCCCCGATCCCCGTCTGGGTGGGCGGCGCGTGGCCGCACCGGAGGCCGTTCCGGCGAGCCGCCCGCTACCAGGGTGTCGTCCCCTTCGGCGGTGCTGCCGCCGGTCGGCAGGAGCTCCAGGACGTGGTCGACTACGTGCGCGCGCACCGGAGCTCGGACGAGGCCTTCGACGTGGTCGTCAGCGGGCGCTCCGAGCACGACGCGGATTCGGCGGACAGGATCGCCGGCTTCCAGGACATCGGAACGTGGTGGCTGGAGGACATCAGCCCCCTGCGCTTCGGCGTCGACTGGCCGGCCCTCGCCGACCCCTGGGACACGGCCGCCCTCGCGGACCGGATCGCCGCCGGCCCCGTCGTGCCCTGACCCTGCGGCGGGGTCCTCACACCGGAACCCGTCAGTGCCCCGGCGGCAGGTCGACGAAGCGCGAGTAGTGGCCGTGGAAGCCGACCGTGATGGTGCGGGTGGGACCGTTGCGGTGCTTGGCGACGATGAGGTCCGCCTCGCCCGCTCGCGGGCTGTCCTTCTCGTAGGCGGCCTCGCGGTGCAGCAGGATCACCATGTCGGCGTCCTGCTCGATCGAGCCGGACTCACGCAGGTCCGAGATGGCCGGCATCTTGTCGGCGCGCTGCTCGGCACCACGGTTGAGCTGGGACAGCGCGATGACGGGCACCTGCAGCTCCTTGGCGAGCAGCTTGAGCGCGCGGGAGAACTCCGAGACCTCCTGCTGGCGGCTCTCGACCCGCTTGCCCGAGGTCATCAGCTGGAGGTAGTCGATGACGACGAGCTTGAGGCCCACCTTCTGCTTGAGCCGTCGGCACTTGGCGCGGATCTCGACGAGCGTCATGTTGGGGCTGTCGTCGATGTAGAGGGGGGCGTCGTTGATGCGGCCGCGCGTCTGCGCGAGCTTGGTCCAGTCGTCCGACTGGAGGGTGCCCTTGCGCATGTGCTGCAGCGGGATGGCGGCCTCGGCGGACATGAGGCGCATCGCGATCTCGCTGCGCCCCATCTCCAGCGAGAAGAAGACCGACGGCTGGTTGTGCTTCACCGACGCGGCACGCGCGAAGTCGAGCGCGAGCGTCGACTTTCCCATCGCGGGTCGGGCGGCCACGACGATCATCTGGCCCGGGTGCAGGCCGTTCGTGAGGTCGTCGAGCTCGGTGAAGCCGGTGGGGACGCCCGACATCGAGCCGTCCTTGCCCTGGGCGGCCTCGATCTCGTCCACCGCGGCGGTGATGGCCTCGGTGAGCGGGACGTAGTCCTCCGCCTCCTTCTCGCGCGTCACCGAGTAGATCTCCGCCTGGGCGTTGTTGACGAGGTCGGTGACCTCGCCCTCGCTGGCGTAGCCCATCTGGACGATGCGGGTGCCGGCCTCGACCAGGCGCCGGAGGACGGCCCGCTCCGCGACGATCTCGGCGTAGAAGCCGGCATTCGCCGCGGTGGGGACGATGCTCGTCAGCGTGTGCAGGTAGTCGGCGCCGCCGGCGCGGGAGAGATCGCCCGTCTTCGTGAGCTGGTCGGTGACGGTGATGACGTCGGTCGGCTCGCCGTGGGCGTAGAGGTCGAGGATCGCCTCGAAGATGACTTCGTGCTTCGGCACGTAGAAGTCCATGCCCTTGACGGCCTCGAGGACGTCGGCGACCGCATCCTTGCTGAGCAGCATGCCGCCGAGCGCGCTCTGCTCGGCGAGCAGGTCGTGCGGGGGAGTGCGCTCCGCGCCGCGCCCGTCGCCGCGGGCTTCGCTGGCGAGCCCCAGATGAGCGATCGACATGTGTTCCTCCCCGACGCAAGCGTCCTGCTCATTCCAGCGCGGGCCACCGACACCGGAAACGACGCCGGGACCCCCCGTCCGGCGCCTCTCGACGCTACCCGCACACAGGGCGGGGAGGGTGTGCACAGATCTGGGGAGAACGTGCGGGAAAGCGCCATTCACATGTGCACAACCTGTGGGGACGCGCCGGTGACTCCGTGCTCAAGAGAACCGAGAGGCGCTCCCGATCAGCGGTTCTGTTCCCACATCGCCTTCCTGGGGAAAACTGCCTTGAAGCAGACATTGAAGGTTTGCGTCTTGTGGAACCTGTGCACAACCCTGTGGGAACACGAGAAGCGGCGGGGCGGGGGGACCCGCACCGCCGCTTCTGAGAGGGAGGCTACTTGGCCGCGACCACCGTGAGGGCGATCGTCGCCACGACGTCCTCGCGCAGGCGGACCGTCGCCTCGTGCGACCCGGTGGACCGGATCACCGCGGGGAGCTCGATCTTGCGCTTGTCGATCTCGCCGAGACCGGCCGCGGACACCGCGGACGCGACGTCGGAGGACTTCACGGAGCCGAACAGACGGCCCTCGGCGCCCGCCTTCACCCGGAGGGTGACGGGGGACTGCTCGAGGCGCTGCTTGAGCTGCTGGGCCTCCTCGGCCGTCGCGAGCTCGCGGGCGGCGCGGGCCGCCTTGATCGACTCGATCTGCTTCTCGCCGCCGCGGGTCCACTGAACCGCGAGGCCCGACGGGACGAGGTAGTTGCGCGCGTAGCCGGCCTTGACGTCGACGACGTCGCCGGGGGCACCGAGGCCGGTGACCTCGTGGGTGAGGATGAGCTTCGACATCGGTGACTCCTAGCGTCCGGAACCGGCGTACGGAAGCAGGGCCATCTCACGGGCGTTCTTGACGGCCCGCGCGATAAGGCGCTGCTCCTGCACCGAGACACCGGTGATGCGGCGGGCGCGGATCTTGCCGCGCTCCGAGATGAACTTGCGGAGCGTCGCGACGTCCTTGTAGTCGATGACGCCGACCTTGATCGCCTTCGCGGGAGCGGCGGTCTTGCCGCCCTTCACGCGAGGCTTGCGGCTGTCGCCGCGGGACTTCCCAGCCATGCGGAATTCCTAACTGTGTGAAGAGGAGAAGAGGGGGGAGACGACGGCCCGGATCAGAACGGGGTGTCGTCGTCGTAGGAGCCGGGCGTGTTCCACACGTCCGCGCCACCCGAGGCAGCCGGCGCGCTGGGCGCCCACGGCTCGTCGGCACCGGAGGAGACGCCGCGGCCTCCACCACCGCCACCGCCACCCGACGTGCGGGTGACCTGGGCGGTCGCGTACCGGAGCGAGGGGCCGATCTCGTCGACCTCCAGCTCGATCGCGGTGCGGCGCTCGCCTTCCTTCGTCTCGTACGACCGCTGCTTGAGGCGACCGGTCGCGATGACGCGGGAGCCCTTGCTCAGCGAGCCGGCGACGTGCTCGGCGAAGTCGCGCCAGACCGAGGCACGGAGGAACAGCGCTTCGCCGTCCTTCCAGTCATTCGCCTGGCGGTCGAAGGTGCGGGGCGTGGAGGCGATCGTGAAGTTCGCCACCGCGAGGCCGCCCTGCGTGTAGCGCAGCTCGGGGTCGGCGGTCAGGTTGCCGACCACCGTGATGATGGTCTCGCCGGCCACGTCAGCTCGCGGGCTTCTCGGCCGCGGCAGCGGCGGTCGCGGCGGCGCGCGCCACGGCCTCCTCGGCGCGGAGGACCTTGGTGCGGAGGACGGCCTCCGACAGGCTCAGCTGCCGGTCGAGCTCCTTCGCGGCCTCGGGCGTCGAGGTGAGGTTCACGACGGCGTAGATGCCCTCGCTCTTCTTCTTGATCTCGTACGCGAGACGGCGACGGCCCCAGATGTCGACGTTCTCGATCGAGCCACCCGCGTTGCGGATGACGCCGAGGAACTTGTCGAGGCTCGGGGCGACCGTGCGCTCATCGATCTCGGGATCGAGGATGACCATGAGTTCGTACTTGTGCGTCACTGACCCACCTCCTTCGGACTAGAACGGCTGCAGGCTCTCTGCAGCAGGAGGGTGTGTGCACGCCCGCGCGAGGCGGGCTGTGGTGCCACGCGATGCGCGGACAACCGCAGTAGCTTAGCGGCTTCCGCCGCCCTGCGGCAAGGCGGACCACCAGTCGAGCAGGCGGCGTGTGGCCTCCTCCTCGCCGAGCGGACCCTCGTCGAGCCGCAGCTCGAGGAGATGCCTGTACGCGCGGCCCACGTCCGGACCGGGGCGGATGCCGAGGATCGACATGATCTGCTCGCCGTCGAGGTCGGGCCGGACCGCGGCGAGCTCCTCCTGCTCCGCGAGCTCGCCGATGCGGCGCTCGATGTCGTCGTAGGCGCCCGCCAGCCGCTCCGCCTTGCGCCGGTTGCGGGTGGTGACGTCGGCGCGGGTGAGGATGTGCAGCTGCTCGAGCTGGTCGCCCGCGTCCCGCGCGTACCGGCGGACCGCGGAGTCGGTCCAGGCGCCCTCCGTGTAGCCGAAGAAGCGCTGGTGCAGCTCGATCAGCTTCGCGGTGCGGTCGATGGTGTCGTTGTCGAAGCGCAGCGTGCGCAGCCGCTTCCGCGCGAGCTTCGCGCCGACGACGTCGTGGTGGTGGAAGGTGACCGCGCCGCCCTTCTCGAACCGGCGGGTGGCGGGCTTGCCGATGTCGTGCAGCAGAGCGGCGAGGCGCAGGACGAGGTCGGGCGCGCGGCCGCGGCGCCGCTCGAGGTCGATCGTCTGCTCGAGCACCGTGAGGGAGTGCTCGTAGACGTCCTTGTGCCGGTGCTCGGCGTCCACGGTCAGCTTGAGGGCGGGGAGCTCGGGCAGCACGAGGTCCGCGATGCCGGACTCGACGAGCAGCTCGAGGCCGGCGCGTGGCGATCCGGCGAGCAGGAGCTTCGAGAGCTCGTCCTTGATCCGCTCGGCGGACACGATCGACAGCCGCCCGGCGAGGGCGGTGACCGCAGCCCGGGTCTCGTCCTCCACCGCGAAGCCGAGCTGTGCGGCGAAGCGTGCCGCTCGAAGCATACGAAGGGGGTCCTCAGTGAACGACACCTCGGGCCGCTGAGGCGTGCGCAGGCGGCGGCCGAGCAGGTCCTCGATCCCGCCGGTCGGGTCCACCAGGACGCGGGCCGGCAGCCGGAGGGCCATCGAGTTGACCGTGAAGTCGCGGCGCACCAGGTCGTCCTCGAGGGTGTCGCCGAAGCGGACCTCCGGCTTGCGCGACTCCGGCTCGTAGGCGTCCGAGCGGTAGGTCGTGATCTCGACCTGCTCGCCGGCGATACGGGCGCCGATCGTGCCGAAGGCGCGGCCGACGTCCCAGCGAGCCGAGGAGATAGGTGTGACGATCTCGAGGATGCGCTCCGGCCGCGCGTCGGTGGTGAAATCGAGGTCGAACGCGGTGCGGCCGAGGAAGGCGTCGCGGACGGGGCCGCCGACCAGGGCGAGCTCGGCGCCCGCGGCCTCGAACGCCGCGGCCAGCTTCGCGACGGGAGGCGAGAGCGCGATCGCCGTCAGGCGGTCGAGAGCGGCCGCCGCGCTGTCCATGGGCATCCATGCTAGTTCGCGGAGCGGGGGACCAGGGCACGCGGAACCCCACCGCCTAGACTCGCTGTCCATGGGAGCGTGGAGGACGACCGCCGGCTCCGTCGACCCGGCGTGAGGGGGATGCTGCGCCCGGCCCTCGCCGTGGCGCTCCTCGCCGCCGGCCTGCCCGCCCCGGCCATGGCCGCCACGACCGCGGAGGAACCGCCTCAGGTCAGCCTCACGCTCGCAGCGGGCTCGGGCATCGCCCGCCCCGGCGAGGACCTCGTCGTCACCGGAAGCGTCGCCAACACCGGGACCGGCCCGGTCTCGGGCGGCACCCTCCGAGTCGAGCTGACGGAGGACGGACTCGACCGCTCGGAGCTGCAGGTGCTCCTCGACGATGCGGCGGACGAGGACGCCGACCGCGCCGTCGTCGGGACGCTGCCCATCGCGGCGCTGCCCGCGGGCTCCAGCGTGCCGGTCTCCCTCACCATCCCCGCTGCCGACGTCGACCGCACGCTGGCGGATGCCGACTGGGGCACGCACGCCCTGCTCGGCTCCTTCGACACCGAGGGCTCGGTGATCGCCCGGTCGAGCTCCGGATTCGTGTGGGCCGACGGCGCGGCGCCGGCGCCGATCGCGGTCTCGACGGTGGTGCCGTTCACGACGCCGGGCATCTCCGAAGGGCTGCTCGACGCCGACTCGCTCGAGGCCTACACATCGGCCGGGGGAGTGCTGCGCCGGAAGCTCGACGCCGTGCGCGGCTCCGCGGACGCCATCGCACTCGACCCGCGGATCCTCGCCTCGATCCGCGCGCTCGGGACGGATGCCCCGGACAGCGCCGTGGACTGGTTGAACGAGCTGCGAACGGTCGACAACGTCGTATTCCCGCTCAGCTATGCAGACTCGGATGTCGCGCTCGAACGCGCGGCCGGCGCACCGTCGGTCCTCGGGCCGGGGTCGTTCGAGTCGTCCCTCGACCGCGACGTCTTCGCGAACGGCCCGATCGCGGAGGAGACGCCGCCCTCGCCCTCGCCCTCCTCGTCCGGCACGGCGACCCCGTCCCCCACGCCCACCGATGCGGAGCCCGGCGCTCTGCCGACGGGCGACGACCTCCTCCGCTGGGACTACACGACCACCGACCTCGCCTGGCCGACACGGGTGCTGCCCGGCGACCTGCCCTTCTATGCCGCATCCGGGCTGACCCGCGCCATCGTGCCGAGCTCCTCCCTCGCCGACACCCCCGATCCCCTGCCGGTGAGCGGATCCCTCGAGGGGAGCACCGCGCTCGTGCTCGACAGCCGGCTCTCGGACGCCGTGTCCGAGGCGGCGTTCTCCTCGGGCGAGGCTGCGGGCCGAGCCGCACTGGCGGACGCGATCGCCCTGCTCGCCGCCACCGCGGAGGATGCCGAGCCCGGCGCCGCGGTCCTCGTCGGGCTCGACCGCGCCTGGCCGGAGTCGACGGCCTCCACCGCGGCGGCGCTGACCGCTCTCCGCACCCTGCCGTGGGTCGCCCCCCTCCGGCTCGACGCGATCGCGGGGTCCGGGACGGAGCTGGCCGTCCGCGGCGACCAGGCGGCGGACGGGCGCGTGCCGACGGCCGCGCAGCTGCTGCAGGACGACGCCGCCATCGCCCGCTTCTCGTCGGTGCTGGAGCGCCCCGAGCTGCTCACCGGGCGGGAGCGGCTGCGCCTCCTCGCGGTCCTCTCCGCGCAGTGGCTGGACGCACCGGAGGCCTGGCAGACCGCCGCGGCGGACCTGCACGCCTCGTACGACCGCGTGCTGCACTCCGTGCGCATCACCCAGACCAGCGTCTTCGTGGTGAGCCCCGAGGTGCCGGTGCCGGTCTTCGTGCAGAACGATCTCGACTTCCCGGTCACCATCCGCCTCGAGGGCAGGCCCAGCAACGGGCGCCTGCTGGTGGACCCCGCCACGGCCACGATCGACGCGCTGTCCAGCCAGCGGGTCAGCCTTCCGGCCCGGTCCATCGCCAACGGACGGGTCACGCTGACCGTCACGGCCTGGAGCCCGACCGGCGTGCAGGTGGGCGACCCCGCCACGATCGACCTGGACGTCCAGGCCGAGTGGGAGGCCGTCGGCACGGGCGTCGTCATCGGTCTCGTCGTCGCGCTGTTCGGGTTCGGGCTGTGGCGAAACATCCGCCGACGCCGCAGGGCGTCGCGAGAGGGAGCCGAATGAGCGGGATCGGCCGGGCGAGTGCGCTGCTGGCGTCGGGCACGGTCGTCTCGCGGGTGCTCGGCTTCGTCAAGGCGATCGTGATCGCCGACGCGATCGGCAACGTCGCGAGCGTGAGCGCCGACGCGTACGCGGTCTCCACCGCCGTGCCGAACAGCATCTACGCCATCATCGGCGGGGGCCTGCTGAGCGCGATCCTCGTGCCGCAGATCGTGCGGGCGAGCACCGCCCCGGACGGCGGCAACGCGTACGTGAACAAGCTCGTCACCCTCGGGCTGACCGGCTTCCTCCTCGTCGCGACGCTCGCGACCCTCGCGGCACCGCTGCTCGTGCGGCTGTTCGCGACCGACAAGCTGGACCTCGGCCTCGCCACCGCGTTCGCGTTCTGGTCGCTGCCGCAGGTGTTCTTCCTCGGAATGTACGCGCTGCTCGGCGAGGTGCTCAACGCCCGCAAGGCGTTCGGGCCGTTCACCTGGGCTCCCGTCGCGAACAACCTCGTCGGGATCGCCTCCGTGCTGACCTTCGTGGCGGTGTTCGGCGCCGACGCGGACCGCACCGGGAGCGACTGGACGCCCGGGATGATCGCGCTCTTCGCCGGCGGCGGCACGCTGGGTCTCGCCGCGCAGGCGATCCTGCTGTTCTTCTTCTGGCGCCGCGTCGGCCTGCGCTTCCGCCCGGACTTCGCGTGGCGCGGAGTCGGCCTCGGCCACGTGGGCAGGGCGGCCGGGTGGACGTTCGGCATGCTCGTCGCCGGGCAGATCGCCGGGATCATCCAGACCAACGTGGCGACGCTCGGCACCGCGGAGGGCGCGGGGCCGGCGGCGCTCGGCAACGCCTGGCTCATCTTCATGCTTCCGCACTCCGTGATCACGGTGTCGCTCGTGACCGCCTTCTACACGCGGATGAGCGAGCACGCGACGCACGGCGACACCCCGGCCCTCAAGTCGGACATCTCGATCGCCATGCGCTCGGTGACCCTGGCGATGGTGCTCGCGACCGCGGTCCTCGTGGTGGTATCACTCCCGTTCGCGCGCGTGTTCAACACCCCGTTCGCCGAGGTGCAGATCATGGCGGCGGTGATCACCGCGTACGTGATCGGGCTCGTGCCCTTCTGCCTCCTGTTCGTCGTCCAGCGCTCGTTCTACGCCCTGGCCGACACCCGGACCCCCTTCGCCTTCACGATGGCCCAGGTGGTCGTCGTCATCACCGGCGTCCTCCTGAGCGGACTGCTGCCGGCGGAGTGGATCGGCGTCGGCATCGCGACCGCGGTGTCGGTCGCCGGCACCCTGCAGCTGCTCCTCGCCTCGTGGCTCCTCGCCCGCCGGATCGGGCGGGGGGCGGCGCGCGGCGTGGGTCGCTCGCTCCTCATCGACCTCGGTGCGGTGGTGCCGGCGGGCGCCGTCGGCGCCGCGCTGCTGTTCCTGCTCGGCGGCACCGTCGAGGACGGCTTCGCGCTCTCCGGGAAGCTGCCCGCCATCCTCTCCCTGGCGGCCATCGCCGCGGCCATGACGTCGGTGTACGGCGGTGCGCTCGTGCTGCTCCGCTCGCCCGATCTCATGCCCGTTCTGGCCCGCATCATCGCGCGGCTGAAACGGGGCTGACGCTCCGGGCCGCGGAATAGCCCGAGGCTAGGATGTGTTGACTCGGGAGCGGCGCGGAGAGCCCGTCGTCGGCGAAGTCAGGAGCATTTCCAGTGCGTCAGATGATCATCATCGGATCCGGTCCTGCGGGTTACACGGCCGCCATCTACGCGGCCCGCGCGGAGCTGGAGCCGCTGCTCATCGCCAGCTCGGTCGAGGCCGGCGGCGAGCTGATGAACACGACCGAGGTCGAGAACTTCCCCGGCTTCCCCGAGGGCATCATGGGCCCCGACCTGATGGACAAGTTCCGTCTGCAGGCCGAGCGCTTCGGCACGGAGGTCGTCTACGACGACGTCACCGAGGTCGACCTGACCGGTGACGTGAAGCGGGTCACCCTCGGCTCCGGCGAGGTGCACGAGGCGCTGTCCGTCGTCGTGGCGACCGGATCGGCCTACCGCAAGCTCGGACTGCCCGACGAGGACCGCCTCAGCGGCTACGGCGTCTCCTGGTGCGCCACCTGCGACGGCGCCTTCTTCCGCAAGCGCGTCGTCGCCGTCGTGGGCGGCGGTGACTCCGCGATGGAGGAGGCGACCTTCCTCACGCGGTTCGCGGACAAGGTGTACATCATCCACCGCCGGGACAGCCTGCGGGCGTCGAAGATCATGCAGCAGCGGGCCTTCGACAACCCGAAGATCGAGTTCCTCTGGAACAGCGAGGTGGCGGCCATCTCCGGCGAGACCGCCGTGGAGAGCGTCACCCTGCGCGACACCATCACGGGCGAGGAGCGCGAGCTCGAGCTGACGGGCCTGTTCATCGCCGTCGGCAACGACCCGCGCGTCCACCTGTTCCACGGGCAGATCGATCTCACCCTGGAGGGGACCCTCGCCGTCGAGGGCCGCAGCTCCCGCACGAACCTCCCCGGCGTCTTCGCCGCGGGCGACGTCATCGACCCCACGTACCGGCAGGCCATCACGGCTGCCGCGTCCGGGACCGTGGCCGCCCTCGACGCGGAGCACTACCTCGCATCCCTTCCGGAGGCGCTCCTGGCGCCCGCGAAGGGCAGCGTCGAGGAGGGATCCGCCCCGGTCGCCGGCAGCACGGTCGACGCCGACGGAGAGCTCGTCAACCTTCCCTGAGGCGGCCCGCGCCGCCCCGCCGCTGTGCGCCGATACACTGGCGCTCGTTCCAAGGAGAAACATGTCCAACCTGAAGCAGGTCACCGACGCGACGTTCGAGCAGGACGTCCTGAACTCGGACAAGCCGGTCCTCGTCGACTTCTGGGCCGAGTGGTGCGCTCCGTGCCGCGCCGTTGGCCCCGTGCTCGAGAAGATCGCCGAGGAGAACGGCGACAAGATCGAGATCGTCAAGCTCAACGTCGACGACAACCCGGAGACGGCTGCGAAGTACCACATCACCTCCATCCCGGCGATGAAGGTGTACCGCGGTGGTGAGGTCGTCAAGTCCGTCATCGGCGCGAAGCCGAAGCCCGCACTCGAGTCCGAGCTGGCCGCATTCCTGGCCTGACCGACCGGACTCTTCCAAGGACCCGCTCGGCACGGCCGGGCGGGTCCTTTTTTCGTTCTCACTATCGTTGAACCCACGGGACTGCACCCGGGAAGAAGGATCAGTGTCACCACTCAGCGGCAACGGCAACAACCTCGACCCCTGGTACGAGCTCTATGCGGAGCGCACCTCGGGCCTCTCGGCATCCGAGGTCCGGGCACTGTTCGCCGTCGCATCGCGTCCCGAGGTCGTGTCGCTGGCCGGGGGCATGCCGTACGTGTCGGCTCTGCCGGATAACCTGATCAGAAGCGCCTTTGATGCGGTGATGACCAACCAGGGCGCCACCGCGCTGCAGTACGGATCCGGTCAGGGCGTGCCCGCGCTGCGCGAGCACATCCTCGAGGTGATGGGCGAGGAGGGCATCCGGGCGAGCGTCGACGACGTCGTGACGACCACGGGCTCGCAACAGGCCATCGATCTGGTCGCCAAGCTGTTCCTCGACCCGGGTGACGTCGTCCTGGCCGAGTCGCCCAGCTACGTCGGCGCCATCGGCGTCTTCCGCTCGTACCAGGCGCGCACGGTGCACGTGGCGATGGACGACGACGGGCTCATCCCGGAGGCGCTGCGGGAGGCGATCGCCCGCGAGCGGGCCGCGGGCCGCACCATCAAGTTCCTCTACACGATTCCCGATTTCCACAATCCGGCCGGCATCACCCTCAGCGGTCCGCGCCGAGCCGAGATCCTCGAGATCTGCCGCAGCAGCGGAGTGCTCGTGGTCGAGGACAACCCGTACGGGCTGCTCTACTTCGACGCTCCGCCGCCGCCGCCGATCCGCACGCTCGACGAGGACGGTGTCGTCTACCTCGGCTCGTTCTCGAAGACCCTGGCGCCGGGCTTCCGCGTCGGCTGGGCGCTGGCACCGCACGCCATACGGGAGAAGCTCGTGCTGGCGGCCGAGTCCGCCGTTCTGTCGCCCAGCTCCTTCTCGCAGCTCGTCGTCAACCAGTACCTGGAGACTGCGGACTGGCGGGGCCAGATCGCCACCTTCCGAGACGTGTACCGGGAGCGCCGGGACGCCATGCTGTCCGCTCTGGGGGAGCACCTCCCGGAACTGAGCTGGACGAGGCCGGACGGCGGCTTCTACGTCTGGGTGACACTGCCCCCCGAGCTCGATGCGAAGCAGATGCTGCCCCGCGCGGTGACCGAGCTGGTCGCCTACACGCCCGGTACGGCCTTCTACGCGGACGGGACGGGGCAGGACCACATGCGGCTCTCGTTCTGCCATCCCACGCCCGCCAGCATCCGCACAGGGGTGCGCCGTCTAGCGACCGTGGTCGGCGGAGAGCTGGATCTGCTCGACACCTTCTCGGGAACCGGGCCTCTGCGCTCGTCCCGCCCCGAGCGTCACGTCACCGCGCCACCGCCGGACCTCGACTGAGTCCCGAAAGGATCACATGACCAGCGAATCCCCTTCCGTCCTCGTCCTCGCCGGCGGCATCTCGCACGAACGTGACGTGTCCCTCCGGTCCGGCCGCCGTGTCGCGGACGCGCTGCTGGAGCGAGGCTGGAGGGTCACCGTCCGCGAACCGGATGCACAGCTGCTCGGCTCGCTGGCGACCGGCGAGTGGGACATCGTCTGGCCCGCGCTGCACGGAGCGAGCGGTGAGGACGGAGCGCTGCTGGCCCTGCTCGAGTCGTCGGGTACGCGCTTCGTCGGGTCCGACCACCGTGCCGCGCGGCTCGCCTGGGACAAGCCGGTCGCGAAGACGCTCGTCGCCAACGCCGGGGGAGTGACACCGCACGGCATCGCGCTCTCGCGCGACACGTTCCGCGAGCTCGGCGCTCCTGCCGTCCTCGAGATGCTGCGGAGCTCGTTCCCGCTGCCGCTCGTGGTGAAGCCCTCCCGCGGCGGCTCGGCGCAGGGAGTCGGCATCGTGCGTGAGACCGACGCCCTGCCGCGCGCGATGGTGGACGCGTACACCTACGGCGACGACGTCCTCGTCGAACACCACATCGCAGGCACCGAGGTGGCCGTGGGAGTCGTAGACACAGGCCATGGACCCCGCGCCCTGCCCGCGGTCGAGATCGTGCCCGTAGCGGGCGACTACGACTTCGCGGCGCGGTACAACGCGGGGGAGACGCGCTTCTTCGCCCCCGCCCGCATCTCCGAGGCCGGCGCACGCAACGCCGCAGAGCTGGCTCTGCTGGCGCATCGCGCGCTCGGACTGCGGCACTACTCCCGCACGGACATGATCATCGATGGCGAGGACCGCGCGTGGTTCCTCGAGGTCGACGTCATCCCCGGCCTCACGGAAACTTCGCTGCTTCCCCTCGCAGTTGAGGCCGAGGGCGAGACGCTGGGCGAGGTCTACGAGTCGATTGCCCGCCATGCGATGGAAACCGCGGACCAGCCCGCCTGAGTGCTGTGCTGTTTCACGCGAAACAAAGGGACGCGAAGTCCGGGCGGTGCTGTTTCACGTGAAACCCTGACGGCGCCGTCAGCGTGGCCGCTATGCCTCGATGTCCGAGGTACGCGGAGATGGATTCAGGGAGCACTAGCCATCCGCACCCTAGGCCAGCCCCTACGGTGGTGGTTTCGGGGCTCGCTCCGCTCGCCCCTCAACCACCGGCCCCTCTGGCACAGTCCGAGTAGGACAGTCACCGCTGATTGACGAGGGCGCGCAGCGGCCGTCTCGAAACCAACACGCGGGGTCGGCGAAGCGGCGTGTGCCCTGATCCGTCGATTCTCACGCACGACCTACGACAAGCCGTGCGCCGAGCGCATCCGCGCGCCCCTGGTGGTGGTTTCGAGGCTCGCTCCGCTCGCACCTCAACCACCGGCTCCGCGGTCACGGTACGAGCAGCACAAGCTCCGGTGGTTGAGGAGGCCGCGCAGCGGCCGTCTCGAAACCACCACGCGGAGCGACACCCCGCGGCACGTCCTCGACCCGGTCGGAGTTGTTCGACGACCAACGGCATATCGGCGAGCCCCACGAGTGGGTCCGCCCGTGGTGGTGGTTTCGAGGCTCGCTACGCTCGCACCTCAACCACCGGCCACTTGCTACTGGAACGAACAGAACAGACTCGAGCGCGGAGCGCAATCCGCAACGGACCTCCGTCGGCTCGCTTTGTTTCACGTGAAACACCGGCAGGCCGACAACATGGCGCGGTCACCCACGCGCAGACGTCGACCTCAAGAGCACGAGGAGCGTCGCCGAGCTGTCTAGACGATGGGTCCGAGGCCGCTCGACTCGCACCCTGGCGCTGTTTCACGTGAAACAGCAGGGATCAGGCTCCCGCGAACCCCTCGTCGCCGATCTCACTCAGGATCCGGTTGAGGTCGGCGATGGTAGCGAAGTCGATGACGATCTGGCCCTTGCTGGCACCCAGATTGACCTTGACACGCGTGTTCAGCCGGTCGCCGAGGCGGCCGGCGATCTCATCCAGGCCCTCGTGGCGGCGTCCGGACGCCGGCTTGGTGCGCCGCGGCTTCGTGGACTGGCTGACGACTGTCTCGGCGGCGCGCACCGAGAGGTCCTCGTTCACGATCTTGTCGGCGAGGCGCTGCATCTCTTCCTCGTCGGTCAGCGAGAGGATCGCGCGGGCGTGACCGGCGGTGAGGACGCCCGACGCGACGCGGCTGGCGACGGGGGATGGGAGCTTGAGCAGCCGGATGGTGTTGCTGATCTGCGGTCGCGAGCGGCCGATCCGAGTGGCGAGCTGCTCGTGCGTGATGCCGAAGTCGGAGAGCAGCTGCTGGTAGGCCGACGCCTCCTCGAGCGGGTTGAGCTGCGAACGGTTGAGGTTCTCGAGGAGGGCGTTCTGCAGCATCGCATCGTCGGAGGTCTCCTTGACGACGGCCGGAATCGTGCTCAGACCAGCCCTTCTGCTCGCGCGCAGACGGCGCTCGCCCATGACGAGCTCGTACTTGGCCTCGGAGCCGTCGGGCGCCGGACGCACGACGATGGGCTGCAGGACGCCGTTCTCCCGGATCGAGATGACGAGCTCGTCGAGGGCCTCCTGGTCGAACTCCTTGCGGGGCTGGTGCGGGTTGGGCACGATCTGGTCGAGCTCGATGCTCGCGAGTCGGGCGCCGGGGACCGCGACGAGATCGTCTTCCGCCTCCCGCGCAGGCTCGGGGAAGAAGACGTCGACGGGCCGGGGACCGCCGCCCTCCTCCGCCACGGGGATGAGTGCGCCGATTCCGCGTCCCAGACCGGTTCTCTTGGGCGTCGCCATCATGCTCCTCGTCGTGCGATCTCGGCGGCTGCCTCCAGGTAGGAGAGCGAGCCGGGTGAGTTGGTGTCGTAGCTGATGACGCTCTGCCCGTAGCTCGGCGCCTCGGAGATGCGCACGGAGCGGGGGATGAGAGTGTCGAGCGTCTCCGCAGGGAAGTGCGAGCGCACATCCTGGGCCACCTGCTGAGCCAGGTTGGTGCGGCCGTCGAACATGGTCAGGAGGATCGTGGACACGCGCAGCTTCGGATTGAGGTGCTTCTCGATCAGCTCGATGTTGCGCAGCAGCTGGCTGAGGCCCTCCAGCGCGTAGTACTCGCACTGGATCGGGATCAGCACCTCGCGCGCGGCCACGAACGCATTGATGGTGAGCAGACCGAGCGAGGGCGGGCAGTCGATGAAGACGTAGTCGAACCGCGGCGTCGAGGCCTCGAGGAACTCGTTAAGTGCAGTGCGCAGGCGCTGCTCGCGCGCAACCAGGGATACGAGTTCGATCTCCGCGCCGGCCAGGTGGATGGTGGCCGGCACGCAGAAGAGACCGCCGAACTCGGGGCTGGGCTGCACG
Organism: Naasia sp. SYSU D00057; assembly: GCF_017916505.1. Taxonomy (GTDB): domain Bacteria; phylum Actinomycetota; class Actinomycetes; order Actinomycetales; family Microbacteriaceae; genus Naasia. The sequence continues at coordinate 94,600 of NZ_JAFMSZ010000003.1, forward strand.
ACGTCCGCCATCGGCGTCTCGCCGACGACGACGTCGTAGACGCTCGCGGTCTCAGCGCGGTGCTCCACGCCCAGCGCGGTCGACGCGTTGCCCTGCGGATCGAGGTCGATCACGAGCACCCGAGCGCCGTGCCGCGCGAGAGCGGCCGACAGGTTGACGGCGGTGGTGGTCTTGCCGACGCCGCCTTTCTGGTTGGCGACGGTGAAGACCCGCGTCTGCGGGGGCTTCGGCAGCTTCGTGATCTCGACCTGATGCCGGCGACGGGTGAGGTCTGCCAGTTCACGGGCGAGGGGAGTGGTGCTGTCGAAGTCCGCGGGGGCCGCGGGTGCATCGTGATGTTTCACGTGGAACCTTCCGAGGGAAGTACCGGGAGGGCCAGGGGAGAGGGGGCAGTCGCCGCCGGCTCAGTTCACTGTAGCCCGGAAGACACGCGTGCCCTCCGTCGCCATACCGGTGCCGAGCTCTTCCACTCGAACATCCGTGAGCCGCCACTTGGCGATGGTCTTCTCCGCCTTGCGAGCCTCGTCCTGGACCGCCGCCCCCTTGAGCAGGAGCAGCTCGCCACCGGCGCGGACGAGGCGGGCGGTGAGGGGGATGAGCTTGCTGAGCGCGCCGACAGCGCGGGCCGTCGACTGATCGAGGGATCGCTCGAACGGCGCCTCTTCCGCCCGGGCGCGCACGACCTGGACGTTGTCGAGGCCCAGCCGGTCGCGCTGCTCCTCAAGCCAGGCGACGCGGCGCTCCATCGGCTCGATGAGCACCAGGGAGACGTCCGGTCGGGCGATCGCGAGGGGGATCCCCGGGAGTCCTGCCCCGCTGCCGACGTCGCCGACCCGGCCCGACAGCAGGGGAGCGAGGAGCGCCGAGTTGACGATGTGCCGGGTCCAGAGCCGCGGCAGCTCCAGAGGGCCGATCAGGCCCAGCTCCTCGCCACGGCGGGCGAGGTCGTCGGTGAAGGCGCGCGCGAGTTCGATCCGATCGCCGAAGAGCTCGGCTGCGATCTCGGGCTCGACCTCCACGGATGTTTCACGTGGAACCATCAGTCGCGGGTGAGAACCGTGTGGCGGTCCTTGCCCTCACCCTCGGAGTGCGAGACGAGGCCGCGCTCGGAAGCGAGGTCGTGCACGAGCTTGCGCTCGTAGGACGACATCGGCTCGAACTCGTAGCGGCTGGCACCCTTCTCGAGGGTGGCGAGCGCGGCATCCACGCGCTCGGCCAGCTCTCGCTGGCGGGCCTCGCGGCTGCCCCCCACGTCGAGGATGAGTCGGGAGAACTCTCCGGTCTTGGCCTGGACGGCCAGGCGGGTGAGCTCCTGCAGAGCGGCGACGACGTCCGGCGTCGCGAGCACGCGGAGGTTGCTGTCGCTGGACGCGGTCACCGACACCTGCGTCCGCTCACCGTCCGACTCGATATCGATATCTCCATCGAGGTCGCAGATGTCGAGGAGCTCCTCGATGTAGTCCGCGGCGATGTCCCCTTCGTCGGGGGCGGTGCTGGTGGTGGTCTCGACGTCGGTCACGACTTGCTCCCGGACTTCTTCGCTCGGTTCTTGCTGACGGGCTGCTGGCGCTGGGTGGACTGACGCTTCACGGCGGTGTCCGTCGCCCCCTCGGCGGCCGGCTTGGGCGCCTCGATGGTGAGCTTGCCCTTCTTCGCCAGGCGCGCCTCACGCGCCTTCGCGGCCTCACTGCCGGGCGTGGGCATGTTCCGGATGACGATGAACTGCTGAACCATCGTCCAGATGTTGGAGGTCAGCCAGTAGAACATGACGCCGAGCGGGAAGGCGACGCCGGAGAAGGCGAAGACCAGCGGGAGGATGTACAGCAGGATCTTCTGCTGACGGAACATCGGGCTGTTCTTGGCCTCGGGCGACATGTTCTTCGCCATGATCTGCAGCTGCGTCACGAACTGCGAGGCGGTCATCAGGAGCACCATGACCGCGGCGATCGTCATGACCCAACCGTTGAACGCGCTGCCGGAGACCATCAGGTTCCACTCGCCGATGAAGGTCGCGCGCAGGGGAGCGCCGAACAGCTCGGAGTTGGCGAAGGAGTCCGCGAGGTCGCGGGTCAGGAACTGAACGCCCGCCTTGTCGTGCTGCGCGTCGTTGAGCACCGAGAAGAGGCCGAAGAAGATCGGCATCTGGATGAGCAGCGGCAGGCAGGAGCTCAGCGGGTTCGTGCCGGTCCGCCGGTAGAGCTCCATGGTCTCGCGGGACATCGCCTCACGCGAGAACTGGTCGGTCTTGCCGCGGTACTTGTCCTGGATCTTCTTGAGCTGCGGCGCGACCTCCAGCATCTTCCGCTGGCTCTTGATCTGCCGCACGAAGATGGGGATGAGCGCGGCGCGCACGACGAGCACGAGCCCGACGATCGACAGCACCCAGGTGACGCCGGCGTCGGCGCTGAGGCCGACGCTGCTCCAGAGGCCGTGGAAGCCGACCAGGATGAGCTCGATCACCCACTTGATGGGCCAGAGGATCGCTCCGAAAATGTCCACCTGGTCAGGCCTTTCCCTTATCAGTAACGAATGTCCCGGCCCCGGAGGGGAGCGGGACGACGAATCCGAAATCCGTGAGGCGGTAGCGCTGGACGCGCCGACGCGGCACATCGTCCACACCGCCGGCCGCCCACGGGTGGCACCGGCAGATGCGTGCCGCGGTCAGGGCGCCGCCCACGACGACACCGTGCTCCTGCACGGCCTCGAGCCCGTAGCGCGAGCACGACGGGTAGTACCGGCAGACCTCGCCGTAGAGCGGCGAGATCACAGCACGGTACGCGCGCAGCAGCACCACCGCGAGGTTGCGGGGCAGCAGGAGCAGCGCGCGGAGGGCGCTCATGCGCGGGGAAGTACGGCGGCAGCCACCTCGGCGCGCAGCTCGTTCCAGTCCGCACGCGCCGCCGACGGCAGGGCGCGGATGACGACCGCGCGCGTCGGCGCCTCAGGAAGCAGCGAGTAGCAGGCCGCCTTGAGCCGGCGACGGACACGATTGCGCTCGACCGCGCCACCGACCGCCTTGCTCACGATGAAGCCGAAGCGGGCGTCCTCGCCCGGCACGACCTTGTCGAGGTAGGCGATGGTGGTGCGTCCGGTCACGCGGCGGCCCTTCCGCACGATCCTGCGGTAGTCCGCCCCGCTCACGACGCGGTGAGCGCGGGAGAGCAACTACGCGGAGAGCTCGGTGCGCCCCTTGGCGCGGCGCGCGGAGAGGATCGCGCGGCCGGCGCGGGTGCGCATGCGCAGACGGAAGCCGTGCACCTTGGCGCGACGGCGGTTGTTCGGCTGGAAGGTTCGCTTGCTCATGGAAATGCTCCGTGGAAGAAGATGGGCGTGTCGGCGCAGGAGGCGGCCGGCACTGCGCGGCTCGAGGCCGCGGGCAACTGGTTAAAAATACGCGCCTCGGGGGCCCCGGTCAAACGAGCCTCCGGTGGGGAAAGCCGGGACGCCGGCCCCGACGGCGATATTCTGAGTGGGGGATTTGATCCAACTCCCCTCGAAGAATACGTTGAGCACCCAGCCGCCCGGCCAACCCCGTACCGTCGGCGGCGCGGCTCCCCCATGGGGAGCGAGGACGTCCACGTCCTGGTTGCTACGGGAGCTTGCTGAGGCGCAATGGCAGAGGTCGCAACCCAGACGAAAGAGATCTGGGACTCCGTGCTCAGCGCTCTCGGCTCGGACGAGAGGATCACCCCGCAGCTGCGCGGCTTCCTCGGACTCGTCGAGCCGAAGGGCGTGATGGCGGGCACCATGTATCTGGAGGTGCCGAACGACTTCACGCGCGGCATGCTCGAGCAGCGGATGCGCCAGCCTCTCCTCGGCGCGATCGGCTCGCTCGACCCGTCGCTCGACATCGCGAACTTCGCCGTCGTCGTCAACCCGGACATCGAGGACGAGCCCGTCGCCACGGTCAGCGAGCCGCTGCCGGCGGAGCCGTACATCGAGGCGCCCGTCCCGTCGGTGACCGAGGCAGGCTCCGGTGGCCGCAGCGACACCCGGCTCAACCCGAAGTACAGCTTCGACAACTTCGTCATCGGCGCCTCCAACCGGTTCGCCCACGCCGCCGCGGTCGCGGTGGCCGAGACGCCGGCCAAGGCCTACAACCCCCTGTTCATCTACGGGGAGTCGGGGCTCGGCAAGACTCACCTCCTGCACGCGATCGGCCACTACGCGATCAGCCTCTACCCGGGCATCCGTGTGCGCTACGTGAGCTCCGAGGAGTTCACCAACGACTTCATCAACTCCATCGCGCAGAACCGCTCGTCCCTGTTCCAGGCCCGCTACCGCGACATCGACATCCTGCTCATCGACGACATCCAGTTCCTGCAGGGCAAGGACTCCACACAGGAGGCCTTCTTCCACACCTTCAACACCCTGCACGACCACAACAAGCAGGTCGTCATCACGAGCGATCTGCAGCCGAAGCAGCTGACCGGCTTCGAGGACCGGATGCGCTCCCGCTTCGAGTGGGGCCTCATCACCGACGTGCAGGCGCCCGACCTCGAGACGCGCATCGCGATCCTCCGCAAGCGCGCGCAGAACGAGAAGCTGCAGGTGCCGGACGACATCCTCGAGTTCATGGCGTCGAAGGTGTCGAGCAACATCCGGGAGCTCGAGGGCACCCTCATCCGGGTCACCGCGTTCGCGAGCCTCAACCGGACGCCCGTCGACATGGCCCTCGTGCAGACGGTCCTCAAGGACCTGATCACGCTCGACGAGGACAACGTCATCGCGCCGGTCGACATCATCAATCACACCGCGGACTACTTCAAGCTCAGCGTCGACGACCTGTACGGCTCGTCCCGGTCGCAGGCGATCGCCACCGCCCGCCAGATCGCCATGTACCTGTGCCGCGAGCTCACCAACCTGTCGCTGCCGAAGATCGGCCAGCTGTTCGGCAACCGCGACCACACGACGGTGATGTACGCGAACAAGAAGATCAGCGAGCTCATGAAGGAGCGCCGCTCCATCTACAACCAGGTCACCGAGCTGACGAGCCGGATCAAGCAGAACCACCGGTACTCGCGGGGCTGATTCCGCCGGGTAGGAACGTGAGCCGGGAGGGGTGCGCCCTCGCTTCCTGTGCCGGAGTTCATGTGATCCGGTGGCGTCTGGGCGCCTGAGTGGGCGTTCTCCACAGGAGTGCGTCGCCGCTGTGCGCCTTCCTGGGATCGGCTGCAGGTCGCGATCCCAGGAACGCGGCTTGGGCGGGCTGGGGAGAGCGCAGGTGCGTCGTCGCGTACGGCGCTCCTGTCGCGTTCTCAGGACGGAGGGCACGCTCGCACAGTCTCCGTCGTGCGCCGAACGCGCCCTGCGTCCGCCGAGAGCACCCCGAAGCACCGAGCGCACCCCGTGCCCAGGGTGCGCTCGGTGTCTAGAGGCGCGCTCGGCGGGACGGAGGTGCGTTCGGCGGGACGGAGGTGCGTTCGGCACGGCTCGAGGTGCACTCGCCGGCGGCTCCCTACTCGCGATAGGCGCCGCCGGCCTGTCGAGGCCCCTGCCCCCGCGTGAGCTGCCCCTTGTTCCCCGAATGCGCCTTGCCCCGCCGCCGAAGCACCCCGAAACACCGAGCGCACCCTGGGCCCAGGGTGCGTTCGGTGTTTCGAGGCGCGCTCGGTGAGGCAGAGGCGCGTTCCTGCCGCTTCGAGGCGCTCTCAGCGGCGTGCGGCGTCCAGGCGGGCGCCGAGACCTGTTGCGGGCTCAGGAGCGACCCTCAAGGCGTCCTGGCCCTCCTTGCCCCCTCAATGCCTCCAAACAGGGCGCGGCGGGTGCGACGCGATCGATACGGAGCAGCGGCCGGCACTTATCCGGCACGATCCCACCTCGCCCCGGTCGACCTTCGACGCGCGGTTAACACCGCGCCGTCCGGATCCTCGGAACGACACACCCCGAGGCGAACCAGTTGTCCACAGGTTGTCCACCCTGTTAATGGATCGCTCCGATCCCCGTCGCCCATCAACATGCGGTTTCCACATGTGGAGAACTGGCTTTCCACCGCTTCTTATCCACTGGTTGTCCACAGCTGTGGGGAGAACTGGGACCTAAGACCCTTCCAGGTCGAGTGGTATCACCGGGGTTCTGCACAGAATGTGAGGAATCTGTGGAGAACCCGGGGACGACACGCGCTCGGCATGGGGACAACTGAGCAGGGCCTGTGGGAGAAGCCCTCGGCCGGTGCTCGAACTGCTCACGCCTTCCCCGGTGACCCCCACACGGGTCACACATCTTCCACGGTTGTAGTTCCCGCTCGATGACTGGGCTCCGGCCGGTTACTCACATCTTCCACACCCGTTAAGAGTGTTAAAGATCCTTTCTTCTCTTCCTCGTCCGACAACCTCTTGGGGAGGAGCGTCGGAGGCAGGGCCCGGACCGAGCCGTCGGGCGGAGCACCGCATCGGCTGGCGAGCAGGGCACCCGCTAGCATCGGAGCGACTGTAATTACAGACAGGGGATCATCCGTGAGGTTTTCAGCGAACAGGGACGTGTTCAGCGAGGCCGTGTCGTTCGCCGTCAAGCTCCTGCCGCAGCGGACCACCCTCCCGATCCTCTCCGGCGTGCTGCTGGAGGCGTCGGAGTCGGGGCTGACGCTGTCGTCCTTCGACTACGAGGTGTCCGCGCGCACTGAGATCGCCGCCGAGGTCAATGAGCCGGGACGGGCACTGGTATCAGGCCGTCTCCTCGCCGACATCGCGAGCCGGCTGCCCGCCTCCGCTCCCGTGGAGGTGTTCTCCGAGGACGCGCGCATCGTCGTCCGCGCCGGGTCCGCCCGCTTCACGCTGCTGAGCATGCCCGTGGAGGAGTACCCGAACCTGCCCACCGTGGGAGAGCCGACCGGCAGCGTCCCGGCCGACGCCTTCTCGCAGGCCGTCGCGCAGGTGGCAGTGGCCGCATCCCGCGACGACGTCACTCCCGTCATCACCGGCGTCCAGCTGGAGATCTCGGACCACAGCCTCAGCCTCGTGGCGACCGACCGCTACCGCGTCGCCGTGCGCGGCATCCAGTGGGAGCCGGCGAACGAGGACCAGCCGACGCTCACCGCGCTCGTGCCCGCCCGCACCCTGCAGGAGATCGGCCGCACCTTCGGCTCGACCGGCACCATCTCGATCTCGATCACGGGCGGCGAGGACCGCGAGCTGATCGCCTTCAGCTCCGAGAAGCGCACCGTGACGTCGCTGCTCATCAAGGGCAACTTCCCGCCGGTGAAGCGGCTCTTCCCGGAGAACGTCGAGAACTACGCGGTGATCAACACCGCGGAGCTCGTCGAGGCGACCCGGCGCGTGCAGCTCGTGCTCGAGCGTGAGGCGGCGCTGCGCTACAGCTTCGACCTCGACGGGCTCACCCTCGAGGCGATCGGGTCCGAGCAGGCCCAGGCCTCCGAGAACATCGAAGCTCTGCTCAACGGGACGGACACCGTGGTCTCCCTGAAGCCCCAGTTCCTGCTCGACGGCCTCGGCGCGGTGCACTCGGAGTTCGTCCGGATCGCCTTCACGAAGACGGAGAACCCCAACAAGCCGGGCCCGGTGCTCATCACCAGCCAGTCGAGCAAGGACAAGGCGGCGTCGGACGACTACCGCTACCTGCTGCAGCCCAACCTGCTGCTGCGCTGATCCCGGAGGTATCCCCACATGCAGATCGGTCTCGTCGGCCTCGGCCGCATGGGCAACAACATGCGCGCCCGCCTGCGCAACGCCGGCATCGACGTCGTCGGCTACGACACGAACCCCGACGTCTCGGATGTCGCAACGCTCGGTGACCTCGCGGCCGCGCTCGAGGGCCCCCGCATCGTGTGGGTCATGGTGCCGGCCGGCAAGATCACCGACTCCGTCGTGAAGGACCTCGCCGGGGTGCTCTCGAAGGGCGACCTCGTCATCGACGGCGGAAACTCCAAGTTCACCGACGACTTCGCCCACGAGGCGCTGCTCGCCGAGGCGGGCATCGCCTACGTCGACTGCGGCGTCTCCGGCGGCGTCTGGGGACTGCAGAACGGCTACGGCCTCATGGTGGGCGGCGCCGATGAGGACATCGCGCGCGCGATGCCGATCTTCGACGCGCTGCGCCCGGAGGGCCCCCGCGAGGAGGGCTTCGTCCACGTCGGGCCGGTCGGCGCCGGGCACTACGCGAAGATGGTGCACAACGGCATCGAGTACGCGCTCATGCAGGCATACGCCGAGGGCTACGAGCTGCTCGAGGCCCGCGAGGACCTCATCAAGGACGTCCCGGGAACCTTCAAGGCGTGGCAGCGCGGCACGGTCGTGCGGTCCTGGCTGCTCGAGCTGATGGTGCGCGCGCTCGACGCGGACCCGGAGCTGGCCGAAATCGAGGGCTACGTCGGCGACTCCGGCGAGGGCCGATGGACGATCGAGGACGCGCTCAACCACTCGGTGCCGGTGCCCACGATCTCCGCGTCGATCTTCGCGCGCTTCGTGTCGCGCCAGGACGACTCCAAGGCGATGAAGGCGGTCGCGGCCCTGCGTCAGCAGTTCGGCGGCCACGCCGTCAAGCGCACCGCCGACGGCTAGACGCCTCCGGGAGATGCACGTCCGGCGCCTGAACCTCGTCGACTTCCGGAACTACGAGAACGCCGACCTCGTCTTGGCGGACGGGGTCAACGTCCTCGTCGGGAGCAACGGGCAGGGCAAGACGAACCTCGTCGAGGCGCTCGGCTACCTGAGCACCCTCGGCTCGCATCGCGTGTCGAGCGATCTCGCACTCGTGCGGCGCGGGGCGACGAGCGCGATCGTCCGCGCCCTGCTCGGCAACGGCGACCGTGAGTTCCTCGTCGAGCTGCAGATCAACGCGGCATCGGCGAACAAGGCCCAGGTCGGCCGGTCCCCCGCCAAGGTGCGCGATCTGCCGCGCTACTTCTCGAGCGTGCTCTTCGCCCCCGAGGACATGGCGCTGGTCCGGGGCGACCCCTCGGGCCGGCGCCGGTTCGCCGACGAGCTCCTCGTACTGCGCACCCCGCGCCTCGCCGGCGTGCTCTCCGACTACGACCGCGCCCTGCGCCAGCGCAACACGCTGCTGAAGACCGCGAGGGCGACCGGCGCGAAGGCGCTCTCGACCCTCGACCTGTGGGACGAGCGGCTCATCGACTTCGGCTCGCAGATCATCGCCGCCCGACTCTCGCTCGTCGACGACCTCCGGCCGCACGTCGCCGCGGCATACGAGGGCATCGTCGGCGCCGACCATCGCCCGCGGCTCGCCAGCCAGCTCAGCATCCTGTCCCAGCGACCGGACGCCGACGAGGAGGGCACGGAGCGGACGGACGAGACGCTGCCGATCGAGCAGATCCGCACGCACTTCGCCGAGTCGCTCGCCGCCGCACGCCCCAAGGAGCTCGAGCGCGGGCTCACGCTCGTAGGGCCGCACAGGGACGACATCGTGTTCGAGCTGAACGGGCTCCCGGCTCGCGGCTACGCGAGCCACGGCGAGTCCTGGTCGTTCGCGCTCTCCCTGAAGCTTGCCTCCGCCGAGCTGCTGCGGGCCGAGGCGAGTGCGGGGGACCCTGTGCTGATCCTCGACGACGTGTTCGCGGAGCTCGATGCTCCGCGCCGCCGGCGACTGGCCGCCGCCATCCAGGACTACGAGCAGGTGCTCATCACCTCCGCCGTCGCCGAGGACGTCCCGGAGATCCTTCACGGCAGCATGGTGCGCATCCAGGCCGGCCGCATCCTCGAGCAGGCGGGCACCGACGGATGAACGACGACGACTCGGTCGTCGAGGAGGCGCGGTCCGTCTATCTGCGTCTCCGGGTCGCGTTCGGCGGTCCTGCGGCGGGTCCCCGCACGAAGCGCCGGCGCCGCACGCAGGACGAGGGGGAATCCCAGCCCTTCGGGGTCGGGCGGGACCCGGCCAAGCTGGGCGACGCCCTGTCCGGGCTGACCTCCTCGCTCGGCTGGGACACCGTCCTCTCCCAGTCGGAGCTCATCGCCGCCTGGCAGGAGATCGCCGGACCGGAGACGGCGGCGCACTCCGAGCCGACCGGCGTGGAGGACGGCCTGCTGCGGGTGAAGTGCGACTCGACCGCCTGGGCGACCCAGCTCCGGCTCATGCGCACCGAGATCCTCACGCGCATCGCGCAGAGGTTCCCGGAGGCGGGCATCCAGAACATCGCCTTTTCCGGACCGGGGGCCCCCAACTGGAAACGTGGCCCCAGATCGGTTCCAGGGCGCGGTCCACGCGATACCTACGGCTGAGCGGGCAAATCTGGTCACCGTCGCTTCAAACGCCCGTCAGAGGCCCGATTCCGGCACCCGCCAACTGATAGAATCAAGGCTCTACCGGCGGGAGCCAGGACCTCATATATGACAGACACGACACAGCCGATGCCGGACGACAGTTACGGCGCCAGCGCCATCCAGGTGCTCGAGGGTCTCGAAGCGGTGCGGAAGCGTCCGGGCATGTACATCGGCTCGACGGGTCCGCGCGGTCTCCACCACCTCGTCTACGAGATCGTCGACAACTCCGTCGACGAGGCCCTCGCCGGCTACTGCGACGACATCCAGGTCTTCATCCGGCGCGACGGCGCCGTCACGGTCGTCGACAACGGGCGCGGCATCCCGGTGGACATCCACCCGGTCGAGAAGCGCTCCACCGTCGAGGTCGTGCTCACCGTGCTTCACGCCGGCGGCAAGTTCGGCGGCGGCGGCTACGCGGTGTCCGGCGGCCTGCACGGCGTCGGCAGCTCCGTCGTCAACGCGCTGTCCACCCGGCTGGACGTCGAGGTGCGCCGCCAGGGCTTCGTCTGGCGTCAGAGCTTCCGGTCGGGGGTACCCACCGCTCCCCTGGAGAAGGGGGAGGAGTCGACCGAGACGGGCACGACGATCACCTTCTGGCCGAACGACGAGATCTTCGAGACCGTCGAGTTCGACTACGAGACGCTGCGCACCCGCTTCCAGCAGATGGCGTTCCTCAACAAGGGGCTGCGCATCTCGCTGACGGACGAGCGCCGGACCGCCGCCGACGACACCGACCCGGATCAGGGCATCGCCGAGGAGGGCGAGGAGACGGCGCCGCTGTCCCACGTCTTCTTCTACGAGAACGGCCTCGTCGACTACGTGCAGTACCTCAACTCCTCCAAGCGCGCCGAGGTCGTGAACCCCGACATCATCGCGTTCGAGCAGGAGGACAAGGACCGCAAGATCTCGCTCGAGATCGCGATGCAGTGGACGACCGCCTACACCGAGAGCGTCCACACCTACGCGAACACCATCAACACCCACGAGGGCGGCACCCACGAGGAGGGCTTCCGCGCGGCGCTGACCACCCTCGTCAACCGCTACGCGCGCGAGAAGGGCATCCTCAAGGAGAAGGACGACAACCTCTCCGGTGACGACGTCCGCGAGGGCCTCACCGCCGTCATCTCCGTGAAGCTCGGCGAGCCGCAGTTCGAGGGCCAGACGAAGACGAAGCTCGGCAACACGGAGGCCAAGGCGTTCGTGCAGCGCGTGGCGGGCGATCAGCTCGGCGACTGGTTCGAGCGGAACCCCGCGCAGGCCAAGGAGATCATCCGCAAGGCGCTGCAGGCGGCCACCGCTCGCATGGCGGCCCGGAAGGCGCGCGAGACCGCGCGGCGGAAGGGCCTCCTCGAGGGCGGCGGCATGCCCGGCAAGCTCAAGGACTGCCAGAGCAAGGACCCGGTCGTCTCCGAGATCTTCCTCGTCGAGGGCGACTCGGCCGGCGGCTCCGCGGGCACCGGCCGCGACCCGATCCACCAGGCGATCCTCCCGCTTCGCGGCAAGATCCTGAACGTGGAGAAGGCGCGCCTCGACCGTGCGCTCGCGAACGCCGAGGTCCAGTCGATGATCACCGCCTTCGGCACCGGCATCGGCGAGGACTTCAACGCCGAGAAGGCGCGGTATCACAAGATCATCCTGATGGCCGACGCCGACGTCGACGGCCAGCACATCACCACGCTGCTGCTCACCCTGCTGTTCCGCTACATGCGCGGCCTCATCGAGATGGGCTACGTCTACCTCGCGCAGCCGCCGCTGTACCGCCTCAAGTGGACGAACGCTCCGCACGACTACGTGTACAGCGACCGTGAGCGCGACGCCCTCCTCGAGGACGGCCAGAAGAACGGCAAGCGCATCCCCAAGGAGAACGGGATCCAGCGCTACAAGGGCCTCGGCGAGATGGACTACAAGGAGCTGTGGGAGACCACCATGGATCCCGCGACCCGCACCCTCCGCCAGGTGACGGTGGAGGACGCCGCGGCCGCCGACGAGATCTTCTCGACGCTGATGGGTGAGGACGTCGAGTCCCGCCGCAGCTTCATCCAGCGCAACGCGAAGGACGTTCGTTTCCTCGACATTTGATCCGGTGGATCAAATGTCGAGGACCCCGGTGGTTGAGGAGCGGCGCGTGCAGCGCCGCGTCTCGAAACCCGATGACGTTCTCTGAGACGAGAACCGCGGACGACGCAAACAGAGCAAAGAACGGACACCATGACGGACAAGATCGAGCAGGTCGACCTCCAGCTCGAGATGCAGAGGTCGTACCTCGACTACGCGATGAGCGTGATCGTGGGTCGGGCGCTGCCCGACGTGCGGGACGGCCTGAAGCCGGTGCACCGCCGCGTCGTCTACGCCATGTTCGACGGCGGCTACCGCCCGGACCGCTCGTTCAGCAAGTGCGCGCGCGTCGTCGGCGAGGTGATGGGCCAGTACCACCCGCACGGTGACAGCGCCATCTACGACGCCCTGGTCCGGCTCGTCCAGCCGTGGAGTCTCCGCTACCCGCTCGCGCTCGGTCAGGGCAACTTCGGCTCGCCCGGCAACGACGGCGCCGCCGCCGCCCGGTACACCGAGACGAAGATGGCGCCGCTCGCCCTCGAGATGGTCCGGGACATCGACGAGGACACGGTCGACTTCCAGGACAACTACGACGGCAAGACGCAGGAGCCGGTCGTCCTGCCGAGCCGCTTCCCGAACCTGCTCGTCAACGGCTCGGTCGGCATCGCGGTCGGCATGGCCACCAACATCCCGCCGCACAACCTCCGTGAGGTCGCGGCCGGCGCCCAGTGGCTGCTCGAGAACCCGGACGCGAGCCGCGAGGAGCTGCTCGCGGCCCTGCTGCAGCGCATCAAGGGCCCCGACTTCCCGACCGGTGCCCAGATCCTCGGCACCAACGGCATCGAGGACGCGTACCGGACCGGTCGCGGCTCGATCACCATGCGCGCGGTCGTCAACGTCGAGGAGATCCAGGGCCGGACCTGCCTCGTCGTCACCGAGCTGCCGTACCAGGTGAACCCCGACAACCTCGCGGTGAAGATCGCGGAGCTCGTCAAGGACGGCAAGATCGCCGGCATCGCCGACATCCGCGACGAGAGCTCCGGCCGCACCGGTCAGCGCCTCGTCGTCGTGCTGAAGCGCGACGCGGTCGCGAAGGTCGTGCTGAACAACCTGTACAAGCACACCCAGCTGCAGGAGAACTTCGGCGCCAACATGCTGGCGATCGTCGACGGGGTGCCCCGCACCCTGCCGCTCGACGGCTTCATCTCGCTGTGGGTGGAGCACCAGATCGAGGTCATCGTCCGGCGCACCGCGTTCCGGCTGCGCAAGGCCGAGGCGGATGCGCACATCCTCCGCGGCTACCTCAAGGCGCTGGACATGCTGGACGAGGTCATCGCCCTCATCCGTCGCTCGCCCACGGTCGAGGACGCGCGCGAGGGCCTCATCGAGCTGCTCGACGTCGACGAGGTGCAGGCCACCGCCATCCTCGGCCTCCAGCTGCGCCGCCTCGCGGCCCTCGAGCGCCAGCGGATCATCGAGCAGGCCGCCGAGCTCGAGCGGCTCATCGCGGAGTACAAGCACATCCTCGCGACGCCCAGCCGGCAGCGGGAGATCATCAGCGAGGAGCTCGCCGAGATCGTCGAGAAGTTCGGCGACGAGCGGCGCACCGAGATCCTGCTCGGGTACGGCGGCGGCATGAGCGTCGAGGACCTCATTCCCGAGGAGGAGATGGTCGTCACGGTCACCCGCGGCGGCTACATCAAGCGCACCCGCAGCGACAACTACCGTCAGCAGCACCGGGGCGGCCGCGGGGTGCGCGGCGCCCAGCTGCGCGCGGACGACGTCGTCGACCACTTCTTCGTCACCACCACGCACCACTGGCTGCTGTTCTTCACCAACAAGGGCCGCGTCTACCGCGCGAAGGCGTACGAGGTGCAGGAGGGCGGTCGCGACGCCAAGGGTCAGCACGTCGCCAACCTGCTCGCGCTGCAGCCGGACGAGGAGATCGCGGAGGTCCTCGACATCCGCGACTACGGCGTCGCCCAGTACCTCGTGCTCGCCACCCGTCAGGGCCTCATCAAGAAGACGGCCCTTCCCGAGTACGACACGAACCGCACGGGCGGCATCATCGCCATCAACGTGCGCGAGGGCGACGAGCTCGTCTCGGCGCTGCTCGTGAACGAGGACTCCGACCTGCTGCTCGTCTCCCGCAAGGGCATGTCGATCCGCTTCACGGCGACCGACGACGCGCTCCGCCCGATGGGCCGCAGCACCTCCGGCGTGATCGGCATGCACTTCCGCGGCGAGGACGAGCTGCTGAGCGCCTCGGTGCTGAACGGCAACTCCGACTCCGCGTACGTGTTCATCGTGACCGAGGGCGGCTACGCCAAGCGCACCTCCGTGGACCAGTACCGCGTGCAGAACCGCGGAGGGCTCGGCATCAAGGTGGCGAAGCTCGAGGAGTCCCGCGGCGACCTGGCGGGCGCGCTGATCGTCGAGGACAACGACGAGGTGCTCGTCGTGCTCGCCGGCGGCAAGGTCGTGCGGTCGGCGGTCTCCGAGGTTCCGGCGAAGGGCCGTGACACGATGGGGGTCGTCTTCGCCCGATTCGGCGACGAGGACAAAATCATCGCGGTTGCGAAGAACAGTGAACGTAATCTAGACGCGAACGGGACCGCTGCCGATGACGCAGAGCCCGCCGACGTCGAAGCCGAGAAGGGCGAGTCAGGGGATGAGTAGTGTCGCGGAGAAGCTGGCACGGAAGACGTCGCGCCCGGTGAGCGGGGGAACCAAGCAGGTTCGCTTGAAGCTCGTCTACGTGGACTTCTGGTCGGCGGTCAAGCTGTCGTTCCTGGTGGCGGTCGCCCTCGGCATCGTCCTGATCGTGGGCACCGCCCTCATCTGGATGGTGCTCGCCCAGACCGGCATCTTCGACCGGCTGAGCGGCCTGTTCGGCGAGATCTCGGGCGACACCAGCTTCAGCCTCACGGCAACGTTCGGGCTTCCGCAGGTGCTCGGCTTCTCGGTCGTCATCGCGCTGCTCAACGTCATCGTCGGCACGGCGCTCGGCGCGATCTCCGCGGTGCTCTACAACCTGAGCGTCCGGATCAGCGGCGGCCTGCTCGTCGGCTTCACCAACCAGTAGGGGAGCCGGGCCGGCCCGCCCGCGGCGCCCGGCTCGATTCGCCGTACCGGCCTGCATGCGGTAATGTCGATCAGGCCGAAAACGGGGCTATAGCTCAGGCGGTTAGAGCGCTTCGCTGATAACGAAGAGGTCCCAGGTTCAAGTCCTGGTAGCCCCACGCAAGACTTCGGGAACGAACCCGATCCCGACCCCGTCTCGGGGACGTAGCTCAATTGGCAGAGCACCTGCTTTGCAAGCAGGGGGTTAGGGGTTCGATTCCCCTCGTCTCCACGAGCGAAGGCGCCGTCCGTCAGGACGGCGCCTTCGGTCGTTCTGACGGCGTGGGATGAGCAAACCCGACGCTGGGTGGGCCCCCGGCGCCGGTTCCGGCGCGCCGCGCAGCGGCGTGACGGCCGTGCCCGGGGATCGATTCCCCTCGTCTCCACAGTGCTAGTTCGGCCCGCCGCCGCTGCTGCGGCGCGCGTCGTGGGCAGTCCGGCCGGCCCGACGCGGCGGCCCGGCCTCCCGACCCAGCGCATGTCGCGCGGGCCTCGCGGGTTTCGATGCGCACCTTCCGGTGATTGACGAGCCTGCGAAGCGGGCGTCTCGGAATCCCGACATCTCTCGGAACTCAGCTCTTCCGCCGGGCGCCGGACGGGTCAGGTGAGGATGTCCTTCGTCGAGAGGCGGCCGTAGGCGAGAGCGCCGAAGAGGGCCACGTAGCCGAGCTGCAGCAGGGCGTTGCTCTGGAACGAGTCCCAGACGATCGGCTCGCGCAGGAAGTCGGCGAAGCCGAACCACCAGTGGCTGAACAGCCACGGGTGCAGCCAGTCCAGCTGGGGAAGCGAGTCGAGGATCTGGGATGCCGCGGCGAGGACGATCGTCGCCGCCATCGCCCCGACCGGAACCGTGGTCAGGGTCGACAGGAACAGCCCGATCGCACTCAGCCCCAGCAGCGACACGGCGACATAGACGACGAGCAGGGCACAGCGGACCGCGAAGCCGCCGGCATCCACCGTCACCCCGGACAGCAGCGTGACGTCGCGGATGGGGAACAGCAGCGCCCCGACGGCGATGCCCGCGAGCAGCACGACGAGCGGTGCCGCGATCGCGAACACCGCCGCGGCCGCGTACTTCACGAGCAGCACGCGCACGCGGGTCGTCGGAGCGACCAGCAGGTAGCGGAGGGTGCCGAGGCTCGCCTCCCCGGCGATCGTGTCGCCCGCCACCACTCCGACGGTGAGCGGCAGGAACAGGGGCACCGACACCGTGAGCGCGGTGAACGACACGAACAGGCCGTTCTCGCTGATCGCCGTGAGGAACGGCGGGCCGCTCTCGGCGTTGGGCCGGAAGCGCACCGCGACGCCGATGAGGACGGGCACGAGCGCCAGGGCAGCGAGCATCGCCCAGGTGCGGCGCCGGCGGAAGAGGAGCCCCAGCTCCGAGCCGAGCAGCGCGAGCGGACGGACGCGCGTGCCCGTCGTCTCAGCCTGCGACATCGAAGCCCTCACCGGTGAGCGCCACGAAGCGCTCCTCGAGCGACTCGCCCTCGACGCCGATGCCGCGCACGCGGACACCGGCCTTCACGAGGGCCTCCGTCACCGTCTCCGGCGCGACGCTGTCGGGCAGAGGTGCGACGACGTCCGTCGCCTCGCTGAGCGGCGACAGGCCGATCCGCGCGAGCACCTCCCGGGCCGTCGGAGCGTCCGGTGTGAGCACTCGGATGCGCGCCGAGCCGTGCCGGCGCAGCTCGTCGAGGGGCCCCTGCGCCACCAGGCGACCGGAGCTCATCACCGCGGCGTGGGTGCAGAGCTGCTCGACCTCGGTCAGCAGGTGGCTGGACACGAAGATCGTCGTCCCCTCCGCGGCGAGGGAGCGCAGCAGCGTCCGGATCTCACGCGTGCCCTGCGGGTCGAGGCCGTTGGTCGGCTCGTCGAGGATCAGCAGTTCCCGCGGCCGGAGCAGCGCGTTCGCGATCCCGAGCCGCTGCTTCATGCCGAGCGAGTAGGCCCCGACCTTCTTCTCGGCCGCGTTGCTCAGCCCGACCCGCTCCAGCGCGGCCTCGACCCGCGCGTGCCGGGTGGAGGGCGACGAGGCTCCGTCGGCGGCGTCGTAGCGGCGCAGATTGGCCCGGCCGGACAGGAACGGGGCGAACGCGGGACCCTCCACGAGCGCCCCCACGCGGGGGAGCACCGACGACAGCGCGCGCGGCATCGGCTCGCCGAGCATCGCGATATCACCGGCGGTCGGAGTGGCGAGGCCGAGCAGCATCCGGATCGTCGTCGTCTTGCCCGATCCGTTCGGCCCCAGGAAGCCGAAGAGCGCGCCGCGGGGAACGTGCAGATCGAGGGCGTCGACCGCGCGGCGCCGTCCGAAGGTCTTCCCGAGTCCGCTGGTGCGGATGGCCGGGTCGGCCGCCGTCACCGGGCGGCGGCCTGCAGGGTCTCCACGGGGACCGCCCCCGCGAGAACTCGCCCGTCCGAGGTGAAGAGCACGGAGACGAGTGAGGTCGACAGCACCCGGCCCTCCGGTACTGCCACGGTCAGCTGCTCGAAGAGCGCCGCCTGCTCCGGATCAGCCGAGGCCAGCACGTCGCCGGGCAGCTCGACGACGCTCGCCCAGCCCTCGCCGGTGACCACCGGCTCCGGGGGTTCCGGCATGGCGGGGGCCACGCCGGGCGTCGGCTGCTTCTCGTGCACGACCGTGCCCTCGGCGGGGGTGAAGGTGAAGAGGTCGGGGGACGGGGTGTCGTAGTCGATCTCGCGGAAGCCGACCGACACCGCGTCGTCGGTGCCGTCCGTCGAGTCGACCTCGACCCGCAGCGGGAGGCCGGTGTCGGCATCGACCGAGAGCTCGATCTCCGCGACGAGGCTCTCCTCGGTGCGCGGGGTCAGGATGAGGTCGTAGACCTCGCGTCCGGCGACCCGGTTGCCCGACTCGACGGAGACGGCCGTCGTCGGATCGATCTTCGCGAGCAGAGCCTCGGCCAGGTCCGGGGGAGTGGCCGGCGCGGACCACTCCGCATCCTCCGGCAGCACCGCGTGGATCGCCTCGTCGCGCTTGGAGTCGTACGCCCACACCTCGCTGCCGTTGCGGATGAGGTCGCGCTCGGCGAGCCGGTCGAGCAGCTGCACGCGCTGTCCTTCGGCGCCGTCGGAGAAGACGCGTGCCGAGTGGTCGCCGGTGAGGAACTCCACCACGGCGGACTCGTCGGAGGAGCCGTAGCCCTTCATGTCGGACTCGGGCAGCTCGGGCAGCCCCAGCTCGGACGTCTGCTCGACGGTTCCCGAGAACGCCACGCCCGCGCTCGACGCGATGAGGTCGAGCACCTCCTCCGGCCTCCGGTCCGGCACGTCTCCGGCTGCGGACATCGCGGGGAGCGCGACGGCGCCGGCGACCACCACGATCGGTACGGCGGCCGCGGGAAGCCAGCGCGAAAGCTTGTTCATCGGGTACCTCGCTCTCGAGGGGATGCTACGCCCGCCGGCTGAGCGTCCGGGCGTTTGCACACCAAGTTCGCGGCGATGTTCCACGGGAAACACGAAGGGCCCCGGCGGATGCCGGGGCCCTTCGGAGTGTGCGATCCGCTCAGGCGGTGGGCGTCTTCGGGACGTCCGTCGGGTTGGTGCTGCCGGTCGCCTCGGGCTCGTCGTCGGCGATCCACAGATCGTCGTCCGCCCGGAACGTCTGCCATGCGGCGTAGGCGACACCGGACAGGGCGAGGGCGCCGACGCCGATGAGGGCGTAGGTGCCGGCACCCGGGCCGGTCTTCACGGGAACCGGCTCCGGCTTGCGGAACGAGGCGGAGAACGCCTTCGCCCGCTCTGCCAGGGCGGCGGTGTCGACGCGCGACGCCAGGCCCTTCGAGAGCTGCAGCACCGACAGGGCGGAGGCTCCGACGCCGCTCAGCAGCGGCAGCACATCGGTGATGACCTTGCCGCGGGCCTGGTTCGCGAAGACGACGCTCCTGTCGACGGTGGGCTTGAACCGGGACTCGTACGTGGTCAGCACCCGGGGAACGACATGCTCCTGGCTCAGAAGGTTGGCCTGGACGCGGGCCTGCCGGGCCACGGCGGAGGCGTGCTCGAGCACCTCCTGCTGCTCCTGCCACAGCTTCTCCGCACTGCTGCGGAGACGAGCCAGTTCCTTCTTGCGCTTACGGGAGAGCTCCATGTCCTGCCTCCAAAATGGGTTCGCTCGCGGGGTTTCTCCATCTTGCCACCCAGAGCGCTGGGAGCGCCCTGGGGAGTTTTTGCGGGCGGATTAGGCTATAGGCATGATTCAGCACACCGCGGTAGCCACTCTCCACACCACTCAGGGCGACATCCGAGTGAACCTGTTCGGGAACCAGGCGCCGAAGACGGTGCGCAACTTCATCGGCCTCGCGACCGGCGAGACCGAGTGGACCGACCCGCGGACCGGCAAGCGCGGCGACGGCCCCCTCTACACGGACGTCGTCTTCCACCGCATCATCCCCGGCTTCATGATTCAGGGCGGCGACCCGACCGGCACCGGCATGGGCGGCCCCGGCTACGAGTTCGACGACGAGATCTCGCCGGACCTCGACTTCACCGAGCCCTACGTGCTCGCGATGGCGAACGCCGGCAAGCGCGGCGGCCGCGGCACCAACGGCTCCCAGTTCTTCATCACCACCGGCGCCACGACGTGGCTGCAGGGCGCCCACACCATCTTCGGCGTCGTCGCCGACGACGAGTCGCGCGCCGTCGTGGACAAGCTCGGCGCCGTCCGCACGGACGCCCGCGACCGTCCCGTCGAGGAGCAGGTGCTCACGGGCGTCACCGTCAGCGAGCGGTGAGCTTCCTCGGCGGCTCGCGCGGCAGGACCTGGCGGCGCCTGCGCTCCACGATCGCGCCGTCGGTCACGTACGTGCTCATCACCGTCACGCTGCTGGTCTTCCTCCTGCAGCTGCTCTCGAGCGCGGTGACGGACGCCCTCCTCTACGCCCCGGTGTACTCCCGACCGGAGACGGGGTTCCCCTTCGAGCCGTGGCGGCTCATCACCGTCGCCTTCGTGCATTCGCCGAGCGTGATCCTGCACATCGCGTTCAACATGCTCGCACTGTGGATGTTCGGGCAGCAGCTGGAGTCGGCGGTCGGGAAGTGGCGCTTCCTCGCCATCTACCTGCTGTCGGCTCTCGGCGGCTCCGTGGCGGTGCTGTACCTGAAGTGGAACGATCCGGCGCAGGCGGTCGTCGGCGCCTCCGGTGCCGTCTTCGGCCTGCTCGGCGCGTTCTTCATCATCGCGCGCAAGCTCGGCGCCAACACGGCGGGCCTCGTGATCCTGATCGCCCTGAATCTCGGCATCGGGCTGTTCTTCCGCACGATCTCCTGGCAGGCCCATGTCGGCGGACTGCTGGCCGGCGCGCTCGTCGCCTTCGTGCTGGTGCAGACGCGGCGCCGGAACCAGCAGAGGCTACAGACCGGTCTGCTCATAGGAGTGGGCGCCGGCCTGACCCTGGCGGGGATCGCGCCCGCCATTCTGGGCTAGCAGTTATCCACATGTGGATTCACACTGTGCAGAACTACACCCGTGTAATTGCCGAGTGACCAGCCGATATTCGGCTCCGTGTACCCCTCGTCGGGGGAGAGGATGACCCCCGTGACCGATCTCGGCCTGCTCTTCGATGTGGACGGCCCCCTCGCGAGCCCGATCACCCGCACCGTGGCGATCCCCGAGATCCTCGCCGATCTCGTCGCGCTGACGCGGGCGGGGGTTCCCATCGCCTTCATCACCGGACGCTCGGACGCGTTCGTACGCGAGCAGCTGCTCGGCCCCCTGCGCGATGCCGGCCTCGAGGACGTGCTCGCGTCGGGCGAGGCACGCATGTTCGGAGTGTTCGAGAAGGGCGCGGTCGAGGCCCCCATCACGGCCGCCGGCCTGGGGGAGCTCGCCGTCGACTCGGCTGTGGCGCTGCCGCAGCCGGTCGTCGACGCCGTCCGCGAGCTCGTCGCGCGGAGGTACTCGGACACCATGTTCTTCGACGACACGAAGCGCGCGATGGTCTCGGTCGAGCAGCGCACCGACGTGGACTCGGACCGGTATCACGCGGCGCAGGGACCCTTCAACGACGAGGTCTTCGAGCTCGCCGTCGGCGCCGGCATCGGGATCCGCTACGGCGACCGTGAGGCCCCCGACGCCGCGGGCGAGGTGCCGTTCCGCATCGACCCGACGATCATCAGCACCGACCTCGAGTCGATCCTGCTCGACAAGGACCGCGGTGCCGAGCGCGCTCTCCGCTACTTCGCCGGGCTCGGCGAGCTGCCGCGGCGCTGGCGGACCATCGGGGACTCCCGCAGCGACTACAAGATGGCCGACTACCTGCACGGGGCGGGCTTCGAGGTCGCCCACGTCGACGTGCGGCCGAGCGACGGCGTTCTCGACCGGCCCTACCAGGTGATCACGATCGGGGACGCGATCCACGACGAGGCGGGAGCGCGGTTCCTCGCGCACTGGGTGCACCAACTCGGGGCCAGCTGAGGCGCTTACTCGGGCCTCAGGCCTGCGTGGTCGCCTAGAAAGGCGGGGTGGCGTGATGTCGAGACGCCCGCTGCGCGGGCTCTTCGATCACCGGTTGGGGGGAATCAGCGCCAGCGGGTGGTCATCAGGAAGCCGATGAAAGCGATGCCGAACCCGATGAGGATGTTCCAGCTCTGCAGATCCGGGATCGGCAGCGTGCCCTGGCTGACGTAGAACACGATGATCCAGGCGAGGCCGATCAGCATGAAGCCGAACATCACCGGCTTGAACCAGACGGGGTTCGGTGCCTCAGCGCTGCTGCGCTCGTCGGTGCGCAGCTCGTCTCGGACGCGGGGTCGTGCCATGCGGAGGAGTCTAGCAAAGGGGTCCGGTCCCTCCTGTGAGGCTCCGGGGCGCCCCGCAGATGCGAGACTGTACGGGCCATGACCCGGATTCTCGTGATCGACAACTACGACAGCTTCGTCTACACGCTCGACGGCTACCTGAAGCAGCTGGGCGCGGAGACCGACGTGGTGCGCAACGACGGCATCGCGGAGGGCGAGCTGAAGGACCGGTTCGCCGAGTACGACGGCGTCCTCATCTCGCCCGGGCCTGGCAAGCCGGTCGACGCGGGCGTCTCCGTGGCGGCGGTCGGGGTCGCGCTCGAGCTCGAGAAGCCGCTGCTCGGCGTCTGCCTCGGGCACCAGGCGATCGCCGAGGCTCGGGGCGCCGTGGTGACGAACGCCGAGGAGCTCATGCACGGCAAGACGTCGTCCATCGAGCACGACGGCAGCTCCTTCTACGCTGGCGTGCCCCAGCCGTTCACCGCCACGCGATACCACTCGCTGGCCGTCGTCGACGGCACCGTGCCTGATGAGCTCGTCGTCACGTCCCGCACCGTCGGCGGGGTGATCATGGGCCTCCGCCACGTGGAGGCGCCCGTCTTCGGCGTGCAGTTCCACCCGGAGTCCGTCCT
Organism: Naasia sp. SYSU D00057; assembly: GCF_017916505.1. GTDB lineage: Bacteria > Actinomycetota > Actinomycetes > Actinomycetales > Microbacteriaceae > Naasia. Next base: position 117,407 of record NZ_JAFMSZ010000003.1, read on the forward strand.
CACCGAGGGCGGCTACCGCATGCTCGGCAACTGGCTGGGCGTGGTCGGGCTGGCCGAGGCGCCGGAGCGCGCGAGGAGCCTCAACCCCCTGCTCACCGCACACCGCGGCTGATCAGGAGGGGCGATCGCCGTCCCGCGGACCGCCTGGCGGCGGTGCCCGCGCGTGCGGCCGCCGGCGTCAGCGCGCGTCGCAGTAGGTGATCGTGACCTCGGACCCCTGCGGCACCGTTCCCGGGGCCAGCGACTGCGCCACGACCTTGTCGGACGCCTCGCCGCAGTTCGTGGTCGACTCCACGCTCACCCGCAGCAGCAGCTCCGGTCCCTCGAGCAGGCCGCGGGCGTCGGTGACCGTGAGGTTCCGCACGTCGGGCATCTCGACGAGTCCGTCGGAGACGACGAGGTTCACCGTGGCGCCCTCGGCGATCTGGGTGCCGACGGCGGGATCCGCACGCAGGACGGCGCCCTCGGGGACCGTGGGGGAGTGCTCGCGGGTGATCGTGCCCACGATGAACTTGGACTGCGTGACGAGGTCCTGCGCGGCGCTCTGCGACAGGCCGACCACGTTCGGCACGGCCGACTGGGTGGGCCCGCTCGACACCCAGATGTCGATCTTGGTGTCGGGCGCCACGACGGTGCCCGGCTCGGGCTCCGTGCGGATCACCTGATCCGCGGCGTAGATGTTGCTCGGCTCGCTGTGCCGCACGGGAGCGAGGTCCATGTCGCGCAGCGATGCTGCCGCGTCGTCGTAGGCCCGACCGGCGAGATCCGGCACCTTCCGGGACAGATCGGTGGTCAGCGATGAGCTCGGCGTCAGGGTGAACACCCAGATGACGACCGCGATGACGATGACGGCGACGCTGACGATGCCCGCCCAGATCCACACCGCGGGCGGGCGCGTCTGTGTCCGAACCAGCGTGTCGTCGTCCGCGGCGAGCTGCTTGAGCGCGGGGTTGTCGGCGAGCGGGTCGCCGGTGTCCGCGAAGAGGTCGGTCTTCGGCTCCTGAGCGGGCAGACGCCGCGTCGGCATCGTGCCGGCGGCGGCCGCGTGCACGTCGTCGCGGAACTCGGCCGCGCTCTGGTAGCGCTCCGCCTTGTCCTTCGAGAGAGCGCGGAGCGTCACGGCGTCGAGGGCCTTCGAGACCTTCGCGTTGAACGAGCTCGGGCTCGGCGGCGCCTCGCTGACGTGCTGGTAGGCGACCGCGACCGGCGTGTCCCCGCGGAACGGGGCGCGGCCGGCGAGCATCTCGAACAGCACGACACCCGTCGAGTACAGGTCCGTACGGGCGTCGACGGTCTCGCCGCGGGCCTGCTCGGGCGAGAAGTACTGCGCGGTGCCGAGGATGGCGGTGGTCTGCGCGACCGTCGCGGAGGAGTCCGAGATCGCGCGGGCGATGCCGAAGTCCATCACCTTCACCTGGCCGGTGCGGGTGATCATGATGTTGCCCGGCTTGATGTCGCGGTGCACGACGCCGGCGCGGTGGGAGTACTCGAGGGCGGTGAGGATGCCGTCGATGATGTGCACGGCCTCGGCCGGCTCGAGCGGCCCCATCGCGATGATGTCCTTGAGGAGCTTGCCGTCGACGTACTCCATGACGATGAACGGCTGGGCGCTCTCGACGCCGTGCGCGTCCCGCACCATCTCCTCACCGGCGTCGAAGACGCGGACGATCGTCGGGTGCGCCATCCGCGCGGCCGACTGCGCCTCCTGGCGGAAGCGGGTGCGGAAGGCGGGGTCGTTCGCGAGCGACGACTTCAGCAGCTTTATCGCGACCGTGCGGCCGAGCCGGTTGTCCGTGCCCAGGTACACGTCGGCCATGCCGCCGCGACCGAGGAGCGAGCCGAGCTGGTAGCGCCCGGCGAGCATCCGGCGCGTGTCCGGCTGGGGGCGGGCGGTGGGGCCGGTGGAGGTGGTCACTGCGTCGGTTCCGGTGTGGGGGTGGGCTCGGGCTCGGGCTCGGGCTCGGGCGCGACGGCCTCGAAGGTCAGATTGCCCGACGGTGCGGACGCCCGATCGCCGCAGTAGGCGACGTAGTTGACCGTGACGGTTCCCGCCTGGCTGGGCGTGACCTGGAGACTCGTGGATCCCGCGTTGGCCTGGCTCGCCTCGTTCAGGCCGCCGCCCGACACGTTCACGGTGTAGCCGCTGAGAGAGGTGCCGGCGGGGCACGCGCCGTAGCGGTCCCAGCTGATCGTCACCGGATCGCCGACGTTCACCGTGGCGGAGCTCGACCGTGCCGTCGCGGGCGCCGGGATATCGGCCATCTCGCCGTAGTACGTCACGGTGACGGCGGTGCCCTTGGTGACGTTGCCCGACGGGTTGACGTCCGAGACGAGGCCGACCTGATCCTCGTTGGACGCCGCGTTGCCCTCGCGAAGCGTGACGCTCAGCCCGAGGCCCTCGAGCTCGGCCTGCACCTCGTCGACCGGCCGGTCGATGAACGCGGCTCGGTCGACCACGACCGTGTTGCTCGTCGGGGTGGCCGACGGTGTCGGGGTGGCCGACGCGGACGGCGTCGCCGAAGTGGGCGGGGCGGACGAGGGGTCCGCTGCTCCTCGCGGGTTGCTCAGGAGCCCGATCAGCATGGCGATGAACGCGATCACCAGGATCGAGACGAGCACGATGAGCGGGATCGTCCACGGGCTGCGCTTGTGCGGCTCCTCGTCCTCCAGCTCGTCGGTCGCCGTCGAGGCGCCGACCGCACCGGCCGCGCCAGCGCCCAGAGCACCGGCGGGCAGGATCGTCGTGGCGGCCGAGGTCGCGGCTCCCGCGCCGGCGGCGGGCAGCAGCTGGGTCGCGGCCTCCGTCGGGGGCAGCGAAGCACCGTGCGGAAGGATGCCGGGAACGGCGGCCGCGGCGGCGGCCACGTCACCCCGGCGCAGCGCCTGTGCGGCGCGGGCGAGGTTGGCGGCGGATGCGGGGCGATCCGACGGGCTCTTCGCGATGCACGCCATCACGAGGTTGCGGACGGGCGGCGGCACGGTGGGCGGCAGGTCCGGCGGTGTCTCGTTGATCTGGGCCATCGCGATCGCGACCTGCGACTCGCCCGTGAAGGGGCGACGGCCGGCGAGGGCCTCGTAGGCCACGATGCCGAGGGAGTAGATGTCCGTGGCGGGCGAGGCGGGGTGGCCGCTCGCCTGTTCCGGGGACAGGTACTGGACGGTGCCCATCACCTGGCCGGTGGCGGTCAGCGGCACCTGGTCGGCGATGCGGGCGATGCCGAAGTCGGTGATCTTGACGCGGCCGTCCGGGGTGATGAGGAGGTTGCCCGGCTTGATGTCGCGGTGCACGAGGCCCGCGGCGTGCGCGGCCTGCAGTGCCGACGCGGTCTGCGCGACGATGTCGAGCACCCTGTCCGTGGGCAGCACGTGCTCGCGCTCGAGGATGGAGGAGAGCGCCTCACCGGGCACCAGCTCCATCACGAGGAAGGCGCTGCCCTCCTCCTCGCCGTAGTCGTAGACGTTGGCGATGCCCTCGTGGTTGACGAGGGCCGCGTGCCGGGCCTCGGCGCGGAATCGCTCGAGGAACCCCGGGTCGCCGAGGTACTCGTCCTTCAGGATCTTGATGGCGACAGTGCGCCCGATGACGAGGTCGGTCGCCTCCCACACCTCGCCCATGCCGCCGATGGCCACACGGCTCGAGAGCTGGTAGCGCCCGCCGAAGGTCAGGCCGCTCACAGGCCTCATCGATTCAGCACCGCCTCAAACACCTGCCTCGCGATGGGCGCGGCGACCAGATTCCCGAATCCGGTCTGACCGAGCCCGCCCCCGTTCTCAACCACGACCGCGACGGCGACCTCCGGGTTGTCCGCCGGCGCGAAGCCGGTGAACCACAGGGTGTACGGATCGTCTCCGCCGTTCTGCGCAGTTCCCGTCTTACCGGCCACGCTGATTCCGTCCATTCTTGCATTGCTGCCCGCGCCGTTCTCGACGTTCTGGACCATCATCTGAGTCAACGTTGCAGAGGTGTTACCACTGATCGGAGTCGAGAACTCCTCGGCCTGGAACTCCTGCTCGACGGTGAGGTCGGGCGACAGGATCTGGTCGATCAGCGTCGGCTTCATGACCGTGCCGCCGTTCGCGATGCCCGCCGACACCATGGCCATCTGGAGGGGGGTCGCGCGGTCCTCGTACTGCCCGAATGCGGACAGCGCGAGCTGCGCGTCGTCGAGGCCGCGCGGGTAGCTGCTCGGCGTCACCCGCATCGGGATGCTGAGGTCCTTGCCGAAGCCGAACCCGGTCGCCATGTCCGCGATCCGCTCCTCGCCGAGCTGCAGGCCGACCTCCGCGAAGATCGTGTTGCAGGACAGGCGGAGGCCGGTCGCGAGCGTCGCCGTCTCGCCCGGACCGCACGCGTCGCCGCCCGCGTTCGTGACGGTCGCGGTGCTGCCGGGCAGCGGGAAGCTGACAGGGTTTGGGAACTCGGAGTCGGGCGTGAACTGGCCGCTCTCGAGGGCCGCGGCCGAGACGATCAGCTTGAACGTCGACCCGGGCGGGTTGAGCGTGCCGCCGATGGCGCGGTTGGCCAGCGGCTGGACCGGGTCGTCGATGAGGGATTGATACGCCTGCTCGGCGGCCGCGCCGTCGTGCACCGAGAGCGTGTTCGGGTCGAAGCCGGGCTTCGAGACGAGGGCCAGGATGCGGCCGGTGGCCGGCTCGATCGCGACGATGGCGCCCTGCTGGTCGCCGAGCGCGTCGTAGGCCGCCTGCTGGACGACCGGGTCGAGCGTGAGCTCGACGGAGTCGCCCTGCTGCTTCTTCCCGGTGAAGATGCTGCCGATCTGGTCGAAGAACTGGCTGTTGGCGGTGCCGCTGAGCTCGTCGTTGAGCGCGCCCTCGACGCCGGTCGGCTCGCCGCCGATCGTGAGGTAGCCGGTGACCGAGGAGTAGAGGTCGCCGCCCGGATAGGTGCGCTGGTACTTGTAGATGTCGTCGGAGGGCACCGACTCGGCGATGGGCTGGCCGTCGACGAGGATCGACCCGCGCTGCGCCGAGTAGCTCTGGTAGAGCGTCCGCACGTTGCGGCTGTCGGCGCGCAGGTTGTCGACCTGGAACACCTGGATGACGCTCGTCGCCCCGAAGAGGATGCCGAACATCACCACCACCAGGATGCTGATCCGCTTGAGCTCCCGGTTCATACGACGAGCCTCGGCTGGTTGCGGACGCTGTCGGAGATGCGCAGCAGGAGGGCGGCGATGATCCAGTTCGCGACGAGGGACGATCCTCCCGCGGCGAGGAACGGCGTGGTGAGACCGGTGAGCGGGATGACGCGCATCACGCCGCCGATGACGATGAAGCACTGCAGGGCGAGCACGAACGACAGGCCGACCGCGAGCAGCTTGCCGAAGTCGTCCTGGCCGGCGAAGCCGATGCGGAAGCCGCGGCTGACGAGCAGGAGGTAGAGCGCGAGGATCGCGAACAGGCCGGTGAGGCCGAGCTCCTCGCCGAGCGTCGCGATGATGTAGTCGCTCTGCGCGACGGGCGTGACGTCGGGCATCCCCTGGCCGAGCCCGGTGCCGGTCAGGCCGCCGTTCGCGAGGCCGAAGAGCCCCTGCACGAGCTGGTAGGAGCCGCCGTCGCTGTTGTAGATGTCGGGGTTGAACGCGTCGAGCCAGTTCATGAGCCGGCCGTTCACGTAGTCGAGCGTCTGGCTCGCGATGAGCGCGCCGCTCGCGAAGAGGATCAGGCCGAGCAGGATCCAGCTGAATCGTCCGGTCGCCACGTAGATCATCACGAGGAACAGGCCGAAGTAGAGCAGGGCGGTGCCGAGGTCGCGCTGGAACACGATGACGCTCATCGCGACGGCCCAGACGACGAGGATCGGGCCGAGGTCGCGGCCGCGCGGCAGCTGGAGGCCGAGGATGCGGCGGCCGACCATCGAGAGCGAGTCGCGGCGGCTGACGAGGTAGCCGGCGAAGAACACGGCGAGGGCGATCTTCGCGATCTCACCCGGTTGGAACGAGAACGGGCCGATGCTGATCCAGACCCGCGCGCCGTTGATGGTCTGGCCGATGCCGGGCAGCATCGGCAGCAGCAGGAGCAGCACCGCGACGAGCATCGCGAGGTACGTGTAGCGCTGCAGGACCCGGTGGTTGCGGACGAGGATGAGCACCGCGAGGGCACAGACGATCGCGACCGCGGTCCAGACGATCTGGCGCACCGCCACGGCGTCCCAGCCCTCGTCGCCGTACGCGACGTCGACCCGGTAGATGCCGGCGATCCCGATCCCGTTGAGCAGGGTCGCGATGGGCAGCACGAACGGGTCGGCCTCGCTCGCGGTGAAGCGCAGCACGAGGTGGACGGCGAGGGTCAGCAGCGAGAGCCCGGCGACGAGCACGATCAGCGAGGGCTGGATCGCCCCGGTCGCGCCCAGCTGGACGAGCACGATCGCGGACGCGTTGATCGCCCAGACCACGAGGAGCAGCGCGAGCTCGAGGTTGCGCATCCGGCGCGGCATGCGCATCGTGCGCACCTTCTCGGTGCGTCCGCGGGGAATCGTCCCGGTGGCGGTGTCGCTCATCGCCCACTCCCGCTGCTGGCGACCGATTCGAGGTTCTCGACGATGGCGTCCGCCCGGTCGGCGCTGCCCGCCGTGATCGTCGCCTCGACCTGCGCCTGATAGTAGGCGGGCAGGTCCGACACCTCGATGTCGGTGTCGCGGATGACGGACGAGAGCGGGAAGGGGCCGATCGAGGCCTGCACGCCCTGGTACACGGCGACGCGGCCGTTCGATTCGCCGATGTAGTACTGGTCCTGCGTCCAGCGGTAGCCGACGATCGCGGCGATGACGCCGGCGAGCAGCACGACGCCGACGCCGGCCAGCCAGATGATGCGGCGGCGCCGGGCACGCCGGCGGTCCTCGGCGAGCAGGTTCTCGAGGTAGTCGTCGTCGGCCTCGAGGTGCGTCTCGCGCGCGACCGCGGTCGCCTTGAGCGGGTGGAGGAGCAGGGTCGGCAGGCGCAGCCGCCGTCCGCCTTCGCCGTCGAACTCCAGGGGCCCCGCGGCGCTGCCGACCGTCACCGCGGCGTTGGGGGAGTCCGCCTCGGGGGTCTCCGGCTCGATGTCGGCGACGATCACGGTGACGTTGTCCGGCGCGCCCTGCTCGAGGGCCTCGCGAACCAGGCGGTCGGCCACGTCCGAGGGGCTCGCGTTGTCGCCCAGGATGGAGCGGATCCGCTCCTCCGACACGTAGCTGCTGAGGCCGTCCGAGCAGAGCAGCCAGCGGTCGCCCTTGACCGTCGTGACGATGCTGGTGTCGATCTCGGGCGCCTGGTCGATGTCGCCGAGCACTCGCATCAGGACGGAGCGGCGGGGGTGGATCAGCGCCTCCTCCGGCGTGATGCGGCCGCTGTCGACGAGGCGCTGGACGAAGGTGTGGTCGGTGGTGACCTGGGAGAGCTCGCCGTCCCGCAGCAGGTAGATGCGCGAGTCGCCGATGTGGGCGATCGCCATGCTGTCGCCGACGCGGATCATCGCGGACACCGTGGTGCCCATCCCGGTGAGCTCGGGGTGCTCGAAGACGGTCTCGGCGAGCAGCTGGTTCGCCGCGACGAGAGCGGACTGCAGCGCGAACTCGGCGTCCTGCGGCGACGAGTACCGCGCGGTGTCGGTCTCGGCGATGCGGTTCACCGCGATGGCCGAGGCGACGTCACCGCCCGCGTGGCCGCCCATCCCGTCGGCGACGACGAAGAGCTGGGCCCCGGCGAAGCCGGAGTCCTGATTGTTGGAGCGCACCTTGCCGACGTGCGAGACCGCGGCTCCCAGTGTCTTCTGGACCATCCGCGGGGGCTACCGTCGCAGCTCGAAGCTCGTCTGCCCGACCTTGACCGGAGTGTTCACCGGGACGGGGGTCGGTGCGGTGACGCGCTTGCCGTCGAGGAATGTTCCGTTGGTGGAGTCGAGGTCCTGGATGACCCACTCGTCGCCCCAGAGCAGCAGGCGGGCGTGGTGGGTGGAGGTGTAGTCGTCGAGGATCTGCAGCCCCGACTCGCTCGAGCGGCCGATGGTGAGCGGCTCGGTGCCGAGGGCGATGTCGGTGCCCGACTTCGGGCCCGACGTGATGACGAGCCGGCTCGCGGTGCGGGTCGTCGCCATCGGCTTCGACGCCCCCTGCGCCGGCATCGGCGGGCCTGTCGGCAGCGACTGGACGGCCGGCGGGGTCGCCACGGGTGGTGCGGGCGGCACGTAGGCGGGCTGCTCCTGCAGCCGCTTCACCCGGCTGCCGAAGAGATCGGAGCGCAGGGCGTAGACGATCGCGAACACGAACGCCCAGAGGATCGCGAGGAACGCGACGCGGAGGATGAGGAGGGTCAGTTCGCTCATCGCTCGCCCCAGAAGTTGCCGAGGTTGTCGGGCCGCTGCTGCTGCTCCTGCGGCACGATGCGGAACACGATCCGCGTGCGCCCGATCTGCACGACCGAGTCCTGGGGGAGCAGCGCCTTCGAGATGCGCTCGCCGTTGAGCGTCGTGCCGTTGGTGGAGCCGAGGTCGTTCACCTGCGCGCGGGTGCCGTCCCAGAGGATCTCGACGTGGCGGCGGCTCGTGCCGCTGTCGTCGATCGTGATGTCCGCGTCCGAGCCGCGGCCGATGACCGTGCGGCCCCGCTTCAGCGGGTACCGGGTGCCGGCGACCTCGATGACGGGCGTCCAGGAGACGTCGCCGCCCTGCGCCGTGCTGGAGTCGACCTGCACGAGGCCGGCGGCGAGGCTCTCGTCGCGATCGAGCCGGATCAGGACCGGCCCGGCGAACTGGTAACCCTGCGACCGTGCGTGCTGCTGGACGAGCGTGGTCAGCTCGCCGGTGAGGCTCGAACCCATCGCGCTCATCCTCTCGAAGTCTTCCGGCGAGAGGCGGACGGTGAGCCGGTTCGGCGCGAGGATCCGGTCGCGAGAGACGACGGCGGCGTGGCTGTCGAGCTCCTTGCGCAGCGCGGCGGTGATCTCGATCGGCTGGAGACTGGACTTGAACGTCCGGGCGAAGGCCCCGTTGACCGCGCGCTCGAGACCTCTTTCGAAGTTGTCGAGTATGCCCACGAGTTCGCGGCCTTCCGGTCGAGCGCGCGCGGGATCCCGCGCAATGGCTTATTGAATGGTAGCCGTCCGCCCTCGCGCCCCCGGTCCGCCGCACGGGCATGCCCCCTCGTATCACAGCCGGTTCTTCCCTCGTATGCCGTCGTTTCACCGGTGCTCGCTGCAACAGAACGGACGTCCTGCAACGGCGTGCGGTTGCGAAACGGTCGTCCTGTTGCGGGTTCCGGCGCTGCTGTCGGCACCGCGGAGTTCGGCGGCCCTGTCGTCGCGTGCTAATCTCGACGATCGGCGCGCAAGCGCCCGGTGAGCGCGAGTGGCGGAATAGGCAGACGCGCACGGTTCAGGTCCGTGTGCCCGTGAGGGCGTGGGGGTTCAACTCCCCCCTCGCGCACCGAGAGCAGTGCAGCAAATGAGCTGGCACTGTTGAGCTTTGGGCTCGAGGGGAGGCCCGGACAGTCGGAATGACTGCCCGGGCCTTCTCAGTTCCCGCTTGCGGCGGTCTTCGCGCTCGCCGTGCGGGCATCGTGGCCCCGGCGCTCGCGGTCCAACATCAATTGCCCCTACTTCTGAGCAAGGGGCGATTGACCTGTGTTGGTGATCGTGCAGCGTGTGTCTAGGTCGTCAGCTGCCTGACGTGTTCTCGGCGTTGGGCGAGTGGGGGCGGGGCGGTTGGTTGCCCGCTTGCGGCTGGCTCGATCCTGGTTCCTAGGCCCAGCTCGTGGTGAGCCGGGTTGATAGGCGTGCCCTTCTCGCCAAAAGCTTGCGCGCTGCGCCTTCACGGAGGGCCATGAAGTTCCTGATGTTCGCGGCCTGCGACGATAAGCGCTGCCGCGAGGTAGCCGAAGGTGTTCCCCCGACTACGCCGCTTTCGGAGTTCTCGAGGTCCTCTTGCGTGCTGTCCCTCATGTGCGAGTAGCTACTTTCCACGGTGTTGCGGAGGCCGTACCAGCGCTGCCACTCGTCCCTCTTGTGGACGTACTTCTGGCTGTATTTGGCGCCGATCTCACCAGGAATCACTATGGTCCGTACAGAGGCGTTCTGTTTGATCTCACCGGTGATGTCGTCGTGCGATGACGCTCTCGGGGTCCGGATAGCTGAACTGCTGGCTGCCGTTGCGTCGGTCGCACCCTTCCTGAGGAGCCGGTACTGCTCCCGTTCACGCAGCTGGTTCACCAGGGGCGAGGACACGCCTGAGTGGATGGCCGAACGGAAGGCTTCCAAGCTCGCGCGGAACCTCCGCAACGCAATGGAGGGACTTGGCCGGTGTCTTCGTCGGCCTGATCGCGGTCCGCCCCCGACGTGTCCAAGCCGAACACGTCGAGCGGCCCGTGGGCCGATGTGGGTGCCGTCCGAGCGCGTCCGCACCCTCGCCGCACAGGTTCGCGCCGAGGTGGATAATCGTGCCGAGGTCGCAACACCCGCCTGGATTCTTGAGCTCGCCGAACGCGATCCTACGTGAATGAGGCGGGGTGATGGTCGAAGACGCCGAGCCGGCGAGATTCCTTGACGAGATCCCCTCGGGTAGTCAAGCGCCGTTCAGGGTGAGAACCGCCTCCGGCGCTCTATGCGCGCTGGGCCTCCGCGCTCAAACGGTGAGGCGCCTGCGTTGGGACGGCGAGCGACTCGAGATGCCAAGCGACGCGCTCCGGCATGACGGCGACGCGCTTCCTCTGCTGCGGTTCGAGCGGTGCCGCGTGGGCGAGGACTCAGTGGTCCTGCTGACCGGAGTCAGCGACGAGCCAAGCATTATCTTCACAGTGCGCCGAACGACACCGGTTGTATCCATCCCCGAGATCAGCCACCGTTGAGATCTAAGCAGCGTCGAGGTCGCTGCTGGCGTCCGCCGCGGTTACAAGCGGCTGCGGACCAAGGTGGTAGGGCGCTCCCCAGATGCTGGTGTCGGAACTGGCGGCCACATTCGCCTGGATCCGCTCGGGCCGTACTGCGTCGAGGGACGCAAGGGGATGCGCTCGGGCGACTGATCGCCCTGACGGCTCACCTCACGCTGCAATCGTCCGTCGTGCTCGCAGGCGATGGCATTTGCTGTCTACCGCCTAGTTGTACTCGGTCACCAGGTTGGTAGCAGTTCGGGTCTTGTGAAGCAGGAGAACCTCCGGGCTTAGTGGAGATGTCTGACGTCTCTACCAACCGGAGGTTCTCGTGTCTCACCGTAAGCTCGTCTGACGGTTCAGGGTCGGCTCCTGGTCGTCGCGAGGGCCAGTGCCGGCTGGAAAAAGGCACATATCGCGGCCGCGATGGGCCGCTCTCGAGGCTGCGTGGCGAAGTGGATCGCTCGCTATGCCGCTGAGGGCGAGGCCGGACTGCACGACCGGTCATCCCGACCGGGGCGTTCGCCGGCCAGAACGAATGCCGTGATCGAAGAGCGCGTGGTTGAGCTGCGTGAGCAGCAGCGCCGCGGCCCCGCCTGGATCGCAGAAGAGGCGGGAGTGGTCGCTCGGACCGTGTCGCGGATCTTACGGCGACGGGGACTGCCGCACCTGTCCGACCTCGATCCCATGACCGGTCAGCTCATTCGGGCCTCGAGGATCACCGCGACCCGTTACGAACGAGCCCAACCGGGCGAACTGGTGCACATGGACGTCAAAAAGCTCGGCAAGATCCCGGATGGCGGCGGCTGGCGAAGCAAGGGCGAGACAGCCGCGAACCACCAGTCACGCGTCGACAAGACCCCGATCGGCTTCGACTACGTCCACTCCCTCGTCGACGATCACTCACGGCCGGCCTATTCGGAGATCCTGCCCGACGAGAAGGGAACCACCTGCTCCGCGTTCCTGCTGCGCGCGGCCGCCTACTTCGCCGCTCACGGCATTCCCCGCATCCAGCGGCTGATGACCGACAACGCGCTGGCCTATCGCAAGTCCCTGTCCCGCGCAGTCGCTCAGCTGGGCGCCCGACAAGTCTTCATCCGTCCGCACTGCCCTTGGCAGAACGGGAAGGTCGAGCGCCTCAACCGGATGCTGATGACCGAATGGGCTTACCGGGAGGCCTTCACCACCAACGCCCAGAGGGCATCCGCCCTTGCCCCATGGCTCGAGGACTACAACACTCGACGCAACCACAGGCCCTCGGAGGCAAGCCGCCGATCAGCCGCCTGACACCAACGTCCTGACCGAGTACACCTAGTCGCGGACAGGGCCGCTGAGCGATTTGCGAGCGAACGGAGCAGCCGTGCGCAGCCGGTCTCTATCCACGTCGACTCGAGCGGATTCCGAGCTTGGGCGCGCGGGGCAGCGGCCGTCGCGATCCAAGACGCCGTCGGCAGGCTAACCGCCGAATACTGACCGAGCAGTAACACTTCGATTCCATCGCGTGCTTGAAGTGCCCGCGATCATCATGCAAGCCGGTGCCAGGTCTGTCGCGGACTGCGCGGGCTGAGGAGCTCGTTCTCCTGATTGAGCCGTGTCCTACTGCGTGCTCGAGGGCCGATCGCTGGCAGCGGCCCAAAGCGGGACCTCGGCGAGAAGGTGCCCACGTTCGGGTGACCGATCGAGCGTTCATCGGTACTGGGAAGATTGACGGCCCCCGGTGAGACTTCCTAAACGCGCCGAGGACGACGGGCACGAGGCTACGAGTACTTCGTCTCGAGGTACTCGCTGAGAGTGCGCGGGGCGGCCCCGGTGATGTTCTCGATGGCGTGACTGACGGGTGCCATGACGTTGCTGGCGATGGCGGTGTAGGTACTGACCCAAGCGTCGAGCTGCCAGGCGGGTGCGCCGTACTTCGCTCGGGATGCGTAGGCTTCCTCGATGCTCTCGTCGTAGTAGCTGACTTCGTTTCCGCGGGCGGCGCTGATCGTAGCGGCGACTTCAGCGAGGGAGAGGGCTTCGCGGCCGGTGAGGTCGTAGGTCTGGCCGGCGTGCTTGTCGGGGGCGGTGAGAATCTCGGCGGCGGTGCGGGCGACGTCGATTCGGGCGACGATGGCGCATCGTCCAGCTCCGGCGGGGCCGCGGATGACGCCGTCCTCGCCCACGAGAGCTTCCATGAAGTCGATATAGAAGCTGTCGCGGAGGAAGGTCCAGTTCATGCCGGAGGCCTTGATGTACTCCTCGGTGACGTAGTGATCGCGGGCGAGGGTGAAGGTGCTGTCGGGAGCGGCGGCGATGAACGAGGTGTAGACGATGTGCGACACTCCAGTGGCCGCGGCGGCGTCGATGAAGGCTCGATGCTGGTCCAGCCGGTCCGCGCTTTCGGAGGCGGACACCATGAACAGTGTCCCGACCCCATCGAGCGCGCCGGTGGCGGCGGCCTGGTCGGTGTAGCTGAACTGGTGCACGGTGGTGGCGGGCAGCTCTGGGGCCTTCGCAGGCGTGCGGACCAGGAGCCGCTGATGGATCCCACGGTCGGCGAGGTCACGGGCGACGAAGCCTCCGAGGACGCCGGTGGCGCCGGTGACGGCGATCGGGATGGTGGTCATGCGCTTGGCCTTTCTACGGCGGTGATGAGGCGGTTGATGATGTCCCCGGCGTCGCCGCCGAGCGAGGCGGCGCGGCCGGTGAGCGGTTCAGGTACCCCTGGGTGGTCGCGATTGACTCGTATGAGGGTCGCTCTGGGAATGACGGTCGCGATGTGTTCGACCGGCCATCGGATGACGCTCGGGGTGTTGAAGCCGCTGCCGATCTCGACGATCGCCAGCGATTCGCCGCTGTCACGTGTGTCGGTCAGCCAGTCGTTGAGGGAGTCCAGTTGGGGTTGGAAGTGGTCGTTGATGTACCAGGAGCCGGCAAAGACGTTGAGGAACACCTCTCCACCACAGTTCGGGCACGACGGCACCGCATCCTCGGAGGTCTGACCGGTTAGGGGGTCGTAGTTCTCGAGGACGTGGGCGATGATGCCGCGGGCGTCCCAGACGATGCGCGTGCATGGCTCGAGGCATTGGTAAAGCGCGTAATCGCCCTGTGGGGTGTAAACGGACTCGGAAGCGAATCCGTTTCGGGTGAAGAGGGCGTCGACGTTGGAGGACATGACGAAGTGCTCGCGGTCGCCCACGGCGGACCGCAGTGCCTGGTAAAGCGCGTTCGGTCCGTCGCCGAGGCGGATGTCGTTGACGTGGGTGGCCCAGTACCCCCACATGTGTCGTGGCGGGAGGGGGTAGCCGATGAGTTGGTAGCGCGCACTGAATCCGGCCGCGCTGAGTGCGGGGAAAAGCTCATGGAACCGTTCCCGGTCGGTGTAGTCATAGCCAGCGGCGGCGGAAAGTCCGGCTCCAGCACCGATGAGAACACGGTCTGCGGTGTGAATGGCGTCGAGCGCCTGGTCCTGGTCGAGGTCGCCGGCGGCGAGTTGGGGGAGGGACCGCTGATGGTGGCTCATGCGGCGCGGAGTTTCTGAAGGGCCGCGCGGTAGACCGCTTCGTCGGCGGCGGTGAAGAGGCTGATGACGACGCGGAGGCGGCTTGAGGGGTTTTCAGCGAACCAGGCGGCGAGGACGGTGAGGCAGATGGTGGCGGCCGGGGCCTTGGGGAAGCCGAACACGCCTGTGGAGACGCTGCAGAGCCCGACCGAGTCGAGCCCTGCCGCTTCAGCTGCGGCGAGGATGCTGCGGTAGCTGTTGGTGAGCGCCTCCTCGTGGGCGGCGCGAAGCTCGCCGTGAACGATAGGACCGACGGTGTGGATGACGTGCTTGGCAGGCAGGTGGTAGCCCCCTGTGATCGTGGCCGTGCCCGTGGGTTCGGCATGTCCTTGCTCGCTCATGTGGCGGGCGCACTCGGCGCGTAGCTCCGGCCCAGCAGCGGCGTGGATGACGTTATCGATGCAGGCGTGCTCGGGCCGGAAGCAGCCCAGCATCTGCGCATTGGCGGCGTTGACGATCGCGCCGGCGCGTAGCCGGGTGAGATCTCCACGCCAGAGGGCAATGCGGTCAATGGGAAGACCTGTGGCACCCACTTCTTCGACTGCGAGCGTGGGTAGATTCATCGCTTCGATGACGCCGCGCTCGTCACGCTCCCGGGATAGCAGCAAGTCAAGCTCGTGGAGCACCTGAGCCGGGATGGGTCGTGGTGGCCGCATCGTCAGCATGGCCGCCAACAGCTCTCGCTGCCGCCCCCTGTCTCGCTCGCTGCGAACGTACTGCGCCTGATCGGAGGTCAGAACGTCGCCTGCGAAGTAGTCGATAAGACCGTCGAACTGTTGGTTCATCACGCCGCAGCGAAACGTCGGCGCGCTTGCAGGATCGGTTCCATGTGCTCCTTAGCCCAGTCCTCGAGGGCCTTGAGCGGAACCTGGAGTGTGCGCCCGGCATCGCTCAACTCGTAGTCAACGCGCACCGGTACGGCGGCGGTGACGGTGCGGATGACCAAACCGTCCTCTTCCAGCGCCCGAAGCGTTTGCGTCAGCATCTTCTGCGATACCCCGTCGATGCGCGCCGCGAGCTCGGAGAAGCGCATCGGACCATCGGAGAGGGCTCCGATCACGAGGACGGTCCACCGATCCCCGATCCGATCGAGGAGCTTGCGCGTCGGACAGTTGCGGTCGTACGGGTTCCACTCCACCTAAGCCTCCAGTCACTAAAAAACCAGCAAGGCACTTTTCGGTGCCTACTTCCGTCCGGCTTGTAACTCTCTTACGGTAACTCATGCGTTCGGCGAATGGAACCCTGCCGTCCGGCGCGACGTACCCCAAGGACGCTCGTCGGAGCAGCCCCGAAATGAGAAAGCACCGTCGTGACCCGCACCTCCAGACGCCTCGCCGCCCTGAGCGGCCTCGTCATCGGCGCAACCGCCCTGGTCGGCTGCGCGCCCACTGCCTTTCCGCCCGCCCCTACAACCCCTGAGGAGACGACCATGAGCGACGACCAGACACCCGCCGAGATTGTGACGGCGGCGACCACCGCCGTCTTCGGCGACCGCGACCTGTCGGCGATCGACGACTATTTCGGCCCCACCTACAGGCAGCACTCAACTCTCGCCACCGACGGTGTCGAGGGCCTGCGCGCCCTCGCCGGCTCGCTCGGCGACGACTTCCGCTACGAGCCCGCCCGCCTCATCGCCGACGGCGACCTCGTGATGACGCAGGGCACGTACTTCGGCTTCGGGCCGGACCCCCTCACCGGCTACGACGTCTGGCGCGTGGAAGACGGCAAGATCGTCGAGCACTGGGATTCACTCACGCCGGTTGTTACCGAGACCGTCAGCGGCCGTTCCCAGACCGACGGGCCGACCGAGGTCACGGACCTCGACAAGACCGCGCAGAACAAGGAGCTCGTCACCGCGTTCGCCGAGAAGGTGCTGGTTGGGGCCGACTACAGCCTGCTGACCGACTACATCTCGGCGGAGCAGTACGACCAGCACAACCCGGAAGCCGCAGACGGACTCGCCGGCTTCGGTGCCGCCGTGGAGAAGTGGGCCGCAGACGGCAAGAACCTGGCTTACAAGCAGGTGCATCAGGTCATCGCCCAGGGCAACTTCGTCTTCACCCGCTCCGAAGGCGACTTCGGCGTCCCGTCCATCTACAACGACCTCTGGCGCGTTCAGGACGGCAAGATCGTCGAGCACTGGGACGTTGTCATCCCCGTGCCGGCCGACCTTCCGCACAGCAACGGCGTCTTCTAAGCAAACGACGGGGGCGCCGCGCAAGATCGCAGGCGCCCCCTTTCCTTCCCTCGCCTCCAACCCGCGATGTGAACTTCTCCGCCGAGACGCGCTCGAGGCGGTGCGGGGCTGCCGTTGGCGATCGCGAAGGTCGCAAATATACGGACGTTCTGATAGTTTCGCCACGGACATGTAGCTGGCTTGAAGAAGGTGCTCCTTGAATCGACCGCGGCGCAGCGATCCTGATCGCAGGACACGCATCCTGGAGGCGACTCTCGATGTCATCGCCCAGCACGGATCCCCCGGAGCCACCTACCGATCAGTAGCCGAAGCCGCTGACGTGCCCCTCGGCTCGATGACTTATCACTTTCCCACCCGCGACGAGATGCTCCTCAGCGCCTTTCAGCTTCTCGCCGACGAGCAGCACCGGCGGTTCGACGCGATCCTTGCCGACCTTCACGAGGGGGAGGATCCCCGTGACCGGATCGTCGAACTCATCGTCACTCTCGGAGCGGGATACGGGCGAGACATGGTGCTGTCGGCAGAGCTCTACGCCTTGGCAGTCCGCGACGCTCGGTATCGAGAGTTGATCCAGGCGTGGATGCACAAGTCGCGGCGCTCGATCGAGCGGCACTTTCCCGCAGACCTCGCCGCCACGATCGACGCGCTTCAGGAGGGGCTCGTTCTTCATAGTCACATCTCCGCCGAGCCGTTCGACGCGGAACGTATCCGTCGAGCCGTCTACAGCCTCATTCCCGCGCCTTCTCGCTGAAATCCCACTCCGCTCTCCTCTACCCCCTGGACCGTCGTGAAAAACCGCCCTGCCCTGACGCTTGCCCTGCTGATCTTCATCCCGGGCCTCGGGATCTCGTCCTGGGTGACGCGGTCCCCTGACCTTCGAGACGTTCTCGGCGCCTCGACCGTCGAGATCGGCCTCATCTTGTTGGGGCTGTCGCTCGGCTCAATGATCGGCATCCTGAGTTCCGGACCGTTGGTGGCGCGACTAGGCACTCGCCCGGTAATCCTCACTGCCACCGCGTCGATCGTCGGAGGGGTGGCGATAATCGGGCTGGGAGGAGCCTTCGCTCAGGGTTTCGTCGTGGCGACCGGGCTCTTCTTCTTCGGGCTTGGGATGGGGGGCGGGGAAGTAGGGCTCAACGTCGCGGGCGCTGAGATCGAGCGCCAGCGAGGCAAGGATTTCCTACCGACGCTGCACGGGTGCTTCAGCCTCGGCACGACGGTCGGCGCCGGCGCCGGCATCGCCTGCACTGCCATGCAAGTGCCCGTGTCAGTGCACCTGGGCGTCGCCGCCGCTGTCGCAGCCGTGATGCTCCTCGCTGCCGCTCCCGGGGTGGTCGTCAACATCGGTCGGCAGACCGCAGCGACGCCGACCGGGCCTCGATCGCAGAGCGTGCTCCGGGATCCGAAGCTGCTCGTCATCGGCGCCGTGGTGCTAGCGATGGCCTTCGCCGAGGGAACGGCAAACGATTGGCTGCCGCTGGTCATGGTCGATGGTCACGGCTTCGACCCCGCCTCAGGATCGGCGATGTACGCGCTCTTCGCTGTCGCCATGACGGTGGGGCGCTTCACTGGCGGATGGCTCAGCGCCAAGATTGCGCGATCGGTGTTGCTCGCCGCGAGCGCAATGCTGGGAGCGGTCGGACTTGCGCTCGTGATCTTCGTCGACGGTAGTCCTGCGGTCCT
The DNA here is from genome assembly GCF_017916505.1 of Naasia sp. SYSU D00057. Taxonomy (GTDB): domain Bacteria; phylum Actinomycetota; class Actinomycetes; order Actinomycetales; family Microbacteriaceae; genus Naasia. The sequence goes on from NZ_JAFMSZ010000003.1 coordinate 135,683, forward strand.
CCTGGGCGCGATCGTCCTCTGGGGGCTGGGGGCTTCCCTCGGATTCCCTCTAGCGCTCTCCGCGGCTGGCGCCTCGGGCGAGAACTCTGCGGCTCGCGTCAGTTTTGCCTCGATCGTTGGGTACATGGCATTCCTGGTCGGGCCTCCCCTCCTCGGGGTCCTGGGCGAAGAGGTTGGCTTGCGGAACGCAATGATCGTCGTACTCGTAGTGGTCGGTGCCGCGATCTTCGCTGCTCCTGCAACCCGCCCAAGGCAGAACGCCCCTGTCGTTGCCGTCTCCGCAGTTCCCGAGCCTCGCGTCAGCAGCGACGCCTGAGGTCCAGCTTTCCCTGATTGGGGCGACGGCACCGCACTGACCATCACCTTCGTCTCTTCCGGCACCGACACCAAGGAGTATTCATGTTCTCGCCGCTGCCAATCGGCGTCATGCTGCCACGCGACCTCAGTGCGAGCGATGTTCTCCACTTCGCCCGGAGCGCTGAAGCGGCCGGAGCTGCGGAGCTTTGGGTAGTTGAGGACCTCGGCTTCCGAGGCGGCATTGCGCAAGCTGGAGCTGTGCTAGCGGCGACTACCTCACTACGAGTCGGCATCGGCATATTGCCTGCCGCCGTCCGAAACCCCGTCTACCTGGCGATGGAACTGGCAACGCTGGCCCAACTATTCCCCGGAAGAATCGACGCTGGCATCGGACACGGCATGCCCGGCTGGCTTCGACAGATCGACGCCTGGCCCTGGCGGCCTCTGGCCCTTCTCGAGCAGACTCTCATCACCGTCCGGAGGTTGCTCGCAGGGGAAGAAGCGGGCGGAGCACGTCTTGATCCGGCTGCCGTCCCGATGGCACCACCCCCGCTGCTCGCGGGGGTTCGAGGCCCTCGATCCCTCGCCGTCGCAGGTCGCCTCGCTGACGGCACCGTTCTCGCTGAACCAGTGACGCCGGAGTACGCGACGGCGTCGCTGGCTCAGATCAAAGCCCGAGTGCCGCATCGCCTCGTTGCCTACAACGTTGCCAGCGTCGATGACGACGAGCGGAAGGCGTTCGCAGCAGCTCGCCCAGCTCTCGCGTGGATCGGCGAACCGGACTGGGATGTACACGTCGCTGACCTGATCTTCGCGGATGAGTTCCGGGCGTTACGAGCCGTCGCAGACGGTCCCGAGGATTTCGCTCGTCAGCTCCCTGATGCGTGGGTCGCTGAACTCGCCCTCGCCGGAACAGCACAACGAGTACGCAACCGACTAACGGCGCTGCGCAATGCAGGCGTGACGGAAGTCGTACTCCAGCCGACACCCTCGTCACCTTTTGCTGCAATCGATGCGCTCCACGCGCTGGCATAGGAGGTGCAGTGTTAGGCAGATTCTCGGGTGATCACTCGAAGTTGAGGTGTCGGCACATCGTCTGACTGTTCACGATCGACAAGTTGCGCTAACTCAGCCACCCTGACCCGGTCGTGATCGATCAGACTGACGCTGGTGAGGGCAGGGATCGCCGCTGCCGCAAGAGGTGAGTCATCGACGCCGATGACAGCGAGCTCTTGCGGTACGGCCAGGCCGAGATGTGAGGCGGCCGACAGAACGCAGAACGCGATTTCATCGTTGTAGGCAGCGATCGATCGTAAACCTGGCGATTGACGTCGAGCTGACACGAGGGCCTCTGCAATCGTGGCCACATCGTGACTGGAGCAGACGTGGACCGCCTCCATCTCGAGGATTGTCGCTTCGTCAAGAAGCGAGGCGAGCCGCACCTCGTCGAAATTGTTGAGCTGATCCTCATCGGTTCCGCAGTATCCAATGACCTCGTGGCCGCGAGAGTGCAGATACCGCACCTGAGCCCGAGCGGCAGCACCGACCTCGCGCGCCAACGCTGCTGAGTCAGGGAACATCGAGAGGACTCTCTCCACACCGACCGATCGCAGCTCCTCCTTCAGTTCACGGCTCAACGGGGTCACCGTAACCACCACTTGTGGGGCGAGCACGGTCGCAAGCGAGCGAAGCCGAGAGCGCGCTGGATCGCTGCTGAGACCAGGGAAGTCGACGACCGGTAGGTAGCCGAGGCCGGTGAGTGCCTCGGCGGTTTCCCGCGCTGATCTCGCAACCAGGTCGCCATAGGGGATCTCGCTCAAGTCGATGACAGCGATCGTGGATTTCCCCACAGCGAGGGCGCGAGCGTGGGCGTTCGGCACATAGCCCAGCTCGCGGGCGACCCGCGTGACCTTGTCACGGGTTGCCTCTGGGATGCTCTGCCCCGGTGTGGCGTTGAGGACGTAGCTGACGGTAGCGCTGGACACCCCGCTCCGACGCGCCACATCTGCGGCAGTTGCCCGTTTCGCCGGTTCCTTCACGTGCACATGGTGACACAGACTCCCGCCGCGCTTCGTCGTGTGCTAGCTTGACTCCCCGTACTACTTATGCGCTTAAGTAGCCCCGAAGGAGTGGCAATGACAACACCAATCGAACCGGCGAACTCCGCCGAAACTCTCGTCGAGCCGAGCAGGTCCGAGTCGCCCGTCAGCAAGAGAACCGTCGGCGCGTTCCTGGGCGCCTACGTCGGCGCGTTCCTAGTTCTCATCGTCCCCATCGCTTCGACTCTCGCGTTGAAGGTCGCTGAGGTCGCACCGGACTCGCGCGAAGCGTCGCTCGGAGTCATCTCAGCGATAGGCGCCTTCGCTGCGCTCGTGGCGAATCCGATATTTGGGGCACTCAGTGATCGGACTACATCGAGGTTCGGCATGCGGCGCCCGTGGGTTCTCGGCGGCGCGATCGTTGGTTTCGCGGCGGTGCTCGTCCTTGCCTCCGCACCCAACGTGCTGGTTGTCGGACTCGCTTGGACGATTGTTCAGCTGGCGATGAACGCTGTCCTGTCGGGTCTGGCAGCTTTCCTGCCGGACCGAGTCCCGGAGCAGCAGCGCGGCAAAGTGTCGGCGTTCACTGGGGTCGCGCAGCAGCTAGCGCCTTTCATCGGCCTGCTTGTCGCCAACGTCGCATTCGGTTTCGGCGGCGGACTGACCGGCATGTTCATCGTGCCCTCGGCCCTCGGTCTCGCGCTCATCGTCCTCTACGTTCTGACGACTAGGGACCGCGTTCTGTCCCCCAACCTCCGGCAGTCCTTCAGGATCTCGACTGTTTTCAAAGCCTTCGCGTTCAACCCTCGCCGCAATCCCGACTTCGCGTGGGCGTGGCTCGGGCGTTTCCTCATCGTTCTCGCGTTCGCGGCGAACAGCACCTACCAGGTGTACTTCCTAAACGAACGCCTGGGCATTCCGCTCGAGCAGGCGGCGCTCTACCAGTTGGGTCTCGCCGTTCTGTCGGCAGTACTGCTCACAATCAGTGCGAGCGTCTCCGGAGCGATTTCTGACCGTCTGAAGCGTCGGAAGGTGTTTGTCTTCATCGCGTCAGGACTTGTTGCTGCGGGGAGCCTAATCACGGCCTTCTCCTTCGAGTTGCCGGTATACCTGATCGCGGCTGCCGTCACCGCAATCGCGACGGGAACGTACTTCGCCGTCGACCTTGCTCTCGTGACCGACGTCCTGCCGAACAAGGAGACGGCGGCTGCGAAGGACATGGGGATCTTCAACATCGCGAACGCCCTTCCCCAGTCGTTGGCGCCGGCCCTCGCGCCGCTCTTGCTCTCTATCGGAGGCGGCGGAAACTACACCGCCCTCTTCATCGGTGCAGCGATCGTCGCCGTATTGGGTGCGCTGACCGTCGTTCCGATCAAAAAGGTTCGCTGACCTCCGACCACGATTAGGAAGGCCTCTTCCATGCATCCCCACGTCTCACAACTCACACTCGAAGAGAAGGCAGGACTACTGTCCGGCGGCTCCTTCTGGAAGACCCGCGCCGTAGACCGACTGGGCATCCCCTCCATGGTGCTGACCGATGGACCGCACGGCGTGCGCTATCAGCGGGAGGACAGCGACCATCTCGGCCTGTTCGACAGCGAACCCGCCACCAGCTTCCCGACGGCTTCGGCAACGGGATCTTCATGGGATCCCGAACTCGTCGAGGAGATGGGCCGAGCTCTTGGCGCTGAAAGCAGGGCCATCGGTGTCAACATCCTTCTCGGGCCGGGCGTCAACATGAAGCGCTCACCCCTGTGCGGACGGAACTTCGAGTACTTCGGCGAGGATCCGCTACTGGCCGGCGTGCTCGGCTCCGCGTGGGTAAGGGGCATCCAGTCCCAGGGAGTCGGCGCCTCGGTCAAGCACTACGCGGCAAACAACCAGGAGACCGACCGCATGCGGGTAAGCGCTGAGGTCGATGAGCGGACCTTGCGGGAGATCTACCTTCCCGCTTTCGAACGAATTGTTTGTGAGACACAGCCGGCGACGATCATGTGTTCTTACAACAAGGTGAACGGCGTCTACGCGTCACAGAACCGTTGGCTTTTGAGCGACACGCTGCGCGGGGACTGGGGCTTCGAGGGCTACGTCGTCTCGGACTGGGGGGCCGTTGTGGATCCGGTCGCGGCAGTGGCGGCCGGTCTCGATCTGGCGATGCCCGGCGCGGGAGAGAGTGTCCCAGAATCCATCGTGGAAGCGGTGCGTTCCGGAAACCTCGATGAGGCCAGCGTCGACACGGCGGTGTCGAACATACTCACCGTGCATGATCGTCTCCTCGCCGATCGCCCTGCGGTCACCCCCGATCACGCGGCGAACCACGCCTTGGCTCGGCGAATCGCAACCGAGAGTTCGGTGCTGCTGACCAACGAAGGCAGCATCCTCCCCCTGGAAGCAGGTCAAGGCGGAAACATCGCGGTTATCGGAGAGTTCGCACGGACTCCGCGATATCAGGGCGCGGGAAGTTCACACATCAAGCCCACTCGCCTGGACGACGCATTGAGCGCTATCAGGGCAATGAGCGACCGCGAGATCGGCTTCGCAGCGGGGTTCAGCTTCGACGGAGCTGACGACTCGACGCTTCGCGCGGAAGCCGTGGAGCTAGCCTCACGCTCTGAGGTCGTGGTCTTGTTCCTCGGTCTGTCCGACGCCGAAGAATCCGAGGGTTTCGACCGCAAGAATCTGTTGCTGCCGGAGACGCAACGCCTGCTCGTCGCGGACGTGGTCGCGGCGAACCCGAACGTCATCGTCGTGCTGAGCAATGGCGGCGTGGTCACCCTTGACGGGATCGCCGGCGTCGTTCCGGCAGTCCTCGAGATGTGGCTCGGAGGCCAAGCTTCCGGTTCAGCAGCGGCTGAGATCCTGTTTGGTGCTGCAGAGCCAGGCGGGCGTCTCGCGGAAACCATCCCGCTTGCTCTGTCACACAACCCCGCGCATGTCAATTGGCCGGGGTCGGACGGGATCGTTCGGTACGGCGAGGGGGTATACATCGGCTACCGCTGGTACGACGCGACCGACCGTGAGGTGGCGTTCCCGTTCGGGTACGGACTCAGCTACACCCGCTTCGAGTACTCCGACCTCGCCGTCAGGGTGGCCGACCGTACGGTCGCACAGGCGACGGTGCAGGTGACAATCGAGAACACTGGGGCACGCGCCGGCTCCGACGTTGTTCAGGTGTATGTCGGAGACGTTGAATCCACTGTCGATCGCCCCGCTCGCGAGCTTAAGGGCTTCGTCAAGGTGCACCTGGAGCCTGGAGAACGACGCACGGTGACCATCGACCTCGATGACCGCGCCTTCGCGTTCTGGCGTCAGGGATCCTGGGTGGTCGAACCCGGAGCCTTCACGATAGAGGTCGGGTCCCACTCGAGGAGTCTCCCGCTGCGCGAAGTGATCGAACTGGAGGTGCCCACACCTGTGATCGTTCCGGACAGGGATTCGACGGTTGCAGAGTGGGCTGATCACCCTTCCGGCATGAAGGCACTCCGCGAGGTGCTCAGCCACTTCGGCCCCGCGGCGGAGGCCATGGTGGGGGAGGAAACGTTGCAGATGGTCGGTTCGATGCCTCTGCGGACGATGCTGACCTTCGCAGCACAGGCGGCTCCGGAAACTGTTGACCTCGATGAGATCATCGAATCCCTCCTGTCAGAGGTACAGCAAGCCGGGCCGGTTCCCGCATAATGCCCCTCCCGAAGGACTTCCTCTGGGGGGCGGCCACTTCAGCCCATCAGGTAGAGGGCGGGAATTGGACGAGTGACTGGTGGCGGATCGAACGCACCTCCGGTGCCCCGCTGGAACCGAGCGGCGACGCGGTGGATCACTATCACCGCTACCCCGAGGACATGCAGCTGCTGGCAGATGCGGGCCTCAACGCGTACCGGTTCAGCATCGAGTGGGCTCGGATTGAGCCGGAGAAGGGCGAGTACTCGCGCGCCCAACTCCAGCACTACCGAAGGATGATTGACACCGCTCGCGAGGCGGGTCTCGAGCCCGTCGTAACTCTGCACCACTTCTCGAATCCGGCGTGGTTCGCCGCCGAGAGCGGATGGACCACCCCAGGCGGGGTGGACCATTTCGCCATGTATGTCGAGACCGTGTCGTCGATTCTCGACGGAGCGGGTTGGGTTGCGACGATCAACGAGCCCAACATCCTCTCCCTCATGGAAGCTATGCGGCAGGCGAGCTCCTCCGGAGCGGTAGCGTCTAGATTAACCGCTGCTCAAATGCCAATCCCGGATGAGGAGACGGGACTAGTGCTGGTCGAAGCGCATCGACGTGCTGTAGAAATCCTCCGAGCGAACACGTCGGCGAGGGTCGGCTGGACGGTCGCGCAGCAAGCATTCGTTCCAGGGCCCGGCAGCGAGGAGACCTTTCCTCGCATCTCGTGGCTCTGGGAGGACCTATACCTTCAAGCGTCGCGAGGCGACGACTTCGTGGGTACTCAGTCCTACACAAGCCAGACAATCGACTCCAACGGCGTGGTACCTCATCCCGACAGTCCTGACAACACCCTGAACGGATGGGCCTACCGCCCTGACGCGCTAGGCATTGCGTTGCGTCATGCTCATGAGGTCACAGAAGGGGTCCCCCTCCTCGTGACCGAGAACGGGATAGCGACCGCCGACGACGAACGTCGAATTGCCTACACAAGCGCGGCACTGGAGCACCTAACCGCAGCCGTTGAGGACGGCATTGACGTGCGGGGCTACCTCCACTGGTCCGCCCTCGACAACTTCGAGTGGGGAGACTGGGCGCCGACCTTCGGGCTGATTGCCGTAGATCGCGACACGTTCGCGCGGCACCCGAAACCGAGCTTGGCGTGGCTCGGCTCGGTGGCTCAGAACAACGGGGTGATCTGATACTGCTTGATTCGAGACGAACCGGAGGCGGCGAGGCACGTGATCCGTGCGGTTCGATTCAACGAGCGGCGCAGAGGTTTGAATGTGTGCCTTCCCCCGAGTAACCAGGGCTTCCATTGGCTCATGGACGAATTGTGCGCGAACGACTCGATCAACGTTTCGCGTTCATAACCACTTGGGCCGAGCCATGGCCGACCGCACCCGTTCACGCATCCTGCTTCGCCTCCTCGAGGGGCCCGCCTACCCGGCCGTCCTTGCCGAGGAGCTCGGTGCGACGCGGCAGAACGTCTCCAATCACCTGGCGTGCCTGCGCGACTGCGGGATCGTGGTGGTGCAGCACGAGGGGCGGCAGACCCGCTACGAGATCGCCGATTCGCACCTCACGGCGGCACTGAACTCGCTGCTCTCCGTAGACGACTCCACCCCGTGCCTCGATCCCGTCTGTCCGATCCCCGGCTGTTGCGAGGCGCGCGAGTGACCGCGCTGGAAACAGCGGAGACGGCACGGCTGACTCACCGCGGGCTGCGCCTCGCCCAGTTTCACCCTCGCCCACAACGTCGCTAAGGGGATCGTCTCAGGGGAGGCTCGGGAGGGCGATCTGCTCGAGGATGATGAGGATGATCGCGACGAGGAGGTGAAGTGATGGACACCTGCTGCGACGGAAGCTGCTGCACCGGAGCATGCGCCGACGGCTGCACCTGCTGCTGACCGGACGGGGTCATGCCTCGGCCTCCCCACGGACGGTCTATATTGACATTCATCGATGCAGGCGGCCATACTCGCCGCATCGACATACTTCGATGCGGCGGCCGGCGGACGCCGCAGATCAGGACCGCAACGTGACCCTCCTCGACCTCACCGTCCCTCGGCCCCGCTCGTCGCGACTGGACGGCCTGCCCATCGCCATCATCGGTGCCGGTCCCATCGGACTCGCCGCCGCCGCCGAACTGCTGGAGCGGGGCCTCGACTTCGCGATCTACGAGGCGGGGGAGAAGGCCGGAGACGCCGTCGCGTCCTGGGGGCACATCCGCCTGTTCTCGCCGTGGCGGCAACTCGTCGACCCGGCGGCCCGCCGCCTGCTGGTCGCCGCCGGATGGAGGGAGCCGGCCCCCGAGGCGCTCCCGACCGGAGCGGATCTCGTATCGGAGTACCTGGCGCCCCTCGCCGCGCTTCCCGAGATCGCGTCGCGCCTCGTGACCGGCGCGGCGGTGGTCGGTGTCAGCCGGGAGGGGATGGACCGCACGCGCTCCACGGGGCGAGCCGCGACTCCTTTCCTGCTGCGGCTGAGCACCGCCGACGGCGTCGAGGAGGTGACCGCGCGCGCCGTGATCGACGCATCCGGCACCTACCGGACCCCGAACAGCCTCGGATCGAGCGGCCTGGACCCGCTCGGTATCGAGGACGTGAGGGACCGGATCACGAGCGCGATGCCCGATGTGCACGGCGCCGAGCGGCAGCGCTTCGCGGGTCGCCGCGTGGCGGTGGTCGGCGCCGGCCACTCCGCCGCAGGCACCCTCCTGAACCTGGCCGCGCTCGCCGAGGAGGAGCCGGGCACCGAGGTCGTCTGGGTCATCCGCAACGCGAGCGCCGTGCGGATTCGCACCTCCGCGGATGACGAGCTCCAGGTCCGTGCCTCCCTCGGCTCTCGGCTCGATGCACTCGTCGAGCGCGGAGCGATCAAGCGCGTCGACGGCTTCGAGATCGTCCGCCTCGGGAAAACCGCGGACGGTCGCGTGGAGGTCGTGGGGCGCCGGGGGAACGGACTCGAGCGGATCGAGGTGGACGTCGTGGTGAACGCGACCGGTTTCCGCCCGGACCTCGACATGCTCCGCGAGGTGCGGCTGGAGCTCGACGAGATAGTCGAGGCGCCGAAGCGGCTCGCACCGCTCATCGATCCGAACGTGCACACCTGCGGGACGGTGGAGCCGCACGGCTTCGCGGAGCTCCAGCAGCCGGAGCCGGACTTCTTCCTCGCCGGGATGAAGAGCTACGGACGCGCCCCGACCTTCCTGCTCGCCACGGGCTACGAGCAGGTGCGCTCGATCGTCGCCTGGCTCGCCGGCGACGCCGCCGCCGCACGCGATGTTCGACTCACGCTGCCCGCCACCGGAGTCTGCTCCACGAATCCGAGCGGCGGCTCGTCCTGCTGTTGACGCCCGTCCGGCGTCGGCCCGACCCTCGTAGACTCGCGGCCATGCCGGACGGACAGGAGGTCGGTGTCGTCGACCGGAGCGCCGCGGAGCGAACCGCTCGCACCGCCCGCGCTCTGACGGACCCGACTCGGATGCAGATCCTCAGCCTCATCGTCAGCAGCCCTGACGGGCGGGCGCTCGTCGGACAGCTCGCCGACCGGCTCCTTCTCCGTCAGCCCACCGTCAGCCACCATGTCCGCGTCATGGTGGACGAGGGCGTCCTCGACCGCCATAAGGAGGGGCGGGTGGTGTGGTACTCGGTCCGCCCGGATCGCCTGCCGCAGGTCCTCGATCTCCTGCACGGTGCCGCACCGGCTGGCAATGACGAGTCCGTGCTGGATCGCATCGCCGACGACCTCGCCCTCCGCTTCGAGGGGGTGTTCTCTCCGGAGACGGTGAGCCGGTACGTGCGGGAGAGCTACGAACTGCTGGCGTCCGAGGCGGGGATCACGAAGTACCTGCCGTCGCTGACGGGCAGGTTCGCCGCCGAGCGGCTGCGCGCCCTCGCTCGTGCAGAGCGCGACGAGGATGCCGGGGTGCCGGAGGTCCTGTTCGTGTGCGTGCAGAACGCCGGACGATCCCAGATCGCGTCCGCGATCCTTCGGTTCCTCGCCGGGGACGGGGTGGAGGTGCGCACCGCAGGCTCGGCCCCGGCAGCTGATGTCAATCCCACGATCGTCCGGGTCCTCGACGAGATCGGCGTGCCCCTGGCGGGCGAGTTCCCGAAGCCCCTCACGGACGAGGTGGTCCGCGCGTCGGACTACGTCATCACCATGGGGTGCGGGGACGCCTGCCCCGTGTACCCCGGCAAGACCTACCTCGACTGGGACCTGCCCGACCCGGTCGGCAAGGGCATCGACGAGGTGCGCCTGATCCGCGATGACATCTCCATACGGGTGCGCGCCCTTCTCGCCGAGATGGGCTTCCCGTCCCGGGTGAACGCACGGTGAATCTCCGGCGGAGACCCTTCCTTCATCCATAGACAGACGTCTATGCTTTTGGGAGCATCGAAGGAGAGACCCTCATGAGCGACAAGCCCACCGTCCTGTTCGTCTGTGTCCACAACGCGGGCCGATCCCAGATGGCCGCCGGGTACATGGAGGCGCTGTCCGAGGGACGCGTCCAAGTGCTGTCCGCCGGATCCGCGCCGAAGAACCAGATCAACCCCGTCGCCGTGCAGGCCATGGCGGAGGAGGGGATCGACATCGCGAACAACGTGCCGAAGATCCTCACTTCCGAGGCGGTGAAGGAATCCGATGTCGTGATCACCATGGGCTGTGGTGACACCTGCCCCTACTTCCCGGGCAAGCGCTACGAGGACTGGGAGCTCGTCGACCCGGCCGGCAAGGACATCACGGTCGTGCGCGAGGTGCGGAACGACATCAAGCGCCGCATCGAGCAGCTCCTGTCCGAGATCCTGCCCGTCACCGCCTGATCGACGAGTTCCGAATCGGCCCTGCTTCGGCTCGGCTCGCATCACCGTGTGACTCTTTGCACCGGAAGTGCAGTATGGTGCACTGATGCACGACAGCACCGCCGTTCTCGCCGCGTCGATCGGCGCGCGCGTCCGCCAGGAGCGCCAAGCACGACATTGGACTCTCGATCAGCTCGCGGATGCCGCGGACGTCAGCCGCCGCATGGTGGTGAACATCGAGCAGGGCGCGACCAACCCCAGTGTCGGGACGCTGTTGAAGATCAGTGACGCGCTGGGCGTCGGGCTGCCGGCACTCGTCTCGCCCCCTCAGCCCAAGCCGGTGCGCGTGACCCGGCGCGGGGAAGGGGCCGTGCTCTGGAGCGGCGACGCGGGGGGCCGCGGTGTGCTGGTGGCCGGCACCGACGTGCCCGATGTGCTCGAGCTGTGGGAGTGGACGCTCGGCGTCCGCGACGAGCACACGACCGAGGCGCACGCCGCCGGCACCCGGGAGGTGCTGCAGGTCCAGGAGGGCGTGATCCGGATGGAGGTGGCCGGTCAGTCGGTCGTCCTGGAGCCGGGCGACGCCATCGCGTTCCCGGGCGACGTCCCGCACTCCTACGTCAACGCCGGAGAGCGAAAAGCGCGCTTCACGGTCGCCGTGTCGGAGCCCGGCTTCGGGTCGCGATCCCGATCGGAGCCGGCCGATGCGTGACACCGATCAGCTGCAGCGATTCCTGGATCAGGCCTTCGTCGAGCCTGCCGTGTTCGACCTCCGCCCCGACTACAGAGCGCTGCTCCTCGCCGCCGATGGGCTTCGTCCGGGCCCGAGCGACGCGGCCGGCGACGACGCCCTGACGGCCGCCGAGACCGCGGCACGCGAAGCTCTGCGGGACACGCCCGTCGAGGACCTGCCGCACGTCGCCGCCTGGCGCGATGCCTACCGGGCCTTCGGCGCGAAGCCGCAGCGCACGCGCAACAGCCTCGAGGCGCTTCTGCGGCGCGCATCCGGCGGCCTACCCCGGGTGAACCGGCTCACCGACCTCTACAACGCGGTCTCCGTGTTGCACCTGGTTCCGCTCGGAGGCGAGGATCTCGACCGGTATGCGGGTGCGCCCCGTCTGATCCGCGCGGTCGGCGACGAGCAGTTCGACACCGTGGCGGATGGCAGCGCGATCGTCGAGCATCCGGAGCCGGGCGAGGTCGTGTGGTGTGACGACGACGGTGTCACCTGCCGGCGGTGGAACTGGCGGCAGGGGCGCCGGACCGCGCTCGCCGACTCGACCACGTCGGCGCTGTTCATCCTCGACGCCCTCCATCCGATGCCGGACGACGCCCTTGCGGCCGCCGGCGACGAGCTGTCCGAAGCCCTGACGCGTCTCGGACCCGAGGTGCGGGTCGCCCGCCGCCTGATCGGCGGCCCGGCCTTGAACGGAGGGCGCTGACATGCTGATCCACCCCTGGGACGCTGCGCTCGAGCCCGCCGAGTGGCGGAAGTGGCTCGAGTCCACCGACCGCTTCGGGCTGCTCGTCGTGAACAACACGGACCAGGCTGCGGCTCCGCTCGTGGTCCCCAGCCACTTCACGGTCGCGGGCGACGACGAGCTGCTGCTGCACCTCGCCCGGCCCAACCCGGTGTGGCCGCACCTGGAGGCGGCGGCCGAGGTGCGCGTCGCGGTCGTCGGCGACTACGTCTACATCCCCGCCTACTGGCGCGCGAAGGACGGCTCGCCCGAGGAGGAGGGCGTGCCCACCAGCTACTACGCCGCGGTGCAGTTCGTCTGCCGCCCGAGCATCGTCGACGACCCGGAGGACAAGGCGGCCCTGCTCGCCGCGCAGCTCAGCGACCTCCAGCCGGAGGGGCGGCACGCCGAGGTCGCCCCTGGCGCCGGCCCCTACGGGCGCATGCTGCCCGGAATCCGAGGGGTGCGCCTGGCCGTCCTGCGTGTCGAGGCGAAGTTCAAGTACGACGACGCCAAGCCCGTCGAGCACCGGGAGCGGGTGATCCGGCGGCTCGAAGAGCGCGGGCACGGGTTGGACGCCGCCGCCGCGGCGCAGCAGCGGCGGCGCCTCGGGGCGATCGGCGAGTGGCGGAGCCGGGGAGGGGAGCGATGACCGCGCGCGGCCGGTCGGCCGTTCCCGCCCCCTGGGCGCTCGCCGTCGGGGCGATGCTCTCGGTCCAGCTCGGCTCGGCGCTCTCGGTGGGGCTCATCGAGGAAGTCGGCCCGGCGGGGACCGCCTGGCTGCGGCTCACCGCCGGCGCGCTGCTGTTCCTGGCGATCGCCCGGCCGCCGCTGCGGTCGATCCGCCGTGCCGACGTGCCCGCCATCCTCGGCCTCGGCGTGGCGACCGGGCTCATGACGCTCTCGTTCCTGGCCGCGCTCGAGCGCATCCCGCTCGGCACCGCCGTCGCCATCGAGTTCCTCGGGCCTCTCACGGTGGCCGCGGTGCGCAGTCACCGCGCCCGGGCGCTCGCCTGGCCCGCACTGGCGCTGATCGGGGTCGTGCTGCTCACGGAGCCCTGGCACGGCGAGGTGGACCCGCTCGGCGTCGGGTTCGCGGCGTTCGGCGCCGTGGGCTGGGGCGCCTACATCCTGCTCACCCAGCACGTCGGCGACCGCTTCACCGGCATCCGGTCGCTGTCGCTGACGATCCCCATCGCCGCGGCGGTGGCCGCGGTGGTCGGCGTCCCGCAAGCCGCCGGCTCCCTCACCTGGGGGATCGCGGCGGCGGCGCTGGGGCTCGCCGTCCTGCTCCCCGTGCTGCCCTTCGCGCTCGAGATGCTCGCCCTGCGCCACTTGACGCCGACCGCGTTCGGCACGCTGATGGCTCTCGAGCCGGCCTTCGGCGTGGTGCTCGGGCTGCTCGTGCTGCATCAGACGCCGACCCTTCCGCAGGTCGGGGGCATCGTGCTGGTCGTGTTCGCCGGTGCGGCCGCACAGCGCGGCGGCCGGCGTGCAGCGGCGACGGCGTCCGCCGCCGAGATCGCAGCAGCGGAGGCTCCGCGCTAGGGCGTCCTCGTCCAAACTCGATCGAAGGCTGCATTCTCGATCCGCCCGCGCCGGTGCAGCGGAAGCGGGAAGCGCCGCTAGGCGGACGCGCCCTCCGCCTCGCCGGCTCCGATCGGTCGGCCGCGAGGTGACTCCGTCGCCGGCTCCGACTTCGGCGAACGCTGCCGGCGGCCGTCGAGTGACGTCACCGCGACCGCCACCAGGGTGAGGGCGATGCCGATCAGGGCGGAGGTCTGCACCCCCGCTGTCGGCACGACGAGCTCGAGGATCAGGGCGCCGATCAGCTGTCCGGCCACCGTGCCGAGACCGAGGAGCAGCACGCCCAGCCGGTGGACGAGGACCGCTCCGATGGCCACACCGATGGGGCCGATGACGCCGCCGAGGAACAGCCACGGCTCGCTCGGGAGGGAGAAGCGGGTGAAGTCGCCGGGCGCGCTGGCGACGAGAAGCGTCACGATCACCAGGAGGCCGACGAGGTGGTTGAGCATTCCCGCGGTGGCGACGCTGCGCGAGGCGGACTGGACGCGGCCCGTCGCACCCGACGCCGCCGCCAGTCCGAGGCCCGCGACGAACGCCATGGCGATGAGCCCCAGGTCGATCGTCGAGTCGTCGCCCGCGACGGCGCCCCAGCTGACCGCGGCGATCGCGAGCACGGAGCCGAGGACGCGGTACAGGGTGGGGGAGCGGCGCTCGCCGCCGGCGATGCCGATCCAGTCGAAGACGAGTCCGCCGACCACCTGCCCGGCCACCACCGCCATGCCGAACATGGCGAGACCCAGCACGCCGGCGGCGGTCCCCTGGGTGACGACGAAGAACATGCCGGCCAGTCCGCCGAGAAGGGCCCACCAGGGCAGCGTCCGGGTCCGCACCGCGGTCGCGACGCTGCGGAATCCGCGTCGCGCAGGCCGGGAGACGATCACGATCACGAGGAGGATCAGGGTGCCGGTGATGACCGTCACCCATGCCGCGCTGTAGACGTCGGACCGCTCGGCCAGGTCGGCGCTCACCCGGGCCTGGATCGATATCAGGCAGCCGAGCGCCACCGCGACCAGCAGCTGCAGCCACCGGGGCACCGCCCGCCGCTTCGGCTCGTTCGTCTCGGCGTCTCCGCGATCCACGTCATCCCCTTCGACTCGCCCGGAACCGGTCACGCTACCGAGGCGGCTCCGTCGGCGTCCGGGGGTTTACATAGGGCAACTATTGAGGCACGGGGGCGTTCGGCTGTGCATTGTCCGAGGCCCCGACGAGGAATGCCGGCGGAGGCATACGGTGGGAGCGGCGGAAGGGAGCACCCATGGCGTCGACGAGGAGCGCGGGTCTGATCCGAGCGGCGGGCGTCGGGGTGCTGTGCGGGATCGCCGGCGTCGCCGCGATGACGGCAGGCGAGAAGCTCGAGCAGGCGATCACCTCGCGGCCGAACTCGTCGACGCCCGCGCGCACGCTGCTCGCCCTGCTCGGCCGACGACCGGGCGACGGCCCGCAGCCGGCGGTGTGGAACCATGCGATGCACTGGGGAACGGGAGCCCTGCTCGGTGCGCTGCGCGGCATCTGGGCCGCGACGGGCATCCGCGGCCCCATCGCGTCGGCCACCCACACGGTCGTTCGGCTCGCGTTCGACCAGACGCTCGAGAACGCGACAGGAGTCGGCGCTCCGCCGCCCACCTGGCCGAAGGGCGAGCAGGCGGTCGACCTCGGGCACAAGGCGGTCTACTCCTTCGTCACCGGCGCTGTCGCCGACCTCCTGATCGCGCCGGCGCTCGAGTCGCGGCGCGGCCGCACCTCGCACTGACCCCGGTCCTCCACCGATCGCGACCGGCCGCCTTCCCGCTCGGACGGTAGAGTCGGGCGACGTGAGCCGCGGCGGAAGCGAGCGGCCGGCGCGGATCCGGCCGGCCTTCCTTCCCGGCATCCTCGGCGCCGCGGTCGCATTCGCCGGAACGGGCCTTCTCGGGTCGGATGCCTATCTCGTGATCCGATTCGCGGTCAGCATCCTCGCGCTCATCATGGCGGTGTACGCCGTGCAGGGCCGGCGCTTCCTGTGGGTGCTCCCGCTCGCCGCGCTCGCCGTCGTGTGGAATCCGGTGATCCCGTTCGACTTCGAGGGACCGCCCTGGCTGTTCGCTCACGTCGCAGCTGCCGCAGTGTTCCTGATCGTCGGCCTCCTGCTCACGGTGCCCGATCCCGACCCGGATCGGCGGCGGCGCTGAACGGGCCGTCCCGTCGCGCCGGTGTCCGCGCGTCTGCGGCCGTCGGTGCCGCAGCGGCCGCTGCCCTGCTCATCACGGCCTGCACGACGACGAGCAGCGAGGCCGGGCTCAGCATTCCGACCGCCGACCTGCTGCCCGCCTCCGACGTGCAGGAGAGCGTCGCCGGGACGGTGCTCGTGGCGGACGACGGCTGCTTCCACCTGGACACGGAGGCGGGCCGACGATTCGTCGTCTGGCCGGTCGGCACGCAGCAGGACGGAGCGCTCGTGCGCCTGCCGGACGGGCGCGAACTCGGGCAGGGCGACCCGGTCTCGGGACGCGGCTGGCAGCTCGAGGCTGCGGAGGCGATCGCCGCGGCCGATGGGCCGGACGGCTACCTCGCCACGGTGATCGGCTTCTGCGCCGACGACGGGGAACCCCTGGCCGTGCTCGCGGAGGCGGCGCCGGTCTAGTCGCTGCCGGTGGCGGGCAGCGCCTCGCCGAGCAGCAGAGCCGGCAGATCCTCGGGGTCGTCCGCGATCGCGATGCTCCCCGTGCTCTCGATCTCGGAGCCGTAGCCCCAGTCGACGAAGATCGTGGGCACATGATTGGCGGTGGCGCCCTCGACGTCGTGGAACCGGTCGCCCACCATCACCGGGCGCGACAGGTCCACGCCGAGCGCGCGCAGGTTGTCGAGCACGTAGGCGATGACGTCGGCCTTCTCGCTGCGCACCTCGTCCTCGGAGGCGCCGCCGATGAAGGTGAACAGGTCGGCCAGGCCGTAGTGCTCGAGCATGCGGCGCGCCTGCAGCTCCGGCTTCGAGGTCGCGAGCGCGAGGGGCAGCCGTGCGTCGTGCAGGGTGTGCAGAGCCTCCCGGATGCCCGGGAAGACGCTGCTGTCGAAGGCGCCCCGGTCGTGGTATCGCCGCCGGTAGAGGGCGAGCGCGCGGTGGCTCTCCTCCTCGTTGAGCCCGAGCGCCGCGAATCCGTCCATGATCGGCGGACCGACGAACTCGACGAGCTGCGAGGGGGTGGGCACGGGCTTCCCCATCGCCTCCAGAGTGTGCGACAGGGTCGAGGTGATGCCCGCGGCGGAGTCCGCGATCGTGCCGTCCAGGTCGAACAGCACGCAGCTCCAGCCCGTGTCCATGCGTCCCAGACTACGTCGGCCGCCTCTGCCGCCTCTGCCGCCCGTTCGCGGGGGAGACGTCAGATGCCCTGAGCGCCGCCGCGAGCCGGGCTGGCCGGCGGCAGCTGGTCGTCGTCGCCCGCGTCCCGCTCGGCGGCGTTCGACAGCTCGCCCTCGGCGGTGCCGTCCGATTCGCCGAGCTGGTCGCCCGCGAGGCCGTTGGTCTGATCGAAGGGCTCGCCGACGGCGTCGTCGCGGCCCGTGCCGGAAGTGCTCATGGGCGCACGCTACGCCGAACGGCCGGACCCCGCTACGGGTCGACGGTCGTCAGAAAAGGCGGGCGTGGGCGTCGTCCATGCCGCGCATGGCGTCGTAGTCGAGCACGAGGCAGCGGATGCCGCGGTCCTGGGCCAGCGTGCGGGCCTGCGGCTTGATCTCCTGGGCGGCGAAGATCCCCGTCACGGGCGCGAGGTGCGGATCCCGATTCATCAGCTCGAGGTAGCGAGTGAGCTGCTCGACGCCGTCGATCTCGCCCCGGCGCTTGATCTCGACCGCCACCGCCTTGCCCTCGGAGTCGCGCGCGAGGATGTCGACCGGGCCGATCGCGGTCATGTACTCGCGGCGGACGAGGGTGTGCCCGTCGCCGAGGAGCCCGATCTGCTCGGCGAGCAGCTTCTGCAGGTCCGCCTCTACGCCGTCCTTCACGAGGCCGGGGTCGACGCCCAGCTCGTGGCTCGTGTCCGAGAGCACCTCGTGCAGCGAGACGACGAGCATGTCGCTCGTCTTCGCGTGCGTCACGGTCCACTGCTCCACGACGCCCGCTGCGCGCAGGTCCTCGTCCGGCTCGGTGACGACGAGCGAGCAGGGCGGGCTCATCCAGTTGAGCGGCTTGTACGAGCCGCCGTCGGAGTGCACGAGCACCGAGCCGTCGGCCTTCACCATGAGCACGCGGGTGGCGAGCGGGAGGTGGGCGCTGAGGCGGCCCGCGTAGTCGACGGAGCAGCGGGCGACGACGAGACGCATCCGTCGAGCCTAACCGCGGCTCGCCGGCACCTCGGGCTCGCCGCGCAGCGCGGGCCGCGGCTCGCGTGCGGCGCTCGACGCTGCGCCCGCGAGGGCCACGAGGGCGAGCACCACGGTGAGCGCCCACAGGAGGCCGATCTGGTCCGCGAGGAAGCCGATCAGCGGCGGACCGGCGAGGAAGGCGACGTAGCCGATGGTGGCCACGGCGCTCACCCGCGCGGCGGCGCGGGCCGGGTCGTCCGCCGCGGCGGACATGCCGACCGGGAAGCCGAGCGCGGCGCCGAGACCCCACAGCACGGCACCCACCACGGCGAGGACGGGCGTCGAGCCGAAGATGATGAAGCCGAGGCCGAGCGCCGCCAGCAGGGCGGAGACGCGGAGCACCGGAACCCGGCCGAAGCGGTCGAGCACCGCGCCGCCGAGGACCCGGCCGGTCGTCATCGCGGTGAGGAACACGGCGAGCACGAGCGCCCCGGTCGCGTTGTCGAGCCCGTGCCCGTCGACCATGGCGAGCGGCAGCCAGTCGTTGGCCGATCCCTCCGCGAACGCCATGCCGAGCACGACCAGACCGATGAGGAGGGTGCGCGGCTCCGCCCAGGCGCTCAGCCGGGAGCGCCATCCGCGCGGAGCCTCCTCGCCCGGCGACGCCGGCACGTCGTGCTCCTCGTCCTGGTAGAAGCGCACGGCGACGATCACGGCCGCGAGGATCGCGACGGTGACGACCGAGACGTGCACGAGGATCGGCACGCCCCACGCCTCGGCGAGGGCGCCGATGCCCACACCGACGACCGTCCCACCGCTGAAGAGCGCGTGGAAGAGCGGCATGATCGTCCGGCCCAGGGCGCGCTCGTTCGAGGCGCCGGCGACGTTCATGCCGACGTCGCAGAGGCCGTTGCCGAAGCCGAACACGACGAGCCCGAGGAATGCGACGAGAGGGCTGCCGACGGCGGAGCCGACCGCCGCGAGCGGCAGGCCCAGCACACCGATCCCCAGCGCGAGGAGCACGGTGCGCGCCGTGCCGACATGCGCGATGACGTGACTCGAGATGGTCAGGCCCACCATCGAGCCGACCGCGATGCCGAACAGCACGAAGCCGAGCGTCGTCGTGCTCACCGCCAGCTCGTCGCGCACCGCGGGCACGCGCGACATCCAGGTCGCCACCGCGAGACCCGACAGGGCGAAGGTGACGAGGACGGCGTTGCGCCAGGCGGTGATCTGCGACCGGGTCAGAGCGGGGGAGGACACCCGTCAACGCTACGGGAGGTCCCCCGCGGCGAAAGCTCCTTCAACCGGGCGACGATTCTGCAACGGCGTGCGGTTGCGGAACGGTCGTTCTGTTGCACGGCGTGGTGGTCAGCGGTGCGGGACGTCGCCCAGCCAGCGGGTGCCGCGCACCCGGAGCCCGAGGGTCAGCGCGCGCGGCCCCAGCATCCCGACCGCGAACGCCGCCCACAGCGCCGCCGTGGCGGCGGCGCCCTCGGGGCGCAGCAGCAGGACCGGGGCCAGCACCAGCCCGTAGCCGGCCAGGTTGGCGAGCCCCGCGACGGCCAGGTAGCGGTTGTCGCCCATCCCGATGAGGACCCCGTCGAGCACGAACACGTAGCCGGCCAGCGGCAGCGCGGCCGCCAGGATGAGCAGCGCGATCGGCAGCGCCTCGAGCACCGCCGGGTCGGTCGTGAACGCGTACCCGGCGACGCCCGCGAGTGCGGCGGTGGGCAGCGCGAGCACGACTCCGGAGAGCACGCCGAGCAGCGCGACGCGACCGGCGATCGCCCGGATGCGCGCGCTGTCGCCACGCCCGCGGGCGTGGCCGAGCATCGCCTGCGCCGCGATCGCCAGCGCGTCGAGGGCGAGCGCCAGCGCGAAGAAGACGGTGAGCGCGACCTGCGCCGTCGCGAGGGCGGCGAGGCCGAGCCCCGCCGCCGCGACGGTCGTCAGCACGAGCGAGGCCCGAAGGGTCACGGTCCGGAGCAGCAGCCAGCCGCCCGACCGCGCGACCTGGCCGAGCGCCACCGGTGACGGGCTGAGGCGGGCGCCGGTCGCCCGCGCCGAGCGCACCGCGAGAACGGCGTAGACGGCGGCCATCGCGTACTGGGCGATCACGGTGCCGAGCGCGGACCCGGCCACGCCGAGGCCGGCCGGGTAGATGAGGATCGCGTTCAGCACGGCATTGACCGCGAACCCGGCCCCGGCGACGACGAGGGTGGTGCGGGTGTCCTGCAGGCCGCGCAGCAGTCCGGTGCCCGCGATGACGACGAGCATCGCGGGAAGCCCGGCGAGGGAGACGAGCAGGTAGGCGGTGCCCAGCTCGGCGACCGCGCCGCCGACACCGAACGCCGCCACAGCGGGTCCGGCGAGCGGGACCGCCGCGAGCGCGAGCACCACCCCGATGGCGAGGGCCAGCCACATGCCGTCGATGCCGGCCGCCACGGCTCCGGCTCTGTCGCCCTCCCCGAGGCGCCGAGCGACGAGCGGGGTGGTCGCATAGGCGAGGAACACGAGGAGGCCCACCACGGTCTGCAGCACCGTGGACGCCACCCCGACACCCGCGAGGGACTCGGCGCCGAGGTGCCCGACCAGCGCGGTGTCGGTGAGCAGGAACAGCGGCTCCGCGACCAGCGCCCCGAGCGCGGGCACCGCGAGCCGCGCGATGTCGCGATCGAGGGGAGAGGGGCGCAGCCCGCGGAGAAGACCCGGCACGGAAAGCCGACCCTAGCCTCTCCGGTGCCGCCGGGGAGCCGCCGCCTAGGCTGGGGAGCCATGAGCGACAACGCCACCGCCACCGCCTCCGAAGGGACGCTGTCGGCGTCCGGGATCGCCCTCGACGAGCTGGACCCGGCCGTCCGCCCGCAGGACGACCTGTACCGGCACGTCAACGGGCGCTGGATCGAGCGGACCGAGATCCCCTCCGACCGCGCGCGCTACGGCTCCTTCTACCTGCTGGCGGAGGAGGCCGAGAAGGCGGTCCGCGACATCATCACCGAGGCGCAGTCGGCTCCGGAGGGCACCGAGGAGCGCAAGCTCGGCGACCTCTACACGAGCTTCCTCGACGAGGAGCGCGTCGAGCAGCTCGGGGCGTCGCCCCTCGCGGAGGTCCTCGCCTCGGCGGACGCGATCGACTCCATCCCGTCCTTCCTCGCCACCGTCGGCCGACTCGAGCGCACGGGAGCGCCCGGCTTCCTGCAGCTGTTCGTCGACAACGACCCCGGCAACCCGGAGCGGTACCTCGTGTTCGCCGAGCAGGGCGGACTCGGCCTCCCCGACGAGAGCTACTACCGCGAGGAGAAGTTCGCCGAGATCCGCACCGCCTACCTCGGACACGTCGAGCGCCTGCTCGCCCTCGCCGGCTTCGAGGACGCGGCCGACCGGGCGCGGGCGGCAGTCGACCTGGAGACGGCGCTCGCCGCGTCGCACTGGGACAACGTCCGGACGAGGGACAGCCAGGCCACGTACAACCTGCGCACGTGGGCCGACACGGCGGCGCTGGCGGCCTCCGCCTCGGGGGCCGATCTCACGCCGTGGCGTGAGGCGCTCGGCGCGCCCGAGGACGTGTTCGCGGAGCTCGTGGTCCGCGAGCCGAGCTTCCTCGAGGGCCTCGGCGCGCTCCTCGTCGAGGACAGGCTCGACGCGTGGCGCAGCTGGCTGACCTGGCAGCTCGTCCACCAGGCCGCCCCGTACCTGTCCTCCGGGTTCGTGGAGGAGAACTTCGACTTCTACGGCCGCACCCTCACCGGCACGCCGGAGCTGCGGGCGCGGTGGAAGCGCGGCGTCTCGCTCGTCGAGGGAGCCCTCGGCGAGGCGGTCGGCAAGGTGTACGTCGAGCGGCACTTCCCGCCCGCCGCGAAGGAGGCGATGGACGAGCTCGTCGCGAACCTCGTCGAGGCCTACCGGCAGTCGATCTCGTCGCTCGACTGGATGAGCGAGGAGACCCGGCAGCGCGCGCTGCAGAAGCTCGAGAAGTTCACCCCCAAGATCGGCTACCCGGTCAAGTGGCGCGACTACTCCGCGCTCGCGATCGACGCGGGCGACCTGCTCGGCAACGTCCGGCGGGCGGCGGAGTTCGAGTTCAACCGCGAGCTCGGGAAGATCGGCAAGCCGCTCGACCGCGACGAGTGGTTCATGACCCCGCAGACGGTCAACGCGTACTACAACCCCGGGTTCAACGAGATCGTCTTCCCGGCCGCCATCCTGCAGTTCCCGTTCTTCACCGCGGACCGCGACCCGGCCGCGAACTACGGGGCGATCGGCGCCGTCATCGGCCACGAGATCGGCCACGGCTTCGACGACCAGGGGTCGCGCTTCGACGGCGACGGCCGGCTCACCGACTGGTGGACCGCGGAGGACCGCGCCGCGTTCGAGCAGCGCACCGCGTCCCTCATCGCCCAGTACGACGCCCTCGCACCGGCCCAGACGCCGGACGCGCACGTCAACGGCGCCCTCACCATCGGCGAGAACATCGGCGACCTCGGCGGACTCGGCATCGCCTGGAAGGCCTACCTCCTCTCCCTCGGCGGGGAGGAGCCGCCCGTGATCGACGGACTCACCGGCGCGGAGCGCTTCTTCCTGTCCTGGGCGCAGTCCTGGCAGCTGAAGGCGCGCGACGAGGAGGTGCGCCGTCTGCTCACCATCGATCCCCACTCGCCGAGCGAGTTCCGCTGCAACCAGATCGTGCGCAACCTCGACCCGTTCTACGAGACGTTCGGGGTCACCGAGACGGATGCCCTGTGGCTGCCCCCGGCGGAGCGCGTCACGATCTGGTGATCCCCGGGAGCACGCGGCGCGGCGGGCGACGGCAGGCGACCGGCCGTCACCGCGGCTTCGACGCCGCCGAGAACTTCGTGGCGAGCTTCGCCGCGCTCGCCGACGCCGCACTCGGCGGCGCCCGGGTGTCGGCCCGCGCCGTCGACCTGCGGACGGGACGCGTCCTGCTCTCCGTCGACGACACCGTCGTGCTGCCGACGGCCAGCATGGGAAAGGTCCTGCTGCTGCTCGAGGTGTCGGCCCGGCTCTCGGAGGGGAGCGAGTCGCGGTACGAGATCCTCGACAAGCTGCCCGAGGACGAGGTGGCCGACTCGGGGCTGTGGCAGCACCTGTCCGCGCCGTCGTTTCCACTCGCCGACCTCGCGGTGCTCGTCGCCTCGACGAGCGACAACCTCGCGACCAACGCTCTGCTGCGGCGGATCGGTCTCGATTCCGTGCGGATGCGCGCCGACTCGATCGGCATCGCGAAGACCGCGCTCCTCGACCGGGTGCGCGACCGCCGCGGCCCGGACGACGCACCGCAGCTGTCCGTGGGCTCCGCCGACGAGCTGGCGTGGCTGTTCGCCGGGCTGGCCCGCGGCGAGGTGGTGGACGCGAGCACGAGCTACCGCGTCGCCGACTGGCTCGCGCTCGGCACGGACCTGTCGATGGTCGCCAGCGCATTCGGCCTCGACCCGCTCGCGCACACGCGGTCCGACCACAGCATCGCCCTGTTCAACAAGACCGGCACCGACGCCGGCGTCCGCGCCGAGGCGGGGGTGCTGCGCGGTCCGCGCGCGGGGGTCGCCTACTCGGTGATCATCGGCTTCGAGGACCGCCGCCTCGCCGACCGCCTCGAGGTGCTGGGCGCGATGCGCACCGTGGGCCTCGACATCCTCGAGTACGTGCACTGAGGGGGAGGTCCTCCGGTGGTTGAGGAGCGCGCCGCAGGCGCGCGTCTCGAAACCACCAGTCGGAGGGGAGTCCGTGTGTGGTCTTCGAGGCTCGCTGCGCTCGCACCTCGACCACCGGAGGGGTCCACGGAAGGGGTCAGCCGGCGGCCTCGTCCTGCGCCGCGTCCTCCTCGTCGAGGGTGGCGCCCAGCGCGAACAGGGTGTTGAAGGCGTCGACCGCGCGCTCGCCCTGCCCCATCCGCGCCAGCTCCTTGGCGCGCTGGCTCGGCTGGTGCACGAGCACGCTGACCAGGTGGCGCAGGGCGCGCTCCGTGGTGCCGTCGGCGGCGCCGCGGGCGTTCAGACGCGCGAGCTCCTGCTCGAGGATGCCGAACACGTGCGTGCGGAAGGCCACGACCGCAGAGGTGACCTGATGCTCGCCGCTCTCGGCGGTGAACTGGGCCGCGGCACGGCCGACGAGGTCGCGCGCGTCCTCCGGCGCGTTCAGCTCGCTGAGCGGGGCGTGCAGGCGCACCGTCTCGAGGTCGAGCAGCTCGATGCCGGTCAGCTCGCCGACCCGGGGGTCGACGTTGCGCGGCAGGCCGAGGTCGATGACGAAGACGGGCGAGGTCGCCGTGCGTGCGGCGACGAGCTCCGGGGTCAGGACGTAGCTCCCGGCACCGCTGCACGTGACGACGACGGTGGCGCGCTCGAGGGCCGCCGCCAGGTCGGTGATGGGGCGGACTCCCTCTCGGGTGGCGAACTTCGACGCGCGTCCCGAGGGGGAGTAGACGCCGACCTCGGTGACGCCGCGGTCGCGCAGGGCGGCGAGGCTCGCGCCCGCGTAGGCGCCGGTGCCGACGAGGAGCACATCCTGGTCGCGCCAGTCGGCGATGCGCGAGGAGGCGAGGTCGAGGGCGAGGCGCACGATCGAGCGCCCGGCACCGCCGAGGCCGGTGCGGTTCTGCACCTCGCGGGAGGCGGTGGAGGCCCGCTGGAACAGGCGCTCCAGCTGAGGGGACGTGGTGCCGCGGGCGCGCGCCGCCTCGAGGGCGCGGCGCACCTGTCCGGAGATCTCGCCCTCTCCGACCACGACGGACTCGAGTCCGCTGGAGACGGCGAAGAGGTGTTCGGCGACGGCCGACTCGGAATGGACGACGACCGCTCGGCGCAGCTCCTCGACGTCGACGCCGGTGAGCTCGGACACGCGGGTCAGGGCGTTCCGGCTCTCGTCCGCGCGCGCCGTGCCGTCCACGTCGAGGTAGGCCTCGAAGCGGTTGCACGTCGCCAGGACGACGGCGCCGTCGACGCTGTCGCCCGCCCGGACGAGTCCCTCGCCGAGGTCGGCTGCGCCGACCGAGAGCCGCTCCAGGAGGTCGAAGGCCGCGGTGCGATGACTCGCGGACAGACACAGGAGCACCCCGGAATTGTAGGCCTTCTCGCTGGGGAGTCCGCCCAGGGAGCATGCAGCCGCATGAAGTCCGCCCGAGCTTCGGCCCCTGGCTCGCGTGGAACACTGGACGCGTGCCACTCCCGTCCAGTCATCCCCTCGTCGACGGGCGCACCTCCGGGTCGCCGATCGTCCGCGCCTACCGGGGAGAGCGCCAGGCGACCCCGCCGATCTGGTTCATGCGCCAGGCGGGGCGCTCCCTCCCCGAGTACCGCGCGGTCCGGGAGGGCATCCCGATGCTGGAGTCCTGCCTGCGCCCCGAGCTGGCGAGCGAGATCACGCTGCAGCCGGTGCGCCGGCACGGCGTCGACGCGGCGGTGTTCTTCAGCGACATCGTGATCCCGCTGAAGCTCGCCGGAGTGGGCGTCGACATCGTCCCCGGTCGCGGTCCTGTGCTCGAGCAGCCAGTGCGCACCGCCGACGACGTCGCCCGGCTCCGCGAGCTGGTGCTCGAGCCCGCAGCCCTCGCGCCGGTGATCGACGCCGTCGCCCTCACGGTGGACGCACTGGGCGGCACGCCGCTCATCGGCTTCGCCGGTGCTCCCTTCACGCTCGCCGCGTACCTGGTCGAGGGCGGACCGTCGAAGGACCACCTCCGTGCGCGCACTCTCATGCACGCCGACCCGGACACCTGGCACGGCCTGCTCGAGTGGGCGGCGGACGCGTCGGGCGTCTTCCTCCGCGCCCAGCTCGAGGCGGGAGCGAGCGCCGGCCAGCTCTTCGACTCGTGGGCCGGGTCGCTGTCGCGCCAGGACTACGTGGACTCGGTCGCCTGGGCCTCCCGCCGGGTGCTCGACGCGGTGCGCGACCTCGGCGCCCCGCTCGTGCACTTCGGCGTGGGCACCGGCGAGATCCTCGGCGACCTCCGCTCGGCGGGAGCCGACGTGATCGGCGTCGACTGGCGGATCCCCCTCGACGAGGCCGCCCGGCGGACCGGCCCGGTGCCGCTGCAGGGCAACATCGACCCCGCCATGCTGGCCGCGCCGCCGCCGGTGCTCGAGCGGCACGTCCTCGACGTGATCGAGCGGGGCCGGGCCGCGCCCGCCCACGTGCTCAACCTCGGCCACGGCGTCCCGCCCGACGCCGACCCGGAGGTGCTCACGCGCCTCGTCGCCTTCGTGCACGGACTCTCCTCCTCGTGACGGACGTCCTCGTCGTCGGCGGCGGCGTCGCCGGTCTGGTCGCCGCGCGCGCGGCGGTGCTGGCCGGCTCGGATGTCGCACTCGTCGAGGCGTCCACGCGGCTCGGCGGCGCCGTCGCCGGGGAGGAGGTGGCCGGACTCCGGCTCGACACCGGCGCCGAGAGCGTGGCCGCCCGGGGAGGCGCCGCGCTCGACCTGCTCGCCGCGCTCGAGCTTCCCGTGGTCGCTCCCGCCGAGCACGGAGCGTGGCTCGAGACGGCGAACGGGGCGCACCCCCTCCCCGCCGCAGGGGTCCTCGGCATCCCCGGCTCGCCGCTCGCCGACGACGTCCGGGCGGTCATCGGCGGTCGCGCGTCGATCCGTGCATGGCTGGATCGCGTCCTGCCCCTCCTCACGGTCGGACGCGAGCAGAACCTGGGCGCGCTCGTGCGCCGGCGGATGGGCCCGGCGGTGCTCGACAGCCTCGTCGCACCGGTCGTGGCGAACGTCTACGCCGTCGATCCCGACGAGGCCGAGGTCGACTCCCTCGCCCCGGGCCTCAACGGCGCGCTCACCCGGACAGGGTCCCTCTCGGCAGCAGTGCTGCAGCTGCGCGAGTCCGCCCCGGCCGGCTCGGCGGTCAAGGGGATCGACGGCGGGATGCACGCCCTGGTCGCCGCGCTCGAGCGCGACCTGGCGCGGTTCGGTGTGGACGTCCGGACCCGGACGCCGGTCACCTCGATCCGCCGCAGCGACGACGGGTGGCGGGCGACCACCGACGAGGACGTGCTGCACGCGGACCGCATCGTGGTCGCGATCGACGGCGACGCCGCGCGCGGCCTGCTCGCGCCCCTGCTGCCGGGCCTCCTCGAGGAGTGGCCCGCGCCGCACCGCACGGTCGTCGTCACGCTCGTCGTCGACGCCCCCGCGCTCGACACCGCCCCGCGCGGCTCGGGAGTGCTCGTCGCGCCCGGCGTCGGGGGCGTCACCGCGGGCGCGCTCACGCACAGCTCCGCGAAGTGGCCCTGGCTGGCGGCGCAGCTGCCCGCCTCCCGGCACGCCCTCCGCCTCAGCTACCGCGGCCCTGCCGCTGACCTCGCGAGCGAGAGCACGGCGCTCGCCGACGCCGCTCGCCTCCTCGGCGTGCCTCGGGACGAGCTGCGAGTCGTCGGCTCGGCGGTCAGCGACTGGCGGCAGGAGAGCCAGCGTGCCCTTCTCGGCATGCGTCGCCGGATCGAGGATGTGCGCTCGGCGGTGGCCGAGCTGGCCGGCCTCGAGGTGACCGGTGCCTGGGTCGCGGGGACCGGGCTCGCCTCCGTCATCGCCGATGCGGATCGCGCGGGCCGAGCCGTCTGAGCCGACCCGTTCCCGGCGTGCCCGCGCTCGCCCGCTTCGACGCCCTCCGGCGCCCGGGAACCCCTCTATCGGGCACCCGGGGGGACCTGTCAACCCGCCCGGCGGCCTTCGGACATGTGCCGCTAATCTGAGGGAACTCGTCTGTCACCGTTCGGATCGGAGCGATCATGAAGGGCAAGTTGGTATTCCTCGCGGGGACCACGCTCGGCTACGTGCTGGGCGCTCGCGCCGGCCGCAAGCGCTACGAGCAGATCCGCTCCGGCGCCGAGAAGTTCTGGAACAGCCAGGCCGTGCAGAAGCGCGTCGACCAGGTGCAGAGCTTCGTCGACGACCGGGCTCCCGAGATCCAGTCGAAGTTCTCGGGCGGGGCGAAGAAGGTCGTCGACCAGGTCTCCAAGCGCGCCGGCGGGCGCGGCCCGCAGAAGGGCGACGGCGCGACCTCCGACTCGAGCGGGTCGGTCTCGGGCACCCCGTCCACCTCGGTCTCGAGCGCACCGTCCACCACCGTCTCGTCCGGCACCTCCGAGTCCCCGGCATCCGGCCCGTCGCCGGACGGCGTGTGACCGCCGGAGCAGTCCCCGTTCCGCCCCGCGACGAGGGGCGCAAGAAGTCGCTGATCCAGCTCATCGGCGACCTCCCGGGCCTCGTCGGGCAGCTGATCCGGGACGAGATCGAGCAGATCAAGAAAGAGCTCACCGAGAAGCTCACCAAGCTCGGCGTGGGCGCCGGCCTCTTCGCGGGGGCCGCGTTCTTCGGCTTCTTCGGGTTCGCCGTGCTCGTGACCACGGCGATCCTCGCGCTCGCCCTCGTGCTGCCGGCGTGGCTGGCAGCCCTCATCGTGGCCGTGCTGCTCCTGCTCGTGACGGGTGCGCTCGCGTTCCTCGGACTGCGTCAGGTGAAGAAGGGCGTTCCGCCCGTGCCCGAGGGATCCATCCAGAGCGTGAAGGAAGACGTGCGCGCCTTCAAGGGAATGGGGAAGTATGACCGCTGACGACTCGAACCTGAGCCACAAGGAGCGGCAGCTGGGGGAGATCCGGTCGGACATCGAGTCGACGCGGGAGAAGCTCGCCCAGACTCTCGACGCGATCGAGGACAAGCTCAACGTGCCGAAGCAGGCGCAGGCCGTGCTCGGCCGCGGTCGCGATGTGCTCGACCGGACCCTGAAGGACAACCCGGTCGCGGTGTACGCCGCGGCGGGCGGGGTCGCCCTCGTCACCGCGGGCCTCGTGGTCTGGAGGATCGTGCGCCGCTGAGCGCCGCTCACTTTGGTCCCCTCAGACGACGGGTGGACAATGGAACCCATGACGTCCACCGCTTTTGCGCTGTGGGCCGTGCTCCGACGCAATCCCTCACAGCCGGGCCCCAGCGGCTCGGTGAGGGAGGTCGAGAACCTCGTCGCCGAGCTCTCCGCTGAGGGTGTCACGGTGCGCGGCTTCTACGATGTGTCCTCCCTCCGTGCCGACGCCGACGTGATGGTGTGGCTCGTCGGGAACGCCGCCGAGGACCTGCAGATGGCCCTCCGCCAGCTCCGCCGCACGGCGCTCTTCGCAACCCTGCTGCCCACCTGGAACGCCCTCGGCGTTCACCGCGAGGCCGAGTTCAACACCGCCCACACCCCGGGCTTCCTCCGCGGCGAGCGGGCCCGGCAATGGCTCACCGTGTACCCCTTCGTGCGCTCGTACGACTGGTACGTGCTGCCGGAGGACGAGCGGAAGCGGATGCTCGCGGAGCACGGCCGGAAGGGCGCGGCCTACAAGTCGGTCGTCGCCAACACGGTCGCCGCGTTCGCACTCGGCGACTACGAATGGATCCTGCCCATGGAGTCCGACGTGCTCGTCGACCTCGTCGACATGATGCGCGAGCTGCGCGCCACCGACGCACGCATGCACGTGCGCGAGGAGGTCCCGTTCTTCACGGGCCGCCTCATCTCGGTGGAGGAGCTGGCCGAGGTGCTCTCGTGAGCGACCAGGCCACCGGCCGGGTGCTCGCCGCCACCGAGGCCGCCGCCGGCGGACCCGAGCACGTCGAGGTCCCCGTCGACTACGACGCGATCCTGCTCGCCAGCTTCGGCGGCCCCGAAGGCCAGGACGACGTCATCCCGTTCCTCCGCAACGTGACCCGCGGCCGGGGCATCCCGGACGAGCGGCTCGAGGAGGTGGCGCACCACTACCGCGCGTTCGGCGGGGTGAGCCCCATCAACGACCAGAACCGCGAGCTGAAGGCCGCGATCGAGGCCGAGCTGGAGCGCCGCGGCATCGACCTGCCCGTGCTCTGGGGCAACCGCAACTGGGATCCCTACCTCCGCGACACCCTTCGCGAGGCGGCGGACGCGGGCCACCGCAAGCTGCTCGCCATCGCGACGAGCGCCTACAGCTCCTACTCGAGCTGCCGCCAGTACCGCGAGGACATCGCGCTCGCGCTCGACGAGACCGGCCTCGCCGGCACGCTGGAGGTCGACAAGGTCCGCCAGTTCTTCGACCACCCCGGCTTCGTCGAGCCCTTCATCGAGGGCGTCCGCGATGGCATCGCCCAGCTCGAGGAGGCGCTGCCGGGCATCGACGTGGCGACCGAGGCGCACGTCCTGTTCGCCACCCACTCCATCCCGACCGAGGACGCCCGGCGCTCCGGACCCACCGAGCGCGGCTTCGGAGAGGGCGGCGCCTACGCGGCGCAGCACCTCGCCGTGGCCGAGGTCGTCATGGCCGAGTCGGGTCGGGGGCTGCCCTGGGACCTCGTCTACCAGTCGCGCAGCGGCCCGCCGAGCCAGCCCTGGCTGGAGCCGGACATCAACGACCGCATCGAGGAGCTGGCCGAGGCCGGCGTCCGCGCCGTGGTGATCGTCCCGCTCGGCTTCGTGAGCGACCACATGGAGGTCAAGTGGGACCTCGACACCGAGGCGCTCGAGACGGCGGGCGAGCACGGGGTGCTCGCGGTGCGCGTGCCGACGCCCGGTGTGCACGCACGCTACGTGTCCGGCCTCGTCGACCTGGTGCTCGAGCGACGGGACGGCGTCCCGGCAGCCGAGCGTCCCGCGCTGACGGCACTCGGTCCCTGGTACGACGTCTGCCGTCCCGGCTGCTGCGAGAACGTGCGGCTCGGCTTCAAGCCGGCCATCTCCGGGCTGGCTCCGTGACGATCCGGGTCGGAACCCGGGGGAGTGCGCTCGCCCTCGCCCAGGCAGGAGCGGTCGCCGACGCCCTCGCGGCACAGGCGGGCACCGACGTGGAGCTCGTGCCGCTCGTCAGCGAGGGCGACGTGCGCACGGAGTCGCTGTCGCTGCTCGGCGGCCGCGGCGTCTTCGCCGGCACCCTCCGCACCGCCCTCGCCGAGGGCCGCTGCGACCTCGTCGTGCACTCCCTGAAGGACCTGCCCACCGCACCGGCGGAGGGACTGACGCTCGTCGCCGTCCCCGCCCGCGAGGACGCGCGCGACGTCGTCTGCACGCGGGGCGGTGCCGGCCTCGCCGACCTCCCCGCGGGCGCGCGCATCGGCACCGGCTCCCCTCGCCGCATCGCCCAGGTCCGCGCGGCTCGGCCCGACCTCGAGGTCGTCGACCTCCGCGGCAACGTCGATACCCGCCTCGGCCAGGTCGAGAGCGGCCGGCTCGACGCCGTGATCCTCGCCGCCGCCGGCCTCGGCCGCCTCGGCCGCACCGCCGCCATCAGCGAGACGCTGCCGCTCGAGGAGTGGCCGACCGCTCCCGGTCAGGGCGCCCTCGCGCTCGAGGTGCGCACCGGCGACGCCGTCGGCACCGAGCTCGCGGCGGCCGCCCGGGCCCTGGCCGACCTCGACGCCGAGAGCGCCATCGCCGCCGAGCGCGAGGTCCTCCGCGGCCTCGGCGCGGGCTGCACCGCCCCCGTCGCCGCCTCGACCAGCATCCGGTCGGGCGTGCTCACCCTCTGGGCCGCCGTCTACCGTCCCGACGGCAGCGAGAGCCTCCGCGGATCGGTCGAGTCGCGCATCGACGCCGGCGAGTCGCCTGTCGACGCCGGACGCCGCCTGGTGGAGCAGCTCCTCGCCGCGGGTGCCGCCTCCCTCGCACCGCTCGGAGCCGGAGCATGAACGGGCGCAAGCCGTTGAGCGGCTGGCGCGTCCTCGTGCCCCGTGGCGGACCATGGGGCCATGGCGTCGCCGCCGACCTCCGCGTTCAGGGCGCGTCGCCCATCGTCGCGCCGATGATCAACTTCGCGTCCACGGCCGACGCCCCCGCCCTCGACCAGGCCCTCGCGCGGCTCGCGGACGGCGGCTTCGACTGGATGAGCGTGACGAGCGCGACCACCGTCGACGTGCTCTCCTCGCACCGCGCGCGCGTGCCCGCACGCACCCGCATCGCCGCGGTCGGCGAGACCACGTCCGCCGCGCTCGTCGCCGCCGGCTACCGCGTCGACTTCGTGCCGACCGGCGACAACTCGGCAAGTGGACTGCTGCGCGAGTGGACCGACGTGACCCAGGCGTCGACGCCCCAGCGCATCCTCGCCCTGCGCTCCGACATCGCGAAGCCGGTCCTCACCGACGGCCTCCGCGCGCTCGGGCACGAGGTCGAGTCGGTCGTCGCCTACCGCACCGTCGGCGTGCCGGTCGACGAGGCCATCCGCAACGACGTGTCGGAGGGGCGCGTGGACGCGATCCTCGTCACCTCCGGCAGCGTCGCCGAGCAGGTCCAGCTGCAGCTTGGCCCCGTGCCCGAGGGCACGCTCGTGGCCTGCATCGGCCCCCGCACCGCAACGGACGCCCGCGCCGCCGGACTCCGCGTCGACCTCGTGGCGGCCGAACGGAGTGCCGAGTCCTTGATCACGTCCCTCGTCGAGGCCGCCGCGGAGCGGCAGCGATGAATCCGGTCAGGCCCCGGCGCCTCCGGGAGACCCCCGCCATGCGGCGACTGGTCGCGGAGACCCGGCTGCACCGGGCGGAGCTCGTCCTCCCGATGTTCCTGCGGGAGGGCGCCGCCGCACCGATCCCGATCTCCTCGATGCCGGGCGTGATGCAGCACTCCGAGGACAGCTTCCGGGCCGCCCTCGTCGGGGCTGCGGAGGCCGGCATCGGCGGCGTCATGCTGTTCGGAGTCCCCGAGCGCCGCGACGCCGAGGGCAGCGGCGCGACCGATCCGGACGGCGTCCTCAACGTCGCCACCCGCATCGCGGCCGAGGAGGTGGGCGACGCGCTCGTCGTCCAGACCGACCTGTGCCTCGACGAGTTCACCGACCACGGCCACTGCGGCGTGCTGGCGGCGGACGGCTCCGTCGACAACGATGCGACCCTCGAGCGGTACCGCGACATGGCGATCGCGCAGGCGGCCAGCGGCTCCCAGCTGCTCGGACTGTCCGGGATGATGGACCACCAGGTCGCCGCCGTCCGCGACGCCCTCGACTCCGGGGGCTACGCCGGAACGCCGATCCTCGCCTATGCCGGCAAGTACGCCTCCGCGTTCTACGGTCCCTTCCGCGAGGCCGTCGACTCCCAGCTGAAGGGCGACCGCCGCTCGTACCAGATCGACCCCGCCAACGGCCGCGCCGGGGCCCGGGAGGCTGCGCTCGACGAGGCGGAAGGCGCCGACGTGGTGATGGTGAAGCCGGCGTCGAGCTATCTCGACGTGCTGGCCGAGGTGGCGGCCGTTTCGTCCATTCCCGTCTGGGCATATCAGGTGTCCGGCGAGTACGCGATGCTCGAGGCCGCCGCCGCGAACGGCTGGATCGACCGCCGCCGCGCCGTGCTCGAGTCGATCACCGCCATCCGCCGTGCGGGTGCCGAGGCGGTGCTCACCTACTGGGCCGTCGAGGTCGCCGGCTGGCTGAAGGAGGAGCGGTGAACGCACCGGCCAACGAAGACCTGTTCGAGCGCGCGCAGCGCTCCATCCCCGGCGGCGTGAACTCGCCCGTGCGGGCGTTCGGCTCCGTCGGCGGCACCCCGCGCTTCCTGGTCCGCGCGTCCGGCGCCACGGTCACCGACAGCGAGGGCACCGAGTACGTCGACCTCGTCGCGTCGTGGGGTCCCGCGATCCTGGGGCACGCTCATCCCGAGGTGGTCGCCGCCGTGCAGGACGCGGCCGCGCGCGGCCTCTCCTTCGGCGCCTCCACGCCCTCGGAGACGGAGCTCGCCGAACTCGTCCGCGACCGGGTGCGGGCGAACGGCGTCGCGCCGATCGAGCGGCTGCGCCTCGTCTCCACGGGCACCGAGGCGACGATGACCGCCATCCGGCTGGCGCGCGGCGCGACCGGCCGGGACCTGCTCGTGAAGTTCGCCGGGCACTACCACGGCCACTCCGATGCCCTGCTCGCCGAGGCGGGCTCCGGGGTCGCGACTCTGGCGCTGCCGGGATCGGCGGGGGTCCCGGCGGCGGTCGCCGGCACGACGCTCGTCGTCCCCTACAACGACGTCGCCGCGCTCCAGGCGGTCTTCGAGCGGCACGGCGCGAACATCGCCGCCGTCATCACCGAGGCGGCCGCCGCGAATATGGGCGTCGTTCCGCCCGCGCCCGGGTTCAACGCCGCGCTGCACCGCATCGCGCACGAGCACGGCGCGCTCGTCATCTCCGACGAGGTGCTCACCGGCTTCCGGGTCGGCAGCGCCGGCTGGTGGGGTCTCGAGAACGCCGACGGCGTCGACTACACGCCCGACCTCTTCACGTTCGGCAAGGTGATCGGCGGCGGGATGCCCCTCGCCGCGCTCGGCGGACGCGCCGACGTGATGGAGCTGCTCGCCCCTCGCGGGCCCGTGTACCAGGCGGGCACCCTCTCCGGGAACCCGGTCGCGGTCGCGGCGGGTCTCACCACGCTCCGCCTCGCGGACTCAGCGGTCTACGACTCCCTGGACGCCACCGCGGCGCGCATCTCGGCCGCGACATCTGCGGCGCTCGATGCGGCGGGAGTGGCGCACAGCATCCAGCGCGCCGGG
The DNA here is from genome assembly GCF_017916505.1 of Naasia sp. SYSU D00057. Taxonomy (GTDB): domain Bacteria; phylum Actinomycetota; class Actinomycetes; order Actinomycetales; family Microbacteriaceae; genus Naasia. The sequence goes on from NZ_JAFMSZ010000003.1 coordinate 170,277, forward strand.
AACCTGTTCAGCATCGTGTTCGGCGACCTGCCGCTCCCCACCGACTACGCCGGGGTCAAACGGCAGGAGGGGTGGCGGTATCCGCCGTTCTTCCACGCGATGCTCGACGCGGGCGTCTCGCTGCCGCCGTCGGTCTTCGAGGCGTGGTTCGTCACCGCCGCCCACGACGAAGCGGCGATCGCCCGCATCGAGGCGGCCCTGCCGGGCGCGGCCCGCGCGGCCGCCGCGGCGACCGCGCCGGAGGACGTGAAGCCGGCGTCGCCGACTCCGCCCCCGAGCTCCGGGCGCGGCCAGTAGCGCGTCCTGGCGGCCCCCTTCCGGTGATTGAGGAGCCCGCGCAGCGGGCGTCTCGAAATCACCCGACGCGCCTTCGGACGAACCCAGGCAGGGTGGCCGGGTCCGGAGATCGGCGTGCGTGATTTCGAGACGCGGCTGCGCCGCTCCTCAATCACCGGCGGTGGGGCTGCCTTCACCCGACGCGCCGAGACGCGGCCGCGCCACTCCTCGACCGCCGGCGGTGGACCGCCGACCGGGACTACGCGGTGACGTCGACCACCACTCGGCCCGCCACCCGACCGTCGAGGACGTCGCGGGCGACCGCCACCGCCTCGCGCAGGCCGACCTCGCGCGGGGCGATCGCCCCGATGATCTGCGGCGAGATGTGCCCCGCGAGGAGATTCCAGGCCGCCTCGCGATGATCGCGGGGCGCGTCCACCGAGTTCACGCCGGCGAGTGTGACGGCGCGCAGGATGAACGGCATCACCGTCGCCGGCAGCGCAGAGCTTCCCGCCAGCCCGCACGCGGCCACGACGCCGCCGTACCGCGTCTGCGCGAGCGCGTTGGCGAGCGGGACGCCGCCGACCGAGTCGACGACCGCGGCCCAGCGCGCACTCTGCAGCGGCTTGCCGCCCGCCGCGATCTCGGCGCGATCCACCACCCCGGAGGCGCCAAGGGCCTTGAGCTCGGGTCCCCGCTCGGGCACCCGTCCGGTCGAGGCGACCACCTCGTAGCCCAGCGCGGCGAGCAGGGCCACGGCGAACGAGCCGACGCCGCCGCCCGCACCCGTGACGAGGACCTCGCCCCCGCCCGGCGCCACGCCCTGCCGCTCGAGCGTGAGCGCGGCGAGGGCCGCGGTGAAACCCGCCGTGCCGATGGCGGCGGCGTCGCGCGCGGACAGGCCGTCGGGCACCGGGAGCACCGTGTCGGCGGGCGCGAGCACCTCGCCCGCGAGCCCACCGTCCGTCCGCTCGCCGAGTCCGGCGCCGTTGACGAGCACGGGCATGCCGGCGGGGATCCCTTCCGTGCCGTCCGCGAGGACGCCGACAGCGTCGATCCCCGGCACCATCGGCAGAGCGCGGAGGACGCCCTTCCCGCCGGTGAGGGCGATCGCGTCCTTGTAGTTGACGGACGAGTGGCTCACCTGGATCCGGAGCGCGTCCCCGGGCGGCACGGCGAACGGGCCGGGAACGGTGCGGATGCGGGCCTCGGGCGGGGTGCCCTCCTCGACGACGACGGCTCGGTACGACATGGCGCTCTCCCTCCCCGCGGACAGGCCGCCCCCACACGCTAACGGCCTGAGCGCCTCACGTACCATGACCGGGTGGGGGCACTCGGGACGATCGCGGCGGTCGACGACGCGGCCCTCAGCACGGTCTGGGATCCGGCAGTCCCCGTCGACCTGCGACTCGTCCTCGCCCAGCTGGGACGCGGTCCGGGAGACCCGACGCTGCTCTGGGACCCGGCCGGTCGGCACGGTCCCGCGGGGGTCTGGCGCACCCTGCGCACCCCTGAAGGCCCTGCCACCCTGCACCTGGCACAGAGCGCGCGCGGCGCCGTGCACGCCCGCGCCTGGGGCGCCGGTGCGGAGTGGGCGATCGCGGGCGTCCCCGAATTGCTCGGCGCCGGCGACGACGCGAGCGGTTTCGACCTGTCCGCGGCCCCGGCGCTCGCCGAGGCGGCGCGACGGCTGCCGGGACTCCGCCTCGCGCGGGTCGGGCTCGTCTTCGAGATGCTCCTCGCGGCGATCCTCGAGCAGAAGGTCACCGTCAAGGAGGCGCACGCCGCCTGGCGGCAGCTCATGCGCCGGCATGGCGAGACGCCGCCCGGACCCGCCCCCGAGGGCATGAAGGTCTTCCCCGAGGCGGGCGTCTGGCGACGTATTCCGTCGTGGGAATGGCATCGTGCCGGCGTCGATCCGCGCCGGTCGCGCACGTGCGTCGAGGCCGCGAAGGTCGCCTCGTCCCTCGAGCGGACCCTCGACCTCGGCCGCGGGGGACCGCAGGTGCACTCCCGGCTGCGCAGCCTCGGGGGAGTGGGCATCTGGACGGCCGCGGAGACGAGCCAGCGCGCCCACGGCGACCCCGACGAGGTGAGCGTCGGCGACTACCACCTGCACGACATCGTCGGCTGGGCCCTCGCGGGCAAGCCCGTCGACGACGACGGCATGCTCGAGCTGCTGGAGCCGTGGCGCGGGCACCGCCAGCGGGTGGTGCGGATCATCCTCGCGAGCGGGTTCCGCAAGCCGCGCTTCGGCCCGAAGATGACGATCCAGGACCACCGGAGCCACTGACCGCCGGGAGCGAGCCGCGGTGCGCCGCCGTCATGGCCCGTAGGCGAAGACCCCGTCCGGATCCCAGGCGGTGCGCGTCGACGCGAGCCGGTCGAAGGCATGGCTCGGCCAGGCGCTCGCGAACTGCTGGGTCGACGCCACGTGCCCGAGGAAGTTGATGTTCGTCTCGCTCGCGATCCAGGGCAGGATCCCCGATACGACGTAGTCGGACTTCTGCGGCATCGCGATCGCGAACAGCTCGGGGACCGGCACCCCGATCATCACGAGCGTGAACGGCGCCTGCCGGCCGCCGACCGCGGTGCCGCCGTGCTGCTCCTCGGCTGCGGCGCCGCCGATGTGCCGGATCTCGATCGCGATGAAGGGCACATCCGAGCCGGCACCGGCCCGCGCGAGGAACGCGGTCACGAAGTCCTGGTCGATGTCCTTCAGCTGCATGCCGCGATCCCAGGCGGGCCCGGGCTGGTCGGCGTCGTTGTGGATCGAGCCGATCGCGGAGGTCGGCATCTCCCCGACCAGGTCGAGGAACGCGGGCGCCGCATCCCGGATCGGCGCGAGCAGGCGCTCGCCCTCGGCGTCGTCGCCGACGAACGCGAAGCGCAGGTGCAGCACGAACTTGCCGCGGAGCGCCTCCGGCACCTCCTCGATGGGCGGGAAGCGCACGAGCGCGACGGACGAGGTGACGGTGTCCGGCACGGTGTGCACCCAGTCCACCCAGGCGCGCATCGCGTCCTCGATGTGGGCGGTGTCGAAGAAGAGCCCGCCGCCGTAGACGTGCGTGAGAGGAACGAGCTCGAGGTCCATCTCCACGACGACGCCGAGCCCGCCCTTGCCGCCGCGGAGCGCCCAGAACAGGTCGGGGTTCTCCTCGGCGGTCGCCCGGACGACCCGTCCGTCGGCGGTGACGACGGTGAAGCCGCGCGCCCAGTCGGCGGTGAACCCGTAGGTGCGGGAGAGGGGGCCGAGACCGCCGCCCAGGGTGTAGCCGATGGCGCCGACGCTGATGGAGGAGCCGGTGATGGGCGCGAGCCCGTACCGCGCGCCCGCCTCGACGACCTCGCCCCAGCGGGTGCCCGCGTCGATGGTGGCGATCCGGCTGGCGGGGTCGATGCTGACGCCCGTCATCCGGCCCGTCGTGATGAGGACGCCGCTCGTGATGGGCGCGAAGGCGCCGTGTCCGGTGGCCTGCACGAAGACGGGGACGCCGTGCTCGCCCGCGAAGCGGACCGCCATGACGACGTCGTCCACGGTGCCGGCGCCGACGACCACGTCGGGGTCGTGCACGATCGCGGTGTTGTAGCAGGCGGCCTCGTCGTCGAGTCCCTCGTCGCCGCGGACGTAGACGACGCCGGACACGCTCTCGCGCAGGTCGGCGACCGCGTCCAGGGTGATGGGCGTCGCCATATCGTGAGACTACCGTTCCCGCAAGTGGCGCGTCCCCCATCCTGGGGTGTTTCCGGCCCCGCCCCGCGGCGGAACGCCGCCTCGGTCGCGCCCGCCTATCCTTCGAAGCATGGTGCAGGTCTCCGAGGAGCGCACGGTCGCGCTCGTCCGATCCTGGCTCGCGCGCAGCGCCGACGCCCCGACCGATGCGGCGGCTGCGCGGCTCGCCGGCGTGCTGCGGGATCCCAAGGGGCTGCCGTTCACGGTCGGCTTCATCGACGGAGTGGTGCGCCCCGAGGATCTCCGCGTCGCCGCCCGCAACCTGTGGCGGCTGCGGCGGGTGCTCCCGCGGTTCCTGCCGCTGTACCAGCGGGCGGCGATCCTCGCCGGCGGGCTCGCGGGGCTGATCCTGCCGTGGCCGGTGGTGCCGATCGCGCGCGAGGTGCTGCGGCGGATGGTCGGCCACCTCGTGCTCGACGCCACGCCCCGCCGGCTCGGCCGCTCGATCGCGCGGCTGCGCTCCCGCGGCGCGCGCCTCAACCTCAACCTGCTCGGCGAGGCGGTGCTCGGGGAGGACGAGGCGAAGCGCCGGCTCGCGGGCACCCGCAAGCTGCTCGCGCGCGACGACGTCGACTACGTCTCCGTCAAGGTGTCGGCGATCGCCGGGCAGCTCACCATGTGGGGGTTCGACGAGACGGTCGACCGGGTGGTGGACCGTCTCCTGCCGCTGTACCGCTTCGCCGCCTCGTCGCCGAGCCGCAAGTTCATCAACCTCGACATGGAGGAGTACCGCGACCTCGACCTGACGCTCGCGGTCTTCATGCGCCTCCTCGACCTCCCCGAGCTGCGGGGCCTGGAGGCCGGGATCGTGCTGCAGGCTTACCTGCCGGACGCGCTCGACGCCATGCAGCGCCTCAACGGCTGGGCCCGGGAGCGGCGCGGGAAGGGCGGCGCCGCGATCAAGGTCCGCGTCGTCAAGGGCGCGAACCTCGCCATGGAGCGCGTCGACGCGGCGGTGCACGACTGGCCGCTCGCCACCCTGCCGAGCAAGCAGGAGACGGACACGAACTACAAGCGGGTGCTCGACTGGGCGATGACCCCCGAGCGCACCGACGCCGTCCGCCTCGGAGTCGCCGGCCACAATCTCTTCGACCTCGCGTACGCGTGGCTGCTCGCCCAGGACCGCGGCGTGACCGACCGGGTGGACGTCGAGATGCTGCTCGGCATGGCGACGGGGCAGGCGGCGGCGATCAGCGAGGACGTGGGCGGCCTGCTGCTCTACACGCCGGTCGTGGCGCCCCGCGAGTTCGACGTCGCGATCTCCTACCTGGTGCGGCGGCTCGAGGAGAACGCGAGCGACGAGAACTTCATGTCCGCCGTCTTCGACCTCGCCTCGGACGAGGGCGTCTTCCAGCGTGAGCGCGAGCGGTTCGCGCGGTCCCTGGCCGCGCTGAGGGAGCCGAGGGAGCTGCGCCCGAACCGGCGCCAGGACCGGCGCACCGAGCAATACGCCCCGCGGGCCGGAGCTCCGTTCGAGAACGAGCCGGACACCGACCCGTCGCTCCCCGCCAACCGCGAGTGGGGGCGCGCCATCCTCGCGCGGGCGAAGGACACGCGGCTGGGCGTCGAGACCCTGCGGGAGGGGCGGATCGAGACCGAGGCCGAGCTCGACCGGCTCCTCGCGGGCGTCGCCCGCGCCGGCGCCGAGTGGGGGGCACGGTCCGGAGCCGAGCGGGCGGCCGTGCTCGAACGCGCCGCCGCGGCGCTCGCCGCCGCCCGGGCCGAGCTGCTCGAGATCGCTGCGTTCGAGACGGGCAAGACGCTCGCGGAGGGTGACCCCGAGGTGAGCGAGGCCATCGACTTCGCCGCCTACTACGCGGAGCGCGCGCGCGAGCTCGACGAGATCCCCGGCGCCGACTTCGTTCCCGCGGCCGTCACCCTCGTGGCTCCGCCCTGGAACTTCCCCGCCTCCATCCCGGCCGGATCGGTGCTCGCCGCGCTCGCCGCGGGCAGCGGCGTCGTCTTCAAGCCGGCCCCGCAGGCCCGGCGCGTCGGGGCCGTCCTCGCCGAGGCGCTGCGGCGGGCCGGGTTCCCGCGCGACCTGCTCGCCTTCGCCGACGTCGACGAGGAGACCCTCGGCCGCCGGTTGATCGAGGATCCCCGCGTGGACCGCGTCGTGCTGACCGGCTCGTGGGAGACCGCGGCGCTGTTCCGCTCCTGGCGCCCGGACCTGCCGCTGCTCGCCGAGACGAGCGGCAAGAACTCGATCATCGTCACGCCGAGCGCCGACCTCGACCTGGCCGCGGCGGACGTGGTGAAGTCCGCCTTCGGCCACGCCGGCCAGAAGTGCTCGGCCGCCAGCCTCGTGATCCTCGTCGGGTCCGCGGCGAAGTCCGGGCGGTTCCTCTCGCAGCTCGCCGACGCCACCCGGTCGCTCACCGTCGGACCCGCCGAGGACCCCGCGACCCAGATGGGGCCCGTCATCGAGCCGCCCTCCGGCAAGCTGCTCGACGCCCTCACCACGCTCGGCGACGGCGAGGAGTGGCTCGTCCAGCCCGAACGGCGAGGCGCACGCCTCTGGACCCCCGGCATCCGGACCGGCGTGCAGCCCGGTTCGCCGTTCCACCTCACCGAGTACTTCGGGCCGGTGCTCGGCGTGATGACCGCCGCGAGCCTGGACGAGGCGATCGAGCTGCAGAACGCGGTCCCCTTCGGGCTGACGGCCGGGCTGCATTCGCTCGACCCGGACGAGGTCACGGCCTGGGCGGAGCGGGTGCAGGCGGGCAACCTCTACGTGAACCGCGGCATCACGGGCGCGATCGTGCGGCGGCAGCCGTTCGGCGGCTGGAAGCGCTCGTCCGTCGGCGGCGGAGCGAAGGCCGGCGGCCCCAACTACCTGTACGGGCTCGGCACGCTGCGGCCCCAGGAGGTCGCGCCGGGCGGCGGCCTGAAGCTCGCCGGGCTGTCGAAGCGCGTCGGGCGCCTGCTCGACGCCGCGACGGGCGACCTGTCCTACGAGGGGTTCGAGTTCGTCCGCACCGCCGCCCGGCACGACGAGGACGCGTGGCAGGCCGAGTTCGGAGTCGTCCGCGACGCCACCGGCCTCGGCGTCGAGCGGAACCTGTTCCGCTACCGGCCCGCCGACATCACGCTGCGGCTGCCCGAGGGCGCGCCGGTCGCGTCCCTCGTCCGCCTCGCCGTCGCCGCGGCGCGAACGCGTGCCGAGACCGAGGTGAGCACGGCCTGGCCGCTGTCCGAGCGGCTGCGCAACGGCCTGCTCGGCATCGGCATCGAGGTGCGGGACGAGACCGACGACCAGTTCGCGGCACGCGTCCGGGAGGGGCTCGGCACGTCGCGCCTGCGGATGGCCGGCGGTGAGCCCGGCGCGATCGCCCGCCTCCTCGGCGGCGACCCGGACCTCACGGTCTACGACGGCCCCGTCACCACGGCGGGACGCGTCGAGCTGCTCGCGTTCCTCCGCGAGCAGGCGGTGTCGATCACCGCCCACCGGTTCGGGGCGCTGGGCGCGCTCGACGGGGTGCTGCCCGAGACGGCGGCCCGCTGAGCTCGCACCTCGACCACCGGGGTCGAAGCGAGCTCCTCGATCAGCGCTGGAGGGCGGCCCTCACCAGGTCGAGGGCCTCGTCGGCGCCGAGACCGAGGGAGCGGACGCGGTCGGCGTAGGCGATCGCCGCCTCCTGGGCCTGGCGCTGCACCGGATCCTCGGAGGCCGACGAGACGAGCGTGCCGTTGCGGCCGTTCGTCTCGAGCAGGCCGTCCTGCTCCAGGTCGCGATACACCTTGGCGACCGTGCCCGGCGCGATGCCCAGCTGATTCGCGAGACCGCGCACGGTCGGCAGCTTCGCGGCGGGCGGCAGGGCTCCCGAGCGGATGCGGTCGATGAGCTGGCGTCGCAGCTGCTCGCCGGCGGGGGTGCGGTCGCGGGGATCGATCCGGAGGTCCACGGTCAGTCCGTCCTGCGCTGGATGAGGCGCGACAGCACGATCGCGCTCCGGGTGTGGTCGACGTTCGGCGCGATCCGCACCCGCTCCAGTGCCAGCTCGAGACTCGGGATGTCCCGGCTGCGCATGAGCAGGACCGCATCGGCGCTGCCCGTCACAGTACCGGCATAGATGACCTCGGGCACCCCCGACAGGATGCGCTTCAGCTCGGCGGGGGCGACGGTGCCGCGGCAGAAGATCTCGACGTACGCCTCGGTCGACGAGCCCTCGATGTCGGGATCGACCTGGATCGTGAAGGAGCGGATGACGCCGTCCGCCACGAGGCGGTCGACTCGCCGCTTCACCGCGGACGCCGAGAGGCCGACCACGCTGCCGATGTCGCCGTAGCCGGAGCGGGCGTTGAGGCGGAGCAGGTCGATGATCCGGTGGTCGATGTTGTCCACAAGGCGAGTGTACGAAACGACGTTGCGTGAAAGAGAGCAGAACGGCGGATTCGTGCGTTCGCGCCGACTAATCGTCGCGGTGAGCCCGGCACACTGATGACCGGCGTCCCGACCCGGGGCCTCGAATGAGGCGACCTCGTCCGCCCCCGTCCAGGAGGAGAACGATGACCCTGACCGCACCCGATCCCACCGTCGAAGGCGCCGCGCGCGTCGCCGTGCCGCGCACCTGGCTGATGTGCCGGCCCGAGCACTTCACCGTGGAGTACCGCATCAACCCGTGGATGCATCCCGAGCACCCGACCGACACGTCCCGCGCGCTCGCGCAGTGGCAGCGCCTGCACGACCTCTACGTCGAGCTCGGCCATGACGTCCGGCTGATCGATCCGGAGCCCGGCCTGCCCGACATGGTCTACGCCGCGAACGGCGGGTTCACGATCGACGGCATCGCCTACGCGCCCCGGTTCGCGCACCCGGAGCGGGCCGGTGAGGCGCCCGCATACTCGCGATGGTTCGCCGACAACGGGTTCCGCCTCGTCGAGGCTGCCGAGACGAACGAGGGGGAGGGCGACTTCCTGCTCGTCGGCGACACGATCCTCGCCGGCACCGGCTTCCGCAGCTCCAACAGCAGCCACGAGGAGGTCGGCCGGGTCTTCGACCGCGAGGTCGTGAGCCTCGAGCTCGTCGACCCGCGGTTCTACCACCTCGACACCGCGCTCGCCGTGCTCGACCCGGTGACCCCGGCCGTCGGCGCGCCCAATATCGCGTACCTGCCGGGCGCGTTCGACGACCGCAGCCGCGCGGAGCTCGAGCGGCGCTATCCGGACGCCGTGCTCGTCAGCGACGAGGACGCCGTCTGGCTCGGCCTCAACTGCATCAGCGACGGCTACAACGTCGTCATCGCCGAGCGCGCCACCGGCTTCGAGGCCTCGCTGCGGGAGCGCGGCTACAACCCGATCGGCGTCGACCTGTCCGAGCTGCTCCTCGGGGGAGGTGGGGTCAAGTGCTGCACGCTGGAGCTCCGCTACTGAACGGGAACGGCCCAGGCCCCGCCGGGAACGCTGCGCTCGCCGGAGACGCAGCGCTCGTCAGGAACGCGGCGCTCGCCAGGAACTACGCGCCCCTGCCCGTGACACTGGCGTCCGGGCAGGGCGCGTGGGTGACGGGCGTCGAGGGCCGGCGCTATCTCGACTTCCTCGCCGCCTACTCCGCCGTCAACTTCGGGCACTCGCATCCGCGTCTCGTCGCCGCGGCGAAGGAGCAGCTGGAGCGCATCACGCTGACGAGCCGTGCCTTCGACAACGACCGGCTCGGTCCGTTCGCCACCGCGCTCGCGGCCCTCGCCCGCAAGGACCTGGTGCTGCCCATGAACACCGGCGCCGAGGCGGTCGAGTCGGCCATCAAGGTGGTGCGCGCTTGGGGGTATCGGCGGAAGGGCGTGCCTGCCGGGCAGGCCACGATCCTCGTCGCGTCCGGCAACTTCCACGGCCGCACGACCACGATCGTCAGCTTCAGCGACGACGCGAGCGCGCGCGACGACTTCGGTCCGTACACGCCGGGCTTCCGCATCGTGCCCTACGGCGACGTGGCCGCCCTGAGGGATGCCCTGGACGACACCACGGTCGCCATCCTGCTCGAGCCCATCCAGGGCGAGGCGGGCGTGATCGTCCCGCCCGCCGACTACCTGCCTGCTGTGCGGGCGCTCTGCGACGAGCGGAACGTGCTCTTCGTTGCCGACGAGATCCAGTCCGGGCTCGGCCGCACCGGAAGCACCTTCGCGTGCGACCTCGTGGGTGTCGTGCCCGACCTCTACCTGCTCGGCAAGGCGCTCGGCGGCGGCATCGTGCCGGTGTCCGCCGTGGTCGGCGACGAGGACGTGCTCGGCGTGCTGCGTCCCGGCGAGCACGGGTCGACGTTCGGCGGCAACCCGCTCGCCGCGGCCGTCGGCCTCGAGGTGGTCCGGATGCTCGAGTCCGGCGAGTACCAGGAGCGGGCGCGCGAGCTCGGCGAGCACCTGCACGGGCGGCTGCACGCCCTCGTCGGGTCCGGCGTCACCGCCGTCCGGGGCGCGGGACTGTGGGCCGGCATCGACATCGACCCGTCCGTCGGCACGGGCCGCCAGGTGTGCCTCGCCCTGCTGGAGCGCGGAGTCCTCGCGAAGGACACTCACGGCTCGACGGTTCGCATGGCGCCGCCCCTCGTGGTGGAGCGCGACGAGATCGACTTCGCCGTCGACGCGCTGGAGGCGGTCCTCCGCACCTGACCCCGAATCGGAAACGGGCCGATCCGCAGAACCGGCCCTCCTCGCCGCCATCGAGGAGGGCCGCCGGGATGACGCCGCTGCCTGATGACCGCGCACATCACCGGCTATTACCGTGAAGCGGCGGCGGAATAAAGCCCTCCCCTCCAGCCGCGTGCTTCTCCGCCCGCCGGGGTAGAACTGACGCGTGGACGAGTTCTCCGAGGAATCCGCGGCCGAGATCGCCGACCCTTCGACTGAGATCACCTACGACGAACAGAGGTACCCGGCCCGGCCCCGCCGACTGCGGCCGCGCGACCAATTCCGGGGTGGCACCCTCCGCCGTTTCGCCACCGATCCGCGCAGCGCCAACGGGACCAACCCCGCCTACGTCGAGTGGCTCGTCCGCCAGTCGATGCTGAAGGACGCCGACGTGCTGAGCCGGCACCTCTCCGGGCAGCCGTCCATGTGGCGCAACCCCTACGCCCGCCCCGACGCGCGGCGCGCGATCGGGACGAGCGACGTGTGGTTCACCGCCTATCCGATCTCGCTCATCACCCCGCCCGGGGTGTCCTTCCTGCAGGCCCTCGGCGAGGACCGGCTCTGGGAGGCGTTCGAGCGGATCGGCATCAACGGCATCCACACCGGCCCCGTGAAGCGCGCGGGCGGCATCACCGGCTGGCAGCAGACGCCGAGCGTCGACGGCCACTTCGACCGCATCAGCACCCAGATCGACCCGGCCTTCGGCGACGAGGAGGCGTTCCGGCGGCTGTGCGACGTCGCGGACCAGCACCACGGCAGCGTCATCGACGACATCGTGCCCGGCCACACCGGCAAGGGCGCGGACTTCCGCCTCGCCGAGATGGCCTACAAGGACTACCCGGGCATCTATCACATGGTCGAGATCCCGGCCGAGGACTGGCACCTGCTGCCCGAGGTTCCCGAGGGCCGGGACGCGGTCAACCTCGACCCGGCGACCGAGCAGAAGCTCAGCGAGCACGGCTACATCATCGGCGAGCTCCAGCGGGTCATCTTCTACACGCCGGGCGTGAAGGAGACCAACTGGAGCGCGACCGGCCCGGTCGTCGGCACGGACGGCGTCCAGCGGCGCTGGGTCTACCTGCACTACTTCAAGCAGGGCCAGCCCTCCATCAACTGGCTCGACCCCACGTTCGCGGGGATGCGGCTCGTGATCGGCGACGCCCTGCACTCGCTCGGCGACCTCGGCACGAGCGCCTTGCGGCTCGACGCCAACGGCTTCCTCGGAGTCGAGAAGAGCGCAGAGGGTCTCCCCGCCTGGTCGGAGGGGCACCCCCTCTCGCACGCGGCGAACCACATCATCGCGGGCATGGTCCGCAAGGTCGGCGGCTTCACCTTCCAGGAGCTGAACCTGACCATGGAGGACATCCGCGACACCGGTGCGGTCGGGGCGGACCTCTCCTACGACTTCGTCAGCCGGCCCGCCTACCACCACGCGCTCGCGACGGGGCAGACCGAGTTCCTGCGGCTCACCCTCACCACCGCGCTCGAGGTCGGCGTCGAGCCGGTGCAGCTCGTGCACGGGATGCAGAACCACGACGAGCTCACCTACGAGCTCGTGCACTGGGCGACCACCCACCGCGACGACACCTACTTCTTCCGCCACCGGGAGGTGACGGGCGGCCAGCTGGCCGAGGAGATCCGCGCCGACCTCACCGAGAAGCTGGTCGGAACGGGCGACTACAACCGGGTCTTCACGCAGAACGGCATCGCCTGCACCACGGCGTCGATCATCGCCGCCTCCCAGGGCTTCGCGCGCCTCGAGGACATCACCGAGGAGGACGTGCCGCTGATCCGGGACGCCCACCTGCTGCTCGCGAAGTACAACGCGTGGCAGCCCGGCGTGTTCGCACTGTCCGCGTGGGACCTCATGGGCATCCTCACCCTGCCCGCCGACGATGTGCGCGAGCTCATCGAGTCGGGCGACACACGCTGGATCTCGCGCGGCGCGCACGACCTGCTCGACACCTCGCCGGACGCCACCCGCTCGCAGGCCGGCATGCTGCGCGGCCGCTCGCTCTACGGCTCGCTGCCCGCGCAGTTCGAGCAGCCCGACTCATTCGCCGCGGGGCTGACCTCGGTGCTCGACATCCGCCGCGAGCACTCGATCGCGACCGCCACCCAGCTCGACATCCCCCCGGTCGCGCACCAGAGCATGCTGGTCCTGGTGCACCGGCTCGACGACGGCGACCGCACGAAGGAGGATGCGCCCATCCAGGTGACGGTGCTCAACTTCTCCGGCGAGACCATCGAGGGCACCGTGCACTCGGAGGCCCTCGTGCCTCAGCGGAACGTCGTCGACGCGGCGACGGGCCAGGTGGTGGCGCACGTCGACGACCTGCAGAGCTTCGGGGTGCATCTGGCGCCGTACGCGGGCCTGTTCCTGATCCTCGACGGTCAGGTGGAGGGCGGACCGGCGGCGGCAGGCGGCGAGCCGGGGGAGTAGTCCCGGCCGGGCCTTCTGTCCTCGTTCCCCGACCGCGCCGTCTCGCCGACCGGGAGGCGCCGCCGCAACCCCCGATCCCGAAACAATCCGGCAACACGGCCCTCGCTATTCTCGGCTCATGGGCGACCTCTTCGACGGTTACGCCGCCCCGGCGGCCCGCCCCCGGCCTGCGCCGCCGCGTCCCGCCTGGGACGAGATGTTCGAGATCGCGCCCGACGGTGAAGGGCACGGCGTCGCCCGCGACCACTATCGCGAGATCCACTCCGCACTCGCCCGGATGACGCAGTCCGAGCTCCGCGGGCGCACCGAAGCGCTGGCCTCGAGCTACCTCGCCCAGGGCGTCACCTTCGACTTCGCGGGCGAGGAGCGCCCCTTCCCGCTCGACGCCGTGCCCCGGGTCATCGACCAGCAGGAGTGGTCGCGCATCGACTCCGGCGTGAAGCAGCGGGTGCGCGCGCTCGAGGCGTTCCTCGCCGACGTGTACGGCCCGCAGCGGGCGGTGCGCGACGGCGTGATCCCCGCCTCACTGCTCACCTCGTCCTCGCACTACCACCGCCAGGCGGCCGGGATCGAGCCGGCGAACGGCGTGCGCATCCAGGTGTCCGGCATCGACCTCATCCGCGACGAGGCCGGCGACTGGCGGGTCCTCGAGGACAACGTGCGCGTGCCGAGCGGCGTCAGCTACGTCATCTCCAACCGCCGGGTGATGGCGCAGACGCTGCCCGAGCTGTTCGTCTCGATGCGGGTGCGGCCGGTCGGCGACTACCCGAACCGGCTCTTCCAGGCGCTGCGGGCGAGCGCGCCGGCGGGCGTCGAGGATCCGACGGTCGTCGTGCTCACTCCCGGGGTCTACAACTCCGCGTACTTCGAGCACACCCTCCTCGCGCGGCTGATGGGGGTCGAGCTCGTCGAGGGCCGCGACCTGTTCTGCTCGGGCGGCCGCGTCTTCATGCGGACCACGGCGGGCCCCACGCGCGTCGATGTGATCTACCGCCGCGTCGACGACGAGTTCCTCGATCCGCTGCAGTTCCGGGCCGACTCGATGCTGGGGTCGCCGGGCCTGATGCTCGCGGCGCGGCTCGGCAACGTGACCATCGCGAACGCGGTCGGCAACGGCGTCGCCGACGACAAGCTCGTCTACACGTACCTGCCGGACCTGATCCGCTACTACCTGGGCGAGGACGCGATCCTGCCGAACGTGCAGACGTGGCGCCTCGAGGATCCGGGCGCGCTCGAGGAGGTCCTCGACCGCCTCGACGAGCTCGTCGTGAAGCCGGTCGACGGCTCGGGCGGCAAGGGCCTCGTCGTCGGCCCCGCCGCGTCGCGGGCCGAACTCGACGCGCTCCGCACCCGCCTCCTGGGCGACCCGCGCGGCTGGATCGCCCAGCCGGTCGTGCAGCTGTCGACCATCCCCACCCTCGTCGAGGACGGCGTCCGGCCGCGGCACGCCGACCTGCGGCCCTTCGCGGTCAACGACGGCGACGACGTGTGGGTGCTGCCGGGCGGGCTGACCCGCGTCGCCCTGCCGGAGGGGCAGCTCGTCGTGAACTCGAGCCAGGGCGGCGGGTCGAAGGACACGTGGGTCGTCGGCAGCGCCGTCCTCTCCGCCCCGCGCGAGGGCGGCATCGCTGGCCTGGTCGCCGGCCAGGCGTCCACCCAGTCGATCCCGATCATCCGCGAGCACGCCCCGGACCACTCGCCCGAGGACCGCCCCCGCGGCGGCACCGAGCAGCAGCAACAGCAGCAGCAGTCCCGCCAGGTGTCCGTTCCGGCGCCGAGGAACGCCTGCACCGGGCACGCCGCGCCGGAACGGGCACTCGGGGAGGGGGCGCCATGCTGAGCCGCATCGCGGAGAGCCTCTTCTGGATCGGGCGCTACATCGAGCGCAGCGACGGGACCGCGCGCATCCTCGACGTGCACCTGCAGCTGCTGCTCGAGGACCCGTGGACCCCCGAGGACGTCGCCTGCCGCTCCCTCCTCTCGGTGATGGGCAGCTCCGCTCCGGACGATCGCGAGCTCACCCGCGAGGACGTGCTCGCGATCCTCGCCGTCGACCGCACCCATCCCGCCTCCATCGCCTACTCGCTCGGCGCCGCGCGTGAGAACGCCCGGCGAGCCCGCGAGATCGTCTCCACCGAGCTGTGGGAGTGCCTCAACACGACCCGCGCCCGCATGCCGCGGCGGATCTCCTCCGAGAAGGTGCACGAGTTCTTCGGGTGGGTGCGGGAGCGGGCCGCGCTCGCCGTCGGCGTCATCGAGTCGGCGACGAGCCGCGACGAGGCCTGGCTGTTCTTCACCCTCGGGCGCAGCCTCGAGCGCGCCGACATGACCGCCCGCCTGCTCGCCACCCGCGCCCTCACGGAGGCCAGCGGACCGAGCTGGACGACCATCCTCCGCTCCTGCGGCGCGTACGAGGCGTACCTGCGCACCTACCGCGGGATGCCGTCGGCGCGGAACGCCGCCGAGTTCCTGCTCCTCGACCGCCTGTTCCCGCGGTCGGTGCTGTTCAGCGTGTCGCGCGCCGAGGAGTGCCTCCGCCAGCTGGAGCCGCGCACCGACCGGGTCGGCGTCTCGGACCAGGCCCAGCGCCTGCTGGGACGCATCCGGAGCCAGCTCGAGTACCGGCCGATCGCCGAGATCCTCGACGACCTGCCGCACCAGATGGACGCGGTCCAGGAGGTCACCTCCGAGGCCTCGGAGGCGATCCGGCGCCGCTACTTCCCGACGGGCGCCGCCCCGTCCTGGCGGGAGGAGGACTGATGAAGCGCCTTCGGGTCCGGCACGAGACCGGCTTCCGCTACGACGGCGAGGTCACGGCGTCCTACAACGAGGCCCGGATGCTGCCGGTGAGCGGCGAGGGGCAGTTCGTGCTCCACTCCCACCTCGACGTGCGGCCCACCTCGTCGCAGCACGGCTACGTCGACTACTGGGGCACGCGGGTCAGCTCGTTCGAGGTCCTGGCCCCGCATCGGGAGCTGTCCCTCACCGCGACGAGCCTCGTCGAGGTCCGCGACCGCGAGCACAGCGGCAGTCGCCTCACCTGGGAGGAGCTGCCCGCCGCCGCCGCACGACAGGTGGCGTCCGTCGAGCAGGCGCCGCAGACGCCGCTGACCGACCCGCCCGAGGACCTCTCGGCGCTGGCCGCGGAGATCGCGGCGGACAGCGCGGACCCCTGCGCGGCCGCCGAGGCGATCTGCCGGATGGTGGGCGAGAGCGTCGAGTACATGCAGGGCGTCACCGGTGTCGGCTCCACCGCGCGCGAGGCGTGGGCCGAGCGCAAGGGTGTCTGCCAGGACATCACGCAGCTCGCGATCGGGGCGGTCCGCTCGGTCGGCATCCCGGCCCGCTACGTGTCCGGATACCTGCACCCCGTGGCCGAGCCGGCGATCGGGGAGACCGTCGCCGGGGAGTCGCACGCCTGGGTCGAGTGGTTCTGCGGCGACTGGCACGGGTTCGATCCGACGAACCAGCTGCCGATCGGAGACCGCCACGTGCTCGTCGGCCGCGGCCGCGACTACCGCGACGTGCCGCCGCTCCGAGGCGTGTACGCCGGCCCCGCCCGCTCGCAGCTGTTCGTGACCGTCGAGATCACCCGCGAGGCCTGATCCCGTTGCCCGCCGGCCCTCCGCCGGTGGCGAACACCCTCCCGTTCGCGGCCCGCCGGGTGCAAGGTGTCCGCATGAACGACGACGAGGCGCTGGACGCCTACTCGCGAGCCGTCGTCGGTGTCGCGGAGCGGGTCCTGCCGAGCGTCGCGAGCCTCGCCGTGCGAGGTCCGCGCGGCGCCGGCGCGGGCAG
Organism: Naasia sp. SYSU D00057; assembly: GCF_017916505.1. Taxonomy (GTDB): domain Bacteria; phylum Actinomycetota; class Actinomycetes; order Actinomycetales; family Microbacteriaceae; genus Naasia. The sequence goes on from NZ_JAFMSZ010000003.1 coordinate 187,150, forward strand.
CGCGAGCGTGATCACCGAGGACGGCGTCCTGCTGACGAGCGCGCACGTCGTGGCTGGTGCCGACTCGGTGGAGGCGGCGTTCACCGACGGCAGCACGGTGTCCGCCGAGGTGCTCGGGCGCGACCCGCTGTCCGACCTCGCGGTGCTGCGGGCGCACGGTCCCGTGCCGCCGCCCGTGCCGATCGGCGACGCCGCGACGCTGCGCGTCGGGCAGCTCGTGGTCGCGCTCGGCAATCCCCTGGGCCTCGCCGGCAGCGTCACCGCCGGCATCGTCTCGGCCCTCGGCCGGTCCCTGCCCACGGCGTCCGGCCGGATCATCGACGAGGTGATCCAGACGGATGCTGCGCTCAACCCCGGCAACAGCGGCGGCGTGCTCGCGGACAGTGCCGGACGCGCGATCGGCGTCAACACCGCGGTGGCCGGAATCGGGGTGGGGCTGGCCGTCCCGCTCAATGCGACGACCGGCGCGATCATCGCGTCCCTGTGCGCGCGTGGTCGGGTCCGCAGGGCATGGCTCGGCATCGCGGGCGCTCAGGTGCCCCTCCCGGTCGAGCTCGGCACGCGCGTCGGCTCTGCCCAGGGGCTCCGGGTCGCCGGGGTCTCCGAGCACTCGCCCGCCGCGGCGGCAGGGCTCCGCCCCGGCGACATCGTCGTCGAGATCGCCGGCACCCAGGTCGTGAGCACCACCGAGGTCCAGCGGCTGCTCGTCGAGGACGCGATCGACCGCGAGATCGAGATGACCGTCTGGCGCAACGGCGCCCTCGTCGACGTCTTCGTCACGCCGCGCGAGCTGGCCGTCCACTAGCCGGAACGCCCCCGTCGGCACAGGCACGCCGATTCGCGCTTGACACCGGGAGCGCTCCCACGGAGGGTGGTGGGAGGGATCTGGGAGCGCTCTCAGCTGGAGGTGGGGCCAGGACGACGATGACGTCGGTCGAACCGCGATCGGCGCTGATCAACGGAGATGGAATGACTCGATTCTCGATGGGGAGACGGGTGGCGGCGGTGGCCGCGGCCGCAGCGCTCTCGCTGGTGGGCATGGCGACGGCGCAGTCGGCCGCCGCGGCGAACGACGTGCTGAACCCCGAGGCCCCGCTGTGGGTCAACCCGCACAGCACCACCCTCGACGCCGCGAAGAAGCTCAAAGGGCAGGCGAAGGAGGACGCGCAACTGCTCGGCGGATACGCCTCCGCCACCTGGTTTACGAGCGGCACGCCGAAGCAGGTGGAGAAGGACGTCTCGACGGTCGTCAAGGCCGCGGACAAGGACGGCGCCGTGCCGGTCCTCGTCGCCTACAACCTGCCGTATCGGGATTGCGCCCAGTACTCGGCGGGCGGCGCGGCCGACACCGCGGAGTATCAGGCCTGGATCGACGGCGTCGTCGCCGGTATCGGTGACCGCGACGCCGCGGTGATCCTCGAGCCCGACGGCCTCGGCATCATCCCCTGGTACACGAACCTCGACGGCACGCTGGAGTGGTGCCAGCCGGCCGACCTCGACCCCGCGACGGCCGCGGCGAGCCGCTTCGCGCAGCTGAACTACGCCGTCGACGCGCTCTCGGCCCTTCCCAACACCGTCGTCTACCTCGACGGCACGCACAACGGGTGGCTCAACGTCGGCGACGCGAGCGACCGGCTCCTCAAGGCCGGCGTGCAGAACGCGGACGGGTTCTTCCTCAACGTGTCCAACTACCAGTACACGGCGAACCTCGAGCAGTACGGCACCTGGGTGTCCACCTGCATCACCTACGCGACGCAGGTGAACGAGGGCGACTTCGCGAGCTGCGGCAGCCAGTACTGGAGCGGCGGCCCGGCGAACGGCTGGCAGGGCACCGCCCTCACGCAGTTCGGCGAATGGAGCGACACCGCGACGGATCCCGCCCTCAACACCGCCGGCGTGAACTCGCGCTACGAGTCGATCCTCGGCGGGGTCGAGCCTGCCGTCCACTTCGTGCTCGACACGAGCCGCAACGGGCAGGGCCCGTGGGACGCCGGCGGCACCGAGTACAGCGACCCCGAGGACTGGTGCAACCCGCCGGCCCGCGGCCTCGGCGCCGCCCCCACGACCGACACGGGCAACGAGCTCGTCGACGCATACCTCTGGATCAAGGTGCCCGGTGAGTCCGACGGCCAGTGCTTCCGCGGCACCGGCGGGCCGGAGGACCCCGAGCGGGGCATGATCGACCCGGCCGCCGGCCAGTGGTTCCCCGAGCAGGCGCGTGAGCTGATCGAGCTCGCGCAGCCGGCGCTCTAGCACCGCTCAGCACGGACGGAGGGCCCGGCAGTCGCCGGGCCCTCCTCTGTGTCCCGCGGATGGAAGAATCCCTCCGTGCCCACGTACACGGACGACTACGGCGTCGTCATCACCTATCACGAATGGCTTGTCGAGTCCCCGCGCGCCGTCGTCCAGCTGCTCCACGGGCTGGGGGAGCACGCCGGGCGCTACGCCGTCCTCGCCCGGGAGCTGAACGAGGCCGGCTACTCGGTGGTCGCGGACGACCACCGCGGTCACGGCCAGACCGGCATGCAGCAGTGGGGAGGCGACCGGTCGAAGCTCGGCCGGCTCGGCCCGGGCGGCGTCCGCGGCACGATCGCGGCCGTCCATCAGCTCACCGGGATCATCCGGGCGCAACACGCCGATGTGCCCCTGGTGCTCCTCGGCCACAGCTGGGGGTCCGTGCTCGGGCAGATCCTCCTCAACCGGCACCCACGCGACTTCGACGCGATCGTGTTCACGGGAACCGCCTACCGTGCCTTCGGCTGGATGAACGGCGGCGACCTCAACCGCCGGCACCGCCATCTCGGCACGACCGGCGCAGAGTGGCTGAGCCGGGACGCCGAGATCTCCGCCGCCTTCTTCACCGACCCGCTCAACTTCTCCGCCCAGAGCGTGAAGCTGTTCGGCCTGCCCGACGCCCTGCGTCTCCTCGGCCGGCCCGCCCGGAATCTGCCGAGTGACCTCCCGCTGCTGATCCTCGTCGGCAGCGACGACCCACTCGGCGGCCCCCGCAGCGTTGAACGGCTCGCGGAGGAGTACGTGCGCCGCTCCGGAATGCGGGACGTCGAGGCGATCGTGTACGACGAGGCCCGCCACGAGGTGTTCAATGAGACGAACCGCCAGGAGGTCGTCGCGGACCTCCTCGCCTGGCTCGAGGAGCGCGTCGGCGAGCGGCGATCGGCCCGCTGAGGGCACCCGAGCGAGAGGACGAGTCCGGCATGCACGGTGAGTACAAGGTTCCGGGCGGCAAGCTCGTGGTGGTCGACCTCGACGAGGTGGACGGCGTCATCGCGAACTTCCGGCTGGCGGGCGACTTCTTCCTCGAGCCCGACACCGCGCTCGAGGCGATCGACCGCGCCGTCAACGGCCTGCCCGTCGACGCGGACTCGATGCGCATCGCCGCCGCGATCCGGGCCGCCCTGCCGGAGGAGGCCGTGCTCCTCGGCTTCACGCCGGAGGGGGTCGCCACCGCGATTCGCCGGTCGATCGGCAATGCGAGGAGCTGGCGCGACTACGACTGGGAGCTGGTGCACGCCAAGGCCGAGTCGCCCGCGATGCATCTCGCGCTCGACCAGGTGCTCACCGAGGAGGTGGGCGCGGGCCGTCGCAAGCCCACCCTGCGGTTCTGGGAGTGGGACCGGTCGGCCATCGTCATCGGCAGCTTCCAGTCCCTCCGCAACGAGGTCGACCTCGAGAACGCCGAGAGATACGGCGTCGAGGTGGTACGGCGGATCAGCGGTGGCGGCGCCATGTTCATGGAGGCCGGCACCGCCGTCACGTACTCGCTCTACGCCCCCGGCGACCTGGTGCGCGGGATGTCCTTCGCCGAGTCGTACGCCTACCTCGACGAGTGGGTCATCACCGCGCTCCGCTCGCTCGGCATCGACGCGTTCTACCAGCCTCTCAACGACATCACCTCGCCGAAGGGCAAGATCGGCGGAGCCGCGCAGAAGCGCCTCGGCGGCGGGGCGGTGCTGCACCACGTCACGATGAGCTACGACATGGACGGCGGGAAGATGGTGCAGGTGCTGCGCATCGGCCGCGAGAAGCTGTCGGACAAGGGCACGACGAGCGCGGCGAAGCGCGTGGACCCGCTCCGCAGCCAGACGGGCCTGTCCCGCGCGGAGATCATCGACCGAATGAAGGAGACGTTCACGTCCCTCTACGGCGCGACTGCGGGAGGTATCACTTCCGAGGAATACGCCGCCGCCGAGGAGCTCGTGCGCTCGAAGTTCAGCACTCCGGAGTGGCTCGCCCGCGTCCCGTGATGGCGGCCGGTGCCGAGGTCAGCGGGTGAGCAGGTCCTGGTAGTCGGGGTGCAGGTCGATCCACCGGTCGACGAAGGGGCAGATCGGCACGACCCGGTCCTCGGTCCGGCTCCGCAGGTCGTCGAGCACGCCCCGCACCATGATTCCGCCGAGCCCCTGTCCGCGGAGGGACGGGTCGATCTCGGTGTGGGTGATGTGCACGCCGCTGCCCGTGACGCGGTAGTTGGTGAGGCCGAGCCGCTCGCCGTCCCGCTCGAAGACGTACCGGGACTGCTCGGGCTCGTGGCGCACGGTGTCGGTCATCTCTCCTCCTCCGGAGCCTGCGGCGGGCGGGTGGACGCCCGGACGAGCAGCCGCGTCGGCATGATCGTGACGCGCTCGACCGGGCGGCCCTCGAGCAGGTCGACGAGCACGCGCGCCATGGTGGCGCCCAGCTCGGTGGCCGGCTGAGCGACCGTCGTCAGCGGCGGCTCGCTGGTCGCGCTGAAGCTGTCCCCGTCGAACCCGACGAGGGAGACGTCGCCCGGCACGGCAAGTCCCCGCTCGCGCAGGGTGGACAGCGCGCCGACCGCCATCTGGTCGTTGGCGGCGAACACCGCGTCGATCGGCTCTCCGCGGTCGAGCAGCCGGCGCATCGCCTCGGCCCCGGATGCCGGCGTGAAGTCGCCGGCCTCGGCGAGGGAGTCGTCCAGCCCGGCCTCCTGCAGGGCCGAGCGCCACCCGGCGAGGCGGTCGAATCCGGGCGGCATGTCCTGCGGGCCGTAGATCGTCGCGATCGAGCGGCAGCCGATCCGGACGAGGTGGCGCGTCGCATCCCGCGCGCTCGTCACGTTGTCGGAGTCGACGTAGAAGCTGTCCTGCTCCTCCGCGTGCATCGGGCGGCCGCCGAACACCATTGGCAGCGAGCGGCTGAGCCGCGCGTAGGAGTGGTCGCCCGAGTGGTGCGAGACGACGAGCGCTCCGTCGACGTTGCCGCCGAGCAGGTACCGCCGGGTCTTCTCGGGGCTCGTCTCGGACGCGATGACCATGTTGAGCGTGTAGTCGGTCTCCGCGAGATGGAGCGCGACGCCCTGCACCACGGACGCGAAGAACGGGTCGGCGAACACCTTCGCGATCGACTCCGGCACGACGAGGGCGATCACCTGCGTCTTCCGGCTCGCGAGCGACCGGGCGGCCCGGTTGGGCACGTAGCCGAGCTCCTCGATCGCCTGCAGCACGGCAGAGGCCGCCTCCTCGGTGACGTGCGGCGAGTTGTTGACCACTCGGCTGACCGTCGACCGGGAGACGCCCGCGAGAGCGGCGACCTGCTCCAAGGTCGGCGCCCCCGGCGTCAACTCCTGGGTCATCGTCGCTCCCTTCCGCTCGCAGTCTAGGTCCCCGCCGGCACCCGCCCGATGATCCCGGCGTACTCGAGGGCGCTGTCCTTCGGGATGCGCTCCTGCGTCTCGTAGTCGACCCGGACGATGCCGAACCGCTTGGCATAGCCCCAGGCCCACTCGAAGTTGTCGAGCAGCGACCAGACGAAGTAGCCGCGCACGTCGGCGCCCTCGTCGATCGCCTCGGCCACAGCGGAGAGGTGCGCCCGGAGATAGGCGACGCGCTCGGCGTCGTGCACGGCGCCGTCCTCCGCCACGACGTCGTCGTAGGCGGATCCGTTCTCGGTGACGTAGAGCGGCGGCAGGTTCGGGTACTCGCGGCCGAGCCGGACGAGCAGCGTGCGCATCCCGTCGGGGTTCACCTCCCAGTCCATCGCCGTGACGGGCAGGCCGCGGCGGGGGAAGGTGAGGTGCTCGGAGCCGACGAACGGCGACGACGTCGGGCGCGGGGCGGGGCGCAGCCCGGGCGGCGTGCCCGGCGGCAGCGGATGACCGCTCACGTTGTCGTCGTGGTAGTGGTTCACGCCGAGGAAGTCGATCGGGGCGGCGATCGTGTCCAGGTCCCCGGGCCGGAGAAGCGACTCGAAGTCGTGCTCACGCACGTCCTCGAGGAAGTCGTCGGGGTAGGCGGCGAGGAGCAGCGGCTCGAGGAAGGCGCGGTTCCAGATGGCGTCGAGCCGGCGGGCGGCGTCGAGGTCGACGGGATCCGAGGGGTCGTTCGGCACGGCGTTCGTCAGGTTGAGGGTGATGCCGATCCGCTCCGCGCCCCGCTCCCGGAGCAGGTCGGTGGCGAGGCCGTGCGCGAGGTGCTGGTGGTGCAGCGCGGCCAGGGCCGCGCGGGGCTCGCGCCGTCCGGGCGCGTGCTCGCCGCCGGCATACCCGATGAGGGAGGAGCAGAGCGGCTCGTTGAACGTGGTCCAGTGCGTCACCCGGTCGCCGAGCGCGTCGTGCACCGCGGCCGCGTAGTCGCGGAAGCGGGCGGCGGTGTCGCGGTTCGCCCAGCCGCCCCGCTCCTCGACCGCCTGCGGCAGGTCCCAGTGGTACAGGGTGAGCCAGGGCAGGATGCCCGCGTCCAGCAGCTCGTCGACGAGCCGCGAGTAGAAGTCGAGGCCCTTCCGGTTCACCTCCCGGTCGCCCGGCTTCACGCGCGCCCAGCTCGTGGAGAAGCGGTAGGAGCCGAGCCCGAGCCGCTGCATGAGGCGCACGTCCTCGGGCATGCGGTGGTAGTGGTCGACCGCGACCTCGGGAGTGTCGCCGCCGGCGACCGCGCCCGGGACGCGGGCGTAGGCGTCCCAGATCGAGTCCTCCTTGCCGTCCTCGTGAGCGGCGCCCTCGATCTGGGCCGCCGCCGTCGCGGAGCCGAAGAGGAAGCCCTCGGGCCACCGGTACTCGTTCGGATCGATCATCAGCCCTTCACCGCTCCCTGCATGATTCCGGCCACCAGCTGGCGGCCCGCCGCGACGAACAGGATGAGCAGCGGGACCACCGACAGCACCGCCCCCGTCAGCACGACCGAGTAGTCGACGTAGTAGCCGGACTGCAGCTGGGCGAGAGCCGTCTGCAGCGTCGGGTTCGTCGGGTTCAGCACGATGAGCGGCCAGAGGAAGTCGGTCCACGCCATCATGAAGGTGAACAGGGCGAGGATCGCCATCGCGGGCCGCGCCGCGGGCAGCGCCACATGGAAGAACGTGCGGATCTGGTTGGCGCCGTCGACGCGGGCCGCCTCGATGAGCTCGTCCGGGATCACGTCGACCAGGTACTGGCGCATGAAGAACACGCCGAACGCGGTCACGAGGGTCGGGATGATGACCGCACCGAGCTGACCGGTCCAGCCCAGCTGCCGCATCATGATGAACAGCGGGATGATGCCGAGCTGGGTCGGGATCGCCATCGTCGCGACGACGAAGACCATGAGGCCGTCCCTGCCGCGGAAGCGGAGCTTGGCGAAGGCGTACCCGGCGAGCGTCGAGAAGATCACGACGGAGAGCGTGATGACCGACGAGACGATCACGCTGTTCGCGAGGGCCGTCCAGAACGGGATCGCCCCGAGCACGGTGGCCGCGTTCGCGAGGAAGTTTCCGCCGGGCAGCAGCGGGAGGGTCTCGCCGCGGGTCGCGTTCGTGCCGCTGCCGACCACGAACGACCACCAGAGCGGATACGCCGAGCCGAGCAGCACCGCGCTGAGGAGCCCGTAGGCGAGGAAGCCGGGTCGGTCCCCGCGGCCGCGGCGGCGCGGCAGGGCCGCGGGCCCCCGCACCGGGAAGATCCTCGTCTGTGCCGGCGCGGTCATGCGTTCCCCCGATCCTCGACGCCGGCGCCCTCGCCGACGAGTCCCTGCGACGCGCGGTCCTGGTGCTCGCCCAGGCGCTTCGCCGTCCGCTTCTTGAGTGCCCGCGTCTCGGCCGACGCGATGCGCCGGGAGAGCAGGAAGTTGATCATGCCGATGCCCACGATGAGGAGGAACAGCAGCCAGGCGATGGCCGCGGCCTCGCCGAAGTTCTGGCGGAAGAACGCCATCTCCCAGAGGTAGAGCACCGTGGTCTGGAACTGCCGGTCGTAGCCGCCGATGCCGCCGGCGCTCGTGACGTCGAACAGCTTCGGCTCGGCGAAGATCTGCAGCCCGCCGATCGTGGCCGTGATGATCACGAAGATCAGCGTCGGCCGGATGCTCGGGATCGTGATGGAGAAGAAGCGGCGGACCGCGCCGGCGCCGTCGAGAGCCGCCGACTCGTAAAGGTCGCGCGGGATCGCCTGCATCGCGGCGAGCAGGATGAGCGCGTTGTAGCCCGTCCAGCGCCAGTTGACCATGGTCGCGATCGCGATGTGGCTCGCGAGGGTGTCGTGCTTCCACTGGATCGGGTCGATGCCGACGAGGCCGAGCAGGTTGTTCACGAGCCCGGACTCCTCGCCGAACATGCTCGAGAAGATGAGGGCCACCGCGACGGGGGCGACGACGTAGGGGAGCAGGACGCTCATCCGCCAGAAGGTCTTCGCCTTGATGTTCTGGTCGAGGACCGCGGCGATCACGAGCGCGACGATGATCTGCGGGATCGAGGACAGCAGGAAGATGCTGAACGTGTTGAAGATCGAGTTCCAGAAGAACCGGTCGCCGAGCACCTCGACGAAGTTGCCGAGCCCGACGAACTCGCCCTGGCCCTGCAGCAGCTGCCAGTCGTAGAGCGATACGACGAGCGTGTAGACGAGCGGGAACAGCCCCACGACCCCGAAGGTGAGGAAGAAGGGGGAGATGTAGAGGTAGGGCGACGCCTTGACGTCGAACCGGCTGAGCCGCTGCCGGAACGTGAGGTCCGAGCGTCCGCGCCGGGGGCGCGTCTCCTCGGGCGGGGTGGCCGGAGCCTCGGTGCGGCTGAGGGTGGATGTCATCGTCGACGCCTTTCGAGGAGGGAGGGGGCTCCCGGTGCCCGGCCGGGAGCCCCCTGCTTGATTCGGGCTGCTACTGCTCGACGAGCTCGCCGAGCAGGTCGATCGCCTGCTGCCACGCGGCGGAGCCGTCGGCCTCGCCGCGGTCGAGCGCCTGCAGCGCGGGGCCGAAGACGTTCTCCTGGATGACCGAGTCGTCCGGGCCCTTGAACTGGGCCTTCACGCCCTCGGCGCGAGCGGCGAGGATCTGACCGGTCGGAGCTCCGTTGAAGAACTCGTCAGCGGTGCCCTCGGAGGCGAGCTGCTCCTGCGCCTCGAGCGTGCTCGGGAACGGGCCGGCGACCGCGAACGCGGCCGACTGCTGCTCCGGCTCGGTCAGCCACGACGCGAGCGCCGCCGCCTCCTCCTGGTGCTTCGAGCTGGTGGGGACGGAGAGGAACGAGCCGCCCCAGTTCGCCGCGCCGCCGGGGAACACGTCGGCGAAGTCCCAGCCGGTGGCGGCGTCGCCGCCGCCCGCCTCGATCTGGCCCTTCACGACGCCGAGCATCCAGCCGGGGCAGACGAAGGTGGCGAAGGTGCCGTCGACGAACGACTTGCCGCCGTTCCAGTCCCACGCGGTCTGGGCCGCGGAGAGGCCGCTCTCGGCGCCGTCCGCGAGCCAGCCGAAGCGCTCCTCGAGCTCGGCGTTGCCCTCGACGTTCAGCTCGCCGTCCGCCGTGTAGTAGCCCTCGTCGAGCTGGTTCACCATGGCGTTCCAGACGAAGCCGGAGTGGTCGTACCAGGCCTTGCCGGTCGCGTCGTGGTACTGCTTGCCGACCTCGAAGTAGCGCTCCCACGTCGCGTCCTCGCCGCCGAGCAGCTCGGCGACCTGAGCACGGTCGGTGGGCAGGCCGGCCGCGGCGAACGCGGCGGAGTTGTAGCAGAGGCCCTCCGGGCCGATGTCGGTGCCGTAGCCGATGACGCGGCCATCCGGATCGGTCGCCTGCTCGTACTTCCAGTCCACCCAGTCGCCCTTGCGGTCCTCGATGCCGAAGTCGCGGAGGTCGACGAACTGGTCGGACACCTCCATGATCGAGCCGAGCCAGCCCTCCTCGATCGCGACGACGTCGGAGAGGCCAGAGCCGGCCGCGAGCTTGGTGAAGGCGTCGGTGCGGGCGTTGCCGCCCGTGTCGATGTTGTTCGCCGTGATCTTGATGTTCGGGTTCTCGTCCTCGTACTGCTTGTAGAGGTCGTCGAAGCCCATGGTGCCGAACGTGGTGACGGTCAGCTCGATCTGGCCGTCCTCGCCCGAGCCCGATCCGCTCGCCGCCGCGGAGCATCCCGAGGCGAGGAGGGCGATGGATGCTGCACCGGCGATTGCCGCAGCAGCTCTGGTACGACGTGAATACGTCACGGTCACTCCCTTGTGTGTGCGTGGGGTTCGTGGGAGCGCTTCCATCGCGATGCATGAGAGCGCTCTCACAACTTTGGGGACACGGTAGGCCGCTGCTTCCGAGCGTGTCAAGGAAATCTTGGGAGCGCTCCCAAGAACGAAGGACCACGCGGTTTTGGCGCGGGCGCGGCGGCGGGGGACGGGCCGACGGATGCGGCTCGCGCGTATCCTCATCGGGTGTCCCGCCCAGCCGCCCCCTTTCCCGGATCGCCGACCTCCGACGCTCTGGACTCGAGGAGCCCGCGGCGCCGAGCAGGCGCCCAGGCAGGGCGGCTACCGTCGACCGCCGTGTCCCGAGTGCTCCGTCCCGTTCTCGCCGCCGCGCTCCTGATCCCCGTGCTCGCCGGATGCGCCGAGGCCGCGCAGCCCGCGACGGAGCCCGCCCCTGCCGCATCGACGCCGGCCGCCCCGTCCCCGTCCGTCTTCGCGGTGGAGCCCGCCTCGGGGTCGGTGTCCGGCGGTACGCAGATCACGGCGCGCGGAATCGCGCTCGAGGGCGTGACGACGGCCCGCGTGGGTGCCGTCGAGGTTCCGGTGGCCCCGGCCGGCGACGGCGCGTCCGTGACGCTGACGGCGCCCGCGTCAGCGAACTTCGCCGCCGGATCGCAGCCGCTAGTGCTGCTCGACGGCGCCGGCACGACGGTCTACGAGGGGCAGTTCGACTACCAGGTGGTCACTCCCGTCGACCGGCAGCTCGCGTACGCGCTCGCCCATTGGAAGAACTACAACACCGCCGAGTTCGAGACCCTCGGCGACACCGACTGCGTCAACTTCACCAGCCAGACGCTGCTCGCTCGAGGTTGGACCCAGAGCGACGAGTGGCACTACGGCTCGTCCGGCGTCCTCTCCGCGAGCGCGACCTGGCGCAGCTCGACCGCGATGCGCAACTGGCTGCAGACGCGGCCCGACCTCGCGACTCCGCTCGACGACAGCCAGCGCGACCAGGTCGTGGTCGGCGACATCGCCCAGTTCGACTGGGACAACACCGGCGACCGCGACCACACCGGCGTCGTGACGAAGGTCGAGAAGACGGACGCGGGCACGAAGATCTACTTCGCCGGACACACCCTCGACTCCGACTACCGCGACGTCGACCAGGCGATCACGGTCGACCACCCGGGCGGCACCGCCTACTACTGGCACCTGGCGCAGTAGCGGTCCGCCGCCTCGATCCCGGCGGCCCCTTCCGGTGATTGAGGAGCCGGCCGCAGGCCGGCGTCTCGAGATCACGCGACTCGCGGGGCTGGGTCCGGAGACAGGGGTGCCTGATTTCGAGGCGCTCGCTGCGCGAGCTCCTCAATCACCGAAGAGGGTGTGGGTCCCCTCGATCACCGCTCAGGAGTCGAGAACCTCCCTGCCGTCCTCGATGGAGATCTCGCCGCCAGAGAAGGCCTCGGGCGTGAGGGCGGTGTAGACGACGCCGGCCGGCGTGACGCGGGACTCGACGACGCGGTAGCGCCGCGGCGGCGCCTCCTCGTCGAACAGGCGCTTGCCCTGCCCGACGGTGACGGGGAAGGTGAGGATCCGGTACTCGTCGACGAGCCCCGCCTCGTGCAGCGTGCGGGCGAGCCGGGCGCTGCCGTGCACCTGCAGCTCACCGCCGGGCTGCTCCTTCAGTCTGCGGATCTCCTCCAGCGGGTCGCCGGACAGCACCCGGGTGCCGCTCCAGTCCGGGTCGGTGAGCGAGCTCGAGACGACGTACTTCGGCTTGCCGTTGAGGGCGGCGGCCGTCGCGTCGTCCGGATCGGTCACCTGCGGCCAGAACCCGCGCATCAGCTCGAACGTCGTCCGCCCGAGCAGCACGGCGTCGACCCGCCGGAACCAGCTGTCGACGACCTCGCCGAACCCCTCGTCGACGAACGGCACCAGCCAGCCGCCGGCCTCGAAGCCGCCCGAGCGGTCCTCGTCGGCGCCGCCGGGGCCCTGCATGACGCCGTCGAGGGTGACGAAGGCCTGGATCGTGAGTCGCATCGGTTGCTCCCTTGCTGTCGTGAGCCGCGGTCGGGCTCTCACCTGTTCCGTCGAACGGGGAAGCCCGTCTTCGACATCAGCCGAGCGCGGAGTCGACGATCCGCTTCGCCTCCGCCTGCACCTCGCGCAGGTGGTCGGTGCCCTTGAACGACTCCGCGTAGATTTTGTAGACGTCCTCGGTGCCGCTCGGCCGGGCCGCGAACCACGCGTTCTCGCTCACCACCTTGAGGCCGCCGATCGCCGCGCCGTTGCCGGGCGCCGCGCTCAGCTTGGCGGTGATGGGCTCGCCTGCCAGCTCCGTCGCCGTGATGGCGTCGCCGTCGAGCTTGCCGAGTCGTGCCTTCTGCTCCTTGCTCGCCGCAGCGTCGACCCGCTCGTACGCGGGCGCGCCGAACCGCTCGGTCAGCTCCTCGTACAGCCGGCTCGGCGTCTTCCCGGTCTTCGCGAGGATCTCGCTCGCGAGCAGGGCGAGGATGATGCCGTCCTTGTCCGTCGTCCACACGGTGCCGTCGAAGCGCAGGAAGCTCGCGCCCGCCGACTCCTCGCCGCCGAACGCGACGGAGCCGTCGACCAGCCCGGGCACGAACCACTTGAAGCCCACCGGCACCTCCCAGAGCCGCCGGCCGAGCGACTCGGCGACCCGGTCGATCATCGTCGAGGAGACGAGCGTCTTGCCGATGGCGGCGTCGCTGCGCCAGCCGGGCCGGTTCGCGTAGAGGTACTGGATGGCGACCGCGAGGTAGTGGTTGGGGTTCATCAGCCCGCCGTCCGGGGTGACGATGCCGTGCCGGTCGGCGTCCGCGTCGTTGCCGGTGAGGATGTCGTAGTCGGCCCGGCGAGCGACGACCGACGCCATCGCCGAGGCGGACGACGGGTCCATCCGGATCTTGCCGTCCCAGTCGAGGGTCATGAAGCGCCAGGTGGGGTCGATCTCGGGGTTCACGACCTCGAGGTCGAGGCCGTACCGGTCGCGGATCGCCTCCCAGTAGGCGAGGCTCGCGCCGCCGAGCGGGTCGGCGCCGATCCGGATGCCGGACGCCTTGATCGCGTCCATGTCGATGATGTTCGCGAGGTCGTCGACGTAGGTGCCGAGGTAGTCGTAGCCCTCGACGGCGCTCGGCTCCGCCGCCTTCACGTCGCGGAGCCCGTTCTCGATGATCTCGTTGGCGCGGCGGGCGATCCAGCTCGTCGCGTCGCTGTCGGCGGGGCCGCCGTGCGGCGGGTTGTACTTGAAGCCGCCGTCGCGCGGCGGGTTGTGGCTGGGAGTGACGACGATGCCGTCCGCCTGGTCGTCGTTGCCGGCCCGGTTGTAGCGCAGGATGGCGTGCGAGACCGCGGGGGTCGGGGTGTAGCCGTCGTCGGCGGCGGTGAGGACCCGGACTCCGTTGGCGACGAGGACCTCGAGCGCTGTGGTCTCCGCCGGCCGGCTGAGCCCGTGGGTGTCGCGGCCGATGAACAGCGGACCGGTGGTGCCCTGCGCCGCCCGGTACTCGACGATCGCCTGCGTCGTCGCGAGGATGTGGTCCTCGTTGAACGCCGTGTCGAACGAGCTGCCGCGGTGGCCCGAGGTGCCGAACACCACCCTCTGCTCGGGGACGGACACGTCCGGATGCTTGTCGTAGTACGCCTGGACGAGCGCCGTCACGTCGATGAGGTCGGATTCCTGGGCCGGGGTTCCCGCACGGTCGGTCATGCCCCCATAGTGGCGGTTCGCTCCCGATAACCTCTACCCATGCCCGGGCCCCTTGACGCCGCCGCCGCGACCTACAGCTTCCTCGGCCCGGCCGGCACGTTCACCGAGGCCGCGCTCGCCCAGGTCCCGGACGCGCAGGGCAAGGTGTGGCGCCCCGTCAACAACGTCGGCGAGGCGCTCGACGACGTCGTGACCGGCCGCAGCGTCGCCGCCATGATCGCGATCGAGAACTCGGTGGAGGGCGGCGTGACCGCGGCTCAGGATGCGCTCGCGAGCATCCCCGACCTGCGGATCGTGGGCGAGTACCTGGTGCCGGTGAGGTTCGTGCTCGTCGCCCGGCCCGGCACCCGTCTCGCCGAGGTGCGCACCGTCGCCGCGCATCCGGTCGCCTACGCGCAGTGCCGGCGCTGGCTGGAGCAGAACGTGCCCGCGCACGGCCACCTGCCCGCCACCTCGAACGTGCAGGCCGCCGCCGAGCTGCTCGGTGAGGGGCCGGCGCTCGCCGACGCCGCCGTCGCGCCGCCCACCATCTCGAAGCACTACAACGTCGACGTGCTGGCCGAGGACATCGGCGACAACGCCAACGCGGTCACCCGCTTCGTGCTGGTCAGCCGGACACGCACCATCCCCGAGCGCACCGGCGCCGACAAGACGAGCCTCATCGCGGAGCTGCCCGAGGACCGCTCCGGCGCGCTGCTCGAGCTGCTCGAGCAGTTCTCGACCCGAGGCATCAACCTCAGCCTGCTGCAGTCCCGGCCGATCGGCGACGCCCTCGGCCGCTACCGGTTCGTCATCGACCTCGACGGGCACATCTCCGACGAGCGGGTCGCGGACGCGCTTCTCGGCGTCCGCCGCTTCAGTCCGAGCGTCATCTTCCTCGGCTCCTACCCCCGCGCCGACAAGGTGAAGATCGAGTACGTCGACCGCTACGACGACGAGATCTTCATCGAGGCCCGCGACTGGCTGCGCGGCCTCCTCTCGGGCGAACCCGCCGACGGCGAGTAGCCCCTCGCCACGCGCGCCGAGCGCACCCTGAAACACCGAGTGCGCCCCGTGCACCGGGCGCACTCGGTGCCGCGGGGCGCACTCGGCGACGTGGTCAGGCGGGGGCGCCCTCGCGCACGGGCTCACCGATCGGGGCCTCGTCCGCAGCGTCCGCCGGGCTGATCGACGTGACCTCGGGCGGCAGCGTCTCCTGCTCCTTCGCCGGCGCGCCCATCTCGGTGCGCTCGGCCGCGGGCAGCCGCTCGGCCTCGGCCTGCGGGATCTTCACGGTGAGGGCGAGCGGATCGACCCACGCCTTGAGCGCGGTCGCCTCGCCGAAGGTGTCGCCGTCGAGCTCGAAGACGACGGGCTCGTCCGGACGCAGGATGAGCTCCTTGCCCTTCAGGTAGCTGAGGGCGCGGACCTCGCGGCTGAGACCGTCGAGCAGCTTCCGGCCGACGGTTCCCGCCCGGCGCAGCACCCCGTTCTCCCACACGATCTTCACCCAGATCTGGATCCAGCCGAAGAGTCCCTGCGGGCGGAGCGCGACGATATCGAACAGCCCGTCGTCGACGGACGCCTCCGGCAGCAGCAGGATGTTGGCCGGCAGTGATCCGCAGTTGCCGATCATCAGCGTGTGCACCCGGAGGTTGCGGGGCGGGGCGCCGTCGAGCTGGAACCGGAGCCGCGTGTTGTTGTCGCCCTTCAGCGACTTGCGGATGGCGTCGACGTAGGCGAGCCAGCCGACCTTCTTCTTGAGCTCGGTGTCGGTGTTCTCGATCATCTGGGCGTCGAGTCCGATGCCCGCCATGACGAGGAAGACGAGGCGGTCCCGCGTCCCCTCCGGCCGCCGCACCTCGACGACGCCGAGGTCGATCTCGCGGTCGGTGCCCTCGAAGGCGGTGGCGACCGAGTCCTCGAGGTTGCCGAGGGTCAGGTTGAGGTTGCGGGCGAGCAGGTTCCCGGTGCCGGAGGGCAGCAGCGCGATTGGCACACCGGTGTCGCGGAGGCCCTGGGCGACCGCGCGCACGGTGCCGTCGCCACCCGCGGCGAGCACGACGTCCGCCCCGTCCTCGACGGCTTGGCGGGTCTGCCCCTCGCCCGGGTCCTCCTCGCTGGTCTCGTACCAGCGAGTCGTCCCCCAGCCGGCGGAGGCGGCCGCCGCGTCGACGGCGGCGCGCATGGCGTCGAGGTCGACCTTGATCGGGTTGTAGACGACCGCGGCCGTCCGGGTCTCGGGCGCGCTGTCTGCCATTCGCACAATCTAGCGGCGGCGTGCGCTTCGAGCGCCGGGGTTGACGGGAAGGGCGGCAGGATCGCCGCCAGTAGGCTTTACGGCGTGATCGATCCCCAGCTTCTGCGCGATGATCCCGACGCCATCCGCCGGTCCCAGCAGTCGCGGGGCGCGTCCGTGAACGTCGTCGACCAGGCCATCGAGGCGGAGTCGGCACGGCGGGCGGCGATCTCCGAGTTCGAGCGGCTCCGCGCCGAGCAGAACGCGCTCGGCAAGCGGGTCGCGGCCGCGCCCAAGGAGGAGAAGCAGGCCCTCGTCGCCCAGGCGCAGGAGCTCGCGGCGGGCGTGAAGTCCGCGCAGAACGCGGCCGGCGACGCCGAGAAGCACTTCTCCGACCTCACGCGGATGATTCAGAACGTCGTCCTCGACGGCGTCCCGGCCGGCGGCGAGGACGACTTCGTCGTGCTGCGCGAGGTCGGCGAGCGGCGCGAGTTCGGGTTCGAACCGAAGGACCACCTTGCGCTCGCCGAGGGTCTCGACGCGATCGACATGGCGCGCGGCGCGAAGGTCTCCGGCGCCCGGTTCTACTTCCTGAAGGGCCTCGGCGCCCGGCTCGAGCTCGCGATCATGCAGCTCGGCCTCGACCGTGCGCTCGAGGCTGGCTTCACCCCGGTCATCCCGCCGACGCTCGTGAAGCCCGAGATCATGGAGGGCACCGGCTTCCTCGGTGAGCACGCCGACGAGGTGTACTACCTGCCCGCCGACGAGCTCTACCTCGTCGGCACGAGCGAGGTGCCGCTTGCGGGGCTGCACTCCAACGAGATCCTCGACCTGTCGGACGGGCCCCTCCGCTACGCCGGCTGGTCCACGTGCTACCGCCGCGAGGCCGGCTCCTATGGCAGGGACACCCGCGGCATCATCCGGGTGCACCAGTTCAACAAGCTGGAGATGTTCGTCTACACGACGCCGGACCAGGCGGAGGCGGAGCACGACCGGCTGGTCGGCTGGCAGGAGGGCATGCTCCAGTCGCTGGGGCTCAGCTACCGGGTGATCGACGTCGCCGCGGGCGACCTCGGCAGCAGCGCCGCCCGCAAGTTCGATGTGGAGGCGTGGGTGCCGACGCAGGGCGCGTACCGCGAGCTCACCTCGACGTCGAACTGCACGACGTTCCAGGCCCGCCGCCTCGGCATCCGCTCGCGCGGCGAGCACGGCACGAGCCCGGTCGCGACCCTCAACGGCACGCTGGCCACCACGCGCTGGATCGTCGCCCTGCTCGAGACCCACCAGCAGGAGGACGGCTCCGTCCTCGTGCCCGAGGCGCTGCGGCCCTACCTGGGCGGCCTCGAGGTGCTGCAGCCGACGGCCCGCCGATGAGCGCCCGCCCGAACGGCTGGCAGGACGGCCGCAAGCTGGTCGCCCTCGACATCGACGGCACCGTGCTGCACGAGGACGGGGTCATCAGCGACCCGGTGTCCGCCGAAGTCCGCCGCCTCGCGGACGCGGGGCACGAGGTGATGCTCGCGACCGGCCGTTCGGTCGCGTCGACGCTGCCGGTGGTGGAGCAGCTGAAGATCTCGCCCGAGTACGTGGTCTGCTGCAACGGCGCCATCACGCTGCGCCGCGACCCGATGGCGCCGCACGGCTACCGCCGCCAGTTCGTCGAGACGTTCGACCCCACGCACGTGCTCACCACGGTGCGGACGCACCTCTCCGGCGGTCGCTACGCGGTCGAGGACGAGACCGGCTTCTACCGCTACACCGGGGACTTCCCGAAGGGCGCGCTCGGCCACTCCAGCGAGCGGGTCGACTTCGACAAGCTGCTGCACACCCGCGCCACCCGCGTTGTCGTCATCTCGCCGGATCACGGCGTCGAGGAGTTCCTCGGCATCGTCGAGCGGATGGGCCTGCACCGGGTGAGCTACACGGTGGGTTGGACGGCCTGGCTCGACATCGCTCCGGACGGCGTCAACAAGGCGACCGCGCTGGAGCGGGTGCGCGAGGCGCTCGGCGCTCCGCGCCGCAGCCTCGTCGCGGTGGGCGACGGCCGCAACGACATTGAGATGCTGCGCTGGGCCGGCGAGGCGGGGCGCGGGGTCGCGATGGGGCAGGCGCCCGCCGACGTCCGCGAGGCGGCGACGGAGCTCACCACCTCGGTGGCCGAGGACGGCCTGCAGAAGGTGCTCTCCACCATCCCGTAGCCGGTGCACTCGCGCCCGCTCGGTAGACTCGGCCGGGTCCGGCCCCTGCGGCTCGGGCATGGAGGGCTGTCCGAGCGGCCGATGGAGCTGGTCTTGAAAACCAGTGGGCAGAGATGTCCCGTGGGTTCGAATCCCACGCCCTCCGCTGCGACGCACGTCCCGGCAAGGCGCTGACCACGCTCCCATGGCTCAACCTGGGAGCGTTTTCAGAGCTCGCCCGCCCAAGTTGAACAGCCCTGCGCGTAGGCGTAGTCTCGGCGGATTGAGGCTGCGGAGGTTCAGCAGCTGAAGGGAAAGTCATGCTGCGCACCAGTGTCCGCATCCACGACGTGACGTTCTACCTCGCCCAGAATCACGACCCCGAGAAGCTCAAAGAGGAGATCGTGAGGGCCGCGAAGGCGGGTGCCGGCTTCGTGAGCTTCATGGAGGTGGGCAACCGCGTGGTGTCCGCCCTGATAACCGCCGGCGTGACCGTCGTCATGGAGCAGGAGCAGGTCGAGGCCGACATCCGCGACGACGGCGATGCGCGGTACCCCTTCGACCCCCCGACCGGCGCCCGGTCCTTCACGAGCCTCGACTTCATCGACTACTGAATCGGCATCGCCGACGGCTGTCGTGCGGCTACCGAGTAACGCGGATCGAGTCGCTCGAGTCCGCCTGCAGCAGCACGACCTCCTCATTCGGCCCGGCCAGAGCCTCGAGAGCGATCCGAGAGACGCGGCTGCGCTCGTCCCGCGTCTCCTCGAAGCGCGTCACGCGACCCGCGCCCGTGTTGCGGTCGTAGACGAGGAGGAATTCGGGCATGACGCTTCCGCTCGATCGAGATCGGCCTGCACGCGGCACCCGACGAGGGAGTGCTCGCGAACCGCGTGAGCTGGTACTCGACAGACGCGGAATCGGACTGCCGCGTCCCTCGCCTGCCGTACCGGAACGATAGTCCCGTGCACTTCGCCAACCGAGGGGATTGACGCCGGGGCGGATCGCTGTGCACACTCCCTCGGCCATCCGCTGCCGTGCCGGCGGAGGTCATCGTCGTCACATGGGAGGGTGGACCGGTGATCACGGACGTGCTGCTCGCGAACCCGTGGCTCACCCCCACGGCCCTGGTCGTGGTCGTCGTCCTCGGGCCGGTTGTCGGGGTCTGGCTCGTCGGTCGTCCGCGGCTCGCCCTCGGGCTCGCGGCGCTGTCGCTGCTGCCCGTCGCCGCCCTCACGCTCGTCCCGGTGCAGCGGGAGCTGTACGAGTTCTGCGCCGTGCAGTGGTCCCTTCCCACCCCGGGCCGGGTCGAGCTGTTCGCCAACGTCGTGCTCTTCGTGGTGCCCGTCCTGCTCGCCGGTGTCGGGACGCGGCGTCCCCTGCTCGTCCTCGCCGCGGCCAGCGGGCTCTCCGCGCTCCTCGAGGCCTTTCAGGCGGTGGTGCCTGGCATCGGACGCTCGTGCGACACGAACGACTGGCTCTGCAACACGATCGGCGCGTCCATCGGCGCGGTGCTCGCCCTCGCCGCGCTGGCCATCGTGAGGCGCCGAGACGGGCGCGCCGCAGGGTCCGCGCAGCAGGGGAATCCGGACGTGCAGACGGCCGGTCACCGCTAGCGCACGTGCGCCCCGCCCCAGACAGATCGGTCTACTTCAGGCCTCATCGGGCGGCGAGTACCGTCGCGGGCATCGCCGGGTCAACTCCGCTCCGCGCAGCGGACACCGGCTCCACGGGCTCTCGGGCAGGTGCGGGTTCCGTCCCCCTGCTCGAGAGACCCGCCTAGCGCGCCGGGGTCAGTGGAGGACCTTCAACCCGACGACTCCGCCGACGATCATCGCGAGGAACAGCACCTTGAGCGCCGAGGTGGGCTCCTCGCCCGTGACCATCGCGTACACCACGGTCAGCACGGCGCCGATTCCCACCCAGACGGCATAGGCGGTGCCGATCGGCAGGTCGCGCATCGCCCAGGCGAGGCCTGCCATGCTGAGCACCAGGCCGACGACGAACACCATCGACGGCCCGACGCGGGTGAAGCCCTCGGACTTGCCGAGAGCGGTGGCCCACACCGCCTCCATGGCGCCGGACAGCACGAGAACGAACCAGGACATGACAGCCTCCACAGGCCGTCTTGTCGCACACCGGGTACGGCACCCTCGTCCGGGAGCCGTTGACCGGCTCGGCTTCCACCGTCTCACGGCTCGCAACGACCGGCAACCGGGGCGGCCGGGTGCACAGGGCCTGTCAGATCCGGCCGCCCGCCGCCAGGCCCCCGAATTGGGTGAGGGACAGAGCTTGTCCTCCATAGTGCGGACACGGCATGCTGAACAGGTACAGCACGGAGATCCCGATTCGGCCCCCAACGAGTCCGGGAAGCGGCCACCCGAGGTGCTCCCCACACCGGCACGCCTCCTCGCTGAACGACCAGCCCCCTCGCGGAGACACCCGGCCGCAGAGGGGGCTTCGTCGTTCCGCGAGACCTCTCCCGCGATCGGGCGAACACGCGTGGGGACGCCGCACACGAGAAAGGCACCGGCGACGAAGCCGGTGCCGGGGGGAGGGGAGGCTACGCCGCGAGGGAGTAGCCGGGGACGCCGTGCGCGCCGTGCGGACGGCGGATGCGGCGGGCGGCCGCGCCGAGCGCGACGCCGAGGACGACCGATCCGACCGGCCAGGCCGCGATCAGGAGTGCTGTCAACATGATCGACTTGATACAGGGCCGCCGCGAACGCGAGGTGAACTGCCGCTGATCGGCCGGTGCGCAGGCGGGGCCAGCGGCGCGATGGCGCGCCGGAGCGGCTGCCGCGCCCCCGGGGACGCGGGTCCGCGAGGCTATTCGGCCCGGAGGGAATCCTGGCAGGGAAGGCACCACCACTGACCCTCGAGGGCGAGCATCGGCTCCGTGCAGGTGGGGCAGTCGCGGACTGCTACATCGATGAGCTGGTCCATGAACAGAGCCTGGACGGTCGGCCTCCTCGCGGGAACCACCTTGACGTGCGCGGCCACCGTGTGCAGGAGCCGAGCCGAGTCGCTCGTGCTCGGCGGCGCGGATGCGAACGCCGGTCCGCTCGAGATCCGGCGAAACCCAGGAAGCGTCCCCTACTCTCGTTGTCAGTCGGATTCAAGCGGGTCGGGGGAGGATGCCGCTGTCGCTCCGGGGGAACCGGGAGCAGAATCCAACCGTCCTCCTCCCCGCCTGCGCCCCGAAGGGAGTCCGATGAGCGGCACCAGCCGACGTTCCGCCCGTCCCTCCCCGGTGCGCCCCCTGGCTCGGCATGGCCGGCTCCGGAAGCCGAACCCCGCGCTGGCGCTGCTGAAGTTCCTCGGAATCGCGATGACGGTCGTCGTCGTCAGCACGCTGTCGGTCGCCGGCATCGCCGCCTGGGACCTCAGCCGCCAGGTGAAGACGGTGCATCTCGGCAACGAGTCGGAGATCGGCCCGATGCCCGAGATCAGCGCCATCGATGGCGGCGTCAACATGCTGCTCATCGGCAGCGACAGCCGTGCGAACTCGACCTACAGCTACGGGGAGGACCCGGAGAGCGAGCTCAACGACGTCAACATCCTGCTGCACATCTCGCAGGACCACACGAACGCCGTCGCCGTGAGCTTCCCCCGCGACCTCTACGTCCCGATCCCCGAATGCGACGACGGCGAGGGCAACGTCCAGGGCCCCTACCGTCAGCAGAAGATCAACACCGCGCTCGAGTTCGGCGGCGGTTCCGCGAAGGGCGGTCTCGCCTGCGCCGTGAAGACGGTCGAGGGCTTCACGGGCCTCAGCATCCCGTTCGCGGCGATGATCAGCTTCGACGGCGTGATCGAGATGTCGAACGCGATCGGCGGCGTGCCGGTCTGCGTGGCGCAGAAGATCGAGGACACCCACACCGAGCTGACGCTCGACGCAGGCACCCACGAGCTGCAGGGCATGGACGCCCTCAAGTTCCTCCGCACGCGCTACGGCGTCGGCGACGGCAGCGACATCACCCGCATCAGCTCCCAGCAGGTGTTCCTCTCGTCGCTCGTCCGCAAGGTGAAGAGCGCGGACACGCTCACCGACATCACGAAGCTCTACGGGCTCGCCGGCGCGGCCGTGCGCAACATGACCTTCTCCGACTCGCTGAAGAGCGTCGACACGATGGTGCAGATCGCGAAGGCGCTGCAGCCGATCGACCTGGCGAAGATCGCGTTCGTCCAGTACCCGACCTACAGCGTCGACGGCGACGGCGGCCTCTACCCGAGCGACGAGTCGGCCGAGCTGCTCATGACGGCGATCATGAACGACCAGGCGCTGGCCCTCGCGGCTCCGAACCCCGACCAGCGCAGCGGCTCCGTCGCCGCCCCGGGAACC
Organism: Naasia sp. SYSU D00057; assembly: GCF_017916505.1. GTDB lineage: Bacteria > Actinomycetota > Actinomycetes > Actinomycetales > Microbacteriaceae > Naasia. Next base: position 210,005 of record NZ_JAFMSZ010000003.1, read on the forward strand.
GAGACGCCCGCGACCGAGGCGCCCGCGACCGAGGCGCCCGTCGAGGAGACCCCGGCCGAGACGCCCGTCGAGGGGGAGGCCACCACCCCGACTCCCACGCCCACCGACCCGGGCGTCGTCGAGCTGCCCTCGGGCGTGCTCGGGCAGTCCGCCGCGCAGGAGACCTGCTCGGTGGGTCGCGCCCTCGCCGACCAGTAGCGGCCGGCGTCGGCACCGGCGCCGGCTCGGGGTTCTGCCCGCTCCGCTCTCCGCCGCAACGGGACGGACAGATCGCAAGGGTGTGCGGTTGCGGATTGTCCGTACCGTTGCGAGATGCGGGTTCGAGGTGGTTTCGAGCGGTTTTTCGGCCGGATGGCCCAGGTGGTCACGAGGTGCCTCTCGGCTCGGCTATGCTTGCTGAGGCCACTGGAGACGTCGCATAGTCCGGTCGAGTGCACCACCCTGCTAAGGTGGAGAGGGGTTTAGACCCCTCCGTGGGTTCAAATCCCACCGTCTCCGCGATCGTCACAGATCCCAGGATCTGCAGGCGGCCACAAGACTGCGCCCGTAGCTCAACGGATAGAGCATCTGACTACGGATCAGAAGGTTGGGGGTTCGAGTCCCTCCGGGCGCGCAGAAAGCGAGAAGGGCATCAGCGAGAGCTGGTGCCCTTCTCGCGTTTCGGCGGCCGGTTGGTCGAGAAGGTCCTTGCAGGGATGGCCCCTGCGCCCGCTCCCATCGGGGGGGCCGAGAGCGTGTTCCGTTCCGAGAGGCGGGCCGCTGCTGACCGTCGGTGGATGAGTGCCTACTCGAGGGCCACCAGACGCTTCAGCAGCCACTCGACCTGCCGCGGGAACCGGGCCGGACCGCCCCCTTCGTGACCGTTGAACGGGTACACGTCGATCTCCCGCGGACCTCCGTACCAGTTGTGTGCTGCGAACACCGTCGAGGGCGGGCACACGTCGTCCATCAGACCGGCGGAGAACAGAGCGGGAACGAGGGGCGACCCGATCCCGCGTGTGAGGAACCCGGAGACGGAGGGCCCTGAGCCCGCCGGGTCCGCGGTGACCCCATGCCCGCCTTGGCTGCCCTGTCAGCGCGTGTCCATGACTACGTGCGCGAATCCTGCTGCCGGCCAGGCCAGCCGCTCGTGGGGGTACCCTCGCCCACCGGTGTAGCCGATGAACTCCACCACCGCCGGCAGCGGTGCCCGGCGCTGAGCGCGGTGCCTCTCCTTTCGAGCGCGGGTCGAACCGACGAGCGCGGGCCGTACCTGCACCGCGCTCGTCGTCACGACCCGCGTTCGGTGCTCACACCGCGCTCGGTCGCTCGGGCGGCCGCTCAGTGCACCGGCGTGAGCAGCGGCGTTCGCCGGTACAGGTCGATCGAGACCACCGCGAGCCAGGTCCAGGCCAGGATGACCGCGGCCCAGAAGCCCACCACCACCGCGGGCGAGGCGGAGCCGCTCGCGATGCCGACGAACGCGACCAGGAACACGACGCCGGTGATGCGGGAGAACCACGCCATGCCGCCCCGATCCTGAGCGCGGTAGTGGCGGGCGAGGACGAGGCACGCGGCGATGAGGCAGGCGAACCCGAACGCGCCGAAGACGAGGTGGCCGAGTCCGCCGATCGTGGCCTCGGCGGGCGGTCCATCCGGAGTGCCCCGGGGGAAGCCGTTCATCGGGTCGGCGACGAAGACCCCCGCACCGACGAGTCCCATCCCATAGCCGGCGAGCAGCCGCGGGCACCACGCCGAGCCGGGACCGCGACCGAGCACGCGGAGCGACCGAGCCATGCCGACCGCCGCCGCGATGGTCATCAGCCCGGTGAGGACGAGGTTCGCGATCTGCACCCAGCCGAAGGCGCCGTTCGCGAGCAGACTAAGGTCATGCCGGGTGAGGTCGAAGCCGTCGCGCAGCGCCGCCTGGACGAGGCCGACCCCGACGTAGAACGGTCCGGCGACCACTCCGTAGCCGAGGAGGGAGCGGGTGACGGCGGCGAAGCGGTCGGCGTCGCCGCGACCCACCAGCGGGCTCCCCGACGGGCCCGTCGGCCGGATCCCGGTCGCGCTCATCGGTCCGCCTCCGTCCGGTCGCGGTTGGCGATGCCGTCGACGCGCAGTGTCGCCGACTCGTCGCGGTGCGCTCCGGTGCTGCCGACGTGCTTGTCGCTGATCTGAGTGCCGTTCTTGAGGACGGAGAAGAACGCCATCGCGTGGCCGCGGCCGACGCCGTAGTCGGTGGCGAGCCACTCGACGATCACGGCGGCCTTCGTGCCCGAGTCGTAGCCGCGCTCGGCGGCCTCGTCGAGCAGCTCGGCGGGCGTCTTGCCGGTCTTCTTCTCGAGCGCGTCGAGATATGCCTGGAAGGACATGAAATGCTCCTGGTCGGATTCGGGGGACGGGTCGGGGGTCAGGCGGCGGCGGGCCGGTAGCGGAGATGCAGGACACCGTTCGGCAGCGTCTCGCTCGACTCGAGCTCAAGATTCGCCGAGTCGCCGTCCTCGAACAGGCGCTGTCCGCGGCCGACGGCGAGCGGGTGCACGAGCAGGTTGAGCTCGTCGAGGAGACCCTCCGCGAGCAGCCAGCGGACGGTGGTGGCCGAGCCGGACATGGCGATGTCCCCCTCGCCCTGCTCCTTCAGAGCGCGGATCCGCTCGGCGACATCGTCGGTGACCGCCGTCGAGTTCGTCCACACCGGCTCCTCGAGCGGCCGGCTGGTGAGCACGTACTTCTCCACCCCGTTGAGCTGGGCGGCGAACGGGTCGTCCGCGTCCTGGTTCGGCCAGAAGGCCGCCCACTCGTCGTAGCCCTTGCGCCCGAGCAGCATCGCGGTCGCCGACCCCATGCCGGCGTCGACGGCGGCGCCCATCTCGTCGCTGAAGTAGGGGAAGTGCCACTCGTGGGGCGCCTCCACGACGCCGTCGAGGCTGATGAAGAAGTTGGAGACGATCTTGCGCATCGGGGGGTTCCTTCGTTCGGTCGGGAAGTGCGGTCACACTTACGACGGAGGCCGTCCGCGGAACTGGTCGGCCGGATCCGATCTTTTTCCGCCGACCAGTTCGGGGCCGCCGATCCGTCGTGATGGTGTGAGCCGTCCTGGGCCCGGAGAGCTGGTGGTGCACTGCTCGGTGCGCGACGCAGCGGGCACCCTTCTCGAGCGCGTGCTCCTGTGCGCGCCCGCCGGTGCTCCTGCCTCCGGCGTCCTCGCGCATGTGCTCGGCCGATCGCTCGTGGAGCGGCGGCGAGGTCGCCGCCTCGAGGTCGACGGCCCGCCCGAGGTCGTCGCGCTGCTCGCGCTCACCGGGCTCGGCGACCTGGGCGACGTCAGGCGCTGAGGGCGTCGGGGAGCCCGAACGCGCCGAACAGCGTCGTATCGAGGAAGTGGTGGATCGCGGCAATGCGACCGTCCCGCACCTCGAGCAGGTGGATCGCGAACGGCTCCCACCGGTCCGCGCTGACCGGGTGGTAGACGGCCACGGCCGGGCCGCCGTTCGCGCGGGTGGGCAGCACCTTCGAGCCGCGGCACACGGTGCCGGGCCCGTTCCACCACTGCTCGATCTGGTCCGCGCCCCGCAGCCAGAAGGCGAAGGGCGGCATGGTGAACGCCGCATCCTGCTGCAGCAGCCCGACGAGCGCCTGCACGTCGTAGGCCTCGAAGGCGGAGACGTAGTCGTCGAGCAGCGTGCGGTCGCCGTCGTCGAGTGGGCGGCCGGGCTGCGTGGCCTCCCGCTGCCGCATGGTCGAGCGCGCCCTCGCGAGCGAGCTCGTGACGGCGTCGACGCTGACGCCGAGCAGCTCGGCCGTCTCGGCCGCCGACCACTGCAGCACCTCCCGGAGCAGCAGCACCGCCCGCTGCTGGGCGGGCAGGTGGGCGAGCGCCGTCACGAATGCGAGCCGGACCGTCTCTCGCTGCACCGCGATGTCCGCGGGGTCGGCCGAGTCGGGAAGCACCTTCCCATCAGGCACCGGCTCGATCCACCGCGTCGACTCCATGGGAGACCCGATGTCGGTGACCTCGGTCACCGCCCCCGGTCCGGTGAGGTCCATCGGCAGCGCCCGACGTTGAGCGGAGCGCGTCATGTCGATGCACACGTTGGTCGCAATGCGGTACAGCCACGACTTGAGCGACGCCCGGCCCTCGAACCCGCGCTCGCCCTGCCAGGCGCGCAGCATCGTCTCCTGGACGGCGTCCTCGGCCTCCGCCGACGAGCCGAGCATGCGGTAGCAGTGCGCCGTCAGCTCGCGCCGGTACCGGGCGGCCTCCTCGACGACGCCGCCCACGGTCTGCTCCATGGCCACATCGTAGGGGGAGGCACAGCGCGGCCGGCGCCCGACGACGCCGGCCGGCCGCCCTTCGCTCAACGAGGAGAGGGGGTGTGGCGGTATCCCCCCGGACCCGCCACACCCCGGGAGTGCGGTGGGACCCGAACCCACCGCACTCCTGGTGCACGCGGCGGCACCCGAAGCCGCCGCGTGCACCGCGGAGAGCTGCAGCTAGCTCATCCGCTTCCGCAGGACCAGCGCAGCCCCGGCCAGGGTGAGGAGCACACCCAGGGCGAGGGACAGGACGCCGGTCGTCGAACTTCCCGGAATCGGCGCGGTCGTCGACGCGTGCTCCATCGTGCACGCGGCGGCGTCGTCCGACCCGGCGCCGGAGCCGTGGTGCGATGACTCACGCGGAGTCACCGGCGGCGCCCCGCCGCCGACGGTTCCGGAGTAGCAGGCGGCGCCGTTCGTGACGCTGCTCCCCGCACCCATGCCCGCTTCGACACCGACGACCACCACCGCGTCGCCGCGGATCCCGAAAGGCGGAACCGCGGAACCGGGGCGGCCGTCGACCGGTGCACCCGGGGTGGCCGGGGCGCCGGGCGTGGTCGGGGAGCCTGGCGAGGTCGGCGCGCCCGGGATGGTCGGGGAGCCGACCGTCCCGACGTCGATGCCGAGCCCGCCGCCGTGCAGGGGCGGGTGCGGCAGCACGGACGGAGCGGCACCGAGCAGGCCGATGCCGTTGCCGGCGATCGTCAGAGGAGCGTGCAGGACCGGCAGGAGCTGGTTGCCGCCGAGGAGGCTTCCGCGCCCGTCCGAGGTCGCAGCGCCAGGAGTCGCGGCGTGCGACGTGCCCGGTACGACGCGCACCGGACGAGCCTCCGCGTCGCGGAGGATGCCGAGGGCGTTGCCGGCGACCGTGACGGGGATGCGCAGGTCAGGCGCGACCTGGTTGCCCCCGAGGAGGCTCCCCCGTCCGTCGGTGGTGAGGTCGTGTCCGGTCGGTGCGGTGCCCGCGGGGGCTGCCTGCCCCTGCTCGGCGGTCGCGTCCCCGAGCACGCTGACGGCGTTGCCGCCGACGGAAACGGGGGAGGCCAGGTTCGGCGCGATCTGATTGCCGCCCGCCAGGCTCCCGGAGCCGTCGGTCTCCGCGGCGGTCCCGGTCGGGGGAACCGGCTGAGCCGTTCCGGCAGGGGCGGATCCGGCGTCGGCGTCCCCGAGCACGCTGACGCTGTTGCCCGAGACGGTGATCGGCACGCTGACGACCGGGGCGATCTGGTTGCCGCCCAGGACGCTGCCGGTCCCGTCCGTGGTCGGGCCGGAGCCGACGGGACCGGCTCCGCCGGTGGACGAGCCGCCGGTGGCCGCCGTCGTGGTGGCGTTACCGAGGACGGCGACGGCGTTGTCGACGACGTCGACGGGCGCGCTGACCATCGGGAGCAGCTGATTGCCGCCGCCGACGCTGTGCGATCCGTCCGTCTCGGCGGCGGTCGCCGCCGACACTCCGGCGACGCTGAGGCCGCCCGTCACGAGGACGAAGAGCAGTCCTCGGTATCCGATTCTCGACATGGTCATGTCTCCTGCTTCTCTTTCGACTGATGGGATTGGCCCGCCGGAGGCGGGCAGCGCGTCCGAGCGCGAGGCGCTCGGCAGGGCCGTCAGTCGGGAGAGGAGGAGAGGTCGCCGGCGGGGTCCGGAAGGACCGTAGCGACGGAGCGGAAGCGGATCGCTGCGCCGGCGAGGGCGGGCGGCAGGGTCGGAGGAAGAGCGGCGTGGAGCGCGGGCTGCGGGGTCGACTGGCCCGCCCCCTGGGTGGGCGCGGGAGCGCCCTCGGTCAGCGGGGCCACGGGCGACTCGTTCAGGGGCGCCGAAGTGGGGACGGCGACCGCGACGGGTGCGGGAGCAGCAGCGGAGCCGGCTGCCGGAGCCGGGCGCACAGGGCCGTCGACGACGGAGAGCGCAGCCGCGGCCTCCGGCACCGTCGAGGTGTTCGGCGCCGCTTCCGGTGCCGACGCGGCCGTCATGCCGCCCCCGGCCGACGGGACCGACGGAGAGGAGGGCTGAGCGGGAAGCGGGAGCGGGGTGGGCAGCACCTCGGTGGGTAGGTCGCGGACGTCCGTGAGCACCGCGGGAACGGTCTCGTCGAGGAGGTGCTCGACGGGGGGAACCGCCGCGACCACGGGCTGCACGACCGCGGGGACCGCGTCGGCGACCGCCTCGACGCTGCCGAGGGCGTCGCCGGCGGCGAGGGCGTCGGCGACGAGGGGCACTGCTCCCGTCGTGGCGTCCAACGCGGGCACGAGCGCGTCCTCGACGACCGGGACCGCGAGAATCGCGCCCGAGTCCGTGTCGGCAGTCGGGTTCTCGGAGGCCGTGGCCGCGGTGGAGCCGAGGATCATCGCGGCCAAGGCCCAGGCTCCGGACAGGGCGAGGGCGCACAGGAGCAGGCGCAGCACCCGCCTCGTGTACCCCTCGGCCCCTGCGTCCACTGCTCTCACCCCCCGGTGTTCCGCGTGTCCGGGAAAGATATGCCCCCGCAGAACGGTTTGTCTACCCCTCCGGTCCCGACCTTGTTTCCCGAAGCGGAATGCAGCAGGGCCCGTATGCGTCGGGAGCGATGCGCTCCGCGTGGGGGCGAACGACCGGAAGCCGACCCGTCCGACGGCTTCGATCGACCATCCGGGCGGTCAGCACCAGCTCGGCAGGAAGCCGTTCATGCCGCCCACCGTCGCTCCGGTGGCGATGTCGAGGATCACCGTCGACATGCCGATCGACGCGGGCACGTTGGGGTAGCCGTCCGGTGACGGGTCGCCGTCGACCAGCTCCACGGCGAGGTGGTGTCCGTTCGGGGAGACGCACATCGACCGGATCTCGGTCTCCTCGGCGACCGGCTCGTACACGACCCGGGCGCCCTCGGTGCCGACGTGGACGACGCGCGGGTTCAGCCGGGTCGCGCCCGGCGTGTAGTCCGGCGTCATGAGGATCTCGAGGTACTCGTCCGGCCCGAGCACGATCACCTCGCCCGGGTAGTCATCCGGCTGCGAGAAGTCGGGCGGCAGCTCGAGCAGCGTCGACTCCCCGGTCCCGACGTCGATCGCCGTCGAGCCGTTGGCGTCGGCCACCACGAGGGAGCGGGTTCCGGGGATGAAGCCGCGCAGCTCCTGGTGCTGACCGAGGGGCACGACTGCGGCCGACACCATCGTGTCGATCAGGTAGAGGTTGAGGTCGGAGGCCTGCGCGACGACGGAGGTGGTGTCGGGCACGAAGATCCAGTCGAGCACGTCGAGCGGCTGCCCGTCGGGACCGAGCACGGGCCGGCTGATGGGAGAGCCGGCGGTGGGATCGTGGACGAAGAGTGTCGTCTGCCGCTCCGGGGTGCCCGCCGGGGGAGTGAAGAGGAACCCGAACAGCTCGGTGACGCCGGAGCCGTGCAGGCGCGTCACGGTGCCCGTGGTGGGCAGGCCTACGGGACTGGTCGGCCCGCCGCCCGCGGCGGGCGCGGTGACGAGGGAGTTCGTGCCGTCCGCTGCCACTGTGGCGGCGGCGAGGTGACTTCCGGCGACGGCGTACTCCTGGATGCCGGGCAGGGCGAGCACCTGCGCGGACTCCCCGTCCGAGAGCGCCCGCCGGGTGATGAGGTCGTCGGCGCCGGTCGCGCCGTTGCGGACGAGGGCGAAGACGTCGGCGTCGGCCGTGGTGAAGTCGGCGACCAGCTCCGAGGTGACGCCCGTTGCGGCGGTGGCGGCGTCGACCGTGACGGTGTACCGGGTGGCGTAGGGCAGCATCCCGTCGAACGTGATGGTCACGCCCGACTCGTCGCTCGTGACGCGGTGCGGGGCGGCCGGCTCGACGCGGACGTCCGCGGCCTCGACCGGGGCGAGCCGCTGAGAGGCGCGGAGGACGAGGGACTGCTCGGGCCGCGACACGAGCGCCGACGGGTCGACGGTGACGTCGGCGAGGCGCGGCCCCTGCAGCGCGTTCGCGAGCGTGAGGGCGACGACCACCACCGCCAGGGTGACGACGGTGCCGGCCAGCATCCGGGTGTACCGGACCTGCCGACGGCGCGCGCCGCGGCCCGCATCCGCCCTCGCCCGCTCAGTGGACATGCGCTCAGTAGACATACGGGTCGTCCGGCTGCTCGACCTGCTCCGTCGCGTCCGGCGTCAGGACGACGCTGGAGTCGACGAGAGGATCCTCGTTCGCCCCGAACGCGCCGGAGATCGACAGCCAGCCGCCGGGCTCGACCTCGTCCTGCCAGCCCGGCCAGTGCACGGGGATCCCCACCGGCTGAGCGTCGATCGCGCAGTGCGTGATCAGGTAGCGGGACAGGTAGAAGGTGTCCTCGGACTCGGCGTCGAGCACGAAGCCGGTGACGTCCGCGGTCTTGCCGGCGAAGAAGCTCTCCGGCAGGTTCTGCCGCAGCAGTCCCGCCCAGTCCTTCACGCTGAAGCCGGTGCCGTCAGCGCCGGCCAGCTCGAGCGGCTGTACCGCGTCGCCGGTGGCGGAGGCCGCATTGAGCTCGCGGGTTCCCGCGACGCGGGAGGAGAGGGTGGCGGGGGACAGCACGAGGAGGGCGACGGTCGCCGCGGCCACGATGACCACCCTGCCGGCCGTGGCGAACGGCGAGCGGGCCGTCGACTCGGTCACCTCCTCGGCGTCGTGCGCGTCCTCGCCGAGCGGGTGCCCCGGCAGGAAGAGCACCGCCGCGACCGCGAGGAGGCCGCCGACGACCGCCATCGTGATCGTGAAGCCGAAATAGCGCGGGTGCACGTAGAGGTCGAGATCGCCCGTGAGCGCCAGCCAGAGTGTGCCGACCACGGTCAGCAGGGCGAGCGCGAGTCCCGTCCAGCGCGCGGCGAGGGTGTCAAGCAACGAGGTTCACCCCCAGGCCTAGCGCTGCGGCGGAGAGGGCGACGAGCGCGGTGAGGGTGACGAGCGTGCGCGTCGTGAACGTGGTGCGCAGCAGGGCGAGCATCTTCACGTCGATCATCGGCCCGAACACCAGGAACGCGACGATCGATCCGGGCATGAAGGTCGACCCGAGCGCGAGGATGAAGAAGGCGTCCACGTTCGAGCAGAGGGCCACCACGAACGCCAGGGCCATCAGGGCGAGCACCGACCAGATCGGGTCGCTGCCGAGCGTCACGAGGAGGTCGCGGGTCGCGGCGACCTGGATGAGCCCCGCGATCGCGGACCCCACGAAGAGGGCGGGCATGATCGCCGTCGTCTCGGAGCGGAAGAGCGACAGCGCCTCGAGCATCCGGGGCGTGCGCCCGTGGTCGTGTGGATGCGGCGCCGCGCACGACGCCCGGAAGCCGGGGGTGAGGAGCTGCTCCTGCTGGGGCGCGTGGCTGAACAGCCAGCCGACGAGGTTCGCGATGACGAGCGCGCCGAGGATGCGGGCGAGGAGGATCCCGTCCTCCCAGCCGAACACCTGGTAGGTGGTGACGATCGTGACCGGGTTGAGGATCGGCGCGGCCAGCAGGAACGTCACCGACTCGGAGACGCTCAGTCCGCGCATCATCAGCCCGCGCGCGAGCGGGACGTTCCCGCACTCGCAGACCGGCAGGAGGATGCCGAGCACCGAGATGGTGAGGCGGCGCGCCGCCGGGTTGCGGGGGAGCACCCGATGCAGCAGCCGTTCCGGCACCCACAGCTGCACGACGATCGAGATGAGGATGCCGAGGAACACGAACGGCACCGACTCGATGATGACGCTCAGGGTCAGCGTGACGAAGTCGCTCAGCGCCTCGGGCAGCGCGTCCGAGGAGGCGGGCGAGAGCAGCCGCACCGCGACGGCGGCGAGCAGGAGCGCCGCGGCGATGACGGTTCCCGTCCGCGCGCGGCTGCGTCCGCGGGTCAGCGTGCTCACCGGTTCAGGCTACGGGCGCATCCTGCGCGCGGCTGACCGGGCGGAGCCCGCATGTCGTGGCGGACGACCCGGTCAGGAGCGGGCGGCCAGCATCTCCTCCATCAGGTCGGTCTCCGACTGCTGGCTCGCGACGACTGAGCTCGCGAAGTCCTCGACCGTGGGGTTCCCGGTCCGCGCGAGCACCGCTTCGCTCATCTCGACGGCGCCCTGGTGGTGGGCGATCATCAGGCGGAGGAACACCCGCTCCGCCTCGACCCCCGAGGCGGCCCGCAGCTCGTCGAGCTGCTGCGGCGTCGCGAGTCCCGGCATCGGGGCGCCGTCGGCGCCGTGGGCGTGCCCGTCCTCCGCCATCCACGCCATCGGCGGCCCGGGCGCGGCCTGAGGGAGGCCCCACTGGGTGAGCCATCCGTACAGCTGGCCGGACTGCTGCCCCTGCGTCCGCGCGATGTCGTAGGCGAGCAGGCGGACCGCCTCGTCGTCGGTGAGGTCGCGGACGATCATCGCCATCTCGACGCCCTGGTCGTGATGGGTCTGCATGTCGCGGGCGTAGCCGGCCTCCGCGCTCGTGGTGCTCGGGTCCGAAGCGAGCAGTACGCTGATCCGGCCGATCGCGAACGCCGGAAGCGCGACCGCCGCGATCGCGACGAGTGCGAGGAGGACCAGCCGGAGGCGTCGCTCAGGAGACCTTGCCGGGGCCATCGATCCCTCCGGTGCACGGAGCGCCCGGCTCCGGCACGTTCTCGCTCAGCCAGTACTCCTCGAAGAAGGCGCTGATCGCGTCGCGATCGACCGAGTCGAGCTTCAGCTGGGTGTTCCAGCCGGAGACGGCGATGGGAGTGCCCATGCCCTCGAAGGGCGAGAGGACGGCGTGCCGAGACGGCATCAAGGAGCGGAGGGTCTCGACCTCCTCATCGCTGACGGCGGAGGGGTCGTAGGTGATCCAGACCGCGCCGTGTTCGAGCGAGTGGACGGCGTACTCGTTCGGCACCGACTCCGAGTACACGCCGCAGTTGAGCCAGGCCGGGTTGTGCTCGCCGCCGGCGGGCGGGGTCTGGGCGTAGGTCACCGGGGTGGTGACGTGGGCCGCGGTGTTCGTGAAGGTCTCCACGCCCGGGATGTCGGCGCCGTCGCTGCCGGCCGTGTAGCTCGCGGGCTTCGGCGCGAGCACGAAGGAGACGACGAGCAGGGCGATGATGGCGACGCCGCCGGTGATGGCCGCGGCGATGCCGATGCGGCGGTTCCGCTTCTTGCGCGCCTGCTCCTTGCGGAACTTCTCGAGCTTGGCGGCGCGATCGGCCGCGCGCTGCTCCTTCACCGAGAGCTTGGCGGGCGTCGAGTTCTTCGATCCGGGATCGGACGACGGCATGGAGGTTCCTGTCCGTGATGGCCGGCGGGCAGGTGCGGCCAGAGTGGTTGTCGTGTCAACCAAAGGATAGCGGCCGGGCTGTCCGTGATCGCTGAGTGCGGAACGGCCGGAGCTCAGCCGAACAGCATCGCCGCCTCCTCGTACCGGCTGAGGGGGACCGTGTTGAGCGCGGAGGTCGCCTCGGAGATGGGGACGGTGACGATGTCCCGGCCGCGCAGGGCGACCATCTTCCCCCAGTCCTCCCGAGCGACCGCGGCGATCGCGTGCATGCCGAGCCGGGTGGCGAGCACCCGGTCGTAGGCGCTCGGCACTCCGCCGCGCTGCATGTGGCCGAGGGTGACCGCCCGCGACTCGATACCGGTGCGCTCCTCCACCATCGGAGCGAGCATCTCGGCGATGCCGCCCAGTCGCGGGCGGTTGAAGGCGTCGAGGCCCTTGTGCGAGTGCGCCTGCTCCATCCCGGTGAGGCGGAAGCCCTCCGACACGACGATGACCGGCGCGCGCATGCGATCGATGACGCGCGTCGCCCAGTCGCAGATCGTCTCGATCGATTCGGGCTGCTCCGGGATGAGGATCGCGTGCGCCCCGCCCGCCATGCCGGAGTGCAGGGCGATCCAGCCCACGTGCCGGCCCATCACCTCGACGATGATGCAGCGCCGGTGCGACTCGGCCGTCGTGCGGACCCGGTCGATTGCCTCGGTCGCGATCTCCACCGCGGTGTCGAAGCCGAACGCGTAGTCGGTGGCGGCGAGGTCGTTGTCGATCGTCTTCGGCACGCCGATGATCGGGATGCCCGCGTCGGAGAGCCGGAGCGCTGCCGTCAGGGTACCTTCGCCGCCGATCGCGATGACCGCGTCGAGCCCGTGCTGATCGAGCACGGCGCGGATCTTGTCGGGGCCGCCGTGCGGTCCCTCGAACGGGTTCGTGCGCGACGAGCCGAGGATGGTGCCGCCCTGGCGGGCGAGGCCGCGCACCGTGTGCCGGTCGATCGGCATCCAGTCGTTCTCGACGAGGCCGCGCCAGCCCCATCGGAAGCCGACGAACTCGGCGTCGTGCTGGCGGTCGCCGACGAGCACCGCGCCTCGGATGACCGCGTTGAGCCCCGGGCAGTCGCCGCCCGAGGTGAGGATGCCGACCTTCACGCGTCCGCCCTTCCGGTGGCCGCGTCTCGGCCGCTCCTCGTGCATTCTCGCGTCTGCTCCTGATGGCCGCGAGTGCCCGCGTGCGGGCGTCGCGCGCACGTCGGTCGCACGTGGGAGGATCGCGCGGTGAGTCCCCGCGCCGTCGTCCTGTTCGCCGCCCTGGGGATCGCGTGGGGCATCCCGTACCTGCTCATCAAGGTCGCGGTCACCGAGCTCGATCCCGCCGTGGTCGTCTTCGGCCGCAGCGCGCTCGGCGGCCTCGTCCTGCTCCCGCTCGCGCTCGCCCGCAAGCAGGTGCTGCCCGTGCTGCGCCGGTGGCGGCCGCTGCTCGCGTACACGGTGGTCGAGATCGTCCTGCCCTGGTACTTCCTCAGCTCCGCGGAGCAGCGGCTGCCGAGTTCGACAGCGGGGCTGCTCCTCGCCGCGGTGCCGCTCGTCGGGGTCTTCGTCGCGTTCCTGTTCGGCCGGCCGGAGCGGTTCTCCCTCGGCAACTGGGCCGGCGTCCTCCTCGGGATGCTCGGGGTCGCGGCGCTCGTCGGCCTCGACGTCGCCGGATCCGACCTGATCGGCGTCGCCGAGATCGCGGTCGTGGTGGTCGGCTACGCGGTCGGGCCCGCCATCCTCGTCCGCTGGATGTCCGACCTGCCGGGCACCGGCGTGGTCGCGGTGTCGCTCGTGCTCAGCGCGCTGATCTACGTGCCGATCGTGCCGCTCGCCGGCGGCTGGCCCACCGTGATGCCGTCGGCGGCCGCGATCCTCTCGATCGTCACGCTCGCGGTCGTCTGCAGCGCGGCGGCCTTCCTCATCATGTTCGCGCTCATCGCCGAGATCGGGCCCGTCCGCACGACCACCATCACCTACGTGAACCCGGCGGTCGCCATCGTCGCCGGCGCGCTCGTGCTCGGCGAGCGGGTGACGGTCTGGACGATCGTCGGCTTCGCGCTCGTGCTCGCGGGCTCGCTGCTCGTCACCCGCCGCCGGAAGCCGCCGGAGCCGCCGGGGGACCCGTCCGCCCCGACCGAGGCGACCGCCGGCAGCGCCTCGGTCCCGCTCGCGGAGCGGTCCGAGGGGTAGGGCTTCTCGACGTCCCGGCGTCAGCGCTCGTCGTCGGCGGGGACGCCGTCGAGGAAGGCGAGGAGCTCCGGGTCCGAGGAGACGATGCGCTCGACCTCCTCGCCGCCGTCGCAGCGGCACAGCACGACCGACGCCTGCTCCGCGCCGCCGGTCTCGCGACGCCAGGTGCCGCCCGCGTCCTCCCACCGGAGGACCCGCGCGAGGGGTGACGTCGGTGCCGGTCCGCTCATCCGCCCAGTATCCGCCGTATCCGCCCCTCGAGATGCCAGTCGATGCCCTCATTCCGGCGAGATAGGGGCGGAGAGTGGCGTCTCGGCAGCACCCGATACCGGGCGCCGCGCTACATCGGGTGGGTGAGCCGCTGCACGAAGCGGCGGGTGCGCTCCTCCCGAGGGGAGCCGAGCACCTGAGCCGGAGCGCCGCGCTCCACGATGACGCCGCCGTCCATGAACACGACCTGGTTCGCGACCTCGCGCGCGAACTGCAGCTCGTGGGTGGCGACCACCATCGTCCAGCCCTCGCCCGCGAGCTGCTTCATCAGAGAGAGGACCTCGCCGACGAGCTCGGGATCGAGCGCCGACGTCGGCTCGTCGAAGAGGAGCAGCTTCGGCTTCAGGGCGAGCGCGCGGACGATGCCGACGCGCTGCTGCTGGCCGCCCGAGAGCGAGAAGGGGTAGTCGTCGCGCTTGGCGGCGAGGCCCACCCGCTCGAGCAGCTTCGTGGCGTCGGCGATCGCCTCCTGGGCGGGGCGCTTCTGCACGATGACGGGCCCCTCGATCACGTTCTCGAGCACCGTCATGTGCGGGAACAGGTTGTAGTGCTGGAACACCATGGCTGAGCAGTCGCGCAGCTCGCCGAGTGTGCGCTTCGGGACCGTGCCGCCGAAGTCGACCGTGGGCCCGCCGGTGACGGCGACCGTGCCGGCGTCGGGGACCTCGAGGCCGTTGAGGCACCTGAGGAGGGTGGTCTTGCCGGAGCCGGAGGGGCCGATCAGCGTCGTCACAGTGCCGGCCGGCACGTCCAGGTCGACCGACTTGAGCACCTGATTGGCGCCGAAGCTCTTCGCGAGCGCGCGGACGGTCAGCAGCGGATCAGTGCGCGACATAGCGGTCCAATCGCTTCTCGAGCCGGTTCTGCGCCGCCGACAGGGCGAGGCAGATCACCCAGTAGACGAGGGCCGCCTCGAGGTAGAGGATCATGAACTCGCCGCTGAAGGCCGCGATCTCCTGGGTCGCCCGGAACAGCTCGCTGACGAGGATGAGGGACGCGAGCGAGGTGTCCTTGACCAGGCTGATGAACGTGTTCGACAGCGGCGGCACGGACACGCGGGCCGCCTGGGGAAGGATGATCCGCCGCAGCGCGACCCGGTTCGACATGCCCACGACGTGCGCCGCCTCCCACTGCCCCTTCGGCACGGAGAGGATCGCGGCCCGGACGATCTCGGCCGCGTAGCCGCCGACGTTGATCGAGAAGGCGGCGATCGCGCTCGGCCACGGGTCGACGACGAGGCCGATCGAGGGCAGGCCGTAGAAGATCACGAACAGCTGCACGAGCAGCGGGGTGCCGCGGACGAGGGAGATGTAGACCCGGGCGATACCGGACACGATGCCGATCTTCGAGAGTCGCATCAGCGCGATCAGCACGGCGATCACGAGGCCGAGTGCGAACGAGGCGAGCGCGAGCGGGATGGTGCCGACGATCGCGCCGAGCGCGATCGGCCCGAGCGACTCGAAGACCAGGGAGAGCTCCTCAGACGTCATCGCCTCGCCGTCCCCTCGGTTGTCGAGTCGCCGCTCTCCGCCCTGCTCCGGCTCGGGGAGGGGCGGAAAGCGGCAACTCGGCGGGAACTACTCGGTGACATCGTCCCCGAAGTACTTGTCGCTGATCTCGGCGAGCGTGCCGTCCTCGCGCAGCTCGGCGAGGGCGTCGTTCACGGCGTCGACCAGCGTCTCGCTGTCCTGGCCGAACGCGAACGCCTGCTTCGAGCTGTCCTCGGTGGTCGCGGCGACCTTGAGGCCGTTCGCTCCCTCGGTGGTCTTGTAGTCGAGCCAGGTGAGCTCGTCGTTGATGGTCGCGTCGACGCGGCCCTGCTGCACGAGGGCGACGGCCTGCGCCCAGCCCTCGACGCCCTCGACCGTGGCGCCGCTCTCCTCCGCGAGCTCGCGCCAGTTGCTGGTGAGCGACTGCGCGGTCGTCTTGCCGGCCAGGTCCTCGAACGAGGCGATGTCGCTGCTCTCGACGGTCACGATGACGCCCTGCGAGACGGTGTACGGCTCGGAGAAGAGGTAGTCCGCCTCACGCTGAGGGGTGATGGAGACCTGGTTCGCGATCGCGTCGAAGCGGCCCGCGTCGAGGCCCGCGAAGATCGCGTCCCACTGGGTCTCCTCGAACTTGGCCTCGACGCCGAGCTTCTCGGCGACGGCCTGAGCGATCTCGACGTCGTAGCCGACGAGGTCGCCGGAGCCGTCCTCGTGGAAGGAGAAGGGACGGTAGGTGCCCTCGGTGCCGAAGACGATCTCGCCGGCCTCCTGCACCTGCGCGAGGGCGTCGCCCTCGGCTGCGTCGCTGGAGTCGCTCCCGGTCGAGCAGCCGGCCAGGGCGATCGTGCCGGCGGCGAGGAGGGCGAAGGCGGACAGGCGGTGCTTCACGGAAATGTGCTCCCAGAGTGTGGCTGCTGTGATCGGGCCGACGGAAACAGGGCCCGATTGGATTCGAACGTAACAAGCGGCCGGTGCATTCCTTCCCGGTGTTACGTCCTGCGGCTCGCGCCCCCGTTTCCGGTCGATCGCCCGCCTCCCGGGCCGTCGGTGCTGGAGTCGGAGAGGAGCCGGTCCGTCTGCTCGACGAGGCGGCGGAGCAGTGCGTCGGCGTCGGTGACCTCCGCCAGCGGGCCGGCCTGTCCGCACCAGAGCGCGATCAGCTCGGTCTCGTCGCGCTCGGCGGCCGCGCGGCGGACGGCGCCGGTGAGCCAGTTCTGCAGCGGGAACGGCGCCGGGTCGGCGCCCGCCTCGGCGGTGAGCCGGTTCGGGATGCCGCGGGCGAGACGGCCGCTCGACGCCCGCGTGAGCACCGTCGTGCGTGAGCGGTAGGAGGCGATCGCCTGCCGGTAGCCGTCGGATGCGGCGGACTGCCGGGTGGCGAGGAACGCGCTGCCGACCTGCACGCCCTCCGCGCCGAGCATGACCGCGGCCGCGATCCCGCGCCCGTCCGCGATGCCGCCGGCCGCGACGACGGGCACCGACACGGCGTCGACGATCTGCGGGACGAGTGCGATGGTGCCGACGAGGGACTCCTCGGCCGGACGCAGGAAGGACACGCGGTGGCCGCCGGCCTCTGCGCCGCTCGCGATGATCGCGTCCACACCGGCCGCGTCGAGTCCGAGCGCCTCCTCGACGGTGGTGGCGGTGCCGAGGACCGCGATGCCGGCCTCGCGCAGCCGGGCGAGGGACGCCGCGTCCGGCAGGCCGAACACGAAGCCGACCGCGGCGGGACGGACCGCGACCACGGCCTCGACCTGCTCCTCGAACGAGGGCAGGAGCCGAGTGGGCGGATCCGGAAGTTCTATGCCGAGCTCGGCATAGAAGGGCGCGAGCCTCTCCGCCGCTTCCCGGACCACGGCGGCGGCGGGCGGGGCGGCCTCCGCCTCGTCGGTCACCCACAGGTTCAGCAGGAATGGCGCCGCGGTGGCAGCGCGCAGCTCGGCGACCGTTGCGGCGATCCTCTCGGGGCCGTACCCGTAGAGCCCGTACGCGCCGAGTCCGCCCGCATCGCTCACGGCTGCCGTCAGCGCCACCGAGGAGAGGCCGCCGAACGCCCCGGACAGGATCGGCACCTCGATGCCCAGGCGGTCGGTCAGTCGGTTCTCGCGCCAGGAGGCCGTCATGCCGCCGACCCTAGCCGCACCGGCCGGCCGCTGCCGCGCCTCCTCGGGCCGCACGGGACGAGCCGATGCGCAAGCCCGTCGCGCACCGCTCCGGTGTGCGGTTGGCTGGAGCCCTCGCTCGGAGAACCGCGACAGGCGGGAGAGGGTCATGCGCAGGATGCGGCGGCTCGTCGCGGTCCCTGCGCTGCTCCTCGCCGTCACGCTGACCGGCTGCGAGGTCGGGAGCGATGTGCCGGCCCCGCCATCCCGTTCCCCCACCGCCGCATCGCGTCCGTCGACCTCGCCGTCCCCCGCCGACGTGTCGTCGACGTCCGCTCCGAGCGCGCCGGCGGATCGCACCCCGGAGGTTCTCGCGAGGATCCCCGTGGGCGGCGTCCCGAGCGACCTGGCGATCGCGCCCGAGGCCGGGCTGATGTACGTGAGCAACCGCGGGGGATGGGTGACGATCATCGACATCGTCGCCCGGCGGAGGGTGGCGGCGATCCCGGTCGGCTCGCAGGTCTTCGGGCTGGCCGTCGACGAGGCGGCCGGACTGCTCTACGCCGCCGACGCCGACACTCCCTCCGATGGCCGGGTGGTCGTCGTCGACCTCGCGTCCCGGCAGGTCGTCGACACCATCCCCGTGGGGGAGCGCGCCTGGCCGGTCGACGTCGCCCTCGACCGCGACCGCGGCCTGCTGTTCGTCGCCGCGAGCGGCAACGACACCCTCCTCGCGGTCGACACGATCGGCCGCCAGGTGGTGCGCCGGCATTCCGTCGGCGCGATCCCGGCCGGGGTGACGGTCGACGCGCGCACGGGCATCGCCTACGTGACCGGGTCGAGCGTCACCGCCGTCGACACGGCCACACTCCTCGTGCTCGGCACCGCGGAGGCCGGCGGCGGCCGGATCGCCGTCGACGAGTCCGCGGGCATCGTGCTGGTGGCCGAGGAGGGGGAGGGCACCGTCGCGCTCGTCGACGGCCGCACCCTCCAGGTGATCGACCGCGCGGAGGTGGGCGGCCGCGGCCCGTTCGCCGCCGTGCCGGACCCCTCGCGGGGCCTGGTGTGGGTGACCGGTGGTGAGGGCGGCGAGCTGACCATCCTTGAGACGGCCACCCTCGAGACGGTCGCCCGCCTCGACCCGCTGGAGGCGACCGGCCCCTGGTTCGGTATCGCCGCGGTGGACCCGCTCAACGACGTCGTCTACGTCACCGCCGGGCCCGACGTGCTCGTGCTGGAGCGCATCTAGGCCCGTCGATCACGGGCGTCCGTCGTCAGCCGAGCAGCGCCTCGATGGGGCCGCGGGCGAAGTAGATGACGAAGCCGGCGGCGACCACCCACAGCAGGGGGCTGATCCGGCGGATGCGGCCGGACAGCGCGTGCACCACCACCCAGCTGATGAAGCCGGCGCCGATGCCGTTCGCGATCGAGTAGGTGAGCGGCATCACCGTCACGGTGAGGAACACGGGCAGCAGCACGGCGAAGTCGCCCATGTCGATGTGCCGGATCTGCGCCATCATCAGCGCGCCGACGGTGACGAGCGAGGCGGAGGCGACCTCGGTGGGCACGATCGTCGTGAGCGGCGTGAAGAACATCGCGAGCAGGAAGAGGCCGCCGGTCACGAGGTTGGCGAGCCCGGTCCGCGCGCCCTCGCCGATGCCGGCGCCCGACTCGATGAACACGGTGTTCGAGGACGACGAGGTCGCGCCGCCCGCCACCGCGCCGACGCCCTCGACGATGAGCGCCGAGCGGAGGCGGGGGAAGTCGCCGCGGGTGTCCGCGAGGCCCGCCTCCCGCGAGAGGCCCGTGAAGGTGCCCATCGCGTCGAAGAAGTTCGTGAAGAGCAGGGTGAAGACGAGCATCGTGGCGGCGAGGACGCCGATCCGCTCGAACGAGCCGAAGCTGACCTGCCCGATGAGGCCGAGGTCCGGAACGCTCACGAGACTGCCCGGCAGCTCGGGCACGGTGAGGCCCCAGCCCTGCTGGTTGACCGCGCCGTCGCCGCCGATGCGGGGCCCGAGGTTCCAGATCGCCTCGACGAGGATCGACAGCACGGTGCCGGACGCGAGGCCGATGAGGATCGCACCGCGGACCTGGCGGGCCAGGAGCACCGCGGTGATCAGCAGGGTGATCACGAAGAGGAGGGTCGGCACGGTCGCGACCGAGCCGGCGATGCCGAGGCCGACCGGGGGCGAGCTCGCGCCGGTCGAGGTGACGAACCCGGAGTCGACGAGTCCGATGAAGGCGATGAACAGGCCGATCCCGACAGTGATCGCCGTCTTCAGCTGCAGCGGCACCGCGTCGAACACCAGCTGGCGCAGCCCGGTCGCGGCGAGCAGCACGATGAGCAGGCCGTTGAGAAGGACGAGCCCCATCGCCTCCGGCCAGGTGACCTGTCCGACGACGCTCACCGCGAGGAACGAGTTGATGCCGAGACCCGCCGCGAAGGCGAACGGCAGCCGCGTGACGAGTCCGAACAGCATCGTCATCACGCCGGCGGTCAGCGCGGTGACCGCCGCGACCTGGGCGAACGCCAGGGTGCCGCCCTCGACGTCCGTCCCGCTCGACAGGATGATCGGGTTGAGGATGACGATGTAGGCCATCGCGACGAACGTGACGAGCCCGCCGCGGATCTCGGCGCCGACGGTGGAGCCGCGCGCCGTGATCTCGAAGAAGCGGTCGAGGCGACCGGCGTGCTTCGTCTCGGTGTCGGTCGGGGCAGTGGTCATCGATTTCCTCCGCAGACGAAGGTAGCGGTGATTCCGGGGCCCGGATGCGCCCCCGCCGCCCCACCCGCCGGAGGGGCGGCCGTACCCTTTAACCCATGCCGCCCGAATTCCTCCCTGTCGTCGCGCGCCCGCAGGTGCGCCCCGCCACCGAGGGGTGGTCCCAGAAGCTCGACGGCGAAGGCCGTCCGCTGCTCCAGTTCGCGTCGCCGAAGCGCGGCAAGCCGCCGGCGCACTTCGCCGACCTCACCGTCGAGCAGCGCAAGGCCCGCCTCGTCGAGCTCGGCATGCCGGCCTTCCGGGCGAAGCAGATCGCGACGCACTACTTCACCCACTTCACGAGCGACCCGGCCGACATGACCGACCTTCCCGCCGCGAACCGCGAGGAGCTCGTCACCGGGCTGCTGCCGCCGCTCATGACGGAGGTCCGGCGGCTCGCCACCGACCGCGGGGACACGATCAAGTTCCTCTGGAAGCTGCACGACGGCGCGCTCGTCGAGTCCGTGCTCATGCGGTACCCGGGCCGCATCACCCTCTGCGTCTCGTCGCAGGCGGGCTGCGGCATGAACTGCCCGTTCTGCGCGACGGGCCAGGCCGGCCTCACCCGCAACCTCTCCGCGGCGGAGATCCTCGACCAGGTGGTCCGCGCCAACCGCGCGCTCGCGAACGGGGAGCTCGGCGGCAAGAAGAAGGGCGAGACGACGCCCGAGCGGGTCAGCAACATCGTCTTCATGGGCATGGGGGAGCCCCTCGCCAACTACGCCCGCCTCATGCACGCGGTGCGCACGATGGTCGCGCCCCAGCCGGAGGGGCTCGGGATGAGCGCGCGACACATCACCGTCTCGACCGTGGGCCTCGTGCCGGCGATCGGCAAGCTCGCGGACGAGGACATCCCCGTCACCTTCGCGCTGTCGCTGCACGCGCCCGACGACGAGCTGCGCGACGAGCTGATCCCCGTCAACTCGCGCTGGAAGGTCGACGAGGCCCTCGATGCCGCGCACGCCTACTTCGAGAAGACCGGGCGCCGGGTGTCGATCGAATACGCGCTCATCAAGGACATGAACGACCACGCGTGGCGCGCCGACCTGCTCGCCGAGAAGCTGCTCGCCCGCGGGCGGGGCTGGGTGCACGTCAACCCGATCCCGCTCAACCCGACGCCCGGCTCCATCTGGACGTCGTCCGAGCCGGAGGTGCAGGACGAGTTCGTCCGCCGCCTCAACGCGGCCGGCATCCCCACCACCCTGCGCGACACCCGCGGCAAGGAGATCGACGGCGCCTGCGGCCAGCTCGCAGCGGCCGACGCCTGAGGTCGCGCATCCCTCCCCTGGCCGAGTTGCCGCTTTCCGCCCTCATCCCGCCCGGATAGGGGCGGAGATCGGCAACTCGCGCGGTGGGCCTGACGCGGGGGCCGCTAGACCTGGGCGAAGCGCTGGCGCGAGCGCTCCTTCAGCTTCGCAACCTCGATTTCGCGGTTCTTGGGCGGCGCATTCGTCACGAGGTCCTCGAGGAGGTGGCGCGTCACGTGCGCGATCTCGATCACGGCCCGGTCGAACGCCTCGGCGTTCGCCTTCGACGGCTTCGTCGATCCGCTGATCTTCCGCACGAACTGCAGGGCGGCGGCGTGCACCTCGTCGTCGGTCGCGGCGGGCTCGAAGTTGTGGAGGGTGTGGATGTTCCGGCACATGGCCGGAAGGGTACGTCCGCGCCGCCGCCGGCGGAACCCCACCGGGTCCGGTTCCCGTCCCCGGGTTCCTTCCGTCTCGCGAGATGCCACTCGATGCTCCCATCCGCACCGGTTGCCGGTATCAGGTGGCATATCGGGGAGCTCTCCGGTGCGGAAGGATCGGGGACGGAGGCAGACGACATGACGGATCCCGGACAGCGGCGCATCGACTGGGGCGACGGGGAGTGGACCACCCCTCCCGCCGGAGTGGAGGAGCGGGACGGCGCGCTGCTCGTCACCGCGGTCGAGGGCAGCGACGCCTGGCGGCACACCTCCTACGGGTTCGTGCACGACACCGAGCACGCGCTGCTCGCCCCGCTTCCGAACGGCACGGCGGTCGAGGTCGACTTCCTCGCCGAGTTCGACGAGCAGTTCGACCAGGCCGGCGTCTTCCTGCGGGTCGACGACGAGCACTGGATCAAGGCGGGGGTCGAGTTCGCGGACGGGCTGCCGCAGGTCGGGGCCGTGGTCACCCGCGGCAAGTCGGACTGGTCCGTCGCGCCCGTGCCCGAGTGGCGGGGCCGCCTCGTCACCGTGCGAGCGAGCTGGAGCGGCGATGCGGTGACGATCCGCGCCCGAGCCGAGGGCGAGGAGTTCCGCCTCGTCCGGGTCGCGCCGCTCGAGCCGACGCTGGCGGTCAGCGCGGGCCCCTTCGCGTGCGCGCCGACGCGAGCGGGCCTGACGGTCCGCTTCCCGGCCTGGCGCACCGGCCCCGCCGACGCCGCCCTGCACTGAGACGCCGTGCCCTCGGGCGCCCTGACCCGCCCGAGATGCCACTTTCCGTCCCTATTCGGGCGCGATAGGGGCGAAAAGTGGCATCTCGGCGGACCAGAACGGGCGCGCGGGCGGGCGCGGGCGCTACGGAGCGGTGGCGCAGTTTCGCGGCAGGGCGTCGGCGCCGAGCGCCCACGAGGGCAGGTCGGCCGCGAACGCCCGCCGCGTCGCCGGGTCCGTCGTCACGGACCAGTCGACGCCCTCGCCGACCTCCGGCTCGGTCTTGTGCCACTCGAACCAGTCGATGAGGTGCAGCTGCGGGAACCGTTCCGCCGTGTCCGCCGAGAAGACCTGGCGCCACCACGCCTGCTTGATGGCGAGCTCGCCCGCCGCGTCGCCGCGCGGCACGACGAGCGCTGCCGTCTCCGGGATCGCCAGCGGCTTGCCGTGGCCGGCGGCGTACGTGCCGTAGAAGTCGGGGAGTGCCGTGTTGTCGCCGCCGAGCCCGGCATAGGCGCCCGTCAGCTGTGCGGCGAACTTGCCGTCCTCGGGCAGCTCGTTCTCGCCCCAGGGATACGCCGACCCCCAGTGGTAGAGGGACATCCCCACCCAGTCGACGGCGTCGTCGCCCGGGTAGTAGGGCGCGTAGGGGTCGTCGGCCATGGTGAGGGCGCCGTCCCCGTCGGTGTCGAGGGCCGCGAAGTCCGCCCCGCCGGGCACCGCGGCGTACCGGCCGCCCGTGAAGGGGTAGCCGCCGCCGTAGTTGGGAGCCCACATCATGGCCGAGCCCGGAGCCTCGCGGTGCACCGCGTACGCGACCGTGCGGAACGCGGCGACGTAGGCGGCGGGCTGCTGGCTCCAGGCGTACCAGGACCCGTTCATTTCATGCGCGAACCGGACGAGCGCGGGCACGCCCGAGCGGTTGACCTCGCTCAGCACCTCGGCGACGCGGGCGGCTGCTGACGGCGTCACCGCCTCGAGGCCGTCGTCCGGCTCGAGGGTCACGAGGAGTGCCGCCCCGGATGGGCGCAGCTGGTCGGCGGCGGAGCGCAGGTTCTCGATGTCCTCATCGGTGAGGGGGAAGCCGAAGAACTGCACGGCGACGGCGGGGGAGCGGCCGAGCCGGTCCGCGTAGTCGTCGATGGTCGACCGCGTCCAGTCGAGGCTCACGCCGAGGAGCGCGCCCGATTCGGGCACCAGGTCCGCCGCCGACGGGGCCGGGCAGGATGCGCCGCCCGCGCTCGCCGGGCCCAATGCCTCGGTCAGCATCGCGCAGCCGGCCAGCGCGGGAAGTGCGAGGGAGAGCGCGGCGAGGGCCGCCGCGCGGGCGGGGAAGGCGGATCGGTTGACCACCTTGGGACCCTACGTGGGCAGTGCCCGGCTCGTGCCGTCATCCGGCCGGTCCGTCCCCCTCAGTGCCCCGGTCTGGGGTCAGCTGACCTCCTCCGGGTGGCCGCCGACCCGGCGGTCCTCGTTGAGCGCGTCGATGGCGGCCATCTCCTCGTCGCTCAGCTCGAAGCCGGTGAGGTCGAGGTTCTGCGCCATGCGCTCCCTCGACGACGACTTGGGGATGACGACGTTGCCGAGCTGCAGGTGCCAGCGGAGCACGACCTGGGCGGGCGTGACGCCGTGCGCGGCCGCCGCGTTCCGGACCGGCTCCATGCCGAACAGGTCGTACTTGCCCTGGCCGAGCGGACCCCACGCCTCGGTGAGGATCCCGTGCTCCGCGTGGAATCGGCGCAGCTCCGGCTGCGAGAAGACGGGGTGCAGCTCCACCTGGTTCACCGCGGGCACGGTGCCGGCCTCCGCGATCAGCCGCTCGAGGTGCGGGATGAGGAAGTTGCTGACGCCGATGCTGCGGGCGCGCCCGTGCTCGGCGAACGTCTCGAAGGTGCGCCACGTCTCGACGTACCGGTCGGCCGACGGGACCGGCCAGTGGATGAGGTAGAGGTCGATCCAGCCGAGGTCGAGCGCGTCGAGGCTGCGCTGGAAGGCGCCCTCCGCGTCGCCCGCTGCGTGGTGGTCGTTGCGCAGCTTCGTGGTGACGAACACGTCCTCGCGGTCGAGGCCGGAGGCGCGGATGGCGGCGCCGACCTCCGCCTCGTTCTCGTAGCCGGTCGCGGTGTCGATGTGGCGGTAGCCGACCTCGAGCGCGTCCTCCACGACGCGCTGGGTGTCGGCCGGGTCCACCTTGAAGACGCCGAACCCGACCTGGGGGATCGTCGCGCCGCTGTTCAGGGGGAGTCGGGGGATCTCTGCCATGCCGGGAAGGCTACGCCCGCCGGCCCGCCCCGTCCCTGCGCGGAAGATCCCCTGTCGCCGCGGCCCGGGCCGCCCCTAGGGTGTGCTCGTGCGTCCGCCGCTCGAGACGATCATCCTCTTCGCGGGGATCGCCGCGGCCGCCCCGGTGCTCTCCGCGCTGTTCGGCCGGGCGGCGCGCGTGCCGATCGTCGTGTTCGAGATCGTGCTCGGGATCCTGCTTGGGCCGGCCGTGCTCGGCTGGATCACCGTCAACGAGTTCACGACGTTCCTCGCCGCGGTCGGGCTCGCCACCCTCTTCTTCCTCGCCGGCAGCGAGATCGACTTCACGGCCCTCCGCAGCCGGGCCACGGGGGCCGCGGTGCTCGGCTGGGCCATCTCGCTGGTGCTCGGTCTCGCGCTCGGCCTGCTGATCGGCGGATCCCTCGCCGCCGCGGTGTTCGTCGGCATCGCGCTGACCACCACCTCGCTCGGCGCGATCCTTCCGCTGCTCCGCGACGCGGGCGAGCTGCCCACCCCCTTCGGCCGCTCCGTGATGACGATCGGCGCGGTCGGCGAGTTCGCGCCGCTCGTCGCGATCTCGCTCTTCCTCAGCGGCCGGAGCCCGGCGCTCGCCGGCGTCGTGCTCATCGGCTTCGTGATCGTCGCGACCGTCGCGATCATCCTGGCCGCGCGCGGACCGTATCCGGCGCTGCACCGGCTCATCACCGCCACCCTGCACACGAGCGGCCAATTCGCGGTCCGGCTCGTGCTCGGCATCCTCGCCGTGCTGACGTGCGCGAGCATCGCGATCGGGCTCGACATGCTGCTCGGCTCGTTCACCGCGGGAGTGCTCGCGCGCGTGCTGCTCTCCGCGGCCCCGCCCGACGAGCGGGAGAGCGTCGAGAGCAAGCTCGAGGCGGTCGGCTTCGGGTTCCTCGTGCCCATCTTCTTCATCAACACGGGAGTCACGTTCCCGCTCGGCTCGCTCCTCGAGGACGTCCGCGCCCTGCTGCTGGTGCCCCTGTTCCTCGTGCTGATGCTCGTCGTCCGCGGCCTGCCGGGGCTGCTCGGTGCCGCCACGCGCACGCACTGGGACAGGGGCGCCGCCGTGCTGCTCGCCGCGACGGGGCTCCCGATCATCGTGGCCGTGACGGCCCTCGGCGTGCAGGCGGGTGACCTCACCCCGGGCATCGCGGCCGCCCTCGTCGGGGCGGGGATGCTGTCGGTGCTCCTCTTCCCCCTTGTCGGCCTCGCCCTCCGGGGCCGGGGCCAGCGGACTGCCGCGCCGGCGGCGGCCGAGGACCCCGCCGCCACCGAGGGGTGACGGCGGCATGCCTCCAGGCCGGTGCAGGGGGACCAGCCCCCTCCCGGTGGCGGAGGGGCCGCCCCCATCCCGGTGATCGAGGAGCGGTCCTCCGGACCGCGTCTCGAAATCAGGCGAGGTCGTCCTCGGACTCGGGCCCGCGGGGATCGGCTCTCAGCGGACGTTGCGTGGTTTCGAGACGCCGACCTGCGGTCGGCTCCTCAACCACCGGGCGGACACCAAGTTGAGCCGCTACAGGGCCGGCTGGTGAAGGGTGATGCAGTGGATGCCGCCGCCGCGGGTGAAGAGGGGGCGCGCGTCCACCGTCGTCACGGTGCGGCCGGGGTACTGGTCCGCGAGGATGGCGGCCGCCTCCGCATCACGGGCATCGCCGAAGCCGCAGGCGATCACGCCGCCGTTGACGAGCGAGTGGTTGATGTAGCTGTAGTCCACCCAGCCCTCCTCGTCGCGCAGGGTGTCGGGCGCAGGCAGCGGCACGACGTCGACCGTCGCGCCGTCGGCCAAGGCCCAGGACGTCAGCAGCTCCCGCAGCTCCCGGCTCAGCGCGAAGTCCGGATGCTCCACGGCCCGCTGATCGTGCAGCAGCACGCGTCCGGGCGCGGGGAAGGTCGCGACGATGTCGACGTGGCCCCGCGTGCCGAAGGTGTCCGAATCGCGGTGCAGCCCGCGGGGCAGCCACAGCACGGTCGTCGCGCCGAGCACGCGGGCGAACTCCGCCTCCACCTGCTCGCGCGTCCAGTCGGGGTTGCGGCCCGGGTCGAGCTGCACGGTGTCCGTCGCGAGCACGATTCCGCGTCCGTCGGTGTGGATGCCACCGCCCTCGTTCACGAGGGGGCTGTCGACCACGGTCGCACCGGCCTGCTCGGCGACCCAGCGGCCGAGGAGGGCATCGCGGTCCCACGTCGCCCACGGCTGGGCGCCCCAGCCGTTGAAGACCCAGTCGACGGCGCCGAGCTCGCGCGTGCCGTCGTCGTGCTCGCCGACCACGAAGGTGGGACCGGAGTCGCGGATCCACGCGTCGTCGAGGGGCGCGACGAGCACGTCGATGGCGCCGGAAAGGTAGCTGCGCACGAGCCGCTCGTCGCGCGGATCGGCCACCACGCGCACGGGCTCGTGCTCCGCGGCCGCGTTCGCGACGGCCGCCCAGGTCCGGCGGGCGAGCTCCGCCTCCTCGGCGGTGTCGCCGAGCGTGTAGCCGGTGGTCGGCCAGGCCAGCCAAGTGGCGGCATGCCGGTCGCCCTCGGCCGGCAGGCGCCAGCGAGGTCCGGTCACGCGACCGGCTCGGCGAGGCTGCCGTAGGTCTCGGGCCGGCGGGTGCGGAAGAAGGGGAACAGCTCCAGCCAGTCCCGGCGCTGGTCGAGGTCGAGGGCGGCGACGAGCACCGCCTCCTCGTCCCGGGGCGCCTGCGCGAGGATGCGGCCGTACGGGTCGGACACGAACGACGAGCCGTAGAAGCGGTTGCCGGGGGCGCCGTCCGGGCGGAACTCCTGCCCGGTGCGGTTCGCGGCGACCATGAACGTGCCGTTCGCGATGCCGTTGCCGACGATCACCTGGCGCCACAGGGGTTCGGTGTCGAACTCGGGATGGTCGGGCTCGGAGCCGATCGCGGTCGGATACGCGACCACGTCCGCGCCGCCGAGCCCGTAGGCCCGCGCGACCTCCGGGAACCACTGGTCCCAGCAGGTGGGCATGCCGAGCCGCAGACCCGATCCGGGCACCTCGTGCACCGGGTACGGGGCCTCGTCCGCCGGACCGGGGCGGAAGTACCGATCCTCGTAGTAGCCGGCGGTGACCGGGATGTGCAGCTTGCGCGTGCGGGCGACCAGGGCGCCCGTCGGCCCGACGAGAACGGAGGTGTTGAGGCCGAGACCGTCCTCGCCGCCGCTGCGCTCGAAGAGCGAGGCCTGCACGGCGACACCGTGCAGGGCGGCGGCGGCCCGGGCGAAGGCGAGGGTCGGGCCGGTGCCGAGGTCCTCGGCCGCTTCCCCGCCGTCGCCGTCCGGCAGCACGTCGGCCGGGTACCGGCTCAGGGTCAGCTCGGGCAGCACGACCAGTCGGGCGCCCTCGGCCGCGGCCGCGCCGATCGCGTCGGCGAGCTTCGCCTGCAGTGCGACGGGGTCGGCGGTCCAGGAGTGCTGGACGACGCCGACCACAACGGGCTTCCGCTCCGCGGAGCGCTTCCGCGCAGGGGAGGGCGGGGGAGTGAGCGCGCGGATCACGTGCACGGCGGTCTCCGTCTTCGGAAGCGTCGATGGTGAGAGTCAGGATGTCCATCGAACGACGGTGTTCGCTGAACGAAGGTGCCGAATCGTTTCGGCACCGCGAGCGTACCACCGCGGCTGCCGCCGCGCCGCTGATCCGTCCTAGGTTGGACCCGTGACCCCCACCCTGCGCGATGTCGCGCAGCTCGCCGGCGTCGCCTTCTCGACGGCGTCGGACGCTCTGGCGGGCAAGGGCAGGGTCGCGCCCGAGACGCGGGAGCGCGTGCTCTCCGCGGCCAAGCAGCTCGGCTACCGGCCGAACCTCAGCGCGCGCAATCTCCGGCTGGCCCGCACCGGCGCGATCGGCCTCTACCTGCCGCGCCGGTCGAGCACCCGCAGCTACTACGTGGACCTGACGTTCGGCGTCGTGGACGCCGCCCAGCGGGCGGGCGCCGCGGTCACGCTCCTCACTGAGGACCAGATCCTCGAGGGCAGCTCGCCACTCGTCGACGGCACCGTCGTCGTCGATCCGGCGGAGGGCGACCCCGTGCTCGAAGCGCTGCTCGACTCCTCGGCCCCGGTCGTCTGCGTCGATCCCGGCGAGTCCGTGCTGGCCAGGTCGGCGGGCGGAGCGGGCACCGACAACGTGGCGGCCCTCGCCGCGCTCACCGCCACGGTTCTGCAAGGCGGTGCGCGTCGTCCGGTCCTCCTCGCCCCGCCGCTCGACTCGGGCTGGTCGGCCGGATCGCGACGCGGCTACGAGTTCACCTGCGCGGAGTCGGGCGTTCCGGCGCGCGTCGCGGAGATCCCGTTCACCCCCGATGTGGCGGACATCGCCGCGGTCTCCCGGGAGCTGCTCGACGACCGCGACGCCGTCGACGCGGTCATCGCGCTGCCGGAGGGTGCGGTGATCGGCGTCCTCACGGCGGCGCTGGCCGCGGGCCGCCGCGTCGGCGACGACCTGATGCTCGCCTCGGGTGTCGACAACCTCGACACCCGGACGGCGACGCCCGCGATCACCGCCCTCGACCTGCACGCCCGTGAGATCGGCATCGACTGCGCCGAGCTGCTGCTCGCGCGGGTCCGGGATCCGGGGGACGGCGAGCCCGAGCTGCGGATCGTGCCGTTCGAGCTGCGCGTCCGCGAGTCGACCGGCGGTCCCCGCTAGATCCGCTCCAGCACCTCCGCGAACGCGGCCGCGTACTGGGGCGTCGCCGGGTATCCCGAGTGGGTCGCCACCTTCTCGTACGGCCCGGGCTCGAGCTCCGCCGCTCCCCGGTCGACGGGGTTCCCCTCGCTCGCGAAGCTGTGCACGGGAAAGCCGAGGAAGTCGGTGCGCCGCCAGAGGCTCACCCAGGCGGGACGGCCGCGAGTGGTGAGGATCTCGCTGAGGGTCGGCGCCGTGCCGGGTCCGTGGAAGGTCTCTCGCTCGCCCTTCCGGTCGATGCGGATCTGCCTCAGCCATGGGTCGGCCCCGAGCAGGGCCGGCCGCCGCGAGGACCGGGTGCCGAGCACCCGCGGGCCGAACAGCTCGGGGAAGAAGCGGCCGAAGTAGGCGCGGGGCTGGGTGCCGTACGTCAGCAGCCCGACCCCTCGCAGCGGCTGCTCCTCGACGGCGTAGCGGGCGAACAGCGTCGCGATCGCGAGGACCCCGCCGAGACTGTGCGCCGAGACCACCACCCGACGGCGCAGCAGCGAGGGCGCGGCGAGCCAGGAGCGGATGCGGTCGTCCAGCTCGGGGACGGCACGCTCCGCGTAGGACGGCGGGCCGAAGGGGTGCCCGGCCCGCGGCAGGAAGCAGATGAGGTCCCACAGCAGCGCGACGGGCCGCTCCTTGTGCGTCAGCGCATTCGCCGCGACGGCGGCGACCGCCGCGGCCGCGGTGGCGCCGAGGACGGTGACCGCGACGGCGGCGCTGGTCCGCAGCACGAGCTCCGACACGGCGGGCGGGTCGTACCCCGCGACTGCCGCGGGCCCCACCTGCATGTCCGTGACGAGGGTGGCGGCGAGGCCCACCCCCAGCGCGCCGGCGACCACGCCGAGGACCGGCTCCCCGCGGTGCAGCAGAGCGGCGAAGCGGCGGGACCGCAGGACGCGCACTTCCAGGCGGTCCTCGGACTCGTCCCGCTCCGGCCTGCCGTGGGCGTAGGACCGGAGCGGGGCGACCTCGCGCCCGCCGCCGCGCAGCGGGGCGGAGGTGAGCCTCGTCAGCCGGGTCATGCTGGAGAGCACGACGACCCCGACCACGGCCGCGACGACGAGCACGACCCCGAGCAGCACGACGCCGAACTCGGCGTAGACGTCTCCGCTCGCCGCGGCGGGCGCGCCGAGTGCGGCGCGGACCCCGACGACGAGGAGGCTTGCGAGCACCATCGCCGCACCGAGCGACAGGAGCAGCACGACGCCGGGGCCCGTTCCCGCCCAGCCGGTGCGGGCGTGGTCGGACCGGTCGCGCAGGCCGGCGATCCAGACCACCGCGAGATGCGCGAGCACGGCGGCGGCGGCGAGCAGTTGCCAGAGGGCGTCGAGTCCCTCGCCGGGCAGCACGTAGGGCACAACCAGGAACGCCAGCGCGGGGATCAGCAGGAGCGCGGTGAGGAGACCCGGGACGCCGCGGCGCCAGCCCAGGGCGGCCAGGGCGATCGCGAGCAGGACGGCGAGCAGGATCTGCGGGGCCGCGACCAGCCCGAGGAACGGCGCGGTGCTCGGCGCCTCGCCGGTCGGCACCGCGCTCGCCGCCAGCGCCGCCGTGAACAGCGCGGCGCCGCCGACGAGCAGCCAGCCCGCCGTGGCCCGCCGGCGCCGGACCGTGCGGGCGGCCCCCGGGGTCTCCGACGCGAGGGTGAGCACGAGCACCACGGCGACGAGCCCGGCGACCGAGAGGGCGAAGACGATTGCGCTCGCCGGCGACGAGGCGAGGATCCGGTCGGGCAGGTGGCAGCCGCCCGCGAGGAAGCTGCCGGGCCGGGTGCACTGCGGCAGGGGGGAGTAGACCCGGTCCCAGGCGAGGAGCAGGGCGAGCAGCATCAGCACGGCCGCGAAGTGCAGGCGCTCCGTCGTGGGTCCCACCCGTGCCTTCGACCAGAACCCCGGGGTCGCGAGGGTGGGCACCGTCTCGATGCGCTCGGCCGCGAGGGACGCGGCCATCCGGCTCACGCTCGCCTCGTAGCGCACGCGTCCCCGGCGGGCGACGACGTAGAGGAGCAGCATCGCGGCCAGCGGGAGCATGGCGAGCAGCGCCAGCCTGGCCCCGCGATGCAGGCCCGCGAGGGGGTCGATCAGGGCGGCGACCGGTGCGCAGGCGCCCCGTTCGGCGACGCAGCGTACCCCGAGCAGGTCGAGGGCGACCGAGGACAGCGCGACGACGTAGAGCAGGGTCAGGCCCAGGCCGAAGATGCGCAGCAGGCTGGCGCCGCGGCCCGGAACCCAGCCAGCGGGTTCCGGCTGCGGCTCCAGCCTGCGCGTCCAGTAGGCCACGTTGGCGAGACCGAAAGGCAGCACGAACAGCCAGCCGAGGTGGACGGCCAGCTGGCCGAGCAGCGGCAGGGCTCCGCCGCCCGTCCGGGCGAGCAGCCCCCAGGAGTACGCCTCGCGGTGCACGATCCGGGGCGTGTCCACAGTCTCTTCCCGGGTCGCCCAGAATCCGCCCAGCTCGTCGCCCGCCACCTGTTGGACCGCGTCGGACTTCACCCCCAGCATCTCGGCGGGGAGGGTGTTCTTGACGCCGTGGACGCGCAGCTCGAGGACGGGCCGCAGCAGGGGTCTCGGCACGCGCGCTCCCGACGTCGGTTCGGGCGGACGCTAGTGTCCGCGGCGGGAGAGAAGAGAGGGGCGAAGGTCCCGCCGTGTACCCCGGGATCGATCCCAGAGTCGGTCATTGTACGGACAGCCGTGTCACCCGAAGTGGGCGTCGACCGCCCCTTCCGCTCGAAGTTATGGTCAGCACGAGCGTCCGGGGGGCGGGCGTTCACGCTGGGGGGCGAGAATGACGGGAACGCTGACGCTGTCGCGCGGCGCCGCCCGCACCGAGCGCCTGGACCGCCGGCAGGACGAGCGGCACCTGATCCTCGTCCGCCTGGTCGCGACCGTCACGCTGCTGCTCGGCACCCTGTACATCGCGTGGCGGTGGCTGTTCTCGCTCAACCCCGACGCGCTCTGGATCGCCGTGCCGCTCGTGCTCGCCGAGACCTACAGCCTCATCGACGTCACCTTCTTCGCCATCACGGTGTGGCGCGTGCGCCGACGTCCGCGCCCTCCGGCGCCGCCCCGCGACTGGACCGTCGACGTCTTCATCGCCACGTACAACGAGCCCATCGACCTCGTGCTGCGCACGGCGGAGGCGGCCAAGCGCATCCACTACCCGCATCGCACCTGGGTGCTCGACGACGGGAACCGACCGGAGCTGCGTGAAGCGATCGAGCGCGAGGGCATCGGCTACCTCACGCGCGGCGCCGCGTGGGACGGGCATCAGCGCCACGCGAAGGCCGGCAACCTCAACAACGCCATCCTCGCCACCGAGGGCGAGTTCATCCTCGTGCTCGACGCCGACCAGGTGCCGGACGCGCGGATCCTCGACCACACGCTCGGCTACTTCCTCGATGACTCGGTCGCGTTCGTGCAGACGCCGCAGACGTTCGGCAACGTCGGATCGCGCGACCCGCTCGGCAGCGACGCGCCCCTCTTCTACGGCCCGATCCAGCAGGGCAAGGACGCCTGGAACGCCGCGTTCTTCTGCGGATCCAACGCCGTGCTCCGCCGCGAGGCGCTCATGCAGCTCGCCATCGCGCGGTACGTGAAGGACGTCGAGCGGTCGGTGGCGCACGCCCTCCGTCGCGCGTCCCGCGTGCTCGAGCAGGCGCGAAGGACCGACGACGGCAAGGACCCTGTACTGAGCGCCGCGCTCTCCGCCCTCGACGACGCGATCGGCGAGACCCGACGCTCGCTGCAGGACGGGGAGCCGATCGCGCTCGCCACCTTCGAGCTGCAGCGCCGGGTCGAGGGCATCTCGCGCGACCTCGTCGCCATCCAGCTGCACGCGGCGGCCCTCGATCTCGCCGACCTCGCCGGGGAGACCGGAATCGCCGCCGACCTCGACTTCACGGCCGCGGTCGACCAGCTGTCCTCCGGGGAATCCTCGCCGCTCGCCGCGTTCACGGCCGTGCAGGCGCTCATCCGCTCGCTCGACGTCGACCTCGGCAGCGAGGCGCAGCCGCTCATGCCGCTCGCCACCATCTCGGTCACCGAGGACATGGCCACCGCGATGCGCCTGCACTCGGCGGGCTGGCGCAGCGTCTACCACCACGAGAACCTCGCCGTCGGTCTCGCGCCCGAGGATCTCGGGACGATGCTGCGGCAGCGGCTGCGCTGGGCGCAGGGGACGGTGCAGGTGATGCTGCGGGAGAACCCGCACCTGCAGCGGAGCATGACCTTCGCCCAGCGGCTGATGTACGCGGCCACGGGGTGGAGCTACCTCTCGGGCTTCGCGACGGTCGTCTACTTCGCGGCACCGATCGCCTACCTCTGCTTCGGCGTGCTGCCCGCCACCGCCGACCCGATCCAGTTCCTCGTGCACTTCCTGCCGTTCCTCGCGGCGAGCCGGCTGCTCTTCCTCGTGGGCAGCCGCGGCATCCCGACTCGGCGCGGCCGGCAGTACAGCGTCGCCCTCTTCCCCGTGTGGATCCGCGCCACCGTCACCGCGGCCGCCAACGTGTTCTTCGCCCGGCCGCTCGACTTCGTCGTGACGCCCAAGACGCGCCAGCGCACCGGCAACGCCCTGCGCCTCGTCTGGCCGCAGGCCGTCATGGCGGTACTGCTGGCCGTCTCCGTCCCGATCGGTGTCGCTCGGGTCACGCTCGGCGTGGCGGAGCCGATCCCGGTGCTCGTCAATGTCGTCTGGGTGGCAGTGGATCTCGCCGCACTCGGTGTCCTCGTCAGCGCGCTGCGCTACCGGGGCTATGGAAAGGAAGCAGAGTGATGGAATCCGACATCACGCATCGCGGGGATGGCGTCGCCGTCCTCGCCCTGCGGGGCAAGCTCAACATGGTGACCGCCCCCGTGGTCCGCGAGACGATCACGGCCCTCGTCGGCGACGGCCACAGCCGCGTGGTCGTCGATCTCGCGGAGGTGCCGTTCCTCGACTCGTCGGGCCTCGGCGCCCTCATCGCCGGCCTGAAGAGCGCCCGCCAGGCGGGCGGCGACCTCCGCATCGCCGCGCCGTCGGAGCAGACCCGCCTCGTGCTGCGCCTCACCAACATGGAGCGCGTGCTCACCCCCTACGACACCGCTGAGGAGGCGTTCGCCCGTGCCTGACACCGTCTCGCACAGCCTCGCGCTGTCCACGCCGCCCGACGACGTCAACGCGGTCCACGAGCTCCTCGAGCGGGTCTGGGACTCGAGTGCCGGCGTCCCGGACCTCGACCGCTTCTCGTTCGAGACCGCGCTCATCGAGCTCGCCTCCAACGTCATCCGCCATGCCGATGGGGGCGGGGGCGTGTCCTGCCGCCTCGCGGTCACCGTGCACGGCGACCGGCTCGAGGCGACGCTCATGGACACGGGGGAGCCGGGCGACATCCGGCTCTCGGATGCCGAGCTCCCCGACGACCTCGCGGAGTCGGGGCGCGGCATCCCGCTCATCCGCGCCCTCGTCGACGTCGTCGAATACGACCGCGAGGCCGACGCGAACCGCTGGTTCATCTCCCGATCGCTGGCACGGTGAGCAAGCCGCGGGAGCCGGGGACATCGCTCACCCTGGCCGAACAGCAGGCGATCGACGAGATGGCCCGCATGCGTGCCGTCGAGGAGCTGGGCGTGCTCGACTCGCCCCCGAGCGAGCGCTTCGACCGCATCACTCGGATGGCGCGGCGCCTGCTCGGCTTCGAGCACGTGTCCATCGCATTCGTCGGCCAGGACATGCACCGGACGAAGTCGCGCGTCGGCGCGGTTCCGAGCGAGTACGCGCGCTTCGGCTCGTTCTGCAACGTGGCGATCGAGGAATCCGGACTGCTGGTCGTCCCCGACGCGACGCAGGACCCCCGGTTCCGGGACAGCCCGCGCGTCGCCGGTGGACCGCGACTCCGGTTCTACGCCGGCCACGCGCTCGAGGGCCCGGGCGGCGAGCGGGTCGGCACGATCTGCGTCGCGGACACCGAGCCGCGGGAGTTCAGCGAGGAGCAGGTGGCGATCCTCAAGGACCTCGCGCTCTGGGTGGAGGAGGAGCTCGCGCACTCGCGGGAGATGAGCGACAGCGCCCAGGTGCAGAGCGGTCTGCTGCCGCATGCGCTCGTGACCCTCGAGGGGTACGACGCCGCGGGGCTCCTGCGCCCCGTCCGGGCCGTGAGCGGCGACTTCTACGACTGGTACCCGGTGCGCGGGGGAGCGGCGTTCACCCTCGCCGACGCGATGGGCAAGGGCGTCCCCGCTGCGCTGATGGCGGCCACCGTGCGCGCGACGATGCGCGCAGGCTCCCGCTACGACGGCGTGGCCGCCGCCGTCGAATCCGCGGCCGAGGCCCTCGACGCCGACCTCGAGAGCGCCCGCACCTTCGTCACGATGTTCCACGCCCACCTCGAGGAGGAGACCGGCATCCTCCGCTACATCGACGCGGGGCACGGACTCACGCTCCTCGTGCGGGCCGACGGGACGACCGAGCGGCTCGCCTCGCTCAGCGGCCTGCCGCTCGGTGTGGGCTGGGACTCGGAGTGGGAGCAGGGTGAGATCGAGATGCGGCACGGCGACCTGCTCATCTCCGTCAGCGACGGCGTCCTGGACGGACTCGGCGGTGCGCTCGACGCTCTCGACCTCGTGGCCGAGGCCGTTCGGGGGGCGCCGGACGCGAAGTCCGCGATCGCGGCGGTCGCCTCCCTCGTTGGCCGCTTCCCGCCCGACGACATGACGATCCTCGCCGTCCGCCGCACCCCCGGCTTCCGCTCCTGACGGCCGTCCCGCCGAAAACCGGTTGACCGGTTATAGGATCGCGGGAACGACTCGAGGAGGAGCTCCAGTGACGGAACGACTGACCGGCAAGACGGCCCTGGTGACCGGTGCGGCGACGGGGATCGGCCAGTCCGTGGCCGACCGCTTCGCGCGCGAGGGCGCTCGCGTCGTCTATGCGGATCGCAACGGCGAGGCGGCGGTGGGTGCCGCAGCGGCGGCCGACGGGAGCCGCGGCCGAGCTGTGACTATGGACATCTCCGACGAGGCCTCGGTCGAGGCGGCGTTCGCCGAGCTCTCCGCGGACGGCTGGTCACCCGATGTGGTGGTCGCGAACGCGGGCGTCCAGCTGTTCGGCAAGGACGCGAAGGCCGCCGACCTCGACCTCGAGAACTGGCGCCGCACGATCGACGTGAACCTCACCGGCACGTTCCTCACCGTGAAGCATGCCGTGCGCGCGATGCTCGCCTCCGGGGGCGGATCGATCATCCTCACCGGCAGCCCGACCGGCATCAACGGCGAGGGCGCCGACTTCACCGCCTACAGCGCCTCGAAGGCGGGCATCCACGGCCTCGGGCGCACCGTCGCCGCCGCCTACGCGAAGCAGAACATTCGCGTGAACACGGTCGTGCCCGCCTACACGGAGACGACCCTCGTCACCACGATCACCTCCGACCCGGAGTCGCGGGCCGCGATCATCGGCCGCATCCCCATGGGCCGCGCCGGATCTCCCGCCGACGTCGAGGGCATCATGGTGTTCCTCGCGAGTGACGACGCGGCCTTCGCCACCGGCGGCCTGTTCGCCGTCGATGGCGGCATGACCACGCTCTGAGATGACGACTCTCGAGGAGCACGCCGCGGCCGACCGCGCCTGGGGCGACACCGAGCCGATCCCGCAGGAGTGGCGCTCCGGCCCCTGGAGCCTCGAGGTGCGCGGCGACGAGCTCGCCGACCTGCGGTTCGACGGCGCCCTCGTGCTGCGGATGGTCCGTGCCGTCGCGCGGGACCGCAACTGGAGCACCGTCCCGCCCGAGGTCCTGTCGGCGACCGCCACGGACGAGGAGCTCGTGCTCGAGCTCCGGCTCCACGGCTACGGCGCCGACCTGCGCGGCGCGCTCCGGGTGACGGCAGTAGGCGGCGGGCTGCGGATCGCCTTCGATGCGCGATCCGGCACCGACTTCCTCCGCAACCGCGTCGGACTCGTGGTGCTGCACCCGCCGAGTGTGGCCGGCCGGCCGATGACCGTCGTCACGCCGGACGGCGACCGGACAGAGGGCGCGTTCCCGACCTCGATCAGCCCGCACCAGCCGGCCTTCGACATCGCGGGGCTCCAGTGGACCGACGGCGGCGTCTGGAGCACGCTCGACTTCGAGGGCGATGTGTTCGAGATGGAGGACCAGCGCAACTGGACCGACGCCTCGTTCAAGACCTACAGCACCCCGCTCGCGCTCCCGTTCCCCGTCCTGCTCGCCGAGGGCGAGGAGGTGCACCAGGCCATCACGCTGACCGCGCGCCGGTCCGAAGCGCGGGAACCCGGCGGCGATCCGGACGCCGTGACCCTCGAGGAGACGGGCCGGAGCATGCCGACGATCGGGGTCGGCGCCTCCACGGCCCCGGATCCAGCGCCGGAGCTGCCGCGACCGGACGCGGACTCGCTCCTCGTCGAGCTCGTCCTCGCAACTCCTACCTGGCGCGCGGCGCTCGACCGCGCCGTCGCCGATTCCCGGGGCGTCCCCCTCGACGTGCGCGTCGTGGCGCAGGCCGGCGACGACCTCGGCGAGCTGGTCGGGGCGCTCGAGGGCATCGAGCCGGCGCGCATCGGGATCTACGACCGCGCCACCCACGTGAGCGAGCCGGCCCTCGTCGAGGCGCTCCGCTCGGCACTCGGCTCCCGTCGCGTGCCCGTCGTCGGCGGCGCGAGATCGCATTTCACCGAGCTGAACCGCAACCACGAGCGGCTCGACGACGGGCTCGAGGAGATCACGTACAGCGTGACCCCGCAGATGCACGCGACCGAGCGCAGCCAGCTCGTCGAGTCGATCGCGATGCAGCGGCTCGTCGCCCTCGACGCCGTGCGGATCGCGGCGGGCCGTCCCGTGCAGGTGGGCCCCATCACGCTCAAGGCCCGGTTCAACGCCGTCGCCACGACCGCGCCGCCCGCCGGCGGGAACGACCTCTCGGAGGGCTACGGCGCCGAGCTGTTCGACGCGACCGACCCGCGCCAGCGCTCGTCGGCGCTCGCCGCGTGGACGATCGCGAGTGCCGCGGCGTCGAGCGTGCCGGGCGTCGCGGGCATCACCTACTTCGAGCAGTGGGGGCCCCGCGGCATCGTCGACGCGGACGGCGCGCCCTACCCGGTCGCCCAGGCGATCGCGTGGCTGCACGAACTGACAGGGCACCCGATGCTCGCCGCCGCCGACCCGGGCCGCGGCGGGGTGTGGGCTCTCGGAGCGCACACGGACGAGGGAACGGTGGTCCTGGTCGCGAACCTCACCGCCCGCCTGCGCCGGGTAACGCTGACGCTGCCGGACGGGGGAGAGCATGTGCAGGAGCTCGGCCCGTTGGAGGCGAGCCGCCTCGTCGTGCGCTGACCGCCTCGCCGGGGCGGACCGTCGGCCGCTACGCGTGGGGTGCGGAGAGGCGGGCGGACGCCGTCGTCATGTGCGTCGCCATCGCGGAGGCGGCCGCGTCCGGGTCGCGGGCGAGGAGGGCGCGGTAGACGGCGTCGTGCTCCTCCAGCGCGGCGCGGGCGTCGTCCTCGTTCTCAAGGGCCCGGTCGACCCAGATGCGCAGCAGGGAGCGGACCACCTGCAGCTGGTCGAGGAGCACCGAGTTGCCCGCGCTGCTCGCGAGCTCGTGGTGGAAGGCCAGGTCCGCCTTCACGAACGTCGCCAAGTCGTCCACGGAGGCCCGCATCCGCTCGACCTGCTGGCCGAGGGTCACGAGCTGCTTCTCGGTGAGCCGCTCGGCGGCCAGCCGGGCGACGTAGATCTCGAGACCGGAGCGGAGCTCGAGCAGCTCGGCGGTGCTGCGCTCCCCGATGAGCACTCCCCAGCGGAGGGTCTGCGGGAGCAGTTCGCTGACGCTGCCGCGGAGGTACGTGCCCGAGCCCGGCCGCACATCGACGACCCCGAGGATCTCCAGGGCCGCGAGAGCCTCGCGGACGGCGGACCGGCCCACCTCCAGACTGGCGGCGAGCTGGCGCTCCGGGGGCAGCCGGGTGCCGGGGGCGATGGAGCCGCTCGTGAACAGATCCAGCAGCCGGGTGGCGACGACCGACACGGCGGACCCGGAGGGCAGGGCGCCGAGCGCCGCGGTGATCTCCGCGGAGTGGTCGTCTCGATACGCCGGCATGCCGTCAACATAGCGGGTCGAGGGCGCGGAATGGCTGGAAGAGACGCCCCAAACCGGTCAACCGGTTTGACAAAAACCGACGGCGGCTTGAATACTGAACCCGATCGAGCGCGCCGCTCGGGCCTTCCCCATCGATGACGATCTCCAAGGAGTCAACGTGGACGCCACTGCCCACACCACCGCGAGCGTCGAGCGCTCCGCGATCCGGAAGGTGGCCGTCCGCCTCGTTCCGTTCGTGGCGCTGATGTTCTTCATCAACTACCTCGACCGCACCGCCATCGGCTTCGCCGCTCCCAACGGCATGAACGACGACCTGGCCCTCAGCGCGGCTCAGTTCGGGTTCGCGTCCGGCGTCTTCTTCATCGGCTACATCCTCCTCGAGGTGCCGAGCAACCTCGCCCTGCACCGGTTCGGCGCCCGCAAGTGGCTGGCCCGGATCATGGTCAGCTGGGGCATCGTCGCCGCCCTCTTCACGTGGGTCGGCAACTTCGAGCAGCTCGCGATCCTCCGCTTCATCCTCGGTGTCGCCGAGGCCGGCTTCTTCCCCGGCGCGATCCTCTTCCTCAGCCTCTGGGTCCCGGCCCGGCACCGCAGCAAGATCCTCTCCCTCTTCTACATCGCCCAGCCGCTCACGACGGTCATCGGCGCCCCGCTCGCGGGCCTGCTGATCCAACAGGACGGCGTGTTCTTCGGCCTCGCCGGCTGGCGCTTCATGTTCCTCGGCGTCGCCATCCCTGCGATCGTGGTCGGCATCATCGCCTGGTTCTACCTGAAGGACCGTCCCGCCGACGCCAAGTGGCTGACGGCGGAGGAGAAGACCTGGCTCACCGGCGCGCTCGAGAAGGAGCGGGTGACCGCGGAGGAGGCTCACAAGCACGTCTCCATCCGCCACGCCTTCGGCAGCGGCCGAGTCTGGATGCTCTGCTTCATCTACTTCGGCTTCATCTACGGCCTCTACGCGCTCGCGTTCTTCCTGCCGACCATCATCGAGGGCTTCCAGGCCCAGGCCGGCGTCGAGTTCGACGTGCTGCAGAAGGGCCTCATCACGGCGATCCCGTACCTGCCCGCCGCGATCGCCCTCTACTTCTGGTCTCAGGACGCGCACCGTCGCGGCCTCAAGACCTGGCACATCGTGATCCCAGCGATCGCCGGCGGCGTCAGCATCCCGCTCGCGCTCTTCGCCGGTTCGCCCGTCCTCACGATCGCCGTCATCACGATCACCGCCATGGCGATCTTCTCGGCGCTGCCCAACTTCTGGACGCTGCCCACGCAGTTCCTGACGGGTGTCGCGGCGGCGGCGGGAGTCGCGCTCATCAACACGATCGGCAACCTCGCGGGCTTCTCCGCGCCCTACATCACCGGTGCGGTGTTCGACTGGACCGGCGGCTACGAGATCCCGATGTTCATCGTCGGCTTCTTCATGCTGCTCTCGGCCGTCCTGATGCTGATCCTCTCCCGTCAGCGGCACAACGCCGGCACCGATACTCCGAATGCGGCGCCGCTGATCTTCGACGAGGCCGCGGGGCGCGATCGATGACCCGGCTGTACAACGAGCCTGCGGCGTTCGCGGACGAGATGATCGAGGGCTTCGTCGCGGCGAACGCCCGCTACGTCCGGGCGGTGCCCGGCGGGGTGGCCCGCTCGACGGTGTCGCCGGAGGGGCAGGTCGCCCTCGTCATCGGCGGCGGCTCGGGGCACTATCCGGCCTTCGGCGGGCTGGTCGGTCAGGGTCTGGCGCACGGCGCCGCGATGGGCAACCTGTTCGCCTCGCCGGCGACGCAGCAGGTGGAGTCGGTGGCTCGCGCCGCGGAGAACGGCGGGGGTGTGCTGCTCTCCTACGGCAACTACGCCGGGGACGTGCTCAACTTCGACGCCGCGCAGGACCGCCTGCGCGCCGCGGGCATCCCCTGTGAGACGGTCACGGTGACCGATGACGTCTCGAGCGCGCCGCTTGCGGAGAAGCACAAGCGGCGCGGCATCGCCGGTGACCTGACGGTGTTCAAGTCGGCTGCGGCCGCGGCCGAGGCGGGCTACGAGCTCGCCGAGGTGGTGCGTGTCGCCGCCCTCGCCAACGAGCGCACCCGGTCGTTCGGTGTGGCCTTCACCGGGTGCACGCTGCCGGGCGCGCCCGAGCCGCTGTTCACCGTGGCGGAGAGGAGGATGGCGGTGGGGATGGGCATCCACGGCGAGCCGGGCATCGGCGAGACCGACATCCCGACCGCGGACGAGCTCGCCGGGATGCTCGTCGCCCGGCTGCTCGAGGAGCTCCCCGAGGGCGTCGAGAGCGCAAGGGGCGCCCGCGTGGTGCCGATCCTCAACGGGCTGGGCTCGGTGAAGTACGAGGAGATGTTCGTCGTCTACCGGCGCATCGCCCGGCTGCTCGAGGAGGCCGGGGTCGAGATCGTCGACCCGCACGTGGGCGAGTTCTGCACGAGCTTCGACATGGCCGGCACCTCGCTGACCCTGTTCTGGCTCGACGAGGAGCTCGAGCGGCTCTGGAACGCGCCCGTCGACGCCCCGGCGTACCGCAAGGGCTCCGTGGTCGCCGCCGAACGCGTCGCCACGACGGAGGTCGACGCCATGACCGACGGCGCCGTGCCGGAGGCGAGCCCGGAGTCGCGGCAGGCCGCGAGCCGCGTGCTCACCGCGATCGAAGCGCTTACGGACGCGATCGACGAGAACGTCGACGAGCTCGGCCGCATGGACGCGATCGCCGGCGACGGCGACCACGGGATCGGCATGCAGCGCGGCGCCCACGCCGCCCGCACCGCTGCGCAGGAGGCGGTCACCGCGGGTGCGGGTGCCGGCAACGTCCTGCTCCGCGCGGGCGACGCCTGGTCGCACCGCGCCGGCGGAACCTCCGGCGCCCTGTGGGGAGTCGCGCTCCGCGCCCTCGGCGTGCACCTCGGCGACTCCGACGTCCCGTCCGCCGCATCCGTCGCCGCCGGTGTCGCCGCCGGCGCGGAGGGCATCACCTCGTACGGCAAGGCGCAGGTCGGGGACAAGACGATGGTGGACGCCATCGTCCCGTTCACCGAGACCCTGTCCCGGGAGACCGAGGCGGGGGCGTCGCTCGCGGCCGCCTGGACCTCGGCGGCGGACGCGGCGACCGCGGCAGCCGCGGCGACCGCAGACCTGCTGCCACGGATGGGCCGCGCCCGTCCCCACGCCGAGAAGAGCCTCGGCACGCCCGACCCGGGCGCGCACTCGTTCGCACTGATCGTCCGGACGGTGGCCACCGTGCTCGCCGACCGGCAGGAAGGAAGCAACTGACATGGCGGAGCCCCTGCGCCTGGTCATCGGAAGCGATGACGCCGGGTTCGACTACAAGGAGATCCTGAAGAAGGACCTCGAGAACAGCGACGGCGTCGC
This sequence comes from Naasia sp. SYSU D00057, assembly GCF_017916505.1. Classification (GTDB taxonomy): domain Bacteria; phylum Actinomycetota; class Actinomycetes; order Actinomycetales; family Microbacteriaceae; genus Naasia. The sequence continues at coordinate 253,153 of NZ_JAFMSZ010000003.1, forward strand.
CTCGGTCGTGGATGTGGGCGTCGACTCGGACGGCCACACCGCGTATCCGAAGGTGGCCGTGGCGGCCGCCGAGCTGGTCGCCAGGGGCGAGGCCGATCGGGCCCTGCTGATCTGCGGCACCGGCCTGGGGGTGGCGATCGCGGCGAACAAGGTGCCCGGCATCCGTGCCGTGACCGCGCACGACAGCTTCTCGGTGGAGCGGGGCGTGCTCTCCAACGACGCCCAGGTGCTCACCATGGGCCAGCGGGTGGTCGGCATCGAGCTGGCCCGCCGTCTGGTGCGGGAGTGGCTGACCTACCGCTTCGACCCGAGCTCGGCCTCCGCGGCCAAGGTCGCCGTCATCGAGCAGTACGAGACGACGGGCTCCTGCTGATGGGCGCGCGCGTGTCGGTCGGCGTGAGCCTGAAGATGTACTTCGGTCATCGCCAGGCCCGCGACTGGTTCGCGCGCGTCGCGGAGATCGCCCGGACCCACCCGGCGGTGACCGGCGGCGACGTCGAGCTGTTCGTCATCCCGACCTACCTCCAGGTGCTGCCGGCGCTCGACGCGTTCGCGGGCACCCCCGTGCTCGTCGGCGCTCAGGATGCGGCGGCGGAGGACGCCGGCGCGTTCACCGGCGAGGTGAGTCCGGCCGAGCTCGCGGAGGTGGGCGTCCAGGTGGTCGAGGTCGGTCACGCCGAGCGGCGCCGCCTCTTCTGCGAGACCGACGAGGTGGTGGCGGCGAAGACCGCCGCAGCCCTGCGCAACGGCCTCGTGCCCGTGCTCTGCATCGGCGAGACCGAGCGGGCGGAGGCGGACGTCGCCGCGGCCGAGGTGATGGCGCAGCTGCAGTCCGCGCTCGCGGATGCACCCGCCGGACGCGTGCTCGTCGCCTACGAGCCCGTTTGGGCGATCGGCGCCCCGGAGCCCGCGCCCGCGGAGCACATCCGTGCGGTCGCCGGCGCGCTGCGGGCCGCAGTGCCCACCCTGCCCGGCAGGGCGGGGAGCGGCGTCATCTACGGCGGCTCCGCCAAGCCCGGGCTGCTGGGCGCGCTTGACGACTCCGTGGACGGGCTCTTCCTCGGCCGCTTCGCGCACGACCCGAGCGCCCTCGCGGCGGTCCTCGATGAGGCCGCCGAGCTCGCCTCCCGCCAGACGGAGGCCGCCGGATGATCGGCCTCGGCAGCTACGCCTTCTTCTGGCAGCAGTCCGACCGGGTTGCGTCTCCGCTCAGCCTGATCGGCGTGCTCGAGCGCACCCGTGAGCTCGGCGCCGACCTGTTCCAGATCTGCGACTACGCGCCGCTGCTCACCATGTCGTCTTCCGAGCTGCGCGACGCCGCCGCGGCGGCCCGCGACCTCGGCATCGCCATCGAGCTCGGCACCAAGGGCGTCGCGGTCGACCACCTCGCCACGTTCCTCCGCCTCGCCGACGTGTTCGGCGCGACGCTCGTGCGGAGCATGGTGTTCGCGCCCGACTTCCGGCCCACCCTCGAGGACGCGGAGCGGTACCTCCGCACCGCGCTCCGCGACTACGAGGCGGCGGGCGTCACCCTGGCGCTCGAGACCTACGAGCAGCTGCCGTCCGCCGAGCTCGTCGCCCTCGTCGAGCGCGTCGGCAGCGACCGCCTCGGCATCTGCCTCGATCCCGCCAACACCGTGGCCGGCTTGGAGCTGCCGAAGGACGTGGTGGAGCGCTGCGCTCCGTACACGAAGAACGTGCACGCGAAGGACTTCGCGTTCGCCCGGCAGGACGGCTGGGTGGGCTTCACCTACAGCGGCACCCGCATGGGCGAGGGCCTGCACGACTACCCCCACCTGCTGCGCACCGTCGACCCCGACGGCCGCGGCATCAACCAGATCGTCGAGCACTGGCTGCCCTGGCAGGGTGACCCGGCGACCACCGTCTCCGTCGAAGCCGACTGGACCCGCACCGCACTGGAATACCTGAGGAGCAATTCATGAGCACCACGACCACCGACACCTATGTGATCGCCGTCATCGGCGCGGGCGGGAAGATGGGGATGCGCGTCTCCAACAACCTCGTCAAGACCGGTCACACCGTCTTCTACAGCGAGAACTCGCCCGCCGGCCAGGAGCGCGTCACCTCCGCGGGCCGCGAGCTGACCGACACCGCCACGGCGGTCAAGGGCGCGGACATCGTCGTCCTCGCGGTGCCGGACCTCGCCCTCGGCCCCGTCACCAAGGAGGTCGTCCCGCAGATGAAGCCGGGGTCGATCGTCCTCACACTCGACCCGGCCGCCGCCTACGCCGGCCTCCTCGCCACGCGCGACGACGTCATCCAGGCCGTGGCGCACCCCTGCCACCCGTCGATCTTCCTCCAGCGCACCACCCCCGAGGAGTACGCGGACACGTTCGGCGGCATCGCCGCCCCGCAGGACGCGATCGCCGCGATCGAGTCGGACGACCCGGAGAAGAAGGCGGTCGTCGAGGCGACCGTGCGCGCCATCTACGCGCCCGTGATCGACGTGCACTGGGTCACGATCAAGCAGCTCGCCCAGCTCGAGCCGACCCTCGTCGAGACGATCGCGTGCATGGTCGGCGCGCTCCTCAACGAGGCGCTCCAGGAGGCCGTGAACACGATGGGCGTCCCCGAGGCGGCGGCCCGCTCGATCCTGCTCGGCCACACCCAGGTCGCGCTCGCGAACGGCCTCCGCGGCGACAACCCGTTCAGCGACGCCTGCCTCATCGCGATGGACTACGGCAAGAAGTCGATCATCCGCGACGACTGGAAGAAGGTCTTCCAGGACGACGAGCTCGACAAGAACCTCGCCGCGATGCTCCACCTCGACAAGATCGAGCGCTAGGCCGCAGCGGTTCTGCGGGCGTCACCCTTCCCGGGTGGCGCCCGCTGCCGTTTCCGCGGGTCGTGCGGACACGTTGCGACGGTCTACGGGGTGCAGCTGTCCGCAGCACCCGCGGCAGAATGACGGGATGCCCTTCTCCGCCGCCGATGCCGACGCCCTGGTCGCGGCGGCGCTGCCGCTCGCCCACGGGCGGGCCGTGGTGTGGGACTTCGACGGCGTCCTCGCCGACACCGAGCCGCTGCACGCGGAGAGCTACCGCGCGATGCTCGACGACCGCGGCTTCGCGGTCGCGCCCGACTTCTTCGAGGAGCTCGTCGGCCACACGGAGGCGTGGATCTGGGACCGGCTCACCGAGTTGAACCCGGCGCTCGGCGAGAACACGAAGGCAGTCCTCGTGGAGGAGCGCCGCGTCCGGTTCCTCGAGGCGGCGCTCGCGGCCCTCTCGCCGAGCTGGATCGCGACCGCGCTCGTGCCGGCGTTCGACGGGCACGCCGCGAGCCAGACCGTCGTCTCGAACGGCGACCCCGACGTCATCGGCACCCTGCTGGAGGCGTGGGGGCTCGGCGAACGCCTCGAGGTCGCCCGCCGCGGGGAGGGGGAGGACAAGCGGAGCCTGCTGCTGGCGCGCTGCGCGTCGCCGGCGCTCGTCCTCGAGGACAGCGCCGACTTCCTGCGTCTCGCCCGCTCCTCCGGCGCCGCGACGGTCGGCGTCGTGCACGACTACAACCGCGGCCGAGGCATCGAGGCTGACCTGCTCTGCGAGCTCTGACGACAGGGAGGCGCCGCGATCAGCGGGGCGGAGGCACCACTCGCCGGGCGCTGGTCCTCGTCGCCTCCGCATGATCCGCCTTCGCCGCGGTGACCCGGACGGCGAGGAATCGTCCCGCGTCCTCGGCGGTGACCGTGTAGGTCGCACCGGTCGCGCCGGGGATCGGCACACCCGAGCGCAGCCACTCGATCGTGAGCTCGACCGGAGCGGGGCCCCAGGTGCCGGGATCCGCCGTGAGGGTGGCGCCGACCGCCGGAGTGCCGGAGACGGCCGGTGCGGACGTCCTGGTGAGCCGCTTCAGCACGATCACCGGCTCGCTCGTCCGGCTCGATGACGGGTAGCCCGTCTTCGCGCCGGTGACCCTCACCGAGAGGGCGCGGCCGGCGTCCATCGGGGCGAGCCGGTACGAGGCCTTCGTCGCCCGGGGGATCGGGACGCCCGAGCGCAGCCACTGATAGGTGAGCGAGACGGGCGCGGGACCCCAGGTGCCCGCCTCGGCGGTGAGCACCGACCCGGCGGCGGGCGTCCCGGTGATGACGGGGGCCTGGCCGGGATCGAGGACGGCGGGCTGCGGCACGAGACCCGCGGGGTCGGCGTAGAGCAGCCGGTTCGGCGTTCCGGCGCCGGGCGACGTCACGACGCCGACCGTCGAGGCGGCAAGGAGATCAGTCCCGACCCGGTCGGGCGTCGCCGACGGCGCGGCCGACAGGTAGCGGGCGGCGGCACCTGCGACGTGCGGTGCCGCCATCGACGTGCCGGCGAGCCCGGCCGTGGCGGTCGCGCTCGTGTGCCAGGCGGAGACGATCGCCCGCGTCGACCCGCCGCCCGGCGCGAAGAGGTCGACGCACACGCCGAGGTTGGAGTACGGGGCGCGGGAGTCGCTCGAGGTCGTCGCTGCGACCGTGAGCGCGGACGGCAGCCGCGCGGGGGAGGTGCTGCAGGCGTCGGTGGCCTCGTTGCCGGCGGCGGCGACCACCGTGATCCCGTCGGCGACCGCGGCCGCGGTGGCGCGGTCCACCGCGTCGCTGGCCGCGCCGCCGAGGCTCAGGTTGAGCACCGCCGGCCGGCCCGCCTGGTGGTGCGACAGGATCCAGTCGATGCCGTCCAGGTACTCGAAGCCGGTCGCCGAGCTGCCGCCGCAGTCGAGCACGCGCACGGGCACGATCGTCGCCGCGGGGGCGACTCCCGTCGTCCGTCCCGCGATGGTTCCCGCGACGTGCGTTCCGTGGCCGTTGCAGTCCGCGGTGCCGAGGCCGTCGGCGATCGCGGTGTAGCCCGCGGCGACCCGTCCGCCGAACTGCTCGTGGTCGGCGCGCACGCCGGTGTCCATGACGTACACGTCCACGCCGGCGCCCGCCGCGGCGGACGGGTAGGTGTACGAGGAGGAGAGCGGCAGGGCGCGCTGGTCGATGCGGTCGAGGCCGTAGCTCGGCGGCGCGACGGTGTCGAAGGCACGGAGCACCGGATTCGGCTCCACCCGGATGCCGGCCCGGTCGTCGAGCAGCTCGGCCTGAGTCGCCGGCAGAGTGACGGCGAGGACATCCAGCTGCCCGAAGACGTCCTCGACCTCTCCGCCCGCCTTCTCGACCTCGCGCGAGAGCGCGGCGGGGTCTCCGTCGACGAGCACGAGGTACTCGCCCTCGGCTGCGGCCGCCGGGCCGACGGGCCCGAGGATCGCCGAGGCGATGGCGACCGCGAGCGCCGACGGCAGCACGATGCCGCGGCGCGCTCGTCCGGCGCCGGGCACGCCGGATCGGCATTCGTTCCTCATGATGCGATCCCCCGCTGCTCACGCTACGCGGAGCGACGCAGAGCGGGCATCGCCCGTTCGGGGGCCCCGGCCCGTGCGTGTCGCGGAAGGATTGGGCCGATGTCCGCCCCAGCCCTGGCCGCCAATACCGGCTGGATGCTAGGTTTTCAGCAGGCCGCTCACCGGAGACGCGGTCGCGGAGGAACCATGACGGACACCACCCCCCTCGTCTCGCGCGTGTGGCTGGAGGGACGGGGCGGACCCCGCTTCCTCGCGACCGGCACTCCCGCCCTCTCGTGGCAGGTCGAGACAACGACCGCCGGCTGGCGTCAGGCCGGCGCCCGCGTCGAGCTCCGTCGGGGGAGCGAGACCGAGTCGGTCGAGCTGCACGCCCCCGACTCGCAGTCCGTGACCTGGCCCTTCTCGGCGCTGGCCGCCTACGACGACGCCGAGGTCCGCGTCGCGGTCCGCGGTGACGGCGGGAAGTGGAGCGCGCCGAGCGCCTGGGTGTCCGCCCGCACCGCCGCGCTGGGTCCCGGCGACTGGACGGCCGCCTTCATCGCCTCCCCGGAGCCGATCGACGAGAGCCGGCGCCCCATCCGGTTCCGCACTGTGTTCGAGGCCCGCGGCCCCGTCCGCTCGGCCGTGCTGTCCGCCACCGCGCACGGCGTCTACGAGACGGTCCTGAACGGCGCGCCCACAACCGACGAGGTCCTCGCTCCCGGCTGGACCGCCTACGACCAGCGGCTGCTCTTCCAGTCCTCCGACGTGACCGCCCTCGTCCGCCCGGGCCGCAACGTGCTCGGTGCCACCGTCGCCGAGGGCTGGTACCGCGAGCGCTTCGGCTTCGACGGCAAGTTCGCCGTCGCCTACCCGGGCCCCGTCGCCCTCTCCGCGCAGCTGCGGCTCGAGTACGAGGACGGCTCCGTCGACGTTGTCGCCACCGATGCGACCTGGGAGACGAGCGCGACCGGCCCCACCGTGTCCGCGAGCATCTACCAGGGCGAGACCTACGACGCCCGCGCAGAGGACGACGCCTTCGAGAACCCGGACGCCGCGCTCCCCGGTGCGGGGCCGGCTGTGGTGATCGACGCCGACTCCACGCGTCTCGCGCCGTCGCCCGTGCCGCCGGTCCGCCGCATCGAGCGGGTCGCCGTCGCTGACGTGCTCACGTCCGCCTCCGGGAAGCCGATCCTCGACTTCGGCCAGAACCTCGTCGGCTGGCTCGAGCTGGACCTCGACCTGCCGGCCGGCACCGAGCTCGTGCTGCGGCACGCCGAGGTGCTCGAGCACGGCGAGCTCGGCCTGCGCCCCCTCCGCTTCGCGGCCGCGACCGATTCCTTCACCGCCGCCGGCGACGCCCGCACCTGGAGCCCGCGCTTCACGTTCCACGGCTTCCGCTACGCGCAGGTCGAGGGCCTCCCCGAGGGCTTCGACCCGGCCCGGATCACCGCGGTCGTCGTCCACACCGACCTCGAGCGCACCGGCTGGCTCACGACGAGCGATCCGATGCTCGACCAGCTGCACGCGAACGTCGTGTGGGGCATGCGGGGCAACTTCCTCAGCATCCCGACCGACTGCCCGCAGCGCGACGAGCGCCTCGGCTGGACGGGCGACATCCAGGTGTTCACCCCGACGGCGTCGTACCTCTACGACGTCTCCGGCTTCCTGCGCTCCTGGCTGCGCGACCTCGCGCTGCAGCAGACGGACACCGGCGTGCCGATGGTGATCCCCTCCCCGCTGCCCGACCCGCCGGCGGCGGCCGCCGCCTGGGGCGACGCGGCCACCCTCGTGCCCGACGCGCTCTTCGCCCGCTACGGCGACCCGCGGGTGCTGGAGGACCAGTACCCGAGCATGCGCCAGTGGGTGGAGACCCTCCGCGGCCTCGCCGGCGACGACCACCTGTGGACCGGCACCTTCCAGTTCGGCGACTGGCTCGACCCGGCCGCCCCGCCGCACAACCCGGCCGCGGCGAAGACCGACGCCGACATCGTGGCGACCGCCCACTACTTCCGCTCGACGCAGCGCCTGGCCGAGGCGGCCCGCATCCTCGGCCGCGACGAGGACGCCCGCGAGTACGCGGCGCTCGCCGAGCTGATCCGCGACGCCTGGGTGCGCGAGTACGTGACGGGCGCCGGGCGCGTCCTCTCCGACGCGCACACCGCCTATGCCCTGGCGATCGCGTTCGACCTCCTCGAGGGCGAGCGGCGGCAGGCGGCGGGCGACCGGCTCGCCGAACTCGTCCGCGCCTACGGGTACCGGGTCCGCACCGGCTTCGTCGGCACTCCCCTCATCTGCGACGCGCTCACCACGACGGGGCACGTGCACACGGCGTACCGGCTGCTGCTCGAGCGCGGCAACCCGTCCTGGCTCTACCCGATCACGATGGGCGCCACGACGATCTGGGAGCGCTGGGACAGCATGCTCCCGGACGGCACCATCAATCCGGGCGAGATGACGTCGTTCAACCACTACGCACTCGGGGCGGTGGCCGACTGGATGCAGCGCACCATCGGCGGCATCGCGCCGGCCGAGCCCGGCTACCGGGTCATCTCCGTGCACCCCCGCCCCGGCGGTGCCCTCACCTCGGCCTCCGCCTCGCTCGAGACCGGCTACGGTCGGGTGAGCACCGACTGGCGGATCGAGGACGGCCGGTTCTCCCTGAAGCTCACCGTCCCGGTGGGCGCCGAGGCGCTCGTCGTGCTGCCCGGCCGGCACGAGGAGCTCCGGGTCGGCAGCGGCGCGCACGAGTGGACCGTGCCGCTGACGATCGCCGAGCGCCGGCCGCGCGCCTTCAGCATGGACTCCGCGCTCGCCGACTTCGCCGACGACCCGGAGGCGAAGGCATCGCTCGAGGAGTTCTTCGGCGAGATCGGCTACTTCATCTCGTTCGGGTGGAACGACTCCGGCGCCTGGCGCTCGGACGCCCGCCTGGGCTCGAGCCTCATCATGTTCCCACGTGAGCAGCGCCCTCGGCTCGAGGCCCTGCTCGGCGAGCTCAACGCCGCCTGACGCCGGAAGCGCACGATGATCTCGAAGAGCACTGCCGCGACGCGCCCGCGCACCATCGTCACCGCCGATCCGGAGCTCGACGATCTCAACTCTATGATCCGCCTGCTGCTGCACAGCAACGAGCTGCGCATCGAGGGACTGGTCTACGCGAGCAGCCGGTTCCACTGGAAGGGCGATGGGAAGGGCACGACGTTCTTCCAGCCGGACCGCGAGTACGCCGAGCCGCAGACGTCCTGGCGCTGGGCGCCCGGCGAGCGGTTCATCGACGATGCGGTGGACGCCTACGCCGAGGTGCACGGGAACCTCCTCGTCCACGACTCCGGCTACCCGACCCCGGACGCGCTCCGTGCCGTCATCCGCGAGGGCAACGTGGCGTTCGAGGGCGACATGTCCGAGGAGACCCCGGGCTCCCGCCTCATCGCGGACGTGCTGCTCGACGACGAGCCCGGTCCCGTCCACCTCCAGAACTGGGCGGGCACGAGCACCGTCGCCCGCGCGCTGCGCTCCATCGAGGAGCGGTACGCCGGCACCGCCGAGGAGCAGTCCGTCCGGGAGGCCGTGAGCCGCAAGGCGGTGATCCTCAAGTTCGCCTCGCAGGACGGCACCTACGACGACTACATCCGGCCGAACTGGCCGGATATCCGCGTCCTCGATGTCATGACGATGGCGTGGGGCTACATCGCCCGCAAGGTGGCCCTGCCCGAGGGCGCCGCGATGCTCACCGCCGACTGGATGCGCGACAACGTCACCGCGCTCGGCCCGCTCGGGGCGCTCTACCGCGTCTGGGGCGATGGGCGGCAGATGGTGCCGGGCGACCCGACCGACTACTTCCACACGAGCGGCCTCTCCCGGCAGGAGCTCACAGAGCAGGGCTACTGGGTGTGGATCGACCCCCAGCCGCAGGGCGAGTGGATCTCGGAGGGCGACACCACCAACCTGCTGAACCTGCTCGGCAACGGCCTGCGCGGCCACGAGCACCCGTCCTACGGCGGGTGGGGTGGCCGGGCGGTGCGCACACCGAACGAGGGGCCGGACACCTGGAGCGTGCTCGCGGCGCGGGACGCGGCCCCGGACGGCGGCACTCCGGATGAGTACTCGGTCGTGCGCTGGTTCGCGGACGCCCAGCGGGAGTTCGCGACCCGGCTCCGCTGGTCCGTCACCCCCGAGTTCGCGGGCGCCAACCACCACCCGGTCGTCAGCGTGTCGCCGGGCCTCGACCTTCGCGCGGCGCCCGGATCCCGTGTCGCCGCGCACGCGGACGTCGAGGACCCCGACGGGGACGGCGTAGCGCTGCGGTGGTGGCAGTACCGGGAGGCCGGAACCTATCCCGGCACGGTCGCCCTCCAGGGGGCGGACGCCGCCGAGGTGACCCTCCTCGTGCCCGAGGACGCCGAGCCCGGACAGACGATCCACCTGATCCTCGAGGCGCGCGACGACGCCCCGCTGCCGCTCGCGACGTACCGCCGCGTGATCGTCACGGTCGCGTAGCTCCGCTCGCTCCGCGTCCGCTCGGCGCGCCAGAAACGTCCTCGCCCCCGGGGGGGGGTGGCCCCCGCGGCGGGCGGGTGTGTGGCGGGGGGGGG
>NZ_JAFMSZ010000003.1:263082-501579 GCF_017916505.1 Naasia sp. SYSU D00057
CCGATGCCGCCCCCCCCGGGCGTCTGACCCCCCCGACCAATAGGACGTTTCTGCAGCGGGGAGGTCAGAGGGTCAGGCCGTGCCCGTACCGGTACAGCGGGTCCACCGTGTCGGAGGGGACGTCGGGGCGGCTCGCCTCCACGGCGACCATCGAGCGGGGCAGCTCGAAGGGCAGCCGACCGCGCGGCGCGATGCGACCGCTGAGGGCTTCGAGAAGGGCCGCATCCGAAGCGCCGTAGGTCGCGACCAGCCCCGTTGCGGCCTCGTCGATGTCGGCGAGGATCGCCGGCCGGTCGAGCGTGACGTCGACCACGACGGGGACCACGGCGGCGAGCGAGCGGACGTGGTCGACGACCTCGGCCGGGAAGTCGAGGGAGCCCTGGTGGAACATCGCCTCGAGGAAGTAGTCGTTGCGCGGCTCGAAGGGGGCGGCGAGCCGGACGAGCGCGACGTCGGCCCCGGCCGGGTCGCTCACGACGGTGCCCCAGTCGCCGACCGCCTCCGAGGCGACACCCTCGAGGTACACGCGCAGTCCCGGGCGCAGCGGCAGCACCGGCGCGCCATCGGGCAGGGCCCCGTTCTTCAGCACGGTCACCGACTCGCCCTGCGCCCGGTGGCCGGCTTCCCGGAACTGGGCGGATCCGACGATGCGCTCCGCCTCGTCCTCGTCGAGGTACGGGTCGTCGAAGAGACCCAGCTCGAACTTGACGAGGAGCAGGCGTCGCACCGCCTCGTCGATCCGGGACTCCGGAACGCGACCCGAGGTGACGAGGTCGAGCACCAGGTCGGTGCGCTCCTCGCCGCCGAACTGGTCGGCGCCCGCCTCGAAGATGCGCTCCATCCGGTCGAGCGGGGTCAGATCCTCCACTCCCCAAGCGCGGGCGGGGAACGGCAGCCCCATGATCTCGACGTCGGTGATGAGTCCCCAGTCGGTGACGATGACGCCGTCGAAGCCGAGCTCCTCGCGAAGCAGCCGCGTGATGATGCGCCGGTTGAAGCTGAAGGCGACCTCCTCGATGGGCTCCCCGTCGAGCTCGAGGTCGATCGGCTTGCCGTACGCCGGCATCATCGCGCTCGTGCCCGCCGCGATCGCGGCTCGGAACGGGGCGAGGTGCTCCTCGAACCGCCCACCCGGATAGACCTGGTCGTGGCCGTAGACGAAGTGCGAGTCACCGCCGTCCTTCAGCGGGCCGCCGCCGGGGAAGTGCTTGGTCGTGCACGCGACACTGCCGGGGCCGACCCGTGGTCCCTGGAAGCCCTCGAGGTAGGCGTTGACGAACGCGGAGGCGGTCGCCGCGTCCTGGCCGAACGTCTGCATCTGGCGAGCCCAGCGCGGCTCGGTGGCGAGGTCGACCTGCGGATGCAGCGCTGCGCGGATGCCGAGAGCGACGTATTCCTGTCGGGCTATGTCGGCGAAGCGGCGGACGAGGTCGATATCGCCGATTGCTGCGAGCCCCAGCGGCTCCGGCCACTGCGACAGGTCGCCGGCCGCGATGGAGGCCCCCGCGTTCTCGCTGAACGCATGCCGCGGGTCGGTCGACAGCGTGATCGGGATGCCGTGCGGGGTCTCCTCGGCGAGCTCCTGCAGGGCGTTGTGCCAGCGCACCGTGTCCCGGACGGACGGCAGCGCGCTCACGTTGAAGTGGCTGAGCAGCTTGCCGATCACGAGCTCTCGCGGCGTGGAGGGGGAGAAGCCGGCGGGCTCGTCGTGCGCGCCGGGCTCGCCGACGCCGATCATCGAGTGGAAGAGCAGACCCGCCTTCTCCTCGAGGGACAGGCGGGGGACGAGATCGGCGACCCGCTCCTCGGGGCTGAGCCGGGGATCCTCGTACGGGTCGAGCTCGCCGTTGCCGTTGAGGTCACGGAACTCCACGCCGTCCGGCGCCACTGCCCTGCTGCGGTTCATCGCTGTCGTCCTTCGCCGGCGCCCCTCGTCGGACGCCGGATCGACGCTAACAGACAAAAGCGAGCGAGGGCTAGGTTTTCAGAAGGGCGACGGCTGCGAGCTGTGCGGAGCATCCCCCAGGCGCTCCTGCTCCCGCCACATCGCGCGCGTGAGCTCCTCCCGGATCTCCGCGTACTCCGGATCGTAGTAGACGTTGCGCACCTCGCCCGGATCGGCCTGCAGGTCGTAGAGCTCCCACTCCGGCGGGTAGCTGTAGAAGCCTGCGCCCTGCTGTCCGAGCCCGTCGTTGTAGAAGTAGATGAGCTTGTACCGCTGGGTGCGGTAGCCGTAGTGCGCGGACGCCTTGTGGATGATGTCGTCGTTCTCCCAGTACCGGTAGTACGCCCCCTCCGCCGGCGGCGAGTCCGGGGCGCCGAGGAGGTCACCCCAGAAGCTGCGGCCCTGCATGCGGGGGTGGTGCTCCACGCCCGCGGCGTCGAGGATCGTCTGCGCCCAGTCGACGTTGGTGACGATGCCGTCGAAGACCCGCCCGCCGGCGAGCCTGCGGGGGTAGCTCAGCAGCAGCGGCATCCGCAGGGACTCCTCGTACATGAATCGCTTGTCGAACCAGCCGTGCTCGCCGAGGAAGAAGCCCTGGTCCGAGGAGTACATCAGCAGGGTGTCGTCGAAGTCGCCGCGCTCGCGGAGCCAGTCGGTGACGCGGCCGACGTTGTCGTCGACCGATGCGACGCAGCGGAGGTAGTCCTCCATCATCCGCTGGTACTTCCACAGCGCCTGGTCCTCGTAGCCGAGGTTCTCGGGCGGGTTCTCCTTGAGGTCGGAGGAGCTGAGGTCGTCCGCCACCCGCATGCGAGCCCGCCGCATCGAGACCGAGCGGGTCGAGTAGTCGTCGAAGAACGTCTCCGGCACGGGGATCGGCTCGGAGTAGAGGTCCATGTGCTTGGTGTCGGGCTCCCACGACCGGTGTGGGGCCTTGTGGTAGATCAGGACGCACCAGGGGTCGTCGCCCTCGAGGCTCTCCACCCACTCCGTGGCGAGGTCGGTGATGATGTCGGTCGCGTAGCCCTCAACCACCCGCTCGCCGTTCTCGGAGAGGAAGGTGGGGTTCCAGTACTCGCCCTGGCCGTGCGTGCCGCTCAGCACCTCCCAGTGGTCGAAGTTCTGCGGGTTGTGACCGTCGCCGATGCCGAGGTGCCACTTGCCGATCATCGCCGTGCGGTACCCCGCCGCCCGCAGCTGGCTGATGAAGGTGGGCTGGCTCGCATCGATCGCCGTCCACAGCGTCGTGACGCCGTTCACATGACTGTGGGTGCCGGTGAGGATCGAGGCGCGGCTCGGCGAGCACAGGGAGTTCGCGACGAAGCAGCTGTCGAACCGGACGCCCGCCTGTGCGATCTCGTCGATGCGCGGAGTGGTGTTCACCACGGAGCCGTATGCGCCGATCGTCTGGGTGCCATGGTCATCGGTGAGGACCATGACGATGTTGGGCCGGCGTTCGCTCATCGGGGCTCTTCCTGTCGGAGGGGGAGGGAGGGTGCGGGGGAGGAGGCGAGGAGCGCGAGCCGCTCCTCGGCCGCCTCGAGCCAGGCGATCAGGTTGGCGCTGAGCAGCCGGCCACGGCCCTCGAGCAGCAGGTGCACCTCGCGGGCCCAGGCGGCGTCGTCGGCACCGGCGGGCAGCAGCGCAGGGTCGAAGGACGTCCGCCGGTCGTGCTGCGCGCGTCGGAAGGCCAGCTCGGTGCGAACCAGGTCCAGGACCGTGGCGGGCCCCCGATGACGGGAGAAGTGCATCCGCACCTGGAAGTCGGGGTCCATGGGCCGCATCGCCGGCTCGTAGGGCGAATCCACCCACTCCTCGAAGGCGGTGCGGCCGTCCTCGGTCACGGCGTAGAGCTTCCCGTCCGGGCCGGTGCGCCGCGGGTCCGGGGTCGTGTCGGCCCAGCCGCGCTCGACCAGGCGGCCCAGCTGCCGGTAGATCTGCGAGGTTTGGGCGCTGTAGCCGAGCGCCCAGCCGTAGCGGTCGAGCCACTTCCGCACGTCGTAGCCGGTGCGGGGGCGCTCCCGAAGGAGGCCGAGGGTGATGACGTCGAGCCGTTGCAGCATCGCTCTCCCTCGAGGTTCCGCTATTCCTCAAGTGGAATAGTTCGAGGCGACCGTACGCTGACGCGCGCCGGAGCGCAACAGGGTGGCGCGGTGGTCGAGTGGAATACTCAACGGGTGGAGGCGAAGCGCTCCAGCTTCAGGTACATGTCCTCGAACATGAGCCGGGTGTCGAGACGCGAGTACACGCGCATCGGCCGGCCGTCGGGGCGGTCCTCGTACCAGCCGGCTTCCGTCATCCGGGGCGTCGGAACCGTGACGTAGTCGCTCGACGACGGATCCGCCTCGAAGGACGAGTGCAGCGCGGTCAGCAGGACGAGGGGCTGGTCGCCGAGTGCGTACGTCTCGCCCATCAGCAGCCCGTGCCCCGCAGCCGTGGCGGTGAGGTCCGCGATGCTGTCGGCCAGGCGCCGGCCGAGGGGGCCGTGGGGGCGCACGCGCATCTCCAGCTCGGTGGTGCTCACGAGCGCCTGCCGATAGGTGTTCCTCGGCACCTGCCAGATCGGCACGTCGAAGTCGTTGAACACGGTCTGCGCGGCCGGGATGTCGATCGCCAGGTTGTACTCGACCCGTCCCTCGAGGGGGAAGGGGAGTCCGATGCCCTCGTGCTCGGGGCCGCCGATCCAGACGGCGGTGAGGCGGTCGGCGATCCGCGGCTCGGTGAGCAGTGCGCTCGCGAGCTCGGTCAGGCCCGCCCCGAGCGCGAGGAACAGCGGCAGGTCGGTGTCGTCCCGCATCGCCTCGCGCACGATCGCGTCCGAGGCGGCGGACGGCCGCGCCTCGCCCGCATCCGCGAGACCGACGTTGCTGCCGGCGAGCACGGGGATGCTGCTGTCCAGCAGACGGAGCAGCTCGCGTGCGATGTCCGCGGCGTTCTCCGCCTGGCGGTCGGAGGGGTCGAAGAAGTCGCCGGGCGCGAGATGCGAGCCGATGACGAACGGGATCTCCACCGAGGGGCTGAGCACATGGTGCGCCAGCTGGAAGAGGTCGTCGGGATCGCCCGAGAAGTCGTTGTCGATGATGACGCGGTACCGCGGCCCCATGTCGCCTCCTGTCTCGGCAGCGTCGGCGCTCCCGGTTCGGGCGCCAGGCTAACCGGTCAACCGGTTCACAGCAAAACGTTACCAACCGCTAGAAATTGGGGCCCTCAAAACCTTGTCGCTACTAGGAATTGCGCTTACAGTTCCAGATCAGACGGTCCGAGGACGGGTCGCACAGCATTGGAAGGACAACGATGTTCAAGTGGAAGCGCGCCGCGGTAGCCGCGGCAGCTGCCGCCGCTCTGGCGCTCACCGGCTGCGCCGGCGGGTCGGGCGACGGCGGGTCCGGGGACTCGGCCGGCGGCGGAACCCTCACCTGGGGCGTCATCGCCCAGCCCACGACCCTCGCGGCCGAGGGCGCCAACTGGGCGAACGAGTCGCCCTACATCCAGGCCGTCTACGACACCCTGCTCCGGGCGACGCCCGAGGGTGAGGTCGAGCCGGGTCTCGCGACCGAGTGGGAGTACAACGAGGACAAGACCGTCCTCACTCTCACGCTCCGCGACGACGTCACCTTCACGAACGGCGACACCCTCACCGCCGCCGATGCCGCGGCGAGCCTGCTGGCGTTCAAGGCGGGCAACTCGCCCAATGCCTCGAACCTCATCAACCTCGCCGACGCGAAGGCCGTCGACGACACCACTCTCGAGCTCACCCTGTCGGCTCCCGACCCGGCCATGCTCACGTTCCTGACGCAGAACAGCGGTGTCGTCGCCCCGGCCTCCTCCGCCGGCGACGAGGCGACCGCGACCAACCCGGTCGGCTCCGGCCCGTACGTCTACAACGCGGGCGAGACGGTCGCGGGCAGCAGCTACGTGTTCGACAAGAACCCCGACTACTGGAACCCGGACGACCAGCACTACGACAAGCTCGTCCTCCAGTACTACGCCGACCCGACCTCGCTGCTGAACGCGGTGCAGGGCGGCCAGGTCAACGTCACCAACATCATCGACACGAGCTCCGTCGACCAGATGAAGTCCGCGGGCTTCACGGCCAACGAGTTCGCGCTCAACTGGTGGGGCTTCATGCTGAGCGACCGCGAGGGCAAGCTCGCCCCGCCGCTCGCCAAGGTCGAGGTCCGCCAGGCGATCAACTACGCCCTCGACAAGGAGGCGCTGGTCAAGACGGTCGGCAACGGCTACGGCACCCCGACGTCGCAGATCTTCCCGACCTTCTCGCCGTCCTACGACGAGTCGCTGGACGACTACTACACCTACGACCTCGACAAGGCGAAGGAGCTCATGGCGGACGCGGGCTACGCGGACGGCTTCGAGATCACGATGCCCCGCGCGGCCGCCATCCCGGAGGCGCACTGGACCCTGTACGCCGACCAGCTCGCGCAGATCGGCATCACGGTCAACTACCAGGAGCTCCAGGCCACCGAGTTCATCCCCTCGATCATCGGCGGCGAGTTCCCGATGACCTGGTTCACGCTGCAGCAGGATCCGACCGACTACCAGCTGGCGTCCTTCCAGATCTCGGGAGCGTCCACCTGGAACGTGCTGCACCAGACCACCCCCGAGGTGGAGGCCTGGATCAAGACGATCCAGACCGGCACCGAGGATGAGGCGGCCGAGGCCGGTCAGGCCCTCAACAAGTACCTGGTCGAGAACGCCTGGTTCGCGCCCATGTACCGCCCGACGTCGATCTTCATGAGCGACGCCAACACGCAGGTCGAGACGCAGGTCGGCAACGCCGTGCCGTACCTCTGGAACGTCCAGCCCAAGTAGTGCCCCGGGTGCCGGGCCGGGGCCCCGGCCCGGCACCCTCCCCCTTCTGCTTCCCCCTCCGAAGGACCGATGATGCTCCGCTTCATACTCCGCCGCCTGCTCGCCGGCGTGATCCTCCTCTTCGTCGTCTCGAGCGTCGCGTTCCTCCTGCTCTACCTGGGCGCGGGCGACATCGCACGCCAGATCCTCGGCGTCTCGGCCACGGAGGAGCAGGTCGCCCAGAAGACCGCTCAGCTCGGCCTCGACCAGCCGCTGATCCCCCGCTACTTCGACTGGCTCACCTCGGCCGTCACCGGCGACTTCGGCACCTCCTGGTTCACCAGCCAGCCGGTCGTCGCCGCCATCACGTCCCGTCTCGCCGTCACCCTCTCGCTCGTCATCGGCACGACGATCCTCACCGCGGTCGTCGGCACGGCGCTCGGCGTCTGGGCCGCACGGAAGCGCGGCGCCGCCGACCGGACGGTGCAGATCGTGTCCGTGCTCGGCTTCGCGATCCCCGGCTTCCTCATCGCGATCTTCCTGGTCAACGTGTTCGCGCTGAACCTCAAGTGGTTCAAGCCCACGGGATTCGTGCAGCTGGGCGTCTCCTTCCCCGGCTGGCTCAGCACGGTGACCCTCCCGATCATCGCTCTCGCGATCGGCGCCATCGCCGCCATCGCCGCGCAGATCCGCGGCTCGGTCATCGACACGATGCGCCAGGACTGGGTGCGCACTCTGCGCAGCCGGGGCCTGTCGGAGAACCGCGTCCTCTACAAGCACGTCCTCCGCAACGCCGGCGGCCCTGCGCTCGCGGTCCTCGCGGTCCAGTTCGTCGGCCTGCTGGGCGGCGCGATCATCGTCGAGCAGATCTTCGCGATCCCCGGCCTCGGCCCCGTCGCCACCACGTCCACCGCCCAGGGCGACGTCCCGCTCGTGATGGGCCTCGTCGTCGTCACGGCCTCGATCGTCGTGATCGTCAACATCGTCATCGAAATCCTGCACGGCTTCCTCAACCCGAAGGCGCGTATCTCATGAGCGAATCAGCTGCCACGCCGACCCCCGCGGTCGCCACCGAGCTCCGGGCGGCCCGCTCGCACCTCGGCCGCCGTCTCCTGAAGAACCCGACCGGACTCACGGCCCTTCTCGTCCTCGTCGTCATGATCCTGCTGGCCGTCTTCGCCGACTTCCTGGCGCCGATGGACCCGAACAAGGCCAACATCCAGGACGTGCTCGCCCCCGCCGGCGGCGCGCATCCCCTCGGCGCCGACAGCGCCGGCCGGGACGTGCTCTCCCGTCTGCTGTTCGCGACGCGGTTCAGCATCGCCGGCGCCCTATGGGCTGTCCTCATCGCCGCGGTCATCGGTGTGACGAGCGGCCTGATCGCCGGCTACTACCAGAAGTGGTTCGAGTCGGTCTCCGTGTGGGTGATCAGCATCATCCAGGCGCTGCCCGGCATCGTGGTGCTGCTCGCCGCCCGCGCGGTGGTCGGCCCCTCGATCTGGCTCATCATGGCCGTGTTCGGCGTCATCCTCTCGCCCGCCTTCTACCGGCTCACCTACACGGCGGTCGTCGGGGTGCGGAACGAGCTGTTCGTCGACGCCGCCCGCGTCGCCGGGGTCGGAGACGCGAGCATCATCGGCCGCCACATCCTCTCGGTGGTGCGCGCCCCGATCATCATCCAGGCCGCGCTGCTCGCCGGCATCGGCATCGCGGTGCAGGCGGGGCTCGACTTCCTCGGGCTCGGCGACACCAACGTGCCGACCTGGGGCCAGATGCTCTCGGACGCGTTCTCCCGCATGTATCAGCAGCCCGTCCTGCTCGTGTGGCCCTCACTCGCCATCGCGCTCACCTCGGTCGCCCTCGTGCTCTTCGGCAATGCCCTCCGCGACGAGCTGGAGCGCGCCGCCGGCAAGCCGAAGAAGCGCCGCCGCGGCGCCGCCGCGTACACGCCGGACGCGTCCGGCCCCGCGCCGGTCGTGCACGCCGAGGAGCGCGACGACGCTCGGCCGGTGCTGCTCGAGGTGAACGACCTCGTCGTCGGCTACGACCAGCCCGACGGCACCGTGAAGCAGGTGGTCAACGGTGTCTCGCTGAAGGTGCGGAAGGGCGAGGTGCACGGCCTGATCGGCGAGTCCGGCTCCGGCAAGACGCAGACGGCGTGGAGCATCCTGCGCCTGCTGCCGGGCGGCGGACGGATCGTCGCGGGCACCGTGCTCTTCGACGGCAAGGACCTCGCGCACCTGTCGGAGAAGGAGATGACGAAGATCCGCGGGCGGCGCATCGCGTACATCCCGCAGGAGCCGATGTCGAACCTCGACCCCTCGTTCACGATCGGCAGCCAGCTGGTCGAGCCGATGACGGTGACCCTCGGCATCTCGAAGGCGGAGGCGAAGAAGCGCGCCCTCGCCCTGCTCGGCCGGGTCGGCCTGCCGGACCCGCAGAAGACCTTCGACTCGTACCCGCACGAGGTGTCCGGGGGACAGGCGCAGCGCGTGCTGATCGCCGGCGCCGTCTCCTGCGAGGCAGACCTCATCATCGCGGACGAGCCGACCACCGCGCTCGACGTCACGGTGCAGGCCGAGATCCTCGACCTGCTCCGCGAGCTGCAGAACGACCTCCACGTCAGCGTGCTGATCGTCACGCACAACTTCGGCGTGGTCGCCGACCTGTGCGATCGGGTGTCGGTCATGCAGCACGGCCGGATCGTCGAGACCGGCCCGGCGCGGTCGATCTTCGCCGGTCCCCGGCACCCGTACACGAAATCGCTGTTCGACGCGATCCTCGAGGACGGCGCCGCCCGCGGCCCGCTCGCCCACTCCGCCGACCGCCACACCCTCACCGAGGAGAGTGCCCGATGACCGCCCAGACCGCGAACAGCCGGGAGCCGCTGCTCGTCGTCGACGACCTCGTCGTCGAGTACCCCGCGAAGGGCTTCGGCAAGAAGCCGTTCCGCGCCCTCAAGGGCGTCTCCATCGACATCCATCCGGGCGAGTGCGTCGGCCTGGTGGGGGAGTCGGGCTCCGGCAAGACCACCCTCGGTCGCGCCGTGCTCGGCCTCGCCCCGGTCACCGGCGGCAGCGTCCGCTTCAAGGGCAGGGACATCTCCCACTTGAAGCGGAAGCAGCGCCGGGCGCTGGCCGACGAGATCCAGGTCGTGTTCCAGGACCCGTACTCGTCGCTCAACCCGTCGCTGACCATCGAGCAGACCCTCGCCGAGCCGCTCCGGGTGAAGAAGATGTCGGCCGGCGACGCGTCGAAGCGGATCCGCACCCTGCTCGACCAGGTGGGCCTGCCCTCGAACGCGGCCGACCGCCTGCCCCGCGAGTTCTCGGGCGGGCAGCGCCAGCGCATCGCGATCGCCCGCGCGCTCGCGCTCTCGCCCGAGCTGATCGTCTGCGATGAGCCGGTGTCCGCGCTCGACCTGTCGACGCAGGCCCGCGTGCTCGACCTGTTCAAGGACATCCAGGAGCAGACCGGCGTCGCGTACCTGTTCGTCTCGCACGACCTCGCGGTCGTGCGCCATCTCAGCCATCGGGTCGCGGTCATGTACCACGGCGAGATCGTCGAGTACGGCGACGGCGGGCAGGTCACGAGCGAGCCCGAGCACCCCTACACCCAGCGCCTCCTCCTGGCGGCGCCGGTGCCGGACCCGCTGCGGCAGGAGCAGCGCCGCGCGGATCGCCGGCGCCTGCTCGAGTCGCAGCGCGAGATGGAGGTCCAGGCCGGCGTCTGATCCCGGCCCTCATCCGCCCCGCCGCCACCCCGGCGGCGACCACAACGACCGGGGCGACCCGGAGCAGACCGTGCATCGGCGCGGGGGACGAGTGCGCCCTCCGCCCCGTCCCCCGAGAACAAGGAGAGATCGCGATGAGCGACACCACCACAACCACCGACCGCATCGAGGCGGCAGTCGACAGCGCGCTCGGCGAGCTCACCCTCGAGGAGAAGGTCCTCCTGCTCACCGGCAAGGACTTCTGGAGCACCTGGCCGATCGAGCGGATCGGGCTGCGCAGCATGGTCGTGTCCGACGGCCCCTCGGGTGTGCGCGGACCCGTCTGGGACGAGCGGTCGCCCTCCCTCAACCTGCCCTCGGCGTCCGCCCTGTCCGCCTCGTTCGACCCGGAGATCGCCCGCCGCTACGGCGCGGTGGCGGCGTGCGAGGCCCGCCGCAAGGGCGTCGACGTCGTGCTCGGCCCGACGATCAACCTGCACCGCTCGCCGCGGGGAGGCCGTCACTTCGAGGCGTTCAGCGAGGACCCGGTGCTCACCGCCGAGCTCGCCCGGACCTACGTCCTCGGCCTGCAGGACAACGGCGTCGGCGCGACGCCCAAGCACTACATCGCGAACGACTCCGAGACCGACCGCTTCACGGTCGACGTGCAGGTCCCGCCGCGCGCGCTGCACGAGCTCTACCTCCGCGCCTTCGAGGTCGCCATCACCGAGTCGCGCGCCTGGCTCGTGATGAGCGCGTACAACTCGATCCACGGCGTCACCGCCACCGAGCACGAGCTGCTCGAGACGCCGCTCAAGACCGACTGGGGCTTCGACGGCGTCGTCATCAGCGACTGGACCGCCGTGCGCAGCCTCCGCTCCGCCGAGGCCGAGCAGGACCTCGTCATGCCGGGCCCGGACGGCCCGTGGGGCGAGGCCCTCGTCGCAGCGGTCCGCGACGGCCGCATCGCCGAGGAGGTCGTCGACCGCAAGGTGCGCCGCATCCTCCGCCTCGCCGCCCGCGTCGGCGCGCTCGGCGACAGCACCCCCGCTCCGCTCGTCCACGTCGAGGACGGCATCGCGTTCAGCCGCGAGGCGGCCGCCGACGGCATGGTGCTCCTCGAGAACAGGGGCGAGCTGCCGTGGGACGCGGCCGCCCTGACGAGTGTCGCCGTGATCGGCAACAACGCCCAGCACGCCCGCACCCAGGGCGGCGGCAGCGCCACCGTCCTGCCCGAGCGCACCGTCTCGCCGCTCGAGGGTCTGACGGATGCGCTGCCCGGCGTCGACATCCGCTACTCGCTCGGCGCGGTGAACCAGACCGGCCTCGCCGGCATCCCGCGCGAGCGGATGACCAACCCGGTGACCGGTGGCCCCGGTGCCCGGGTCACCTTCCGGAACGGCGAGGGCGAGGACATCTTCACCGAGGACCGGCTCGCCACCGAGCTCGTGTGGTTCGGTGGCGACGTGCCGATCGCGAAGGCCCGCCAGGTCGAGATCGCGTTCACCCTCCAGCCGGCGCGGACGGAGCGACTCGACCTCGGCTTCGCGGCCGTCGGCCACGCCCAGCTCTGGATCGACGGGAAGCTGTCGATCGACGAGGTCGTGGAGCCCGAGGGCGACGACCTCGGCGCCGCGCTCCTCTCCCCGGGAACGAAGACCGTCCCGGTCGAGCTGACCGAGGGCGGAAGCGTCGACGTGCGATTCGTCTACGACCAGCCGGAGCGGGACGACGCGCTCTCGAACGCACTCTTCCTCACCGTCGGAACGCAGCCGTCGTCCGTCGACGAGGACCAGCTGATCGCCGAGGCCGTCGAGGCGGCGCGGAGCGCCGACGTCGCACTCGTCGTCGTGGGCACGAACTCCAAGGTGGAGTCGGAGGGCTTCGACCGCACCGACCTGCGTCTGCCCGGCCGCCAGGACGACCTCGTCCGCGCGGTCGCCGCCGCCAACCCGCGAACCGTGGTCCTCGTCAATGCCGGATCCCCGGTGCTGCTGCCGTGGCGCGACGACGTCGCCGCGGTCCTCGTCGGCTGGTTCGGCGGGCAGGAGTTCGGCAACGCCGTCGCCGACGTGCTGCTCGGGGTCGCCGAGCCGGGCGGCCGCCTGCCCACCACCTGGGCGGCCGAGGAGGAGCACGTGCCCGTGCTCGAGACCACGCCCGCCGACGGCGTGCTCGAGTACACCGAGGGCATCCACATCGGCTACCGCGCGTGGCTCCGCTCGGACGAGGAGCCCGCCTACTGGTTCGGGCACGGCCTCGGCTACAGCGACATCGAGCTGAGCGACTTCGTTGCGCCGGCCTTCCTCATCGAGGGTGACGCGGCGCAGGTCACCGTCACGGCCACGAACCGGGGCGACCGCGCCGGGAAGCAGGTCGTGCTCGTCTTCGCCGAGCGGCCCGACTCCGAGGTCGAGCGCCCGGTGCGCTGGCTCGTCGGCTTCGCGCCGGTCCGGCTCGCCCCGGGTGAGTCGGCGAAGGTGCACGTTCCCGTGCCGTCGAAGCTGCTCGCGCACTGGCGGGACGGCTGGCAGTACGAGGTGGGCGAGTACACGCTGCGCGCCGGCACGACCGCCGACGAGCTGCCCCTCGCCACGACGATCGAGCTCGAGAGCGATTCGTGACCCTGCCCAACCCGCTGATCCCCGGCTTCAACCCCGACCCGAGCGCCGTCCTCGTCGACGGCACCTTCTACCTCGTCACGTCGACGTTCGAGTACCTGCCGGGCATCCCGGTCTACGCGAGCACCGACTTCGAGAACTGGGAGCGGATCGGGAACGTGCTCACCCGTCCCGAGCAGGGCGAGCTGGAGAACGCGCCCACCGGTCTCGGCGTGTGGGCCCCGACCATTCGGCACCGGGATGGCCTCTTCTACGTCATCGTGACCATCGCGGGCGGACGCGGCTGCGTCGTCTACACCGCGGAGCGCCCGGAGGGCCCCTGGTCGGACGGTCTCGTGCTCGAGGGCGTCGAGGGCATCGACCCCGACCTCAACTGGGACGAGAACGGCGTCGCGCTGGTGACGTATTCCGGTCTCGTCATGAAAGGGCCCGACATCGGCAAGCACGGCGGCATCCGCCAGGTGGACGTGGACCTCGCAACGGGCGAGACGCTCGCAGGCCCGCGGGACCTCTGGTCCGGAACCGGGTTCAAGTTCCCGGAGGCGCCGCACCTGTACCGTCGTGGCGACTGGTGGTACCTGATGATCGCCGAGGGCGGCACCGAGCGCGGCCACGGCGTCTCGATCGCGCGCTCGCGGGACCCGCGTGCTCAGTTCGAGCCCGGTCCCGCCAACCCGATCCTCTCGGCGCGCAGCACCAACCGGCCCATCCAGAACACCGGGCACGGCGACCTCGTCGACACGCCGGACGGGCGCACCCTCATGGTGCTGCTCGGCGTGCGTCCCCGGGGTGGGACGCAGGCGTTCTCGGCCCTCGGCCGCGAGACCTTCGCGACCGAGGTGCATTGGCGTGAGGACGGCTGGCCGACCGCCGATCCGGTGCACCTGGACCCGCGCCAGGGGGAGGTCGAGGAGTCGCTGACCTTCGATGCGCCGCTCGACGCCGGCTGGCTCGCCATCCGCCGGACGCCGGAATCGATCGCCGATCTCGACTCCGCTCCTGGCCGGCTGACGCTGCACGGTGCGGGCGACCTGACGTCCTCGCATCCGGTGTTCCTCGGACGCCGGCAGCTGAATCAGACGGCGACCGTGGCGTCCACTGTCGACGCGCGCGCCGGACGCGGCGGCATCGCCGTCCGCTACGACGAGCAGACCGTCTACAGCCTGCTCGCCGAGGACGATGGGACCTCCACCACGGTGACCGCCGAGGCGCGGGTGCCGGGCATCGTGCAGTCCTGGAGCGCCACGCTTCCGTCGGGGCCGGTAGAGCTCTCACTCATCTCGGAGCCCGCGCCCGGGATGGAGCTCGGTGGCGACTGGGCCGAGGTGATGACGAGCGACTTCGTCCGCTTCGTCGCCCGCTCGGGCGACGAGGACGTCGAGCTCGCCCGCGTCGACGGCCGCTACCTCAGTGCCGAGACCGCGGCGTCCTTCACCGGACGCGTGCTCGGGCTCTTCGCGGTCACGGGCGATGTGGTCTTCGACGGCTATCGGTACAGCGGCTCGGAGCGCTGACCCCTCCTGGAAAGACGGAAGCGCCCCGCCCGGCAGGAACCGGCGGGGCGCTTCGTCGTTCAGAGCGGGTGCTCGACGAGGGTGTTGACGTAGCTGCGCAGATCGGCCGCCATGTCGACCGAGTCGCGGTCGAGGAGCCACTGGATCTGGAGGCCGTCCATCAGCGCGATGACCCCGCGGGACGCGGCTTCCGGCTCGACGCCCGCCCGCAGCTCGCCCTTCTCCGCGAGATCCTGGAAGCCCTTGAGGGTCATGCTCCGCGTGAACTCGTAGCGGTCACGGAACCACTGGTGGGCGGGATGCTCGGGCGATGTCGCCTCCGCCGAGAGCGTGCAGAAGAGCTCGACGACGCCGGGCGTTGAGGCGTTGTAGTCGGCGAGCTTCACCAGGGAGCGGAGGATCTCGGCGCCGTGGCTCGGGTCGAAGTCGAACTGCTCCTGCGTCTGCTCGTCGCGCCGCTCCAGAACGGCGGCAAGCAGGGCGCTCTTGCTGGGGAAGTGGTGCAGCAGCCCGGCTTCGCTCATGCCGACGCGATCCGCGACGTTGCGCAGTGACCCGCTCCGGTACCCTGACTCGGCGAAGACCTTCAGGGCGGCGTCGAGGATGGCCTTCCGCGTCTGCTCGCTCTTCGCGTACGGTCCGCGCGGTCCGCGCCGTATCGGGGGCTGTTCGACGACCACGTCGGGCTCCTTGCTCCCTCGTCAGAGGGCTACTCTCAATACAGAGTACCCGTTCGGTATTGATCGGGGAAGGTGTCACCGACCCGGATGGAGTGGGATGAGGACGAGATTCCCCGCCTCGGTGTACGGACGCGGCGAGGAGCCCGACCCGCGCTTCAGCCTGGCGAACGAGCGCACGTTCCTGGCCTGGATCCGCACCTCGCTGGCCCTCCTCGCGGCCGGGGTGGCGCTCGAGGCCCTCGAGCTGCCGATCCAGCCCGGACTGCGCATCGCCGCGTCGGTCCTGTTCATCGTGCTGGGACTCCTGGCGGCGCTTCAGTCCTGGTTCGGCTGGGCCGCCACCGAGCGGTCGCTGCGCGCGCAGCGTGCGCTGCCGGGGCCGACGCTCGGCGCGGCCATCACGGTCGGCGTCGTCGCCGCCACCATCCTCGTCTCCCTCGGGTTCCTGCTGCAGTGAGCGATCGCCCGTTCGACCCGGGACTGCAGCCGGAGCGCACCCTGCTGGCGTGGCGCAGGACGGCGCTCGCGCTCGGCGTCGGCAGCGCAGTCGGTGCCCGGCTGGCCCTTCCCGTCCTCGGATCGGGTGCCGTCGTCGTGGGCGTGCTCGGCGTGCTCGCCGCCCTCGTGTCCTACCTGGCCGCGAGTCGCCGGTATCACCGCGCCCACCGGGCTCTGACCTCCGGTGACCGGCTGCCGACGGGAGGCGCTCCGCTCGCCGTGACCGCCGCAGCGGTGGGCGCGCTCGCTCTCGCCGCCCTGGTGTACGTGCTCGGCCTCGCCGCCGGGCAGTGAAGGAGAATCGGTCCATGCCGGACTCCCCGATGCGTCAGGAGCCGCCCGAGGCGGAGCGGTCGAATGCGCCCGACAACCATTCGGCGCCCGGCTCCTGCTGCGCGCCGGCGAGGGGAAGCGGGTTCGGCGGCGGCTCCGCACCCGCCGAGCCGAGCACCGGCACGGCGCGGCACTCGATCGAGCAGGTGGACCTGCCCGGCGGCGTCTTCCTGATGGGGGACGCGTCAGGCGACGGGAACCGCATGGACGGCGAGACGCCCGTGCACGAGGTCGAGCTCGCCCCGTTCCGCATCGATGCGACCAGCGTGACGAACGCCGCGTTCGCCGAGTTCGCCGAGACGACCGGGTACGCCACCGAGGCTGAAGCATTCGGCTACTCCGCGGTCTTCCATCTCGCGGTCGCCGCCCCGCCGGCCGACGTGATGGGTTCCGCCGCCGGCGCTCCCTGGTGGTTCGGCGTCCGAGGCGCCGACTGGCGGCATCCCGGAGGGCGGGACTCGGGGATCGACGGCATCGAGGACCACCCGGTCGTCCACGTCAGCTGGAACGATGCCGTCGCGTACTGCGCCTGGGCGGGACGCCGGCTGCCCACGGAGGCCGAATGGGAGTATGCGTCCCGCGGAGGGCGGGAGGGTGCGCGCTACCCGTGGGGCGACGGCCTCATGGCCGGCGACGAATCCTGGCGCGTCAACATCTTCCAGGGACGCTTCCCTGCCGCGAACACCACCGAGGACGGCTGGCCGACGACCGCGCCCGTGCGCACCTTCGAGCCGAACGGGTTCGGGCTGTGGCAGACGGTCGGCAACGTGTGGGAGTGGTGCTCGGACTGGTTCGACGCCGGCTACTACGACGCGTCACCGCGCGTGGACCCTGCCGGCCCCGAGTCCGGTCAGGCCCGCATCCTCCGCGGCGGCTCGTACCTGTGCCACTCCTCCTACTGCAACCGGTACCGCAACTCGGCCCGCTCCTCGAACACGCCGGACTCGTCGATGGGCAACGCGGGCTTCCGCACGGTCGCCCTCGCCTGAGGAGGGGGCTCCTCTTACCGGGAGGGGAGCAGCGGCGCCTCGACCACCTCGCTCGCCGTGAACCCCATCCGCCACGCCCCCATCCACACCCGCTCGCCGACCGGCGGCTCGAACGGCCCCGTGTAGAGGCGCCAGCGGCGGCCTCCGGTGTCGGGCAGGCCCAGAGCCGCCGTCCAGGACGGCGGTCCGCCGGCGGCCTCGCGAGGCGGGTCCGTGGTCCAGGCGAGGGAGGCGCCCTCGGTCGCACACGTCGCCGCGACGCGGCCGTCCTCGAGGAGCAGCTCGGGTGCCGCCGTCTCCGCCGTGCGACCTCCGGGCCGCCATGTCTCGATCAGCTCGCGCTCGGGCAGGAGCCCCAGGTCGCCGTAGTGCTCGGTCCACTCGTCGAGGGCCGCGCGCAGCTCGCCGAGCTTCCCTGCGAGCGCGGGGTCGCCCGCCAGGTTCACCGTCTCGTGCGGATCGGACTCGATGTCGTACAGCTCCTCGGCCGGCTTCGCGGGCGCGACGATCGCCCGCTGCAGGTCGGTGAGCCGATTCGGGCGCTCGCCGCGGGCGAGCTGCCCCGCCTCCTCG
Source organism: Naasia sp. SYSU D00057 (assembly GCF_017916505.1). Classification (GTDB taxonomy): domain Bacteria; phylum Actinomycetota; class Actinomycetes; order Actinomycetales; family Microbacteriaceae; genus Naasia. The sequence goes on from NZ_JAFMSZ010000003.1 coordinate 280,757, forward strand.
AAGGCGAGGCGCCGGAACTCCTTCCACGTGTCCAGGTGGTCCGCGTACTCGTTGTGCTGCAGCTCGGATCGATCGGGGTGCAGGTTGCGGATGTAGCGGTAGCGGGCGTCCCGGACGGTTCGCACGGAGTCCTCCTGCTCGTCCATCCGCTCGCGAGCACCGAATGCGTAGATGTTCGGCGACCGGAAGCCGCCGTCGCTGCCGAAGAGGGGAGCGCCGTGCATGTGCTCGGGCACCGGCAGGTCAAGGGCGGCGAGCATGGTCGGCGCGAGGTCCATCAGCTGCACGATCTCGGTCCGGACGCTGCCGGGCGCGATCCGCTCCGGCCAGCGGACGAGCAGCGGCTCCCGCAGCCCCGCCTCGTGCGCCCAGCGTTTGGCGCGGGGCATCCCGAGGCCGTGGTCGCTCCAGAACACGACGATGGTGTCGTCCCGGAGGCCGTCCCCTTCGAGCTCCGCGAGCAGTCCGCCCACCCAGGCGTCCATCTCGGTGATGAGGTCGAGATAGCGGGCCCACGACTTCCGGAACACCTCGGTGTCCGGATAGTAGGGCGGCAGCTCGACGTCCTCGGGCCGGTGCCGCTGCTCGTCGGATACGTGGGAGGTCGCGGCGAGGAACGCGTCGTCGTCGAGGTAGATCTGCGACTCGTGCGTGACCATGCCGTGGAAGGCGGCGAAGAACGGCGTCTCCGGCGTCGGGCGGTTCCGCCAGTGGCCGGTCTCGCTGCAGTCGTCGAACGCCGTCGGCGGCGTCTCCATCTGGAAGTCGGTGAACCAGTTGTTGGTCGTGTAGTAGCCGGCGGCGCGCAGGTACTCGGGGAACAGCTTGACCTCCGGCGGCGGCACCGCCTTCGTCCGCATGTGAATCGTGCCGATCGCCGTCGGATAGCAGCCCGTCATGATGGCGGCCCTCGAGGGGGCGCAGACGGGCGCGGCGGCGAAGGCGGCGTCGAAGCGGGCCCCCTCGTCGGCGAGAGCATCGAGATGCGGAGTGACCGCCTGCTCGGCCCCGGGCCACACGCCCGCATAGGCGCCGAGGTGCGGGCTGATGTCGTGGGTGGAGATCCACAGGATGTTCGGACGAGTCGTCATCGACTTCCCTCGGTGCGCGTCGAGCAGGTTCCTGAAACTCTAACGACGACTAGGGATTGGGCGGAAGACGGCTGCCAGGCGTGCCCGCGTCCTCGCCACGCGTTGGTCAGTCGAGCGGCGGCGGCACTCGGTGTGTCGATGCGAGGGTGACGAGCTCCCGCAGGGCCGGCCGGTCCAAGTCCTCCGGCCTCCGGATCTTCACGTGCCGCATGAGCCGGCCGGTGCCCTCGAGGATGCCCTCCGGGTCCGGCAGCTCGGTGGCGTAGTAGAAGCCGAACACCACGTGCTTCGGGTAGGGGGCGAGCCAGCAGAACTGCTCGGTCATCTTCTTCGGACCGGTGCCGTAGCCGGCCGTGCGCTGCTGAGCCCACACCACCTCGACGGCGCGGGGGAACACGTCGAGGATGAGGGCGCGCGAGCCGAGGGCCAGGGCGGGGATCGGTTCCGCGAACTCGTCGACCATGGCGCGGAACTCGGAAGGACCGGAGGTCACGACCCCTGCTGCGCCGCCCATCTCCGGTCCTTCCTGCTCGCTCCTGCCGAGCGTACCGACCCCGCTACGCGGCCGGGCCCTCGACCAGGGTCACCGTGACGTCGATGGAGGCGCCCATCGCGTCCGTGTAGGTGACCGTCACGCTGTCGCCCGGCTCGTGAGCTGCGATGGCCGCGCTCAGCTCGTCGGGCGAGGTGACCGCAGTGCCGTCCACGGCGGTGACGACGTCTCCCGCGGCCAGGCCAGCGGCAGCGGCGGGGGAGCCGTCGACGACTCCGCCGAGCACCGCACCGGCGCCCGCGGCCTGCTGCCCGGAGAGGAGCACGCCGAGGAACGCGGGCAGGCCGATCTGGACGGTGCCGCTCTCCTCCCCGGACTCGATCTGCTGCACCACCGCGAGGGCGGTGTCGATGTCGATCGCATAGCCGGTCACCACCGGAGTGCCCGACGAGGCCGCGGTCACGACGCCGACGACCTCGCCGTCCGCGTCGAGCAGCGGGCCGCCGGAGTCTCCCGACACGACGTACGCGTCGACCTCGATGAGACCGGTCAGCTGCTCGCTGTCCCCGCCGGAGGCGTCGCCCGCGGTGATGCTCTCGTCGAGTCCGCTCACGCTGCCCGACGCCGCGACGAGGGTTCCGGTGCCGTCCGCGTTGCCGACGGAGGTGACGGCGTCGCCGACGGCCGGGTCGCCGTCGGAGTCGAGGGTCGCGGGCGCGAGACCGCTCGCGCCGTCGAGCTGCAGCACGGCGACGTCCTCCGACGCGTCGTAGCCGACGACCGAGGCGGAGTAGCTCTCCCCGGTCGACTCGACCGTGACCTCGATGCTCGTGGCGCCGTCGATGACGTGGTTGTTGGTGAGGATCGTGCCGTCGCTTGTGAGGATGATGCCGGTGCCGGCCGCCTCGCCGGCGCCGTAGTCCACCTCGGTGACGATCGTGACGACACCCGCGATCTGCTCGTCCGACGCGGTGACTGGCGTCTCCTGCGTGCTCGCGGTGCCCGTGTCGGTGCCGTTGCGGTAGGGGTAGGCGTAGCGCGTACCGGGGTCCGCGGGGAGGATCACACTCGCCGCGGTGGAGCTCCCGTCGGCGGCGGCGACGCTGTTCGTGCCGGCCGCGAATCCGGTGCCGAGCCCGAGCGCGAGGGCGGTCGCCGCCACCCCGCCGGCGAGCGCCAGGACGCGGCGGCGGGAGGGCGTGCGCTTCTCGAGCGTGTGGGCGGGAGTCGGCTCGGACGGGGCCGGCTCGCTCCCGGTGTGCGCTGGCGCGGCCTGATCACGCTCGCCTGGCGTCTGATCGGCCGTGGTCGCTCCGGTGGGCTGGGGCGAGCCGGCCTGAGGCGCGCCGTCCTGCTCGGGACCGGGGGTGCTGTCGGCGTTCATGGGATGTCCTTCCGCTCGTTCTGCGGATACGAAACGCGTCCGCGCTATGCGGACCCGATGGCGCTCCTCGGCGCTTCCTATGAGGTCGGCGGACATCGAGAACGCACCGATCGCGCACGCCGCTCGCGCGGGCACTCGCGGCGGCTCGGCTGTCCAGGTCCTGCGATCCGCGCCGCGGACAGGGGAGGGTGGATGCATGCAGCTCTACTCGGTGTCCCCGCTCGTGCGCAGCCGCCAGATCGTCTCCGACCTGCTGGCACTCGCCGTCGTCGTCGGATCGACGGCGCTGGGGATCACCGTCGGGCTCGCGTTCGCCGCGCTCGGCCGCTTCGGGCGGAGCGTCGAGGAGGCGGGCGCGGGGCTGCAGCGCTCGATGTCGGACGCCGCCTCGACCCTCGAGGACCTCCCGGTGGTGGGGTCGGCGGTGTCGGCGCCCTTCCGGGACGCGAGCGGGGTCGGCGCCTCCCTCGTCGCGTCCGGGCAGGAGCAGCAGCGGCTCATGACGACCCTTGGCATCGTCGCCGGGCTGCTCGTCGCCCTCCTGCCGATCGCTCTCGTGCTGACCGTCTGGCTGCGGCGGCGTCTGGCGTTCGTCCGCCGCGCCCGGCGGGTCTCGGCGCTCGCCGCGTCACCGGCGGGGCTCGAGCTGCTCGCCCTCCGCGCGCTGGCCGGGGCGCCGTCTCCGCGGGTGGTGGCGGCGGCGCCGGACGCGGTCGAGGGCTGGCGCCGCGGGGACCCGGAGGTCGTGCGGGCCCTCGCCGACCTGGAGCTGCGGGCGGCGGGCGTGCGGCGCTGAGGGCCCCTTGCGCTCCTTCTTCGCCGGTGCGACACTACTTTCCAAATAGGAAAGTAGTTGAAGGAGGAGCGATGGACGACGAGGTCCTCGACCCGGCGGTGATGCTGGAGCGCTCGGCTCGACTCGAGGCCGCGACGCGGGCGGAAGCCGCCCCGCACGCCGTCGGCTGGTTCGCCGCGATGGCCGCCCTCATGCCGGTCGCCTTCACCGGCATCGGCGCCGCCCGCGGGGAGCCGGGCATCCTCGCCGTCGCCCTCGTCTTCGCCGGAGTCGTGCTCGCGCTCAGCGGGCTGCTGCTCGGCGTCCGCGCCTTTCCGACCGGGTTCACCCGCCGATTCGTGCCCGCGATGCTCGTCTGGGGCGCCGTCTTCGGCGTGCTGCTCAGCGTCGGGCTGCTGTTCTTCCGCGCCGAGCTCGCCTACTGGATCCCCGCCGGCATCGTGACCGCCCTGCCGCTCGCGCTCGCCGCGCGGCGCGAGGCCCGTGCCCGCTGAGCCGGAGGAGCGGCACCCTCGGCACGCGCTGGACCCGCTCATCCACCAGCCCGTGCGGTTCTCGATCCTCGCGATGCTCGCCGCCGCCGACGAGGTGCAGTTCGCGATGCTCCGTGACGTCGTGGAGGTCACCGACTCGGTGCTGAGCAAGCAGCTCGCGCTGCTCGAGCAGAGCGGCCTGGTGGCGGTGCGCAAGGAGTTCGCGGGCAAGTACCCTCGCACCTGGGTGCGGCTCACCGAGTCCGGGCGCACCGGCTACGACGCCCACCTGGCCGCGCTGCGCGCGATCGTCGCGGCACCTCCCGAAGCGCGCTAGCACAGCTGCTGCGGCAGGATGGCGGGATGGATCCGGTCGCCGCCCTGCACGAGATCGCGTTCTGGCTCGAGCGGGAGCAGGCGCCCGGCTTCAAGGTGCAGGCGTTCCGCCGTGCTGCCGCCGCCGTCGCGACCCTCGACGCCGAGGAGGCCGCGCGCCGCGCGCGCGACGGCCGGCTGAAGAGCCTCAAGGGCGTGGGCGGGCGCAGCTACGAGGTGGTGCGCCAGGCGGTCGACGGGCAGGTTCCCGACTACCTCGTCGCGCTGCGGGAGCGCGGCGCGGCGCCACTCGTCGAGGGCGGCGGCGAGATCCGCTCCGCCCTGCGCGGCGACCTGCACTCGCACAGCGAATGGTCCGACGGCACCGTGCCCATCCAGGAGATGGTCGACGCGGCGCGGGTGCTCGGCCGTGAGTACCAGGCGCTCACCGACCACTCCCCGAACCTGACGATCGCGAACGGGCTGACGAGCGAGCGGCTCGAGGAGGAGCTCCGGGTCGTCGCCGGCATCAACGCGCAGTATGAGGACTTCCGCCTGCTCAGCGGCATCGAGGTCGACATCCTCGAGGACGGCACGCTCGATCAGACGCCGGACATGCTCGGCCGTCTCGACGTGGTCGTCGCGAGCGTGCACTCGAAGCTGCGCTCGCCGCGGGACGTGATGACGCAGCGGATGCTCGGCGGCATCCGCGACCCGCACACCAACGTGCTCGGCCATTGCACCGGCCGGCTCGTGCAGGGCACCCGCGGCACCCGGCCGCAGTCCGAGTTCGACGCCGAGGCGGTGTTCGCCGCCTGCGTGGAGCACGACGTCGCGGTCGAGATCAACTCCCGTCCCGAGCGCCAGGATCCGCCCGACGACCTGCTCCGCCTCGCGGTCGAGATGGGCTGCCTGTTCAGCATCGACACCGACGCGCACGCGCCCGGGCAGCTCGCCTTCCTCGACTACGGCGCCGAGCGCGCGGCGCGGAACGGCGTCCCGGTCGACCGCATCGTCACGACGTGGCCCCTCGACCGCCTCCTCGCCTGGACGCGCGCCAAGCGCTGACCCCCTGGCCTTTCCCAGTGCTCGAGTTGCCACTTTCCGCCCCTAATCCGGCGGTTGCCGGGCGGAAAGTGGCAACTCGGCCGGCCGGGAGAACTGGAAGGATCGTGGATCGTGACCGCCGTGATCGCCGCCGAGGCACTCGAGAAGCGCTACGGCGACGTCGCCGCCGTCGACGGGATCTCGTTCGAGGTGCAGGCGGGGGAGGCGTTCGGCCTGCTCGGTCCGAACGGGGCCGGCAAGTCGACGACGATGCGGATGCTCGGCGCCGTGTCGAGCCGGACCGGCGGCACGCTCTCGATCCTCGGCCTCGACCCTGACCGGTCGGGGCCCGAGATCCGTGCCCAGCTGGGCGTCGTGCCGCAGACCGACAACCTCGACCGCGAGCTGCGGGTGCGGGACAACCTGCTCGTGTACGGCCGCTACTTCGGTATGTCGCGCCGCGACCTGGGCCCGAGGGCCGACGCCCTCCTCGAGTTCGCGCAGCTCGCGGACCGCGCCAAGGCGAAGGTCGACGAGCTCTCCGGCGGCATGAAGCGCCGCCTCACGATCGCGCGGGCGCTCGTCAACGATCCGCGCATCCTGCTGCTCGACGAGCCGACGACGGGCCTCGACCCGCAGGCCCGGCACATCCTCTGGGACCGGCTGTTCCGCCTCAAGGAGCAGGGCACCACCCTCGTTCTGACGACGCACTACATGGACGAGGCGGAGCAGCTCTGCGACCGGCTCGTCGTCGTCGACAAGGGTGTCATCATGGCGGAGGGGTCGCCCGCCGAGCTCATCGCCCGCTACTCGAGCCGCGAGGTGCTCGAGGTCCGCTTCGGCTCCGAGCACAACGTCCGCGTCGCCGAGCAGCTGACCGGCCTCGGCGACCGCGTCGAGGTGCTGCCCGACCGGATCCTCGTCTACACCGACAACGGCGAGCGGGAGTTGGCTGCGATCGTCGGGCAGGGACTCTCGCCCATCACGAGCCTCGTGCGGCGCTCCTCGCTGGAGGACGTGTTCCTCCGCCTCACCGGCCGGAGCCTCGTCGAATGACGACCGTGCTCGGCGCCCCGGTCGATCACGCGGAGGCGGCCCGCCGCGCCCGCCGCTGGGGGTTCTGGTACGCGACGGAGCACCGCCTGCTCGGGATGCGCGCGTACGCGGGGACGATCCTCGCGGCCACCTTCGGCAACCCGGTCATCTACCTGTTCGCGCTCGGCGTCGGGCTCGCGAGCCTCGTCGACCGGAGCGCGGGCGAGATCACCGCGGACGGGCACGGCTACCTCACGTTCGTCGCCCCCGCCCTGCTCGGTATCGCGGCGGTCACCGCGGCGATGGACGAGTCCACGTACGCCGTCATGGCGGGCTTCAAGTGGGACGCCACCTACTTCGCGATGAACGCCGCGCCGCTGTCGCCCGCGCAGATCGCCACCGGCAACGTCCTCGTCGTGGTGCTGCGCCTCCTCGCAGCGTGCACGGTCTACCACCTGTTCCTGCTGGCCTTCGGGGCGGTGCCATCCCCGCTCGGCTGGCTCACGATCCTCGCCGCGACGCTCGGCGGCACGGCGGTCGCCGCATGCCTGGTCGCGTTCTCGTCCTCGCTGAAGGGGGAGGACAGCCCGCTCGCGCTCGTGATGCGCTTCGTGATCACCCCGATGATGCTCTTCTCGGGCACCTTCTTCCCGCTCGCGTCGCTGCCGCTGTTCCTGCAGCCGATCGGCTGGGTGTCGCCGCTCTGGCACGCGACCGAGCTGGGACGCGTGTTCAACTACGGGATGGTCGAGCCGATCTGGCTCACGGCCGCGCACGTGCTCTACCTGCTCGCGGTGATCGCGATCGGCTGGATGCTCGCGGTGCGGATCACGCGGCGGAGGCTCGGCGGATGACCGCCCTCGAGCAGCGCTCCGCCGCCCCGGTTCCCCGCTCGGGCCGGCTGCTCGGCGCGCTCTACGCCGGCAACGCGCGGGCCGTGCTCGCGCGCGGCCTCACCGCGACGCGGAGCAGCAACTGGGTGGTGGTGCTCAGCGGCTTCCTCGAGCCGGTGCTGTACCTCCTCTCGCTCGGCATCGGCCTCGGCTCCGTCATCGGCACGGTGCGCGCCGGCAGCGGCGCCGAGATCGGCTACGCCGCGTACATCGCCCCCGCCCTCCTCGCGGTGTCGGCGATGAACGGCGCGATCATGGACTCCACCTGGAACGTCTTCTTCAAGATGCACTTCTCGAAGCTGTACCAGGGCATGGTGTCCACGTCGCTCGGCCCGTTCGACGTCGCGCTCGGCGAGATCGCCCTCGCCCTGCTCCGCGGGGCCCTGTACGCGCTCGGCTTCCTCGTCATCATGCAGGCGCTCGGCCTCAACCTGGCCTGGACCGCGCTGCTCGCGCTGCCGGCCATCCTGCTGATCGCCGCGGGCTTCGCGAGCGTCGGGATGGCGGTCACGAGCTTCGTGAAGACGTTCCAGCAGATGGAGTGGATCCAGTTCTTCCTGCTCCCGATGTTCCTGTTCTCGGCGACGTTCTACCCCATCACCGTGTATCCGCCGCCGATCCAGGTGCTCGTGCAGGTGTTCCCGCTCTACCACGGGGTCGAGCTCGTGCGCGGGCTCACGACCGGAATCCTCGAGCCCGGGATGCTGCTGCACGTCCTCTACTACGTGGTCATGGTGGCGCTCGGCATCGTCTTCACCACCCGGCGGCTGCGCGCCCTGTTCCTCGACTGAGGCGGGCCCGCCCCGGCGCCCACTGTCGCGATCGCGCGGCGAGGGCAAGCCCTTGAGCGCCTGTGGGAGCGGGTGACAGCGTGGCATGCATCCCGACATCCAGGAGGCGCCGATGCGTGCGATGGTCTATCGCGGTCCGTACAAGATCCGAGTCGAGGAGAAGGACAGACCGAAGATCGAGCACCCCAACGACGCGATCGTGAAGGTGACCCGCGCGGCGATCTGCGGCTCCGACCTGCACCTGTACCACGGGGTGATGACCGACCTCCGCGTCGGCCACACGTTCGGCCACGAGTTCATCGGCATCGTCGACGAGGTCGGTTCCTCGGTGCAGAACCTCAAGGTCGGCGACAAGGTGATGGTGCCGTTCAACATCTACTGCGGCACCTGCTTCTTCTGCGCGCGCGGCCTGTTCTCCAACTGCCACAACGTCAATGCGAACGCGACGGCGGTGGGCGGGATCTACGGCTACTCGCACACGACGGGCGGCTACGACGGCGGCCAGGCCGAATACGTGCGCGTGCCGTTCGCCGACGTCGGACCGTCGATCATCCCCGACGACATCGACGACGAGGACGCGCTGATGCTGACCGACGCGTGCTCGACCGGGTATTTCGGCGCGCAGCTCGCCGATATCCACGAGGGCGACACGGTCGTCGTGTTCGGTGCAGGACCGGTGGGCCTCTACGCCGCGAAGTCGTCGTGGCTGATGGGCGCCGGCCGCGTGATCGTCATCGATCACCTCGACTACCGGCTCGAGAAGGCGCGGACCTTCGCCCACGCGGAGACCTACAACTTCGTCGAATACGACGACATCGTGATGCTGATGAAGAAGCTCACCGACAACCTCGGCGCCGACCGGGCGATCGACGCCGTCGGCGCCGAGGCCGACGGCAACCTGTTCATGCACATCACCGGCGTGAAGCTCAAGCTGCAGGGCGGCTCGCCCATCGCCCTCAACTGGGCGATCGACTCGGTGCGCAAGGGCGGCACCATTTCCGTGATGGGCGCCTACGGACCGGTGCCGAACGCGGTCAAGTACGGCGACGCGCTCAACAAGGGCCTCACCATCCGCGGCAACCAGGCGCCCGTCAAGCGCCAGTGGCCGCGGCTGATGGAGCACATCCGCAACGGCTACCTCAAGCCGAGCGACATCATCACCCACCGCATCCCGCTCGACGAGATCGCGGAGGGGTACCACATGTTCTCCTCGAAGCTCGACGACTGCATCAAGACCGTCGTCGTGCCGCCGAGCGCCGCCTAGGAAGGAGCACCGTCATGGCGAGCATCATCGAAGAGCGTCCGGGAGGCCCCGGCCGCGGCGCCTATCCCGCCGAGAAGCCGACGCCCCGGGAGAGCTCGGAGTCTCTCCGCGCCCGCATCCCCGGCTGGGGAGCGGACCTCGACCCCGCCGACCGTCCGTCCTTTCCGCGGGAGCAGCCGGGCATCGAGACCGGTGCGCACTGGACCACGCCGGAGGACCAGCCGGAGACGTATCCGCGGGAGCGCTCGATCGAGCACGCGTTCCTGACCCCGGTGTTCGGCACCGCCCAGCCGCCGAAGGGCGTCTCGGGGGTCATCCGCCGCTACTCGTACGCGCGGCACAGCGAGGCGAAGTTCGCGCACTGGGCGCTGCTGATCCTTGCGGACCGGGTCGACTCGATCGAGAGCCAGTTCACGTCGATCCTGCAGCTGCGTCCGGACAACCCGATCACCGAGACGGGCATCCTCAGCGAGGTCCGCCGGCACGGGCTCTCCTCCCGGTACGGCCGCAACCGCACCGACGTGAAGCACCTGTGGCTCGACCCGATCCTCATCGGCGGCCCGTACATCCTCGCCGGTTGGGCGGTCCTCCGCGTCGTCCGCGGCAAGCGCCGCCGCCGCTGATCCGCGTGCGCTGCGGCCGGTCGCCGCGGCAGAAACGTCCTCGCCGCGGGTGTCGTTCCACCCGCCGGGAGGACGTTTCACGTGCGGGGAGAGTCAGAGGTCGAAGCGCCTCAGGTCGCCGTCCGGGGTCAGCTCCACGGCGGTCGTGATGCCGAGGCGGCGGAGGAACGCGTCGTCGTGGCTCACGACGAGGAGGCCGCCCCGGTAGCTCGAGAGCGCGTCGACCAGCTGGTCGAGGCTCGCGAGGTCGAGGTTGTTGGTCGGCTCGTCGAGCACCAGCAGCTGCGGGGGAGGATCGGCCAGCAGGAGCCGGGCGAGCGCCACCCGGAAGCGCTCGCCGCCGGACAGGGTGCCCACCGGACGCAGTGCCGCGTCGCCCCGCAGCAGGAACCGCGCGAGGCGGTTCCGGATCTCGCCGGGCGGCACGGTCGGTGCGAGCGTCCGCACGTTGTCGAGCGCGCTCGCCGCGTCGTCCAGCCCGTCGAGCCGCTGCGGCAGGTACGCGATCCGCTCGGTGTGCGCCGTCGCCGACGGACGGCCCTCGGCCGGGTCGCGGAGGCCGAGGAGCACCTCGAGCAGGGTCGTCTTCCCGGCGCCGTTCGCGCCCGTGAGCGCCACGCGCTCGGGCCCCTGCAGCACGATCTCGCGGCTGCCATCCGCGCTCCTCAGCTTGGCGAGGCGCCTCCCGGCGGGAACGCCCGGATCCGGCAGGTCGATCGCGATCCGGTCGTCGGAGCGGACCCTGCCCTCCGCCTCGCTGAGCCGCTCCTGCGCGGACTGCACCCGGGAGTCGAGGGTGCCGCGGGTCTTGCCCGCCGACACCTCGGCCGACCGCTTGAGTGCGCCTGCGAGGATCTTCGGCATGCTCTCGGCCGCCTTCGCGCCGGCTCGGGATCGGCGGGCGATCTTCGCCTCCGCCTCGCGGCGCTGCCGCTTCTCCGCCGAGAGCGCCTGCTTGGCGGTGCGCTCGGCCTGCTCGGCGGCCGCCTGCTCGGTCTCGAGCGCCTCCCGGTAGGCGGAGTACGGGCCGCCGAACACGCTGAGCTCGCCGTCCCGGAGCTCCGCGGTCTCGTCGAGTCGGTCGAGCAGCGCCACGTCGTGGCTGACGACGATGAGCGTCCCCGGCCACGTGTCGACGAGCGCCGCGAGCCGGCCCCGGGCCGCCCGATCTAGGTTGTTCGTCGGCTCGTCGAGCAGCGTGATCCCGGAGCGGCGCAGGCGGAGGCCCGCGATCGCGGCGAGCACCGCCTCCCCGCCGGACAGCCCGCCGACGGGCCGGTCGAGGTCGATGCCGCCGAGGCCGGCGTCCCGCAGGGCCTCCTCGGCGCGGGTCTCGATGTCCCATTCGTCGCCGAGCACGTCGAAGTGCGCCGGGTCGGCGTCGCCCGCGGTGATGGCGCGGAGGGCGTCCACCTTGGCTCGGACGCCGAGCAGCCCGGCGATGGTCTCCCCGACCTGCAGGGTCAGCGTCTGCGGGAGGCGGTCGACGATGCCGTCGGCGACCACCGTGCCGGAGGTGGGGGTGAGCTCGCCGGAGATCAGCCGGAGCAGGGTCGACTTGCCGGATCCGTTGGCGCCGACGAGGCCGGTGCGACCCCGGCCGAACGCGGCCGTGATGCCGTCGAGCGCGATGGACCCGTCGGGCCAGCTGAACGAGACGTCCGAGAGGACGAGCGATGAGGTGCGTGCCGAGGACATGCGGCTCCCGAGGAATCAGTGGTGCACTGACTCGCGGAGGCCGAGGCGGCCGGATCGACGGGAGTCAGCGCGCGGACAGGGGCGCGGAACCGTCGACGATCTTCACCGGAGGCCTTTCCTCGAATGGGCGGGCACGAGTCTGCCAGTCGCGATGGGGATCCGGCAACACTTCGCCCCTCCGGTGATCGAGGAGCCGCCGCAGGCGGCGTCTCGAAATCACCCGACCTTGTCCTTGGACCCAGCCAGCGCGTGGCCGAGTCCCCGGGCCCGTCGCCTGATTTCGAGACGGCCGCTTCGCGGCCTCCTCAATCACCGGAATGGGATCTGAGCACGGGCGACGTCGGCCATTCTTCGGCGACCTTCCGCCAACCGGACGGAGGTGCCCTGCCCGACGGGCAGAATCGTCCGGTGACCGCGCAGACCGAGCGACCGAAGACCCGCCGCCGACTCCACCCCGCGTGGATCGTCGCAGCGGTCGCCTTCCTGGCGCTCGTCGGCGCGGCCGGCTTCCGCAGTGCGCCGAGCGCGCTCGTGGTGCCGCTCGAGACCGAGTTCGGGTGGTCGCGCAGCGAGCTGTCGATCCCGATCGGCCTCAACATCCTGCTGTTCGGGCTCACCGCCCCGTTCGCCGCCGCGCTCATGGAGCGCTTCGGACTGCGCCGGGTGACGAGCACCGCGCTCGTGCTCATCGCCGCCGGGGCCGCATCGAGCATCTTCGTCACCGACTGGTGGATGCTCATCCTCACCTGGGGTCTGCTGATCGGCCTCGGCACGGGCTCGATGGCGCTCGTGTTCGCCGCGATGGTCGCCGACCGCTGGTTCCTGCGGCGGAAGGGTCTCGTCACCGGCGTGCTCACGGCGGGCAGCGCGACCGGGCAGCTGGTGTTCCTGCCGATCGTGGCGGCCGTCGCCTCCGACCAGAGCTGGCGGTACGCGTCGCTGATCATCGCCCTCATCGCCATCTCGGTTGTTCCGCTCGTGGCGACGCTCCTCCGCGACTCGCCCGCCGATCTCGGCGTCACGCCGTTCGGGTCGCCGGACGACGCGGTGCCGGTGCACCCGCCGAAGAGCCCGATCAACCCCGCTCGCCGGGCGGTCGAGGTCCTCGGGCGGGCGATGCGTGTCCGCACCTTCTGGGCGCTCACGGTAGGCTTCGCGATCTGCGGCGCGACGACCAACGGCCTCGTCGGCACGCACTTCATCCCGAGCCTGCACGACCACGGCGTCCCGGAGACGACGGCCGCCGGCCTGCTCGCCGTCGTCGGCATCTTCGACGTGGTCGGCACCATCGCGTCCGGCTGGCTGACCGACCGGGTGAACCCGCGGATCCTCCTCGCGATCTACTACGCGGGCCGCGGCGTCTCGCTCGTGCTGCTGCCGTTCCTGCTGTCCTCGACGGTCCAGCCGCCGATGATCCTCTTCGTCGTCATCTACGGCCTCGACTGGGTGGCGACCGTGCCGCCGACCGCCGCGCTCTGCCGCGAGGTGTTCGGCGACGAGGGCGCTGTGGTCTACGGCTGGGTGTTCGCCTCCCACCAGCTCGGCGCCGCGCTCGCCGCCATCGGCGCGGGGATGCTGCGCGACGCGTTCGGTGACTACGCGGGCGCCTGGTTCGGGGCCGCCGCCCTCTGCGCGGTCGCGGCGATCGTCAGCGTCGGCATCGCGCGAGGACCACGGCCGCTGCCTGCGCTCCGCTGAGCGGAAGGGCGTCCGCCCGCCGGTGATCGAGGAGCCGACCGCAGGTCGGCGTCTCGGAATCACGCGACGCACCTCTGGACTGCCCCCTGTCGGCCGGCTCCACAGGCGAGGTCGCGTGATTTCGAGACGGCCGCTGCGCGGCCTCCTCAATCACCGGAGTGGGCGCCAGGCGCACCCGAAACGACGAATGGCCGGCCCCCGAAGGGACCGGCCATCCGTCGTGCGAGCGAGTCCTACTCGAGCGCGAAGAGGGTGTAGCTGTCGGCGTTCTCGGCGTTGATGACGACGCAGTCGATCGACTGCTTCTCGTCCTCGCCGGTCTCGCCGGTCTTGATGAACTTGTCGGCCTGCTGCACCGCGAGCTGCGAGATCAGCACGGCGGGCTGGAGGCCCGTCGCGACGAGCTTGCCGGCCTTGATCGCCTCGACCGCGTCGGGGCTGCCGTCGAAGCCGACGATCTTGATCTGGTCGAGCAGGCCGGCGGCCTCGACGGCGGCGACGGCGCCCAGCGCCATCGTGTCGTTGCCGGCGATGATGCCCTGGATGTTGCTGTCGCGCTGGAGCAGCGTCTCGATCTTGGCGAAGGCCTCGTCCTGGCTCCAGTTCGCCGTCTCCTTCGCGACCTGCACGAGGTTCGGGTACTGGGAGATGACGCTCGCGAACGCCTCCGAGCGGACCCCGGCGTTGGTGTCCGACTCCTTGCCGGTGAGCTCGATGTAGTTGCCGCCCTCGGGCAGGGCGGCGACGAACTCCTCGGCGACCGCGGCAGCGCCCTGCGCGTTGTTCGCGACGATCTGCGCCTTCGCGATGCCGGTCTCGTTGATCTCGCGGTCGATGAGGAACACGGGGATGCCCGCGTCGGTCGCCTTCTGGATCGGGCCGATGGAGGCGTCGGCGCCCGCGTTGTCGAGGACGATCGCAGCCGCGCCCTGGCTGATGGCGGCGTCGATGAGCTCCGACTGCTTGTTCGGGTCGTCGTCGTGCGAGGCGACGGACGTCTCGTAGCCGAGCTTCTCCGCCTCGGCCTTGGCGGCGTCCGCCTCGGCCTTGAAGAACGGGTTCTCCTGAGCGGGCGTGATGATCGCGATCAGGCCGCCGCCGGCGCTGTCTCCGCCCCCGCTGTCGCCGCCGCTGCCGGCGCTGTCACCGGAGTTGCCGCCACCGGCGCAGCCGGCGAGCAGGAGCGCCGCCGCGGCCGCGGCCGCGAGCTTCGTTCGTCTGAGCATGTGAGGTGCCTTTCCTTGGTGGGGGACGACCGACCTCATCGCCGGTCGCTGTCCGTCACGGCGCGGGAACCGCCGTGTCGGAATCCTTCTTCGGTGCGGACTTGCTGGCCGCGGCGAGGGCGGCGTTCTTGTTCCGCTGGATGCGCTGCTGCGCCTGGTCGAGCATCACGGCGAGCACGATGACGGCGCCCTTGATGAGGATCTGCCAGAACGTGGAGACGCCGACGATGACGAGGCCGTCGCTGAGGAAGCCGATGACGAACGCGCCGAGCAGCACGCCGCGCACGTTGCCGCGGCCGCCGGTGAGGGCCGCGCCGCCGATGACGACGGCCGCGATCGCGTTCAGCTCGAAGGACTCGCCCAGCTGCGGGGCGGCGCTCGTCAGCTCGGAGGTGAGGATGATGCCCGCGGTCGCGGCGCAGAAGCCGCTGATCATGTAGACCCAGAGCTTCACGTTGCGCACGGGCACGCCGGCGAGCTCCGCGGCGCGCTCGTTGCCGCCGGTCGCGTACACCCAGCGGCCGAACGGCGTCTTGCGGAGCACGAACATCGCGACGAGGGCGAAGACGATCATGATCCAGATGCCGTTGGGCACGCCGAGCAGGCGCCCGCCGCCGATGAAGCCGAAGCCGGTGTTGCCGAGCGCCGGGTCGCCGCCGAGCCGCGGATACGTGGTGCCGTTCGAGATGAGCAGGGCTGCGCCGCGGGCGACGTAGAGCATGCCGAGCGTGGCGATGAACGGCGCCACGTTGAACCGGGTGACGAGGATGCCGTTGATGAAGCCGACGAGCGTGCCGATCGCGAGCGACGCGAGCACGACGACCCAGACGGCCGGGTAGAGCACGACGTCGAAGCTCTCGATCTGCAGGCCCTCGAGGAGGACGCCCGCGATGATGCCGGAGAGGCCGACCGTCGAGCCGACGGAGAGGTCGATGCCGCCCTTGAGGATGACGAACAGCATCCCGAGCGCGAGGATCGCGTTGTAGGCGACGTGCTTCGTCATCGTGATGAGGTTGTTGACCGACAGGAACGAGTCGGACAGCAGCGCGAACACGACGATGAGCACCGCGAGGGCGATGAACGCGCGGCCCTCGAGCAGCACCGCGCCGATGTCGACGCTGCGCATGCCGGTGCGGGCACGGCCGGGGCCCGGCGACGGGGATCCCGGTGCGGTGGTCTGCGTGTCGACAGCGGTCATCGCTGTCCCCCTTCTGTCTCGTGGCCGGCGTCGGCCTCGTGGACGGCCTCGCCGGACGCCACCATCAGCTCTTCACGGTTGGAGGTGCGCGGGTCGATCTCGCGCACGATGCGTCCCTTCGACATCACGACGACGCGGTTCGCGGTCGTGAGCGCCTCGCCCACCTCACTGGTGGCGAACAGGACGGCGAGGCCGCGGCGGGCCTCCCGGGCCATCAGCCCGAAGATCTCGGCCTTCGCGCCGACGTCGATCCCGCGCGACGGCTCGTCGAGCAGCAGGACCTGCGGGTCGGTGAGCAGCACCTTGCCGATGACGACCTTCTGCTGGTTGCCGCCGGACAGGGACGTGATCGAGGCGGACGGGCTGGACGTCTTCACCCGGACGTCCTTCACGCCGCCGTCGACGGCCGTGCGCTCGGCCTTGCCGGAGAGCAGCATCCGCTTCACGTAGGAGAGGAGGCTCGCGAGCGACATGTTCTCGCCGACGCTCATCGTCTGGACGAGTCCGTCGCGCTGCCGGTCCTCGGGGACGAGCGCGAGGCCGAGCTGGATGCGCTCCGCGATGCTCTGCTTGGCGATCGGAGTGCCCTTGACGGTGACGGTGCCGCTCTGGATCGGCAGCCGTCCCGCAAGAGCCTCGAGCAGCTCGGTGCGGCCCGCGCCCATCAGCCCGTAGAGGCAGACGATCTCGCCGGCGCGCACGGTGAGGCTGAGGCGGTCGACGCTCAGCCGGGAGGGGTTGGACGGGTCGGCGATCGTGATGTCGCGCAGCTCGAGGGCGGGCTCGCCGAACTCGTCGAGCAGGTCGGGGGCGAGGCCTTCCGCGCTGCGGCCGACCATGTTGGAGATGATCCACTCGATGTCGATGTCCGCGGCATCCGCCTCGGCGACGAGGGCGCCGTCGCGGAACACGACCGCGCGGTCGGCGATCTCGAGCGCCTCCTCGAGGTGGTGGGAGATGTAGACGATGGCGACGCCCGCGGCGGTGAGCTCGCGGATGACCCGGAACAGCACCTCGACCTCGCTGCCGGAGAGGGCCGAGGTCGGCTCGTCCATGATCAGGACCCGGGCGTTGCCGGCGAGGGCGCGCGCGATCTCGACGACCTGCTGCTGGCCGAGCCGGAGGTCGGCGACGAGGGTCTTCGGGCTGAGCTCCTCCTCGAGGTGCTCGAGGAGGCGGGAGGTCTCGGCGTTCTCGCTCTTGTAGTCGACGAGGAGACCGCCCTTGGTGGTCTCGCGGCCCATGAAGATGTTGTCGCGGACGCTGAGGTTGGGGGCGAGGCTGAGCTCCTGGTGGATGATCGCGATGCCGCGGTTGCTCGCGTCGACCGTGTTCCGGAGGGTGACCGGCTCGCCGTCGAGCTCGAGCCGCCCGCTCGTCGGCGTCTCGACGCCGGAGAGGATCTTCATGAGCGTCGACTTGCCGGCGCCGTTCTCGCCGAAGAGCACGGTGACCATGCCGCGACGGACCTCGAAGTCCACGCCCTTGAGGGCGTGCGTGCCGCCGTAGACCTTCGTGATGCCGACCGCGCGCATCACGACGTCGGTGGCGGCCGCGGTCGTCACTCGACCACCTCGACGGCGGTCGGGACCACGGACACGAGCGCCGGGTTCACGCGGAGGAACGCGCCGGTGACCTGGATCGTCTTGCCCTCGAGGGCGGCCACGTCGAGGTTCGCGAGGACCTCGGACTTCACGAGCTCGTTGAGCTCGGTCGCGACCTGCTGGTACTCCAGCTGGTTCTTGAACTCGTTGAACGAGACCGTGCCGCTCACGTCGCGCAGTGCGGTGCCGTTGAGCGCGGGCCCCACCTGCAGCAGGACCGTCGTGCCCTCCGGCACGCCCTGCACCGTCAGCGGGAGGGTCGGCGGGGTCGGTGCGCCGGCGACCGCGGTGAAGGTGACCGGGAAGGCGTAGGCGCTGCTCGCGCCCGACGTGTTGCCGAACTCGGCCTCGTCGGCGCCGCCCGCGAGGTCCGTCAGCAGCGTGGTCAGGTCGACCGCGTTCTCCTCGATGTACGGCACGATGTCCGCCTCGAAGTGGTCCTGCGCGTAGGTGGCCGGGTCGAAGGTGTCGGCGGCGCCGGCCTGGGCCTGCTCGGTGGAGACGACCTTGGTGGAGAGGGCGGCGGCGACGGCCAGGATCACCAGCGCGACGACGGCGACCATCCAGGGCCGAACCGGGCTTCGACGGGGCATTGCTGCTCCTTTGCAGTACAGCGGCGGTGGTCCCCGCGCGGTGCCCAGACTAGTGGCAGAAGGCCGGCACCGGTCAACCGGTTTGCCGAATTGAACGCGTGTCGTGACCGTTCCCAGGCGCGCGGAGCGCCGCTACCGGCCTCCCCCCGGTGATTGAGGAGCGCCCGCAGGGCGCGCCTCGAAATCAGCCGAGCTCTCCCTGAGAACTCAGTCGTTCCGTGGTTCGTCGCAGGGCACGTCACGAGATTTCGAGACGCCGGCCTGCGGCCGGCTCCTCAATCACCGGGGTGGTTCCGGTGCAGAACCTCAGCCCGCGCGGCGCTGGGCGCGGGTGCGCGCGGCGTAGGCCCGCGGCGGGAAGGAGAACGCGACGATCGAGCGCAGCGCCTCCAGGTCGCCCGACACGAGGCCGTGTGTGCGCGCCTGGATGAGCAGGTTGCCGATCGCGGTCGCCTCGACCGGGCCCGCCACGACCGGCACGCCCACGGCGTCCGCGGTCAGCTGGCAGAGGAGCGCGTTCTGGGCGCCGCCGCCGACGAGGTGAACGGTGCCGATCGTGCGACCGGTGAGTCGCTCGATGTCGCGGATGGTGTCCGCGTAGGCGTTCGCGAGGCTCTGCAGGATGCTGCGCACGAACTCCCCGCGGGTGGCGGGGGCGGCGACGCCCTGTTCGGCGAAGAGCGCCTCGATGCGCGCCGGCATGTCGCCCGGCGCGAGCAGCGACGGGGAGTTGGCGTCGAAGGTCGGCACGTCGACGGGCGCGTCCGCGGCGGCCGCGAGCAGGTGCTCGAGGTCCTCCTGCTCGCCTCCCTTCGCCCAGGTCCGCAGCGACTCGCTCAGGAGCCACAGCCCCATCACGTTCTTCAGGAAGCGGGTGCGGCCGTCGACGCCGCCCTCGTTCGTGAACGCCGCGGCGCGCGCCTCGGGGGTGGCGAGCGGTCTTGGCAGCTCGGTCCCCACCAGCGACCAGGTGCCGCAGGAGATGTAGACGGTGTCCTCGCCGGCGGAGGGCACGCCCACCACCGCGGAGGCGGTGTCGTGCGAGCCGACCGTGGTGAAGCGGAGCTCCCGCGCGATGCCGAACTCGGCCCGTGCCTCCGCGGACACCGCGGCGAGGTCCGTGCCCGGCGGCACGATCTCCGGCAGCAGCGCATCCGGCAGCCCGAGAGTCCCGAGCAGCTCGCGGTCCCAGTCGGTGCTGCCCACCGGCACGAGACCCGTGGTGGTCGCGTTGGTGAGCTCGGCCACCGCGCGTCCGGTGGCCCAGTAGCCGATGAGGTCCGGGATCAGCAGCAGCCGGTCGGCCAGGTCGAGCATGCCGTCCCGAGCCTCGGCGGCCAGCTGGAACACCGTGTTGAACGGCAGGTGCTGCAGCCCGTTCCGGCGGAACAGCTCGGCCGCGTCCACCCGTGCATGCACCGCGTCGACGCCCGCCGCCGTCCGATCGTCCCGGTAGTGGTACGGATTGCCGAGCATCCGGCCGCCGCGCAGCAGCGCGTAGTCGACCGCCCACGAGTCGACGGCGGCGCCGAGCAGTCCCGGCTCCTCCCGCGACGCCGTCCCGAGCCCCGCCATGGCGGCCGAGTAGAGGGAGAGGACGTCCCAGTGCAGCCCGTCCGGCGTGCGGACCGGGGTGTTCGGGAAGCGGGCGACGTGCCGCAGGTGCAGCTCGTTGTGCCCGACCGTGCCGAGGATGACCCGCCCGCTCGTGGCGCCGAGGTCGATCGCGGCGACCGCCCGCGTCATCAGCGGAGGAACGCCGCGGCCACGCCGGCGTCCACGGGGACGTGCAGGCCGGTGGTGTGGGTCAGGTCGGGACCGGTGAGCACGGCGACCGCGTTCGCGACCGTCTCCGGCAGCACCTCGCGCTTCAGGATCGTGCGCTGCGCGTAGAACTTGCCGAGCTCCTCCTCCGGGATGCCGTAGGTCTTCGCCCGGTTGGCGCCCCAGCCGCTCGCGAAGATGCCGGAGCCGCGGACGACGCCGTCGGGGTTGATGCCGTTGACCTTGACGCCGTGCTCGCCGAGCTCGACCGCGAGCAGGCGCACCTGGTGGGCCTGGTCGGCCTTGGTGGCCGAGTACGCGATGTTGTTCGGCCCCGCGAAGACGGAGTTCTTCGAGGAGATGTAGATGACGTCGCCGCCGAGCTGCTGGTCGATGAGGACCCGGGCGGCGGCCTTCGAGACGAGGAACGAGCCCTTCGCCATGACGTCGTGCTGCAGGTCCCAGTCGGCGGCCGTCGTCTCGAGCAGCGGCTTCGAGAGCGACAGGCCCGCGTTGTTGACGACCAGGTCGAGGCCGCCGAAAGCGAGCACGGTCGCGTCGATCGCGGCCTGCACCTGCGCCTCGTCGGTGACGTTCGCCCGCACGCCGATCGCCACGTCGCTGCTGCCGAGCTCCGCGGCGGCGGCCTGCGCCTTCTCCAGGTCGAGGTCCGCGATGACGACGCACGCGCCCTCAGCGGCGAGGCGCGTGGCGATCGCCTTGCCGATGCCGGACGCCGCGCCGGTGACGAGCGCGACGCGGGTCGCGTGCGACTTCGGCTTCGGCATCCGCTGGAGCTTCGCCTCCTCGAGCGCCCAGTACTCGATCCGGAACTTCTCCTCGTCGGAGATGGGGGAGTACGTCGAGAGCGCCTCGGCGCCGCGCATCACGTTGATGGCGTTGATGTAGAACTCGCCGGCGACGCGGGCGGTCTGCTTGTTCGCGCCGTAGCTGAACATGCCGACGCCGGGCACGAGCACGATGAGGGGGTCCGCCCCGCGCATGGCAGGAGAGTCGGCGGTCGCGTGCTTCTCGTAGTACGCCTGGTAGTCGGCCCGGTACTCCTCGTGCAGCTCCTTGAGCCGCGCGATCGAGTCCTCGACCGACGCGCTCGCCGGCAGGTCGAGCAGCATCGGCTTGACCTTGGTGCGGAGGAAGTGGTCGGGGCAGCTGGTGCCGAGCGCCGCCAGGCGGGGGTGCTCCGCGGAGGCGAGGAAGTCGAGGACGACGTCCGAGTCGGTGAAGTGGCCGACCATCGGGCGGTCCATCGAGGCGAGGCCGCGGAGCGTCGGCGCGAGGGCGGCCGCCTTCGCGCGCCGCTCCTCCTCGGGCAGCGCCTCGAAGCCGGGGAGGACGTCGCCGAACGGGTCCTTGCGGCCGTTCTCGGCGATGTACTTCTCGGCTGTTGCGATGATCCAGAGCGAGTTGGCCTCCGCCTCGTCGCTCGTGTCGCCCCAGGCGGTGATGCCGTGGCCGCCGAGGATGGTGCCGATCGCCTCGGGGTTCTCCTCCTTGATGGCGGCGATGTCGAGGCCCAGCTGGAAGCCGGGACGGCGCCACGGCACCCACACCACCTTGCCGCCGAAGATCTCCTTTGTCAGCGCCTCGCCGTCCGCGGCGGTCGCGATGGCGATGCCGGAGTCGGGGTGCAGATGGTCGACGTGCGCGGCGTCCACGAGACCGTGCATGGCGGTGTCGATCGACGGCGCGGCTCCGCCCTTGCCGTGCAGCGTGTAGTCGAACGCGGCGACCATCTCGTCCTCGCGCTCGATGCCGGGGTAGACGCCCTTCAGCGCGCGGAGGCGGTCGATGCGGAGGACCGCGAGGCCCGACTCCTTCAGGGTGCCGAGGTCGCCCCCGGAGCCCTTGACCCACATCAGCTCGACGTCCTCGCCGGTGACCGGGTCTGTCTCCCTGCCCTTCGCGGACGTGTTGCCGCCCGCGTAGTTCGTGTTCTTCGGGTTGGCGCCGAGCCGGTTGGAACGGGCCAGCAGGGCCGCGACGGTCGGATTGGTCATGATGCAGCTGCTCCTGAGGATCGGGAGGTCTCATGGGCGACGCCCACGAGCGGGTTCGGGATGAGCCAGGCGACGAGGCGCTCGATGCTGCGCACGGCGCCGAGGGTGCCCGGCTCGTTGAGGTGGCCGTGGCGTGTGTCGTCCTCGCGGATGAGGAGCAGGTCGACGCCCGCAGCGGCGAGCTCCGATGCGAACAGCTCACCGGAGGACCGGAGGCTGTCGGCGTCGGAGTTGAGGATGAAGACCGGCGGGAGCCTGTGCAGGTCCTGCGTCCCGGCGAAGGCGTAGGGCGAGGCGAGCACGGCCGGGTCGCCGACGTAGTTGACGTTGATCGCGAGCACGGCCTCCGGCGGGAAGTCGGGGGAGGGGAGGGCGGCGATCTTCTCGGCGAGCTCCGGTCGGTGCGGCGGCAGCTCCGCGTGCACGAGCGGGTACGCGAGCACGAGGGAGCGCGGCTGCGCGCGGCCCTCGTCGCGGAGGCGGAGTGCCGCGCCGGCGGAGAGATTCGCTCCCGCGCTCGCGCCGCCGAGCGACCACGATCCCTCCGGCACGCCGAACTCACCGGAGCGCGCCGCCCACTCGAACGCGAAGGAGACCTCCTCCGATGCGACCGGGAAGAGGACGCCGTCCTTCGGCTCGACGCCGGCGTCGGCGGGGAAGCCGCTGGTGCCCGCCAGCTGGTAGTCGACGGAGACGACGGGGATGCCGCTCGCCGCGATCCGGCGCGCGACCCAGTCGGCCTCCGGCATGTCGAGGTCGCCGAACGCGAACGCACCGCCGTGCACCCAGACGAAGCCCGCGAGCGGCGGGTTGTCGGCCTGCACGTAGGTGCGAACGCGCAGAGGCCCGTGCGGTCCGTCGAGCTCGCGGTCGACGACCTCGAGCGCTCCGACCTCGTCGGTCGTCAAGCTCCCCATCCCGCCTGGTCGCCGCCGACGCGGTCGGCCTCGATCTTCTCCTGGTAGCCGCTCTCGGCGTACGCCTTCATCGGATCGGCGGGCAGACCGCGCGACTCGCGCCACTCGGCCAGCGCCGGCCGGACATCGGTGTAGAACGCGTCCATGAGCACCTGGTGCGCGCCGAGCACGTTCCCGGCGCGCTGCTCGGCTTCGAGGGCCTCGCGGTCGAGGAGCAGTGCGCGGGCGGTCATCTCCTGCACGTTGAGCACGCTGCGGATCTGGCCGGGGATCTTCTTCTCGATGTTGTGGCACTGATCGAGCATGAACGCGACGCCGCTGTCCTTGCCGTAGCCGCCGCCCCGGATGACCTCGACGAGGATGCGGAACAGCTGGAACGGGTCGGCCGCGCCGACGATCAGGTCGTCGTCCGCGTAGAAGCGCGAGTTGAAGTCGAACGAGCCGAGCTTCCCGAGGCGCAGGAGCTGCATGACGATGAACTCGATGTTCGTGCCGGGTGCGTGGTGGCCTGTGTCGAGGCAGACGAACGCCTTCTCGCCGAGGGCCGTCACCTGGGCGTAGGAGGTGCCCCAGTCCGGAACGTCGGTGTGGTAGAACGACGGCTCGAAGAACTTGTACTCGAGAACGAGGCGGTGACCGTCCTCGATGCGCTCGTAGATCTGCCGCAGGGAGTCGGCGAGGCGGTCCTGGCGGCCCCGCATGTCGTCCTGCCCGGGGTAGTTGGTGCCGTCCGCGAGCCAGATCTTGAGGTCCTGCGACCCGGTCTGGTTCATGATGTCGATGCACTCGAAGTGGTGGTCGATCGCCTTCTGGCGCACGGCGTCGTCGGAGTGCGCGAGGCTGCCCAGCATGTACGCCTCGTCCTGGAAGGTGTTCGAGTTGATGGTGCCGAGCCCGACCCCGAGGTCCTCGGCGTGCGACCGGAGGCCCGCGTAGTCGTCGACCTTGTCCCACGGGATGTGCAGCGCGACCGTCGGAGCGAGCGCCGTGAGCTCGTTGACCTTCGCCGCGTCCGCGATCTTCTCGAACGGGTCGCGGGGGACGCCGGCCTGGCCGAAGACGCGGAAGCGGGTGCCGGAGTTGCCGAACGCCCAGGACGGGAGCTCGATCGCCTGATCGGCGAGCTGGGCGGTGATGGCGGAGAAGTCGGTCATGGCCGTCCTTTACGGGGCTTCGTTGCCGAATGAATCGATTCATTGTGCGGGCGGGGATCCGGTGCTGTCAACTCCGGAATCAGCGGGCCGCGGAGGAGGCCCGGGCGATGAGCTCGGGCTGGAAGACGACCTCCTGGGGCGGACGCCCGGGGTCCTCCGCCTCCTCGAGCAGGATCTGCACGGCGGTCTCGCCGATCAGCCGGCTCGGCTGGCGGATGGAGGTCAGCGGCACCACGGCGGTGCTCGCGAAGTCGATGTCGTCGTAGCCGACGAGCGCGACATCCTCGGGCACGCGCAGCGACCGCTGCATGACGAGGGCCTGCAGCAGGCCGACCGCCACCAGGTCGTTGGCGGCGAAGATCGCGTCGGGTCGCTCGCCGGCCGGGCGCGCCGCCAGGTGCTCCCCGGCGCGGCGCCCCTCGAGGACGCTCAGTGACGAGACCTCCACGACCTCGAGCGCGGCGCCGCCGGCCGCGGCCGCGAGGCGCGCCCCCTCGAGGCGGTCCGTGACCTGCCGGATGGTGAGCGGGCCGCCGACGTAGGCGATGCGACGCCGTCCCGCCTGAACGAGGTGCTCGACGGCGAGACGGCCGCCCGCGATGTCGTCCACCGCGACGGAGCTGACCGACGCGTCCTCGCTCCTCCGGTCCACGAGCACGGCGGGCGTGCCGCGGCTGCGGAGGCGGCGCAGGCGCTCCTCGACGTCGCCGTTCGGCGAGATCAGCACGCCGTGGATCCGCTGCTTCTCGAACAGGTCGAGGTAGTCGTCCTCCCGCGCGTCGTTCTCGTCGCTGTTGCCGAGGACGACGGTGAAGCCGTGGCCCGCGGCCTCCTCCTGGGCGCCGCGGGCGACCTCGGCGAAGAAGGGGTTGCTGACGTCGAGCACCACGAGCCCGATGGTGCTGCTCCGGCCCGCCCGCAGCTGTCGTGCCGCGTCGTTGCGCACGTAGCCGAGCTCGTCGATGGCCCGCTGCACGCGGTCGACGGCGTCGGGCGAGACCCGGTCGGGGCGGTTGAGGACGTTGGAGACGGTTCCGACGGAGACGCCGGCCCTCAGGGCGACGTCGCGCACGCTCGCAGTCGGCACTCGCCCTCCTTCCCGGGATGCTCATGATGGCATGCGGCGACATAGTGACACGTGCAAGTGGTTTCTGGCACACTGCCGCCATGACACTTCAGCAGGGCGACGTCGCCCCTCCCGGTACCCGCACCTCCATCCGTCCCGGGAAGGTGTGGCTCGACACCGCCGGTAACCGGATCCAGGCCCACGGCGGCTCGGTGATCGCCGTCGACGGGGTCTTCTACTGGTACGGCGAGAACAAGGAGTTCACGACCCCGGGCAGCGGCGTCTGGCACTGGGGCGTGCGCTGCTACTCGTCCACCGACCTCTACAACTGGGAGGACCGCGGGCTCATCATCCCGCCGGACGAGGACGACGAGAGCTCGCCCCTGCACCCGAAGCAGTACCTGGACCGCCCGCACATCATCTACAACGAGCGGACCCGGCAGTTCGTGTGCTGGATCAAGGTGATGACGCCGGGCGAGATCAGCCAGCGCTCCACCGTGCTCGTCGCCGAC
Organism: Naasia sp. SYSU D00057; assembly: GCF_017916505.1. Classification (GTDB taxonomy): domain Bacteria; phylum Actinomycetota; class Actinomycetes; order Actinomycetales; family Microbacteriaceae; genus Naasia. The sequence goes on from NZ_JAFMSZ010000003.1 coordinate 306,410, forward strand.
TCGATCCTCGGGCCGTACCGCATCGTGCGCGAGTGGATCCGCCCGCTCGGCATGAACGCCGGCGACTTCGACCTCGTCGTCGACCCGAGCGACGGCAAGGGCTACTACGTCTTCGAACGCGTGCACTCCGAGCTCATCGTGGCCGACCTCACCGACGACTACACGGACGTGACGGGCTACTACTCGACGCACTTCCCGCAGCCCCAGCCGCCGTACGTGCGTGAGGCGCCCGCCTACTTCCGCCGCGGGGACCTGCACTACCTGGTGACGTCGGGGACCACGGGGTACTACCCGAACCAGTCGGAGGTCGCCGTCTCGCGCATGTACCACGGCCCGTACAGCGTGCTCGGCGACCCGCACCCCACCGACACCGCCAGGACGTCGTTCCGGACGCAGATCTCCTCGGTCTTCAAGCACCCGGGGAAGAGCGACCTTTACATCGCGCTCGGTGACCGCTGGCTGCCGCGCTACACCGCGGACGGACGTCAGGCGCGGGAGGCGTTCGAGGCCTACTTCGCTCCGGGCCACGACCTGCGCGTGCCGATGGAGGAGTTCGCCGAGGTGAACACCTCGATCGCCGACTACGTCTGGCTGCCGATCCGCTTCGACGGCGACATGGCCGTCATCGACTGGCGCGACGAGTGGAGGGTCGAGGACTTCGACTGACCGACTGACGCTCCCCGGCTCCTGCCGGGGAGCGTCAGCTCGAGGCGCGCGCGACGGCGCGGGCTGAGGAGGGCAGGAGCACGTCCCTGCCCTCCTCGCCGCGCGCGACCTGCGCCACGCTCTTGGCGAAGGCGGTGACGAACTCGGTGACGTCCGACTCGATCGTCGAGAGGGCGGGCACCGCCAGGTAGCCGAACGGGTGGTTGTCGACGCCGATGACGGCGATCCTGCCGGGGACGTCGATCCCGGCGTCGTGGGCGGCCGCGAGCACTGTGAACGCGACCTCGTCGTTGTAGGCGCACAGGCCGTCGACCTCGGGGTGCTCGGCGAGGAGGGCACGGAGCTGCGCCGTCGCCTCTCCCCGGTTCGCCGAGAGGGTGAGGCGGACGGGATGGGCGAGGCCGAGCCGCCGGGCCTCGGTGACGATCGCCTGCCAGCGGATCTCCGAGGTGGGCTCGAGGTCGGCTCGCGGGGGCGCGGCGTAGGCGAGAACGCGGCGGCCGCGCTCGAGGAGGTGGTCGACCTGGGTGACGGCCGCGCCGCCGAGGAACCCCGGGAGCCCGGGGAAGGCGGGGAGCACCGGCACGGAGAACTGCTGCGTGAGCTCGGCGAAGGCCGGCTCCCCCTCGCCGGCGGACGACAGGACGACGGCCGGCGCGAGATCCATCGCGGCGCTCCGGTCGTCCTCGGTGCCGAGCTGCCATACGAGGTGGAGCCCGTGCTCGCGCAGCGCCATGCCCAGCTGGGTGACGATGCCCGCGGCGACGAAGTCCGTCGCGCGCTGAAGGCCCGGCGTGAGCATGAGCACGAGGGTGCTGCGGGCTCCGCGGAGCAGGCGGGCCGGGCCGTAGGGTCGGTAGCCGAGGCGCTCCGCCGCGGCGAGCACTCGCTGACGGGTCGCTTCGGGGATCGTCTGCCGTGGATCGTCGTTGAGCACGTAGCTGACGGTGGCGCGCGAGAGGCCCGCTTCGCGCGCCACATCGGTGCTCGTGACCCGGCCGCTCATGCGATTCCGGTCTTCCTCGTCGGGGGCATGGCGATCACCGTAGTGCACCTCCGCAACTCGCCGCCCTCCGTCGTTGACACGTGCAAGTAGATCGCTCTACAGTTTCCCCGATCGGGACGATGGAGTTCCCGACGGACACCAGGAGGTCCTCATGCGGCACACCTTCGCCGTCACTGCTGCCGGCGCCGCGCTCGCACTCACTCTCGCCGGCTGCGCCGGTGGCGGCAGCTCGGCGTCGTCGTCGGACAGCGGCTCTCTCGAGATCTCGTTCCTCACGGGGTCGGGCGAGGGCACCGGCAGCAACTACACGATGCAGAAGCTCGTCGACGACTACGGCAACGGGGTGACGCTCGAGATGGAGCAGCTCGACGCCTCCATGGATCAGCGGATCCAGCTGCTCGCCTCCCAGGACCAGCTGCCCACCTTCTTCCAGATCGGCACGCCGTCGCAGATCGAGGACCTGTACGAGGCGGGGAAGATCGCCGACCTGGAGCCCGTGCTGGAGGAGCTCGGGGTGCTCGACAACCTGAGCCCCTTCTCGATCGAGGTGATCAAGGGCCTCTACGGCGGTCACCTCCTCGGGCTCCCGCTCGAGGTCGCGGTCGAGGGGTTCTGGTACAACAAGGCGATCTTCGAGGAGCAGGGCATCGAGGCGCCCCAGACCTGGGACGACCTCGAGGCCGCCGCCGCGAAGCTGCAGGAGGCCGGCGTCCAGCCGTTCGCGACCTCCGGCAAGGCGGGATGGCCGGTCACGCGGCTCGTCTCGGGCTACATCCAGCGCTCCGTCGGACCGGACGCGCTGAAGGCGGTCGCCGACGGGGACGCGAAGTTCACCGACGCCGAGTACGTGGAGGGCGCCGAGAAGATCGCCGACTTCGCGTCGAAGGGCTGGTTCGGCGAGGCGCCGGAGGCCCTCGACTACGGGCCGGCGCAGGACCTCTTCCTGCAGGGCACTGCCGCGATCTACTACACCGGCTCGTGGGCCGTCTCCGACTTCAACAACGCCGAGCTGAACCAGATCGGGGCCGAGAACATCGGCTGGTTCCCGATCCCGGAGGTCGCGGGCGGCGAAGGCGGCATCGAGCAGACCCCGGCGAACGTCGGCCTCCCGATGGCGGTCAACGCGAAGACCCTCACCCCGGAGGTGAAGGACTTCCTCAAGTACCTCGTCGAGAACTACGGCACCGTCGCGATGGAGGACCTCGACCTCATCACGGGCTTCACCACCGACGCCACCTCCGACTCGCCGCTCGTCGCCGAGACCGCCGAGCGGATCGCCGGCCTCGAGGAGTTCATCCCGTGGTTCGAGTCGCTGCAGTCGCCCGAGGGCACGGCCGCCTCGCAGAGCGGCGCGGCGTCGCTCGTGTCGGGCGGACTCACCGGCCAGCAGTTCATGGAGCAGGTGCAGGCCGCCCAGTAGCGTCGGACGTTCGCTGCACAGCGGGCCCGGGGCGATGCGTCCCGGGCCCGCGCGCATCACGAGGAGTTCCCCATGGAGAGAGTGCTCGGCGACCGCCGCGCCATCCTGCTGTTCATCGCCCCGGCGCTGCTGCTCTACACGGTCGTCATGCTCGTGCCGATCGTGTGGTCGACGAGCTACACCTTCCTCGACGGCAACCCGATCACCGGATTCGAGTGGGTCGGCCTCAACAACTACGCCACCGTCCTCGCCGATCCCGGCTTCTGGCAGGCGACCGGATTCAGCGTCCGCTACGCGATCATCGCGACCGTCCTGCAGGTGGCCGCGGGGCTCGGCCTCTCGCTGCTCTACGTCTTCGTGCTCAAGCGCTCGTCGGCACTCGTGCGCACGCTCGTGTTCTTCCCGATCGTGCTGCCGACGGCGGCGGTCGCCCAGCTGTTCGTCCAGCTCTTCGCGCTCGTGCCCCAGGAGGGCCCGGTGAACTCGCTCACGGCGGCCCTCGGCCTCGGGACCATGAACTGGCTCGGGCAGCCGGACATCGCCTTCATCGTCCTGATCATCATGGACGTCTGGCGGTCGATGGGCTTCTACGCCGTCCTCCTCTACGCGGGACTCGTCGCGATCCCGGACGACGTGCTTGAGGCGGCCCGGCTCGACGGCGCGCACCGCTGGAAGCTGGTGCGCTTCATCGTGCTGCCGTCGATCCTGCCGGTGCTGGTCTCCACCGTCATCTTCAGCATCAACGGGGCCATCAAGGTCTTCGACTCGGTCTTCGCGCTGACCGGCGGCGGACCCAACGGCGCCACCACGCCGCTGACGCTGCTGATGTTCCGCACCTCGTTCGCCTTCGGGCAGTACGGGGAGGGGAGCACGATCGCGATGACGCTCACCCTCCTCAGCCTCGTCGTGACGATCGCCATCTTCCGTGGGGCTCGAAAGGACATGACGGTATGACCGCGATGACAGCCGGCAGCGTTCCCGCGCGGCGCAGCGTCGCCGTCGCCCGGGTCACTGTGGGGCGGGTCCTCGGCATGCTCGGCATCGCTGTGCTGATCCTGGTCGAGGTGGTGCCGCTGGTCTGGCTCTTCCTGTCCTCGCTGAAAGCGCCCGCGGAGTTCAGTGGCAAGCCGATGTGGACTCTTCCCGACGGGATCCACTGGCAGAACTACGTGGATGCGTGGACGCGGGGCAACATGGCGACCTACATCGTCAACAGCGCCCTCGCCACGTTCCCCGCGATCGCCATCCTGCTGATCACCGGCCTGATGGCGGGCTTCGCCCTCGAGGTGCTCAAATGGCGCGGACGCGGGGGAGTGCTGCTGCTGTTCCTCGGCGGCCTCATGGTGCCGCTGCAGATGATCCTGCTGCCCCTGTTCGCCATGTACGTCGGTGCCGGACTGCTCAACAGCCCGCTCGCGCTCATCCTCACCTACGCCGCGACGGGCCTCCCGCTCACCGTGTTCATGATGGCCGGCTACTACCGATCGCTCCCGCGCGAGGTCATCGAGGCGGCCGTGATCGACGGCGCGAGCATCTACCGCGTGTTCTTCAGCATCTCCCTTCCGATGCTCCGCAACGCGATCATGACCATCGCGGTCGTGCAGTTCTTCTTCTTCTGGAACGACCTGCTGTTCGCGCTGACCTTCACGACGGACAACAGCTCACGCACCATCCAGGCCGGGCTGCTGAACTTCGTGAACACGTTCGGACAGACGGAGTGGGGTCCGACGTTCGCCTCCATCTGCATCTCGATCGTGCCGACGCTCGCCATCTACCTGCTGCTCAACCAGCGCGTCATGGGCGGCCTCACGGAGGGCGCCGTCAAGGGCTGACGCCGCCGCGGGTCGTGCGGATGGCTCACGACGGTCCACGGGGTTGCAGCTGTCCGCGGGATCCGCGGTTGCTCCGGTGCCCGCGGGCGACTTGAGTGTTGCCATGCAGACGACGCGGCTGGGCACGTCCGACCTCGAGGTGTCGCGCATCGCGCTCGGCACCATGACCTTCGGGTGGGAGGCGAGCAGGGAGGAGTCCTTCGCGATCCTCGACGCGTATGCCGAGGCGGGCGGCAACTTCGTCGACACCGCCGACGTCTACTCGGACGGCGCCAGCGAGGAGATCATCGGCGAGTGGCTCGCGGGCCGCTCGCGCGACGAGGTGATCCTCGCCACGAAGGGCCGGTTCCCGGTCGGCGGGAAGCCGGCGTCGCTGTCGAAGCGGTACCTCGACGGGGCGCTCGACGCGAGCCTCCGGCGCCTCGGCGTGGACCACGTCGACCTGTATCAGGCGCACGCCGCCGACGGGGAGCACCCGCTGTCGGAGTTCGCCGAGTTCCTCGAGGGGGCCCAGCGGTCAGGCAAGGTGCGGTACGGCGGCGTCTCCAACTTCACGGCCGCCGCGCTCGTCGAGCTGGACCAGGCGACGCGCGAGCTCGGCATCCCGCCGGTCGTCTCGCTGCAGCCGCAGTACAGCCTGATCGTGCGGGACATCGAGCTCGAGGTCCTGCCGACCGCCCGCCTGCTCGGCATGGGCTCTGTCGCGTGGGGGCCGCTCGCCGCCGGATGGCTGACGGGCAAGTACGCGCGGGACGTCGCGCCGCCGGAGGGCAGCCGCCTCGGCGACGATCCGGAGCGCGGGGCCGAGGCCTGGAGCAAGCGCGGCACCGACCGGACCTGGTCGATCCTCGAGGTGCTCCAGCACGCCGCGGCGGAGTCGGGGCAGTCGCAGGCCGTGGTCGCCCTGGCCTGGCTGCTCGATCGTCCGGGCCTGACGAGCGCGATCGTGGGCGCGCGCACGGTGGACCAGCTCGCGCAGACCGTTGGCGCGAGCGACGCCGAGGTGGCGCCCGAGCTTCTCGCCGCCCTGACCGCCGTGAGCGAGCCGGACCTCCCCTCCTACTACGCGATCATGCGGCAGGACCTGCAGCGGCACTGACCCGGCCGCATCCGCGCTGAACAGGACTTCCTGCCGTCAGCAGGACCAGAAGGCCCCGGATCTCCTGCTGACTGCAGGAAGTCCTGCCGAACGCGGGCGGGCGGTCAGTTCTGCGATCCGTTCCGCACGTCGGCGAGCGCCCGCTCCACGGCGTCGGCGACGTGCGTCGGCAGGTTGAAGAGGGATCGGCCGAGGGGCATGTGGCTCGCCCACTGGGTGTGCCGGCGATACTCGCGCGCCTGCTCCGGGTCCTCGTCCGCGATGGCGCCGACGATCGCCGAGTACGCCTCGCGGTCGTCGATGACGTGCTTCAGCGGGGTGTCGAGGGACACCTTCCGGGTCGGCTTCTCGGGCAGGGGCACCTCCGCGGTGAAGGTGTGCCGGCCGGAGCCGACCTCGCGCGCCTCGTCCACCCCCGGCAGGTGCACGGTGGCCGTGGTGTTCGGAGGAACGACGACGTCGAGCGTGAAGGTCGTCCCCTCCCGCCGCCACTCCACGCTCGCAAGGCCGTAGGGGGTCTCGTGCGACGTGCTCGCCCAGTCGATCTCGTCGAGCAGGACGGGCCGGACCTCGATCCGCTGATAGCCCGGCGCGGCAGGGGCCAGGCCGCCGACGGAGCGATGCAGCCAGTCCGCCACGGCGCCGAAGGCGTAGTGGTTGAACGACGTCATCTCACCCGGGTTGATGGAGCCGTCCTCGAGCATGCTGTCCCAGCGCTCCCAGATGGTCGTCGCACCCATCGTGACCGCGTACAGCCAGGACGGGTTCTCGGTCTGGGTGAGCAGCCGGCCGGCGACGTCTGCGTGGCCGGCGCCGACCAGGGCGTCCTGGATGAGCGGAGTGCCGACGAAGCCGGTGCTCATGTGGTAGCCCGCGGCCCGCACGAGGAACGCGAGCCGGTCGCCGATCGTGGTCCGCCGCTCCGCGTCGCGCACCAGGTCGAACTGCAGGGCGAGGGCGTACGCGGTCGGCGCATCGCTCACGATCCGGCCGGTGGGCGTGACGTACTCGCGCACCCACGCCTCCCGCACCCGCTCCGCGAGCTCGCCGTACCGCGCCGCATCCTCGGCACGGCCGAGACGCTCGGCAGCGAGGGCGACGAGGTGCGTCGACCAGTGGAGGTAGGCGCTCGCGACGATGTCGTCGTCGGTCTTCGCGTCGCCCGGGCGGGTGGGCGGGGCGTCCGGGTCGAGCCAGTCGCCGAACTGGAAGTGGCCCTCCCAGAGCATCCGCTCCCCGGCGAGGCGGAGCAGCGCGTCCGCCCAGGCACGCATGCTCTCGTACTGGTCCTCGAGCACGCGCACGTCGGCGAATCGGTCGGCGAGCACGGTCGGCACCACCGCGGCCGCGTCGCCCCAGGCGGCCGCAGCCGACGCGCGGGTCGGCAGCACGCTCGGGACGATGAACGGCACGACGCCGTCCTGCGCAGCCTGCTCGAGCGCGAGGTCCTCGAGCCACGACGACAGGAACGCGTCGCAGTCGAACAGGTAGCTGGCCGTGGGGGTGAAGACCTGGATGTCGCCCGTCCAGCCGAGCCGCTCGTCGCGCTGCGGGCAGTCGGTCGGCAGCGACAGGAAGTTGCCCTTCATGCCCCAGACCACGTTCTCGTGCAGCCGGTTGACGAGCGGATGCGAGCTGTCGAACCAGCCGGTGCGGCGCATGTCGCTGTGCAGCACGACCGCCGTCACGGCGGCGGGGTCGACCTCTCCGCCGGGCCAGCCGTCGATCTGCGCGTACCGGAAGCCGTGGAAGGTGAACTCGGGCTCCCAGACCTCCTCGCCACGGCCGCTCAGCGTGTAGGTGTCCGTTGCGGCGGCGCGGCGCAGCGGCCGGATGCCGAGCTCGCCGTGCTCGAGCACCTCCGCGTGCCGCAGGGTGAGCGTGGTGCCCGCGTCGCCGGTCACTCGGATCCGGAGCCGGCCGACGAGGTTCTGGCCGAAGTCGAGGATGGCCGCGCCCGAGGGGCTGCGCAGCACCTCCGCGACGGCGACCTCCTCAGTGCGGCGCACCGGCTCGGCCGCTCGCGGCGTGGGCACGACCTGGACGCCGTCGATGCGGACGGGCTTCCACTCCTCGGCGAAGCCGGGCTCCGCCCAGCCGTCCTTCTCGAGGCGGGCGTCGTACGACTCCCCCTGGTAGATGCTGCTCGCCGTGCGCGGGCCGTCGCCGGTCGCCGTCCACTCGCCGTCGGTGACGACCGTGTCGACGCTGCCGTCCTCGTACTCGAGCACGAGCTGCGCCGCCACGGAGGGGTGCTCGCCGTAGAAGCGGGCCACGTTGTCCCGGAAGCCGTACTCCTCGGCGTACCAGCCGCCGGCCAGCTCGGCGCCCACCGCGTTCACGCCCTCGCGGAGCAGCGCGGTCACGTCGGTGACGTCGTAGAGGAGCCGGAACTGGTAGCTCGTCCAGCCGGGACCGAGCTCTGCGTCGCCGACCTGCCGCCCGTTCAGCAGCAGCCGGTGCACACCCTGCGCCGTCGAGTAGGCGAACGCCCGGCGCAGTCCGCCGCGCACCTCGAACTCGCGGCGGAGCAGCGCGGGCTGCGCCGGCCGCTCGGGATCGGCGAGCCCGATGAAGCCGGCGGTCCACTCGCCCTCGGCGAGGTGGCCGGCCGTGATGGTCAGCGGCTCGCTCCACTCGGAGGTGACGCCGTCGCCGCCCGTGACGCGGACGCGCACGACCGCCTCCTCGCGCGGGGCGAGCGGGGCGAACGGCCACGCCACGAAGACGGACACATCCCCCTCGACCTCGGCGATCGCCCCGTCTCGCTCGATCTCGGCGGAGGCCTGGATCCAGCCGGGGACCTCCGTCTCGGAGATCCAGCTGAGGCGGGGGCTGGGAGTCGCGACCGGGGCGCCGTCGTTGCGGCGCTCGGCGCGGACGCGCTGCACGCGGACGCTGGGGACGTCGTTCATCGGCTGAGTGCCTCCTCGTCGGATGGGGTGCTGGGGGTCAGCGGATCGGCGACCGCCGGAGCCGTGACGGTGATGGTGTGCTCGCCGTGCCCGAGCTCGAGGCCGTCGAGCGCGGCGCCGTTCACCGTCACGGTGGACTCGGGCGTCGTCGGAAGGTCGAGCAGCGCCGTCGAGCCGACGGGGATGGTGAGGCGGGCCTCGAACCGGTCGCCGTCGAGCCGCCAGTCGATCGCCAGGCGCCCGAGTCGCGTCTCGATGCTCGCGCGCACGGAGTCGACCGCTGCGGAGGGACGCGGCGCGACGCGGACGACGCGGTAGCCGGGGTGCTCGGGCACCGGCGCGAGGCCGGCCACCACGCGGTAGACCCAGTCGATGACCGCTCCGTAGGCGTAGTGGTTGAAGGAGAGCATCTGCCCGCCCTCGTCCGTCGCCATGTCGCCGGGGTGGATGGAGCCGTCGGGACGCAGCGCGTCCCAGCGCTCCCAGATGGTCGTCGCGCCCATGTCGACCTGGTAGAGCCAGGAGGGCGCCTCGCGGCGCAGCAGCATCCGGTACGCCTCGTCCACGTGTCCCGTGTCGACGAGCGCGTCGAGCACGAGGGGGGTGCCGAGGAACCCGGTCGAGATGCGGCCGTCCTCGCTCCGCACGAGATCGGCGAGGGCGGCTCCGACGCGCTCGCGCTCGGCGTCGGGTGCGATGCGGAACTCGAGGGCGATGGCGCAGCCCGACTGGGTGGTGACCGCGTGCTCGCCCCACCGCTCCCAGGTCGCCGCGGCCACCTGGGAGGCGAGGCTGCCGTACCGCTCTGCGCGGTCCGGATCGCCGACGAGGCTCTCGGTGCGGGAGAGCAGTCGGGCGCTGTGCGCGTAGAAGGCGTTGGCCACGAAGTCGGAGGAGACCTTGGCCGCCCACGGCTCGTCGCCGGGCGCGTCCGGGTCGAGCCAGTCGCCGAACTGGAACACGGTCGGGAGGAGCCCGCCGTCGGTCGCGCGCGCCGTGAGGGAGTCGACCCAGCGGCGCATGCTGCCGAGCTGCCGCTCGAGGACCTCGGTGCTGCCGACCGTCAGGTAGGTCGCCCACGGGACCATGGTCGCGGCGTCGGCCCACCCCGCCTTGCCCATGATCGAGATGCCGCGGCCGTGGTCCTGGAAGTCGCCGTCGTGCACGATGTTCGGCACGACCGCGGCGACCGAGCCCGTCTCGTCCTGGTCGAGCTCGAGGTCGCGGAGCCAGGACATCCAGAACGCCTCGACGTCGAACAGCGTGTTCGCGGTGGGGGCGAAGGCCTGCGCGTCGCCGGTCCAGCCGAGCCGCTCGTCTCGCTGCGGACAGTCGGTGGGCACCGAGACGAAGTTGTCCCGCTGCGACCAGGCGACGTTCTCGTGCAGCCGGTTGAGCGCGGCGTGGGAGGACTCGAAGGAGCCGCGCGGCACGTCCGCACTGCTGATGGCCACCGCGGTGGCCGTGACGACGCGGGCGCCGGTGACGTCGGCGTAGCGGAAGCCGTGGAAGGTGAAGGGCGGCTCGAGGGTCGTCCGGCCGTCCTCGGCGAGGATGTAGACGTCACTGGCCCTGGCGCCCCGGAGCGATCGCGTGTGCAGCGTGCCGTCCGGCTCGAGCACCTCGGCGTGACGGACGGTGACCGTGTCGCCCGCGGTGCCCTCGACGACCAGGCGGACCCAGCCGGCGATGTTCTGGCCCGCGTCGAGCTGGACGCGGTCGTCGTGCTGCTCTTGCGACATCTCGAACTCGGCGACGGTGCGCACGCCCCCTGTGATGCGCGGCTCGAGGAGCCCGCGGTCGACCTCGATCTCGCGCACCGGCTGCCAGGAGCCGTCGTCGAAGTCGGCGGTGTCCCAGCCCGATTCGACGAGCCGGAGGTCGATGTCCGTGCCGTCGTAGATGCTCGACGCGGTGACGGGCCCGCCCGCCGTGCGCCAGTCCGGACCGGTCGTCACGCGCACTGTGGAGCCGTCGGCGAGCTCGACGTCGAGCTGGGCGATCAGCGCGAGGTCGTCGCCGTAGTGCCGGTCGCGGTCCATCCAGCCGAGCCGGCCGCGATACCAGCCGTCGCCGAGGGAGCCGCCGATCGCGTTCCGCCCCTCGCTGAGCAGGTCGGTGACGTCCCAGGTGGCCACGACGATGCGGCCCTGGTACGCGGTCCAGCCCGGGCTCAGGTGCTCGTCGCTCACCTTGGCCCCGTTGAGCCGCAGCTCGGACACGCCCAGCGAGGTCGCCCGCAGCCGGGCGCGAACGGGCGCGGCTGGCAGGTCGAAGGTCGTCCGCAGCAGAGGCGAGCGCCCCGCGAGGGGGGATTCGCCGCCGATCGCGGCGGCAGTGAAGTCCTCGGGGGCGAGGGCGGCCTCGACCTCCAGCACCGGCCCCCACTCCGTCCAGCCGTTCGCGGTCGCGATCCGGACGGCGTAGCGGCGCACCTCCCCGCTGCCGAGGGCTCCGCCGGGGGCGGGCACTCCGATCGCGTCCGAGCCCGCGATGGGGTCGGTCCCGCCGTCCTCCTCGCCGCTCCAGCGCACCTGGAAGCCGAGCTGGCGGGCCGCGGGATCGTCGCTGCGGGCCTGCCAGGAGAGCCTCAGCCCGCCGCCCGGAACGCCGAGCAGCCCGTCCGGGTACTGGCTCCGCAGAGCCGTGATGCTGGTGGTGGAGTCGATCGAGTCGAGGGGAGGGAGGGTGTCGGACACCGGTGTCCTTTCGTAGCGCCGTCGCTGCGGGTCAGAGTAGCTGGAACGATTCAAAGAGCAAAAGCGGGGAAGTGACCGGCGGGTCCTGGCGGCAGGTCACCCCGCCGCTGCAGCCGCGGGACTCCCGGCGGTCACGGACTCGGCCGGTGCCCGCGTCGACCGCCTCGGTACGAGCGTGGGCGCGAAGACCTCGTGCACCGGCTCGGTCCGCCCGGCGATCCGGTCGAGCAGCAGCCGCACGGCGCGCTCGCCCATCTCTTCGCCCGACTGGTCGACGGTAGTGAGCGAGATGCCGGGCTGCGCGGCGATCCGGATGTCGTCGTAGCCGGCGACGGACACGTCGAGGCCCGCCTCGTCGACGGCGCGCAGAGCGCCGATGGCGAGCTCGTCGTGCGCGGCGAAGATCGCGGTCGGGGTCGGCTCGCTGCGCAGCAGCTCCGCCGCCGCGGCCTCGGCGGCCTCCTCGCCCTCCCCGGTGCGCACCACCCGAACCTGGTTCTCGTGCCCGGCGGCGCGCATCCGCTCGAGGTACACCGCGAGGCGGATGGAGTGCGGCGTGCCCGAGCTCGGGACGGTGACGTCCTCGCTGCGCGTGAGGTGGGCGATGCGCCGGTGGCCGAGCCCGAGCAGGTGGTCGAGCACGAGCCGCGCGCCGGCGGCGTCGTCGCCGACCACGGTGTCGTAGCCCGTGGAGCGGTCGTGGCGGCCGAGCATCACGAGCGGCGTGCGCTCGGCGAGCCGTTCCAGCCATTCGGGGGAGACGAGCGGGGAGATCGCGACGATGCCGTCGACCTGCCGGTCGGCGAGGGCCTCGATGGCGCGGTAACCCTCCTGGGAGCCGCCCTCGGCCGGCGCGATGATCAGCTGGTAGGGCGTCCCCACGAGCGCGCGCGTCGCTCCGCCGAGCAGCCGGGTGAAGAAGTGGTTGCCGAAGTCGGGGATCTCGATGCCGAGCGTGAAGCTCGACCCGCGCATGGCGCGGGCGGCGACGCGGGGCCGATAGTGCAGGTGCTCGATGGCGGCGTCCACCCGCTCCTTCATCGCGGGGCTCACGCCGTAGGCGTTGCGCAGCACCTTGGACACCGCGGCGCGCGAGACGCCGGCGGTGCGCGCGACGTCCTCGATGGTGGGGTGCCGCTTCTGCTCCTGCACGCCGCCTCCGTCCCGCTGCTCGGACTCACATCTTCGCCGAAGAGACGCCCCAGGGGGCGTCGGCGATCCCCGCATGCCCCAACCCGGGGGCGCCCCCGTGCGCAACATCGCCGGAAATCTCCTGGTCAGGAGTAGATCGCTCTACACGTTACTGGATCGTTAGGCGGGAACCGTTTGACACGGCCCTAGCCTGACCGTACGTTGACTCGGAATTGAACCGATTCATCGGCTCAAGAGAGCACCAACAGCGAAGTTGTCTTTACATGGAGGTAAAGGATGTTCTCCCGGCAATCACGGCGCACTCTGCTCGCGTTCAGCGCGAGCGGGATCGCGCTCACCCTCACTCTCGCGGGCTGCAGCGGCGGCGGAGGCGGAGGCGGTGCCAACGCTGACGGCTCCGTCACCCTCTCCTACCTGGTCGACAACCAGGAGGCCACGGTCGCCACGGCCGAGGCGCTCGCCGACGCGTTCATGGCGCAGAACGAGAACATCAAGGTCGAGGTCGAGACGCGTCCGCAGGGCGCCGAGGGCGACAACCTGATCAAGACCCGCCTGTCGACCGGGGAGATGAGCGACGTCTTCGCCTACAACTCCGGCTCCCTCTTCCAGGCCCTCGCCCCCGACAACACCCTCGTCAACCTCGACGACCAGGAGTGGGTGGGCAAGCTCGACGAGAACTTCGTCAACACCGTCTCCACCGACAACGGCGTCTACGGCGTCCCGATGGGACAGGCCATGGCGGGCGCCGTCATCTACAACAAGGACATCTACGCCGAGCTCGGCCTCACCGTCCCCACGACGTGGGACGAGTTCATCGCGAACAGCCAGGCCATCAAGGACGCCGGCGCTGCGGCGCCGATCGTGCAGACCTACGGCGACACGTGGACGTCGCAGCTGTTCGTGCTCGGCGACTTCAACAACGTCCTCGCCGAGGACCCCGACTGGGCCGAGAAGTACACGAACAACGAGGCGAAGTACTCCGACGAGCCCGCGATCCGGGGCTTCGAGCACCTGGAGGAGACCTTCAAGGCCGGCCTGTTCAACGAGGACTTCGCGTCGGCCACCTACGCCGACGGCGTCCGCATGGTCGCCACCGGCGAGGGTGCCCAGTACCCGATCCTGACCTTCGCGGCGTCGCAGCTGATGACCTCGAACCCGGAGGCGGCCGATACCGTCGGCGTGTTCCCGCTGCCGGGCGACGACGCGGCGACCAACGGGCTCACGGTGTGGATGCCGGGCGGCGTGTACATCCCGAAGTCCACCGAGGGCGACAAGCTGGAGGCGGCGAAGACCTTCCTCGAGTTCCTCGCCACCCCGGAGAGCTGCGACATCCAGGCCGAGACGAGCGCGCCGCAGGGCCCGTTCGTGATCGAGGGCTGCGACCTGCCCGAGGACGTGCCGGCCATCGTGTCCGACCAGCAGAAGTGGTTCGACGAGGAGAAGACGAACCTCGCGCTCGAGTTCCTCTCCCCGATCAAGGGACCGGCCCTCGAGCAGATCACGGTCGCGGTCGGCTCGGGCATCACCTCCGCCGCGGACGGTGCCGCCCAGTACGACGAGGACGTGAAGAAGCAGGCCCAGCAGCTCGGACTCGAGGGCTGGTAGGAGGCGCAGCCTCCTCGCACGAAATCCATGGGGCCGGTCGGACTCCGGCCGGCCCCATCCCCGTGAATCGATCGACGGAGATCCGATGACCACACTGACGGCGCGCCCCGGCGCGGACACCGCCGGTCCCGACCAGGGGCGGGACGCGGCGGGGAAGAAGCGGAAGGGCATCAAGAGCCCGTACCCCCTGTGGTTCTACATGCCGGCCGGGGTCTTCTACGTGATCCTGTTCCTGGTGCCGACCGGCGCCTCCCTCTACTTCTCGCTCACCCGCTGGACCCTGTTCGAGCAGGAGTTCATCGGACTCGACAACTTCGTCCAGTTCTTCCGCGAGCAGGCGCTCGTGCAGGGCTTCATCAACACCTTCATCTACGCCTTCCTCACCTCGGGACTGAAGGTCGTCCTGGGGATGCTGCTCGGCGTCTTCCTCACCTCGCAGATCATCGCCCGGGGGTTCCTCCGCAGCGTCGTCTTCTTCCCGGTGCTCGTCAGCACGATCGGCGTCGGCATCACCTTCGAGGTGTTGATGAATCCGTTCGACGGACTCATCAACCAGACCCTCGCCGCGATCGGCATCCAGGGGCCCGGCTGGCTCACCGACCCCCAGTGGGCGCTGCTCTCCGTCGCGCTCGTCGACGTGTGGAAGGGCGTCGGCCTCGCGACGCTGATCTTCATCGCCGGCATCGTCGCCATCCCGCAGGAGTACTTCGAGGCGGCGAGGGTGGACGGCGCGAGCTCCTGGAAGAACTTCTGGCACATCACGCTGCCGCTCGCTCGTCCCGCGACGGCGACGGTGGTCACCCTGTCGCTCATCGGCGGACTGCGGTCCTTCGACCTCATCTGGGCGATGACGGGTGGCGGCCCCGGCTTCACGAGCGACGTCATCGCGTCGGTCATCTACAAGCAGTACCAGGCCGGCTTCTACGGCCTCTCGACTGCCGGCAACGTCGTGCTGTTCGTCGTCGTGGCCGCGCTCATCGTCCCGCTGCAGGCGTGGCTCAACCGGGGGGAGAAGGACGCATGAGGAACACGCTCTGGCGCTGGGGAGGAGGCACCGTCGCGATCGTGCTCTCGATCGTGGTGTTCATCGTCCCGTTCGTCTTCATCTTCCTCACGGCGTCGAAGACGCAGCAGGAGGCGTCGCTGCTCGAGTTCACGCTGCCGACGCAGTGGGCGTTCTTCGAGAACCTCGTCGCGGTCGTTCAGACTCGGGACTACGTGCTGCTGCGCGCGTTCGTCAACAGCACGATCCTCACGGTCGCGGCGGTGGCGATCATGGTCGTCCTCAGCGCCATGGTCGGCTACGTCCTCCAGCGCCGGCGGTCCCGCTGGAACCCGCTCGTGAACGGTCTGGTGCTCGCGGGACTCATCATCCCGCCCGCGGTGGTGCCGACGATCTGGGTGCTGCAGGGGCTCGAGCTGTTCAAGACGCTGCCGGGGCTCATCGCGGTGCACGTCGCGTTCGGAGTGCCGTTCTGCGTCCTGCTCTTCCGGGCGTTCGTCTCCACGATCCCGAAGGAGCTCGACGAGGCGGCGATCATCGACGGGGCCGGCTCGGTGCGCCTGTTCTTCCGTGTCGTGTTCCCACTGCTCAAGTCGGTGATCGTCACGGTGATCGTCGTCCAGGCGGTGTTCGTCTTCAACGACTTCACCTATGCGCTCTACTTCCTGCCGGGGGACGAGAACGCGACGGTGCAGTTGACGACGTACAACTTCCAGGCCCAGTCGGTGAGCTCGCTCAACCTCCTGTTCATGGACATCCTGCTGATCACGGTGCCGCCGCTGATCATGTACATCTTCTTCAACCGGCAGATCGTCGCCGGCATGACGGCCGGCTCCGTCAAGGGCTGAACGACCGGAAGGGGGCCCGCGGAGAACCGCGGGCCCCCTTCGCCGTTCCCGGGCGGCTCAGGCGGGAGCCAGGGTGACCCGCGCCGGGCCCGCGTGCCGCCGCTCCCCGTCGACGAGCGTGGTGCCCGCCGGGATCTCGACGGTCGTGCCGGAGGCGTCCGCCGTGACCACGATGTCGCCCGCCGGCGCGGGCACGATCGCGTCGGCCCAGGCGAGGGCCCCGAGGTGCGGCCGCACCTCGAACTCGGCCCAGCCGTCCGCGAGGGGCCGGATGCCGAGCACGAGCTCGGGGAGCAGCGCGGCGGGTCCTGAGCTCCACGCATGGCAGAGGCTCTTGCCGTAGGGGCGGCCGTACATCGCGTAGCGGCCGTCTCCCGGCTCGTCGAACTCCTCCCAGAACGTCGTGGCGCCCGCGTCGAGCATCGCGCCCCACAGGTCGCGGATGCGGTCGAGGGCCGTCCCGTGCTCGCCCGTCTGCGCGAGCGCGCGGAGGGTGAACGAGGTCATGAAGGGCGTGCCGGCCCGTTCCGCGGCGAGCAGGGAGCGGCGGACACCGGGAGCGTCGGGCGGCGTGAGGCCGCTGAGGACGGCGAGCATGTTCGCGTGCGGCGACGCCGTTCCGCCCCCCTCCAGGTACTCGCGCCAGGCGCCGGCCGCCGGGTCCCATGCCTCCTCGAGGAGGGTCTGCCGCACCCGGTCCGCCAGCGCCGCCCACCGGGCAGCATCGGCCGATCCGGTCTCGGCGAGGAGCTCGGCCGCGCTGCGGAGCGCCCAGTGCCACAGCACCTGCAGGGCAGTCGACGTGCGGGAGGGGTCGATCGTCACCCCCCAGTCGAGGAACACCGAGCCGGCCGACGCGTCGCCGAACCCGTCCGGCTCCTCGCGCGGTCGGAACAGGCCACGCTCGTCGGCGTAGCCGGCCAGGTGCCGCAGGAACCCGGCGAGGACGCCCGCCTCGCGGACGAGATGGTCGCGATCGCCGAAGCAGCGCCGATAGGAGGCGCTGTTGACGACCCACCAGAGCGAGTAGTCCGAGATCCCGTTGACGTAGCCGTGCCGCGGACGGCCCAGGGCGGTGAGTCCGTCGCGCACGATCGCGCCGTCGCCGAGAGCGTATGCGTTGGCGAGCGTGTTGAGGGCCTGGTCACCGGCCCAGGGCATCCGGTCGCGCTTGATGCCGTCGAGCACGAGCTCCTGCAGGCAGAGCCGGAGCGTGTACGCGCTCGTTCCCCAGATGCGGTTCAGCAGGTCGTCGGAGCAGACGAAGGCGCCGCGCCGGGGGGCCGGCCGCACGGAGGCCTCCACCGTGACGTCCGCAACCTCGGCGTCGAGGACCACGAGGTGACGGAAGGCGAGCCGGTGCACCGAGGTCCAGCGGCCGTCCGGCAGGCGCCGCAGCTCGTGCCGCGACTCGGCGTCCGGCGACGCGGCCAGGGCCTCGTCGCGGGACTCGCCGGTCGAGATGCGCGGACTCCCGGCGCAGGAGATCACCGGTCGGCCCAGCACGGGGGCCTCGAGGGAGAAGATCCCGTCAGCGTCGCGAGGGACCGGGAGCACGACGGTGGGCTCCCGGTCTTGGTGCGGTGCCCGACCGGCCGCGCCGATGCGCTCGAGGGCCGGACGCCAGACGCCGCTTACGTCAAGCGCCTCCCAGGGCGCCCCGGGCAGCAGCGCGCCGTCGTCGGCGACCGCGACGGCGGCCGGCTCGCCTTCGGGCGCCCGGATGCCGAGGACGAGCATCCGGGCGCCGTCGGGCACGTCGAGGCGGCGGGCGCCGTCGTGGGACGGCGGCAGCGGGGCGGGATCCGCGTCGTCGAATGCCGCCGCGATCGATCCGTCACCCGTCAGGAGGACCTGGCCGGGCCGGCCGGTGAGGCGCCGGCGGAGGGTCGTCCGTCCCTGCACGGACCCGTAGTTGGCGGCGTAGTGCACGAAGCGGTTGGCCGCGAAGCCCTCGCGGACGAGGCGCTCCAGCTTGGCGAGCTCGAACTCACCCGGCGCGTAGAGCCAGGACACACCGTCGCCTGGAGGGAGGGCGGGGGAGTCGGGGAGCAGGTCGGGTGAGAACTCGCGCGCGTGCTCCCGGATCTCGGCGGCACTCCGCCCGTTCGTGTACCGCTCCGTCACTCCGCCAGTGTAGATCGGTATACGCGCTGGACGGCGGTACGGAGGCGAGCGTGCCTGCGGCCCGTCACGGCTCCGCGGCGGGAGCCGGCGGGCGACAGCGGATCGCGGTGACGGCCCCGCGGAGCGTCAGCGGGCCGGCGCCGTGTGGAACCACGAGCGTGTCGCCGCGCTCGATGCTCATCCGGTCCCCGTTCCAGCCGAGCGCTCCCGTCCCGTCGAGAACCACCAGGATCGAGAAGCCGGCGTCGAGGTGCACCTCCGCCTCGCCGGCCCGGATGCGCTCGGCGCGGAAGAAGGGGTCGGCCTCCTCCGGGAACAGGCGCTCGACGTCCTCCGCGCCGGTCCCGCGACCGCCCGTCAGCTCGGCCAGTCGGCCCACGGGAGTCGCGGACCGGTCGACCGCGCGAAGCGCCACGTTCCGGTCGAGGCCGAGGAACGCGTCACGCTCGCCCAGACCGCGATAGCCCTGCCACTCGAGGAGGACGGACAGGTCGGTCGGCTCCTGCAGCTCGACGAGCGTGATGCCGGGGCCGATCGCGTGCGCCATGCCCGCCGGCACTAGCAGCGTGGAGCCCGGGCGAAGCGGCACGCGGTGCATGGCGGCGAGCATCGCCTCGGCACGCTGCCCGCTGACCCACGCGGCGACCTCGTCCGCGCCGACATCGCGCGTGAAGCCGAGGCAGGCGTAGCCCTCGCCCTCCGGCCGGACCGCCACGACGATCCACGCCTCGGTCTTCCCGTGGCCTAGCGAGAGGTGCTCGCGCGCGAACCCGACGTCGGGGTGCACGTGCACGAACAGCCGCTCGGCGGTGTCGAGCAGCTTGACGAGCAGCTCGGTGCTGGTGCCGAAGCGGGCGACGTGCTCGTCGCCCAGCCAGGTAGCCGGGTCCTCCTCGATGGCCGTGCGGAGCAGCTCGCCCGAGGGGAGCGCGGAGAGGCCGATGCCGCCGCCCGCGAAGATCTCGGTCGCCGACCCGACGAAGTCCTCCGGCGAGAACTCGCTCGGCTGCGGCGAACCGCGGAAGGCGGCGATGCCCGCGCCGCCGCGGTACGGACGGTCGGGCTGGTTCGGGGCCAGGCGGAGGGGAGAGGGGGCAGTCGTCATCGTCGTCGTCCTCGGGGTCTGGTGCGGCCATCCGCAACGCTAGCGGCGATGCGAGAGGATACGGACGTGGACGCCGGTCTCCAGGAGCTCGCCGACGAGCTGTACGGGCTCACGCCGTCCGACTTCACCGCGCAGCGGAACGCCCGCGCCAAGGAGGTCCGCGCTGCCGGGGACCGCGACCTGGCCGCACTCGTCGCCAAGCTGCCCAAGCCGTCCGTCGCCGCGTGGGGAGCCAACCTGCTCGTCCGGGAGCGCGCCGACCAGATCGGCGACGTCCTCTCGCTCGGCGCTCTGCTGCGGGAGGCCCAGGAGGACCTCGACCCTGAGGCGCTGCGCACGCTCACGCGGCAGCGTCGCCAGCTCGTGGCCGCCCTCGGTCGGGAGGCCGCACGCCTCGCATCCGGGCGCGGGCAGCAGCTGAGCAGCGCGGCGGTCGAGGAGCTCGAGCAGACCCTGCAAGCCGCGATGACCGACCCTGCGGCGGCGGACGCGCTGCGCACGGGCCGGCTCGTCCGCTCGCTCACCGGCACCGGCGTCGAGGCGGTCGACCTCACCGACGCGGTCGCCGCCCCCGACGGCGGCCCGGCCCCGACGCGGAAGGCCGAGCCTGCACCGGAGCCCGCGCCCGCGCCACGCGGAGCGGCCCGCGGCAAGCTGCGGGCGGTTCCGCGGCCCGAGGAGGACGAGGAGCGCGCCGAGCGCGAGCGCGAGCGGCAGCGGAAGGAGCAGGAGCGAGCCGAGCGGGAGCGTGCGGAGCAGGCGCTCGCGGAAGCCCGGCGGAGCGCGGAGGAGGCCGACCGGGAGGCCGGGAGGGCGGACCGGCGGCTCCGCGACGTGGAGCGGCGCCGCGAGGAGGCGCGCGACGAGCGTGAGCGAGTGCGTGCGGAGGTGCGGCGGCTGAAGGCGGAGCTGGCCGAGCTCGAGGGGCGGCTCGGCGGAGTCGAGGACGAGCTGGAGTCGCTCGAGACGGACCGGGACGAGGCGGCTCGCGCGGCGGATCGGGCGCGGCTCAGCGCCGACCGGGCGCAGGAGGCCGTGGCTCGCGCGGAGGAGCGGCTCCGCTAGGACGGGCCGGAGCGCGGGGTGCCGCGCTAGCGGCAGGACACGTTGTAGTCGAGGCCCTTGGCGATGAACTGCACCATGGCGACCGTGCCGTCCGCGGTGAGGGGTGCGGCGGTGGTGCACATCTTCCGAGCATCCGCGGCGCTGTCCGCGCCGGCGAGCCAGCTCGGCAGGCCGTTGAGGTTGCTGTCCTCGTCGGGGCGGCCGGCGATCCACATCCACTGCAGGGCGGTCGAGTAGAGGCCCACCTCGGCTCCGATGCCGTGGAAGTGGTCGACCATCCCCTCGAGCACCGCGCGGTTGGCGCCGCGGTCCCACTGCCAGGTGTTCATCGTCTCGACGTCGAGCCACCACAGGTAGGAGGACGGGTCCTCGACGCCGCGGATGGTGGTGTCGTCGAGCGCGACGGACTGGCCGTACACATAGGCGCAGGCGGCGCCCTCGCCGCCGTCGCAGGTGCCGTAGGGATTCGCCACGGCGGTGCCCTGGCGGGTGCGGTCACTGTCGGGCCACCAGACCGCCGAGCGGCCGGGGTTCGCGGTGTTGACGTAGAGCGCGACCGACGGCTGCGCAGTGGCTCCGGTGGTGGCCTGCTCCGCCCAGTCGAGCTGGTCGGCGAAGCACGGGTTCGAGTCGACCGCGAGCCCCCCGGTGACGCCGATCACGGCGAACGCCGCGTTCTTCGGCAGCGGGGAGTCGCACTGGGGCCACGACACGTCGTTGCCGAGCGAGGTCGTCACCGGCTTCGGCTGCTCCGGCGCGGCGAGAGCGGGCGCGGCGCCGGCGAGGACCAGCGCCCCGGCGGTCACCGCTGCTGACAGTGCCTTCAGCAAGGGGTACCGCATCCGGCAAGTATGCGTTAGGCATCCGGTACGCGGCAATAAGGAGACGCGGCGGTGCAGAATTCCAGACCCGTGCCGGGAGAGGAAGAGCCTGGTTCTATTCCCGCCGGGCTATCCCTTCTGTCGGGCGTATGCGCCTTATCGTCACCCTTGCGGGGGACAATTACCCGCGACGTGTCCACCAGTCGGGGGACATTCTCGTCCAGACATGCATTCGGGCGTTATTTTCTGTGCCAACGAGGTGCGGAGCGCGAAGCGAAGAGACCTCGACACAGCCGACACGAAAGCTACCCGATGTCCCGCAAGGGGCAGGCAGTCGAGTCGACCTCGTGGCAGGAACGCCGTTGCCGAACACCCATCGGCACCCGAGCGGGAGGCGTTCGCTGACTGGATGCCGGTGGCGGGCGACCGCCACCGGCAGAGTCAGTCCTCCCGCTGCCCTGTCGGTTCGCTGCCGAGACCAGCGCGCAGCGCGTCCGTCAGCCGGCGGAGCTCGGCGAGCTCCTCCTCCGGCAGCGCGGCGCCGACCGTGCGCTCGATGGAGCGGGAGTGCTCCCCGGCGATGCGGCGGAAGGTGCGGAAGCCCTCGTCCGTCACGTGCACGACGGTGCCGCGCCGGTCCGTGGGATCCGGAAGGCGCTCGAGGAGCCCGCGGGCGACCAGTCGATCGACCAGCCGGCTGATGCTCGGCTGGCTGAGCAGCACGACGCCGTTGAGGTCGCGCATCCGCGCCTGCCTGCCGGGAAGACGCGTGAGGTTGAAGAGCACGTCGTACTCGTTGAACGACATGCCGCGCGGGAAGTCGGCCACGAGCCGGCGCATGACAGCGACCTGGGCTCGGAACAGCGATTCCCAGGTGTCGACGGCAGTGCCCACGATTCCTCCGCCGCCAGCCTAGACGGCGGGAAATCAGGAGAAGGAATCCGAGCCCGAACGTGCGCCGGACAGGATTGAGGGCCGGTCGCAGAGGCTAGCGACCGGCCCTCTCCCTTGCACCAAGAGTGTCCTGCAATCACATTCCGCGGTAGCTGCCACAGCAAACAACTAACGCTCTAGAAATATATAACGGTTGGGTAACGGCCCGCCAGTGGGAGAGCGACCGATTTTTCTGAGAGTTTCCCCGGGCCGAGCCTCGCGGGGTCGGCCGACTACAGGCCGTGCCGGATTCTCTCGCGCCTGCGGCTCGACACGCCAGCAGGAGAGAAGTGGCGGGCGGCGCGGCGAGCGGATGGGCCCCGCCGGCGCTCGCGCGTGGAGGGGCCCGTCAGCCGATCACAGGTCGGGGCTGGGGCCGCGAAGGTCGTGGCGCACGACGACGTCCGCGTGCCGGTCGAAGCGGTATCCGGTGCCGCGAACAGTGCGCACGATGTCCTGGTAGTCGCCGAGCTTCGACCGGAGGCGGCGCACGTGCACGTCGATGGTGCGCTCGTTCGGCGCATCGGCGTCCTGGTCGGGCCACAGGGCCGCGATGATCTCGGCCCTCGCCACGGTACGGCCCTCGCGGAGCACGAGGTACTGCAGCAGCTCGAACTCCTTGTAGGTGAGGGGCGCGGTCTCCTCGTCGAGCAGGACGCGCTTCCGGGAGAGGTCGATCACAACACCCTGCACGACGTCGGGGGACGGGGCGTCCGCCGTGCGGCTCGCGAGCGCCGACGGGTCCTGGAGGGCGAGGCGGACGACGTCGACGTCGCGTCCGCCGGCGCCGCGCGGGGCGAGGGCGACGGCGGCGTGGGTCTGGGCGCCGGGGACGAGCTCGGTGGTGAGGCTGCGGAGGGCCTCGACGAGAGCGGCGAGATCGGTGCCGGCCGCGGCGGTCTTCGCCTCGTCGACACCGACGTAGAGGACGAAGCCGCGGACCTCGGTGCCCTCGGGCACCGCGCGGAGGCGGGGGGCGGGAGCCTCGGCGCGAGGAGCGGCGGTGCGGGGAGCGGTCGGGCGGGAAGCGGTGGGGAGAGTGGCGAGAGACATGGACGGGAAACCTTCGATGATGACCGGTCGCCGTGACCGGGAGCTGTGCTGCGGCGAGGACTCAGGAGAGTCCGGAGGATTCGCCTCGTCGTCCTGCACGGGGGAACGGCAGGGGGCTGAGGCGTGCGAACGGGCTGAGGGGGAGGAGCGTCAGCGGCACATTCGACAGCACATCGCGCGGCCGGCCATCATCATGCCGGCGTTCCCCAGGGCCTCGAAGGAGGTCGGGATGCGCGAGTTGTCAGACATGGCGTCGATCCTGGTCGACGCCGGAGCCGGGTGTCAAGTGACCCGGGCGGACTTTCGGGGGGAAGGGGCGTCAGGAGACCGTGCCGTAGAGGCGGTCGCCGGCGTCGCCGAGCCCGGGAACGATGTAGCCGACCTCGTTCAGCCGCTCGTCGAGGGCGCCGAGCACGATGGTGAGGCTGCGGCCCTGGGTCGCCTCCTCGACGGCCTTCAGGCCCTCGGGTGCGGCGATGAGGCAGACGGCGGTCACGTCCACCGCTCCGCGCTCGAAGAGGTACTCGATGGCGGCGAGCAGGGAGCCGCCCGTCGCGAGCATCGGGTCGAGGATGAAGCACTGCCGGTTCGACAGGTCGTCGGGGAGTCGCTCGGCGTAGATCGCCGGCTGCAGGGTCTCCTCGTTGCGGACCATGCCGAGGAAGCCGACCTCGGCGTTGGGCATGAGCTTCACCATGCCCTCGAGCATCCCGAGCCCTGCGCGCAGGATCGGCACCACGAGCGGCTTCGGGTCGCTGATGGCGAGGCCGGTGGTGCGCGACACCGGGGTGTCGATCTCGATCGGCTCGGTGCGCACGCCGCGGGTCGCCTCGTAGGCCAGCAGGGTCACGAGCTCCTCGGTGAGAGCGCGGAAGGTGGGCGAGGGGGTCGCCTTGTCGCGGAGCACCGTGAGCTTGTGCGTGACGAGAGGGTGGTCGGCGACATGCACTCGCATAAGCTCAAATCTAGCCGGGGTCGCGCCGCCTCCGGGGAGGAGGCCGGGTGCCGGACTACGCGGGCTGGATGCGGGCCGCCCTGACGGAGGCGGAGGCCGCCCTCGCGACGGGGGACGTCCCCGTCGGCGCCGTGGTCGTCGATGCGGGCGGAGCGGTGCTCGGTCGCGGCCGCAACCGCCGGGAGGCGGACGGCGATCCGCTCGCGCACGCGGAGATCCTCGCCCTGCGCGAGGCGGCGGCGGTGCGGGGCGACTGGAACCTCGACGACTGCACCCTCGTGGTGACGCTCGAGCCGTGCGTGATGTGCGCGGGCGCGGTCCTGCAGTCCCGCGTCGGGCGCCTCGTGTACGGCGCCTGGGACGAGAAGGCGGGCGCGGTGGGATCGGTCTACGACGTGGTCCGGGACCGCCGCCTTCCGCATCGCATCGAGGTCGTGACGGGCGTGGACGCCGAGGAGAGCGCCCGGCTGCTCACCGACTTCTTCCGCGCTCGGCGACTCTGACCGCGATCAGTCGAGGGCGCGGATGACGATCGTCTCGGTCGGCGTGCCCGAGTCGGCGGCGATGTCCGGCTCGACGAAGACCGCGGCCACCCGCGAGTCCGTCGTCTTCACCTTGTGCTCGACGTCGGCGATGGCGAGCACCACGTCGGCGAGACGCAGGGTCGGCGAGAGGCCGACCCGCGTGACGATGACGAGCCCGTCGTCGCCGCGGTCCAGCGCGTGCAGTGCGGACACTCCCCGCACCTGCGGCACCTCGAGGATGGCCTGCTCGATCTCGGCCAGCTCGGCGGACACCTGAGCCATGTGAACCTCCTGACCGTTCTTGCCGCGATTCTAGGATGGGCAGGGTGACCGACGCCGCTGAAATCGCACTGCCGACCATCGCGATCCTCGGTGCAGGGTCGATGGGCGGTGCGATCCTGCAGGGTCTGCGCCAGCCGAGGGTCACCGTGGACGGCGGAATCCGCATCACCACCCGCCGCGCCGATCCGGGCCGCCATCCGGGCGTCACCGCCTACGCCCTCGAGGAGGACGAGTCAGCGAACCGCCGCGCCGTCGAGGGCGCCGCCATCGTGCTGCTCGGGGTGAAGCCGGTCGGCATCGCGGCGCTGGCGGAGGAGATCGCGGGCGACCTGGCGCCCGGCACGCTCGTCATCAGTGTCGCGGCCGGGGTCACGACCGCGGCGATCGAGCGGCGGCTCCCCGACACGGTGGCCGTCGTCCGCGCCATGCCGAACACGCCGTCCACCGTGGGACTGGGGGTCACGGGGATCAGCGCGGGCAGCCGCGCCTCCGCCGAGCACCTGCAGCTT
This sequence comes from Naasia sp. SYSU D00057, assembly GCF_017916505.1. Taxonomy (GTDB): domain Bacteria; phylum Actinomycetota; class Actinomycetes; order Actinomycetales; family Microbacteriaceae; genus Naasia. Next base: position 332,029 of record NZ_JAFMSZ010000003.1, read on the forward strand.
GCGCGGACGCTGTTCGAGACCGTCGGCTCGGTGCTCGACCTGTCCGAGGACCGCATCGATGCCCTGAGCACGATCTCCGGCTCCGGACCCGCCTACGTCTTCTATCTGATCGAGCAGCTGCAGGCGGCCGCCCGCGCTCGCGGCTTCACGGACGACGAGGCCGCCCTCCTCGTTCAGGGCACCTTCCGCGGCGCCGTCGAGCTGCTCGCCTCGAGCGGCGTCGCCCCGGAGGAGCTCCGTCGCCGGGTCACCAGCCCGAACGGCACGACCGAGCGCGCGATCGCCGTGCTCGAGCGCGCGGATCTGGCCGCCGTGTTCGACGAGGCGACCGCCGCCGCTCAGGCCCGCGCCGAGGAGCTGGCCCGCGACCTCGCGTGAGGCCCTCGCCACCGGCCCACTGGTGGACTCGGAGCGCGCCCCTCAGGCGATGGCGGCGAAGCGCTCGATGTCGGTCGTGTGGCCGGAGACGATGACGAGGTCGTGCGTCGACACCACCGTCTCGGCGGTCGCGTAGGTGAACGGGCGACCCGGCGACTTCACGCCCACGACGGTGACGTGGTACTTGCGGCGCACCTGGGATTCGCCGAGGGGCAGGTCCCGGATCGGCTTCGGCGGGTGCATCTTCACGATCGCGAAGTCGTCATCGAACTGGATGTAGTCGAGCATGCGGCCCGAGACCAGGTGCGCGGTGCGCTCGCCGGCCTCCGCCTCCGGGTAGATGACGTGGTTGGCGCCGATCCGCTCCAGGATCTTGCCGTGTGAGCGGGAGATCGCCTTCGCCCAGATCTGCGGGACGCCGAGGTCGACGAGGTTGGCGGTGATGAGCACGCTCGCCTCGATCGACGAGCCGACGGCCACCACCGCGATCGAGAAGTCCCGAGCGCCCAGCTGGCGGAGGGCGTCGATGCTGCGCGCGTCCGCCTGCACGGCATGCGTCACGCGCTCCGACCACTTCTGGACGAGGCCCGCATCAGCGTCGACGGCGAGCACCTCTCGGTCGAGCCGGTCGAGCTGACCGGCTGTCGCCGCTCCGAATCGGCCCAGGCCGATCACCAGGACGGGGGCGTTGTGCGGGATGCGATCAACCAACGATCGGCCTCTCCTCGGCTCTGTTGAACAGCTGCCGCCGCTGGCTCGCGGCGAGGGCGGCGGCGAGCGTTACCGTGCCGATCCGGCCCATGAACATCGTCGCACTCATCACGTACTTCCCCGGATCGTCGAGGGTCGCGGTGAAGCCGGAGCTGAGCCCCGCGGTGCCGAAGGCGGAGATGACGTCGAAGAGGACGTAGTCGAGGGTCGCGTCGGAGAGCTGCAGCAGGATGATGGTGGCGACTGCCACCGTGGTCGCGCCCCACAGCACGATGGCGACCGCCAGGCGCAGCACGTCGCCCGGGATCTTGCGCTCGAACGCCTCCATCGACTCGGCGCCGCGCGCCTCGGCGAACGCGGCGAGGAAGAGGACCGCGAGCGTCGTCACCTTGATGCCGCCCGCGGTCGAGGCGGAGCCGCCGCCGACGAACATGAGCATGTCGGTGACCAGCAGGCTCGACTCCCGCATGTCGGCGAGGTCGAACGTCGCGAAGCCGCCCGAGCGGGTCATCACCGAGAGGAAGAGGGACTGGAACGCGAGCTCCGCCGGGCCCTCGGTGCCGAAGGACTCCGAGTTGCCGGCCTCGAGGATCATGTAGACGATCGCCCCGCCGAACACGAGGAGCAGCGAGGTGACGATGGTCAGCTTGACGTGCACCGACCAGCGCCGCGGCTGTCGCAGGTTCGTCGTCAGCGCGTAGATCACCGGGAAGCCGATGGCGCCGAGCACGACGCCCACCATGAGCCAGGACAGGAACCAGTGGTCGTCGAGGAACGGCTCGAAGCCCGTGTTCGGCAGCACGAAGCCGGTGTTCGTGAACGCCATGGCCGAGAACGCCACCGCGTCACCGGCCGCGGTGAGCGGATCGACTCCCTCGAGCAGGATCGTCGGGTACAGCATCACCGCGATCACGGCCTCGATCACCACGGTGCTGAGCGCGACCGTGCGGAGCAGGGTGCCGACCTCGCTGAGCCCGGTGCTGGCGCTGCCGCCCTTGCGCATCGCCATCGGGTTCACGTCGCCGGCGACGAGCAGGCGCTGGCGGAGGCCGAGCCGGCGGGTCACGACGAGACCCATGACGGACGCCATGGTGAGCACGCCCACCGCGCCGAGCTGGGTGCCGATGACGATCACGATCTGGCCGAGCAGCGACCAGTGCGTCGACATGTCGACCGTCGTGAGTCCGGTGACGCAGATCGTGGACGTGGCGGTGAACAGCGAGTCCGCCAATCCCGTCATCTCGCCGCGGCTCGACATGACGGGCAGCGAGAGCAGCACCGTCCAGAGGGTGATGAGCGCGACGAACACCACGATCGCGAAACGCGCGGGCGTCCCGGACACGAAATGGGCGAAGCCGTCCCTCAGCCGCTCACGCAGCGGCTCGCGCACCACGCGCGCCTCGCTCATGCCGACTCCTCTATCCACAAAGGCCCTGGGGCAATCCCATGCCGCCCCCTACCCTTGCACCATGGCGGACATCTTCGACGTCGTGGCCGACCCGACCCGGCGCGATCTCCTGCAGATTCTCCTGCAGCGGTACGTCGAGGGCGCGGGCGCGCCCCACGGCGGTGAGTCGAGCGTCGGTGAACTCGTGCAGCGGCTCGGCCTCAGTCAGCCGACCGTCTCGAAGCATCTCAAAGTCCTGCGCGACGCCGCGCTCGTGACCGTTCGCGACCAGGGCCAGCACCGGTACTACAGGCTGGACCTCGGCCCGCTGCGCCAGCTGGAGGACTGGCTGGTGCCGTTCCTCACCGCGGACCTCCCGCAGGAGGACGTCGCGCTCCTCGAGCCGACCCCGGTGCTCGTCCTGCCGGAGCGCCTCCGGCGGCTCGCGCACGGCATCGGCGCCGGCGGCGCATCCGCTCTGCACCGGACGCGGGGCGCGCTGCGCCCGCTCTCCGGCCGGACTCGGGCGCTCCGGCGCATGCGGTAGACGTTTTCCCCCAGGCGGCTCTCGCCCAGCCCTGACCCGACCGATGGGGCGCCGTTCGCACGGATTCAGCGCGGATACCACCCTTTCGGACGGCTTTACAGCGCTTCTCGGCCGCGCCTAGAGTTGCCCCACCCTGCACCAGATCGAGGAGAGGCCCATGTCCCTCGCCGACGCCCGCTTCCTGACCGTCGCCGAGGTCGCCGACATGATGCGGGTCTCCCGCATGACCGTCTACCGCCTCGTGCACTCCGGTGATCTGCCCGCCATCCGCTTCGGCCGGTCCTTCCGCGTGCCCGAGTCGGCCGTCGAGGAGGCCCTGCAGAACCTGGTGAACCGGGCCTCCTGATCTCGCCGGGGACGCTCCTGCGCACGTCGGATACACTGGACCGTCACGTTTTCCCGGTTCTGTACGGAACCAGGGCTCTCCGTACGTTCCGAAGAAGGTAGGCCTCATGGGCTCAGTCATCAAGAAGCGCCGCAAGCGCATGGCGAAGAAGAAGCACCGCAAGCTGCTTCGCAAGACCCGTCACCAGCGTCGCAACAAGAAGTAGACGCGCTCTCGCACCGCGCCGGTTCCCCTCGGGAGCCGGCGTTCGTGCTTTCCGGGCCCGGTTAGGCTTTCGCCGTGGTTCCCGTCACGTTGCTCGGCAAGCCCGGCTGCCACCTCTGCGACGACGCGAGGACGGCGGTGCTGCGGGTCCTGGAGGAGTTCCCGGCGGACGCGGTCGAGTTCGAGGAGCGCAGCATCCTCGACGATCCCGGCCTGCTCGAGCGCTACGCCGACGACATCCCGGTCGTCCTCGTCGCGGGCCGCGTGCACACCTACTGGCGCGTCGACCCCGAGCGCCTCCGCCGCACGGTCGACGACGCCCTCCGCTAGCCGCTTCGAGGCGCCGCGGGTCCTGCGGACATCCGCCGCCCGTAGACCATCGTGACTTGTCCGTACGACCCGCGGCAGCGTCGCCCCTTACGGCAGGAGGCGGTTCGGTCCGCGGAACAGGTACGTCACCTCGCGGATGCTCGGCAGCCCGAGCAGCAGCATGATCACGCGGTTCAGGCCCATCCCGAAGCCGCCGTGCGGCGGGACGCCGTAGCGGAAGAAGTCGAGGTAGAAGCCGAGCTCCTCGGGGTCGAGGCCCTTCTCCCGCGCCTGCGCCTCGAGCACGTCGATCCGGTGCTCGCGCTGGGCTCCGGTCGAGATCTCGGTGCCGTTGAAGATGAGGTCGTAGCTGTTGGTGAGCGCCGCGTCGCCCTCGTGACGCATGTGGTAGAAGGGCCGGATGCTCGACGCGTAGTCGGTGAGGAACACGAACTCGTGCCCGTACGTCTCCTTGACGTAGGCCGCGATGCGGCGCTCGCCCTCCGGGTCCATGTCCTCGTCGTGGCGGGGCACCGTGTAGCCGTGCTCGGCGACGATGCGCTTCGCCTCGGCGAGAGGGATGCGCGGGAACGGCGTCGCCGGAACCGTGACCTGCACCCCGAACAGCGCCTCGATCTCCTCGCCGTGCTTCTCCTTCACCGCCGTGAGGCCGGCCACCAGGAGCTCCTCGTGCATGCGCATGACGTCCTCGTGGCTGTCGACCCAGCTGATCTCGGCGTCGATGCTCGTGAACTCGGTCGCGTGGCGGGAGGTGAACGACGGGTCGGCGCGGAAGGCGGGTCCGATCTCGAACACGCGGCCGAGCCCGGCGGGCTGCGCCATCTGCTTGAAGAACTGCGGGCTCTGCGCCAGGTAGGCGGTGCCGCCGAAGTAGCCGACCTCGAACAGCTCGGCTCGGGACTCGCTCGCGCTCGCCATCAGCTTCGGCGTGTGGATCTCGACGAAGTCGTTCTCCACCCACCAGGTGCGGAGGGCGTGCTCGAACGTGGTCTGCACGCGCAGGACGAGGTTCTGCTCGGGGCGGCGGAGGTCGAGAAAGCGCCAGTCGAGGCGCTTGTCGATGCTGCTGTCGTCGGCGATCGGGCTCTCGGGGAGCGAGGCGCCGACCACGTCGAGGCCCTCGATCCTCACCTCGATGCCGCCGAGCTTGACGCGCTCGTCGTGCTTCAGAGCGCCGTCGACGCGGACGAAGCTGCCGAGTGCCAGGCCCGAGATGGCGCGCGAGATGTCGTCGTCGCCCTCGGGGCGGGGACGGACGAGCTGCACGGCGCCCGACTCGTCGCGGAGCACGACGAACTGCACCTTCTTCTGGTCGCGGACTTTCTCCACCCAGCCGGCCACGCTGACGGGGCCGTCCTCGAGGGGGGCGAGGTTCTTGACAAGGGTGCGGGCGCTCACGGCGGACAAGCCTAGCCGTCGCCGACCCGCCCGCTTCCGCCGCGGCCCGGCCGCAGGAACACGCGGCCCGACCGCAGGAACGTAGGGTTCGACGGGACGAGCCGCCCAGGATCGGCACAGCGTAGCGGTCCGTACACTTGCATCGTGGTCGCCAGCGCTCTCCATCTCGTGCGCCACGGCGAGGTGGACAACCCGGGACGGGTGCTCTACGGGCGTCTCCCCGGCTTCCGTCTCTCCGACCTGGGGCACCGGATGGCGCAGAGCGCCGCCGACGCCCTTCAGGACCGCCCGGTGCGCCGCGTGATCGCCTCCCCGCTGCAGCGCACCCAGGAGTCGGCCGCTCCGATCGCCGCCGCCTTCGGCCTCCAGGTGGAGACCGACGAGCGCATCATCGAGCCGTTCAACCGCTTCGAGGGCAAGCGCTTCGAGTTCGGCCCCAGCCTGCTCTCGAACCCGGAGGCGTGGCCCTGGGTCAGCAACCCGTTCCGGCCGAGCTGGGGCGAGCCGTACCTCAGCATCTCGGCGCGCATGCTGGCCGCGATCGCCGACGCGCACGCCTCCGTCGACGACGGCGAGGTCGTGCTCGTCTCGCACCAGCTGCCGATCTGGATGGTGCACCGCGCCCTCACGGGCCAGCGGCTGTACCACGACCCGCGCCGCCGCCGCTGCGACCTCTCGAGCATCACGACGGTCGCGAAGCGCGGGGAGCGCTTCGTCGAGACCGGCTACCGCAACCCGGCCGGACCCCTGCTCCGCGCCGCCGTCGACGAGGGAGCCGTGTGAGACGTCTGCTCGCGGCGGTCGCCGTCGTGCTCGCCGCGTCGACCCTCGCCGGCTGCGGCACCGATCCGCTGGCCGAGCAGTACCGGGCCGGCAGCGAGAAGGACTACATCGCCGGTGACGGCACGGTCGAGACGTATGTCGCCGACCAGCGGCGCTCGCCGGACGACTTCAGCGGTGAGACGGACCAGGGGGGCACCCTGTCCTCCGGCGAGCTGATCGGCGAGGTCACCGTCCTCAACTTCTGGTACGCCGGCTGCCCGCCCTGCCGCGCGGAGGCCCCGGACCTGCAGGCGCTCGCCGACGAGTTCGCCGACGACGGCGTGCAGTTCGTGGGCGTCAACACGCGCGACGAGGCCGGCACGGCGGCCGCGTTCGCCGACACGTTCGGCCTCACCTATCCGTCGCTCCTCGACTACAGGACGGCTGCGGTGCAGCTCGCCTTCAGCGCCGCGATCCCGCCGAACGCGGTGCCGACCACCCTCGTGCTCGACCGCGAGGGCCGCATCGCCGCGCGGATCCTCGGTCAGGTCACCGAGCCGAGCATCCTGCGGGCGATCATCACCGACACCGTCGCCGAGACGGACTGACATGGGCCCCGTCTCGGACGCGGTCACCGGGCCGCTGGTGCTCGCCCTGCCGGTCGCGCTGCTCGCCGGCCTCGTGTCCTTCGCATCGCCGTGCGTGCTGCCGCTGGTGCCCGGCTACCTGGCGTACATCGGCGGGTTCGCGGACGGCCGGTCGAGCGCCGCGGATCGGAAGGGCCGGCTGCGCCTCGCGTCGGGCGTCGGGCTCTTCGTGCTCGGGTTCGCGGTCGTGTTCGTGGCCTTCGGGATCGCGTTCGGCGCGGCCGGGTTCTGGCTCATCCAGTGGCGCGACCTGCTCACCCGCATCGCGGGGGTCGTGGTCATCGCTCTCGGTCTCGTCTTCGTCGGCCGGCTCGGCGTCTTCCAGCGCACGATCCGGCCGCGCTGGCAGCCGGTGGCGGGCATCGCGGGCGCCCCCATCCTCGGCGCGGTGTTCGCGATCGGGTGGACGCCGTGCATCGGCCCCACCCTCGCCGCCATCCTGGGCCTGAGCCTCGACGGCGGATCGCCCTGGCACGGCGCGGCCCTCGGCCTCGCGTACGCGCTCGGGCTCGGCCTGCCGTTCCTCGTGGTCGCGCTCGGCTTCGGCTGGGCCACGCGCTCCGTCGCATTCCTGCGCCGGCATATCCGCGCCATCAACGTCGCGGGCGGCGTGCTGCTCGTCGCGATCGGCGTGCTCATGCTCACGGGCATCTGGAACACCTGGATGCTGCAGCTGGGGGCGGTGATCGGCGGCTATGTCACGGTCCTCTGACCTCGCCCGCCCCAGCGACCACATCGAGTCGGACGACGCGGGAGAGCCGGTCGGCGGACCGAAGCTCGGCTTCGTCGGCTCGCTCCGCTTCTTCTGGCGGCAGCTCACGAGCATGCGGACGGCGCTGTTCCTGCTGCTGCTGCTCGCCATCGCCGCGGTGCCCGGCTCGCTCGTCCCGCAGCGCAGCTCCGACCCCAACGGCGTCGTGCAGTACCGGGTCGACCATCCGGACCTGTATCCGATCGTCGACGCGCTGCAGGGCTTCGACGTCTACACGTCGGTGTGGTTCTCCTCCATCTACCTGCTGCTGTTCGTGTCGCTCATCGGATGCGTGCTGCCGCGCACGAAGCACCACTGGCAGGCGCTCCGCGCGAAGCCGCCGCGCACGCCGGCCCGGCTGACGCGGCTCGATGACGTGCAGGTGCGCTCCCTCGCCGACGACCCCGCCACCGCGCTCGACCGTGCCGAGCAGCTGCTTCGGCGCCGTCGCTACCGGACGGAGCGGTACGGCGCCTCGATCTCCGCCGAGCGCGGGTACCTCCGCGAGACCGGCAATCTCGTCTTCCACGCCTCGCTCGTCGGCATCCTCCTGGCGGTCGCGCTCGGGGGGAGCTTCGGCTACAGCGGGCAGAAGATCGTCGTCGAGGGTGAGCCCTTCGTCAATTACGTGGCCGGCTACGACTCGTTCACCCGCGGCCGGCTCGTCAGCGACGTCGCGCTCGACCCCTACCGGATCACCCTCGACAGCCTCGACGTCGTCTACGAGACCGAGAACGAGCACGCGGTCGGCCAGGCGCTCGACTACACGGCCAACGTGACGGTGCAGCAGCCGGGCGAGTCGGGGACGGCGACGTCGACGATCAAGGTCAACGAGCCCCTGCGCGTGGACGGGACCACCGTCTACTTGCTCGGCAACGGGTACGCGCCGCGTATCACCGTGCGGAACGCCGACGGCGACGTCGCGTTCTCGGGCGCGGTGCCGTTCCTGCCGCAGGACACGAACCTCACCTCGATCGGCGTCGTCAAGGTGCCGGACGGCCTGCCGGAGCAGCTCGGCATGATCGGGTTCTTCTATCCGACCGTCGGCCAGCTCGACACCGGCGCTCTCACGTCCGCCTACCCGGACCTGACCGATCCGGTGCTGCAGCTGAACGTCTACGAGGGCGACCTCGGCCTCGACGAGGGTGTGCCGGTCTCCGTCTACACGCTCGAGACGGACGATCTGACCCAGATCGCCGGCCGCGGCACCGACGTGCCCGCCGTCGACCTCGCGCCGGGTCAGACCGCGGACCTGCCGGACGGCCTCGGCAGCGTGACGTTCGACGGGGTGAGCCGGTATGCGTCCCTCGAGATCCACCATGACCCCAGCCAGGGCTGGGTGCTCCTGTTCGCGATCCTGGTGCTGGCGGGGCTGCTCACCTCCCTCTTCGTGCCCCGCCGCCGCATGTGGGTGAAGGTCCTGACGGAGGGGGATGGTCGCCTGCGGGTCGAGTACGCCGGCCTCGCGCGCGGCGACGACCCGGGCCTCTCCGCAGCGGTCGCCGAGCTGGCCGAGGAGCATGCGGGCGCGGATCCGGCCCTCAGCAGGACGACGTAGGCTGTGGCCGTGACGCAGACCCTCGACGAGATCTCCGCGATCCTCCTCTTCTCGGGGATGGGCGTGTACGCGCTCGCGTTCATCGCCTTCACGCTCGATCTCGCCCGCCGCTCCGCCCGTGCGGACGTCGTCGCCGAGAGCGGAGCCGAGCGCATCGCGCGCGCCCGCGCCGGCGGAAGCACGGCGACGCTGGAGAGGCCGCCGGTCGCCGCGGCGCCCGCGGAGCGGGCATCCGCCAGCCTCCGGGTCGGCGTCACGCTCGCCGTCCTCGGCTGGCTGCTGCACCTCGGCGCCACCGTGCTCCGTGGCGTGGCCGCCGCTCGTGTGCCGTGGGCGAACATGTACGAGTTCGCGATGACGGGCACCCTGCTCATCATGGGCGTCTTCCTGGTGCTGCTCGTCCGCCGCGACCTGCGCTTCCTCGGCGCGATCATCACCGGGCTCGTCGTGCTCCTGCTCGGCATTTCGACCGTCGGCTTCCGCGTCGAGGTCGTGCCGCTGCCTCCGGCGCTCCAGTCCTACTGGCTCGTCATCCACGTGCTCGTCGCGATCCTCGCCACCGCGTTCTTCACGGTCGGCTTCGCCCTCTCCCTCGTGCAGCTCATGCAGGCACGGCGTGAGGCGGGGCGGCAGGTGAGGTTCCGGATGCCGGCCTCGATCCCCAGCTCGACCGCGCTCGAGAACAGCGCCTACCGCGTCGTCATCGTGGGCTTCATCTTCTGGACGTTCACGCTCATCGCGGGCGCCATCTGGGCGGAGCACGCCTGGGGCCGCTACTGGGGCTGGGACACCAAGGAGGTGTGGACGTTCATCATCTGGACGATCTACGCCGGCTACATCCACGCCCGCGCCACCCGCGGCTGGCGGGGCTCCCGCTCGGCGTGGCTCGCGATCGTGGGCTACTCGGCGGTCCTGTTCAACTTCGGCATCGTCAACGTCTTCTTCAAGGGCCTGCACGCCTACTCGGGCCTCTGATCCGATCTCACCGGATCTGACTACAGGAGCGCCGCGCAGCGGGTGATGCGGTCGCGCCACCACGCGGCCCGCTCCGGCGGAGCCGCCCAGCGCTCGAGCAGCGCCGGGTCCGGCTCCACCCGGCCGACGCGGACGACGCCGTCGACCGGCACCAGGGGGTCCGTCGCCACGTCGGCCGCCAGCAGCGACCCCGTGCCGAGACCGCAGTCGTAGGGCAGCTCGGGCAGCGCGGCGGCCAGCGCGGCCCCCATCGCGAGGCCGACCGACGTGTCGAGCGCGCTCGAGACGACGGCCGGCAGTCCGGTCGCCGCCGCGACGGCGAGCGCCGGCCGGATGCCGCCGAGCGGTGCGGCCTTGAGGATGACCACCCCGCCGGCGCCGGCGCGGGCCGCGGCGGCGGGGTCGTCGGCCTTGCGCACCGCCTCGTCGAGGGCCACGGGGACGTCGAGGTAGCGGATCCGCCGGTTCAGCTCGACGAGCTCCTCCACGCTCTCGCAGGGCTGCTCGAGGTACTCGAGGTCGAACTCGGCGAGCCGGTGGACGGCTCGTTCGGCCTCGTCGACGCTCCAGCGCCCGTTCGCGTCGAGGCGGATGCGCCCCTCCGGGCCGAGGGTCGCACGCACGGCGCGCACCCGGTCGACGTCGTCGTCGGCGGTGCCGCCCGGTTCCGCGACCTTCACCTTCGCGGTGCGGCATCCGGGGTACAGGGCGAGGACGGCGGCGACGTCGTCGGCGGGCACCGCGGGCACCGTGGCGTTGACGGGGATGACGTCGCGCCGCGGAGTCGGGGGAGCGGACCACCCGAACTCGATCGCGGCCGCGAGCCAGCGCGCCGACTCGGCGTCGTCGTACTCGGGAAAGGGCGAGAACTCCGCCCAGCCCTCCGGGCCGCGCACGAGGGCGGCCTCCCGCCGGTCGAGGCCGCGGAACCGGCGGCGCATCGGCAGGTCGACGACGTGCAGGCTGTCGAGCAGATCGGCGGGCGCGGCCACGACACCCATTCTGGTGGCGGCGGCGATCGCTAGACGCTCTAGCGTTCCGACTAGAGTGGGCGGATGGCCGCGGATCCCGTCGACGCACCGCACTACTGGTACGGGGCCGACGACCGCATGCCGAGCGCCGCGGTGCTCGAGTCGCTGCGGGCCTACCGGGCGGCCGAGACGGCGATGCGCCGGCGGACCCGCGAGTCGATGCACATGGGGGAGAGCGATCTGCTCGCCCTGCGCTATCTGCTGCGGGCGGAGCGCGAGCACCGAGCGGTGACCCCGAAGGACCTCGCCGACTATCTGGCCATCTCCACCGCGTCGACGAGCGTCCTGCTCAACCGGCTGGAGAAGAGCGGGCACATCCGCCGCGCGCCGCATCCGACGGACCGGCGCGCCCTCGTGGTGACCTCGACGGGCGCCTCCGACGACGAGGTCCGCGCCACCCTCGGCCGGATGCACGCCCGGATGCTCGAGGTCGCGGCACAGCTGAGCGTGGACGAGGCCGCGGTCGTGATCCGGTTCCTGGACGGCATGCGGGAGGCGGTGGACGCGATCGACGTCCCCGACGGGGCCGCGTCCGAGAGTGCGCGGCCGGCCGACTCCGAGGCCTGACCCGCCCGCGCACCCCTTCTCCGGACACGTCGACGCGGTTCCGGTCGGCGAGGGGGCCGGACGCGAACGACGCCTCCCACTCCGGATGGACCCGGCGTGGAAGGCGTCGCAGGAAGGAGCTTCTACGCTCCGGCGAGGGTGAGGAAGCCGGCCGCGGTGATCAGCGTGGCGCCGGCGGCGAACACCGCGGTGACGGAGGCGAGGATGCGCTCGCGGCGCTCCCGGGCGTTGTAGGAGGCGGTTAGTGCGGCGGGCTCGAAGGCGGCGCGGGCGTCCTGCTCGGTGTCGAAGCGGCCCACGAGGGCGCCGAAGGGGTCGCGCGCCTCCCACTTCTCGCCGACGCGCTCGATCATCCCCGCGTAGTTGCCGTCGAAGGCTCCGCTCGTGAGGTCGTCGCTGACCTTGGTCCAGCGGGGGGCGCGAGTGGCGAGCGTGGTCGTCATGGTTCTTCCCTTCCGGGGGAGGTTGATCGGTACAGGAAGAACTTACCTAGAGCATCTAGCAAGGTCGCGGGGCTGGTGTTCCGGCGTCCGGTGGTGTAAGCCTCGACCAGCCGGCACGCGCTACGGCGCCGCGGCCTAGCATGAGGGCATGTCCGTGTCCGAGCTCTTCGACGAAAGCGAGTGGGTCCCGGGTCCCGGATCCGAGGACTTCACGGACATCACCTATCACCTGGACGTGCGCGGGCAGGTGGCGCGCGTGGCCTTCGACCGCCCGGAGGTGCGGAACGCGTTCCGGCCCCGCACCGTCGACGAGCTGTACCGCGCGCTCGACGACGCCCGGCAGAACCCCCGCGTCGGCGTCGTGCTCCTCACCGGCAACGGCCCGAGCCCCAAGGACGGCGGCTGGGCGTTCTCGAGCGGTGGGGACCAGCGCATCCGCGGACGCGACGGCTACCAGTACGGCGACGACCCCGCCCGCACCGGACGCCTGCACATCCTCGAGGTGCAGCGGCTCATCCGCTTCATGCCGAAGGTCGTGATCGCCGTCGTGCCCGGTTGGGCCGCCGGCGGGGGGCACTCGCTGCACGTGGTCTGCGACCTCACCATCGCGAGCGCCGAGCACGCCCGTTTCAAGCAGACCGACGCCGACGTCGGCTCCTTCGACGCGGGCTACGGCAGCGCCTACTTCGCCCGGCAGGTCGGCCAGAAGTTCGCGCGGGAGGTCTTCTTCCTCGCCCGCGAGCACGACGCGCAGCGCTATCTCGAGGCGGGCGCGGTGAACGCCGTCGTCCCGCACGCCGAGCTCGAGCGGACCGCCCTCGAGTGGGCGCGCGAGATCATCCGCAAGTCGCCGACGGCGATCCGCATGCTCAAGTACGCGTTCAACGCGGTCGACGACGGCATGGTCGGCCAGCAGGTGTTCGCCGGCGAGGCGACCCGGCTCGCGTACGGGACCGACGAGGCGGTCGAGGGGCGCGACTCCTTCCTCGAGAAGCGCGCGCCCGACTGGTCCGCCTTCCCCTGGCACTACTGACCGTCATGCGCGACCTCGCCGTCCTCCCCGCCGATCCGGCCGAGGTGCTCGGCGCCCTCCGGCTCGCGCTGTCCGGCGACGGTCCGGCGATCCTGCCGCTCGCGCGGGGCGCGAGCGCGGAGGGCGTGCCGGACCAGGTGCCGAAGCGGATCGCCGTGGTCGTGCAGACCTCCGGCAGCTCCGGGCGGCCGAAGCGCGTGGCCCTCACCGCGAACGCACTGCTCTCCGCGGCGGGGGCCACCGAGGCGACGCTCGGCGGGCCCGGGCACTGGGTGCTCGCGCTGCCGGTGCACTACATCGCCGGACTCCAGGTGCTGGTGCGTGCGATCGCATCGGGGACGGACCCGATCCTCCTGCCCGGCGGACGGCTCGAGCCGACGGCCTTCGCGGACGCGGTGCTCGCCGTGCCGCGGGTGGAGCGGGCCTACACCGCGCTGGTCCCGGCGCAGCTCGGCGACCTCCTCGCGTCTCCCGACCACCGGGTGCGGGAGGCGCTGCGGCGGCTCGACGCGGTGCTCGTCGGGGGCCAGCGCCTGCCCGACCAGCTGCGGGAGGCGGCGCTCGACCACGGCGTCCGGGTGATCCGGACCTACGGCTCGACCGAGACGAGCGGCGGCTGCGTCTACGACGGACAGCCGGTCGGCCCCGCCCAGGTGCGCGTCGTCGACGGGGAGGTGCGGCTCGCCGGACCCATGCTGGCGGAGGAATACCTCGGCGATCCCGAGCGCACGGCAGCCGCGTTCGTCTATGAGGACGGCCTCCGCTGGTACCGCACGGGCGATGCCGGCCAGCTCCGCGAGGGCGTGCTGCGGGTGACCGGGCGACTCGACGACGTCCTCGTCTCCGGCGGCGAGAAGGTGTCGGTTGGCCGGGTGGAGGCCGTGGTGCGCGAGCTCCCCGGCCTCGCCGACGCGGTCGTGGTGCCCGCGCCGCACGCCCGCTGGGGGGAGGCGCCGGTCGTGGTCCTGCCGCGACCCGCCGATCCGGGGCTGCTCGAGGTGATCCGCGGCGCGGTCGGCGCCGTCCTCGGCCCCGCCGCCCGCCCTGACCGCATCGCGACGGTGTCGCCGCTGCCCCTGCTGCCGAGCGGAAAGCCCGACAGGGTGGCCCTCACCGCCCGCGTCACCGAGCGCTCCGGCGCCTGATCCGACCGCGGCCCGTTCTCACGCCGGCGTGCCGCTCACGGACGTGGTGGTGACGAATCAAGGAGATCCGGCCCCTCGGCACCCTGGTCATGCGGATGCAGGGGCGATTCCCGCCGAATCTCCTTGATTCGTCACCCCTTCGACGGCGCAACCCGGCGGCCCCCGGCTGACAGGAGGCGGAGCCCGCTCGCCCTAGGATTTCCCGGTGGCCCAGAGCAAGAAGCGTCCCCCGCAGCGACGACCCCAGCCGGGCCCGCGCACCGCGGCTACCGTCGCGGGCAGGGGACGTTCCGGGCGTCCCGCCGCCGTCCGGGTCGCCCCGCCGCGCAAGGCGACCGCGGCCGACTGGATCGCCGCGGCCCGCTGGCGGACCCTGCCCCTCTCGGTCGCCCCGGTTCTCGCGGGCACGGGAGCCGCGTACGTCGCCGACGGCGGCGTGTTCCACGAGTACCGGATCCCGCTCTGCCTCGCGGTCGCCGTGCTGCTGCAGCTCGGCGTGAACTACGCGAACGACTACTCCGACGGCATCCGCGGCACGGACGCCTACCGGGTGGGACCGGCCCGCCTCACCGGAGCGGGCGCCGCCCGCCCGCGCACCGTCCTGCTCGTCGCGCTCGCGTTCTTCGCGCTGGCCGCGCTCGCGGGTCTCGCGCTCGTCGTGCTCTCCCAGCAGTGGTGGCTGCTCGCCGTCGGGGCCGCCGCCATCGCCGCCGCCTGGTTCTACACCGGCGGCAAGCGCCCCTACGGCTACGCGGGCCTCGGCGAGGTCGGGGTCTTCGTGTTCTTCGGCCTGGTCGCGACCGCCGGCACCACCTACGTCCAGGCGGGCGAGGTCAACACCGAGTCCTGGCTGTCGGGCGTGGGCATCGGCCTCCTGGCCTGCGCCGTGCTCATCGCGAACAACATCCGCGACATCGACCAGGACCGGCAGGCGGGCAAGCGCACCCTCAGCGTGCTGATCGGGCGGACGGCGTCCCGCGTGCTGTTCGGCGTGCTGCTGCTGCTCGCGTTCGGCATCGTCGGCTTCTTCGCCGTCTTCTACCCGTTCGCGTACCTCGTGTTCTTCGGGCTGCTCCTCGCGGGGCCGGCCGTGCTCATCGTCGCGACCGCGCGCACCGCGCGCGAGTACATCCTCGCCCTCGCCCTGACCAGCGCGCTCGCCCTCGTCTACGGCGCCGGACTGGCCGCGGCGTTCATCCTGTGAGCCTCAGCTCAGCGGGAACTGTCGGGAGCGTCGAAGGCGGCGTCCTCGGCCTCGTCGTCGCCGACCGGCTCCGCCTCCCCGCGGCGCGCGCGGTGCAGCTGCCCGGCGAGCTTCTCGCGGGGGCGGCTGAGGAAGATGAACGAGATGCACAGCGCGATCAGCGCGGCCACGATCGTCGAGATCCAGGGCTCCACCGGCATCACGGCGAGGAGGATCGCCAGGACGACCGCGAAGATGCCGACCCGGAGCAGGGTGAACCACAGCCAGGCGAGGCCCGGCCGCTCCTGCTTCTCCACCCCGACAGTGTAGGCACGGTCCGCGCACAGGCCGCTCGTCTATCGTTGACACCATGGCCCGGTTCTGGGTGATCGCGGCAGTCATCGCGGCCGCGTTCATGATCTACTCGCTCGTCGACTGCGCGATGACCGATCGCGCTCGCGTGCGCGGGCCGCGCAAGGGTCTCTGGTTCCTGATCATCCTGCTGCCGGTGATCGGCGGCGTGCTCTGGTTCCTGGTCGGCCGCGGTCGCGGACCCGCCCGCCCGGCGGCCCGCTCGGTCGCCCCGGACGACGATCCCGCGTTCCTCCGCCGCCTCGCGCACGACGCGGACCAGGAGGAGCGCATCCGTCGCCTCGAGCAGGAGCTCGCCGACCTCGACGCGGACGGGCCTCCTCCCGGGGAGCGTCTCCCGGAGCCCGACAAGGACACGGACGGCGGCGACAAGCCCGACCGGCGTGATGCCTGAGGGCGCGAGCCCCGCGAGCAGCTTCGCCTCCGCCCTCCTCGGGCAGCTCGTCGCGGGTGGAGTCCGCCACGTCGTCGTGGCCCCCGGCTCCCGCTCCCAGGCGCTCGCGCTCGCCGCGGCGCGGCTCGAGCAGGACGAGCGCATCCGCCTGCACGTCCGCATCGACGAGCGGGACGCGGGCTTCCTCGCCCTCGGCATCGCCGCGGAGACCGGCGCGCCGGTCCCGGTGATCGTGACCTCCGGCACCGCCGTCGCGAACCTGCATCCGCCGATGCTCGAGGCCTGGCACTCCGGCGTGCCGCTCGTGGCCCTCACCGCCGACCGCCCCAACGAGCTGCGCGGGGTCGGCGCGAACCAGGCGACCCGCCAGCCCGGCATCTTCGGCCCCGCCGCCGTGTGGTCGGTGGACGAGCCGGCGCCCGAGGGGGTTGCAGCACCGCAGCGCGCATCCGCCCTCGCCCGGGAGGTGCTCGAGCACGCCCAGGACGGCCCGGTCCACGTCAACCTCGCCTTCCGCGACCCGCTGTCCGGGGCTGCGGAGGCGGGCGTCGGCGCCGAGGCCGTCGAGCTGCCCGAGCGGCCGGCTGCCGCCGCGGAGCGCATCGCCCTGCCGGAGCGCACGGTCGTGCTCGCGGGCGGCGGCGCGGGACCGGCCGCGGAGGCGTTCGCGCGGGCCGCCGGGCTGCCGTTGATCGCCGAGGTCACGAGCGGCGCCCGCTTCGGACCGAACCTCGTGCCCGCCTACCGCGCGGTGCTCGCGGACCCCGACCTCGCCGCCGCCATCGAGCAGGTCGTCGTCTTCGGCAGGCCGACGCTCAGTCGCGAGCTGCCCGCCCTTGTCGCCCGTGTGCCGTCCGTGGTGGTGCGCCGTCCCGGCGCTGAGCAGTTCGACCCGGGGCGATCCGCCCGCATCGTCGACGCGCTCGTCCTGCCGGACGCACCGCAGGACCCGGCGTGGCTCCGCGCGTGGATCCTCGCCGGCCGCCGGGCCGCGGTGCCCGAGGACGACGTCCCCTACCTCGGCGACCCGTCGGTCTCGTCGCCCTCCGCAGCCGGGAGGCTGGCGCGGTCCGAGATGGCCGCCCTGCGCTCGCCGGTCACCCGCCAGTCGCTCGTCGAAGCCGTGTGGCGCGCCACGTGGCCGCACGACCGCCTCGTCCTCGGCGCCTCCCGCCTCATCCGCGACGCGGACCGGCACGTGCCGGGCAAGCGGATCCGGGTGCATGCGAATCGGGGCCTCTCCGGCATCGACGGCACCGTGGCGACCGCGCTCGGCGTCGCGGCGGGGGCGGGAGACGACCCGAAGTCGGCAGCGGGCACGACGCGGGTGCTCCTCGGCGACCTGACGCTGCTGCACGATGTGGGCGGCCTGCTCCTGCCCCCGGGGGAGAGGCGGCCCCGCGTGCAGCTCATCGTGGGCAACGACGGCGGCGGCACGATCTTCGACGGCCTCGAGGTCGCGGCGACCGCGGATCGGTCCGCCTTCGACCGCGTCCTGTTCACGCCGCAGGAGGTCGACCTCGCTCACCTCGCCGCCGCGTACGGCTGGCAGCACGCCCGCGCCACCTCGCGCGGCGACCTCGACAAGGCCCTGACCGCCCCGCCACCGGGGCTCAGCATCCTCGAGGTGCCGCTGCCTCGCTGACGGCGCGTCTTCCTCAGGGCGGCGTGTCTGCCGGACGGCCCTCCGGCCCCCACGTACGGTGTGGCCGGAAGGGGGCACCATGGCGACGGACGACATTCTCGGTTTCACGATCCTGCTCGTATCGGGCAGTGCGATGGTCATCGGCCTCGTACGCCAGTTCGCCCCCCAGCTCCGCCGCCGCCGGGACTAGTCCTTCCGAGCGCCTTCCCGGCGCCTCGACGATCGCCTGACCTTCGCCTGCGGGCCGGCCGGTCGCTGCTCGCGTCCCGCGGGACCTCGTGCGATCTCGGGACGGGCGTGCCGCCCGGCCTCCATCAGGGTGCGGGGACGGCGGGCGCTAGCTGAACGCCTCCAGCACGGGGCGCAGCTTGAGCGACGTCTCCGCGAGCTCGCGCTCCGGGTCCGAGCCGCCGACGATGCCGGCGCCCGCATACCCGGTGACCGTGCCGTCGGCGTCGACCTGGGCGCAGCGCAGCGCGACCGCCCACTCGCCGTCGCCCTTCGCGTCGACCCAGCCGACCGGACCGGCGTATCGGCCCCGGTCGAACGGCTCCAGCGCCGCGATGCGGGACAGCGCCTCGTCGGTGGGGCTCCCGGCGACCGCCGCCGTGGGATGCAGGGCCTCGAGGAGGTCGAGCGTGCCGGTGCCGTTCGCGAGGCGGCCGTCGACGTCGCTCGCGAGGTGCCACACGTTGGGGAGCATCAGCGGGAAGGGCGCCGGGCTGGAGCGCAGCTCGCCGGCGTACGGGGCGAGCGAGGACAGGACGCTCACGACCGCGAAGTCGTGCTCGTCGAGGTCCTTCGCCGAGATGAGGAGCGCGTTCGCCTGGGCTGCGTCCGAGGCGGTGTCCGTTCCGCGGGCCGTGCTGCCGGCGAGGACCCGGGCGGCGACGCGGCCGCCTCGGGCGCGGACGAGCGTCTCGGGGCTGGCACCGACGAGCCCGTCGACCGCGAAGGTCCAGCAGTCCGGGTAGCCGGTGGCGAGTCGGTCCAGCGCGGTGCGGAGATCGGCGCCCACCGGCAGTCGGCCCACCACGTCGCGGGAGAGCACCACCTTGCCGAGCTCGCCTCCGTCGATGTCCCCCAGCGCGGAGCGCACCGCTGCCCGGTACCCGTCCGGGGTCATGCGGCCCGCCGTGAAGCCGACCCCGTAGCCCTCCGTCGTGAGCGGCGAGGGGGCGGCCACCTCGTCCCCGTCGTCGTCGATCCGGGTGATCCAGCCCACTCCGCCGCGGCGGCCGACGACGACGCGGGGCACGATGAGGGCGCTGACGCTCTCGGACGACCCCGCGAACGCGAAGGCGCCGAAGGCGACGAGGCCCGTGCCGGGCAGGCCGACGGCGTCGTCGACCACCGCCCGGGCCGCGAGCTCCGTCCACGCCCGCCGGGCGTCTCGGAAGCGGTCGGGGCCGGAGAACTCGAGCCGCAGCGCCTCCCCCAGACCCACGAAGCCGTCGCCGTCACGCAGCCAGAGCAGCGGGCGCCGGGGATCGGCGAGGGGGAGGAGGGCGTCCGGCGAGTAGGGGCTCGTCGTCACCGACAGGGTGGACGCCGGCGCGGGAAGCACCGGATCAGCCTACTGCCGCCCCCTTCTCGCCCCCCGGGAGGAGCCTGAAGGGGCAGGAGGGGGCGGAACCGCGCCCCCTACAATTGACGCGTGAACCAGGCCGACCTCAGCAAGAGGGGCGCGGACGTCGCCGCGATGTTCGACAAGGTGTCGGCGCGGTACGACCGCACCAACACCGTCCTCTCGGTCGGCAACGATGTCATCTGGCGCGCGGCCACCACACGCGCCGTCGCGCCCCGCCGCGGGGAGCGCATCCTCGACCTCGCCGCGGGGACCGGCACCTCCAGCGCCGCCCTGGCCCGGTCCGGCGCGACCGTGATCGCCGCCGACTTCTCCGAGGGCATGCTCGAGGTCGGCCGGCGACGGCAGGCGGGCGTGCGCAACCTCGAGTTCGTGCACGCGGACGCGCAGGCGCTGCCGTTCGCCGACCGCGAGTTCGACGCGGTCACCATGTCCTTCGGACTGCGCAACGTCCAGGAGCCGAAGAGGGCGCTCGCCGAGCTGTTCCGCGTCACCAAGCCGGGCGGCCGCGTCGTGATCTGCGAGTTCTCGACGCCGCCGAACGGGCTGATCCGTCGCGGCTACTCCCTCTATCTGAAGCGGGTGCTGCCGATGGTGTCCAAGGTCACCAGCTCGAACGCACCCGCCTACGACTACCTCGGCGACTCCATCCTCGACTGGCCGGACCAGCGCACGCTCAGCGGCTGGATCCGGGATGCCGGCTACGCGGACGTCACCTACCGCAACCTCACCGCCGGCATCGTCGCCCTGCACCGCGGCCGGCGGCCGGCCACGGCAGGCCGGTGAGCCCCGCAGTG
The DNA here is from genome assembly GCF_017916505.1 of Naasia sp. SYSU D00057. Lineage (GTDB taxonomy): Bacteria > Actinomycetota > Actinomycetes > Actinomycetales > Microbacteriaceae > Naasia. The sequence goes on from NZ_JAFMSZ010000003.1 coordinate 352,221, forward strand.
CCGGTCGCGCGGCGCAGCAAGGCGCTCTCCTCGCAGATCGGCTTGACCGAGCGCATCTTCACCAACGCCGAGGACCGCGCCACCGCCGCCGCCATCGAGCGGGGTCTCGAGCAGGTCGAGGCGGGCATCCTCCGCGAGGTGTCCTTCGCCGACAGTGTCGCCGACGTCGCCACCCGCTACCTGCTGTCCGCGGGCGGCAAGCGGGTGCGGCCGATGCTCACCCTGCTCACCGCACAGCTCGGCGAGGGCATCATCCCCGACGTGCTGACCGCCGCGGAGGCCGTCGAGATCACGCACCTCGCCTCGCTGTACCACGACGACGTCATGGACGAGGCGGAGCAGCGACGCGGAGTGCCGACCGCGCAGGCCGTGTGGGGCAACTCCGTCGCGATCCTCACCGGTGACCTCCTCTTCGCCCGCGCGAGCAACCTCATCGCGGGTCTCGGCGACCGGGCCATCCGGCTGCAGGCGGGCACCTTCGAACGCCTCGTCCTCGGTCAGCTGCACGAGACCGTCGGTCCGCAGCCCGGCGACGACCCCGTCGAGCACTACCTGCAGGTGCTGTCCGACAAGACCGGCTCCCTCATCTCCGCAGCCGCCCAGCTCGGCGTCGTCTTCTCGAACGCCCCGCGCGAGTACGAGGAGCCCGTGATGCTCTTCGGCGAGCGGATCGGCGTCGCCTTCCAGCTGGTCGACGACGTGCTCGACCTCTCGCCCCGCTCCGAGGAGACCGGCAAGCTCGCCGGCACCGACCTGCGCGCCGGTGTGCCGACCCTGCCGCTGCTGCACCTGCGCCGCCAGGCCGAGCAGGACGGCGCGGCAGCCGCGCTGCTCGCGCGCATCGAGGCCGGCATCGCGACCCCCGGCTCTTCCGACCTGGCTGCGGCCATCGAGGAGCTCCGCAGGCACGAGGCGACGGCGATCACGCTCGCCGAGTCGCACCGCTGGGCCGAGAGCGCCGTGGCGGCGATCCAGCCGCTGCCGGAGGGCACTGTCAAGAAGGCGCTCACGCGCTTCGCGGACGTGATGGTCGAGCGGTCCAGCTGACCCGGCCGCGACAACACAAGTGAGGAACAATCCATGACCAAGCTTCGGCTGGCCATCATCGGCGCGGGTCCCGCAGGGATCTACGCCGCCGACCTCGTCCGGAAGGCCGAGCGCAGCTTCGACGTGTCGATCGACCTGTTCGAGCGTCTCCCCGCCCCCTACGGCCTCGTCCGCTACGGCGTGGCGCCCGACCACCCCCGCATCAAGGGCATCATCTCGGCCCTGCGCGAGGTGCTCGACCGGGGCGACATCCGCTTCTTCGGCAACGTCGAGTACGGCGTCGACATCACGCTCGACGACCTCAAGCACCACTACAACGCCGTCATCTTCGCGACCGGCTCGACGCGGGATGCGTCGCTCGACATCCCCGGCATCGACCTTCCCGGCTCCTACGGCGCCGCCGACTTCGTGTCCTGGTACGACGGGCACCCGGACGTGCCGCGCGAGTGGCCGCTCGAGGCGAAGGAGGTCGCCGTCATCGGCAACGGCAACGTCGCGCTCGACGTGGCCCGCATCCTCGCGAAGCACCCCGACGACCTGCTGCCGACCGAGATCCCCGACAACGTGTACGACGGCCTCAAGGCGTCGCCGGTCACGGACGTGCACGTCTTCGGCCGCCGCGGACCCGCGCAGGTGAAGTTCACCCCGCTCGAGCTCCGCGAGCTGGGCGAGATCCGCGACGTCGACATGATCGTGCACGACGAGGACTTCGACTACGACGAGGCGTCCAAGAACGCGATCGCCACCAACAAGCAGGTGCTCGTCATCGACCGCGTGCTGCAGCAGTGGCGCAAGCGCGAGGTCGGCAAGGCCAGCCGGCGGCTGCACCTGCACTGGTACGCGAAGCCGCTCGAGATCGTCGGGAACGGCCGCGTCGAGGCGTTCCGCTGGGAGCGCACCGAGCCGGACGGCGAGGGCGGCGTCCGCGGCACGGGGGAGATCCGCGAGGTGCCGGTGCAGGCCGTGTACCGTGCGGTCGGCTACTTCGGCTCCCCGCTGCCCGAGGTCCCGTTCGACGAGCGCCGCGGCGTCATCCCGAACCGGGAGGGCCAGGTGCTCGACGACGCCGACGAGCCGGTGAACGGCGTCTACGCCACCGGGTGGATCAAGCGCGGGCCGGTGGGCCTCATCGGCCACACGAAGAGCGACGCCATGGAGACGCTGGGCCACGTGCTGTCGGACCAGGCGAACTGGTGGACGCCTGAGGACCCGGCCGAGGAGTCGGTGCCCGCGCTGCTCGAGGCCCGCGGCGTCCCGTACACCACCATCGACGGCTGGCACCGCCTGGACGCCCACGAGCTCTCGCTCGGCGAGGCGGTCGGCCGCACCCGCATCAAGGTCGTCCCGCGCGACGACATGACGCGGATCTCGCGCGCCTCCTGACGGCGGCCGCGGGTTCGGGCTTGGGGTTCAGCAGCAACTTCGGGCGGATTCAGCAGGAACGGCGGGCGGGTTCAGCAGGAGCCGGGGGCGGGTTCAGCAGGAACGGAAGGGCTCCAGCAGGCACGCCGCGAGGGTTCAGCAGGAACAGAGGGGCTCCAGCAGGCAAATCCGGGCCACTTCTGCCTGCTGAAGCGCCTGCCTGCCTGCTGAACGCCGGGCCGTTGCTGCTGCAGGACTGATGAGCGGCGGATCGGCCCGTTTCTTGCCGACCGCTGCCGATGCCGGCAGCTTCAGCAGGAACGGAGTGGCTTCAGCAGGCGAATCCGGGCCACTTCTGCCTGCTGAAGCGCCTGCCTGCCTGCTGAACGCCGGGCCGTTGCCGCTGCAGGACTGATGAGCGGCGGATCGGCCCTGTCCTCGTGTCCTCGCCGACCCCTGCCGATGCCGATAGCTTCAGCAGGAACGAAGCGGTACCAGCAGGCGAAACCGGCTGAGTTCTGCCTGCTGAAGCGCCTCCGTGCCTGCTGAGCCCCGCAGCGTGCCTGCTGAGCCCCACCGCGGCGTACCTGCTGAACCCGTGCGGCGTTCCTGCTGAACCCGGCCCTGCCTCCTCCTGGGCGGAGGGAAGGACGCCCGCCGCCTACTGCAGCGCCGAGGTGAGCCGCGCGAGGTTGTCGACGACCGAGCCGACGGGGTGGCGCTCGTCCCACTCCTCGAGGGTGAGGCGGCGGCTGGCTCGGCGGTAGTCGTCCTCGAGCCGGCGGAGCTGCTGCACGAAGTCGCGGCCGCGCACCATGAGGGACAGCTCCACGTTGAGGCTGAACGAGCGGATGTCCATGTTGCTCGAGCCGATCACCGCCACCTCCTCGTCGATCGTGAAGTGCTTGGCGTGCAGGATGGTGGGCCGCCGGTACATCCAGATGACGACGCCGGCCTCGAGCAGCGTCCGGTAGTACGAGCGCTGCGCGTGGTAGACGAGGAACTGGTCGCCGATCTCGGACACGAACAGCTCGACGTGGATGCCGCGCTGCACGGCGGTCGTGATCGCGTAGAGCATCGACTCGTCGGGCACGAAGTACGGCGACGTGATGATGATGCGCTCCTGCGCGTAGTAGAGCAGGGCGTTGAAGAGGCGCAGGTTGTTCTCGCCCTCGAAGCCCGGCCCGCTCGGCACCACCTGGCAGTCGAGCATGTGCGCGGCGATCTGGTCGTCCATCGCCTCCGTCTCCCGCACGAGCAGCTCGCCGGTCTCGCCGAACCAGTCGCTGATGAAGATCGCGTTGATGCCGGCCACGATGGGGCCGCGCAGGCGCGTCATCAGGTCCTTCCACTGCAGGTGCCGGCGCCGGTTGATCCACCGGTTGTAGCTGCGGTCGATCATGTTCTGCGAGCCCATGTAGGCGACCGTGCCGTCGACGACGAGGAGCTTGCGGTGGTTGCGCAGGTCGGGCCGCTGCCAGCGGCCCTTCAGCGGCTGCACCGGCAGCAGCAGGCGCCACTCGACGCCGGACCGCTTCAGGCGGCGGATCGTCTTCCGGTAGCCGGGGTACTGCAGCGACGCGACGTGATCGAGCAGCACGCGCACCGTGACGCCGCGCTTCACGGCCGCCTCGAGGGCCGCGAAGAACGGCTCGGTCGTCGGGTCCGAGGAGAGGATGTAGAACTGCGCGTGCACGTAGCGGCGCGCGCGGCCCACCTCGTCCGCCATCGCGCGGATCGACTCGTCGTAGTCGGGCAGCAGCGTGGCGCTGTTGCCGCCGACGAGCGGCATCGAGCCGAGCGTGCGGTTGAGCTCGGCCACCGACTCCAGCCACGGCGGCCAGGTGGGCGTCTTGTTGACGCGGTCCATGCCCTCGGTGGTGCCCCGGATGATCCGGTCGATCTCCTTCTGCCGCTCGCGCCGCTTCTGCGGCAGGTGCGGGCTGCCGATGAGCAGGAACAGGATGAGCCCGACGTAGGGCAGGAAGAGCACGAGGAGCAGCCACGCGGTGGCCGAGGTCGGCTTCCGGTTGCGCGGGATGATGATCACCGCCCCGATGCGGATGATCAGGTCGACGACGATCAGGAAGATGGTGACCGCCAGAGTGGCACTGGCGGTGTTCATGCCCGCGAGTCTATCCGCGCTGATGCGGCGGCACTTTCACGTCTTCGGGGGGTGCCAGGCGGCGACAAGGCGGGCTGATCCGGCGTTCCCGGACCCGCCGAGGCGGCCTGGATGAGCAGATCCGGCCCGGTTCAGCGGAAGTTGACGAACTGCAGGTCGACGTCGAGGTCGGCGCCCTTGAGGAGCGCGATCGTCGACTGCAGGTCGTCGCGGCTCTTCGACTGCACGCGCAGCTCGTCGCCCTGGATCTGGCTCTTGACGCTCTTCGGCGCCTCGTCGCGGATGATCTTGCCGATCTTCTTCGCGTGCTCCTGGTCGATGCCCTGCTTGAGCTTCACGACGATCCGGTACTCGCGTCCGCTCGCCTGGGGCTCGCCGGCGTCGAGGCTCTTCAGGGAGATGCCGCGCTTGATGATCTTCGACTGGAGGACGTCGAGCACGGCCTTGGCCCGCTCCTCGCTGTTGGCCTTGATGAGGATGTCCTCGCCTGTCCACTCCACGGACGCGTCGGTGCCCTTGAAGTCGTAGCGCTGCTCGACCTCCTTGCGCGCCTGGTTGAGGGCGTTGTCGGCCTCCTGCCGGTCGACCTTGCTGACGATGTCGAACGAGGAATCTGCCATGCAGTCATGGTAGCCAGCGGCCCGCGCCGAGGCGGACGGCCATTGTCCCGAGGCAGGCGCCGGGTGCATCATGGCCGCATTCGGCGGGGGGTGGAAGGACGCGCGACCATGCCGGAACCCGACGACACCCCGCCGCCCTACCGCGCCCAGCTGCTCGCCACCGAGCACTGGAGCCTGCTCGCCTCCCGCAGCACCACGCAGAGCGAGGTGCTGGTGCGCATCAACATGTTCCTCACGCTGGTCTCCGCGGGACTCGTGAGTCTCGCCCTCGTGGGTCAGGCGATGGGGTTCAGCGACATGTTCCGGCTGTTCGCGATCATCGTGCTCGCGTTCATCTGCATCGTCGGGCTGCTGACCCAGATCCGCGTCCTCAACGTCGGCTCGGAGGACCTCATGTACGTCCTCGCCATGAACCGGCTGCGCGGGGCGTACCTCGACCTCGACCCGGGCGTCGAGCCCTACCTGATGGCGTCGCCCTACGACGACTACGAGGGGATGGGCCGCACCTACTTCTTCCTCGGCCCCAGGTCGTCGTTCAGCCAGCTGGCGGGCAGCAGCATGATGTTCATCATCGTGGTCGTCTCGATGCTGCTCGGGCTCCTCGGCAGCGTCCTCACCTCGGCCCTCGGCGCCCCGATGTGGCTGGCGATCACGATCGGGCTCGTGGTCGGGCTTCTCCACCTCCTCGCCGCGATGGCGACGGGCGGTCGCCAGTTCTTCTCGTTCTGGCGCACCTACCGCCCCCTCAGGTCGACACCCACCACCGAGGAGCAGCAGTGAACGCCGTCGCGCAGATCCTCGCCGTCGTCCTCGGGCTGATGCTGATCGCGGTCGGCATCCTCGAGTCGTTCTTCTACCGGAACCCGCGCCTGTTCCCGATCTTCCGGATCCGGCCCGACGACCAGCGGGCGGTGCGGCTGTGGGTCATCAACCAGGGCTTCTACAACATGACGTACGGCGTCGGGGCGCTCGTCGGCGTGATCCTCGCCAACACCGGACAGGAGGCCGTCGGGCGGGCACTCGTGCTGTTCGTCGCCGCCGCCCACGTGGTGCTCGGCATCGTTCTCGTGGTGAGCGAGCCGAAGCTGTGGCGAGGAGCGGTCGGGCAGGCGGGAGTGGCCGCGGCGACGCTGGTGGCGACGCTGCTGTAGGCCCCCGAGGTGGACGGGCCCGGGAACGAAAGAGGACCGCCCCTCGCGGGACGGTCCTCTTCGTTGCGGTGGCGAGTGAGGGATTCGAACCCCCGAAGGCTATGCCGGCTGATTTACAGTCAGATCCCTTTGGCCGCTTGGGTAACTCGCCAGGCTGCTCCGGCCCGATCGTGCGAACTGACCGGAGGCGCTGGACAAGGATACAAGTCGCCGCGACCGTCGCGAAATCGCCGCCGTCGTCCGCCCCGGAACGCGCGCCGCCCCGCCGGGAGCGATTGGATGGACGCATGACGCTCGCGCCGAACGGACTCGACGAACTGCTGCTCATCGCGCGGGACACCGCGCTCGCCGCGGGAGCCCTGGCCCTGCAGCGCCGGCAGGAGGGCGTGTCCGTCGCCGCCACCAAGAGCGCGCCCATCGACATCGTCACCCAGGCGGACCGGGACACGGAGCAGCTGATCCGCTCCCTCCTCTCCGACGCGCGGCCCGACGACGGCTTCCTGGGCGAGGAGTCGGGAGGCGGAGGCGGCACGAGCGGACTCACGTGGGTGGTCGACCCGATCGACGGCACCGTCAACTACCTGTACGGGATCCCGGCGTGGGCGGTCAGCATCGCCGTGGTCGAGGGCGACCCCGATCCGGCCACCTGGCGGGCCCTCGCGGGTGCCGTGGTGAACCCGGTGACGCAGGAGGTGTACACCGCGCGAGCGGGCGGAGGGGCGCGGCTGGGGGAGCGGGAGCTGCAGGCCACGACCGGCGTCGCGCTCGACCGCGCGCTTGTCGCGACCGGCTTCGCCTACTCCATGAAGTCGCGGGAGCCGCAGATCGAGGTGGCGGCCGAGATGCTGCGCAGAACTCGGGACCTCCGCCGCATCGGCTCCGCCGCACTCGACCTCTGCGGCGTGGCCGATGGCCGGCTCGACGGCTTCTACGAGTGGGGGCTGCACCCCTGGGATCACGCCGCAGGAGCGCTCATCGCCCGCGAGGCGGGCGCCGCCGTCGTCGGCCGGAACGGCGCCCCGGGCAGCCGAGAGCTGCTGGTCGCGGCCGCTCCTGCGCTGGCTGACCAAATCGTTACACTTATCACTGCGCTTCGCCCCTAGCGCGGAAGCGAACCTGTGTGTTACATCCAAATCCCGATCATTCGATTGGGATTGACACGATCCGCACCTACGGTTTACGACGGCCCCCGAAAGGGGGGTAGCCCGAATCTTGCCGTCTCCGGCGGAACTTCCGCCGCGCCGATCCAGAACCGTACTCAGTGCTGCCTTCTCCTCATCCGAACGTCCGTCTGCCCGAACTCGAGATCACTTCGGTCGCCCCTCCCGCGGGCGGCCCCGGCGCTCGTCAGAAGGGGCGCCGCACAACTTGGGTCGACGCGCCCCTCGACGTCCGCATCGCGAACGAGACCCGTCGTCCCCGCCGCTTCGCCCGCTTCGCGCGACCGGTCCTGACCGCCGGGACCATGCTCGCCGTCGTCTCGATGGCCGTGGTCACGTCGCTGCCGGCCAACGCCTTCTACTCGGAGACCGGCTCCTCCGCCGCCGTGCAGGCCGCCGCTCCGAGTGAGCCCGCCCAGACGCTGTCGGCCACCGAGGCCGAGGCCGCCGCCATCGAGCGCGACGGCTACACGGTGACCGAGCGCACGCCGGTCGAGAAGGCGGTCGCCGACGAGTTCGCCCAGGTCGAGAGCTTCGTCAACAACACCGAGACCGCGATCGTGTGGCCGTTCCAGGGTGCGCTCAAGCTCTCCGACGGGTTCGGCCCGCGCGTCTCCCCGTGCTCCGGCTGCTCCACCATGCACCTCGGCACCGACTTCCTCCCCGGCGAGGGCAACCCCGTCGTGGCGATGGCCGACGGCGTCGTGACCGGCGTCGAGTCCACGGGCGGCCTCGGCTACCACGTGACCATCGACCACATCGTCGACGGCCAGCTCGTCACCACGACCTCCGCCCACATGCAGGCTGGCTCGATCGTCGTGTCGGTGGGCCAGGCAGTGCGTGCGGGCGACCAGATCGGCCGTGTCGGCAACACCGGCGCCTCCACCGGCCCGCACCTGCACTTCGAGCTGCGGCTCGGCGGCACGGAGCCGGTCGACGCGTACGCCTGGATCTCCTCCCGCATCGGCTAGGCCTCGCGGAGGTCGGCTCTCGGATCCGGCGCCACGCCGGGGCCGAAAGCCGACCGCGTCGCGGAAATCGATGTCGCCGAGTTACGGTGGTCGAGGGGGCCCGCAAACGGGGGTGCTCCCAGCCCTGTCCGCCGCGGCTCCGCCGCCGTGCCCCTGTGAGCGCCGATACCGATGCAGCCGTCCCTCTCCGCGCCTCCGGGTTCGCGCCCGCACGGCTCAGGAGACCCGGTGCTCTCGCGGCGCTCGCTGCGGCGGCTGGAGGAGGAGCAGCGGAGCCTCGTGCGCCGCTCGCGGGTCCGCCGCTCGGCCGCGCTTCCGCCGGCCCCGGTGCGCCGCTCGCCTGCGCGTCGAGCAGCGCGACCGCTGTTCACGGCCCTGACGATGCTCGCGGCGGCGTCGATGGCGTTCGTCACCTCGGTGCCCGCGAACGCGCTGCTGAGCGACGACGACCTCGTGAGCGTCCGCCTCGCCCAGTACGCGAACGGTGAGGCGCAGCAGCTCGAGTCGACGCTCGCCGAGACCGGTCCCATCGTCCGCGACGGCTACGCCGTCCGCACCGCGGCGGAGAACCGGATGGCTGCGCGCTTCGGCGGCGTCGAGAGCTTCAGGAACAACCGGCAGTCGGCCGTGCAGTGGCCCTTCGCGGTGACCGTGCCGGTCACGGACGGGTTCGGCTACCGCAGGTCGCCGTGCGCCGGCTGCTCCTCGATGCACCAGGGCACCGACTTCACCCCCGGCAACGGCGCCCCGATCCAGGCGATCGCCGACGGCGTCGTCCGCACGGTCGTCGAGTCCGACTCGGGCCTCGGCGTGCACGTCGTGATCGAGCACCTCATCGACGGCGACCTCGTGACGAGCACCTACGCCCACATGCAGTTCGGCTCGGTGCCGCTCTCCGAGGGTCAGGCCGTCGGCGTGGGCGACCTGGTCGGACTCGTCGGCAATACCGGCGCTTCGACGGGGCCGCACCTGCACTTCGAGCTCCGCCTCGGTGGCACGAAGGCGGTCGACGCCTACGCCTGGCTCGAGCGCCACGCGGGCTGAGCGCCCTCCCTCTCCCTCAACAGGCGGAGATCCCGTCAACAGGCGGGATCAGGCGACTCCCGCCTGTTGGAGGGATTTCCGCCTGTTGTGCGAGAGGAGCAGCCGGCCCCCGAGCCGGGAGCCGGAGCCGGGGCGGCTCAGTCCTGCAGGCGCAGCCAGATCGTTGTGTCCGGCGCGAGAGCGGCCTCGCCGACCGGCTCGCTGGAGAGCAGCAGCTCGCCCGCCGGAAGCTCGATCGGGGTCTCGCCGGTGTTCGCAATGACGGTCACGTCGCCGATCCGCACCGCGACCACGTCGTCCGGGTAGCCGTCGAGCTCCTCGAGGCGGCCGATGCCGAGCCCGTGCTCGCGGCGCAGTCGCAGAGCGGCGCGGTACAGCTCGAGCGTCGAGCCGGGGGTGCCGGTCTGGACGTCCCGGGCGAGCTCCGCCCACTCCTCGGGCTGCGGCAGCCAGGACTCGCCGGTGTGGCTGAAGCCGTACGCCGGCGCGGCCGCCTCCCACGGGATCGGCACCCGGCAGCCGTCGCGGCCGTAGCGCTCGCCGCCGGTGCGGTACCAGGTGGGGTCCTGGCGCGCCTCGTCGGGCAGGTCGATGACCTCGGGCAGGCCGAGATCCTCGCCCTGGTACACGTACGCGCTGCCCGGGAGGGCGAGCATCAGCAGGGAGGCGGCCCGAGCGCGGCGGATCCCGACCTCGGGGATCGGCTTGCCTTCGCTGTTCGGGCCGATGCCGGCGCCCTGCGGGTTCTCGGCGGTGAGCGCGAGCCGGCTGGCGTGCCGCACGACATCGTGGTTGGAGAGCACCCAGGTGCTCGGCGCGCCGACGCCGCCGAACGCGTCGAGCGAGTCGCGGATGACGCGGCGCAGCGCCGGACCCTCCCACGGCGTCTCGAGGTAAACGAAGTTGAACGCCTGGTGCATCTCGTCGGGGCGCACCCAGTCGGCGAGCTTCGTCAGCGGGTCGACCCAGGCCTCGGCGACGAGGATGCGGTCGCCCTCGTACTCGTCGAGGACGCGCCGCCACTCGCGGTAGATCTCGTGCACGCCCTCCTGCGCCCAGTACGGCGTCGAGGGGAGCTCCGGCTCCGCGGCGCCCTCGATCTCGGGGGTCAGCGGCACCCCCGCGCCACCCATCGAGCCGCCGGTGAGCGGCTTCTCGAAGTCGGGCAGCCCGTCCGCCTTCACGAGTCCGTGCGCGACATCGACCCGGAAACCGTCGACTCCGCGGTCGAGCCAGAAGCGCAGGATGCGGACGAACTCCGCGTGTACCTCGGGGTTGTTCCAATCGAGGTCGGGCTGGCTCGAGTCGAAGAGGTGCAGGTACCACTGGCCGGGGGTGCCGTCGGCGTTCACGGTCCGCGTCCATGCGGCGCCGCCGAACACCGACTCCCAGTTGTTGGGCGGCACGTCGCCGTTCTTGCCCTTGCCGTCGCGGAAGATGTACCGCGCACGCTCGGGGCTGCCCTCCGGCGAGGCGAGCGCCTGCTGGAACCACTCGTGCTCGGAGGAGGTGTGATTGGGGACGAGGTCGACGATCACCTTGAGACCGAACCCGTGGGCGCGCTCGCGCATTCTGTCGAAGTCGCCGAGCGTCCCGAAGATCGGGTCGACGTCGCAGTAGTCCGCGACGTCGTAGCCGCCGTCGCGCTGGGGCGACCGGTAGAAGGGGGAGAGCCACACCGCGTCGACGCCGAGCTCGGCGAGGGCGTCGAGGCGCTCGGTGATGCCCGACATGTCGCCCATGCCGTCGCCGTTCCCGTCCGCGAAGGAGCGGGGGTAGATCTGGTAGATGACGGCGGAGCGCCACCACTCGTCGGCCGGTCGCGTAGCCGTCGGTTCGGCGGCCGGGAGGTCCGCAGGCGTCTTCGGGCGAGGGTTCTCGGCGATCGTCACCCCAGCACCCTAACGAGGCGTGGCTTGCGACAAGAGCGGGTCTCGGGAGGTGCTACCCTCGTACGGTGCCTGAGGCCGGGCTCGTCCTACAGCCTCGGGTCACGCCCCGATAGCTCAGTGGTAGAGCATCTCCATGGTAAGGAGAAGGTCAAGGGTTCAATCCCCTTTCGGGGCTCGACCTCCACGCGCCGCCAGGTGCAGTGGAGACGCGGCGGGGTAGCTCAGGTGGTTAGAGCACACGGCTCATAATCGTGGTGTCGCGGGTTCAAGTCCCGCCCCCGCTACCAGAAACGGCAAAGGCCCCGGCAGGGGCCTTTGGTGTTTCTGGAGGCAGGGCAGCCGCGCGAAACGCTTCCAGCGGTGGGCCCCCGCCCCCGCATCTCGTCCCCGAAGGGTCGGTTGGGTGCTCCTATCGGAGATCCCAGGGGGATTAATGTCCCCCGAACGGGGTGGATTTGCGGAGTTCCCCCCACTAGCTTGGCGGGGACGCTCCCTCTGGGTAGCCGGGGCGTTGCCTTCGGGAAACCTGCGGACTGTCTGGGAGCGATCCTGGGCAGTCCGCAGTTCTAGGAGTTCCCACCTCCGAGCGGGGTCCGCCGGACAGCTCCGCCGATCCTCAACTCGAACTCGGCTTCGAGGGCGACGTCCTCGGGCAGCCAGGACGCCGCCTCGGCCGGGAAGCGGATTTCGGCGCGCCAGGTCCCATGGCGCAGCGTGCGGCGCACCGACCCGGTCGCGCGCAGCTCGATCGAGCGGGGCCCGTGCAGGGCGACCGCGGGCGTGACGTCCGCCGGTGGAACGTGCACCCCGCGCAGCGAGAAGTCGACGGTTGCGGCGAGGGAGGAGCGGCTGCGCCGTACCCGCGTGCGCTTCACCTCGACCCGGAAGTCGGGCGCGGGGCGGTCGTGCCGCTCCTTCGCCCGCGTCAGCACCTCACCCCAGCGGGCGGTGACCGCCTCGTCGGAGAAGCGGGCGGCCGCGGCGACTGCATCCGGGCGCATCCTCTCGGCACCGCCGCTCGCGACGTCGGCGATCCGCGCGGCGAGGGCGGCGATGTCACCCGGCGGCACCAGGAATCCGCTGCGCCCGTCATCGATGATGTCGGCGGGCCCGTACGGGATGTCGTAGCTGATCGGGATGCAGCCTCGGGACATCCCCTCCGCGAGGACGAGCGGGAACCCCTCGGCGCGACTGGTGAGCAGCAGGAACGACGCGGTGCCGAAGGATTCGACCGCGTCAGGCTGGTAGCCCCGGAAGCGCACGTGCTCGGCGACGCCGAGCTCGGTCGCGAGGCTCTCGAGCTCGCCGCGACGCGGTCCGTCGCCGTACACGTCGAGCCGGACCGGAGATCCTGCGGCGCGCGCGGCCGCGATCGCCCGCACGGCGTCACCGATCCGCTTGCGGTCGTCGAGGCTCGCGAGCACGACCCCGAGGGCCGGGTCCCGGGGGCTGGTCGGAGGGGAGTCGGGGAGGGGCGCCGCATTGGGCACGACTTCGAGGCCGGAGGTGCGGCCGAGGAGGAGCTCGATGTCCGCCCGCTGCCGCTCGGACAGCACCACGACGGCGTCGAAGTCCTCGAGACGGGTGAGCGTCTGTCGGCGACTCGAGCGCACGCGGCCCCAGGGGCGGGACTCGCCCGCCAGGTGCGAGTTGTGCAGGATGTGGACGCGCGTCGCGGAGGGCGAGCGATAGCCGGCCACCACGCCCGCCGCGGTCTTGCTGTCGACGAGGAGGAAGGACTCCTCTCCGTCGATCACCGTGTCGAGCCACCAGGAGTAGAGGGCGTTCGCCCGGGGGAAGCCGAGCACCGGCTCGCCCTCGGCGTCGCAGAGGACGATCGAGCGTCCGCCCGGCTTTCCGGGGTCGTTCACGTCGCGCCGGTCGCTGACGGCGAGGGTCCCGTCGTCCCTCCGGCGATCGACCTGCAGGACGGCTCCCCGCGCCGAGAGACGCACGCTGGTGCGGCCCCCGGGCGGGAGCGGGTCGAAGCCGTCCAGAGCCGACCGGTTCGCGCCGGCGGCAGAGGCCGGCGCGGCCATCCGGGTGAGATCGTCCCAGAGGTTGCGGACGGTGAGCTCGGGCGAGAGGCGGCCGTCGCTGCGCAGGTCCGCCTCGATCTGCGGGTAGTCGTCCCGCGCGTCGAACGTGAGGACCTCGACGGGGGTGCCGGAGAATCGCGCGAAGCCGCGGGAGCGCCGCAGCATGGCGCTGGTCATGCCCCCGTACGTCCGCTCGAGCCCCCAGGTGAGGGCGAACTGGCGACCGCTGGGCAGAGGTCCTGATGGAATGCTCAATCGGCCCCCTTCCGAGCCCCGCGCAAGGGCCGCGGTCAGCCTACGCGGTCGAAATCAAGGCTCCCGAACTGGGGACACGCCCGGGACGCGAAACACTACATCTAGGGGAATGACAGGACTGTCATTCCCGTTATATAGTGGAGACCAGCCGACGAGGTGGACACACAGCAGCTCATCGAAGGGGAGATAGCTCATGGATTTCGACAACGACCTGGGGTACGCGGTTCCCGTCGACCCGATGGACCTCCTGCAGTGCGACAGCTGCCAGTGAGCAGCATCTGACCACTGCGGAAGAGCCCCCGAGCGCCTGGCGCCGGGGGCTCTCGCATTTCCGGGCGCACACGCGCTGGGGGAGCGCGGCACGCAGCGCGGCCCGAGCGTGGAAAGGCTCCGCCGTCCACCCGCTGCCGGGCATCGGGGTACGTCGCAAATAGACTGACGAGGTGGCAGTCAATCCGGCGATCCAGGGCCGAAGCTATCCGCCCACCGAGTCCTACCTCGTCGGCCGGGAGAAGGTGCGCGAGTTCGCTCGCGCTGTGTTCTCCGCCGACCCGGTGAGCCTCGACCCCGAGGCGGCCCGCGCGGCCGGCTTCGCCGACGTGGTGGCTCCCCCCACCTTCGCAGTGGTCGTCCAGGAGCACACCCTCGCGCAGCTCCTCGCCGACGACGACGCCGGGATCGACTTCAGCCGGGTCGTGCACGGCGACCAGCGCTTCAGCTTCACCCGCCCCATCGTCGCCGGGGACGAGCTCACCGCAACCCTCACCGTCACGGGCGTCAAGAGCCTCGGCGGCAACTCGATGGTGACCGCCGAGTCCGCCATCCACGACGCCGCGGGCGCCCACGTGGTCACCGCCATCTCCACTCTCGTGGTTCGGGCCGAGGAGGAGGAGCGATGACCGAGCTCACCGTCGGGCAGGTCGTGGCCGAGCGGACGATCCCGCTCACCCGCGACTCCCTCGTCCGCTACGCCGGTGCCTCCGGCGACTTCAACCCGATCCACTACCGCGACGACGTGGCCGCGAGCGTCGGACTGCCCGGCGTCCTCGCCCACGGGATGCTCACCATGGGCGCGGCGGTGCAGGCCGTCGTCGACTGGGCGGGCGGCGCCGCCCGCGTCCGCGACTACCAGGTGCGCTTCACGCGTCCCGTGGTCGTCGACCCGGAGACGGGTGCAGAGCTCGAGGTGACCGCGAAGGTCGGGGCGCTCGACGAGGAGGCGGGGACCGCGCGCATCGACCTCACCGTGCGCTCCGCGGGCCAGACCGTGCTGGGCAAGGCGCAGGTCGTCGTCGTCACCGCCGCATGAGCCTCTCCTCCGCCAGCTCCGAGGAGACGGACGTCCCGCTCTCCGCCCTCACGACCCTCCGGGTCGGCGGCCCCGCGCGCCGTCTCGTCCGCGCCGGCACCACCGACGACCTCGTCGAGACCGCCCTCGCCCTCTGGGGCGAGGGGGAGGACGTGCTCGTCGTGGGCGGCGGCTCGAATCTGGTGGCGGGCGACGACGGGGTGGATGCCACCGTCCTCGTGCCGAGCGCGCGCGGCATCGAGGACCTGTCCGGAGCTCCCGCGGGACGCGTCCGCCTCCGCGTCGAGGCGGGGGAGCCCTGGGACGACCTCGTCGCCTACTGCGTCGAGCGCGGCCTCGCGGGCATCGAGGCGCTGTCGGGCATCCCCGGGTCGACGGGAGCGGCGCCGATCCAGAACATCGGCGCCTACGGCCAGGAGGTCGGCACGAGCGTCGTCGCCGTCCACTTCCTCGACTACCTCACCGGCGACCTGATGCGGCTGCCGGTCGCCGAGCTCGGGCTCGGCTACCGCACCTCCATCTTCAAGCGCGGCCGCCAGGGCATCGTCACCGCGGTCGAGTTCGAGCTCGACGCGCCCACCGCGGGCGGCGCTCCGCTCAGCTCGCCGATCGCCTACGCGCAGCTCGCGTCCGCGCTCGGAGTGCCCCTCGGCGATCGGGTGCCGCTCGCCGAGCTGCGCGAGGCGGTGCTCGCACTGCGGCGCAGCAAGGGGATGGTGCTCGATCCGGCCGACGCCGACTCCGTGAGCGCCGGCTCGTTCTTCACCAACCCGGTGGTGACCGAGCGGTTCGCGCGAACCCTTCCCGAGGCGGCCCCGCGCTGGCCCACGAGCGGGGAGGACGCCGACACGATCGCGTCGCTCGGCGAGCCGATCCCCGCTCCGGCCGAGCACGAGCACCGCGTGAAGCTGTCCGCCGCGTGGCTCATCGAGCACGCCGGCATCCCCCGCGGCTACACGCTGCCCGGCTCGAAGGCGAGCATCTCGACCAAGCACTCTCTCGCGATCGTCAACCGCGGCGGGGCGACCGCCGAGGAGATCGCCGAGCTCGCGCGCTTCGTCCGGGCCCTCGTGCAGACCGAGTACGGGGTCCTCCTCCAGCCGGAGCCGGTCCTGGTGGGCGGCGTGCGCATCTAGGCGCTGCCCTTTCGGCGCGGATCAGGAGATCCCTCCGCCGCGCCGGCGTGTCGTCCTGAACCACGCGCGAAACCGGGCGCCGAGCCTGATCCGCGCGAAATCTCCTGATCCGCGCAAGTGGCGGACGAGGGGCGTCAGGCGAAGAGGCGCTGGAGGCGCTGGATCCCCTCGAGGAGCGCGTCGTCGCCGAGGGCGTAGGAGAAGCGGAGGTAGCCGCTCGGGCCGAAGGCCTCGCCGGGCACCGCCGCGACCTCGGCCTTGTCGAGGATGAGGTCGGCCAGCTCGAGCGAGGTGGTGGGCGTGATCCCGTCCCGGGCGCGGCCGAGGAGCCCGGTCACGTCCGGATAGACGTAGAAGGCGCCCTCGGGAGTGGGCGTGACGACGCCCTCGATCTTGTTGAGCTCGTCGACGATCGTGCGTCGGCGACGGTCGAAGGCGCGGCGCATCGCCTCCACCTCGTCCTGCGGACCGGTGAGCGCCGCGATGGCCGCGCGCTGGGAGATGTTGGAGACGTTGGAGCTGAGGTGGGACTGCAGGTTGCCCGCCGCCTTGATGGCGTCGGCGGGGCCGACCATCCAGCCGAGCCGCCAGCCCGTCATCGCGTAGGACTTGGCGACGCCGTTGACGAGGATCGTCCGGTCGGCGAGGGAGGGGACGGCCCGCACGATCGACACCGCCGCCTCCGGGCTCTCGCCCTCAGCGAGGCCCTCCGGGTAGACGAGGTTCTGGTAGATCTCGTCCGCGATGATCCAGAGGCCGTGCTCGTCGGCCCACTCGCCGATGGCCTTCGCCTGGTCGGCGCTGTAGACGGCGCCCGTCGGGTTCGAGGGCGAGACGAACAGCAGCACCTTGGTGCGCTCCGTCCGGGCCGCCTCGAGCTGCTCGACCGTCACCAGGTAGTCCTGGTCTGCGCCCGCGAACACCTCGACGGGCACCCCGCCCGCGAGCTTCACGACCTCGGGATAGGTGGTCCAGTACGGCGCGGGCAGCAGCACCTCGTCGCCCTCGCCGACGATCGTCGCGAACGCCTGGTAGACGCCCTGCTTGCCGCCGTTCGTCACGATCACCTGCGACGGCGACACCTCGAGCCCGCTGTCACGCAGCGTCTTCGCGGCGATCGCCTCCCGCAGATCGGGCAGTCCGGCTGCAGCCGTGTAGCGATGGTTCCTGGGGTCGCGAACGGCGCGCTCCGCCGCCTCGACGATGAACCCGGGGGTCGGGAAGTCGGGCTCGCCGGCGGCGAAGCTGATCACCGGGCGGCCCTCGGCCTGCAGCGCCTTCGCCTTCGAGTCCACCTTGAGGGTGGCGGACTCGCTGATCGCGGCGATTCGGGGGGAGATGCGGGTGCGCTCGGCCATGTCTGCAAGACTATCGAGGCGCCGATTCGCACGGCGGTCGGGCGCAACCCGGCCTCTGTTAGACTTGTCGGCACTGGTCGGAAGCAGCCAGCCTTTGCCGTGCCCAGCGGGCGCAGTCCCTCCGGGGCAGGCGAGGTGTCTTCCCTCCTAGGGCGGTGGCTCAATTGGTAGAGCAGCGGTCTCCAAAACCGCAGGTTGCAGGTTCGAGTCCTGTCCGCCCTGCAGCCGTCCGCGCAACCGCGCGGATGGATCCGCGATCGAGCGGATCCGGGTCCGGTCCATTCGAACCGGCCGAGGTGGAACACAAGGAGTTGTCGTGGCGCGGAAGGTCGTCGACGAGCCCAGCGAGGACGTCGTAGCCATTGCGAGGCAGGAGCGGCAGGCCAGACGGTCGCCGTTCGCCCGCATCGCGCTCTTCATCCGCCAGGTGTTCGGCGAGCTGAAGAAGGTCGTCACCCCGACGCGGCGCGAGCTGTTCGGGTTCACGGCGGTCGTGCTGGTGTTCGTCATCATCATGATGGCGATCGTCGGCGGCCTCGACTTCGTCTTCAGCTGGCTGGTCGTGTTCGTCTTCGGCGATCCGGCCGCCGCCGGCTGATTCCTCCCCGCCCTACCCAGGCGGCAGCAGAGAAAGAGCAACAAGTGTCGAACGAGTATCGCGACCACCGCGGCGACCTCGACGTCGTCCCCGCCGAGGAGCAGGACTCCGAGGTCGGCGAGGTGCAGGAGGGCGACCTCCAGGGCGTCGGCGAGGTCGGGCGTTCCCCCGAAGGCCCCGGTGACATCCACATCGTGACCGACGACGAGGAGAACCTCGAGGAGGTCCTCGACGCCGTCGAGCAGGCCGCCGACCCCGAGGCCGACGCCGTCATCGACGAGGCTCTCGAGATCGACTCCCTCGACGAGGCCGACGCCGCCGTGGCCGCCACCGACGACGAGGCGGAGGAGGCGGCGCTCGACCCCTACGAGGAGTTCCGCCGCGAGCTGCGCGGGAAGCTCGGCAAGTGGTACGTCATCCACTCGTACGCGGGCTTCGAGAAGCGCGTCAAGCAGAACATCGAGCAGCGCAAGGGCAGCCTCGGCCAGGAGGACTCGGTCTTCGAGGTCCAGGTGCCGATGGAGGACGTCGTCGAGATCAAGAACGGTCAGCGCAAGCTGGTGAACCGCGTGCGGATCCCCGGCTACGTGCTCGTCCGCATGGACCTCAACGAGGAGTCGTGGTCGGTCGTCCGCCACACCCCGGGCGTCACCGGCTTCGTCGGCAACTCGCACAACCCGACCCCGCTGCGCTTCGAAGAGGCGTTCAACATGCTGAAGAGCACCGTGCAGGTCGCCGAGGCCCCGGCCAAGGGCGCCACCGGCACCAAGGGCTCGGCCACTCAGGCCCGCGCTCTGCCCGCCGAGGTCGACTTCGAGATCGGTGAGACCATCACCATCAAGGAGGGGTCGTTCGCGGGCCTGCCCGGAACGATCAGCGAGATCAAGCCGGAGAGCGGCAAGCTCACCGTCCTCGTCTCCCTGTTCGAGCGCGAGACGCCGGTCGAGCTCAGCTTCGACCAGGTCACGAAACTCTAAGCAGGGGAATACTTCCGGCGCCTCGGGCGCTGCACCTCCAGACCACCGCACCCCGGATCCGCCGGGGACGCGGGAGAGCGGCTCCGGCCGCTCGATGAAAGGGAAAACACACACATGGCACGTCAGAAGAAGGTCACGGGGCTGATCAAGCTCCAGATCAAGGCTGGCGCCGCGAACCCCGCCCCGCCCATCGGGCCGGCGCTGGGTCAGCACGGCGTCAACATCATGGAGTTCTGCAAGGCGTACAACGCGGCCACCGAGGCGCAGCGCGGCAACGTCATCCCCGTCGAGATCACCGTCTACGAGGACCGCACCTTCACGTTCGTCCTCAAGACCCCGCCCGCCGCGGAGCTCATCAAGAAGGCAGCCGGCGTCGCGAAGGGCTCGGCCACCCCGCACACCGCCAAGGTCGCGAAGCTGACCGCCGCGCAGGTGCGCGAGATCGCGGAGCAGAAGCAGCCCGACCTCAACGCGAACGACATCGATGCCGCGGCGAAGATCATCGCCGGCACCGCTCGTTCCATGGGCATCACGGTCGAAGGCTGAGGACGAGGAACATGGCACAGAAGAGCAAGGCTTACCGCGCCGCCGCCGAGAAGATCGAGGACGGCAAGTTCTACAGCCCCAACGAGGCCGTCGGCCTCGCCAAGGTCACCGGGTCGAAGAAGTTCGACTCCACCGTCGAGGTCGCGCTGAAGCTCGGCGTCGACCCCCGCAAGGCGGACCAGATGGTGCGCGGCACCGTCATCCTCCCGCACGGCACGGGCAAGACCGCCCGCGTCATCGTCTTCGCGACCGGTGCCGCGGCTGAGGCCGCCATCGCCGCGGGCGCCGACGAGGTCGGCGGCGACGAGCTCATCGAGCGCGTCGCCGGCGGCTGGACCGACTTCGACGCGGCTGTCGCCACGCCGGAGATGATGGGGAAGGTCGGCCGCCTCGGCCGCGTCCTCGGTCCCCGCGGTCTCATGCCGAACCCGAAGACCGGCACGGTCACGCCGAACGCGGCGGGCGCGGTGTCCGACATCAAGGGCGGCAAGATCGAGTTCCGCACCGACAAGCACGCCAACGTCCACTTCGTGGTCGGCAAGGCCGGCTTCTCGGAGGAGCAGCTCGGCGAGAACCTGAAGGCGGCACTCGAGGAGGTCGTGCGGCTCAAGCCGTCGGCCGCCAAGGGCCGCTACATCCAGAAGGGCTCGGTGTCGACCACGTTCGGCCCCGGCATTCCCCTGGACGTCAACGCGCTGTAAGCAGCATGCATCGGGAAGCGCCCGGTCCCTCACGGGGCCGGGCGCTTCTTCCGTATTCGGAGGACGCAGATGACTCGCATCCGCATCGCGGGGCCCGGCGACGCCGCGGCGCTGGCCGAGCTGGCCGCCGCGACGTTCCCGCTCGCCTGCCCGCCGGAGGCGACGGCCGAGTCCATCGCCGCGCACATCGCGGCCCATCTGAGCGCGGACGCCTTCACCCGCTACCTGGCGGATCCGGCGACGACGGTGCTGGTCGTCGACGACGGCGGCGAGCTGATCGGCTACACCATGCTCGTGGCGTGCGACCCGCCGGACCCGGACGTGGCGGCCGCCGTCGAGGCGCGGCCCACCGTCGAGCTCAGCAAGGTGTACCTGCTCGCCGACCGCTACGGCGGGGGAGTGGCGGCTCAGCTGATGGCGGCGACCCTCGCCCGGGCGGCCGGGGACGGTGCCGCATCCGTGTGGCTCGGAGTGAACCAGGGGAACGCGCGCGCCATCCGCTTCTACTCGAAGAGCGGGTTCGGCATCGCGGGTGTCCGCACCTACCGGGTGGGACCGCAGCTGATGCACGACCACGTCATGGTCGCTCGGCCCTAGCTCCAGGCATGATGGCGGAATGACCGCGTTCCGGCCCGAGGGCGAACTCGTGCTCGACGAGGACTTCCAGGATCCGGCGGCGTTCGAGGAGCGGTGGATCCCGCACTACCTGCCGCAGTGGTCGAGCAGGGAGCGTTCGCGCGCCCGCTATCGGCTCGACTGCGGCGGCCTGCGGCTGCTCATCGAGGCCGACCAGCAGCCGTGGGCCCCGGAGTGGGATGGCCCGCTCCGGGTCTCGAACCTGCAGACGGGCGTCCGGTCGGGTCCCATCGGGTCGTCGGACGGGCAGCACCGGTTCCGGCCCGACCTCGTCGTCCGCGAGGAGCAGGCGGAGCGCTGGACCTTCACGCCGAGCGGCGGAGCGGTGGCGATCACGTGCCGGGCGAATCCGGATCCGCGGACGATGACCGCGCTGTGGCTGATCGGCGTCGAGCGCATCCCCGAGGAGAGCGCCGAGCTCTGCGTGATGGAGGTCTTCGGGAGGGAGGTCGGCCCGGCCCGCGGACTCGTGGGGATGGGCTTCCACCCCTTCGGCGACGGCCGGATCGCCGACGACTTCGAGAAGGTGCCGGTCACCGACGACCTGACGGCGGTGCACGAGTACGCGGTGGAGTGGGGCTGGAACCGGGCGCGCTGGTACGTCGACGGAGTGCTCGTCAAGGAGAGCCGGCAGGCGCCGGACTACCCGCTGCAGCTGATGCTCGACGTGTTCGAGTTCGAGCCGGACCCTGCGGCCGAGTATCCGAAGGAGTTCGCGGTCGAGCGTGTGCGGGCGTGGGCGCCGGTCAGTAGTCGCTGACCTGGAGCACGACCTTGCCGCGCACATGCCCCTCCTCGAGCAGTCGGTGCGCATCCGCCGCCCGCTCGAGGGGGAACACCGCGTCCGCGGTGACCTTCACGTCGCCGGAGGTGATCAGCCGCGCGATCACGGACAGCGTGCCGCCGTCCGGCACCACCCAGAAGTCCGTCGCCCGCACCCCGGCAGTCTTCGCGTCCTCGCGCCAGCTCGCCCAGCTGCCCGACGGCAGGGTGACGATCGAGCCCCCGGGCCGCAGCACGTCGAGCGAACGCCGCCCGGTGTCGCCGCCGATGGCGTCGATGACGACGTCGAGGGAATCGAGCGCCTCGTCGAATCGCTCGTTCCGGTAGTCGATGACCGTCGTCGCGCCGAGCGAGGCGAGCCAGGCCGCGTTCCGTGCGGACGCGGTGGTCGCCACCTCGGCTCCGAAGTAGGCGGCGAACTGCACGGCGAAGTGGCCGACCCCGCCGGCTCCGGCGTGCACGAGCACACGCTGTCCCTCGTGCGCCTTCGTCAGCTCCACGACGGCGCCCCACGCGGTGAGCGCCGCGAGCGGCACGGCGGCCGCCTCCGCATGGGAGAGCACGCTCGGCTTCCGGGTGAGATTGAGGGCCGGGACCGAGACGTACTCCGCGTAGCTGCCGGTGCCGCGGGGGAAGGCCGTCATCCCGAACACCTCGTCGCCGGGCTTCAGCGGGAACGCGTCGTACGGGGATTCCGCGACGACTCCGCTGAAGTCGAAGCCGGGCACGACCGGCGCGGTGGCAGCCCTCGAGACGCCGCGGCCTGCGCGGGTCTTGGCGTCCACCGGGTTCACGCCGGCGGCGACGACGCGGACGAGCACCTCGCTGCCGACTCGCACGGGAGTCGGCACGTCGGCCGCCGCCAGCACGTCGGGTCCGCCCGGCTCCGCGATCGTCATCGCGCGCATGGTGCCCGGCACCTCGACGACGGTGGTCACCGGTGCGATCCTCGGAACGCTGCCTCCGGTCAGCATGGGCGTCCTCCTTCCCGGGGCGTGGCGTCCCGTGGCTCCCAGTCAAGCCCGGCGATGCGTCGCCGGTGTTACGGGGATGTTCCCGTACCGCGACATTCGCCGATCGGCGAGGCCGCGCCGCACCGGGCAGGACGGCCCTTCCGCTTCTCACCGACGGACCAAAGGAGCGCCACAGGGTCCTCATAGACTTCTCCGGATACTGAGAGACATGGCCTCTTCCGACATCGCACCCCGCGTCGCCCGCACCCCCATGCGCCGAGCCGACGGCTCGCCCATCCGCGTGCTCGTCGTCGACGACGAGGCGACGCTCACCGACCTCCTCTCGATGGCCCTCCGGTACGAGGGGTGGGAGGTCAAGACGGCGGGCGACGGGCGCCAGGCGCTCGCGCTGGCCCGCGAGTTCAAGCCCGACGCGATCGTGCTCGACATCATGCTCCCGGACATCGACGGCCTGCAGGTGCTGCAGCGGGTGCGAGCGGACGGCACCGACACCCCGGTGCTGTTCCTCACCGCGAAGGACTCCCTCGACGACCGCATCACCGGCCTCACGGCGGGAGGGGACGACTACGTCACCAAGCCGTTCAGCCTCGAGGAGCTCGTGGCGCGCCTCCGCGGGCTCATCCGCCGCTCCCTCGTCGCCGTCGTCGACGAGACCGATCCCATCATCACGGTCGGCGACCTGTCGCTCGACGAGGACAGCCACGAGGTGTTCCGTGCCGGCGAGCCGATCGAGCTGACCGCGACCGAGTTCGAGCTGCTCCGGTACCTCATGCGCAACCCCCGCCGCGTGCTCAGCAAGGCGCAGATCCTCGACCGGGTCTGGAGCTACGACTTCGGCGGGAAGTCGAGCGTCGTCGAGATCTACATCTCCTATCTGCGCCGCAAGATCGACGCCGGCCGAACGCCGATGATCCACACGGTCCGGGGCGCCGGCTACATGATCAAGCCGGCGCCGTGAGCCCGGCCCGATCGCTCCGGCTCCGGCTGGTGCTGATCGTGGCCGCGCTGCTCGCCGCCGTGGCCGCGATCATCGGCCTCGTGTCGGTCGCCGTCCTGCAGAGCTACCTCGTCGGTCAGGTCGACGACAGCGTCTCCGCCGCGGCGGAGCGCGCGAGCCGCGGCCCCGGCGGACCCGACGGCCCCGGCGGCGGCTTCGTCCTCGGTCAGGGCGAGGGCACCGTGATCGCCTTCGTGCAGAACGGGGAGGTGGTCGAGGCCGGCTACCTCGACGAGTACGGCGACACGAACCCCCTTTCCGAGGCGGCCCAGGAGGAGATCCTCGGGCTCGTCGCCGACGGGAGGCCGCACACCGTCGAACTCGGCGCCGACCTCGGCGAGTATCGGATGGTCGCGGTGGTCAACGAGTCGCGGACGCTCGCCCTCGTCACCGGGCTGCCGCTCGCCGGGGTGCAGGACACCGTGCGCCAGCTCGGGCTCGTCGTCCTCATCGTCACGGTCGTCGGGCTGCTGCTCGCCTGCGCCGCCGCGTGGGTCACGGTCGGCGCCGCCCTCCGGCCCCTGCGGCGGGTGGCCCAGACGGCCGCGAGCGTCGCCGAGCTCCCCCTCGACCGGGACGCCGACATCAGCATCCGTGTCCCGGAGAAGGACACCGACCCCTCCACCGAGGTGGGCCGCGTCGGCGCCGCGCTCAACCGGCTGCTCGGCCACGTCGGCACCGCGCTCGCGGTGCGCAAGGCGAGCGAGGACCGGATGCGCCAGTTCGTCGGCGACGCGAGCCACGAGCTGCGCACACCGCTCGCCTCCATCCGCGGCTACTCCGAGCTCACCCGGCGCACCCAGCCCGACCTCCCCGACGAGGTGCGGCACAGCCTGTCGCGCATCGAGTCGGAGGCGATCCGCATGACCTCGCTCGTCGAGGACCTGCTGCTCCTCGCCCGCCTCGACTCCCGGCGCGAGCTCGAGCGCCGGGAGGTGGACCTCTCGCGCGTGGTGCTGGAGGCGGTCGGCGACGCCCACGCCGCCGGACCCGACCACCACTGGGTGCTCGACCTCCCCGACGAGCCCGTCGTCGCCCAGGGCGACGAGGCGCGGCTGCGGCAGGTGGTCGTCAACCTCCTCGCGAACGCCCGGGTGCACACCCCCGCGGGCACGACCGTCACCGCGGGGCTGGCGACGGCTCCGGACGGGTCGGTCACGATCCGGATCGCGGACGACGGACCGGGCATCGATCCCGGCGTGATGTCCACCCTGTTCGAGAGGTTCTCGCGCGGCGACGCCTCCCGCCAGCGGGCGACGGGCACCACCGGCCTCGGCCTGTCGATCGTCCGCGGCGTGGTGGAGGCGCACGACGGCACCGTGCGCGTCGAGAGCGAGCCGGGCTCGACGGTGTTCACGGTCACCCTGCCGCCCGCCCCGGCCGCGGCCGCAACGGATACCGCGAGCGAGACGGCGCCGGCGACCGCCTCCCGGTGACGGGAGCGGGCAGTCGGGCCCGGGATTCGAGCGGGCGAACGGCCGTACCGCCCGTGCACCGCCGGGGGTACGGTGCCCGCATGGCGGAGGTGATCGCGACCGCAACGATGTCCCTCGACGGCTTCGTCGCCCGGCAGAACGACTCGGTCGGGCCGCTGTTCGAGTGGTACAGCAGCGGGGATGTCGAATCGGCGCCGGGGGACGACCAGCGGCCCTTCCGGCTCTCGAGGGCGAGCGCCGACTACGTGGAGGCGTGGTGGCCGACGGTCGCCGTGGCGGTGGTGGGACGCCGGCTCTTCGACCTGACGAACGGGTGGGACGGCCGCCCGCCCTCCGGCGAGCAGGTGATCGTGGTGACCCACACCGTGCCGCACGAGTGGGAGCACCTCGGGCGCGCGCCCTTCCGCTTCGTCGGCGACCTCGCCCAGGCGATCGGAGAGGCCCGGAAGCTCGCGGGCGACCGGGACGTCTCCCTGACCGGCGGCAATCTGGCGGGTCAGGCGCTCGCGCTCGGCCTCGTCGACCAACTCCGCGTCGAGCTCGCGCCGGTGCTGCTCGGCCGCGGCATCCGCTTCTTCGGCGACTTCGCGGGTCCGGAGACGCTCCTCGAGGATCCCGAGATCGTGGCGGGCGAGCGCGTCACCCACCTGCACTACCGGGTCCGCCGGTAGCGCCGGCTCCCGGCGGGCGAAACGTCGTCCCCGCGTGTGTCGTATCGGGCGCGGCGAGGACGTTTCCGCCGCGGCGGGGACGGCGGCCGGCGCGTCAGCCGTTGAGGTGGGTGGGCTCCCGGAGCGGACGGTCGGGCTCCGGAGCCGAGACCTCGGGCCGCGGCGCGGTGTCGAAGCTCGTGATGAGCGTCGTCGGCAGCGAGACGGCGAGCGCGCCCCAGGAGCAGGCGTAGCCGAGTGCCTCGGGCAGCGTCAGCTCGGCGGGCTCGCCGGGTGCGCGGCGGCCATCGACGATCGAATGGGCGAGGAAGCCGGCCAGGGTGGCATCGCCCGCGCCCGTCGTGTTGACGACCTCGGTCGCCACGGCGCGACCCCAGTGCGCCTCGTCTGCGGTGATCGCCAGGGCCCCGTCGACGCCGAGGCTCACGAGGGCCACCTCCACGCCGAGGTCGTTGAGCTCACGGCCCGCCTCGAGCGCCTCGCCCACGGTGTGCAGGTTGCGGCCGACGAGGTTCGCGAGCTCGTCGGCGTTCGGCTTGATGAGGTTGACGAGCCCGCTGCGCACCCAGCGGTCGAGGGGCGGCCCGCTCGTGTCCAGCGCCACGCGCGTGCCGCGGGCGCGGACCGCCTCGAACAGGTCGCCCATCTCGACGTACCCGCCGGTCTCGGCCACGGACGGATGCACTCCGGAGACGACCAGCCAGTCGGCGTCGGTCTCCTCGACCTGCTCCTTCGCGAGCTCGCACACGCGAGCCCAATCGGCGGCGCTCATCGGGATCGCCGTCTGGTTGATGTTCGTGGTGTGCCCGCCGTCGTCGACGACGGTGGTGTTGACGCGGACGCGGCCGGCGATGGGCACGATCCGCAGGATGTGCGGGTACGGGGTGCGGAAGAGGAGGTGCTCGTCCTCGCGGCCGATGGGCAGGATCCCCGCGACCGGCACCCTCGCGAGGTGCAGCGTGCGGGCCACGTTGAGCCCCTTGCCGCTCATGTACTCGTGCACCTCGAACGCCCGGTTCACCTTGCCCTCGGCGAAGGAGTGGACGAGGTAGGTGCGGTCGAGGACGGGCGCAGGCGTCAGAGTGACTACGGCGGTCAACGGGGTCCCTTCACATGGAGCGGAGCTCGTGGGCCGGCTCCCGCCGACTCCGACACTCTATCGAGCGCCTTCGAGGGCCTCCGCGCGCTCCCGGGCAGGGGCGCCGACCTGGCCGAAGGCCGCGACCACGAGCGTGATGACGGCGGCGACCGCGATCCCCACGGCCAGGTGGACCTGCAGCAGCGCCGCGCCGGCGAGGGCGCCCAGAGCGATGAGCACGACGGCGAGCAGACGCCGCACCCACTTCTGGCCGACCCGGCGCCCGAGCCAGGAGTCGAAGGCGAGCCCGGCGAGCGTCGAGGTGATGACCACCGTGGTGACGTCGGCGGTCGCGATGTGCCGCGCGGCGCCGGCCTGAAGGCCCATCGCGAGCCCGAGGACCCCGGTGGTGATGAGCAGAGCCCACTCCGGCGCCTCCTCCCCGCCGACGACCACCGGGAGGAGGGCGCCGACGAGCAGGACGCCGACCAGGCCGAGGAGGGCGGTGACCCGGCGGTGCCACCCCTTCGGAGCGCCGCGGAGCAGGAGCCCCGCGAGCATCGCGCCGAGCACGAAGCCCACGAGGGCGACGACCGGTCCGACGACGGGGAGGTCGTCGGCGCCCGTGAGCGCCATCCCCAGGATGACGACGTTGCCGGTCATGTTCGCCGTGAAGACGCGGTCGAGGCCGAGGTAGCCGACGGCGTCGACGATGCCGGTCGAGAACGTGAGCACGAGCATCAGCACGAGGTGCAGACGGTCCTGGTCCTGACGCAGCCGAGCGCGCACGGCTCTCCCTTCGATCCGCCCCGCGAGGAGGCCCGGGCCATCCAAGCCGAGCCATGTTTCCTGCCCGTAACACCGGCGGCCTAGGGTGACCGCGTGACCGACGGACTCCTTCCCGCGACCGCCTTCGAGGTGCTCCAGCCCGGCGAGGGGGATCGTCCCGGCGACCTGTACCTCCCCGCGCGAGCCGACCAGGTGCTGTGGGGACGGCTGCCGTGCGCGGCCGATGAGCCGGTGCTGACCGTCCGCCCCGGGCAGACGGTCACGGTCGACACCCTCAGCCACGAGGGGCTGCTCGAGGACCAGGGCCGGGATCCCCTCGCCTTCTTCGCGCGGCACGGCGTTCCCCGCTGCCACGTGCTGGATGACGCCGTCGCGCTCGCCGCGTCGGCACATCCCCGCGACCCCGCTACCGACGGCCCCCATGTCGTCACCGGCCCCATCGCGGTCGTGGGCGCCGAGCCGGGCGACCTGCTGACGATCGAGGTGCTGCGGCTGACCCCGCGCGTGCCCTACGGGGTCATCTCGAACCGGCACGGCCGCGGCGCCCTTCCCGGCGAGTACCCCGTGGGGGACGCCAACGTCAGCGTCTTCGCGCCCCTCGTCGAGGCGGCGGACGGGCTCGCCGGCAGCATCCCGTTCTTCCCCGGCGCCGAGCGGTCCGCCCGGTTCCCGATCGCGCCCTTCCTCGGCGTGATGGGCGTCGCGGTGGCGGGCGGCGAGCGACCGCACTCGGTGCCGCCCGGCGCCTTCGGCGGGAACATCGACGTCAAGCTGCTCACCGAGGGCGCCCGGCTCCACCTGCCCGTGCAGGTGCCCGGAGCTCTCGCCTACGTCGGCGACCCGCACTTCGCGCAGGGCGACGGCGAGGTCGCGCTCACCGCGATGGAGGCGTCGCTGCGCGCGACCCTCCGCTTCACCGTGATCCCCGCCGAGCGGGCGGCCGTCGAGTTCGGTACCGTGGCCGGCCCGCTGATCGAGACGGACGAGTACCTCGTGCCGACCGGGCTCAGCGCCGACCTCGACGAGGCCGTCGCGAACTGCGTCCGGGCCGCGATCGAGCTCCTCACGGCGCGGTGGGGGATGGACCGCAGCCACGCGCTCGCCTACCTCTCGGCGGCCACCGATTTCGACATCTCCCAGGTCGTCGACCTCGTGAAGGGCGTGCACGCGCGCATCCGGAAGGCGGATCTCGATGGCTGACGTGGACCGCTCCGCCGAGGTCGTCGGCGACGGCCCGCTGCCCACGGGGCTCGTCGAGGCGTTCTGGCGCTACGAGCAGGCGCTGATGGACGACGACGTCGCCGGGCTCGACGCGCTCTTCGCACCCGGTCCGCTCACGCTGCGCGGCGACGCGGCCGGCCTGCTCGTCGGGCACGACGCGATCTCGGCCTTCCGGAAGGGCCGCGGCGGTGCGCCCGCCCGGCGCATCGCGGCCGTGCACGTGCGCTCCGCCGGCGACGACGCCGCCTTCGTCGTCGCAGTCCTCGAGCCGAGGACGGGCGGCCGCGGCCAGCAGACCCAGTTCTGGCGGCGCGACGACGCCGGCTGGCGCATCGCGGGCGCCCACGTCAGCGCACCGGCGCCCGCGGTGGACGGCCGGATCTGGCGGATCGTCGGCACCCCGCTCGTCCCGGGTCGGGGCGAGGGCCCCCTCCGCGGCGAGCGGATGGCGGTGAAGGACCTCTTCGCCGTCCGCGGGCAGGCGATCGGCGCCGGGGTGCCCGCCTACCTGGCCGAGGCGCCGACCGAGCAGCGGACGGCCCCCGCCGTGCAGCAGCTGCTCGACGCCGGGGCCGACCTCGTCGGGATCGCGCGCACCGACCAGTTCGCCTACAGCATCGCGGGCGCGAACGAGGCCTACGGCACCCCGCCCAACGCGGCCGTGCCGGGC
The DNA here is from genome assembly GCF_017916505.1 of Naasia sp. SYSU D00057. GTDB lineage: Bacteria > Actinomycetota > Actinomycetes > Actinomycetales > Microbacteriaceae > Naasia. Next base: position 381,767 of record NZ_JAFMSZ010000003.1, read on the forward strand.
GCGCTGCCGGGCGGCTCGTCGAGCGGTCCCGCCTCGGCCGTCGCGCTCGGTCAGGCCACCGTCGGACTCGCCACCGACACCGCCGGCTCCATCCGGGTCCCCGCCTCCTATCAGGGGCTGTGGGGGCTCCGAACGACGCACGGCGCGGTGCCGACCGCGGGCCTGCTCCCGCTCGCCCCCTCCTTCGACACCGTCGGCTGGCTGACCCGGGACCGCGCGACCCTCGAGCGGGTCGCGAAGGCCGCGCTCCCCGGTGGCTCGGACCTGCAGGCGCCGGTGATCGTCGCGCCCCGGCTGCTGGCCGGCCTGGAGCCCGCCGTCGTCGACGCATTCCATGCCGCCGTCGGCATGCTCGTCGCCGAGGGCCGGATCGAGCCGCCCGAGGAGGTCGGACTGGCAGACCCCGTCGGCACCCTCGCCGCCTTTCGCGCCGTGCAGGCAGCCGAGGCGTGGCGCGCGCACGGGCCCTGGCTGACCGCGCATCCCGGTGCGGTCGGGGGAGCGGTCGCGGAGCGCTTCCGGGCTGCGGCCGCCGTCACCGAGGACGGGGAGCGGGCGGCCCGGGACGTGCTCGCGGAGCGCGGCGCCGAACTTCGGGAGCTGCTCGCGGGAGCGCTGCTCCTGCTGCCCGCCGCGGCGTCCCCGGCGCCGTCCGCGACGGCGAGCGGTGTCGCGATCGACCGGATCCGCACCGCCACGCTGACGCTCACCTGTCTCGCCGGCGCCGCAGGCGCGCCCTCCCTGTCGGCCCCGATCGCCTCCGTCGACGGAGCGCCGCTCGGACTCGCGGTCGTCTCGGCGCCGGGCACCGACGTCGCGCTGCTGCGCTGGGCCCTGCGCCTGCGCGAGTAACACGCACGAAACGTCCGTTTCGTACACTGGCCGGACCGGAACATGCGTTGCGCCGAAGAAGGAGACCCGTGACCGCGCTGCCGATCGCCCCGCCGCCCCGCCTCCTGATGGGCCCCGGCCCGATCAACGCCGACCCGCGCGTCCTCCGGGCGATGTCCGCACAGCTGGTGGGCCAGTACGACCCGGCGATGACGGCGTACATGGCCGAGACCCAGGAGCTCTACCGCCGCGTGTTCCGTACCGCGAACGACGCCACCCTCCTCGTCGACGGCACGAGCCGGGCCGGCATCGAGGCCGCCCTCGTGTCCCTGCTGCGACCGGGCGACCGCGTCCTCGTCCCCGTCTTCGGGCGCTTCGGCCACCTCCTCGTCGAGATCGCACAGCGCGCCGGAGCCGAGGTGCACACTCTCGAGACCGAGTGGGGCACCGTCTTCGCCCCCGAGCAGATCGAGGAGGCGATCCGCCGGGTGCGTCCCGCGATGCTCGCCGTCGTGCACGGCGACACGTCGACGACCCTCGCCCAGCCGCTCGACGCGCTCGCGGCGATCTGCCGCGAGTACGGCGTCCTCTTCTACACGGACGTCACCGCCAGCCTCGGCGGCAACCCGTTCGACGCGGACGGGTGGGGACTCGACGCGGTCAGCGCCGGCCTGCAGAAGTGCCTCGGCGGCCCGTCCGGCAGCGCCCCGGTCACCCTGTCGCCCCGCGCCGTCGAAGTGATCGACGGCCGCCGGAGCATCGAGGCCGGCATCCGCGACGCCGACTCCGAGGTGCGGGCCGACCCGATCCGCAGCAACTACTTCGACCTGGCGATGATCCTCGACTACTGGGGGCCGAAGCGGCTCAACCACCACACCGAGGCGACGACGATGCTCTACGGCGCCCGCGAGTGCGCCCGCCTGCTGCTCGAGGAGGGCCTGGACGCGGCCATCGAGCGGCACCGGCTGCACGGCGCCGCGATGCTGGCGGGCGTCCGCGGCCTCGGCCTGCGCCCCTTCGGCGACCTGGCCCACAAGATGAACAACGTCGTCGGCGTCGAGATCCCCGAGGGCGTGAACGGCGACGCGGTGCGCGGCGAGCTGCTCGGCGACTACGGCATCGAGATCGGGACGTCGTTCGGGCCGCTGCACGGCCGCATCTGGCGCATCGGGACGATGGGCTACAACGCCCGCCGGGACGCGGTGCTCACCACCCTCGCGGCGCTCGAGCAGGTGCTCCGTCGCGCGGGCGCGCCCGTCGTCGCGGGCGGCGGAACGGGTGCCGCCCTCGAGGCGTACGAGGGGGGCGCGTGAAGCCGGCCGTCGTCGCCGCGGGAGTCGACAGGGCACTCGCGCACTGCGCCGAGCTCGCCCGCATCAGCTCGCTGCAGGACGGCATCGAGCGCCTGCACCTCTCACCGGAGCACAAGCTCGCGAACGCGCTCGTCGCCGGCTGGATGCGCGAGGCCGGCATGGAGACGTGGCAGGACGCAGCCGGCAACCAGTGCGGCCGCCTCGAGGGGCGCACGCCCGATCTGCCCGCCCTCGTGCTCGGCAGCCACCTCGACACGGTCACCGACGCGGGGGCCTACGACGGGATGCTCGGGGTCATGCTCGCGATCGAGGTCGTCGACCGCGTCCGCCGGAGCGGCCGCGACCTGCCGTTCGCGCTCGAGGTGATCGGCTTCAGCGATGAGGAGGGCACCCGTTTCGGCACCGCGCTGCTCGGCTCGCGCGCCTTCGCCGGAACCTGGGATGACGCTCTGCTCACGCTCACCGACCGGAAGGGCACCACCTTGGCGGACGCCGCCCGGGCGTTCGGCCTCGATCCCGCACGGATCGGGGACGCCGCCCGCCGCCCGGAGGAGCTGATCGGCTACCTCGAGACCCACATCGAGCAGGGGCCGCACCTCGAGGACGCCGATCGCGCCCTCGCCGCCGTCTCGTCGATCGCGGGCGCCCGCCGCTTCGCGCTCACCGTGACCGGTCGCGCGGGTCACGCCGGCGGCACACCGTACGACCGCCGCCGCGACGCGCTCGTCGGCGCCGCGGAGGTGATCGTCGAGATCGAGCGCATCGCGAAGGAGACCGGCACGATCGGCACCGTCGGCCGCGTGCGCGCCTTCCCCGGCGGAATCAACGTCGTGCCCGGCGTCGCGCGCCTCTCGCTCGACCTCCGCGGCGAGTTCGACGAGCAGCGCGACGGGGCGTGGGACCGCATCGACGCCTTCGCCCGCACGGTGTGCGAGCGCCGCGGACTCGGCTGGCAGGTCGAGGAGTTCTACCGCGCCGACGCCGTCCCCTGCGACGGGAGGCTCCGCGCCGCCGTCGAGGACGGCATCCGCGCCACCGGGGACGCCGAGCCCACCGTGCTGTGGAGCAGGGCGGGTCACGACGGGATGGCGGTCGCCGCGGTGACCGACATCGCGATGCTCTTCCTGCGCTGCGGCAACGGCGGCATCAGCCACCACCCGGACGAGACCGTCACCGCCGCCGACGTCGCCGCCGCGCTCGACGCGTTCGAGGCCGCCGTGCTCGCGGTCGCCGACCAGCGCTCGCGATGAGCCGGCTGCTCGACGCGGTCGACGCCTCCTACGCCGACCTCGCTCCGCAGGAGCAGCGGGTGGCCGACCTCATCCGCTCCCGGCCCGGCGAGATCGCCCTCTACAGCTCCGCGGAGCTCGCCCGCCTCTCCGGCGTCTCGAAGGCCACCGTCTCGCGGCTCTTCCGGCGCCTCGGCTTCACCGGCTCCCAGGAGGTGCGCGACGTCCTCCGCGCCCAGCGCGGCGCGGGGGTCCCCGTCGACCTGTCGCCGCGGATCGGGGCCGACGAGCGGCTCAGCACGCAGTACCGTGCCGACGTGGAGAACCTCACCCGGCTCTACGAATCCCTCGACCCCGAGGTGCTGACCCGCGTCGCCGAGCTGATCGCGCGGGCGCGGCGCGTCCTCGTCCTCGGCCGGCGGAGCGGATACCCCGTCGCGCTGCACCTGCGGCAGCAGCTCGCCCAAGCCCGCGACGACGTGCGGCTCGCCCCCGCTCCTGGACAGTCGATCGGCGAGGAGCTCGAGGGTCTCGAGGCGGGCGACGTGGTGCTGCTGGCCGGCTTCCAGCGGCGTGTCTCCGGCTTCCCCGAGCTGGTCGGCCAGGTCGCGGCGTCGCCGGCCGCCGGTATCCTGCTCGGCGACCCCTCCGCTCGGCGCCACGCGGGCGGCATGGACGCGTTCCTCGAGTGCCCCACCGCGACGCCCGGGGCCTTCGACAGCTACGCGGCGGCCACGAGTCTCGTCGGGCTCCTCGCCGGGGCGGTGCTGGCCGCGCTCGGCACGGAGGGCGCGGCGCGCGTGGCGGCGATCCGGGACCGCTATGCGGCGCTCGGAGAGCTGGAGGGCGGATGACCCCCGATCTGCGACGCGAGGTGCTCGCCGACCACGCCCGCCGGCGCACCGGATTCGCCGACCCGCCGAGCGCGGGGGAGTGGCGGGAGGCCCGCCTCCGGTCGGCCACCTGTGGTGACGACCTCACCGTGCGGGTGCTCGTGGAGGGCGGAGTCGTCGCCGGAGTCGAGTGGCACGGCCTCGGCTGCGAGGTGTCGCAGGCCAGCGCGTCGATGCTCGCCGAACTGGTGCCCGGCAGGGCGGTCGCGGACGTCGAGGACCTCGTCGCCCGGGTCGCGGCGCTCGTCCGGGGACCGGAGGGCGTCGAGGACCCCGCACTCGCGGATGCGGAGGCGCTCGCCGGAGTGGGCCGCCTGCCGCTCCGAGGGCGGTGCGCGCTCCTGTCCTGGAACGCCCTGCGCGCCGCCGCCGTCGACGCCGCCTGATCAGCGCCGGTCGACGTCCTCGCCCGGCCAGAGGTCGCCGCACTCCACTTCGGTGACGCCATTCGCCACGAGGTACTGCCGCGCCCCGGCGTCGCCCGTCAGGGCCGCCCGCAGCGGCGCCCAGTGCGCGCGGCCGAGCAGCACCGGATGCCCGGGCCGTCCCTCGTAGACCGCCTGGCGCAGGACCGACGGGGAGAGGGCGCCCGCCGCCACGCGGCGCACGGCCGCTGGCGGGAGCCCCGGCAGGTCGACGAGGGTCACGACCGCGGCCGCGGCATCCTCGTGGTCGGCTTCGAGGGCGGCGAGTCCGGCGGCCAGGGATGCGCCGATCCCGTCCGCCCAGTCCTGCGCGACCACCGCGGACACCCCGCCGGGCAGCAGCGCGCGCGCCTCCTCGGCGGACGCGCCGAGCACCGCGAGCACCGGCTGCGCGCCGCCCGCGCTCAGAGCGTCGGCCGCCCGGTGCAGCCACGGCTCGCCCGCTGCGGTGCGGGCGAGCGCCTTCGGGCCGCCGTACCGGAGCCCGCCCCCGGCGGCGAGGATCAGGCCAGGAAGCGGTCGCTCAGCCATGGATACAGTTAACGGCACTGCCAGTCACGGCACTGGGACGAGGACGGAGACCGCGTGCGAGAGGTTCCCGAGAGCGAGCTGCGTGAGCGGCTCTCCGCCGCGCTGGGTGTGCGCCGATGGGTGGACGAGGTGGCGGCACAGGCCCCCTTCCGCGACGTCGAGGAGCTGAGCCGGGCGGGGCGGGAGGCGGCGACCCCACTGTCCGACGCGGAGCTCGACGAGGCCGTCGCCCACCATCCCCGCATCGGCGAGCAGGCCGCCGGGACCGGCACCGCTCAGCGGCTGTCGGCCGGTGAGCAGGGCGGCCTCGGCGCCGCCGACGAGGGCCTCGACGCCGCCATCGCCCGCGGCAACCGCGTCTACGAGGAGCGGTTCGGGCGGGTGTTCCTCATCCGGGCCGCCGGCCGCAGCCGCGAGGAGGTCGCCGACGAGCTGCAGCGGCGCCTCACCAACGCGCCCGACGAGGAGGCCGAGGAGGCGAAGGAGCAGCTGCGCCAGATCATGGAGATCCGCCTGCGGGCCCTGTTCGCGGAGGAGCCCGCATGAGCCAGATCACCACCCACGTGCTCGACGCCGCGCTCGGCAGGCCGGCGGTCGGCGTGACCGTCGCGCTGCAGGCGCGCACGCCCGAGGGCTGGGCGGCCGTCGGCAAGGGCGAGACGAACGAGGACGGGCGCATCCCCGAGCTCGGACCCGCGCAGGTCGAGCCCGGCATCTACCGGCTCATCTTCGCGACCGGCGACTGGTTCGAGTCGAGCGGCCGCGAGACGTTCTATCCGGAGATCGTCATCGCCTTCCAGGTCGACGGCCCGGACCACTACCACGTGCCGATCCTGCTGAGCCCGTACGCGTACTCCACCTACCGGGGGTCCTGAGGCCGCGCTGCCCTGCTGCCGTCCCGCGACGGCGAGTCCCTTCGCTCAACAGGCAGAATCTCCGTCAACAGGCGGAAACGGCCCGATTCCGCCTGTTGGCGGGAGAAGTGCCTGTTGAGGGAGAGTGAGGGCCTGCTGACGGAGGGGCCGGGTCAGTAATCGGTGCGGGACTCGAGCGCGAGCCAGGCGTCGAACGGCGTCGGCGCGGCGTCGACCCGCAAGCCGTCGATCCTCACGTGCCACTCGGAGCGGTCGCGGCCGAACAGCTCGTAGAACTCGCGGTCGTCGAAGCCGCCGCGGGCCGCATCGTCCCGGTCGGCCGCGAAGACGATGCGGTCGACGCGGGCCCACAGCGCCGCCGAGAGGCAGAGCGGGCAGGGCTCGCAGGACGTGTAGAGGGTGGCACCCGGCAGGGCGAAGTCGCCGGCCGCCTTGCACGCGGCACGGATCGCCTGCACCTCGGCGTGCGCGGTCGGGTCGAGGTCGCGCGTCACCCGGTTCTGGCCCTCGGCGAGCACCTCTCCGTCCCGCACGACGAGCGCGCCGAACGGACCCCCGCCCGCCGCGACGTTGTCGACCGCCAGCTCGATGGCCCGCGCCAGCCACCTCGCGTCCGCCGCCGCCGCGTCCGCCGCGTCTCGCGCGGTCATGCGAGGCCCGCCGAGAAGCGCCACGCGTCGCCGGCAGCCGGAGCGTCGTCGCGCGTCACCGTCGCCTCGATGAGGCCATAGGGGCGGTCATCCGCATGGAAGACCTCGCCCGCGTTGTCGACGCCGAATCGCGAGAAGTCCACGACGAAATGATGCTTGTTCGGAGCGGTCAGGCGCATCTCCGCGATCTGCGGGTACGCCTCGAGCGCCGCGCGGGCCATGTGCCAGAGCGTCTGCTGCAGCGCGAGGGAGTGCAGGTTCGCGAACCGCTCGATCATCACGCGCTTCACTCCCTCGTACATGCCGTTCCAGTCGACGCCGCCGAGGTCGCCGCTGACCCGCCACCGCGCGACGAGAGAGGTCGCCATGACGCGGTCGTCGGTCGGCGCGAGCGTCGTGTACTCGTCGGTGAGGAAGTCCTTGAACGCCGACCCCGTCGACTTGAGGATCACGAGGTCCTTGAGGCCCTGGACGACGTGCTCGCCCGTGGCGTCCACGGTGATCGCGGCCGTGCGCACCCCCTGCCCGCTGCGCACCCAGGTGTGGTCGTGCTCGTCGCCGTCGACCTCGACCCGGCTCCAGCCGAACCGCTCGATCTCGATGCGCGCTCCCTCGACCGGGTCGATGTCCGCGACGAAGTGCCGGGCGAGCGAGAGGCCCCAGTCCTCGATCGGGTCGACCGGATGCGTCCTCGCCCACACGTACGCCGAGTTCTTCTGGGTGTCGGTCGGCAGCACGGCCGACTGGTCGCCCTCGAGGTACGCGGCGGCGAAGTCGCCCCGAAGCGCGGTCGTGACGTTGAGGTCGACGATCTCGTGCCGGGGGGTGTCGCGGACGATGCGGACGAGGCGGGTCTCCGCCTTTCCGTACTGGTGGGATCCGAGGACGATGGCCATGTCCGGATCATCGCAGTCGCGTGTGTCCGGGGTGTAACGGCCGTCACGGGACGGAGGAGGACCGCCCGGCGCCGTCCCGCCACTCGCGGTCGAGGAGTGCGTACACGAGCGTGCTCGTCCACTCGCCCTTGAACCACTCGTCCTCGACGAAGTGCGCCTCGAGGCGCAGCCCGAGCCGCTCGAGGACGCGGGCCGACGCGGTGTTGCGCGCATCCAGTCGGCCCATCACCCGGTGAGCGCCCAGCTCGTCGAAGGCGAGCGCGAGGAGCGGCCGGCACGCCTCCGTCGCGAAGCCGCGCCCCCTGACCTCCGGGGAGAAGATGTAGCCGATCTCCACGGTGCCCGCCGGCTCGGCCGGGCGCATGAGGATGACGTCGCCGATGATCCGTCCCTCGTGCTCGACCCCGAGCGTGAGGTTCTCGCCCGCCATCTCGGGCAGGTCGCGGGTCGCCCACATGCCCGCCATGCGCCGGTCGATCTCGACGAGGTCCATCGGCGGGAACGGCACGTAGCGGCACGTCTCCCGGTCGGAGCGGTAGGCGAGCAGGTCCTCGCGGTCGGCGGGCACGAGCGGACGCAGGAGCAGGCGCTCCGTGCGGAGCGGAAGGTCGGGGATCACTCCGCCCGTTGTAGCAGGCGCCCGGCGGGGGCAGCGGGGTCGACGTCGCGGCCGCGGAGCAGGGTGCGGCGGACCCGGCCCGTCAAGGTGGCGCCGTCGTAGGCGCTGACCGGGTTGCGGTGCAGCAGCCGCGCCGCCTCGACGTGGACGACGTCGTCGGGAGCGAAGACAGCGAGGTCCGCGTCGGCGCCCACCGTGATGCGGCCCTTGCGGGCGAGGCCGGCGAAGTCCGCGGTGTTCGTCGCCATCCAGGCGGCCACGCGCTCGAGGCCGATGCCGCGGCGCCGGGCCTCCGTCCACACCGCCGTCAGGCCGAGCTGCAGTCCGGCGATGCCTCCCCACGCCACCTGGAAGTCGCCGTCGCCCGCGAACTTCCGCTCGGGCGTCGACGGGGAGTGGTCCGAGACGACGAGGTCGATGGTGTCGTCGACGAGGCCCTGCCAGAGGGCGTCCTGATTCGCGGCGTCGCGGATCGGCGGGCAGCACTTGTACTGGGTCGCCCCGTCCGGGATGTGCTCCTCGTCGAGGGTCAGGTAGTGCGGGCAGGTCTCGGCGGTGACCGGCAGCCCCTCCGCCTTCGCGGCCGCGATGAGGGGCAGGCCGGCGGCGGCCGACAGGTGCAGGATGTGGGCGCGCGCGCCCGTCTCGCGCACGCCGTCGAGAACGGCCGAGATCGCGGCCGTCTCGGCCTCCGGCGGACGGGACTCGACGAAGCGCGGGTAGCGGCGGCCGCCGTCGTTGCTGCTCGCGGCGAGCACGTCCGGATCCTCGGCGTGGACGATCAGCACGCCGCCGAAGGAGGCCACCTCGGCGAGCGCGGCCCGCAGCTGCGCACGGGAGAGCTCGGGGAACTCGTCGACGCCGCTCGGCGCGAGGAAGGCCTTGAAGCCGAACACTCCGGCATCGTGCAGGCGGCGGAGCGAGCCGAGCGACGACGGGATCGCGCCGCCCCAGAAGCCGACATCGACCGCGATGGACCCCTCCGCGGCAGCATGCTTCAGCCGCAGGGCTGGCACGTCGACCGTGGGCGGAATGGAATTGAGCGGCATGTCGAGAAGGGTGGTGACGCCGCCCGCGGCCGCGGCCCGGGTGGCGGTGGCGAAGCCCTCCCACTCGGTGCGGCCCGGCTCGTTGATGTGCACGTGGGTGTCGACGAGTCCGGGCAGCAGGACCTCGTCGTCCGCCAGCTCGACGGTCTCGGGCGCGGCGAGGCCGGAGCCGAGCGGCTCCACCGCGGCGATCCGCCCATCCCGCACGCCCACCTCGGCGGCGCGGAACCGCCCGTCGACGAGCACGCGCTCGCCGCGGAGCACCCGGTCGAACCCGTCCGCCATGAGGTCTCCGTTCCGCGACCGCGACCGCGTTGCGCATGCCGCTCGCCGCATTCAACCAGCGCCATGCGACGGGCATGTTACGGGCGCAGGCGGACGTCAGCCGGTGACGCTGAGCAGGGACAGGGCCGCGGCCGCCCCGCCGACCCACGCCCACACCCGCACGCGCCGGCGCCCGTCCTTCGCGGCACGGATCGCCAAGACGGCGAGGATCACCGCCGAGGCGCCGAGCGGTATGGCCGCGAGCTCCGCGAGCAGCCACGGCGACACCTCGAACGTGGGCTGGGCCTCCGGCGGCAGGAGGAAGCCGAGCAGCCACGAGTAGGACAGCAGCCACAGGACCAGGGCCGCGACCGCGAGCACCACCGACACCGATCCCGCTCTCGACCTGCGCATGCCGGGATTCTCCCGGGCGCGCGCTGCGTAACGCGAGCGCAACAGACGGGAAACCTGGGGCGCGGGCGGGATTGCCACGATGGCGCCGTGAACCTCCTCGTGACCAACGCCCGCCTCGTCCCCGTGAACCCCGCCCTGCCCGACCTCGGCTACCTCGAGCGCGGCTGGCTGCACGTGAAGGACGGGCGCATCGAGGCGATCGGCGAGGGGGACGCGCCGGCGGTCGACGGCGCGAAGATCCTCGACGTCGACGGCAGCTTCGTCGCGCCCGGCTTCATCTCGTCCCACAGCCACCTGTTCACGAGCGGCTCCCGCGGCCTCGGGGTCGACCAGACGCTCTACGGCTGGTGCACGTCGATGTTCAGCCTGCTCCGCCACGCCTCCCCGGAGGCCATCTACTGGAGCACGCTGCACGGCTCCCTCGACTTCCTCGTCAACGGCGTCACCACCGCCTTCGACTTCACCGACCCGCGCATCCCGTGGGAGCCGATGGTGGCGGGGGAGCGCGCGAAGGTCGGGCAGCTGCGCGACATCGCCTGGCAGCTGAGCCAGATCGACGGCAAGGCGGACAGCGGCATCCGCTACCTCAACGCGACCGGCCTCGACGACGCCCAGGGCACGGACGAGCAGATCTTCGACCGCCTTGGGGAGGCGGTCGCCCACGCCCGCGGCAAGGACGCCGATCGGATGCTGGGCGCCGCCATCATGGGCGCCGTCCAGTGGTCGTCGCGGCCGGACGCCGCCGAGCTCGAGGTCGAGGCGATGCGCCGCTTCGGGATCACCAACCAGGCGCACTTCCTCGAGACCCGCGAGGAGGTGGATGTGCAGCGCGCCAAGTTCGACCTGTACGTGCGCGCCGGCGCGCTCGGCCCGGACCTGGTGTTCGGGCACTTCATCCAGACCACGCCGCAGATCATCGAGACCGCGGCGGCCGGCGGCTCCGGCATGTCCTGGCAGCCCGCATCGAACGGGCGCCTGGCTTCCGGGGTGGCCGACCTGCCGGCGATCCGCGCGGCCGGCATGACGGTGGGCATGGGGCTCGACGACCAGGCGTGCACGGACATCGCCGACCCCTGGCAGAACATGCGCATGGGCATGTACATGGTGCGGGCGCAGACGGGCGATCCGCTGTCGATGATGCCGGAGGACGTGCTGGAGCTGCACACGCTCGGCTCCGCCCGCGTGCTGCAGGTGGACGACCGCGTCGGCAGCCTCGAGCCCGGCAAGTTCGCGGACTTCGTCGTCGTGGATCCGCGGACGCCGGACATCGGGCCGCTCTGGAACCCGGTGCGCAGCTACGTACTCGCCTGCGGCCTGCGGAACCTCAAGCAGGTGTACGTCGGGGGCGTGCTGCAGGCGCAGGACGGCGTCTCCACGAGCCCGCTCGCCGAGGAGGCGTCGGCGAAGATCCACGAGCTCCTGCCGGCGATCGACCGCGAGCACGACATCATCCGCTGACGCGGTCGGCGGTTCCGGGGGGAACGCGAGGGCCGGGCAGGGTGCGCTCCTTTCCGGCCCTTCCGCATGAGTCCGGCGTGTGGCTCAGCAGGAGCCGAGGGTGCTCAGCAGGAAGATTCGGCCCTGTTTCGCCTGCTGAAGGCCGGACTCGCCTGCTGAACACCGTCGGCGCCTGCTGAAGGTGGGTGGGCGGTCGGGCTGTTCCTGCTGGACGGTCACGGCGCCGCTCATGGACTTCCGGCAGGTCATCCCGGAGCCTGCCCTGTTCAGCAGGTGCGCAGGGTGCCCAGCAGGAAGAATCGGCCCTGTTCCGCCTGCCGGACCACTCCGGTGACTGCTGAGCATGCCTCGACGGCCGTGCCGTTCCTGCCGAAGGGCCGCCGGCGGATGCTGACAGCTGACGGAGGGGAGGATCGGCGGTCACCCGGGCAGGTCGAAGCGCGCCCAGCCCTCGTCCGAGAGGCCGAACTCGACCCGGTGGCTCGGCCCCTCGGGGTCCGCCTCCCAGAACGTGAGGCGCGACGGACGCACGCGGTAGCCGACCCAGGTCGCCGGGGCCTCCAGCGCGGCGATGTCGTGGGCATCGGCGAACTCCGCCCACTGACGCGTCCGCTCCTCGCGCGGCAGCTGGGCGACCTCGGCCGTGTTCTGCCACGCGAGCTGCCGCAGGTAGGGGGAGCGGCGGGCGTAGACGCGGCGCTCCTCGTCCCCGTCGGCGCGCTCCGCGCGGCCCTGGACGACGAGCTGCCGCGCGAAGCCGGGCCAGAGCAGGTCGAGCGCGACGCCGGGGAAGGAGGCCAGCTGCGCGACCTTCCGGGAGTTCGCGTCGGTGTGGAGGAAAAAGCCGGTCTCGTCCCACTCGCTGAGCAGCACGGTCCGGATGTCCGGCAGTCCGGACGCGTCGACGGTCGCGAGCTGCATCCGCGGCCGCTCGGGATCGTCGTTGCCGGGCAGCCAGTCGGCGAGGAGGCGCAGCGCCTCGGCGGGCAGGGTCACGAGGCGACGCCAGGGGAGAACCGGGCGATCTCGCCGAGCGCTCCGACGACGCCGTCGACGCTGCGCTCGAACATCCGCGCGCCCTCGGCGGCGCTGGCCCCGGTCGGATCGCCGACGACGCCGGAAGGACCGAAGTCGTTCGAGAGCCAGCCGAAGGTCACCGGATAGCCGTTGAAGCCGATCTGCTCGAAGTCCGCCAGGTGCTCCGGCACGTTCCGGGCGAAGCGGCTCTCGTCGACGAGGTCGGGGCGGAGGTGCATCACGATGGAGGTCTCCGCGTAGCCGGCGTGGATGCCCATGCCGAACTCGTCGGGGCGCCCGTCCTGCCCGTCGCCGGCGGCGACCCGGGTCGCGGGCATCGTGAAGGTCTGCAGCCCGAACAGGCGGCGCAGCTCCCGGTTCGCGACCTGGAGCAGGGCCGCGTTGCCGCCGTGCCCGTTGAGGAACACCACCTTGCGCGCGGGGGTCTGTGCGATCGAGCGGCCGAGGTCGGTGAGCACAGAGAAGAGCGTCGTCGCGCTCAGCCAGAGGGTGCCGGGCGCCCAGGAGTGCTCGTCCGACTTCGTGATCGTCAGCGTCGGCGCCTGCCAGACGTCCATCCCCCCCGACGCCGCGCGAGCCACGGCGGCGGTCGCCACCGTCTCCGAGATGAGCGAGTCCGTGACGAGCGGCAGGTGCGGCCCGTGATGCTCGATCGCCCCGGTCGGGACGACGATCACCGACTCGGCGGTCAGGGTGGAGGCCACGTCGCTGCCGGGAAGCTCTGCGAGGAGGCGGCTCATCGGATGGCGCCCTTGCGGGGCCCCGCGTAGTCCGGGTTGAGCTTGCCGGGGTTGAGCAGTCCGTGCGGATCCGTCCGCTTCGCGACCTCGACGGTGCGCTCGATCTCGAAGTCGACGTTCCACTGGTGCGGGTTGTGCACGCCGACGCCGAGCGCGTTCAGCGCCTCGATGCCGGCATACACCTGCTCGGGGCTCTCGTACCGTCCCGAGAGCATCCCGATCGGCACGCTGTGGCCGGCCTCGATGTGCAGCAGGCCGTCCGGGTAGACGGCCTCGACCTCGTCGATGCGGTCGACGAGCGCGTCGCCGCCCACCTCGACGTGGAACGTGGGGAAGGCGCGGCTCTTCTGCAGCCACTCGATGGGGTGGTTGTAGCTCAGCATCGAGATCCGCATGCTCGTCTGCGCGCCGTCCCGGATGTCCTCGACCCGTCCGCCGGCGCCGAGGATCAGGGCGCTCGCGGCGTCGATCGTGTCGGCGGAGAGGAGGACGCGCATGCTGCTGCGGCCCGCGGGGATCGCGTCGTCGGCGGGCAGGGCCGCGGAGATGGCGGGGTTGTCGGCCGAGACGAGGCGGGGCGGCGGCTGGATCCGACCGATCTCGCGGAGCACGGACAGCGCCGATCGGAAGTCGGGGAAGCTCGCGTACAGGCCGCGCCAGTCCCGCAGCGGCTCGAGCCGCACGGTGGCGCGGGCGATGATGCCGGCGGTGCCGTAGTTGTGCACGTACTGCTGGGCCTCGTCGCCCTCGACGTGCACGAGCTCGCCGCTGCCGTCGGCGTGCACGACGTCGAGCGCGACCACGAAGCCCATGTGGTTCGCGCCGTGCTCGATGGTGCCGGTGCCGCCGGAGCCGCCGGCGAGGAAGCCGCCGATCGACGACTGCGTGGTGGACGGGTACATCCAGAGCGCCTGCCCCGACGCCCACGCGGCCTGCTCGAGCGCGACCATCTGCGCTCCGGCCTCGGCCGTGATGTGCCCGTCGCCGACCTCGACGATGGCGCGCGCCCGGGACATGTCGAGGACGAGGCCACCGCGCATCGGGATGCCTTGCCCGTAGTTGCCGGTGCCCTTGCCGCGGGGGGTGATGGGCACTCCGTGCCGGCTGGCGGCGCCCACCGCCGCGGCGATCTGCTCGGCGCTCGTCGGGAAGGCGACGAGGTCGGCGAGTCCGAGCGGAAGCTGCTCGGCGAGGATCGGCGACATCGGCGCGCCGTCGACGCTCGCGCGCTCGCGGACGCGCGGCTCGGCGCTCACCGCGCGGTCGCCGAGGATCTCGCGGAGCTCCTGCTCGAGGAGGAGGACGGGGGCGAGGGTCTGGGTCATGGGTCGCTTTCGGTCGGTGCTGGCGGGAGGCGGTGGGCTCGGTGGGGGGGAATGCCCGCGGGGTGGCAGCGGCGCGCGCTGCCACCCCGCGAGAGGTCGTCCGACCGGGGACTACTCGAGCCCGATGGACTCGTCGATGAACTCGTTGGTGTAGGTGTCGGTGGCGGTCAGGCCCTCCTTGACCGTCGTGCCCTGGCCCTCGAACGTGGCGACGGCCTTGTCGAAGAACGCCGCCGCACGCTCGTCGTCGAAGTCGCCGATCGTGTCGTTCTCGCCGTTGCCGGCGAGGCCCTCCGCCAGCTGCGTCTCGACCGAGTACTCCGCGACGCCCTGCGAGTAGGGGTAGCCGAGGTCGTACTGCTCGGTCGCGTCGAGGATGAGGTCGATCGTGGCGTCGGAGTCGGCGAAGAAGTCGACCTCGGCCTGCTGCATCACCGGCACGAAGGCCTCGAGGCAGCCGGAGAGGTCCTCGAGCTCCTCGGTGCGCACCGAGACCGCCGACGAGTACGGGTCCCAGCCCTCGTCGCTGACGAGGGCGTACTCGACGTCCTTGCCCCAGTCGGCGACCTCGTTCTTGTAGATGTAGGGCTCGGCGGACGCGAAGCCCTGCTGCGCGTCCTTGCCCTGCGCCGCGACGAACGCGGCGGGCGTGCCGTCGTAGCCGCCGTCGCCGACGGCCGGGTCGATGATCCCCTCGTTGATCATGTAGTCGATGTAGGGGGAGCTGGCGCCGAAGTAGCGGAGCTTGCCGCCGCTCTCGAGGAGGGCGTCGCTGAGGCTGCCGTAGTCGGTCACGTCCGGGTAGGTCTCCGGGTCCCACATCGCCATGAACGGGCTCTTGTCGAGCGGCGCGAACACGGCGGTCATCGCGAACTGGTCGGACGTCTGCACGTTCGCGTCGGTGCCGACGTAGCCCATCGTGATCTCGGAGTCCTGACCCATGGTGGCTGCGACGCCCGAGAAGGCGACGGCCGGCCCGCCGGCGCGGATCTCGAGGTTCACGCCGGTGTACTCGCCGGCCGCCATCAGCGGACCGGTGACCGACTTCGCCTCGGCGTCGATCGTGTAGTCGTCCGCGATCATCTGGTACAGGTGACCGTGCTCGGACTCGGGAACCCAGTCGGTCTGGACGACGATGGTGGCCGGGCAGCCGGCCGCCGCCAGGTCGATCGAGCCGACGGCGAGGTCGGTGCTCGGGGCCTCCGACTCGCCGGCGCCGCTGGCGCCGCCGCTGCAGGCGGTGAGGGCGACGGTCGCGATGGCGACCGACGCGAAGGCGGCGACCCGCTTGGACTTGAGGTGCATGACCTCTCGCTTTCTGTAGTGGAGTGCAGGAATGGTGCGAGGTGGTGCGGAGGAGGGGTCTAGTTGGTGGCGGGCTCGTACCACTTGCCCACGGCGGCCTTCGTGAGCCAGCCGAACAGGGCGAAGATCGCGACGCCGAGCAGGGCGGCCGCGAGGATCGCGGCGAACAGCTGCGGACCCTGGAGTCGCGCGGTGTAGTTGGAGATGAGCGAGCCGATGCCCGGCGTGCCGCGGCGGAAGAAGAAGTCGCCGACGATCGCGCCGACCACGGCGAGCCCCGCCGAGATCCGCATGCCCGCGAACATGGCCGGCAGTGCGGCCGGCAGCTGCAGCTTGGTGAGCACCGTCCAGCGGGATGCGCCCTGCAGCTTGAACAGCTCCCGCTGCGACCTCTCGACGCCCTGCAGGCCGAACAGGGTGTTCGACACCATCGGGAAGAGGGCGATGAGGACGCTGACGATCATCCGCGCGAAGAACTCCTGCCCGAACCAGAACCCGATGAGGGGCACGAGGGCGAGGATCGGGATGCACTGCAGGATGACCGCGTAGGGGTAGAGCGTGCGCTCGATGGCCCTCGCCTGCGACATCGCGACCGCCCAGACCACCCCGATCACGATGGCGACGGCGAGACCGGCGAGGCTGACCAGCAGCGTCTGGACGATCGCGTTGCCGATGTCACCGGCGACGCGGGCGTCGAAGAAGCCCTCGGTGAAGATCCGGTGCGGCGCCGGCAGCAGGAAGCTGAGCCGGCCGAGCAGGGCGCTCACCAGATACCAGAGCGCGAGGATCAGCGCGAGGAACGCGATGGGGGGACCGACCAGGAGGGCGGTGCCCTTGGTTCCGCGGCCGGGGCGACGGACCTGGAGGGTGGGGGAGCCCGTGGTCGGGAGCTCCTTCGCGACGGTGCTCATGAGTGGCCTTCCCGGAGGGCGTGCGAGACCTTGCCGACGAGTTCGGCGAACTCGCCCGTGTAGCGGACGTCGGGGTCGCGGGGCATGTCGAAGGGCACCTCGAAGACGTCGACGATGCGGCCGGGCCGGCCCGACATGACGACGACCTTCGTCGACAGGTAGACGGCCTCGGACACCGAGTGCGTGATGAAGAGGCCGCCGAACTGCTGCTCCGCGAAGAGGCGGATCAGCTCGTCGTTGAGGCGCTCGCGGGTGATCTCGTCGAGGGCGCCGAACGGCTCGTCGAAGAGGAACAGCTCCGGGTCGAGGGTCAGTGAGCGGGCGAGTGAGGTGCGCATCCGCATGCCGCCCGACAGCTGCTTGGGCAGGTGCTTCTCGAATCCCGTGAGGCCGACCAGCTCGATCGCGTCCGCCGCCTTCGCCGCACGGTCCTTCTTCGACCGCCCGTTCAGCTCGGCGAGGAGCTCGACGTTGCTCTCGACGTCGCGCCAGGGCAGCAGCGTCGCGTCCTGGAAGACGTAGCCGATCCGGCTGGTCGCGACGCTCGCGGTGCCCGCGGACGCCTTCTCGAGCCCGGAGGCGATGCGGAGGAGGGTGCTCTTGCCGCAGCCGGACGGCCCGACGACGGTGACGAACTCGCCGCGCTCCACGGTGAGGTCGACTCCGGAGAGCGCGATGGTGCCGTTCGGGAACTGCATGGCGACGTCGCGGAAGTCGAGCAGGGCCGTGCCCGTCGGCGGCGCGGCCGGCGATCGGGTCGGAGTGGAGAGGGTCATGGGATCACCTTCCGGAGGACAGTGTGGACAGGAGGGGCGCGGGCGCCAGGGTCGCCGGAGCGGCTGAATCGGTCTGGACGGTGGTGCGGCTGACGAGGCGGCCCGCGGAGAGCACGAACCGGTCGCCGGGGGCGAAGGCGATCGCCTCGCCGAGGTTCTCGGCCCGGACGGCGAGGAGATCGGCGACTCGACCCGCGACGGGTCCGGCGGCGGGGAGGCCCATCACGTCCCGGGCGTTGTCGGTGACGAGCGCGATCGCCTCCTCGAAGTCGAGGTGCCCGGCCGTGACCAGGAGGGACGCCGTCTCGAGCGCGTCGCAGCGGCCGACCGGGTTGAAGGGGTCGCGGACGTTGTCGGCGCCGGCGGCGACGCGGATGCCGGCGTCGAGCAGTGCCCGCAGGGCGGTGAGGCCTCGCGGGGTCGCCACGGGGTACTCCCAGCCCTGCAGGTAGAGGTTCGTGATGGGCAGCGTGATGATGCCGATGTCGCTCGCCAGCACCTCGTCGATCAGCGGCTCGAGCTGCTCGGGCGGCAGCACGCCGAGCCGGACGCAGTGGCCTGCGCTCGTCGTGACCGGCCAGTCCCGCACCAGGCGGGCGTACTCGGTGAGGGTGTCGGGCCCGCCGAGTCCCTCGTCGGTGTGCAGGTCGACGCCGACGCCGCGGCGCTCCGCGATGGCGAGCAGGCGGCGCAGGTCGGCGGAGGGGTCGGGCGCGAGGTGCGATGCGCCGCCGACGAGGTCGACGCCGCGATCGAGAGCGGCCTCCACGTCGCTGTCCGGGGCCTGCCAGCCGGCGAGGGCGACGAGCTCGAGGTGCATCAGCCCGGCGAGCTCCTCGCGGACCTGGACGAGGGCCTCGACGCCGCGCATCGGCTCGTCGCCCTGCAGGATGTCGACGTGGCAGCGGACGGCGGTCGTGCCGTTCGCGAGGAGCCGGAGCGCGGCGGCCCGGGCGCGGTCGGCGATGCTCTCGACCGTCATGCCACTCGCGTACGCCTTCCACGACTCGATGGCGCGGACGAGATCGCCCTGCGGCGGGCGGATGAGGTCGTAGGACATGGCCTTGTCGAGGTGGGCGTGCGGCTCCGCGGGAGCCGTCATCAGGAGATAGCCGTCCAGCTCGAGGGTCGCGTCGGCCGGCGCGGGAGCTGCAACGCCGGCCGGCAGCACGGCGGAGACGCGGTTCCCGTCGAGCTCCACGTCCACCCGGCGGCCGTCCGCGAGGGTGGCGCCGCGGAGCAGGCGGAGGGGCCGGGGAAGGGCTTCGGGCACGGCGGGGACCTCCGGTTCGAGGGGGTGCTGCCGCGCCGTCGGGGCAGGAGGGATGTTCACGACATCAACAGGGACGACGCTATGGACGGTGCGTTTCCGCGGTGTAACGCCGGTGTGACCCTCTGTAAATTGCTTCGCCGAGGGCGAGGGAGCCTTCTATAGCCGTGATTGCATGAGACTCGCGGGCCCGTTCCGGCGCCCCTTCTGCACCCTCCGGAGGACACCGTTCGCACTTCCGATCTCCGCGTCGACGTGACCGCGGACGGCACGCTCGCGGGCGCCATCCGCCCCGCACCTGTCGCCGACGTCCAGGCCGGCCGGCTCGGCCGGCGCATCCGCCGCCTGCGGCTCGACCGCGGCATGACCCTCGTCGCGCTCGCCGAAGCGGCGGGCCTTTCGCACCCGTTCCTCAGCCAGCTGGAGCGCGGCCTCGCGCGGCCGAGCATGGGAAGCCTGGAGCGCATCGCCCGGGCGCTCGGCACGAGCCAGCTCGAGCTGTTCGCCGGCGCGGAGGAGCCCGCCGTGGAGGACGCCGACATCACGCCGTCGCTCGTGCGGGCGGGCGAAGGGCCGACCGGCCCGTACGCCGAGGGCGGCGCCCGGCTGCTGGTGCGCGGCCTCCGGCAGTTCCAGCCCATCGAGTTCGCCGGATCGAACGCGGAGCCCGACGCGTTCTACGTGCACGACGAGGACGAGTTCGTGTACGTCCTCGAGGGCCGCGTGCGGGTGGAGCTCGACGGGGAGGGGGAGTGGCTGCTCGAGGAGGGCGACTCCCTCTACTGGCACTCCCGGACCCCGCACCGGTGGAGCTCTCCCGGCGGGAAGCCGTATCGGATGCTCGTCGTGAAGGACCGGTTCGGCCGGGGAGAGGATCGGCCGTGAGCGCCGGCGGGGAGTTCCCGGTCCGGGTGCGGCGCCGCACGATGGCGGCGGACGCGGTCGTGCTGCTCGAGCTGGAGTCGCCGGACGGCCGCCCGCTGCCCGGCTGGTCTCCGGGCGCGCACATCGACGTCGTGCTCGCCGACGGCCGGGAGGCCCAGTACTCGCTGTGCGCCGACCCGAACGACCGCTCGTGGTGGCGCATCGGCGTGCTGAAGGAGGGCGGCGTCTCGGCCCACCTGCACGACGCCGTCGCCGAGGGCGACACCCTTCAGGTGCGCGGACCGCGCAACCACTTCTCGTTCGCGCCGTTCCCGGGCCGCAAGTACATCTTCATCGCGGGCGGCATCGGCATCACCCCGATCTACGCGATGCTGCGGGCCGCTGCGGCGGCCGGCAATGAGACGCGGCTGGTGTACGCCGGGCGATCCCGGTCGGCGATGGCGTTCGCCGGGGAGCTCGCCGCCGACTACGCGGACACCGCCGAGTTCTTCGTCGCCGACGAGGGGATGCGCGCGGACGTCGCGGCGCTCCTCGCCGATCCCGAGCCGGGCACGATCGTCTACTGCTGCGGACCGCGGCGCCTGATCGAGGCGGTGGAGGAGGCGGGCCGCTCCTGGCCGCGCGGCTCCATCCACCTGGAGCGGTTCGAGGCGAAGGTGCTCGGGGAGCCGGTCTGGAACGAGCCGTTCGAGGTGGAGCTGATGCTGTCCGGCGAGACGGTGACGGTGCCGCCGCAGCGGAGCATCCTCGAGGTCGTGGAGGAGCACGGCATCCTGGTGCCGTCGAGCTGCCGCGTCGGCACCTGCGGCACCTGCGAGGTCGCCGTGGTGGACGGCGAGATCGAGCACCGCGACAGCGTCCTCTCGCCGGAGGAGCAGGAGGACAGCTTCGCGATGATGGTCTGCGTCTCCCGCGCGAGGTGCCCCCGAATCACCCTCGAGCTCTGACACTCCTTCTCCCCGTCCCTCAACAGGCATTCCTCCCGCCAACAGGCAGAAATGACGGAGTTCTGCCTGTTGGCGGGATTTCTGACTGTTGGGGGAGAGGGCGGTTCAGCTCCCGCCGGTCCGCCGCCGGAGCAGGTCCTCGAGGTCGCGGACGATCGCCCGCTCGTCCGCGCTCGTCAGGCGGCCGTCCTCCACCACCGGTCGGCCTGCCACCAGGACGTGCCGCGGCCTGCGACCGGGAGAGGCCCACAGCAGGCCCGCCACCGGGTCGGCGACGCCCGCGTCCGCGGCACCGGTGACGTCCCAGGCGGCGATATCGGCCGCGGCCCCCACCGCGATCCTGCCGAGGTCCGGCCGGCCCAGGCCGTCCGCGGACCCCGCCGTCGCCATCTCGAGCGCGGTGCGCGCGGGCAGCTGCGGCCCGACGAGCCCCGAGACCTGCATCGCGAGCCGCGCGTCGGCGAGGAGGTGCCCGGCGTCGTTGCTGCCGCCGCCGCTCGTGCCGAGGCCTACGCGGATGCCCGCGGCGAGCAGCCGAGCAACGGGCGCGACGCCCCACCCCATCGGCACGTCGCAGCCGGGGGCGTGCGTCGCGGTGACGCCCGCCGCCGTGAGGCGGTCGATCTCGGCGTCCGTCACCGCGCACAGGTGCGCGATCGTCACATCGGGGGCGAGCCACCCCCACTCCTCGAGCAGGTCGAGCGGGCGACGCCCGTAGCGTTCGGCCGCGATCTCGACGTCGACCTGCTCGTTCGCCTGGGTGCGCCGCCGCAGGCCGTGCCGCGCGGCGACCTCGCCGAGCAGCTCGAAGGTCTCGCGGCCGTCGCTGTGCACTCCTGCAGGACCGACCGCCACCTGCAGCAGCCCGTCGGCGGTGACGCCGCCGGACGCCCCGGGCAGCAGGGCCTCGACGATCGCCTCGGCGCTCTCCGCAGCAGGACCCGCCGCGTCACGGGCGGTGCCGCGCACGAACACGAGCCGGGCGCCGAGCGAGAGGGCCGCATCCGCCGTCGCGCGAGCCATGCCCACCGAGTCGGCCCCGGCCGGCCAGGTGAGGTGATGGTCGGCCACGGTGGTGACGCCGCTCAGCAGCGCCTCGGCGAGGCCTGCCCGCGCGGCGATCCCCGTCGACTCCGGGTCGACGCCGACGGCCGCGTAGGCAGCCGCCATGGTGGGCAGCCAGTCGCGCATCGGCACGCCGCGGGTGCCGGGCAGCGTGCGGAACGCGGTCTGCAGCAGGTGGTGGTGCGCGTTGACGAGCCCGGGGGTGAGCACGCAGCCGGCGACGGACAGCCGCTCGACGGGCTCGTCCGGGGCGAGCGACTGCGCGGCTGACCCGCCCGCGCCGGGGGCGGTCACGGCGGCGACCCTGCCTTGCGACACCACGACATCGGCGGGCCCCTCCGTCCCGTCGGCGCGTACGACGGTGACGGCATCGTGCAGGATGAGCATGCTCCCGTTCCTACATCCCGCCCGTTACGGGCCCGTTTCACGAGGGAGGCGGCCGTGCTCGAGATCGCCGAACGGCTCCTCGCCGCCGCGCGCGCCGGCGCTCCGATCGCCGTCGCCACGGTCACCGGGGTCACCGGAAGCGCCCCCCGCGACGTCGGCACCTCGATGGCGCTCGCCGGCGGGTCCGTGCTCGGCAGCATCTCGGGCGGCTGCGTCGAGTCGGCGGCTGTCGAGGTGTGCGAGCGGGTGCTCGAGCGCGGACGCGCCGAGACGGCCCACTTCGGCTTCGGCGACGAGGAGGCGCTCGCCGTCGGGCTCTCCTGCGGCGGCGAGCTCGACGTGCTCGTGCATATTCCGGATTCCGAATGCGTCCGTGCCGAGCTCGCCGCCGCGGCGGCGGGTACGGGGGCAGGACTCGGCACGGTGCTCTCCGGTCCGCTCGCCGGGCGGAGCGTGGCCTGGCGCTCGGGCCGCGGGCGCGCGGGCGAGCTCACCGACGCCGACCTCGCGCCTCTCGGCATCGACCTCGGCCGGGTGCGCTCGGCGGTCGACGCGCAGGTCGCGACGGGTGCGAGCGGCCTCGTCGAGCTGGAGTGCGGACCGGACACTCTGAGGCTCTTCGTGGAGTCGGCCCTGCCGGCACCGCGCCTGCTGCTGTTCGGGGCCGTCGAGTTCGCCGCGGCCCTCGCCGCAGCGGGGCGCCTGCTCGGCTACCGGGTCACGGTGTGCGACGCGCGCCCCGCCTTCGCGACGCCCGAGCGGTTCCCGGCCGCGGCCGAGGTGGTCGTCGAGTGGCCGCACCTCTACCTGGCGGGCACCCACACGGACGAGCGGACCGTCGTCTGCGTCCTCACCCACGACGACCGCTTCGACCTGCCGCTGCTGCGGGAGGCGCTGTCCCGCCGCGTGGCCTACGTCGGTGCCCTCGGGTCACGCCGGACCGCCGCCCGCCGGATCGACGCACTGCGGGAGGCGGGACTGGACGACGCCGCGCTGTCCCGGCTGCACTCGCCCATGGGACTCGATGTGGGCGCGGGCACGCCGGAGGAGACGGCCGTCTCGGTGCTCGCCGAGGTGCTCGCGGTGCGCACCGGCGCCTCCGGACGGTCCCTCCGGGACTCGACCGGCCCCATCCATCCCCGCCGGGCGGCGGCGGCGCTCTAGCGGGCCCGGAGCAGGCGCCAGACCCGATCGCGGGTCATCGGCAGCTCATGGGGCCGCACCCCGACCGCGTCACGGATCGCGTTGGCAAGAGCCGGCGCGATCGGGTTGTACGGAGCCTCGCTCATCGATTTGGCCCCGAGTGGCCCGAGATCGTCGTGGGTCTCCGCGAACAGCACCTCCGTCGTCGGCACGTCGGCCATCTGCGGGATGTGGTAGTTGCGGAACGTCCGAGTGGTGACGGTCCCCGCGCCGTCGGTGCGGACCTCCTCGTACAGCGCCGTGCCGATCGCCTGCGCCGTTCCGCCCTCGATCTGACCCCGCAGCTGCTCCGGATTCAGCACGGTTCCCGCATCCGCGGCCTGGACCGACCGCAGGATGCGCACCTCGCCGGTGCCCGGGTCGACCGCCACCCGGAAGGCGTGCACGTTGAAGGCGAGACTCCGGGGTGTGCCGCTCGCGGTGGCGGTGGCGACGAGGGGCGCCTCGGCGGCGATCTCGGCCAGCGGGATGCGGCGAGCGCCGAGCAGCACGGCGCCGCCGGCGAGGAGCGGCTCCGCGCCGTTCCCGTCGGCGAGTCCGAGGGCGGCGCCGAGCACGGCGGCGCGCAGCGCGAGCGCCGCCTCGTGCACCGCCTTGCCGGCGACGACCGTTCCGGCCGACCCGAACGCGCCGGTGTCGTACTTCGCGGCGTCGGTGTCCGATTGGCGCAGCCGCACGTGCTCCGGGGGCAGGCCGAGCGCTTGGGCGACGAGCTGCACGTGCACCGTCGAGGTGCCGTTGCCGAACTCGGCGGTGCCGACGTCGAGGGTGGCGCCCCCGTCGGGGTCGAGCGTCAGCCGCACCTCCGAGTAGTGCCCCCGGGGTGGCATCGTCGCGATCATGCCGAGGGCCATGCCCGTGCCGACCAGCCAGCCGTCGGGCGCCGGATCGCCGCCTTCCGCGACGGCGCGCTCCGCGAGGTCGAGGCACTGGTCGAGCCCGTAGCCGGACAGCTCGAGGTCGGTCTCCTCGTCCGCGTCGGTCACGATCACCGGATCACCGGGCACGACGACGTTGCGCCGCCGCAGCTCGAAGGGGTCCAGGCCGAGCTTCCGCGCGAGCTCGTCCATCGCCGACTCCACCGCGAAGAGCACCTGGCCGAGGCCGTAGCCGCGGAACGCGCCGGACGGCGGGTTGTTCGTGTAGACGGCCTCCGCATCGACACGGCGGTTCGGCACCCGGTAGACGCTCACCGACTCGTGGGTGCCGTGGAACATCACTCCCGGCCCGTGGTTGCCGTACGCGCCGGTGTCGCTCAGCACGTCGACCGCCATCGCGGTGAGCGTGCCGTCGTGCCGCGCGCCGAGTGTGACCGACACTCGCTTGGGATGCCGGAGGGTCGCGCCGGTGAACTCGTCCTCGCGGCTGTACTCGTACTGCACCGCCCGCCCGGTGCGGAGCACGGCGAGCGTGACGAGGTCCTCCGTCAGCAGCTCCTGCTTGCCGCCGAAGCCGCCGCCGACCCGCGCCGCGAAGACGCGCACACCGTCGCGCTCGAGGCCGAAGATGCGCGCGATCTCGTCGCGCACCAGGTAGGGGACCTGTGAGCTGGTGCGGAGGACGAGCCGGCCGTTCGCGTCGAGCCAGCCGCGCGTTCCGTGGGTCTCCAGCTGGGCGTGGGAGACGCGCGCCGTGCGCCACGTGCCGGAGACGACGACGTCCGCCTGGGCGAGTCCCGCCGCGACATCGCCGAGCTCCCCGTGCTTCTGGGCGACGACATTCCGCTCGGGCGCGGCGATGCGCGCGACGAAGGGGTCCTTCTCGCCGTGCAGCAGTGGAGCGCCGGGACTGCGGGCCTCCTCCGGATCGAAGACCGCGGGCAGCACCTCGTAGTCGACTCTGAGCAGCCGGCAGGCCTCCTCGGCGATCCCGACCGTGTCGGCGACGACGGCGGCGACCCGCTGTCCGCGGAAGCGCAGCACCCGGTCGAACACGAGGGTGTCGTCCGGATCCTCGAGTCGGTTCTGGTGCCGGCCGGTGGAGAAGAGGGTGGCGGGGGAGTCGTCCGCGGTCAGGACGGCGTGCACGCCGGGAAGAGCCCGCGCGGCGGCGGCGTCGATCGAGCGGACGCGGGCGTGGGCGTGGGGGCTCCGCAGCACGGCGAGGTGCAGCAGGCCGGTCGTGGAGAGGTCGAGCGTGTACCGCTCGGCGCCCGTCACGACGCGCTCCGCGGCGGGGGCGCGGACCGAGCGGCCCACCCCGCCGGTGCCCCGCTCCTCCGTCGTGCAGACGCCGTGGAGCGCATCCGTGATGCTCCGGTAGCCGGTGCAGCGGCAGAGGTTGCCCTTGAACAGGCGCGGCAGGTCGGCGTCCTCGGCGTGCTGCACGGCCTCGCTCGACGCGGTGACGACCATCCCGGGGGTGCAGAAGCCGCACTGGAAGCCCGCCGCGTCCACGAAGCGCTGCTGGACGGGGGAGAGGGACCCCACGTCGCCCAGCCCGGCGGCGGTGGTCACGGCGCGGCCCTCGATGCGATGGGCGGGGTAGACGCAGGAGTGCACGGGCTCGCCGTCGACGAGCACGCCGCAGGCGCCGCAGTCGCCGGCGTCGCAGCCCTTCTTCACCTCGAAGTGCTCATGCTCGCGGAGGAGCGTCCGCAGGCACTGCCCGGGGAAGGGATCGGCGTCGAGCGCCCGTCCGTTGACCTCGAACCTCATCGCAGCTCCTCCCGGATCTCCTCCGCGAAGCGGCGGGTCATCGCCTCCCGCCAGTCGGGCGCGCCGTGCGGGTCGTCGTACCAGGTGCCGATCCCGTCGATCGCGGTCGCGACGTCGGCGGTGCTCGGCGGGGCGGGGAAGCGCAGGATCTCGGGCCGCTCAGTGCCCCCGGTGATCCCGATGGTGACCGCGCCGTTCCCGTCGCGCCGGCCGATCACGACCGTGCCGGCCCGCCCCTGGGGGGACAGCGCGATGCGCCGGAAGGCGATGCGGGCGGCGAGGGCGGCGGCGGGGAACGTGATCGAGCGGATCACCTCGCCCGGCTCCAGCGCGGTGCGGCGGACGCCGAGCACGAGGTCGGCGACCGCCATCCGCCGCTCGCCGTCGGCTGTCCAGAGCAGGGCTTCGGCGTCGAGGGCGGTGGCGAGAGAGGTGAGGCCCCCGGCGGGGAGGGCGAGCGCGATGTTGCCGCCGATGGTGGCCGTGTTCCAGACCTTGAACGACGCGACGAGGGAGTCGGCGCAGCGGGGGAAGAGGGAGAGGGCCGGCCACTCGGGACGCGCGGGGATGCGGAGGAGCTGGGCGAGCGTGCAGGTGGCGGCCACAGTCAGGGAGCCGTCCGGCTCCTCGGCCCACGGCTCCCAGCCGAGCGCGGTGAGGTCGACGAACTCGGTCAGGTGGTCCTGCGGCTCGGAGAACAGCCACGTCCCCCCGCCGAGCGGAGCGCCGCCCTCGCCGATGACGAGTTCGGAGCGCTCGCGCGGCAGGCGCACGGCACGCAGTGTGGGCAGATCCACGAAGCCTCCTTCCGGCAGGGTGCGCTCATCCAACCGGACCTCCATTGCGGGCATGTTTCCGCCGGTCCGCCAGGGGCGGTCGGCCGGTCCGATCCCGCCTACCCCCGGGAGGAGGGGAACAGATCAAGGAGAATCGGCGGTTCCCGAGCCGCCGCATGCGGATCCGGGCCCGTTCCGCCGAAGATCTCCTCGATTCGTTCCGCCACGGCCGCCGAGGGGGCCGTTTGGCGGTTCGGCGGACATCACGTACTCTGTACGGAGCCAAAGACCGCCGGTTGTCGGCGTGCCCGCTTGCGGGACCGCCGCCTAAGGCTCGCGATATGCGAGGGCCTGCGCAGGTGTTCGAAGTTCGTCCCTCCGGGACATGAAGCTCCGTGCGTCTGCGCCGGAGCTTTTCTCATTCGTGCATCCGTGCGGTCCTTTTCGACAACGTAAAGGAGACCCATGGCGACGAAGGAAGCGTCGGTCGCAGAGCTCACGGACCAGTTCCGTAACTCGAACGCCGCCCTGCTGACCGAGTACCGCGGGCTCACGGTCGCGCAGCTGAAGACGCTGCGCAAGAGCATCAGTGAGCACGCGACCTATGCCGTGGTGAAGAACACCCTCACCAAGATCGCGGCCAACGAAGCGGGCATCTCGTCGTTCGACGACGAGCTCGTGGGGCCGTCCGCGATCGCCTTCGTCCACGGTGACACTGTCGCCGTCGCGAAGGCGCTGCGGGACTTCGCCAAGGCGAATCCCCTGCTTGTCGTGAAGAGCGGCTACTTCGACGGCGCTCCGCTGAGCCCCGCCGACGTGACGAAGCTCGCGGACCTCGAGCCCAAGGAGGTGCTGCTGGCCAAGGTCGCCGGCGCCGCCAAGGGCCTGCTGTTCCGTGCCGCTTACACGGTCAACGCGCCGCTCTCGAAGGCCGTTCGCACGGTCGACGCGCTGCGCGACAAGCAGGAGGCCGCGGCCTGAACCGGCCCGGCCTGAATCCGAACCACCAGCCACACAACACACAAGGAGAAACCGATGGCGAAGCTGTCGACCGACGAGCTGCTTGACGCGTTCAAGGAGCTGTCCCTGATCGAGCTCAGCGAGTTCATCAAGAAGTTCGAGGAGACCTTCGAGGTCACCGCCGCCGCGCCCGTCGCGGCCGCCGCCCCCGCTGCCGGCGGTGCCGGCGCGGCTGCCGAGGAGGAGGAGGAGAAGGACTCCTTCGACGTCATCCTCGAGGCTGCCGGCGACAAGAAGATCCAGGTCATCAAGGAGGTGCGCGCGCTCACCAGCCTCGGCCTCGGTGAGGCGAAGGCTCTCGTCGACGGCGCTCCGAAGCCGGTGCTCGAGGGCGCCAACAAGGAGACCGCTGAGAAGGCCAAGGCTCAGCTCGAGGGCGCGGGCGCGACCGTCACCCTGAAGTGACCTCGCGCGGCGCACTGCGCCGCCGAGGTCAGGTTGAGGGCGCGCCATCGCTTGGCGCGCGTCTCGAAACCTGAAGGACGCGTTCCTCGTCGACCTCGGTCTCGAACCTCAGAGGGCAACGCCCGCCTGAGTCCCTCAATCCTGATCCCGGAGTCTCCGACTCCGAACCTCGTCCCCACAAAGGGCGTCCGAAAGGGCCGCCGCTCCCCACCGGAGCGGCGGCCCTTTCCTGTTCGCGCCGGGCGGCATGGTCGCGCTCCCATGCCTGCCAGAACGCCCCGGTAACGATTCGGCTACTCCTCGTTGCGCAGGCCCTCGCCAAGTTGTCGGGGGCGACCCCGCACCCGTAGCGTTCAGATAGCGCACGGTCGCGCTCCATCGAGCTCGCCCTGCACTCAATGAAGAGGAGAACGAATGAGATCCACATTCACTCGCCGGCTCGTCCTTCCCATCGCCATCGCGGGGGTTGCGGGCCTCGGTCTGACGGCGTGTACCGGCGACATCGCCGCTGAGGACGCCGCCGACGTCGACTGCGCGCCCTACGAGCAGTACGGGACGGAGTTCGACGAGAACGAGGTCACCATGGCCGGCACCATCGTCGATGCAGAGGCCGACCGCCTCATCGCGTCGTGGGCCGACTTCGCGACCTGCACCGGCATCGAGATCAACTACCAGGGCAGCCGCGACTTCGAGACGAACATCGCGCAGCTCGCCGAGGGTGGCAACGCCCCCGACATCGGCATCGTGCCGCAGCCCGGCCTCGTCGCGCTGCTCGCCCAGAACGGCTACCTGCGCCCCGCCGCCCAGAGCGTGTCGGACAACGTCGACAAGTTCTGGTCGCCGGACTGGAAGCAGTACGCCACCATCGACGGCACCTTCTACGGCGCCCCGATGCTCGCGAGCGTCAAGGGCTTCATCTGGTACTCGCCGTCCGAGTTCGAGGAGAAGGGGTACGAGATCCCGACGACCCTCGACGAGCTCATGACCCTCACCGAGACCATCGCGGCCGAGGGCGACCACCTGCCCTGGTGCGCCGGCGTGGAGTCCGGCGGTGCCACCGGCTGGCCGGCCACCGACTGGATCGAGGACATGGTCCTCCGCCTGCACGGCCCGGACGTCTACGACCAGTGGGTCACCCACGAGATCCCCTTCAACGACCCGCGCATCGTCGAGGCCATCGACGCCGCCGGTGAGTACCTGAAGAACCCGGAGTTCATCGACACGCAGTCGATCGTCTCCACCCCGTTCCAGGAGGGCGGCCTGCCCATCCTCGACGGCACGTGCTCGCTGCACCACCAGGCCTCGTTCTACGAGGTCAACTGGGGTGAGGGCGTGAACGTGGCGCCGGACGGCGACGTCTACGCGTTCCTCATGCCGCCGGCTGAGGCGGGCGGCGACCTGCAGGTCACCGGTGGCGGCGAAACGGTCGTGGCCTTCCACGAGGGCGACGCCATCGACGCGGTCATGACCCACATGTCGAGCGACGTGTTCGCGAACCTCCGCGTGTCCGAGGGCGGCACGGTCAGCGCCAACAACGGCGTCGACCCAGAGAACGCCTCCAGCCCGCTGCTCCAGCAGACGATCGAGATCCTGCAGGACCCGAACACCACGTTCCGGTACGACGGCTCCGACCTGATGCCGGGTGCGGTCGGCTCGAACTCCTTCTGGAAGGGCATGATCGCCTGGCTGACCGGTGAGGACAGCCAGAAGGTGGCTGACGACATCGAGGCCAGCTGGCCGGCGGCCTGATCGACGCCATCCAGTGCTGAGGCAATAGGGTGAGGGCGGGGCCGGAAACGGCTCCGCCCTCACTCGCTGAGGCACCCAACGATCAACGGTGAACGAAGGGTAGGCACTCCATGACCACGGCCGATCTCATCGGCAAGATCATCCAGGTCGTCGGGGGCATCGCGATCTTCGCGGCTGTCGTCGGCCTGGTCCTGTTCCTGGTGGACCGCGCGCCGAAGCGGGGCAGGGACTTCATCCAGCTGCTGGCCTTCCTCGCGCCGGCGCTCCTCCTGCTGCTCGCGGGCCTCATCTGGCCGGCCATCCGCACGACGACCCTCGCGTTCTTCAGCCGGACGGGTCAGTGGATCGGCTTCGACAACTTCGTCTGGGCCTTCACCCAGCCGGACGCCCTGCGCGTCCTCGGCAACACGGTGGTGTGGGTGGTCCTGGTGCCGACGCTGTCGACCGCGATCGGCCTCGCCTACGCGGTGTTCATCGACAAGAGCAAGGGCGAGAAGTTCTTCAAGGCCCTCGTCTTCATGCCGATGGCGATCTCGATGGTGGGCGCGGGCATCATCTGGCGCTTCGTCTACGACTTCAAGTCGCAGGGGCGCGAGCAGATCGGCCTCCTCAACGCGATCGTCGTCGCGTTCGGCGGCGAGCCGGTGCAGTGGCTGCAGACGTCGCCGCTCAACACGCTGCTCCTCATCGTCGTGCTCATCTGGATCCAGACGGGCTTCGCGATGGTGGTGCTCTCGGCGTCGATCAAGGGCATCCCGACCGAGCAGCTCGAGGCGGCGCAGCTCGACGGCACCAACGCCTGGCAGCGCTTCCGCAACGTGACCCTGCCGGGCATCCGCCCCGCGCTCGTCGTGGTCATCACGACGATCTCGATCGCGACCCTGAAGGTGTTCGACATCGTGCAGGTCATGACGGCCGGCAACTTCGAGACCAGCGTCGTCGCCAACGAGATGTACACCCAGGCGTTCCGCGCCAACGAGCCGGGACGAGGAGCCGCACTCGCGGTCATCCTGTTCCTCCTCGTGCTGCCGATCGTCATCTACAACGTCCGTGTCCTCCGTCAGCAGAGGGAGATCCGATGACCAGCACGATTCCCGCCGACCTCCCGATCCCCGGGGCGAAGGGCCGCGGCGCGGTCGAGATCGCCGACGAGACTGAGGCCACCAAGACCGGCCGCGTCAAGAAGCGGCTCACGTCGCCGTGGGCGACCATCGCCGCTCTCGTCATCGCGGTGCTCTGGACGCTGCCGACGTTCGGGCTGCTCGTCTCGTCGTTCCGGCCGGCGGAGGAGATCCGCACGACCGGGTGGTGGACGATCTTCACGAACCCCGGGTTCACGCTCGCGAACTACCAGGACGTGCTCCTGTCGACGTCCTCGTCGTCGCCGCAGCTGGGCTCGTACTTCATGAACTCGCTGTCGATCGCGATCCCGGCGACGCTGTTCCCGCTCGTCCTCGCGTCGATGGCGGCGTACGCGTTCGCGTGGATCAAGTTCCGCGGCAGCAGCTGGATGTTCATCCTGGTGTTCGCGCTGCAGATCGTGCCGCTGCAGATGGCGCTCATCCCGCTGCTGCAGCTGTTCGGTCAGCTGCTGCGTCCGGGGCAGCGGTGGCTGCACGACGTCATCCCGTTCATCCCGGAGCAGAACTACCTGCCGATCTGGATCGCGCACACGATCTTCGCGCTGCCGCTCGCGATCTTCCTGCTGCACAACTTCATCTCGGAGATCCCGGGTGAGGTCGTGGAGGCGGCGAAGGTCGACGGCGCGAGCCACACGCAGGTGTTCTTCCGGATCATCCTGCCGCTGGCCCTCCCGGCGATCGCGTCGTTCGCGATCTTCCAGTTCCTCTGGGTCTGGAACGACCTGCTCGTGGCGCTGATCTTCTCCGGCGGTACCCAGGATGCGGCACCGCTGACACAGCGGCTGACGGAGATGACGGGTACGCGAGGTCAGGACTGGCAGCGGCTCACGGCGGCGGCGTTCGTGTCGCTGATCGTGCCGCTGATCGTGTTCTTCGGCCTGCAGCGCTACTTCGTGCGCGGCCTGCTCGCGGGCTCCACGAAGGGCTGATCCGCTCGATCGAAGGTGCCCGCTCCCGCTGAGGGGGCGGGCACCTTCGTCGTTCCGGTCGGACGTTCTCCGAGCCGGACGGAACGAATCAAGGAGATTCGGCCGCCGACGCCCGCGGATCCGCATGAGCACCAATGCCGGGGCCGGAATCTCCTTGATTCGATCCGCGAAACGCGCGCATCGGGGTCAAGGGACGGCGCCCCTGGCCGCTGCGCCGAGTTCTCGGCGTCCTGAGGCCCGGGGCGGGTCAACCGGATGGGCGGAGCCCCGCGATGCGGTCGGCCGGGATCATGCGGGCCGGCCGTCCGTCGAGCAGGAGGGTGAGCTGGGCGGCCGTCTCGAGCTCCTCGGCCAGGTCCACCGCCGCGTCGATGCCCGCGGCGGCCACGACGCAGCCGTGCTGGGCGAGCAGCAGCACGGCCGCCCGGCCCGCGAGAGCCTCGACGCCCGCGGCCAGCTCGGCCGTGCCGGGAGCGGCGTACGGGGCGACCGGCACGTCGCCGAGCCGCATCACCCGATACGGCGTGAGCGGCGGCAGAGCCGCGTGACCGTCGGCGTCCGGCGGGAGGCACGCGATCGCGGTCGCGTAGGGGGAGTGCAGGTGCACGACGGCGGTGGCCTCGGGCCGCTGCCGATACACCGCGAGGTGCAGCGGGAACTCCTTGGACGGCGTCCCGGCGAGGACGGCGCCCTCGAGAGACACCTCGGCGAGGTCGCCGGCCTCGACGCGGCTGAGGCTCGAGCCGGTCGGGGTGATGAGGACGCGATTGCCCGCTCTGACGCTGAGGTTGCCCGAGCTGCCGGGGGAGAGGCCGCGCGCGGCGAGGTGGCGGGCGGCGCGGATGAGCTGCCCGGCGCTCACGGCGCGCTCCGCCACGCGGTGTCGAAGAGATCCGGCTCGCCGAAGTTGCCGGACTTCAGCAGCAGCGCGACGGTCGGGGTTCCGGGCACGGCGGTCGCCGTGCCCGTCGTCCAGGGGACGCCGGGGGCGGCGAGGGCGCCGACCGCGAGGCGGCGCAGGCCGAGCGCGGCGACGGCCGCGCCGGACGTCTCGCCGCCGGCGACCAGCAGGCGCCGCACCCCGAGCTCCGCGACGGCGAGCACCGCGACGCGCGCGAGGGTCGACTCGAGCAGCTCCGCGGCCGCCTCGACGCCGAGCGCCTCCTGCGTCGAGCGGACGCGGCCCGGGTCGGCGGTCGCCGACACGAGCACGGGATCCTCGCCGGCTGCCGCGAGAGAAGCGCGGACCTCGGCCAGGAGGGCGGAGTCGCCGTCCCGGGCGAGGACGAGCGGGTCCACGCGGACCGTCGTGCCTCCGAAGGCGGCGACCTGCTCCCGGGTCCGCTCGGACGCGCTCCCGCTGAGGATGAGGCGCGCGCCGCCCGGGGGGATCGGCTTCGCGGCGGGGAAGGAGTTCGACCGCCGGTGACGGGCCAGGGCGAGGGCCAGTCCCGCGCCGCCGCCGAGCACCACGGGCGTCCGCACGTCGTCGAGCGCGGCGGCGAGGGCGTCCAGGTCGGCGTCGTCGATCGCGTCGACGAGGAGGTGGCGGGCGCCTGCCGCGAAGTGGGCGTCGATCTCGGCGGCCGCGGCTCCGGACCGGACGACGGGCAGCGGCACGAGCGCGACCCGGCCCGTCGTCTGGCGGGAGAGGACCGCGACGAGGTCGCTGTCCCGCATCGGTGTCAGAGGATGGTCGCGCATCGGCGACTCGGAGAGCAGGCGTTCGCCGACGAAGAGGTGGCCGAGGTACTGGGTGCGGCCGGCCGCGGGCGTCGCCGGGGTGCCGACCGTGATGCCGCCGTCGGCGACGAGGGCGTCGGCGACCGGCCCGATGTTGCCGCGGTCGGTCGAGTCGAAGGTCGAGCAGTACTTCTGGTAGATCAGCTCCGCGCCCTGGGACCGCAGCCAGGCGGCGGCGGCCGTCGATCGCGCCACGGCGTCGGCCGGGTCCACCGTGCGGGTCTTGAGGGCGACCACCACGCAGTCGCCGCCGCCCTCGTCGCCGGGCTCCGGCACGCCGAGGTGCACACTCGTCGGCACGCCCGCCTCGGCGACTCCGCCCGCCAGATCGCAGGCGCCGGTGACGTCGTCCGCGATGACGCCGAGCCAGGCACCGGTCACGACGTCGCCTCGAGCGGCGCCGCGGCGTACCGCACCTCGGCCGCCCCCGAGAGGAGCTCGCGCTGCTCCTCGTCGACACCGGGACCGGTGATGACGAGGTCGATCGAGCTGAGCGAACCGAAGCGGATGGGCGCCCGCGCGCCGATCTTGGTCGAGTCGACGAGGAGCACCCGGCGTCGGGCGCCCGCGCTGAGTGCTCGTTTGATCTCCGCGTCGAGGTCGTTCGCGCACAGCAGGCCGGTCGAGTCGACGGCGGTCGCGGAGAGGACGGCGACGTCGACCGCGACCCGCTCGAGTCCCTCCCGGGTGGCTTGACCGGTGAACGAGCGCGTCGACGCCTGATAGGTGCCGCCGAGCGCGATGAGGGAGAGGTCCTCGCGCTCCGCGCAGGTCGCGAGGACGGGCAGGGAATGGCTGACCACGGTCGTCCCCGGCTCGAGCAGGGCCGCGACTCCGGCGACGGTCGTTCCGGCGTCGAGCGCCACCGTGCCGGCTCCGGCAAGATGCTCGGCGCAGGCGGCGGCGATGGCGGCCTTCTCGGCGGCGGCGGACAGGTCGCGCTCCTCGAAGGTCGCGCCGCGCACACCGCCCGTGGGCAGGCTCGCCCCTCCGGTGACGCGCCGCGCGTGCCCCTCGAGGTGCAGCTGGCGCAGGTCGCGCCGGATGGTCATCTCGGAGACGCCGAATTCCTCGGCCAGCGCGGCGGAGGACACGTAGCCCTCCGAGCCGAGGCGGCGCAGCAGCTCCGCTCGGCGGGCCGGGGCCTCGGTGTACCGCACGACCTCATCCAACTCGACCTGCCGAAAACTTGTCAATCGACAAACAGAACTTGACGAGTCTGTTCGCATGTGAACAGACTGGACCGTGACCAGCGGAGCGGCCGGCGACCTCGCGCGCCCGAGCGTCGTGGCCCTCGGCGTCGACATCGGCAGCACGAACCTCAAGGCCTCCCTGGTCGGCATCGGCGACACGGTCACCGGGCTCGCCGTCTGCACCCGCCCCACGCCGCGCGACGCGGACGAGCTCGTCCGGTCGGCGGCCGATCTCATCCGCACCGTCCTCGTCTCCGCTCCCGAGGCGCCCGCGGCCATCGGGATCGCGTCGATGGCCGAGTCGGGCGTGCCGCTCGGTGCCGGAGACCTGCCGCTGCGCGCAGTGCTGCGCTGGGACGGCGACGACGACCCGCGCGACCTCGACGCGATCCTCGACGGCCTCGGCCGCGACGCCGTCTACGCGGCGACCGGCGTGCCCGCGCTGCCGAAGGCGCCCCTCGCCCAGTGGGCCCGCCTGCGCCGCACCGATCCCGACGTCTGGGCCGGCCTCTCCCGCTGGGCGGGCGTCGCGGATCTCCTCGGACTCGCGCTCACCGGCGAGCTCGCCACCGACCACACCCTCGCCGCCCGCACCATGGCCTACCGCACCGCCGACGGCGGCGACCGGTTCGACCCGGACCTCCTCGCCGCGGTCGGGCTGCGGCCGGACCAGCTGCCCGAGGTGCGCCGCCCCGGCGAGGCGGCAGGCCGCATCACCGCGGAGGCGGCTAGCCGGACCGGCCTGCCGGCCGGGGTTCCCGTGCACATCGCCGGGCACGACCACGCGGTGGGCGCGTGGGCGTCCGGCGCGCGGCGGCCCGGCGAGGTCGCCGACTCCCTGGGCACCGCGGAGGCGTTGCTCCGCGTCCTGCGCGAGCCGCTCGATCCCGAGCGCGTGCGGCCCACCGGCATGAGCCTCACCCGCACCGTCAGCGGCGAGCCGGCGCTGCTGGCGGGCTCCGCCAACGCCGGTGCGCTCGTCCGCTGGTGGTTCGCCCACCGGATCGACGCCCGTGAGGCCGGCGACGTGATCGACGAGGTCGGCCGGCTCGGCCCGGCGCCCACGGGCCTTCTCGTGCTGCCCTACCTGGCCGGACGTCAGACGCCACAGCCGGACCGGCGGCCCGACGTCCGCATCCTCGACGAGGACGACCGCGAGGCGGACCCGCGAGCGTACCCGGTGCCGGTGCTCGCCAGGGCGATGCTCGAGGGGCTCGCCCTGCACGCGCGATGGATGCACGAGGAGCAGTCCGCGCTCGCCGGCCCCGCCCACCCGCCGCTGCGCATCCTCGCCGGCCCGGGCGGAGGCAACGAGCCGTGGATGCGCCTCAAGGCACAGGTGTTCGCCGCTCCCGCCCGCCTCACCAGCGCCACCGAGCCCGTCGCCTCCGGAGCCGCCCTTCTCGCAGCGTCGCGAGAGGGGCTCCTGCCCGGCGAGCCGCCCGCGCTCGCCGGCGTCCCCCTTCCCCGGGATGCCGGGGACCCGTACCAGCAGATGTTCGAGCGCTTCGTCGCGGCCGCCTCCGGCGCCGCGCTCGCTCGGGAAGGAGAGAGATGACGGCGACGACCGGCACACCCACCCTCGACGCGATCGCCCGCCCGGGCGGCGGCTTCGCCATGGTCGCGATGGACCAGCGCGAGAGCCTCCGCGCCATGTTCGACCAGGCGGGCGCCGGCCGGCCCGGGGACGACGTCCTCATCCGCTTCAAGCTCGACGTCGCCGAGGCGCTCGGCCCCCTCTCCTCCGGGTTCCTCATCGACCGGCACTACGGCTTCGACCGGGTGCGGGCGGACGGCCTGCTTCCCGCGAGCGCCGGCCTCATCCTCGCCGCCGACGCCCTCCAGCAGGAGGACGGCGGGCCCGTCGAGGAGACCGAGCTCGACGACGTGGTCGTCGGCGGGGGGTTCGACCTCGCCGGCGTCTCCGCACTCAAGCTGCTGATCATCTGGCGACGGGACGCCCGCCGCGAGCACCGCGTCGAGCTCGCGGACCGGTTCATCCGCGCCTCCGCCGAGCTCGGCCTGCTCTCCGTGCTCGAGCCCGTCGTGCGCGCGACCCCCGCAGAGCTCGACGCCGGAACCTGGGACATGGACGACGCCATCGTCGAGGCCGCCCGCGAGCTCTCCCCGCTCGGCCCCAGCCTGTACAAGGCGCAGGTGCCGATGGCGGGCGCGGGCGGCGCCGAGGAGCAGCGCCGCGCGAGCGAGCGGCTCGGCGAGGCGGTGCAGGGGCCGTGGGTCGTCCTCTCCCAGGGCGTCGAGCGCGACCGCTTCCAGGACGCGGTCGAAGCCGCCTGCCGCGCGGGCGCGAGCGGATTCCTCGCCGGGCGGGCTCTGTGGAGCGACGTGGTGGGCCACCCCGACGTGCCCGGCCGCCTGCGCGAGCTGTCCGTCCCCCGGCTGGAGGCGCTCGTCGAGGTCGTCGACCGCGAGGCGCGTCCCTGGAGCGACGCCTCATGAGCGCGCGCCTCGGCCTGCTGCACACGGTCCCCGCGCTCGCCGCGACGTTCGACGACCTGCTGCGCCGCACCGGGCACGACGGTCCCATCGTGCACGTCGTGGACGGCGGGCTGCTGAAGGCGGCGATCGACTCCGGCGTCGATGACGCCGTCCGCGCCGAGGTGCTCAGCCACATCCGCCACCTCGCCGACGACGGCGCGGACGCCATCCTCGTCACCTGCTCCTCGATCGGGGAGGCGGTCGATGCCGCCGCCGCCCGGGTCGACGTGCCCGTGCTCCGGGTGGACGCCCCCATGGCGGAGGAGGCGGTCGCGCTCGCCGTCGCGCGCGCGGCCGGGGGCCGTCCGGCGAGGATCGCAGTGCTCGCGACCCTCGAGGCCACGCTCGGCCCGACCGGGCGCCTGCTCGAGAGCAGCGTCGCCGCGGCCGCCCGCTCCGTCGACGTCGCGGCACGCGTCGTCGGGGGCGCGGCCGCCGCGCGATCCGCCGGCGACCAGGCGACCCACGACCGGCTCGTCGCGGACGCGATCACCGAGGCTGCCGCATCCGCCGACGTCGTCGTCCTGGCTCAGGCCTCCATGGCATCCGCCGCCGCGGAGCTCGACCTCGACGTTCCCGTGCTCACCTCCCCCGAGGGCGGCGCCGCCGCCCTCGTCGACGCGATCCGGAGGATGCCCGCATGACCGAGCCGACCGTGCCCGGCGACCCGCACGAGGTGCAGCTCCTCGCCTACGCCGACCGGCTGGGCGGCGGAATCGCGGGCGCCCGCGAGCTGCTGGAGGGACCGCTCGCCCCCTTCCGAGGCGTGCATCTGCTGCCCTTCTTCGTGCCGTTCGACGGCGACGACGCGGGCTTCGACCCGGTCGACCACACCTCGGTCGACCCGCGCCTCGGCTCCTGGGACGACGTCCGGGCGATCGCCGCGCAGCGAGAGGTGACGGCCGACCTCATCGTCAACCACGTCTCGGCCGACTCCGCCGAGTTCCAGGACTGGCTGGCGCGTCAGGAGGACTCGCCATACGAGGGCATGTTCCTCACCTTCGACGCCGTCTTCCCCGACGGCGGCACCGAGGCGCAGATCACCGCGTTCTATCGGCCCCGGCCGGGCCTGCCGTTCACCGCGTACCGCACCGGCGACGGACGCCGTCGGCTGGTCTGGACCACCTTCGTGCCGAGCCAGGTCGACGTCGACGTGCAACATCCGGCGGGCATCCGCTACCTGGAGCGACTGCTCGACGCTCTCGCCGCCGGGGGCGTCACCACCGTCCGGCTCGACGCCGTCGGGTACGCGATCAAGACGCCCGGCAGTGACAGCTTCATGACCGAGCACACGCTCGAGTTCGTGCGGGACATCACCGCGATGGCCCATCGGCGGAGCCTGCGCGTCCTCGTCGAGGTGCACGCGCACTACACGCAGCAGCTCGCGATCGCGCCGCTCGTCGACCTGGTCTACGACTTCGCGCTGCCGCCGCTGCTGCTGCACTCCCTCGGCACCGGCACCGTCGACCGGCTGGCGCACTGGCTCGAGATCCGCCCGCGCAACGCGATCACGGTGCTCGACACGCACGACGGCATCGGTGTGATCGACGCCGGTCCCGCGCTCGATCGGGAGGGACTCATCTCCTTCGAGGAGATGCGGGCGATCTTCGAGCGCGCAGCCGCGGCGACGGACGGCCACTCCAGCCTCGCGTCCGTGCTCCCGGCCTGGACCGCGCTGCCGCACCAGATCAACGCGACCTTCTTCAGCGTCCTCGGCGCAGATCCCACTGCCTACCTGCTGTGCCGGGCGGTGCAGCTGTTCGTGCCGGGCACTCCGCAGATCTACTACGTAGGACTCCTCGCCGGGCTCGACGACACCGAGCTGTACGCCGCCACCGGGAACGGCCGCGACGTGAACCGGCACTTCTATGCGCCGGAGGAGCTCGGCGAGGCGCTCGCCGGCGAGGTGCCCCGCGCGATCCTCGCCCTGGTGCGGCTGCGCGCGACGCAGCCGGCGTTCGAGGGCGAGTTCGGCGCCGAGACGACCGGCACGGACACGCTGCGGCTCGCGTGGGTCGCCGGCGCTGCGCGGGCGCAGTTGGACGTGCGCTTCGGCTCGGGGGAGGTCGGCTTCACGATCGAGGTCACCGGGCCGGACGGGACGGCTCGCTACGACAGTGTCGGCGCGCTCGCCGGCTGAGCGCTCGTCGCACCCCTCCAAGCCGGGCGCGCCGGCGGCCGGTCCCGCCTGGGGGAGTGCCACAACCGGGGCGGCCGCCACGGGCGCGCCGCCCTAGTCTGCCGCGGTGGACATCCTCCGGCGCTCCCTCCGCATGCTGCAGCTCACCGCCACCGCCAGTCGGCGCCCGTCGCTCGACATCCACGACGTGGCCCGGATGCCGGGGCGCGTGTGGCCGACCGACCTCGACGAGCTGCGCCACGTCAACAACGGCGTCTACCTGTCGATGATGGATCTGCCCCGGCTCGACCTCCTGATGCGCTCCGGTCTGTGGCCGCGGTTCAAGGCGGCCGGCATCTATCCCGTCGTCGCATCGCAGACGATCACGTACCGGAAGTCGCTCAAGCTCTGGCAGCGCTTCGAGATCGAGACGCGCATCCTCGGCTACGACGACCGCGCCGTGTACCTGGAGCAGCGGTTCGTCGCGGGCGGCGAGGTGTACGCGCGCGGCTACGTGAAGGGCCGCTTCCTCCGCCGCCGCGGCGGAGTCGCCACGATGGACGAGATCCGCGAGCTGACCGGGATCGACACCGCCGCCCATCCGGTGCCGGACTGGCTCGCCGACTGGTCGCGCCACGTCTCCCTCCCGTCCACCTCCCGCCCGGCCCCCAGCGACTGGGACGCCTGACCCGCCCTCACCGGGGGTGGGGTTCGACGCGGCGCGCCCGCACCTCGGCGAGGCCGTACGGGGGCACGATCGCCGCTTCCGGCACGATCTCGACTCCTGTGCCGTCCCAGCCGACCCGCGCCGCGACCGGCTCGGCGCCCGGGTTGCGGAGCCGGATGCGCACCTCGTCGCCCTCCGGCCGAAGCTCCGCGAACAGCCGGTCGGCGGGCTCGATCCGCAGCCCGGAGGAGCCCCGCAGGGCGACCGGACCGGCGTAGGCGCGAGCTTGGAGCGGCTGCAGCAGGTCCCGCCCGAACCGGCGCACGGCGACGGCGTCCGGCGCCGCGAGGCGGAACCGGTAGCGGTAGCGCAGGGTCCCGTCCTGCCGCGCCTGGAAGTTCGTGAAGTGCAGGTTGTTCATCAGCCAGCTGTTGATGTGCCCGTGCGGGGCGTCGAGCTCGCGCGCCCACTTGCCGGTCTGGAAGCCGCCGAGCTGGACGAGCGGCGCATCCACCGTGCCCCAGAGCACGCCGCCCTCGGCGCCGGCCACCCCGACGGCGTGCTGGATGGAGTACCAGTCCTTGCTGGTGTCGGGCAGCTGCTCGGCGTCGGCCTCGTAGACGGCGCCCGCCGTCTCGAGCAGGAACCGCGGATCGGCGACCGCGAACGGGAACGCCACGAAGATGCTCTCGGGGGCGAACACCTCCGGCTTGACGAGCTCGACGTCGAGGTCGATCACGTCGGTTCGCCGGTAGAGGCGGAGCGTGGCGGTGACGCTCGGCACGGTCGGGGCGGAGCCGATCCAGCGGATCTCGACCATGTCGTCCGTCTCGGTGACGAGCGGCAGGACGTCGCTCGTGGACACGGCGCGCACGAAGTCGGGCCCCGGGTTGTCGGGGTGGAAGTCCTTCGGGCTGCGGGTGACCATCGGATGGGCGCTGTCGGCGGGGACGCGCTCGACCACCACCGCGCCGAGGCCGGAGCCCGCCGCCTGGTCGACCAGCTCCCGTCCGGTCGCCAGGTCGAGGAGGGAGACCACTCCTCCGCGCGCCGGATCGACCGTGACCGCGTAGCGCTCGGTGCGGATGCCGCGGCCGGAGCAGGGGAGGGGACGCTCGGCCGGCACCTCCAGCATCGCCGTGCCGAACGCCGGGACGTCGCGCGCGACGACGGTCACCTCGCGGACCCCGTCCACCTCCACGGTCACGGGCTCGGTGCGGACGCTCTCCGTCGGATTGACGACCACGATCGCCCGGGCCGCGACGGGCGCGTCCGGGGCGCCGCTCGCCACGAGGCGGAACAGGCCCTCGACGGCGAGGTCGCGCGCCCAGTCGTAGGCGCCGTACGCGAACCCGGCCTTGCCGTTCCAGTGCGAGGAGCTGAAGAAGGAGTGCGGACGCGAGTAGGTCTCCCACGAGCCCCACGTGTGCTCGTTGAAGAGCATCAGCTCCTCGTCGACCGCGCTTAGGTCGCGGTCGATCTCCTCGGGCGTGCGCAGGCGGACGGGCCCGCGGCGGTAGCCGAGGACCGTGGCGAGTGCGACGTCCCCGTCGCCCCGCAACCGCGACAGGGCGAGGGTGGACTGCGCCGCGAGCGACAGCGACCGCGCCTCGCGGTACACCGCCACCTCGCGGGCGGTCGAGCCGTGCCCGTGCGACCACCAGTCGGACCACTCGCCCCGCACCCTCGGGATGTCCGCCTCGCGGGCTTGCGCCTCGAGCGCGTCGAGCGCCTGGTCGATGGTGGCCGTCTCCATCCGCACGTCCGGGCGGCGCGCGTTCCAGTGCCGCACGACGTCGAGGAACAAAGCGGTCGGCCAGCGGTTGTCGTTGCCCGCGTGCACGATCGCGGTGTCGTAGGGGTAGTCGCGGCGGGCGGCGAGGCCGTCGAGGAACTCGCTGATCCGCAGCTCGGCGAGCTCGACGT
Source organism: Naasia sp. SYSU D00057 (assembly GCF_017916505.1). GTDB lineage: Bacteria > Actinomycetota > Actinomycetes > Actinomycetales > Microbacteriaceae > Naasia. The sequence goes on from NZ_JAFMSZ010000003.1 coordinate 423,891, forward strand.
CGGCGTCGACGATGCCCCACTCCTCGCCGAACCCGTAGTGGGTCGAGAGCCACACGAAGACGGGCTCGCCGTCCTGGCCCTCCCACCAGAAGCCGGAGGGCTGCGCGAACGGCGGGCGGCCGTGGTCCGGGTTCAGTGCCATCACCAGCCGGGAGACCCCGGCCCGGCGCATGGCGGGCACGGCGCCCCAGGAGATGCCGTTCACGTCGCCGTGCTGCTCGGTGCGCACCGGGATGCCCGCCGCGGCGAAGGCGGCCAGGCGATCGTAGGCGGCGTCCAGCTCGGATTGCGAGGCGAGCTGCGTGTTGTTGAGGTACCCGGCGGTGACGGCCAGGGTGCCGTCCGCAACCCGGCGGCGCAGCCGGTGGGCCTGCTCGGGCGGCGCGTGCTCGAGGAAGCGGAGGACGGGCCGGGCGACCTCGAAGGTCCAGCGGAACCGGTCAGGTCCGCTGGAGCCGTGAGCGTCCGCCAGGTCGAGGACCTCGCCGATGATAGCTTCGTGCATCCGATCGATAATTCGAGGGCTGTTCGTGTAGCCGACGTCGTGGTGCGTATGGCCGACGAGAAATACTCTGTTGAGAGTGCCCACGGAGCCCCTTCGCTCGATCATCTGTGAGATCGTTCCCAGACGAGGCTAGTCCGGTCGTGGACGCCTCGACAAGGCTCGTTCCGCGCAAATCTCACGATTTCGTCTCATCGGGACGCGCCTCCTTGTGACGAAGTGAGCAGTGAGCCATACTCCGGTATGGGAAGGATTCCAGAAACAGCCGGGAGTCTGCCCTCCGCGGGAGCGACGATGCCCCGCCGGATCTCTTGCGAAGGGAAACTCATGAAGAAGAGGCAAAGGGTCCTCCTCGCCGCCACAGCCGTGGCGTCGATCGCTGCACTCACCGCGTGTGGTTCGGGAGGCGGAGGCAACACCAACTCCGGCGCCGACGCCGACTTCACGGCCGCGCCCACCGGCACGCTCAACGCGTGGGGCTTCGAGAACGCGGACGACGTGGGCCAGTCGCGACTCGACTACGCGGCGGAGCAGCTCGCCGACGTCGACATCAAGATCGAGGCGACCGCCTTCGACGCTCAGAAGTTCACGGCGGCCACCGCGAGCGGCAACGTCCCCGACGTCGTCCAGATGAGCTCGCAGTACGTCGGGACCTACGCGGCGAAGGGCCTCATCCTGCCCCTCGACGAGTGCCTCGCGGCGAACGACGTGACCGCCGACCACTGGTACGACTCGGTCATCGCCGACGTCACCTACGACGACACCATCTACGCGGTGCCGCAGTTCTACCAGCCGCCGGCCATCATCACGAACACCCGGCTCCTCGAGGCCGCCGGCCTCACCAACGACGACATCGACACCTCCGACCGCGAGCGCCTGCTCTCGGCCGTGTCGAAGCTGTACAAGGAGCAGGGCGGCAACCCGTCCACCCTCGGCCTCGACCCGCAGGTCCCCGGCACCGCCGGCCTCTGGTTCCTCGGCAACGGCGGCCAGATCATGGACGCCGACGGCAAGCCCACCCTCGACAACGACGCCAACGTCGACGCGCTCACCTTCCTCAAGGAGCTGACCGACGCGCAGGGCGGCTTCGCCAAGGTGAAGAGCTTCATCGACACCTTCGACATGTTCGGTGCCGAGAACCAGTACGTGAAGGACCAGGTCGCGGCGGAGATCAACGCGCAGTGGTACCCGAACGTGCTCGCGGCGACGCAGGCCGACATCACCATCAACGCGGTCCCGTTCAAGGACAAGGACGGCAACCCGTTCACCGTCGCCAGCGGCACCGCGTTCGTCGTGCCGAAGGGTGCGAAGAACCCGGCCGCTGCCTGTGCCTGGGCCATCAACCTCACCTCGGACGAAGCGTGGATGGCGGCCGGCGAGGCCCGTGCCAAGACGATCGAGGAGGACCCGGACCCCAACCGCATGAACACCGGTCTGTTCACGGGCTCCCCCTCGGCCGACCAGGCGATCCGCGAGAAGTTCGTGGTTCCCACCGGCAACGCCGGTTTCGACCAGGTCATCGCGACCTACTACGACGTCGTCGGTGAGGGCAAGTCGTTCGGCTCCTCGGCCGCCGGTCAGGAGATCCAGACCGAGCTGCAGACCGCCGTCACCGCCGCGCTCAACGGCGAGAAGACGCCGGAAGAGGCCCTCGCGGACGGCCAGGCGGCCGCCCAGCGGGCCTGGGAGCAGACGACGGGCCAGTAAGTCGCTCGCTGTGTAGGGGCGGTCCTCCGGATTCTTCGGGGGGCCGCCCTTTCGCTTGCGTTCAGTTCCGCGGCGGTCGGGGGCGTCCACCGCTGCTCAGACAGTTGCGCGGCAAGCGTGCCGCGCAAAACTCGCCTCGGCGGACGCCCCCGACCGCCGCTCCCTCACGGGAGCGAGCGGCCGTAGTCCACTGATGGCTGGAACCGCCCTATATACGTTGCTCGCTCAGGGCTGAGGTACCCCGACCCATGGTTTCCCCTCCGGTGATTGAGGAGGCCGCGCAGCGGGCGTAGTCCATCGATGGGTGGAGCCGCCCCATACCTGCTCGCTCAGGGCTGGGGTACCCCGACCCATGGTTTCTCCCCTCCGGTGATTGAGGAGGCCGCGCAGCGGCCGTCTCGAAATCACGCGACGCGCCTTTCGGACCCAGCCACTCCCGGCCCGCCGCGGTCAGCGGACGCGGGCGAGGGCGAAGCCGGCCCAGCGCTCGCTCGCAAGGGCCGAGTGCGCCCGTGAGCGCCGAGTGCGCCCGGTGCCCGGGGTGCACTCGGTGCTGCAAGCAGCACTCGGTGGTTCGCGCGGCTGGGTCCGAGGGGAACGTCGCGACCCCCACGAAATGCAGGACGCCCCGACCGCCGAAGCGGCCGGGGCGTCCCGGGGACGGAGGGGATCAGCCCTTGCGGCCCTGAGTGGCGATGCCTTCGATGAAGTAGCGCTGACCGAAGGCGAACAGGATGAGCATCGGCAGCGTCACGAGAAGCGCGGCCGTCATGACCCACTGGTAGTCGCCCTGGCCGCCGTTGCCGGGGCTGAAGGCGGTCATCGCGTACGAGATGCCGAGCGGGACCGTGAAGTTCTCGATCGACCCAAAGTTCAGGTAGATGAGCGGGGCCTGCAGGTTGTTCCAGCTGGCCTGGAACTCGAAGATGAACACGATGATGAACGACGGGATCGACAGAGGTGCCGCGATCCTCCAGAACAGGCCCCAGTAGCTGGCGCCGTCGACGCGTGCCGCCTCGAACAGCTCCCTCGGCAGGCCGAGGAAGAACTGGCGTTGCAGGAAGATGTAGAACGCCGAGCCGAACAGGTTGGTCGCCCACAGCGGCACGTTGGTGCCGACGAAGCCGAGGTTGTTCCAGATCAGGTAGGTCGGGATCAGCGTCACGGCGCCCGGCAGCATCATCGTCGCGAGGATGAGGCCGAACAGCAGGTTGCGGCCGGGGAACTTGAAGTACGCGAACCCGAACGCCACGATCGAGCTCGAGAGCGTGACGAGTCCGGCGGCGAGGATCGCGATGAGGAGGCTGTTGCCGACCCAGTTGAGGAGCGGCAGCTTGTCCCATACATCCGCGTAGTTCTGCGGCTGGAAGGTCTGCGGGATGAGGCGGTTGTCGAAGACCTCGCCGCGCGGCTTGAGGCTGGCCGAGAGCAGCCACGCGAACGGGTAGAGGAACAGCAGCGCGAACCCGATCAGCAGGACCCACAGGATCGCCTTGACGACCACGTTCTTCACGTCGCGGCCGGGCGACGCGGGGCTCTTGCCACCCGCCTCCTGGATGCCGAGCGCCTGCATCCGAGGGTCGACAGTCGCCTGACTGGTGCCGATGGTGGAGCTCATCAGTTCTTGTCTCCCTCGTAGTAGACGAACCGGTTGCCGAACTTCACCTGGATGAACGTGATGATCATGATGATCACGAAGATCAGCCAGGCCATGGCGGCCGCGAAGCCGAAGTTGAAGTTGCGGAACGCCTGCTGGAACAGGTACACCGCGTAGAACAGGGACGCGTCGGGCGAGGCGTTCGTCTGGTTGCGCCAGAAGAGCAGGAACGCCTGGTCGAACACCTGCAGCGCCGCGATGGTGAGCACCAGCACGTTGAAGAAGATGGTCCCGGAGATCATCGGCACGGTGATGTTGAAGAACTGCCGCACCTTGCCGGCGCCGTCGAGCGACGCCACCTCGTAGAGGTCGCGCGGCACGTTCTTGAGGGCCGCGAGGAAGATGATCATCGTTCCGCTGACCGACCAGAGGGTCATGAGGACGATGGACGGCTTCACCCAGTTGGGGTCGGTGAGCCACTGCGGACCCTGGATGCCGATCAGCGCGAGTCCGCGGTTGATCGCGCCGTAGTTCCCGTTGAGGAGCAGGAGGAAGACGGAGGCCGCGGCGACCGACGGCGTCATCTTCGGCAGGTAGTAGAGGGTGCGGAAGAGGCCCGCGCCCTTGCCCACGCGATTGAGCAGCATCGCGAGGAACAGGGCGAACGCGATCTCGAGCGGCACCGCCATGACCGCGTAGAACAGGGTGTTGCCGAGCGCCAGCATGACCTTCGGATCCTCGAACAGCTCGGCGTAGTTGGCGCCGCCGTTCGGGACCGCCGTGTCGGTGGCGAGGTCGTAGTCGCTGAACGAGATGACGAGGCTGTAGATCATCGCGCCGAGCGTGAAGATCAGGAACCCGACCACCCAGGGGGCGACGAAGAGGTAGCCCGCGAGCGCCTCGCGCTTGTTGTACTTGTCGCGCTGCTTCTTGCGGCGGGTCCCCGCCGGCTTCGCAGCGGTCGTCGCGACCGACGACTCCGCTTCCGCGCGGTCCTCGACGGCGGTCATGACCGGAAGCCCTTCGATGCGGTCCTCGGGAGGATCTGCGAGCGGAACTGCTCGAGCTGTGGCTTCATCGTCATCCCTTCCAGAGACGGCTGCGGCTCCGGCTGCTTCCGGTGTGGCATCGTTGCCACACAGGGCGACTATAAGTGCCGACCCTGCAGGTCGCAACAGCGACGGCACCCGGAGTGCCGTCAGGCCGATGATAGAGCCGCGAGCGCATGGGCGACCCCACGACTCGGAAACGATCGCCTCGCGGCGGGCCCGGAAGCACGCCGCCGCCCCGATGCGCACGGCACCGGAGCGGCGGGGAGCGGCGGAGGGGCGTCAGGCAGGAACGACGCTCGATGCGCTGCGGACCGGAGCTAGCGACCGGTTCTCCGCCGACTCGTAGGCGGCGAGGATGATGCCCAGCACCTCGATGCCCTCCTTCTCGCTGTGGATCGGCTTCGCGCCGGTCCGCACGCACCCGGCGAAGTGGGCGATCTCGGCCGCGAACTCGTCGACCTCCGGGAACTCGAGGGTGGCCTGCTCGCCGGTGCGCAGCCGGTAGGAGAGGTTGCGGCCGTCGCTGAACAGCGCGCCCTTCTCGCCGACGACGGAGAATCGCTCGGTGTTGCTGGAGGGGTTGTACGCCCAGCTCGTCGTCAGCGTGCCGACCACGCCGTTGTCGAAGCGGACGAGCACCTGCGCCGAGTCCTCCCCCTCCATGAATTTGAGGCGGTGGGTGCTCAGCATCGCCGTCACCTCGACGGGCTCGCCGCCTGCCAGCTGCAGCATCAGATAGGTGGGGTGGTACCCCGTGTCGATCAGCTCGCCCCCGCCGCTCGTCTTCGCGGAGGCGCGCCAGCCCATCGTCTCGGGGTTGAAGTCGTTGAAGAAGCTGTCGGTGGTGCGCACCTCGTACACCTCGCCGAGGAGGCCCTCGCCGATGAGCTCCACCGCCTTCGCGACGGGCGGCGAGAACAGCTGGTTGTGCGCGCACATGAGCGTCACCCCCGCCTCCCGGACGGCCGCCTGCACCTCGGCCGCCTCCTCGTCCGTGAGGCACAGCGGCTTCTCGCAGAGGATGTGCTTCCCCGCGCGGGCGGCCGCGACGATCGCGTCGCGGTGCAGATGGTGCGGCAGGCAGATGTCGACGGCGTCGAGCTCCGCCTCCCGCAGCATGTCCTGGTAGCTCGTGTACGTCGCGGCGCCGGTGAGCTGGGCGCGCCGCTCCGCGTGCTCCTGCACGGGATCCGCGACGGCGACGAGCTGGACGGTGTCGGGGTTCTCGAGGTAGCCCTTCACGTGAGCGCCGGCGATGCCGCCCGCCCCGATGAGCCCGACGCGGATCTTTCCGTTGGAGGTGGTCATTGCTTCGGTTCCCTTGGTCTCGTGGGTCAGCGGGCCGCGGTCGGAACGCGGTAGTCGAGGGTGCGGCCGGATCTGGCTGCCGCGTTCGCCGCCTCGACGAGGCGGGTGAGCTCGATCGCCGCGGACGTGTTCTCCTCGGTGCCGGCCCCGGTCCGGATGGCGGACAGCCACAGCTCGAGGGGCATCGGCGCGGCGGGCTCGGCCTGCGGCTCCACCCAGCGCTCGGGATCGAAGGCGTCGCCCTTGCCGAGGAGGCCGCGCCCGGCGAAGCCGAGGACGAGGGTGCCGCGCGTGCCGCGGACCTCGATGGTCGAGGCTCCCGGGGTGGTCACGTTGCTCGCCTCGATCACCGCGAGCGCGCCGCCGGGGTAGCGGAGCGTGACGACGGCGTTGTCCTCCAGCGCCTGCCCGGTCACCGACCCGTACAGAGCGGACACCGACTCCGGCTCCGCCCCGAGGAAGCGCTGCGTGAGGTAGACCGCGTGGCAGCCGAGGTCGGTGAGGGCTCCGCCGATCGCGTCCGCCGGCTCGTAGAAGCGGGAGGGCAGCCAGCCGGCGACCGATCCGTCGTGCGCGAGGCGCACCCGCGTGTAGGTGATGTCGCCGAGGGCTCCGTCGGCGATCGCCCGTGTGATAGTCGCGGTCTCGCTCTCGGCGAGGCGCGGGAGGGAGACCACGAGCTTCACGTCGGCCGAGCGCGCGGCGTCCACGAGCTGCTCGCACTCGGCCGTGGTCGGAGCCAGGAGCTTCTCGGTGAAGACGTGCTTGCCCGCCGCGATGGCGCGGCCGATCACGTCGGTATGCGCCGCCGTCGAGGTGGTGACAACGATCCCATCCAGATCAGGTCGGGAGAGCAGCTCGTCGAGGTCCTCGGTGAACGGGATGCCCAGCGCCTCGGCCTCGGGCCGTCCGCGCTCGGGCTCGTCGTCCCAGGCGGCGACGAGCTCCGCCCCCTCCGCTGCCGCCACCTGGGTGGCGTAGTCGGAGGCGTGGACGTGCCAGAACCCGACGAGGGCCAGCGACAGCGGTGTCGACAAGGGATCTCCTCTGTGGGAAGCGGCATGGGAACGATGCCAGAAGCGGACCGTGGAGGGATCGTAACTTCTGCTCCGGACCAGTCGCCACCCGCTGGACAGGCGAGTTCCGCTTCGATTTCCGCGGTCGGCATGAACCGGTCGCCGAAGCCGGCCCCGCCGCCGCGATCGGCCGCGTCGGCCGGTCGACGTAGGCTCCTCGGGTGAGCTTCGGACAGGCGGGACGACCGCGCCGGGGGGTCGCGTCGCGCGACGAGGAGGCTCAGCGTGCCGCGAACGCCGAGGCGCCGCGCATCGACCATCTGCTCCGGCGCATCCTGCAGCTCTTCGCTCCTCATCGCGCAGCGCTCACGCTGACGATCGCGCTCGTCCTCATCGACGCGGGCCTCACGGTGCTGCCGCCCCTGCTCACCCAGCAGGCCTTCGACCGCGGCCTCTTCCCCGAGGGCGGCCCCGACCTGCCCGTGCTCGGCACGCTGGTCGGCCTGATGATCCTCGTCTGGGTGCTCTCCGCCGGCCTCGGGATCTGGCAGACCTACCTCACCTCGTCCGTCGGCAACAAGGTGATGGGCACCATGCGCGTCGACCTGTTCCGCCATCTGCAGGCGATGGAGCTCGGGTTCTTCACGCGCACCAAGACGGGAATCATCCAGTCGCGGCTCGCGAACGACGTCGGCGGTGTCGCGGGGGTGCTGAGCAACACCGTGTCGAGCGTCATCGGCAACGTCGTGACCGTGCTCGCGGCGTTCACGGCGATGCTGCTGCTCAGCTGGCAGCTGACGCTCATCGCCGTCGTCCTGCTGCCCGCGCTCGCGTTCGCGCAGCGGCGGGTCGGCCGCATCCGCGCTCGCATCGCGACGCAGACGCAGGAGTCGCTCTCCGAGATGACCGCGATCACGCAGGAGATCCTCAGCGTGTCGGGCATCCTGCTGGCGAAGAGCTTCGGGCGCGCCGAGGCGGAGAACGAACGGTACGCGGCGGAGAACCGCAACCAGATCCGGCTTCAGGTGCGCCAGTCGATGAGCGGCCAGGGCTTCTTCGCGTTCGTGCAGATCTTCCTGTCCGTGGTGCCCGCGCTCGTCTACCTCGCCTCGGCGTTCCTCATCCAGGGCGGCGCCGACATCACGGCGGGCACCATCGTCGCCTTCACGACGGTCCAGGCCCGCCTGATGTGGCCGCTCCTCGGCCTCATGCGAGTCGCGCTCGACCTGCAGACCTCGGGCGCGCTGTTCGCCCGCATCTTCGAGTACTTCGACCTCGTGCCCGCCATCCGCGACCGCCCCGGCGCCGTCGCCCTCGGCCCGTCCGACCGGCTCGGCGAGATCGAGTTCCGCTCGGTCGAGTTCCGCTATCCGGGCGCGCCCGCGACCGGTCGGCCGACCCTCGACGACGTCTCGTTCCGGATCGAGCCCGGTCAGTTCGCCGCGTTCGTCGGCCCCTCGGGCGCGGGCAAGACGACGATCTCCTATCTCATCCCGCGCCTCTATGACGTGACCGAGGGTGCCGTGCTCTTCGCGGGGCACGACGTACGCGACGTGCAGCAGGACTCGCTGCTGGAGCAGATCGGCATCGTCAGCCAGGAGACCTACCTCTTCCACGCGAGCATCGGCGACAACCTGCGGTACGCGCGTCCCGATGCGACGGACGAGGAGATACGCCGTGCTGCGGAGCTCGCCAACATCGCGGAGACCATCGAGTCCTTCCCCGACGGCTACGACACGGTCGTGGGGGAGCGCGGCTACCGGCTCTCCGGCGGCGAGAAGCAGCGGGTCGCGATCGCCCGGGTGATCCTCAAGGACCCTGCCGTGCTCATCCTCGACGAGGCGACGAGCGCCCTGGACTCCGTGTCCGAGCGCGCGGTGCAGGCCGCGCTCGACACCGCGTCCCGCGGCCGCACCACGATCGCGATCGCGCACCGGCTCTCGACGGTCGCCGAGGCGGACGTCATCCACGTCGTCGAGCGCGGCCGGATCGTCGAGAGCGGAACCGCCGACGAGCTGTTCCGCCGCGGCGGCCTCTACGCGCGCCTCGCCGCCCAGCAGACCGCCTGAGCGGCCTTTCGCGGCGGCCGCGACCGGTGACTAGACTCGCGGCGTGGGTATCTCGACGTGTCGCTGTCGCCGCCGCTAGGCGCCGACACCCCCGTCCCGCCCGTTCGCGTCCCGTTCCCCGGGAGCTCGGGCTCCCTATCGAAGGCAGAGTCATGAAGTACGCCCGCACGATCCTCGACGTCATCGGGAACACCCCGCTCGTCCGCCTCAACCGGGTGACGGAGGGCATCGAGGCCACCGTCCTCGCGAAGATCGAGTACCTGAACCCCGGCGGCTCCGCGAAGGACCGCATCGCGGTGAAGATCATCGACGACGCGGAGCAGCGCGGGCTGCTGAAGCCCGGCGGCACGATCGTCGAGCCGACCTCCGGCAACACCGGCGTCGGCCTCGCCCTGGTCGCGCAGCAGCGCGGCTACCGCTGCGTCTTCGTCCTGCCCGACAAGGTCGGCGAGGACAAGCGCAGCGTGCTCCGCGCCTACGGCGCCGAGGTCGTCGTGACCCCGACCGCCGTCGCCCCGGAGGACCCGCGCTCCTACTACAGCGTCTCCGACCGGCTCGCCCGCGAGATCCCCGGCGCCTTCAAGCCCGACCAGTACTCGAACCCGAACGGGCCGGCCTCGCACTACGAGACGACCGGCCCCGAGATCTGGCGCGACACCGAGGGGAAGATCACCCACTTCGTGGCGGGCGTCGGCACCGGCGGCACGATCACGGGCGTCGGGCGCTACCTCAAGGAGGTGTCGGACGGCCGCGTGCAGATCGTCGGCGCCGACCCCGAGGGCTCCGTCTACTCCGGCGGCACCGGTCGCCCGTACCTCGTCGAGGGCGTCGGCGAGGACTTCTGGCCCTCCGCCTACGACCCGTCGGTCGTCGACCGGATCATCGCGTCCTCCGACGCCGAGTCGTTCGACCTCACGCTGCGCCTCGCCCGCGAGGAGGGTCTCCTCGTCGGCGGCTCGAGCGGCCTCGCCGTCTCGGTGGCGCTCAAGGCCGCGAAGGACCTGCCCGCCGACGCCGTCGTCGTCGTCCTCCTCCCCGACGGGGGCCGCGGCTACCTCGGCAAGATCTTCAACGACGAGTGGATGCGCTCCTACGGGTTCTCGGGCGCCGGCCAGGAGGCGACCGTCGCGGACGTCCTCGGCGCGAAGGCCGGCGCCGTGCCCGATCTCGTGCACGTCCTGCCCGGCGCCACGGTGCGCGACGCGATCGCGTCGATGGAGAAGTACGGGGTCTCCCAGCTGCTGGTCCTCGCGACCGAGCCGCCCGTCGTGATGGGCGAGGTGCTCGGCGCGCTGGACGAGCGGCAGCTCCTCGACTCCGTCTTCAGCGGCCGGACGCAGCTCGGCGATCCCGTCGGCACCGTCACGGGCGCGCCGCTCGGCCTGATCGGCGCGGGCGACAGCGTCTCCGCGGCCCGCACCGCGCTCGGCGCCGCCGACGCCGTGCTCGTCACCGAGCACGGCAAGCCCGTCGGGGTGCTCACGCGCTCGGACCTGCTCGCCTACCTGTCCGCCTGACCTCGAGGAGATCCATGTCATCCGGCCTGAACACCCGCGCGATCCACGCGGGCCAGGAATTCGACCCGACGACGGGCGCGGTCGTCCCGCCCATCTACCAGACCTCGACGTTCGTGCAGGACGGAGTCGGCGGGCTGCGCGGCGGCTACGAGTACGGCCGCTCGGGCAACCCGACGCGGGACTCGCTGCAGACGCTCCTCGGCGCGCTCGAGGGCGGCAGCATCGGCACCGCCTTCGCCTCGGGCCTCGCCGCGGAGGACGCGCTCCTCCGCGCCGTGCTCCGTCCCGGCGACCACATCGTCCTCGGCAACGACGTCTACGGCGGCACCCACCGGCTCATCGCGCGCATCCTCGGCCCCTGGGGCGTCGAGGTGGACGCCGTGGAGATGAGCGACAAGGACGCGGTCCGCGCGGCCCTCCGTCCCGGCGTCACGAAGATCCTGTGGGTCGAGACGCCGAGCAACCCGCTGATGAAGATCACCGACATCGCGGCCCTCGCCGAGATCGGCAAGGAGGCCGGCGCCATCGTCGTCGTGGACAACACGTTCGCGTCGCCCGCGCTGCAGCGTCCGCTCGAGCTCGGCGCCGACGTCGTCGTGCACTCGACCACGAAGTACCTCGGCGGCCACTCCGACGCGCTCGGCGGCGCCGTCATCACGAACGACGAGGAGATCGGCGAGAAGGTCCGGTTCCACCAGTTCGCCGCGGGCGCGATCCTCGCGCCGATGGAGGCATGGCTCACGGTGCGGGGCATCAAGACGCTCGGCGTCCGGATGGACCGCCACTCCTCGAACGCCGCCGCGGTGGCCGAGCACTTCGCCGACCACCCGCGCATCGAGCGCGTCTACTACCCGGGCCTGCCGACGCACCCGGGGCACGAGCTCGCCGCCCGCCAGATGAGCGGCTTCGGCGGCATGCTGTCGCTCGCGCTCAAGGACGGCGAGCAGGCCGCGCGCACGTTCGTCGAGTCGACGAAGCTCTTCCAGCTCGCCGAGTCGCTCGGCGGGGTCGAGTCGCTCATCGGCTACCCGGCCGAGATGACCCACGCCTCGGTGCGGGGCACCCCGCTCGAGGTCGCCCCGGACATCGTCCGCCTGTCGGTGGGCATCGAGGACGTCGAGGATCTGCTCGCCGACCTGGAGCAGGCGCTCCCGCGCTCCTGACCTCGGCTCCTCGCGGGGAACGCGCGCCCTTGGGTGTCGTTTCCCCGCGAGGACGTTTCCCCCCGCGCCAAGCGGTGCGGGGCGGCGATGTGACGTGTCACATCGCGCGCCATACTGGTGCGGTGACCGCCGAGGGAACGGCCCAGCGGCCGGCCAGCATCCGGGACGTGGCCCGGCTGGCCGGAGTGTCGCACCAGACCGTGTCGCGCGTGCTCAATCAGCACCCGAGCATCCGCCCGGAGACGCGGGCGCGCGTCACCGACGCCATGGAGACGCTCAAGTACCGGCCCAACCGGGCGGCCCGCGTGCTCGTCACGAGCCGCTCGCACACGCTCGGCATCCTCACGTCCAATCGGATGCACTACGGCCCGTCGAGCAGCATCGTCGCCATCGAGGCGGCGGCCCGCGCCGCCGGCTACTCGGTGGTGACCACCAACCTGTCCTCGACCGACCCGGAGGCGATCGACGCGGCGCTCGAGCATCTGCTCGATCAGGCCGTCGAGGGCCTCGTGGTCATCGCGCCGCAGACCCGCGTCGCGGCCGCGATCTCGTCGCTCGCGATCGGCGTGCCCTATGTGACGCTGCAGTCGGAGGACGACGGGTCGCACGCGCTGTCCGTCGACCAGATCGCGGGCGCCCGGCTCGCCACCCGGCACCTGCTCGAGCTCGGCCACCGGCGGATCGCTCACCTCGCCGGCCCGCAGGACTGGAGCGAGGCGGAGGCCCGGCTGCGCGGCTTCGCCGCCGAGCTCGCCGCCTGGGACGTGCCGGCGGGGGAGCCGCTCCTCGGCGACTGGACCGCCGACGCCGGCTACCGGGCCGGCCGCGAGCTGCTCGATCGGGGCGGCGTCACCGCGGTCTTCTCCGCCAACGACCAGATGGCGCTCGGCGTCCTCTCCGCAGTGCGGGAGGCGGGCCGCGACTGCCCCTCCGACCTCAGCGTGGTCGGCTTCGACGACATGCCGGAGGCCCGGCACTTCGCGCCGCCCCTCACTACGGTGCGCCAGGACTTCGAGGAGCTCGGCCGGCGGTGCGTCGCCCTCCTCCTCGGCCGGCTGGACGGCGGCGCCCGGTCCGCCGCGCCCATCGCCCCCGAGCTGGTGCTGCGGTCCTCGACCGCCCCGCCTCGGGCCCGGTGAGGCGGCCCCGCTCCTCGCCGAGTGCGCCTCGAAACACCGAAAGCACCCTGGGCACGGGGTGCACTCGGTGCTCCGGGGCGCGTTCGGCGCACCAGGGCCGCACTCGACGGGGGGAACGCCCGCCCGTACGGTTGACACCCCGGAGCGTGCTCGCCCTACACTGGCGAGGGTCCATGTGACCGTTCACATCGAATCGACACCCGAACGAAGAGGTTCCAGAGCGTGAGTTCCTTCTCCCCCGAGGTCGAAGCCGCGATCGCGCAGCAGCGCTCAGAGGTCGCCCGCCTGCACGGTGAGCTCATCCGGTGGGGGCTCGTCATCTGGACCGGCGGCAACGTCTCCGGCCGCGTGCCCGGCGCCGACCTGTTCGTCATCAAGCCGTCCGGCGTCAGCTACGACGACCTGACGCCGGAGAACATGATCGTCTGCGACCTCGACGGCAACGTGATCCCCGGCACCCCGGGCAGCGAGAACTCGCCGTCGAGCGACACCGCCGCGCACGCCTACGTCTACCGCAACATGCCGGAGGTGGGCGGCGTCGTGCACACCCACTCCACCTACGCGGTCGCCTGGGCGTCCCGCGCCGAGCCGATCCCGTGCGTGATCACCGCGATGGCGGACGAGTTCGGCGGCGAGATCCCCGTGGGCCCGTTCGCAATCATTGGCGACGACTCCATCGGCCGCGGGATCGTCGAGACGCTGCGCGGGCACCGCTCCCGTGCCGTGCTCATGAAGAACCACGGGCCGTTCACCATCGGCTCCAGCGCGAAGGACGCGGTCAAGGCGGCCGTGATGGTCGAGGACGTCGCCCGGACTGTGCACATCGCGCGGCAGCTGGGTGACCCGCTGCCGATCCCGCAGGAAGCGGTCGACTCGCTGTTCGACCGCTACCAGAACGTCTACGGCCAGCAGGGGGACGACCGCCGATGACCACCGACGAGCAGACCACGGCCGCCCGGGACGCGATCGCCGCGGGCCGCGCGACGCTCGGCATCGAGCTGGGCTCGACCCGCATCAAGGCGGTCCTCCTCGGCGATCACCCCGGCGTCGTGATCGCGTCGGGCGGATCGGAGTGGGAGAACCGCTTCGTCGACCGGCTGTGGACCTACTCGCTCGAGGATGTCGAGGCCGGCCTCCAGGCGGCATACGCCGACCTGGCCGCCGACGTGCAGCAGCGGTACGGCGTCGCCCTCGAGGGCTTCGGCGCCGTCGGCGTCTCGGCGATGATGCACGGGTACCTCGCCTTCGGTTCGGACGACGAGCTCCTCGTCCCCTTCCGCACGTGGCGGAACACGAACACCGAGCGCGCAGCCCGCGCCCTGACGGAGCGGTTCGGGACGAACATCCCGCTGCGCTGGTCGGTCGCGCACCTCTACCAGGCCGTCCTCGACGAGGAGCCGCACGTGCCGCAGATCCGGCACCTCACCTCCCTGGCCGGTTACGTGCACTGGCGCCTCACCGGCCGGAAGGTGCTCGGCATCGGCGACGCCTCCGGAGTGTTCCCGATCGACGTGGCCGCCGCCGACTACGACGCGGAGCTGCTGCGCCGCTTCGACGAGCTCGCCGCCGGCACTCCGCTCGAGCGGCCGCTGCGCGAGCTGCTACCGAACGTGCTCGTGGCGGGGGAGCCGGCCGGGAACCTGACCCGGGAGGGCGCCCTGCTGCTCGACCCCTCGGGCGCCCTGCAGCCGGGCGCCGTCCTCTGCCCACCGGAGGGCGACGCCGGCACCGGCATGGTCGCGACCGGCGCTGTCGCCCCGCGCACCGGCAACGTGAGCGCCGGGACGAGCATCTTCGCGATGGTCGTCCTCGAGCGCCCGATCGAGGGAGTGCACGAGGAGATCGACCTCGTCACGACCCCGTCGGGCGACGCGGTGGCGATGGTGCACTGCAACAACGGCGCCAGCGAGCTGGGGGCGTGGGTCGGACTGTTCGGCCGCTTCGCCACGGCGCTCGGCGCCCCTGCGGACCCGGACGCCGTCTACGGGGCGCTGTTCCGCGAGGCCCTCGAGGGCGACGCGGACGCGGGCGGGCTGCTCGCCTACAACACCCTCGCCGGCGAGCCGATCCTCGGCCTTCCCGAGGGGCGGCCCCTCGTCGTGCGTACGCCCGACAGCAGCCTGACCCTCGCCAACTTCGTCCGCGCCCAGCTCTACAGCGTCTTCGGCGCGCTGAGCATCGGCATGGAGGTGCTGCACGCGGAGGGTGTGGTCCTCGAGCGGATGATGGCGCACGGCGGCATGTTCCGCACGGCCGGCGTCGCCCAGCGCTTCCTGGCCGGGGCGCTCGATGCTCCGGTCGCCGTCGCGCACACCGCCGCGGAGGGCGGCGCGTGGGGCATCGCGGTGCTGGCGTCCTACGTCGGCGCGGCCGACGGCACCGACCTCGACACCTACCTCCGGCTGACGGTCTTCGCGGACACCGAGATCGACACCGCCGAGCCGGACCCCGCTGACGTCGCCGGCTTCGCCGCCTTCCTCGACCGCTACCGCGCCGCGATCCCGGTCGAGCGCGCGGCCGTCGACGCCCTCTGAGGCGCCGCCCCTCCTCGACGAACCCGACGTCCCGAGCAGTCCGACGACGGACGCTTCCCGACAGAACCGACCAGAAGGAGAACAATGCCCCGTATCACCCCCGACCTCCGCACGCGCAAGGTCTGGTTCCTCACCGGCAGTCAGGGCCTCTACGGCGAGGACACGCTCCGCCAGGTCGCCGAGCAGTCCGGACGCATCGCGGAGGAGCTCGGTGCCGCGCTCCCCGTCGAGCTCGTCTGGAAGCCGGTGCTCACCGACACAGACTCGATCCGCCGGGCGGCGCTCGACGCGAACGCCGACGACTCCGTCATCGGCGTGATCGCGTGGATGCACACCTTCTCGCCCGCGAAGATGTGGATCACCGGGCTCGATGTCCTGCGCAAGCCGCTGCTGCACCTGCACACGCAGGCGAACGTCGGCCTGCCCTGGTCGAGCATCGACTTCGACTTCATGAACCTCAACCAGGCCGCGCACGGCGACCGGGAGTTCGGCTACATCCAGGCCCGACTCGGCGTCGCCCGCAAGACGGTCGTCGGGCACGTGTCCGACGAGCGGGTCGTCGCCGACGTCGACACCTGGACCCGCGCCGCCGCCGGCTTCGCCGCGTCCCGCTCGCTCAAGCTCGCGCGCTTCGGCGACAACATGCGCTACGTCGCCGTCACCGAGGGCGACAAGACCGAGGCGGAGCTGCACTTCGGCGTTCAGGTGAACACGTGGGGCGTGAACGAGCTCGCGGAGGCGGTGCACGCCTCCTCCGACTCGGCCGTCGACTCCCTCGTCGCCGAGTACGAGGAGCTCTACGACGTCGTACCGGAGCTGCGGAAGGGCGGCGACCGGCACGAGTCCCTGCGTGACGGCGCCCGCATCGAGCTCGGGCTGCGCAGCTTCCTCGAGGAGGGCGGCTTCGGCGCCTTCACGACGAGCTTCGAGGACCTCGGCTCGCTCCCGCAGCTGCCCGGCCTCGCCGTGCAGCGGCTGATGGCCGACGGCTACGGCTTCGGCGCGGAGGGCGACTGGAAGACGGCCATCCTCGTGCACGTCGCCAATGTGATGGGCTCCGGCCTGCCCGGCGGTGCGAGCCTCATGGAGGACTACACGTACCACCTCGAGCCGGGCAACGAGCTCATCCTCGGCGCCCACATGCTCGAGGTCAGCCCCAGCCTCACCACCTCGCGGCCGCGCCTCGAGGTGCACCCGCTCGGCATCGGCGGCAAGGCCGACCCGGTGCGCCTCGTCTTCACCGCGGACCCCGGCCCGGCCATCGTGGTCGCGCTGAGCGACATGCGCGACCGCTTCCGCCTCGTCGCGAACGTCGTCGAGAACGTGGCGCTGCCCGAGCCGATGCCGATGCTGCCGGTCGGGCACGCGGTGTGGAAGCCCGCTCCCGACTTCCACACGAGCGCCGCGGCCTGGCTGACGGCGGGCGCCGCCCACCACACGGTCATGTCGACCGCCGTGGGCCTCGACGCGTTCCGCGACTTCGCGGAGATGTCGCGCACGGAGCTGCTCGTCATCGACGAGGACACGACGCTGCCGCGCTTCCAGGAGTCCGTCCGCTGGAACGCCGCCTACTACCGCCTCGCCCAGGGCATCTAGGAGATCTCACCGAGTGCGCCCCTGCACACCGAGTGCGCCCGGTGCACGGGGCGCACTCGGTGTCTCCGGGCGCACTCGGCGACGCTTCCTAGCCCGCGCGGCTGAAGGCCGTCGCGCGCTCGATCGCCTCCGGGGTCGGGCGGACGCCGGTGTAGAGCTCGAACTGCTCGGCGGCCTGCAGCCCGGTCACCGTCACGCCCGTGATCGTGTCCTTGCCCAGGCGCTCGGCGAGGGCGAGCAGGGGAGTGGTTGCGGGCACCGCCACCACGTCGAACACGGTGGACGCGGCGGAGACCGCCTCCTCGGGGAAGGCGAGCTCGTCGGCGTGCGCGCCGCCCGCCATGCCGATCGGGGTCGCGTTGATGAGCAGGTCCGCGCTCGACGTCGCGTCCGCGGTCCACGCCGCGCCGTACTGGTCGGCCAGCGGGCGCCCGCGCTCCTCGCTGCGCGCGAGCAGCGTGACGTCCTCGAACCCCAGATCGCGGACGGCCGCGAGCACCGCCTTCGCCATCCCGCCGCTGCCGCGCAGCAGCACCGATCCGGTTCCACGCAGCGGCGACTCCTCGAGCAGGGCGCGCACGGCGAGGTAGTCGGTGTTGTGCGCGATGAGGCGGCCGTCGTGGTTGACGATCGTGTTGACCGAGCGGATGCGATCCGCGGACGGGGTGAGCTCGTCGACGAGCGGGATCACCGCCTCCTTGTACGGCATCGAGACCGAGCAGCCGCGGATGCCGAGGCCCCGGACGCCGGCGATCGCCTGCTCGATGTCGGTGGGCGCGAACGCCTTGTAGACGAACGGCAGGCCGAGCTCGTCGTAGAGGAAGTTGTGGAACCGCGTCCCGAGGTTGCTCGGCCGCGCGGCCAGAGAGATGCAGAGGGTCATGTCTTTGTCGAGGATCGGCACGCGTCCATCCTGGCGCGGATCGCGCGGGAGGGCCGCCGTGGTCGGCCGGGCGCCGTACCGCGCCCCTAGGCTTGCCGGCACACGCTTTCCAGAGAGGCAGGCCCCGTGGCGCGGATCGTCTTCGCCCCCGACTCGTTCAAGGGCACCGCGTCCGCGGCCGACGCGGCGGCCGCGCTGGCCCGCGGCTGGCGGGCGGTGCGCCCCGACGACGAGCTGGACGTGGCGCCGATGGCCGACGGCGGTGAGGGGACGCTCGACGCGCTCGCCGCGGCGGTGCCCGGCGCGCGCCGGATGCCCGCGAGGGTCGAGGGGCCGGTCGGCACCCCGGACGGTGGCACCGTCGACGCCGAGTGGCTGCTGCTCCCCGCCGCGGGCGGCCGCGGAAGCCTCGGCGTCGTCGAGCTCGCCGCGGCTTCGGGCATAACGCTGCTTCCGGAGCTCGCGCCCCTCGACGCCCACACCTACGGGTTCGGGCAGCTCGTCGCCGCCGCCCTCGACGCCGGCGTCGACGGCCTCCTGCTCGCGATCGGCGGCAGCGCCTCCACCGATGGAGGCAAGGGCGCGCTCGCCGCACTCGGGGCGCGATTCCTCGACGGTGCGGGAGCGAAGGTCGCCCCCGGCGGCCGCGGGCTGGCGGACGTCGCGACCGCGGACCTCTCCGGCCTGCGGCCGCTGCCGCCGGGAGGAGCGCTCGTGCTCACCGATGTGACGAACCCGCTGCTCGGCCCCTCGGGCGCCGCCGCCGTCTTCGCGCCGCAGAAGGGCGCCGACGCCGAGCAGGTCACGCTGCTCGAGGAGGGGCTCGCCCGCCTCGCCCGGCTGCTGCCCGCCGACCCGGGGACGCCGGGCGCCGGTGCCGCCGGCGGCACGGGCTTCGGGCTCCTCGCCTGGGGCGCCGCTCTCACGTCGGGCGCCGGTGCTGTCGCCGACGCGCTCGGCCTGCCGGACCGGATCGCCGCGGCCGACCTGGTCGTCACGGGGGAGGGGTCCTTCGACGGGCAGACGGCGGCGGGGAAGGTGCCGGATCGGGTCGCCGAGCTGGCGGAGGAGCGCGGCGTCCCGCCGGTGCTCGTCGCGGGCAGGATCGCGGCGCGGGCGTCCCGCTACGCGCAGGCGATCTCGCTCACCGACCTGGCCGGCTCGCCGGCGGCCGCGATGGCGGAGCCGCTGCGCTTCCTCGAGGCGGCCGGCCGGGAGCTCGCGCAGGCACTGGGGCGCTGAGAGCCCGCCCCGGCTCCTCCCGGGGCGCGGGATGGGAACCGGGGCGGGGTTCTGCGGCTCAGGCCGTGGCGGTGCTCCGGGCCGCCGCGTACTGGGCGCGGATCTCGGGGCGGGTGTCGAGCTCGGGACGGGCGGTGACCTCGAGGGGCCACTCGGGGCGGGCGCCGGTCAGCATCCACGCCGCCTGGACCGCGGCCCCGCCCGCGACGTACTCACCCGGGGAGGGTACCTCGATCGGGGCGTCGAACACCTGGGCGGCGACCGCGGCCACGGCGGGGTTCTGCGCGGCGCCGCCGATGAGCAGCACGCGCCGCTCCGTCACGCCGACCGCACGCAGGGCGTCGAGCCCGTCGGCGAGGGCGCAGAGGAGCCCCTCGACGGCGGCGCGGGCCATGTTCTCGCGCGTCGTCGAACGCAGGGTCATGCCGTGCAGCGACGCGGTGGCGTCGGGCAGGTTGGGGGTTCGCTCGCCCTCGAAGTAGGGCACGAGCGTGAGGCCGCCGGAGCCCGGCTCCGCCTCGAGCGCCAGCCGGCCGAGCTCGGCGTGGTCGACCGCGAGCAGGCGGGCGGTCACGTCGAGGATGCGGGCGGCGTTCAGGGTCGCGATGAGGGGCAGGAACTCGCCGCTCGCGCTCGCGAATCCCGCCACCGTGCCCGACTCGTCCCGCGCGGGCACGTCGGAGACCGCGAAGACGGTGCCGCTCGTGCCGATCGACACGACGGCGTCGCCCGCGGCGGCCCCGAGGCCGAGTGCTGCGGCGGCGTTGTCGCCGGCACCCGCGCCGACCGCGATGCCGGCCGGGATGCCCGGCTGGGCCACCGTCTCGCCCGCCCGGTCGGACGGCGCGAGGACTCGCGGCAGGACGACGTCGTGACCGAGCGCGAGGGCGACGAGCTCGCGGTCGTAGGCCTCGTCGGCCGGCGACCAGTAGCTCGTGCCGCTCGCGTCGGAGCGGTCGGTGACGAGGGCCTCGAGGACGGGCCCGAGCGGGGAGTCGGGGCCGTAGCCGAGCAGGCGCCAGGTCAGCCAGTCGTGGGGGAGCGCGACCGCGGCGACGCGGCCGGCGTTCTCCGGCTCGGCGTCGTGCAGCCAGCGCAGCTTGGTGGCGGTGAACGACGCGACCGGCACGGAGCCCGTGCGGCGCGCCAGCTCGGCCGCGCCGAGCTCGGTGATGAGGTCGCGCGCGGCTCCGGCGGACCGGGTGTCGTTCCAGAGGAGGGCGTCGCGGACGACGCGCCCCTCGGCGTCGAGGGCGACCATGCCGTGCTGCTGGCCGGCCACCGCGATCGCGGCGACGTCGTCCAGCCCGCCGGCGTCCTCGATGGCGGCGAGCAGCGCATCCCACCAGGCGGCGGGGTCGACGGAGGTGCCGTCGGGGTGCGTGGCCCGTCCGGTGCGGACGATCCGGCCGGTGTCCGCGTCGCGGATCACGACCTTGCAGCTCTGGGTCGAGGAGTCGACCCCGGCGACGAGCGTCATCGCTTGTCCTTTCGTACGCGAAATGCCCACTTCTGCTGCGTCTCGGTGCCGAGTTGCAGCAGAAGTGGGCAGTTCAGGGGGTGGGGAGGGGTCAGCCGCGCGCGCCGAGCAGGTGCTCGGTGACGAGCTGCTGCAGGCGGACGAAGCCGAAGCCCTTGCCGCCCAGGTAGGCCGACGCGTTGAAGTCCTCGAACGCGGTGCGGTCCGCGAGCAGGTCGTCGTAGCTCTCGCCCTCGTTGAGGGTGGGCTGCGTCAGCTCGGTCGCTTTCGCGGCCTCGAGCGCCTCCTGCACCTCGGGGTCGGCGCGGAAGGCCGCGGCGCGCTCCTTGAACAGCAGGTAGTTGCGCATGTTGGCGCGCGCCGACTCCCAGACGCCGTTCTCGTCCTCGGTGCGGCTCGGCTTGTAGTCGAAGTGACGGGGGCCGTCGTAGGCGGGGCCGCCCTGGATGCCGCCGTTCTCCAGCAGGTCGACGAGCGCGAACGCGTCGTAGAGGTCGCCGTGGCCGAACACCAGGTCCTGGTCGTACTTGATGCCGCGCTGGCCGTTGAGGTCGATGTGGAAGAGCTTGCCCTGGTACAGGGCCTGCGCCACGCCGGCGGTGAACGACAAGCCCGCCATCTGCTCGTGGCCCACCTCGGGGTTGATGCCGACCAGCTCGGGGCGCTCGAGGGTCTCGATGAACGCGATCGCGTGGCCGAGCGTCGGGAGCAGGATGTCGCCGCGGGGCTCGTTCGGCTTCGGCTCGATCGCGAAGCGGATGTCGTAGCCCTTGTCGGTGACGTAGTCGCCCAGCAGGTTGACGGCCTCGCGGTAGCGCTCGAGGGCGTTGCGGATGTCCTTCGACGCGGCGTACTCGGCGCCCTCGCGGCCGCCCCACATGACGAACGTCTTCGCGCCGAGCTCGGCGGCGAGGTCGATGTTGCGGAGGACCTTGCGGAGCGCGTAGCGGCGGACCGTGCGGTCGTTCGAGGTGAAGCCGCCGTCCTTGAAGACGGGCGCGCTGAACAGGTTGGTGGTCACCATCGGGATGACGAGGCCGGTGTCGGCGAGCGCCTGCTTGAGGCGGTCGATCTCCGTCTGGCGCACCTCGTCGCTCGACCCGAACGGGAAGAGGTCGTCGTCGTGGAAGGTGAGGCCGTAGGCGCCGAGCTCGGCGAGCTTCTCCACCGCGTGCACGGTGTCGAGGTGCTCGCGGGTCGGGCCACCGAAGGGGTCGGTGCCGTTGTAGCCGACGGTCCACAGGCCGAACGAGAACTTGTCCTCGCGGGTGGGAGTGAGATCAGTCACTGGTGACGTCCTTGTCTCTCGGAATTGTTGCGTCGATGCACATATTACCCTGCATCGCTATGGTTGGCACGTGTCGAATTCCGGCAGCAATCTGGACCGCCTGCGGCGGGCGAACCTCGCGACGGTGCTCGGCATCGTGCACCGCTCCCGCTCCGTCTCGCGCGCCCAGATCACGGCGGAGACCGGCCTCTACCGCTCGACGGTGGGCGCGCTCGTCACCGAGCTCGCCGCACTCGGCTTCGTCATCGAGGGGGAGCCGGAGGCGACGAACCGGGTGGGCCGCCCCTCCCCGCTCGTGACCCCCGCCCCCGGCGTGGTCGCCATCGCGGTCAACCCGGAGGTCGACGCGGTGACGCTCGGCGTCGTCGGCCTCGGCGCCTCGGTCGAGCACCGGGTGCGGCACCCGGTCGAGTCGCCGGTCACACCCGAACAGACCGTGCGCATCGTCCGCGACCTCCTCGACGCACTCCGACCAGGTCCGCTCGCCGGGCGCCGCGTCGCCGGCATCGGCATCGCCGTCCCGGGCCTCGTGCGCACCGCGGACGGACTCGTGCGCCTCGCCCCGCACCTCGGCTGGCGCGACGCCCCGCTCACCCGCCTCTTCGAGGAGGAGCTCGGACTGCCGACAGTGGCGGACAACGACGCCAGCCTCGGCGCGCTCGCGGAGCACCTCTTCGGCGTGGGTCGCGGCGTGGACGACCTCGTCTACCTCAACGGCGGCGCATCCGGCATCGGCGGCGGGGTCATCGCGGACGGCCGCCCGCTCCGCGGCGCCGGCGGCTACGCGGGCGAGTTCGGCCACAACCGCCCGGCCGTGCAGGACCGCACGAGCGAGCGCGGCGCCCTCGAGGACGAGGTGAGCCGCGCCCGGCTCCTTGCAGCGGCCGCGCTCGCCGTGGCGGACGAGCCGACGCTCGCCCGGGCCCTGCTCGGCGCGACGGACCAGTCGGTGCGCGACGAGCTCGCCCGCCAGCGCCGGGTGCTCGCCACGGCGCTGAGCAATGCGGCGAACGTGCTCAACCCGTCCCTCATCGTGCTCGGCGGCTTCCTCGCCACGCTGCTCGCGTCCGACCCGGTCGGCCTCGCCGGCCTCGTCGCCGACCAGACCCTGCCGCCCGCCGCGGAGGGGCTGCGGCTGCGGCCCGCCGCCCTCGGCGAGGACCGTCTCCTCATCGGCGCCGCTGAGCTCGTCTTCGCGCCCGTCATCGCGGATCCGGCCACGCTGCAGCGAACCGCATCCTGATCCCGCTCCCAACCTCGCGACCGGCGGCTGCCGCTCGCAGAAAGGCATCGCATGCCGGCCTCCGTGCCCCTCGCCCCCGTCCTCACCGGTCCCACTCGCCGCGACCTGTCCCGCCCCGTGCAGGGCTTCGCCTTCGGTGGCGACTACAACCCGGAGCAGTGGACGGAGGACGTCTGGGTCGAGGACGTCCGACTGATGAGGGAGGCGGGAGTCACGCTGGTCACCCTCGGCGTCTTCGCCTGGGGGAGCCTGGAGCTCGCGGACGGGGAGTGGGACTTCGCATGGCTCGACCGGGTCCTCGAACTCCTCCATGAGGGAGGCATCGCGGTCGACCTCGCCACGCCGACAGCCTCCCCGCCCATCTGGCTGCACCAGGAGCACCCCGAGATCCTGCCCGTGAACCGCAGCGGACAGCGCTATTGGCAGGGCGGCCGCCTGGGCTGGTGTGCGAGCTCGGCGGTGTGGCGGCGCTATGCGCTCCGCGCCGTGACGACCATCGGCGAGCGGTACGCCGCCCATCCGGCGGTGCGGATGTGGCACGTCGGCAACGAGTTCGGCGGTGGGAACCGGCACTGCTACTGCGACGCGTCGGCGGAGCACTTCCGGTCGTGGCTGGAGCGCCGCTACGGCACGGTGGACGGGTTGAACACCGCCTGGGGCACGGCCTTCTGGGGGCACCGGTACTCCTCGTTCGCGCAGGTGCTGCCGCCGCGGGACAGCGAGTCCGCGCAGAACCCGGGGCTGCTGCTCGACTTCGACCGGTTCTCGTCGGACGCGCTGCTCGAGCACTATGTGGCGGAGCGGGACGCGCTCCGCGAGCTGTCACCGGACCTGCCGATCACGACAAACTTCATGGTGGGCAGTGGGCCGGGTGTCATCGACCACGCGTCGTGGGCGCCGCACGTCGACGTCGTCGCGAACGACCACTACACGCTGGCGGCGGACCCCGAGCGCGCGCAGGAGCTGGCCTTCTCCGCCGACCGCACTCGCGGGCTCGACCGGATGCGGCCCTGGCTGCTCATGGAGCACTCGACGAGCGCGGTCAACTGGCAGCCCCGGAACCGGTCGAAGGCCCCCGGCGAGCTGGTGCGCAACAGCCTCAGTCACGTCGCCCGCGGCTCGGACGGCGCTCTGTTCTTCCAGTGGCGCGCCTCGACCGCCGGATCCGAGCAGTGGCACTCCGGCATGGTGCCGCACGCCGGCACCGACACGAAGGTGTGGCGCGAGGTCGCCGAACTCGGACGGATCCTCGCCGCGAGCGCGGAGGTCGCCGGCTCCCTGGTGGAGCCGGCCCGAGTCGCGCTTCTCGCCGACGACGTCGCGGGCTGGGCATGGCAGGCCGGCCAGAAGCCGCTGCACGGGCTGCCCGCCTTCCATGCCGCACGCGAGTGGCACCGCACGCTCTGGCACGCGGGGGTCCTCTGCGACGTTCTCCCGCGCACCGCCTCGCTCGAGGACTACAGCGTCATCCTCGTGCCCGCGGTGTACCTCGTGGAACCGGAACTCGCCCGCGGGCTCGAGGCTGCCGCTCGCGGGGGAGCGACGGTGCTGGTGACCTACGCGTCGGGGCTCGTCGACGAGTCGAATCGGGTGATCCGCGGCGGGTACCCGGGTGCGCTCAGGGACCTGGTCGGTGCCGCTGCCGAGGAGTTCTTCGTGCTGCAGGACGGGGAGTGCTCTGCGCTCGAGCCTGCCGGCACCGTGACCACGTGGACGGAGCTCGTTCAGCTGCGAGGTGCGGAAGCCGTGAGGCGCTATCGCGGCGGAGTGCTCGACGGCGAGCCGGCCCTCACCCGTCGCCGCGTCGGGATGGGGGAGGCCTGGTACGTCTCAGCGAGGCTCGACGACGAGGCCCGTGCCGATCTGCTCGGCGAGGTGCTCGCCGGCGCGGGCGTGACGGCCTCGGTGCCCGTCGCGCCCGGTTTGGAGGCGGTGCGGCGGACGGCGTCCGGGCGCTCCTGGCTCTTCCTGATCAACCACGGCGACGAGGACGTGCGCGCGTCCGCACGCGGCACGGACCTCGTCACCGGTGCGCCGTTCGACGGCGTCGTGCCGGGCGGCACGGTGCGGATCGTCCGGGAGGAGCCGCTCAGCTGAGCCGAGCCGGGAGCCACTCGGCCTGGCGGACCCACTGGTGCAGCTGGCCGCCCTCGTGACCGTTGTACGGATACACGGTGATCCCGCGATCCTCGTGCGCATAGCGGTTGAAGGCGGCATAGACGGTGGACGGGATCACGATGCCGTCCATCAGCGCGACCGAGAACAGGGCGGGCACCGTCGCGCGGCGCGCGAAGTTGGCCCCGTCGAAGTAGGACAGCGTCGAGAAAACGCTCTGCTCGACGTCCCGGTGGGTCGCGAGGTAGCGGGTGATCTCCGTGAACGGGCGCTCCGGCGTCGCCTCCACGGCGCGCCTGAAGTGGGACAGGAAGGGGACATCGGGCATCGCCGCCCGCAGGAGATGCGGAACGAGGCCGGCGACGGCGAGCGCGATGCCCCCGCCCTGGCTGGCGCCGGTCACGGCGATGCGGTCGGGGTCGACGAAGTCGAACTTCCGCACGGCATCGACGAGTCGAACCGCGTCCGTGTAGAGCCGGCGGTAGTAGTACGTCTCCGGGGTCTCGATGCCCTTCGTCATGAAGCCCTCCACCGAGGGGCCGGAGCCGTAGGGGTCGCGGGTGTCGCCGCCGGTCCCCCAGCCGCTGCCCTGGCCGCGCGTGTCCATCAGGATGTGCGCGTAGCCGCTCACAGCCCAGTTGAGGCGCTCCCCGACGACGCCTCTGCCGCCGTTGTAGCCGATGTACTCGATGACCGTCGGAAGGGGGTTCTCGCTGCGCGGACGGAGGATCCAGCCGCGGATCGGCTCGCCCGCGAAGCCCGGGAACTCGAGGTCCTCGACGATGAGCTCGGTGATCGGCGTGCTCACCGGTCGGCGAACGACCTCGCCCTCGGCGCCGCGCGCCTCCTCGATGGTCGCGCGCCAGAACTCGTCGAAGTCGGCCGGCTCCTCCACCTCCGGTCGGTAGGAGCTGAGCACGTCGAGTGGCAGGTCGGTGAAGGGCATTGAGTCTCCGGAGATCGAGGATGGGCCGCCGTCCAGCATGACGCGCCGCTTCGCAGCGACGCGCCGGACCACGTGTTGACATTTTGTTCCACGCTGGCACAAAATGACACCCGGCCGGAACAGACATCTGATGACTGACCGATCGGCCGCCAGGCTCCATCGCACTGAGGCACCTTCCGCTCCGGTGCTTTCCCGACAACGTCGTCTCGAAAGGACAACGATGAACGCAACGACGCCGAATCGACGCCGGCTTCTCCGCACCGCCGCAGCGGTCGTCCTCGGATCCCTCTCCGTGGCCTCGCTCGCCGCCTGCAGCTCCGGCAGCGGATCGAGCTCCGGCGGAGAGGCCTCCGGCTCCGCCGAGATCAGCTTCTGGGGCTGGGTCCCGGGCCTCGAGGACCTCGTCGACCAGTGGAACGAGGAGAACCCCGACGTGCAGGTCGACTTCCACCGCATGACCGGTGACGACGGCCAGAAGGTGGAGGCGGCGGTCGACGCCGGCGCCGGCCCCGACCTCGTCCAGCTCAGCACGCACGATCTCCCCGACTACGTCATCTCGGACCGGGTGCAGGACATCACGGAGTTCGTCTCCGACGAGGAGGGCAACTACACGGCGGCCTCCTGGGCCTCGGTGAGCTTCGACGGCAAGGTCTACGGCATCCCGCAGGGCATCGGCCCGAGCGGCATGATGTACCGCGAGGACATCCTCGCCCAGTACGGGATCCCCGTCCCGACGACCTGGGACGAGTACCTCGAGGCGGCCCGCGCCCTGCACGCCGCGAACCCCGAGCTCTACATCGCGAACATGTCTCCGACCGAGTTCGGCCAGTGGGTGCAGGAGGTCTCGCAGGCCGAGGGCAGCTGGTACTCCATCGAGGACGGCGCGTGGACCGTCGGGATCGACGACGAGAAGAGCCGTGCGATCGCGGAGCGCTGGCAGACCCTGCTCGACGAGGGCCTCGTCACGACCGAGCAGATGTGGACGCCGGAGTACTGGGCGCTCGTGAACGCCGGCACCATCGCCACGATCAGCTACGCCGCCTGGTTCCCGTCCCAGCTCGCACTGAACGCCGAGGAGACCTCCGGCAAGTGGAGGGTCGCCCCGATGCCGGTGAACGCCGGCTCCTCCAACCAGGGCGACTCGGGCGGTGCCGCCGTCGTGGTGCTCGCCGGAGCGAAGGACCCCGGCGCCGCAGCGGAGTTCGCCGCATGGCTGAACGGCGCGGACGAGACGCAGGAGACGCTGATCACCGTCGGCGGCCTGTTCCCCTCGACCACCAACGGTCTCGCCTCGGACGCCCTGCTGCAGGAGAGCGAGTTCTACGGCGGCCAGGTCGTCAACGAGGTGTTCATCGAGGCGGCCGAGAACACGCCCGCCACGTGGACGGAGGGCCCGAACTTCGGCACGGCGACCACCGCCCTGACCGATGAGTTCTCGACGGTGGTCAACGGCGAGCAGACCTTCGTCCAGGCGCTCGAGAAGGCTCAGAAGGCCGTCGTCGACGACCTGAAGTCCCGCGGTCTGTCGGTCAACGAGTAGTCGAAACCATGACCGCCGCACGCGTCTCGCCGTCCCGGCGCCGGTTCTCCGGCGCCGGGCGGCGAGTCGCCCCCTACGTCTTCATCGCGCCCTTCGTGGTGCTGTTCCTGGCCTTCCTCGTCGCGCCGATCGTCATCGCCGTCGTGAACAGCCTCTTCGCGACCCGCTCGTCGGGACTCGGCTTCGGCGGCTCGGAGACGGTGTTCGCGGGTGTGGACAACTACGTCGTCGCTTTCGCGGACTCCGACTTCCTCACGAGCTTCGGCCGCGTCCTCCTCTTCGGCATCGTGCAGGTGCCCGTGATGATGATGATCGCGGCCGGCCTTGCGCTGATGTTCGACTCGGCCCTCGTCCGAGGACGGCGGTTCTTCCAGTTCGCGGTCTTCCTGCCGTATGCGGTGCCGGGCGTCATCGCCGCGCTCCTCTGGGGCTTCCTCTACCAGCCGTCCGTCAGCCCCATCGTCCAGGGCCTGCGTGCGATCGGCCTCGATGCGGACTTCCTGGCCCCGGGAACGGTGCTGTGGTCGATCGCCAACGTCGCCACCTGGTCGGTGACCGGCATCAACATGATCATCCTGTTCGCGGCACTGCAGACCGTGCCGCGCGAGATGTACGAGGCGGCGCGCCTCGACGGCGCCGGCGAGCTGCGCATCGCGCTCGGAGTGAAGCTTCCGATGATCGCCCCCGCCATCCTGCTGACGACGCTGTCGAGCGTGATCGGCACCCTTCAGCTGTTCAACGAGCCCCAGGTGATGCAGACGGTGACCTCGAACATCTCGAGCGACTACACGCCCAACATGGCGATCTACGCCGCCTCCACCCTCGCGAAGAACCCGAACCTGGCCTCCGCGATGGCGGTGATCCTCGGAGTGGCGACCCTGATCGTCTCCGTGATCATCCTGCGGATCAACAACCGAGCGACGAGGACGGCGACCGATGGTCTTCACTGAGCAGCTGCCCCTCAACGCGCCGCCGACCAAGCCGACCGCACCCCGTCGCACCGCGTTCCGCGATGGCGACCGGGTCAGCCGGGGGTGGATGACCGTCGTCACGGTGGTGATGGTGATCGCCGCCGCGTACTTCCTCATCCCGGTGCTCTGGCTCGTGATCGCCTCGACGAAGTCGACCGGCCAGCTCTTCTCGACCCCCGGATTCGCACTCGCCGACTTCCGGCTCTTCGAGAACCTCGCCGCGCTCAGCACCTACGACGGCGGCATCTTCTGGCGCTGGGGACTGAACACGATCATCTACTCGGTCATCGGCTCGGCGTTCACGACCCTCGTATGCGCCGCGACCGGCTACGCCCTCGCGGTGTACCGGTTCAGGGGCAGGCAGACGCTCCTCGCGGTGATTCTGGCCAGCATGCTGATCCCGGGCACCGTCATCGCCCAGCCGACCTACGTGCTCCTCGTCTCCCTCGGGCTGAACAACACGTACTGGGGCATGCTGCTGCCCGCCCTGGTGTACCCGTTCGGCGTGCTGCTCTGCTACATCTACGCGCAGTCGTCGGTCCCGATGGAGCTTGTGGAGGCGGCGAGGCTCGACGGCGCGGGGGAGTTCCGCATCTTCGCCTCGCTCGGCATGCGGCTGATGGCGAACGGGCTCGTGACCGTGCTGCTGTTCGCGTTCCTCGGGAGCTGGAACAGCTACATCCTGCCCCTGCTCGTGCTCACCGACCAGGAGCTGATGCCGCTCACCGTCGGCCTCACCGGCTGGAGCCAGTCCTCGATCTCCATCCCGGGCCTCCAGATCCTCACGGTGGTCGGGTCGCTCGTCTCGGTGATTCCGATCGCGATCGTGTTCGTGTCCCTGCAGCGCTTCTGGCAGTCCGGCCTCACGGCCGGTGGCATCCGGGGCTGAGCCGACTCCACGATGACCGACATCTCCTTCTCGACGCCGGCGCGCACGTGGCTCGAGGCACTGCCGCTCGGCAACGGCAGCCTCGGCGCCATGTGCTGGGGCGACCCGCGCGAGGCCCGCTTCGACCTGAACGACGAGAGCGCGTGGTCCGGCTCGCCCGGATCGGAGGCGCGTCAGCCCACGGTCGACGCCGAGCACGCACGCCGCCTCCTCGCCGACGCTCGCGGGGCCGCCCTCGAGGGTCGGGCCGTCGAGGCGGAGAGGGCGATCAGGGAGATGCAGTCCGACTACACGCAGGCCTATCTGCCGCTCGGGACGCTCGTCGTCATGACCGGCGGGGACGAGCCCGACGCCGACTACGAGCGGCGGCTGCGCCTGCGCACCGCCGTGCACGAGGTGCGGTCGGGAGGGAGGACCGCCCGTTCGGTGGTGTCCGCCCGGTACGGCGTCCTCCTCACCGTGCTCGAGGGGACGCCGGCTCCCGAGGTCCGGCTGACGACCCCGCTGCGCACTGTCGCGGAGGAGACCTCGCCCGACTCCCTGGTGCTGAGGCTTCTGCTGCCGAGCGACGTCCCGCCGTCGCACGAGCCCGACTTCCCCGCCGCCAGCTGGTCCGACCGGGCCGGCGACGCGGTCCAGGCCGTCGTCGCCGTGAAGGTGCAGCCGCTCGGCGGGGATTCCTGGGCAGTATGGGCGACCAGCGAGACCACGTTCTCCGGGCTGGGCCAGCCGCTCGGCGACCCGCACCGGCTCCAGGAGATCGCCATCGGACGCCTGGAGGACGCCATCTCGGCAGGCGCGGACGCGGTCCTCGACGAGCATCGCGCCGACTGGGCCGAGCGCATGGACCGGGTTCGGCTGCAGCTCGACGGCGCCTCCCTCGACCTGGCGGACCCGCCGCGCCGGATCGCCGCGGCGTCCATGGACCCGACCGGCCCGGTTCGCGCCGACCCTGGCCTGTTCACCGCCCTGTTCGATTACGGACGCTACCTGCTGCTGGCCTCCTCACGGCCCGGCGGTCTTCCCGCGACCCTCCAGGGGATCTGGAACGCGGAGATGCAGCCGCCGTGGAGCTCGAACTACACGCTCAACATCAACCTCTCGATGGCGTACTGGCCGGCATTCGTCGCCAACCTGGCGGAGACGGCCGAGCCGCTCCACGCGTTCCTCGCGGCCCTCGCGAGGGCGGGGGCCCCGACCGCCCGTCGGCTCTACGACGCCGACGGCTGGGTGGCGCACCACAATTCGGACGCGTGGGTCTACACCTCACCGGTGGGCGTCCGCCGAGGCGACGCCTCCTGGGCGTTCTGGCCTATGGCAGGTCCGTGGCTCGTCCGCCACCTGCGGGAGGCCGTCGAATACGGAGCCATGGACGAGGCCGTGGCCCGCGAGGTGGCCTGGCCGGTCGCGCGAGGCGCGGTGCTGTTCGCCCTCGACTGGATGATCCGCATGCCGGACGCGTCATGGGGAACCGCTCCGTCGACCTCCCCGGAGAACACGTTCCGGGACGAGGAGGGCCGGGCAGTGGCCATCACCGCGGCGTCCGCCCTCGACCTCCAGCTGCTTCGCGACCTGTTCGAGTCGGCGCCGGTCATCGCCGCGGCTGCGGGCGCCGCGGGGGATCCACTGCTCGCCGTCGCCGCCCGCGCACTGCGCGACCTGCCGACCGGTCCCGCCCTCTCCGCCGACGGCCGCATCCTCGAGTGGGGCGCCGACGTGCCGGAGGTCGACCCGCAGCATCGACACCTGAGCCCCTTGTACGCGCTGTACCCGGGGGACGCGCAGTTCGACGCTGCCCAGACGGCGGCGGCGGAGGAGCTGCTGCGACGGCGCGGGGACGACTCGACCGGCTGGTCTCTCGCCTGGAAGACCGCGCTGTGGGCGCGGCTGAGGCGGGGCGACCGTGTCGCCGACCTCCTGCGGCTGGTGATCCGCCCAGCGGGCGCGGCGTCCGGGCCCTACGCCGGCGGCCTCTACCCCAACCTGTTCGCGGCGCACCCTCCCTTCCAGCTCGACGGAAACCTCGGCTTCGTCGCCGCCGTGGCCGAATCGCTCCTGCAGAGCCATGCGGGCGAGATCGACCTCCTGCCGGCGCTCCCGACGGAGCTTCCGCCCGGCAGGGTCGCGGGCCTGGTGGCGAGGCCCGGGGTCCGGGTCGACCTCGTGTGGGACGCGACCGGCCTGCGCGAGGCCCGGCTGCGCGCACTCGCCCGGCACGCCGAGGGGCAGGTGGTCCTCCGGCTCGGCGACACGCGGATCCGCAGGGTCGTCCTGTCCGCCGCCGACACGGTGGTCACCCCTGCCGATTTCGCGGAAGCGGACGACAGCGCTGCCGGAGCCGATGCCGCCGTCGCGAATAGGCTCGCGCAGTGACCACGCACGCGCAGCCGCGAACGCGGTGGCCGGAGCTCGGGCACGCCGGGGGCCTCGTGCTGCTCGAGCTGCTCCTGCACGGCGCGCAGTCCCGAGTGCGGCTCGCCGAGAACGTCGGGCTGTCGCGCGCGAGCCTCTCGCGCATCGCCCGCGAGCTGCTCGACCTGGGCCTCGTCGTGGAGGGTGATGTGGAGCTCCGCGAATCCCGCGGACGTCCCCCCGAGACGCTCCACCTGCGTCCTGAGGCGGCTCACTTCCTCGGGGTGAAGCTGACCGGCGACACCCTCTACGCCGTCGTCACCGACCTCTCGGCCCGCGTGGTCGAGCAGCGGGCGGTGCCGCTCCCCTCGCGAGGGGTCGACACGGTCGTCGCGCTGCTGACCGAGGTGGCCGCCGATCTCAGCGCGGGAGCGACCGCCCCGGTCGCGATAGGCATCTGCCTCGCCGGGGACGTGCTGCGCAGCGGACCCGACCTGGTGGTCCGGCGGTCGTCCTTCCTCGGCTGGAACGAGGACGTGCCGCTCGCCGCGCTGGTGGGACCCGCGACCGGGCTCCCCGTCACCGTCTCCAACGACGTGCACGCCCTCACCGCGGCACACCACTGGTTCGGCAGCGGCGTCGCGTACGAGCCGCTCGTCGTCTACGGGCTCGGCGCGGGCATCGGCAGCGGCGTCGTCGTGGGCGGAGAGCTGCTGGAGGGCGCTCACGGCCGGACGGGACGGATCGGGCACTTGCGCGTGGGCGGCACGGGCCGCGTGTGCGAGAACGGGCACGACGACTGCGTCCACAGCTTCGTCACCATCCCCTCCATCGAGTTCAACGCCGGCGTCGCGCCGGGGGACTACGCGACCGCTCTCCGGCGCGCACGCGCGGGCGAGGCTCGAGCCGTCGACGCGTTCCGGCGGGCGGCGTTCGCACTCGGCGGCATCATCGCCGAGTCCGTCAACGCCTTCGACCCGCAGATGGTCTCCGTGATGGGCGAGGGACGGGACATGCTCGACATCGCGCCGCAGGAGCTGCGCCGCGCGCTTCTCGAATACCTCGAGCAGGGGGACGTCGACGAGGTGCGCATCGAGCGGCCCCCATTCGACTTCAGCCTCTACGCGAGGGGCGCCGCGGTCTCCGCCATGCGTGCTCTCCTGGCCGGCTGAGCCGTCCTCCTGCAGCCCACCACCCGAACCGGGGCTCCGCGCCCCCAAGGAAAGGCATCCGTGAAGTTCACCGACGGTTTCTGGCAGCTGCGACCCGGGGTCTCGGCACTGTACGCCCAGGAGGCGTACGACGTCGTCCCCGGGGAGGGGCGGCTCACCGTCACCGCGCCCACCAAGGTCATCGAGCGCCGGGGCGACACCCTCAACCGGCCGACGCTGACCGTCACCCTCACCTCGCCGCTGCCCGGCGTCATCGGCGTCCGCGTCGAGCACTTCCAGGGCACCGAGGGCGCCTTCGGCTTCGATCTCGTCGGCGCCGAGAGCGGCCACGGCGAGGTGGCGGTCACGGACGAGGGCGGCACCCTGAGGAGCGGCGACCTCACGGCGCGCGTCCGCGCAGGCGCACCCTGGTCGCTCACCTTCGAGAGCGGCGGCCGCGTCCTCACCGGCAGCGGGCACAAGTCCCTCGGCCACATCACGCTCGCTCCGGATGCGCATGTCGACCCGGGCCCCGTCGGCAACGCCCGCGGCGGGACCGCGCGCCCTCTCGGCAGCACCTACCTGCACGAGCAGCTCGCGCTCGGCGTGGGGGAGACGATCTACGGCCTCGGTGAGCGCTTCGGCCCGCTCGTCAAGAACGGGCAGACGGTGGACGTGTGGAACGCGGACGGCGGCACGTCGAGCGAGCAGTCCTACAAGAACGTGCCGTTCTACCTCTCGAGCGCCGGCTACGGCGTCCTGGTGAACCACCCCGGCCACGTCTCCTTCGAGATCGGCTCGGAGGCGGTCGAGCGCGTCCAGTTCTCCGTCCCGGGCGAGGCCATCGAGTACTTCGTTCTCGCGGGCGACCCGAAGACGGTGCTCGAGCGGTACACCGCGCTCACCGGCCGCCCGGCGACCGTGCCGGCCTGGTCCTACGGGCTGTGGCTCTCCACCAGCTTCACGACGGACTACGACGAGGCGACCGTCAACTCGTTCCTCGACGGGATGGCCGAGCGCGACCTCCCGCTCAGCGTCTTCCACTTCGACTGCTTCTGGATGCGCGAGTTCAACTGGTGCGACTTCGAGTGGGACCCGCGCACCTTCCCGGACCCGGAGGGCATGCTCGCCCGGCTGCACGACAAGGACCTCCGCGTCTGCGTCTGGATCAACCCCTACATCGGCCAGCGCTCGCCGCTGTTCGCCGAGGCGAAGGAGCTCGGCTACCTCGTCCGCAAGCCGAACGGCGACGTCTGGCAGTGGGACCTCTGGCAGGCCGGCATGGGCCTCGTCGACTTCACGAACCCGGACGCGACCGCCTGGTACCAGGGCAAGCTGCGCCGTCTGCTCGACCAGGGCGTCGACTGCTTCAAGACCGACTTCGGCGAGCGGATCCCGCTCGAGGTCGCCTACGCGAACGGCGCCGACCCGGAGCGCATGCACAACTGGTACACCCAGCTGTACAACGAGGCCGTCTTCGAGGTGCTCCAAGAGCGCCGCGGCGAGGGCGACGCCGTCCTGTTCGCCCGGTCCGCGACCGTCGGCGGTCAGCGCCTCCCCGTGCACTGGGGCGGCGACTCCACCTCGACCTACGAGTCAATGGCGGAGACCCTCCGCGGCGGGCTCTCGCTCGCCCTCTCGGGCTTCGGCTTCTGGAGCCACGACATCGGCGGCTTCGAGGGCACCCCGGACGCCGGCGTGTTCAAGCGCTGGACCGCCTTCGGCCTGCTCTCGAGCCACTCCCGCTTCCACGGCAGCGACTCCTACCGGGTGCCGTGGGTGTTCGACGACGAGGCCGTCGACGTCACGCGCAGGTTCACGAAGCTCAAGCTGCGCCTGATGCCCTACCTCTACGCGGTGGGTCTCGAGGCGGCGGAGCGCGGCGTCCCGGTGATGCGCCCGATGCTCCTCGAGTTCCCGGACGACCCTGCGGTCGCCTATGTGGACCGGCAGTACCTGCTCGGCGGCGACCTCCTCGTGGCGCCGGTGTTCCGCGCCGACGGCCGGGTGCAGCTCTATCTGCCCGCCGGCACGTGGACGAACGTGCTGACCGGCGAGCGGGTGACCGGCGGCGGCTGGCGCACCGAGCAGCACGGCTTCGACAGCCTCCCCCTCTACGCCCGGGACGGCGCGGTCCTCCCCGTCGGCGCTCGGGAGGACCGGCCCGACTACGACTACCTCGAGGGCCTCACGCTCGACCTCTACCCGGCCTCGGCCGACGGCGTCCGCACCGTGCGCGTCGTCTCTCCGGAGGGGCGCTCGGCGTCCTTCACGGTGGAGCGCTCCGGGAAGCGTGCCATCATCACGTCGAAGGGGCTCGACTCCTTCTCGGTGCGCGTCGTCGGCGGCGCCACCGCCGACACCACCGACGGACGACTGGAGCTCGACCTGTGACGACTGGATCCCCCGACTACCGCGACTCCGGCCTCGTCTTCCCCGAGTCCTTCCTGTTCGGCTCGGCCACCGCGTCGTACCAGATCGAGGGCGCGGCCCAGGAGGACGGCCGGAGGCCGAGCATCTGGGACACCTTCGCCCGCACGCCGGGCAAGGTGCGGAACGGCGAGAACGGCGACGTCGCCGACGACCACTACCACCGGTGGGAGCAGGACCTCGACCTCCTCACCGAGCTCGGACTCGGCGCCTACCGTTTCTCGATCGCGTGGCCGCGCATCCAGCCGACCGGGTCCGGAGCCGTCAACCAGGCCGGCCTCGACTTCTACTCGCGACTCGTCGACGGGCTGCTCACGCGCGGGATCACCCCGATCGTGACGCTGTACCACTGGGACCTGCCGCAGCCGCTCGAGGACGCGGGCGGCTGGCCGGTGCGCGAGACCGCGTACCGATTCCAGGAGTACGCCGGCATCGTCGGCGCGGCGCTCGGCGATCGCGTCGCGACGTGGACGACCCTCAACGAGCCCTGGTGCTCGGCGTTCCTCGGCTACGGCTCGGGCGTGCACGCGCCCGGCCGCACCGAGCCGCTCGGCGCGCTGCGGGCCGCCCACCACCTGAACCTGGCGCACGGCCTCGGCATCCAGGCGCTGCGCGGCGTGGTCGCGAACGACCCCGACTACTCGGTGACGCTCAACTTCACGGTCGCGCGCGGCGAGGAGGAGGCGGTCCGCCAGATCGACGCGGTCGCGAACCGCGTCTTCACCGGTCCCATGCTGCGCGGCGCGTACCCGGAGGACCTGCTCGCCGACACCGCGCCGGTGACCGACTGGTCGTTCGTCCAGGACGGCGACCTGGAGGACATCTCCCAGAAGCTCGACGTGCTCGGCGTCAACTACTACAACACCGCCCGAGTCGCGCTGTGGGACGGCAGCGGCGAGAAGCAGATGGCCGACAATCACGGGGAGTCGACCGCGTCGCCCTACCCGGGCGCGGACCGGGTCCAGTTCCTGCCGCAGCCCGGCCCGTACACGGCCATGGGCTGGAACATCGCGCCCGATGGGATGGAGGAGCTGCTGCTCTCCCTGCGCGACCAGTTCCCCGAGCAGCCGCTGATGATCACCGAGAACGGCGCCGCCTTCGAGGACGTCATCGAGGACGGCCGGGTGCACGACGCCGAGCGCGTCGACTACCTGCGGCGCCACTTCACCGCTGCGCACCGGGCGCTCGAGCAGGGCGTCGACCTCCGCGGCTACCAGGTGTGGTCGCTGCTCGACAACTTCGAGTGGGCGTACGGCTACTCGAAGCGCTTCGGCATCGTGCACGTCGACTACGACACCCTGAAGCGCACGCCGAAGGACAGCGCGCTCTGGTACTCCGAGCTGGCCCGGACCCGCCGCCTGCCGGAGGCGGGTGAGTAAGCGGCAACGGAACGACGTCCGGCAATTGGACCCGGTTGCCGGACGTCGTCTCTCTGCAGTCGTTTCCCGCGTCCCTGCCGGCCCCATACTGGGGCGCGGGAAAAAAGGAAAGCACCTCTAACTAATCGGCTTCCATCGATACACTGAGAAACCGATTCCCCGGTGCCAGCGACGCCACCGCGCCGTTCCATCCTGAGATCGAGACGCTCGCGTGACCGCCGCCGCCACTCCTTATCCGGGCCATGCCCTCTCCCGGGCCCAGCTGGCCCTCTTCATCGTCGTGCTCGGGGCCCTCGTCGGCCTCGGCCCGTTCACGATCGACATGTACCTGCCGGCGTTCCCAGCGCTCACCGACGACTTCGGCGTCTCCGACGCCGCCATCCAGCTGACCCTCACCGGGACGACGATCGGGTTCGGCCTCGGCCAGCTCCTCGTCGGCCCCTGGAGTGACCGGGTCGGCCGCCGCGTGCCGCTGCTCGTCGCCACGACGGTGCACGTGCTCGCCTCCGTCGGCGCCTCCCTCGCCGACAACGTGCCGATGCTCCTCGTGTTCCGCGTCCTGCAGGGTGCGGGCGCGGCCGGCGGCGGCGTCGTCGCGATGGCCATGGTGCGCGACCTCTTCGGCGGGCGCCCGCTCGTGCGGATGCTGTCCCGGCTCGCCCTCGTCACGTCGCTGGCGCCCATCCTGGCCCCGGTCGTCGGGAGCCAGCTGCTGCGCACGATGGACTGGCGCGGCATCTTCGTGTTCCTCGGCGCCTACGGGCTCGTGATGCTCGTGCTCGCCGGCCTCCTGCTGCGCGAGACGCGGCCCGAGGAGCAGACGCACACGGCGGGCCACAGCACGGTCCGCCAGCGCTACCGGGCCCTCTTCTCCGACCGGATCTTCGTCGGGGTCGCGATCCTCGGCGCGATGCAGTTCTCCGGCCTGTTCGCCTACCTCTCCTCGTCGTCCTTCCTCTTCCAGGAGGTCTACGGGATGAACGCGCAGCAGTTCGGCCTGCTGTTCGCCGTGAACTCGGTCGGCATCTTCGTGGGCAACCAGGCCGCCGCCCGGCTCACCAAGGTGGTCGGCCCTGCGTTCATCCTCGCGGGCACCACGGCGGTGCAGCTGATCACCGCCGGGCTCATCGTGCTCGGCGTCGTCCTCGGCTGGGGGCTGCCGGGCGTCGTCGTGCCGCTGTTCTTCTTCATCATGGCCTGCGGGTTCGGCTTCCCCTGCGTGCAGGTGGTGGCGCTCGCGCACCACGGCAACGAGGCGGGCACCGCGGCGTCCCTGCTGGGCGCCTGCAACTTCGGCATCGCGGGCATCCTGTCGCCGATCGTCGGCCTGCTCGGCATCGGCACCGCCATCCCCATGGGCGCCGTCATGGCGGTCACCGCAGCGGTCGCGATCCTCAGCCTGTGGCTGATCGTCCGTCCGCGGACCGTCCCGGCCCTCAGCGACTAGCGGGCGGCGGCGCGGAGCGCGTCTCCCCGGCGCCGGACGGCCGCGCGGAACCACTGCGAGTCGGGGATGCGCGAGAGCAGCGGACCGGCGACCACGGTGATGAGGACGTACGCGGTGGCGAGGGGCGCGAGCTGCGGCTCGACGCCGGCGCCGACGGCGAGCCCGGCGATGACGATGGAGAACTCGCCGCGGGGCGTGAGCGCCAAGCCGGTGCGCCAGCGGCCGGGGATGCCCATGCCGGCCCTCTTCGCCGCGAGGTAGCCGGTCAGCACCTTGGTCGCGATGCTCGCGACGGCGAGGACCGCTGCGGGAACCAGCACCGGCAGGATGTCGGCGGGGTCGGTCGCGAGGCCGAAGAACACGAAGAAGATCGCGGCGAACAGGTCCCGCAGCGGAGTCAGCAGCTCCTCTGCGGCGTGCGCGACCTGCCCGGAGAGGGCGATGCCGACGAGGAATGCGCCGACCGCCGCCGACACGTTGACCTGCTGGGCGAGGCCGGCGACCAGGATGGTCAGCCCGAGTACGCCGAGCAGCAGCGACTCCGGATGGGACGCCGAGAAGAGGCTCGACACGACGCGGCCGTGGCGCAGCGCGAGGTACAGGATCGCGACGACGGCCGCCGCGGCGATGACGAGGGTCGTGAGGCCCTGCACCAGGCCCGCTCCCACCACCACCGCGGCGAGGACCGGCAGGTAGAAGGCCATCGCGAGGTCCTCGATGACGAGCACCGACAGGATCGTCGGCGTCTCCCGGTTTCCGAGCCGCCCGAGATCGCGCAGCATGCCGGCGATCACGCCGGAGGAGGAGACCCAGGTGACGCCGGCGAGCGCGACGGCGGCGACCGGCCCCCAGCCGAGCAGGAGCGCGAAGGCGGCGCCGGGCAGCGCGTTGAGGCAGGCGTCGAGGAGTCCCGCCATCCGGGAGCGGCTGAGGCTCTGCACGAGCTCGCCCGCGGTGTACTCGAGCCCGAGAAGCAGCAGGAGCAGGATCACGCCGATCTCGCTGCCGGTGTGGAAGAACTCCTCGCTCGCCGAGAGCGGCAGCGCCCCGCCGTGCCCGAACGCGAGTCCCGCGACGAGGAACAGCGGGATGGCCGAGATGCCGAACCGGTTGGCGAGGCGCGAGAGGAGCCCGAGTGCGAGCAGGAGAACGCCCACCTCGACAAGCAGAAGGGTGGACTGGCTCATGGCGCTAGCCGGCGCCGTGCGTGAGCAGCTTCGCGAG
Organism: Naasia sp. SYSU D00057; assembly: GCF_017916505.1. GTDB lineage: Bacteria > Actinomycetota > Actinomycetes > Actinomycetales > Microbacteriaceae > Naasia. The sequence goes on from NZ_JAFMSZ010000003.1 coordinate 463,671, forward strand.
CGAGTCGAGGCCCGGTCGGGTGCCCACCGCGATGACCGTGTCGCCCGCCTGCAGATCGGTCTGCGGGGTCGGGGACGGGATCACCTCCGCCTTGCGGATGATCGCGACGATCGAGGTCCGCGTGCGGGTCCGCGCCTTGGTGTCGCCGAGGACGCCGCCGGCGAACGGCGACGTGGCGGGGAGGACGAGCTGCTCGGTGTAGAGCCCCGCCGCCTCCCGGATGCCGGTCAGCTGGCCGATCATCACGGATGCGCCGAGCACGTTCGCGAGCGCGTCCGCCTCGTCGTCGGTGAGGGTGACCGTGTCGCTCGCCGCGTCCGGGTCGTCGATGTCGAACAGCGCGAGATCCCGCTCGCCGGTCCGGTACGAGACGACACCCACGCGGCGGCCGCTGTCGGTCAGCACGTCGTGGCGCGTGCCGATGCCCGGCAGCTCCACCCGCTCGATGCGCACGCTCACGGCATGACGGTAGCAGTCGTGCCGAGCGGCTGGGCCCGCCGCGCCTGCCCGCGAGGTGCCGCGGAGGACAGGGCTGTCATGGCCGGTCGCGGCGCGTGCTCAGGCGACGGGGCGCACGACCCCGGCGGCGGCGTAGATCGCATCGATCGCGGCCATGTTGGCGACCGAGTCGGCGCCCTCGGTGGGCAGCCGCTCGCCCGAAGCCAGGGCACGGACCAGGGCGTCGAGCTGGTGGTCGTAGGTCTCCCGCCCGGCCACCGTGCTGTAGCGGGCGACGCCGTCGACCTCCTCGCGGACGCTGTGCCCGCGGGCGGGGAACACGAGACCGTCGACCGCGACGGTGCCCTGCGTGCCCTCGAGCAGCAGCTCCTGGCGGAACGGCCCGTCCATGCTCGCCTCGACGACCGCGGTCAGTCCCGACGGGAACGTGAGGCGCGCTCGGATGGACTGGTCGGCGCCGAGCTCGTTGAGCTCCGCCTGGGCCGCCTCCACGGTCGGCTCCTCCCCGGCGAACGTCCGCGCCCAGTGCAGGGCGTAGCAGCCGAGGTCCATGAGCGCGCCGCCGCCCAGCTCGGGCGCGTGCCGCAGCGACTCGGCCCAGAACGGGATCGACGCGTCGAAGCGCGCGACGAGGTGCCGCACCTCGCCGATCCGGCCGGAGTCCCGGTACGCCGCCGCGTGGTCCCAGAGCGGGTGGTAGCGGTGATGGAACGCCTCGACGAGCCGGCGCCCCGTCCGCTCGGCGGCGTCCGTCATCGCGCGGGCCTGGGCGGCATCCATCGCGAACGGCTTCTCGCAGAGCACGTCCTTGCCCGCTTCCAGCGCGGCGATCGACCACTCAGCGTGCGCCGACGGAGGCAGGGCGTTGTAGACGAGGTCGACCTCGGGATCCGCCAGCAGGGCCGCGTAGCCGCCGTGGCTGCGGGGGATGCCGTGCTCCTCGGCGTAGGCCGCCGCCGAGTCGGGCCGGCGGGAGGCGACAGCGGTGACGACCACGTCGCCCTGCCGTCGCCGGACGGGGTCGATCAGAGCCTTCGGCGCGATGCCCGCCGCACCGAGGATCCCCACACGCAGAGTCACCGTCGTCCTCCTCGGAATCGATTCCAGAATCCTAGGGGAGCGGCCGGAGATACCCGGTGGCCCCCGGTCGACGCTGGACGGAGGGAAACGATGGTGCTGCTGACCTTCCGACGCGGAATCCGTGGCTGACGGGCCGAATTAATGTCGGTTCCAGCGGTCCGCGCTTCCGTTCCTGCCGCCGCTCCCGATAGCGTTCGGGCATGAGGATCCTCCTGGTCGGCGCCGGCGGCGTCGGCAACGCCATCGCCAAGATCGCCGCCCGGCGGTCCTTCTTCGACTCGATGGTCGTGACCGACTACGACCTCGGCCGCGCGCAGGAGACGGTCGCCTGGATCGAGCGCCGGCACGGCGCCGACGTGGCGGCGCGGTTCTCGGCGGACCGCATCGACGCATCCGACCCCGCCTCGGTCGCCGCCGTGGCGCGGAAGCACCGCGCGACGCACGTGATGAACGCGGTGGAGCCGAGGTTCGTGCCCGCCGTCTTCGCCGGCGCCCTCCAGGCCGGGGCCGACTACCTCGACATGGCGATGAGCCTGTCCGAGCCGCACCCGGAGCGGCCGCACGAGCTGCCGGGAGTTAAGCTCGGCGACGCCCAGTTCGACGCGGCCGCGGACTGGGAGGCCGCCGGGCGGCTCGCGCTCGTCGGCATGGGCGTCGAGCCGGGGCTCAGCGACGTCTTCGCGCGCTACGCGCAGGACCACCTGTTCTCCCGCATCGACGAGCTCGGGACGCGGGACGGCGCCAACCTGGTGGTCCGCGACGACGACGGCAACGAGCTCTTCGCTCCGTCGTTCAGCATCTGGACGACCATCGAGGAGTGCCTGAACCCGCCCGTCGTGTGGGAGGCGGATCGCGGCTGGTACACCACCGCGCCGTTCAGCGAGCCGGAGGTGTTCCGATTCCCCGAGGGCATCGGCGAGGTGGAGTGCGTCAACGTCGAGCACGAGGAGGTGCTCCTCATGCCGCGCTGGCTCTCCGCGAAGCGGGTGACCTTCAAGTACGGCCTGGGGGAGGAGTTCATCTCCGTCCTGAAGACCCTGCACCGCCTGTCCCTCGACTCCACGACGCCGATCCGCGTGCGCTCCGCCGCGGGGCCGGTCGAGGTCGCCCCGCGCGACGTCGTCGCGGCGGCCCTGCCTGACCCCGCGACACTCGGGCCCCGGATGACCGGCAAGACCTGCGCGGGCGTCTGGGTGACGGGCACGGGCCCGGACGGCGAACCCCGCGAGGTGTACCTGTACCACGTCGCCGACAACGAGGAGACGATGCGGGAGTACGACAGCCAGTGCGTCGTCTGGCAGACGGCGCTCAACCCGGTCGTCGCGCTCGAGCTGCTCGCGGGTGGCGTCTGGGAGGGAAGCGGGGTGCGCGGGCCGGAGTCGTTCGACGCCGCGCCGTTCCTCGACCTGATGTCGCGGAGCGAGGCCGACGGCGGCTACGGCCAGCCCTGGGGGCTCGAGGAGCGCTAGAGCAGCGACTCGATCACGACGAACACCGGGACCGCCACCCCTGCGGCGAGCAGCGCGATCGCCGTGAACGCGAGTCCCGGGTAGCGCTCGTGCCAGAACAGGTTGCGCCCGTGCAGCACCCGCAGCTCGCGCCGCGTGAGCGGCGTCGGCATCCGCTGGACGGGCACGTCGAGAGCGTGCTCCACCGCGCGCAGCGACTCCTCCGACCAGTATTGGCCGCGCATCCGCACCCGGGTGCGGCCGGCGCGGTCGAGGACGAACAGCTGCGTGCTCGGGTCGCCCGAGCTGGAGCCCAGCACGGTGAGGATCAGGATCGAGTCGATCTCCTCCGGCGGCGTGACCGCCAGTCGGCCGAAGTAGCCGCGCTCGCGGATGCCGCGCTCGTCGACCTTGATGACCACGTGGCGGACGCGGATGGCGGCCGCCGCGATCGCGAGCAGGGTGACCGCGTGGATGGCGGCGACCGTCGGCCAGGTCCCCGTCGGCACGGTGAGCCAGTAGAGCGCCGCGAAGGGCGGGACGACCGCGAGGCCGACGGTGATGCTCATCGTCGTCGCGAAGCGCCGCCAGAAGGGGCGCACGACGAGTGCGCTGCGCGTCGCCCGACTTCCCATACCGCCTCCGGCTCACGAGGCTAGGCGAGCGCTGGAAGGAGACGGAAGCCCCCGTAGGGGTGCGGGGGCGCGCTGGCGCGTCTGCTCGAGAGGCAGTGCGGGTGCCCCTTCCTCAGGCTTGTGACAGTGCGGTCCGCCCCAACTCGCGCATCTCGGCGACGGCGGCGAGAAGGCTCGAGGGCTCGCTGTGCAGGGACGCCAGGATCCCGTCCGCGGCGCGCAGGCCCGCCCGGTCGAGGAGGTCCTTCTCGTTGGTGGTCCACTCGCCCCGCGCGGCCAGGACGGCGTGCGCGTACTCGACCGCGGCCACCGCCATCAGGCCCGCGCACTGGGTCAGCCGCCCGTGTCGTGCGGCTCCGCTCTCCGCGTAGGAGAGGTGCAGGGCGGCGCGGTCCGCCCAGACGGCCGGGGCGGATCGGCGCAGCGCCTCGGGATAGCCGGGCGAGGGCAGCGAGCCGTGCAGTACACGGTTGCCCGCCAGCTCACCCACGACCAGGTAGGTCGGGATGCCGGCGAGGTGGAACATCAGGGGCTCGATCCCGAACTCGCCCCGCTCCGCCCTCGCGAGCTCCGCCTCGACGACGTCGAGGTCGCGGTAGTGCACGTCGACCCGCCGCTCTCCGACCATGAGCCAGGCGCCGCCGTTGAAGACCCCGCCGCCCCAGCCGCCGAGATCGGACACCGTCCCGGGCCACCCCAGCCGGCGCAGGTGCTCGGGGTCGAATGCGCCCCGGTAGTAGATCCCCACATCCCAGTCGCTGTCCGGACGATGGGTGCCGCGGGCGCGGGAGCCCCCGAGCGCCACCGCTTCGACCGAGGGGAGGGACGCGAGGGCGTCCGTCACCTCCGTCAGGAAAGGAGCGTCGTCGGGCGACATGGCGGTAAGGGTAGTGAGGGTGGCGCCGCTGCTGCAGAGGTCAAGCGCCTCGGTGGTGGAGCCGTGGCCGGGTCCTCGGCAGTCACCGCTCCGCCGCTTGCGCCGCTCGCTCGGGATGGGGATGCGATCGCTGGCGCGAGCCTGCGCCGGAGGCCCGCCCTGCGAGAGGCTCCTCGTCCCCACTGTCCCGCGTCAACAAGAAGAGGCGCCACCCCAGCGGGGCGGCGCCTCTTCTACATGGCGGAGGATGGGGGATTCGAACCCCCGAGGGCTTTCACCCAACACGCTTTCCAAGCGTGCGCCATAGGCCACTAGGCGAATCCTCCGGTCGTTCACCATCCTACCGGTATGCTGGACCCCGGCTCCCCGCGTGGCGCCATCCAGGCCAACTCCCCCAGGGCGGAAACGCAGCAAGGGTAACCGGGCTCTGGCGGGTGCGCGGGGGGTCCTTCCTGTTTTCGGGGCCTGTCGGGGCGGGCTCGGCTCCCGACGGGAGGCGCCGTCGGCTTCCGGAGAACGGCCGACTCAGCAGGAACGCTCCCGCCCTTCAGCAGGCGCTGGAGGCGTTCAGCAGGCGAATCCGGGCCTGTTCTGCCTGCTGAGTCGCGTGGGCGCCTGCTGAGCCGTGCCGCAGACCGCGTCGACGCCTGCCGAGCCGCGCCACAGAGCGCGTCGGCGCCTGCTGAACTTCCGCGCGCCGGACCGCGGGCGCACTGCTGAACCAGTGCTCCATCACGCCCGCGCCCTCCCCGTGCCGGTCGATCCGGCCCCTTCCCACGGGCCGCCGCGCCCGGGCTGCGGTGTCACCCCCGGCGGTTACCCTTGTTCGGTGGTCACCGCCCTCTACCGTCGCTACCGCCCCGAGACGTTCGCGGAGCTGATCGGTCAGGCGCAGGTCACCGACCCGCTCCGCACCGCCCTGCGCACCGATCGGGTCAATCACGCCTACCTGTTCAGCGGCCCCCGCGGCTGCGGCAAGACCACGTCGGCCCGAATCCTCGCCCGCTGCCTCAACTGCGCCGAGGGCCCCACCGACACCCCCTGCGGCACCTGCCCCAGCTGCGTCGAGCTGGGCCGCAACGGCGGCGGATCGCTCGACGTCGTCGAGATCGACGCCGCCAGCCACAACGGCGTCGATGACGCCCGCGACCTGCGCGAGCGGGCCATCTTCGCGCCCGCCCGCGACCGCTACAAGATCTTCATCCTCGACGAGGCGCACATGGTGACGCCGCAGGGCTTCAATGCGCTCCTCAAGATCGTCGAGGAGCCGCCCGAGCACGTCATGTTCATCTTCGCGACCACCGAGCCGGAGAAGGTGATCGGGACGATCCGCTCCCGCACGCACCACTACCCCTTCCGGCTCGTGCCGCCCGCGCAGATGCTCGAGTACCTCCAGCAGCTCTGCGACCAGGAGAAGGTGAGCGTCGCGGCCGGCGTGCTCCCGCTCGTCGTGCGCGCGGGTGGCGGGTCGGTGCGGGACACCCTGTCGCTGCTCGACCAGCTCATCGCCGGCTCAGAGGGCGACACGGTCGACTACGAGCGCGCGGTCGCGCTGCTCGGCTACACCCACGGTGCGCTCCTCGACGACGTCATCGTCGCGCTCGGCACCCGCAACGGCGCCGACGCGTTCGCAGCCGTCGACCGGGTCATCCAGACCGGGCAGGATCCGCGCCGGTTCGTCGAGGACCTCCTGGAGCGCCTCCGCGACCTCATCGTCGTCGCGGCGACCGGCGAGAACGCGGGCGCCGTGCTCCGCGGCGTGCCGACCGAGCAGCTCGAGTCCTATCGGGTTCAGGCGGCGCACTACGGCGTCGCGCAGCTGTCCCGCGCCGCGGACGTCGTCAACGACGCCCTCACCGAGATGACCGGCGCGACCTCGCCCCGCCTCCACCTCGAGCTGATGATCGCCCGCGTGCTCGTCACTGCAAGCGATGGCACCGAGCGCGGGGCCCTCGCCCGCGTCGAGCGCCTCGAGCGCCGGGTAGGGGTGCCCGACAGCGCCTCCGCGGCCCCGTCTGCCCCCGCTGCGACGTCGGCGCCCGCGGCAGCCGCGCCGGCGCCGGCCCCCGTCTCGGCTCCGCCCGCCGCTGCTCCCGCGGCGCGTGCCGCAGCTGTGCCGGAGCGCCGCCCCGACACCCGGCCGGAGCCGGCGCCGACCGCACGCCCGGAGCCGGCGTCGCGCCCGTCCCCGGTCAGCGAGCCGGGTTGGGAGGTCCGGGTGCCCGGGTCAGGCGCAGCCGCCGGGCCCGCCCAGCCCGCGCCCGCTGCCCCGGCCGCGCCGGTCGAGCCTCCCGCCGCCTCCCGCCCGGCGCCCGCGCCGGAGCCGGAGCGGCCTGCCGCGGATCCGGCCGCGATCGCCCTCGACCTGCAGCGCGTCCGCGACGCCTGGCCGGAGATCCTCGAGGCGGTCAAGCGCATCAAGCTCGCCGCGTGGACCGTCGTCTACACCGCGCAGCCGCTCGGCCTGCGTGAGGACATCCTGACCCTCGGCTTCGTCAGCGAGAACGACGTGGCCGGGTTCCGCCAGCAGCAGCAGACGCCCGGCCAGGGTGTCAGCGAGATCCTGCGCCGGGCGATCCTCGACGTGCTCGGCGTGCGCGTGAAGTTCCTCGCCCGGGTCGACGCCGGCGACGCCCCGGCGGCCGGCCCCGCAGCGTCCGTGGGCGGAGCGCCCGTCGCATCGCGCGGCGCCTCGTCGCCCGTGCGCGACGAGCCTCAGCGCTACGGCGAGGCCGTCGTGCGCGAGATCCTCGGCGCGAGCTTCCTCGAGGAGACGTCGCTGCCGCCCCGGAATCGGGAGTAGCGCATGTACGAAGGCATCGTCCAGGAGCTGATCGACGAGCTCGGCCGGCTCCCCGGCATCGGGCCGAAGTCCGCCCAGCGGATCGCGTTCCACATCGTCCAGACGCAGAGCTTCGACGTGCAGCGGCTCGGCGAGATCCTGCTCGAGGTGCGCGAGAAGGTGCGCTTCTGCGTCGAGTGCGGCAACGTCGCCGATCAGGAGCGCTGCAACATCTGCCGCGACGCCCGGCGCAACCGCACCCTCATCTGCGTGGTCGAGGAGGCGAAGGACGTCGTGGCCATCGAGCGCACCCGCGAGTTCCGCGGCCTCTACCACGTGCTCGGCGGCGCGATCAGCCCCATCGACGGCGTCGGACCGGAGGACCTGCGCATCCGCGAGCTGCTGCAGCGGCTCAGCGACGGGGTCGTCGAGGAGGTCATCATCGCGACCGACCCGAACCTGGAGGGGGAGGCGACCGCCACGTACCTCTCCCGCCTGCTCCGCACCCTCGAGGTGCGCGTCAGTCGCCTCGCTTCCGGCCTTCCCGTCGGCGGCGACCTCGAGTACGCCGACGAGGTCACCCTCGGCCGCGCCTTCGAGGGCCGCCGCCTCGTCGAGCACTGACCGATCCGCGCGACGCGACAGCATCCGCCAGAGACGGTCACCGTCCCTCAACAGGCATTCCTCCCGCCGACAGGCGGAAACCCGCCGATTCCACCTGTTGGCGGGATCTCTGCCTGTTGAGGGACGGGAGGACCGCGGCAACGCGCACTGAGTCACACTCAGCTTTCCGTTATCGGCCGTCCCAGTAGAATCGTCGCGGTCGCCCGGGGTGCGCGACCGGATCCCGGGAGTCGCGTGTGAGCTTGATCGTGCAGAAGTACGGCGGATCGTCCGTGTCCGACGCCGAGAGCATCAAGCGGGTCGCGAAGCGCATCGTCGCCACCCGCCGTGCCGGCAACGACGTGGTGGTCGCCGTCTCCGCGATGGGCGACACCACGGACGACCTCCTCGACCTCGCGCACCAGGTCGCCCCGATCCCGGAGCCGCGCGAGCTCGACATGCTCCTCACGGCGGGCGAGCGCATCTCCATGGCGCTCCTCGCGATGGCGATCGAGAACCTCGGCCACGACGCCCGCTCCTTCACCGGCAGCCAGGCCGGCATGATCACGGACGCCCAGCACGGCGCCGCGCGCATCGTCGACGTCACCCCGGTCCGCGTCCGCGAGGCACTCGACGAGGGCGCCATCGCGATCGTCGCCGGCTTTCAGGGGTTCAACCGCGGCACCGGCGACATCACCACCCTCGGCCGCGGCGGATCGGACACGACGGCGGTCGCGCTCGCGGCGGCGCTCGACGCGGACATCTGCGAGATCTACACCGACGTCGACGGCGTCTTCACCGCCGACCCCCGCGTGGTGCACCGCGCCCGCAAGCTGGACCGGGTGACGAGCGAGGAGATGCTCGAGCTCGCCGCGTCCGGCGCCAAGGTCCTCTACATCCGCGCCGTGGAATACGCCAGACGGCACGGCGTTACGTTGCACGTACGCTCCTCGTTCAACAACAACGAGGGCACCATCGTCTACAACCCCACCGAGCCGGGGCGGGACGAGAACGGAGTTCCTGTGGAAGAGCCGATCATCGCCGGTGTCGCCCACGACCTCACCGAGGCGAAGATCACCGTCGTGGGGGTGCCCGACATCCCGGGCAAGGCCGCGCAGATCTTCAACATCGTCGCCAAGTCCGGCGCCAACATCGACATGATCGTGCAGAACGTGTCGGCCGCGGCCACCGGCCTCACCGACATCTCGTTCACGCTGCCGAAGTCGGACGCGCAGGCCGTGCTCACCGCACTGACCGTGGAGCGCGACCAGGTCGGCTTCTCGACGCTGCAGCACGACGACCAGATCGGCAAGCTGTCGCTCGTCGGCGCCGGCATGCGCACCAACGTGGGCGTCTCCGCCCAGCTCTTCACCGCCCTCTTCGAGGCGGGCATCAACATCGAGATGATCTCGACGAGCGAGATCCGCATCTCGGTCGTCACTCGGGCGGACATGCTGAACGACGCGGTGCGCGCCGTGCACTCCGCCTTCGGCCTGGACGGCGAGGCCGAGGCCGTCGTCTACGCCGGCACCGGACGCTGACCAGGAGGAACGGAACCATGGCTGAGGGCAGGGGAGTGCGCGTCGGAGTGGTCGGCGCGACCGGACAGGTCGGCGCCGTCGTGCGGCGGCTGCTCGAGGAGCGCGAGTTCCCGGTCGAGCAGATCCGCTACTTCGCCTCAGCGCGGTCGGCGGGCACCACGCTGCCGTGGAAGGGCGAGGAGATCGTCGTCGAGGATGCGGCCACCGCCGATCCCTCCGGCCTCGACATCGCCATCTTCTCCGCGGGCGGCTCGACGTCGAAGGCTCAGGCTCCCCGCTTCGCCGCGGCCGGCGTCACCGTCATCGACAACTCGTCGGCCTGGCGCATGGACCCCGAGGTGCCGCTCGTCGTCAGCGAGGTGAACCCGCACGCCCTCGACGAGGCCGTCAAGCGCATCATCGCGAACCCGAACTGCACCACGATGGCCGCGATGCCGGTCCTCAAGGTGCTCGACCAGGAGGCCGGCCTGACCCGCCTCGTCGTCAGCACCTACCAGGCGGTCTCCGGTGCCGGCCTCGCCGGTGTCGCCGAGCTCGTCGAGCAGGCCAGCGCCGCGGTCGCGGACGACCCGGCCCGCCTCGTGCACGACGGCTCGGCCGTCGACTTCCCCGAGGCCGACAAGTTCCCGCGCACCATCGCGTTCGACGTCATCCCGTTCGCCGGCAACCTCGTCGACGACGGACTCGGCGAGACCGACGAGGAGAAGAAGCTCCGCAACGAGAGCCGGAAGATCCTCGAGCTGCCGGACCTGCTCGTCAGCGGCACCTGCGTCCGCGTCCCGGTGTTCACCGGGCACTCGCTCTCCATCAACGCGGAGTTCGCACGCCCCATCTCGCCGGAGCGCGCCCGCGAGCTGCTCGACGGCGCGCCGGGCGTCGCGCTCTCCGACATCCCGACCCCGCTGCAGGCGGCCGGCACGGACCCGAGCTACGTCGGCCGCATCCGTCAGGACGAGGGCGCCCCGGAGGGCCGCGGCCTCGCGCTGTTCATCAGCAACGACAACCTCCGCAAGGGCGCTGCGCTGAACGCGGTGCAGCTCGCGGAGCTGGTCGCGGAGCGCCTCCCCGTCGCCTGACGTCCGTCACCGCGACCGAGGAGCGGCGCAGCCCCGCACCCCGGTGGTTGAGGAGCGGCGAAGCCGCGTCTCGAAACCACGCGAGCCGGTCTCTGGACCCAGCCATCCCGGTGGTTGAGGAGCGGCGAACCCGCGTGTTGAAACCACGCGAGCCGGTCTCTGGACCCAGCCGCGCGCGGCTTCCCGGGGGCAGGTCGGGTGATCTCGAGACGCCGCCTGCGGCGGCTCCTCAATCACCGGGAGGGCAACTCCTCACGCGCCGGGGGGCCGCAGGCGGCGGCGGGCGCGGTCCTCGTGGGCGAGGCGGCGGAGGGCGAGCAGGACCGGCTCGTAGAGCGCCGTGCCGAGCACCGCGTACTCGACCGCAGGTCCGCCGGAGGGCGGCAGGCCGGCGATGTCGTACTCCGCCAGCTCGCCGAGCACGCGTCCGTACACCTCGAGTCGCTCGTCGCTGATCGGCAGCCCCGCCGCCTCGGCGGCGGCGAGAGCGCGCTCGAGCTGGCCGGTGGCGGGGTAGTCGGGATCCCAGTGCAGCCCGAGTCGCTCGACCGCGGCCCGTGCGCGGGGGAGGGCGGGGTCCTCCGGCGACGGGTAGGGCGGCAGCGCCCCGACGGCGGCGCCGAGGGCGGCGAAGAGGTCGTCGCCGGGAGCGTCGACGACCGCGAGGATCGCCCTGATCTTGGCGAGCGGAAGCCCCGCCACGTCGCTGAGCGCCCGGATCACGGCGATGCGCCGGACGTGCTCCTCCGTGTACTCCGCCTGAGTCGCGCCCGTCGCCCGGCCCGCGGGGAGGAGCCCCTCCCGGAGGTAGAACTTCACTGTCGCGAGCGGTGTCCCCGTGCGCCGAACCAGTTCCGAGACCCTCACGCTGCCTCCCCCTGAACGGCCTTGACACGGATAGTAGCGGTATCCAAGATCGGATACCATGACTATCCAACCCGGGACCCAGGTCCTCATCGGCGTCCTGCTGCTGGCGCTCGTCACCGTCGAATCCGGCGGCTGGTTCCTCACACGCGTCCTGCGCGGGAAGGCGCCGGCGAATCGGCTGCAGCTCAGCTTCTACCGCGCGGGGCACGCGCACGCGGGAGTGCTGCTCGTGCTCAGCATCGCCATCCTCGGCGTCCTCGACTCTGCCGATCTTCCCCTCGGCTGGGATCTCGTCGCCCGCAATGGCGTGCCGCTCGCCGCGATCCTCATGCCGGCGGGCTTCTTCCTCTCCGTGCTGGGGCGCGACCCGCAGAAGCCCAGCCGCCTTCTGGCGCTGCTGTGGATCGGGGCGGCGAGCCTCACCGTCGGCCTTCTCGCGGCGGGAATCGGCCTGATCGCGGCGGGGGTCTCATGACGCGGGAGGCATGCTCCGCCCACGTAGAATCGGAGCATGGCATCGGCTGAACCCGTCGACGTCGTGCTCATCGGCGGGGGGATCATGAGCGCGACTCTCGGCACCCTCCTCCAGCAGCTCGAACCGACCTGGTCGATCGCGGCTTACGAGCGCCTCGGCGCGGTCGCTGAGGAGAGCAGCAACCCCTGGAACAACGCCGGGACCGGGCACGCCGCCTTCTGCGAACTCAACTACACCCCCGAGCGGCCCGACGGCCGGCTCGACATCCGCAGCGCGATCAAGGTGAACGAGCAGTTTCAGGTGTCGCGCCAGTTCTGGTCCTCACTCGTCGAGTCGTCGCGCCTTCCCGAGGCCACCGCGTTCGTCAACTCGGTGCCGCACATGACCTTCGTGCGCGGCGCGGAGAACGTGCGCTTCCTCCGCCAGCGCTTCGACGCGCTCAAGGATGAGCCCCTGTTCGCCGGGCTCGAGTTCTCCGACGACCCGCGCGTGCTGCACGAGTGGGCGCCGCTGCTCATCGAGGGCCGGCGCAAGGACGAGCCGGTCGCCGCCACCCGCATCGAGGCGGGCACGGACGTCGACTTCGGTGCGCTGACACGTGCGCTCTTCGACCGCATGGTCGAGGGCGGCGCGCAGCTCCACCTCAACGCCGAGGTCAAGGGCCTGAAGAAGGATGCGGACGGCCTGTGGCGGGTCCGCGTCAAGCAGAAGGGCGGCACGGCCGAGGTCCGCGCCCGCTTCGTCTTCGTCGGCGCCGGCGGCTGGGCGCTCAAGATGCTGCAGAAGTCCGGCATCCCGGAGGCGCGCGGCTACGGCGTCTTCCCGATCAGCGGCCAGTTCCTGCGCACCGACAACCCGGAGGTCGTGGCCCGCCACCAGGCGAAGGTCTACGGCAAGGCGTCGGTCGGCGCTCCGCCGATGTCGGTGCCCCACCTCGACACCCGCATCGTCGACGGCTCCGCGTCGCTCATGTTCGGGCCCTACGCCGGCTTCAGCCCCAAGTTCCTCAAGAAGGGCTCGCTGCTCGACCTCTTCGGCTCGGTCAAGCCGCACAACATCATCCCGCTGCTCGCGGTCGCGAAGGACAACATCGGCCTCGTGCGCTACCTCGTCGGCGAGGTGCTGGCGAGCCGGAAGAAGAAGTTCGGCAGCCTCCGCGAGTTCTACCCGCTCGCGAAGCGCTCGGACTGGCGCCTGATCGTCGCCGGGCAGCGCGCGCAGGTGATCAAGCCGGACAAGCGCAAGGGCGGCGTCCTGCAGTTCGGCACCGAGGTGATCGCGTCGGCGGATGGGAGCATCGCCGGCCTCCTCGGCGCCTCGCCGGGTGCCTCGACGGCCGCGCCGATCATGTTCGACGTGCTCAAGCGCTGCTTCCCGGGCTCCATCGGATCGTGGGAGCCGCACCTCAAGGAGCTGGTCCCCACGTACGGCACCCTCCTGTCGAAGACGCCGGAGCGGGCCGAGGAGGTCCTCGAGGAGACCGCGCGGGTGCTGCGCCTCGTCGCCTAGGTTGACGACCAGTCGAACGTATGTTCGACTGGTCGCATGCGGTGGAGCGGGCAGGAGCTGGACGTCGAGCAGGTCGACGCCCTGCCCGGACTCGCTCGGCTGAACAACTTCGTCCGCTCGGTGCGCACGCCCGAGTTCGCGGGCGTGACCTTCCACGAGGTGCTCGCGAAGAGCGCGCTCAACAAGGTGCCCGGGCCCGAGCGCTTCGGCTTCGGCTGGACCATCAACCCCTACCGCGGGTGCAGCCACGCCTGCACGTACTGCTTCGCGCGGCCCACCCACCGCTACCTCGACCTCGACGAGGGCGAGGACTTCGACCGCCAGATCATCGTGAAGGTGAACGTGGCCGAGGTGCTGCGGAAGGAGCTGGCGTCGCCGAAGTGGCAGCGTCCGCCGGTCGCGCTCGGCACCAACACCGACCCCTACCAGCGCGCGGAGGGCCGTTACCGGCTGATGCCGGAGATCCTCACCGCGCTCGCGGACTCCGGCACTCCCATCTCCATCCTCACCAAGGGCACCCTCCTGCGGCGGGACCTCGACCTGCTGGCCACGCTCGCCGAGCGCGTGCCGGTCGACCTCGCGATGTCCATCGCCGTCTACGACGACGAGCTGCAGCAGTCCGTGGAGCCGGGCACGCCCACCACCGCCGCTCGCCTCGCCACGGTCGCCGCGGCGCGCGAGCGCGGTCTGCCCTGCAGCGTCTTCCTCATGCCGGTGCTGCCCTACCTCACGGACACGACGAGCCACCTCGACAAGGCGCTCGGCATGATCGCGGCCTCGAACGCGACCTCGGTGCTGCACACCGCGCTCTACCTGAAGCCGGGAACGAAGGAGTGGTACCTGGCCTGGCTCGACCGGTACCGCCCCGACCTCTCTGGCCGCTACCGGCAGCTGTACGCGCGTGGCGCCTACGCGCCGAAGGAGTACCGCGCCTGGCTCGCCCAGCGGATCTCGCCTCTCCTCGCGAAGCACGGGCTGCGCTCCGGTCGCACCGACCCCGCTACCGGGGCGGTGCTCTCGAGCGCCGCGCAGCGACAGGCGGCGCCCGAGCCGGTGCCGACGCTCTTCTGAGCTGTACCCCGTTGCGGGCGGGCCGCGCCGGGTGATCGCCGGATCGGGGTACAAAACGGTCGTGTCACTGCCATAATCGATCCGGCGGCCCCCGTCGCCGCCGTCGCCCGGCGATCAGGGACGGCCCACCGACACCTCGAGAGGTCCCGTGTCCCTCGGTCTTCCCGGCCACCTCGCTCCCCGTGCGGTGAGCGCCGGGATCGCGCGCGCGGCACACGTCATCGCCGCGGTGTGCCTGTTCGCCGCCCTGGTGGCGACGCTCGTGCAGCAGGCGGTCGCGCCGACGGACCTCCTCTGGCCCTCGCTGATCCCGCTCGCGGGGATGGCGCTGCTGCTCTACGCGGTCGAGCGTCGTCCGACCGCCCTGAACGCGGGCGCCTACCTGCTGCTCGGAGCCGCGCTCAGCTATCTCTTCGCGCTCATCGGCCTCCTGCAGGTGCCTGTGCTCACCGCCTCCAACGCGTGGGTGTTCACCATGCTCAAGGTGGCGCTCGTCATGGTGGGCGCCGTCGGGTCGCGCGTCGTCGGCGGCGTCGTGCCGCCCCTCGCCGGCTACGTGCTCGGCGAGGTCGCGATCGGGATCGGCGCCATCGAGACGGGCAAGCCCGTCGTCCTCGACGTGACGGCCGCCCTGGCGGCGCTGCTCGTCGTGGTCGTCTCCGCCGTCACCGCGATGACCCGGCGCGGCGCCCGCCGCCTCCAGCCCGCACTGCACCGTGCGGTGCGGGACGAGCGGATCGCCGAGCTGCGGCAGGCGGCGGAGACGCGCGCCGCGGCGCTCCTGCACGACACGGTGCTGAGCGATCTGGCCGCCATCTCGGCCGCTCCTCGCGGGCCGCTGTCGCCCGCCCTCGCGAGCCGGCTGCGGCGTGACCTCGAGACGATCATCGGCCAGGACTGGTCCGATGCGGCCGCCGCGAGCGAGCTGCCCAACCCGGGGGAGTGGGCTGCGAGCGGGCTGGCGCAGGCGATCGAGGACGCCCGCGCGCTGGGCCTCGACGTGACCGTCTCCGGCGACCCCGCCTCCGTCGCGACGCTCGCCCGGCCGGTGGACGAGGCGCTCGGGCTCGCCGTCCGGCAGCTGCTCGTCAACGTGCACAAACACGCAGGAGTCCGCGCCGCCGAGGTCGTCGTGTATGCCGGCGGCGGCACGCTCTCCGTCATGGTGATCGACGGCGGCCGGGGCTTCGACCAGGCCGCGGTCCAGCGCGACCGCTTCGGCCTGCGGCACTCGGTCCGATCGCGCATCGAGACGGTGGGCGGACGGGTGCAGGTCTGGTCTGCGCCCGGTCGCGGCACCTCCGTGCTCGTGCAGGTGCCCGACGGCAGCCCCGCAGCGGTGCCCGGGGTGCCGGAGAGCGAGGACGCCCGATGAGCGCCCGCGAGGGCACCGTCCAGCTGCTCGATCCGCTGGGCGCGCTGGCGGGCCGGCCGCTGACCGTGCTCGGCGCCGTGGCCGCGACCGCGATCGCCGTGGTGCTGACCCTCGTGCACACCGGGGATCAGACCGCCGACCCCGCCCTCGCCGTGCTCGCGGTGGCGGTGAGCGTGCTCGCGTGCCTCGCGCTCGTCGTGCTCAGCAAGCCGGAGCGGGCGCCGCTGCGGCGGCGCAGCGCCGCGGTGGTCGTCGGCATCGCCCTCGTCGCCAATCTGCTCGCCGCGCTCGCCTCGTGGGGTCGCAACCAGCTCGTCAGCGACGACTGGGGGCCGATCGTGCTCGGCATCCTGCTGCTGGCGCTCAGCCCCTACCGGCCGCCCGCGGAGACCCGGACCCTCACCGGCGTCGCCGCCGCGGTGGTGGCCGCGATCACCATCCTGGAGAGCCGCTTCTTCGTCACGCAGCTGCCGGTCCTCATCTTCGTGGCCGTCGCGGTCGTCCCCGTGCTCGCCCTCGGGCTCGCGGGAGCGTCGTTCGCCGACTCGGTCCTCAGGCGCCTCGAGCGCTGGCGGGACCGCGCCGAGCGGGCGTCGCGCGCGCACGCGGAGAACCAGGAGGAGGGCATCGTCCGCTCCGTGCAGCAGGGGCGCGTCACCATCCTCAACCAGGATGTCGTGCCGCTCTTCACGGAGCTGCTGGACGGCGGCACGCTGACCGGCGACCACGCCCGCCGGGCCCGCGATGTGGCCGAGGCGATCCGCGCCGTCATGGTCGCCGAGACGGAGCGCTCCTGGCTCGACGACCTCCTCGCCCCCGCGCGCGGCGGCGACCGCTCCGCCGTGTGGGCCTCGCCCGTGCACGACCCCGGGCACCGCGCCGAAGGCATGGACTTCGACCAGCGCTCCGCCGTGCGGGCCCTCGTCTCGGCCCTGTCCGGACGGCTTCTCGCGGCCGACCTCGCCGTCGAGCTGTCGGCGACCGGAGACCGCACCGCCGTCCGGCTCGACTGCCGCAGCGCCCTCGACGCCGCGGCGCTGACCGCGTCGCTGGCCCCCTATCTCGCCGTCCTCCGTGCGGTATTCGACGACGTCGCCGTCGAGTCCGACCCTCCCGCCCTTACTCTGAGGTTCACGTATGCCGCCAATTGACTCCATCGATCGCACCCCGACGGGCAGCATCCCCACGCTGATCGGGGGAGCGAAGCTCACCCGGGAGCCCGCACCGCAGCCGCTGCTGGAGGGCGGCGCACCCGTGCGCCTCGCGATCCTCGACGACCACGAGGTGCTCCTCGACAGCCTCACCAGCTGGATCGGCGCCAACGCCCCCGACTTCGAGGTCGTGCTGAGCGCGAAGACGTGGCTCGAGCTCGTTCACAGCGCCAACTTCCCGACCCAGCTCGTGTTCCTCGACTTCCAGCTGAAGGAGCCCGTCTCCATCGAGGCGCGTGTCCGCACGTGCCGCGCGGCGGGCGCCAAGGTGGTCGTGCTCAGCGGCGTCGACACCAGCGAGGCCCGCGACCGGGCCATGGCGGCAGGAGCGGCCGCATTCGTGTCGAAGTCGCAGCCCCTCCGCGAGGTCATGGATGTGGCGCGCAGCATCATGGGTGTCGCGCGGGGCGAGGAGCTGCAGAAGGACTGGCGTCCCCTGCCGATCGGCGCGAGCAACACGAACCGCCCGAAGCTGAGCCTCGGCGAGGCGGAGGCGCTGAAGCTGTACGTGGCAGGTCACTCGACGAGCGAGGTCGCCTCGCTGATGAATGTGCAGTACGAGACAGCCAAGACGTACCTCCGTCGCGTGCGCGAGAAGTACGCTAAAGCTAACCGCCCAGCCAGCCGGAAGGCCGACCTGATCCGTCGCGCCGCCGAGGACGGCTATCTGCAGTAGGCGGCCGACGAACGGGGACCCTTGGCCAAGCTCTACTTCCGCTACGGCCCGATGAACAGCGGCAAGAGCACCGCTCTGCTACAGGCCGCCCACAACTACGAGGAGCGGGGCCAGCGCGTCCTGCTGGCGAAGCCGCTGGTGGATCTCAAGGGCGACCGTGACATCGTGTCCCGCCTCGGCGTGCGCCGACCCGTCGACTTCACCATCTCGCCGGACGACGACGTCATCGAGCTGTTCCACCGGCAGCGCTCCGCGGTGCGGCTGCGCACCGGATCCCAGGTGGCCTGCATCCTCGTCGACGAGGCGCAGTTCCTCACCGACGCGCAGGTCGACGACCTGCTGCGCATCGCCATCCTCGAGAACGTGCCCGTGATCGCCTACGGCATCCGCACGGACTTCCAGACGGTCGCCTTTCCGGGGAGCCGGCGCCTGCTGGAGATCGCGCACAGCCTCGAGGAGCTGAAGACGATCTGCCGCTGCGGCCGCAAGGCCGTGTTCAACGCGCGCCGCGTCGGTGACCGCTACGTGTTCGACGGCGACCAGGTGGCGATCGACAGCTTCGAGAACGTCACCTACGAGTCGCTGTGCGGCGAGTGCTACCTGCGCGAGAGCGAGGGCCTCCTCGGGCGGGCCCGCCAGGCGGCCGGCGCGTTCAGCTACGCGTCCGCGCCGGACCCCGACTTCACCTGAGCGGCGGCTCGGGAACGGGGCCGGGGCGCGATCGCGTTCCGAGGGGCTCCGAACATCCGGTATCCTCGTACAGGCGCAAGTCGCCGGGGTATGGCGCAGCTTGGTAGCGCGCCTCGTTCGGGACGAGGAGGCCGTGGGTTCGAATCCCGCTACCCCGACAACACGAAGAAGAGCGGTTCCGCAGCGCGGGACCGCTCTTCTTCGTTTCCGGTGTCTCGCCTGGTTCCGGTGACCCCACCCCTCGGGTGCAGGAGGAGCCCGCCTAGCGGCCGTCTCTCCGGTGATCGAGGAGGCCGCGCAGCGGGCGTCTCTCCGGTGATTGAGGAGCCCGCGCAGCGGGCGTCTCGAAATCACTCGGGCGTGCCTCTGTACCCAGCCACGCGACTCCCAGCGCTAGTCGCGTGATCTCGAGACGCCGACCTGCGGCCGGCTCCTCGATCACGGAGGGCGTGCGAGGCGTCAGGCGCGCGCGGTGAGCGTGAGGAGGGTCGCCTCGGGCGGGCACGCGAAGCGCACGGGCGCGTAGATCGAGGTGCCGAGCCCTGCGGAGACGTGCAGCCACGAGGAGCGGCTGCCGGCCGGCCAGCGGCTGAGGCCCTTCACCTGGCGCCGCGGGATGTCGCAGTTGGTGACGAGCGCGCCGTAGACGGGCACGCACACCTGCCCGCCGTGCGTGTGGCCGGCGAGGATCAGGTCGGCGCCGCGACGGGTGAAGGAGTCGAGGATGCGCTGGTACGGCGCGTGCGCGACGGCGACGCGGAGGTCCGCATCCCGCTCGCGCACCTCGTCGAGGTCGTCCATGGCCGCGGACACCCGGTCGAGCCGGTCGAAGCGGCGGTGCGGGTCGTCCACGCCGACGAAGTCGATGGCCAGGCCGCCGAGCTCGAGGGTGGCCGCGGTGTTGTTGAGGTCGGTCCAGCCGAGCTCGGTGAAGTAGAGCTCGAGAGCTTCGATGTCGAGCCGGTGCAAGCGCTTCGGGGGAGCGGAGGCGCCGAGGAAGTACAGGAACGGGTTCTTCAGCTCAGGACCGAAGTAGTCGTTCGAGCCCCACACGAAGGCGCCGGGGACGCCCTGGAACGGCTCCAGCGCCTCGCGGACGCCCTCGAGCCCGCGCTCGTGCCCGAGGTTGTCCCCGGTCGTCACGACGAGGTCGGGCTGCAGCGTGGCGAGAGACCGGATCCACTCCTGCTTGGCGCGCTGCCACGGCGCCATGTGCAGGTCGGAGAGGTGCAGCACGCGCAGCGGGGCCGAGCCTGCCGGCAGGACGGGCACGTCGTACTCGCGCAGGGTGAACCGGCGCCGCTCGACGAGCGAGCCGTAGGCGAACGCCGCGCCGGCTGCGGCGGCGACGACGGCCGCCGCGCGCCGCAGCATCACGCGCACCTGCTGAGGTCGAAGTCCTCGCCGTCGCCGTCGCCCTCGTCGCCCGCCGCGACCGAGACGGTGACCGTCGTGTCCGTCGGCGCGGTCGAGCCGCCCGCCGGGTCGGTGCCGGTCACGGTGCAGGTGTCCGCGTCGGACTCGGTGTCGAGCTCGTACTCGATCTCCGAGAATCCGGCCGCCTGCAGGGCCGCGGTGGCGGCGGGCGCCTTCTGGCCGACCACGTCGGGCACGGCGGTGCCCACCTCTGTCCCGTCGCTCGTGTACACCGTGATGGTGCTGCCGCGGGCGACGGACGAGCCGCCCGCCGGGTCGCTGCCGATCACCTGTCCGCTCGGTGCGCCGGACGGCTGCGCGCCGCCGTCGACGAACTCGAAGCCGGCGTTCTCCAGGGCGGCCTGGGCGCGGTCGATCGTCATGCCGGTCACGTCCGGCACTGTGGCGAAGACGCCGCGGATGTACCTGCTGTTGGGGTCCGGGAAGTCGTCGCCGCCGAACTTCTCGTCGAGCGCCGTCATGATCGGCTTCCAGATGCGGTGTCGGGCCGTTGCGGCGTAGTAGCCGTTGTCCATCCGCACCTTGCGGAGGTTGGCGTCGCCGGTGAGGTTGCCCACCCAGACGGCGAGGCCCATCTTGGTGCTCGCGCCGGTCGTCCAGGTCTGCGTCGCGCTGTTGCTCGTTCCCGTCTTGGCGATGTGCTCGATGCCGTCGCGCGGGTTCGACTCGGTGCCGCTGCCCTCGGTGATGACCCGCTGAAGCGCATACGCCGCCGCGTTCGCGACGTCAGGCTCGATGCCCTGCGTGCAGGTGCTCGTCGGGATGGCGGTGTCGCTGCCGTCCTGCGCGACCATGCGCTCGATCGCGATCGGGGTGCACACGAGGCCGTTGTTGGCGATGCCGGCGTACGCGGTCGCCATCGTCAGCGGGGAGACGTTGTTGGTGCCGAGGATGGCCGCCGGGTTGTCCTCGAGCTTGTCGCCCGCGGCGGGGTGCACGAGCAGGTCCTCGGCCGCCTTGCGGATGTCGCACTGGTCGAGCTTCTGGCCCATCTGCATGAAGGCGCCGTTGATCGAGGTCGCGGTGGAGGAGAGCACGGACCGGCTCCCGCCCTCGTTGGCGTCGTTCTCGATGTACTCGGTGCCGCCGAAGGAGTTGTCGCACGCCTTGAAGGTGGAGAGGTCGTACGTCTTCTCGGACACGTTGAACGTCTCGCCGAGGGTGTGGCCGGCACGCAGCCACGCGATGAGGGTGAAGGCCTTGTAGGTCGACGCCGCCTGGAAGCCCTGCGATCCGCCGTAGGCGGCGTCGGTGTTGAAGTTCAGGGCGCTGAAGTTCGGACCGAGCGTGGCGGCGTCGCCGCTGTCGTTGAAGTCCTTGTTCTGCGCCATCACCTTGATCTTGCCCGTGCCGGCTTCCACGGCGGTCGACGCGGACCCGATGTCCACCGTCTCCATCGCCTTGGGGACGTTCTTGTCGATCGCCGCCTGCGCGGTGTCCTGCAGGTCGAGGTCCAGCGTGGTGTACACGTCGAAGCCGCCGCGGATGAACCGGCTGTAGCGCTCCTCGGCGCTGTCGCCGAACACCGGGTCGTTGCGGATCACGTTCACGACGTAGTCGCAGAAGAAGCCCGCGTTGCCCGCCATCGTGCAGCCGGACGCGGCCGGCGTGATGCGCGGCTCGATGGGAGCGGCGACGGCCGCGTCGTGCTCCTCCTGCGTGATCTTCTTCTCCTCGAGCATGTTGCCGAGGATGTAGTCGCGCCGGACCTTGTTGGCGGCGTAGCCGTTCGCGGCGCCGTTCTCCTCGTTGTCCGGCTTGTCGAGCCGGAACTTCTCGGGATTGTTGACGATCGCGAGGAGGCTCGCGGCCTGCGGCAGCGTCAGGTCGGACGCGTTGACGCCGTAGTAGTACTGCGACGCCGTCTGGATGCCGTAGACCCGGCCGCCGAAGAGGGCGATGTTGAGGTAGCCGAGGAGGATCTCGTCCTTCGAGTAGACCTTCTCGAGGCCGATGGCGAGCCGCATCTCCTTGAGCTTGCGGTCGAGGCTCACCTTGGTGGCCTCCTCGTACGCGGCGTCCCGCTCGGCCTCGGTGGCGAGGCCGGTCGCCTGCGCGACGAGCACGTTCTTCACGTACTGCTGCGTGATCGTCGACGCGCCCTGCACGTCGCTGCCGAGGACGTTGGAGACCGCGGCGCGGACGACGCCCAGCGGGTCGATGCCGCCGTGCTCGTAGTAGCGCGGGTCCTCCGCGGCGAGCGCGGCGTCCTTCGCGAACTGCGACACCTGCTCCCACGCCACGCTCTCGCGGTTCTCCGCGTAGAAGGAGGCGATCGGCACGTTCTGGTCGGCGCCGTCGACGGAGCGGTGCGCGTAGATCGTCGTCTTCTCGGGAAGGTCGCCGATCTTGACGTAGCTGGGGAGGTTCTCGAACATCCCGATGGAGTTGTTCGCGGCGAGTCCGGTGAGCGCGATCGCAGGCGTGACGGCGACGCCGGCGAGAACGCCCGCGATCGCACTGATCCCCACGAAGCTCAGAACTGCGCCCAGGCGGCCCTTCGGCCGTTTGAGGGCAGACATAGGATCAAGGGTACGGGAGCCACGCTGACAAACCGCCGCGCTGTTCGCGGTGGGCGGAGCGTGGCGGAAGGGAATTTCGTGGCCGTCTGGGAGTACATGACGACCCCGCTGATCGTGCACAACACGACCGCCATCCTCAACAACTGGGGATCGCAGGGCTGGGAGCTGGTGCAGATCGTGCAGGGACCCGAGGGCGGCCTCGTCGCCTATCTCAAGCGCCCGGCCGGGGACGCCTGATGGGCTCGGTCGAGCAGCGTCTCGCCGAGCTGGGTCTCGACCTGCCGGAGCCCGTCGCTCCCGTCGCCGCGTACGTTCCCGCCGTGACGACCGGCAACCTGCTCTGGCTGTCCGGCCAGGTGCCGTTCGTCGACGGGGTTCCGCAGGCCACGGGCAAGGTCGGCGAGGCCGACGGCCTCGTCTCGCCCGAGGTGGCGAAGGAGTGCGCCAAGACGTGCGCGCTCAACGCGCTCGCCGCCGCCAAGGCGGCCCTCGGCGACCTCGATCGAGTGACCCGGGTCGTGAAGCTCGTCGGCTTCGTCGCGTCCTCGCCGGAGTTCACCGGGGCGCCGGTCGTGGTGAACGGCGCTTCCGAGCTGCTCGGTCAGGTGTTCGGCGACGCGGGCCGGCACGCCCGCTCGGCGGTCGGCGTCGCGGTGCTGCCGCTCGACGTGCCCGTCGAGGTGGAGATGGTCCTCGAGTTCGCCTGACCTCGACCTCGACGACGACGATCCGGGCCGGATCGGCGGATCCGGGCCTCCTAGGAAGCCCGGACCTGCCGAACCGGCCCGGATTCCTCAGTTCTTGAGGCGGTCCGCGATGGCCTGCATCACGGTCGCGTCCGTCAGGGTCGTGGTGTCGCCGAGCGGCCGGCCCTCGGCCGCGTCGCGGAGCAGGCGCCGCATGATCTTGCCGGACCGGGTCTTCGGCAGCTCGTTCACGATGAACAGCTCGCGAGGCCGGGCGATCGCGCCGATCGAGCTCGCGACGTGGGCCCGCAGCTCGTTCGTGGCACCCTCGGCGTTGGCCTCGTCCGCGTGGCGGGCCTTGGCGATGACGAAGGCGACGACCGCCTGACCGGTGGTCTCGTCGTGCGCCCCGACGACCGCCGCCTCCGCAACCCACGGGTGGGAGACGAGGCACGACTCGATCTCCGCCGTCGACAGCCGGTGTCCGGAGACGTTCATGACGTCATCGACCCGCCCGAGCAGCCAGATGTCGCCGTCGTGGTCCCTCCTCGCGCCGTCGCCGGCGAAGTAGACGGGCCCGGTCGGTCGCGCCGGGAACTTGGACCAGTAGGTGTCGATGAAGCGCTGGGGGTCGCCCCAGATGCCGCGCAGCATCCCCGGCCACGGCTCGGGGATCGCCAGCAGCCCGCTCTCGTCATTGCCGAGCGGCCGGCCCTTGTCGTCGACGACCTCGACCGTGATCCCCGGCAGCGGCACCTGGGCCGAGCCCGGCTTCGCCGCGGTCACCCCCGGCAGCGGGCTGATCATGATGCCGCCCGTCTCGGTCTGCCACCAGGTGTCGACGATGGGCGTGCGGTTGCCGCCGATCACTTCGCGGTACCAGAGCCAGGCCTCCGGGTTGATGGGCTCGCCGACCGAGCCGAGCAGCCGCAGCGAGGAGAGATCCGACTGCTGCGGGATCTCCCGGCCCGCCTTCATGAAGGAGCGAATCGCGGTCGGCGCCGCGTAGAGGATCGTGACGCCGTACTTCTGGACGATCTCCCACCAGCGGCCGGGCCGCGGGGTGTCCGGCGTTCCCTCGTAGATCACCTCGGTGGCGCCGTTCGCGAGCGGGCCGTAGACGACGTAGCTGTGCCCGGTGACCCAGCCGACGTCGGCGGTCGACCAGTAGACGTCCGTCTCCGGGTGCAGGTCGAACACGTTGCGATGCGTGTAGGCGACGTGGGTGAGGTAGCCGCCGCTCGTGTGCAGGATGCCCTTCGGCTTCCCAGTCGTGCCCGACGTGTAGAGGATGTAGAGCGGGTTCTCGGCGTCGAAGCCTTGAGCCTCGTGCTCCCAGTCGACCTGGGCGATCTCCTCGTGCCACCACAGGTCGCGGCCGTCCGTCCAGGCGAGCTCCTCGTCGTCCGGCCAGGCGCGCTGCACCACGAGTACGTGCTCAACCGTCGAGTCGCCGCTCTCGAGAGCGGCATCGACGGCCGGCTTCAAGGGGCTGACGCGGCCCCGGCGGTAGCCGCCGTCCGCGGTGATGACGAGCTTCGCCTCCGCGTCGTCGATGCGGGCCCGGAGGCTCTCGGCGCTGAACCCGCCGAACACGACCGAGTGCACCGCGCCGATCCGCGCGACCGCGAGCATCGCGATGATCGCCTCGGGGATCATCGGCAGGTAGATCGCCACCCGGTCGCCCTGGCGGATGCCGAGGGCGGTGAGCAGGTTGGCGGCGCGCTTCACCTCCGCGGTGAGCTCCGCGTAGGTGAGGCGGCGGGAGTCGCCGGGCTCGCCCTCCCACAGCAGGGCGACGCGGTCGCCGTTGCCGGCCAGCACGTGCCGGTCGAGGCAGTTGTAGGCGACGTTGAGCTTGCCGTCCGCGAACCACTTCGCAAACGGCGCCTCCGACCAGTCGAGCGTCTGCGTGAAGGGGCGGTGCCAGTGCAGCAGGCTGCGTGCCTGATCCGCCCAGAAGCCGAGGCGATCCTGCGCGGCGTCGGCGTACAGCGAGCCCTTCGCAACCGCGTTCGCGGCGAACTCCGCCGGCGGATCGAAGACCAGGTCCTCGGCCCTCGTATCGTCGGTCGCTTCCACCATCTCCACGCTCCTTCGCGCTGCCTGCTGCATCGGGTCCGAGCCTAGCGATTCGGCCGCTCGTGGCGCCCTCCGGCCGTCATACGACGGAACCTGAGGATCACCCGACAACGCCCGGAATTGGCTCTTGCGCCGTGACCCGAACGGGGTACACTGATGCCGTCAAAGCTCCTTTGACACGCAGCGTAAGCGATTCCCCCCAATCCAGCGTTGCTGTGGCGGCACCTGTTCCCCCCAATAGGTGCCGCCCCTTCTCGTTAACGGTCGCGTCCGCATCTTCGCGCGACGGGTGTCCGCCATACGACCCGTGAGTGGCCGCTCCTCCCCAGCACCGCCGGAGGCCTGACGGGCCACCGGATCGGGCCGATCCGCGATCCGCAAGCGGCGCCGTCCTACCGTGCCGGGATGCCTGTTCCGCCGTCGGCCCCGAGCATCGCATCGGCGCCCTGCCCAGCCCGCTTCGTTCCCGTCCGGCGTCCGCTTCCCGAGCCGGGACGGGGTACGAGCGGCGACCCCGTCGGGGTGCTTTCCCCGGCGCCCGTCGAGTCCGCCCGGCACCCGGGTCCGGACGCTACGCGGGAGGCCCTCTGGCCCGAGCTCGGCATGCTCGCCGAGTACGCCGACGAGCGCACCACGGACCTCCTGCTGACCGGACCGGTCCTGTGGACCGACCGCGGCGACGGGCTCCAGCGCCGCGGCGACTGGCCGGTGCTCGACGAGGCGTCGGTGCGGGAGCTCGCGGTGCGGCTCGTCGCCCGCGGAGGGCGGCACCTCGACGACGGCAGCCCCTGCGTCGACGTCCGCCTCGCGGACGGGATCCGGGTGCACGCCGTGCTCCCGCCCGTCTCTGCGACCGGGACCCTCGTGTCCGTGCGCCTGCCCGCCCGGCGGCGGTGGCGCCTCGGCGATCTGACCGCAGCGGGCTCTCTCGACGACGGCACCGCGACGGTGCTGCTCGAAGCCGTGCGGCGTCGGGAGAACATCCTGCTCACCGGCGGTGCGGGCACCGGCAAGACGACCCTGCTCGCGGCGATCCTCGCCGAGGTGCCGGCGGGGGAGCGGATCGTCACGATCGAGGACGTCGCGGAGCTCCGCATCGACCATCCGCACGTGGTCGCGCTCGAGGCCCGGCAGGCGAACTCGGAGGGCGCCGGCGCGCTCGGGCTCGAGCGGCTGGTGCGCGAGTCTCTCCGGATGCGACCGGACCGCATCGTGCTCGGCGAGTGCCGCGGGGCGGAGGTGCGCGAGCTTCTCGCCGCGCTCAACACCGGGCACGACGGGGGCGCGGGCACCCTCCACGCGAGCCAGCTCGCCGACGTGCCCGCGCGCCTCGAGGCGCTCGGCGCGCTCGCCGGAATGAGTCCGCACGCGCTCGCGCGTCAGGCCGTGAGCGGGATCGACCTCGTCGTCCACCTCGACCGCGAGGGCGGCCGCCGCCGCGTGGCCGCGCTCGGGCGGTTCGAGCTGTCCGCCGACGCGCTCCTCACCGTTCGGCCGGGTGTGCCCGAGTGAGCGTCGACCCGCTCGAGGAGGTGGCGGAGACGGCCGACCGGCTCGCCGTGCTGCTCGGCGCCGGTCTCACACCGTCGGCGGCGTGGGGGAACCTGGCCGACGCGGACTCCGCGCCGATTCGGGCGGCGGCGTGGGCGGCTCAGGCGGGAGAGCCCGTCGCGCCGGCGCTGCGCGGAGCGGACGCGCCGCCGGCCGCCCGCGCCGCATGGGATGCGCTCGCGGCCGGCGTCGCGGTGGCCGAGCGAACCGGCGCGCCGCTCGCCACAGTGCTCGAGCAGCTGGCCGGGACGATGCGGGACATCGGGACGGCGGAGCGCGATGTCCGTGCGGCGCTCACCGGCCCCCGCCTCTCGGCCCGGCTCGTGATGGCTCTCCCCGCCGTGGGCATCGCCTTCGGCTTCGCGCTCGGCTTCGATCCGATCGGAGTCCTCTTCGGCAGCCCGGTCGGGGCCGCCTGCGCGGCGGCCGGCGGGGCACTGTTTCTCGCCGGCTGGGGGTGGACCCGCACGCTGGTGCGGCGGGCACGGCCGATCGCCGGCTTTCCCGGGCTCACTGCCGAGCTGGTCGCCGTGGCGCTCACCGCCGGCACGCCCCTTCCCGCCGCCCGCCGGCTCGTCGAGGAGGTCACCGGCTCGAGTGCCGATGCGGTCGGGGAGGTCGCCACGCTGGCAGGAGCGGCGGGGGTGCCCGTCGCGGGGCTGCTCCGCGGGGAGGCGCGCCTCCGGCGGCGACGTGCGGCGTCCGAGGCGCGGATCCGGGCGGAGTCGCTCGCGGTGACGCTGCTGCTGCCGCTCGGGCTGTGCATGCTGCCCTCGTTCATGCTGCTGTCGGTGGCGCCGCTGCTGCTCGCGATCGTCTCGTCGACCGCGCTGCCGTTCTGAGCTTCGGACCGTCAGCGGGGCGGGGCAGCGCGGGCGACGTCCGGCGCCGGCACGTCCCGCACGGGCACCGACTTTTCCTCGGACCCCTCCTTCTCGGCGTCACCGGCCTCGGCGCCTTCGTCAGCCGCGCCCTCGGGTGCCGAGTGCTGGTAGAGCTCCGACAGCTTCCGGTAGGCCGGCGTGAGGAAGGCGAGCAGCGCGGCGATCACCATGATGAGGCCCGCGAACAGGAAGACCAGGGCGATGCCTCGGGCAGCGCCGTCGCCGAGGAGCCAGGACCAGGTGTCCCGCCCGGCCGGGCTCTCCATGTACGGGATGATCGCGAACTGCGCGAGCGGCGCGATGAGGAACGCCGTGACCGGCGCCGCCGCGCTCTCGAAGGCCATCGCGAAGCCGAAGACGCGGCCCTGCCGGTCGAAGCTGACGACCTTCTGGATGACCGTCTGCTCGGACGCCTCGACGGCCGGGATCAGGATCATGTAGAGCCAGATGCCGCCGGCGTAGAGCCACCACCAGTCGCGCACCGTGAAGAGCGCCCCGAGCAGCCCCATCACCACGACCACGAGGAGCATCGTGCGGATCGGGTTGCGACCGAGCCCGAACTTCGCGATGAGGAGCCCGCCGATCAGGAACCCGGTTGCGGTGACGCCGAGCACGAGACCCCACACCTCCACGGGGAAGAGCTCGAGCCCGTAGGGGTCCATCAGCGCCATGTAGACGCCGCCGATGAGATTGTTGAAGGTCGAGAAGATGATGAGCGCGAACAGCCCGGCCACACCCCGGATCGCCGCGATGCTGCCGCGCAGGTCCACGGCGGGGGCCTTGCCGCCCTCGCCCTGCGGCTTCGCCTCCGGCACGCGGAGGAAGGCCAGGTGCACGAGCGCGACTCCGGTGAGGCCGATCGCGATGAGCAGCGTCGGGCCCATCCCGAGCAGCCCGATCGCGAGGCCGGAGAACACGCTCGTGACGATGAAGGCGAGCCCCTGCACCGTGCCGACGAGGCCGTTGGCGTTCGCGTGCCGCTCCTCGGGCACGAGGAGGGTCACCGTGGTGGAGAGCGCGATGTTGCGCATGTTCTCGATCACCGAGCCGAACAGGATGATGCCCGAGAAGAGCCAGAACCAGGGGCCGCCGAGGTCGAGGAGCGCCGACTCCGGGAAGAGGAGGTAGAGGGCGCCCGCCACCAGGAACGACCCCAGCGTCACGACGCTGGCGAACACCATCACCCGGAGCTTGCGGTGCCGGTCGACGATGGTGCCGAACAGGATGGAGAAGAAGGACACGAGCAGCATGTACGCGCCGCCGATGATGCCGGTCGCGAGGACCGATCGCGTCTCGAGGTAGACCCAGAAGGTCAGCGCGAACCACAGGAAGCTGGTGGTGATGTTCGCGATCGCGGTGTTGACGAGCACCTGCAGGAAGGTGCGCATGCCGCCCTCAGGGGCGATCCCCTGCGGCGTCGTCGCCTGGTCCGTCATGGCACCGAGGCTAGGACAGGCCACCGACACGGGGCCATGCTCTGCACCCCTCCTGGGGCGCGCCGGCTGCGGTCCTCCACCGGCGCCGCAGGAGGGGCGTCCTCCACCGGGTGCGCATGCGCCCTCCGCCTCCGTCCCGGAGCGGGGGAGAGTGGGTGCCCGAACGACGGAAGGACCGCCATGCTTCGCTTCCCACCCCGGCTCCGCATCTCGGACGACGGCTCGGTGACCGCCGAGTACGCCGTCGCCACGATGGCCGCCGTCGGCTTCGCCGGCCTGCTCGTCGTGATCCTCCGCTCCGAGGAGGTCCGCGGCATCCTCACCGACCTCGTGCGCAATGCGCTCGCGGCGGGCGGATGAGGCGGGAACGGTCGCCGCGGAGCTGGCGGCCGCGATGCCGGCCGTTCTCCTCGTGCTGGCGCTCTGCCTGGGCGCCCTGCAGGCGCTGACGCAGCGAGCCGTCCTCGCGGACGGCGCCGCCTCGGCCGCGAGGGCGATCGCGCGCGGCGATCCGGCGCCTCGCGTGCCGCGGGGAGTGACGTCGGTCGAGGAACGGGAGGGCGACATGCTGTGCGTCACTCTCAGCGCCGCCGCCCCGCTCGCGCTGGGGCTCAACGTGTCGGGACGGGCATGCGCGCTCGGGACCGCCTGGTGATCGCCGGAAGGGGCGACGAGGGGGCGGGCAGCGTGCTCGTCCTCGGCGTGGCGGCGGTCGCCGTGCTCCTCACCGCCCTGCTCGTACCTCTATATATGGCGCTCTCGGCGAACAGGGCGGTCGCCGCCGCGGCGGACGCCGCAGCGCTCGCCGCTGCGGACGCGGCGAGCGGGGCGCTGCCGGGCTACCCGTGTGAGCTCGCGGCCCTGATCGCGGCGGAGAACGGCGCCCGGCTGACGTCCTGCCGGCTCGACGGGATCACCGCCACGGTGGCCGTCGAAGGGGCGGTCTTCGGGCTCCCTGTGGCGGCTGCGGCGCGAGCCGGTCCGCCCCCCGACGGCGATCGACACGCAGGGCGATCCCTCGGAAGCGATTGACGTCGGGGTAGGAACACCTGTGTATGGTGTGCGTGACGCCCGGTCGCCGGGCAGCTCCCATCCGTCGCGGATGTGGCTCTTTTCCGTTCTCACCCCCGTTCAAGGAGGGGATCTCTCGTGCCCGCCAGCAAGAAGCTCGTCATCGTCGAGTCGCCCGCGAAGGCGAAGACGATCGCCCAATACCTGGGCGACGGCTTCGAGGTCATGGCCTCGGTCGGACACATCCGCGACCTCATCGAGCCGAAGAACCTCCCCGCCGACAAGAAGGTCGGCTCCCTCGGCAAGTTCTCGGTGGACGTGGAGAACGGCTTCGAGCCGTACTACGTGGTCTCCGACCAGAAGAAGAAGACCGTCGCCGACCTGAAGCGCGCGCTCAAGGGCGCCGACGAGCTGTACCTCGCAACTGATGAGGACCGCGAAGGCGAGGCCATCGCGTGGCACCTGCTCGAGGAGCTCAAGCCGAAGGTTCCGGTCAAGCGCATGGTGTTCCACGAGATCACCAAGGACGCCATCACGAAGGCGAAGGACAACACCCGCGACATCGACACCGCCCTCGTCGATGCTCAGGAGACCCGGCGCATCCTCGACCGTCTCTACGGCTACGAGGTGTCACCGGTGCTCTGGCGCAAGGTGGGGCCCGGCCTCTCCGCCGGGCGCGTGCAGTCCGCCGCGACCCGACTCGTCGTCGACCGGGAGCGCGAGCGCCTCGCGTTCGTCGCCGCGAGCTACTGGGACCTGACCGCGCGGTTCGCCCCCGAGGGCGCTGCCGACTCCTTCGAGGCGCGGCTGGTCCGGGTCGACGGGGAGCGCGTCGCCACCGGCCGCGACTTCGACGACCGCGGTCAGCTCAAGCCGGGGGCACGCGTCCTCGACGAGGGCACCGCGACCGCGCTCGCCGCCGCGCTCCAGGACGACGCCACGTCGTCGACGGTGAGCAGCGTCGAATCGAAGCCGTACACGCGCCGCCCGGCCGCGCCGTTCACCACGTCGACCCTGCAGCAGGAGGCGGCCCGCAAGCTCCGCTTCTCGGCCCGGCAGACGATGAGCGTGGCCCAGTCGCTGTACGAGAACGGCTACATCACCTACATGCGAACGGACTCGCCGTCCCTGTCGACGCAGGCGATCAACGCTGCCCGCTCGCAGGCGGTCTCGCTCTACGGCGCCGACTCGGTGCCCGCGAAGCCGCGGCTCTACACCGGCAAGTCGAAGAACGCGCAGGAGGCGCACGAGGCGATCCGACCCTCGGGGGAGACCTTCCGCACCCCGCAGCAGCTCTCCAGCGTGCTTCGCGGCAACGAGCTGCGCCTCTACGAGCTGATCTGGAAGCGCACCGTCGCGTCCCAGATGGAGGACGCGCGCGGCTCGACCGCGACCGTCACCATCGAGTCCCGGCCCGCCGGCACCGACACCGTCGCGGTGTTCTCGGCCAGTGGCACAGTCATCACGTTCCGCGGCTTCCTGCAGGCCTACGAGGAGGGCCGCGACGAGGAGCGCAACGCGGACAAGGAGCCCGCCGAGGCGAAGCTGCCGCCCCTCGAGACCGGTCAGGCGCTCGACGTCGCCGACGCCGAGGCGAAGGGCCACGAGACCTCGCCGCCCCCGCGCTACACCGAGGCGAGCCTCGTGAAGGCGCTCGAGGAGCTCGGCATCGGCCGGCCGTCCACCTACGCGTCGATCATCTCGACCATCGTCGACCGCGGCTACGTGACCCCTCGCGGCACCGCGCTGGTGCCGAGCTGGATCGCCTTCTCCGTGGTCCGCCTGCTCGAGGACTTCTTCGGCGACCTCGTCCAGTACGACTTCACCGCCGCGATGGAGGGCGACCTCGACCGCATCGCCGACGGCGAGGAGGACCGGGTCGACTGGCTGAAGGGCTTCTACTTCGGCAACGACGGCCACCGCGGGCTGCGCTCCGTCGTCGACAACCTCGGCGACATCGACGCCCGCAGCATCAACTCCGTGCGGATCGCGGACGACATCACTCTCCGCATCGGCAAGTACGGCCCGTACCTCGAGGTGCAGGAGCAGGGCGCCGCCCCCGACGCCGCCCCTCGGCGGGTGAACCTGCCCGAGGGCCTCGCCCCCGACGAGCTGACCGAGGCGAAGGCCCGCGAGCTCGTCGATGCGCCGGTGCAGACCGATCGCGTCATCGGGGTCAACCCGGAGAACGGCAAGCAGGTCGTGGCGAAGGACGGCCGCTACGGCCCCTACGTCACGGAGCTCGACCCCGAGGGCGAGGAGGCGGACGCGGCGGCCAAGAAGAAGGCGGCCAAGCCGCGCACCGCTTCGCTGTTCAAGTCGATGGACATCGCCGAGGTCGACCTCCCGACCGCGCTCAAGCTGCTCGACCTGCCCCGCGTGGTGGGCTCCGACCCCGAGTCGGGTGAGGAGATCACGGCGCAGAACGGCCGCTACGGTCCCTACATCAAGAAGGGCACCGACACCCGATCGCTGCCGAGCGAGGACGCGATCTTCGAGGTCGACCTCGGGGGCGCTCTCGAGATCT
Organism: Naasia sp. SYSU D00057; assembly: GCF_017916505.1. GTDB lineage: Bacteria > Actinomycetota > Actinomycetes > Actinomycetales > Microbacteriaceae > Naasia. The sequence continues at coordinate 496,182 of NZ_JAFMSZ010000003.1, forward strand.
TCGCGCAGCCGAAGTACGGCGCCCGGCGTGCCTCGTCGGCCCTCAAGGAGTTCGAGGCCGACCCCGAGAGCGGCAAGCCCATCCGGATCAAGGACGGCCGCTTCGGCGCGTACGTGACCGACGGCGTGACGAACGCGACGATCCCGCGCGGCGAGGACATCGAGGAGATCGACTTCGACCGGGCGGTGCAGCTGCTCGCGGACAAGCGCGCGAAGGGTCCGGCGAAGCCGAAGGCGACCCGGGCGGCGAAGGCTCCGGCGAAGTCGGCCGCCAAGACGACCAAGACGGCCGCAGCGAAGACGACCGCCGCCAAGTCGACGGCCGCCAAGGCCAAGACGCCGGCCGCCAAGGCCAAGACGTCGGCGGCCAAGACGGCGGCGCCCAAGACGGCCGCGAAGGCGCCCGCCAAGCGCACCGGCACCCGCGCGACGGGCGCCGCCTCCTCGTGACCGCCCTCTTCGTCACCCTCGAGGGCGGAGACGGCGCGGGCAAGTCGACTCAGGCGGCGCTCCTCGAGGAGTGGCTGCAGGAGCGCGGCGAGACCGTGCTGCGGACGAGGGAGCCCGGCGGAAGCGACCTCGGCATCGAGCTGCGGGAGATCATCCTGCACCGGCCCGGCCACATCGCCCCCCGCGCCGAGGCGCTGATCTACGCCGCGGACCGCGCACACCACGTCGCGACCGTCGTGCGTCCGGCCCTCGAGCGTGGCGAGGTGGTGGTCCAGGACCGCTACCTCGACTCCTCGGTCGCGTACCAGGGTGCCGGACGCACGCTGGAGCCGACCGAGATCCGCGCGCTGTCCCTGTGGGCGGCCGAGGGGCTCCTGCCGGACCTCACGATCCTGCTCGACCTGGACGAGAGCGAGGGACGGCGGCGCCTGGACGCCTCCCGCACCCTCTACGACAGGCTCGAGGCCGAGAAGGCCGAGTTCCACCAGCGCGTGCGCGAGGCCTACCTCGAACTCGCCGACGCCGAGCCGGACCGGTTCCTGGTCCTCGACGCCCGTCGTGCCCCGGACGAGCTGGCAGAGGACATCCGCGCCCGCGTCGAGGAGCTGATCGACCGATGACGGCAGGCGCCATCTGGCGGGATCTCACCGGCCAGGACGAGGCGATCGCGGTGGTGCGCGCGGCGGCGGACGCCGCGCACGCCGTCGACGGCGCCCCGAGCGCGATGACGCACTCCTGGCTCATCACCGGCCCGCCCGGCTCCGGTCGGTCCAATCTCGCGTACGCGTTCGCGACAGCCCTGCTCGGCGACGGCTCGCCGGACGGCGACGAGGCGACCCGGCGGCAGGTGGAGGCCCGGACGCACCCGGACCTCGCCGTGCTCAGCACCGACCGGGTCATCATCTCGATCGACGAGGTTCGCGGTCTGCTCTCGGCGTCGCAGTACTCCCCGTCGGTGTCCCGCTATCGCGTCATGGTGATCGAGGACGCGGACCGGATGACGGAGCGCACCTCGAACGTGCTGCTGAAGGCGCTCGAGGAGCCGCCGCCTCGGACGGTCTGGATCCTGTGCGCGCCGAGCGAGGCCGACCTGCTTCCCACGATCCGCTCGCGGGTCCGCACGGTGCGCCTCCGCGTGCCGAGCACCGCCGACGTCGCCCGCCTCATCGCGGAGCGGGACGGCGTCGACCCTGCGCTCGCGCGCCAGGCCGCGCAGGAGGCGCAGAGCCACATCGGCATGGCACACCGGCTGGCCACCGACGGGTCCGCACGCGCCCGCCGCTCGGAGACGCTCGAGCTCGTGCTCGGCCTGCGCAGCGTGACCGGTGCCGTGCTCGCCGCCGCCCGGCTCCTCGAGCTCGCCGGCGACGACGCCAAGGCGATCACCGAGGAGCGCGATGCCGAGGAGCGCGAGTCGACCCTCCGCTCGCTCGGCGTCGAGCCGGGCGGCACCATCCCGCCGGCGCTGCGGAGCCAGCTGAAGCAGCTGGAGGACGACCAGAAGCGCCGGGCGACACGCAGCCTGCGCGATGGCATCGACCGCATCCTCATCGACCTGCTGTCCCTGTTCCGCGACATCCTGCTGCTCCAGCTCGGCGCGGACGTCGAGCCGGTCAACGCGTCCGCGGTGGCGGCGGTCGCCAAGGCGGCCGCGGAGTCCGACGCCACCGCGACGCTCGCCGCCATGGATGCGATCGCCACCGCCCGCCGGCGCATCGAGGCGAACGTCCCGCCGGCGCTCGCCCTCGAGGCGATGCTCGTCGCCACCCTCAGAAAGGCCGGTTCGTGAGGCCCCTCCGCTCGGTTGCCGCCGTGGCAATCGCCCTGCTCGCCCTGCCGCTCGCCGCGTGCGTCCCTGCTCCGAGCCCCACCTCGACTCCCACCGGGGAGGACGTGGCGGCGGAGCTCGAGCCGTACTACACCCAGTCCCTCGTCTGGGAGGACTGCGGAGGCGGGATGCAGTGCACCACCGCGACCGCTCCGCTCGACTGGTCGGCGCCCGACGCGTCGGACGACATCGAGCTGGCGCTTGTGCGGCACACGGCGTCGGGGGAGCGCGAGGGGTCGCTGTTCGTGAACCCGGGAGGCCCCGGCGCATCCGGCTACAACTTCGTGCATGACAGCCTCGACTTCGCGGTGAGCGAGGACCTGCAGTCCCGCTTCGACGTCATCGGGTGGGACCCCCGAGGGGTGGGGCGCTCGACGGCCGTCGACTGCTACGACGGACCCGAGCTCGACGAGTTCCTGTTCGGCTTCCCGGAGGCGGCCGTCGGCACCGACGCGTACGCGCAGGAAGTCACTGCCTCGGCGAAGGCCTTCGCCGACGCCTGCCTCGAGCGCAGCGGCGAGCTGCTGCAGTTCATCGACACCGAGAGCACGGTGAACGACCTCGACCTGCTGCGGGCCCTCGTCGGCGACGCGGACCTCAACTACCTCGGGTACTCCTACGGCAGCGACATCGGCGCCCACTACGCCGAACGCTATCCGGACAAGGTGGGCCGGGTCGTGCTCGACGGCGCCACCGACTCGTCACTCAGCCTCTTCGACGTCAACCTCGCGCAGACGCAGGCGTTCGGCGAGGCGCTCCGGGCCTACCTGGAGGACTGCCTCGACTCGTCCGACTGTCCCTTCCGCGGCACCGTGGACGACGCGATCGGGCAGATCCGCGATCTGCTCGACGCCCTCGATCAGGCGCCCCTCCGAGCGGAGGACGGGCGGCAGCTGACGAGCGCCTACCTCGGCACCGCCGTGCAGTCGGCCCTCTACGACGAGGGCTACTGGCGGTATCTGACCGACGCCTTCACCGAAGTGCGCCAGGGGAGGAGCGACACCGCGTTCCTCCTCGCCGACGCCTATGTCGACCGTGACGAGGACGGCAGCTACCGCTCCAACCTGCAGGAGGCGTTCATCGCCATCACCTGCGTCGACTATCCGATCGAGACCGATGCGGCCGAGCTCGCCCGCCAGCGCGACCTTCTCGCCGAAGCCGACCCGATCTCCGAGCCCGAGGATCTCGACGCCCTCGGCGATGTCGTCTGCCAGCAGTGGCCTTACGGGTTCCGGGGCGAGGTCGAGACGGTGTCCGCTGACGGCGCGGCGCCCATCCTGGTGGTGGGCACGACGGGCGACCCCGCCACTCCCTACCCCTGGGCGGAGGCGCTCGCGGACCAGCTGGCGAGCGGGGTGCTGCTCACCTACGTGGGGGAGGGGCACATCGCCTACGACGAGGGCGACCCCTGCATCGTCGGCGCGGTCGACGAGTATCTCATCGACGGAACGGTGCCGCAGGACGGCCTCGTCTGCGATCCCACGTCCTGATCCGGCGCCCCCGCGCCGGCGTGTGGGACCTGGGCTCAGGATCGTCTAGGATGGGTAGCCGCCGGTGTTCGCATCGGCTCGCCGCCCTAGCTCAGTCGGCAGAGCGATTCACTCGTAATGAATAGGTCAGGGGTTCGATTCCCCTGGGCGGCTCCAACGGAAGAGGCCGCGCCCATTGGGCGCGGCCTCTTGCTTTTGTGCCCTTCGGCCCTACCGCAGGCGGCGTCCGCGGGGAGCGCGCCGCGCCCCAGGTCGGGTAACGAAGTTGCAACACTCCGGAGGCGCGACCTACTCTGCGTGTGCCAGCCCGGCACCGAAGCGCAGGAGCATTCGGACCCCATGACCGGACTGGACGTACGCCGGTGCTGCCACGCCTCGCGCTGCCCACATGCAGCACCGTTCTCCGACAGCTATTTGCCAGGGTGGGCAGCGGCGCGGCGAGACCCGGGGACGGGACGAGCGTCGGCGAACCCGTGGGAGCTCGTACATGAAGAAGATCCTGACGAAAACCCGTGCCGTCGCAGGCGGCATCGCCCTCGCCGCCCTCACGGCGGCGGGAGTGACCCTCACCGCGGCACCGGCGAACGCCGCGTCGGTCGCCACGTGGGATGCGCTCGCCCAGTGCGAGAGCAGTGGCAACTGGCAGATCGACACCGGCAACGGCTACTACGGCGGCCTTCAGTTCAGCCTCAGCACCTGGGCCGCCTACGGCGGCACCGGCAACCCGGCGCACGCCAGCAAGGAGCAGCAGATCGCTGTCGCCGAGCGGACCCTCGCCGGCCAGGGCTGGGGAGCGTGGCCCGCCTGCTCCGCGAAGCTCGGGCTCTCGGGCTACTCCGGCTCGATCGCGGAGAGCGCCCCGGCGCCCAGCGCGCCGGCGCCCGCCCCTGCGCCTGCGCCGAGCGCAGCGCCGTCGGTCGCGCTCTCGGGCTCGACCTACACGGTCGTCTCCGGCGACACCCTCGGGACGATCGCGGCGAAGGTCGGAGTGGCCGGTGGCTGGCAGCAGCTGGCTGCCGCCAACTCCGGCACGGTCGCCGACCCGAACCTGATCTTCCCGGGGCAGGTGCTGCAGCTCCCGGCCTGATCGGTCGTACCTGGAGCGGACCTCACTGCATCGGACCGGGGGCGGCGCACACGCGCCGTCCCCGGTCCGGCGCAAGCGGCGGACGTTCGAAGGGGCGACACGCCCGGGGTGCTCGCAGTTTGCGGAGCTCCGGAGAGCCACGTAATGTAATCCCTCGTCGCCCCAAAGGTGCGGGAGAGCGGAAGAGCTCCCCGGCCTCAAGCGGGACCAGAATCCTCCTCCAGATCGCTCTTCGAGCGTGGGAGGGGATCGCCTCTCATCACTCCTCAGATCTCGTCGCGGAAGCGGCGGGCGGTTTGACCGGCTGGGGTGGGAGAGGTAAGATAGGGAAGTTGCCCTCGCAGGTACACCGGGATGGTGGATGGTGAGGTGCGTCCGATCCTTGAGAACTCAACAGCGTGCACTAAGTCAATGCCAAATACCTCGTCTCGCCCCTTGTGGGTGAGTGAGATTCCTTTGGTTGAATTGAATTGTCAGTAGACAGTTCTTCAGTCAGTATCAACTCGCTTGCGGGCCTGGTTTTCCCTGGGTTCGCGGCTATTGG
>NZ_JAFMSZ010000004.1 GCF_017916505.1 Naasia sp. SYSU D00057
AGGGCCGAGAGCCCGTGCACGCCGCTGCCGACGAAGCCGCAGTCGAGCGTCTGCAGGGCGTCGAGCATCCGGCTGATGGAGTCGGGCTCGAGCCACACGTCGTCGTCGAGGAACAGCACGTACTCGGCGCTCGAGGAGTCGAGCAGGAACTGGCGGTGCTCCGCGAGCCCGCGCCGGGGGAGGTGCCGCACCAGCTCGACGCCGCGCCCCTGGGCCCGCAGAACGCGGGCCATGGCACGGACCGCCGGAGCATCGATCGAGGCGTCGTGCTCCGACTGGTCGCTCACGAGCACGTCGAACGGCGGGTCGTCCTGGGCGGCCAGCCCGGCCAGGGTGACCGCGAGCTCGGCGGGACGGCCGAAGGTGGGGATGAGGACGTCGACCACGGGCTCGGTCCGCTCCGGCGGGGTGCCCCAGTCGCCCGACCAGCGCCGCGACACGGTCACAGGCCGGCCCTCCGCGGGGTCCGCGGCGCCCGCGTGGCACGCGCCGACCGGGGCTCGAGCCGCACCACGTCGTCCGTCGCGGACGCGGGCGTCCGGATGCGGTCGACGACCGCGGTGGTCGAGTAGTCGGCGAGGTAGTCGAGGATGCGCACCTCCCCGCCGTACGACTGCACGACGGGGCTCTCCGGCAGGGTCTCGACCGTGTAGTCGCCGCCCTTCGCGTAGACGTCGGGGCGGATGCGCTCGAGCAGGGGGATCGGGGTGTCGGTCGTGAAGATGGTGACATAGTCGACGCAGCTCAGCGAGGCGAGCACCTCGGCGCGATCGGGGGCCGCGTTGATGGGCCGGCTCTCGCCCTTCAGCCGCCGCACCGAATCGTCGCTGTTGATCGCGACGACGAGGACGTCCCCGAGCCGCTTCGCCTGGTTGAGGTACGCGGTGTGCCCCCGGTGCAGCACGTCGAAGCAGCCGTTGGTGAACACGATGCGCCGTCCGGCCGCTCGCTCCGCCGCGAGGCGGCGGGCGAGATCGTCGGCCGAGAGCGCCGCGTCGGCGAAGCGGGCGAGGTGGCCGAGCAGGTCGGCGCCCGAGCAGACGGAGGTGCCGGATCTGCCGACGACGACGTCGGCGGCGGCCTGCGCGAAGTCCGCGGACACGGCGAGGGGGAGGCCCGTGGCGCGGGCGAGCGTCAGGGCGGCGGCGAAGGTGTCGCCGGCGCCCGAGGCCTGCTTGTCGCTCGCCGGACGCGCCCACGTGCGGTGCACGGTGCCGGTGCCGTCGAGCAGCACCGTGCCGTCCCGGTCGAGGGTGACGACGGCCGCGGTCGCCCCGGTCACCGCGAGGAGCCGGTCGGCCCGGTCGGTGACGGTGGCGACGCGGTCGGTGCCCCGCTTGAGCGGAACACCCATGAGCGCGGCGGTCTCCTCCGCGTTCGGGGTGACGAGGTCGGGGGACAGGTCGGCCCAGCCGCCGTCCTCCCGGGCGTCGACGAGGAGCACCGGGGGGCGGGAGGAGCGGGAGGCGAGGGCGTCGTGCACCGGACCGGTCAGCATCCCGGTCCCGTAGTCGCAGACGATCTCGGCGTCCGCGCCCTCGGACGCGGCGACGGCGGCGGCTGCCAGGCGCCCGAGCGCCTGCGGGGGATAGCCGGAGTCGTTGCCCTCGTCGAGGCGCACGAGCACCTGGTCGGCGACCACGATGCGCGTCTTCGTGATGGTGCGGAGCTCGCTGTCCGAGAGCAGGAAGGTCACGTCGACGCCCGCCTCGGCCAGGGCGGCGCGCACGGAGGCGCCCGCCTCGTCCTCGCCCACGAGACCCACGAAGCGCACCCGCGCCCCGAGCGCGGCGAGGTTCATGGCCGTGTTCGCGGCGCCGCCCGGGACCTCGTCCTTGGCGCCGAGCGCGACGATCGGCGCGGGCGCCTCGCGCGCGAGGCGCGTGCTCGTGCCGTGCCACCAGCCGTCGAGCATCGGCTCGCCGTACACCGTGACGAGAGGCGCGGCCTGGAGCACCCGGCGCGCGACCTCGAGGGTCAGGGCGGGCGTCGTGGACAGCACGTCGTCCATCCGCTCTCCTTTCGTCCTCGACCACTCTGAGGCATGGCCGAGAAGAAGTCACTTCTTCGAACGGGGGCTCGACTGGAGAGCGGAGGGGGCGCCATGAGAGAAATAGAGCAGGAGGCTCCATGACCCAGCGCCCGCTCGCCCGCCGCACGGCCGAGGCCGGCACCGCACTCGGACCGATCGGCGAGCCCGTCGAGGGGGTGGAGCGGATCGCCGTCCTGCGCGCCGGGAATCTCGGCGACCTCCTGTTCGCGATGCCCGCTCTCGACGCCCTCCGCCAGTGCTACCCGGACGCCCGCATCACCCTGCTCGGCATGCCGGCCCACGCCGCGCTGCTCCGCGACCGGCCGGGCCCGGTCGACGAGGTCGTCGTGCTGCCGGTGTCGGAGGGCGTCCGGCTCTCGCCCGGCACCGAGCCGGACCCGAACGAGGTCGCGGAGTTCGCGGCCCGGATGCGCGAGCGGCGGTTCGACCTCGGCGTGCAGGTGCACGGCGGCGGCCGATACTCGAACCCGTTCCTCACGCGCCTCGGTGCGAGGGTCACCGCCGGGCTGCGGACCCCGGACGCGGACCCGCTCGACCGCACGGTGCCGTACCGGTACTACCAGCACGAGGTGCTGCGGGCCCTCGAGGTGGTCGGTCTCGTCGGGGCGCGGCCGGCGACCCTCGAGCCGGTGCTCACCGCGACCGACGACGACGTCGCGCGCGCTGCCGAGCTGCTCGGGAACGGCCCGCCCGTGCTCGCGATCCACCCGAGCGCGACCGATCCGCGCCGCCGCTGGCCCGCTGACCGGTTCGGAGCGATCGCCGCCCGCGCCACCGGGCGGGGCGTCCGCGTCGTCGTGCTCGGCGCCGAGGGCGAGGAGGAGCTCGCCGACGCCGTCGTGCAGGCCGCGATCGCCGACGGCGCGCCGGAGGGCGGCGTCCGCTCACTGGCGGGGCTCGGCGACCTCGGCCAGCTCGTCGGGATCCTCGACCAGGCCGTCGCCCTCGTCGGGAACGACAGCGGCCCGCGTCACCTCGCGCAGGCCGTCGGCTGCCCGACGGTCGGCCTCTACTGGGCGGGCAACCTGATCAACGCCGGCCCGCTCGGCCGGACGCTGCATCGGGTGCACCTCGACTGGCGGAGCACCTGCCCGGTGTGCGGCATCGACGTCACCCAGGTCGGCTGGACGGCGGAGCGCTGCGAGCACGACCCGTCCTTCCTCACCTCCATCGAGGTGGACGCCGTGTGGGACGACGTGGAGGACCTCCTGTGATGCTGCTCGGCGAGCCGGACGGACGTCCCGAGCTCCTCGCCCTCCGCACCCTCAAGCTCGGCGACCTCCTCGTCGCGGTGCCGGCGATCCACGCGCTGCGCCGCTCGAACCCGGAGCACCGCCTCATCCTGGCGATGCCGGGCTGGCTCGAGCCGATCGTCGACCTCGTCCCCGGGGTGGACGCGCTCCTCCCCGCACCCGGGCTCGACCGGCCGCTCGAGATCGAGCCCGGCCGCATCGACATCGCGGTGAACCTGCACGGCAACGGCGGGGAGAGCAAGGGACTGCTGGAGGCGATCCGGCCGCGGCGCCGGGTCGGGCACCGGTCGGAGGGCTGGGAGGGGCCGGTCTGGCTCGACGGGATTCACGAGCGGCACCGCTGGGCCCGCCTCGTCACCGAGCACGGGATGCCCGCCGACGAGAACGAGGTCGGCATCGGCGACCCGGGCCCCGCCGAGAACCTCGGCTCGGCCGTCATCCACGTCGGCGCCTTCTACGGCTCGCGCTTCTGGCCGGTGGAGCGCTTCGCCCAGGTGGCGCGCGCGTTCGAGCGGGACGGCATCCGCGCCGTCGTCACGGGCAGCGAGCGCGAGCGGGATCGGGCGCTCCAGGTCGCCGAGCTCGCCGGCCTCCGCGACGAGCAGGTGCTCGCCGGCCGCATCGGGCTGCGGGAGATGGCGGCGACGGTCGCGTCGGCCGAGATCGTCGTCTCCGTGGACACCGGCGCCGCCCACCTCGCCTCCGCGTACCGGCGGCCGTCGGTCGTGATCTTCGGACCCGCCCCGCCCGAGGAGTGGGGTCCGCCGCCCGGGCCGCACGTCGTGCTCACCGACGCGCGGCTGCGCGTGGGCGACACGTTCGGCAGCGAGCCGGACCCGGCGCTGCTCGCGGTGACGGCCGAGGACGTGCTCGCCGCGGCGGCCGGCCTGCTGAACCGCGAGGGCCGTGGCTGAGGTGCCGGCCAGGTGAGCCGGCCCGCTCCATTGGGTGCGCTCGCGGCGGGCGACGGTCGCTCTCCGCCGCTCCCCCCCCCGCCTCAGCAGGCACAGACCGGGTTCAGCAGGCATACGCGGCCCTGTTTCGCCTGCTGAAGGAGCGGAGTGCCTGCTGAAGGGGCTCGCCGTGCCTGCTGAAGAACCTCGCCGGACTGGCTAGCGGCCGAGCATGGTCAGCACCTGGTCGTGCAGGTGGCTGTTGGTGGCGAGCGCGCTGCCGTGCCATGGGCCGGGGGAGCCGTCGACCGAGGTGAAGCGGCCGCCCGCCTCCTCGACGATGGGCACGAGGGCCGCCATGTCGTACGGCTTCAGGTCGAACTCGGCGGCGACGTCGAGCGCGCCCTCCGCCACGAGCAGGTAGGACCAGAACTCGCCGTAGGCGCGCGTGCGCCACACGCAGTCGGCGAGGCGGAGCAGCTCCTCGGTGCGGCCCTCCTCCTGCCAGCCCTTGAGGCTGTTGTAGCTGAACGACGCATCCGTCAGCTCGCGGACCCCCGACACGGCGAGCCGGCGGGGCGTCCCGCCGATGCGGTCCGCGGTCCACGCGCCCTCGCCCTCGGCACCCCACCACTGCCGGCCGAGCGCGGGTGCCGCGACGGCGCCGACGACCGGGCGGCCGTCGACCGCGAGCGCGACGAGCGTGCCCCACACCGGGACGCCGCGCAGGAAGTTGGCGGTCCCGTCGATCGGGTCGACGATCCACTGCCGGCCGGACGCCCGGTCGCCGCCGTACTCCTCGCCGAGGATGGCGTCGTCGGATCGGGACTCCTGGAGCGCGGCGCGGAGCGCCTGCTCGACCGCCTGGTCGGCGTCGGTGACAGGGGTGCGGTCCGGCTTGGTCTCGACGCGCAGATCCTGCGCGCGGAACCGGTCCATGGCGACGACGGAGGCCATGTCGGCCAGGTCGCGCGCGAGCCTCAGATCGTCGGCGTAGCTCACGCGCCCAGCCTATGGCGTGACGTCCCCGGTGCGATCGTCCGCCGGGTCGTCGTCCCAGTCCTGCTGGGAGCGCGGATCGAGCGTGGTGAGCAGGCCGACGAGCGACTCGAGGCGGCGCCGGCCCGACTCGCCGAGCTCCCCTCCGCGCACCCGGTCGACGATCTCCCAGTCGTGCGCCTCCACGAGCGGCACCTCGCCCTCCGGTGGCTCGGCGGCGATCGCACGCTGAGCGAAGGAGCGCAGCACGTTCTCGGACTGGACGTGGCCGAGGCCGAAGGAGCGGACGCCCGGGGTGTCGATGATCCAGCCGGTGCGACCTTCCGCATCCCGCATCCGCAGCGAGACCGTCGACGAGGAGGTGTGCCTGCCGCGGCCGGTCACCTCGTTGACCGAGCCGATGGCGCGATCGGCTCCGGGCACGAGCGCGTTGACGAGCGTCGACTTGCCCACTCCGGAGTGGCCGACGGCGACCGTCGTGCGGCCCACGAGCCGCTCCTGCAGCTCGGCGAGGGGCACCTCGCCGGCCGCGCTCGTCACGACGTCGAGGTTGAGCACCTCGAACTCGGCGAGGAACGGGGCGGGGTCCGCGAGATCGGCCTTCGTCACGACGAGGAGCGGATCGAGGCCGGCGTCGAACGCGGCCACCAGGTAGCGGTCGACGAGCCGCGCGCGCGGCTCGGGGTTCGCCGCGGCGACGACGATCATCATCTGGTCGGCGTTCGCGACGATGATCCGCTCGACGTCGTCGGTGTCCTCGGCGCTGCGGCGGAGGAGCGTGGTGCGCTCGGCGATCCGGACCACGCGCGACAGAGTGCCCTCGGCCCCGGAGGTGTCGCCGACGAGGTCCACGAAGTCGCCGGTGACGATCGAGTTGCGCCCGAGCTCCCGCGCGCGCTTCGCCGAGACCTCCCGCTCCTTCTCGGTGTCCTCGCCGAGCAGCACGGTCACGCGGCCGCGGTCGACGGTGAGGACGCGGCCGCGCTCGGCGTCCGCGTGCTCGGGCCGGTGCTTCGAGCGCGGGCGGCTGCCCCGCGGATTCGGGCGGACGCGGGCGGCCGTCTCGTCGTAGTCGGCGTAGGGCGTCTCGTCCTCGTCGCCGTCGAGCCAGCTCATCGCGGGGGCCGGGTCATGCGGGGACGATGGGCGTCGCGCCGAGCAGCCGGGCCCACAGCTCCGGGAACTGGGGGAGGGTCTTCGCGGTGGTGCCGATGTCGGCGACCTCGACTCCGGGCACGGCGAGACCCACGAGCGCGCCCGCGGTCGCCATCCGGTGGTCCTCGTAGCTCTGCCACGGCCGGCCGGGCCGGGCGGAGAGCGGCGCCGGCTCGAGGGAGAGGCCGTCCTCCTCCTCGGTCACCCGGCCGCCGAGCGCGTTCAGCTCGGTCGCGAGGGCGGCGAGGCGGTCCGTCTCGTGGCCCCGGAGGTGCCCGATGCCGGTGATCCGGCTGGGGCCCGAGGCGAGGGCGGCCAGGGCGACGATCGTCGGCGCCAGCTCGCCGCCGGCGGAGAGGTCGAGCGTGACGCCGGGAAGCTCGCGGCCGCCGACCAGGCCGGGACCGCCGTCGACGACGAGGTCGTCGCCGTCACGGCTCACCTCGGCGCCGAACTCGGTCAGCAGCTCGCGGAGCGAGTCGCCGACCTGCGTCGTCGTGCGCGGCCAGTCGGCGATCCGCACGGTGCCGCCGGCGATGAGCGCGGCCGCCAGGAACGGCGCGGCGTTGGAGAGGTCCGGCTCGAGGGTGACCTCGCCTCCCGCGATCGGCCCGGGAGCGACCCGCCACGAGGCCTCGCCGGTGGCGCGCGCATCCACTCCGCGGGCCTGCAGGGCCGCGAGCGTCATCTCGATGTGCGGGAGGCTCGGCAGGCGGTCGCCCGTGTGCGTCAGCAGGAGACCCTCGTCGAAGCGGGGGGCAGCGAGCAGAAGTCCGGACACGAACTGGCTCGACGCCGACGCGTCGATGCCGAGCTCGCCGCCCGGCACGCGTCCCGTGCCGTGCACGGTGAACGGCAGGGCCGCGCGACCGTCGTCCACGACGTCCACGCCGAGCCCGCGCAGGGAGTCGATGGTCGTGCGCATCGGGCGGCGGCGGGCGGCCGCGTCGCCGTCGAAGGTGACCGGGCCGAGCGCGAGAGCGGCGACCGGCGGGCCGAACCGCATGAGGGTTCCGGCCAGACCGCAGTCGATCGGCACCCCGCCGGAGAGCTCGCCGGGGGTGACGAGCAGGTCCGGCCCGTACGGGCCCCCGCCGGACTCCTCGATGGTCGTGCCGAGGGAGCGGAGCGCGTCGACCATGAGCGCCGAGTCGCGGGAGTGCAGCGGTGCCCGCAGCAGGGTGGGCTCGTCGGCGAGGGCCGACAGCACCAGCTCGCGGTTGGTGAGGCTCTTGGAGCCGGGCAGAGCGAGGCGCGCCGACAGCGGCTCGCGTGCCACCGGTGCCGACCAGACGGGGCTGCGCGGCCCGTCCTGGTCGCGTGTGCCGTGGTCGTCGCCCGGCAGCTCGAAGCGGGGCGAGGAATATCCGAGGATCCCCATCGGTTCCCACAATAACGGCGGCCGCGACAACCGAAGGGAGGGCCCGTGACTCTCACCATGCCCTCCCGTGCGCCGGAACTAAGCTGGCCTGCGATGAGCAGCGTGACCGATCCGGGCGAGACGCCCCTCGACAGTGACGACACCCTGAGCGAGGGAGTTGACGCCGGGGGAGCGGACGCGGAGTCGACCGACGCGGAGTCGACCGACCTCGACCAGGAGCTCGACGCCGAGCTCGGGGCGGGGGACGAGGACCTCGCCGCCGACGAGGATCTGGCCGGCGAGAACGACGAGCCCGTCGACGAGGACGTCCCGGCCGACGAGGACGCCGCGGAGGCGGAGGCGGAGGCGACGATCGTCGAGGCGATCGAGGAGACCTCCAGCCCGGCCGACCTGCGCGACCTCTTCGAGAGCCAGGCGCTGCCCTACCTCGACCAGCTCTACGCCGCCGGCATGCGGATGACCCGCAACCCGGCCGACGCGCAGGACCTCGTCCAGGAGACGTTCGTGAAGGCCTTCAGCGCCTTCCGCCAGTTCCAGCAGGGCACCAACCTGAAGGCCTGGCTGTACCGCATCCTGACGAACACGTTCATCAACAACTACCGGAAGAAGCAGCGCGACCCGTACCAGGGCACTCTCGACGACCTCGAGGACTGGCAGCTGGGCAGCGCCGAGTCGGCGACGACGTCGATGGTCAGCCGGTCCGCCGAGGCGGAGGCGATCGATCACCTGCCCGACTCGGCGGTGAAGGACGCGCTGCAGGCGGTTCCGGAGGACTTCCGCCTCGCCGTCTACCTCGCGGACGTGGAAGGTTTCTCCTACCAGGAGATCGCGGACATCATGAAGACCCCTGTCGGCACCGTCATGAGCCGGCTGCATCGAGGCAGGAGGCTCCTGCGGGAGCTGTTGGGCGAATACGCGCGCGAGCGCGGAATCCAGGTCGGGGCGACGTCGCGGCGCCGCTCCCCGAAGAAGAAGGACGGAGCGCAGGGATGACCGACTGCGGTTGCGAGAAGGCGAAGGCCGAGCTCGAGGAGTATCTCCACAACGAGCTCCGCGGCGAGGATGCCGCGGACATTCGTGAGCACATGGAGAACTGCCCCGACTGCGCCGCCGAGCTGAAGGTGGGTCTTGTGCTCACCGACGCCGTGAAGCGCGCGTGCAAGGACGCCGCGCCCGAAGAACTGCGCGTCCAGGTCCTGGAGCGACTGCGGGTCCTGCAGACCCACTGACCTAAAGGCGTGCCCGTGCACGCCCGGTGCTCGGCCGCTTTCAGAGCCGCCCCGATCCGGGACGCTCGCGCCCGAGCCGACGAAAGCCCCGCCGACCTTCCGGTCGGCGGGGCTTTCGTCGTTGCGGCGGCCTGCTAGCCGAGCGCGCGGCGGACCAGGTCGGCCTGCTCCACCGCGTGGCGCTTCGCGGAGCCGGCGGCCGGGGAGGCCGCGGCCGGGCGGGCGACCACGGAGATCGACCGGTCCTGCAGCTTCTTGGTCGCGACCAGGCAGACGAGCGGCCAGGCGCCCTGGTTCTCCGGCTCGTCCTGCGCCCACACCAGCTCGGCGTTCGGGTAGGATGCGATGATCTCGCCGAGCTCGCGCTCGGGCACCGGGTAGTACTGCTCGAGGCGCACCAGCGCGACCGAGTTCGGGTCGTCCCGCTTCGCGAGCTCCCCGACCAGGTCGTAGTGCAGCTTGCCCGCGTGCAGCACCACGCGCTTCACGGCGGCCTTGTCGGTGATCCTCGCGTCGTCGATCACCGGCTCGAAGCGGCCCGAGGTGAACGCTGCCACGTCGCTCGTCGCACCGCGGAGGCGGAGCATCGACTTCGGCGTGAACACCACGAGCGGCCGGCGCGGCCTCTGGTAGGCCTGGCGGCGCAGCAGGTGGAAGTACGACGCGGGCGTCGACGGCTGCGCGACCGTCATGTTGTTCTCGGCGCACATCTGCAGGTAGCGCTCGATGCGGGCGGACGAGTGGTCCGGGCCCTGGCCCTCGTAGCCGTGCGGCAGCAGCAGCACGACGGACGAGTGCTGGCCCCACTTCTGCTCGGCCGAGGTCACGAACTCGTCGATGACGATCTGGGCGCCGTTCGCGAAGTCGCCGAACTGGGCCTCCCACAGCACGAGCGCGTCCGACCGCTCCACCGAGTAGCCGTACTCGAAGCCCATCGCGGCGTACTCGCTGAGCAGCGAGTCGTAGATCCAGAACTTCGCCTGGTCCTCCGCGAGATTCGACAGCGGCAGCCACTCCTGGCCGTTGACCCGGTCGTGGAACACGGCGTGGCGCTGCGTGAACGTGCCGCGGCGGCTGTCCTGACCCGCCATGCGGACCGGCGTGCCCTCGGTGAGGAGGGAGCCGATCGCGAGCAGCTCGCCGAACGCCCAGTCGATCCCGCCGCTGCGGCTCATCTCGGCGCGCTTCTTGAGCAGCGCCTCGAGCTTCGGGTGCACCGTGAAGCCGGCGGGCCGGTTCTGGTGGGCGTCGCCGATCAGCTGGATCACCGACTCGTCGACCGCGGTCGAGCGCGGCTCGACGTCGGGATCCGCCTCGCCCTGCTGGGCGTCGGGGAGGTCGAGGCCCTCGACCTCGTCCGTGCCCTGCGGCACGACCGGCGTCGACGACGTCTGCGCGGCGTGCGTCTCCGCGAAGGCGCGCTCCAGGCGGTCCTGGAAGTCGCGGTGCGCCCGGTCGTACTCCTCCTGGGTGATGTCGCCGCGGCCGACCAGGGACTCCGTGTAGAGCTTGCGGACGCTGCGCTTCGCCTCGATGAGGTTGTACATGAGCGGCTGGGTCATCGACGGGTCGTCGCCCTCGTTGTGGCCGCGTCGGCGGTAGCAGACGAGGTCGATGACGACGTCGCGGTGGAACGTCTGGCGGTACTCGAAGGCGAGCTCCGCGACGCGGGACACCGCCTCCGGGTCGTCGCCGTTCACGTGCAGGATCGGCGCCTGGATCGTCTTCGCGACGTCCGTCGAGTAGATCGACGAGCGCGACTCCGACGGGGCGGTCGTGAAGCCGACCTGGTTGTTGACGACGATGTGGATCGTGCCGCCGGTCCGGTACGGGCGCAGCTGCGACATCTGCAGCGTCTCCACCACGACGCCCTGGCCGGCCATCGCGGCGTCGCCGTGGATGAGGATCGGGAGCACGGGGAAGGTGCCCACCGGGAAGCGGTCCTGCTTCGCGCGGACGATGCCCTCGAGGACGCCGTCGACGGCCTCCAGGTGTGACGGATTCGCGGCGAGGTAGACGGGGATCGTGGTGCCGTCGACGCCCTGGTACGTGCCCTCGGTGCCGAGGTGGTACTTGACGTCGCCGGAGCCCTGGACCGTCTTCGGGTCCTGGGTGCCCTCGAACTCGCGGAAGATCTGCCCGTAGGTCTTCCCCGCGATGTTCGTCAGCACGTTGAGGCGGCCGCGGTGGGCCATGCCGATGCCGACCTCGGAGAGGCCGTCCTCGGCCGCGCCCTGGATGACGGTGTCGAGCAGCGAGATCAGCGACTCGGAGCCCTCGAGGCTGAAGCGCTTCTGGCCGACGTACTTCGTCTGCAGGAACGTCTCGAACGCCTCGGCCTCGTTGAGCTTGCTGAGGATGCGCATCTGCTCGTCGTGCGTCGGCTTGACGTACGGCCGCTCGACCTTCTCCTGGATCCACTTGCGCTGCTCGGGCACCTGGATGTGCATGTACTCCAGGCCGACCGTGCGGCAGTAGGAGTCGCGGAGGATGCCGAGGATGTCGCGCAGCTTCGCCGAGCGCTTGCCGCCGAAGCCGCCCACGACGAACTCGCGGTCGAGGTCCCAGAAGGTGAGGCCGTGGCTCTCGATCTCGAGGTCGGGGTGGGAGCGCTGCCGGTACTCGAGCGGGTCGGTGTCGGCCATCAGGTGGCCGCGGACCCGGTACGAGTTGATGAGCTCCTGGACGCGCGCCGTCTTCGAGACCCGCTCGGAGAGGTCGACGTTGATGTCCGGGTTCCACCGGATCGGGGCGTACGGGATGCGCAGCGCCGCGAAGATCTCGTCGTAGAAGTCGCGCTTGCCGATCAGCAGCTCGTGCACCAGCTTGAGGAACTCGCCCGAGCCCGCACCCTGGATGACCCGGTGGTCGTAGGTCGAGGTGAGCGTGATCGTCTTGCCGATGCCGAGCTCGACGAGGGTCTTCTCGCTCGAGCCCTGGAACTCGGCCGGGTACTCGAGGGCGCCGGCGCCGACGATGGTGCCCTGGCCCTTCATCAGGCGCGGCACCGAGTGCACCGTGCCGATGCCGCCCGGGTTCGTCAGCGAGATGGTGGTGCCGGAGAAGTCGGCCGCCTCGAGCTTGTTCGCGCGCGCCTTGCGGACGAGCGCCTCGTAGGCGGCGATGAACTCGCCGAAGTCCATCGTGTCGGCGCGCTTGATGCTCGGCACGAGCAGGGCGCGGGTGCCGTCGGGCTTCGGCACGTCGATCGCGATGCCGAGTCCGACGTGTGCGGGCTGGACGACCGACGGCTTGCCGTCGACCTCGGCGTAGTGCACGTTCTGGCTCGGGAAGTCCTTGAGGACCTGCACGATCGCCCAGCCGATGAGGTGCGTGAACGAGATCTTGCCGCCGCGCGTGCGCTTCAGGTGGTTGTTGATGACGATCCGGTTGTCGATCATCAGCTTCGCCGGGATCGTCCGGACGCTCGTCGCCGTCGGGATCGTGAGGCTCTGGTCCATGTTGGCCGAGAGCGTCTTCGCCATCCCGCGGAGGGGAGTGGTGACGTCATCGGCCGCGGCGCCCGCCTGCGCCTTCACGGCGGGCGCATCCGCCGGGATCGGCTGCGCGCGCGGCGCCATCGACGTGGTGCGCGCGGCCACCGTCGCCGGCGCGGAGGGAGACACCTGGGCCGGGTCGACCGTCTGCGCCGCGCTCGCACGGCCCGGGGCGGCGCCGCGCTCCGGCTGCGTCTCCGGCTCCGGCGGCAGCGGGATCGTCGGCTCGCTGGGGTTCGGTGCCGTCGGCTCCACCGGGTACGCCGGGTTGGGCTCGCTCGGGCCGCCCGGAGCGACGCTCGGGCCCTCCGGCACCCCCGGCGGGTTGATCGACTGCTCGGGCGCCGATCCCGCCGACGCCTGCGTCTTGGCCGCCTGGCCGTTGCCGGCCGCCCCCTCGGTGCTCGTCGTTGCGGTGCTCGTCGCGTCGGTGCTCGTCGTCGCGTCCGTGGCGGGAATTCCCTCCACGGCATGCGTCTCTACCGGGTGGTAGCTCTCGAGCACCGGCCACCACGACCGGTCAACGCTGTTCTTGTCCGCTTGGTAGCGCTCGTACAGCTCATCCACGAGCCATTCGTTGGCGCCGAATTCCGCGGCCGCACCCTCATCAGTTCCGGTCAATTGACTTGACACGGTGCCTCGCCCACTCTCACTTTTTCGGGTTCCCCGTCCAGCGCTCAAGCCTAATCGCTCGGCGCCCCCGGCCGGGGCTTTCAGGCTGGGCGTTAGCGTGGAGTCATGGAGTTCTGCGGCCCCGTGCCGAGTCATGACCTCACCTACTCCGACGTCTTCCTGGTGCCGAGTCGGTCGGATGTGCCGAGCCGGCTCGACGTGTCGCTGACGCCGCCGGACGGGAGCGGGGCGACGCTGCCGATCGTCGCGGCCAACATGAACTCCGTGACCGGCCCCCGGCTGGCCGGAGCGCTGGCCCGCCGCGGCGGTCTCGGCGTGCTGCCGCAGGATCTGCCGCTGCAGGAGCTCGACGCCGCGATCCGCTGGGTGAAGGCCCAGCCGACCGCATACGACAGCGCGCATACGCTGCCGCCGACCGCGACGGTCGCCGCCGCCCGCGAGCTGCTGCCGCCGCTCGACGGCCACGGCATCGTGGTGGTCGAGGACGGCACCCTGGTCGGGGTGGTGCCCGCCCCGCGGCTCGGCAGCGCCCTTCCCGACGCGCGCATCGGCGACCTCGTCGCCGGCCGGGCGACGTCGCTGGAGGCCGGCGACCTGGACTCGCCGCGGGCCACCTTCGACGCGATGGCGACCGCCGGAATCTCGTTCGCCCCCGTTCTGGAGCACGGGCGTGTCGTCGGCTCCCTGAGCCGGACGAGCGCGCTCCGCGGCGCGATCTACCGGCCCGCGGTCGACTCGTCCGGCCGGCTCCGCGTCGCGGCAGCGGTCGGCGTGAACGGCGATCCCGCCGCGAAGGCGCAGGCCCTCGCGGCGGCCGGGGTCGACGTGCTCGTCGTCGACACTGCGCACGGCCACCAGGAGGGCATGCTCCGCGCCCTCGCGAAGATCCGGGCGCTGCAGCTCGGCATCCCGATCGTCGCGGGGAACGTCGTGACCGCGGAGGGCGTCCGCGATCTCGCCGCGGCCGGCGCGGACATCGTCAAGGTCGGCGTCGGCCCCGGCGCGATGTGCACGACGCGCATGATGACCGCGGTCGGCCGGCCCCAGTTCTCGGCGGTGCTGGAGACGGCGGAGGCGGCGCGCGAGGCGGGGGTCACCGTCTGGGCGGACGGCGGCATCCGCTACCCCCGCGACGTGGCGCTCGCGCTCGCCGCGGGCGCGGCGTCGGTGATGATCGGCTCCTGGTTCGCGGGCACGATCGAGGCGCCCGGCAAGCTGGAGACGGACGAGGACGGCCGCCTCTACAAGCAGAGCTGGGGCATGGCGTCGACGAAGGCGGTCCGCGAGCGCTTCAACCGCCTCGACCCCTCCGAGCTGGCGCGCCGCGAGCTCTTCGCGGAGGGCATCTCGGCCTCGAGCATCTACCTCGACCCGCTGCGCCCCTCCGTCGAGGACCTCCTCGACATGATCACCTCGGGGGTCCGCTCCTCCCTCACCTACGCGGGCGCCCGCACCGTCGAGGAGTTCCAGCAGCGCGCCCGGGTCGGCATCCAGTCCGCGGCCGGCTACGAGGAGGGCAAGGCCCTCCCCGCCAGCTGGTAGTCGCGACTGGACGCAACGTCCGGCGCGATTCGCAACGTTCCCCGGTTGCGATTTGCACCTGCGGTTGCGTTGCTCACGCGCGCACTCCAGCAGCGGCGAGCAGCGCGGCGAGGCGTTGGGGCACCTTCAGGTCGTCCCACACCCACCGGACGACCTTCGGGTTCACCCCGCGGAGCCGATCCTCCCGAAGCTTCTCCTGCCAGAGCCGGTCCTCCGGCGCCCCGGGTAGACGGGTCCCGTACTTGATCGCTCCGTCGAACTCGCCGATGACCTGCTGCTCGGGCCACCAGAAGTCGACCCGGCCGATGAACCCGCGACCGTCGCGGAACTCCTGCTGCAGGATCGGCGCCGGAAGCCCGAGCTCGTGGATCACCACCCGGCTGAGTGACTCACCCGGCGACTCGGCGAGAGGCGTCGCGAACTCGAGTGCACGAGCGACACGGCGCACTGCGCGGTAGCCGGACGCACCGGCCAGGTGCTGCAGGAATCGCCGATTCGCGCCCGCGCGAAGTCCGGCGTCGAGGACGACGACCGCATCCCGGAACGGAAGAGCTGCTGCGAGGTCGAACATCGTCCGCGCCAGCGAAGTGACCTTGAGCCCATGGCGAACGTCCTCTCCGCCTCGCCAGGACCCGCCCAGAACGTGCCGGTGCACTCCGTCGTCCCGGCGCCCGCCGGACCCGGTTCGACCTGCGATGTGGATGGCGGAGGCATCCAATTCGAGGAGCGGCAGGCCGTGGAGGACGGCGGCCGACTGATGACAGAACAGCGGCTCGGTGTCGGCGATCGCAGCGAACGCCTGCAGGTGCAGGACTGCGCGCTGCTCCTTAGAGAGCGGCCTCCAGGTCTCGGCGCTGACGTACACCCCGCGACGCACGCGGACCAGCCGGCCGTCGTCGACGGCTCGCGACAGCGAGCGCGAGTCACCGCCTCGACGCCGGTACTCAGCGGCCAGCAGAAGTTCGGCCGGCGGAATCTCCAGGTGCGCAGACATGGCACCACCTTCCAGGCGTAGAACCCGGTGCGCGGCCGCCGTCTCCCATCCGTGGAGAGGCGCGCGTCCCGCCGAGGGTGCAGGACGGACCCCGGTGCTCGGGCTGACCGCAACGCCAAGTGCAAAACGCAACAGGGGAGCGTTGCGTTTTGCACGCGACGTTGCGATTCACCCTCGCAAGACCCCGCACGGCGCCGCGGCGGGTGGGCGTCCGTATACTGGTTCGACTTATGGACGACCCTCCGAACGCCCATACCAGTCGCCCCGCACCTTCGCGGTGGATGGGGCTGACTCGTGCTGTTTGACTGGCTGATGTTCGCCGCCGGCGTGGTTCTCACGATCGGCACCGGCTTCTTCGTCGCCTCCGAGTTCGCGCTCGTCAACCTCGACCGAGGCGACCTCGAGGCGCGTGAGGCGAAGGGGGAGCGGCACCTCGGCGTCATCATCGGCGCGCTCCGCGTCACCTCCACGCACCTGTCGAGCGCGCAGCTCGGCATCACGATCACGACGCTGCTCACCGGCTACACGATGGAGCCCGCGATCAGCTCGCTGCTGCGCGGGCCGCTCGGCACCGCCGGAGTGCCGGAGGCCCTGATCGGGCCCATCGGCACGATCGCCGGCGTGCTGCTCGCGACCCTGCTGTCGATGATCTTCGGTGAGCTCGTGCCGAAGAACCTCGCACTGTCGGTGCCGCGGATGACCGCGAAGGTCGTGATCCCGTTCCAGGTGCTGTTCACGACCGTGTTCCGGCCCGCCGTCGCACTGCTGAACGGCACCGCGAACGCCGTCCTGCGCCTCCTCGGCGTCGAGCCGAAGGAGGAGCTGTCGGGCGCCCGCACCGCGGACGAGCTGAGCTCGCTCGTGCGGCGCTCGGCGCAGGAGGGCGTCCTCGACCGCGACACCGCGACCCTCCTCACCCGCACCCTCGGCTTCTCCGACCACACGGCGGCGGACGTCATGACGCCGCGCCCGCGGATCGCGAGCCTCGAGCGCTCCGACAGCGCCACCGACGTGCTCGAGCTCGCCCGGCGCACCGGCTACTCGCGCTTCCCCGTCACCGACGGCGGCCTCGACGACATCGTCGGCCTCGTGCACATCAAGCAGGCGGTCAGCGTTCCCCGCGACCGGCGCGCGACCGTTCCCGTCGGCGCGCTCGAGACCGAGGCGCTCCGTGTGCCGGAGACGATGCACCTCGACACCCTGCTCGAGGAGCTGCGCGGACGCGGCTACCAGATGGCTGTCGTCGTCGACGAGTACGGCGGCACCGCGGGTGTCGCCACCCTCGAGGACCTCGTCGAGGAGCTCGTCGGCGACCTCGTCGACGAGCACGACCGGACGCGGGCCGGCGTCGTCCGCACCAAGACGTCGCTGTCCTTCCCCGGCAGCCTCCGCCCCGACGAGCTGCTCGACCAGACCGGCATCGAGGTGCCCGAGGAGGGCCCCTACGAGACGGTCGCCGGCTTCGTGCTCAGCGAGCTCGGCCGCATCGCCGCCGTCGGCGACGAGGTGGCGATCCCCGCGGGAACACTCCGCGTCGTGCGGATGGACGGCCGCCGCATCGACCGGATCCGATTCACCCCGAACCCCGACGAGCCGAACGAGGACGGGAGCGCATCGTGAGCGACTGGGGCGGCATCGCCGCACTCTTCGTGCTGCTGGCCATCAACGCGTTCTTCGTGGCGGCCGAGTTCGCCGTCATCTCCGCGCGCCGGTCGCAGATCGAGCCGCTCGCCGAGAAGGGCAAGCGCAGCGCGCGGACCGCGCTGTTCGCGATGGAGCACGCGACGCTGATGCTCGCGACCACGCAGCTCGGCATCACGATCTGCTCGCTGCTGATCCTCAATGTGTCCGAGCCGGCGATCCACCACCTGCTCGAGGTCCCGCTGCACTACACCGGGCTGCCGGAGGGCGCCATCGGCGCGATCTCGTTCGTGATCGCCCTGCTCCTCGTGTCGTTCCTGCACGTGGTCTTCGGCGAGATGGTGCCGAAGAACCTCTCCTTCTCGGTGCCGGATCGCGCCGTGCTGCTGCTCGCGGCGCCGCTCGTGTTCTTCGCGACCGTGTTCCGCCCGATCATCCGGGCCCTCAACGCGATCGCGAACGCGTTCGTCCGGCTGTTCAAGATCGAGCCGAAGGACGAGGCGAACAGCACGTTCACCCTCGAGGAGGTGCAGACGATCGTCGACCAGTCGACACGCGAGGGCGTCCTCACCGACCGCACCGGCGCGCTGACGGCCGCGTTCGAGTTCACCGAGAAGCGCGTGTCGGACGTCGCGATCCCGGTGGGCCAGCTGGTCAGCCTCCCCGAGGACGTGACGCCCGCCGCCCTCGAGCGCGCCGTCAGCCAGCACGGCTTCTCCCGCTACGTGCTCGTCGACGAGACGGGGGAGCCGACCGGCTACCTGCACCTCAAGGACGTGCTCGAGCTCGACGACGACGAGGCGCACCGGCCGGTGCCGCCGAAGTTCATCCGCCAGCTGGTGTCCGTCTACGAGGGCACCGAGCTGGAGGACGCCCTGGCCACCATGCGCCGCGCGGGCGCCCACCTGGGCCGTGCCTTCGACCAGCAGGGGGCGACGGCGGGCGTGCTGTTCCTCGAGGACATCATCGAGGAGCTCGTCGGCGAGGTGCAGGACGCGACCCGTCGCCGCTGAGCGCGCGCGCGGCCCTTGGCCGAGGAGTCCCGGCCCTCAGCCGCGCCAGCGCGCCCGGAGGTACTGCGGCGGCCAGTAGTCGAGCTGCGCACCGAGCTCGTGCGCGGCGCGGAGCGGGAAGTGCGGATCGCGCAGCAGCTCGCGGGCGAGCAGGACCACGTCGGCCCGGCCGGAGGCGACGATCTCCTCCGCCTGATGCGGATCGGTGATGAGCCCCACCGCGCCGACGGGCGACTCGATCGCCTCGCGCACGTGCTCGGCGAGGTGCACCTGGTAGCCGGGGCCGACGGGGATGTCGACGCCGGGCACGAGACCCGCGCTCGAGACGTCGAACAGGTCGGCGCCCGCCTCCCGGCACCAGTCGGCGACGGCGGCCGTGTCCTCGACGGTCCAGCCGCCGTGCGCCCAGTCCGTGCCGCTGAACCGGACGAGCACGGGCGCGTCCGCACCGGCCGCCTCGCGCACCGCCCGCACGACGCGCAGCAGCAGGCGCGCCCGGTTCTCGAGGCTCCCGCCGTACTCGTCCTCGCGGAAGTTGCTGAGCGGCGACAGGAACTGGTGCAGCAGGTAGCCGTGCGCGGCGTGCACCTCGACGAGGTCGAAGCCCGCCTCGACGGCCCGCCGGGTCGCGGCCGCGAACGCGTCGACCACGGCGTCGATGCCGGCGGCGTCGAGTGCGCTCGGCTCCGCGTACCCGTCGAACGCGACGGCGGACGGCGCGACGGTCGGCCAGCCGCCCTGGTCGAGCGGCACCGAGCCGGACACCGGTGCCCAGGGCCGCCAGGTCGACGCCTTCCGCCCGGCGTGGGCCAGCTGGATCCCCGCGACAGCGCCCTGGCCGTGCAGGAATCGGACGATGGGTCGCCACGCCTCGGCCTGCTCGTCGTTCCAGAGGCCCGTGTCCTCGGGCGTGATACGCCCCTCCGGCACCACGGCCGTCGCCTCGACGATGACGCCCCCTGCTCCGCCCCGCGCGAGGCTGCCGAGGTGCACGAGGTGCCACTCGGTCGGCACGCCGTCGTGCCGGTCCACCGAGTACTGGCACATCGGCGCGACCCAGATCCGGTTGCGGGCGGTGACGCCGCGGAGCGTGAGCGGGGTGAACAGGACGGACGGCATGCGGCTCCGAGGTCGGCGTGGAAAGGAAGGCCCGACGGCGGGCTCTGTCCACGCTAGCCCCGCGAGGGAGCGGGCCGGGCCGCGCCGCCGGGCCCCGCACCGCGCGAGTCCCGGTGCGGGGCCGGAAATAGGGTGTCCCCATGACGGCGATCTCGGGCTGGACGGACGCGGACACTGCGGCGGAGTACCGCGTGCCCGTCCCGGGCGACGACAAGTACTCGCGCGGCGTCGTCGGCATCCTCACCGGATCGGCCCGGTATCCGGGCGCCGCGGTGCTCGGCGTCGAGGGTGCGGCCCGCGCGGGGACAGGCATGATCCGCTACCTCGGCGACGAGGGCGCCGCCCGCTTCGTGCTGCAGCGGAGGCCCGAGGCGGTGACCGCGCCCGGCCGGGTTCAGGCGTGGGTGATCGGCTCGGGCATGGACGCCGAGCAGCGCTCGGGCGAGCTGCGCGAGCAGATCGAGGCAGCCCTGTCGCAGGGGCTGCCCGTCGTGCTCGACGCCGGTGCGCTCGACCTCGCCCGCGGCACGGAGGGGCCGACGCTCGTCACCCCGCACGCGGGCGAGCTCGCGAAGCTCCTCGGCGACCGCGGCGTCGAGGTGGAGCGACGGGCCGTCGAGGCGGACGGCGCGGGTTGGGCCGCGCGCGCGGCGGAGCTGCTCGGCGTCACGGTGCTGCTCAAGGGCAGCACGACCTTCGTGGTCCGGCCGGACGGCAGCGGCCACCGATTGCAGGCAGGGCCGGCGTGGCTCGCCACCGCCGGCTCCGGGGACGTGCTCGCGGGCATCCTCGGCGCGCTCGCCGCCGCGCGCTCGGACGACCTCGTCGCGGATCCCGCCCGCTTCGCCCGCGTCGCCGCGGCGGGCGCCTGGCTGCACGGCCGGGCGGGGGAGCGGGCGTCGGGCGGCGGTCCGCTTGTCGCCCTCGACATCGCCGAGGCCCTGCCGGGCGCCATCGCGGCACTCCTGCACGACTCTTGAACGATTCTCAGGCGCACCTCGTGCTGGGAGAAGGGTCCATCACCTTGAATGGATCCGACACGACGACCGAAGGAGAGCCCATGACCGCCGTGCCCACCATCCGGAGCAGCCGCACCGCCCTGCTGTCCCTCGCCGGACTCGGACTGATCGGCGCGCTCGCCGGCTGCTCCGGCAACGCCGTCGCGGAGGGCGCCGACACGGGCACCGACGCAGGCAGCGGCTCGAGCGCGGACACCGGCACGGGCGGAGACGGCACCTACGCGGACGGCACCTATGAGGCGGACGGCAGCTACACCTCGCCCGGCGGGCAGGAGAGCGTCGGCGTCAGCATCACACTGGAGGACGACGTCGTCACGGCCGTGACCGTGACGCCGCACGCGACGAGCGGCAACGCGAAGCAGTTCCAGACGCAGTTCGCCGGCGCCATCGCGGGCGAGGTGGTGGGCAAGGACATCGACTCGCTGGAGGTGTCGCGCGTCGCCGGATCGTCGCTCACGAGCGGGGGCTTCAACGACGCGCTGGAGGCGATCAAGGCCGATGCCGCCTCGTGAGCGGCGCTTCGACGCGATCGGCACGTCCTGGCGCATCGACACCGCCGAGCCGCTGGGCGACGCCGTGTTCGCGGCGATCCTCGCGCGCATCGACGGGTTCGACCGCGCCTACTCGCGCTTCCGCGCCGACTCGCTCGTCCGCCGCCTGGCCCGGGATGGCGGCACCGTCGAGTTCCCGGAGGAGGACCGCGCGCTGTTCGAGCTGTACGACGCGCTCCACCGCCTCACCGGCGGCGCCATGACCCCGCTCGTCGGGGCGTCGCTCGAGCGCCTCGGCTACGACGCGGACTACCGGCTCGGTCCGGCAGGCCCCGCCCTGCCGAGCCCGGCCTGGGCCGACAGCATCACGGTGGACGGCACCCGTGTGACGGCGGCGCATCCGGTGCTTCTCGATCTCGGAGCGGCCGGAAAGGGCCGCCTCGTCGATCTCGTGCAGGGGGAGCTCGCCGCGCTCGGCGCAGCGGAGTCGACGGTCGACGCGAGCGGCGACCTCCGGCACGCAGGCCCGCAGCCGCTGCGCGTCGCGCTCGAGCACCCCTACGACCCGAAGCGGGCCATCGGGGTCGTCGAGGTTCGGGGAGCGCTCTGCGCCTCGGCGGCGAACCGGCGCGCCTGGGGCGACGGGCTGCACCACGTCCTCGACGCGCGCACGGGCCTCCCGGTCCGGGAGGTGGCCGCCACCTGGGTGCTCGCCGACACCGCCCTCGTCGCGGACGGCCTCGCCACCGCCCTGTTCCTCGCCGAGCCGGCCGCCCTTCTCGACGACTTCGACTTCTCCTACGTGCGGATGTTCACCGACGGTGCCGCCGAGTGGTCCGCCGACCTGCCGGGCGAGGTGTTCACGGCGTGAGGCTCCTCGACCGCTTCACCGGGAGCGTGCCGATGTACCGGCTCGTCACCCTCGCCCTGCTGATGCTCGCCGCCGTGTCCCTCGTGCTGTCGGCGACGGGCGGCATCTTCTACCCGCCGCTCGCGCTCGTCCTGTCGGGACTGGTGGCGGTCGGGGCCACGTGGGGCGCCAGCCGGCTGCTCGGGATCGCGTTCGGCGTGCGGCCGCACGACGAGTCCTCGGTCATCACCGGACTCATCCTCTTCTTCCTGTTCCTGCCCACCCTCGAGCCGGTGGGGCTCAGCGTGATCGCCTTCGCGGGCGTCCTGGCCGCCGCGAGCAAGTTCCTCCTGGTCCGGCACCGCCGGCACCTGTTCAACCCGGCCGCGGGGGCCGCGTTCCTGGTGGGGCTGACCGGACTCGGCGCGGCGGGCTGGTGGGTGGCGACGCCCGCGCTCGCGCCGCTCACCGCGGTGCTCGCGCTGCTGGTGCTCGCCCGGACCCGGACCCTCGGCACCGGCGCGCTGTTCGCCGGTCTCGCCTTCGTCCTCGTGGTGGCGCAGCTGCTGCCCTTCACCTCGGGCATCGCGGAGGCCGCGGGACTCGCGCTCGGCTCGTACCCGATCCTCTTCCTCGCGGGCTTTCTGCTCACCGAGCCGCAGACGCTGCCACCGCGGCGGTGGCAGCGGCTCGTCGTCGCCGCGGTCGTCGCTGTGCTGTTCGCGCTCCCGCTCACCTTCGGCTTCTCCGTCGGCACCTTCTATCTCAGCTCTGAGTTCGCGGTCGTCGCCGGGAACGCGGTCGCCGCGCTGCTCGCACTGCCGCTCGGCGCGAAGCTGCGCTTCACGGGGCGGCGGGAGGTCGCGCCGGGCGTCAGCGAGTTCTCGTTCGCGCCCGACCGGCCCGTCCGCGTGCTGCCGGGCCAGTACGTCGAGCTCGACCTGCCGCACGCGAAGGCGGACCGGCGCGGCCGCCGCCGTCACCTCACCGTCGTCGGGGCCGAGGACGGCGAGCTGCGCGTCGCCGTGCGCACACCGGAGCCGGGCAGCTCGTTCAAGCGCGCCCTCGCCGCGCTCGACCCGGGCGACGAGGTGCGGCTGACGACGGTCGGCGGCGACTTCCTGCTGCCGGACGATCCCGCGGTGCCCGTGCTCCTCGTCGCCGGCGGGATCGGCGTGACGCCGTTCGTGCGGCAGCTCGAGGCGGATGCGGTCGCGGGCGTCGACCGCGATGTGGTCGTGCTCCTCCGGGCGCCCTCGCCGGCCGAGGCGGCCTACCTCGACCGGCTGGCGGCGCTCGCGGACGCCGTGTTCCTCGTCACGCCGGAGCCGCCGGAGCGCGAGCAGCCCGGCGTGCGCTGGGCGCGGTCGCTCGAGGAGGCGCTCGCGCAGGTCGACCGGCTGGGCGACCGCCGGGTGTACGCGTCCGGCTCCCCGTCCTTCCTCGACCGCGCGCGGCGGGCGCTCAAGACGGCCGGCGCGGGCCGCGTGCACACGGACCTCTTCTCCGGCTACTGAGCGGGACCGGGCGGCGCGGCGGCCGGGGCTAGGTCTCGGCGGCCGGCGGCAGCCCGGTCCGGCCGCCGACCCGGGCGAGGAACTCACGGGTGCGCGGCTCGCGCGGGCTGCCGAACACCTCGTCGGGCGTGCCCTCCTCGGCGACGAGACCGCCGTCGAGGAACACGACCCGGTCCGCGACGTCGCGGGCGAACGCCATCTCGTGCGTCGCCATGAGGATCGTCGTGCCGGCCCGGGCCAGCTCGCGCACGAGCTCGAGCACCTCGCCGACGAGCTCGGGGTCGAGGGCGCTCGTCACCTCGTCGAGCAGCAGCAGGTCCGGGTCGGTCGCGATCGCCCGGACGATGGCGACTCGCTGCTGCTGGCCGCCGGAGAGCCGGTCGGGATACGAGCGCGCGTGCTCGGCGAGCCCGATGCGCTCGAGCAGATCCAGGGCGCGCCGCTCCGCGTCTCCGCGGCTGCGGCGCAGCACGTGCCGGGAGGCGAGCGTCACGTTGTCGAGCACGGACAGGTGCGGGAACAGGTTGAAGTGCTGGAAGACCACGCCGATCCGCGCCCGGACGGGGTCCGGCTTCACGCGCGGGTCGCTGATGTCCTCGCCGCCCAGCAGGACCTGTCCGTCATCGATCGGCTCCAGCAGGTTGACCACCCGCAGCAGCGTCGACTTGCCCGACCCGCTCGCCCCGATGAGGGCGACGACGTCGCCCTCGGCCACGGCCAGGTCGATGCCGCGGAGCACCTCGCGGTCGCCGAACGACTTGCGGATGCCGGAGAGCCTCAGCAGCTCGCTCATACGACCGCTCCCATCTGCTCCCGGCGCCGCATCCGCGCGGTGTACCAGTCGGTGAGCCGGATGAGCGGCAGCGCGAGCAGGACGAAGAGCAGCCCGGCGAGGACGTACGGCGTGAAGTTGAAGGCGGCGGCCGTCTCGATCTGGGCGGCCCGGACCGCGTCCACAGCGCCGAGCACGGAGATGAGACCGACGTCCTTCTGCATCGCGACGAGGTCGTTCATGAGCGCCGGCGTCACCTTGCGGACGGCCTGGGGCAGGATCACGAGCCGCATCGACTGGGCGTGGCTGAGTCCGAGGGAGCGCGCCGCGAGCCGCTGGGAGGGGTGCACCGCCTCGATGCCCGCCCGGAACACCTCCGACACGTAGGCCGAGTAGACGAGCACGAGCGCGACGGTGCCGAGCACCGCAGCCGGCGGGCGCTCGTCGGTGAAGCCGAGGCCCGGGATCCCGAAGCCGACCAGGTAGAGCACGATGATGAGCGGCATGCCCCGGAAGACGTCGGTGTAGCCCGCCGCGATCGCGCGCAGCGGGAAGAACACGGGCCCGCGGAGGGTGCGCAGCGTCGCGATCACGATGCTGACGACGAGGACGCCGGCCGCGGCGAACACGAGCACCGTGAGGTTGAGCAGCAGCCCCTGGAACACGCGCGGCCAGGCGCGGGCGGCGACCGACGGGTCGAAGAACGTCCCCTGGACCGCGGCCCAGCCGGGCGTGTTGACGAGGGTCAGCCAGACGACGAGCGCGAACACGACCGTGGACGCCGCCGCGACGAGGACGGACCGTGCCGTCTGCCGCCGCCGGTAGCGCCGCCGGCCGAGCTCGAGCTCGCTCGGGACCGCCGGAGCGGGGGCGGTCACTCCAGGACGGGCGCGTCGCCCGCGTCGGCGAGCCACTCCTGCGCGAGCTCGTCGAGCGTGCCGTCCTCGCGCAGCGCGTCGACCGCGGCGCTCACGTCCTCGGTGAGCGGGCTGTCCTTCTCGAGCACGAGGCCGAACCGGTCGCTCTCGCCGCTGCCCTGGGGGAGCTGGCCGATGAGCACGCCGTCGTCGAGCTCGACGCCGGCGATGAAGAAGGCCGTCGGCAGGTCGACGACGATCGCGTCGACGGTGCCGCTTCGCAGGGCGAGTACGGCGTCCTCGTTGGTGTTGAACGCCTGCGCCCCGGCGGTCGGCGCGATCTGCTCCTCGACGGCGGTGAAGCTCGTGGTGCCGGTCTGCGCGCCGACGAGCAGGTCCTTGAGATCGGCGAGGGACGCGGCGTCGGCCGCCTTGGAGGACCCGGTGGTCACGACCACCTGCGTGGTCTCGTAGTAGGGCGAGGAGAAGTCGACGTTCTGCGCACGCTCCTCGGTGATCGAGAACTGCTGCAGGTTCACGTCGAAGTTCTTCGGACCGGGCGCGATCGCCTCGTCGAAGGTGGTGCGGACCCAGACCACGTCGTCCTCGTCGAAGCCGAGCTGCTCGGCGACGGCGTAGGCGACGGCCGCCTCGTAGCCCTCTCCCGACTCCGGTGCGTCGTCGATGACCCACGGATAGTAGGCGGGCTCGCCGGTGGCGACCGTGAACTTGCCCTCGGTCACGTATCCGCTGTCCGACTCACCGCCGGTGCCGCCGGACGAGGCGGGGGAGGAGGCGCAGCCGCCGAGGACGAGGCCGGCGGCGGCGAGGGCGGCGATCGTGCCGACGCGGCGGAAGGACAGGGTCATGGCGTCTCCTCGGTGCAGGCGGAAGGGGGCGCTGCGGTAGCGTGCTGTGGTGCCGCCGCGCCGGGATACAGCATGACCGAACGAGGGGTCTCGGTCAGCAGAGCGCGTCGAATTGTTACAGGGCCGATCGGCGCCTGGGCGGCGTTCGTCCTGGTGCACTCCGCGCTCGCTCTGATCAACCTGCTCGACACCGTGCACCTGCCCTTCGGCGACGTCGTGCAGGTGTACCGCTTCTGGATGGACTACGCCGCCGAGAACGGCGTCCTGGTCGGCATCGACACCGGCTGGGTGTACCCGGTGGGGGCCCTGCTGCCGATGGGGATCGCCTACCTGTTCGGGCCCGAGCCGTACGGCGTCGTGTGGCTCGGGCTCGTCACGCTGCTCGACGCGGCCGCGTTCGCGGTGCTGCTGCGCCGGCGCCCCGCCGCCGCGTGGTGGTGGGTCGCGTTCCTCGCCGCGCTCGGCCCGGTCGCGCTCGGCCGCCTCGACTCCGTCACCGCGCCGCTCGCCATCCTCGGCCTGCTGTGGCTGTCCTCGCGCCCGGTGCTCGCGGGCGCCCTGCTCGGCCTCGGCGCCTGGATCAAGGTGTGGCCGGCCGCCCTGCTCGCCGCCGGGGTGCTGGCGGTCCGCCGCCGATCCGCCCTCGTCCTCGGCGGGGCCGGCGTGAGCCTCGCGGTGCTCGCGGCCGCGCTCGTCCTCGGCGGCGGCGCGAACATCCTCGGCTTCATCGCGACGCAGGGGAGCCGCGGCCTGCAGGTGGAGGCGCCGGTCAGCTCGTGGTGGCTGTGGCAGTCGGTGCTCGGCCTCGACGGCGCGCGGATCTACTACGACCAGGAGATCCTCACCTATCAGGTGCTCGGCGACGGGGTCGCGACCGCGTCCGCCGCCATGACGCCCCTCCTCGTCGCGGCCGTCGCGGTGCTGCTGCTGCTCGCGCTGCGCGCGATGCGCCGCGACGTCGGCACCGAGGCGCTGCTCGTTCCGCTGACCCTCGCCCTGGTCGTCGCGATGCTCGTCTTCAACAAGGTGGGCTCGCCGCAGTTCGTCGCGTGGCTCGCCGCGCCCGTCCTGCTCGCGCTGGTCCTGCGGCGGCCGGACGCGCTCGTCTGGGCCGGGTCGGTGTTCGCGATCGCGCTGCTCACGCAGATCGTCTACCCGTGGGCGTACGGCCCGCTCATCCGAGGCGACTCCCTCGCGGCTTCCGTGCTCACGCTGCGGAACCTCGGGCTCGTCGCGGTGCTCGCCCTCGCGGTCCGCGCGCTGTGGCGGCTCCCCGGATCCTCGCACCCGGACCCGGTAGACCGGACCCCGACGGTCCTGACCGCCGACCGCACCTGAACCGACCCCCGATCCGCCCAGGAGGCATCATGCTCGTCGCATTCTCGGTCGCCCCGAGCGGGAGGGAGGCCGCCGGCGACTCCCTGCACGACGCCGTCGCGGCGGCGGTCCGCGTGGTCCGCGAGTCGGGGCTGCCGAACTCCACCGACTCCATGTTCACGACTCTCGAGGGCGAGTGGGACGAGGTCTTCGACGTGATCAAACGGGCCACGGAGGCGGTCGGCGCTTACGGCACGCGCGTGTCCCTCGTGCTGAAGGCCGACATCCGGCCCGGCCGCACCGGCGAGCTGGAGGGCAAGGTGCAGCGGCTCGAGGAGGCGCTGAATCGGCAGCAGGACTCACCGGGCCCGGCCGGTCGATGAGCGAGGAGGCGGATCCATGAGCGACAGGCTGCGCGCGGAGGACGAGCTCGAGCGGCTGCTCCCCGGACATCCGCCCGAGGTGCGCGAGCTCGCCCGGGACGCGGCCGCCGCCATCCTCGACGCCACCCCGGGGCTCCTGGTGCGGGCCGCGCCGGGCTGGCACTCCCTCAACGTGCGGCATCCGCAGGCGGGACACGTCTGTGCGATCTTCCCGTTCGACGACCGCGTCGACATCGCGTTCGAGGAGGGGCACCGGCTGAGCGACCCGTGGGGCGCGCTCGAGGAGGGGACGTCCAGCTCGAGGCGGGTGCGCTACGTGCGGCTGAGGCCGGGCGACCGCGTGGATCCGGCGATGCTGTCCGCGCTCGTCGAGGAGTCGATCGTGCTCCGGCTCTCCCGCTGATCCGCCCGCTCGCCGGGAACGCTCGCGCCGGCGCCGATCGGCACGTAGCCTGGAGGACCGGCGATGGCGCCTCCTTCCTCTTCCCCCTCAGGAGCGCCTCGTGCCCTACAGTCCCGCTCGCGTCCGCTTCGCGCTGCTCGCCCTCGCCCTCGGCGGCTTCGGCATCGGCTGCACCGAGTTCGTCGCGATGGGGCTCCTGCCCGACCTCGCGCGCGACCTGCTGCCGGACGTGTACGCGGCGTCGCCGGAGCAGGCGAACGGGCAGGCCGGCAACCTGATCGCCGCCTACGCGCTCGGTGTCGTGGTGGGCGCCCCGACGATCGCCGCGTTCGCCGCGCGCTTCTCGCGCAAGCGGCTGCTGCTCGTGCTGCTCGCCGTGATCACTGTCGCGACGCTCGCCGCGGCCGTCCTGCCCTCGTTCGGCCTCGTCTTCGCCGCGCGCTTCGTCGCCGCCCTGCCGCACGGCGCCTACTTCGGTGTCGCCGCCCTCGTCGCCGCCTCCCTGCTCGGCCCCGGCAAGCGGGGCCAGGGCACCGCGTTCGTCATGGGCGGGCTCACGATCGCGAACGTCGTCGGCGTCCCGGCCATCACCTGGCTCGGTCAGCACGCGGGCTGGCGGCTCGCGTACGTCGTGGTCGCCGCTCTGTTCGCGCTGACCTTCGTGGCGGTCGCCCTCGTCGTCCCGGCGCAGCCGGGCAATCCGGGTGCCACCGTGCGGGGGGAGCTCCGCGCGTTCCGCCGGTCGCAGGTCTGGTTCACGCTCGGCGTCGGCTCGATCGGGTTCAGCGGCCTGTTCGCGGTCTACACCTACGTCTCGCCGATCGCCACGGACGTCACCGGGCTGCCGCTCGCGACCGTGCCGATCGTGCTCATCGTCTTCGGCCTCGGCATGACGGCCGGCAACTTCTCGGGCGGCTGGTTCGTGGACCGCGGCGTCCGGCGGGCGCTCTTCACCGCCTTCGGCGGCGTCGTCGCGGCGCTCGTCGTGCTGCTGCTCACCGTGTCGACGGTCGCCGGGCTGTTCGCGTGCTGCTTCCTCCTCGGCGCCGCGGTCGGCGCGGGCTCGATCGCGCTCCAGGTGCGCCTCATGGACGTGGCGGGCGACAGCCAGACCATCGCCGCCGCCGTCAACCACTCGGCGCTCAACATCGGCAACACGCTCGGCGCCGCCCTCGGCGGCGCGGTGGTCGCGGCGGGCCTCGGCTACGTCGCCCCGATCACGGTCGGCCTCGCGCTCAGCATCGCGGGCCTGCTGCTCGCGGTCGTGAGCTTCACCGTGGACGCCCGGCAGCGCCGCGCCGCGGCCGCCGCACCGGCGGAGCGGGCGCCCGAGCTGGTCGGCGACCGGGCGTAGCCCGCGACTGAGTGCGCCGAGTGCGCCCCTGCGCACCGAGTGCACCCCGGGCCCAGGGCGCACTCGGCGTTTCGGGGCGCATTCGACGAGGGACGCGCAGGCGTAGCGGTACCCTCCCGGAAACGCCGAAGGCACCGGCGCGGTCGCGCTCGGTGCCTTCGGAGGGACGCGGGTCGCGTCAGTCGGTCTGCAGGAGGATGCCGTCCTGGATGGCGCGGCGACGGAGGGCGACCTTGGTGCCCACGTCGAAGCCGGCGACGCGGTACTTCTCGCGGATGCGCTTGAGGTAGCTCTTCGCGGTCTCCTCGGAGATGCCGAGCTCGTAGGCGACCGTCTTCACCGGCTCGCCGCCGCCGTAGAGCGCCATGACGCGGCGCTCCTGGGCGCTCAGCTTCGGGGCGCCGCCGACGTCGCCCGCGTGCAGGGCCAGGTCGAGCTCGGCCGAGATGTAGGACTCGCCCCGGTAGGCGGCGCGGAGGGCGTCGACGATCATCGACGCGTCCTCGCTCTTCACCAGGTAGCCGAGGGCGCCGGCGGCGAGGGCCTCGCGGACCACGTTCGGCTCGGCGTAGGTGCTCATGATCACGGTCTTCACGCCGGTCGTCTTCAGCGTCGAGAGCTTCAGCGAGACCGGGATGTTGTCCTTCAGGTCCAGGTCGAGCAGCACGACGTCCACCGGGAACTCCGGGTGCGTGAGGAGCTCCGGCCAGCTCGCGACCGCGGCGACCATCTCGATGTCGCTGGCGGCGTTGCGGATCCACTCCGTCAGCGCGCCGAGCAGCATCTTGTGGTCGTCGACGAGGGCGAGTCGGATCGGGGGTCGGGGTTCGATCACTGGATCTCCTGAATACTTCCGGGGGCGGCCGTCCTCGGGCGAGACGCGGTCATGAGTCGCTGGGGCTGTCGACGAGGCACTCGATCTCGAGGCGGAGGCTTCCGTCCCGCACCGAGTCGGTGTGCCGGCCGACCTTGCGGATAGCGTCCCATGCAGCCGGGTCGACACGGCCCCGCGCCACGCCGGACGT
Organism: Naasia sp. SYSU D00057; assembly: GCF_017916505.1. GTDB lineage: Bacteria > Actinomycetota > Actinomycetes > Actinomycetales > Microbacteriaceae > Naasia. Next base: position 30,260 of record NZ_JAFMSZ010000004.1, read on the forward strand.
CTCGATGAGGATCGGCACGCACATGCGGCGGAGGGCGCCCTCGAGCGGCTGGACGGGGCCGAGCGTGATGCGGGCCTTGCGGACGCCCGCCTCGCGGGGCGCCCGGTCGGCGACGAGCAGCCAGATGGTCGACAGCAGGCCGTCGCGCTGGCGCGGGTCGAGGAGGCCGGCGAGGCTCGCCGGGTCGCTGAGCGTGACGGCGGGGCCGAGCAGCTCGGACTCCGACACGGCGTGGTACAGCCACGTCTCACGGCGGCCCTCGATGAGGTGCAGGCGCAGCTCGGTGGCGAGCGAGGCGGCCGTCTGGGCGAGCTTCGGCGTGAGCGGCAGCGGGGTCCGCCCGCTCGCCACGCCCTCGAGCAGCTGCTCGGCGGCGAGGTCGAGGCGGGCGAGCTCCTCGGAGGCGAGCATGCCGACCGCGAACCGGGGGGCGGACACCGTGCTCTGCACGAGCACGCGGTCGAGCTCCAGCGTCACCATGCGGCGGAACGTGCGGAGGATGAGCGCCCCGAGCACCGCCGGGGCGACGGCGCGGGCCAGCATCGCGATGCCGGGGGCGAGATCGTCCGGGTCCACGACGCCGTCGAGGACGTCGGCGGCGACCAGGATCCCGCCGACCACGGCCGCCGCGGCGAGGATCTGCCGGGTCGGCCGGACGCCCGCGACCGCGAGCAGCCCGACCCCGGCGGAGATGGACGCGGTCGCGTTGCCGGCGACGTTGCCGAGGGACCACGCCGAGACGACGTCGAGCACGATGACGACGGCCAGGCCGCCGAGGAAGCCGAGGAACATCCGGTCGGGGAGGCGGTCGTCGTTCCTGCGGATGACGACGCCGACCGCGACGAGCAGCGCCGCGTAGAGCAGCCAGGCGACCGCCGCGGCCGCGGGGATCGGATACGTGTCCCACTGCAGCGTGAAGCGGACGAGGTCGTACGTCGAGATGATGACGCACACCGCCATCGCGCCGATGCCGAGGAAGCCGGTGCCGAGGCTGCCCGCGTTCTCGTCGATGATGCGCGAGCTCGCGAAGCTCGGCAGGCGCAGCGCCGAGCGCTTGCGCTGCTGCTGCCCGGGCACGGCGCCGAGAGTGTTCTCCTCGAGCCCGTTCGGGGCCAGGTCACTGATCGCGGTCACGGGCGCGGCACCTCCAGCACGACGGTGGTGCCCGAGCCGGGCGCCGAGAACACGCGGGCGTTGCCGCCCACCTCGCGCAGCCGGGCGAGCACCGATTCCTTGAACCCGAGACGGCCCTCGCCGATCGCCGACACGTCGAAGCCGACGCCCTGGTCGGTGACGAGGGCGCGGATGGTGGTGTCGTCGTCGGTGATCGTGACGTGCGCCTCCGACACCCCGGCGTGCCGCCGGACGTTCTCGAGGCACTCGGCGAGCGAGCCGAGGAACGCGTCGAGCACGTCGCTCGGCAGCAGGACCTGACCCGTGCCGTGCCAGCTGACCCCGAGGCCCATCCGGCCGAAGCGCTGCTTCACGTTCTCGAGCGTGTTGCCGAGCGCGGACTCGGAGGTCGGCTGCAGCGCGTACTGCCCGCTCGATTTCGGCGTCGGCGTGGTGCCGAGGCGCAGCTGGCGGAGCAGCCGCGCGTCGTCGCCCGCCTGGTGGATGAGCGCGTTCGCCGACACCCCGACGCCCGAGTGGGCGAGCAGCGTGAGCGTCGCGAGGACCGTGTCGTGCAGGAGGCGGGCGCCCTGGCGGCGCTGGGCCTCCGTCTCGCTCGCCTGCCGCTCGGCGCGGTGGGCGCGGCCGATGTTCGAGATGCGGCGGGCCGCGCGCACCACACCCGCGTTGAGCAGCAGGCCGATGACGACCGCGATCGCCCAGCCGCCGAACAGCACCGCGACCGTGAGCGGCATGGTGGCGCGGCCCGCGAGGGTGACGAGCAGGACGACGAGGGTGGCCGTGAACGCGAGCCCGAGCACGATCATGCGGCCGAGCGAGATCGTGAGCACGATGCCGACGCTCGCGATCGCCCAGCCGACGAGGATGCGGATCCCGATGATCGCCGCGGTGCTGAGCCCGGTGGGGGAGGCGGCTACGCCGGTCACCGCCTGGAGGGCGCCGACGTCGGCGAGGTGGATCACGAGCAGCAGCAGGATGCCCGTCCCTGCGGCGAGCGGTGGCCAGAGCAGCGAGCGGGTGCGGCCGAGCTGGTACAGGAGAGCCGTGAACGCCCCGAACAGCGGCACGAGGAGGACGAGGGTGGCGGGCGCGACGGCGCCGGGCATGGCGAGGCAGAGGAGGGCGACGACGGCGCCGGTCATGCCGATGAGGCGGGCGCTCCGCGAGACGAGGCGGTCGCGCTCTTTGACGATGCGTTCCATGGGCTTCCTGCGCAGTCGGGGCGGGGGTCCGTGTGGATCCGGGCCCGCGGTGCGGGGCTCCGTGGCCGCCGACGGGTCGGCGGAGCGGACCTCGGGCGGTCCGTGCGCTCATGCTGACATCGGCCGCGTCCGAAGCTGGGAAGCCACTCCGAGAGCGCGTGGGATGCGCGCCCGAACGGCCGTCCCTGCTGCAGAGGGTGGGGGCGAGGTTATTCCGGGGTGATCCAGCCCTCGCGGATCGCGTGGCGGCGCAGCAGCACCTTGGTGCCGAGGTCCACGCCGATGGCGCGGTACTTGCGGCGGCCGCGCTTGATGTACGACTTGATCGTCTCCTCGGTCGTGCTCATGTCGGAGGCGACCTCCTTGATGGAGCGGCCGGAGGCGTAGAGCACGAGGGCGCGCTGCTCCTGCTTGCCGAGGTTCGGCTCGACGCTGCTCTCGAAGTCGTCGAGTGCCTTGCGCACCGCGTCGCTCGGTTCGGCGCGGCCGTCGGCCGCCGCGTGCACGGTGGCGATGAGGGCGTCCGCGGACTCGGTCTTGCCGACGAAGGCGGCGGCGCCGGCCTGGATGGCGCCGTAGATGGAGCCCGAGTCGGCGTGCCGCGAGATGACGACCGTCTTGCTGCCCGCGGCCGTCAGCACCCGCAGCTTCGTCGAGACGGGGATGTTGTCCTCGAGGTTCAGGTCGAGGATGACGACATCGACCGGGAACTCCGGGTGCGACACGAGCGCGCCCCACGATGAGACCGCCGCGACGACCTGCAGGCCGGTCCGCGGCGCGCCGAGGCGCGCCTCGAGTCCGTCCAGGACCAGGCGGTGGTCGTCGACGAGTGCCACTCTCAGCCGAGGAGGGCGGCGGGGCGTCTGGGGGATAGGCACAGGGTTGTCACCTTCTAACCTCAGCGAGCAGTCTAGGGGTCGCGCCCCCGTCCGGCACCCCCGTTCTCGGGCCATGGAACGCGCCTGCGGCGTCCGGACCGGCGCCCCCTCGGCGTGCGCGGACAGCCCCTCCCGCATCCCGCGCAGCGCTCCCCCCGGACTGGGGAGGCCGCGGCGCGGGTCGGGGCGGGACCGCGCCCCTATCTTGGAGCGACGCCCACGGAAGGGCGCGCACAGGGGGACCCGGATGGCACTACTCGCCGCGCTTGCCGCGCAGCTCGACAGCACTTCTCTCACCGCGAGCGTCGCGGGCAACCTGGTGCTGATCGGTGTTTCCGTCGTCGGCCTGACCGCCGCCGCCGCGCTGCTTGGCACGGCCCGCGAGATCCGCGCAGAGCGCAGCGACCCGCTCAACGAGCGGCACTACATCAACTTCTAGCCGGCACCTCGAGCAGCCGCGCGAGGGCGCGGCCGACGCCGTCGTTCTCGATGAGGAAGCCGTCGTGGCCGTACTCGCTCTCGAGGATCACGGGCTCATCCCCGTCGAGGGCGCCCGGCGCGTGGCGGGCGATGACCCGCTGGTCGGCGACCGGGAACAGGCGGTCGCTGTCGGTGCCGAGCACGAGCGTCGGGGTGGTGAGCCGGGACAGCGCCGCCTCGACACCGCCGCGATCGCGCCCGACGTCGTGCGAGCTCATCGCCTGCACGAGCCGGATGTAGCTGTTCGCGTCGAAGCGGCGCGTGAACTTGTTGCCGTGGAAGTCGAGGTACGACTCGACGGCGAAGCGGCCGCCGGAGCCGAGCGGATCGAGGGTGCTCTGCCACGACCGCGAGAAGCGGGCGTTGAGCTCGCTCGGGCTGCGGTAGTTGAGCAGCGCCATCCGCCGGGCGAGGGCGAGGCCGGCGTGCGGCCCGTCGCCGTCCGCGGCGCCGTAGTACCAGCCGGACCGGTAGCGCGGGTCCATCCGGATCGCCTCGAGCTGCACCGAGTTGAGGGCGATCTGGTCCGCGCTCGCGGAGGGCGGTGCGGCGAGGACCGCGAGCCGCTCCAGGCGCTCCGCATGCATCAGACCCCACTCCAGGGCGTGCATGCCGGCCATGGAGCCGCCGATCACCGCGGCCCACCGGTCGATGCCGATGGCGTCGGTGAAGAGACGCTGGGCCTCCACCTGGTCGCGGATGGTCACGTGCGGGAACCGCGGCCCCCACTCGCGGAGGTCGGGTGCGAGGGACGCGGGACCGGTGCTGCCCTGGCATCCGCCGAGCACGTTCGGGGCGACCACGAACCAGCGGTCGGTGTCGACGGCGAGGCCCGGCCCGACGATTCCGGACCACCAGCCGCCCGTCGGCTGTCCGGGACCGGCGGGACCGGCGACGTGCGGGTCGCCGGTGAGAGCGTGCAGCACGAGCACCGCGTTGTCGCGCGCGGGGGACAGCTCGCCGAACGTCTCGTAGGCGATGCGCACCCCCGGCAGTGTCGCGCCGCTCTCGAGCTGCATCGTGCCGATGGGGACGAAGCGGCGGCCGGCGACGGGGTCGCCCTCCCGCCAGGCGCCGGTGGCCGGCGGCTTCCCGAGCACGGCACGCTGATCCGCTTCTGTGATGATCGCGGACGGCACCGCGTCCTCGGGGATCTGCCAGTCCATCGCTCGTTCAGTATGCGGGAGCGCCGGCCGCCGTCCGGACCGTGTTACGCGGGCGGGGAACGCGGAACCGCCCGGCCCCCGCCCGCGCGCGTGCGCGGGACGGGGACCGGGCGGTCCGGGGGAGGAGTGTTACGCCTCGACGGCCGAGAGGGCGCGCGCCGCGGCGAGGCCCGCCTCGAGGTCGGCCTTCAGGTCGTCGATGTTCTCGAGGCCGACGGAGAGGCGCACCAGGCCGGGCGTGACGCCGCTCGTCAGCTGCTGCTCGGGCGTCAGCTGGGAGTGGGTGGTCGACGCCGGGTGGATGACGAGCGAGCGCACGTCGCCGATGTTGGCCAGGTGGCTGAACAGCGTGAGGCTCTCGACGAACCGGCGGCCGGCGTCGACGCCGCCCTTCAGCTCGAACGACACGACGGCGCCGACGCCCTTCGGGGCGTACCTGTTGGCGGCGGCGTACCAGGGGCTCGAGGGCAGGCCGGCGTAGCTGACGCTCGCGACGTCCGGGTGGTTCTCCAGCCACTCCGCGACCTCCTGGGCGTTCTGCACGTGGCGCTCGATGCGCAGCGAGAGGGTCTCGATGCCCTGCAGCAGCGTGAAGGCGCTGTCGGCCGAGATCGCGGCGCCGAGGTCGCGCAGCAGCTGCACGCGCGCCTTGATGATGTAGGCGAGCGGGTCGCCGACGGCCTGCGTGTACACCGCGCCGTGGTACGACGGGTCGGGCGTCGACAGGCCGGGGAACCTCTCCGTGTTCTTCGACCACTCGAACTTGCCGCCGTCGACGATGACACCGCCGATGACGACGCCGTGGCCGCCGAGGAACTTCGTCGCCGAGTGCACGACGATGTCGGCGCCGTGCTCGAAGGGGCGGATGAGGTAGGGCGTCGCGATCGTGTTGTCGACGATCAGCGGCACCCCGCTCTCGTGCGCCACGTCGGCGACGAGCGAGATGTCGAGCAGGTTGATCTTCGGGTTGCCGATCGTCTCCGCGAAGAACAGCTTCGTGTTGGGGCGGACGGCGCGGCGCCACTCGTCGGCGTCGTCCTGGTCCTCGACGAACGTCGTCTCGATGCCGAGGCGCGCGAGCGTGTACTTGAAGAGGTTGTACGTGCCGCCGTAGATCGAGCTCGACGAGACGATGTGGTCGCCCGCCTGAGCGATGTTGAGCACCGCGTACGTCTCCGCAGCCTGGCCGGAGGCGAGGAGGAGAGCGGCGGTGCCGCCCTCGAGCGCGGCGATGCGCTCCTCGACGACCGCCTGGGTCGGGTTCTGGATGCGGCTGTAGATGTTGCCGAACTCGGCGAGCGCGAACAGGTTCTTCGCGTGGTCCGCGCTGTTGAAGACGTAGGAGGTCGTCTTGTAGATCGGGGTCGCCCGGGCGTTGGTCACCGGGTCGGGAGCGGCGCCGGAGTGGATCTGCCGGGTCTCGAACTTCCAGTCGTTGGTCATGGCGCGAGCCTAGGGAGGGGGCGGAGGGCCCTCAACGCATTCCGCAACCCGGCGTAATACGCCCGAGCATCGGGCCCGTGCTCATTCCCGCCGAGCGGGGGCGGCAGGCGGCTTCTCGGGCTTCTCGCGGAGGAAGAGCCGGTCGACCTGGGGCTCGATGAGCGGCCGGAAGAACCTTCCGATCACGGGCGAGGAGAGCAGGAGGGTGATCGCGGCGGCGAGCACGAGCGCGAGGATCAGGCCGGGCACGGTCGCGTAGTCGGCGAGCGTCCCGGTCTCGCGGAGCGGGTACAGCAGGAACGTGTGCAGCAGGTAGACGTACAGCGTCGCGGTGCCGAGGGGGGTGAACCACGTCTGGCGGCGGGGGATGAGCGCGAGGACCGCGAGGCAGAGCAGTGCGGACAGGGCGATCACGCCGAGGCGGACGAGTCCCGCCCACCACTCGGTGTAGCCGAAGCGCTGGTAGGCCTCGTTGGCGAAGAAGAAGTCCTTGACCGTCTCCTCGCGCCAGAGGGGCAGGCCGGCGACGATCACGATCGCAACGGCGACGAGGAGCAGCGCCGCGCCCGCCCGCACGAGGGTCACGGTCCGCCGCGACGCCTCCTGCCACCGCTCGCCGGCGCGCTGCTGGCGCAGCTGCCAGCCGAGCACGAAGAACGGCAGCAGCTGGACGGTCCTGGACAGGGCCAGCGTGTTGTCGAGCTCCTCGGTGTAGCCGGCCGCGACGGCGGCGACGGTCGACCAGAGGAGCGGGAAGCGCAGGATGGCGATCACCGGCAGCACGAGGCGCCACAGGATGAGGGCAAGGAGGAACCACAGGGTCCACGAGGCGTTGACGAAGTTGACGGTGTCGTTGCCCTCGACGATCCACTGCACGACCGACCAGATCGTCTCGAAGATCAGGTAGGGGATGAGCAGGTCCGAGATGAGGCGCTTGAGGTCCTTCGTCTCGAGCCGCGCCTTCGCGAAGTGCCCGCTGACGAGCACGAACAGCGGGATGTGGAACGAGTAGATGAAGAGGTAGACGGCGAGGGCCTCGTCGAGGCTCCCGGCCATCCGCTGCACGGCGTGGCCGGCGACGACGAGGTAGATGGCGGCGAACCGGGCGTTGTCCCAGAGCGGGACGCGCACCCGCTGCGGGGCGGACCCCGGGGCGCCGGCGGTGCTCACCCGCCCAGCCTAGGGCGGGCCCGCTAGCGTGGAGCGGCAACGCACGGTCGCGGGCGCTGCGCCCGCACGGAAGGGAGTCGCGTGTCGGGCAAGCGAGCGGTCGTCACGGGAGCGAGCACGGGGATCGGCTGGGCCACGGTCGCCCTGCTGCGCGAGCACGGGTGGGAGGTGACCGGCGTCGCCCGGCGCGAGGACCGCCTCTCCGCGCTCGCCGAGGCCACCGGCGCCGACGTGGTCGCCGCCGATCTCACGGACGCCGCGGACGTCGAGCGGCTCCGCGCGCACCTCGAGGGTCTCGGGCGGCTCGACGCGCTCGTCAACAACGCGGGCGGCGCCCGCGGCATGGACCGCGTCGAGGACGGCGACCCGGACGACTGGCGGTGGATGTTCGAGGCGAACGTCCTCGCCGTCCAGCGGATCACCGCCGCGCTGCTGCCGCTGCTGCGCTCGACCGCGGCCGAGGCGGGCAGCGCCGACATCGTCAACGTGACGTCGGTCGCCGCGGCGGAGGTCTACGAGGGCGGCGCCGGCTACAACGCGGCGAAGGCGGGCGAGGCGGCCCTGTCGAAGGTGCTGCGCCTCGAGCTCGCGGGGGAGCCGCTGCGCGTCATCGAGATCGCCCCGGGGATGGTCAAGACGGAGGAGTTCTCCCTGCGGCGCTTCGGCGGCGACCAGGAGCGGGCCGACCGGGTGTACGCGGGCGTCGCCGATCCGCTGTCCGCCGAGGACGTGGCCGGCGTGATCGCGTACGCGATCGAGCTGCCCGGTCACGTGAACCTCGACCACATCACGATCCGTCCGGTCGCGCAGGCGGCCCGGGACAAGGTGGTCCGCGGGCCGCTCGCGCCGCGCTGACCTGGAGCCGGCGGCGCCGCCCCTCAGCCGGCGAGGGCGAGCGCCAGCCCGCCGGCGAGCACCGCGGCGCCCGCGACCGCGAGTCCGGCCTCGGTGAGCGCGAGGTTCGTCCGCACGCCGCGCACGGCGAGCATGTTGACCGCGGAGTGCACCGGGATGGTCAGCACGACGAGCCAGGGTGCGGCGAACAGCGCGAGCGTGAAGCCGAGGTGGAGGGCGATCGCGCTCACCCGCTCGAGGAAGCCCCAGGCCGGGTGATGCGGCGTCATCATGCCCTGCGCGGCGAGCAGCTCGCGGGCCTCCCGCGACTTCTCGTCGTCGCGGTTCACGAGGCCGGCGATCACGAAGGTGTTGACGGCCACGAGCAGCACCTCGATCGCCGCCCAGCCGAAGCCGGCCCAGAGCGCGTCGGGCACGGAGCCAATCAGCAGGAGCACGAGGAGCACGCGGACGAGCTCCTCCGCCGGGCCGGAGAACCAGCCGACGACCGCCGCTGCGCGGTCCCGCGGCAGCCGGCGTGCGGCGAGGAGCGCGACCGGCTGCCGGAGCATCAGCGCGAGCAGCCAGCCGCCGGCGCCGGCGAGCAGGGGCAGCGCCGGGGGCGCGCCGACGACGACGAGCAGGACGACAGCGGCGAGAACCGCGGCGGGCAGCACGGCCACAGCATTGAGGCGGAGGCGCGGGGCGAGGCGGGCGTCGACGGTGTCGGTCATTCGGGGGCTCCGGAAGAGTCGATGGTGGGCAGGGTGACGGTGGCGAGGAGGCGGGGCGTCCGCCCGGGCTCCGGCGGGCGGTCGCTCCAGCGGGCGATGACCTCCCGCAGCTCGGCGAGGAACTCGGGGAGCTCCTCGTCGGAGAGGCGGAGCACGTGCTCGCGGAAGCCGACGCCGTCCGCGGCGAGGTCGACCTCGCCCTTCTCCAGGTAGCGCCCGTACTCGCCGAGGAGACCGGCGAGGAAGGTGCCGAAGTGGCGGAAGAGGTCGTCCCGGCTCGCGCCCGCGACCTCGTCGGCGGAGACGACGGCGGACCCGGTGAGGGCGAACGTGCGCTCGAGGGTGCCGCGCACGGCGCGCTCCTCGACGGCGGCGACGAGGCCGGCGGCCGCGAGGACGCCGAGGTGGCGGTAGAGGGTGGCCTGGGGGATGTCCGGCAGGGCGCGGGCGAGCTTCTTCGCGGTGCCCGGCCCCGCGGCGAGAGCGCGCAGGATGGCGAGGCGCTGCGGGTGCAGGATGGCGTCCGCCCTGGTCGTTCTCATGGTTGAGAACATTATCAGAAGTGAGAAGAAAAGGAGCCGCTAACGTAGCCGCATGTCGATCGAGGGTGCAGAAGCGGGAACGGCGGTCGACGAGGTGCGGCCCGCGCGCGAGGTGCTCGGCTGGCTCGAGTTCGGGGACGCGTCCCGGCAGCTCGCCCACTCGGTGGCGGAGTCCGGCTTCTCCCCGGAGATCGTCGTCGCCATCGCGCGCGGCGGGCTCCTGCTAGCCGGGTCGATCGCCTACGCGCTCGGCGTGAAGAGCTGCGGCAGCCTCAACGTCGAGTTCTACACCGGCGTCGACGAGCGCCTCGCGAAGCCGGAGATCCTGCCCCCGCTCCTCGACGGCGCCTCGCTCGCCGGCCGGCGCGTGCTGCTCGTCGATGACGTGTCCGACTCCGGCCGCACCCTCGCGCTCGCCGTCGAGCTGCTCCAGGGCCTCGACGCCGACGTCCGCAGCGTCACCCTCTACACGAAGCCGCGCACGATCCTCGTGCCCGACTACACCTGGCGCACCACCGACCGCTGGATCGTCTTCCCCTGGTCCGCCCTTCCCCCGGTCACCGAGAGCGCGTAGCCCGGTCCGGCTAGCCTGGACCGGTGAGCGTGCACCTGGTCGGCGGAGGATGGCCCGAGAACGGCGGGGGAGCGGCCTTCCGGGCCTTCGTCGAGGAGGCCGCCGCCCGGGCACGGGAAGCCGGGGTGCTCGGCGGTCCGCGGATCGCCGTCGTCGTCGTGCGCGACGGCGACCAGCTGGAGCACAGCGCGGCGCTGGTGGCGGAGGCCGCGCACGCGGGACCGATCGATGAGCGCGTCATCGCGCTCGCCGAGGGCGAGACCGCGGCTCCCGGGGTCCTCGCCGACTCGGACGGCATCCTCGTCGGCGGCGGGCTGACCCCCGCCTATCTGCAGAGCCTCGCCCCGCTCTTCGACGAGATCCGGGAGCGCGTCAGCGAGGGGGTGCCCTACCTCGGCTTCTCCGCGGGAGCGATGATCGCACCGGAGAGGGCGCTCGTCGGCGGCTGGCGGATCGGCGGCATCCCGGTCAGCCCCGAGGAGGCGGGTGAGGAGCTCGACGAGGTGACGATCGTCAACGGCATCGGGCTCCTCGACGTGACGGTCGAGGTGCACACCGCGCAGTGGGGGACGCTGTCCCGGCTCGTCGCGGCCACCGCGGCCGGGCTGACCGACGGAGGCGTGGCGATCGACGAGTCGACCGCCCTCATCGTCGGCGCGTCCGGCCTGAGTGTCGCCGGCTCCGGCAACGTCTGGCGCGTCGCCCCCGCCGAGCGGGGCGTCGTCGTCGACGTCCTCGCTTCCGCCGACTGACCGGCTTCTCCGCGGACTGTGCGCAGGACCCTCGCCGAGCTGGCGGCCGACGGCGACCTCGACCCCGGCTGGGCGGAGGCGCTCGCCCCCGCCCAGGATCGGCTCACCGCGCTCGGCGATTTCCTCCGCGCCGAGCACGCCGCCGGCCGCCCCTCGCTGCCCGCGGGCTCCGACGTGCTGCGCGCCTTCCGGACCCCGCTCGACGAGGTGCGCGTGCTCGTCGTGGGGCAGGACCCCTATCCGACGCCGGGCCACCCGATCGGGCTCGCGTTCGCGGTCGACCGGCACGTCCGGCCGGTCCCGCGCAGCCTCGCGAACATCTACCGGGAGCTGCGGGACGACCTCGGCATCCCGCCCGCCGAGCACGGCGACCTGTCGGCCTGGACCCGCTCCGGTGTCCTGCTGCTCAATCGCGTGCTCACCGTCCGGCCGGGTGCGCCCGGCTCGCACCGCGGCAGGGGCTGGGAGGCGGTCACCGAGCTCGCGATCACCCGGCTCGTCGAGCGCGGCGGCCCCCTCGTCGCCGTGCTCTGGGGCCGGCACGCGCAGACCCTGCAGCCGCTGCTCGGCGACGTGCCGGTGATCGCGTCCGCGCATCCGAGCCCGCTGTCGGCCTCGAGCGGCTTCTTCGGCTCGCGGCCGTTCAGCCGCGTCGACGCGGCGCTCGCCGCCCAGGGCGCTGCGCCCGTCGACTGGCGGGTGGACCGCGCCGAGTAGGTTGGTGCGGACCGGAACGGAGGATCAGGTGCTCGAAGAGGAATACGAGCAGCGGCGCGTGCTGCCGCGGCACCTGCGCAAGCAGCCCGAGCCGGAGGCCCCGTTCTCGTTCGAGATCCGGGCGGCCACCCCGCGCGACCTGCCCGACGTCCGTGAGATCTACAACTACTACGTGACCAACAGCGTCGTCACCTTCGACGAGGACGCGATGTCGCTCCGGGAGTGGCGGTCGAAGTTCGCCTACCTCGCGAAGCTCGGGATGCCCTTCCTCGTCGCCGTCTCGCCGAGCCAGCAGGTGCTCGGCTACGCCCTCGTGAGCCCCTGGAAGCAGAAGCGCGCCTACCGCTACACGGTCGAGAGCTCCATCTACCTGCGGCCGGCCGCGACCGGCAAGGGTCTCGGCCGCGCCCTGCTCGCCGCGCTCATCGAGCGGTCGCGGGAGGCGGGGCTCAAGGAGATGCTCGCCGTCGTCGCCGACAAGGGCGCGGAGGGCTCCCTCCGGCTGCACGAGGCGTTCGGCTTCACCGAGATCGGCCGGATGGGCCGCGTCGGGTTCAAGTTCGACCGGTGGCTCGGCACGGTGCTGCTGCAGAAGAGCCTCAAGTAGGTGTTCGAGCTCCACCACCTCAGCGCCCAGGACCAGTGGGACTGGCTGCAGCGGGGCGACGTCTCGCCCGTCGAGCTCGCCGAGCACTACCTGCGCCGCATCGAGCGGCTCAACCCCGAGCTCGGCGCCCTCTCCCGGGTCGACGCCGACGCCGCGCTGCAGCGCGCCCGGGAGGTGGCGGCACTGCCGCACTCGGTCGAGCTGTGGGGGCTCCCGTTCGCCGAGAAGGAGCTCTCCCGCCGCGCCGGGCACCCGGCCACGGGCGGCTCACGCTTCTTCGCCGGCACCCTCGCGGAGGAGACCGACGCGATCGTCCGCGTGCTCGACGCGGCGGGAGCCGTGAGCCTCGGGGCCACCACCGCGCCCGAGTTCGGCTTCCCCTCCTACACCGAGCCGATCGGCCGCCCACCCGCCCGCAACCCGTACGACGTGCGGCTCGGCGCCGGCGGGTCGAGCGGCGGAGCGGCGGTCGCGGTGGCCGCCGGGCTCCTGCCCTTCGCTCCGGGCAGCGACGGCGGGGGATCCGTCCGCATCCCCGCCGCCGCCACCGGACTCGTCGGGATCAAGCCCTCGCGCGGCCTGGTGCCCGCGGCGGCCGTCGCCGACAGCCTCGCCGGGCTCGTCGTGCCCGGCCCCCTCGCCCGGTCCGTCCCCGACGCCGCGATGCTCCTCGACGCGATGACCGCCCGCCGCGGCGAGGCGGTCGAGTACCCGATGACGCTGCGGGCGCCCGACCCCGGGCGGCTGCTCGGGGTCGCGGTGCGCGGCGAGGGACGCTTCGCGATCGGGCGCACCCTGCAGAGCCCGTGGGACGACGCCCACGAGATCGTCGTCTCGCCCGAGGCGAGGGACGCGCTCCGGCTCGCGGAGGAGGCGCTCACCGAGCTGGGTCACGGCATCGAGGACGTGGGCATGCCCGACTCGAGCGACTACCCCGCCGCATTCCGGACGATCTGGCAGGCGGGGGCCGCGACGCTGCCCGTGCCCGACGCCGCGCTCGACGAGGTGGAGCCGCTCTCGGCGTGGCTCATCCGCGCCGGGCGCGCCCTCACCGCCGCCGACCTCGCCGGCGCCCTCGCCGCCCTCGGCCGCTACGAGCGGGCCGTGCTCGAGCGGCTCTTCCTCCGGCCCCGCCTCGACGCGGTGCTCACACCGGCCACCGCCCTCCCCCCGCGGCCGATCGGCTGGTGGGACCTCGAGGACGGGGCGCGCAACTTCGAGCAGCAGGTGCAGTACACCCCGTTCACGTCCTTCGTGAACGCGACCGGCCTGCCCGCCATCGTCCTCCCCGTCGCCACCACCGAGGAGGGGCTGCCGATGGGGGTCCAGCTCATCGGGCGGCCCGGGGGAGAGGCGGTGCTCGTGTCCATCGGCCGTCAGCTGGAGCGCCGCCTCAGCTGGCAGCGCCGGCACCCGCCGCACTGGTAGAGGTCACCGGAAGGTGCGGATCTCCTGTTGCACACGGAGGTGCGCGAGGTAAGGTTAGGCAATGCTTACCTCGCTCGCCCCGGCGCGGCCGCGCCCCGCGTATCGGCCGTTCCGGGTCAGCGTCCGCCGCATCGACCGGCTCACCCCCTCGTTCTTCCGCGTCACGTTCGCGGGCCCGGACCTCGTCGACTTCGGCACCGCCGGACTCGACCAGCGCGTCAAGCTGCTGCTGCCTCTGCCCGGCCTCGGCTACGACCACCTCGGCGTCGACGACCCGGAAGTGCTCGAGAGCGGCGACTGGTACGTGCGCTGGCGGGAGCTCCCCGACTCGCACCGCAACCCGCTGCGCACCTACACGGTGCGCGCCGTCCGCCCCGAGCAGGGCGAGGTCGACGTCGACTTCGCCGCCCACGGCGACATCGGACCCGCATCCGCCTGGGTCCGCCGCGCCGAGGTGGGGGACGAGCTCGTGATCGTCGGCCCCGACTCCCGCAGCGAGGACCCGACCGTCGGCATCGAGTGGAAGCCGGGCTCGGCGACGAGCCTGCTCCTCGTCGGCGACGAGACCGCGGTGCCCGCCATCTCGGCGATCCTCGAGTCGCTGCCCGCCGGCACCCCCGCGACCGCGATCCTCGAGGTGCCGTGCACCGACGACGCGCTGCTGCTCGACGTGCCGGCCTCGGTCTCGGTGACCTGGCTGTGCCGGGACGGCGCACCTGTCGGGGCCGTCCTCGAGCCCGCCGTCCGCGAGTGGATCGCCGGGCACCTGGCCGCCGCCGCGCAGGCCGCCGCACGCGAGGAGCTCGCCGACATCGACATCGACTCGTCGGTGCTGTGGGAGACCCCGGTCGAGCCGCCGACCGCCGCGCTCTACGCCTGGATGGCGGGCGAGGCGGGCGTCATCAAGGACCTCCGCCGATTCCTCGTGCGCGAGTGCGGCCTCGACCGCCGCCAGGTCGCGTTCATGGGGTACTGGCGGGAGGGCCGGGCCGAAGCGGCCTGAGGCCCGTCCGCTCCTCTGCGACCCGCCGGAGACGGCGCGCGACCGTCGCGTCCCGTGCCTGCGGCGAGGTCGGGCCGTCCGCGGTCAGCCGGGTGAAGTAGGTGCCCGTCGGTGAGCCGACGTCCGGTGCCGTGGCGAGCCGCACCAGAGGCTCGGCGCCCTGCTCGGGACTGATGCCGTAGCGCCCGCCGGTCAGGGCCGACGCCACCGCGAAGGATCGCGTGTGCTTCCCGAAGCGGGTCCGGACGAGGCCGGGGTGGAACGAGTAGGACGCGACCCCGGTGGCCGCGAGCCGGCGGGCCAGGTCGCGGGCGAGCGCGATGTTCGCGAGCTTCGCCTGGTTGTACGCCGTCCAGCCGCCGAGCCAGGGCCGGCGCTCCACGTCCAGGTCGTCGAACCGGATCCGGCCGCCGAGGTTGGCGGCGCTCGCGGTCGCGACCACCCGCACCGAACCCGCCGGCTCCCCCTCCGCCGTCTCGAGGAGGCGGGGGAGGAGCAGCTCGGTGAGCAGGAAGCCGCCGAGCACCGACTCCTGCAGGGTGCGCTCGCTGCCGTCGACGGTCCGCTCCCGGCGTGGGTTGATGCCGCCTGCGTTGTTCGCGAGCACGTGGATGCGCGGGTAGCGCTCGAGCAGCCGCTCCGCGAGGTCCCGCACCTCGTGCAGACGGCCGTAGTCGGCGGTGAACGCCTCGGCGCCGAGCTGCGCGGCCGTCCGGCGCGTGCGCTCCTCGTTCCGGCCGACGAGCGCGACGGTGCCGCCGAGCGTGGTGATCGCCCTCGCCGCGGCGGCGCCGATGCCGGAGCTGCCGCCGGTGATCACGACCACCCGGCCGGACGCGTCGCCGGGCGGCGGGAGCCGCCTCACGCGCGCCGGCCGCGACGCACGTAGCCGCCGTCCTCGAGGCCGGCCTCGATCTCGAACCGGTTGCGGAGCGGATCGGTGCCCGCGAGCAGGTAGAGGACCGGCATCCACAGCCCGAGGCGCCGCCACTGCTCCACATGCACGCGCTCGTGCCGGAGGACGCCGGGGGAGTCGTTGTCGCGAGTGAGGTAGACGCGCCCCACGGTCGTGCCGCCGCGGCGGAACGCCCAGCGGGGCAGGCCGGTGAGGACGATGAGGTCGCCCTCGACGCGCACGCGCCCGGTGGAGAGGGGCAGGCCCCAGACGAGCGCCACGAGGGTCGCGTAGCGGAACCCGAGCTCGCGCAGCGGGCGCGGCCGCGGGGGCCGGCCGGTGTCGGTGGTCATGCGTCGGGCCTCCCGTACTCCTCCAGCAGCCGCAGCCACACCTCGCTGATCGTCGGATACGAGGGGACCGCGTGCCACAGCCGCCGCAGCGGCACCTCCCCGACGACGGCGATGGTCGCCGAGTGCAGCAGCTCGGCGACGTCCTGGCCGGCGAACGTCGCGCCGAGGACGACCTCCCGCTCGGCGTCGACGACGAGCCGGGCGCGGCCGGTGTAGCCGTCCGCCGCGAGCGACGAGCCGGCGACAGCGCCGAGGTCGTAGTCGACGACGCGGACGGGCAGCCCGGCCTCCCGCGCCGACTTCTCGGTCCTGCCGACGGAGGCGACCTCGGGGTCGGTGAAGGTGACCTGGGGCACTGCGCCGTCGTCGGCGCTGGCGACGTGCAGGCCGAAGCGTCCGTCGTCGATCCTGCGTCCCCGGGCGCGGGCGGCGATCGCCTCGCCGGCGGCCCGGCCCTGGTACTTGCCCTGGTGCGTGAGGAGGGCGCGGCGGTTGACGTCGCCCGTGGCGTAGAGCCACGGGTCGCCGTCGTTCGTTCCCGCCCGGACGAGCAGCGTGTCGTCGACGTCGAGCCAGGAGCCGTCCTCCAGCCCGACGCTTCCGAGGCCCAGGTCGTCGGTGCGCGGGCGGCGTCCGGTCGCGACCAGCAGCTCGTCCGCGGTGACGGAGGTGCCGTCGTCGAGCTCGAGGGTGACGCCGGAAGCGGTCCGCTCCGCACGCACGGCGCTGACGCCGGTCTTCACGGTGGCGCCCGCCGAGCGCAGCTGATCGGTGACCAGCTCTCCCGCGAAGGGCTCCAGCGCGCTGAGGACCGTGCTGCGGGCGAGCAGGGTCACCTCGCTGCCGAGGGCCGTGTAGGCGGTCGCCATCTCCGCGCCGACGGTGCCGCCACCGAGGATCGCGAGCGAGCGGGGGACCGACTTCGCCTCCGTCGCCTCGCGGCTCGTCCAGGGGTCCGTCTCGAGCAGTCCCGGCACGTCGGGGAGGAGCGCGGCGCTGCCGGTGGCGACGGCGACCGCGGCGGTCGCGACCAGCTCCACCGTCGCGCCGTCCGGGGTGGTCACCTCGACGGTGCGCACCCCGGTGATGCGGCCGTGCCCGCGGACGAGGTCGATGCCCGCGCCCTTCAGCCAGTCCACCTGGCTGCCGTCGTCCCAGTCGTGCACGAACGAGTCGCGGCGGCGCAGCACCGCGGCGGCGTCGAGCGTGCCGGTCACCGCCTCGGCGGCGCCCGCAACGCGGCGCGCGCCGTCGAGGGCGAAGCCGGGACGCAGCATCGCCTTGGAGGGGATGCACGCCCAGTACGAGCACTCGCCGCCGACGAGCTCGCTCTCGACGATCACGGCGGACAGGCCGCGCTTCTGCGCGTAGTCGGCCACGTTCTCGCCGACGGGACCGGCGCCGATCACGATCAGGTCGTAGGTCCTCGTCATGCGTCCTCCTCGCGGGTGGGTCAGCGCCCCTGGTAGTTCGGAGCCGTGCGGCTGAGGAAGGCGGCCATGCCGGTGCGCGCATCCTCGGTGGCCGAGAGCCGGGCCAGCTCGCCCGGCAGCCGCTCGATGGCGGCGCGGTCGCCCTCGCGCACGGCGAGCTTGGCGTTCGCGAGGGTGGCGCGCACGGCGAGCGGCGCCTGGGCCGCGATGCGCTCGGCCAGCTCCAGGGCGCGGTCGAGCTGCGCGCCGTGCGGCACGACCTCCTGCACGAGACCCATCCGGTGCGCCTCGGCGGCGTCGAACAGTTCGCCGGTCAGCATCCACCGCATCGCGTCGCCCCAGCCGACGGCGCGCGGGAAGCGGAGGGTCGCGCCGCCGAAGGGCAGGATCGCGCGGCTCACCTCGATCTGACCGAACCGGGTGGAGTCGGCCGCGATCGTGAGGTCGGACGCGAGGATCAGCTCGACGCCGAGGGTGAGGCACGTGCCCTGCACCGCGACGAGGACGGGCTTGTCGAGCACAGGTCCGGTCAGCTGCCAGGGGTCGACGCCCCCCTCGGGGATCAGGTCGAGACCGTCCGCGAGGCGAGGGGCCAGGTCGGCGAGGTCGAGCCCGCCCGTGAAGTGGTCTCCGGCCGCGTGCACGACGGCGACGCGCAGCGCGTCGTCGCGCGCGTACTCGCCGTAGGCCAGCGCGAGCTCCTGCAGCATCCGCAGGTCGGCCGCGTTGCGCTTGGCGGGCCGGTCGAGGCCGATGAGGAGCACGGCGCCGCGCCGCTCGATGATCACCCGCGGCGCGGCCTCGTCGTCCATCGGCTTCTTCCTCAGGCGGCCGTCAGTGCGGACAGCAGCCGCAGCACGGTGGGCAGGTCCTCGGAGGCGGCGTCGGGGCCGTCCGGGGAGAACATGGCGATGCCGGCTCCGGCGAGCGGGAAGCGGGCGACGAGCGCGCGCAGCTCCGCGACGAGCTCGGGGAGTCCGACGCCGAACGGCTGCGGCTCGGCGACGTTCGCGAGGACGCCGGGGTCGAGCACGTCGAGGTCGATGTGCACGTATACGGAGGTCGCGCCGGTGGCCGCGACCGCGTCCGCGAGGGCGGTGCCGGTGAGGGCGTCGACCGGAAGGACCGGGATGCCGCGGGCGTCGATCAGCTCGCTCTCGTCGTCGTCGATCGAGCGGGTGCCGGCCAGCACGAGCCGGTCGGCGGGCAGGGCGGGGTCGGCGGCGAGGCCGTCCGCTCCCTCGCCGAGGATGGCGCGGGCGACGGTGCCGCAGAAGGCGCGGGGACGTGCGGCGTCCACGGCGCCGAGGTCGGGGTGCGCGTCGAGCCAGACGACGGCCGGTGCATCGCCGTCCCTCCGCAGTGCGTGCTCGACGGCGGCGAGCTCGACCCCGCAGTCGCCGCCGATGACGATCGCCGGCTCGTCGCTGCCGCTCAGGGTCTCGGCGACGCGGTCGTGCACGAGCCGCAGCGAGCTGAACCGGGCGACCCCGGTGTCGAGCGCCTCACCGGCGCCGAGCGGCACCTCGACCGAGACGGTGCGGGAGGAGGGCAGGTCGCCCGCGATGGCGGTCGCGCCGTCCGCCAACCTCATGGCCCGGGCGGAGCCGGACCCCTGCCACTGGGGGACCACGACGAACCTCACCCTGCCGAGGCTATCCGACCCCGACGTCCGGCCGAGTGCGCCCGCGAACACCGAGTGCGGCCCGTGCACCGGGCGCAGTCGGTGCGCCGGGGCGCACTCGGCGCACCGTTCCGCCGGATTCGCGGGGCGTGTCGCTCCGTGACGGGTGCTTCACCTGCGTGAAACACACTGCCGATACGCTTCGGCATATGGATCCGCTGTCCGCCGTCACCCGATGGCTCCGCGTGCAGCACGCGGGCATCCCACGCTGGTTCCTCGGCTTCGTCGCCGTGCTGGTGGGCGTCATCGTCACCGTGCTCATCACCCACTGGGGGCGGTGAGCTCAGAGCAGGTCGTCGTCGACGACCGGGCGCCGGCCGTCGCTTGCGAAACGGGTCGAGTGCGTCTCGCCGATCTCGTGCCGCACGGCGATCAGCTCCTGCTCGAGCTCCGCGATCGCGGTGAGCAGCACGCCCGCGACCGCATCCTGCTTCCCGGCGGCCCGGGCGGCGAGCAGTGCGCGCTGTGCCCGGCGGGCGACGGTGAGGTGTTCGGGCAGGTCCGCGCCGAGATCCGAGGCCATGGGTCGTCCTTCCGGTAGTCGGGCGCGAGGCCCGGGGTAGCCCGACCCTAGCCGCCCGGGAACGCGAGAGGGCCCGGCCGAAGCCGAGCCCTCTCGTGTTCCTTCTGCGCCCCCAGCAAGATTCGAACTTGCGCCCCTGCCTCCGGAGGGCAGTGCTCTATCCCCTGAGCTATGGGGGCTCGGTGGGACCGATCAAGGCTAGCACCCGGCCGGCCCCGGAGCCGACCGGGCGCCCGCCCTGCGGTCACATGTCGCGGTAGCGCCGGGCCTGGGCCAGGTGCTCGCGCAGCTGGTTCGCGTCGTCCCGCTTGACGTAGCCGGGGGTGTCGCGCTGGATGCGCCAGCCCTCGGCGAGGGGACCGAGGTCGACGACGTCGAAGCCGAACTCGTCGATGATGCCGCCCACGGTGGCTCGGGCCACCGGGTCGTCGCCCGCGACGATGAGCGCCCGGCGGTGCGGCGTGCCGGGGGCGGTGGAGTCGGTGGTCAGGTCGGGGGCGCCGATGTGGTTGAAGGCCTTCACCACGCGGGAGGTGGGCAGGTGCGCCTGCAGCAGCTCGGCGGTGGTGGTCGACTCGTCGTCGAGCTCCGGGATGGAGCCGTCGCGCCGCGGGTAGTAGTTGTTCGTGTCGATCACGATCTTGCCGGCGAGCGGCTCGACGGGGACCGTGCCGATGTTCTTCAGGGGGATCGTGACGACGACCACGTCGCCCGCGGCGGCCGCCTCCTCCGGCGTCGCCGCCCGGGCGTGCTCACCGAGCTCCGCGACGAGGTCGGCGAGCGTCTCCGGCCCCCGCGAGTTGGCGATCACCACCTCGTAGCCGCTGCGGACGGCGAGACGGGCGAGCTGGGATCCGATACGGCCGGCCCCGATGAGGCCGATGGTGTGCACTCCTGCGACGGTCATGCTCGCGCCAACCGGGCCGCAGGCCGACCTATTCCGGCGGGGGCATTCCGCGGGGAGCGAGCCGGGCTGGGCGGGCGCGCGGGCGGCAGGCCGGCCCGGGGGTCAGCCGAGGTGGGACTTGACCGCGGTGATGAGCGACTCGGCGTCGCCGGGCTCGAAGAACTCCACCGAGCGGGCGACGATCCAGTAGTCGCCGGAGAAGACGTTGGCGGTGCCGACGCCGTCCTTGTTCTCGAAGTAGTCGACGCCGCCGTAGGTGGGCACGGGGGGCGTCGTCATGACGAGCTCGTTCTGGAGCTTCTCGATGTCCTCGGCGGCGAGGTGGGCGACCGCGATCTCGACGGTGTCGCCGCTCGACAGGTTCACCCAGCCGCACACGGCCCCGTCGTAGGACGCGATGAGCTCGGCGTCCGAACCGGGCGCGGGCGTGTAGTCGGGATTCGCCGCGTAGTTCGGGTTGAACTCGTAGAGGTCGTCCAGGGTGACGAGCTCGTCGCACGTCTGGGTGACCGGCGTGGCCGTGGGGCCGGTCGGCGTGGGGGTGGGCGTGGGCTCGGGCTCGGTGCCCGGGGTGTCCACGACCGGCGCGGGCGAACCGGAAGCCGACGGGGTCACCGGCTGCACCGGGTTCGACGTGCAGCCCGCGAGGCTCAGCATGCCGAGCACCACCACCGTCGCCGTGATCGCGCGTACCGCCACTGTCGGATCCCCCTCCGTGCACCCGCCGGGGCGTCCGCCGGTCGCGCCGGCGAGCCTCCGGCGGCATCCGCAGAAGGGTAGCAACGGGCGGCCCCTCCGCCGGGAGGGACGCGCGGCCCGTGCGTCCCGGCGTTCCGTTCGCCGAGGGCGCGTCAGCGGGGTCCGCGCCGCACGCGCCGCTCCGGCACACGTTCTAGGCTTGACCCCCGTGACTCCCGCCGCCCTCGCCGACACCGTCGCCCGCCTCGTCACCGAAGCCGCGGCCCGACGAGGGGTCGCGGACGTCACTCCGAGCCCCGCCGAGGTCGCCCTCGAGCGGCCCCGCAACCGCGAGCACGGCGACTGGGCGAGCAACGTGGCCATGCGTTTCGGCAAGCGGCTCGGTGTCGCGCCCCGCGAGCTCGCCGCGGAGCTCGCCTCGGGCATCGCCGCCGTCGACGGCGTGCGCGCCGTGGACGTCGCCGGTCCCGGCTTCATCAACATCACCCTCGACACGGCCGCCGCGGGCGGGCTCGCGCGCACCATCGTCGACGGGGCGGGGGAGTACGGCCGCGGGGACGCGCTCGCCGGCGTGCGGATGAACCTCGAGTTCGTGTCCGCGAACCCGACGGGCCCGATCCACCTCGGCGGCACCCGGTGGGCCGCGGTGGGCGACAGCCTCGCGCGCATCCTGCAGGCGCAGGGCGCCGACGTGACCCGTGAGTACTACTTCAACGACCACGGCGCCCAGATCGACCGGTTCAGCCGCAGCCTCCTCGCCTCCTTCCTCGGCGAGCCGACGCCCGAGGACGGCTACGCCGGCGGGTACATCGCCGACATCGCGGCCCGGGTCGTCACCGACTACCCGGGCGACCTCGCCGCACTGCCCCGCGACGAGGCGCAGGAGGTGTTCCGCGCGGTCGGCGTCGAGCTGATGTTCGGCGACATCCGGGCCCAGCTGCACGACTTCGGCGTCGACTTCGACGTCTACTTCCACGAGAACTCGCTGCACGAGACCGGAGCCGTCGAGCACGCCGTCGCCCGCCTCCGCGAGCTCGGCCACATCTACGACGCCGACGGCGCCGTGTGGCTGCGCACCACCGAGTTCGGCGACGACCGCGACAGGGTCGTCATCAAGAGCGACGGGGAGGCCGCGTACATCGCGGGCGACCTCGCCTACTACCTGAACAAGCGCGAGCGCGGGTTCGAGCGGAACATCATCATGCTCGGCGCCGACCACCACGGCTACATCGGCCGCCTCATGGCGGCGGTCGCCGCGTTCGGCGACACCCCGTGGGTGAACCTCGAGATCCTCATCGGGCAGCTCGTGAACCTCGTCAAGGACGGTCAGCCGGTCCGGATGAGCAAGCGCGCCGGCAACGTCGTCACCATGGAGGACCTCGTCGAGGCGGTCGGCGTGGACGCCGCCCGGTACGCGCTCGTGCGCTCCTCCGCCGACTCCCAGCTCGACGTCGACCTCGACCTGCTCGCGAAGCACACCAACGACAACCCCGTCTACTACGTGCAGTACGCGCACGCCCGCACGTGCGCGGTGGACCGCAACGCGGCCTCGGCGGGCGTGAACCGCGTCGAGGGCGGCGAGCCCGCCTTCGACCCGGCGACCCTCGGCCACGAGACGGAGTCGGTGCTGCTCGGGGTGCTGCAGGAGTTCCCGCGCATCCTCGCCCAGGCCGCGGAGCTGCGCGAGCCGCACCGGGTCGCGCGCTACCTCGAGGAGCTCGCGGGCGCCTACCACCGCTGGTACGACAGCTGCCGCGTCATCCCGCTCGGCGACGCGCCGATCGAGGACGTGCACCGCAGCCGGCTGTGGCTCAACGACGCCGTCGGCCAGGTCCTGCGCTCCGGCCTCGGCCTGCTCGGCGTCTCGGCGCCGGAGCGGATGTGACCTCCGGCGAGGAGCAGCAGCGGGCGATCCGCTATCGGGACGCGAGCCCGCGCCGTCGCCGCCGTCTCTGGCTGATCGCCCCGCTGGCCGTCCTGGTCGTCCTCGCGGTCCTCGCCGTCGTGCTCGGCATCGCCGCCCGGGCCTGGGCGGAGGGCTACATCGCCGAGGAGGTGGAGCGGAACCTGCCCGAGGGCGTCGAGGGCGACGTCGACGCCCGCCTGGGCGGCGTCTCCCTCGTCGCCCAGTACCTGAGCGGCCGCCTGGACGACGTGCGCCTCACCTCCGAGAACCTCGAGGTGCAGGGGGTTCCCGTCGAGGCGCGGGTGGAGCTCGAGGGAGTGCCGGTGGACCGCTCGCAGCCGGTCGAGCGCGCGACCGGCAGCGTCCGGCTCGACGAGCGAGCGGTGCAGGCGATCCTCACCGCGCAGGGCTATCCCGGCACCGCCGCCATCGCGGACGGCGGCATCGTGTACACCGACGACGCCCAGCTGTTCGGTGCGACGGTCGAGTAAGAGATCACCGCGCGGCCCAACCTCGAGGGCGGTCGGCTCGACCTCGTGCCGACCTCGGCCGCCGTCCGCAGCGGCGACGTCGACCTCGACGCGAGCGCCCTCCTCGACCGGGTGGCGCCGGACGGCCTGTCCGTCTGCCTCGCCGAGTACCTGCCCGACACCATCGTGCTCGACTCGCTGCAGGTCGGCGACGGCTCCGCCCGCGTCACCTTCTCGGGCGAGGACGTCGTGCTCACCGAGCAGGGGCTCGCTCAGCGCGGGGCCTGCACCTGACGGCGCGCCGCCGTTCGGTAGGATCTTCCGCGATCACATCGGCTTCAGGGACCAATCCGGGTTCGCTCGCCTTCCCGACACCACCGGAGCTTTCGTGACCTCCCCCACCACCAATCCGCTCGCGCCCGCCTGGCTGCGCGTGCCCGCCGACGCGAACTCGCTCGATCCCGCCATCTGGCCGGGCAGCGCGACCCGCCGGGGCGGCGAGCTGACCGTCGGCGGCATCCGCGCGAGCGAGCTGGCCGCGACCTACGGCACGCCCGTCTACGTGGTGGACGAGGCGGATGCGCGCCGCCGCGCCGCCGAGATCCTCGGCGTGTTCACGGACGCGTTCGCCGGCATCGGCACCACCGTGAAGGTGTACTACGCCGCCAAGGCGTTCCTCTCCGTCGGGGTCGCCCGCTGGATGCAGGAGCTCGGGCTGCGGCTCGACGTCGCGAGCGACGGCGAGTTCGCGGTCGCCCTCGCCGCCGGGTTCGACCCGGCGCGGATCGGCTACCACGGCAACAACAAGTCGGTGCGCGAGATCGAGGCGGCCGTCGAGGCCGGAGTCGGCAGCATCATCCTCGACAACCGGGCCGAGCTCGACCACGTCCTGCGCGCCGCCCGCGAGCGCGGGGTGCGCCAGGGCCTGCGGATCCGCGTCAACAGCGGCGTGCACGCCTCGACCCACGAGTTCCTGGCCACCGCGCGCGAGGACCAGAAGTTCGGCCTGCCCGTGCAGGACATCCCCGAGATCGTCGCCGCGATCCGCGCCGAGCCGAACCTCACGTTCCTCGGCCTGCACTCGCACATCGGCTCGCAGATCTTCGACACCGCCGGCTTCGGCGAGGCCGCCCGCCGCCTGCTCGAGCTGCAGGCCGAGCTGCTCGAGGGCGGCCCGGTGCCCGAGCTCAACCTCGGCGGCGGCTTCGGCATCGCCT
Organism: Naasia sp. SYSU D00057; assembly: GCF_017916505.1. Taxonomy (GTDB): domain Bacteria; phylum Actinomycetota; class Actinomycetes; order Actinomycetales; family Microbacteriaceae; genus Naasia. The sequence continues at coordinate 55,011 of NZ_JAFMSZ010000004.1, forward strand.
ACACCGTCGCCGACGACCCGGCTCCGATCGGCGACATCGCCCGGGGGATGGCGGAGATCGTCGGAGCCGAGTGCGCCCGCCTCGGCATCCCGGTCCCCGTGGTCGCCATCGAGCCCGGCCGCTCGATCATCGGCCCGGCCGGCGTCACGCTCTACGAGGCGGGCACGATCAAGGACGTCCGCGTCGAGACGGACGGCGGCTCCGCGGTGCGGCGCTACGTGAGCGTCGACGGCGGGATGAGCGACAACCCCCGGCCCGAGCTGTACGGGGCCGAGTACTCGGTCCGCATCGCCTCCCGCGAGTCCTCGGCCGAGCCGGCGCTCGTCCGCGTCGCCGGCAAGCACTGCGAGAGCGGCGACATCGTCGTGAACGCCGACTACCTGCCGGGCGACGTGCGCACCGGCGACCTGCTCGCCGTGCCGGCGACCGGCGCCTACTGCTGGTCCCTCGCGAGCAACTACAACCACCTCGGCCGTCCGCCTGTCGTCGCCGTCCGCGACGGCTCGTCCCGCCTCCTCGTGCGGGGCGAGACGATCGCGGATCTGCTCCGCCGTGACGCCGACGCAACCCCCGCCGCCCAGGAGGCTCCGTGACCCCGTACCGCACCCTGTCCATCGCCCTGCTCGGGGCCGGCTCGGTGGGCGGCCAGGTCGCGTCGCTGCTCCTCCAGCACGGCGACGAGCTCGCCGCGCGCACCGGTGCACGGCTCGAGCTCGCGGGGATCGCGGTCCGCGACCTCGACGCGGAGCGGGCCGCCGACATCCCGAAGCACCTCTTCACGACGGATGCGCGCGAGCTGATCCTCCGCTCGAACATCGTCATCGAGCTGATCGGCGGCATCGAGCCGGCGCGGGAGTACATCATCCACGCGCTCACCTCCGGCGCCGACGTCATCACCGGGAACAAGGCGCTGCTCGCGCTGCACGGCGCCGAGCTGTTCGACCTCGCCGAGCAGGTGGGCGCGCAGCTCTACTACGAGGCCGCGGTCGGCGGCGCGATCCCGATCATCCGGCCGCTGCGCGACAGCCTCGCCGGCGACCGAGTGGAGCGCATCCTCGGCATCGTCAACGGCACCACCAACTTCATCCTCGACCGGATGGACACCTCCGGCGAGGACTTCGCGACCGCGCTCGCCGCCGCCCGCCAGCTCGGCTACGCGGAGGCGGACCCGAGCGGCGACGTCGAAGGCCACGACGCCGCGCAGAAGGCCGCCATCCTCGCGACGCTCGCCTTCCACACCCGGGTGCCGGTCGAGTCGGTGTACCGGGAGGGCATCACGGGCGTCACGCTCGCGCAGGTCGAGAGCGCCCGCAAGGCCGGCTACGTCGTCAAGCTGCTCGCCATCTGCGAGCGGCTCTCGGACGGCGACGGCGAGGGGGTCAGCGCGCGCGTCTACCCCGCCCTCGTGCCCGCCGCGCATCCGCTCGCCGCGGTGCACGGCGCCAACAACGCGGTGTTCGTCCAGGCCGAGGCGGCCGGAAGCCTCATGTTCTACGGCGCCGGCGCCGGGGGACTGGAGACCGCGTCCGCGGTGCTCGGCGACCTCGTCTCGGCCGCCCGCCGGCACGTCGTCGGCGGGCCGGGCGTCGCCGAGTCGGTCGGCGCCGACCTGCCCGTCCTCGACATCTCGCGGGTGAGCACGCAGTACAACATCACCCTCGCCGTGGCCGACCGTCCCGGCGTCCTCGCCGAGATCGCCGGCATCTTCAGCGAGCACGGGGTCAGCGTCGAGACGGTCGAGCAGACCGTCGCCGCGCCCGCCGTCGAGGGCACCGCTACCCTGGTCATCGGCACGCACACCGCGACGGAGGCCGCGCTCTCCGCGACCGTGGCGGGGCTCAGTGCCTCCGACGCCGTCGTCGCCGTCCAATCCGTCCTCCGAATCGAAGGGGAGTGAGCGTGGCGCATCAGTGGCGCGGCGTCATCCGCGAGTACGCCGACCGGCTCGATGTGAGCGAGGCGACCCCGATCGTCACGCTCGGGGAGGGCGGCACCCCGCTGCTGCCCGCGCCCGCGCTCTCCGCGCGCACCGGCGCCGACGTCTGGGTGAAGTTCGAGGGCATGAACCCGACCGGGTCCTTCAAGGACCGCGGCATGACGATGGCGATCTCGAAGGCGCTGGAGCACGGCGCGAAGGCCGTGATCTGCGCCTCGACCGGCAACACCTCCGCCTCCGCCGCGGCGTACGCGACCCACGCCGGCATCACCGCCGCCGTGCTCGTGCCCGAGGGCAAGATCGCGATGGGCAAGCTGAGCCAGGCGATCGCGCACAACGCCGAGCTGCTGCAGGTGCAGGGCAACTTCGACGACTGCCTCGACCTCGCCCGCGACCTCGCCGCCAACTACCCGGTGCACCTCGTGAACTCGGTGAACCCGGACCGCATCGAGGGCCAGAAGACGGCGGCGTTCGAGGTCGTCGAGGCGCTCGGCAAGGCCCCCGACTTCCACTTCATCCCGGTCGGCAACGCGGGCAACTACACCGCCTACCACCGCGGCTACCGCGAGGAGCTCGACCGCGGCGAGACGCAGGTCCTGCCCCGCATGTTCGGCTTCCAGGCCGCCGGCAGTGCGCCCATCGTCCTCGGCGAGCCGGTGCGGCACCCGGAGACCATCGCGAGCGCGATCCGCATCGGCAACCCCGCCTCGTGGGAGCTCGCCCTCGCCGCCCGCGACGACAGCGACGGCTACTTCGGCGCCATCGAGGACGCCGCGATCCTCGAGGCGCACCGCATCCTCTCCGCCGAGGTCGGCATCTTCGTCGAGCCCGCGTCCGCGATCAGCGTCGCCGGCCTCCTCGAGCGCGCCGACGCGGGTGTGGTTCCGAAGGGGTCCACCGTCGTCCTCACGGTCACCGGGCACGGCCTCAAGGATCCGCAGTGGGCGCTCCGCGCCGCCGACGGCTCCGACGTGACCCCGACGAGCGTGCCCGTCGACGCCGCCGCCATCGCCGGCCTCCTCGGCCTCGGCGCGGGAAGCGCCGCATGAGCCGCTACGACGGCAAGACGGTCGGCGTCCGCGTCCCCGCGACCACCGCGAACCTCGGGCCGGGCTTCGACACCCTCGGTCTCGCCCTCTCCCTCTACGACGAGCTGACCGTCACCGCGGTCGACGAGCCAGGCGTCGAGGTCGAGGTGCACGGCGTCGGCGAGGGCGAGGTGCCGACCGACGAGACGAACCTCGTCGCCCGCTCCATCGCGCACACGTTCGCCGCCGTCGGCCGCGAGCTGCCGGGCCTCCGCCTCGTGGCGCGCAACGTCATCCCGCACGGGCGCGGCCTCGGCTCGTCCGCCGCCGCCATCGTCTCGGGCGTCATGGCCGCGAAGGGCCTGCTCGAGGGCGACGTCGACCTCGACGCCGACCAGCTGCTCGCCCTCGCCACCGAGCTCGAGGGGCACCCCGACAACATCGCGCCCGCCCTCTTCGGCGGCCTGACGATCGCCTGGGTCAGCCAGCAGGGCCCGCAGCACAAGAAGCTCATCGTGCACCGGGGCGTCTCGCCGCTCGTGATGGTGCCCGAGGCCACCATGTCGACCGCGCTCGCCCGCGGCCTGCAGCCCGAGTCCGTGCCGCACGCTGACGCGATCTTCAACGTCTCCCGATCGGCCCTCCTCGTCGCCGCGCTCGTGCAGAGCCCCGAGCTGCTGCTCGCCGCCACCGAGGACCGCCTGCACCAGAGCTACCGCGCCGCCGCCATGCCCGAGACCGACCGGCTCGTCACGATGCTGCGCTCGCACGGCTACGCCGCCGTCGTCTCCGGCGCCGGCCCGTCCCTCCTCGTGCTCGGCAGCAGCCCCGGCCAGCGGCTCGAAGCCGCAGAGCTCGTGCGCGCGAACGCCGACACGGCGTGGGAGCCGCTGATGCTGGCCGTCGACTTCAAGGGTGCTACAGTTGTGCCGCATCCGGTGCGATCGACGCTGTCTTCCTAGCGCCGCCCGCCTTCCGAGGGCGGCTCGCCGGATGAGATTCGCAACCCGTGGGTCAGCGAGCGTCCCGACTGGATAGATCCGGGACGCGGTGCGCAACCCGATCTTGGGACCAAGGAAACCTTCTTCGTGACTGATGTCGACATCAGCGCCGCGCCTGCGGCCCCGCTGACGGCCCTGCGCCTCGCGGAACTGCAGGCCATCGCCGCCGCGCTCGGCATCAGGAACACGACCCGACTCCGAAAGGGAGAACTCGTGGCAGCCATCTCCGACGCACAGGCCGGCACCGACGTGCAGGCCGAAGATCAGAACACCGCAGAGCAGGACAGCGCCGGGCAGCAGCCGGGCGGCGAGCAGGCCGAGACCCCGGCCGAGCCGGCGGAGCAGCCGGCCGCCGAGGGCGAGCAGCCCGCCGAGGAGCCCGAGGCGCCCGCCGCCGAGGAGCCCGTCGCTGAGGAGCCCGCGGCGCCGGCCGACGAGCCGGTCGCCGAGGAGCTCGCCGCGCCCGCCGAGGAGCCGGCCGCTCAGGAGCCCGTCGTCGAGGCGCCCGCCGAGGCCGTCGTCACGGGCGAGCCCGCCGCCGACGCGGAGGAGCCGGCCGCCGAGCAGGCCCCGGTCGAGCAGACCGCCACCGAGCAGACCGGCACCGAGCAGACCGGCACCGAGCAGACCGGCACCGAGCAGACCACCGCCGAGCAGCCGGTCGCCGAGGCCGAGCCCGTCGTGTCCGGCGCTCCCGCCGCCGACGAGGCCCCCGCCGCCGAGAAGGCCCCCGCCCCGCGCCGTCGCGGTCGCCGGGCCACGAGCGCGGACGTCGCCGCCGCGCCGCAGGCCGCGCAGGAGGCCGAGACCTCCGCGCCGAAGAGCGCCGCCGACCACGTCAACCGCGGCGTGACCGGCATCACCGAGGACATCGAGGCCACCGCCGAGGAGGCGTCGACCGACGACGCCCCGCAGGAGGGCCAGCACGACGGGACCCACCCCGAGAGCGCCGACGAGGCGCCCGCCCAGCAGGGCGAGGGACGCGGCCGCCGTGGCCGCAACCGCGACCGCCAGCAGCGGGAGCAGGGCGACCGCCAGCAGCGCGACCAGGGCGACCGCCAGCAGCAGGGCGACCGCGCCCAGCAGCAGGGCGATCGCGCCCAGCAGAAGGACCAGGGCGACCGCCAGAGCCTCCAGGGCGACCGCCAGCAGCAGAAGGAGCAGGGCGACCGCGCCCAGCAGGCCCAGAACGGCCAGCAGGACGACCGCCAGGAGCGCTCCGGCCGCAGCCGCTACCGCGACCGCAAGCGCCGCGGCCAGGGCGGCGACGAGTTCGAGCCGGAGATCAGCGAGGACGACGTCCTCATCCCCGTCGCGGGCATCCTCGACGTGCTCGACAACTACGCCTTCGTGCGCACCACCGGCTACCTGCCCGGTGCGAGCGACGTGTACGTCTCCCTCGGCCAGGTCAAGAAGTACAACCTGCGCAAGGGAGACGCGGTCGTCGGCGCCATCCGCCAGCCGCGCGACGGCGAGGCCGGACGCCAGAAGTACAACGCGATCGTCAAGATCGACTCCGTCAACGGGCTGCCCGTCGACGAGGCCGCGAACCGCGTCGAGTTCGGCAAGCTGACCCCGCTCTACCCGCAGGAGCGCCTGCGCCTCGAGGTCGACCCCGCCAAGCTGTCCACCCGCATCATCGACCTCGTCGCCCCGATCGGGAAGGGTCAGCGCGGCCTCATCGTCTCGCCGCCGAAGGCCGGCAAGACCCTGATCCTGCAGGCGATCGCCGGCGCGATCGCGAAGAACAACCCCGAGGTCCACCTCATGGTCGTGCTCGTCGACGAGCGCCCCGAGGAGGTCACCGACATGCAGCGCACGGTGAAGGGCGAGGTCATCGCCTCCACCTTCGACCGGCCCGCCGAGGACCACACGACCGTCGCGGAGCTCGCGATCGAGCGCGCCAAGCGCCTCGTCGAGCTGGGCTACGACGTCGTCGTGCTGCTCGACTCGATCACCCGCCTCGGCCGCGCGTACAACATCACCGCGCCGCCGTCGGGCCGCATCCTCTCGGGCGGCGTCGACTCCGCCGCGCTCTACCCGCCGAAGCGCTTCTTCGGCGCCGCGCGCAACATCGAGAACGGCGGCTCGCTCACCATCCTCGCCACCGCGCTCGTCGAGACCGGCTCGAAGATGGACGAGGTGATCTTCGAGGAGTTCAAGGGCACCGGCAACATGGAGCTCCGACTCTCGCGCCACCTCGCCGACAAGCGGATCTTCCCCGCCGTCGACGTCAGCGCCTCCGGCACCCGCCGGGAGGAGATGCTGATGGGCGAGGACGAGGTCAAGGTCACCTGGAAGCTGCGCCGCGCCCTCGCGGGCCTCGAGACCCAGCAGGCCCTCGAGGTCGTCCTGGGCAAGCTGAAGGAGACCTCCTCGAACGTGGAGTTCCTCATGCAGATCCAGAAGTCGCTGCCGGGTGCGGGCGGGAACGGCAACGGCCACCACCGCGAGAGCTGACGCGTGTTCGAGTCGGTAGCCCCGCTGCTCGCCGAGCACGAGCAGCTGCAGGAGCAGCTCGGCGACCCCGCGCTGCACGCTGACGCCGCGCGGGCGAAGCGGGTCAACCGCCGCTACGCGGAGGTCAGCCGCATCGTCGCCGCCCACGCGACGTGGCAGGAGCTGACCGACGACCTGGCGGCCGCCCGAGACCTCGCCGCCGAGGACGAGTCCTTCGCGGAGGAGATCCCGGAGCTCGAGGAGAGGCTGGCGGCGGCGCAGGAGCGTCTCCGCCGACTCCTCATCCCGCGCGACCCGGACGACGGGCGCGACGTGATCATGGAGATCAAGGCGGGCGAGGGCGGCGCCGAGTCGGCGCTCTTCGCGGGCGACCTGCTGCGCATGTACCTGCACTACGCCGAGTCGAAGGGCTGGAAGACCGAGCTCCTCGACCGCACCGAGAGCGACCTCGGCGGCTACAAGGACGTGCAGGTCGCCATCAAGGGCGGCTCCTCCGACCCCGCGCAGGGCGTGTGGGCGCACCTCAAGTACGAGGGCGGCGTGCACCGCGTCCAGCGCGTGCCCGCCACGGAGTCGCAGGGCCGCATCCACACCTCCGCCGCCGGAGTGCTCGTCTTCCCCGAGGTCGACGAGCCCGAGGAGGTCGCGATCAACCAGAACGACCTCAAGATCGACGTCTTCCGCTCGTCCGGGCCCGGCGGCCAGTCGGTCAACACGACCGACTCCGCGGTCCGGATCACCCACCTGCCGACCGGCATCGTCGTGTCGATGCAGAACGAGAAGAGCCAGCTGCAGAACCGCGAGGCGGCGATGCGCGTGCTCCGCGCCCGCATCCTCGCCGCCCAGCAGGAGGCCGCCGAGGCCGAGGCGTCCGCGGCGCGGAAGAGCCAGATCCGCACCGTCGACCGGTCCGAGCGCATCCGCACCTACAACTTCCCGGAGAACCGGATCGCCGACCACCGCACCGGCTACAAGGCGTACAACCTCGACCAGGTGATGGACGGGGCGCTCGAGCCGATCGTGCAGTCCGCGATCACGGCCGACGAGGAAGCCCGTCTGGCGGCTCTCGCCACGACCGATGCCTGACACCGCCGACCTGCCGGCTTCCGCGGCGAGTGAGCGTCGAGCTGCCGCAGAAGCGGGCAGCTCGGTGGAGGAGCTGCGGCGCAGCGCCGCCGAGCAGCTCACGCGGGCGCGGGTGCCCTCCGCCGAGGTGGATGCCGACCTGCTGCTCGCGCACGTGCTCGGCGTCACGCGCGGGCGGGTGCAGGCGCTCGCGCTGACGGGCGGCACCGTGCCGGCCGAGGCGGCGGACGCCTTCGCGCGCCTCGTCGACCGCCGCGCCGCGCGCGAGCCGCTGCAGCACCTGACCGGCGTCGCCGCTTTCCGCACCCTCGAGCTCTCGGTCGGGCCCGGCGTGTTCGTGCCCCGTCCGGAGACCGAGCAGGTCGCGCAGGTGGCGATCGACGCCCTCCGCGCGGACCCGTCGCCCGAGCCGATCGCCGTCGACCTCGGCACCGGCAGCGGCGCGATCGCCCTGTCGCTCGCGGCCGAGGTGCCGCACGCGTCCGTCGTCGGCGTCGAGAACTCGCCGCAGGCGTTCCTCTGGACGCGCGAGAACCTGCGCCGCACCGGCCTCGGCAACGCACGGCTCGTCTTCACGGACCTCGCCGACGCCCTTCCCGAGCTCGACGGCCGCGTCTCCGTCGTCGTCTCGAACCCGCCGTACATCCCGCGCGGCGCCGTCCCGCGCGACCCGGAGGTGCGGCTGCACGACCCGGAGGCGGCGCTCTACGGCGGCGAGGACGGCCTCGACGTCATCCGCATCGTCTCCCGCACCGGCCTCCGGCTGCTCCGCCCGGGCGGCACGCTCGTGCTCGAGCACGGCGAGCTGCAGGGCGAGGACGTCCGCGCGCTCCTCACCGCCGACGGCTGGCGCGACGCGGCGACCCTGCCCGACCTGACCGGCCGCGACCGCACCACCACCGCGATCCGCCCGTAGCTCTGCGCGGTAGGAACGTCGTCCCCGCGGGTGTTGTTTCCGCCGCGGCGAGGACGTTTCCGCCGCGGCGAGCGGATGTCGCGGCAGGGAGCCGGCGCTGACGGAGATGTCGCGCCGCTTCCTAGACTCCGGACCGTGCGCCGATCATTCGCCCTGCTGTGGGTCTCCCAGGCGGCGTCGGCGCTGGGAACGAGCATCTCGTCGCTCGCGTACCCGCTGCTCGTGCTCGACCTCACCGGGTCCCCGGTGCAGGCGGGGCTCGTCGGGGGAGTGCAGGCCGCCGCAGCGCTGCTGCTGAAGGTGCCGGGCGGGATCCTCGCCGATCGGCGGCCGCCCCGCGCCCTGATGATCGCCGCGGATGCCGTCCGCGCCGCCGTCGTCGGCGCGCTGGCGGTGCTGGTGCTGACCGGCGCGGCCACCCTGCCGCTGATCCTCGCCGCGGTCGCGCTCGAGGTCGCGTTCGGCACGGTATTCGGGCCCGCGGAGTTCTCGCTGGTCCGCTCCGTGGTCCCGGCGGGGGAGCGGGCCCTCGCCGTCGGCCGGATGCAGTCCCGAACTCAGCTGGCCGGGCTGCTCGGCCCGGTCGTCGGCGGCGCCCTCTACGGCCTCTCGCCGGCCCTCCCGTTCGCGGCGGACGCCCTCAGCTACCTCGTCTCGCTCGCGCTGGTCCTCGGCGTGCAGCCGCCCCTTCGGACCGCGCCGGCTGCGGGGGAGCGGCTCGCCGGCGGCTGGCGCTGGCTGCGCTCGGATCCCCTTCTCCTGCCCGCCGGGCTCTGGGTCGCGGGCCTCACCGCCGTGTTCGGCGCGGTCGGGCTCGCGATCCTCGTCCTCGCCCGCGAGCGCGGAGCGACACCGGCGGAGCTCGGCGTGCTGTTCGCGATCAGCACGCTCGGCGGCCTCGTCGGAGCCCTGCTGACCCCGGCGATCCAGCGCCGGTGGCGGCCCGGCACCGTCTTCCGCGCGGCCGCGGTCCTCGACACGGCGGCGACGCTCGCCCTGCTGCCCCTGGTGTCGCCCTACGCGATCGGCGTTGCCGGGGCGGTCGCCTTCCTTCTCGCGCCCGCCGTGAGTGCGAGCCTGTTCGGCGCCCTCTCCGAGCGCTGCCCGGACCACCTCGTGGGCCGGGCACAGTCGACGCTGAGCCTCGTGGTGGGCGCTCCGGCCCCCCTCGCGCCGGTCGCGATCGGCGCCGCGATCGCCGCGTCCAGTGCCCCGATCGCGATCGCCGCCTGCGCCGGGGCCTTCGCTGTGCTGGCCCTCGCGGCCTTCGCCCTTCCGGCGTTCCGCGCGCCCGGGCCCGCTTCTCACCGCGGGTGAGACGTCCTCGCCGCGGGTGTCGTTCTCCCCGCGGGGAGGACGTTTCTGCCGCCGGGAGCGGAGACGCCGCGCGGGCCGCGGAGGGGCCGACATCCCACGCCCTAGAATCGATGCGTCATGGCGCGCATCTTCGACTGCTCCGCCGAGTCCGAACTCCTGCCCGGCATGCGTCTCGCGCGGGGCGCCATCGGTCGCGGCGAACTCGTCGTCCTCCCCACCGACACCGTCTACGGTGTCGCGGCGGACGCGTTCTCACCCGACGCCGTGCAGCGTCTGCTCGATGCGAAGGGCCGCGGCCGCCAGTCCCCGCCGCCCGTGCTCGTGCCCGGCGTGCCGACCCTCGACGCCCTCGCCGAGACCGTGCCGCCCGTCGTCCGCGAGCTCGTGACGGCCTTCTGGCCGGGACCGCTCACCGTGATCCTGCCCGCGCGCTCGTCTCTCGTCTGGGATCTGGGGGAGACCCGCGGCACGGTCGCGCTCCGGATGCCCGACAACCGGATCGCCCTCGAGCTGCTCAGCGAGACCGGTCCGCTCGCGGTGTCGAGTGCCAACCGCACCGGCGAGCCCGCGGCGACGACCGCGGCCGAGGCCGTCGAGCAGCTGGGCGACTCCATCGCCGTCTACCTCGACGGGGGAGCGACCCCCGGCAGCGTGCCCTCGACGATCGTCGATGCGACGGCCCTCGCCGCGGGCACCGGACCGCTCCGCATCGTGCGCTCCGGCGCCCTGAGCGAGGACCAGCTCCGCGCCGTCGCCGGCGACGCCCTCGGCGGCCCCGAGTGACCACCTACGCCCTGATGGGCCTGCTCGCCGCGGTCGTCACGTTCGTCCTCTCGCACGTGGTCCTCCGCGTGGGCCTCAGGTACCGCCTGCACCCGCAGATCCGCGACCGCGACGTGCACACCCGCCCCACCCCGCGGCTCGGCGGCGTCGCCATGTTCGGCGGCGTCGCGATCGCCCTCGCGGTCGCCTCGCAGATCCCGTTCTTCCGCCTCGTGTTCGCGGAGCCCGGCAAGATCTGGGCCATCATCGGCGCGGCGGCGATCATCGTCGCGATCGGCGTGATCGACGACCTCTTCGACCTCGACTGGATGATCAAGCTCGCGGGCCAGATCCTCGCGGGCGGGGTTCTCGCGTGGCAGGGCGTCGCCATCACGACGCTCCCGCTCGGTCAGCTCACGGTCGGCTCGTCCTGGATGTCGCTCATCCTGACCGTCTTCACGGTCGTGTTCGTGATGAACGCGGTGAACTTCATCGACGGCCTCGACGGGCTCGTCGCCGGCGTCGCGATCATCGCGAACGGCGTCTTCTACCTCTACAGCTACCTGCTCGTCGTCATCACGAGCCCCACCAACTACTTCAACCTCGCATCGCTGATCTCGGCCGTCGTGATCGGCGCCTGCGTCGGCTTCCTGCCGCTCAACTGGCACCCGGCGAAGCTCTTCATGGGCGACGCGGGCGCGTACCTCGTCGGCCTCCTGATGGCGACCTCCGCGATCGCGGTCACCGGCCAGATCGACCCGGCCACCTTCTCGGGGTTCGGCCGCGCGTCGCTGCTGCCCGCGTTCCTGCCGATCCTGCTGCCGATCGCGATCCTCGTCGTGCCGTTCCTCGACTTCGCGCTCGCCGTCACCCGCCGGCTGCGGGCCGGGAAGTCGCCGTTCAGCGCGGACCGGCAGCATCTGCACCACCGGCTCCTCGACATGGGGCACAGCGTCGTGCACGCCGTGCTGATCTTCTACTCCTGGACCGCCGTCGTGGCCGTCGGACTGCTGCTCTTCTGGGTGGTCCGGCCCTGGGGCTGGGCGGTCGCGTTCCTCGTGGTGGGGCTCGTGCTGTGCACCGCCCTCACGCTCGCGCCGCTGTCCCGCCGCAAGGCGGTGGAGGCGGCCGTGCAGTCGGCCCCGCCGGGCGAGGCGCCCGCGCAGCTCGACCCGCTCGACAAGGCGTCGACCGCGCCCATCGACATCATCCCCGCGCCGGAGCGCTTCGCTCCGCCGAAGAAGAGAGGCGGCTCATGACCGCGCCCTCCCGCCCGAGCTCCAACGCCGTGATGCGGCGCGCCCTCGTGGGCGGCGGCATCCTCGCGGTGGCCGTCGCCGTGGTCGGCGCACCGATCGGCTACGCCGTCTCCGGCGGCCCCGGCCTCGTCGGAGCGCTCCTCGGCGCCGCCATGGCCTTCGTCTTCCTCGGCGCGACCGCGGGCAGCATCCTGCTCGCCAACCGCTTCGCCGGCTCCGACGCCTATCCCGCGATCTTTTTCGGCGTCGTGATGGGCAGCTTCGTGCTGAAGCTCGTCGTCTTCCTCGTGCTCGCCGTGGTGCTCCGCGACCAGACCTGGCTCGACGCGCGCGTGCTCTTCCTCACCCTCGTCATCGGGATCATCGGCTCGCTCGTCGTCGACGTGCTCGTCGTGTCCCGCACCCGGGTCCCCATCGTGAGCGACCTGCCCCCGGACCGCCGCATCGACTGACCCCCCGTCCCGGGTCGAACTCCCCCTCTGATAGGGTGAGGAAGACCCAGTCGCCGCGCGCCTCTGCGCGCCCCGAACTTGGAGCATGACCTGCTAAAAGCCCTCTTTCCCACTGCCCCCCTCGCTGCCGGCGGAGCTGAGTTCCACGCGCCGTCGATCGAGGAGTTCTTCCCGCCGGTCGTGCTGTTCGAGGGCACCCCGTTCGAGCTGAACCGGATCATGATCATCCGGCTGATCGTGACTCTCGCGATCGTGCTGTTCTTCTACTTCGGCACCCGCCGCATGACGCTCGTGCCGGGCCGCTTCCAGAGCATCGTCGAGATGGGCCTGGACTTCGTCCGCGTCAACATCGCCGAGGATCTGCTCGGCAAGAAGGACGGCACCCGCTTCCTGCCGCTGATCACGACGATCTTCTTCCTCGTGCTCGGCATGAACATCACGGGCGTCGTCCCGCCGTTCAACGTCGCGGGCACCTCGCTCATCGGCATCCCGCTGCTGCTCGCGGTGATCGTGTGGTTCACGTTCATCTACGCGGGCCTCCGGAAGAGCCCGGGCAAGTTCCTGCGCAACTCGCTCTTCCCGCCCGGCGTGCCGTGGTACTTCTACATCATCGTGACGCCGATCGAGTTCGTCTCGACCTTCATCCTGCGGCCCGTCACGCTGACCCTCCGACTGACGATGAACATGATCGTCGGCCACCTCCTGCTGGTCCTCTTCTTCTCCGCCACCAGCTTCTTCCTCTACGAGTGGCAGGAAGCGGGCCTGTTCCGGCTGCTCAGCGTCGGCACCTTCGCCTTCGGCTTCGCGTTCACGCTGTTCGAGATCCTGGTCGCATTCCTGCAGGCGTATGTCTTCGCCCTGCTGACCACGGTCTACATCCAGCTCTCGCTCGCCGAAGAGCACTGAGCCTCAAGACCCCTCATGGCCCGGGCGCACGGTCCGGGCCACAACGAAAGGAAAAACCCAACGTGGACACTTCCGTTGTCGCCGAGCTCACCGGCAACATCGCGACCGTCGGCTATGGCCTCGCCGCCATCGGCCCCGCCATCGGCGTGGGCATCGTGGTCGGCAAGACCATCGAGGGCACGGCGCGCCAGCCCGAGCTCGGCGGCCGGCTGCAGACCCTGATGTACATCGGCATCGCCTTCACCGAGGCGCTCGCCCTCATCGGCATCGCCACGTACTACATCTTCCAGGGCTAGTCCTCATGCTTCGAGCACACGCGGAAGAGGCGGCGCACAACCCGCTCATCCCCGCTCCGGCGGACCTCCTCTGGGGGTTCATCTGCTTCGTCATCATCCTGGCGCTCTTCTGGTGGAAGGTGCTCCCGGCGGTCAAGAAGCTGCTGGACGAGCGCGCCGCGAAGATCGAGGGCGGCATCGAGCGGGCCGAGCAGGCGCAGCGGGAGGCCGCTGCGGCGCTCGACAAGTACAACGCCCAGCTGGCCGAGGCGCGCGCCGAGGCCGGCCGGATCCGCGAGCAGGCTCGCGAGGACGGGCGGAAGATCATCGCCGAGATGCGCGAGCAGGCGCAGGCCGAGGCCGCGCGGGTGACCGCGCAGGCCCAGGCGCAGATCGAGGCGGAGCGCCAGGCGGCGGTCACGTCGCTGCGCGCCGAGGTCGGCACGCTCGCGATCGACCTCGCCTCGGGCGTCGTCGGTGAGAGCCTCAGCGACGACCGCAAGGCGCAGGCCCTGGTCGACCGGTTCCTCGCGGAGCTCGAGTCCGAGGGCGACAAGCAGAAGACGAGAGTCTGATGGGATCCGCCAGTCGTACCGCGCTCGAGGCCGCGAAGACGGTCCTCGCGACGCTCCCGATCCGCAGCGAGCGGGTCGGCGACGAGGTGCTCGCGGCTTCGCGCAGCATCCAGGGGTCGGCGCAGCTGCGCTCGCTCCTCGCCGACCCGGGCATCTCGCCCGAGGACAAGGGACGTCTCGTCGGACGCGTCTTCGCGCGCCTCGACGCGTCGGCCGTGTCGCTCCTCGCCGCGATGTCGGCGGAGCGCTGGTCGACGCCCGACGAGTTCGTGGCGGGCGTCGAGGAGATCGGCGTCCGCGCCCTCGTCGTCGCGGCCCCGGCCGGCACGAGCATCGACCGCGAGATCTTCGCGTTCCAGACGGCTCTTCGGTCGGACTCGCAGCTCGAGCTGGCCGTCAGCAGCAAGCTCGGCAGCCCGGACGCGAAGGCGGCGCTCGTCGAGCGCCTCCTCGTCGGGGCGTCGGCTCCGACCCGCATCCTCGTCGCCCACCTGGTGCGCCAGCCCCGCGGCCGTCGCATCGGCGAGGCCCTCCGGAACGCGGCGGCCATCGCCGCGGACCAGGCCGGACTCGGCATCGCGACGGTGCGCACGGCGACCCCGTTGACCACGGCCCAGCTGACGCGCCTGGAGGCGACGCTGAGCGCTCGCTACGGGCGAAAGCTCAGCATCAACCAGGTGATCGATGGGACCCTTATCGGTGGGGTGCGCATCTCGATCGGCGACGACGTGATCGACGGCAGCGTCGCCACTCGACTCTCCGATCTCAGACTTCAACTCGTCGGCTAGACCGGCGCTTTCGAAAGAGGAAAACAATGGCAGACCTGACGATCAGTCCGGACGAGATCCGCAGTGCCCTGAAGGACTTCGTCTCGTCGTACGAGGCGAACGGCGCCCAGACCACCGAGGTCGGCTACGTGCTCGATGCCGGCGACGGCATCGCCCACGTCGAGGGCCTGCCCGGCGTCATGGCGAACGAGCTCCTCCGCTTCGCGGACGGAACCCTCGGCCTCGCTCAGAACCTGGACGAGACCGAGATCGGCGTCATCGTCCTCGGCGACTTCCAGGGCATCGAGGAGGGCATGGAGGTCCACCGCACCGGCGAGGTCCTCTCCGTGCCGGTCGGCGACGGCTACCTCGGCCGCGTGGTCAACCCGCTCGGTGAGCCCCTCGACGGTCTCGGCGAGATCGCGACCGACGGCCGCCGCGCCCTCGAGCTTCAGGCCCCGGGCGTGATGGCCCGCAAGAGCGTGCACGAGCCCATGCAGACCGGCATCAAGGCGATCGACGCGATGATCCCGATCGGCCGCGGCCAGCGTCAGCTCATCATCGGCGACCGCCAGACCGGCAAGACCGCGATCGCGATCGACACGATCATCAACCAGCGCGCGAACTGGGAGTCGGGCGACCCGACGAAGCAGGTGCGCTGCATCTACGTCGCCATCGGCCAGAAGGGCTCCACCATCGCGGGTGTCCGCGGCGCCCTCGAGGAGGCCGGCGCGATGCAGTACACGACCATCGTGGCCGCCCCCGCGTCCGACGCCGCCGGCTTCAAGTACCTCGCCCCGTACACCGGCTCGGCCATCGGCCAGCACTGGATGTACGCCGGCAAGCACGTCCTGATCATCTTCGACGACCTGTCGAAGCAGGCCGAGGCCTACCGCGCCGTGTCGCTGCTCCTGCGCCGCCCGCCGGGACGCGAGGCGTACCCCGGTGACGTGTTCTACCTGCACTCCCGCCTGCTGGAGCGCTGCGCCAAGCTCTCGGACGAGCTGGGCGCCGGCTCGATGACCGGCCTGCCGATCATCGAGACGAAGGCGAACGACGTCTCCGCGTACATCCCGACCAACGTGATCTCGATCACCGACGGCCAGATCTTCCTGCAGTCGGACCTCTTCAACTCGAACCAGCGCCCCGCGGTCGACGTCGGCATCTCGGTGTCCCGCGTCGGCGGTGACGCCCAGGTGAAGAGCATCAAGAAGGTCTCCGGCACGCTGAAGCTCGAGCTCGCCCAGTACCGTTCGCTCGAGGCCTTCGCGATGTTCGCGTCCGACCTCGACGCGGCCAGCCGCCGTCAGCTCGCCCGTGGCGCCCGCCTCACCGAGCTGCTCAAGCAGCCGCAGTACTCGCCGTACCCGGTGGAGGAGCAGGTCGTCTCGATCTGGGCCGGCACCAACGGCAAGTTCGACGAGGTCGCCGTGCAGGACGTGCTCCGCTTCGAGCGCGAGCTGCTCGACTACCTGGGCCGCAACACCCAGGTGCTGAACCGCCTCCGCGAGACGAACGTCCTCGACGACCAGACCGTCGCCGAGCTCGAGAGCGCCGTCGACCGGTTCAAGCTCGAGTTCCAGACCGGCGAGGGCAAGCCGCTCGCGTCGGCTGGGCACGAGGAGTTCGCGGCCATCCCGGCCGAGGACGTGAACCAGGAGAAGATCGTGCGGAGCCGTCGCTAGTGGGAGCTCAGCTCCGCGTCTACCGGCAGAAGATCCGCTCGGCCCAGACGACGAAGAAGATCACCCGCGCGATGGAGCTCATCTCCGCCTCGCGGATCCAGAAGGCGCAGCAGCGGGTCGCGGCGTCGACGCCGTACGCCCGCGCGGTGACCCAGGCCGTCTCCGCCGTGGCCGCCTACTCGAACGTCGAGCACCCGCTCACGACCGAGAAGGCCAAGGTCGAGCGCGCGGCCGTCGTGATCTTCGCCTCCGACCGCGGTCTCGCCGGCGCCTTCAGCGCCAGCGCGATCAAGGAGGCCGAGGAGCTCACGACCCTGCTGCGCGGCCAGGGCAAGCAGGTCGTGCACTACCTCGTCGGGCGCAAGGCCGTCGGCTACTTCTCGTTCCGCAAGCGCGACTACGCCCGCAGCTGGACCGGCAGCACCGACCAGCCCGTCTTCGCGACCGCGAAGGAGATCGGCGACGAGCTCGTCTCCGCCTTCGAGCGGGAGGCGGCCGAGGGCGGCGTCGACGAGATCCACATCGTCTACAACCGCTTCGTGAGCATGGTCACGCAGACCCCCGAGGTCGTGCGCCTGCTGCCCCTCGAGGTCGTCGAGGGCGTCGAGCCGCCCGGTGAGCACGAGGTGCTGCCGCTGTACGAGTTCGAGCCCGACCCCGACGCCGTGCTCGACGCGCTCCTCCCGGTGTACATCGAGAGCCGCATCTACAACGCCATGCTGCAGTCCGCCGCGTCCGAGCACGCGGCCCGGCAGAAGGCGATGAAGTCGGCCAGCGACAACGCCGACACCCTCATCCGCGACTACACCCGGCTGGCGAACAACGCGCGCCAGTCCGAGATCACCCAGCAGATCTCCGAGATCGTGGGCGGCGCCGACGCCCTCGCCTTGGCGAAGTAGCACCCAGAAGGAAGCAAAGCCATGACCATCACCGCTCCCGAGCGGGCCGGGGCTGCCGCCGCCGGTCCCGCCGTCGGCCGCGTCGCCCGCGTCACGGGCCCCGTCGTCGACATCGAGTTCCCGAACGACGCGATCCCCGAGATCTACAACGCCCTCAAGACGACGATCACCATCGGCGAGAACAGCCAGGAGATCACGCTCGAGGTCGCGCAGCACCTCGGCGACGACCTCGTCCGCGCCATCGCCCTCAAGCCGACCGACGGCCTCGTCCGCGGCCAGGAGGTGCGCGACACCGGCGGCCCCATCACGGTCCCCGTCGGCGACGTCACCAAGGGCAAGGTCTTCAACGTCACGGGCGACGTCCTCAACCTCCCCGATGGCGAGGCCATCGAGGTCAACGAGCGCTGGTCCATCCACCGCGCCGCCCCCGCCTTCGACCAGCTGGAGAGCAAGACGCAGCTGTTCGAGACCGGCATCAAGGTCATCGACCTCCTCACCCCGTACGTGCAGGGCGGCAAGATCGGCCTGTTCGGCGGTGCGGGCGTCGGCAAGACCGTCCTCATCCAGGAGATGATCCAGCGCGTCGCGCAGGACCACGGTGGTGTGTCGGTGTTCGCCGGTGTCGGCGAGCGCACGCGTGAGGGCAACGACCTCATCCACGAGATGGACGAGGCCGGCGTCTTCGACAAGACCGCCCTCGTGTTCGGCCAGATGGACGAGCCGCCGGGAACCCGTCTCCGCGTCGCGCTGTCCGCGCTGACGATGGCGGAGTACTTCCGCGACGTCCAGAAGCAGGACGTGCTGCTGTTCATCGACAACATCTTCCGCTTCACGCAGGCGGGCTCCGAGGTGTCGACGCTGCTCGGCCGCATGCCGTCCGCGGTGGGCTACCAGCCGAACCTCGCCGATGAGATGGGCGTCCTCCAGGAGCGCATCACCTCGACGCGCGGCCACTCGATCACCTCGCTGCAGGCGATCTACGTCCCGGCCGACGACTACACCGACCCGGCCCCGGCCACCACGTTCGCGCACCTCGACGCGACGACGGAGCTCTCGCGCGAGATCGCGTCGCGCGGCCTCTACCCGGCCGTGGACCCGCTGGCCTCGACGAGCCGCATCATGGACCCCCGCTACCTGGGCGAGGACCACTACCGCGTCGCGACGAGCGTCAAGGCGATCCTGCAGAAGAACAAGGAGCTGCAGGAGATCATCGCGATCCTCGGTGTCGACGAGCTGTCCGAGGAGGACAAGGTCACCGTCGCGCGCGCCCGCCGCATCCAGCAGTTCCTCTCGCAGAACACCTACATGGCGAAGAAGTTCACCGGTGTCGAGGGCTCCACGGTGCCGCTCAAGGAGACGATCGAGTCGTTCGACGCGATCGTCCGCGGCGACTTCGACCACGTGGCCGAGCAGGCGTTCTTCAACGTCGGCCCGATCACCGACGTCGAGGAGAAGTGGGCCAAGATCCAGAAGGAGAACGGCTGACCATGGCACTCACCGTCAACGTCGTCTCGGCGGACCAGCAGGTCTGGTCCGGCGAGGCCACCACGGTGATCGCCCGGACGACCGAGGGCGAGATCGGCATCCTGCCGGGCCACGAGCCGCTGCTCGCGATCCTCGCCGGCGGTGAGGTGCGCATCACCCAGACGGGTGGGCGCCGCTTCACCGCCAACGCGGAGGAGGGCTTCATCTCCGTCCAGAACGACACGGTGACCGTCGTCGCTCGCGCCGCAGAGCTCGTGAGCTGACTCCAGTCCCGCAGGAAGGGCCCGGACCGCGAAGGTCCGGGCCCTTCCGCGTTCCCCGGGGCGTGCCGCCCGTCCGGCGGAGTGGACCGGGCCGCCTAGGCTGTTGCGGTGCTTCTGCTCCTTCCTCCGTCCGAGACCAAGCGGGA
The DNA here is from genome assembly GCF_017916505.1 of Naasia sp. SYSU D00057. Classification (GTDB taxonomy): domain Bacteria; phylum Actinomycetota; class Actinomycetes; order Actinomycetales; family Microbacteriaceae; genus Naasia. The sequence continues at coordinate 74,229 of NZ_JAFMSZ010000004.1, forward strand.
CGGGGGCGACGGCGCAGCCCTCGACCTCGCATCCCTGGCCTTCCCGCGGCTGAGCCCGCGTCGCCGCGAGCTGATCCGGGCCGTGCGCACGCTGGCGAAGGACGCGGACGCCATGGCGGCGGCCCTCAAGCTCGGGCCCAAGCAGCGTGGCGAGGTCGAGCGCAACCGCACGCTCACGGCGTCGCCCACGCTCCCGGCGCTCGACCGCTTCACCGGCGTCCTCTACGACACCCTCGACGCGCCCAGCCTGCCGCCCGCGGCGCGCGAGCGGGCGGGGGAGTCGGTCGTCGTCGCGTCTGCTCTGTTCGGCCTCGTCGGCGGCCTGGACCGCATCCCGGCCTACCGGCTCTCGGCCGACTCGCGCCTGCCGGGAGTCGCGCTGCGGGCGCACTGGTCCGACCGCGTCGGCAGGGAGCTGGCGGCGGTCCCGGGACTCGTCCTCGACCTGCGCTCCGAGAGCTACGCGGCGCTCGGACCCGCGCCGCGGCGCCCCGGCTCCGTCTACCTCCGCGTGCTGGGGGAGGGGCCGGGCGGCGCCGTCCGGGCCCTCAACCACTTCAACAAGCGCGCCAAGGGTGAGCTGACGCGGGCGCTCCTCACCGCCCCGGAGCTGCCCGCGTCCGTCGAGGACCTGCTCGACTGGGCGCCGTCCGCCGGGTTCCGGCTCGCCCCGGGCGCACCCGGCGAGCTCGCCCTCACCGTCGGGGAGCCCGCCGCGGCCCCGCGCTAGGTTGGGGGTCATGGAGTACCGCAACCTCGGCCGGTCCGGCCTCCGAGTCTCCGCCGTCGGCCTGGGCTGCAACAACCTCGGCAGGCCGGGCACCGCGAGCGAGAGCGCCGAGGGTGCGGCCGCGCTCGTCGGCGCCGCGCTGGACTCGGGTGTCACCCTGTTCGACACCGCCGACATCTACGGCGCCCGCTTCGGCCTCAGCGAGGAGCTGCTCGGCTCGGCCCTGCAGGGCCGGCGCGACGAGGCGATCATCGCCACGAAGTTCGGCCACACCGGCGTCGCGGGCGACCGCCCCTCCTGGCAGGACAAGGGCTCCCGCCGCTACATCCGGCTGGCCGTCGAGGACTCGCTGCGACGCCTCCGGACGGACCACATCGACCTCTACCAGCTGCACACCCCCGACCCGCACACGCCCATCGAGGAGACGCTCGCCGCCCTCGACGAGCTCGTGCGCGAGGGGAAGGTGCGCTACCTCGGCTCGTCGAACCTCGCCGCCTGGCAGGTCGTCGAGGCGGAGTTCCTCGCCCGGGAGGCGGGCGGCTCCCGCTTCGTGTCAGCGCAGAACGAGTACAGCCTGCTGGCGCGGGACGCGGAGAAGGAGCTCCTCCCGGTCGCCCGCCGCTACGGCATCGGCTTCCTGCCCTACTTCCCCCTCTACAACGGCATCTTCACGGGCAAGTACACGAGCGCGGGCGGACCGAAGGACAGCCGGATCATGCGCCAGAAGCGCGGGCTGCTCGAGACAGTGCCGTGGGACGCGGTCGACCGCTTCGCGGAGTTCGCGAGCGCCCGCGGCCTGACCATGCTCGAGGCGACGATCGGCTGGCTGCTCGCGGTGCGCGGGCTCACGAGCGTGATCGCGGGTGCCACGACAGCGGAACAGGTGCGCCAGAACGCGGCGGCCGCGGACGTCTGGCGGCCGACCCCCGACGAGATGGCCGAGGTCGCCGGCATCTTCCGCTGAATCAGGTCGAGGCCGCGCGCCAGCAGCCGGCGACGTGGTCGTCGACGAGGCCGGCCGACTGCATCAGGGCGTAGAGCGTCGTCGGGCCCACGAAGCGGAACCCGCGTCGGCGCAGCTCCTTGCTGAGGGCGGTCGACTCCGGCGTCACCGCGGGCAGGTCGGCGAGGGACTCGGGCCGTGTCTCCCTGGGCGGCGGCGCGTAGCTCCAGATGAGCCGGTCGAGCGCGCCGTCGCCCTCCTCGGCCACGAGCGCCTGCAGCGTCCGCGCGTTGCCGAGGGTCGCCTCGATCTTCGCCCGGTTGCGGATGATGCGGCTGTCCTGCAGCAGCGCCTCCGCCTCGGCGTCGCCCCAGTCGGCGAGCACCGCGGGATCGAAGCCGGCGAACGCCTCTCGGAAGCCGGGCCGCCGGCGGAGGATCGTGATCCAGGACAGGCCCGCCTGGAAGCCCTCGAGGCAGAGCTTCTCGAACAGGGGCCGGTCGCCGTGCAGCGGCGTGCCCCACTCCTCGTCGTGGTAGCGGACGTACTCGGGGTCGCTGGTCGCCCAGCCGCAGCGGGGACGCCCGTCGGCGCCGATCGTCGTGGTCATCTCGGCCAGCGTAGGGGCAGGAAGGATCATGCCGGGACGCTAGGACGAGCGGGGCCGCGGCCCGACTGCCGGGCCGCTTCCGGGGAGTCGCGGGGTCGGGTCCGCCTGGGGAGGGTCAGGCGTTGAGGCCCGCGATCCCCCAGTTGAGCGTCGTGGCGTAGAGGATCCAGGCCAGGTACGGGACCATCAGCAGCGCCGCGGCGCGGCTCGTCGGCCAGAACACGAGGATCGTGCCGATCACGCAGATGTCGAGCAGCAGGATGACGGCGAGGGCGATCCAGAGGGCGGGGCCGCCGATCACCGTGTAGCCGGCGAAGAAGATCGGCGTCCAGACCGAGTTGAGGAACAGCTGCGCCACGTAGAGGGTCAGCGCGGGCGTCACGTAGTCGAAGAAGCGCCGGAGCCACACCAGCCAGGCGGCGACCGCCATCGCCGCGTAGAGCACCGTCCACACCGGCCCGAACAGCCAGTTCGGCGGCGTCCAGGGCACCTTCTCGGCGGCGGCGTACCAGCCGTCGACGGCCGAGATGGTGGTCAGGCTGCCGAACGCGGCCACCGCGGCGGAGAGGGCGAGGAACAGGACGAGCGCGACGATGGACCGCCTGTCGAGCCGACGGCGCGGCGGCGCGACGAGGCCCGGGGTGGGCGCAGTCGTGCTGTAGGACATCGGGGCTCCGCTCGCTCTCGCGGAAGATCATAGGCGGCACGGCTGACTTTCCGATGGCCGTTGCGCCCGGGGCCCGAGGCCGTTACAGCGGCCGGGATCAGCCTCCGACCAGGGGAGCCATCAGCCGCGCCGCGATCGACGAGCGCCGGGTCAGCCGCTCCTCCACGTCGGCGGCGCCCATCGCGAGGAGGCCCGCGTTCGCCCCGGCGAAGCGGAGGGGCTCGGGCTCCCAGCGCGGCGAGACGTGACCCACCCAGGGGAGTGCCGAGAGCTCGGTGCGATCGCCGGTGATGAGCTCGGCGAGGGTGCGCCCCGCGAGGTTCGTGGTGGAGAGGCCGTCGCCGACGTATCCGCCCGCTGAGGCGATGCCGGTGCGCGGGTCGTGCCAGACCGAGGCGTGCCAGTCCCGGGGCACCGCGAGCGGTCCGCCCCAGCGGTGTGTGACCGCGACGTCCGCGGTGACCGGGAAGAGGTCGGCGAGCGTGCGGCGCAGGTGCTCGAACACCCGGGGCACCCGGTCGTACTCGTCGCGGATCCGGCTGCCCCAGTGGTAGCGGGCGCCGCGGCCGCCGAAGGCGAACCGGTTGTCGGCGGTGCGCTGCCCGTAGACGAGCAGGTGCCGGTAGTCGGTGAACGTCTGCCCGTGCGAGAGTCCGATCGCGTCCCACACCTCGTCGGGCAGCGGTTCCGTCGCGATCATCAGCGAGTAGAGCGGCAGCAGGCGGCGCCGGTAGGGCGCGAGCGTCGGCGTGTAGCCCTCGAGCGCGAGCACGACGGTGTCGGCCCGCACCGTGCCCCCCGGGGTGACCACCTGGGAGGGGAGCACCTGCAGCGCGGGGGTGCGCTCGAACAGCCGGACACCCCGGGCGACGAGGGATGCGGCCAGGCCGCGGACGAGCCGGGCCGGCTGGATGCGCGCGCAGTTCGGGTCGAACACGGCTCCGTCCGCCCCCGCGGCGCCGACGGCCTCGGGGCCGAGCAGCTCGAGCGGGTCGACGCCGAAGCGGCGCACCTCGGCGACCTCGGCCTCGGCCGACTCCCGCTGGGCGGGGGAGCGGATGTAGGCGAGCGTCCCGCCCTTCCGGTACGAGCAGTCGATGCCGAGCTGGGCGGCCACGCGGCCCACCTCGTCGACCGTGTCGATCATGGCCCGGCGCATCGCGAGCGCCGCGGTGCGGCCGTGAAGGCGCTCGAGGGACGCGGTGCTCCGCGGGAAGAGCGCGGAGCACCATCCGCCGTTGCGGCCGGACGCGCCGAAGCCGGCGATCTCCTTCTCGACGATCGCGATCCGCAGGTCGGGCCGCGCGGTCAGGAGGTAGTGCGCCGTCCAGAGCCCGGTGAGTCCGCCGCCCACGATGCAGACGTCGGCGGCGAGGTCGCCCTCCAGAGCGGGGCGGGGGACGAGGGGATCCTCGCCCGACGCCGCGAGGGAGTCCATCCAGAAGCTCACCCCGCCATAGTCCTTGCGGGGCACTGCGTCCCTCACAGCACAGGGTCCCTTCCGGGCACAGCGGCCCTCCCGGGCACAGCAGCGTCCCTTCCGGGCGCCCGCCTCACAGGTGCGTCCACGCCTCGCTGAGCACGCCGCGGAGGATCTGCTCGATTTGGTCGAACTCGGGCTCGCCGATCGTGAGCGGCGGGGCCAGCTGGATGACCGGGTCGCCCCGGTCGTCGGCCCGGCAGTAGAGGCCGGCGTCGAACAGCGCCTTGGACAGGAAGCCGCGCAGCAGGCGCTCGGACTCGGCGTCGTCGAAGGTCTCCTTCGTCGCCTTGTCCTTCACGAGCTCGATGCCGAAGAAGTAGCCGTCCCCGCGCACGTCGCCGACGATCGGCAGATCCTTCAGCTTCTCGAGGGAGGCGCGGAACAGCGGGCTCTTCTCGCGCACGCGCTCGTTGAGGCCCTCCTCCTCGAAGATGCGGAGGTTCTCGAGCGCGACCGCGGCGGACACCGGGTGACCGCCGAACGTGTAGCCGTGGTAGAACGACGTCGACCCGTGGCGGAACGGCTCGTAGATCCGGTCGCTGACGATGGTGGCGCCGATCGGAGAGTAGCCGCTCGTCATCGCCTTCGCGCAGGTGATCATGTCGGGCACGTAGCCGTAGGTGTCGCAGGCGAACCAGTTGCCGATCCGGCCGAACGCGCAGATCACCTCGTCGGAGACGAGCAGCACGTCGTACTTGTCGCAGATCTCCCGGACCCGCTGGAAGTAGCCCGTGGGCGGCGGGAAGCAGCCGCCGGAGTTCTGCACCGGCTCGAGGAACACCGCGGCGACCGTCTCCGGCCCCTCGAAGAGGATCATCTCCTCGATGCGGTTCGCGGCCCACAGCCCGAACTCGGCCTCGCGCTCGGGCCCCTCCGGCGTGTTCGACACGAAGCCCATCTCGGCGGACCGGTAGTAGTTCGTGTTCGGCACGCGGAAGCCGCCGGGGGTGACCGGCTCGAACATCTCCTTCATGGCCGGGATGCCGGTGATGGCGAGGGCGCCCTGCGGCGTGCCGTGGTAGGCGACGGCACGCGAGATGACCTTGTGCTTGGTGGGCCGGCCCTGCAGCTTCCAGTAGTACTTGGCGAGCTTGAACGCGGTCTCGACCGCCTCGCCGCCGCCGGTGGAGAAGAAGACGCGGTTGAGGTCGCCGGGCGCCATGTCGGCGAGCCGGTCGGCGAGCTCGATCGCGGACGGGTGCGCGTAGGACCAGATGGGGAAGAAGGCGAGCTGCTCGGCCTGGCGCGCGGCCGTCTCGGCGAGGCGGCGGCGGCCGTGGCCGGCGTTCACGACGAACAGGCCGGAGAGGCCGTCGAGGTAGCTCCTGCCCTTCGAGTCCCAGATGGTGTGGCCCTCGCCGCGCACGATGACGGGGACGCCGTGCTCCTCGAGCACCGACTGGCGCGAGAAGTGCATCCACAGGTGGTCGCGGGCCTTGCCCTGGAGGTCCTGCTCGCCGGAGTTCGCCCCGGCTTCGGCGGGCACTGCCTGTTCGGTGATGGTCATCGTGTTCCCCAGTCGTAGAGCTGCTTGTGCAGCCGGAGGTAGACGAACGTCTCGGTCGAGGAGACGCCCTCCAGTGTTCGGATCTCGGAATTGAGCAGGTCGATCAGCTCGTCGTCGTTCTCGCAGACCACCTCGGCGAGGATGTCGAAGTTGCCCGCGGTGAGCACCACGTAGTCGACGGAGGGCATCGCGGCGAGCTTGTCGGCGATCACCCGGGTGTCGCCCGACACGCGGACGCCGATCATCGCCTGGCGGTAGAAGCCCAGCTGCATCGGATCGGTCACGGCGACGATCTGCATCACGCCGGAGTCGGTCAGCTTCTGCACGCGCTGGCGGACGGCCGCCTCGCTGAGCCCGACCGCCTTGCCGATCTCCGCGTACGAGCGCCGGCCGTCGAGCTGCAGCTGCTCGATGATGGCCTTCGACACGGAGTCGAGCTGGAGGGGCTTGGCCGGGGCGCCCCGGCGCTGGTCGATCACCCCTCGATTCTGTCAGCGGGAAGGAGCGCAGGCAAGCGGATCAGTCGCCCAGGGGCGGTTCGGCGACGGAATCCGTGGGGAATTCCCGTTCCGCTCGTGCGCGACGCGGGCCGGTTGGCCTATTCTTCCAAGCGGACGACGAAGGGGACGAGCAATGAGCTACTACGCGGTGGTCGACGCGGCGACGGGCGAGACCGTCAAGGAGTACGACACCATCACCGACGAGGCGCTTTCCGAGGCGATCGCCTCGGCCCACGCCACACACGAGGAATGGTCGCGCACGACGGATCGCCGCGAGCGCGCCGAGATCATCCGCCGGGTGGCCGACCTGCACGTCGAGCGGCGTGACGAGCTCGCCGCGATCATCGTCCGCGAGATGGGGAAGCCGCTCGACCAAGCTCTCGCCGAGGTCGACTTCGCCGCCGACATCTACCGGTACTACGCCGACAACGGCCCGGCCTTCCTCGAGGACGAGGTCATCGAGCTCCGCGACGGCGGCGGCGAGGCGCTCGTGCGCCGCTCGTCGCTCGGCGTGATCCTCGGCATCATGCCCTGGAACTTCCCCTACTACCAGGTCGCCCGGTTCGCCGGCCCGAACCTCATCATCGGCAACACGGTCCTGCTGAAGCACGCCCCGCAGTGCCCCGAGTCCGCCGCCGCGATCGAGCGGATCTACCACGACGCGGGAGCGCCGAAGGGCGCATACATCAACATCTACGCCACCAATGAGCAGTGCGCGACCGTGATCGCGGACCCCCGCGTGCAGGGCGTGTCCCTGACCGGATCCGAGCGCGCGGGCTCGGCCGTGGCGGAGGTCGCGGGCCGGCACCTGAAGAAGGTCGTGCTCGAGCTCGGCGGATCGGACCCGTTCATCCTGCTGTCGACCGACGACCTCGACTCCGCCGTCGAGGCCGCGGTGAACGCGCGGCTCGACAACAACGGGCAGTCCTGCAACGCCGCGAAGCGCTTCATCGTGAAGGACGACCTCTACGAGGCCTTCGCGGAGAAGTTCGTCGCCGCGCTCGCCGCCGTGCAGCCCGCCGACCCGAACGCGGAGGGCACCGTCCTCGGCCCCCTCTCCTCGGCTGCCGCCGCCGAGCGACTCGAGGAGCAGCTCTCCCGCGCCGAGGCGCAGGGGGCGAAGGTGCTGCTGAAGGGCGAGCGCCGCGGGACCTACTTCCCGCCGGCCGTGCTCGCCGATGTCAAGCCCGAGATGGACGCCTACCGCGAGGAGTTCTTCGGACCGGTCGGGCAGCTCTACCGGGTCGCCGACGAGGACGAGGCGGTCCGGATCGCGAACGACACGCCGTTCGGTCTCGGGTCCTACGTCTTCACGACCGACCGCGAGCAGGCACTGCGCCTCGCCGACCGGATCGACGCCGGCATGGTGTGGATCAACGTCGTGCTGGGCGACGCCGCGGAGCTGCCGTTCGGCGGCGTCAAGCGCTCCGGCTCGGGCCGCGAGCTCGGCCGCTTCGGTGCCGACGAGTTCGTCAACAAGAAGCTGATTCGCATCGGCGCCTGATAAGCGCGGCTTCGGGGACTACACTCGCGTCAAGCACGTCATGAGCTACATCGGCCAGTGACCGGAGGCCAGGGGGAGGTCGCCCAGTCGTGACCTCCGGCCACGCCTTCTACTCGCCCCTCGCCGCCGGCGTCGGCGGGACGCTGAACTGGACGTTCTTCGCGGCAGGACACGTGCTCGCGGGCTTCGAGCCCTCCGCCTCCCCGGAGGTGGTCATGGCGCTGTGGCGCACCGCAACCGCGCCGGACGCCTCCATCGAGTCGGTGGTCGCCGCCGTGCCCACGCGCGGCCCGTCCGCGGTCGGATCCTTCGCGGTCGTCGTCACCGGCGTCCGCACCACGATCGTGCTGCGCGGCCGGGGGAGCGTCGACGTGCAGACGGTCGCGGGCCAGCGCCGCATCGACTCGCGCAACATGCAGCCCTGGTACCTCGCCGAGTTCGACGGGGTGCAGGCGCTCGCGCTCGGCTCCGTCGAGCGGCCCGTCGGGGTCGAGACGGGGCCGGCCGCCACAGACCTGCCCCTGATGAGCGGGATCATCCGCGCGCCCTGGCTCGCCTGGACGCCCGGCGAGCCCGGCGTCGTGCCGGCCCCGGTCGCTCCGCCGGAGCGGCGGCAGCGTCCGCGTCGTGCCGCCGCGACCATCGCGCCCTCGCACGCCTCGGCGCCCGTCTCCGGGTCGATCCCCGTGCAGAACCTCGCGGCAGCGCCCGGCCCGTACCGCGCGCCGATCACGACACCCATCCCGGTCATCCCCGCCGCGCCCTCCGCGCCCGCCGCCGAGGTGCCCGCGATGCCGCCGTCGCGCACCGCGCTCGGCAACACGGGCGACACGATGGACCTCGACGACACCATCCGCGGGCTCGGCACCGGCCGCTTCCGCGGCAGCGATCGCGTCGCCGAGGTCGCCCGCGCCGGCGAGGAGGCGGGTGACATCGGCGACACGATCGTCACCTCCCGCCGCCGGCACCGCGCCGACAGCCCGCCGCTCACCACGTGGTCGCCCGCCCGCATGGAGTTCGACCCGCGGTTCGCGCCGGGGCAGGAGCGCACGACGGGCTACTACTGCTTCCGCATCGGCAACGGGCAGGTGTACCGCCTGGACACGCCCGTCTACATCGGCCGCAAGCCGAGCAGCCCGCGCATCGTGACGGGCACCCTGCCGCGGCTGCTGCGCATCGCCTCCCCGTCCATGGAGGTGTCGAGCACCCACGTCGAGCTCCGGCAGGAGGGGAGCTCGGTCGTCGTCACCGACATGAGGTCGACGAACGGCACCTTCGTTTCGCAGCCGGGATCGACTCCCATAAAATTGCGCCAGGGTGAATCGATGGTGGTGACGCCGGGCACCCTTGTGGACATCGGCGACGGCAACGTCATCGAGATCCTGCCGATCCGGTAGGGGAACGGCCACCTCCGCAGTCCGGCATCCCGCCGGGCTCCTCCATTCTTCTCAGGCAGGACCCGTGACGCAGATCGGCCGCAGCAACTCGGGTCACACCGTGACGGTGCCCCGTCGCCCCGACCTCCAGGTGACCCTCAGCTGGGCCGCCGTCACCAACGTGGGTCGCAAGCGCTCCGTGAACGAGGACAGCTTCCTCGCGCAGAGCCCCGTCTTCGCGGTGGCCGACGGCATGGGCGGGCACTCCGCCGGCGACGTCGCGAGCGCGGCGGTCGTGACCCGGCTCGCCGAGGTCATCGAGACCGACTTCATCGACCCCGACGTCGTCGAGCACGCGCTCGGCACGGCCGCCCAGGACATCGCCCGCGTCTCCGGCACCCACGCGCTCGGCACCGGCACCACGGTGACCGGCGCGGCCCTCACGCTCGTCGGCACGGATCCGTACTGGGCCGTGTTCAACATCGGCGACTCGCGGGTCTACCAGCTGCGCGGCCGCCTCTTCGAGCAGGTCACGGTCGACCACTCCGTGGTGCAGGAGCTCGTCGACTCGGGGGTGATCAGCAAGGAGCAGGCGGAGAACCACCCGGACAGCAACGTCATCACGCGGGCCATCGGCTTCAACGAGATGCCGGCCCCCGACTACTGGATGATCCCGGTCACCGAGGGTCTGCGCCTGCTGCTCTGCTCCGACGGCCTCACCAAGGAGCTGACGGACGAGGACCTCCGCTCCCACCTCGTGGCCGGCCGCACGGCCCGCGACACCGCGCACGACCTGGTGGAGGCGGCGCTCGTCCGGGGCGGACGCGACAACATCACCGTCGTCATCATCGACGTGCTCGCGACCACCGGGGACTTCGACATCCACCAGACGGTCCCGCGCCGCGGCACCGGCCGCCACTCCTGAGGGGCACGTCTCACGCAGTCTCCGGTGGTCGAGGTGCGAGCGCAGCGAGCCTCGAAACCACCACCACGGGGATCGTCGGGCTGGCGGTTCCGAGACGCCGCCTGCGGCGGCTCCTCAACCACCGGGGCTTCCCCGACGGACGGGGTACAGGGCTCGAACGGGCGGTCTGCCCTCGCACTGGGGGCGGGCCGGGATCGGAACCGCCACGTGCGCGGCGCCCGATCGGGGAAAAGCCCTGTCTACAATGCCTTCCGGGCACACGTGGCGGTTCCGCCGGGCGCGGCCGACGCCGGTGCTCGTCCGCCAACGGTCTAGGGGATGACATGACGCGACGTCTGCCGTCCACCCCGCCGACCCTTCCCGGCTTCACCTACGTGCGGGCGCTCGGGTCCGGCGGCTTCGCGGACGTCTTCCTCTACGAGCAGAACATGCCGCGCCGTCAGGTGGCCGTCAAGGTGATGCTCGCCGACGTCGTCAACGACCAGGTGCGGCAGATGTTCCAGGCCGAGGCCAACCTCATGGCCCAGCTGAGCACCCATCCGTCGATCCTCACCGTGTACCAGGCGAGCGTGTCGTCCGACGGCCGGCCCTATCTGGTGATGGAGCTCTGCTCCGCGGCGCTCGGCGAGCGGTACCGGCGCGAGAAGATCCCGGTTCCCGAGGTGCTGCGGATCGCGATCAAGGTCGCGAGCGCCATCGAGACCGCCCACCGCGCCGGCGTGCTGCACCGCGACATCAAGCCGACCAACATCCTGATGACCGCGTACGGCCACCCCGTGCTGTCGGACTTCGGCATCGCCGCCACGCTCGCCGAGTCCGAGCGCACCGAGTCGGTCGGCCTCTCCATCCCCTGGTCGGCGCCCGAGGTGCTGATGGACGAGACGTCCGGCACCATCGCGAGCGAGGTGTGGTCGACGGCGGCCACGGTCTACAGCCTCCTCGCCGGCCGGTCGCCGTTCGAGGTGCCGGGCACCGACAACAAGTCGACGGAGCTCATCAATCGCATCAACCGGGCGAAGCCGGAGCCGATCGACCGCTCCGACGTGCCCGCGCGGCTCGAGCTCGTGCTGCAGCGGGCCATGTCGAAGAAGCCGGAGCAGCGGCCGGGCAGCGTCCTCGAGCTGATCCGCGAGCTGCAGGCGGTCGAGACAGAGCTGGGCCTGCCGCAGACGCCGCTCGAGGTGGCGATGGACGACTGGGCGCTCGCGACGGTCGCCGACCTGGAGGACCGGACGCGCATCCGCGGCGTCCCGGCACTCAAGCAGTCGAGCGAGCGGCGCCGGCGGCGCTCGCGGACCATGGACTCGAGCGCGTCCCGCGGCGGGGTCGGCGTCCTGGTCGAAGCGGGCAGCGGGTCGGTGGACGCGGGCTCCGGGCTGCGCGGACCCCAGCCGAAGGGCGTCCAGTGGCTCTCCTGGGTGCTCGTCGCCGTCTCGGCCCTCGTCATCGCCCTCGGCGCCACCGCCATGGTGGTGCTCATCCGCGGCTCCTCGAGCGACATCCCCCGGGTGAGCGACATCGCGGCGGAGGTCGACGACGGCACGGTGCGCTTCTCCTGGGCGGACCCGGGCCTCGACGACGGCGACAGCTACGAGATCACCACCCACGACGGGCGCACCAGCCTGCAGAAGGGCACCACGTTCCTCGCCGACGCCCCGACCGGCAGCCGCGTGTGCATCAGCGTCACCGTGAACCGCAGCGGCAAGGTGGGCGAGCCGAGCAACGAGAAGTGCGTGGGCGCCTAGGTGGTGGCGCCCTCCCCGCTGCGGCGCGCCGCAGCAGCTCTCGCGCGGCACCGCTCGAAGCTCGTCTCCCTCGTGGGCGGCGGCGCGGTGGTCGCCGTGGTCGCGACGGTCGCCGTCGTCTCGAACGGGTACACGGCGCAGCGGATGGACCTCGACGACGGGTCCGTCTGGGTCGCCAACGGCTCCAAGCAGGTGATCGGCCGCGCCAACACCCAGGTGCTGCAGCTCGACACGGTCGTCGCGAGCACCACCAGCACGGTCGAGGTGCACCAGCGCGGCCAGGACGTCTATCTCTACGACCGCGGGAACTCGACCCTCGACGTCGTCGACCCCGCCACCTCCAGCGTGCAGGAGTCGGTGCCGGTGCCCCCGGACGACACGGTGCTGCACACGACCGGCACCGAGGTGGCCGACGGCCGTGCGGTCCTGCACTCGACCGCCACCGGCCGCATCTGGATCGTGCCGCTTCCGGCGCTCGGCTCGTTCGACTCGTCGATCCCGCCCGACCTCAGCCTCGGCGCCGGCTCCGTCTCGTCGATGGAGTCGGACGGCACCCTCTTCGTCCACTCCCCGGAGGCGGGGGAGGTGTACCGCGTCGACGCGGGGAGGAGCGACGTCGTCGCCCGCACCTCCGCCGTCGACGCCGGCACGACCGACGACGAGTTCTCGATCACCTCCGTCGGCGGCCGCTGGGCGGTGCTCGACGCGACGACGCGCACCCTCACCCTCGACGGCGCGACCGTCGACCTGACGGACCTCATCGCGGCGGGCGCCTCGCCCGTGCTCCAGCAGGCGGTGACCGCGGAGGCCGCCGGCCGGGACGGCGGCGACCGGCTCTACGTCGCGCACGCGGGCGGGCTCGTCCGGGTGCCGCTCGGCGGCGGCGAGCCCGAGGAGGTGGCGGGGCTCACCGCCGAGGGCCGCTCCGGCACCCCCGCCGCCCCCGTGGTGCGCGCCGGCTGCGCGTACGCGGCCTGGTCGAGCGGCGACGTGTGGCGCGACTGCGCTGCGGGCAGCGGCGGTACCGGCATCGACGGCGAGGACCCCGAGCTCGAGTCCATCGACGGGATGCCGTCGTCCGCCCAGCTCGCGTTCCGCACCAGCGGCAGCCGGGTCGTCCTCAACGACTCCCTCGGCGGCGGCACGTGGGCGGTGCAGGACGGCAACGCCGCGATCGACAACTGGGACGAGCTGCTCGCCCGCAACGAGGACAGCGACGCGGCGCCCGAGAACGACGAGGACACCCCGCCCGAGTACGAGACGCTGCAGGCGCCGCCGATCGCCCAGGACGACGACCTGGGCGCACGGCCCGGCCGCGCCACCGTGCTGCCGGTCCTCCTGAACGACTACGACCCGAACGGCGACGTCCTCGTGATCGACGAGCTGACGACCCTCGCGGCCGACGTGGGGAGCCTCGAGCTCGTGAGCGGCGGGCAGCAGGTGCTGCTCACCCTGCCCGACACCGCGACCGGCGCGGTCTCGTTCGGGTACACCATCTCCGACGGCCGCGGCGGGACCGCGAGCGCGACGGTGACCGTGGACGTCCGCTCGCCGGACGAGAACTCGCCTCCGCAGCAGCTGCGCACGACCAAGGCGACCGTCGCCGCCGGCGGCCGCGTGGCGGTCGACACCCTCGGCGACTGGGTCGACCCGGACGGCGACGCCTTCTACCTGACGAGCGCGTCGGTGGGCGCGCCGGACACGAGCACCTGGAAGCCGGGCGGCGAGATCGTGTTCATCGACTCGGGCCAGGGCGGCGACCGGAAGGATGTGGCGCTCGCAGTCTCCGACGGCCGCGCCGACGGCGCGGGGACCCTCGCCGTGACGGTCCGCCCGGCGGGCGAGGTGCCGATCGTCGCCGAGCCCTTCGCGGTGCGCGCCTACGTCGGCGAGGAGCTGACCGTCGCGCCGCTTGCGCACGTGCGCGGCGGCAGCGGCATGCTCCGCCTCACGAACGTCCCGCCGAAGTCGGGGGTGACCGTGCAGGCCGACTACGAGGGCGGCACCTTCCGCCTCGTCGCCGAGGAGGCGGGCACCCGGTACCTCGACTACACCGTGAGCGACGGCGCCGGCACGGCGACCGGCACGGTGCGCGTCGACGTCGAGACGCCGCCCGACGCCAACAGCACGCCCATCACGGTGCCGCACACCGCCTTCGTCCGGCAGGGCGGCAGCCAGAACCTCGACGTGCTCGCGACCGACATCGATCCCGCCGGCGGCGTCCTCCTCGTGACCGGCGTCGGCGAGGTGCCGGTCGACTCCGGCGTCCGCGTCGAGATCCTCGAGCAGCGCCTTCTGCGGATCACGCTCACCGCGCCCCTCGACGGGCCCGTCGACTTCACCTACACGGTGAGCAACGGCCTCGCCGACGCCCAGGGCACCGTCGCGGTCGTCGAGATCCCCGAGCCGGCCCGCAGCCAGCCGCCGCTCGCGCGCGCCGACCAGGTCTCGGTGCGGGTCGGGGACGCCATCGACATCCCCGTCCTCGCGAACGACGAGCACCCGGACGGCGAGCAGCTGACGCTCGACCCCGAGCTCGTGACGCCGCTGCCGGGCGGCTCGGGCCTGCTGTTCCCGGCACAGAGCCGGCTGCGCTACCTCGCGCCGGACACCACGGGCAACTTCACCGCCGTCTACCGGGTGAACGGCCCCGACGGCCAGTGGGCGACCGCCGAGGTCAGCATCTCCGTGCGCGAGGCGGATCCGGCGTCGAACAATCCGCCCGTGCCGCGCACCGTCGAGGCGCGCGTGCTCGCCGGCGAGAGCGTGCGCATCCCCGTCCCGCTGACCGGCATCGATCCGGACGGCGACTCCGTGCAGCTCCTCGGCCAGGAGTCGAACCCCGAGAAGGGCGCCGTCACCGAGGTGGGCAGCGACTGGATCGAGTTCGAGGCGGGCGACTACTCGGCGGGCACCGACACGTTCACCTACCGCGTCGTCGACGGGCTCGGCGCGCAGGCGACCGGCACCGTCCGCGTCGGCATCAGCCCGCGCCTGGAGGGCGCCCGCAACCCGGTGGCCGTCGAGGACGAGGTGACGGTGCGGCCGGGCCGGACGATCGCGGTGCAGGTCCTCGCGAACGACTCCGACCCCGACGGCGAGACGCTCTCCATCACCGACGTCGAGGCGACGACCGGCGGCGGGACCGCCCGGGTCGACGGCAGTGTCCTGCGTGTCGTCGCGCCCGAGCGGGCCGGCCGCTACGGCTTCGTCTACTCGATCGAGAACGAGCGGGGCGGCACGAGCTCGAACTTCCTGACCGTGATCGTCGACCCCGACGCGCCGCTCGCCCGTCCGATCGCCGAGGACACCGTGCTCGGCCTGAGCGACATCCTCGGGCGCGAGAGCGTCGACGTGAACGTGCTCTCCGGCGTCTTCTTCGCCGAGGGCGACCCCCAGGACCTCGACGTCAGCGTCCTCCCCGGCTACGGCGGCACCGCCCGCGTCGTCGACGACAAGCGCATCCGGGTGGAGCTCGGCGCGAGCAGCCAGATCATCCCGTTCAGCGTGCGGCACCCGGATGACCCGGCCGTCTCCGCCATCGCGTTCATCCGCGTACCCGGCTTCGACGACGCCCTGCCGCAGCTGCGCAAGGGCGCGCCGCGGCTGACGGTGAGAAGCGGCGAGGCGATCACGATCGAGCTGCGGGACTACGTCGTCGCGGTCGGCGACGGCGCCGTCCGGCTCACCGACTCGAGCACCGTGCGGGCCACCCACTCCGACGGCGCGGATGCGGTGGTCGACGCGAACACCCTGCGCTTCCGAAGCGCGGAGGGCTACTTCGGCCCCGCCTCCATCGCCTTCCAGGTGACCGACGGCGAGTCGGCCGACGACCCGGACGGCCGCATCGCGACACTGGTGCTGCCCATCTCGGTGACGCCGCGCGAGAACCAGCCGCCGGTGTTCGACGGGGGAGTGCTCGAGTTCGAACCGGGCGCCGAGCGCACCGTCCAGCTGCCCCGCCTCACCACCTACCCCTACGCGGACGACCTCGCGGGGCTCGACTACTCGGTGCTCGGCAGCGTTCCGTCCGGCTACTCCGTCTCCCTCGACGGGCAGGCGCTCACCATCCGCGCGGCGGAGTCGGTGCGCACCGGCGCTGCATCCTCCCTCCGCATCGGCGTGCGGGACGGCACCACCGACGGCGAGTCCGGCCGCCTCGAGCTGCGGGTGGTCGCGTCCACGCGGCCGCTCGCGAGCCCCGCCGCCGACACCGCGGTCGCCCCGCGCGGCCGCACCACGAGCGTCGACGTGCTCGCGAACGACCAGGCGGCGAACCCGTTCCCGGCGACCCCGCTCCAGGTCGTCGCCGTGCGGGGCCTCGACTCCGCCTCCCTCCCGGCGGGCGTCCGCATCACGCCGAGCGCCGACAAGTCGCGGCTGTCGATCGACGTCGCGAACGACGCCCTGCCCGAGGACGTCACCCTGCAGTACCAGGTGCTCGACGCCACGGGCGACGAGGACCGGGCAGCGTGGGGCACGGTCACGGTGTCGGTGCAGGACAAGCCGCAGCCGGTGACGAACGTCCGGGCCACCGCGTTCGGCGACCGCGCCGTCACCATCGCCTTCGATCCGGGCGCCTTCAACAACGCGGAGATCACCGGCTTCCGGGTGGCGACGACGAGCGCGGCCGGGGACCCGATCGCGACGACCGACTGCGCCTCGACGACGTGCACGGTGCGCACGCCCGGCAACGGCCCCGCGAACTCGGTCCGCATCGCGGTCATCGCGGTGAACGCGATCGGCGAGTCGGCGCCGACGTCGCTCGGCGAGCCCGTCTGGTCCGACATCGTCCCCGCCGCCCCGGCGTCGCTCGAGACCCGCGCGCTCGACCACGGCCTCCGCGTGTTCTGGCGCAAGCCGAACGAGACGGGCGGCAGCCCGATCAATTACTACGTGGTGAGCGTCGCGGGCCGCACGGACACCCTCTCGGTTCCCGCGGACGACCCCGTGGGCACCGAGTACTCCCTCGACGTCACCAGCGGCTCCATCGCGAACGGGGCCCCCGTCGCCGTCTCGGTGTCCGCCCGGAACGAGGCGTACGGCCGCCTCACCAACTGGAACTCGGTGAGCGGGTCCGGCACGCCGGCGGGCGCGCCCGTCGTCACCGGCACCCCGTCCGCGGGCGTCGGCGACGCCGGGTCCGGCGGCCGCGGCACCGTGACGCTCGACTGGGCGGGCGTCTTCGACGGCAACGGCTCCGGGGTCGGCCAGTACTACGCCGCGATGTACCAGGGCACGCCGCCCGGCTGCTCCGCCAGCGACGACGGCGGCCGCGGCACCGACCTCTCGGTGCCGCCCGCCACCAATGAGTTCCGGCACATGGGGTCGGCCACCTCGACGGTGTTCGAGGTGCCCGCGAACACGTCCTACAGCTTCATGGTCTTCGCCTACAACGGTCAGGGCTGCACGGCGAGCGGCGAGGTGCGGGCCGTCACCCGCAAGGCGCCGGGAACGCCCACCTCGGTCGGCGTCGGCGGCCCGGCGGACAGCGGCGACGGCCGGTACGACTACCGCCTCGACTCGGTCGCGTACGCGAGCGGCGGCGGGAGCCCCGAGGTGTCCTACGTCTACCGTCTCGCGGGCGGCTCGGCGACGTGGACCACCCGCCTCGGCGGCACGCTGGTGGCCGACGGCAGCCTGTACGGGCAGGCGGTGCAGATTCAGGTGCAGGTCTGCGAGGCCTACCCGGAGAAGACGCTCTGCTCCGACTGGTCGGCGCCGTCGCAGACCTTCACGCCCGCCGACACCCGGCCGACCGGCCTCCGCTACGCCCCCGGAAACGGCGTGGGGGCGTGGTCGTGGACGGGTGCGCCCTCCGGTTCGGGCTACTCTGCCGTGCAGTACTCGTGCGACGGGGGGAACGTCTGGTCGCCGAGCATGCCGCAGAGCGGCAGCTGCGCCGCGGGAGCGGACTCGACCTTCCAGGTGCGGGTGATCACGGGATCCGGCACGTACTCGAGCCCGGTCTACCGCTCCGCGGACTTCGACTGAGCCCGCTGCGCGGACCTCGACCCACACGACAGGAGACACCAGGAGCATGACGATGACCCCGGAGCAGGCGGCCTGGTTCAGCGACATCTTCGGACGGCTCGCGGCGAACGTCGAGCAGGTGCTGCTCGGCAAGAGCCACGTGATCCGGCTGTCGCTGACGGCGATGCTGAGCGAGGGGCACCTGCTGCTCGAGGACTTCCCCGGCACCGGCAAGACCTCGCTCGCCCGCGCCATCGCGCAGAGCGTCGCCGGCAGCGCCAGCCGGGTCCAGTTCACGCCGGACCTG
Organism: Naasia sp. SYSU D00057; assembly: GCF_017916505.1. Taxonomy (GTDB): domain Bacteria; phylum Actinomycetota; class Actinomycetes; order Actinomycetales; family Microbacteriaceae; genus Naasia. Next base: position 92,499 of record NZ_JAFMSZ010000004.1, read on the forward strand.
CTGCCGGGCGACATCACCGGGGTCAGCATCTACGACCAGCGCACGGGCGAGTTCGAGTTCCACAACGGTCCCGTCTTCGCGAACATCGTGCTCGCCGACGAGATCAACCGCGCCAGCCCGAAGACGCAGTCGGCTCTGCTCGAGGTGATGGAGGAGGGCGCCGTCACGGTCGACGGCATCCGGCACCCGGTGGGCGCGCCCTTCATGGTGATCGCGACGCAGAACCCGATCGAGCAGGCGGGCACCTACCGCCTGCCCGAGGCCCAGCTCGACCGCTTCATCCTCAAGACCTCGATCGGCTACCCCGACCACGCGGCGACCCTGCGCATCCTCGAGGGCTCGACGGTGCGCTCGCACGAAGTGGTCATCCCGGCGATCGTCCCCGCCGACGTCATCGTCGACATGACCCAGCTCGCGCGGACGGTGCACGTCGACCCGTCGGTGAGCGACTACGTCTCGCGGATCATCGAGGCGACCCGGAACGCGGACGAGGTCCGCCTCGGCGCCAGCGTGCGCGCCGCCATCGCGCTCCTGCGCACCGCGAAGACCCTCGCCGCCTCCAACGGCCGCCACTACGTGATCCCGGACGACGTCAAGGCGCTGGGGGAGCCGGTGCTCGCGCACCGCCTCGTGCTCGACCCGGAGGCCGAGTTCGACGGCGTCACGGCGTCGAACGTGATGGCGCAGCTCCTGCTCGAGGTCCCGCCGCCGAGCGAGCGGCAGGCCGTGTGAACACCACCTCCCGCCATCGCAGCGGGACGCGCGGCAGCCTGACGGGCGTCCCGCACTCCACGACGGTGCGCGGCGAGACGGCCGCCGCCACGCCGCTGACCAACGCCCGGACGAGGATCGTCGGCGAGCGCACCGGGTTCGTCGCCGACGTCGTCGTCCTGGTCGTGCGCGCCTGGCGCATCGCGACGGGGCACGTGCGGACGGCAGCCCGCACCGTCGCCTCGGTGGTCACGGCGCTCGGCTGGACCATGGTCGGCGTCACCGCCACCGCTTTCGCCGTCGGCTATGCGGCCGGCTGGGCCGAGCTCGTGCCGGTCGCCTGGGCGGGCACCGTGATCATCCTCGTCGCCGGCCTGTTCCTGCTGGGCGGGCACGGGCAGGACCTGAGGCTCGCCATGCCCCACAACCGCGTGGTCGTCGGCTCCGAGGCGTCGGGCGCGCTCGTCGCCCGGAACCCGACCGGGCACCGCCTGCTCGCCACCGCGGTCGAGCTTCCGATCGGCGACGGGCTGCAGGACCTGCCGATCCCGTCCCTGCCCGCCGGTGCGACCGAGGACGTGCCGTTCACCGTGCCGACGCGCCGCCGGGGCGTGCTCCCCATCGGGCCCGTCCGCTCCGTGCGGGCCGACCCGCTCGGCCTCGTGCGCCGCGAGCACGTCTGGGACACCTCCGTCGAGCTCTTCGTGCACCCGAGGACGGTCGCCATCCCGGCGACGAGCACGGGCTTCGTCCGCGACCTCGAGGGCCAGGCGACGCGCGACCTCACGGCGAGCGACGTCGCCTTCCACGCCCTCCGCGAGTACCAGCCGGGCGACGACCGCCGCTACATCCACTGGAAGTCCACCGCGAAGCAGGGCGTGCACATGGTCCGCGAGTTCGAGCAGACCCGGCGCAGCCACCTGCTCGTCGCGCTGAGCCTCGCGGGCGCCGATTATGCGAACGCGGAGCAGTTCGAGCTGGCCGTCAGCGTCGCCGGCTCCCTCGGCGTGCGTGCCATCCGCGACGCCCGCACCGTCTCCGTCGTCGTGAGCGGCACGACGCCCGAGTTCGCGAAGCGCAAGGTGTTCACCGTCCGGTCGCTCAGCACGCTCACGCCGGTGCGCCTGCTCGACGACCTCGCCCGCGTCGAGCGGGCCGACTCGGCGCTCGGTGTCGTCGACCTCGCCCGCGTCGCCTCCGAGCAGGGCGCCGGCACGAGCGTCGCGTTCCTCGTCCTCGGCTCGAAGCCGACGCCCGCTCAGCTGCGGGCGGCGTCCGCCTCCTTCCCCGCCGGGGTCGAGGTGGTCGCCGTCGTGTGCGATCCCGGCTACGTGCCCGCCCTCCGCCGCGTCGGCGGCCTCACCGTGCTGACCATCGGCTACCTCGAGGACCTCCAGAAGGCCCTCGCCCGGAGCAGGGCGGCATGAGCGCGCCCGTCCCGCCGGCGCGGCCGTCCTCGCGCCTCTCGCGCCTGTCGCGGCGCGGCGGCTTCGTGCTCGGCAACACCGCGTTCCTCGCGCTCGCGATGGCGATCGCGAGCGCGTCCTTCTGGCCGATCCACCAGAGCGAGTCGCTCGTCGTCGCGGTCGCCGTCGCGCTCGTCGCGGGCGTCGCGATCGCCGTCCTCGGCGCCGCCCGGCGCTGGCCCGGGTGGGCCGTCGGTGCGGCGACGATCGCCGCCTACCTCCTCCTCGGCGTCCCGGCCGCAGTCCCGTCCCTCGCCTACGCGGGGGTCGTGCCGACCGTGCCGGGCCTCACCGAGCTCGTCGCCGGCGCCGCCCTCAGCTGGAAGGAGCTGCTGACCATCTCGCTCCCGGTCGGCGGCTACCAGACCCTGCTCGTCCCCGTCTTCCTCCTCGTGCTCGTGCTCACGGTCGCCGGGCTGTCCACCGCCCTCCGCGCCCGGTGGGGCGTGCTCGGCATCCTCGCGCCCGTCGTGCTGTTCGTGGCCGGCGTCCTCCTCGGCCCCACCCGGGCGTCCTCCCTCCCGGTCGGCCTGGCCCTCCTCGTCGCCGCGCTCGCGTTCCTGCTGTGGCGCCGGTCGCGCCGCCGCTCCGCGCGCGCGGTCGGCGAGTCCCGGGTCGACCGCCGGCGCGCCGAATTCCGCCGCACCGTCGGCGCGGCCGTCATCCTCGCCGTCGCGGTCGCCGGGGGAGTCGGTGCGGCCGCGATCGCGCCCGCCGCCGGACCGCGGCAGGTGCTGCGGGCCGCCATCGAGGTGCCCTTCGACCCGCGCGACCACCCCAGCCCGCTCGCGGCGTTCCGGCGCTACTTCCAGGACGACCGCGCCGACGCGACCATGCTCGCGGTCGAGGGCCTCGAGCCGGGGGACCGCATCCGCATCGCCACGCTCGACACCTACGACGGCGTCGTCTACACGGTCGGCAGCGACCAGGTGAGCAGCGCGTCCGCCTCCTTCACGCGCGTGCCCTCGTCCGTCGACACCTCCGACGTGAACGGCCGGCGCGTGCGCATCGAGGTGACGGTGGAGGGCTACCGCGGCATCTGGCTGCCCGACATCGGCGCCCTCGAGACCGTCCGCTTCGGCGGCGACCGCGCCTCGCGGCTGCAGGACTCCTTCTACTACAACCGCACGAGCGGGACGGGCGCGGTCATCACGGGGCTCGAGGCGGGTGACAGCTACGCCATCGACGCGGTGCTGCCCGACACCGTGGGGGCGAACGCACTGGCGACCCTGCAGCCCGGCACCGCGCCGGTCCCCGAGCTGCCGCTCGTGCCGGACGAGCTCGACGCGGCCCTGGAGCGCTGGGCGGCCGGAGCGGACGCCCCGGGGGAGCGCCTCGTCGCCGCGCTCGACGGCCTTCGGCAGGACGGCTACGTCAGCCACGGCCGGGAAGGCGAGCCGTTCAGCCGCTCCGGTCACTCGGCGGACCGCATCACCGAGCTGCTCACCGCGCAGCCGATGCTCGGCGACGGCGAGCAGTACGCGGTCACCGCGGCTCTCCTGGCTCGCCGGCTCGGCTTCCCCGCGCGGGTCGTCGTGGGCTTCGTCGCCCCCGAGGACGATCCCGGGAACCTGCGCGGCGCCGACCAGAGCGCCTGGATCGAGGTCAACGCGGCCGGCGTCGGCTGGGTGCCGATCGACCCGAACCCCGCCGTCCGCGACGTGCCCGAGCAGGAGCCCGACGACACCGCGAGCGTGTCCCGGCCCCAGTCGGTCGTGCAGCCGCCGCCCGACGACGCCGTCGACCCGGACGATGTGGTGCCGCCCGACGTCGCCGAGCAGGACCAGGAGCCGGAGGCTCCGCTGTGGCTCGGCGTGCTGCTCGCGGTGCTCCGCGTCCTCGGCTGGGTGCTGCTCGGAGCGGCGATCCTGCTGTCCCCGTTCCTCGCGATCCTCGGCCTCAAGTGGCGGCGCCGGCGCCGCCGCCGGCATGCGGCGGCGCCCCTCGAGCGGATCGTCGGCGGCTGGGACGAGTTCGCGGACGCCGCGGTGGACTACGGTGTGGATGCGCCGCCGACGGCCACCCGCAACGAGCTCGCGATCGCGGTGGGCGGCCGCAAGCCGCTCGTCCTTGCCTCCGCCGTGGACCGGGCGACATTCGCGCCCACCGACCCGCAGGAGGTCGACGCGGACCGGGTCTGGACCTCGGTCGCCGACCTCCGCGCCGATCTCGGCCGGGACCGCACCCGGTGGGAGCGGCTGAAGGCGCTCGTGTCGCTCCGCTCGTTGCGGCGCGGCGCCCGGGCGCCGCGCCCTCGCGGCCTGCCCACCTCGGAGAAGGAGACCCGATGACCTGCCCGACCTGCGGTGCGACGCTGCCCGAGGGCGCGATGTTCTGCGGCGAGTGCGGCACGGCCACCCGATCCGCCACCGGCGCGATCTCCGTCGTCCCGGTCGGTGGGCCGGCGCTCGAGGAGCCGGTCGGCGCCGATCCCGCGTCCGCCCCGTCCTCGGCTGCCCCGGTCCCGCCGGCCGCGCCCGCTCGGACCCCGCAGTCCGCACCCGTGCCGCTCCCGCCGATGCCGTCCGCCGACGCCACCGACAAGGTGAACTCCGGCGCGATCTTCGTTCCCGTCCCCGACGAGCACACCCGCCTGCCGACGTTCAGGGCCGCCGCGCCCGCCGCGCGGTTCGTGCTGCAATTCAGCACAGGAGAGTCGGTCACCGTCACCGGCACGGGGCTCGTCGGGCGCCGTCCTGAGCCGCAGCCGGGGGAGGCGTTCGACTCGCTCGTCGCCATCGACGACCCCGGCCGCTCGGTGTCGAAGACGCACCTCGAGTTCGGCCAGGAGGGCGGCGTCTTCTGGGTCAGCGACAGGTTCTCGGCGAACGGCACCGTGGTGCGGGAGCCGGAGCGGCCCGCGCGGCTCAGCGCGCCCGGCATGCGCAGCCGCGTCCCGCGCGGCTCCAGAGTCGAGATCGGCGAGCAGTTCTTCGTCGTGAGCTGACCCTCCCCATCCTCCCGCGGCGGGCCTCCGCCCACCGTCCTCCGGCTGCCGCCGACCGGGAGGTGGCCGAGGCGGCACCCTGCTGGAGTGCACCTCCCGCCGCCTCTGCCGGATCCGGAGCCGGTCCCGTTCCCGCTCGCCGCGACGGTGGCGCCCGTGCTCGCGGGCGCGGTGCTGTTCGCGATCACCCGCTCGCCGCTCTCCCTCGCCCTGGCCGGTCTCGCCCCCGTGCTCGCGCTCGCCGCTCTGCTCGATGCGCGCCGCCAGCGCCGCCGCGCGCGCCGGCGGGCGAGAGCCCGGCGGGCGGTCGCGCTCGACCGGCTGCGCGTCGAGGTCGCGGCGGAGCACGCCCGCCGCATCGCGGCCCTCCGTGCGGCTGCCCCGTTCGCCGCCGACGTGGTGGCGGGCCACTCCCGCCCCGGGAGTCGCGTCGTGCTGGGCGCGGGAGGGGTGCCGAGCGGCATCGCGCTCGCGCCCCAGGAGCCGGAGGACGAGGACCTCGTCCGCGAGGCGGCGGTCCTCCCGGCGGCACCCGTCACCGCCGAGCGCGGGGACCTCGTCGGTCTCGCGGGCCCGCCCGTGCTCACCGCGGCGGTCGCCCGATCCCTGGCCGTGCAGGGCTGCGTCGCGACCCGCGCACGCCGGGTGGAGGAGCTGGCGGCCTCCTGCCCGGTGGTGGTCCTCCTCTCCGGGGTCCGCCTCGGCGAGGTGATGCGCCACCCCGACGCCGCCTCGCTCGGCCGGCTTCGTCCGGAGCTGGTCTCGGCGGCGAGCGCCGGGAGGCGGGACGAGCGGCCGGCCGCGGTCACCCTGGTCGATCTCGGCCCGCCCGGTGCCGCTGCCGGGCTCGCCGCGCGCTTCGCCGTCACGTCGGACGGCCCGCTCGAGCTCGATCTGGTGCGCGACGGCACGCACGCGATCGTCGGCGGCACGACCGGGTCGGGCAAGAGCGAGCTGCTGGTCTCCTGGGTGCTCGCGCTCGCGGCGGCGCATCCGCCCGAGCGGCTCGCGGTGCTCCTCGTCGACTTCAAGGGCGGCACCGCCTTCGACCCGCTCGCCGGGCTCCCGCACGTCGCGGGCCTCGTCACCGACCTCGACCCGGACTCCCTCGCCCGGCTGGCCACCGGACTCCGCGCGGAGCTGCTGCGCCGCGAGCGGGTCCTGCGCGACCACGCCGCCCGCAGTGTCGAGGCGGTGCCCGCGCTCGGCCGGCTGGTGGTGGTCATCGACGAGTTCGCGGCCCTGCTCGCGGCAGAGCCGGCGCTGTCCGACGTCGTCACCGACCTGGCTGCACGCGGGCGCGCACTCGGCGTCCACCTCGTCCTCGGCACCCAGCGGCCCACCGGCGTGATGCGCGAGGCGCTGCTGGCGAACTGCGGCCTCCGGATCGCTCTCCGGATGCTCGCCGCGGAGGACAGCCGCGCGCTGCTCGGCGATCCCGGGGCGGCCCTCCTGCCGGCGGGCGAGCCCGGAGCGTGCCTGGTGTCCCGGTCCGGTGAGCCTCCCGTGCGGGCGCGGATCGCATCGTCCTCCGCTGCCCCGGCCGCGCATCGCGGGAGGGCCGTGGCGCCGGTCTGGCTGCCGCCGCTGCCGCCGCTCGTGGGGCTCGCCGAGCTGTCCCCGCGCGGGGCGGACGCGCTCGTCGTCGGGGTCCTCGACCTGCCCGCCGAGCAGCGGCGAGACGTCGCGGAATGGCGGCCCGGCGTCGAGGGAGCGCTGCTCGGGGTCGGCGGCCGCCGGTCCGGTCGCAGCACGCTGCTGGCGACGCTCGCCGAGCAGAGCGGCGCTCCGGTCATCGCCGGCGGGGCGCCTGCGGGCGGGGAGACGCTGTGGGACGCGGTCGCCGCCGCCGGGCCGGAGCTCATCCTCGTGGACGACCTCGACCTCGCCCTCGCCGATCTCAGCGACGAGCATGCGGCCGAGCTGGGGGAGCGGCTCGCCCGCCTGGTCCGCGGCGGCCGTGCTTCCCTCGCCGCGACGGCGCACGTGCCTCTCGCGCCGGCGATCCGCCCGCTCGCCGCCGCCGCGGGGCGGGTGCTCGCGCTCGGCGACGCCCGCGACGAGCTCGCCGGCATCGGCAGGCGCGGCGCGGCGAGCCTGCCGCCGGGGGCCGGCTGGTGGCGTGGGGAACGGGTGCAGGTCGCGGTCGGCAGTCGACCGCCCCGTCTCGCGGCGTCCTCGGTGCAGGCGGTGCCGGTCGCATCCCCGGCGATCGTCGTCACTCGGACTCCCGCCCGTCGGCAGGACGCGGCCGGGGAGGGCGTGGTCGCGGTGACGCCGGAGGAGTGGCAGTCGTCGCCCGCGCTGTGGCCGTCGGTGGCGACGACTCCGATGCTGCTCATCGGCTGCTCGGCGGCGGAGCACCGGGCGGTCACGCGTCGACGGGAGCTGCCGCCCGCGCTCGCCCCGATCGACGGGCGGGCCTGGCTGGTGGCGCCGGGGCACCCGACGAGCCGGGTGTCGGTGCTTCCGAGCGACGCGTCTTCCGCCCCGCCGAGCTAGCGCGAGAATCTCTCAGGAAATGCCCAATATGGTCCGAGTGTGGATTTCTCCCTCGAGCTGACCCCTGACCTCGTCATCGCGTTCCTCACGCTCTTCGTCCTCGAGGTGGTGCTCGGCGTCGACAACGTGATCTTCATCTCGATCCTCGCGAGCAAGCTGCCGGTCGAGCAGCAGGCGAAGGCGCGAAATCTCGGCCTGTCGCTCGCGATGCTCATCCGCATCGCCCTGCTCTTCGCGGCGTCCTGGATCATCGGCCTCACGGCGGACCTCTTCGAGCTCTTCGGGATGGGCTTCTCGGGGCGCGACCTCGTGCTGATCCTGGGCGGGCTGTTCCTCGTCTACAAGGCGGTCACCGAGATCCACGAGAAGCTCGAGGGCGCCGAGTCGCACGGCACAGGCCGGGTCGCGAGCGCCACCTTCGGCGCCGTGCTCGTCCAGATCCTCCTGCTCGACATCGTCTTCTCGTTCGACTCGGTCATCACCGCGGTCGGCATGGTGGACAACCTGATCGTGATCATCGCCGCCGTCGTGCTGTCGTTCGGGCTCATGCTGTTCTCATCGAAGTACATCTTCGCGTTCGTGAACCGGCACCCGACCGTCAAGATGCTCGCCCTCGCGTTCCTCGTGCTCATCGGCGCGTTCCTCATCGCGGACGGCTTCGACGTGCATGTCGACAAGGCGCTCATCTACGGCCCGATGGCGTTCGCGGTCGCTGTCGAGACCCTCAACCTGATCTACAAGCGGCGCCAGGCGAAGGCCGCCGGCCGGCCGCCCGAGCCGGTGCACCTCCGCCACGCCTACTCGAAGGCCGACGACCACGACGCGATCGCTGCGGCGACCGCGCGGGGTCCGGAGGCGGGCGCGGTCAACCTGTCCCGCAAGCCGGTGAAGGGAACGGTGCGACCGGACGACGGCCACCAGGAGCCCGCCGGCCTCGGCTGAGCCGGGGTGATCCCCGCTCCGGGCTGACGCGTCCGGCCGCTACGCCGCGAGCGCGGTCTCGAGCGCGATGTGACCGAGGCCGTGCGCGGCCGCGACCGGCTGGTTCGCCAGCGCTCCCGCATGCACGTTGAGGCCGAGCCCGAGCGCCGGATCCGCCCGGAGCGCCTCGCGCCAGCCGAGCCGGGCGATCGCCCGGACGTAGGGAAGGGTCGCGTTGGTGAGCGCGTACGTCGAGGTGTGGGGCACGGCGCCCGGCATGTTGGCGACGCAGTAGAACAGCGAGCCGTGCACTGGGAACGTCGGCTCCGCATGGGTGGTCGGGTGCGAGTCCTCGAAGCAGCCGCCCTGGTCCACCGAGATGTCGACGAGCACGCTCCCCGGCTTCATCCGGGAGACGAGGTCGTTGCTCACGAGCTTCGGCGTGCGGGCGCCGGCGATGAGGACGGAGCCGACGACCAGGTCGGCGTCGAGGAGGGCCCGCTCGATCTCGTAGGCGTTGGAGGCGGTCGTCTTCACGCGGCCCGCATAGAGGGCGTCGATCTCGCGGAGGCGGAACAGGTTGGTGTCGAGCACGGTCACGTCTGCGCCGAGGCCGACCGCCATCTGCACCGAGTTGGTGCCGGCCACGCCGCCGCCGAGCACCACGACCTTCGCGGGGCGCGTGCCCGGGACGCCCGGAACCAGGAGACCCGGTCCGCCGTTCGGGCTCAGCATCGTCGACTGTCCGACGAGCGGCGCGAGTCGGCCCGCGACCTCGCTCATCGGCGCGAGGAGCGGCAGCGACCGGTTCGGGAGCTGGACGGTCTCGTAGGCGATCGCGGTCGTGCCGGAGTCGAGGAGGGCGGTCGTGAGCTCGCGCTCCGCGGCGAGGTGGAGGTAGGTGAACAGCACGAGGTCGTCGCGGAAGTGCCGGTACTCGCTCGCGATCGGCTCCTTCACCTTGAGGAGGAGCTCGGCCGTCGACCACACCTCGTCGGCGGTGCCGGCCAGCCGGGCGCCGGCCGCGGCGTAGTCCGCGTCCCGGATGCCGGACCCCTCACCTGCCCCGGCCTCGACAACGACGTCGTGGCCGCCGGCCGTCAGGTCGTGCACGCCCGCAGGCGTGACGGCCACCCGGAACTCGTTGTTCTTGATCTCCCGCGGGACACCGATGCGCATGAGCCCACGATAGCGAGAAAACCGCCGATTTCATCCGCCCGACTGCACCTTGCGCGACGGAATCCGAAGCGCAAGCAGGAGAAGGAGACGCGATCCGCACACCGGCGCCGGAAGCGGACTCCGTGCGGGCACCCGGCCGCGCCGGAATGACGAAAACCTCCGAATACGGAGGAGGACCGGCGCTTCCGGCACGGAATTCGTGAAGATTGTGTTTCGAAGTGGTCGATATGCGCCGACGGCGCAACGATCCTCACGTCCCTGTGCCAGGATCGGACCACGCACCGATGGCGGTGCCCGAACGGATCGGAAGGAGCGGCGATGTCCCCCCGCGAACTGCCCACCGACGCTGGCATTCGAGCGCTGATCGCCCAGGCGGGCGCCTGGCGGGTCGGCCGCCGCACCGTGCTGCAGGGCGCCGGCGTCTCCGCCGCAGCCCTCGCGCTGGCGGCCTGCTCCACGGGCGGTGGCGGCGGCGCCGCCAAGCCCTCCGCCGCCGCGGACAAGTCCGACAGCGACAAGACGCTCACCTGGGCCAACTGGTCGTTCTACATCGACGAGGACGACGAGGGGAACTACCCGACGCTCCAGGCCTTCCAGGAGGAGAGCGGGCTCACCGTCACCTACGACGTGGCCGTCGACGACAACAACACCTACTACGCGAAGGTCAAGGACCAGCTCGCGCTCGGGCAGGACATCGGCGCCGACGTCGTCTGCCTCACCGACTGGATGATCAGCCGCCTCATCGGCCAGGGCTACGTGCAGAAGCTCGACCACGCGAACATCCCGAACCTCTCGAACCTCACCCCGAGCCTGCAGAACCCGGACTTCGACGAGGGCCGCGAGTACTCGGTGCCGTGGCAGAGCGGCTTCGCCGGCCTCGCCTGGAACAAGGAGAAGCTTCCGAACGGCCTCACCTCCGTCGAGGAGCTGTGGGACCCGGCCCTCAAGGGCCGCGTCGGCGTGCTCTCCGAGATGCGCGACACCATGGGCCTCCTCATGCTCGCGCAGGGCATCGACATCTCCAGCTCGGACTGGGGCGACGAGGAGTTCGCGGCCGCGATCGAGGTGTTCCAGCAGCAGGTGTCGTCCGGTCAGATCCGCAACATCAAGGGCAACTCCTACGCCGACGACCTGAAGAACGAGGACACCCTCGCCGCGATCGTGTGGTCGGGTGACATCACGACCATCAACGGCGAGCTCGGCGAGGAGAAGTTCGGCTTCGCGCTGCCGGACACCGGCGGCACCCTGTGGAGCGACAACTTCATGGTGCCGATCGGGTCGCCGCGCAAGACGAACGCCGAGAAGCTCATCGACTTCTACTACCGGCCGGAGATCGCCGCCGAGGTGGCGGCGTACGTGAACTACATCACGCCGGTCGAGGGCGCCAAGGAGGCCATGGCCGACATCGCCCCGGAGCTCGTCGAGAACCAGCTGATCTTCCCCAACGAGGAGACCCTCGCGAAGGCGCACATCTTCCGCACCCTCACCAACGCGGAGCAGACGCGGTACCAGGCGGACTTCGAGTCGGTGGGTCTGGGAGCCTGATGGCGCGCGGCCTCTTCGCCGAGTCGGGCGCCGACCTCAAGCTCGTCGGCGTCCGCAAGCAGTTCCCGGGCTACACGGCGGTCGAGGAGCTCGACCTCACGGTGCCGGCCGGCACCTTCTTCGCGCTGCTCGGCCCGTCCGGCTGCGGCAAGACGACGACGCTCCGCCTCGTCGCCGGGCTGGAGGAGCCGACCGCCGGCAGGATCCTCATCGGCGGCACCGATGTGACCGACACAAAGCCCTATCGGCGGCCGGTCAACACCGTGTTCCAGAGCTACGCGCTCTTCCCGCACATGACGGTGCTCGAGAACGTCGCGTTCGGCCTGCGCCGCCGCGGCATCGGCGACCCGGTCGAGAAGGCGCACGCCGCACTCCGCCTCGTCGAGCTCGACCACCTCGCCGACCGCAAGCCGGCCCAGCTCTCCGGCGGCCAGCAGCAGCGCGTGGCGCTGGCGCGTGCCGTCGTCAACCGGCCGGCACTCCTGCTGCTCGACGAGCCGCTCGGCGCGCTCGACCTGAAGCTGCGCCGGCAGATGCAGCTGGAGCTCAAGAACATCCAGAGCGAGGTCGGCCTCACCTTCGTGCACGTCACCCACGACCAGGAGGAGGCCATGACGATGGCCGACACGGTCGCGGTGATGAACAGGGGCCGCATCGAGCAGATCGGCGCACCCGAGGAGATCTACGAGCTGCCGCGCACCGCGTTCGTCGCGAACTTCCTCGGCCAGTCCAACCTGTTCGGCGGCACGGTCGCCGAGTCCGGATCGGGCGCGTTCGGGGTCGACGTGGCGGGGCGCCGCATCCTCGTGCCCATCGACCGCGCTCAGCGGACCACGGGCGCGGTGACCGTCGGCGTCCGCCCCGAGAAGCTGCTGCTCGTCACCGAGGAGCCCGCGCCGATGGCCGGCGTCAACGTGCTGGGGCCGGGACGGGTCACCGACGTCTCCTTCAGCGGCGTCAGCACGCAGTACCTCATCGACGTCCCGCACGTCGGCACCGTGATCGTCTTCGCGCAGAACCTCGTGTTCGGTCCCGTCGTCGAGCCGGGAGCGGAGGTGTGGGTGACCTGGCGGGTCGAGCACGGCTTCGGCCTCGCCGACGCCCCGGCCGCTTCGGCCCTCGAGCAGGCGCACGAGGCGCTCGTCAGCGGCGTGGAGGGCTAGGGGCGTGGCGCTCACCGCGTTCGCGGGCTCGCCCGCGGCGACCGGCTCGTCGGGTGTCCGCCGGGGCGGCCGCATCGCCCTGCTGCTGCTCATCCCCGGCATCGCGTACCTGCTCCTGTTCTTCCTCGCGCCCCTGATCTCGCTCGTCATGACGTCGCTGCAGTCGCCGTCCGAGACGGTGTTCGGTCAGTACGACTTCACGTTCAACTGGGCGAACTACCTGCAGGTGGTCGGCCAGTACAGCGAGCAGATCCTCCGCTCGTTCCTCTACGCGGTTCTGGCGACGGTCTTCGCGCTGCTCTTCAGCTATCCGCTCGCCTACTTCATCGGCGTCACGATGCGCCGCTGGCCTCTCGTGCAGAGCCTGCTGCTGATCCTCGTCGTCGCGCCGCTGTTCATCAGCTTCCTGCTGCGCACGCTCGCCTGGAAGCAGATCCTCTCCGACGAGGGCTTCGTGGTGACGACGCTCAAGGCGCTGTCGCTGCTCGGACCGCAGGACCACATCACCGGCACCGGGATCGCGGTCGTCTTCGGCCTCACCTACAACTTCATCCCGTTCATGTGCCTGCCGCTCTACACGACCCTCGAGCGGCTCGACCTGCGCGTGGTGGAGGCGAGCCGGGACCTGTACGCGACGCCGTTCACGACGTTCCGGACGGTGATCCTGCCGCTGTCGATGCCGGGCATCGTGTCGGGCACGCTGCTGACCTTCATCCCCGCGGCGGGCGACTACGTCAACGCGTCGAGCCAGTTCCTCGGCGGCACCAGCTCGACGATGATCGGCAACGTCATCCAGAGCAACTTCCTCGTCCAGCTGAACTACCCGGCCGCCGCTGCGCTCTCGATCCTGCTGATGGCGACGATCCTGGTGCTCGTCGGGTTCTACGTGCGCCGGTCCGGAACGGAGGACCTCCTGTGAGCGGGCAGAACCAGGCAGGGCTCGTCCTCGGCCAGGAGATCGGCGCGGAGGAGCAGGCGCCCGCGCGCCGTCCCGGCCGCGTCGGCATCGGGGTGGGCAAGTGGCTGCTGCCCGTCTACTGCACGCTCGCGCTGATCTTCCTGCTGATCCCGATCGTCTACACGATCGTGTTCTCGTTCAACGACTCGGTGCGCACCAACATCTCGTGGCGCGGATTCACGCTCGACAACTGGCTGGGCGTTTGCAACGAGCCGGGCGTCTGCGAGGCGTTCGGCAACAGCATCCTCATCGGGGTCAGCGCGACCGTGATCGCGACGGTGCTCGGCACGATGATCGCGATCGCGCTCGTCCGCTACCGCTTCAAGTTCCGGGCGGCGACGAACCTGCTGCTGTTCCTGCCGATGGCGACCCCGGAGGTCGTGATGGGCGCCGGCCTCGCCGCCCAGTTCCTCACCGCGGGCGTCCCGAAGGGCATCGGCACGATCATCGTCGCGCACGCCATGTTCTGCCTCAGCTTCGTGGTCGTGACGGTGAAGGCGCGCGTGGCGAGCCTCGACCCTGCGCTCGAGGACGCGGGGCGCGACCTCTACGGCTCGCCGTCGCAGGTGTTCTGGCGGATCACGTTCCCGCTGCTCGTCCCCGGCATCCTCGCCGCGGCGCTGCTGTCGTTCTCGCTGAGCTTCGACGACTTCATCATCACGTACTTCAACTCGGGAGCCGTCAACACGTTCCCGACGTTCATCTACACCGCGGCGACGCGCGGGATCCCGGCGGAGGCGAACGTCATCGCGTCGGCCGTGTTCCTGCTCGCGATCGCGGTCGTGCTGATCGGCCAGCTGAGCGCGAACGCCCGCCGCAAGCGCGCGGCCATCCGCTGAGCGCACGACGTGCTCGGGTCCGAAGACCTGCGAATCCGTTTCCGCCGGGACGCCGGCTCACCTTCCTCAGCAGGAACGCGCCGGTCCGCTCAGCAGGAGCGCCGACCGGTTCAGCAGGAACGGACATGGCTCGACAGGCAGATCCGGTCCTGTCATGCCTGCTGAGCCATGTCTGTGCCTGCTGAGCACGAGTCAGTCCCTGCCGAGGACGAGCCGTGCCTGCGAAGTCGCCTCCGTGCCGGGGAAGGTCGCACAGCACCGGGTTCAGCAGGAGCCGAAGCGCCTCAGCAGGCAGATTGGAACCAGTTCTGCCTGCTGAACCGCGTCCGTGCCTGCTGAACACCGCGGCGAGCCTGCTGAACACGGAGTGGGATCGCCCGCTAGGCGCAGGTGACCCGCAGCTCACCCACCGGGACGCCGCCGCCCTGCACCGCGGTGTCGAGGCGGGCGCGGACGCGGGTGAGGGCGGGGGAGTCGATCGCGCCGACCGCCGCGAGCAGCGACACCGCGACCGCCGCGGCGGGGCGGAGGCTGCCGTCGAGCACCTTCACCGCGACCGAGGTGCCGTCCTCGAGCGCGACCGCGAGCACGCCCTCCGCGCCGCGCTTCGCGAGCGCGCCGAGCTCCTCGATGAGGATCGCGTCCGGGTGACCGACGCCCGAGATGAGGTCGGGGCGGGCGAGCACGGCCGCGGTGAGGGCGGCCGCGTTGCGGTAGAGCGGGAAGGGGGAGTCGGAGCGGGTCGTCCGGACGCGCGAGTAGCCGGCGGCGAGGCCGGTGAGGGTGATCGCGTGCACCGGGGCGCCGCAGCCGTCGACGCCGGTGCGCAGGATCTGCTCGCCGGTCATGCGTGAGACCACCTCGCGGACCCGCTCCTGGAGGGGATGCTCCGGGGAGAGGTAGGAGCGCGGGTCCCAGCCGCTCGCCACGGAGGCGAGGAGCATGGCCGCGTGCTTGCCGGAGCAGTTGTGGAAGATCGAGAGCGGCCCGTGGCCTCCCGCCACCAGCTGGTCGCGGGAGGCGCTGTCCTCGGGCCAGTCCGCGGGGCACTGCAGCGCGGAGATGCCGAGCCGCCCCTTCTTGAGCACGCGGCGGACGATCTTCGCCTGCTCCTCGGTGCCCGTGTGGCTCGCCGTGGCGAGCACGAGCTCCTCGGGGTCGAGCTCGGCTCCGCTCGCGAGCGACGCGAGCGCCTGGAACGGCTTGAGCGCCGACCGCGGGAAGACGGGCGCCGAGGGGTCGCCGATCGAGCGCAGCACCGAGCCGTCGGGTGCGAGCACGACGGCGGAGCCGGCGTGCCGCGACTCGACGAAACCGCTGCGCTCGACGACGGCGAGCTCGGCCGAGGCGCCTAGCGCAGCGGTCCCCTTCGGGGCGTTCGTGGCCGTGGGGATGGAGCCCGTGGTCACTCGGATCAGAGCGACGCGAGGCCGTCGGCGAGGACGCTGAGCGCGTCCTCGAGCAGCTCATCGCTGATCGCGAGGCTCGGCAGGAAGCGCAGCACGTTGCCGTAGGTGCCCGCGGTGAGGACGAGGACGCCGTTCTGCGCGGCGTGCGCCGCCAGCTTCGTCACCGCCTCCGGGTACGGGGTCTTCGTGGTCTGCGCGGTGCCCGGCTGGACGAGCTCGATCGCGATCATGGCACCGCGGCCGCGGATGTCGCCGATGATGTCGAACCTCTCCTGCAGAGCGCCGAGGCCGCGACGGAGGGTGCCCTCGATGCGCTCCGCCTCGGCGAGCAGGTTGTCCTGCTCGATCAGGTCGAAGACCGCGACCGAGGCCGCGGCGGCGACCGGGTTGCCGCCGAAGGTGCCCCCGAGGCCGCCCGGGTGCGCGGCGTCCATGATCTCGGCCCGGCCGGTGACCGCGGCGAGCGGCAGGCCGCCCGCGATGCCCTTGGCGGAGAGCACGAGGTCCGGCACCAGGCCGAAGTGCTCGCTCGCGAAGTACTTGCCGGTGCGGGCCATGCCGCTCTGGATCTCGTCGGCGATGAAGACGACGCCGTTGGCGGTGGCCCACTCCTGCAGCGCGGGCAGGTAGCCCTCGGCGGGGGTCTGGAAGCCGCCCTCGCCCTGAATGGGCTCGACGACGAGCGCGGCCAGGTCGGAGGCGCCGACGTGCTTCTCCAGGTAGGAGATCGTGCGGGCCGCCGCCTCCGCGCCGGTCAGGCCGTCGCGGTAGGGGTAGGAGCTCGGCGCGTGGTAGATGTCGCCGGGGAACGGGCCGAAGCCGGTCGCGTACGGCATCGCCTTGAAGTTCATGGCCATCGTGAGGCTGGTGCGGCCGTGGTACGCGTGCTCGAGCACGGCGACGGCCCGGCGGCCGGTGTACTTGCGGGCGATCTTGACGCCGTTCTCGACGGCCTCAGCACCCGAGTTGACGAGCACCGTGCGCTTCTCGTGGTCGCCGGGGGTGTGCTCGGCGAGCAGCTCGGCCACGCGCACGTAGGACTCGTAGGGCGTGATCGTGAAGAGCGTGTGCAGGAACGAGTCCAGCTGCGCCTTGGCGGCCTCCACCACGTTCTCACGCGTGTGGCCGATCGTCGTCACGCCGATGCCGGCGCCGAGATCGATGAACTGGTTGCCGTCGACGTCGCGCAGGATCGCGCCGTTCGCGCGCTCGATGTAGACCGGCAGCGTCGAGTGCACGCCCGGCGGGACGACCTTGGCGCGCCGCTCGTGGAGGGCCTGGGACTTCGGACCGGGGATCGCCGTGACCACCTCGCGTCGCGGGGTGACCGGCTCGGAGGAGGACGCGGAAAGGTTCTCGAGCAGCGTGTCAGTCATGATCCTCCGAGCTTACGCCCGGCCCCTGACAAGACCGGGCGTATCGCGGGGCTCGCCCGGCTAGCATCGGCCCGATGAGGATCGATCACGAGTACCGCATCGGCGTCGAATGGACCGGGAACCGCGGCGAGGGCACCTCCGGGTACCGGGCGTACGGCCGGGAGAGCGTGATCACCGCCGAGGGCAAGCCGCCGCTCGAGGCCTCGGCCGACCGTCCGTTCCGGGGGAACGCGGACCGGTGGAACCCCGAGGACCTGCTCGTCGCGGCTCTCAGCCAGTGCCACATGCTCTCCTACCTGCACGTCGCGGTGCTGCACGGCGTGGTCGTCACCGGGTACCGGGACGAGGCGACCGGGGTGATGGTGCAGACTCCGGACGGCGGCGGGCATTTCCGGTCCGTCACGCTGCACCCGGTCGTCGAGGTCGCCGATCCGGCGCACGCCGAGCTCGCGCAGACCCTGCACGCGGAGGCGAGCGCGAAGTGCTTCATCGCCGCCTCGGTGAACTTCCCGGTGGAGCACAAGCCCACGACCACGGTGGCGCCGGTCCTCGCTCAGCGCTCGGGCGGCTCCACCCAGTAGTCGTCCACGCACGGGCGGCCCGCCTCGTGCACGACGCAGGGCCCGAGCCACTCGGGGAACCGCACCTCGGTGGGGTCGCCGAACCAGTCGGTGAAGATCCGCCAGAAGTTGCGGTTGCCGTACGCGGAGCAGGCGTCCCCGTCGCCGTAGAGCGAGTCGAGCGCCGCCTCGTTCGGCTGGTATGGCGTGTAGTTGTACAGGTTCGCGGTCGCCTGGTTGCGGATCTCGACCGGGGCCGACCCGCAGGCCGGGTCGGGGGAGTAGGCGACGTCGACGGTGCCGACGACGTGCGCCCGCCCGTCCGGGAAGAGGGTGTACTGCCGGAACTGCCAGGCGGCGCTGTAGACCTGGTTGAAGAAGCCGAAGTAGTCGGCGTCGCAGTCCGCGTCGTCCGGGCAGGCGTAGCCGGTGGCGCGCTCGTAGCCGGCGGCGGTCGGCCGGGTGAGCAGCGACTGCTCCTTCTGCAGGAGCACGATCAGGACCTGCGGGTTGATCCCGCACGCCGTCGCGACTCGGGCGATGATCTCGGCCGCGCTCTGCCGGCTTCCGCCTCGGTAGGCGGCGCAGTGCTGGGCTCCGGCGTCGGGCACGTCCGGCGTCGTCTCGGTGTAGTCCTCGAGGCAGGGAACGCCGTCCTCGGGCTCGCACACGCGGCGCTCGAGGAAGCGCTGGATCGCCGCCGCATCCATCGCATCCGCGCTGTAGAACGTGTCGTCGCTGATCAGCAGTCCGGGCCGGAAGTCGTCGGCGTCCGCGATCCGCCACGAGATGCTCGTCCGCTCGGCTGACACCGGGACCGCGGCCGCCGGCGGCGCGGGGACGAGCGACCCTGCCAGCGCGAGCACGGCGGCCCCCATCGCGCGCAACACCCCTCCAGCCTAGGGACAGCGGCGGTGCACTCGTGCAGTGCCAGGATGGGCGGATGCGTCGCCTGATCCTGCTCGGCTCCACCGGCTCCATCGGCACCCAGGCCCTCGACGTGGTGCGGGCGAACCGCGACCGGTTCGAGGTGGTCGGCCTCGCGGCCGGCCGAAGCCGGGACGAGCTCGCGGCGCAGGCCGCCGAGTTCGAGGTGTCGGCGACCGCTCTCGGGGCGGAGGAGGCGGCCCAGCTCGTGCGGGACGTCGAGTGCGACGTCGTGCTCAACGGCATCACCGGGTCCGTCGGCCTCGGCCCGACCCTCGCGGCGCTGGAGGCGGGGCGGACCCTCGCGCTCGCCAACAAGGAGTCGCTCATCGTCGGCGGCGACCTCGTCACCCGGATCGCGCGGCCTGGCCAGATCGTGCCGGTGGACTCGGAGCACTCCGCGATCGCCCAGGCCCTGCGCGCCGGCGCCCCCGAGGAGGTGCGCCGGCTCGTGCTGACCGCGTCCGGCGGGCCCTTCCGCGGTCGCCGGCGGGAGGAGCTGACCGAGGTGACCCCGCAGCAGGCGCTCGCGCATCCCACCTGGGACATGGGCCTCGTCGTGACCACGAACTCCGCCACCCTCGTCAACAAGGGCCTCGAGGTGATCGAGGCGTCGCTGCTGTTCGGCGTGCCCTACGACCGCATCGAGGTGACGGTGCACCCGCAGTCGATCGTGCACTCGATGGTGGAGTTCACGGACGGCTCGACGATCGCTCAGGCGTCGCCGCCCGACATGCGGCTGCCCATCTCCCTCGGCCTCGACTGGCCGCACCGGGTGCCCGGCGTCGGAGTGCCGCTCGACTGGACGACGGCGAGCGCATGGACGTTCGAGCCGCTCGACGACGACGCGTTCCCCGCGGTGCGGCTCGCGAAGGCGGTCGGCCGCGCCGGCGGCAGCGCGCCCGCCGTCTTCAACGCCGCCAACGAGCAGGCGGTCGAGGCGTTCCACGCGGGCCGCATCCCGTTCCTCGGCATCCTCGACACCGTCCGCGCCGTCGTCGACCGGCACACGCCGGAGTCCGCGGAGCTCACGCTCGAGGGCCTCCTCGAGACGGAGCGCTGGGCTCGCGCGGAGGCGGACCGCCTGCTCGCCACGTCCGCCTAGCGTCGCGACGCCCGCCGTCGGGGCGCGCTACGGCGTGGGCTGGGTCTCGCCGGTCCAGCGCTCGACCTGGCGCTGCAGGTCTTCGCGCAGCTGGTCGAGGCGATCCTGCAGGCCGTCGAACAGGCCGCCGTTCTCTGCGGCCTCCTGCTCCTGGATGCGCTCCTGCTCCTCCTGGATGCGCTGCAGCTCCGCCTGCTCGGCCGCGACCGCCTCCTCGAGACCGGCGCGCACCGCCTCGACCGAGCCGAGGATCTGCCGGTAGCGCGCGGAGCTGATCGCGTCCGCGACGGCCGCCTGGTCGACATGCGCCGCGAGCGTCTCGAGCGACGTGACCGCTGAGGAGTAATCGGTGACGGCCGCGGCCGCCGAGACGGCGAGCACGTCCTCGCGGAGCTGGAGGGTGAGCTCGTCGGTCATGCCCTCGCCCTCGATGCTCGCGCCGAGCGCCTTGAGGTCGGTGCCGAGCTGCCCCTCGACGGCCGGATACGCGGGCGGCGGTTCGGCCGGTCCCGGCTGCACCCAGGCGGTGATGGCGGGCCACGCCGCGACTACGCCCGCTGCGCTCCCCCCGAGCAGCAGCACCAGCAGGATGCCCCAGGCGACGTGCCGCCGCCGGTGGCCCCGCTCGGGCTCGGGCGCGGGCACGTCCGCGGGCGGCGCGACGGGAGTCAGCGGCCTCGCGGACGGGAGGACGGCGGTGGGATCGTCGCTCGGCACGACGCCGCGCTCGTGCACGGGCAGGACCGCGGTGCGGTCGGCGACGGGAAGCACGGCCGTGCGGTCCTCGACAGGAAGGACGTCGGTGGAGTCGTCGAGCGGGAGCACAGCGGTGCGGTCGTCCACCGGCAGCGCCTCCGTGCGGTCTCCGACGGGCAGCACCGCGGTCGCAGGCTCCGCCCGGCGTCCCGCTGGCGTGAACGGCCCGGGCGACGACCAGCGGAGGAGGCGGTCGCGCACCTCCCGGGCGCTCGGGCGGTCCTCCGGATCGACGGCGGTCATGTCGGCGACGAGGTCGGCGTCTCCGGGGGAGAGGCGCGCGGGCAGAGCCGGGCGGCGGACCGTGCGCGAGATGGCCTGCTCCGTCCCGGTGCCGGGGAACGGGTCGGCGCCGGTGAGGCCCTCGAGGAGGACGATGCCGAGCGAGTAGACGTCGCTCGCCGGGCCGACGTCGGCTCCCGTCACCTGCTCCGGGCTGAGGTAGCGGGCGGTGCCGATCACCGCGCCCACCGTGGTGAGCCGCGACTCGTCGGCGATGCGCGCGATGCCGAGATCGGCGAGCTTCGCGCGGAGCGAGCCGTCGTCGTCGCGGGCGACCAGCACGTTCTCGGGCTTGACGTCGCGGTGCACGACGCCGCGGGCCGCGATGTAGCCGAGCGCGTCGGCGACCTGCGACAGCAGGCGCGTGAACTCCGCTGCTGACACCCGGTGGGTGGCGAGCAGCTCGGCGAGGTTGGGGCCGTCGACGAGCTCGAGGACGAGGTAGGCGGTGTCCCCGGCCTCACCCGTGCTGGCGTCGTGCAGCGTCACGAGCGACGGATGGTTGAGGGCCGCGAGCATCCGGATCTCCGAGCGGATGCGGCGGAGGTCCTGCGCATCGGCCACGTCGGGCCGGAACAGCTTGACGGCCACGTCGCGGTCGAGCCGCTCGTCGTGCGCCCGGTGCACCGTGGCCATGCCGCCGGAGCCGATCATCTCGCCGAGCAGGTAGCGTCCGGCGAGGAGGGCGTCGACGGGCGTCGTGTCGGTCACGTCCGGCCTCCTCCCGTTCCCTTCTGACTATCACGGCAGGCTGGAGGAACCCGCAGGGCTCTCCGCCGTCCGCCGAGGATTCAGCCCGCGGGGGTGCCGGTGCCGGTGCCGGTGCCGGATTGCTTTGCCCCGCCATTGCCCTCGGCCGGCTGTTCATCGCCCTGGTTGCCCTCGGTGTTCACCGGCGAAGACGGTGCCGCGGACGGGGCGGTCGACGGGGCTACCGACGGTGCCGTAGAGGGTTCGGGCTGTTGACTCGCAGGCGGCGCGGCTGGCTCCGCCTCGTTCTCGTCGTCGGGGGCGGGAGCCTGCTCGTCATCCTCCTCCTGCTGCTCCTCGGGGGCAGGAGCGGGCTCGGCGTCTTCGTCCTCCTGGGGGGCGGGGCTGCTGCCGCGTCCGGCGGAGCTGGTGCCACCACTCTCCGAGTCCTCGGACGGGGTGGGTGCCGGGGTGCCCCCGGCGGCCGTGAGCTGGGCCTCGAGCTTCTCCCGGACGGCCGTGATGGCCGCCATGATCTCGGTGTACCGGTCGTCCGAGAGCTCGCCCGCGGTGTGCGCATCCTTGGTGCGCTGCTCCAGGTCGGCGAGCGCATCGAGGGCCGCCTGGAGGTCGCCCGCGGCGGCGGACGTGGTGACCTGCATGACGGTGTTCTGGAGCTGGTCGGCCACCTGGTCGGGATAGCCGCTCGTGCTCGCGCACCCGGACAGCGCGAGGGTGCCGGCGAGAGCGATCGCGGCGATGCGGCGCCTCATCGGACGGCCTCCTGCAGCTGGCGGAGCACGCCGTCGAGCTCGCCGGGGACCGGCGGATAGCTCGGGGTGCCGGACGCCTCGCCCGGGGCGAGGGCGTCGAGGACGAGGGGGGTGAGGAAGACGGCGGCGACGAGCAGCGCGACCACGAGGAGCCACATGATGATCGCGATCACGCGCGCCCGGCGGTCCTGCCGCCGGACGACCCGCGTGGAGCCGGTCGTCATCGGGGTCGCGGCGAGCGACCCGGTCGTCGCGGGGCCGGTGGCGACCGGTCCGGACGGCAGGGGTGCCGTGTGCTCGACGGCGCCCGTGGAGGCGAGGCCCGTCGGCAGGTGCATCGTCGGCTCGGTCCCGGTCGGCGCGGTGCCGACGGGCTGGGGAATGCCGGGATACGGGGTCGCCGCGGCGGGCGCGGCGAGGGGCTGCGTGATCCCGTCGTAGGGGGTCGCCGCCACCGGGCCGGTGAAGCCGGGAACCGGTCCGGACACGAGCGGGATGCCGGACGTGCCGATCCCGCTCATCGCCTCCCAGCGCGACAGCGACTCCTCGGCCTGCGCGGCGCTGAGCCGGGCCGCCGGGTCGATCGCGGTCATGGCACGGAGGACGGCGCTGCTGATCTCGGGCAGATTGTGCGGCAGCTCCGGCGGGCGCACGGTGCGCATCGCGGCCGACTCCTGCGGAGTTCCGGGGAAGGCCCGCTGACCCGTGAGGCACTCGATCAGGACCAGGCCGAGCGCGTAGACGTCGCTGGCGCCGTCGACGTACCCGCCCGCGACCTGCTCGGGGCTCAGGTAGGAGACCGTGCCGAGCATGGTGCCGGCCGCGGTGAGGTGGGTGGCGTCTGCGATGCGTGCGATGCCGAGGTCGGCGAGCTTCGCCCAGACCCGGCCGTCCTGGTCGCGCCGCACGAGGATGTTGGCGGGCTTCACGTCACGGTGGACGATGCCCTTGCGGTGGATGTGGGCGAGCGCACTCGCGATCTGCGCTCCGATCCGGATCGCGTCGCGCGGGCTCACCCGGCGCTCGGCGAGGAGCTGTCCGAGGTCCTCGCCCTCGACGAGCTCCATGACGAGGTAGGCCGTCTCGAGGTCGTCGCTCAGCGACGCGTCGTGCAGGGTGACGAGGTTCGGGTGGTTGACGCTGCCGAGCATCCGCACCTCGGCCTGCACGCGGCGCGAGTCGTGGGCCTCGCTCATGTCGGTGCGGAACACCTTGACGGCGACGTCGCGATCGAGCACGAGGTCGTGCGCGCGGCGGACGGTGGCCATGCCGCCGGAGCCGATGATCTCGCCGAGCTGGTAGCGCCCGCCCAGGATCTCACCGCTGCCCGTGTCGGGCCACGTACTCGTCACGGGGGGACTCGCTTTCGCCGGGTAGCTCACAATGCTACCGACGGGCGGACGGCATCCGTGAGGGGGTGGCGCGATCGGCGGACGTGCCTTAGTCCTTGCCCTTCCCCTTCCCGTTGCCGCCGTTGCCGTTGCCGTTGCCGTTGCCGTTGTCCTCGTCGTCCTCGTCCGACGCGGCCTCCTCCGCCGCCGCCTGCTCGGCCTGCTCGCGCGCCGCCTGCTCGGCAGCGGCCTGCTCGGCCGCCTGCTGGGCCTGCAGATCGGCGAGCTGCTGGGCGAGCTCGGCATCCCGGGCGGCCTGCTCGGCCTCCGCCTGCGCCTGCGCCGCCGCCTCGGCCTCGGCGATCGCGGTCTCGAGGTCGGCGCGCACGAGGCGGATCGCCTCGCGGATCTCGGAGTAGCGCTCCGGCGAGACCTCCTCGGCCGCGAGCGCGCGGTCGAGCTCCTGCTCGGCGGTGTCGAGGGCGGCGAGCGCGTCCGGATGGCTGCCGCCCGCCGCCGCGGTGGAGACCGCGAGCACCTGCTGCTGCAGCTGCTCGGCGGCCGAGGAGGCGAGCTCCGGCTTTCCCGCGCAGCCGGCGAGGGCCAGCGTGACGGCGAGGCCGGCGGCGAGTGCGATCCTGCGGGTCATCCGGGCACCACCGTCTCCTGCAGCTGCTCGAGGTGGTCGCCGAGGGGACCCTCGACGACCGGATAGGTGGGCTCCGGAGCCGGCGCCTGCTGCTCGGGCCCGGGCCGGAGGAGGAAGAGACCGGCGAGCACCACGGCCAGCACCACCACCACGGCGGCCGTGACGGTCAGGGCGCGGCGGCGAGGGCGGGACTCGACCGCCGTCTCCTCCGTGGCCGGGTGGGCCGCGGAGGCAGGGGCGGCGGGCGCGGTGCTGTCGAGGACGGCCGTCGGGAGGGCGGCAGTGGCGGAGGCGGGCAGCACCTGCGTCGGTGCCGGCGCCG
Source organism: Naasia sp. SYSU D00057 (assembly GCF_017916505.1). Taxonomy (GTDB): domain Bacteria; phylum Actinomycetota; class Actinomycetes; order Actinomycetales; family Microbacteriaceae; genus Naasia. The sequence continues at coordinate 116,910 of NZ_JAFMSZ010000004.1, forward strand.
CCTGGGTGTCGCCGTCGGCGGCGGGGCGGGCGAACGGCCCCGGCGAGCTCCATGCCCGGAGGCCCATCTCGGCGGCCGCCGCGGTGAGCCGAGCGGCGGGGTCCGGGGCGGTCATCCCCGAGAGGAGGGCGGCGTCGGCGGGCGAGAGCCCGGCGGGGAGGTGCGGGGGCCGGGACGTGCGCGCGGCGAGGGACTCCCCCCGGGTGCCGGGGAAGGGGTGCTCGCCGGTCAGCCCCTCGAGCATCAGGAGGCCGAGGGCGTACACGTCGCTCGCCGGCGTCGGCGGGTTGCCGAGCACCTGCTCCGGGCTCAGGTAGGCGGCCGTGCCGAGCAGGGTGTTGACGTCGGTCATGCGGGTGCCGTCGACGAGGCGCGCGATGCCGAGATCGCCGAGCTTCGCCCGCAGGGCCGAGCCGCGGCGGGTGACGAGCACGTTGGCGGGCTTCACGTCGCGGTGCACGATGCCGCTCTCGTGGACGTGCGCGAGCGCTGCGGCGAGCTGGGCGCCGATCGTCGCGAGCTCGTGCGGGCTCAGCTCCGGCAGCAGCCTGCCGAGGTGGTCGCCGTCGACGAGCTCCATCACGAGGTAGGCCGGCTCGTCGGCGGAGCCCGGCGACGCGTCGTGCAGCGTGACGAGGTTCGGGTGGTTGACGCTCGCGAGCATCCGGATCTCCGCCTGGATGCGGCGCGGATCCGTCGCCACCGCGACGTCCGAGCGGAACAGCTTCACCGCGACCTCACGGCCCAGCTGGAGGTCGGTCGCGCGGTGCACGACGGCCATGCCGCCGTGCCCGAGCACCTCGCCGAGGCGGTAGCGGCCGCCGAGCACGCCGACGGAGGCGGCGCTCGCCGGGGTAGACGTCACGGAACCTCCCGAGGGCAGCGGACGCCTCCTATGGTAGCCGCGACCCCGTTCGGGGTCGCCGGCGCCCCTTGGCCCCTGCATGCCCCGCGCACGGCGGATCCGAAGACGCCGAGAACTAGGGTTGCCGGGTGGACACCGTCCTGCTCTATGCCCTCGGCGTGCTCGTGATCGTCGTCGGCCTCGCCCTGTCGATCGCCCTGCACGAGATCGGCCACCTCGCCCCTGCGAAGCTCTTCGGCGTCAAGGTGACCCAGTACATGATCGGCTTCGGCAAGACGCTGTTCTCCTTCCGGCGCGGTGAGACCGAGTACGGCGTGAAGGCCCTCCCGCTCGGCGGCTACATCTCGATGATCGGCATGTTCCCGCCCTCGCGGCCCGGCGGGCACATGCGCAACGCCAGCACCGGCTTCTTCAACACGATGGTGCAGGAGGCCCGGGACTCGAGCGCCGAGTCGGTCGGTGCCGACGAGCACCGCGCCTTCTACCGGCTCCCCGTGTGGAAGCGGATCATCATCATGCTCGGCGGGCCGTTCATGAACCTGCTGCTGGCGATCCTCTTCTACGCGATCGTGCTGATGGGCTTCGGCGTCGCGCAGACCACGACGACGATCGGCTCCGTGTCGGAGTGCGTCCTGCCCGCGACCACCGAGCGCACGACCTGCGAGCCGGCCGACCCCGCGGCGCCGGGCGCGGAGGCCGGGATCCTGCCGGGCGACACCCTCGTCAGCATCGACGGCCGGGACGTGACCTCGTGGGAGGACGGCACTGCCGTCATCCGCGACAGCCCGGGCGAGCCCCTCTCGATCGTCGTCGAGCGGGACGGCGAGCAGCTGGAGCTGACCGCGACCCCGCTGCTCACCGAGCGCTACGTGTACGACGAGCAGGGCCGGATCGCCGAGGACTCCGCCGGGAACCCCGTCACCGAGGAGGTCGGTTTCCTCGGCATCGGGCCGACCACCGCCCTCGTGCAGCAGCCCGCGACCGCGGTGCTGCCGATGGTCGGCGAGAACATGCAGGCCGTCGCCGGCATCATCCTGAACCTGCCGCAGCGGCTCATCGACGTCGCGAACGCCGCCTTCGGGCCCGGCGAGCGCGACCCGAACGGGCCGGTCAGCGTGGTCGGCGTCGGCCGGCTCGCCGGCGAGATCGCGAGCCTCGACGAGGTCCCGATCGCCTCCCGCGTCGCGAGCCTCCTCGGCGTGCTCGCCTCGCTCAACGTCGCCCTGCTCGTCTTCAACCTGGTGCCGCTCATGCCCCTGGACGGCGGGCACGTCGCGGGCGCGCTCTGGGAGGCGATCCGCCGCGGCTTCGCGAAGCTGTTCCGCCGCCGCGATCCGGGACCCGTCGACACGGCGAAGCTCATGCCGCTCACGTTCGCGGTCGTCATCCTGCTCGGCGCGATGAGCGTGCTGCTCATCTACGCCGACATCGTGAAGCCGATCTCGATCCTGTAGCCGCGCGGCCGTGCAGCTCCGGGGCGTGCGGACCTCCGCCACCGCGCAGGCCGCCGTGAGTCGTCCGCACGACCCGCGCGCGGCGTACTCCGTGCGGAGTACGCGGACCCACTGCGGTTCGCGAACGGCGACATCGACGAGGTGGAGTACCGCGCCCGCCTCGAGGTGCTCCGCGCGAACCGGGATGCGCCGCCCCGCGGCTGACCGTTGCGCCGAGCGCGCCCCGCAGCACCGAGCGCGCCCCGTGCCCAGGGTGCGCTCGGTGGCACGGGGCGCGCTCGGTGGCAGGAGCGAGCGTCCGCCGCGTCCGCCCAGCCGACCCGGCGTAGGCTTCCGGTGTGCCTGCATTGAATCTCGGAATGCCCAAAGTGCCGGAGGTCCTCGCACCCCGGCGGAAGTCCCGGCAGATCCGCGTCGGCAAGGTCCTCGTGGGCGGCGACGCTCCCGTCAGCGTCCAGTCGATGACGACGACCGCGACGACCAACATCAACGGCACCCTGCAGCAGATCGCGGAGCTCACCGCCTCCGGCTGCGACATCGTGCGCGTCGCCGTTCCCAGCCAGGACGACGCCGACGTGCTGCACATCATCGCGAAGAAGAGCCAGATCCCCGTCATCGCAGACATCCACTTCCAGCCGAAGTACGTCTTCCAGGCGATCGACGCCGGCTGCGCGGCCGTCCGGGTGAACCCGGGCAACATCCGCAAGTTCGACGACCAGGTCGGCGCGATCGCCAAGGCCGCGAAGGACGCCGGGATCTCGCTGCGGATCGGCGTCAACGCCGGCTCCCTCGACCCGCGGCTGCTGCAGAAGTACGGCAAGGCGACCCCTGAGGCACTCGCCGAGAGCGCCCAGTGGGAGGCGAGCCTCTTCGAGGAGCACGACTTCCACGACTTCAAGATCTCGGTCAAGCACAACGACCCGATCGTCATGGTGAAGGCGTACCGGCTGCTGGCCGAGCGCGGCGACTGGCCGCTGCACCTCGGCGTGACCGAGGCCGGCCCCGCCTTCCAGGGCACGATCAAGAGCGCGACCGCGTTCGGCATCCTGCTCGCCGAGGGCATCGGCGACACCATCCGCGTCTCCCTCTCCGCCCCGCCGGTCGAGGAGGTGAAGGTCGGCCTGCAGATCCTGCAGTCGCTCAACCTCCGGGAGCGCAAGCTCGAGATCGTCTCCTGCCCGAGCTGCGGCCGCGCCCAGGTCGACGTCTACACGCTCGCGAACGACGTGACGGAGGGCCTGCAGGGCATGAGCGTGCCGCTGCGCGTCGCCGTCATGGGCTGCGTCGTCAACGGGCCGGGCGAGGCGCGCGAGGCGGACCTCGGCGTCGCGTCCGGCAACGGCAAGGGCCAGATCTTCGTCAAGGGGGAGGTCATCAAGACCGTCCCCGAGAGCGAGATCGTCGCGACCCTCATCGCCGAGGCGAACCGCATCGCCGACGAGATGGGCCCGGGCGCCGCGACCGGCACCCCCGAGGTCGTCACCGCCTGACGCGCCCCCTCCTCCTTCTGCCTTCTACGCGGATCAGGAGATTCACGCGGATCAGGCTCCGCACGTGCTCCCGCACGCGGATCAGGACGACACGCCGTCCAGCGGGAGGCATTTCCTGATCCGTGCAGAAGCACGTCCTCGCCGACCCCTCGACGGGGGAGCGGGCGCGTGACATGATGCGGGAGTGTCTCGGAAAGCGCTTGCCGGAAACGCCATCGACGGACGTCGGCCGGCGCGGTCCATCCTCCGGCTCCTCGACCAGCACCGCGGCCGCGTGCTGCTGTCGGTGTTCTTCTTCGCGCTGAAGGACACCCCGCTCTGGCTCATGCCCGTCGTGACCGCGGCGGTCATCGACGTCGTCGTGGCGGGCGGGCCCCTCGGCGAGCTGTGGCTCTGGGTGGGCATCGCCGTCCTCGCCCTGCTGCAGAACTATCCGAACCACGTCCTCTGGACCCGGCTGTTCATGGGTGCCGTCCGGCGCATCGGGGCCGACCTCCGCAACGGCCTCGCCGCGCGACTGCAGGCGCTGTCCATCGGCTTCCACTCGCGCGCCAACTCCGCCGTCGTGCAGACGAAGGTCGTGCGCGACGCCGAGAACGTCGAGGTGATGCTGCAGCAGACGGCTCACCCGCTCCTGTCGGCGACGATGGTGGCGGTGGGCGCGGTCACGATGACCGCCCTCGCGGTGCCCGCCTTCCTCCCCGTCTACGCCCTCGCGATCCCCGTCGCGGTCGTGCTCCGCGCCTGGCTGCAGCGCCGCAGCGTGGAGCGCAACGAGCGGTTCCGGCGGGAGGTGGAGCACTTCTCCGCCCGCGTCGGCGAGATGGCGACGCTGCTGCCGATCACCCGTGCGCACGGGCTCGAGCGGACCGCCGTCGACCGAGTCGCGAGCGGGGCGGAGAGCGTCCGCGTCGCGGGCTTCGAGCTCGACATGCTGAACGGCCGCTTCGCGTCGGTCTCCTGGGTGAGCCTCCAGCTCCTCGGCGTCGGCTGCCTCGCCCTTGCAGGCTGGGCCTCGATCGCCGGATTCCTGCCCGTCACCGCGGGCGAGGTCGTGCTGCTCAGCTCCTACTTCGCGCTGCTCACGAACAGCGCGAACCAGGTGCTCGGGCTGCTGCCGATCATCGCCCGCGGGGCGGAGTCCGTCCGGTCCATCGGCGAGGTCATGCAGGAGCCCGACCTCGAGCGCAACGAGGGCAAGCGCCGCGTCGACGCGGTGGCCGGCCGGATCAGCCTCGAGGATGTGGGCTTCGCCTACGACGCCACGGAGACTCCGGCGCTCCACGGCGTCTCGCTCGACATCCGTCCCGGCGAGACTATCGCGTTCGTCGGCTCGTCCGGCTCCGGCAAGAGCACGCTCCTGAACCTCGTGCTCGGCTTCCTGCGGCCCACCTCGGGACGCATCCTGCTCGACGGCGCCGACATGGAGGAGCTCGACCTCCGCTCTGTGCGGCGCTTCGTGTCGGTCGTGCCGCAGGACTCGGTGCTCTTCGAGGGCACCATCCGGGAGAACGTCGCCTACGGCCTGCGCGGGGTGGACGACGAGCGGATCCGCAGCGCGCTGCGCGCCGCGAACGCGGCGGACGTCGTGGCCGCGCAGCCGCAGGGCTGGGACACGATCGTGGGGGAGCGCGGCGCCCGGCTCTCCGGCGGGCAGCGGCAGCGCCTGTCCATCGCGCGGGCGCTCGTGCGCGACCCGCGCATCCTGCTGCTCGACGAGCCGACCAGCGCCCTCGACCCGCAGGCCGAGGCGGAGGTGGGCGCCGCCCTCCGCCGGCTGATGGCCGGCAGGACGACGCTCGTCGTCGCGCACCGGCTCTCCACCATCCGCTCCGCCGACCGCATCGCAGTGCTGGAGCGCGGCCGGATCGTCGAGGTGGGCTCCCACGACCAGCTGCTCGCGTCCGGCGGGCGGTACGCCGAGTTGCACGCCACCCAGGCGGGCTAGCGGCGGCTCAGCTCCGGGGCAGCGCTCAGACCGGAACGCGGGCGCCGAGGTGCGGGGCCACGGCGGCGTCGAAGGCCGACGCGGTGCGGGCGGCGACCGCCGCCCAGTCGTCCGCCCAGATCTGCTCGTTGAACAGCTCGACCTCGATGTCGCCGGTGTAGCCGGTCGCCTCGACGGCGGCGGTGAGGGAGCCGAAGTCGATCACGCCGTCGCCGGGGTAGTGGCGGGCGAGGAGGACGTCGGCGGGCAGCGGAGTCGCCCAGTCGCAGACCTGGTAGCTCGCGATGCGCCCCTCGGCGCCCGCGCGGGCGATCGAGGTGAGCACGTCCGGGTCCCACCAGATGTGGAACGTGTCGACGACGACGCCGACGCTCGACGCGGGGAACGGCTGGGCGAGGTCGAGCGCCTGCCCGAGCGTCGAGACGACGGCACGGTCGGACGCGTACATCGGGTGGAGGGCCTCGATGGCCAGGGTGACGCCGGACGCGCGCGCCTGCGGCTCGAGCTCGCCGAGCGCGTCCCGGACCCGGGCGCGGGCGCCGATCAGGTCCCGGGATCCCTCGGGCAGCCCGCCCGCGACGAGCACGAGCACCGCGGCGGAGCCGGGCGCTCCCGCTCCGGCGAGGACGCCCGTCTCCTCGATCGCCCGCCGGTTGGCGTCGATCGAGCGGCGGCGCTCCGCCGCGTCGGCCACGGTGAAGAAGCCGCCGCGGCAGAGGCTCGAGAAGCGGAGGCCGGAGTCGGCGAGCAGCCGCGCGGCGCGGGCGAGGCCGACCTCGGCGACGGGCTCGCGCCACAGGCCGATGCTCTCGATCCCCGCCGCGCGCGTGCGGTCGAGGGCGGCTTCGAGCGGCGCGTGCTTGATCGTCGCCTGGTTGAGGGAGAGCCGGGGGTGCGCCATCAGGCCACCGCCACCGGGGTGCGGACGCCGTTCAGCTCGAGCAGTCGGCTCCACCGCTCGGCGGCCAGCTCGGGCTGCTCGAGGGCGCCGCACCCGTTGGCGAGCCGCACGATCTCGGAGAGGTGCGGCAGGCTCCGTCCGGCGTGCAGGCCGCCGACCATGGTGAAGGACTGCTGGTGCCCGTTCAGCCAGGACAGGAACGCGACGCCCGTCTTGTAGAACCAGGTGGGCGTGGCGAAGATCTGCCGGGAGAGCGCCTCGGTCGGGCCGAGGATGCGGCGGTACTCGCCCGGGTCGCCCGCGTCGAGGGCCTGCACCGCGGCCGACGCGTGCGGGCCGAGCGCCGCGAAGGCGCCGAGCAGCGCGTCGGAGTGGCCCTGCTCGTCGCCCTCGATGAGGCGGACGTAGTTGAAGTCGTCGCCCGTGAACATGCGTGCGCTCGCCGGCAGCCGGCGCCGGACCGAGATCTCGGCGTCCGCGTCGAGCAGGCTCATCTTGATCCCGGACACCCGGTCGCCCGCTCCGGAGATGATGCGCACGAGGGTGGCCGACGCCTCGTCGAACGACGTCGAGCCGAAGTAGCCGGCGAGGGCCGGGTCGAAGGCGGAGCCGAGCCAGTGCAGCAGCACGGGCGCGCCCGCCGAGCCCAGCACCTCCGCGTACACCCGGCGGTAGTCGTCGGGGCCGCATGCGGCGCGCGCGAGGTGGCGGCTCGCCATGAGCACGACGCCCGCGCCCGCGTCCTCGGCGTAGTGCAGCTGCTCGCGGTAGGCGTCGATCACCCGGTCGAGCGGGACGACCTCGTCCTCCAGGTGGTCGGTGTTGACCCCGACCACGAGGGCGCCGCCCGCAGAGGCCGCCTCCGCAGCGCTGCGGGAGACGAGCTCCCGCGTCGCCGCGGCGTCGAGACCCATGTTGCGCTGGGCGGTGTCCATCGCGTCGGCGACGCCGAGGCCCCACGACCAGAGGTGGTGGCGGTAGGCGAGGGTCGCGTCCCAGTCGAGCTGCGCGGGAGCGCCGGGGACGTTGTCGGCCCAGGGGAGCGGCACGACATGGGCGGCCGCGTACACGGTGCGGGCCACGAGCGGCCGGGCCGGGCGGGAGAAGGAGGGCGCGGGCGCGAGGGCGGCCGCGGAGACGCGGCCGTCCTGGTCGAGGAGCGGCAGATCCGTCACGGTCAGCGCCCCGCGGGAGTGCCGGCCAGCATCTCCCGGTCCGCCTCCGTGCCGTCCAGGTCCGTGTCGAGGGTGACCTCGGGCAGCTCGAGGCGGCGGCCGGAGCGCGACGAGGCGAGCCCCTGCTCGGCGAGGAGCATTCCGCGGGCGCCGGCGAGGAAGTCGTACGGGTGCGGCGCGTCCTCGGCGACGTGGCGGATGAACTGCTCCCACTGCGTCTTGAAGCCGTTCTCGAACACGTCGTTCGTCGGCACGTCGATCCAGTCGTCGTCGTAGTCGTGCGTGTCGGCGAGGTCGGGGTTCCACACCGGCTTGGGTGTCGCGTTGCGCGGCTGGATCTTGCAGCCGAAGAGGCCCGCCACGGCCGAGCCGTGCGTGCCGTCGACCTGGAACTCGACGAGCTCGTCGCGGTTGACCCGCACGGTCCAGCTCGAGTTGAGCTGGGCGATGATGCCGCCCTCCAGCTCGAACACGGCGTAGGCGGCGTCGTCGGCGGTGGCCGCGTACGGCTCGCCCTTCTCGTCCGAGCGCTCCGGGATGTGCGTGACGGCGCGCGCGTAGACGGACTCGACCCGGCCGAACAGGTTCTCGAGCACGTAGCTCCAGTGGGGGAACATGTCGACGACGATGCCGCCGCCGTCCTCGGCCCGGTAGTTCCAGCTGGGCCGCTGCGCCGGCTGCCAGTCGCCCTCGAACACCCAGTAGCCGAACTCGCCGCGGACGGAGAGGATGCGGCCGAAGAAGCCGGAGTCGACGAGGCGCTTCAGCTTCTGCAAGCCGGGCAGGTAGAGCTTGTCGTGGACGACGCCGTTCTTCACGCCGGCGTCGGTCGCGAGGCGGGCGAGCTCGAGGGCCTCCTCGAAGGTCTCGGCGGTCGGCTTCTCGGTGTAGATCGCCTTGCCGGCCGCGATCGCCTTGCGGATCGCCGCGGCGCGGGCCTTGGTGACGAGGAAGTCCGAGTAGATGCTCCAGCGCGGGTCGGCGAGGACCGCGTCGAGGTCGGTCGACCAGTGCTCGATGCCGTGCTTCGCGGCGAGCTCCGCGAGCTTCGCCTCCGAGCGGCCGACGAGGATCGGCTCGACCTGGACCCGGCGTCCGTCGGACAGCTCGACGCCGCCCTGCTCGCGGATCGCGAGGATCGACCGCACGAGGTGCTGGCGGTATCCCATGCGCCCGGAGACGCCGTTCATGATGATTCCGATTGTCGACTCTGACACGGTGCGCTCTTCCTGGTCTCGAGTTCCGGCGGGCGCCGGAAAGCGTTTACCCACCATACGTCCGAGGAGGACCCGAATCAAGGTCAGGGGGCGTGGCGCGTCCGCTCGTGCAGATGCCGCCGGACGGGGCGCCGGGCGGCGGGCTCGTCAGCGGGTGCTGGCGCGGAGCAGGACGGCGCCGCCGACGGTGCGCACCTGGCGCTCACCGTCCTCGCGCTCGCGCAGCGCCATCTCGAGCGCCAGGCGGCCCATCTCGACGAGGGGCAGGCGCACCGTGGTGAGGGCCGGCGTGACGTCCGCGGCGGTGGCGATGTCGTCGAAGCCGGCCACTCCGATCCTGCCCGGGACGTCGACGCCGGCGTCGCGCAAACGGGACAGGGTGCCGATCGCCATGACGTCGCTGACCGCGAAGACGACGTCCACGCCGTCGAGGCCGCGCTCGAGGAGCTCGCCGGCCGCCGCGTAGCCGCCGTCGCGCGTGAACTCGCCGGCGACGACGAGCTCGTCGGGGAGCTCGATGCCGGACTCGGCCAAGCCGTCGCGGAAGCCCTGGAGGCGGTCGGCCGAGGTCAGCAGCGACCGGGACCCGGTGATGGCGGCGAAGCGCCGGTTGCCCCGGTCGGCGAGGGCTCGGGCGAGGTCGCGCGCGCCCTCGTAGTTGCGCATCTGGACGGTGTCGAACGGCAGGGACTGCTGGGCCACGACGACGACCCGGCCGCCGGACTCCTCGTACGCGGCGAGCTCGCGGGTGAGCGCCTCCTCCTCGCCGGCGGAGTCGAGGAAGCGGGAGCCGGTGAGGATGAGCACCCGGGGCCGCTGGCCGCGGAGGCTCTTGACGATGCCGAGCTCGCGCGCGGCGCTCCGCTCGGTCACCGCCATCGTGACGAGGAGGCCCGACTCGTCGGCGCCCCGCATCACGCCGGACGCGATCGAGGAGAAGTAGGGGTCGGCGATGTCGCTGACCACGAGCGCGACCGTGGGGGACATGCCCTTGGCGATCGCCTGGGCCGAGAAGTTCGCGATGTAGCCGAGCCGCTCGGCCGCGGCGACCACCCTCGCGCGGTACTCCTCGTTGACCCGGCGGGTGCTGCCGTTGAGCGACCGGGACGCGGTCGCCAGGGAGACCCCGGCCTCGCGCGCGACGTCGTGCAGGGTCGCGGGGCTCCGCGGCGTCCCAGGAGGCATCATCGTCCTTTCGGTGGAGGCCATACTGCCACGGGCATGCGTCCGGAGGGGACCCGGGGTGGCATATCCGGCAAGCGCTTTCCTTGCTACGGTGGCCGCGAGGACGAGGAGGTCGCGTGACGGAGGGGCAGCAGCTGAGGGCCGGGATACTCGGGACCGGAGGTGTCGCGGTGCTGCACGCCCGGGCGCTCGCGGAGCTCCCCGGCGCCCGCCTGGTCGCCGTGAGCGACGTCGACCCGGACCGCGCGGCGGCGTTCGCGGCCGAGCACGGCGCCGAGCGGACCTTCGGGTCGCTGGAGGGGATGCTCGCCGAGGGCGGGCTCGACGTCCTGCACATCTGCACGCCGCCGCCGGGCCACGCCGACCAGGCGAAGGCCGCGTTCGCCGCGGGCGCGCACGCGATCGTCGAGAAGCCGCCCGCGCTCACCCTCGCCGAGGTCGCCGACATGCAGGCCGCCGCGGACGCCGCGGACCGCCGCCTCGCCGTCGTCTTCCAGCAGCGCAGCGGCACCGCCGCCGCCCATGTGAAGCGGCTGCTCGAGTCGGGCGCGCTCGGCCGTCCGCTGGTCGCGCTCTGCCAGACGCTCTGGCACCGCATCGGCGCGTACTACGAGGCGCCCTGGCGGGGCACGTGGGCGGGGGAGGGCGGGGGGCCGACGTTCAGTCTCGCTATCCACCAGATCGATCTGCTCGCGCACCTGCTCGGCGAGTGGAGCTCCGCCTCGTCCCGGTTCTGGCGGCTCGACCGGCCCATCGAGACCGAGGACGTCGCGGTCGGCTCGCTCGTGTTCGAGTCGGGCGCCGTGGCGTCCGTCGTGACGAGCGTGCTGTCGCCGCGGCAGGAGAGCCGCCTCCGCATCGACACCGAGAAGGCGACCGTCGAGCTCGTCCACCTCTACGGGCACTCGACGGCGAACTGGACGATCACCCCCGCGCCGGGGATCGACGAGGACGAGGCACGGAGCTGGGCGTTCCCGGACGCCGACGTGCCGAGCGGCCACGACGCGCTCCTCGCCGACGTCTACGCCGCCCTCCGGGACGGCGCTCCGGTGCCGCCCTCCGCGGACGAGCCGTCGCGGGCCCTGTCGATCGTCGCGGCGCTCTACGCGTCCGCGAGGGAGGGTGCTCCCATCGGCCGTGCCGAGCTGCTCGCCCGCCCGGAGCTCGGCGCCGCCCTGCGGGCGCCCCTCGAGACGCCGCCCGCATGACGGCGGACACGGTCGACCTGACCGTCGACGGGACCGCGGTCGCCACCATCGTGCAGCGGGACGGAGCGCCTCGACTGGAGTCGCCGCGCCCCTACCTGCATCCGATCCGCTCGCTCGCCGGCCGGATCGTGTCCGACCACCGCCCCGCCGACCACGCCTGGCACTGGGGGCTCAGCCTCGCCGTCGCGAACCTCGCCGTGCCGGGCGAGCCGCATCCGGTCAACCTCTGGGGTGGGGTCACCTTCGCGGGCGGCGGCTATGTGCAGCTGCCGAACAACGGCAGCCAGGACGTGGTCGCCGAGCGGCGCATCCCCGGCGGGCTCGAGCTCGGCCTCGAGTGGCGTACGCCGGCCGGGCGGGCCTTCCTGCGGGAGTCCCGGAGGATGTCCCCTCGCCGGGAGAGCGACCGCGTCTGGGTGCTCGACTGGGAGTCCCGCCTCGACGCTCTGGAGGGCCCGCTCGGCTTCGGCAGCCCGACGACCGCGGGGCGTCCCGCCGCGGGCTACGGCGGGCTCTTCCTGCGCCTCGCGCCCTCGTTCGCGGACGCCGACGTGATCCTCGACGAAGTCGGGCGGACCGCGGACGATGCGATGGGCCGCCGCGGCTCGCGCTGCGCGCTGCGGACCGCCGAGGTCGAGGTCGCGCTCGAGGCGGACCCTCGGAACCCGGTGGCGTCCGCGCCCTGGTTCGTGCGCACCGGCGCCACGCCGATGCTCTGCGCGGCGCCGTTCTTCGACGAGGAGTGGCGCCTCGGCGCGGGGGAGTCGGCCACCTGGCGGTGGCGGCTTCGGATCGAGGACCTGGAGCCGCGGCTGCGGCTCCAGGCCTCGGATCCTGCCTAGCCGAGCAGCTCCCGCGCGAAGCGGAGGTGCTCCACGTCCTGGAACGCCCCGCCCTGCTCATGCCCGTTGTACGGGTAGACCTTCATGCGCTTCTCGCCCGCGTAGGCGTTGTACGCGGCGTAGACGGTCGACGGCGGGCAGACGTCGTCGAGCAGGCCCACCGAGAACATCGCCGGCAGCTGCGCCCGCGCCGCGAAGTTGACGCCGTCGAAGTAGGACAGCGTCCGGAAAGCGGCCTCCTCGGAGCCGCGGCGGGTGCGGAAGAACCGCACGAGCTCCCCGTACGGCAGCGTCTCGACGAGGCGGGTCGCGTGCCGGATGTGGGTGAGGAACGGCACGTCGATGACCGCTGCGCGCGGCGCGATGTCGAGCACTCGCGGCGCGAGCGCCGCCGTCGCCATCGAGATCGCGCCGCCCTGGCTGCCGCCCGAGACGAGGATCCGAGCCGCGTCGACCGAGGGATGCGCCTGCGCGGCGGCGACCGCACGGACGGCGTCCGTGAACAGGCGCCGGTAGTAGTACGTCTCCGGGGACTCGATGCCGAGGGTGAGGAAGCCGCCCCAGTGCGGCCCGCCCACGCCGGGGTCCGGGGTGTCGCTCACCCGGTGCCCGGCGCCCTGACCGCGCAGGTCCATCACGAAATGCGCGAAGCCGGCCGACGGTAGCGCCGTCCACTCGCCGAGCAGGCCGCGCCCGCCGCCGTAGCCGATGTACGTGACGACGGTCGGCAGCGGGCCCTCGACGCCGCGGGGCACCAGGAGCCAGGCCCGGATCGGATGCCCGCCCCAGCCCGCGAAGGTGACGTCGTACGTGTGCAGCCTGGTGTACCCCGCGTCCACCTCGGCGAAGCGCGCGTCGAGCGCGTGCTCCGCCGCCTCGGCGAGGGTGCGGTCCCAGAAGTCGTCGAAGTCGGCGGGCTCCTCGCGCTCGGGGCGGTACTCCTGCAGGCGCTCCAGCGGCTGGTCGAACTGCGGCATTCCTCGTGCTCCTCCGTCTCGACACGCGGTCGGGGGCGTGTGGTTGACCCTTCCGGTTCTCGTGCCTATGCTACCGGGATAACGCTTTCCCAAGCGTCCGCACAGCAGCGAAACCCCCTATGGAGGACAACGATGTTCCCTCGCCAACGGCGCAGCGTCATCGCAGGATCGGCACTTCTGCTCGCCACAGCACTCGGTCTCACCGGGTGCTCGGCCGGCGGATCCGGCGGCGGAGGGGGCGGGGGTGAGTTCGATCCCGAGGCGCCCGTCACCCTCAACTTCACCTGGTGGGGCAACGACGACCGCGCGGACCGCTACAACCGCCTGATCGAGTCGTTCAACGAGGAGTACCCGAACATCACGATCAACGGGACGTTCACGGACTTCCCGAGCTACTGGGAGAAGCGCCAGACCGAGGCGGCCGGCGGCGGCCTGCCGGACGTGTGGCAGTTCTCCGACACCTACCTGCGCCAGTACGGCGAGTCCGGCCTCCTGGCCGACCTCGGCGAGCTCGAGGACCAGATCGACCTCAGCACCTTCTCGGAGGGCCTGCTCGCGACCGGTCAGCTCGAGGGCCAGCAGCTCTCCCTCCCCACCGGCTACAGCGCCTGGGCCGTGTTCCAGAACGACGACCTGCTCACGCAGGCCGGCGTGGAGCCCTACGAGGGCGGCACGGACTACGAGGAGTACTCGGAGTGGATGGCGAGCGTCACCGAGGCCTCCGGCGGCGCGGTCTACGGCGGCACCGACTACACGCAGCGCATCCAGAACTTCGAGCTGGTCCTCCGCCAGCAGGGCGGCAACCTCTTCACCGAGGACGGCCAGCTCGCCTTCGACGAGGACGACCTGCGCGAGTTCTGGGAGCGGGGCGACGCCGACCGCAACGGCGTCGTCGCACCGCAGAACCGCCTCGAGGAGGTCGTGCCCCTCTCCGGCTTCGACTCGAAGTTCACCGCGAGCGAGATGTCGTGGAGCAACTTCCTCGCCGCCTACTCCTCGACGACGGCCGCGAGCCACATCACCATGGTGCCGCCGCCGACCACCGACCCCGACGCGAAGGACCTGTACCGCCAGGGCGGCCTGCAGATGGCCATCTCCGCGGACACGGAGCACCCGGAGGCCGCGGCCCTGTTCCTCGACTACGTCGTGAACAGCCCGGAGGCCGGCGAGATCTTCGGCACGTCGCTCGGCTTCCCCGCCTCCACGTCGAAGCTCGAGGGCGCCACACTCGAGGGCGTCGACGCCCAGGTGGCCGAGTACCTCGAGTCCGTCGAGGACCGTCTCGGCGATGCTCCTCCCGTCCCGGTCGTCGGCTACGGTGCCCTGGAGCAGACCTTCTGGGACCTCGGCAAGTCCATCGGGCTCGGGGCCGTCTCGGTCGACGACGCGGTCACGCAGTTCTTCGACGAGGCGAGCGCGACGCTCGGCTGAGCTCGCACCCGCACGATCGACGCGACGAAGGAGTCAGGACGATGACAGCGAGTCCGGCAATCAGACCCGATGCGGTCGCCGCACCCGACTCCGCCCGTGGGCCGGTGGCACGCCACCGGCCCACCGGCCCCGCCCGCAAGCGCCGCCGGGGCGACACCCTCGCCGGCTACGTGTTCCTTTCGCCGTGGCTGATCGGGTTCTTCGCGCTCACGGCGGGCCCGATGCTCGCCTCGCTCTACCTGGCGTTCACGGACTACAACATCTTCCAGGAGCCCGAGTGGATCGGGCTCGGCAACTTCGAGCGGATGATGGAGGACGGCAGGTTCTGGCAGTCCGTCCAGATCACGCTCGTCTACGTCCTCGTCGGCACCCCCGTGAAGCTCGCGGCGGCCCTCGCCGTCGCGATGCTGCTCAACTTCCGCAGCCGCGGCACCGGCTTCTTCCGGTCCGCCTTCTACGCGCCCTCGCTCATCGGCGCGAGCGTCAGCATCGCCATCGTCTGGCGCGCCATGTTCTCGACGAACGGACCCGTCGACGGGGCCCTGAACATCTTCGGCATCGACATCGGCGGCTGGGTCGGCATCCCGGCGCTCGTGCTGCCGATGATGATCCTGCTCGCCGTGTGGCAGTTCGGCGCCCCGATGGTCATCTTCCTCGCCGGCCTCAAGCAGATCCCCGCCGAGCTCTACGAGGCGGCGTCCGTCGACGGAGCCGGCCCCTTCCGCAAGTTCCGCAGCGTCACGCTGCCGATGCTCTCGCCGGTCATCTTCTTCAACCTGCTGCTCGAGATGATCAACGCGTTCCAGGTGTTCGCCTCGGCGTACATCATCGGCTCGGGCACCGGCGGCCCGGCGGGCGCCACGAACTTCTACACCGTGTACCTCTACACGCGTGCGTTCACCAACAACCAGCTTGGCTACGCGTCCGCGATGGCCTGGGTGCTGCTCGCGGCGGTCGGTGTGATCGCCTTCATCCTGTTCCGCACCTCGCGGGGCTGGGTCCACTACACAGGAGACAGCCGATGACCGCCACCGCGACTCCGCTGATCGTCTCGCCCGAGGACGAGCGGCGCCCGTCCCCGGGCGCCCGCGGCCGCCGCCGCAGGGCCACCACCGCGGTGTGGGCGATCGTCATGGTCCTGATCGCCGCGATCGTGCTCTACCCGCTCATCTGGATGGTGCTCGCCTCGTTCAAGCCCAACGAGGAGTTCGGCAGCAACCAGGGCTTCTTCCCGGAGAACCCGACGATCGACAACTACCTGTCGGTGCTCGACGGGGTCGGCGGCGTGCCGCTCTCGACGTTCTTCCTCAACTCGCTGCTGCTCGCCGTCGGATCTGTGATCGGCACGGTGATCTCATCCTCGATGGCGGCGTACGCGTTCGCGCGGCTCGAGTTCCGCGGGCGGCCGCTCTACTTCACGCTGATGATCGGCACGCTCCTGCTGCCGTTCCACGTGCTGATCATCCCGCAGTACGTGCTCTTCCGGAATCTCGGCATGATCGACACGTTCCTGCCGATCCTGATCGGCAAGTTCCTCGCCACCGAGGCCTTCTTCGTGTTCCTCATGGTGCAGTTCATCCGCAACCTGCCGCGCGAGCTCGACGAGGCCGCCCGCATCGACGGCGCCGGACACCCGCGGATCTTCCTCTCGATCACGCTGCCGCTCATCAAGCCGGCTCTGATCAGCTCGTCGATCTTCGCGTTCATCTGGAGCTGGAACGACTTCCTCGCCCCGCTGCTCTACCTGAACTCGCCCGACAAGTACCCACTGCCGCTCGCGCTGCGCATCTTCAACGACCAGACCGGCACGTCCGACTACGGGGCCACGGTCGCGGTGTCCGTGCTCGCCCTGCTGCCGGTGCTGCTGTTCTTCATCGTGTTCCAGCGGTTCCTGGTCGAGGGCGTGGCGACGCAGGGCCTCAAGGGATGACCATGCGCGCCGCCCGCGCCCGCCGACCCCGCCCCCAGCGGGACGGCAGCGGGCTGCGCTGGCCCGGCGCGCAGGGGGCGTTCGCGCTGTTCACCGAGGTGCTCTGGACGGGCATCCTCGTCGCGGTCGCGTCGCTGCCGGTCGTCACCCTGCCGGCGGCGCTCGCGGCCGGCTCCCGCTCGCTGCGGAGCTACCTGCGCGCCGAGGAGTCCGGGTTCCGGCCCTTCGCCCGCGACTTCCGGGCCGCCGTCGCCGGAGGAGCGGTCGTCGGCCTCGGCGCCGTCGCGGTCGCGGCGCTGCTCGCGTTCGACGTGCTCCTCGCCGTCGGCGGCCGCCTGCCGGGCGGCGCGCTCGTCGGCGCGGTCGGTGCCGGCGGCCTCGCCGTCCTCGCCGCCGCGCTCCTGCTCGCCGCCGATGCCTGGACCCCGGAGGCCGGCTGGCGGCGGGCCCTGCGCACGCTGCCCGCCGACGTGCGGCGCGACCCGTTCGCCGCGGGCGCGGCGCTCCTCGGCGTGGCGCTGCTCGCGGTCTTCACGTGGCAGCTGCCGCCGCTGATCGTGCCCGCCCTCGGCTGTGCCGTCTTCGCGGTCGTCGCCGCGCGGGGCCGCATCCGCTGACCCCGACGCGGGTCGCGCGGACAGGTCGCGACGGTGTGCGGGGGTGCACCGATCCGCAGCACCCGCGCGGCCGGGGACGGGGGACCCGCGGATAGACTCGTTCGCCGTGCCAACACGTCTGTCCCAGCTGTTCGTCCGCACCCTGCGCGAGGACCCCGCCGACGCGGAGGTGACGAGCCACCGCCTCCTCGTCCGCGCCGGCTACATCCGCCGCCAGGCTCCCGGCGTCTTCGCCTGGCTGCCGCTCGGCCTGCGGGTGCGCGCGAACGTCGAGCGGGTCATCCGCGAGGAGATGGCCGCCGCGGGGGCACAGGAGGTGCTGTTCCCGGCGCTGCTGCCACGCGAGCCCTACGAGGCGACCGGCCGGTGGGAGGAGTACGGCGACGGCATCTTCCGCCTCAAGGACCGCAAGGGCGCCGACTACCTGCTCGCCCCGACGCACGAGGAGGTCTTCACGCTGCTCGTGAAGGACCTCTACTCCTCGTACAAGGACCTGCCGCTCACGATCTTCCAGGTGCAGGACAAGTACCGCGACGAGGCACGCCCCCGGGCCGGTCTGCTCCGCGGCCGCGAGTTCACGATGAAGGACGCGTACTCCTTCGACTGGACGGACGAGGGCCTCGACGCGAGCTACCAGCTGCAGCGCGACGCGTACGAGCGGATCTTCAACCGCCTCGGCCTCGAGTACGTCATCGTCGCCGCGGACGCCGGCGCGATGGGCGGCAGCAAGAGCGAGGAGTTCCTCCACCCCACCCCGATCGGCGAGGACACCTTCGTCCGCTCGCCGGGCGGCTACACCGCCAACGTCGAGGCGTTCACGACCCTCGCGCCCGAGGCGCTTCCGATCGACGGCCGGCCGGAGGCGCGCATCTTCGACTCGCCGAACACGCCGACCATCGAGACGCTGGTCGCGCTCGCGAACGCCGAGCAGCCGCGCGACGACCGGCCCTGGACCGCGGCCGACACGCTCAAGAACGTCGTGCTCGCGCTCACGCACCTCGACGGCACCCGCGAACTCGTCGTCGTCGGCCTCCCCGGCGACCGCGACGTCGACCTGAAGCGGGCCGAGGTGGCCTTCCAGCCCGCCGAGGTGGAGGCCGCGTCCGAGGGCGACTTCGACCGCACCACCGCCCTGGTGAAGGGCTACATCGGCCCCTGGTCGCCCCGCGGACCCGTGCTCGGCCTCGAGTCGGCCACGGGCATCCGCTACCTCCTCGACCCGCGCGTCGTCGACGGCACGGCCTGGATCACGGGTGCCAACGAGCACGAGAAGCACGTCCTGAGCCTCGTCGCGGGCCGCGACTTCACCGCCGACGGCTTCGTCGAGGTGGCCGAGGTGCGCGCAGGCGACCCGGCGCCCGACGGCTCCGGCCCGGTCGCGCTCGATCGCGGCACCGAGATCGGCCACGTCTTCCAGCTCGGCCGCAAGTACGCGGAGGCGCTCGGGCTGCAGGTGCTCGACCCGAACGGCAAGCTCGTCACGGTGACGATGGGCTCGTACGGCATCGGCGTCACGCGCAACCTGGCCCTCGTCGCCGAAGCGAACTCGGACGAGCGCGGGCTCGTCTGGCCCCGCGAGATCGCGCCCTACGACGTGCACATCGTCGCGACCGGCAAGGACGAGGCGGTCTACACGGCTGCCGAGGCGATCTCGGCCGAGCTCGAGGCGAGCGGCGTCGAGGTGCTCTACGACGACCGCCCGAAGGTGTCGCCCGGCGTGAAGTTCGGCGACGCGGAGCTGCTCGGCGTGCCGACCATCCTCATCGTCGGCAAGGGCCTCGCGGACGGGATCGTCGAGCTGTGGGACCGCCGCACGGGCGCCCGCACGCCGGTTCCGGTGGAGCAGGCCGCCGCGACGCTCCTCGCCGAGCTGCGCGCCTGAGCCGCCGCCGAACGGGCCGGGCCTCCCCCTCCCGCCATGTGCGCGGATCAGGACATCGCGCGCGGATCAGGACATCCGCTCGGTTTCGCACGCCGTTCAGGAGAACACGCCGTCTCGCGGCCCGGGTTTCCTGATCCGCGCAGATGGGGCGGGCGGCCCTCCCGCCGCAACCCCGGGCACGGTGCCGGGGCGGATCGGGTACTTTAGACGGAGCCTCCCCGCAGGGAGGTGTCACATCGCGAATAGTGGAGTCCGGCCCGTGGATATCGACCTCAGCGTGCTGCGCCTCATGGAGCGCGAGCGCGAGATCCCGTTCGAGGAGCTGGTGCGGATCATCGAGCAGGCGATCCTCACCGCATACCTGAAGCACGTGGGAAAGCCCGAGCCGAAGCACGGCAGCACCGAGCCGGCTCCCGCCCGCGTGCACATCGACCGCAAGACCGGTCACGTCACCGTCCACGTCCCCGAGCTCGACGACGAGGGCGCGGTGATCGGCGAGGCGGAGGACGACCCGCACGACTTCGGCCGCATCGCCGCCTTCGCCGCGAAGCAGGTGATCAACCAGCGCCTGCGCGACATCGGCGACGAGCGCATCCTCGGCGAGTTCCGCGGCAAGGAGGGCGACATCGTCGCCGGCGTCATCCAGCAGGGGCCGAACCCCCGCATGGTGCACGTCGACCTCGGCACGATCGAGGCGATCCTCCCGCCCGAGGAGCAGGTGCCGGGGGAGACCTACCCGCACGGCGAGCGCATCCGCGTCTACGTGACGAGCGTCGCCAAGGGCGCCAAGGGCCCCTCCATCACCGTCTCCCGCACCCACCCGTCGCTCGTCCGCAAGCTCTTCGCCCTCGAGGTGCCGGAGATCGCGAGCGGCGTCGTCGAGATCGTGTCCCTCGCCCGCGAGGCCGGCCACCGGTCGAAGATCGCGGTGCGCGCCACCGAGCCCGGCGTCAACGCGAAGGGCGCCTGCATCGGCGAGCTCGGCCAGCGCGTCCGCGCGGTCAGCGCCGAGCTCTCCGGCGAGAAGATCGACATCGTCGACTACTCGGACGACCTGCCGACCTTCGTCGCGAACGCCCTCTCGCCCGCCAAGGTGTCGAGCGCGTTCGTGCTCGACCCCAACATCAAGGCTGTCCGGGCGCTCGTCCCCGACTACCAGCTGTCGCTCGCGATCGGCAAGGAGGGCCAGAACGCCCGCCTCGCGGCCAAGCTGACCGGCGCCAAGATCGATATCCAACCGGATTCAATCCTCGACGAGGATTGAATCCGGAGGACACAGCCGATCCTCGACGAGGACTGACTCCCGAGCGGGCGCAGCCGCTGATCGGCTCACCGCTCTCGCATGGACCCCCGCGGCCCGGCCTGCCCTGATGGCGCCGGGCCGCGGTGCTGTCCGCGGGCATCCGTTGCGCGAAAGGTAAAGGTCTATATACTTTTCCTGTCGCCGGGGAAGTGGTGACGGCACGGGGCACAGCGACGTTCCCGGGTCGGGTGCCTCCCGCCGGGGGCACGCCGTTTTCCGATCAGGACGACCCCCGCAGCCGACGCTCCGCCGACGGCGCTCCCGGGCGCCGTCCGCAGAAGGAGCCCAAGATGACCCTTCCGACCTTCGGGGTGGGGATCCTCGGCTGCGGCCCCGTGACGCAGGCGATCCACCTGCCCACGCTGGCCCGCTTCGCCGAGACCTTCCACGTCGCCCGGGTGATGGACGTCGATGCCGACGTCGCCCAGGCCGTCGCCAGCCGCGCGGACAGCGCCTGGACGACGAGCGCGGACGAGGTGATCGCGGACGAGGACGTGCAGGTGGTGCTCGTCTGCAGTCCCAACCAGTTCCACGCCGAGCAGGTGATCGCCGCCTGCCGCGCCGGCAAGAAGGCCGTGCTCTGCGAGAAGCCCCTCGCGGTGAGCCACGAGGAGGCGCGCGAGATCGCTGCCATGTCCGCCGAGACCGGCGTGCCGATCGTCGTCGGGGCCATGCACACGTTCGACCCGGCCTGGATCGCGGCCACCCTGAACTGGGGCGACCTCGTGGAGAAGGTCCACACGATCCGGTATTCGATCGTCCTGACGCCCAATACACGGTCCGAGGACTTCGCCACCGAGATCCACTCCCGGCCCGAGCGGAGCTGGCCCGAGCTGACCCCGGCCGAGCGGGCTGCCGGGATGATGTTCGGCAGCATCATGGGTCTCGCGATCCACGACCTCCCCCTCGTCCGGCAACTCTGCCCGGACTTCCGCGACGTCGAGCTGCTCTCCGCGAGGACCCTCGAGCCGGGCGGCTACCTGCTGAACCTCCGCATCGGCGAGAGGCATGTGCAGGTCCACGGCCTCAACAACGAGTCATGGCGGCCCGAGTGGCGGGTGGAGGCGATCGCCGACGACGTCTCGCTCGTCGTCGACTTCCCGCCGCCCTACGTGCACGCCGGCTCCGGCTGGGCGACGTTCCGCTCTGCGAACGAGACCCGCACCTACGGCCCGTACCGCGCCAACGGCTACGAGGAGGAGTGGCGCTACCTCGCCGCTCTCGTGAAGGGCGAGGCCGAGCCCCTCGACACGCAGGTGCTCGTCGACGACCTGGAGTTCGCGCTCGGCATCGCCGAGACCGCGACCGCGACCGTCCGCGAGGCCGCGGAGCAGGCGGAGGTGCACGCATGAGCCGGCAGCTGACCGTGGGGACGGCCCCCGCGCCGCACGCGGACACCCTGGCGGCGGTGGTCACCCTGCCCGAGTCGCTCCGCCGCGCCGGCGACGCCGCGGACGTGGTCGGCGTGCTCGGCATCGAGGGGTGGCCCCGGGCGGCCGCAGACGCGATCCGCTCCGGCGCGCGCGGCGTGCTCGTCACAGAGCCGGTCGCCGCGGACGTGACGGAGCTGACGGCGCTCGCCGGCGAGCGGTCCGTGCCCGTCGTCCTCGACTCGCTCTGGGCCCCCAATCCTGCGGTCGGGCGCAGCGCGCCCTCGTTCGCCCTGCTCGCCGACGAGCGAGCACTGATCGAGGCTCGTGTCGACCTGCCGGTCGGCTCGGACCTCGACCAGGCCGCTCTCGATGTGCTCGCGCTCCTCCGCCGCGCCACGGGACCCGTCACCGAGCTGGACTTCGTGCGGCACGCCCGCACCGGCTGGGACGCGGTCGCGAGCTTCGGGAGCGGAGCCTCCGGCATGCTGAGCGTGATCCTCACCGACTCGCGCCCCGCATCGGCGGCGGTCCGGATCGTGAAGCCGGCCGACGCGGTCGAGCTCACCGTCCCGGCACCCGACACGGCGGCGCCGGGACGCGCGGTCGTGAGCGGTCCCGACGGCGAGACGCTGCTCGTCACCGCGTACGAGAGCGCGCATCGCGCCGCCTGGCGCCGACTGCACGGGCTCGTCCTCGACGGGGTGGCGGCGCCGGACCTCGAGGCCTTCGCCGCCGACGTGCGCGTCCTCGCGGCCGCTCGGGGCCGGAGGGCGGGCTGAGCAGGAGGAGCCCCGGCGGCATCCTCCGGCCGGGGGAGCGGTGAGCGCGCCGGCGCTGCGCGGTCCCTACCGGCGGGGCATCGAGAGGCGCCGGCAGGTGGTCATCACCGCCACCGAGGTGTTCGGCGAGCACGGCTTCCGCGGCGGCACGCTGCAGCAGGTCGCCGACCGGGTCGGCGGAACGCCGGCCGCGGTGCTCAAGCTGTTCGGCACCAAGGAGAAGCTGCTCATCGCCGTCCTCGAGCACTGGGGCGCGGTGACGAACGAGATCGTCCTGGAGGGAACCGCGCCGTACGCGCACCTCGACGGCTTCGCGAAGCTGATGCGGTACCACGTCGCGCATCCCGGGCTCCTGCAGCTGTACACGACGATGGCCGCCGAGGCGACGTCGGCCCAGCATCCCGCGCACGAGTTCATGACCCGCCGCTACCGGGACGCCCTCGCGAGCATGCGCGGGTGGTTCCAGGAGGCGGTGGATGCGGGCCACCTGCGCCCGCTCAGCCGGGCGGACATCGCCCACGAGGCGGAGTACCTGCTGGCGGCGCTCGACGGGCTCGAGATCCAGTTCCTGCTGAATCCCGCGTTCGACCTCGAGCGCTCCTTCGCGCTGTACACCGAGCGCGTCCTGTCGCGGCTGCGGCCGGCCCCCGACTGACCCGGCGGGGGCGCTGTGCGCGAAAGGTATGCGGGCATATACTTTTCCGGAAGGCGCGGAACGACCGGCCCTCCCCATCCTGAGCAACGAAGCGAGGAGCAGCATGACCGTCCCCGACGCCGCCGCCACAGTGAACGCGATCTCGTTCATGGGCGCCAACCTGGTCGCCCAGCAGCTGGACTGGAACATGACGAAGGGCTGGAACCAGGGCGACACGGCCGCCAACGAGTGGTACCGGCCTCTCGAGACCTTCGAGGAGCGCTTCGACGCGTTCGTCGCGAGCGCGGTGGACGCGGGCTTCGACACGGTCGACGTGTGGCACCCGCAGCTGAGCTACGAGTGGGCGACCGAGGAGCATCTCGCGGCCGCGCAGCGCGTGCTGCAGCGGCACGGGGTCACGGTCGCGAGCTACGGCAGCTACTACGGTGACACCCCGGAGCAGTTCCGGGCCGCGAACGAGGTCGCGAAGGCGCTCGGCACGCGCATCCTCGGCGGGCAGACCGCGCTGCTGAAGTCGGACCGCGCAGCCGTGGTCTCGATCCTGCAGGAGTACGGCAACGTCCTCGGACTCGAGAACCACCCGCAGCGCTCCGCCGCCGAGCTGCTCGAGGAGATCGGCGACGACGGCGCAGACGTGATCGGCGCCACCGTCGACACCGGCTGGTTCGGCACCCAGGGCTTCGACGCCGCGCAGGCGATCCGCGAGCTCGGTGACCGCGTCTTCTACGTGCATCTGAAGGACGTCCGCGCCGCCGGCGCCCACGACACGTGCGCGTACGGCGACGGCATCGTGCCCATCGAGGACTGCGTGCGCGCGCTCCGCGAGATCGGCTACACCGGCCCGATCAGCGTCGAGCACGAGCCCGAGCACTACGACCCGTTCCCCGAGGTCGTCCGCAGTCGCGCCCGCCTCGTCGAGCTCCTCGCGTCGACCCAGCCGAGCCTCGCCTCGTGATCGCCGCCGAGATCACCGGCAAGGGGGTCGTCGAGGTCGTCGAGCGGCCCGTGCCGAAGGCGAGCGGCGACCTCGTCGTCGTGAAGGTGCTCGTCGCCCCGATGTGCACCGAGTTCAAGAAGCGCCAGAACGGCATCGAGGACCGCTCGCTCGGTCACGAGGCGGTCGGTGTCATCGTCGACGCGGGGGAGTCACGGAGGTTCGCCGTGGGCGACCGCGTGGCCGTCATGCCGCACCACGGCTGCGGCGAGTGCTACCTCTGCACCTCGGGCGACTACATGCACTGCCCGGACCAGCGGGACGTGCTCGCGGAGACCGGGCAGGAGTACGGGACGGCCACCTACTCCCAGTACCTGCTGAAGCCGGACTGGCTCGTGATCCGGATCCCCGACGACATCTCGCTCGAGCACGGCGCCATGGCGTGCTGCGGCTTCGGCCCCACGTTCGGCGCGCTCGAGCGGATGGGCGTCGACGCGCTCGACGTCCTCCTCGTGTCGGGCTGCGGTCCCGTCGGGCTCGGCGCCGTCGTGCAGGGGGTGACGCGCGGTGCCCGCGTCTTCGCGATCGAGACCCACCCGTACCGGGCCGAGCTCGCGCGCAGGCTCGGCGCCGAGCGCGTCTTCAACCCGCTCGAGGAGGACGTGCCCGCCCTCGTCCGCGAGCTCACGGGGCGCGGCGCCGACGCCGGCATCGAGACGAGCGGCGCGCCGAACGGGGCGAAGTCGCTCGCGCTGTCGATCCGGTCGCGCGGCAGGCTCAGCGTCGTCGCCTGGGCCGGGGACGTGACCTTCCCGCCTCTCGTGCCGCAGGGCCTCGACATCTTCGGCGTGTGGCACTGGAACAGCCTCACCCTCGCCGAGGAGATGTGGCGCACCGTCCGCAAGGCCGGGGACCTCATCGACCTGATGATCACCCACGTGCTGCCGCTCGAGCAGGTCGCGGACGCCATGGACATCCAGGACCGGGGCGTCTGCGGCAAGATCCTGCTCCTGCCGCACGGCGCGGTGGACCAGGCTGGACTGCAGAGCGACTGAAGCAGGGGACGACCCTCTCCCGTCCATTGCCCGCGCCCCGAACCCGAGGAGAACGAGACCGTGCCGAACACCGAGCTGAGCATCACCGTCTGGAACGAGGGCGTGCACGAGGCCCGCAACTCGCCGCCCTCGATCGGTGAGGACTACCCGGACGGCATCCACGGCGCCATCGCCGCCGGGCTCGCCGAGCACCTTCCGGACGCCCGCATCCGCACCGCGGTGCTCGCCGATCCCGAGCACGGGCTGACCGAGGAGGTGCTCGCCGGCACCGACGTGCTGCTCTGGTGGGGTCACGCCGCGCACGATCAGGTCGCCGACGAGGTGGTCGAGCGGGTCAAGCGGCACGTCCTCGGCGGCATGGGGCTGCTCGTCCTCCACTCCGGCCACTTCTCGAAGATCTTCGTCTCGCTGATGGGCACCACGTGCTCCCTCGCCTGGCGCAACGACGGCGGCCGCGAGCTCGTCTGGACGGTCGCCCCCGGACATCCGATCGCGGAGGGCATCGAGAGCCCCATCGTCATCCCGCGGCAGGAGATGTACGGCGAGCTGTTCGACATCCCGACCCCCGACGACCTGGTCTTCATCAGCTCGTTCGAGGGCGGCGAGGTGTTCCGCTCCGGTGTCACCTTCACCCGCGGGCACGGGCGGATCTTCTACTTCAGCCCGGGCGACCAGGAGTACCCCGTCTACCACCACCCGACGGTCCGCAAGGTGCTCGCGAACGGGGTCCGCTGGGCGGCGCAGCCCGGCCGAGCCCGCACCGTGCCGACCGTCACGAATCCCGACCGCGAGTCGTTCGCGGCCGGACGCACCGGGAGCACCGCATGAAGTACCTGCTCGAGACCGCGCCGCAGACGGTCGAGGTGGCCGAGGACGGCGCGCCCGCCCTGCCGACCGGCTCCGTCCGCGTCGAGGTCGCCTACGTCGGCGTCTGCCACTCCGACACCGCCCGGGTGGCGGGCGGCCGCGGGCCCTTCCCCGCCCGGCTCGGCCACGAGGTGTCCGGCGTCGTCGTCGAGAGCGCCGCTCCCGGCCTCACCGTGGGCACGCGCGTCGTCGCCTACGTCGAGGACGGCTACGCGACCGAGCTGATCGTGCCCGCTGAGCGCATCGTGCCCGTGCATGCCGACTGCTCCCTCGTCGACGCGGCGCTCGCCGAGCCGCTCGCCTGCGTGATCGGCGGCATCGAGATGCTCGACCTCGCCCACGAGCGCGAGATCGTGCTCGTCGGCAGCGGCTTCATGGGCCTGATGGCGCTGCGGCTCCTCGTCGCGAACGGCCACCGCGTCACCGTGATCGAGCCGCGCGAGCACGCCCGCGACCTCGCCGCCGCGTGGGGAGCCGACCGGGTGCTGCATCCCGACGAGGTGCCCGACGACCTCCGGCAGGGCTGCTCCGTCGTGGTCGAGGCCACGGGCGCCGCCTCAGGGCTGCAGCTCGCGTCCGACCTCGTGCGGATCGCCGGCACGCTCGGCATCATGGGCTACCACCAGTCCTCGGGCGGCAAGCGCACCGTCGACATGGAGAGCTGGAACTACCGCGCGCTCAAGGTGCTGAGTCTCCACCACCGCAGCCGGGAGGACGTGCTGCGCTGGATCGACCGCGCGCAGCGGCTGAGCGCCCTCGGCTTCGTCCGCCCCTCCGAGCTCGCGGACCGGACGATCCCCCTCCGCGACCTGCCCGCGCTGTTCGCCGACCCCGCCGGACACGAGTCCATCAAGACGGTCGTCGACATGCGCTCCTGAAATCGGTCCCACGCCCGCCGCGAAATGCGGCAACATCGAACAAAAGCCCTGCGCTCGCTCGGAGCGCTTCAACGACGAAAGAGGAACAGATGCCCGCTCTCCGTGTGGGAATGATCGGTATCGGCTTCATGGGCGCCGCCCATTCCCAGGGCTGGCGCGTCGCTCCGAAGTTCTTCGACCTGCCGAGCGACGTGGAGATGGCCGTCCTCGTCGGCCGCGACGCCGGCCGCACCGAGGCCGCGGCGGCCAAGTGGGGCTGGAGCGAGACCTCCACCGACTGGCGGTCGCTGCTCGAGCGCGACGACATCGACATCGTCGACATCGTCACCCCCGGTGACACGCACGCCGAGATCGCCATCGCCGCGCTCGAGGCCGGCAAGCACGTCCTGTGCGAGAAGCCGCTCGCCAACACCGTGGAGGAGGCGCGGCAGATGGCGGACGCCGCGGCGCGGGCCGCCGAGCGCGGCGTCTACGCCATGGTCGGCTTCACCTACCGCCGCGTGCCCGCGGCCACGTTCGCACGCGACCTCGTCGCGTCCGGCGCCCTCGGCGAGATCCGCCAGGTGCGGGCGAACTACCTGCAGGACTGGCTCGTCGACGCCGACGCCCCGCTCACCTGGCGCATGAAGAAGGAGCTCGCGGGCTCCGGCGCCCTCGGCGACATCGGCGCGCACGCCATCGACCTCGCCCAGTACATCACCGGGCAGCGGCTCACCACCGTCTCCGGGATGCTCGAGACGTTCGTGAAGGAGCGCCCGCTGCTCGCCGAGAGCTCGGGCCTCTCCGGCACCGCCTCGGAGGAGCGCGGCGAGGTCACGGTGGACGACCTCGCCCTCTTCACCGGCCGCTTCGACGGCGGCGCGGTCGGCTCGTTCGAGGCGACGCGCTTCAGCACCGGCCGGAAGAACGCGTTCCGCATCGAGGTCGCCGGCTCCGACGGCGCTCTCAGCTTCGACCTCGAGGACATGAACGTGCTGCAGGTCTACGACCGCACCGCGCCCGCCGACCGCCAGGGCTTCACGCGCGTGCTCGTCACCGAGCCGGAGCACCCCTACATGGCGAACTGGTGGCCGACCGGCCACATGATCGGCTACGAGCACGGCTTCTCCCACCAGGCGAAGGACCTCGTCGAGGCGATCGCCGCGGGGGAGCAGCCCACTCCGTCCTTCGCCGACGGCCTGCAGATCCAGCAGGTGCTCGACGCCGTCGACCGCAGCGCCGGCTCCGGCAGCGCCTGGACCCCGATCGCCTGATCCCCAGCACCCGCAGCGACGACGCGACGAAGGAGAACCGCACATGGCACGACCGATCACGCTCTTCACCGGCCAGTGGGCCGACCTGCCCTTCGAGGAGGTGGCGCGGCTGGCCGGCGAGTGGGGCTACGACGGCCTCGAGATCGCCTGCTGGGGCGACCACCTCGACCCGTGGCGCTGGGACGACGAGGCCTACGTCCAGGGCAAGCTCGACGTCCTCGAGCGCAACAACCTCAAGGTGTTCACGATCTCGAACCACCTGAAGGGTCAGGCCGTCTGCGACGACCCGATCGACCAGCGGCACCGCGACATCCTGCCGGACGTGGTCTGGGGCGACGGCGACCCGGAGGGCGTCCGCCGGCGGGCCGCCGAGGAGCTGAAGAACACGGCCCGCCTCGCCGCGAAGCTCGGCGTGAAGACCGTCACCGGGTTCACCGGGTCGTCGATCTGGAAGTACGTGGCCATGTTCCCGCCGGCCTCCCAGGAGATGGTGAACGCCGGCTACCAGGACTTCGCCGACCGCTGGAACCCGATCCTCGACGTGTTCGACGAGGTCGGCGTCCGCTTCGCGCACGAGGTGCACCCGTCCGAGATCGCCTACGACTACTGGACGACCGTGCGCGCGCTCGAGGCGATCGGCCACCGCGAGGCGTTCGGCCTCAACTGGGATCCCAGCCACATGGTGTGGCAGGACCTCGACCCGGTTGCCTTCCTCTGGGACTTCAAGGACCGGATCTACCACGTGCACTGCAAGGACACGAAGAAGCGCCTGCACAACGGCCGCAACGGGCGCCTGTCCTCCCACCTCGCCTGGGCCGACCCCCGCCGCGGCTGGGACTTCATCTCCACCGGCCACGGCGACGTGCCGTGGGAGGACGCGTTCCGGATGCTCAACGCCATCGACTACCAGGGCCCGCTCTCCGTGGAGTGGGAGGACGCCGGCATGGACCGTCTCGTCGGTGCCCCTGAGGCGCTCGAGTTCGTGCGTCGGTTCTCGTTCGACGCTCCTGCTGCGGCGTTCGACGCGGCGTTCTCGACGAAGTAGAGCTGTCGCTGATGTGACGCGCTGAGGCGAGGGGCATCACCGCTGCTCAGACAGTTGCGGGCCAAGCGTGGCCCGCAAAACTCGCCTCGGCGATGCCCCTCGCCTCACCGCTCCTTCGGAGCGAGTGAGGCGGGGAGTGCCCCTCCCGGTGGTTGAGGAGCCGCCGAAGGCGGCGTCTCGAAACCACGCAACGGACCTCGGGACCCGGCCACCACCGTGGCTGGGTCCTGTGATCCGCGAGTCCGCCTTCGGCGGGCTCCTCAACCACCGGATCCGGCCGCTAGCGTGAAGGATCAGGAACTCGCGGGAGGACGGCTATGGCACAGACGGTGGTGGTCGTCGGGGACGCGCTCATCGACGAGATCCGGGACGAGAGCGGGTCGCGGGACTTCGTCGGCGGGGCGGCCCTCAACGTCGCCGTCGGCCTCGCCGTGCTTGGCCACCGGCCGACCCTGCTCGCGATGGTGGGCGACGACGAGGACGGCGCGAGCATCCGCCGGTTCCTCGACGAGCACGGCGTCGCGCTGATCGCCACGCGGGCCCCGAACGGCTCGTCGCGCGCCGTGTCGGACCGCACCGCGGGGGAGCCGCGCTACGAGTTCAACGACGCCGCCCTCAACCGCCGCATCGCCTTCGACCGGCAGCAGCGCGCCGCCCTCGCGGACGCGGACCTCGTCGTGGCGAGCTGCTTCCCGTTCGACGACCAGTTCCAGGCCGACGCGCTGGCCGAGGCGGTCGAGGAGCCGGAGCGGCGCCTCGTGCTCGACGCCAACCCGCGCCCCGGCCTGATCCACGACCTCGACCGCTTCGGCGCCAACGCGAACCGGGCGAGCTCCAGTGCCGCCCTCGTGAAGATCGGCGACGAGGACGCCCGGCTCCTCTACGGCTCCGGCCTGCGCGACGCCGAGGAGCAGCTCCTCGGCCTCGGCGCCCGCGCCGTGCTCGGCACCGCGGGCCGGCACGGTGCCGGGATCGCCACCCAGGACGGCATCCGGGTGCACGAGTCGATCGTCCCGCTGCCCGGCCCGATCATCGACACGATGGGCGCCGGGGACGCCACCACCGCGTCGGTCACCGACTCGCTGCTCTCCACCGACGCGCGCGACATCGCGTTCTGGCAGCAGGCGCTCACCCGGGCGATGGGCATCGCGGCGGCCACCTGCCGCTCCGAGGGCGCCCTCCTCCGCCTGCCCTGACCTCCCCGCTTTGGCCACACCTGACCTGGCTGCCCGGTCCTCCGCTTCCTCGGCCCCGCTTCTGTCGTTCAACAGGCACTTCCGCCTCCAACAGGCAGGATCCGGCCGATTCTGCCTGTTGAGGGGATCTCTGCCTGTTGGGGGAGAGTGGCTGGGGGAATAGGGACGCCCCGGTTCCCGTTGTTCGAGAAGCACCGGGTTCCCGGATCGGCGCTCCCGTCGGTCGCGCGGCTCCCGGTTGCGGTTAGACTTGTCCGGTTCCCCTCTTTCGGCGTCGTCTTCGACGCTGGGCGCCTCTGCGCCGAGAGCGGGATCGACCGAGAGAACAGGCTGAACGGCTTATGGACAACTGATGAGCGACTCGAAATGAGTTCCCCTCACCACTAATGGTCCACCCTGTCCGGGTGGATCCCAGACAGGAGAAATGTGCCAGCGAAACCACGCGTGCACGAGGTCGCCAGTGACCTCGGGATCGACACCAAGGTCGCACTCGCGAAGCTCAAGGAGATGGGCGAGTTCGTCAAGGGACCGTCGTCCAGCATCGAGCCCCCCGTCGCCCGCAAGCTGAGGGCGGCACTCGCGGCTGAGGGGATCACCGGCGGCGCCAAGCCCGCCTCCCCGGCCGCTCCTGCGAAGGCGGCGCCCACGCCGGCCGCCGCCGCGCCCGCCCCGCGCCCCGCCGCGGAGACCCCTCGCTCGTCCGGCCCGCGCCCCGGCGCGCCCGCCGCACCGCGGTCCGAGGCGCCCCGCGCCGAGGCCCCGCGCAGCGAGACCCCGCGCACCGAGACTCCCCGCACGGAGACCCCGCGCACCGACACCCCGCGCACCCCGGCGCCGCGCACGGACGCCCCCCGCGCCCCGCGTCCCGGCGGCGACACGCCGCGCCCCGCCGAGGCGGAGCGTCCGGCGGCTCAGACGCCCAATCCCGGCAGCGCCATCCCGCGCCCGGTCCCGCGTCCCGGCTCGCCCCGTCCGGGCAACAACCCGTACGCGAGCAGCCAGGGCATGGCCCGTCCGGGCGCCCCGCGTCCCGGCAACAACCCCTTCGCGAGCCAGCAGGGCATGGGCCGCGGTCCCGCGGGCAACATCCCGCGTCCGGCCGCTCCCCGTCCCGGCGCTCCCCGCCCCGGCGCCCCGCGTCCGGGTGCTCCCGGCCAGGGTGCGCGTCCCGGTGCTCCGGGCGCACGTCCCGGCGGCGGCTTCCAGCGTCCCGGCGGCCCCGGCCGTCCGGCGGGCGCTGGCGGCGGCTTCCAGCGTCCCGGCGGCGCCCCCGGCACCGGCTTCGGCGGTCCCCGCCCGGCCGGCGGCGGCGGTCGCGGTCGTGGCCCCGGCGGCGGCACCGCGGGTGCCTTCGGTCGCGGTGGCGGCAAGAGCAAGGCCCGCAAGTCGAAGCGGACGAAGCGCCAAGAGTTCGAGATGCGGGAGGCCCCGTCGCTCGGCGGCGTGAGCGTTCCCCGCGGCGACGGCAACACGGTCATCCGACTGCGCCGCGGCGCGTCCATCACGGACTTCGCGGACAAGATCGACGCGAGCCCGGGCAACCTGGTCACGGTGCTGTTCCACCTCGGTGAGATGGCGACCGCGACCGAGTCGCTCGACGAGGCGACCTTCGAGGTCCTCGGCGACGAGCTCGGGTACAAGATCCAGATGGTCTCGCCCGAGGACGAGGACAAGGAGCTCCTCGAGGGCTTCGACATCGACCTCGACCAGGAGCTCGAGGACGAGACGGCGGAGGATCTCGAGATCCGCCCGCCGGTCGTCACCGTCATGGGCCACGTCGACCACGGAAAGACGCGACTGCTCGACGCGATCCGCAAGACCAACGTCCTCGCGGGCGAGGCCGGCGGCATCACGCAGCACATCGGCGCCTACCAGGTGTGGACCGAGCACGAGGGCATCGAGCGCGCCATCACGTTCATCGACACCCCGGGTCACGAGGCGTTCACCGCCATGCGTGCCCGTGGTGCGCAGGTGACGGACCTCGCGATCCTCGTGGTCGCGGCCGATGACGGCATCATGCCGCAGACGGTGGAGGCCCTGAACCACGCCCAGGCGGCGAACGTGCCGATCGTGGTCGCGGTGAACAAGGTGGACAAGGAGGGGGCCAACCCCGCCAAGGTGCGCCAGCAGCTCACCGAGTTCGGCCTCGTCGCGGAGGAGTACGGCGGCGACACGATGTTCATCGACGTGTCCGCGCTCGCCGGCACCGGCATCGAGGACCTCCTCGACGCCGTGCTGCTCACCGCGGATGCGGGGCTCGACCTCAGCGCGAACCCGAACAAGGACGCGCGCGGTGTCGCCATCGAGGCGAAGCTTGACAAGGGCCGCGGCGCCGTCGCGACCGTGCTCATCCAGTCCGGCACGCTGCGCGTCGGCGACGCGATCGTCGCGGGCACGGCCTACGGCCGCGTGCGGGCGATGATGGACGAGAACGGCGAGACGGTCACCGAGGCGTGGCCTTCGCGTCCCGTCCAGGTGCAGGGTCTCTCCACGGTCCCGCGTGCCGGCGACACCTTCCTCGTCACCGAGGAGGACCGCACCGCGCGCCAGATCGCCGAGAAGCGCGAGGCCGTCCAGCGGAACGCCCAGCTGGCGAAGGCCCGCAAGCGCATCTCGCTCGAGGACTTCACGCGTGCTCTCGAAGAGGGCAAGGTCGACTCGCTCAACCTCATCATCAAGGGTGACGTCTCCGGTGCCGTCGAGGCGCTCGAGGAGGCGCTGCTCAAGATCGACGTGGACGAGTCGGTCCAGCTGCGCATCATCCACCGCGGTGTCGGTGCTGTCACGGAGAGCGACGTCAACCTCGCGACCGTCGACAACGCGATCATCGTCGGCTTCAACGTGCGCCCTGACCCGAAGGCCCGTGAGCGTGCCGCCCGCGAGGGTGTGGACATCCGGTTCTACTCGGTCATCTACTCGGCGCTCGAGGACATCGAGAACTCGCTCAAGGGCATGCTCAAGCCCGAGTTCGAGGAGGTCCAGTCGGGTGTCGCGGAGATCCGCGAGGTCTTCCGCTCGTCGAAGTTCGGCAACATCGCCGGTGTCATCGTCCGGTCGGGCACGATCACGCGCAACGCGAAGGCGCGCGTCATCCGCAACGGCGTCGTGGTGGGGGACAACCTCTCCATCGAGTCGCTGCGCCGCTTCAAGGACGACGTCACCGAGGTCCGCACGGACTTCGAGGCGGGCATCGGCCTCGGCAAGTTCAACGACATCCAGGTCGGCGACGAGATCGAGACGATCGAGATGAAGGAAAAGATCCGCGCGTAGGAGGGCGTCACAACCCCCTTGCTCGCACGCGCTGTTCCGGCGCAGGGTGCCATAACGGCAACCCTGTGCCGGAACAGCCGGTTAACGCCGGTCACCGGTGGTGAAGGAGAGACACATGGCTGACGGAACCCGCGCCGCGAAGATGGCGGACCGGATCAAGGAGATCGTCGCGCGCCGGCTGGAGCGCGGCATCCGCGACCCGCGTCTCGGCTTCGTGACGATCACCGACGTGCGGCTCACCGGTGACCTGCAGCACGCCTCCGTCTTCTACACCGTCTACGGGACGGATGAGGAGCGCGCGGACAGCGCCGCCGCCCTGAAGGCGGCGACGGGCATGCTGCGCACCGAGGTGGGCCGCAACCTCACCGCCCGGCTCACGCCGAGCCTCGAGTTCGTCCCGGACGCCGTGCCGGAGAACGCGGCACAGATCGAGTCCCTCCTGCAGGAGGCCCGGCAGCGGGACGAGGCGTCGCGCGCGCTCGCCCAGAACGCGCAGTACGCCGGCGACGAGGACCCGTACGTGAAGCCGCGCGACCTCGAGGACGACGAGCGCTGATCCGCGCCCGCGGGGCTCGAGAGGTCCGGGCCGCCGCTGACCGCCGCGAGGGCCGGGTGGCGATCCTCGCGGCGGCAGCGGCAGCGCTCCAACGCTGAACCCGCGGCGGCGGCTCGAGAAGAGACGGCGCGGCCGTTGTGAGGAGCGCCGGCGACCGGGTGGCGTGTCGCCGGCGGCTCACTCCCATGCTCGCCGCTGGCTCCGCCGGCCGGCAGACCCACATCGGGGGGCGCGCGGATGGGGGCGCCGACGCTGGTCGGCGGGCTCAGCCGGCCGGGAGGACGACTCCGGCGGGCGTGCGCTCGGCGAGCCCGTCGCGCAGCAGGGCCTCGAGCGCCCGTCGCGCCTGTGCGGCGTCGTCCGCCTCGGCGAGGAGCAGCTCCTCGTCCACCGGCACCGTCGCGTTCCGGAGGAGGGCGAGGATGCGTCCGCGGGCCTGCCGGTCCGAGCCCTCGTACCGCTTCTGCGCGGCCTTCCGCGGTCCCTCGTACTCCGGGTAGCCGGCGGCTCGCCACGCGCAGAGGTGCGCCACCGGGCACTCGTCGCAGCGCGGCGTCCGCGCGGTGCACACGATCGCGCCGAGCTCCATGACGCCCGCGTTGAACGCCCTCGCCTCCGCGCGGGGAAGCGGCAGGTGCTCCGCCATGAGCGCGAGGTCGCGCGTGGTCGACGGCGGCCCCGGCTCCGCCTGGCCGAGCACCGTGCGCGCCAGCACCCGGCGGACGTTCGTGTCGACCACCGGGTGGCGATGCCCGTACGCGAAGGCCGCGACCGCGCGGGCCGTGTACGGGCCGACGCCGGGCAGCGCGAGGAGGTCGTCGACCGACTCGGGCACCCGGTTCCCGTGCCGCTCCGCGATGGCCGTCGCGCACGCGTGCAGCGCGAGGGCCCGGCGCGGATAGCCGAGGCGACCCCAGGCGCGCACCGCCTCCCCGGGCGGCGCGGACGCGAGGTCGGCGGGGGTCGGCCACCGCTCCAGCCACTCGAGCAGGCGGGGGACGACCCGCACCACGGGCGTCTGCTGGAGCATGAACTCGCTGACGAGCGTGCCCCAGGCGGAGAAGCCCGGCCGCCGCCAGGGCAGGTCGCGGCCGGCGCGCGCGAACCAGTCCCGGATCGGGGGCGCGAGCTCTCCCGGAACGGTCACCCGCACACTCTAGGCGGGCGCCCGGCTCCCGGCCGTCCGGCGAGCCTAGGCTGACGGCATGGCGCGATGGGCTCCCGCGAAGGCGGACATCCTCGACGAGCTGGTCGGCGAGATCCAGCACAACTATCCCCGCGGCCGGGTCACGGTGGCGGTCGACGGCCTCACCGGCTCGGGCACCGGCCCCTTCGCCGACGACCTCGCCGACGCCTTCCGGCGCAGGGGCACCCAGGTCGTGCGCGCATCCATCGCCGACTTCCCGGCCGCCCTGCCGCAGGGCGACGCCGCGGTTCCCCGCTTCTACGCCGAGGCCCATGACTACGACGCGTTCAAGGACCAGCTGGCGCGCCCCTTCCGCCGCGAGAAGCCCTTCGCCCTCGTGCCGGGCGGCGATCCTCGGACGCTCGAGGGCGACGCGGTGCTCATCGTCGACGGCGTATTCCTCCTCCGCCCTGAGCTGATCGGCTCCTGGAGCTCCACGGTCGTCCTCTTCGTCCCCGCCGACGAGGCGTTCGCCCGAGCAGGCCTCGACCCGTCGTCGATTCGCGCCCAGGCCGAGGAGCTCTACCTCGACCGGGTGCAGCCCCGCGTCAAGGCGATCGCGAACGTCGACAACACCGATCCCGAGCACCCGCGCCGCACCTTCGCCGACAGCTGCTGAGACCGGCCGTCCCAGCGGGCGAGGTTGCACGCGCGCAACAGCGCGGGACGATGCTCGCCCGCGGGCGATCGGCCTTCGTAGTCTCGTGCCATGGACGCCGGTGCCCCGCCCCAACCCGCTCTCCACGACCCGCTGGCGGGAGCACCGGACGCCGCCGGCGGGCGAGCGGCGCGCACCACCTCGCGGGCCGGGCTGCCGAATCCGGTCACCCGCTTCGTCGGCCGCCCGGACGACCTCGCCGCCGTGTCCGCCGCCCGCAGGGCCGGGCACCGGCTGATCACGCTCGTGGGGCCGGGCGGCGTCGGCAAGACGCGCCTCGCCCTCGAGGCGGCCAGGGCGTGGACGGGCGATGACGAGCAGTGGTTCGTCGACCTCGTCGCCGCCGCCGCACCCGAGCGGGTGCTGCCCGTCGTGGCCGACACGATCGGCGCGGTCGGTCACACGCTCGACTCGCTCACGGCGCGCCTCGTCGACCGGCCCACCCTCGTCGTCCTCGACAACGCCGAGCACGTGGTCGGGGCGGCGGCCGCCGTGGCGGCGGGCATGCTCGCCCGAAGCAGGGACGTCACGGTGCTCGTCACGAGCCGTGAGCCGCTCCGTCTGCCCGGCGAGCACGTCGTGACCGTCGCGCCCCTGAACGACCACGACGCTCTCGCCCTCTTCGTGGAGCGGGCCGCCGACGCCCGAGGCGGGGACCTCCGCGAGGCCGACGAGCTTCTCGCGCGCATCTGCGCATCCGTCGAGGCCATCCCTCTCGCTCTCGAGCTCACCGCCGCCCGGCTCGACGTGCTGAGCGGGGCGGAGCTCCTCGAGGCCGTGCGTCAGGGCGCCGGCGGAGGAGAGCGCGGCACGGGCGCCGCCCGCCACGACAGTGTCGAGAACGCGGTGCGCTGGAGCATCGACCTCCTCACGGCGACGCAGCGCGACCTCCTCGTCCAGCTGTCGCGGTTCGCCGGTCCGTTCACCGAGGACGCAGTCCTCGGCATCTGCGACATCGACGACGACGACCCCACCGCCGTGCTGCAGCGGCTCGTCGACAAGTCGCTCGTCGCCGTCAGCCGGGGCGACGACGGGGAGCGGCGCCACCGGCTGCTCGACTCGGTCCGCCGGGTCGCGTCCGCGCTCGACGGCGGCGAGGACGCCTGGTTCGAGCGGCACCGCGCCTGGTTCGCCGACTTCGCCCGCCGCACCGGCCCGCTGACCCGGACGGGCAGGGCGCGCGAAGCGAACGCCGCCTTCGACCTGCTGCGGCCGGACCTCCGGCTGGCGCTCGAGAACTCGATCGCGGCGGGCGATCGGGTGACCGCCGTGACCATCGCCGGCAGCCAGGCGCACCACTTCTTCACGCGCGGGCTGCTCTTCGACGGCATGCGCAGCATCGATCGCGCCCTCGACGTGCCAGGGCGGCTGCCGCCGCTGCTCGAGGCGGAGACCGCGATCGGCCTGATGGTGCTGACCTATCAGACCGGGGACGCGCAGCGCACCTTCGAGCTGCTCGAGCGCGCGTTCGAACGCGGCGTCGCCGCGGGGGACAGCACCGTGCCCGCGGTGGCGCTCGCGCGCACCGCCTACGCGCGGTCCATCTTCGGCGAGCCGGAGGCCGCCAGGGCCTCGATGGCGGAGGCGAAGGCCTACGCCGACCGGGCGGAGGACTGGGCGAAGGCCGAGTTCCTCATGTGTCAGGGCCAGATGCTCCGCGCCCTCGGCGAGGGGGAGGAGGCCCTCGCGAGCCTCTACGCCTCCTACGAGCTGTCGCTGCGCCTCGGCTACTGGTGGATGGCCGCCTCCGCCAGCTACGTCGCCGCGAAGGTGCTCACCGACCGGGGCAGGGCCGAGGATGCCGTTGCGGAGCTGCGGCGCTCGATCGGCCTCGCCGCCGATGCCCAGGACGGCGCCTCGATGCTCGCGGGCTTCCACCAGGCGGCGGGCGTGTGCGCCCTGATCGGCCGGCACCGCGACGGCGCCCGCATCTTCGGCGCGGTCGACCGGCTCGGCGTCCGCTACGGCTACAACCCCGTCACCGCCGAGGGGGAGGAGGCGCGTGGCCACCGCGACCGTGTCGCGGCCGGGATGACGGCCGAGGAGTACGAGCGCGAGTGCCGCCGCGGGGCCGACCTCGGCTTCGACGACCTCTTCGCGATCCTCGACACCCTCCCCGGCTGACGCCACCGCTCCCGGCGCCCGCACCGCCGCCGCTGCGACCGAACGGACATGCTGCAACCGCGTGCCGTTGCAGAACGTCCGTTCGGTTGCAAGCGCGCGGCCGGCGCCGCGGGTCAGGGGACGCGGGTCAGGGGACGCGGGTCAGGGGACGCGGCGGAGGACCTCGGCGGGCGGGAGGAAGCGGCCCGCCGACTCCACCTCGTGCACGAGCTCGGTGAGTGCGGCGTTCACCGGCGCGGTGCGGCCGAGCCGCGCGGCCTCGGCCGCGACCGCACCGTTCAGGTAGTCGATCTCCGTGCGCTGGCCGCGGCGGATGCTCTGAAGCGTCGAGCCCGGGTTGGGGACGGAGCCCATCCGGCGTGCCATCAGCCGGGGGAGCAGCTCCGCCGCACCAGCGGGCACGGACGCGACGACGCGCAGCAGCGGGGCGCTGAGGCCGCTCATCCGGCCGAACCGGATGCCCGCCGCGGCGCCGGTGCGCACCGTCTCCTGAATCGAGCGGGCGAGGAGGCGGCGGAGCCCGGGATCGGCGACGACCTCCTGCACGCTGAGTCCCGTGATCGCCGGAAGGGCGTTCACCTGGTTGACCACCAGCTTCGTCCACTGCATCCCGACGAGATCGGCGACCGCGGTCGTCGGCAGCGCGGCGGACAGGGCGGCGACCACCGGATCCGCCGCGTCGGTCGGCCCGATGTGCAGGGCGCCGGGGGCGGTGATCAGCACCTCGCCGGGCGCGACGAGGGACGCCGCGAAGAGCGCCAGCCCGCCGAGCACGCGGGACTCCGGCAGCAGCCGCTCGGCGGCCGTGACCCCCTCGAGCCCGTTCTGCACCACCACGACGGTCGCGCCGGCACACGCGTCCGCGCTCGCCGCGATCGCGGCGGGCGCATCCATCGCCTTCGTCGTGACGAGGACGAGATCCTGCGCCTGCAGCCGGTCCGCCACGGCCACCCGGGCGGTGGAGTCGCCCCACGCGCCGGTGAGGCGGATGCCGCGCGCGGCGATCGCGCCGACGGCCTCGCCCCGGGCGGTGACGGCGACCTCGTGGCCCTCCCGGTCGAGCAGGGCGGCGAGAGCGCCGCCGACGGCGCCCGCCCCGAGAACGCCCACCCGCACGGGCCGATCCTAGCCGCGCGCCCGCGCCCGCCCGCCGCTGTAGAGTGCGAAGCATGCCGGGCCCGCACGACTCCGCTGCGGAGGCCGCCCCGAACGGCATCCTGCTCGTCGACAAGCCGGAGGGCATCACGAGCCACGGCGTCGTCGCGCGCACCCGCCGCGCCTACGGCACCCGCAAGGTCGGCCACGCCGGCACCCTCGACCCGATGGCGACCGGCCTGCTGCTGCTCGGCCTCGGCCAGTCCACACGACTGCTCACCTACCTCGTGGGGCTCGACAAGGTCTACACGGCGACGATCCGGCTCGGCCGCGCCACCACCACCGACGACCGCGAGGGGGAGCCCCTCGGCGCGGCCGCCGATGCGCGCGACGTCGCTCCGGACGCGATCGCGGCCGCCATGGCGGAGCTGACCGGGCCGATCCAGCAGGTGCCGAGCTCCGTCAGCGCCATCAAGGTCGACGGCAAGCGCAGCTACGCCAGGGTCCGCGCCGGCGAGGACGTGGAGCTGCCCGCCCGGCCCGTCACCGTGTCCGAGTTCGCGCTGCTCGACCGGCGCATCCCGGAGGGCGCGGACGGCGCGCTCGACCTCGACGTGCGGGTGGCCTGCTCGTCCGGCACCTACATCCGCGCCCTCGCCCGCGACCTCGGCGCGGCGCTCGGGGTCGGCGGCCACCTGACCGCCCTGCGGCGGGCCGCGGTCGGGCCGTTCGCGGTCGAGGACGCCACCCCGGTCGACGACCTCGGCGCCGACCGCCCGCCGACGGCACCCGCGGACGTGGCCGGGCGGCTCTTCCCGACCCTAGCCCTCGACGAGTCCGCCGCGACCGACCTCGGCAACGGCAAGCGCATCCCGGTCGACCTCCCGGACGGCGCACCCATCGCCGCCGTCGCACCGGACGGCCGGCTCGTCGCCCTCGTCGAGGTCGCAGGCGGGCGGGCGCGGGTGCTCGTCGTCTTCCCCTCGTCCCCGACCACGGAGGCCGCTCGATGATCCTCTGGTTCACGATCCTGCAGATCGCGATCGCGGTGCTCGCGGGCGTCCTCGCGGTGGCGGTCGGCCTCGCGAAGAAGCCGCCATCCGACCTGACGCTCGGGGGAGCCGCACTCGTCGGCGTGCTGCTGATCGCCCAGGTGGTGGTCGCGATCGTCGCGCCCCTCAGCGGCAACCCGCCCACCGGCAACCCGTACGAGTTCTGGGCCTACCTGATCAGCGCCGTCATCCTGCCGCCGGTCGCCATCCTGTGGGCGCTCCTGGAGCGCAGCAACTGGAGCACCGTGGTCGTCGGGGTCGCCTGCCTCGCCATCGCCATCATGCTGTGGCGCATGTACGTCATCTGGACCATCCAGTCCGCCTGATCGCCTCGCTCTGATCGTCCCCACCCGATCGCCGGAACGGGGACGAGTCACCCCTCCGGTGCGGGATAATCGGAGGGCCATGACCTCTCGCACGTCCGCCCCTCCCGTCCGGCGGCGGCGCATCAGCGGCGTCGGCCTCGTCCTCGTCGCGGTCTACGGCATCCTCGCGCTCGCCGCGACCGGCCGCTCCACGGTGCAGATCCTCACCGACTTCTCCGAGGCCCCGCTCGCCTACACGCTGTCCGCGGTCGCCGCCGTCGTCTACATCCTCGCGACCGTCGCCCTCGTGGCGCGCGGCGTGCTCTGGTACCGGATCGCGTGGATCACGATCGCGTTCGAGCTGCTCTTCGTGCTCACCGTCGGCACGCTGAGCGTCGTCGATGCGGCGCTCTTCCCGCGCGACACCGTCTGGTCCTACTACGGGCTCGGCTACCTGCTCGTCCCGCTCGTGCTGCCCGTGCTCGGCATGCTCTGGCTGTCCCGGCACCGCCCGGGAGCGGAGAAGGTCGAGTCGTGATCATCGCCCGCTCGCTCGACCGGATCCCCGACGAGGTCCGGCCGAGCGCGGTGACGATCGGCAAGTTCGACGGCGTCCACGCCGGCCACCGTGCCGTGCTCGCCGAGCTGCTCGCCGCGTCGGAGCAGCGTAGCCTCACGCCCGTCGTCGTCACCTTCGACCGCAACCCTCTCGCCGTGCTCCGCCCGGAGGCGTGCCCCGAGAACCTCGTCAGCCTGGGGCAGAAGCTCGAGCTGCTGGAGGAGGCCGGGGTCGCCGCCACCGTCGTGCTCGAGTTCACGCGCGAGCTCG
Organism: Naasia sp. SYSU D00057; assembly: GCF_017916505.1. GTDB lineage: Bacteria > Actinomycetota > Actinomycetes > Actinomycetales > Microbacteriaceae > Naasia. The sequence goes on from NZ_JAFMSZ010000004.1 coordinate 158,445, forward strand.
CGGCCTGGACGGCCGAGGAGTTCGCCGAGCGCGTGCTCGCGACCGCCCTCGAGGCCCGGCTCGTGCTGGTCGGCGCCGACTTCCGCTTCGGCGCGCGCGGCGCCGGAACCGTCGACACGCTCCGTGAGCTGGGCGCCGTGCACGGCTTCGAGGTGCAGGTCGTCGGCGACGTGCTCGCCGACGGCGGCCGCGCGTCCTCCAGCCGCATCCGCCGGCTCCTGGACGAGGGCGACGTCGAGCACGCCGCGCTCCTGCTCGGCCGGGCGCCCACGGTGCGCGGCGAGGTGGTGCGGGGGCTGCAGCGCGGCCGCGAGCTCGGCTATCCGACCGCCAACCTCGCCGCCGAGTCGGAGGGCCTCGCCCCCGGCGACGGGGTGTACGCCGGCTGGCTCACCGACTCCTCGGCGCCCGGCACGCCCCGCTACCCGGCCGCGATCTCGGTCGGCAGCAACCCGACGTTCGACGACGTGACGCGCAAGACGGTGGAGGCCTACGTCCTCGACGAGGACCTCGACCTGTACGGGCATCACGTCGAGGTCGAGTTCACCCGGCGGCTCCGCGGCATGGTCGCCTACGCGGGCGTCGAGCCGCTCATCGCGCAGATGGGGCAGGACGTCGCGGAGGCCCGGCAGCTGCTCGGCGCTCCCGCCCCGGACGGGCGCGGATCGAGCACCGGCGGGTGACCGCGGCTCCTCTCCCCGTGCGGACCGGGCGCATCCTCGCTCTCGTCTGCATCGTCCTGCTTGCGCTCAACCTGCGCACGGCGGTCGCGTCGCTCTCACCGGTGTTCGACGAGATCGACGCGGACATCCCGCTGTCGAGTGTCGCGATCGGCGTGCTCGGGACGCTGCCCCCGATCTGCTTCGCGGTCTTCGGCCTGCTCGCGCCCGCGATCGGCCGGCGCATCGGCCTCGACACGGGCATCCTGCTCTCCGCGGTGGTCATGACGGTCGGCCACCTCGTGCGCGGCTTCGCGCCCGACTACTCGGTGCTGTTGATCGGCAGCGTCCTCGCGCTCGCGGGCGTCGGTGTCGGCAACGTGCTGCTGCCGCCCGCCGTGAAGCGCTACTTCCCGGAGCGGATCGGCGCGCTGACCGCGCTGACGAGCGCCCTGCTGGCGATGAGCGCCGCGGTGCCGCCCCTGATCTCGGCGCCGCTCGCCACGTCGGCAGGCTGGCGCACGGACCTCGCGGTGTGGGGCCTCATCGCGATCACCGCCGTCGTGCCCTGGGTCGTGCTGTGGCTGCGGGAGCGCCGTGTCCGCTCCGCCGCCGCTCTCGGCGACGATCCGGAGGTGGAGGAGCCTGCGCTGCTCGGCCGCACCTGGCGATCGCCGGTCGCGTGGTCGACGGCCACCGTGTTCGCCGCCTCCAGCTTCAACGCCTACGCCATGTTCGCCTGGCTGCCGCAGATCCTCGTCGACACCGCGGGCACCGACGCGTTCACCGCGGGCGCCCTCCTCTCCCTCTACGCGATCGTGGGCTTCCCCGCGGGGATCCTCGTGCCGCTGCTCGCGGTCCGGATGCGCAACACCGGCCTCCTCGTCTACGCCGGTGTCGCGTTCTTCCTGATCGGCTACGGCGGCCTCCTGCTCGTGCCCGGCACGGCCACCTGGCTCTGGGTCAGCGCAGCCGGACTCGGGCCGCTCCTGTTCCCGCTCGCGATGGTGCTCATCAACCTGCGGACCCGGACGCACCAGGGGTCCGCGGCGCTCAGCGGCTTCACCCAGGGCGTCGGCTACACGGTCGGCGCGACCGGTCCGCTGCTGCTCGGTCTGCTGCACCAGGGAACCGGGTCGTGGACTCCGCCGCTGCTGCTCGTCACCGCGATGGGCGTCGCGGCGATCCCCGCGGGCATCGCCCTGACGCGCCCGCGCATGCTCGAGGACGATCTCGCGGGGGACGCCCTGCCGAAGGGGAGCCGATGACCGTACCCGTCCTCGTCGACTGCGACACCGGCATCGACGACGCCGTCGCGCTGCTCTACCTGCTCGCCTCTCCCGAGGTCGACGTGGTCGGGATCACGACGGTGTCCGGCAACGCGCCCGCCCGCTCCTGCGCGCTCAATACGCTGCGGGTGCTCGCGCTCGCCGGACGCGAGGACATCCCCGTCGCGGTCGGCGCCGAGCGCCCGTTCCTCGCCGAGCCGCTGCCGCACTCGTCCGCCGTGCACGGCGGAGACGGGATGGGCGACGCGGGCCTCGCCTCCGCCGACCCGTCGCTCCTCGACGAGCGGCGTGCGCTCCGGCTGATCGACGACCTGTCCCGGGAGCACGAGGGCCGGCTGCGCATCCTCGCCCTCGGCGCGCTCACGAACCTGGCCCTCGCCGTCCGCGCCGACCCGGCGCTCGTTCCCCGGATCGCCGACGTCGTCGTGATGGGCGGCGCCGCGGACGCCCCCGGCAACCGCACCCCGGCGGCGGAGGCGAACATCGCGCACGACCCGGAGGCCGCCGCCGTGGTGCTGTCCGCCGGCTGGCCGGTGACCCTCGTCCCGCTCGACGTCACGATGCCCGAGCTGCTCACCGAGGAGCACTGCGCCCGCCTCGCGGAGGCCGGCGAGGTCGGCCGCTTCGTGGCGACGATCAGCGACCACTACATGGACTTCTACGCCCCGATCCTCGGCCGGCGCGCGGCCCCGCAGCACGACGCGCTCGCCGCCGCGGTGCTCACGGGCGAGGTGGTGCCGTCCGTCTTCCCGCTGCTGCGGGTGGAGGTGGAGTGCGGATCCGGCCCCGCCCGCGGCGCGACCGTGTGCGACACCCGCGGCCGCTACCGCGGCAGTCCGGACCAGGCGGACGGCAACTGCCGCGTCGCCCTCGCCCTGGAGCGGCCGGGCGCGTTCGCCGACGCCCTCGTGGAGCGGCTCGCCGCCTGGCGCTGATCCTCAGCGGAAAAACGCAACGTCCGATGCAAAGCGCAACAGGAGAGCGTTGCGTTCTGCATCGGACGTTGCGTCTTGACCGGACGGCGCGGCGGGGGAGCGGGAACCCCCTAGAGGAGACCCTTCGTGTGCCACACGGTCTTCGTCTCCGTGAACGCGCTGATCCGGTCGAGGGACGGAGCCGCTGCCCCGACCCCGTCCTCGGGCGCGAGGACGCGCTTGAGGGTCTCGGCCGCGTCGACCTGCAGCTGCACCCAGTCGAGCGCGCCGGCGCCGACGAGGTCGAGCGCGTTGACATCCGCGTGGGACGCGAGCCACGGCGCGATCTCCTGGGGAGAGCCGGTGAGGACGTTGACCACGCCGCCCGGCACGTCGCTCGTCGCGAGCACCTCGCTGAGGCTGATCGCCGACAGCGGCGCCTTCTCCGAGGCGACCACGACGACGGTGTTGCCCGCGACCAGGGCGGGCGCGACCGCGCTGACGAAGCCGACGAGGGAGTGCCCCTCACCGGTCTGCGGCCCGATGATCGCGACGACGCCGGTCGGCTCAGGTACCGAAAGGTTGAAGTAGGGGCCGGCGACCGGGTTGCCGTTGCCGAGCACCTGGGCGTACTTGTCGGCCCAGCCGGCGTACCAGACCCACCGGTCGATGGCGAGGTCGACGGCCGCCTCCGCCCGCTCCGAGGTGAGGCCCTCCGACCGGACCAGCTCGTCCACGAACTGCACGCGGCGGCCCTCGAGCAGCTCCGCGATGCGGTACAGCACCTGGCCGCGGTTGTACGCAGTGGTTCCGGCCCAGCCCTTTCCCGCGGCCCGCGCGGCGACGACCGCGTCGCGGGCGTCCTTCCGCGAGGCCTGTGCGGCGTTCGCGAGGAACGCGCCCTCGGCGGACACGACCTCGTAGCTGCGGCCGCTCTCGCTGCGCGGGAACTTCCCGCCGATGTAGAGCTTGTACGTCTTGGGAACGGCGAGACGGCTCACGAAACTCCTCCTGAAGGGGCGAGGTAGGCGGACAGGCCCTGCTTGCCGCCCTCCCGGCCGTAGCCGGACTCCTTGTAGCCGCCGAACGGCGACGCCGGATCGAACCGGTTGAACGTGTTGGACCACACCACGCCGGCCTTGAGACCGTCGGCGACCGCGAGGATGCGGCTGCCCTTGTCGCTCCAGATGCCGGCGGAGAGGCCGTAGGGGGTGTTGTTCGCCTTCGCGATCGCCTCCTGGGGCGTGCGGAAGGTGAGGATCGACAGCACCGGGCCGAAGACCTCCTCACGCGCGATGCGGGATGAGGACTGGACGCCGGTGAAGATGGTCGGTGCGAACCAGAACCCGTTCTCCGGGATCTCGCACGCAGGGCTCCACGGGGTCGCGCCCTCCTGCTCGCCGACGGCGGTCAGCTCGCGGATCCGCTCCAGCTGCTCCGCGCTGTTGATCGCGCCGATGTCCGTGTTCTTGTCGAGCGGGTCGCCGAGGCGCAGTGTCGAGAGGCGCTGCTTCAGCCGGTCCACGACGTCGTCGTGCACGTTCTCCTGCACGAGCAGACGGGAGCCCGCGCAGCAGACGTGGCCCTGGTTGAAGAAGATCCCGTTGACGACGCCCTCGATGGCCTGGTCGAAGGGGGCGTCGTCGAAGACGATGTTCGCCGCCTTGCCGCCGAGTTCGAGGGTGAGGCGCTTGCCGGTGCCCGCCGTCGCGCGCGCGATCTCGCGGCCGACAGCGGTGGAGCCGGTGAACGCGATCTTGTCGACGCCGGGGTGCCGGACGAGCGACTGCCCGGTCGCGCCCGCGCCGGTGACGATGTTGACGACGCCGGGCGGGAGGTCGGCCTGCTGCAGGATCTCCGCGAACAGGAGCGCCGTGAGCGGCGTCGTCTCCGCCGGCTTCAGCACGACCGTGTTGCCCGCGGCGAGCGCGGGCGCGATCTTCCACGCCAGCATGAGCAGCGGGAAATTCCAGGGAATGATCTGCCCGGCGACGCCGAGCGCCTTCGGATTCGCGCCGAGGCCCGCGTAGTCGAGCTTGTCGGCCCAGCCCGCGTAGTAGAAGAACCAGGCGGCCACGAGCGGGATGTCGAGGTCCCGGCTCTCCTTGATCGGCTTGCCGTTGTTGAGGCTCTCGGCGACGGCGAGCTCGCGGGCCCGCTCCTGGACGAGGCGCGCGATGCGGAACAGGTACTTGCCCCGGTCGGCGCCGCTCATCCGCGACCAGACGCGGTCGTAGGCCTTCCGGGCGGCGGCGACGGCGAGGTCGACGTCGTGCTCGTCGGCGGTCGCGACCTCGGCGAGGTGCTCCTCGGTGGCGGGGGAGATGGTGGGGAAGGGGGTGCCATGCCCGTCGACGAACGCGCCGTCGATGAACAGGCCATAGGAGGGGCGGAGGTGCACGACCGACCGGGATTCCGGCGCGGGGGCGTAGTCGAGGAAGCTCATGGCTCTGGTCCTTGCTGGTCAGTCGATCGTGACGTAGTCGGCGCCGGAGTAGTGGCCGCTGTGCAGCTTCTGCCGCTGCAGCAGCACGTCGTTGAGGAGGCTCGACGCGCCGAAGCGGAACAGGTGCGGCTGCAGCCACTCCTCACCTGCGGTCTCGGCGACCGTCACGAGGTACTTGATCGCGTCCTTCGAGGTGCGGATGCCGCCCGCCGGCTTCACGCCGACCTTCTCGCCGGTCATCCGGTGCCAGTCGCGCACGACCTCGAGCATCAGCAGCGTCACGGGCAGCGTCGCGTTGCTCGTGACCTTGCCGGTGGAGGTCTTGATGAAGTCGGCGCCCGCGAGCACCGAGAGCCAGGAGGCGCGGCGCACGTTGTCGTAGGTGACGAGCTCGCCGACCTCGAGGATCACCTTGAGGTGCGCGTCGTTCCCGTCCGGGCGGCGGCACGCCTCCTTGACGGCGACGATCTCCTCGAACACCTGGCCGTACCGGCCCGCGAGGAAAGCACCGCGGTCGATCACCATGTCGATCTCGTCCGCTCCGTTGCGAACCGCGTCGGCGACGTCCGCGAGCTTCACCTCGCGCGACGCGCGGCCGCTCGGGAACGCGGTGGCGACGGCGGCCACGGCGATCCCCTCGCCGTTGCCCGCCGCGCGGGCCTTCGGCGCGTGCAGCGAGCCGAGCGCCTCGACCGCGACGGGCACGAGGTCGCCGTACACGCACACCGCGGCGACGCGGGGGCAGCTCGGGTCGGAGGGGTCGGGCGTGATCGCCTTGGCCACGAGGGAGCGCACCTTGCCGGGCGTGTCCGCGCCCTCGAGGGTCGTCAGGTCGACGAGCTCGATGATCCGGTCGAGGGCCATGGCCTTCGACGTGGTCTTGATGGAGCGCGTGCCGAGGCTCGCCGCGCGCTGCTCGAGGCCGACGGCGTCGACGCCGGGGATGCCTTCGAGATACCGCCGCAGCGTGGTGTCGGTCACCGGCCCGTCGAGGAGATCGAGGGCTCGGGCGGCGCCGGCGCTCGGCGCAGCACCTGCCGGGCGTGCCCCGGCTCCGGTGTCGATGGTCACTGGTTCTCTCCCGCTTCGCGCCCGGCGCAAGCTGCGCGGGGCGACCCGTCAAGCGTACGGCAGGGCCCCTCGTCCGGCGCCGTCCGGGCACTCCGCCGGAAAGCGGGCCGGTCCGGCGGAACCGGGCCGCCGCGGAGGCCCGGTTCCGCCGGACCGGCCCGGCTCCTCCTCCTATGCTCGGAGCCATGGACCTGGCGCTCGCCGTCGACCTCGGCGGCACCAAGGTGGAGGCCGCCCTCGTCGACTCCGACGGCGCCGTGCTCCCGGACAGCCGCTTCCGGGCACCGACCGGCCCGACCGCCACGCGCGAGGACATCGCGGACTCGATCCGCCGCGTGGTGGCGTCCGCGCTCGCCGCGACCCCGGCGGATGCGCGACTGGTGGGAGCGGGGATCGGCAGCGCCGGCCCCGTCGACATCCCCGGCGGGCGCGTCGCGCCGCTCAACCTGCCGGCGTTCGCCGGCCACCCGATCGTCGACCTCGTGCGGGAGCAGGTGCCGGATCTCCCCGTCGCCCTCGCGCTCGACGGACTGTGCATCGCGGTGGCCGAGCACTGGATCGGCGCGGGCCGCGGCGTGACCTCGATGCTCGGCATGGTGGTCTCGACCGGCGTCGGTGGCGGACTCGTGCTCGGCGGCCGCCCGGTGCAGGCGACGACCGGGAACGCCGGGCACATCGGCCAGATCGAGGTCGCCGGGTTCACCGAGCCCGGCGTCGCCGGCGATGCGGCGATGCTCGAGTCGATCGCGAGCGGCCCCAACACCGTCGCCTACGCCAACAGCCTCGGCTGGACGGGGGCGACCGGCGAGGAGCTCGCCGCCGCCTACGCCGAGGGCGCACCCGCCGCGCTCGCCGCGGTGCGCCGCAGCGCCGCCGCCGTCGGCCGGGCGATCGCGTCCGTCACGGCGCTGTGCGACATCGACCTCGCCGTGATCGGCGGAGGCTTCTCCCGGGTCGCGCCCGACTACCTCGACCTCGTCCGCGCCTCCCGGGACCGGGACACGACGCCGGCGTTCGTCCGCCGCGCGGAGATCGTGCTCAGCGGGCTCGGGTCGGAGGGGCCGCTCGTCGGCGCGGCGGCACTCGTGCACCGCGCGCCCGGGCGCTGACCCTGCGGCCCTCACGCGTCCAGCCTCCCGGCAGGCGGTGCCGGTTACCGTCGAGGAATGAGGCGGAGCGGAACGGCGGCGGCCCTCGCCGTGCTGCTCGCGCTCGCCGGCTGCACCGCGGCTGCGGACGCCGGCCCTGAGACTCGCGAGCCGGCTCCCGCGGTGTCGCCGTCGCCCAGCGATCCGGCGAAATCGGGCATCCGGCAGACCGGCATCGTCTACCGCACCGTGGACGGGACGGACCTCGCGCTCGACGCGTACCTGCCCGCGGAGCCGATCGCCGATCCGGTCCCGGCGATCGTCGTCGTGCACGGCGGCGGCTTCACGAGCGGCAGCCGCGACGGACTGGACGCGGCGCCGCTCGCCTCCGTCCTCGCCCAGGCCGGGTACGCCGCGTTCTCGATCGACTACCGCCTCCTGCCCGAGCATCCGTATCCGGCCGCCCTCGAGGATCTGCAGGCGGCGATCCGCTGGCTGCGCGAGCCCGAGCAGGTGGCGTCGTTCGGCATCGATCCCGCCCGCATCGGCGCCTTCGGCGGCTCCGCGGGCGCGATCCTCGTGGCCGAAGCCGGCACGGCGGGGGAGGGGCCGCTCGACGAGGGCGCCCGCCTCGGGGCGGTCGTCGCCCTCTCCGGCATCATGGACTTCACCGAGGGCGCGCTGACCCCGGACCTCGGCGCGGCCGACCGGCGCACCGGCCTCGCGTACCTCGACTGCACCGACCCGTCCGCCTGCCCGGTCGGCGTCGAGGCATCGCCGCTGGCCGCGGCCGATCCCACGGATCCGCCGTTCTACCTCGCCCACTCGGTGGACGAGGAGCTGCCCGAGCAGTCGGCGGTCGCGCTCGCCGAGGCGCTCAGGGCCGCGGGCGGAACGGCCGAGCTGGAGCTGCGGCCCGGCTCCGCGCACTCCGTGCTGATGCTCGACACCGCGATGAGCGAGCGGATCCTGGCCTTCCTCGCCGCAGAGCTCTGACGCTCGCCGCAGCCAGCCGAGGACGAAACGGTCCCGCTCGGGACGGCACGGCCGCTCGCTGGCGGGCGGCGACCGCCTCGCCGTAGCCTCGGAGCATGGCCGAATCCGACAGCACGACCACCGTCTTCCTGGGGGACAGCCTCACCGAGGCGGGCAACTGGGCCGAGCGCTTCCCCGAACTGGACGTGGTGAACCTGGGTGTCAGCGGCGACACCACCGAGCAGGTCCTCGAGCGGCTCTCCGCCGTGACCGAGAGCGCACCCGCAACCGTCGTCGTGATGGTGGGCACCAACGACCTCGCCTGGCGGCGCGGCGTCGAGCAGATCGTCCGCAACATGGAGTCGATCCTGTGGAAGCTCCGCAACGAGCTGCCGAACGCGCGCATCCTGGTGCAGTCGGTGCTTCCGCGCGACAGGGAGCTCGCCGACCGGGTGCGCGAGATCAACATCCACCTCCGTCAGTTCGCCCCGACCGTGAAGGCGGAGTGGGTGGACCTCTGGCCCGTCTTCGCGGAGGAGGACGGCGAGATCCGCGCCGAGCTCAGCGGCGACCGGCTGCACCTCAACGAGGCCGGCTACGAGGCGTGGGCGCAGGTGCTCCGCGAGCGCCTCTGACCCCGCGGTACCCGGCGGTCGCGGTGCGAGCGCAGCGAGCCTCGGAACCGTCACACGGAGCGGGCTAGCCCAGCGCGGCCTCGAACTCCCGCAGCGCGGGCGGACTGAACAGCACGAACCGGACGAGCTCGGGCGCGCCGTGCGCGTCGAGCTCCTCCCGGGTCGTGCTGACCGCGATGCGGGCCGCATCGTCCATCGGCCAGCCGTACACGCCGGCCGACACGGCGGGGAACGCGACGCTCGCGGCGCCGAGCTCCCGCGCCACCTGGAGCGAGCGCCGGTAGCAGGACGCGAGGACCGCCGACCGATCCTCCCGGTCGCTGTGCACAGGGCCGACCGTGTGGATCACCCAGCGCGCCGGAAGGCGCCCGGCCGTCGTCGCGACGGCGTCTCCTGCGGGCAGCCCGTCCGGCAGGCGGGTCCGGCGCAGCTCCCGGCACGCGGCCAGGATCTCCGGACCGCCGGCCCGGTGGATGGCGCCGTCCACGCCGCCGCCGCCGAGCAGCGAGCTGTTGGCGGCGTTGACGATCGCGTCGACCCGCTCCTCGGTGATGTCGCCGAGCACCGCCTCGATCCGGGCTGCTCCGGTCCGGGTCATGCCGCCTCCTCCAGCACCTCGGCGAGGTGCGCGATCTGCTCGGGGCGCACCCTGCAGCAGCCGCCGATGAGCGTCGCGCCCGCGTGGCGCCACCGGCGGATCAGCTCGTCGGGGAAGGCGGGGGAGCCGACCCACGTGCGGTTCTTGGCGTCCCACTCCTCGCCGCTGTTCGGGTAGACGACGATCGCCTTGCGGGTCGCCTGCCGCGCCACGGCGATCGAGCCGAGCACCTCGGACGGGGCGCTGCAGTTGACGCCGACGGCGACCACCGCGGGCGAGGAGGCCGCCACCCCGAAGGCCTCCGCGAGCGACTCGCCGCTGCGCAGCGTGCCGAGCGACACCGTGACCGAGATCCACGCCGGTACGCCGAGCCGGTCCACCTCCGCGGTGACCGCCTCCACCTCGGCGAGCGAGGGGACCGTCTCGACGGCGAGCAGGTCCGCACCCGCGTCGGCGAGGATCTCGAGGCGCGGCCGGTGCCAGGCCCGCAGCTCGTCGACCGTCAGGCCGTAGTTGCCTCGGTACTCGGACCCATCCGCGAGCATGGCGCCGTACGGCCCGACCGAGGCGGCCACCCAGGCCTCCCGTTCCGCGCGCGCCTCGTCGGCGAGCGCGACCGCGCGTCGGAGCAGGGCCTCCGCCTCCCGCCTCTCGACGCCCTCCCTGGCGAACCCCTCGAAGGACGCCTGGTAGGACGCGGCGATGGCGACGCGGGCGCCGGCGTCGAAGAACTCGCGGTGCGCGGCGACGATCTCCTCGGGCCGGTCGCGGAGGAGCCGGGCGGACCACACGCCGCCGCTGAGGTCGTTCCCCCGCGCCTCGAGCAGTGTGCCCAGCCCGCCGTCGAGCACGACGGGGCCGCGCTGCACCGCCTCCTCGAGCGGGAGCGGGGACGGCATGGACGACACCCTACGACGGCCCGGGAATCGGATCCCACCCCCTAGAGTCGGTTCCGTGCGCACCCCCGTCGCCGCCCTCTCGGGGGCGCTGGCCCTGGTCCTCGTCCTCCTCGGCGCCGTGGCGCCCGCGAACGCCGACGTCGGCGACTTCACGTTCAGCTCGTTCGAGGCCGACTACCACCTGGACCGGGACGCGGACGGCAGAGCGACCCTGCGCACCGTCGAGAGGCTCACCGCCGAGTTCCCGGAGATCGACCAGAACAGGGGCATCCAGCGCGCCCTCGTCGACGAGTACCAGGGCGCGCCCACCGACCTCACCGTGGTCTCGGTCACCGACGGCGACGGTGTCGCCCTCGACTGGGAGTCCGAGGAGGAGGACGACTTCACCGTCCTCACGATCGCGGGCGACGACTACCTCCATGGGTCGCACACGTACGTGATCACCTACGAGCAGCGGAACGTGATCCTGTTCGACGAGGACGCCGGAGTCGAGGACTTCTACTGGGACGTCAACGGCACCGGCTGGGCGCAGCCGTTCGGCAGCGTCACCGCCCGGCTGCACGTCCCGGCCGACCTGGCCCGGCAGTTCACCGGCAGCGCGGCCTGCTACCAGGGCGCCGAGGGCTCGACCGAGCAGTGCCCGGTCACCGCGGAGCAGTCGGAGGACGGGGCCGTCGTCACCGTGTCGGCCGCGGACCTCGGACCGGGCGAGAACGTCACGCTCGCCGTGGGGTTCGTCCCGGGCACGTTCGTGCCGCGGGACGACTCGCTGTTCGCGTCCCCGTTCGGCGTCGTCCTGCTGCTCGGCCTCGCGGTGCTCGCCGCCGCGGCGGTGGCGGCCGTCGTCGTCCGCGTCACCCGGCTGCGGGACGCGCCCGGCCGGCCGACCCTCGTTCCCGAGTACCTGCCGCTGCGCGAGCCCGACCTGCTGCTGTCGGCCCACCTCCTCGGGCGCACGAAGCGCGCGGTCGCCGCCGCGCTCGTCTCCCTCGCGGTGCGCGGCATGATCCGCATCGTGGAGGAGCCGGCGTCGGGACGGAAGCCGCTCTTCGCCGTGCAGTTCGTCGACGCCGAGGGCCGGCCCCGCCTCGGCAGAGGCCCGCGCGGGGCGACCGGAGCGGAGAAGCGCCTGGTGCGCGCCCTGTTCGGGAAGCCGAAGCCGGGCGAGCGGCGGACGCTCGACCCGAAGGACACCGAGCTCGGCAAGAGCGTGCACGCCGTGCTGCAGAAGCTGCCGCAGGATGCGCTCGACCGCGGCTATCAGCGCAGGCCGCCCCGGCGCCCGCGCGTCTGGCTCGCCATCCTCGGCCTCGCCGGCATGGTGCTCACCGTCGTGGCCGCCGTCGTCCTGCTCGCCTCGGCGCAGGGCGGCGCGCTGCCGTTCCTCGCCCTCCTGCTCTCCCTGGTCGGGGTGCTCGCCCTCGTGCTGCCCGCCAAGCGGCCCCTCACGGCGGAGGGCGCCGAGGTCCGCGATCACCTGCTGGGCGTCCGCGACTATCTGCGTCTCGCCGAGGCGGACCGCATGCGGGTGCTGCAGAGCCCCGAGGGCGCGCTCCGCACCGAGGCGGCGGGCGGCGGCTCCGTTGTCCAGCTGTACGAGCAGCTGCTGCCGCACGCGGTGCTCTTCGGCGTCGAGCGCGACTGGGCCGAGGTGCTCGGCACCTGGTACGAGCGGGAGCGGACGGAGCCGGACTGGTACGGCGGATCCGCCGGGTTCAACGCCGCCGGCTTCTCCTCCGGCATCTCCGCCCTCAGCTCCTCGGCGTCCACCTCCTACTCCGGCAGCAGCTCGTCGAGCTCCAGCAGCGGCTCGTCGGGCGGGGGCTCCTCGGGCGGCGGCGGAGGAGGCGGAGGCGGCGGAGGGGTCTGACTGGGGATGGGATCGTTCCCTCACCTAAAGTGAGCGATCGACCATCTTCCCCGACTCGCGGAGCCGCCTCATGCCCAAGAAGACCCCGCGACCGGCCCTTTCACTCGTTCCGCCCGGGCTTCTCGCCCGCACCGACATCGTCGATCGCGCGGGCAGACTGACCCTCGTCAACGAGACCCGCACCCCGCACGAGGCGATGGTCCAGGACCTGCTCTTCGTCCGCCGGGTGCTCGACGCCAACGGCATCCGGGCGCTGCTCATCCGCCACGACGACGCCCGCCCGACGCTCGCCATCGAGGCCGAGGACTACCCGGCCGCCGAGGCCGCGCTGGTGGCGGCGTCCGCGTCCGAGCCGTTCTACGCGGACACGCTGCGGCCGAAGGACCTGACCCTGAAGGGCGAGCCGGTGCTCGTCGCAGCCGGGCGGCTGTCGACCTCCGCCGCGCCTCGCGTCCTGCGCCTGTACCGGCCGCGGGCCGACCGCAGCGGATCGCTCAGCTACGGCGCCGCGTTCGCCGTGCAGCTCGAGGTGTGGCGCCGTGCGAGCGAGGACATCCTCGTCCCCGTCGAGAACGCGCTCACCCGCCGCCGCCTCCCGCTCGAGGAGTTCGTCGAGGCGAGCGTCGAGCGCTACGGGCACACCTGGACCACCCTCGAGCACATGTTCGACCCGCTCGCGAGCGACGTCGACTTCGAGGTCGACATCATCTTCAGCTGGGTCGACGGCACCGACATCGAGTTCCAGCGCGCGCGAGCGCAGCGCATGGAGAGCTACGTGGTGGGCGAGGGCGACGACGCCGAGGCCCGCTACCGCCAGGTGGACGAGCTGCGCTACGCGCTGCGCTCCGTGTACCTCTACGCCCCGTGGATCCGCAACATCTACATCGCCACCGACTCGCCCGCGCCGGCCTGGCTCGCCGAGCACCCGCGCGTCCGCATCGTCCGGAGCGAGGAGTTCTTCGCCGACCCCTCCGTCCTGCCGACGCACAACTCGCAGGCGGTCGAGAGCCAGCTGCACCGGATCCCGGGCCTCTCGGAGTACTACCTCTACTCCAACGACGACATGTTCTTCGGGCGCCCGGTCGGCCCCGAGATGTTCTTCTCGCCCGGCGGCCTCACCAAGTTCATCGAGGCGACCACCCGCATCGGCCTCGGCGAGAACGACCCGAGGCGGAGCGGATTCGAAAACGCCGCCCGGGTCAACCGGCGGCTGCTCCGCGAGCGGTTCGGCCGCGTCACCACGCGGCACCTGGAGCACACCGCGGCGCCGTTCAAGAAGAGCGTGGTGGAGGAGCTCGAGCGCACCTTCCCGGAGGAGTTCGCGCGGACCGCCGCGTCGCGGTTCCGGTCCGCCACGGACATCTCGGTGACGAACTCCCTGTACCACTACTTCGCGCTCTTCACCGGGCGCGCGGTGCAGAAGATCGGCGCCAAGGTGCTCTACGTCGACACGACGACGCGCAAGGGCCTGGCCCTGCTCGACCGGCTGCTCCGCAAGCGCTCGTTCGACTTCTTCTGCCTCAACGACGGCAGCTTCCCGGAGGTGAGCGCCGAGGAGCGCGCGCAGGCGATGCGCGCCTTCCTGGAGCGCTACTACGCCATCCCCGCGCCGTGGGAGAGCACCGTGGTCGAGGTCGGCGAGGAGCCCGCCGAGCTCACCGCGAGCTGACCAGGTCCGGCAGGGTCAGCGGCGCGCGAGCGAGCGCGCCCGGACCGGCGCGTTCGCCGGGGGCGGGATGAGGACTTTCGCCGCCTCCAGCCGGCGCGCCGTCTCCTCCGGGGACACGTAGCTGACCTCGGGGTGGCCGCCGATCGGCACGACCGAGTGCATCACCGTGTCGGCGTAGACGTGCACCAGGTTGAACGCCTGCGCTCCGTTCTGCGCCCGGGTGCCGCGTGCGGCCACCGTGAGGTCCTGCGTGTAGCAGGTGGCGCTCGCCACCGACACCGGGATGCCGGCGAAGGTCGCGGACGTCGAGTAGTGCAGGTGACCGCCGAGGATCGCCCGCACGTCGCTGCCGCGCAGCACCTCGGCGAGGCGCGCCTGGCCGCGGAGCTCGACGAGCACCGCGAGGTCCTGCACCGACGGGACGGGCGGATGGTGGAGCGCCAGCACGCTGCCGTGCGGCGCGGGAGTCGCGAGCACCTCGGCCAGCCACGCCAGCTGCGCAGGGGAGACCTCGCCGTGGTGGTGGCCCGGCACGGTCGTGTCGAGCACGATCACGCGCAGCCCGCCCACGTCGTGCACACGGTCGAACGGATCGGTCGACGGCGCCTCGTCGAGGAGGGAGGTCCGGAAGGCGGCGCGCTCGTCGTGGTTGCCCATGCACCAGATCACCTGGGCGCCGAGGCGATCGGCGAACGGCTCGACGATGCCTCGCAGACGCGCGTACGCGTCCGGCTCACCGTGGTCGGCGAGGTCGCCCGTGAAGACGATCGCCTCGGGGCGGTGGCCTGAGGCCGCGAACTCGTCGGCGAGGCGCCGCAGGTGCGCCTCACTGTCGACCCGGCCGTAGAGTCGCCGGTCGCCGCCGACGAAGTGGGTGTCGCTGAAGTGGAGGAGGAAGTGGTCGGGGCGCGGGTGCTCGGCGATCCGCAGATCCGTCACGGTCTCCCGGTTCTGCAGGCGGCGCTGCTGCTCCGTCCGACTGTCGCCCTCCGAGGCGGCTCGAGCCATTCGAAGGCTCCTTCCCTGTCGCGATTTCCACGCTACGGAGATGATTCGCACAGTCAAGATCCTTGACGGGGCGTCCCGGCATCGATTCCATGTCGGCTCGGAGAACAGCGGGCGAACGGGCGGAGTCGGACCAGGAGCCCCTGGTCGCGTCTAGTTGCGCGTCGCGGGGGACTCGGCCGGCAGCAGGACACGACGCGCGGGGGAGTCGTCGCCGCCGATCCGCTCCAGCAGCAGGGCCGCGGCCCGATCGCCGAGCTCCCGGGCTGGGAGGTGGACGACCGCGACGCCCGCCGGCTCGAGGGATGTGAAGGGCAGGTCGCCGATGACGGCGAGCTGCACCGCTCCGCGTTCGGCCCCGGAAGCGCCCAGTGCTCTCAGCGCTCCCGCGCCCATCAGGTTGTTGGCGACCACCACCCCGTCGGGCCGCGAGTCGCCGGCGAGCAGCGCGGTCAGCTCGGCGCCACCGGACTCGTACCGGAAGTCGCCGTGCCGGAGGAGCCCGGGATCCGGCGCGGCACCGGTCGCCTCGCGCACCGCGTCGCGCCAGCCCTCGGCGCGCTCGTCCGCCGTGTCCACTCCGGCCGGGCCGGTGATGCAGGCGATCCGGCGGCAGCCGCGACCCTGCAGCAGGCGGGTCGCGTCCCATCCCGCCCGCCGGTTGTCGATGGTCACCGTGTCCACCATCACGCCGTGCGGCGCGCGGTCGACCGCGACCACCGGGCGGGAGGCGAGCGCGGAGAGGTCGGTCCGGTCGCCCGTCGGCGCGAGGATGACGCCGGCCATCTGCTCGCCCGCGGCGACGCGCAGGTACTCGCGCTCCCGGTCCGGATCCTCGTCGGTGTTGCAGAGGACGAGCGAGTAGCCCGCCGCCCGGGTCCGGTCCTCGACGCCCCGGGCCACGGCGGTGAAGAACGGGTTCTCGATGTCCGGGATGAGGAGGGCGATGAGGTCCGAGTGGCGGCGGCGGAGCGACCGGGCGGTGCGGCTCGGCGTGAAGTCGAGCTCGGCGGCGGCCTCCCGGACCTTCGACGCGAGGTCCTCGGCGACGCGGGCGCCGTTGAGCACCCGGGAGACGGTCGCGGGGGACACCCCCGCCCGGGCCGCGACCTCGTAGATCGTCGCCATCGTGGCCCACCCTAGGGCCAGCGCCACGGGCGCCGCACCCGTTTCCCGGGCACTGGGCGGCACGAGCCGCGCGGGCTAGCGTGAGGACATGACGTCGCTGTGGCTGGACCGTCGGAGCAGGGCCGGCGAGGACGGGGCCACGTATCCCGCCTCCGACTTCGCGCCGGGCGCCCCCTACGACGAGATCGTGATCGGCGCGGGCCTCACCGGGCTCGTCACCGCGCTGCTCCTCGTCCGCGCCGGCCGGCGGGTCGCCATCGTCGAGGCGGAGCACATCGGCGCCGTCACGAGCGGCAACACGACGGCGAAGCTGAGCCTCCTGCAAGGCGTCAAGTACCAGCAGATGCTCCGGCACACCTCCACCCGGGTCGGCAAGGCGTACGTCGAGGGCAACCGCGAGGGCTTCGAGTGGCTGCTGCGGTACCTCGACGACCACGGGGTGCCGTACCAGCGCCGTGATGCGTACACCTATGCGGGCTCCGCGGACGGCGTGCGGGCGGTCGACGACGAGCTCTCCGCCGCCTTCCGGCTCGGCCTGCCCGTCGAGAAGGTGCGCGACCTCGACCTCCCGTTCCCCACCTACGGCGCCGTGCGGCTGCGGGATCAGGCGCAGTTCGACCCGCTCGACGTGCTCACCGCGCTCGCCGCGGACTTCCGCGGGCGCGGCGGCACCCTCGTGGAGGGCGTGCGGGCGCACCGGGTCCGAGCCGTGACCGCGCCCGACCGCCGGTGCCTGGTGCACACCGACGCCGGGGACGTCACCGCCGAGCGGGTGGTCCTCGCGACCGGCATCCCGTTCCTCGACCGGGGCCTCTACTTCGCGAAGCTCAGCCACTCCCGCTCCTACGCCCTCTCCTTCCGCGTTTCGCCCGGGACGCTGCCGGACGACTTCGGCATGTACCTCTCCACCGACGAGCCGAAGCGCACGCTGCGGAGCATCCCCGTCGTGCCCGCCGACGGCCTCGGCGAGGACGCGGGCCAGCTGCTGCTCGTCGGCGGCAACGGGCACCGGGTCGGGCACCACCCCCATCCGCGCGACCTCGTCGCCGATCTCGAGATGTGGACGTCGGGCTGCTTCCCGGGGGCGGAGCGGACGCACGCCTGGTCGGCGCAGGACTACCGGTCGGCGAACCTCATCCCCTTCGTCGGCTGGCTGCCCCGCTCGCGGGGACGCGTGTTCCTCGCCACCGGCTTCGACAAGTGGGGGATGACGAACGCCGTCGCCGCAGGACTGCGGCTCTCCGGCGAGCTGCTCGGCGGGCACATCCCCTGGGCGAGGACGCTCGGCCGTCGGGTCACCCGGCCACGCAGCATGGCGCTCGGCGCGGCCACCAACGCGGAGGTCGGCGCCGACTTCGTCCGGGGCTGGACGGGCGCACTCAGGACGACCGGCGCCGCCCAGCCGCCGGCCGAGGGGCAGGGCGAGGTCCGCTCCGTCGGCGGCAGACCGGTCGCCGTCTGCACCGTGGACGGCGTCACCCGCGAGGTCAGCGCCGTCTGCCGTCATCTCGGCGGCATCGTCCGCTGGAACGACCAGGAGCTGTCGTGGGACTGCCCGCTGCACGCGTCCCGCTACCGCCCCGACGGCACCCGGATCGAGGGGCCGACCACGGACGACCTCGCCGCGGTGTGAGCCTGCGCCGCTCAGGGCCGCTTCCGCGCTAGAATAGGTTCCGGAATCCCGACTTCTGCGCGGAAAGACCCCGATCCGGGGCGCCCGGCCCGCGACGGGACACTCCCGGTCGGCGTGTGCGACTCCGCTCACGTCCGGCTGACCGAGGCCGTCTCCGGCGGTCCCGGGGATCCGATCCAAGGAGGACGATGGCTCGATCGAGCCAGGCGCAGGCCATCCGTGTGCGCGGTGGACGAGGCGACAACGAGGGGCTTCTCCCCGTGCTCGCCCGTGCCGTGCGCGAGGTGGAGGGCGCCGCGCAGCGGGGCCCGCTGAGCCCTGCCAACCGCACCAAGTTCCAGGTCATCGCGCTGCTCGTGCGCGAGGAGCGCCAGCGCGCCAAGGCGGAGGCGAGCCTTTCGGACCCCGACCGCGCCGAGACCCTCAAGCGGCTCGACGGCGTCGCGACGATCCTCGCCAAGACGGCCGCCCGCGACACGTCCCTCATCGCGCTGCTCGAGAGCGACAAGCCGGGCAGTGACGCCGCCCGATCGATGCGCCGGCGCATGCTCGAGGACGCCGGCATCGAGGTGGAGGAGGAGACGCCGCCGCCGCCCGCTCCCGCCGAGGAGGCGGACGCCGCCGAGCGCCAGGTCGTGCCGGACGCCGTGCGGCGTCGCCAGCTGGCGAACCCGTTCCTCGCGCCCGACTTCGACGCGGCCGCCTTCGCGCCGCCCGCTCCCGCCCGTCGGCTCGCCAACTGGGAGCTGCTCGGTCCGCTGTTCAAGAGCTTCGAGTACGGCACCGGCGCCGGCGCGGCGACGATGGAGCTGCCCGAGCCCGCCGAGCGCGACCGCGTCGCGCCGTCCGGCACCGAGCTCATGCCGCACCAGTCGAAGTTCCTCGAGGCCGTCCGCCGCGGGCACCGCACCTTCCTGCTCGCCGACGAGCCGGGCCTCGGCAAGACCGCACAGAGCCTCATCGCGGCGAACGTCGCCAGCGCGTACCCGCTGCTCGCGGTCGTGCCCAACGTCGTGAAGATGAACTGGGCGCGGGAGGTCGAGCTGTGGACTCCGTCCCGCCGCGCCACCGTGATCCACGGCGACGGCGACGACCTGGACGCCTTCGCCGACGTGGTGGTCGTCAACTACGAGGTGCTCGACCGGCACATGGGCTGGCTGAAGAACTACGGCTTCAAGGGCATGGTCGTCGACGAGGCCCACTTCATCAAGAACCTCACGTCGCAGCGGTCCCGCAACGTGCTCGCGCTCGCCAAGAGCCTCCGCGAGCGCAACCGCGACCCGCTGATGATCGCCCTCACGGGAACGCCGCTCATCAACACGGTCGAGGACTTCCGCGCGATCTGGCAGTTCCTCGGCTGGATCGATGAGAAGGGCCCGCGCCCGATCCTGCTGTCCCAGCTCGAGGAGAACGGGCTGACGCCCGCCGACTTCGGGTTCTTCCCGGCAGCGCGCAAGACGGTCGTCGACCTCGGCATCGTCCGCCGCCGCAAGGTGGACGTCGCCGCCGACCTGCCCGCGAAGCGCGTCGTCGACCTGCCCGTCGAGCTCGACGACGACCTGGGGCGCTCGATCCGCCAGGCGGAGCGCGAGCTCGGCCAGCGTCTGCTCGCGCGCTACCGCGCCGTCCTCGGCAACCGCGGCGTCGACCCGAAGTCGGTGTCCCGCGCCGAGCGCGCCGACGTCGTGCGCCTCGTCGCGCAGGCGGAGCTCGAGGAGTCGAAGGCCGCGAAGTCCGGCGAGAACGTCTTCACGATGGTCCGCAAGATCGGCCAGGCGAAGGCCGCCCTCGCCGCCGACTACGCCGCGCAGCTCGCCCGGTCGGTCGGCAAGGTCGTGTTCTTCGCGAAGCACATCGACGTGATGGACCAGGCGGAGCAGACGCTCGCGAAGCGGGACATCCGCACCGTCTCGATCCGCGGCGACCAGTCGGCCGCTCAGCGCCAGCGCGAGATCGACGCGTTCCAGAACGACCCGGAGGTGCAGGCCGCCGTCTGCTCGCTCACCGCGGCCGGCGTCGGCCTCAACCTGCAGGCCGCGTCCGACGTGGTGCTCGCCGAGCTGTCCTGGACGGCCGCCGAGCAGCAGCAGGCGATCGACCGCGTGCACCGCATCGGCCAGGAGATGCCGGTCACCGCGTGGCGCATCATCGCCGCGCACACGATCGACTCGAAGATCGCCGAGCTGATCGACAGCAAGGCAGGCCTCGCGGCCCGCGCCCTCGACGGCAGCGACGCCGAGGTGCAGGCCGAGGTGTCCGTCCAGCTGCAGGCCCTCATGTCGATCCTCGACGACGCGATCGACGGCGCCCGCCGCTAGCCCACCCGCTCCCGCGGGTCATACGGACAAATTGCGACGGTCTACCGTTGCAACTTGTCCGCACGACCCGCGGGGCGCGGCAACCCCGCCGCAGTGAGCTGTGCGAGCAGACGAGCTGGTGAGGCCAGGAGCTCCCACGTCCATCGGGTGACGCTCGGGCCGACGGCGCGAAGACGGTCCTCGCGCTTCTTCTCGTTCCACAGGACCTCGTGGGCGGGGCCGTAGCCGCCGCTGTACTTGACCCGTCCGTCGAACTCACCGATCAGATTGTGCTCGGGCCACCAGAAGTCGACGACTCCGATGCGTCCGCGCCGATCGAAGAAGGGGTGCTGAAGAACGGGAGCGGGCAGACCGAGCTCGGAGATGAGGGCGCGGCTCAGCGACTCCCCGGGCGATTCCGCGAGCGGTGAGGCGAAGTTCAGCACTCGCGCCGCCTTCCGGTACGCGCGCACCCCGGGGAGGGTCCGCGCGACCATGTCGCCGGCGAGTCGCGGGTCGCGCCGGAGGAGGCCGTCGGCCACCACGACCGCCTCGCGGAACGGGAGGTCGGCCGCGAGCAGCGCGACGGCGATCGGTGCGGACACTGTCAGCAGGCCGTCGAGCTCGAGCACGTCGTGCTCGCTCAGGCTCACGAGGTGCTTGCGGACATCGCCCTCGGACCGGCCGCCCGCGGCCGAACGGGTGACCACGTGAAGCCGGCTCGGCGGGGTGAGGAGCGGCAGGTCGTGCAGCAGGGCGGCGGACTGATGGCAGAACACCGGCGGCTCGTGAGTGATCGCGGCATACGCGCGCAGTCGCTGCACCTGCCGCTCACGCTCCGTCAGAGCGTTCCAGATCCCGGTCTCCATGTAGACGCCGCGTCGCAGCCGAACAAGGCTGCCGCGCTCCGCCTCGCGCCGATACCGGCGGGTGTCCTCCCCGGTCGCACGCACCGACGCGGCGATGATGAGGTTCCAACTGGCGGCCGTCGAGGGATGCATGACGGCACCCTGGTGCGAGCCGGCCGTCCCTGGGACGCGATCCACCACTCGGTGAAGCCGACGGACGCTTCGACGCGTGGGGAGGGTGCCCGGATCTGCGGGTCAGGCGGACAACTTGCGACGGTCTACCGGCGCAAGTTGTCCGCACGACCCGCGCGAGCGCGGCGGACGGCGGGCGGGCTAGGCGTCGGCGAGCCCCAGCACGTCGAGGATCCAGGCGAGCTCGAAGGCGCGCTCGCGCCAGGCCGAGTAGCGGCCGCTGACGCCGCCGTGTCCCGCGCTCATCTCCGTCTTCAGCAGGACCGGGGCCCCCACCTCGCGGAGGCGGGCCACCCACTTCGCCGGCTCCACGTAGAGGACGCGCGTGTCGTGCAGGCTCGTCATCGCGAGGATGCGCGGGTACTGCTGCTCCGTCACGTTCTCGTAGGGGGAGTAGGAGCGCATGTACTCGTACACCTCGGGGTCGTGGAGCGGATCGCCCCACTCGTCCCACTCGATCACGGTGAGCGGCAGGCTCGGGTCGAGGATGGAGGTGAGCGGGTCGACGAACGGCACGCTGGCGAGGATGCCGGCGAAGCGGTCCGGCGCGAGGTTCGCCACCGCGCCCATGAGCAGGCCGCCCGCGCTGCCGCCCTCGGCGACGAGCCGGTCAGGGGACGCGTAGCCCTCCCGGATCAGGTGGTCGGCAGCCGCGACGAAGTCGGTGAACGTGGTGCGCTTGGCGAGGAGCCGGCCCTGCTCGTACCACTCGCGGCCGAGCTCGCCGCCGCCGCGCACGTGGGCGACGGCGTAGACGACTCCTCGATCGAGCAGCGACAGCCGGGACGGGGAGAACGCGGGATCCATGCTCGCCTCGTACGAGCCGTAGCCGTAGAGCAGCACCGGCGGCGGACCTGCCGTGTCGGGGCGGTCGAACGCCTCCCGCCGCGCCACGAGGGAGATCGGGATGAGCGCCCCGTCGCCGGCGCGCGCCCACACACGGCGCTGGTCGTAGTCGGTGGGGTCGTAGCCGCCGAGCACGGGCTGCCGCTTGCGGAGCCGCAGCGACCCCGACTCGACGTCGTAGTCGAACACGGTCGACGGCGTCACGAACGAGCCGTAGCCGATGCGCAGGGTCGGCTGGTCCCACTCGGGGTTGCCGCCGAGGCCCGCGGTGAACAGCGGCTCGCCGAAGTCGATCTCGCGCAGGAGGCCCGGTCCGGCCGACTCGGGCGCGGCGAGCCCGGGCAAGGCGAGCAGCCCGACGCGGGCGAGTCCGGAGCGGCGGAAGGACACCGCGACGTGCCGCGCGAAGGAGCTGACGCCCTCGAGCCGCACGTCCGGGTTGTGGGCGAGCACGGTCTCGCGGGGCCCCTGAGGATCCTCGGCCGCAACGGAGACGAGCTCGAAGTTGGTGGCGCCCTCGTTGTGCAGCACGAGGAGCCGGTCCTCGCCGCCGAGGACGGCGTGCGACACGGAGTACTCGACGCCCTCCCGGCGCGGCCAGACGACGCGGAACTCGCCCGTCGGGTCCTCGGCGGGCAGCAGCCACACCTCGGAGGTGATCTTCGACTCGAGCTCCAGCGTCAGGTAGCGGAGGGACCGGCTGAGGCCGATGCCGACCCAGTACCGCTCGTCCGGCTCCCGGAAGACGATCGCGTCATCGCCGCTGCCGCCGATCTCGTGCCGCCACACCGTGTCGGGCCGCCAGGCCTCGTCGACCGTCGTGTAGAAGACGTGCCGGCCGTCGGGGGAGAGGACGGCGCCGGGTGCGGTGCCCTCGACCGCGTCGGGCAGGTTCTCGCCGGTCGCGAGGTCGCGCATCCGCAGCGTGTACCGCTCGTCGCCGACCGTGTCGACCGCGTAGGCGAGCAGCCCGCCGTCGGCGGAGACGTCGAAGGTGCCGAGCGAGAAGAAGTCGTGCCCCTCGGCCTCCTCGTTCGAGTCGAGCAGCACCTGCTCGCCCTCGACCGGGGTGCCGGGCTCGAGCACGGGCGGCGTCCAGTCGGCGGGGTCGGTCACGGGCGCCCGGCAGGAGATGCCGTACTGCTTCCCCTCGACGCTGCGGGTGTAGTACCACCACCGGCCCTCGCGGACGGGCACCGACAGGTCGGTCTGCAGGATGCGCGACGAGATCTCGGTGAAGATGCGCTCGCGGAGCGGCTCGAGCGGGGCGAGGGTCGCGTCCGTGTGGGCGTTCTCGGCCTCGAGATGGGCGATCACCTCGGGGTCGTCCTTGGCGCGGAGCCACTCGTAGGGGTCCTCGAAGGTGTGGCCGTGGTGCGTGCGTGGGGTGGGCCGGCGGTCGGCGACGGGCGGCGTGCTCATCCGGCGAGCCGAGCGATCGCGGCGGACGGGATGGGCAGCCAGTCTGGGCGGTTGCGAGCCTCGTACACGGCCTCGTAGAGCGCCTTGTCGAGCTCGAGGGCCGCGAGCAGCCGCTCGTGCCGGGCGAGGGGCTCGCCCGAGCGGGCCTCGTAGCCTTCGAGGAACGCGGCGCGCGCCTCCTGAGCCCAGCGCTCGGTGGCCGCCGCGTGCTCCTCGCCGGGGTTCGCCTCACGCGACGCTCCCGCCGCGTAGTCGAACGAGCGGAGCATGCCGGCGACGTCGCGGAGGGCGAGGTCGGGCTGCGAGCGCTCCTCCATCGGACGCAGCGGCTCGCCCTCGAAGTCGAGCAGCACCCAGCCCCGGTCCGGCACGAGAAGGACCTGGCCGAGGTGGTAGTCGCCGTGCACCCGCTGGAGGCGCGGCCACGGCTCGGCAGCGGCGGCGTCGAACACCGCGTCGATGGCCTCGGCGCGGTCGCCGAGGCCGTCGACGACCTCGACCGCGGCGGCCAGCCGGGAGCGCATGGAGGCGAGCAGCGCGGCGGTGCGCTCCTCGTCCGCTTCGACGGTGGGCAGTGCCTCGGCGAGGACGGCGTGCACCTCGGCGGTCGCGTCGCCGAGCCGCCGTGCGCGCTCGGCGAAGTCCTCGCCGGCGTCGACCGCCGCCGTGGCGACCCGCCAGGCGTCCTGGGTGCCGGGCAGGAACTCCTGCGCGAACGCGAGGTGCCCGCGCAGGCCGTCGCCCCAGACGCCGCGCAGGGCGCCCACCGAGCGGGGGACCCGGTCGGAGCCGGCGGCTGCGATGGCGGTCTGCAGCACCACGTCGGGGTTGTCGCCCGGATGCAGGGCGCGGAAGACCTTGACGATCACCGGGGCCGCCGGGCTTCCCGCGTCGTCCTCGGTGTCGACGATGATCGACGTGTTCGACTGCTCGCCGCTCAGCACGCGGGACGAGCGGTACCGCCCGCCGGAGCCCGCGGCGGGTTCGCCGGTGGCCTCCACGCTGCCGCCGTCGGCCGTTCCGCCGCGGGTGACGAGCTCGAAGAGCGCGCGGACGAACGCCGGGTCGGCCGTTCCGTCGTACCGGTCGTCTCCTGGAGCGAGCGGGGAGCGGCCGTCGGCTCCGGCCTCCCGGCGCACGAGGGGCACCTGGTAGAGGGCACCGGCACCGCGCTCCTCGACGAGCAGCACCTCGGCGCTCGTGCCCGGCTCATCGGTGGCGACTCGCCAGCGGCCGACCTCGCGCAGGTCGGCGCCGCCGCCCTTTCCCGAGTACCAGCGCTGGCGCGTCATCCAGCTCGCGAGCGCGTCGTCCACGCGGCCGCTGTCGGAGGAGCCCACGGATCAGGCGGCGGGAGCGTTGCCGTCGGCCGGCTCGGCCTCGGGCAGCGGCGGCAGTCCGTGCTCCTCGAGCTCGTCGTTGACGAGTCCCTCGTTCTCCTGGTCGAGCTTGTCGTCGTCCTGGGGCCCGGAGTTGCTGGGAACGGTGCTCTCGGTCATGTCCCCGAGCCTACTTCCGGGGATGCTCATGCGGTTCTTGGCATCACCATGGTTGACACCGAGGCGCAGGCCCGACATTGGGAATCCGACGAGAAGGAAGGTTCCACCATGTCGACGACGAGCCCCGAGCAGGAGAAGGACGCCGCCTCCGCGCCCGGCGCGGAGCCGCAGCAGCAGGCGGCGGCACAACCGGCGCAGGACGTGGGCCAGGCGGATGCCGCGCCGCCGCGCCGAGGGCAGCGCTGGCGGCGGCCGTGGGTGCTCTGGGTCGCGGCCGCCCTCGCCGCCCTGCTGATCGCGGGCAGCGGATTCGCCGCCGGGTATGTGTTCGGCGCGGGAACCGCCGCCTCGGCATCCTCCGGGTTCCCCGGAGACCGGGGTGATCGGTTCGGTCCACGCGGTGACCGCGTGCCCCCGGGCGACATCGGCACCGGCGACACCGACACCGACACCGGCGAGACGGTCCCGAACTCCTAGGCGGCGGCCTGCATCCCGGTCATCACGACGGCGAGAAGGTCGACGACCACCGCGCAGGCCGTCAGCCCGCGGCGCGGATGCGGAGTCGCCGGCCAGGCGAGCCCGCAGAGGAGGGTGACGAGCGCGAGCGCGCCGGCTCCGGAGAACGCCGTCAGCGTTCCCGACAGGGTGCCGAGGGACGCACCGCCCTCTGCCGCCTCCACCAGCCCGACCTCGGGCGACACGACGATCGCGACCATCGCGAGCACGAGCATCCCGAGCGCGAGGAGCAGCTGCAGGGGCGCGCTCCAGCGCGCACGACCCGGCCGCTTCACGCGCACGCGTGCGTCGAGCACCACGATCGTCGCGACGGCGAGCATCGCGAGGAACGGCACATAGCGAAGGGCGAGCGTTCCAACGTCCACGCTCACACCTCCCGCCTTCGACGGTAGCCGCGAGGGCAGGGGGGAGGCTGAGCGCCTCCTGAAGGTCAGGCGATGGGGAGGCCGCCCAGCGGGTCGTTGTACGCGCTGTCGCGCTCCGCCTCCGCGGCCTCCCGGGCCTGCTGCTCCGGGGTGGGGTCGGTCTTCTCGACGCCGTCCGGCTCCACGCCGTCGGCCGGGGTGTCGATCCGCTCGCTCATGGGGAGAACGTACGCCGGTGGGGCACTGAACGCGAGGTGAACGCGGGGGGAACGCGAATCAACGCTAGAGTCGTGCCGTGCTCACCGGGACCGACGACGCACGGGGGTGCCTGCCGTGGACCTGACCCTCATCGTCGTCCTCGTCATCGCGCTCGCGCTGTTCTTCGACTTCACCAACGGCTTCCACGACACCGCGAATGCGATGGCGACGCCCATCGCGACCGGTGCGCTGAAGCCGAAGACGGCCGTCGCCCTCGCCGCGGTCCTCAACCTCATCGGCGCCTTCCTCTCCACCGAGGTCGCGAAGACGATCTCCGGAGGGATGATCCGAGAGGGTGAGGGCGGCCTCCAGATCACGCCCGACTTCATCTTCGCGGGCCTCATCGGGGCGATCGTCTGGAATCTGACCACCTGGTACTTCGGCCTGCCGTCGTCGTCGAGCCACGCGCTCTTCGGCGGCCTGATCGGCGCGGCGATCGTCGGCGCCGGCCTCGGTGCCATCGACTTCGGCGTCGTCGTCTCCAAGGTGATCCTGCCGGCGCTGTTCGCGCCGCTCATCGCGGGCCTCACGGCGTTCACGGCGACCCGCATCGCGTACTCGATCACGCGTCGCCACGACGGCCGGCCCGACGGGCGCGGAGTCTTCCGCTACGGCCAGATCTTCTCCTCCTCCCTCGTCGCCCTCGCGCACGGCACCAACGACGCGCAGAAGACGATGGGTGTCATCACGCTCGCCCTCATCGCGGCGAACCTGCAGGACTCGGGCTCCGGTCCGCAGTTCTGGGTCATCGCGTCCTGCGCCCTCGCGATCGCGATCGGCACCTACTCGGGCGGCTGGCGCATCATCCGCACGATGGGCACGGGCCTCACCGCGGTGAAGCCGGCTCAGGGCTTCGCGGCGGAGACGAGCACGGCGGCGACGATCCTCGCCTCGAGCCACCTCGGCTTCGCCCTCTCGACGACCCAGGTCGCGTCCGGATCCGTGATCGGCTCCGGCCTCGGTCGCCGGGGCTCGTCGGTCCGCTGGGGCACCGCGCGGCGCATCCTGGTCGGCTGGCTGCTCACCCTGCCCGCCGCTGCTGCCGTCGGCGCCGTCGCCGCGTTCCTCGCGCATCTCGGGACGGTCGGCATCGTCATCGACGCGATCCTCGGTCTGGCCTTCATCATCGGCATCTTCGTGCTCAGCAGGCACGACCGCGTCGACAGCGCGAGCCTCGAGAAAGAGGTCAACGCCGCGGGTCAGGCCGTCAAGATCAAGAAGGACCGGTCGAAGTCGAGGAGCCAGAGCGCATGACCATCGACTGGCTCGCCCTCGTCATCGTCCTCGTCGCCTCGATCCTCGCGGCCTCGATCACGGTGACGCTGTTCGCGACGGGCATCAAGCTGCTCGCGGTCCCGCCGAGGGGCTCCGCCAGCGTCGCACCCGCGCGCGACGACGAGACCGACGACGTCAGCTCCCCGACCCGGCCCAAGTCGGCGACTGCCGCCGGCATCGTCTGCTTCGCGCTCAGCGGCATCGTCGTGCTGATCGGCGTCTACCTGATCGTCCCGGCGCTGCACGGCGGATGACCGAGCTGCGGGCCGTCCGCTTCTCCCGATACGGGGGGCCGGAGGTGCTGCACTACGAGCCGGTCGACGACGCGCCGACCCCTGAGGGGCGGCTCCGGGTCCGCGTCGAGGCCGCCGGCCTCAACGTCTACGACACCAAGCGCCGCAGCGGCGTTGCCGGCGGTGTGCGCTTCCCCGCCGGCAACGGCAGCGACTTCACCGGTGTGGTCGAGGAGGTCGGCGACGGCGTGGCGGGCTGGGCGCCCGGCGACTCGGTCCTCGGGCACGCCAATTTCCGCGCACAGTCCGACGTGGTCCGCGTCCCCGCGGCCGACGTGGTGCGGCGACCGCCCGGGATGGCGGTCGAGGTCGCCGGAGCACTCGACCTCTCCGCCCGGACCGCCGCCGATCTCGTCCGCGCCGCCGGCATCGGGCCCGGCGACGTGGTCCTCGTGAGCGCGGCCGCCGGCGGCGTCGGCGTCGTGACGGCGCAGCTCGCGCGGATCGCGGGCGCGGTCGTGCTCGGCACCGCGGGTGAGGCGAACGCCCGATTCCTCGAGTCGCTCGGCGTTCTCCCCGTCCCCTACGGACCGGGGCTGGGGGAGCGCGTCCGCCGGCTGGCTCCGTCGGCGGTCACCGCGGTGCTCGACCTGCACGGCCGGGAGACGCTCGAGGCGGGCGTCGAGCTCGGCGTCGACGCTCGCCGCATCCTCACGATCGCGGACCGGGAGGCGGCCGACGAGCTCGGAGTGAGTGGCCTCCCTCAGCAGCCCCCGGACCCGGCCGCGCTCGTCCGGGCGGTCGAGCTCGTCGCCGCAGGCGACCTCGTCCTCCCGGTCGACAGCGTGTTCCCGGTCGCCGACGTCGCGGCGGCGTACCGGCACTTCGAGGGCCGCCACCTCCGTGGCAAGGTGGTCCTGCGCCTCTGACGGGGCGTCGGCCGCAGGCGTGCGAGGAGGGGACGTGGCATCGCTCCGGAACCGGGCCATGACCGCGGTCGAGGGGCTCGTCGGCGAGATCGAGCGACTCGCGCCCGCGACCGTCCGCGACGAGGACGACGCGCTGCACGATCTGCGTGTGGCCATGCGGAAGCTGCGCAGCGTCCTGGCAGCGGCACGGCCCGCGTTCGGCCGCGTGGCCGCGGACCGACTCCGGGAAGCCGTCAAGGAGGTCGCGGGCGCCCTCGGCGACGCACGCGACGCCGAGGTGCTGCTCGACGGTCTGGCCGGCCTCGCCCGCGAGTTCCCGGACGTCGACCTCTCGGACCTCGTGGAGCGCCGGCGGACGGTCACCGCCGAGGCGAAGACGCGTGCCGCCGAGGTGCTGCGCTCCGAGGCCTTCGCGGACCTGATGGCCGATCTCCGCTCGCTCCGGGACGCTCCGCCGGATGGGAACTCGGCGAAAGGGACCGGCGGTGCCCTCGCGCGGGACCTGGCGCGGATGCGGCGCCGGATGGCGGCGGCCGACGCGACGGGACTCGCCGGAGGCGAGCGGGAGCGACGGCTGCACGAGGTGCGCAAGGCGGCCAAGCGCCTCCGCTACGACGCGGACCTCCTCGTGCCGGGTTCCGGCTCCGTCGCGGCGGTGGCCGAGCGGATGCAGGACGCCCTCGGCGAGCGGCGTGACCTGCTCGCCGTCGCCGAGG
Source organism: Naasia sp. SYSU D00057 (assembly GCF_017916505.1). Lineage (GTDB taxonomy): Bacteria > Actinomycetota > Actinomycetes > Actinomycetales > Microbacteriaceae > Naasia. Next base: position 187,720 of record NZ_JAFMSZ010000004.1, read on the forward strand.
AGCTCGAGCGAGGCGTCGCTTACCGCCGGGAGGCGGGGGACCCTGATCCCCGGCTCGGTTCCCTCGCCGCGCTGCTCGTCGAGCGTGCGGACGGCCGGCTGGGCGAGTACCGGGCGGCGGCAGCGGACCTTCCGGACTGATCCTCGGACGGCTCAGATCGGGTTGGCGGTGTCGTCCTCGTCCGGGACGAGCGACGAGGGCAGCACGCCCATCCCGCGCGGATCGACGACCGGGGTTCCGGCCGCCCCTCCCCGGCCCTCGTCGGGCACGGCGCCCTCGGCGCTGACGTCCTCGTTCAGGTGCTCGGAGCTGCGATCGGTCATGCCTGCACGCTACGCCTTCCGGCCAGGAAGGGGCGCTAGGGTCGGGAACGTGGACGACGACGCCGACGACACCCGAGCGGTGCGCACCGAGTTCGATTCGCTGGGAAGCGTCGAGGTCCCCGCCGACGCCTATTGGGGCATCCACACGGCGCGTGCGCTCGAGAACTTCCCGATCTCCCGGCGCCCCATCTCGGTCTACCCGCACTTCGTGCACGCCCTCGGCGCCGTGAAGCAGGCGGCGGCGCGGGCCAACGCCGAGCTCGGCGTCCTTCCGCCCGAGAAGGCGGCCCTCATCGACGCGGCGTGCGCCGACGTGCGAGCCGGGCTCCTCGACGAGCAGTTCGTGGTGGGGGTCGTGCAGGGCGGTGCCGGCACCAGCACCAACATGAACGCCAACGAGGTGATCGCGAACCGGGCCCTCGAGCTGGCCGGGCGGCCGAAGGGCGACTACGCCTTCCTGCACCCGCTCGACGACGTCAACCGCAGCCAGTCCACCAACGACGTCTACCCGACCGCGATCAAGGTCGCGCTGTGCATGGGCCTCGAGCAGCTCCTCGACGAGCTGAACCAGCTCCGCCTCGCGTTCGCCTACAAGGGGCAGGAGTTCGCGCACATCCTCAAGGTGGGCCGCACCCAGCTGCAGGATGCGGTGCCCATGACCCTCGGCCAGGAGTTCCGCAGCTTCGCCGTCACGCTCGGCGAGGACCACTCGCGGCTGCGCGAGACGATCCCGCTGCTCTACGAGCACAACCTGGGGGCGACGGCCATCGGGACCGGCATCACCGCCGACCCGGGCTACGGGCCCGCCGTCAACCGGCACCTGCGCGAGATCACCGGCTTCGACCACGTGACCGCCCAGGACCTCGTGGAGGCGACCGCCGACGCCGGGGTCTTCATGTCCCTGTCCGGCGCGCTCAAGCGCTCGGCGATCAAGCTGTCGAAGATCTGCAACGACCTGCGCCTGCTCTCCTCCGGCCCTCAGGCCGGCTTCGGCGAGATCAACCTGCCCGCGCGGCAGGCCGGGTCGTCGATCATGCCCGGCAAGGTGAACCCGGTCATCCCCGAGGTCGTCAACCAGGTCGCGTTCTCCATCGCGGGTGCCGACGTCACCGTGACCATGGCGGCGGAGGCGGGGCAGCTCCAGCTCAACGCGTTCGAGCCGATCATCGCCCACTCGCTGCTGCAGAGCCTCAGCTGGCTCGAGAACGCCTGCCGCACCCTCCGGGTCAACTGCGTGGACGGGATCACGGCGAACGAGCGCCGGCTCGCCCAGATGGTGGGAGCGTCGGTCGGGATCGTCACCGCGCTCACCCCGTACATCGGCTACGCCGCGGCGGCCTCGCTCGCGAAGGAGGCCCTCAGCGGCCAGCGGGATGTCGCCGACCTCGTCGTCGAGTCGGGACTGCTCACCCGCGAGGAGGTGACCCGCCTGCTCGCGCTCGAGCGCCTGGCGGGGCAGCCCGCCACGATCGCGCCGCTCCCGGTGCTGCCGCCCGTGCAGCAGTTCCCGGCCCCCGCCGAGCGCTGAGCGCGGTGCCGGCCACCCGGTGATCGAGGAGCCGCCGAAGGCGGCCCTTCCCCGGTGATTGAGCAGCCGCCGAAGGCGGCGTCTCGAAATCCCGCGAGCCGATCTCTGGACCGGACCACTGATGGTCGCGTTCGAGAACCGGTCGCGTGATTTTCGAGACGCTCGCTGCGCGAGCTCCTCAATCACCGGGGAGGGTGCGGAGGGCGGGGCTCAGCTCCCCGAGGAGCCGGACTTGCCGGCGGGGGCGACGCCGCCGGTGGGCTCGCCCTCACCTGCAGGGGTGTCGACGGCGGCGGGGCCGGCCTCGCCGATCGTCGCGGCGCGGACCTCGGAGGCGGTGCCCGCGGGCTCCTCGTCCGAGCCGAGCACGCCGGACTGCTCCGGCTCGTCGACGTCGTCGAGCGAGGCGAGGGCCTCGTCGCGTGCCTCGGCGGCGCTCCGGATGGCGGTCTCGCCGCGCTCCTTGATCTCGTCCGCGGTGCCGGTCATGCGGTCGCGCACGTCCGAGGCCCGGTCGTTGACTCGGTCGCGAACATCGGTGGCGCGGCCGCTCATGCGCTCGCGCACGTCGCTCGCCTTGCCGGACACCCGCTCGCGCACATCGCTCGCCTTCCCCGACATCCGCTCGCGCACGTCGCTCGCCGTGCCGCTGACGCGCTCGCGCACGCCGGACACCGTGCCGCTGACCCGCTCGCGCACGCCGGACGCGGCGCCGGTCACCTTGTCGGTCACCTCGTGCGCGGTGCTGACCGCCTTCCCCGCGACGTCGCGCGCGGTGGTCACCGTCTTCTCGGCGACCTCGGACGTGAGGTGGGCGGCGCGGGAGGCGGCGTCGATCGCCGCCTCACCCGTCTTCGCGGCGGCGCCGGTGGCCGCCTCGCGGAGGACGGGCGCCTGCTCGCGGGCGTAGCGGAGGGCGTCCTCGCGCGCCTTCGTCACGCGCGGGTCGTGCCAGGCGCCGTCGGCGCGCTCCTTGAGCTGCAGGTAGCGCTCGCGGCCGGCTCGCGCCCCGAGGACGTAGCCGGCGGCGAGACCGGACATGAGGAGGAGTCGCAGGCGCACCGTCAGCTCTCCTCGATGGGGTTGCCGGGGGTGGACTGGCGGGCGGTCCGCTCCTCCTCGGCGTTCTCGACGGAGTGCTCGGAGTCGGTGATGGGCTCGCCGGGGGTGGTGTAGTCGGCGTTTCCGGGACCCTTGAGATCGGGGTCCGCCGGCGTGGAGAAGTCCCCTTCGACTGCTCCTTCGTCGGGGATCTGGCGGTCGCGTTCGTTCATGGCGCTCAGCCTACGCCGGACGGCCTGGAGCGGAACGGGGAGGTTGACGGGAGGCAGACCGGCTGCCAGGAGCGCCTCGGACTGCTCCCGGATGGCCCGTCCCTCGGCCTCGTCGCGCGCGAGGGAGCGGGCGAGCACCAGGTTGCGGCTCGTGTCGCGCATGGGCACGCGGATGGTCGACTCGGACGGGATGCCGGCTCTCAGGTGGTGCACGCGGGTGAGCTCGGCGTCGAGGCCCGCGCCGAGCACGAGCACGAGGTTGCTGAGGAACAGCCAGAGCAGCACCACCACGGCGCCGCCCACCCAGCCGTAGAGCTCGTCGTAGTGGGCCAGGCCGACGATGTACAGCCAGAAGCCGCCGGTCCCGAGCGTCCAGCCGGCGAGCGCGAGCACGGCGCCGGCCGAGAACCAGGGCGCCGTCTCCCGGTCGACCGTCGGGGTGAAGTAGTAGAGCATGGCGATGAGCGCGGCGGCGAGCAGGAGCAGCGCCGGCCAGCGCGCGACGTTCCAGAGGGTGAGCCACGGCTCACCGACGCCCGCGACCCGAGCAGCCGCCTCCGCCACGCGCGGAGTCGCGAAGAGGAGCAGCAGTGCGGCCGTCATGCCCACGGTGAGCAGCAGCGTGACGGCGAGCATCAGCGACCGGAACTTCCAGATGCGCCGCCCCTCCTGCACGCCGTAGAGCGTGTTCACCGTCCGCCCGAACGCGGTGGTGTACGCCGACCCGGTCCAGAGCGTGAGCGCGAAGCCGACGAGGAAGGCGCCGCCCGGATTGTCCAGGTTCGTGAACTGCTCGAGCGGACGGCGGATCGTGTCCACGAGGTCGTTCGTGCCGATCTCGCCGACCACCTGCAGGACGAAGTCGACGGCCCGGGAGCCGTCGACGACCGCGAGCGCCGACATGACGGCGAGCGCGGCGGGGAAGACGGTGAGGGCGGAGAAGAAGGTGAGGGACGCCGCGGAATCCCAGCCGCGGACGCGCGCGAAGGAGTGCCCGGTGCGCCGGATGGCGTAGGCCCAGTCGGAGCGTCCGACGATGCGGTGCCCGCGGCTCACGGGCGTTCCGGCACGACGTCGGCTGGCCCCTTGTCATCGCGCCAGCCGCGCCAGGAGGGCTGACGCAGCCGTCCGGGCCCGGTCCACTCGGCGAACTCGACCTCGCCGACGAGCCGCGGCTCGACCCAGTGCGCGTCCCTGGCGTCGGCGCGCGGGATGTCGGTGAACGGGTTCTCGTCGCGCTCGAGCGGGGCGAGGCGTGCGGCGATCTCGGCGAGGCTGCGGCTCGTGAACCCGGTGCCCACCTTGCCGACGTAGCGCAGCGAGTCGCCCTCCGGGATGCCGAGCAGGAGGGAGCCGATCGTGCCCTCCCGACCGCCCTGCCCGGGCCGCCAGCCGCCGATCACGACCTCCTGCGCGCTGTGGTGCTTGAGCTTCACCCAGGCCCCGGACCGCCGGCCCGGTGTGTAGGTCGACTCACGGCGCTTCGCGACCACGCCCTCGAGGCCGAGCGACCGGCTCGCCTCCATCGCCTCGTCGACGGTGCGCCCAGCACCCGAGAACTCCGGCGGCACCTGCACGACGCCGGCCGAGCGCACGATCTCGGCGAGGAGGCGGCGGCGCTCGTCGTACGGCTCGTCGAGCAGCGAGCGCCCGTCCGCCTCGAGCAGGTCGAACACCATCAGGTGCACGGGGACGCGGCGGCGTGCGCCCTCGATGTCCGCCGCGCCCACCAGGTTCATGCGCTGCTGCAGCAGCCCGAAGTCGGGCCTGCCGCCGCGGCCGATCGCGACGATCTCGCCGTCCAGCAGGGCGGTGCCGGCGCGGACGGCGGCGGGCACGTCCTGCAGCTCCGGGTACGCGGCGGTCAGGTCGTTGCCGTTGCGGCTGACGAGCCGGACGGCGCCGCCCCGCACCTCGACGAGCGCGCGGATGCCGTCCCACTTCATCTCGTAGGCCCATCGGTCGCCGCCGCCGACCAGGCCGGGCTTGCCGAGGGTCGCGAGCATGGGGCCGCGCTCGAGCGCCGCCGAGACGACGTCCGCCGCCGGCGACCTTCTCGTCGTCGTGACCGGCCGCGCGGCGGCGGGAGCCGCGGGGGAGGCCGACCGGGGCCCGTGCTCGGGCTTCATGCGGTGCATCAGCCAGTTCTTCTCGTCGCCGCCGCGTCCGGTGCGCAGGAGCGCCACCCGCACCGGACCGCCGAGCGGGCCGTCGGGCCGTCCGTGCAGGGTCACGATGACCTCGTCGTCCCGCCACTTCTCGAGGTCGTAGGTGCCCGCGTCCCAGATGGTGACCTCACCCGCGCCGTACTCGCCGGCGGGGATGCGGCCCTCGAAGGTGCCGTACTCGAGCGGATGGTCCTCGGTGTGCACCGCGAGATGGTTCTCGGCGGGCGTCTCGGGGACCCCCTTCGGCACCGCCCAGGACACGAGGACGCCCTCGTTCTCGAGCCGGAAGTCGTAGTGCAGCCGTCTCGCGTGGTGCTCCTGGATGACGAAGCTGCGCCCGTCGGATGGGACGGCGGGATCCGCGGGCACCGGCTCGGGGGTCTTCGACGCGTCGCGCATGCTCCGGTAGGTCGCGAGGCGGTCCCGTGCCTCCGGCGTCGACTCGAAGGTCGCCATCCGCTCGGGCGTCGGCTCGAGGACCCGGGCGGGGTCGAGGGCCGCGAGCAGATCGCCGTCCCGGGCGACGCGCTCCAGCACCTCCCGGAAGCCGAGGTGGGCGAGGCCCGGGTCGTCGAGCTCGGCCCAGGTGCGGGGCGCCGCCGCCGTCGGCTGCGCGCGCCCGCGGAGGGAGTAGGGCGCGATCGTGGTCTTGGCCGCGCTGTTCTGGCTCCAGTCCACGAGCACCTTGCCGAGCCGCAGCGACTTCTTCATGTCGCTGACCACGAGGTCCGGGTCGTCCGCCTCGAGCGCCCGCGCCAGCTCGTGCGCGAACGCGGAGATCTCCTCGCTCGAACGGGTCCCGTCGAGGTGCGCGTAGAGGTGGATGCCCTTGCTGCCGCTCGTGACCGGGAACGGTTCGAGCCCGACGCCCCGGAGGATCGGCCGGATGCGGCGCGCGATCTCGGCGCACTCCGGCAGGCCGACTCCGGGGCCGGGATCGAGGTCGAGCACGAGCCGGTCGGGGTTGAGGGTCGCGCCCGTGGAGTCGAACTTCCACTGCGGCACGTGCAGCTCGAGCGACGACACCTGCGCCACCCAGGCGAGCGTCGCCCGGTCGTTGAGCAGCGGGTACTCGATCGTGTGCGACTTGTGGTGCTGGATGCGGCGGGGCACCCAGTCCGGCGCGCCGTCGTCGAGGTTCTTCTGGAAGAACACCTCGCCCGGCTTCTCCTCGGTGCCGACGCCGTTCACCCATCGCTTGCGGGTGAGCGCCCGGTCGCGGGTGTGGGGGATGAGCACGTCCGCGACCCGCGCGTAGTAGTCGAGGACCTCGGCCTTCGTCGTGCCGGTCTCGGGGTAGAGCACCTTGTCGAGGTTGGTGAGTCGCAGGCGCCGGCCGTCGACCACGACGGTGTCGCCGCTCGACCGGGCCATCCCGCCTCTTTCCTCCCGAGCGGTAGGTGCTGCCGAACCGGGATGTCAACGCTACCCGTCGCCTGATCAAACGCGGAATACTGGGTCCATGAGGTCCATCTGGAAGGGCGCGATCACGTTCGGCCTGGTCAACGTGCCGGTCAAGCTGTACAGCGCGACCGAGGACCACGACGTTCCCATGCATCAGGTCCACGACAAGGACGGCGGGCGCATCCGCTATCAGCGGATCTGCGAGATCGACGGCGAGGTCGTCGAGTACTCGCACATCCAGAAGGCGTACGACGACGGGGACCGCACCGTGGTGCTCACGCCGGACGACCTGTCGTCGCTGCCGGTCGAGCAGAACCGCGAGATCGACGTCGTCGAGTTCGTGCCGAGCGACCAGGTGGACCCCATCATGTTCGAGCGCAGCTACTACCTGGAGCCCGACTCGCGCTCGCCGAAGGCCTACGTGCTGCTGCGCCAGACGCTCGAGCAGACGGACCGCACCGCCATCGTGAAGTTCGCGATCCGCCAGCGCACCCGGCTCGCGGCGCTGCGGGTGCGCGGCGACGTGCTCGTGCTGCAGACGCTGCTCTGGGGCGACGAGGTGCGCGAGGCGAACTTCAAGTCGCTGAACGAGAAGGTCGACATCTCCGACAAGGAGCTCAAGATGTCGTCCTCGCTCGTCAAGAGCTTCGAGAGCGACTTCACGCCCGGCGACTTCGAGGACGAGTACCAGGCCCAGCTGAAGAAGCTGATCGAGGCGAAGCTCGAGCAGGGCGACGCGATCGACACCCAGGCCACGTTCGGCGAGGGCGGCGAGGAGGAGGGCGGCGAGGTCCTCGACCTCATGGAGGCCCTCCGCCGCAGCGTCGAGAAGAACCGCCAGGACCGCGGCGAGGGCGACAAGGCCGAGGCTCCTGCCGAGCCGGCGGAGGAGGAGGCCCCCGCCCCTCCGAAGAAGCGCAAGCGGGCCTAGTCGCCGCCGCCCCGCGGCCGGTGCGAGAACGGCAGCGCGATCCACACGAGCACCACGAGGATCGCGGTGACGATCCCGGCGACGACTCCGACGGCGCGGCCGAGCACGAAGTCGAAGATGAGCAGCACCACGCCGGTGACGAGCAGTCCGACGCAGAGGAGGATCCCCATCATCAGGCGGTCCGCGATCTTCACGACCGCGTCCTTCTTGCGCTTGCGGAACAGCGCCCGGTGCAGGCTGACCGGTCCGAGGCCCAGCGCCGTGCTGAGGGCCGCGAGGCCGACGAGCACCAGGTAGACGGCCACCTGGAAGTCGTCGAGGTCCGCGAACCGCGGCTGGAAGGCGAGCGTCAGCAGGAAGCCGGTGAGGATCTGGGTGCCCGTCTGGGTGACGCGCAGCTCCTGCAGCATCTCGTTCCAGTTGCGGTCGAGTCGCTCGTTCTCCGTCTCGTTGCGGCCGGAGTCGGTAGGCCTGCTGCGGCTGGTGCTCGCCTTGTCGGACATGCCCCGATGCTAGGCGGATCGGTCCGCGACGGGCGCGGCCTGGGCAGGGGCTTGCGGGCGACCTAGGCTGGCGCCATGGCGTTCCTCCCCATCCCTCCCGCGGACGACCTCACGGATGAGGCGCGCTCGGCCAGGGCTCAGCTCCTCGAATCCCGCGGCCGCGTCTCGAACGTCCGGGCCGCGCTGCTCGGCCACGTGCCGAGCTTCCGCGCCTACCTGGAGTGGTACACGCTGAAGGACGAGCTCGTGCCCGTGATCGGCGAGCTCGGAGTGGCGTTCCTGTCGCACGCCATCTCGGCGGAGAACGCCGACACGGCGTGCGCGCTGTTCTTCCGCCGGGTGCTGGAGGAGGCGGGCGAGGATCCGGAGGAGCCGCGCACCGAGCGCGACGCGCTGCTCGTCGAGTTCGGCCGGCAGCTCGCCCGCAGCCCGCACGGGCTCCCCGACGAGCTGTACGAGCGCGTCGCCGCCGCCTTCTCGGCGCCGCAGCGGGTTCAGCTGGTGGCCTTCGGCGGGCTCGTCGTCGCGATCAACGTCGTCAACACCGTCGGCCGAGTGCCGGTCGACGAGGAGCTGCACCCGTTCCGGGACACGGAGCCGGAGCTCGCCATGGACTCCCTGGAGTCCGGGGCCGAGTGACCCCGGCGCCGCTGGTCCGACCCGCCCGCGGTCGGATCAGGGGCGCGGCGGACGGCTCAGCGGTGCGGCGACTCGTGCCAGCGCAGCCAGGAGACCGCGTGGAAGAGGGTCGGGTGCGAGCCGTCGAACGGCGGCACCGTGATGGACTCGTCGTGCCACGGGAACACGACGAACTCGAGCATTCCGGTGACGGGCGAGAATCGCGAGCGCACGTAGCCCAGCGGCCGGGACACCCCCGGCTCCTCGACGATCCACTGGTCCTCGTCGATCTGCCGTGCGAACGGGTGATACGGGGTCGTCTGGTCGTACTGCTCGAGGGGACGCTCGACGGTACGGATGATGCTCATGGTTGCTCCCTCAACGGCCAAGCACATCGCCGTGCTGGCCACCAAGCTACGCCCGCGGAAAAGGGGTACGACTATGCATACAGGGATTTCACGGGTGCCAACAAGGGGCTAGCGGAGCCGCATCCGTTCGGGCTAGGGACTTAGGACCCCATCGATGGGAGCGCGGCCATGCCGCCCCATTCGGGGGACATTCGTACCCCGAACGCGAGCGTGCGCACGGTATTTGTACCCGACCCGAGCGCTCGCGCGGGCGCCTCCACCGGGGGATGTGCGCCCGAGCGGCGCCGATCCCGTGCTGTCAAGGCGACGAGCGGGGCCGCTCCCCGTCGCTAATCTGTGCCCATGACGCACCCCGCGCCCACCGCTCCGCCGGCCCCGGTCACCCCTCTTTGGCACGAACAGCAGTACCGCGGAGCCGGCACCGGCACCGTCGTGCTCGCCGCGATCGGCATCGCGCTCGGCGCGCTCCTGCTGCTCGGGGTGCTGGCCTACATGGTGCTCGGCTTCGGTCCCGCCGGCCTCCTGATCGCCGGCATCGCGGCGCTCATCCCGCTCGCCATCGTGCTGCTGACGATCCGCTGGATCGACCGCTGGGAGCCGGAACCCCGGTCGGCGCTGTGGTTCGCGTTCCTCTGGGGTGCGGGCGTCTCCGTGGCGGTCGCGCTGCTCGTCGATCTGACGCTGCAGATCTCCGCCTACGCCACCGGATCGGCGGGCGTCGGCGAGTTCGGGGGCGCGGTGATCCAGGCACCCATCGTCGAGGAGGGGGCGAAGGGCTTCGGCGTGCTGCTCATCCTCTGGGTGGCGCGGCGCTACTTCGACGGTCCGCTCGACGGGCTCGTCTACGCGGCCACGGTCGCGGGCGGGTTCGCGTTCACCGAGAACATCCTCTACTTCGGGCAGTCCCTCATCGAGGGCGGCACGGGGCAGCTGGCGGCCACCTTCGTCGTGCGGGGGCTGTTCTCGCCGTTCGCGCACGTGATGTTCACGAGCTGCACGGGCTTCGCGCTGGGGCTCGCCTCGCGGCTCACCGGTCCCGCCGGCGCCTTCGGCTTCTACCTGCTCGGGCTCATCCCGGCGGTGCTGCTGCACGCGCTCTGGAACGGCGCCTTCTACATCTTCTCGGACATCATCGCCTACTACGTCCTCGTGCAGGTGCCCCTGTTCCTCGGCGCGGTCGCCATCGTGATCGCGCTCCGGGTGCACGAGCGGAAGCTCACGCGGGCCCGCCTTGCCGAGTACGCGGCGGTCGGCTGGTTCACCCCCGGCGAGGTCGACCTGCTCGCCACCTCGGGCGGGCGGCGCCGGGCCCTCGAGTGGGCGCGCACCCACCCGGGCGGGGCGGGCGGCATCAGTCGCGTGGCCGCGATGAAGCGCTTCGTGCGGGACGCCACGCGGCTCGCGCACACCCGGCAGCGGCTGCTCGTCGGCCGCGCCCAGATCGGCTCGGCCCCGGACGAGCAGTCGCTGCTCGCGCGGATCAGCGACGACCGGCGGATCCTGCTGGCCTGACGGTCCTCAGGCCGCGGGCAAGGCCAGGGGGAGCCGGAGCAGCAGTGCACCTCCCGAAGCCGTGCACGCGAGTGCGAGCAGGAGGAACAGGCCGACCCACGCGATGCCGGGCAGCCCGGCCACGCGGGACAGCTGGTCGGCGTCCGTCGTGCCGCGCCGGCCCCGGCCCTCCCGGCGGCGCGCGGACTGCAGCTCGCCGACCGTGCGGACGCCCCCGAGGAGCAGGAACGCGCTGACCGCCGTGGCCGCGAAGCCGTGCCATGCGGTGGGCGCCCACCAGGTGACCGCGAACACGGCGGCCCCTGCCACGAGCACCGACCACAGCCCGAACCAGTTGCGGATCTGGACGAGCACGAGCACGACGAGCAGCAGCAGCGCCCACAGCGCGGCGGCTGCGTGGCCGATCCCGGTCAGCCAGGCGGTGCCGAGGCCGACGAGGGCGGGCGCAGGATAGCCGGCGAGCAGGGTGAGGGCCATGCCGGGCCCGCGCGGGCGGCCGACGCTGACGGTCACGCCGGAGGTGTCCGAGTGCAGCCGGATGCCGCTCAGCCGGCGGCCGGTGACGGTCGCGGCGAAGCCGTGCCCGGCCTCGTGCACGATGGTGACCGCATGGCGGGAGTGCCGCCAGACGGGCGGAAGGACGGCGAGCACCGCGACCGCGAGTGCCACCCACAGGGGCAGCGCGTCGAGCGCGGGCGAGGGGGCGGTGACTCGCGCCCAGAGGTCGGCGAGTTGCTCCACCCCGTCATTCTCGCTTGACTGGCGGTATGACTGCCGCAGGCGAGAAGCCCGAGATCGAAGCCCCTGAGGGGCCCGCACCCGCCACCCTCGAGATCACCGACATCGTGGTGGGGGACGGCCCGGAGGCCGCCGCCCGCTCCACCGTCAACGTCCACTATCTGGGCGTCGAGTACGAGACCGGTGAGGAGTTCGACTCGTCCTGGAACCGCGGGCAGTCGATCAACTTCCCGCTCGCGAACCTGATCGCCGGCTGGCAGCAGGGCATCCCGGGCATGAAGGTGGGCGGCCGCCGCAAGCTGGTCGTCCCGCCGGCCCTCGCCTACGGTCCGGCCGGCGGCGGCCACCGCTTGAGCGGCAAGACCCTCATCTTCGTGATCGACCTCCTCGGCGTCTCCTGACCCCGACCCACCGCTGACCTGTAAGGCGCGCCCCCGCTCGGGGCGCGCCTTCCGCGTTCACGGGGGCGAGCTGGTGCACGCCCTTGCGGCGCGCCGCCGCGCCGTCAGCACAGGTCGGGCGCGCAGCGCCCGACTCGCCACCAGCAATCCCTACTCCGCCGTCGGACGGCGCGAAGCGCTCGTCCACTGGCGGCGGCTGACTTCCGCTGAAACCGAGCGGTGGGCGGGGGCGTCCGCCGAGGCGAGTTTTGCGCGCCACGCTTGGCGCGCAACTGTCTGAGCAGCGGTGGACGCCCCCGCCCAGCGCGGTAGCGCCAAAGAAACGAGACAGGGCGCAAAAAAAGGAACTCGCCGTCCGGTGGCGGGGCGCTGCCTCCGACTCGATCCGGTCCGACGAGTTCCTTGTAGGTCTTCAGCATGCGCCCGAGGGAGCGGTGCGGCAAGTCGTCGCGACGCCCCAATCGGGCCCCGAAACGGGGTCGCGGCGGTGCGTAGGCTGAACGCATGACGGCTCCGGGCTCCTACTCCTTGAATGACGGCCTGTCGGTCCCGGTGATCGGGCTCGGCACATACGGCCTGCGGGGTGAGGAGGGGATCGCCGCGCTGGTGGCGGGCATCGAGGCGGGCTACCGGCTGCTGGACACCGCGTTCAACTACGGCAACGAGCGCGAGGTGGGGGAGGCGATCCGCCGTTCGGGGGTGCCGCGCGAGGAGTTCGTGGTGACGAGCAAGCTGCCGGGAGCCGCGCACGGCTTCGAGGAGACGCTGGCGTCGTTCGAGGAGTCGCGGGCGAGCCTGGGGCTCGACTACCTGGACCTGTACCTGATCCACTGGCCGCTCCCGAGGGTCGGCAAGTACGTGGACTCGTTCCGCGCGTTCGTGAAGCTGCGCGAGGACGGGCTGCTGCGCTCGGCCGGTGTGTCGAACTTCACGGAGGAGCACCTGCGGCGGGTGGCCGACGAGACGGGCGTCGTGCCGTCGGTGAACCAGGTGGAGTTGCACCCGTTCTTCCCGCAGGCCGATCTGCGGGCCGTGCACGAGCGGCTGGGTGTGCGCACGGAGAGCTGGAGTCCGCTCGGCAAGGGCTCGAACGTGTTCGAGTCTGAGCCGGTGCGGGCGGCTGCCGCGGCGCACGGGGTCACGCCGTCGCAGGTGGTGCTCCGCTGGCACATCCAGCTGGGGTCCATTCCGATCCCGAAGTCGGGGAACCGGGAGCGCCAGCGCGAGAACCTGGACGTGTTCGGGTTCGAGCTGACCGACGCCGAGGTGGCGGCGATCAGCGGGCTGGAGTCGGGGCGCCTGTGGGACGGCGACCCGGACACCCACGAGGAGTTCTGAACGTGGCGGGAGGCGCCAGCGTCCGCCCCTCCGCGGGCTGAGCCGTGCCGTTCGCGCGGATGGGCGGCGGCCGGCTCGACCGCATCCACCTGGTCCAGCGGGCGCCGGGCACCTGGCAGCTGACGCAGCCGTTCACGTTCCTCGAGAAGGGGCGCCCCGAGTCGGAGCGGATCGTGATCCGTGCGCACGACGAGAGCCGCCCTGCGAAGGGGTCGAACGCGTCGGATCTCGCGTCGGTGCCGCCGTTCCTCTGGGGCCTCATCGCGAGTCACGGCCGGCAGACGGCGCCCGCGCTGCTGCACGACCAGCTGTGGTGGGAGGCACTGAACCCGGACGCCGACGTCTGGATCGCGCAGCGGCGGGAGGCGGACCGGCTGTTCGAGGTCTCGCTGCGGGAGTCGGGCAGCACTCCGCTGCGCACGAAGCTGCTCGTCGCGGCGGTCACCCTCGAGCGGTACTGGGGGCCGCGCCGCTGGCAGGCGGTCGCCATGGCGGTGCACACGGTCGCTGCGGTCGCCGCCATCTGGGCGGCCCTGCTCGGCGTCTTCGGCTGGTGGGGCGCCCTGGTCCTGCCGCTGCCCGCGATCAGCGTGCTGATCTGGGGCGCGGACGCTGCGGCGATCGGGGTCCTGATCTACGCCGGGGTGCTGTTCCTGCCGATCGGCGCGGTGGCGCTCCTCGGCGAGTACCTGCTGCACGTGCTCGAGCTGCTGGGCTGGGGACTCGGGAGGCGCAGGAGCGCGATGCCGAAGTCCGGCCCGCTCGGCCGCACCCGGCGGGCGAAGGTGCGGGCGCGGCGACGGGTGCGGGAGGCGGAGCAGGAGCGCGAGCGCGCATCCTGATGCCGGTCCGGCAGGTGGCGGTGAGGTTCAGCAGGAAGCCCGCCGGCGTGTCTTCCTGCTGAGCCTCCTCGGCTCCTGCTGAAGCTCCGCGGCGCTTCCTGCGGAAGCCGACGGCTTCCTGCTGAAGGGGACGGCTTCCTGCTGAAGGGGTCGAGTTCCTGCCGAGAGGACGGACCCACCGAGCCTGCGGTGGCCCTTAACGGACTCGTCGCCCGGGGAGGCGGCTGAGCCTGTCTCTCTTCCGGGCGACGAGCGCTGGGTGTCCGGGGATCCCGGACGGACGAGTGGTTCCAGGCTCCTCCGCGGGAGCCCGGAGCGCAAGCGTCAGACGGCGAGCACGGACTCCGGCTCGCGCACCGTCTTCATGGCACGGGTCCAGGACTCGAGCTGGTCGAACAGCGTCGCCGCGGCCGCCGCGTGCTGCGGGCCCGGGACGAAGGAGTTGAAGTTCTCGAAGTCGGAGAACAGCGAGAAGTTGAGGCCCTGGCGGACGTGCGCGAGCTGGAGCTCGGACGCGATGCCGCGGAGGTGCTCGACGGCACGGGCGCCGCCGACGCTGCCGTACGCCACGAACGCGGCGGCCTTGTTGTTCCACTCGGTGTAGAGGTAGTCGATCGCGTTCTTGAGGACGCCCGACGTGCTGTGGTTGTACTCGGGGGTCACGAAGATGTAGCCGTCGTAGCCGGCGATCTTCTGCGCCCACGCCTGGGTGTGCTGGTTCGCGTACTGCGCCATCGACGGCGGCATGGCCTCGTCGAGGTGGGGGAGCGGGAAGTCCGCGAGGTCGACGAGCTCGTAGGTGGCGGCGGTGCGGGTCGAGGCCTGCTCGAGGACCCACTTGGCGACGGCCTCGCCGTTGCGGCCAGGACGGGTGCTGCCGAGGATGACGGCGATCTTCAGATCGGACACTTCTTCTCCTGTGTTCGGTTCGTCGATTGGATGACGTGTCATCATTATTTCCTAACTTGGTGACATGTCAACTTGACGGGTGTACCGTGGTCGCCATGAGCGAGGTGAGCGACATCAGCGAGGCGGACTGGTCCGTCTGGCGCTCGTTCGTCATGATGCGGCGGCAGCTCGACCGCGCCCTCGAGCACCGGCTCCAGGAGGACGCCGGCGTCTCCGGTCCCGACTTCGAGATCCTGCTGCCGCTCTTCAAGGCGCCAGGCAACCAGCTGCGTGCCCGTGACCTCGTCGAGCTGCTCGGCTGGGAGAAGAGCCGCGTGTCCCACCAGGTGACGCGCATGGTCGCCCGCGGCCTCGTCGAGCGGCGGGAGTGTCCCACGGACCTCCGCGGCAGCTGGGTCACGCTTCTGCCGGACGGCCGCCGGGCCGTGCTGAACGCCTCCCGCGGCAATGCGACCGAGCTGCGCCGGCTCTTCTTCGACGTGCTGACCGACGAGGAGAAGGCCACGCTGGCGGCGCTCGCCGAGCGGGTCATCGAGCGCGTGAACCCGTCGTCGTGCGCGCGGGCCGACGAGATCCTCGGCGGCGAGCCGGAACGGGCCAACGCGTCCTGAACCCGGGTAGACTCGTTCCCCGATTTCGCGCGGTGGACGGCAGTCCCTCCCGCGCACTTCCCGAGGCGGGGTGAGGGTGTGACCACCGATTCCAGGACCGCGGCGTCCGGCCAGTCCCGCGAGCTCGATCGCGAGCAGGCCTACCTGTCGCGGCTCTACGAGCGCCTGGACGCCGTGAAGGCCCAGGCCGCCGACGAGCTCGCGCGCGTGCGCCGTGCGCCGGCGGGGGGAACGCATCAGAACCGGTCGGAGCGCGACGCGATGGCGCGCATCTTCGAGGACCGGATCGCGCAGCTCCGCGAGGTCGACGACCGCCTCGCCTTCGGCCGGCTCGAGACCGAGCAGGGCGACCTCCGCTACATCGGCCGCATCGGTCTCCGGGACGAGGACCTGCAGCCGCTGCTGCTCGACTGGCGCGTCCCGCAGGCGAGCGCGTTCTACCAGGCGACGGCGGCGCAGCCCCTCGGGATCCGCGCCCGCCGCCATCTCAGCACCCAGGGTCGGGCGATCACCCGGATCGAGGACGAGGTCTTCGGCGAGGTCGACGTCGACGACGAGGAGCGGCAGCTCACGGGCGAGAGCGCCCTCATGGCCGCGCTCACCGCCCAGCGCACCGGCCGGATGCAGGACATCGTCGGCACCATCCAGGCCGAGCAGGACCGCATCATCCGCTCCGAGCTGCGCGGCGTCCTCGTCGTCCAGGGCGGACCGGGCACCGGCAAGACCGCGGTCGCGCTGCACCGCGCCGCGTACCTGCTCTACACCTACCGTGAGCGGCTCGCGTCGTCGGGCCTCCTCGTCGTGGGCCCGTCCCGCAGCTTCCTGCAGTACATCGAGCAGGTGCTGCCCTCGCTCGGCGAGACCGGCGTCGTGCTCTCCAGCGTGGGACAGCTCTACCCGGGACTCGACACGCAGGAGGAGGACGCCCCGGCCGCGGCCGCGTTGAAGGGCTCCCTCCGCATGGCGGAGCTGCTGAAGCGCGCCGTGCACTCCCGCCAGGTGGTGCCCAAGGGAACGCAGGTCATCGAGATCAACGGCGAGCGGCTCGAGGTCGA
Organism: Naasia sp. SYSU D00057; assembly: GCF_017916505.1. Lineage (GTDB taxonomy): Bacteria > Actinomycetota > Actinomycetes > Actinomycetales > Microbacteriaceae > Naasia. Next base: position 204,243 of record NZ_JAFMSZ010000004.1, read on the forward strand.
GCCGGAGCTGATCGCCCGCGCCATCCGCCGCGCGCAGGACACCCGGAAGCCGCACAACGAGGCGCGCGTCACCTTCGTCTCCGCCGCCCTCGCCGCCCTGACGGCGCAGCTCGCCGAGCAGCTGCGCGACGGCGGCGACACCGTCGAGGACGACGACCTGCGGATGCTGCGCGAGGACCTGCGCACCAGCCAGGAGGTGCGGGTGCTGCTCAACACCGCGTGGCTGCCGCTCACCCCGGAGAAGCTGCTCGGCGACCTCTACTCGCGGCCGTCCTGGCTCGCGTCGCTCACCCCGACCTGGCCCGCCGAGCGCCGAGCTCTGCTCGCCCGCCCGCGGGAGGCGCCGTTCACGGTCGCCGACGTGCCGCTGCTCGATGAGGCGGCCGAGCTCCTCGGCGAGGCCCCCAGCGCGTCCGGCGCCGCGGAGGCCGCGGCCCGCCGACAGCGCCAGCTGGACATCGAGAACGCCGAGAACGCGATCCGCAACATGGGCGTCGAGGGGTTCGTCAGCGCGGAGTCGCTCGCGGACAACTTCACGGCGACCGGCCCGCGTCTCACGGCGGCGGAGCGCGCGGTGACCGACCGCACCTGGACCTACGGGCACGTCGTGGTGGACGAGGCGCAGGAGCTCTCGCCCATGCAGTGGCGGCTGCTGCGCCGCCGGGCGCCGCTGCGGTCGTTCACGATCGTCGGTGACATCGCGCAGGCGAGCTCGCCGTCCGCCGCCTCGAACTGGGCGGACGCGGTCAAGCCGCTCACGACCGACTTCACGCTCGAGGAGCTGACGGTCAACTACCGCACGCCCACCCAGATCGCGCAGCTCGCCGAGGCGGCGGCGCGCCAGCACGGGCTCGACGTCACGCCGTCCCGCTCCGTCCGCGACTCCGAGTGGGAGCCGCGGCGCGTCCGGGTGGCACCCGCCGAGGTCACCGGTGCGACGGTGCGGGCGGTCAGCTTCGACACCGCGATCGACGCCGGCGGCACCCTCGCGGTCATCGCGCCGGATGCTCGCGTCGCCGAGCTCTACGCGGCGCTCGCGCAGGAGTACGGCGCGGAGGCGGGACGCGGACTCGACACCCTCTCGCGGCGGATCACCGTGCTCGGCCCGCACACCGCGAAGGGGCTCGAGTTCGACTCCGTCGTGGTCGTCGACCCCGAGGGCATCGTCGCCGGTGAGCCGCGCGGCGCCAGCTCGCTCTACGTCGCGCTCACCCGCGCGACGCAGCGGCTCACGGTGATCCTGCCGGGCGAAGGGTCCTGATAACGCATTCGCGGGTGTCTCCGAGGGAGGGCGGAGGCAGGTGGCGCAGGATGGAGGGATGTTCCGGCGCCATCCCCTCCTCAGCGTCGTCACGTTCGCCTACCTGGGGTTCGTCGGCTGGCTGACCCTGTCGCCCCAGCTGCCGGTGGGCGACGGCACGGACGGCTTCGTCTGGACGGTGCTCAGCCTGCTCGAGCGCATCCCCGGCACGCGCTGGATCGACTACGCCGACGTGGAGTTCGCCGCCAACATCGCGATGTTCTTCCCGGTCGGCATGTTCTTCGTGCTGCTCCTCGGTCGGGGCAAGTGGTGGATGGCGATGCTGCTCGGCTTCGCCCTGTCCGTCGCGATCGAGCTCGCGCAGCTGCTCGTCTTCACGACCCGAGTCGCCGACATCCGGGACGTGTGGTCGAACTCGACGGGCGCCGTGCTCGGCGCGCTCACGGTGCTGATCCTCACCGCCGCGAAGGCGCGGGAGCTGCGGCGGGAGGCGCGGGCACGCCGGGCGGCCGAGCGGCACCCGGTGGCGCTGCAGCGGTAGCGGCGCCGGGGCCCGTGCCCACGCCGTAGGCTGGAGGGGTGACGAGCGCCTCCGCATCCGACCTGGTCCGCGCCCTCACCACGACGACCCCCGACTTCCCGACGCCGGGCATCCTCTTCCGCGACCTGTCGCCGGTGTTCGCCGACGGAGCCGCGTTCCGCACCGTCGTGGACGGGCTCGCCGAGCCGTTCGCGGGCGAGTTCGACGCGGTCGCCGGTGCCGAGGCGCGCGGCTTCCTCTTCGCGGCGGCCATGGCGCACGCGGCCGGCGTCGGCGTGCTGCCGCTGCGCAAGCCGGGCAAGCTGCCGCCGCCGGTGATCTCGGAGACCTACGACCTCGAGTACGGCTCGGCGGAGCTGCAGCTTCGCGACACCACTCCGCAGGGCCTGCGCGTGCTCCTCGTCGACGACGTGCTCGCCACGGGCGGCACGCTCGCCGCCGCTCGCCGCCTGCTCGAGAAGGCCGGCAACACGGTCGTCGGGGCGAGCGTCGTCATCGAGCTCGCGGCCCTCGGAGGTCGGGCGACGGTGCCGGGACTGCGGGTGGCCGCGCTCGACGTCGTCCCCGACTGACGCCCGCCCGCGTCAGTCCTCGGGGTTCTCGGGGTCGAGCGGGGCGTGGTGGTCGAGGCCGGCCACGCCCTTCCGCCAGTAGCCGTCCACCTTCGCGCGGTCCTTGGCGAGCCCGCCGGCGCGGAGTGCCCGGCGGACCGGGATGAGCGCCGCCGCCTCGCCCGCCGCCCACACGTACGTCGCGGCGTCGATCGAGGGGCCCTCCAGGGCGGCGAGTGCGGCGTCCGCGCCCGTGGGGATCGCCGTGACCGTGACCCGGTTCCCGTACGCGAGCGGGTAGTCGAGCACGTCGGCGTGGTCGGACTGGACGAACGCGGTGACCTGCGCCTCCACGCCGACCGCGGCGACCCAGCGGCCGAGCGCGGGCAGCGCCGCCTCGTCGGCGAGCAGCACGTAGCTCTTCGCGCCGCTCGGCGGCATCCGCGAGCCGCGCGGACCCGCGACCACGAGCGGGTCGCCCGCCAGGGCGCCGCTCGCGAACCGGCTCGCGGGGCCGTCGTCGCCGTGCAGGACGAAGTCGAGCGAGAGCTCCAGCGCGTCCGCGTCGAAGGCGGCGGGTGTGTAGTCCCGGGAGATGCGCTCCCCGTTCGGCGAGGGGAAGAAGAGCTTCACGTGGTCCTCGGGACCGAGTGCCGAGAAGCCGGCGAGCTGGTCGCCGCCGACGGTGATCCTCGTGAGGGATGAGGTCAGCCGTTCCCGGCGCACCACCCGCAGCTCGCGGGCGGCGAGCTCGTGCCGGACGGTCTCGCGGGAGAAGGATGCTTCGCTCATGCGTCCATTCTTCCTGGCGCGCTCAGCCCCGCACGCACGCCCCGGGGGAGACCGGGTCCGCGAGGGCCGGCGCCTGCGACAGGACGGGGGAGAGCTCCTCCATCGTCATCGCGTAGCCGATGTTGGCGGTCGTGGCGCTCTTCGCGAAGACGAGGCCCGCGATGGCGCCGTCCGTGGTCAGGAGCGGACCGCCCGAGTTGCCCTGCTGCACGTCGGCGGCCAGCGTGTACACGCTGCGCGGGTTGTCGATGTCGCCGTAGATGTCGGCGACGTCGAAGGTCTGCACCGACATGACCTCGGCGCCCCTCGACGAGAACGGGCCGCCGAGCGGGTAGCCGTCGACGACCGCGTCGCTGCCCGCGGGAAGGGTGGGGGAGGTCTGCAGGGGCGGCGCGGCGAGCCCGTCGGCCGCGAGGACCGCGATGTCGTCCACCGGGTCGAAGTAGACGACGCGTCCCTCCGCGGTGCCGTCGTTCGGCGACTCGATCACCGGGGCCTCGACGCCGGAGACGACGTGCGCGTTCGTCAGCACCCGACCCGGCGCGACGACGACGCCGCTGCCCGTCTGGCTCTGACCGCAGGAGAACGCGTTGCCCGTGATCCGCACGACCGACCGGGAGGCGGCCTGCAGCCCGGGGCCGCCCGTGTCGACGTCGGGAAGCGCCGGGGGCTCGGACGCGGCGCCGAGCGCGTCCGCGATCCGCGGGATGCCGTCCTCGATGAGGAGGGAGCGCAGCTGGGCCATGGTGCTCTCGACCGGCGCCGGGGTCAGCGAGTCGATGGTGCGGAGGACGCTGGACTCGGCGAGCGAGCGGCTGAGGAACGGAACGCCGAGGGTGCCGACGCCCGATGCGACCATGGAGGTGACGAGCGCCGCGACGACGAGGGTGAGCGCCCCGCCGAGGATGCGGTCGACGAACCGGAACGGGCCGCGCGCGATCGTCGACGACACCAGCGCGCCGAGGGCGGCGCCGGCGCTGTTGCCGATCGCGATGAGGCCGACGACGAGGGCGATGGACGCCGCGATCCGCCAGCCCGGGTCGGGCACGATGCCGGTGAGCACGGGCAGCAGCAGGATCCCCGCCACGCCGCCGGCGACCACCCCGGCGATCGGGAAGGCGCTGCGCAGCAGACCGGCGCGGAGCCCGTACAGCAGGTAGCCGAGCAGCAGCAGGGCCAGCAGCACGTCGAGGAGGAGCGTCAACGTCCCTTCCCTCCTCGCCCGTCCGCCTACGAGCGGAGGTTACAGCCTGCCCCACGGGAGCCGGAGGAACGCCGAGAACGCGCGGGGGGTCGGGGAGGCGGCGCCTCTTCTCGGGAGCAGCGTGCGGGTGCAGCACGCAGGCCGGTTCGGCATCCCCGGGCCGTCGCGGCGGCCCGGATACGCCGGAACGGCCCGGTCAGGCGCCCGGCTCCTCCAGGGGCACGCGCGCCGGGATGGGCGGGTCGACCGTGATCGTCGTCTCCAGCACCTGTGCGGCGCGCTCGAGGACGGCGATCTCCTCGTCGTCGAGCGACGAGAGCAGGACCGCGAGCTTGCGGGCGCGCGAGATGCGGGCGCGCTGCACCGCCTCCTGGCCCGCGGGCGTCGCGGTGAGCAGGGCGGCGCGGCCGTCGACGGGGTCGGGCGTCCGATCGACGAAGCCGTCGGTCTCCAGACCGCCGATGAGGCGCGTCATGCTGGGCGCCGTCACCGACTCGATGCGCGCGAGATCGCCGGAGCGCAGCGGCCCGAGGTGCTCGATCGTGGAGAGCGCCGACAGCTGCGACTGGGTCAGGTCGCCGGCGCTCGAGCGGATGAGCCGGTTGAGGCGTCCGATCACGATGGCGAGGCGCGCCGCAACGTCGTCGCGGCCCGCGCTCTGGCTGTCCTCCGGCACCGCCGTCTCCTCTCCTACGGAACTGCGATCGCGCCCGAGTGTCCCACATCCGCCCGGCGGCCCGCACGATGTGCTGGAGGAAGGGGGGAAGGCCCGAACGGCCCGTCCGCCGCGCGAGAACAGCGGCCCGGCCCGTTCTGGCGGGGCGCCGCTCTGCTAAGCTTCTTCGGTTGCCGTTCGAACGGCCGCGGAGAAAGAGAGCTCGCACATCGGGTGACGGGCACCGCGCAACGAGAGGAAGGGGATCCCATCTATGGCACTCGAAGCAGACGTCAAGAAGGCGATCATCGAAGAGTACGCGACGCACCCCGGTGACACCGGATCCCCTGAGGTCCAGGTCGCCATGCTGACCCGCCGGATCAAGGATCTGACGGAGCACCTCAAGGAGCACAAGCACGACCACCACTCGCGTCGTGGCCTGCTGCTCCTGGTCGGCCAGCGCCGCCGGCTGCTCGGGTACCTGCAGGACATCGACATCAACCGCTACCGGTCGCTGATCGAGCGTCTCGGCCTCCGCCGCTAGGGCGAGCCACGCAGGCTCTTCGCTGACAACGCGAGCTTCTTCGGAACGGGCCGTCACCTTCGGGTGGCGGCCCGTTCTGCGTTCCCGGCACCGGAACGACATCCGGCAACGGTCTCCGGCTGCCGGATGTCGCTCCGGTCGCCGCATGCCTTCGCCGCGATCAGGCGGCGGAGGGCCGGGTGAGCGCCAGGTAGGAGATCGAGGCGGAGACGGCGCGGATGATGAAGCGCTCGTCCTGGCGCCAGCGGGAGACGTCCGCGGCCAGCGACTCCGCGTCGGCGGCAGGGATGCCGGCGCCGATCTTCGCCGACTGCCAGGACTCCCGGCAGGAGCCCTCGCCCTGGACCGCCACCTCCTCGGCGGCGTCGATGATCCGGGGAGCGGGGTTGCCGCTGATCAGCAGCGACTCGGCGGCGTCCGGGATGCGCGCGAGCACGTCCCGCAGGCAGCGGGTCAGAGCGTTCCGGTTGCCGGTCAGCGCCCCCTCGATGGTGGCGTCGAGCAGCAGCGGGCTCTGAGCGGCGAGGGATGCGGCGAGCTCGTCGTGGGCGAGCTTCGCGATCGTCAGAGTCGGGTCGATGACGGCGTGCACGTGCGACGGCGGCCGGGCCACGACGACGACGGCGCCGGGTGGCACGACGGGCGTGGGCGAGTCGACGAAGCGGAGGAACGAGCGCGACAGCGCGTCGGCCCAGTCCCTGTGCACGGCGACCCCGGTGGGGGAGAGCAGGGTCCACACCGCCTCGGTGCCGTTGGCGATGAGGGTGGTCGTCCCGGCGGCGTCCGCGCAGACCACGAACTCGGCGACGGCCCGCGAGAACAGCCGGCCGTCGCTGTCGGCGGTGAGCCGCTGCGGGAACGCTCGAGGGCAGCCACGGTCCCGCTCGACCGCGGGCACCGGGTCCGGCTGGACGACCGAGAGCACCAGGAGCCCGGTCAGCAGCGCGGCGAGCACGGCGAGCACGCGGCGGATCACGGACCCGCCTGCCACTCGAGGCGCCGGTAGGCGGTGGCCTGGTCCTCGGACAGCAGCCGCCGGTACATGCGCGCGGCGCCCTCGACCCGGATCGTGAACTCCTGGTCCTCGGCCCAGCCGAACGCGTCGTACGCGAACCCGGTGATGGAGCCCGACGGCATCCCGGACACGACCTGCGCCTCGAGCCAGCTCCTTCCGCAGAAGCCGTCGGCGAGATCCACCGAGCGGAGGGATGACGCGAACGTCCCGGCCGGCTCGGCCGAGGTGAGGACCTCGCCCGCCGGCGGCAGGGCGTCGAGCACCGTCGTCAGGCAGGCCGAGAGCGCGCGCCGCGCGGCGCTCGGGCGCGGCGCGATCGCGGCATCGGCGAGGCCGCGCCCGTGGTCGAGCGCCCGCAGCAGCTGATCGTGCGTGAGCTGCGCGACGGTGAGCCGCGCGTCGACGCGGAGGCCGACCTCGGACGGCGAGCGCTGAGCGACGGCCGCCGCACCGCTCGGGATGGCGCCAGCGGGACCGCCGACCAGGTCGACGAAGGATCGCGTCGAGTCGCTCAGCCGCACGCGGATGGACCGCTGCGGGGGAGCCCCGTCGAGGACCCACACGGCCGGGCCCGTGTTGATCACGAGAGTGGAGGCGCCGGCGGCATCCGTGCAGATCCGGACGCCCGACGACCCGGCGCCCAGGCTGAGCGGCAGCACCGCGCGCGGGAACGGCTCGGGACAGCCCGATGGAGGGGTGTCGGCGGGCAGGCCGCGCGGCACTGCTGCGAGCGCCGCAAGGGTCGCCGCCGCGACGGCGATCCCCAGAGCGACCCGCAGCGATACCTGCCGTGCCACGCCGCACTCCTCCCGAGCCCGGAGACGTTGAAGGCGGACTCCCGGCTCGTGCCGGGGTCCGCCGAGCGATCACCGCGGGCGCTGTCTACAGCGTGAACCTCCGTGCGACGGTTGCCAAGGGGATCAGGCCGCGCGACCGAGGTTGCTCGAGTGCGGAGACCGGATGCGCGAGCCGGCCGGGATGTTGGAGTCGTGCGGAACGCGCGAGCCCGCGCCGATCGTGCTGCCCGCCCCGACCCGGGAGTGGCTGCCGATCTTGGCGCCCGGGCCGATCACGGAGCCGGCGCCCACGTGCACGTTGGCGCCGAGGATGGCCCCGCGGCCCACGATGGCGTCGCGCTCGATCCAGCTGCCCTCACCGATGAGCACATCGCGGTCGACGCGGGAGTCGGCCTCGATGTACGCCGTGGGGGCGACATATGCGGTGGGGTCGGCCTTGGCCGTCATGGCGACGAGGCCGCGCCCGTTGGAGTGACGTCGGTACTTGAGGACGACCCCGCCGTCCTCGAACTCTTCGAATTGCTTTCCCATCAGCGGGTACAACGGCTCTTGCGCTCGGAAGATTCCCGGGGCAGCAAGCGCTCGCGCCCCCGTTTCGTGTAGACCATCGGCATGACTGCTTCGAGCGAATTGACGAGCTGGGTGGAGCGCTACCTGACCGCGTGGACGAGCAACGATCCGGACGACATCCGGGCGCTCTTCACCGAGGACGCGGAGTACCGCTACCACCCCTGGGACGACCCGGTCACCGGGCACGAGGCCATCGTGGCCAGCTGGCTGGAGAGCCAGGACGCGCCGGAGGACTGGACGTACGAGTGGCAGGCCGTCGCCGAGCAGGGCCCGACGCGCGTCGTGGACGGGCGAGCCGTCTACACGAGCGGGAACGTCTACCGCACGATGTGGGTGGTCGAGCTCGGCGAGGACGGCCGCGCGTCCCGCTTCACCGAGTGGCCGATGACGGAGCCGACCGACCCGCCGACCGCCGCCTGACCCTCCTGCGCCGGCCCCGTCAACCCCTGAGGCGTGCCGGGGAAGCGCCGAGGGGCGCGGGGTAGATTGCCGCCATGGCGGACAACACCTATACGGCCACCCTCGCGCGCGGCGACTCCTCCGAGACCATCGAGCTCGAGCTCATCCAGGGCGCGCCGCAGCGGACCATCACCCGCAGCGTCGACGTCAACGGCGAGTCGGTGGACGAGGTGTGGGAGCTGGACCCGGACGGGCCCGACTACACCTACCGTCCCGGTGGCTACGAGGACCGCGCCTACTCCTGAGCCGCAGCCGGGGGCACCGTGTCGGGCGTGATCGCGCTCGCCGGTGGAGTCCCCTCGGCACGCTCTCTGGCGGCGGCGGACTGCGGCCTGCCCTGCGCCGCCCGATCGACGGCGTCGAGCAGCTCGCGCGTCCCGAAGATCCGGAAGTGGCCGGACGCCTTGAGCAGCACATTGGTGGCGCCGTCGAGGCGGCTGCCGCCCGGGATGTGCGGGTCGAAGGTTCCCCAGATCGACGTGATCCGCGCGTTGACCTCGAGGTGCTCGCGGAGCATCCGCAGCGTCGTGTCGGTGGGGGAGAAGTCCCGGATGGAGCGCATCAGAACGTAGCGCGCGTACACCGACCCGGAGAACGGCGTCGAGATCGCGATCATCCGCTCGATCCGCGACTCCGGGTCGCAGCGCAGCATCGTGTACTTGCCGATCAGGCCGCCCTTGCTGTGCGCGACGACGAGCACGTTCCGGAGGTCGTTCTCCGCCAGGTACGCCGCGACCAGGTCCGCGCTCGACCGGATGGACGCGGTGTTCCAGCCGAGGGTCGTCACCACGTGCACGGGATGACCGCGGTCGCGGAGCAGGTCGGCGACGGGGCGCATGAACTGCCACGTCTCGTAGATGCCGGGCAGCAGCAGCACCGGCTGGCGGGTCGCCCCCTCCCGCCGGTACGTGCTCGGGTCGATCCGGAAGAGGAACCCCTGCACCTGCCAGTACCCGACGTAGAGGTAGTCGAGCAGCCAGAACCAGCCGTTCCCCAGCAGCCGGATCATCGCGGTTCCAGCCCCGGCTCCCGGACCTTCGCGAGCCCCACGATGGCGTCGACCACCTCGTCGGTCGCCGTGTACATCACGACGTGTCCCTTCCGCGGCACCTCGACGAAGCGCGCGGCGGGGATCGCCTCCGCGAGGCGCTCTGCCCACCAGCGGCGCGAGATGGGGTCGCGCTCGCCGCGCACCACGACCGTCTCCGCGGTCACCCGGCGCACCGCGTCCTCCGTGCGGTAGGAGAGCATCGCGGGCAGCGTGGCGGCGTACCAGCGGACGCCCGTCCGGAGGTAGTCGCTCAGCACCGCGACGTTCGACGGCGGCGTCTCGAAGAAGAGGCAGTCCTGGAGCAGCCGGAGCCCCTGCCGCACCGCGCTGCGCTCGCGCGGGTCGACGACCGTGCCCATGAGCACCAGCCGGCGGAAGAGGTCGGGATGCTGCAGCGACGCCTCCACGACGATCTGCGTGCCCATGGAGTGGCCGACGAGCACCGGATCCGCCACGTCGGCGTCGATCAGATAGGTGGAGAGGATGTCCGCGAACTCGCCGATCGACATCGGCGACTCGGGCCGCGGCGCCCGTCCCATGCCGGGCAGCTCGACGACGTGCACGCCGCCCGTCCGGGCGAGCGCGCGCGCGAGGCGGTGGTAGTAGCTCGTGCCGACCCCGATGCCGTGCACGAGCACGAACTGCGGCCCTTCATCCGCGCCGAGGCGCTTGACGAGCATCGTGCGGCCCTCGTGCTTGAATTCCGACACGGTCCGCCAGTGCATGGCACGAGCCTAGGCGGGTGACCCTGCGCGGGACCGGTGGGGGGAAGATGACGGGGATCCGGTTGCGCACGGGCGCGCCACGGCGTATGGCGGCGCCCGCGCCACCGGCGCCGCCCCCGACGCTGCGCTCGCGGGAGCCCGGGTACGCCGCCGTCGAGGAGTGCCTCGCGGCGCACGTCGCGGCACCGCGGCGCTCGTGGATCGAGCGGCTGCTCGGCATCGTGCCGCTCCGCGCGGAGGCGCACGCGCACCGCGAGCAGGCCCTGCTCGAGCGCGGGGTGGGCGCACTCCTCACCCGGCTGCCCGCCGACTGGACGGTGCTGCACTCGGTGCCGCTGCCGGGCGGCGTGGTGCCGCACCTGGTTCTCGGCCCCGCCGGTGTGTACGCGATCTTCCCGCAGGCGGCCGTCGACGCCTCCGTGTGGGTGTCTGCCGACCTGATCGCGGTCGATGGGGCCTCGTCCGACGCCCTGCTGCGCGCCGAGGCGGCGGTGACCGGCATCGAGCAGTGCCTCGGCCCGGTGCTCGTGCCCGGGGTCGCCGTCGCCTCTGTCGTGGTGTTCCGGGAGCCCAAGCGCATCGTCGTCCGCACTCCGGCGCGCGCCGCGAAGGTGCTCGACGCGGCCGAGCTGGTGCCGTGGCTGCGGTCGCTGCCGGAGCTGTGCTCCGCCCTCCTCGTCGATCGGCTGGCCGACGCAGCCGAGCTGCCGACCACCTGGCTGCCCGAGGGCGCCGAGACCCTCCGGCACGCGCTCCGATGGGAGCGGCTCGAGGCCGAGCTCGCGCAGGCCGAGGTCCGACGCCGGCGCGGCCTCCCCATCCTGCTCGCGACGGCCGTCGTGCTCTCCGCCGCGACGTTCACGGGTCTCGCCCTGCTGCTTCCCGCGGTTCTCCCCGGCTAGCCTGTGCACATGGCATGGTTTCGGCGGCAGGACCCGGGGGACTTCCCGAAGAGCGACGCCGGCAGCGGCTCGCTGAACGACTACCGCTTCGACCTGACGCCGAAGAACCGGCGGGTCCGCATCCGGCTCGCCGGCAGTGACCCGCACCAGGACCTGCTCCGCGACCTCGTCGGCGTCGAGGGCGTGACGACGGCCGGCGGCCAGCGCACGATCGAGGAGGAGCGCTCGGACGCGCCCATCCAGGTGCGGCTGTTCGTCGAGCGCCGCATCGTCGGCCCGGTCGGCACGGTTCCCCGCGGGCTGGAGCCGCCCGTCCTCGACGCGCTCGGCCGTCTGGAGAAGTCGGGCAAGCCGGCGCGCATCCCCGTCGAGGTGCTCGAGACGAAGAACGGCGTGCGCGTCGAGCTGCTCGTCGGCGAGACCCTCTGACGCCTCGCCGGAAAACGGCGTCCGCAGCTCGGGAATAACGACTGCACCGGGTCTGTTTGAGCACTCGATCGATGCAAACGCATCGAGCGAGGAAGGGCATCATGCAGTTCGGCATCTTCACCGTCGGGGACGTCACCACCGACCCCACCACCGGTCGCGCACCCACCGAGGGTGAGCGCATCAAGGCGATCCTCACGATCGCCCAGAAGGCGGAGGAGGTCGGACTCGACGTCTTCGCGCTCGGCGAGCACCACAACCCTCCGTTCATCCCGTCCTCGCCGACCACGATGCTCGGCTACATCGCCGCCAAGACCGAGCGGCTGATCCTGTCGACGAGCACGACGCTCATCACCACGAACGACCCGGTGAAGATCGCCGAGGACTTCGCGACGCTGCAGCACGTCTCCGACGGGCGCACCGACGTGATGCTCGGCCGTGGCAACACCGGCCCCGTCTACCCCTGGTTCGGCAAGGACATCCGCCAGGGCATCCCGCTCGCCATCGAGAACTACGCGCTGCTGCACAAGCTGTGGCGCGAGGACGTCGTCAACTGGAGCGGCAAGTTCCGCACCCCGCTGCAGGGCTTCACCGCCACGCCCCGCCCGCTCGACGACGTGCCGCCGTTCGTCTGGCACGGCTCCATCCGCTCCCCGGAGATCGCCGAGCAGGCCGCCTTCTACGGTGACGGCTTCTTCGCCAACAACATCTTCTGGCCGAAGGAGCACTATATGCAGCTCATCGGCTTCTACCGCCAGCGCTTCGAGCACTACGGGCACGGCACCGCCGAGCAGGCGATCGTCGGGCTCGGCGGCCAGGCGTTCATGCGCAAGAACTCGCAGGACGCGGTCGACGAGTTCCGTCCCTACTTCGACCAGGCGCCGGTCTACGGCAACGGACCCTCGCTCGAGGACTTCACCGCGCAGACACCGCTGACCGTCGGCAGCCCCCAGCAGGTCATCGACCGCTACGCCGCCATGCGCGAGCACTTCGGCGACTACCAGCGCCAGCTGTTCCTCATGGACCACGCCGGCCTGCCGCTCAAGGTCGTGCTCGAGCAGCTCGACCTGCTCGGCGAGGAGGTTGTCCCGGTGCTCCGCAAGGAGCTCGCGAAGGACCGCCCCGCGTCGGTGCCGGACGCCCCGACCCACCAGTCGCTGCTCGAGAAGAAGCGCGCCGCGGAGCAGGCCGGGCAGGCCGTTGCCGCCGCCGCCGAGTCGGCCCGATAGGAGGGGCGCCATGACCACCCGCACCCTCGCCGTCGTGTCCGCCGGGCTCAGCAAGCCCTCGTCCACGCGTATGCTGGCCGACCGCCTCGCCGAGGCGACCGCCGCCCGCCTTCGGGAGACCGGGGACGACGTGTCCGTCGAGTTCGTGGAGCTCCGCGACCTCGCGCAGGACATCACCAACAATCTCCTCACCGGCTTCCCGAGCGTCCGCCTCGGCGAAGCGATCGAGAAGGTGACGTCCGCCGACGGGCTCATCGCCGTGACGCCGATCTTCAGCGCCAGCTACAGCGGCCTGTTCAAGTCGTTCTTCGACGTGCTCGAGCCGGGCGCGATCGCCGAGCTCCCGGTGCTGATGGGCGCAACGGGCGGAACCGCCCGGCACTCGCTCGCGATCGACTTCGCGCTGCGCCCGCTGTTCGCCTACCTGCATGCCGACGCCGCGACCACCGGGGTGTTCGCTGCGACGGACGACTGGGGCGACGCCGACGACGCGGTGAAGCCGCTGCCGGAGCGCATCGACCGTGCGGCCGCCGAGTTCGCGGAGAGGGTCCGCCGCTCCACTCGCACGGCGTCGCTCCGCGACCCGTTCGCCCTGCCCTCGGGCTTCGACCCGACGGGCGTCGGCGGCATCCAGTAGCCGGAACAGTGCGAGCGGGGCGCAGGGGAGACCCTGCGCCCCGCTTCCGCGATGTGCGGTGCCGAGGTGCCCGATGCGGCGCCGGGTGACGGCTGCACCGGGCACTTCCCGCTGCAACGGGCGCGTCGCACTCGGACGTAGGGTCGGAGGAATGGGGATCAGGGACGGGCTGCGGCGCCTGATCGAGGTGCGGCCGTCGCCCCGGCGGTGGCCGATCGCCACGGGCGCCGCGATCGCGCTCGCCGTGCCCGCTCTCGCGTTCACGCTCGCCGGAGAGCCGGCCCTCGGACTCGTCGCCTCGAACGGCGCGTTCCTCACCCTCCACCTCGGCGACCGGCCGGCCGCACAGCGGGCCCGCCGGCTGCCGTTCGTCGCCGCCGGGCTCTTCGCCGGCGCCGCGCTGGCCGCTCTCGCCGCGCCGGTTCCCGTGCTCGGCACGCTCGTGCTCGCCGGGATCGCTCTCGCCGCCGCCGTGCTCACCCTCGGCTACCGCGCCGGCCCTCCCGGCAGCGTCTTCTTCGTCATGGTGCCGGGCATCATCGGGTCGCTCGTCGCGCCGCGCTCGCTCGGCGGCGCGGGGGACGACCCGCTCGTGGTGCTCGGGGTGCTCGCGGTCGGGCTCGCGTTCGCGTACCTCGTCGTGCTCGCCCCGCTCGCGCTGCCGGCCGTCCGAGCCCGATCACGGGACGCGGGTCCGCCCGCCCCGCTGCGCTTCGCCCTGACCGACGAGTCTCGCATCGTCCTCGCCCGCGTCGCCGTCGCGATCGTCCTCGCCACCGCGGTGAGCATTCCGCTCGGCCTGCACCGCAGCTACTGGGTGCTCGTCACCGTCGTCGCCGTGCTGCAGAGCGGCGTCCTCCGCCGGCTGACCGCGCTGCGCGCCACGCACCGGATCCTCGGCACCGTCCTCGGGGCCGGCATCTTCCTCGTGCTCGCCCTCGCCGGACCGGACGGCGTGCTGCTCGTCCTCGCGCTCGCCGCCCTCCAGTACGTCGTCGAGCTGCTCGTCGTGCGGCACTACGGGCTCGCGCTCGTCTTCATCACCCCGCTCGCGCTCCTCGTCGCGGCTCGCGCGCCGGGCACGGATGCGCCCGGCCTGGCCGCCGAGCGGATCGTCGACACCGGCATGGGCGCCGCCATCGCGGTTCTCGTGCTCGCCGTCGAGTTCGCGCTGGAGCGGCGCGCCGCTCGGACGGGGGCTGACGGGCACGCCCCCCTGAGTTAGAATGCACGAGGCGCCCGTCCGCGAAAGGACCGGGCACCACCGGAGCAGATCGGCAGGAAGCTGGTCGTTAGTGGTGGGTTTCCGTGCAGGGGCACGGCGGCTTTCTACTGATGACCAGAAGCCCGACCTGGGCTTGCCACGCTCCTTCCTGCTGTCCTGTCTGCTCCTTCCCCGCACGGAAGGAATGTGACCTCTTGGAAGGTCCAGAGATCAAGTTCGCCGAGGCCGTTCTCGACAACGGCAAGTTCGGCACCCGCACCATCCGGTTCGAGACCGGCCGCCTCGCCCAGCAGGCGCAGGGCTCGGCCGTCGCGTACCTCGACGAGGAGACGATGCTCCTCTCGGCCACCAGCATCAGCAAGCAGCCGAAGGACCAGTTCGACTTCTTCCCGCTGACCGTCGACGTCGAGGAGCGCTCCTACGCCGCCGGCAAGATCCCCGGCTCGTTCTTCCGGCGTGAGGGCCGCCCCTCCACCGAGGCGATCCTCGTCTGCCGCCTCATCGACCGGCCGCTGCGCCCGTCGTTCGTCGACGGCCTCCGCAACGAGGTCCAGATCGTCATCACGGTCCTCTCGATCGCGCCCGACGAGTTCTACGACGCCCTCGCCATCAACGCGGCGAGCATGTCGAGCCAGCTCTCCGGCGTGCCGTTCGACGGCCCCATCGCCGGTGTGCGCCTCGCGTTCATCGACGACCAGTGGGTCGCGTTCCCGAAGGCGTCGCAGCTTGAGCGCGCCGTCTTCGACCTGACCGTCGCCGGCCGTGTCGTGACCGACGCGTCGGGTGCGGAGGACGTCGCGATCATGATGGTCGAGGCCGAGGCGACCGAGGGCTCGTGGGCCCTCATCCAGGGCGGGGCCACCAAGCCCAGCGAGGACGTCGTCGCGCAGGGCCTCGAGGCGGCGAAGCCGTTCCTCAAGCAGCTCGTCGACGCGCAGGCCTCGCTCGCCGCGCAGGCGGCGAAGGAGGTCCGCGAGTACCCGGTCTTCCTGCCCTACTCCGATGAGGCGTTCGCGGCCGTCGCCGCGCTCGCCGAGGAG
Organism: Naasia sp. SYSU D00057; assembly: GCF_017916505.1. Lineage (GTDB taxonomy): Bacteria > Actinomycetota > Actinomycetes > Actinomycetales > Microbacteriaceae > Naasia. Next base: position 219,867 of record NZ_JAFMSZ010000004.1, read on the forward strand.
GAGCTCACCTCGATCTACCAGATCGCGGGCAAGGTCGAGCGCCAGAACGCCGACGACGCCCTCAAGGAGCGCGTCAAGGCGCAGATCGCGGAGAAGGTCGAGGCCGGCGAGCTCGGCGCCGACCTCCTCGGTCAGATCAGCGCGGCGTACAAGGCCGTCACCAAGAAGGTCGTCCGCGGCCGGATCCTCCGCGAGGGCGTCCGCATGGACGGCCGCGGCCTCGCCGACATCCGCCCGCTCGACGCCGAGGTCGCGGTCATCCCGCGCGTCCACGGCTCCGCGATCTTCCAGCGCGGCGAGACGCAGATCCTCGGCGTCACCACGCTGAACATGCTCAAGATGGAGCAGCAGATCGACTCGCTGTCGCCCGTCACCAGCAAGCGCTACCTGCACCACTACAACTTCCCGCCCTACTCGACCGGTGAGACCGGCCGCGTCGGGTCGCCGAAGCGTCGCGAGATCGGGCACGGCTTCCTCGCCGAGCGCGCCCTCGTGCCGGTGCTGCCCTCCCGCGAGGAGTTCCCCTACGCGATCCGCCAGGTGTCCGAGGCTCTCGGCTCCAACGGCTCGACGTCGATGGGCTCCGTCTGCGCATCCACCCTCGCGCTGCTCAACGCCGGTGTGCCGCTGCGCGCCCCGGTCGCGGGCATCGCGATGGGCCTCGTCTCCGACACGGTCGACGGCGAGACCCGCTACGCGGCGCTGACCGACATTCTGGGCGCCGAGGACGCTCTCGGCGACATGGACTTCAAGGTCGCCGGCACGAGCGACTTCGTCACCGCGATCCAGCTCGACACCAAGCTGTCCGGCCTCCCGTCGAGCGTGCTCCAGGGCGCGCTGACGCAGGCCAAGGAGGCGCGCACGGCGATCCTCGCGGTGCTGAACGCGGCGATCGACGGCCCGGACGAGATGGCGCCGACCGCCCCGCGCGTGATCAGCGTGCAGATCCCGGTCGACAAGATCGGCGAGCTGATCGGTCCCAAGGGCAAGACGATCAACCAGATCCAGGACGACACCGGCGCCGACATCTCCATCGAGGAGGACGGCACCGTCTACATCGGGGCGACGGACGGCGAGTCCGCGGAGGCGGCGCGCAGCGCGGTCAACGCGATCGCCAACCCGCACAACCCCGAGGTCGGCGAGCGGTTCCTCGGGACCGTCGTCAAGCTGGCCGCGTTCGGCGCGTTCGTCTCGCTCATGCCCGGCCGCGACGGCCTGCTGCACATCTCCGAGGTGCGCAAGCTCGCCGGCGGCAAGCGGGTCGAGAACGTCGAGGATGTCCTCGGTGTCGGCCAGAAGATCCAGGTCGAGATCACCAAGGTGGACGACCGCGGCAAGCTGTCGCTCGCCCCGGTGATCGAGGAGGCCGCCGAGTCGGAGCCCGCCGCGGCGATCTGATTCCGGTCCCATCCACAAGGCCCGTCCCGCGAAGCGGGGCGGGCCTTCGCCGTTGCCGTGCCTCCCTTCGGGGGCGCGGGTGGGGGAGCTGACCCCATACACTCGCACGAGGGACCCCATCGAGAAGGAGGCGCGATGAGCCCTGTGGCCCCCGCGCCGCTGCGCCGTCAGATCGGCACCACCGGTGTCGGCGTGTTCCCGTACGGCATCGACGGATCCGTCTTCGGCTGGACCGCCGGCTTCGAGGCGGCGATCGACGTGCTCGACGAGTTCCACGGCGCCGGCGGCACGCTGATCAGCACCGCCGACCACTACGCCGGCGGCCGCAGCGAGGTCATGATCGGAGCCTGGCTGGCGCGGCACCCGCAGCGCGAGCAGGTCGTGGTCGCGACCAAGATCGGCCGTCACCCCGATGCTCCGGGACTCCGTGCGGGCAGCATCGGCGCCGCTGTCGCGGCGTCGCTCGAGCGGCTCCGCACCGACTACATCGACCTGCTCTCCTTCGACGGCGACCACCCGGAGACGCCCCTCGAGGAGAGCCTCACGGCGGTCGCCGAGCTGATGGCCGCGGGCCGGGTGCGGCACCTCTCGGTGTCCGACTTCTCCGGCGCCCGCCTTCTCGAGGCCCGGCGGGTCGCGGCGTCCCTCGGGCTGCCCGCTCCCCAGGCGGTGTTCGCCGAGTACAACCTCATGGAGCGCAAGCGCTACGAGACCGAGCTGGCGCCGATCGTCGCGAGCGAGCAGCTGGGCGCGGTCGCGCGCCTGCCCCTCGCGAGCGGCTACCTGCGCGGCGACTTCCGCACCCGGGACGACCTGCCGAGCTCCCCGATGTTCGCCGGGGCGCTTCGGTACGTCGGCCGCCGGGGCAACAAGGTGCTGGAGGCCCTCGAGACCATCTCGCACGAGGTGGGGGAGAACATCGGCAGGGTCGCGATCGCCTGGATCCTCAGCCGTCCCGGCATCGCCGCCGTCGTCGTCCGGGCGAAGGACGGGCCCGCGCTGCTCGACCAGCTGCCGTCCGTCGAGCTCATGCTCACCCGCCACCAGCTGGCGATGCTCGACCGCGTCACCGCCTGAGCTTTGCGCGAAACCCCTGATGCCCGCCTGAACTGGGGGTGCTGATGGCCGAAGGTCCCGGCCGTCGTCCGGTTCGCGGCCCGTAGACTCGCCTTCTGCGAGCGTCTGCGCGTCCCGCGCGGACCTGTCGGGACGGAGGGGCGCCTGTGACGGACGACCGCGCCCCGCGCCCCGACGCGGACCACCGCCCGGAGCGCCGGGAGGACCCCGGCAACCGCACTCTGCAGGTTCCGCTCTGGGACTGGCCGGCCGAGGCCGAGCACGAGCAGACCGCCGCGCCGGTGGCCCCGCAGCCGTCGCCCGTCGCCGTCGAGGTGCGCGAGGTCGAGCCCGCGGTCGACGAGGCGCTCACCGTCATCGCCGGCTCGCTGGCGGAGATGGCGGCCACCGAGACCCGTCCGCTCCTCGACCCGCCGGAGCGCCGGCCCCGCCTGCGGCGGATCGGCGACACCGACCTCGCCGTGTTCCCCGTCGTCCTCGGCGGCAGCACCTTCGGATGGACGGCGAGCGCGGACGCGACAGCCGGCATCCTCGACGCCTACGTCGACGCGGGCGGCAACGCGATCGACACCGCCGACTCCTACTCCGCCGGCCGCAGCGAGACCCTCGTCGGCGCCTGGCTCCGCTCCCGCCGCAACCGCGACCGGATCGTGCTCTCGACGAAGATCTCCGGCAGCGCGGAGAACCCGGGCCTGTCCGCCCAGAGCATCGTCCGCTCGGCCGAGGCGTCCCTCACCCGGCTCGGCGTCGACTCGGTCGACCTCCTCGTCTTCGCCGCCGACGACCCGAGCGTCCCCCTCGAGGAGAGCCTCACCGCCGCGGACTCGCTGCTGCGCAGCGGCAAGGTCCGGCACCTCGCCGCATCCGCGTTCTCCCCGGAGCGCCTCATGGAGGCCCGCATCACCTCGGGGCAGCTGATCCTGCCCCGGTTCGCCGGCATCCAGGCGCACTACAACCTGCTGCACCGCGAGGAGTTCGAGCACCGGCTGTTCCCGGTCGCGAAGGCGCAGGGTCTCGCGGTGCTGCCCTACGTCGCCCTCGCGAACGGCTTCCTGTCCGGCAAGTACCGGTCGAGGAGCGGCCGGGGAGCCGACGCCCACTCCCGGTCCGCGCTCATCGAGCAGCACCTCACGAAGCGCGGCTTCCGCGTGCTGTCGGCCCTCGACGAGGTGGCGCAGCAGCAGGGCGTCGCTCCGGCGACCGTCGCCCTCGCCTGGCTGCTCACGAAGCCGCTCGTCACCGCGCCGGTCGCGAGCGCGAGCAGGCCCGAGCAGGTCGCCGACCTCGTCGCGGCCGCCGAGGTGCACCTCACGCGCTCGCAGGTCGCCGCTCTCGACCGCGCCTCCGAGCACTGACGGCGAGGGCGGATCTGCGGAGCGTCTCGCCCGGCGGATCAGCTCGATCGAGGCGGGGATCGCTTCAGCAGGAACGCAAGGCATTCAGCAGGCGAAACCTGACCGCCGGCTACTGCTGAGGCGGGTTTGTTCCTGCTGAACCAGGGTCCCAATCAGGCCCGGTGCCTGCTGAGCCCGCCCCGTGCCTGCTGAGCCCGCCCGGTGCCTGCTGAAGCCCGCCCGGCGCTTGCTGAGCCCGGCCGGCGCCTGCTGAGCCCGCCCCGTGCCTGCTGAGCCGGCCCGGCGCCTGCTGAGCCCGCCCCGTGCCTGCTGAGCCCGCCCGGTGCCTTCTGAGCCGGCCCGGTGCCTGCTGAGCCGGCCGGCGCGCAGGCGACAAGCCCTTCAGCAGGCATCCGGGGCGTTCAGCAGGAAGAATCGGCCCTGCCGTCACTGCTGAAGGCGTTCGGTGCCTGCTGAACCGAGCCCGATCACCGCTGAACCCGGCCCGATCGCCTGCTGAACCCAGCCCGATCACCGCCGAACCCAGCCCTTCCTCGGACCCGCCGCAACTCGTGCTGAGAGCCCTCAGCGGAGAGCGTTCAGCCGAGCGCCTCGCGGAGCACGCGCTCGGCGGCGCGGGTGAGCGCGGAGGTCGCCGCGATCGGGTCGCCGGCGTAGCCGCCCGCCATCGCGCCGTCCCGCAGCAGGTAGAGCTCGTCGGCCGCCGCGCCCGGCGTCGGATGGCCGACGCGCTCGAGGAGCGACTCCAGGAAGGAGGTGAACCAGTCGCGGTGCGCGACGATCGCGCGGCGGACGGGGTGAGCCGGATCCGGGAACTCGGCCGCCGCGTTGATGAACGGGCAGCCACGGAAGTCGAGGCGATTGGTGTCGGAGATGATCGTGTCGACCAGCGTGCGCAGCGTCGCGGCCGGGTCCGGAGCGGTGCGCTCGAGCTCGGTGAGCGACTCGCGGATCTGCCGGTCGCGTCCCACGATGTACTCGAGGATGAGCGTGTCCTTCGACCCGTACTGCTTGTAGAAGGTGGCCTTCGTGACGCCCGCCTCGGCGATGATCCGGTCGATGCCGACCATGTTGATGCCCTCGGCGTAGAAGAGCTCGTCGGCCACTTCGAGCAGGCGGACCTTCGCCGCAGAGGGGCGCCGGGCGGCTGGGATGGGGGCGTCAGCCGCCACGGCGTCTCTCTTCCTGGCCATAGGGGTGGCCATCGCGCCCGGGCACAGAGCACCGGGCGACGAGGGACCGCACGGCTTGGGGAGAGCCGGGCGATCCGCGCGAAACCAGGGTGGGGAGCCCTGGTTGATCCGGGGGGATCGTGAGTCCGAATGTAGCAGAGCAGGGGGACAGACCAGTCTGTTTGTCCTCATTTCGACCCACCCCAGTTCGGGTGGCCTGCCGAGCCGGGTTTCGAGCGGTGACGTAGGGTGGAATCGATGTCCGGCGCGGTCGCTCTTCCCCTCGACGAGCGCGAACTCTCCCTCTCCCTCGACGGCTCCAGGATGCGCCGCAGCATCCTCCCTTCCGGCATCCGGGTGCTCTCCGAGCAGGTGGCGGGGGCGCGCAGCGCGACCGTCGGCTTCTGGGTGCCGGTCGGCTCGCGCGACGAGGGACCCGAGGCGCTCGGCTCCACCCACTTCCTCGAGCACCTGCTGTTCAAGGGCACCGAGCGGCGCAGCGCGCTCGACATCGCGGTGGCCTTCGACTCCGTCGGCGGCGAGCACAACGCGGCGACCGCCAAGGAGTACACCTGCTACTACGCCAAGGTCCGCAGTCAGGACCTGGGCATGGCCGTCGACGTCCTCGCCGACATGGTGGCCGCGTCCGTGCTCGACGCCGAGGAGTTCGAGCTCGAGCGGGGCGTCATCCTCGACGAGCTGGCGATGGCGGAGGACGACCCCGCCGACGTGGCGAACGAGCGGCTCTTCGAAGCGGTCCTCGGGCACCACCCCCTGGGCCGGCCGATCGGCGGCAGCCCGGCGACGATCGAGCGGGCCACCCGCGACAGCGTCGCCGTCCACTACCGCGAGGCCTACCGTCCGTCCCGGCTCGTCGTGACGGCGGCCGGGGGAGTGGACCACGACGAGCTGATCCGCGGCGTCGAGCTGGGCCTTCGCGATGCGGGCTGGAACCTCGAAGACGAGGCGGCGCCCGAGGCCCGCCGCCCCGCCGACCCGGCCCCGCTGGTCCGGGGCGCGGCGCGCACCATCGTCGAGCGCCCCCTCGAGCAGACGCACCTCCTCCTCGGCGTGCCCGCGCTCGTCGCGGACGACGACCGGCGCGCGGCCCTCGCGGTGCTGAACGCCATCCTCGGCGGCGGGATGTCGTCCCGCCTCTTCCAGGAGGTGCGCGAGAAGCGCGGCCTCGCCTACTCGGTCTACTCGTTCGCCACGTCCTTCTCCGACGCGGGACTGTTCGGGCTCTACGCCGCGACCGCGCCCCAGCACACCGGGACGGTCGCCGAGCTGCTCCTCCGCGAGTTCGCCGGACTCGCCGAGCGCGGCGTGGCCGGCGACGAGCTGCGCCGCGCCGTCGGGCAGCTGGCCGGGTCCTCCGCGCTCGCGCTCGAGGACTCGGACGTGCGGATGTCGCGGCTGGCGCGCGCCGAGATCGGCACCGGCGAGTTCATCGATCTCGACGAGCAGGTCCGCCGCTACGAGGCGGTCACCGCGGACGGCGTCCAGGAGCTCGCCGCCGAGCTCCTCGCCCGCCCGCGCTCGGTCACCGCCGTCGGCAGCGCCGACCGGCAGCAGCTGGACGCCGCCCTCGCCGCGGCCGAGCCGGTGTCCGCCTGATGCGCGCTCCACGAAAGGGACGATGATGTCTCACTACCTCTACCTGGTCCGGCACGGCGAGCAGCAGGACGCCGAGCACGGCATGCCGGACGGCCCCCTGTCGGGTCGCGGCCGCCGGCAGGCCGAGCTGATCGCCCACCGCCTCAGCGGCGTCCCGTTCAGCGGCGCCTGGCACTCCCCGCTGCGGCGCGCGGAGGAGACCGCCCAGGTGTTCTCCGAGCTGATGCCGGCGCTCCAGCCGGAGCCCTCCGCCCTCCTGTTCGACTGCGTCCCGTCCGGGCCGAGCCCCGACATGCCGCACGCGTTCGAGTCCTGGTTCCACTCGGTGACCGAGGCGCAGATCGAGGCGGGCCGCGCCCAGATGGCCGATGCTGTCTCCGAGTGGTTCTCCCCTGGCCGCGGCGAGCGGCACGAGCTGCTAATCACCCACAACTTCGTGATCGCCTGGTTCGTCCGCCACGTCTTCGACGCCCCCGAGTGGCGCTGGCTCGGCGTGAACCAGGCCAACTGCGGCCTGACGATCATCCGCGTGCGCTCGGCGAAGCCGCCCGTGCTCGTCGCCCACAACGACCTCGCCCACCTTCCGGTGGAGCTCCGCACCGGTCTCCCGGAACAGCAGCCGGTTTGAGTTCCGGGCGCCCCGCTGCTGCGCCGAGTGCTGCCTCGAACACCGGATGCGGCCCGGGCAACGGGCGCATTCGGTGCCGCAGGGCGCACTCGGCGACGAGCTTCAGCAGGAGCCGGGCCCATCCAGCAGGCGGATAGCCGCCGCTTCTGCCTGCTGGACCTCCTCCGTGCCTGCTGAACGCGAGAGGAAGAGGGCGACGGGCCGATTGCTAGGGTTGGCACGTGGAGACAGCGCCCATCACCCGCGTCGCGATCGCCGGGGCGACGGGACGGATGGGCTCCCTCGCCGCTCGGCTCGTCGAGGCGACGGACGGCTTCGAGCTCGCCGCGCGGCTCGACTCCCGGACGGGCCTCGAGGCGATGGACGACGCCGACCTCCTCGTCGACTTCACGCTGCCGCAGGTGTCGCCTTCCATCGTCGAGCACGCCGTCGCCGCCGGGCTTCCGGCCGTCGTCGGAACCTCGGGATGGTCGAGCGAGCGCATCGACGGCCTCCGCCGGCGGGTCGGCGACGGACCGGGGGTGCTGATCGTCCCCAACTTCTCGGTCGGCTCCGTGCTCGCCACCGCCTTCGCCGCGATGGCGGCCCGCTTCTTCGACTCGATCGAGATCGTGGAGGCCCACCACGCCGGGAAGGTCGACTCGCCGTCAGGCACCGCGGTGCGCACCGCCGAGCTGATCGCCGCCGCCCGCGCCGACCTGGGACCGGTCGCCGCTCCGCACGCCGACCAGCGAGCGAGGGGCCAGCAGGTCGGCAGCGTGCCCGTCCACTCGCTGCGCCTCGCCGGTGTGGTCGCCCAGCAGGACGTGCACTTCGGCGGCACGGGCGAGGTGCTCACGCTCACCCACCAGACGGTGGACTCGTCCGCCTACGAGGCCGGCCTGCTGCTCGCGCTGCGCGCGGTCCCGCGCCTGCGCGGAGTGAGCATCGGACTCGACACCCTCCTCGATCTGCGGCTCGTGCCGCCCGCCCGCTCCGCGGCCGGCCCGGTCGCGGATGGCGGGATCTCGGGCCAGGCCGCGACCGCCACCTCCGCGTGAGCGCCGACCCGCCCCGCCGCCGGCTCCCGCCCGGCCTGGTCGGCGCGGGGCTGATGGCCTTCCTCCTCGTGCTCTACCTGGCGGTGGCCGGGCAGCGCGCGGTGCTGTTCATGCTGTCCGGCGAGCCGGTGGCCGTCGCGATCGGGGTCGCCCTCGCGGTGCTGCCGATCCTCGGCTTCTGGCTGCTCGGCCGCGAGCTGCTGTTCGCCGCCACCGCGCAGCGGCTCGCCGACCGGCTCGCGGAGGAGGGGGCGCTGCCGAAGGACGACCTGCCGCGCCTGCCGAGCGGGCGGCCGCAGCGGAGCGCCGCGGACGCCGCGTTCCCGCCGTACCGGGAGGCCGTCGAGCGCGCGCCGGACGACTGGCGCGCGTGGTTCCGCCTCGGCCTCGCCTACGACGCCGCCGGGGACCGGAAGCGCGGCCGGGACGCGGTGCGGGAGGCGATCCGCCTCGAGCGGAGTCAGCGGGCGTAGGCGTCGATGCCGGCGTCGCTCGTCGCGTCGCGGAAGGTGAACCCGTCCGCCAGCAGCTTCCCGGCCAGCACCTTCTGATCGGCGAGCAGCAGCTCACCCGCCGCATCCTGCAGGGCGAGCTTCAGGATCGGCTCGGGCGCCCGGATTGCGAACGGACGGCGCAGGTCCTTCGCCAGGCGCCTGCCGAGCTGCTCCATCGTCGCGGGCTGCGGGCCGACCAGGTTCACCGGACCCGACAGCGTCGACGTGAGCAGGTGCACGATCGCGGCGGCCTCGTCGTGCAGCCCGATCCACGGCCAGTACTGCTGTCCGCTGCCGATCGGACCGCCGCCGCCGACGCGGGTGAGCAGCCGCAGCGGCGACAGCGCCCCGTGCGGCCCGAGGACGACGCCGGTGCGGAGGAGCACGGTGCGCGTCACATCCGGGCCGAGCAGCGCGGCGGCCTCCCAGTCGGCCACCACGTCGGCGAGGAAGCCCTCCCCGCGCGGCGACTCCTCGGTCAGCTCCTCGCCGGGCCTGCTGCCGTAGATGCCGACCGCGCTCGCGCTGAGGAACACGGCGGGCGGGCGGGAGGCCATCGACATGGCCTCGACCAGGGCGCGGGTGGAGTTGATGCGGGAGCTGCGGATCTGCCGCTTCCAGCCCGGCGTCCACGGCACGCGGCTGAGCGACGCGCCCGAGAGGTTGATGACGGCGTCGACCGTCTCGAGCACGCGGAAGTCGAGGATCTTCGCGTCCGGCGCCCACGTGAACTCGTTCGGACCGGAGGGTGCGCGGCGCACCAGCTTGAGCACGGTGTGGCCCTGCGCCTCCAGCTGCCGGCGCACCTCGGTGCCGATCATGCCGCTGGCGCCCGAGATCAGCACCCGGAGCGGCTCGCCCTTCCGCAGCACGCGGCGCTCCGCCGGCTTGGGGGCGGGCTTGTCGGGGGCCGTCGGCCGGCCGCCGGGCGCCACCGTCGGCCTCGCCGCGGGGGTGGGCTTGGCCGCACGCGCCGGCTTCGCGGAAGGGACGGGAACGCGCTTCGGGGCGGCCATGGGGCAAGCCTAGGGTGCGCGCCCCCGTCCGATGGGAGGAGCCCGTCTGTGAGCCCGTTGCAAGGATGGCGGGGTCGTCGGGGGTGGCGAGCCGCGCCCCATGCCCTCGCGCTGTCGTCGGTAGGGTGAAGCCGTGGCCGCGACCGAGACGCCGAACGAACAGCCTCCCATCCAGTTCCGCAGCGACGTGACCGTCGAGCTCGTGCGGCACAGTGCACAGGACTCCGATGTCGTCTTCGCAGCCCGGGTCTCGACCCAGGGCGAGAAGACCCTCGACGCAGCGCAGTCGGGCGAGGACGCATCCGAGAAGCGCGACAAGGGGCTCATCAACTACCTGATGCGCGACCGGCACGGCACCCCCTTCGAACACAACTCGCTCACCTTCTACGTGCAGGCGCCGCTGTTCGTGTTCCGCGAGTTCCAGCGCCACCGCATCGCCTCCTACAACGAGGAGTCGGGCCGCTACCGCGAGCTGCGTCCCGTCTTCTACGTGCCCGGCGACCAGCGCAACCTGGTGCAGACCGGCCGGCCCGGCTCCTACGAGTACGTGCCCGGCACCCCGGAGATGACGGAGCTCGTCCAGCGGGAGGCGCGGGGGTCGTCGACCCGTGCCTACGAGTCCTACCAGCGGATGCTGCAGGCCGGAGTCGCCCGCGAGGTCGCCCGCATCGTGCTGCCGCTGAACCTCTACTCGTCCATGTACGTCACGATGAACGCCCGGTCGCTGATGAACTTCCTGTCGCTGCGCACCAAGCGCGACGACGCGAAGTTCCCGTCCTTCCCGCAGCGCGAGATCGAGATGGTGGCCGAGCAGATGGAGGAGCTGTGGCAGCCCCTCATGCCGATGACGGCCGCCGCATTCGACGCCAACGGCCGCGTCGCCCCCTGACCGGGACGGCGCCCATCCGATGACGCTGCGCGGTCGAGCCCTGATCACCGGCGCGACGGCGGGCATCGGCGCGGAGTTCGCGCGCCAGCTGGCCGGGCGCGGGCATGACCTCGTGCTCGTCGCCCGGAACCGGGAGCGGCTCGAGGCGCTCGCCGCCGAACTGCGATCCGCGCACGACGTCGACGTCGAGGTTCTGCCCGCCGACCTGTCCCGGCGGGCCGACGTCGAGGCGGTCGAGCGGCGGCTCGCGGACCCCGCGGGACCGGTCGGGATGCTCGTCAACAACGCCGGCTACGGGCTGCGGCAGTCGTTCGAGGACAACCCGGTGGGGGAGGAGCAGGAGCTCCTCGACGTACTCGTCACCGCGCCCATGCGGCTCTGCCACGGGGCACTGAACGCCATGCTGCCGCGGCGGGAGGGCACGATCCTCAACGTGTCGAGCGTCGCCGCGTACACGCCCCGCGGCACCTACGGCGCCTCGAAGGCGTGGGTGCTGTCGTTCAGCCGGTGGGCGAACCTCACGTACCGGCGCCGCGGCGTCACCGTCACCGCGATTGCGCCGGGCTTCGTGCACACCGAGTTCCACGATCGGATGCGCGTCTCGAAGGGCGGCGTCCCGGCGGTCCTCTGGCTCGACCCGCCCTACGTCGTGCGGAAGGCGCTGCGCGCCGCCGACCGCGGCCGGGCGGTCACCGTGCCGAGCCTCCGCTACAAGCTCCTCGTGGCGCTCGCGCACGTCGTGCCCCCGACCCTCGCGTCGAAGGGGTCACTCTCCGCCCGCTGAGGCAGGCGCCGAGGCGGCCCGGTCGGAGGAAGGGGGCGGGCTCCCGATACCCTTGAGCACGTGCAGGTGCAGGACAATCCCTTCGGCCAGGTGCTCGTGGCCCTGGTCACCCCGTTCACGACCGACGGCGAAGTGGACTGGCCCGGCGTCGAGAAGCACATGAACGACGTGATCGAGGCGGGTGCCGACGGCATCGTCGTCACCGGCACCACCGGTGAGACGAGCACCCTGACCGACCCGGAGAAGGTCCGCCTCGTCGAGGTCGGCAAGGATGTGGCGGCCGGCCGCGCGAAGATCATCACCGGCGGCGGCTCGAACGAGACCGCGCACGCGATCGAGCTCTACCGGAAGAGCGAGAAGGCGGGCGCCGACGGCGTCATGATCGTGACGCCGTACTACAACAAGCCGACCCAGGCGGGCATCCTCACCCACTTCCGGCTGATCGCGGACGCCACCGACCTGCCGGTGATCCTCTACGACATCCCCGGGCGGACCGGCGTGCCGATCAAGTACGAGACGATCCTCCGCGCGGCGAAGCACCCGAACATCCTCGGTGTGAAGGACGCGAAGGGCGACCTCAGCGAAGTCAGCCGGGTGCTCAACCAGACCGACCTCATCTACTTCGCGGGCGATGACGCGAACGCGCTGCCGACCCTCGCGATCGGCGGCAGCGGCCTCATCGGCGTCACCGCGAACATCGCGCCGGCCCCGTACCGGACGATGGTGGACGCCGTGAACAGCGGCGACCTGCACACGGCGACCGCCGCGCACATGGCGCTCGAGCCCCTCGTGCGCGCCGTCATGACGCATGTGCCGGGCACCGTCGCGACGAAGTACATCCTGCACGGCCTCGGCCGCATCGGCTCGCCGCGCGTGCGGCTGCCCCTCGTCGGTCCCGAGGAGTTCGAGGCCGCCCAGATCGAGGACGAGATCTCCCTCGTCAAGGACGTCCCCGGCGTCAGCTTCAAGAACTTCCGCCCCGACCGCAACGCCGCCGCCGGCGGCGCCCTGCCCAAGGTCGCGGGCACCACCCGATAGAACTCGACCGCGCCGCCACGAGGCGGTCCATCCCGAAGCCTCAAGGAGCGCACATGCAAGACCAGGTGGCGGAGCCTCCCGTCCTTCCCCCCGGAACCCTCCGGGTCCTCCCGCTCGGCGGCCTCGGCGAGGTCGGCCGCAACATGACGGTGTTCGAGTTCGGCGGCAAGCTGCTAATCGTCGACGCGGGCGTGCTGTTCCCCGACGTCGACCAGCCGGGCGTGGACCTGATCCTCCCCGACTTCGCGCCCATCCGGGACCGCCTCGACGACGTGCTCGGCATCGTGCTCACGCACGGCCACGAGGACCACATCGGCGCGGTGCCCTACCTGCTGCGCCTGCGCCAGGACATCCCGCTGATCGGCTCCGCGCTCACGCTCGCCCTCATCGAGGCGAAGCTGAAGGAGCACCGGATCAGCCCCTACAGCCTCACCGTCGCGGAGGGGCGGACGGAGGAACTCGGGCCGTTCTCGCTCGAGTTCGTCGCCGTCAACCACTCCATCCCGGACGCCCTCGCCGTCGCGATCACGACGAAGGCCGGCACCGTCCTGCACACGGGCGACTTCAAGATGGACCAGCTGCCGCTCGACGGCCGCCTCACCGACCTGCGCGCGTTCGCCCGCCTGGGGGAGAAGGGCGTCGACCTCTTCCTCGCCGACTCGACGAACGCCGATGTGCCGGGGTTCACGCCGCTCGAGCGCTCCATCGGCCCCGTCCTCGAGCAGGTCATCGCCTCCGCGCCGCGCCGCGTCATCGTCGCGAGCTTCTCCAGCCACGTGCACCGCGTGCAGCAGGTGCTCGACGCCGCGGCCGCGCACGGCCGCAAGGTCGCGCTCATCGGCCGCAGCATGGTGCGCAACATGGGCATCGCCGAGCAGCTCGGCTACCTCAGGGTGCCGGACGGCGTGCTCATCGACCAGAAGAAGGCCGCCGACCTGCAGGACAACCAGATCGTCTACATGTCGACCGGGTCGCAGGGCGAGCCGATGGCCGTCCTCGCGCGCATGGCGAACCTGGAGCACGCGATCGAGATCGGCGAGGACGACACGGTGATCCTCGCCTCGAGCCTCATCCCCGGCAACGAGAACGCCGTCTACCGGGTCATCAACGGCCTGACGAAGCTCGGCGCCAAGGTCGTGCACAAGGGCAACGCGAAGGTGCACGTCTCCGGCCACGCCGCGGCCGGCGAGCTGCTCTACTGCTACAACATCCTCAAGCCGAAGAACGTGCTGCCGGTGCACGGCGAGGTCCGTCACCTGGTCGCCAACGCGCAGCTCGCCGTCGACTCGGGCGTCCCCGAGGAGAACGCGATCATCGCCGAGAACGGCACGGTCGTCGATCTGCGCGACGGAGTCGCCCGCGTGGTCGGGCAGCTCGACATCGGCTACGTCTACGTGGACGGCTCCTCCGTGGGTGAGATCAGCGACGCCGACCTCAAGGACCGCCGCATCCTCGCCGAGGAGGGCTTCATCTCGATCTTCGCGGTCGTCGACACCCTCACCGGGCGCATCGTCGCCGGCCCGCACCTGCACGCCCGAGGCTTCGCCGAGGACGACGCGGTGTTCGACGCCGTCGTGCCGAAGATCCGGAAGGCGCTGCTCGAGGCCGCCGAGAACGGCACTCGGGACATCCACGCGCTGTCCCAGGTCGTCCGCCGCACGGTCGGACGCTGGGTCAACACGCAGCACCGCCGGCGGCCGATGATCGTGCCGATCGTCATCGAGGGCTGACCCCGGGCACGCCTCGGGCGGAACCTCCTTCGGCCGCACGTCGCGACTGCGCAGGGTCCGCCTCGCGGCTCCCGGCGAGTCATCCGCGAGGATGACGCGGCCCGCGCCCCCGCGCCCCTAGCCTGAGGCTCGCGCGGCGCCTCCGGCGCGCCGGCAGGCGTGAGGGGGGCGCGTGGGCGTCGCACGGAGATGGGTGTTCCCGATCCTTCGGATCGTGGTGTTCGCGGTCATCGCGGTGGCGCTCGTGAAGCTCGCGTTCTTCGCCGACGGCGGGGACGCCGACGCGGGAGCGGTGCCGACCGGGTCGATCGTGGACCCGCAGATCGCGGTGGCGCGGGGGTCGATCGTCAACGACGTCACCGTGGACGCGACGGTCTCCGCGGACCCGGCCCTCCCGGTGCGCGCGAACGCCGTCGGCACGGTCGACGAGGTCTTCCTCCAGCAGGGCGCGACCGTCTCCCAGGGCGACAAGATCTACGACATCAAGGTGGAGACGCCGCAGGACCCGGTCGAAGGCGTCGACGCCGAGGGCAACCCGACGGTGACCCAGCCGAAGCCGAAGGTCACCTTCGTGAAGGTGCTCGCGCCCTCGAACGGCGTCCTCAGCTCGCTGACCGTGCTGCCCGGCCAGGCCGTCGCCATCGGCGACACGACCGGGCAGGTCGCTCCGCCCACCTTCTCCGTGTCGGGCTCGCTCAGCCCGCAGCAGCAGTACCGGCTCCTCGACCGGCCCACCGAGGCAACCGTCACGATCGCCGGCGGACCGGCGCCGTTCACCTGCACGGGCCTCAGCATCACGGCCCCGCTGCAGGGCGAGGGCGGGGAGGAGGGTGCTCCCGCCCCCGGCGCCACCGTCCGCTGCGCCGTGCCCGCCGACGTCACCGTCTTCTCCGGCCTGACGGCCACCATCACGATCCCCGCCGGCCAGGCGGACGACGTCCTCGTCGTGCCGACCACCGCCGTGGAGGGCGGTTCCCAGACGGGCGTCGTCTACGTCGCACTGCCCGAAGGCGGATCCGAGCCGCGGGACGTGACGCTCGGTCTGACCGACGGATCGATGGTCGAGGTCACGGGCGGCGTGGAGGAGGGGGAGATGCTCCTCCAGTTCACACCGGGCGCCGAGACGCCGATCGACCCGGGCTGCACCGACCTCGGCAACGGCGAGGTCGTCTGCGACGGCGGGCTCGCCTCGTGAGCATCCTCCGCCTCGAGCAGGTGTCGCGATCCGTGCCCCTGCCGGACGGCGGCCGGCTGACGATCCTCTCCGGCGTCGACCTCGAGGTCGGCGACGGGGACCGGGTGTCGGTCGTCGGCCGGTCAGGATCGGGCAAGTCGACACTGCTCAACATCCTCGGCCTCATCGACGCGCCCACGACGGGCGAGGTGCACTTCGAGGAAGTTCCCGCCCGCACCTTCTCGGGCGCGGGCCGGGACCGGCTCCGTGGCCGCAAGATCGGCTTCGTGTTCCAGCAGTTCAATCTGCTGCCCCGGCGCAGCGCGCTCGAGAACGTGCTGACGCCGCTGCTCTACGACGGCGGCCGCGACTTCTGGCGGCGCCGCGCCATCGCGACCCGGATGCTCGAGAGCGTCGGCCTCGGCCACCGGCTCGACTCCCCGCCGGAGCGGCTGTCCGGCGGCGAGCAGCAGCGCGTCGCCATCGCCCGAGCACTCGTCCGCCGTCCGCGCCTCATCCTCGCCGACGAGCCGACCGGCGCCCTCGACCTCGAGACGGGCGGCAGCGTCATGGAGCTCCTCGAGCAGGTCGCCGACGAGACGGATGCCGCGCTCGTCACCATCACGCACGACCCGAACATCGCCGCCCGCGCGAGCCGCCACTACCGCCTGGAGGGCGGCGCCCTGGCGCCCGCCGTCGTCGCGTGACAGGCGCCCTGTCCCGCTTCCTCACCGGCCTCGTCGGCGCGGTCGTCGAGGCGTGGGCCGAGCTGCGGGTGCACCGCGGCCGCGTGCTGCTGTCGCTGATCGGCGTCGGGGTCGCGGTCTGCGCCCTCACCGCCGTCGTCGCCGCCGGCGCCATCGCCGAGCAGGCGCTGCGCGAGGTCAGCGAGCGGGGCGGCGGACGCGCCGCGACGCTGTCGCTCAGCTCCTGGACCGACGACGGCACCCCCGTCGCCGCCGACGACCTCCGCACCGCCTTCCGCACGGCCGTCGACCGGTACGGCATCGACTACGCGTCGGAGCACGGCTGGGGTGAGAACCGCGTCCGGTTCCCCGACGGCATCACCGCCGTCCCCGCCGAGCTCGTCGACGTGCCCTTCGGCGAGATGCACCGCGTCGACGTGATCGAAGGCGGCTGGTTCACCGCCGCCGACGAGCGGCGGATGGCGCCGGCGCTGGTCGTCAACGAGCGCTTCTGGGAGCGGCTCGGCTCCCCGGACCTGCGGACCCACCCCACGGTGACCATCGCCGCCCCCGCCGGGGACGTGACCGCGGTGGTCGTCGGCGTCACGCCGTCGCCCACGTGGGACCAGGCGCCGAGCTCGTTCCTGCTCGCCTCGCAGGCCGCCGCGCTGCGCGGGCCGGACGCCGACGCGATGTACGGCACGCCCAACTTCGAGATGTGGGTGCCGCCGGACATCGCCGAGCAGCTCATCGGCCGGCTCAGCGCCGACATCGGCGGGCAGCTCGGCGAGGGGGTGCACGTCGACGTGTTCCGCAACGACTTCGCGGAGCAGAACGCGAGCTCGATCGAGCAGATGCAGCTCATCGTCGGCGGGATCGCCGTCGTCGTTCTCCTGCTCGGCGCCCTCGGCCTCGTCAACATCGCGCTCGTCACGGTGCGCACGCGGATCCGCGAGATCGGCATCCGGCGCACCTTCGGGGCCACCGGCGGCCGCATCTTCTTCTCGGTGATGATGGAGAGCGTCGTGGCGACGGTCGCGGCGGGGGTCGTCGGCGTGATGCTGGCGGTGCTGCTCGTGAAGAACCCGATCACCACCGATCTCATCGGCCAGGGGGTCGCCGACGTGCCGCCGTTCCCCATGGAGGCGGCGGGCGCGGGGCTCCTCGCGGCGACGATCGTGGGCGCTCTCGCGGGGCTCGTGCCCGCCCTCGTGGCGGTGCGGGTGAAGGTGATCGACGCCCTCCGCTACTGACGCGCCCCCGACGGGACGCAGCGGTCCCATCCGGTCCTAGAATTCCCGCATGACGGGCTACCGCATCCGCGAGGCGGGTCCGGCGGACGCCCTGGCGCTGACCGAGGCGCTCGTCGAGGCCGCCAACTGGAGCGCCGTCGACCTGCGCCCCCGGGTGCAGGTACTCGCCGATCCGGTCCGGCGCCGGTACATCGCCGGCTGGCAGCGGCCCGGCGACGCGGGCTTCCTCGCGACCGACGCGACGGGGGAGCCGATCGGCGCCGGCTGGTACCGGCTGTTCGCCGCCGATCGCCCCGGCCTCGGCTACGTCGCGACGGGGGTGCCGGAGTTGACCCTCGGCGTCCGCCCGGTGTGGCGGGCCCAGGGCGTGGGACGCGCCCTGCTGCAGGCGCTCCTCGACCGCGCGCGGCGGGACGGATATCCGCGTGTCGGCCTCAGCGTCGAGCGCGGCAACTTCGCGCAGCGCCTCTACGCCAGCGAGGGCTTCGTCACGGTCGAGACGCGTGGGGTCGCGGACGTCATGGTGCGCTCCTCGCGCTGACGCGCTGCCGGACGCCCATCGCCGTTGACTGCGCGTCCGGGGGGCGCTCTGCCCTGGCGCACCGACGGAGTTGCGGCCACACTCCGCGCATGGCGACGCTGACGAGATCGGTGCTGGCCCTCGGGGCGCTCCTGCCCGCCCTGCTGCTCGCGGGGTGCGGGGCGGGCTCTCAGTCGCCGCCCGACCCCATAATCGGGCCATCGGTGCCGGTCGAGCCGCCCGCGTCAGTCGCGCCGACCGCGCCTCCCGAGCCCTCCCCGACCGCCGCCGCCGAGCCGCCCCCTCCCGCCGAGCCGTCCCCGACCGAGAGCCCCGCTGACACGACTCCGTCCGCCACTCCCGGGGAACCGCCCCCGCTGCGCGACCTGGTGCTGTCACCGGACGGACTCGACACGCTGGTGATGGGGGAGCCGATCGACAGCACCCTTGTCGAGTGGGACCCGCAGGGCTGCCGGACGCCGGAGAACCAGCACCTCTATCCCGAGAACCACCCGGAGTGGGGACGGTGGGAGGCGCGCTATCCCGAGGTCGAGATCCGGGGCGGTTTCTCGGCACCCCCGTTCGCCGTCGCCGTCGACCCCGAGGGGAACCTCGCGCACCTGACAATCGCATCGCCCGCCATCCGCACGGCCGAGGGAGTCGGCCTCGCATCGACGAGGGGCGAGGTGCTGGCGGCGTATCCCGCGGCCGTCGCCGAAGCCGGCGGCTGGGGCACCGCCTACGGCGTCGACGGGGAGCGAGGACGCCTCGTCTTCGAGGTGGCGGACGACCCCACCGCCCACGGCGTCGCGGAGGGCGTGGTGTGGGACGTCCGTGTCGAGTCGCTCGAGTGGCCGTTGCGGTCGATCAGCGGCACCGATGTCGGCGGCATCCGCTGCCCGGGCAGCGAGACCTAGCCCGCAGGTGTCGGGATGCGACACGGTTCCTGGCGCGCGGTCCGCGTCCGAGCGGGGGCGCCGCGCCGCACTCCGCAGGACTTCCTGCATCCAGCAGGAGGAAGCGGCTCGGAAAGTCCTGCTGAATGCGGAAAGTCCTGCTGACCGCCGGGGATTGTCGCCGACCGTTCCCCGAACGGGCGCAGCCGCCGCGCGCGTGTCACCGGGGGTGTGACGGGGGCCGGACGTAGGGTGGGCGGCATGGCTGGAGGCACCAGGACGACGAGCCGTGCCCGCACGACGGCGACCCGCAGTGCGGGAGCGAAGCCACGCAGCCGCACGTCGACGACGCAGCGGACCAAGAAGTATCCCGTCATCCAGGAGGAGCAGGGGCTTCTCGCCAAGGCGTGGATGGGCCTCGCGCACGCGACCGGCGCCACCTTCAGGGCCCTCGGTCCCGAGAAGCTCGCGAAGGAGGAGCGGCGCGACGGCGTGCCGTTCCTGCTCTTCGTGCTCGCGGTTACCGGCGCCGTCGTCGAGTGGTTCTTCGTCGGAGAGCCCGTCGCCATGACCCTCGACGCCTGGACGTTCGGCGGGCTCTTCGGCCGGGTCGCCTTCGCGCTGCCCGTCGTCCTCTTCATCTTCGCGATCTGGCTCTTCCGGCACCCGAGCTCGGTGGAGGACAACGGCCGGATCGGGATCGGCCTCGCCATCCTCCTCGTGTCCGTCGCGGGCATCTGCTACCTCTGGTCCGGCACGCCGGCGCCGAGTGACGGCATCGACGCGATCGCCCTGGGCGGCGGCGTCTTCGGCTGGCTGACCGGCGCTCCGCTCGCCTGGCTCATCACGCCCGTGGGAGCGACCCTCGTCTTCGGGCTCCTCGCGCTGCTCTCCCTCTTCATCATCACGAAGACGCCCCCGACCCACGTCGCCGACCGCCTCCGCCAGCTCTACGCCTACCTGTTCGGCGCCGAGACCGAGGAGGAGGCCCCGCCGGCGAAGGCGACGGGCAAGCGCGGCAGCAAGGACACGGCGGCGACGAGCACGCTCGACGACCTCTTCTCGCCCGACGACGAGCCGGTCGACCCCGAGAGCCTGCCCTGGTGGCGCCGCAACAAGACCAAGCGGGAGGCCGACCGCGCCTTCGACACCCCGATCGTGGAGCAGTCGTTCACCGACGTGCTCGGCGTCGCCGGGGAGCCCCCGGCGGCCGCGACGGGCACCGCGCCCGGAGCGGTGCAGCCGCCGGACGACAGCGCCGACTTCGGCATCGAGCTCCTCGAGGACATGCTGAAGAAGGGCGACACGGCGCCCGTCACCCCGATCACGCCGAACGCGAATGCAACCGAGGTGATCCAGCCGGTTCCGGCCGCGGTCGGGCCGATCGCGCCGGAGGCCGAGCCCGAGGCGGAGGCCGAGCCCGAGTTCGCGACGCCGATCCCGTCCGGGCCCTACCGGCTCCCGCCGATGGGCTCCCTCACCCCGGGCGAGCCCGCGAAGACGCGGTCCGAGGCGAACGACCAGATGATCGCCGCCATCACCGGCGTGCTCACCCAGTTCTCGGTCGACGCGAAGGTCACCGGCTTCTCCCGCGGTCCGACAGTCACCCGGTACGAGGTCGAGCTCGGGCACGGCGTGAAGGTCGAGAAGGTCATCGCGCTCGAGAAGAACATCGCCTACGCGGTGGCCTCCAACGAGGTGCGCATCCTCTCGCCCATCCCGGGCAAGAGCGCCATCGGCGTCGAGATCCCGAACCCGGACCGTGAGACCGTCGCCCTCGCCGACGTGCTGCGCTCCGCGGCCGCGCTGAAGAGCAAGCACCCGATGACGATCGGCGTCGGCAAGGACGTCGAGGGCGGCTTCGTCGTCGCGAACCTCGCGAAGATGCCGCACCTCCTGGTCGCCGGCTCCACCGGCTCGGGAAAGTCGAGCTTCGTCAACTCGATGATCACGTCCCTGCTCATGCGGGCGACGCCGTCCGAGGTGCGCATGGTCCTCGTCGACCCGAAGCGCGTCGAGCTCACCGCCTACGCCGGCGTCCCGCACCTCATCACGCCCATCATCACGAACCCCAAGAAGGCGGCCGAGGCGCTGCAGTGGGTCGTGAAGGAGATGGACATGCGCTACGACGACCTCGCGTCGTTCGGGTTCAAGCACATCGACGACTTCAACGCCGCCGTCGTGGCGGGCGAGATCATCCTCCCCGCCGGCAGCGAGCGCGTGCTCAAGCCGTACCCCTACCTGCTCGTCGTGGTCGACGAGCTCGCCGACCTCATGATGGTCGCGCCGCGCGACGTCGAGGACTCGATCGTTCGCATCACGCAGCTCGCCCGCGCGTCCGGCATTCACCTGGTGCTCGCGACGCAGCGCCCGAGCGTCAACGTCGTCACCGGTCTGATCAAGGCCAACGTGCCGTCGCGGCTCGCGTTCGCGGTGACGAGCGTCACCGACTCGCGCGTCATCCTCGACCAGCCGGGCGCCGACAAGCTCATCGGCCAGGGTGACGGCCTCTTCCTGCCGATGGGCGCCTCGAAGGCCATCCGCACGCAGGGCGCGTGGGTGACCGAGGCCGAGATCGCGAAGGTCGTCGAGCACTGCACGATGCAGGGCCGCCCCGAGTACCGGCAGGACGTCGCCGCCGTCGTCGAGCGCAAGGAGATCGACGCCGACATCGGAGACGACCTCGACCTGCTCCTGCAGGCCACCGAGCTCGTCGTGACCACCCAGTTCGGCTCCACGTCGATGCTGCAGCGCAAGCTGCGCGTCGGGTTCGCGAAGGCCGGCCGGCTCATGGACCTCCTCGAGTCGCGCGAGGTCGTCGGCCCCTCCGAGGGATCGAAGGCCCGCGACGTCCTCGTCACGGTCGAGCAGCTGCCCGGCGTGCTGGCGAAGATGCGCGGCGAGGAGCCCGGCGGAGCGCCGTCGGCCGTCCAGATGCCGCTCGACGGATCGGGCCCCTCCGGCCGCGGTCCCGCATCCGACCCGGTGGAGGACCAGTTCGCCGGCTATGAGGTCGTCGACGCGTCCGAGTCCGAGGACGCCTGGGGCCTCACCGGCCGCGACTGACGCTCCGCGGGCAGCGGGTTGCCGCTGACGTGGGACAGCGCGACCTCGACCGTTGCGGGGGCGGGACACCACCGCGGGCGGGGGCATCGCCGGCTTCGGCGGTACCATTCAACGGACGGCTCCTCTTCGAGGCGGCCCGGGTGGCAGGGGAGTGGGAGTGGCTCGGAACCACGGCGGCGCAGCCTCGAGCACGTCGCGGGAGCGCGCACGGCGGGCCACGGTCCGCGCTCGCGCCAGCTATGCGCGCGGCCAGGCGAAGGTCGTCGAGCGGGCCCGCGGCCGCGTCGTCCAGAAGGGCGAGGGCAAGGCCAGCGACGGCAACGTCGCCAACATCATCACCGTCGTCCGCATCCTCTTCGCCCCCGTCTTCCTGTGGCTGCTGCTGGCCGACGACGGGCGCGGCGGCACCCTCCGCTGGATCGCGGCCGCGCTGTTCATCGTCGGCATCGCCACCGACGGCGTCGACGGCCTGCTCGCCCGCCGCCGCAACCTGGTCACCAACGTCGGCATCATGCTCGACCCGATCGCCGACAAGGTGCTCATCGGCGGCGCCCTCGTCGCGCTGTCGCTGCTCGGCGAGCTGCCCTGGTGGGTGACCGCCCTCATCCTCGTCCGCGAGATCGGCATCACCGTCTTCCGGTTCAGCGTCCTCCGCGACCGTGTCATCCCGGCGTCCCGTGGCGGGAAGCTGAAGACCGTCATCCAGTCGGTCGCCATCTCGTACCTGCTCACGCCGCTGCCGGCCCTCGCCGACTCGCTCGGGTTCGACGCAGCCGTGCCGTGGATCGTCGGCACGGGCGTCGTCCTCATCGTCCTCGCCGTCATCCTCACCGTCGTCACCGGCCTCGACTACCTCTGGCAGGCGCGGCAGCAGAACCGGCGCCGGTGACCCGCGCCGAGACCCTGCTCGCCGCCCTCGCCGCGCGGGGCCTCACCCTGGCCGTCGCCGAGTCCCTCACGGGTGGTCTCCTCGCCGACGCCCTGGTCCGCGTGCCCGGCGCCTCCTCGGTGTTCCGGGGAGGGATCGTCTCGTACGCCACCGACCTCAAGGCGACGATCCTCGGCGTCGACGCCACGCTGCTTCTCGAGCACGGCGCGGTGCACCCCGAGGTGGCGCGGCAGATGGCCGAGGGCGTCCGCCGCGTGTGCGGCGCCGATGTCGGCCTCGCCACCACGGGCGTCGCAGGGCCCGACCCGCAGGACGGGCATGCGCCCGGCGAGGTGTTCGTCGCCGCCGCCACCGACTCGGGCACCGTCGTCGTCCCCCTGACGCTGTCCGGAGACCGGGCCGCCATCCGCGCCGCCGCAGTGGAGGCCGTGCTCGACCTGGCCGCCGACGCTCCCGGTTGAGCCGGAATAGCGCAGGTTCCGGGAAGGTTATGTCTTATGTGCTCACAAGCAACACACAACGCGTCTCAGTAGGGTGTGAGGCACGGTCGGGGTATGGTTCCCCCACCACCCGCAATCACGAGGCAACGCACAGTAGGGAGGGACAGTGGTTCTAGTTCGTCAGGAGCTTGGCGACGTTCTGCGCGACTTCCGTCTGCAGAAGGGACGCACCCTCCGGCAGGTGGCCAGCAAGGCGAGTGTCGCCCTCGGTTATCTCAGCGAGGTCGAGCGCGGCCAGAAGGAGGCCTCCTCCGAGATCCTCGCTTCGGTCGCGGATGCGCTCGACACCCCCATCTCGGTCATCATGCGCGAGGTCGGCGACCGCCTGGCCGTCATCGAAGGCATCGACGTCATCCCGGACACCGTTCCGGCCGACCTCAGCGAGCGGTTCGGCAACGACTCGTTCGCGAAGGACCTCGACGCGGACCTCGTCGCCCGCTGACGGGCGCACGTCCACTCGAACGCCCCGCTCCGGCGGGGCGTTCGCCGTTTCCGGGGGCGGTTCGGGGACGTTCCGGGGCCCTCCGAGCGCCCCGATGTGATTGATAGCGTGGCGGGATGCGACTGAGCGAGTTCCAATTCGCGGTCGCCGAGGAGTTCGGCGACGCGTACGGACGCGCGCTCGTCCGCGAGCTCGTGATCGACGAGCTCGGCGGGCTCACCCCTGAGCAGGCCCTCGCCGCCGGGCGCCGTCCCGGCGAGGTGTGGACGGCTCTCTGCAAGGCCGCCGGAGTGCCCCGTGAGCGCTGGCACGGGCGGGGCCGACCGGCGGTCGGATAGCCTCCGCGACACGCCGCCGCGCTCTCGAAGATACCTTCGAAGAGTCGTAGTGTCCTTCACAGGTGACCGAGCAGGGGAATCCTCCACCGGAAGCGCCCCTCCGACCGCGATGTCGGAGGCCGCGTCTACCGTCGGAGACAGCCGGCGAGAACACCGAAAGAGCCTTGTCGCACCGGACCGCGCCGGACGCGGGCGACAGCCTATAGGCCGCCATTTTCGACATTCAGGAGATCCCATGCCCTCACCCGCAGACCGCGAGAAGGCCCTCGAGACCGCCCTCGCCCAGATCGATCGCCAGTTCGGCAAGGGCTCCGTCATGCGCCTCGGCACCGAGGAGCGCGCGCCGATCGAGATCATCCCCACCGGGTCCATCGCGCTCGACGTCGCGCTCGGCATCGGCGGTCTTCCGCGCGGCCGCATCGTCGAGATCTACGGCCCGGAGTCGTCCGGAAAGACGACCCTCACGCTCCACGCGATCGCGAACGCGCAGCGCAAGGGCGGCATCGCCGCGTTCATCGACGCGGAGCACGCGCTCGACCCGGAGTACGCGAAGAAGCTCGGCGTCGACATCGACTCCCTCCTCGTCTCCCAGCCCGACACCGGTGAGCAGGCGCTCGAGATCGCGGACATGCTCGTCCGCTCCGGCTCGATCGACCTGGTCGTCATCGACTCCGTCGCGGCGCTCGTGCCCCGCGCCGAGCTCGAGGGCGACATGGGCGACTCGCACGTCGGCCTCCAGGCCCGCCTCATGTCGCAGGCGCTGCGCAAGCTGACCGGTGGTCTCAACCAGACGAAGACCACCGCCATCTTCATCAACCAGCTCCGCGAGAAGGTCGGCGTCTTCTTCGGAAGCCCCGAGACCACCGCGGGCGGCAAGGCGCTCAAGTTCTACGCGTCGGTCCGCCTCGACATCCGCCGCATCGAGACGCTGAAGGACGGCACGGACGCGGTCGGCAACCGCACCCGCGTCAAGGTGGTCAAGAACAAGATGGCGCCGCCGTTCAAGCAGGCCGAGTTCGACATCCTCTACGGCGTCGGCATCAGCCGCGAGGGCAGCCTCATCGACTTCGGTGTGGAGCACAACATCGTCAAGAAGTCGGGTGCCTGGTACACCTACGACGGCGACCAGCTCGGCCAGGGCAAGGAGAACGCCCGCAACTTCCTGCTCAACAATCCGGATATCGCCAACGAGATCGAGAAGAAGATCCTCGTGAAGCTCGGCGTTCTCAAGGCGCCGGGCGAGGCCGGTACCGCCGCCGAGACGGCCGGTCCCGTGCCGATCCAGCAGAAGATGGCCGCCCGCAAGGGCGCCTGACGTGCCGCCCGTTTCGGGCGACGCCCAATGGGTCGCCCCGGTCGTTCCGCTCTTCGGGCGGGACGACCGGGGGCGTCCAGCGGACGCTCCGCCGAAGCAGCAGGCTGAGCAGGAGCAGGAGCAGGACTCCGGCGAGGCATCGCCTCCGTTCTTGTCACCGGCCCCGGTGCGCGCTCCGATCACCTTCGCCGGCATGTTCCCGTCGGAAGCCGCCGAGTCCGCCGAGACTGACCGATCCCCGGCTGACCGGTCCGCCGAGCCGCGGGAGGCAACTGCGGACGAGACCCACGCCGCCGGCCGGTCTGACCGGGCCGCCGAGCGCGCTGCTCGCCGCGCACAGAACGTCAGCGTCTCGGCGCTCGCCCGGCGCGGCATGTCTGTCGCCGAGCTCCGCGACACGCTCGCCCAGCGCGGCATCGACTCCGAGGACGCGGAGGCGGAGATCGAGCGCCTCGTCGAGAGTCGCTACCTCGACGACGTCCGGCTCGCCGAGTCGGTCGTGCGCACTGAGACCGAGCGCAAAGGCAAGGGCCGCTCCGCCGTGGTCGCCGAGCTGCGCCGCCGCAAAGTGGCGGACGAGGCCATCGAGGCCGCGCTCGAGGAGATCGACGACGAGGAGGAGCGGGAGCTCGCCGTCGCCGTCGCCCGGAAGCGGGCCCGCCAGCTGACGAGCTACGACGAGCAGACGGCCCGTCGCCGGCTCGCGGGCTTCCTGCAGCGGCGCGGCTTCTCCGGCTCCGTGCTGCAGCACGCGCTGGACGCCGCCCTCCGCCCCGAGGACTGACCTGGCCCGAACGGCGGGCCGATGAGGCTCAGCAGGGACTGAACCGGGCTCCAGCAGGCAGGAGTGGCTCCAGCAGGAACGGGGAAGCTTTCAGCAGGAACGGAGTCAGGTTCGTCAGGCGCGGCGTGGCTTCAGCAGGAACGGAGCCGGGTTCAGCAGGCACGGGGTGGCTCCACCAGGAACGGAGTCAGGTTCAGCAGGCACGGAGTGGCTCCAGCAGGCGTCGCAGGCCCGGTTTTGCCTGCTGAACCCCTCGGGTGCCTGCTGAACGGGTGGAAGTCCCTGCTCGGTCAGCTGCCACGGGCCGGGCGGACGCATACCCTGCCCAGAAGTCGGCACGGCCCTGCTTCAGCAGGCACTCAACCGGGCTCAGCAGGCACGAAGCGGCTTCAGCAGGCACCAGGGGCCCGGTTTTGCCTGCTGAAGCCCTCGGATGCCTGCTGAACCCAGCGAATCTGCCTGCTGAAGCGCTCCGAAGCCGGCGGAACCTGACCGGACGTGCCTGCCGAAGACCTCGGTGCCTGCCGAAGGCCTCGAGTGCCTGCTGAACCCAGCGCGAGTTCCGGCTGAACCCGCCTCGCCGTCGCGGCCGCGGCATCCCGAGGGCGCGCAGACCGCCGGACGGATGGGCCGCCGCGCCGCGACGTACACTTGCCGATCGTGAGCATGACCGCCGAACGGATCGAGACCGCGGACGCCGTCCGCCCGCGCACCTACGAGGTCCGCACCTACGGCTGTCAGATGAACGTGCACGACTCCGAGCGGCTGAGCGGATCGCTCGAGGCCGCCGGCTACGTCCGCGCCGACGGGGTCGAGCCGGACGTCGTCGTCATCAACACCTGCGCCGTCCGCGAGAACGCGGACAACAAGCTCTACGGCAACCTCGGCCACCTCGCCTCCATCAAGCGGGGGCACGCGGGCATGCAGATCGCCGTCGGCGGCTGCCTCGCGCAGAAGGACAAGAACGTCATCCTCGAGAAGGCGCCCTGGGTCGACGTCGTCTTCGGCACGCACAACATGGGCTCGCTGCCGAGCCTCCTCGAGCGCGCCCGGCACAACGGCGAGGCCCAGCTCGAGATCCTCGAGTCGCTCGAGGTCTTCCCGTCGACGCTGCCCACCAAGCGGGAGTCCACCTACAGCGGCTGGGTCTCCATCTCGGTCGGCTGCAACAACACCTGCACCTTCTGCATCGTCCCGACGCTGCGCGGCAAGGAGAAGGACCGCCGGCCGGGCGAGATCCTCGCCGAGGTGCAGGCGCTCGTCGACGACGGCGCCATCGAGGTCACGCTGCTCGGCCAGAACGTCAACTCCTACGGGGTGGAGTTCGGCGACCGCCAGGCGTTCGGCAAGCTGCTGCGCGCCGCCGGTGCCATCGAGGGCCTGCAGCGCATCCGCTTCACCAGTCCGCACCCTGCGGCGTTCACCGACGACGTCATCGACGCGATGGCGGAGACGCCGTCCGTCATGCCGCAGCTGCACATGCCGCTCCAGTCCGGCTCCGACCGCATCCTCAAGGCGATGCGCCGCTCCTACCGGTCGGAGCGCTTCCTCGGCATCCTCGACCGGGTCCGCGCTCGCATCCCGGACGCCGCCATCAGCACCGACATCATCGTCGGCTTCCCGGGGGAGACCGAGGAGGACTTCCAGGACACCCTGCGGGTCGTCGAGCAGGCACGCTTCGCGTCCGCCTTCACGTTCCAGTACTCCATCCGCCCCGGCACCCCGGCCGCGAGCATGCCCGACCAGCTGCCCAAGGCCGTCGTGCAGGAGCGCTACGAGCGCCTCGTCGAGCTGCAGGAGCGCATCTCCTGGGAGGAGAACCTGCGCCAGGTCGGGCGTCGGGTCGAGGTGCTCGTCTCCACCGGCGAGGGGCGCAAGGACGGCACCACGCACCGGCTCAGCGGGCGGGCCCGCGACAGCCGGCTCGTGCACTTCGAGGTGCCCGCCGGATCGCCGGTGCCGCGCCCCGGCGACCTCGTCGACGTGACGATCACGCACGCCGCGCCGTTCCACCTGCTGGCCGACGACCCGACGGGCGCGCCGCTCGCGATCACCGCCACCCGCGCCGGCGACGCGTGGGATCGCGCGGAGGCCGAGTCCTGCGGGATGCCCGCGGCCGACGCGCCCGCGACGCGCGGTCCGGTCTCGCTCGGCCTGCCGAGCCTCCGCATCGGACGGTGACCGCCGACCTCGTCGCGGTCGTCGGCCCGACGGGAACGGGCAAGACGGCGCTCTCGCTCGACATCGCCGAGGCGCTCAGGGCGGCGGGCCGGCGGGCCGAGATCGTCAACGCGGACGCCATGCAGCTCTACCGCGGCATGGACATCGGCACGGCGAAGCTGCCGCCCACGGAGCGTCGCGGCATCCCGCACCACCTCTTCGACGTGCTCGACGTGACCGAGACGTCGACGGTCGCCGACTACCAGCGCGACGCGCGCGCCGCCGTCGACGAGATCCAGGCGCGGGGCGGAGTGCCGATCCTCGTCGGCGGCTCGGGGCTCTACCTCTCCGCGGTCCTCCACGACTTCCGATTCCCCGGCACCGACGCCGCGGTGCGGCAGCGGCTCGAGGCGGAGCTCGCCGAGCAGGGGAGCGGCGCGATGTGGCAGCGCCTGCGCGTGAGCGACCCGGACGCCGCGGCCTCCATCGACCCCGGCAACGGGCGCCGCGTCGTGCGGGCGCTCGAGGTGATCGAGATCACCGGGCTGCCCTATTCGGCGAGCCTGCCGGACGAGTCGCTGCAGTGGCGGCCCGCCCGGGTGCTCCTCCTCGACGTGCCCGACGAGCGCCGTCCCGAGCTCAAGGAGCGGCTGGCCGTACGGGCCCGGACGATGTTCGACGAGGGCCTCCTCGACGAGGTGCGGGGGCTCCTCACAGTGGGCCTCGAGCGCGGCACCACCGCCCGCCGGGCCATCGGCTACGCCCAGGCCGTCGACGTCCTGCAGGGGCGGCGCGAGCTGCCCGAGGCGATCGAGGAGACGATCCAGCTCACCTGGCGCTACGTGCGCCGTCAGCGGTCCTGGTTCGCCCGCTGGGGCGAGGCCGTGCGGCTCGAGGCGGGCGGCCCGGACGTGCTCGGCCGGGCACTCGACGCCGTCGCGCGCGAATAGGGTTGAGGCCATGACGAGGATCGCCTTCACCAAGGGGCACGGCACCGGCAACGACTTCGTGCTGATCGCCGACCCCGAGGGCGAGCTGGACCTCAGCCCGGAGCAGGTGGCCGCCATCTGCGACCGCCACTTCGGTGTCGGCGCCGACGGCATCCTCCGCGCCGTGCGCTCCCGCAGCATCGGCGCGGGCGCCGCGGCCCTCGCCGAGGAGCCGCGCGCCGAGTGGTTCATGGACTACCGGAACGCCGACGGCAGCATCGCCGAGATGTGCGGCAACGGAATCCGCGTCTTCACCCGCTTCCTGCTGGACGAGGGGCACGCCGTGCTGCACGAGGGGAGCACCCTCCCCATCGGCACCCGGGGCGGCGTCCGCGACCTGCAGCGCGCCGGCATCGGCTTCTCGGTCGACCTCGGCCGCTGGCGCCTGCAGCCGGGGGAGACGCTCGTCTCCGTGCGCGACCTGCCCGTCGCGCGCCCCGGCGTCGGCATCACCCTCCCCAACCCGCACATCGTCATCGCGGTCGCCGACGAGGCAGAGCTCGCGGGCGCCGACCTGACGGTCGCCCCGACGCTCGACCCCAACCCCGCGGAGGGCGCGAACGTCGAGCTCGTCCTGCCCCGCGAGCCGCTCGTCCGCGACGGGGTCGGTCGCATCCGCATGCGCGTGCACGAGCGCGGCAGCGGCGAGACCCTCTCCTGCGGCACGGGGGCGGCTGCCGCCGCCCTCGCGACCCGCCACTGGGCGGGCGTGGGCGCCCCGAACGTCTGGCGTCTGGAGGTGCCGGGCGGCGTCCTCGGCGTCCGGATGTTCCCCACTCAGGATGGCGAGCACGTCGCCCTCAGCGGCCCCGCCGACCTCGTGTTCTCGGGGGAGCTCGAGGTCTAGCCTCCGCTCGGCGCGGGCGAAACGTCGTGCCCGCGGGTGTCGTTCCTGGCGCGGCGAGGACGTTCCACCCGCGCCGAGCCCTCGGACGCCGAAGCGCGCTAGGGCAGGCGGTGGACGTCGAGGACGCGGAACGCCTTCGCGGTCGCCGCGCGCGTCACCCCGAAGTCGCCGGCGAAGCGCTCGGCCAGCCAGCGCTGCAGCGAGTCGGAGCCGAGGTTCTTCTGCACGACCAGCCAGGCGTGGCCGTCCGAGGCGAGGCGAGGCAGCCAGCGCTCGAGAAGGGCGTGCAGCTCGGCCTTGCCGATGCGGATCGGCGGGTTCGACCAGATCGCCGCGAACGCGACGCCGTCGGGAACAGCGTCGGGGGTCACGGCGTTGACCCTGGTGAGCCCCCACTCCTCGGCATTCCGGCGGGTGAGCTCGAGTGCCCTCTCGTTGACGTCCACCGCCCACACGGTGGCCCCGGGGGAGGACAGGGCGAGCGTGAGCGCGACGGGCCCCCACCCGCAGCCGAGGTCGAGCAGATCGCCCTCGGCGGGCGGCGGCGGGACCGTGTCGAGCAGGACGCGCGTGCCCGTGTCGACGTGCTCCGGACTGAACACCCCGGCACCCGTCGTCACCTCGGCGCTCCTGCCGGCGAGGGTCACCGGGATCCGCCGCGGGCGGAGCGGTCCCTCCGGCGAGGAGGAGAAGTAGTGGGCGTCCGGGCTCGGGCGCTCGCTGGGGCTTGGCACCAAGGAAACCTAACGGATGGAACATCTAGTCTTGACGACAATGGAACCGACTCTTCCCGACACCGACACCGAGGTCGAGCGGCGGGCAGCGGACGACGACGTGGTGGCGCGAGTGCTCGCGACCGCCGAGCGCCGGGCCGCGGGCCGCGCCGTCTTCGGACCGACGGCTCCGATCGCGCCCGTCGAGCAGGTGCAGGCCGAGCCGAGCACGGACGGCGAGCAGTTCGACCTCGAGGAGCGCCAGGCGCTTCGCCGTGTCACCGGGCTCTCGACCGAGCTCGAGGACGTCACCGAGGTCGAGTACCGGCAGCTGCGGCTCGAGCGCGTCATCCTCATCGGCGTGCACCAGCAGGGCGGCACGGTGGACGCGGAGAACTCGCTGCGCGAGCTCGCCGCGCTGGCGGAGACCGCTGGCGCCGTCGTGCTCGACGGTCTCCTGCAGCGCCGCCCCTTCCCGGACCCCGGCACCTACCTCGGCAGCGGCAAGGCCGCCGAGCTGCGCGACCGCGTCGCCGCTCTCGGAGCGGACACCGTGATCGCCGACACCGAGCTCGCCCCGAGCCAGCGGCGTGCCCTCGAGGACATCGTCCGGGTGAAGGTGATCGACCGCACCGCGGTCATCCTCGACATCTTCAGCCAGCACGCGAAGAGCCGGGAGGGCAAGGCGCAGGTCGAGCTCGCCCAGCTCGAGTACCTCCTTCCGCGCCTCCGCGGCTGGGGTGAGTCGATGTCCCGCCAGGCCGGTGGCCAGGTGGGTGGCGCGGGCGCCGGCATGGGCTCCCGTGGTCCCGGTGAGACGAAGATCGAGCTCGACCGCCGCCGCATCCACTCCCGCATGGCGCGCCTGCGCCGCCAGATCAAGGAGATGAAGCCGGCCCGTGAGGCGAAGCGCGCCAACCGGCGCCGCAACGCCGTGCCGTCGGTCGCGATCGTCGGCTACACGAACGCCGGCAAGTCGTCGCTGCTCAACCGGATCACCCGGGCGGGCGTGCTCGTCGAGAACGCGCTGTTCGCGACCCTCGACGCCACCGTGCGCCGCTACGAGACCCCGGACGGCCGGGTGTTCACGCTCGCCGACACCGTCGGCTTCGTGCGCAACCTGCCGCACCAGCTGGTGGAGGCGTTCCGCTCCACCCTCGAGGAGACGGCCGACGCCGACGTGCTCATCCACGTCGTCGACGGATCGCACCCGGACCCGGCCGCGCAGCTCGCGACCGTCCGCAACGTGATCGGCGAGGTCGGTGCGCGGGACGTCCCGGAGCTCGTCGTGTTCAACAAGTCGGACCTCGTGGGCGACGACGACCGCCTCGTCCTCCGCGGCCTGGAGCCGAACTCGGTGTTCGTGTCCGCCCGCACCGGCGAGGGCATCGAGGAGCTGCTGTCCCGCGTGGCCGGCCTGCTGCCGACGCCGGAGCTCGAGGTCGACGCCGTGATCCCCTACGACCGGGGCGACCTCGTCGCCATGGTGCACGAGCGCGGCAAGGTGCTCGGGCTCGCCTACGAGGAGGCCGGCACGCGCGTGCACGCCCGCGTCGGCGCCGAGGACCGCGCGGCCCTCGAGCCCTACCTGGTCGAGGACGCCTCCGCCTCCTGACGTGACACGAAACGGCCGCCGGTCCAACGGACGCGGGGGCCGTTTCGGCGTTGACGGGCCGATCCGGCACTTCCGGGCCGCCTAGGTGGCCCGGAGATGCCGATCCGGCCCGGATAGCTCAGCAGTTGGGGCAGCTCCGGCGGGCAGACGCCGCCGGACGCCGCTCAGACGGAGCGGAGGACCGCCACGACCTTGCCGAGGACCTCGGCCTCGTCGCCGAGGATCGGCTCGAACGCGCTGTTGCGGGGGAGCAGCCACGTGTGGCCGTCGCGCTGGCGGAAGACCTTCACGGTCGCTTCGCCGTCGAGCATCGCGGCGACGATCTCGCCGTTCTCGGCGCTCCGCTGCGTGCGGACGACGACCCAGTCGCCGTCGCAGATCGCCGCGTCGATCATCGACTCGCCGACCACCTTGAGCATGAAGAGCTCGCCCTTGCCCACCAGGGAGCGGGGGAGCGGCACGACCTCCTCGACCTGCTGGTCGGCGGTGATCGGGATGCCGGCCGCGATCCGGCCGACGAGCGGCACCATGGCCGCGTCGCCGACGGGGCTGCTGGTGTCGGACGGGGCCTCGGACGCGGGCACGTCGATGAGGACCTCGAGCGCGCGGGGGCGGTTCGGGTCGCGGCGGATGTAGCCGGCAAGCTCGAGCTGGCCGAGCTGGTGCGTGACGCTCGAGAGTGAGGAGAGGCCGACGGCGTCGCCGATCTCGCGCATGCTCGGCGGGTACCCCCGGGTGGCGACGGAGCGCTGGATGACCTCGAGGATCGCCTGCTGCTTGTCACTGAGGCTCGTGCGTCGCCTCGTGCCGCTTCGCTCCGCGGTCATCGCGTCCCCCTCGTTCCTAGGCTCCGGGCTCCTGATGAGCCGATGTCGGAGGCTGCTGGTTGCCTTGCGGCGAACATCGAAACTGTATCCGGTGGGGTGCGGTCCGACAACGATTCGTTCGAGTGTTTCTTCGAACCGGTCGCGGAGGGACGCGCCGAGGAGGATCGCTTGCGGTGTTCGACATTCGAAGATATGTTCGGAACACATCTCCGCGGGCGGCCTCTCCCGGCCGAGCGGCCGCCCGCGGGATCTCTCGAGGAGGATCCCGTGAGCACCATCAGCATCGCCCCCGCCCGCAGCGCGGTTCCCGCCCCCCGCATCGGCCGCCCCGCCGGCACTCCCGCCCGCCGCCCCCTGCGTCTGACCGCCCGCGGACGCGTGGTCTTCGGCGCCCTGGCCACCGCCCCTGTGGTCGTCGGCCTCGTCCTCGCCTCCGTTCTCGCGCCGGCCTCCGCCGGGCCCGTCTCCGCCGGGACCGAGGAGGGATCCGCCTCCTTCGAGACCGTCACCGTCGGCGCCGGCGAGTCCCTCTGGGCCATCGCCGAGCGGATCGCCCCCGCGTCCGACCCGCGTGAGGTCATCGGCGAGATCGAGCGGCTCAACAGCCTCGAGGACTCGGCCGTGATGCCGGGTCAGACGCTCGCGATCCCCGCCCAGTACGCGTCCTGACCGGCGCCGGAGAGGGTGCTCCCGGGAACCGCCCTAAACTCGCACGGTGACTTCGCTCGCCGACCTCCCGCTCCGCGACGACCTCCGCGGCCGTTCGCCCTACGGCGCTCCGCAGAAGAGCGTGCGCGTCGCCCTCAACGTCAACGAGAACACCCACGGGGTGCCGGAGGATGTGGCGGAGGACATCGTCGCCGCTCTGGCGGAGGCGGTCACCACCCTGCACCGCTACCCCGACCGCGAGTTCACGGTCCTCCGGGAACGGCTCGCCGGCTATCTGGGTCACGGCGTGGAGGCCGGACAGGTCTGGGCCGGCAACGGCTCCAACGAGGTCATCCAGCAGGTGCTGCAGGCCTTCGGCGGCCCGGGCCGCTCCGTGCTCGGCTTCCCGCCCACCTACTCAATGCACTCGATCCTCGCGGGGGCGACGGGCACCCGCTGGGTCGAGGGCCGCCGGGACGAGGGATTCGAGATCTCGCCCGAGACCGTCGTGCGAGACATCGAGCGGACCCGCCCGGACCTGGTCTTCCTCTGCGGACCCAACAACCCCACCGGCACCGGCCTGTCGCTCGACACCATCCGCGCGGCGTACGACGCGACCGACGGCATGGTCTTCGTCGACGCCGCCTACGCCGAGTTCATGCCGACCGACGAGGAGAACGCGCTCACGCTGCTGCCCGGCCGGGAGCGGCTGATCGTCTCGCGCACCATGAGCAAGGCGTTCGCCTTCGCCGGGGCCCGCGTCGGCTACATGGCCGCGGATCCCGCGGTCGTCGACGCGCTCCGGCTCGTCCGCCTCCCGTACCACCTGTCGGCGCTCACCCAGGCGGCCGCCATCGCCGCGCTGGCCCACGCCGACGAGATGCTCGCCATGGTCGACGAGATCAAGGCGCAGCGCGACCGGATCGAGCGCGAGCTGCCGCAGCTCGGCTTCTCGCCGTGGCCGAGCGAGGCCAACTTCGTGCTGTTCGGCGGCGTCGCGGATCCCGACCGCACCTGGGCCCAGCTTCTCGAGCGGGACGTGCTCGTCCGCAACCTCAGCATCCCGAACACGCTCCGCGTGAGCGCCGGCACCAAGGCCGAGACGTCCGAGTTCCTCGGCGCCCTCGCGGAGGTGGGCGGCGCCGCCGCCTGATCGGGGCGCGGGGCCCAGCCCGCCTAGAATCGGGGGATCATGGATTCCGGACAGCGCACCGCGCACCTCCAGCGCGAGACGAGCGAGTCATCCGTCGACCTGAGGGTCGACCTCGACGGCACCGGACGGTCGCGCATCGCGACGACCGTCCCGTTCTTCGACCACATGCTGACCGCGTTCGCGAAGCACTCCCTCACCGACCTGACCGTGACCGCGAACGGGGACGTCGAGATCGACGTCCACCACACGGTCGAGGACACGGGGATCGTGCTCGGCACGGCCATCCGTCAGGCGCTCGGCGACAAGGCCGGCATCGCCCGCTTCGGCGACGCCACGGTGCCGCTCGACGAGGCGCTCGCGCGCGCGGTCGTCGACATCTCGGGCCGCCCGTACCTCGTGCACTCCGGGGAGCCGGCCGGGTTCGAGTACCACCTGATCGGCGGTCACTTCACCGGGTCCATGGTGCGCCACTTCTTCGAGGCGCTGACCTTCGCCGCAGGCCTCACGGTGCACCTCGAGCTGATCGCGGGCCGCGACCCGCACCACATCGCCGAGGCGCAGTTCAAGGCGTTCGCACGTGCGTTCCGGCAGGCGAAGGAGCTCGACCCCCGCGTGTCGGGAATCCCGTCGACGAAGGGCGCGCTGTGACGCGGCCCTCGGTCGTCGTCTACGACTACGGCAGCGGCAACGTCCACTCGGCCGTGAAGGCGCTGCAGGCCGCCGGCGCCGACGTCGAGCTGACCGGCGACCGCGCGGCCGCGATGGAGGCGGACGGGCTGCTCGTCCCGGGCGTCGGCGCCTTCGGCGCCGTGATGTCGGCCCTCCGCGGCGCGCGCGGCGACGAGATCATCGACCGCCGCCTCGCGGGCGGCCGCCCGGTGCTCGGCATCTGCGTCGGCATGCAGGTGATGTTCGAGCGCGGCGTCGAGCGGGGCGTCGACACCGAGGGGCTCGGCGAGTGGCCCGGCACGGTCGACGAGCTGCACGCTCCCGTGCTTCCGCACATCGGCTGGAACACCGTGGAGGCGCCCGAGGACAGCGTGCTCTTCGACGGGCTCCGTGACGAGCGCTTCTACTTCGTGCACTCCTACGGCGCGCGCGAGTGGAGCTTCGACGCGCAGAAGCCGTTCCGCGCGCCGTCCGTCACCTGGGCCACGCACGGCGAGCGGTTCATCGCCGCCGTCGAGAACGGGCCGCTCTCCGCCACCCAGTTCCACCCCGAGAAGTCGGGCCACGCGGGCATCCGCCTGCTGGGCAACTGGATCGACAGCCTCGCGGCCTGAGCCGCCTCTTCCGAAGGAACCGATGACCGACTTCGTGTCCACTCCCGTCCTCACCCTGCTCCCGGCCGTCGACGTCGCCGGCGGCAAGGCCGTCCGCCTCACCCAGGGGGAGACCGGCACCGAGACGGACTACGGCGACCCGGTCGACGCCGCGTCGGACTGGATGGAGCAGGGCGCCGAGTGGATCCACCTCGTGGACCTCGACGCCGCCTTCGGCCGGGGCAGCAACGCCGCGGTGATCCGCCGCGTCATCCGCGCCGCCGACGAGGTGAAGATCGAGCTGTCGGGCGGCATCCGCGACGACGCCAGCCTGGAGGCGGCCCTCGAGTCGGGCGCCACTCGCGTGAACCTCGGCACCGCCGCGCTCGAGAACCCCGAGTGGGCCGCCGCGGTCATCGCGCAGTACGGGGAGGCGATCGCGGTCGGTCTCGACGTCCGCGGCACCACGCTCGCCGCCCGCGGCTGGACGAAGGAGGGCGGCGACCTCTGGGAGGTC
Organism: Naasia sp. SYSU D00057; assembly: GCF_017916505.1. Classification (GTDB taxonomy): domain Bacteria; phylum Actinomycetota; class Actinomycetes; order Actinomycetales; family Microbacteriaceae; genus Naasia. Next base: position 256,699 of record NZ_JAFMSZ010000004.1, read on the forward strand.
CTCGACCGGCTCGAGGATGCCGGCTGCGCCCGCTACATCGTCACCGACGTCACGAAGGACGGGACGCTCCGCGGCCCCAACCTCGGGCTGCTCGAGGAGATCATGCGCCGCACCGAGCGCCCCGTCGTCGCCTCCGGCGGCGTCTCGAGCCTCGACGACATCGCGGCGCTGCGGGACCTCGTGCCCCAGGGGCTCGAGGGCGCCATCGTCGGCAAGGCGCTGTACGCGGGAGCCTTCACCCTGGCCGAGGCGCTCGACGTCGCCGGCCGCTAGGCCGTGAACGGGTCCGACCGTTTCACCGACTCCGCCGGCACGCCGTGGGCGGGACGGCACTTCACGCCGACCGCCTTCGACGGCGACGACGGGAGCGCCCCGCCCGTGCTGCTCGAGGCGCTGCGCGGCTTCCGCGCCCGGAGGGTGGGCGCGGCCGCCGTCGTCGACGCGGCTCGCGGCGTCCGGCTGCTCGTGCCGCTGCTCGCCCAGCTGGGGGAGACGGGCATCGGCCCGACCGGCAAGCAGGTGGACAAGAGCGCGGAGCTCGCCCTCGTGACCGTCGCCGGCCCGGATGGGCGCCGCGTGCTGCCGGCCTTCACCTCGGTCGAGGCGATGCGCGTCTGGAACCCGTCCGCGCGTCCGGTCCCCGCCGAGAGCGAGCGCGTCGCGCTGGCCGCGGCCGCCGAGGACACCGACCTGGTGGTGCTCGACGCCGGATCGGAGACCGAGTTCGTGCTGCGGCGTCCCGCGGTCTGGGCGCTCGGGCGCGGCACCCGCTGGATCCCCCCGCACGAGGACCGCGAGCTCGCGGCCGAGTTCGCGGCGACGTCCGCCGACCCCGCTGTCGTGGACGTCCGGCTCGTGCCCGGCGACCCCGACTCCCGGCTGCGCGGACCCGAGCTGCGCGTCGAGCTGCGGCTGGAACTCGGGCTGGACAGGGACGCGCTCGACGCCCTGCTCGCCCGCCTCGGGGAGCGCTGGTCGGCGAGCACGCTCATCGCGGAGCGCGTTGACTCGCTCGCCGTGACGGTCCTCGCCGGCTGATCCCTTGACGGCGTTGCCGTGCAGGGCCAGGCTGATCGCGCGATGGAGCAGGACGAGCACTCGGCCCTCGACCACGCGTCGGCTCACGCCCGGCGCTGGCTCGATCAAGTCGCCTCGCGCCGCGTTCCCGCCGCCGCCCGCATCGGCGACGTGGCCGCCCGGCTGGGCACCGTCCTCCCCGAGTTCGGCACCCCCGCCGCCGAGGTGATCGACCGGCTCGTCGCCGCAGTGGAGCCCGGCCTCATGGCCAGCCAGTCCGGCCGGTTCTTCGGCTGGGTGATGGGTTCGACCGTGCCCGCCGCCCTCGCCGCCGACTGGCTGGTCTCGGCGTGGGACCAGAACGCCGGGATGCGGGATGCGACGCCCGGAGTCGTGGCGGCCGAGGAGGTCGCCGCCCGCTGGCTCGTCGAGCTGCTCGGCATCCCGGACGACCCCGCGGTCGGGTTCACCACCGGCGCGACGACGGCGAACTTCGTGAGCCTCGCCGCCGCGCGCGGCCGGGTCCTCGCGCGGGCGGGCTGGGACTCGGCGCAGGGCCTCGCCGCCGGCCCGCGCGTGCGCGTGCTCGTGGGCGCCGAGCGGCACGGCTCCGTCGACCTCGCCCTCCGCTACCTGGGGCTCGGACTGCCCGAGACGGTCGGCGTCGACGCCCAGGGGCGCCTGGATCCGGCCCAGCTGCGGGTCGCACTCGCGGACTCGCAGGGACCGGTCATCGTCTGCCTGCAGGCGGGGAACATCCACTCGGGCGCGTTCGACCCGTTCGAGGATGCGATCGCCGAGGCGCACCGGGCGGGGGCCTGGGTCCACGTGGACGGCGCGTTCGGCCTCTGGGCGGCCGTCACGCCGCGCCTCTCCGCCCTGGTCGCCGGGATGGAGCAGGCCGACTCGTGGGCGACCGACGCCCACAAGACCCTCAACACGCCTTACGACTGCGGCATCGCGATGGTGCAGGACGGCGACGCGCTGAGGGCCGCCATGAGCGTGCACCCGAGCTATCTGCTGACGTCCTCCGCGTTCGACCCGTTCGAGCACGTGCCGGAGATGTCCCGCCGGGCGCGCGGGGTGCCCGTCTGGGCGGCGATCGCAAGCCTCGGCGCCGCCGGGGTGCGCGAGCTCGTGGAGGGTCTCGTGGCCGCGGCGTCGGGCCTCGCCGAGGGGCTCGCTCGCATCCCGGGCGTCCGCATCCTCAACGACGTCGTCTACACCCAGGTCAGCGCGGCGTTCGAGACGCCGGACCGCACGCGCGAGGTGTTCGCGCGCATCCTCGAGGAGGGGACCGTGATGCCGTCCGCCAGCGTGTGGCGGGACGAGCCGGTGATCCGGTTCTCGGTCAGCTCCTGGCGCACGGGCGCCGCGGAGGTGGCGGAGACGGTCGCCGCCGTCGAGCGCGCCGCGCTCAGATGACGGAGCCGGTGTACTTCTCGCCCGGACCGGCGCCGGGAGCGTCCGGGTAGGGCGACGCCTCGCGGAAGGCCAGCTGCACCGAGCGCAGCCCGTCGCGCAGCGCGCGCGCGTGGTGGTCGCCGAGGTGAGGAGCGCTCGCGGTGACGAGGCCGGCGAGAGCGTCGATGAGCTTGCGCGCCTCGTCGAGGTCCGCCGCCGCATCCGGCTCCTCGCCGAGGCCGCACTTCACGGCCGCGGCGCTCAGCAGGTGGACCGCGACGGTGTTGATCACCTCGACGGCCGGCACCTCCGCGATGTCGCGGACGTACTCGCCGGCGGTCTCGTCGGGCGCTGCGGAGTCGGACATGGGGGTCCCCTTCGATCGGCGGGCTCGCTCTGCTATCCTTGTGCGGGCCCCGGGAGCGATCCCGGACAGAAAAGTGGAGAGATCTCCCACCCGCGTCGACCGCCTCAACAGGTTACCGGGTTCAGGCACTCCCCCCGCGCAGCTCGATCGGGCGGGGAGATCGGGTGCTGAAGAGGGCGTGCCGACGTGCGCGCCCGGAGAACGCTCTGCTCTTCTCGGCCGCTCCACGCGATGTGCGTGGACGCGAGGAAAGAGTGAAGGAGCAGCGCATCAGCGATCCCCGTACCAACGACCGCATCCGAGTGCCGGAAGTCCGGCTCGTCGGACCGGGCGGCGAGCAGGTCGGCATCGTGCCGATCGAGGTCGCCATCCGTCTCGCGCGTGAAGCGGACCTCGACCTCGTCGAGGTCGCGCCGAACTCGCGCCCGCCGGTCGCGAAGATCATGGACTACGGGAAGTTCAAGTACGAGACGGCGCAGAAGGCCAAGGAGGCCCGTCGCAACCAGGCGAACACCATCCTCAAGGAGGTCCGGTTCCGCCTGAAGATCGACGCCCACGACTACGAGACCAAGCGCAAGCGCGCCGAGGGGTTCTTGAAGGCGGGGGACAAGGTCAAGGCGATGATCCTCTTCCGCGGCCGCGAGCAGTCCCGCCCCGACCAGGGCGTGCGCCTGCTGCAGCGCTTCGCCGAGGACGTCAGCGAGTTCGGATCCGTCGAGTCGACCCCGACCATCGACGGCCGCAACATGGTGATGATCATCGGCCCGCACAAGAACAAGGCGGACGCCAAGGCCGAGGCCGCAGCGCGTCGCGCCAGCAACAAGACGGCGGGAGCCCCCGCCGGTGAGACCTCCGACGCCGGGACCCCCGACGCCGCCACCACCAAGGAGACCAATGCCTAAGCAGAAGACCCACTCCGGGTCCAAGAAGCGCTTCAAGATCACCGGCAGCGGCAAGCTGATCAAGCAGCAGGCCGGGATGCGCCACAACCTGGAGGGCAAGGCCAGCAAGCGCACGCGCCGCCTCAACCAGGACCAGGTGCTATCCGCGCCGGACACCAAGGTCGCCAAGAAGCTCCTCGGCCTCTGAGCCGCACGACCCTTACGAAGGACTGAGAAATGGCAAGAGTCAAGAGGGCCGTCAACGCCCACAAGAAGCGCCGGGTCATCCTCGAGCGCGCCGAGGGCTACCGCGGTCAGCGGTCGCGCCTCTACCGCAAGGCGAAGGAGCAGGTCACCCACTCCCTCGTCTACGCGTACCGTGACCGCCGGGCCCGCAAGGGCGACTTCCGTCGCCTCTGGATCCAGCGCATCAACGCGGCCGCCCGCGAGCAGGGCCTCACCTACAACCGGTTCATCCAGGGCCTCGGCCTCGCCGGTGTCGAGGTGGACCGCCGCATCCTCGCCGAGCTCGCCGTGAACGAGCCCGCGACCTTCGCGGCCCTCGTCGAGACGGCTCGCGCCGCCCTCCCGGCCGACACGTCGGCCCCCGCGACGCCCGCCGCGTAGCACCTCTCGAACTGCCCGGTTCGACCGCTCCCTCCGGGATGGGCGGCGGAATCGGGCAGTTCGGCGTTTAAGTAGGCTGGAGCCATGCTCGACAACCCCCGGTCGCCCCGCGTCCGGGCCGTCGCCAAGCTCGGCCGGAAGCAGGCGCGCACGGAGACGGGGCAGTTCCTGCTCGAGGGGCCTCAGGCGGTGGGTGAGGCGCTGGCCTGGCGCCCGGAGCTGCTCGTCGAGCTCTTCGCGACGCCCACCGCGCTCGAGCGGCACCCCGGCATCGGGGACGCCGCCGCGGCGGCCGGCCTCGAGGTGGAGTTCGTCACGGAGCAGGTGCTCGAGACGATGGCCGACACCGTCACCCCGCAGGGGTTCGTCGCGGTGTGCGCGCAGTTCCCGACCTCGGTGCGGACGATCTTCGCGGAGCAGCCGCGCCTCGTGGCCGTGCTGGAGGAGGTCCGGGATCCGGGCAACGCCGGCACCATCATCCGCGCCGCCGACGCGGCGGGGGCGGATGCCGTCGTCCTGACCGGCCGAACCGTCGACCTCTACAACCCGAAGGTGGTGCGGGCCACCACCGGCTCGCTCTTCCACCTGCCCGTCGCGGTGGGCGCCGACCTCGCCGCCGTCGCCGACCGGGCGCGCGCGGCCGGGCTGCAGATCCTCGCCGCCGACATCAAGGGCGACGACCTCCTCACCGCCCGCCAGGAGGGCACCCTCGCCGCGCCGACAGCCTGGGTGTTCGGCAACGAGGCGCACGGCCTCGACGACGAGCGGCTCGCCCGCGCCGACCGCGCCCTCGCCGTCCCCGTCTACGGCTCGGCCGAGTCCATGAACCTGGCGACCGCCGCGTCCGTCTGCCTGTACGAGAGCGCGTTCGCCCAGCGCTCCTAGCCCGCCCGCGGGTCGTACAGGCGCGCGAGATGCCACTTTTCGCCCCTATTCGGGCGGAATGAGGGCGGAAAGTGGCATCTCGGCATCCTGGCGGTGCTGATCGACGAGCGGATCGCGCGGCCGGTCGTCCTTCGTTCCCACCTCCGGTGAGGGCCGCCGGATGCCGCGCGCGAGGTTTCAAGGCGGTAACGGTCCCCGCGGGGGTCTGTCCGCCGCGCCCCCGCTCTTCCTAGGGTGAGGCCATGGCCTCGTCTCCGCTGCCCGCGACAGCGTCGTCCCAGGGTGGGGCCGAGGCTCCCCTCGTCGTCCTCGACCGCGTGAACAAGCACTTCGGCAAGCTGCACGTGCTGAAGGACATCACCACCAGCGTCCGATCCGGCGAGGTCGTCGTCGTCATCGGGCCGAGCGGCTCCGGCAAGTCCACCCTCTGCCGCGCGATCAACCGCCTCGAGACGATCGACTCGGGCACGATCACCATCGACGGTGTGCCGCTGCCGGAGGAGGGCGCGGCCCTCGCCCGTCTGCGGGCCGACGTCGGCATGGTGTTCCAGTCGTTCAACCTCTTCGCCCACAAGACCGTGCTGCAGAACGTCACCCTCGGCCCCATGCGCGTTCGCGGCCTGGACCGCGCCGAGGCCGAGAAGCGGGCGATGGAGCTGCTCGACCGCGTGGGCGTCGCCAACCAGGCGAGCAAGCTGCCCGCTCAGCTCTCCGGCGGTCAGCAGCAGCGCGTCGCCATCGCGCGGGCCCTCGCGATGCAGCCGAAGCTGATGCTCTTCGACGAGCCCACCTCGGCGCTCGACCCGGAGATGATCAACGAGGTCCTCGACGTCATCACCGGCCTCGCCCGAGACGGCATGACGATGATCGTCGTCACCCACGAGATGGGCTTCGCCCGTCGTGCGGCCGACCGGGTGCTGTTCATGGCCGACGGTCAGCTCGTCGAGGACGCCGCCCCCGTCGAGTTCTTCGAACGGCCGAAGAGCGACCGGGCGAAGGACTTCCTCTCCAAGATCCTCAGCCACTAGCCAGGGGTCGACGGAGCGGTCGGCACCACCAACCACCAGAGAGGAACTCCGATGAGAACCAAGCGATACGCAGCCGCCATCACCGCGGCTTTCGTCGTCACGGCCCTCGCCGCCTGCGGCGCGCCCGGCAGCGCCGGCGGCGGCGGTGGGGGAGGCGGCGGCACCACCTCGCCCAGCGCCGGAGCGGAGACCGGCGACGGCCCCTACGCGCTCGAGATCGAGGAGAACCCCGAGTTCGAGGCAGGCACCACGATGGCGACGCTCGCCGAGGCCGGCACGATGACGATCGGCACCAAGTTCGACCAGCCACTGTTCGGCCTGCTCGGCACGGGTGACGTGCCGGAGGGCTTCGACGTCGCCATCGGCGCCCTCGTCGCCTCGAAGCTCGGGATCCCGTTCGACTCGATCGAATGGACCGAGACGCCGTCGAACATCCGCGAGACCGCCATCCAGAACGGCGACGTGGACATCGTCGTGGCGACCTACACGATCAACGACAAGCGCAAGGAGCTGATCGACTTCGCCGGCCCGTACTTCGTGGCCGGCCAGGCGATCATGGTCCTCGCCGACAACGAGGACATCACCGGTCCGGAGGACCTCGAGGGTCAGCCCGTCTGCTCCGTCGAGGGCTCGACGCCCGCAGCGACGATCGTCGACGAGTACGGCGCGGAGCTGTTCGCGACCGACGTCTACAGCAACTGCCTCGACCCGCTGCGCAACGGCGACGTCGTCGCGGTGACGACGGACAATGTGATCCTCTCCGGCTTCGTCGCCCAGAACGAGCCCGAGTTCAAGCTGGCCGGCGACGGCGAGACGTTCACCGAGGAGCCGTACGGCATCGGCCTCAAGAAGGACGACCAGGCGTTCCGCGACTTCATCAACGACGTCCTCGAGGAGTCCTTCGACGACGGCACCTGGGCGCGCCTGTTCGAGCAGACGGCCGGCCAGGTCCTGCCCGTCCCGGACCCGCCGACGGTCGACCGCTACTAGCAGCCGGCACAGTCGCGGCGCGTCCTCCACGGGCGCGCCGCCACTGCCGACGGGAGGGACCCGGATGGGCGCGATCGCCGCCAACCTCGACCTGTTCCTGCTGGGCTTCGGCAACACCCTGCTGATGCTCGGCGGGACAGTGCTGTTCGCGCTGCCGCTCGGGATACTCGTCGCGGCGATGCGGATCAGCCCGTTCGGCAGCCTCCGGGTCACCTCCGCCGTCTACACGGAGCTGCTGCGGAACACGCCGCTCACGCTCGTGTTCTTCTTCATGGCGTTCGTCGCGCCGCGCCTCGGCATCGACATCCCGTTCATCCCCTCGGCGATCGTCGCCCTCACGCTCTACACGTCGCCGTTCTTCGCGGAGGCGATCCGGTCCGGCATCAACTCGGTGCCGGTCGGGCAGGCGGAGGCGGCCCGCAGCATCGGCCTCGGCTTCGGGCAGACGCTCGCGCTGGTCGTGCTGCCGCAGGCGATCCGGTCGGTGATCCCCCCGCTCATCAACGTGATCATCGCCCTGACGAAGAACACCTCGGTCGCGACCGGGTTCTTCGTGTTCACCCTCGTCAGCGTCCTCACGCGACTCATCCGCAGCAATCCCGGGGATCTCGTGGCGCTGTTCCTCGGCATCGCCGCCTGCTACCTGCTCATCACGATCCCGCTCGGCCGCATCGCCGACCGGCTCGAGCGACGAGTGGCGGTGCTCCGATGACCAGCGTGCTCTACGACGCACCGGGCCCGAAGACCCGGCGCACCTCGCGCATCGTCTCGGCGGTCATCGGCGTCGTGCTCGTCGCCGCGGTCGGCTACGCGCTGTTCCGGCTGAGCGGGCAGGGCCTCTTCGACGCCGACCGGTGGGACATCTTCAACGACCCGCTGGTCTGGCTCGACCTGCTCCGCGCGCTCGGCGTCACCCTCCAGGCCGCGCTCTACGCCTCGGTGCTCGCGATCCTGCTCGGCATGGTCATCTCCCTGCTCCGCATGTCGACGAACCCGGTCATCCGGGTGCCCGTCACCGTCGTGCTCGAGTTCCTGCGCGGGCTGCCCGTGCTGCTGATGATGGTCTTCTTCTGGGGCGTGCTCGGTCTCGACCCGTTCGTCGCCGTCGTGCTGGCGCTCACCCTCTACAACGGGGCGATCATCGGCGAGGCGCTGCGATCCGGCCTCGTCGCGCTGCCCCGCGGCCAGCGCGAGTCGGGCCTCGCCATCGGGCTCACCGGGATGCAGTCGCGGCTCCTCATCGAGTTCCCTCAGGCCTTCCGCAACATGCTGCCGATCATCGTCGCGCAGCTGGTCGTGCTGCTGAAGGACACGTCCCTCGGCTACATCGTCAGCATGCAGGAGCTGATCCGGCGCGGCCGTCTGACGGCCGAGTTCTTCGGCGCGAGCCAGTACGGCTTCTCGGTGTTCGTCGTGATGGTCGCGATGTACCTCGCCGTGAACCTGTCGGTGTCCGCGCTCGCGCGCTTCCTGGCCCGGCGCCGCGGCCAGCGGGTCGACCCGCTGCAGGCGGTCGCCTCCGCGCAGGCGCCCGCCGAGTCAGCTGCCGCCTCCGCGGGGCCGGGCGGCGACCGCCCGTCGACCTAGCGGCGGAAGCAGAGGCTGCGCTCGGCAGGCGCGGCGCCTCAGCCGGCGCCCCGACTCAGAACGCGTAGCGGATGTCGCAGTACGGCAGCCTCTCCGCGGCCAGCGCCCGGAACCGGGCGAGGTAGCCCCGCTTGGCGCCCGACCGGTAGCGCACGTTGAGCGCGCCGTTCTGGGAGACCTTGTTCTCCTGCAGGTCGGGCCGCCAGAGCACCTCCTCCGCCTTCGGGTGCCAGCCCAGGTTGACCTCGTGCAGCTGCTCGTTGTGGGTGAGGAAGATGACCTCGCTCGACAGCTGCGCCTTCGCGCGTGGCGACAGCGCGGCGTCGAGCTGGTCGAACAGCTCGCCCCATTCCTCGAGCCAGCCGTCGGCGACGATCACGGGGGAGAAGTTGACGTGCGTCTCCCAGCCGGCCTCGACGAAGTCGTTGATCGCGGCGATGCGCTCGGCGATCGGCGTGGTGCGGATGTCGACCAGCTTCGCCATGCCGTGCGGCATGAGCGAGAAGCGGATGCGGCTGCGGCCCTGCGGGTCCCACTCGAGCAGGTCGCGGTTCACGTACTTCGTGGCGAACGAGAGCTTCGCGGTGGGCTCGTGCCGGAACAGGTCGACGAGGTCGCGCACGTTGTCGCTGACGAGCGCGTCGGCGGAGCAGTCGCTGTTCTCCCCGATGTCGTAGACCCACGCCGCCGGATCGCACTGATTCGGCTCGGCCTTGACCCCCTGCCGGCCGATGTGCCGGTGGATGCTGCCGGCGATCTGGTCGATGTTCGCGAAGACGGTGATCGGGTTGCTGAAGCCCTTGCGGCGCGGCACGTAGCAGTAGGCGCACGCCATGGCGCAGCCGTTGGCGGTGGACGGGGCGATGAAGTCGGCGCTGCGGCCGTTCGGCCGCACGGAGACGCCCTTCTTGACGCCGAGCACGAGCGCCTCGGTCTTGATCCGCACCCAGCGGCGCACGTTGGCCTCGTCGCCGTGCAGCTCGGGGATGCGCCAGTGGCTCTCCACCTCGACGAGGTCGGCGTCCGGCCAGCGCGCGAGGATCTCCTGGCCGCGCGGCAGCTCGGCGGCCGCCCGCTCGTAGTAGATCCGGCTGATGTCGAGCAGCGGCCGGGTGCCACGCTCGGACGGGTTGGTGAGGATCGTCATCGCATCCAGTGTCGCGCCGACCACCGACATCGCCCCCGGCGCCCGCCACCGCCGGCAGGACTCTCGGCGACGCTCGGCAGGACATCCGTGCCTCCTGGTCCTGCCCGGTGCAGGCGATCCTGCCGGAGGCGACTCGGTAGACTCGGGGACCGTGTCTGACGCTCCTGCCGCCCCCGGCGGCAACCCGATCTCCCCGGAGGCGGTGGAGTCCGCCGTCGACGCCGCCCTCACCGCCATCGCCGCGGCGACCAGCACCGCCGAGCTGAAGGCGGCCCGCAGCGCCCACGCCGGAGAGGGCTCGCCGCTCGCGAAGCTCAACTCCCTGCTCCGCCAGGTGCCCGGCCCCGAGAAGGCCGCGACCGGGAAGCTCGTCGGAGGCGCGCGCGGCCGGGTCAACTCGGCGATCGCGGCGCGCGAGGCCGAGCTCGCCGAGGCGGAGACCGCGGCTCGGCTCGCCGCCGAGCGCGTCGACGTCACCGCGGCGTCCTCCCGGTGGCAGCCGGGTGCCCGGCATCCGCTCGCCCTGCTCCAGGAGGAGGTGGCGGACATCTTCGTCGGCATGGGCTGGGAGATCGCGGAGGGGCCCGAGCTCGAGCACGAGTGGTTCAACTTCGACGCCCTCAACTTCGATGAGGACCACCCGGCCCGCGCCATGCAGGACACGTTCTTCGTGGACCCGCCCGATCGGCACCTTGTCCTGCGCACCCACACCTCGCCCGTGCAGGTCCGCTCGCTTCTCGAGCGGGACCTTCCCGTGTACGTGCTCTGCCCGGGCCGCGTGTACCGCACCGACGAGTTCGATGCGACGCACCTGCCCGTCTTCTCGCAGTTCGAGGGTCTGGCGATCGACAAGGGCCTGACGATGGCGCACCTGCGGGGCACGCTCGAGCACTTCGCGCGCATCATGTTCGGCGATGAGGCGAAGATCCGCCTGCGCCCCAACTACTTCCCCTTCACCGAGCCCTCCGCCGAGATGGACGTGTGGCAGCCCCGCGCCAAGGGCGGTCCGCGCTGGATCGAGTGGGGAGGCTGCGGCATGGTCAACCCGAACGTGCTCCGCGCCGCCGGCATCGACCCCGACGAGTACCAGGGCTTCGCGTTCGGCATGGGGATCGAGCGCACCCTCCAGTTCCGGAACGGACTCAACGACATGCGTGACATGGCCGAGGGCGACATCCGCTTCAGCGCCCAGTTCGGGATGGTGGGCTGACATGCGCGTTCCTCTCAGCTGGCTGGCCGAGTACGTCGACCTGCCGGAGGACATCACCGTCGCCGATCTCCACGCCGCCCTCGTCAAGGTGGGCCTCGAGGAGGAGGCGGAGCACGGCTTCGGCGTGACCGGCCCCGTCGTCGTGGGCGAGGTGCTCGAGTTCACGCCCGAGCCCCAGTCGAACGGCAAGACGATCCGCTGGTGCTCGGTCCGGGTCGCCCCCGAGGGGCTGCCCGCGGCCGACGGCGGCGCCGACGTGCGCGGCATCGTCTGCGGCGCGGCGAACTTCGAGGTCGGCGACAAGGTGGTGGTGACGCTGCCGGGCGCCGTGCTGCCCGGCCCGTTCCCGATCGCAGCCCGCAAGACGTACGGGCACGTGTCCGACGGCATGATCGCCTCGGCGCGCGAGCTCGGCCTCGGCGAGGAGCACGACGGCATCCTGCGCCTCGTGACCCTCGGCCTCGATCCCGAGGTCGGCACCGACGCGCTCGCGCTGCTCGGGCTCGACGACGCCGCGGTCGAGGTCAACGTCACGCCGGACCGCGGCTACGCGTTCTCGGTACGCGGGATCGCCCGCGAGTACTCGCACTCGACGGGCGCCGCCTTCCGCGACCCGGCCGGCCTCCCGGCGCCGATCGAGGCAGGCGGCTTCCCCGTCACGGTCGACGACGCCGAGCCCATCCGCGGCCGGACCGGGGCGAGCGTGTTCGTCACCCGGGTCGTCCGTGGCATCGACGCCACCCGGCCCACGCCGCCGTGGCTCGCGTCCCGCCTCCGCCTCGCCGGCGTCCGCACCATCTCGCTGCCGGTCGACATCACGAACTACGTGATGTTCGAGCTCGGCCAGCCGATCCACGCCTACGACCTCGAGAAGCTGTCCGGCGGGATCACCGTCCGCCGGGCGACGGCGGGGGAGACGCTCGAGACCCTCGACGGGCAGACGCGGAAGCTGTCGCCCGAGGACCTCCTCATCACCGACGAGTCCGGCCCGATCGGCCTCGCCGGCGTGATGGGCGGCGCCACCACGGAGGTGTCGGACACCACCCGGGACGTGCTCATCGAGGCCGCCAACTTCGACCCGGTGTCGATCGCGCGCACCGCGCGCCGGCACAAGCTGCCGAGCGAGGCGTCGAAGCGCTTCGAGCGCGGCGTCGACCCGGCCGTCGCGGCGGCCGCCGCCGCCCGCGTCGCCCAGCTGCTCGTCGACCTGGCGGGCGGCACCCTCGACACCCTCGGCTCCGACCTGGACGAGTCGGCCGCGCCGGCCCCGATCCCGCTGCCCGACGGATTCATCGCCCGCCTCATCGGCGTCGACTATCTCGACGCCGAGATCCGGGCGGCGCTCGCCGAGATCGGTGCGCGGGTGGAGGACGCCGACGGCGGACTCACCGTGACGCCGCCCACCTGGCGGCCCGACATCGTCGACGCCCCGTCGCTCGCCGAGGAGGTCGCCCGGCTCGCCGGCTACGACCGCATCCCGTCGGTGCTCCCTGTCGCCCCGCCCGGGCGCGGTCTGACCCGATCCCAGAAGCTGCGCCGCTCGGTCGCCCAGCTGCTCGCGGCGAACGGCGGCGTCGAGGTGCTCGCGTTCCCGTTCGTCCGCAAGGAGCAGAACGACCTCTTCGGCTCCCCGGAGGCCGGCGAGGTCCCGGCCATGCGGCTCGCGAATCCGCTCGACGGCGAGGCGCCGTTCCTGCGCACGTCGCTGCTGCCGGGGCTGCTCGAGATCGCGCACCGCAACCGCTCACGCGGCTTCGTCGACCTCGACCTCTACGAGGTGGGCGCCGTGTTCCGCCCCGAGCCGGGCGTCGAGTACGGCACCGGCTTCATCCCGCCGATCGCGGCCCTGCCCGCGCGCGAGGCCCTCGCGGCGATCGAGGCCGGCATCCCGCCCCAGCCCCGTCACGTCGCCACGCTGCGGACCGGCGCTTCCGTTCCGAAGCAGGTCGGCCAAGAGCCGCTGGCCGCGGACTGGCGCGACGCCCTCACCGACGTCCAGCGCGTCGGGGCCGCCCTCCGCGTCGCGATCCGTCCCGTCCAGGGCACGCACCAGGCGTTCCATCCGGGCCGCACCGCGCGTCTCGTCGTGGACGGCCCCTCGGGTGAGGAGACCGTCGGCTGGGCCGGCGAGCTCCTGCCCGCCGTCGCCGAGGCCGCCGACCTGCCGAGCGTGGTCGCGGCCGCCGAGCTCGACCTCGAGCGGCTCCTCGTGCTCGCCGACCCGGATGCGCACGCCGTGCCGATCCGCGCGCTGCCCGCCGCCACTCAGGACCTCTCCCTCGTGGTGCCGGTCGAGGTGCCCGCCGCGGAGGTGCTCGCCGCGGTCGCCGGCGGCGCGGGCGACCTGCTCGAGGACATCCGGCTCGTGGACGACTACCGCGGCGCCGGCGTGCCCGAGGGGGCGAAGTCGCTGACCTTCGCGCTCCGATTCCGTGCCGAGGACCGCACGCTCACGGCCGCGGAGGCGAGCGACGCGAAGCTGGCCGGCGTCGCCGAGGCCGCAGCCCGGTTCGGCGCCGCCCTCCGCGAGTAGTCGCGGCGCGAGCAGCCGCGCAGCAAACCGCAACGGAAACGACAAACCGCAACCGGAGACGGTTGCGGTTTGTCGTTGCGGTTGCGGAACGCCGCCAGGACTACGCGGGAGCCGAGGGCGAGGTGCTCAGCAGGAGCGGAGGCGGTTCAGCAGGCGAAACCGGCCCTCCAGTGCCTGCTGAAGGGCCTCCGTGCCTGCTGAGGAGGAGAAGGGGAGGGATCGGTTCAGCAGGGTGGGCTCGGCAGGCCTGGCAGCGGCCGAGAGGGGCAGCAGTACCCGAGGGCCTCAGCAGGAAGCAGAGTCGGTCCCAGCAGGAGCGGAGGCGGTCCGGCAGGCAGAACCTGCCCCCGAGTGCCTGCTGAAGGACCTCCGTGCCTGCTGAACGATCTCCGTGCCTCTTGAAGCACCCGGCAGCATGGTGCTCGCCCCAGCCCCCCGCCCACCCTCCCGGGGGCAGGCGGCGCGCCGCGACGTCGGTAAGGTGGAATCCATGCCTCTTTCCGTCGCCGTAGCCGGGGCTTCCGGGTACGCGGGCGGGGAAGTCCTGCGGCTGCTCGCGCCCCACCCGGAGTTCGAGGTGCGCACGGTCGCCGCGCACACCTCCGCCGGACGGCCGCTCGGCGAGGTCCAGCCGCACCTGCGCTCGCTCGCGCACCTGCCGCTCGTCGACACCACCCCGGAGACCCTGGCGGGGCATGACGTCGTCGTCCTGGCGCTGCCGCACGGCGCATCCGCCGCGATCACCGCCGAGCTGCCGGCGGACAGCGTCGTGGTGGACTGCGGCGCCGACCACCGCCTCGAGTCGGCCGCCGACTGGGCCGCGTTCTACGGCGGCGAGCACGCCGAGCCGTGGGCGTACGGCGTCCCCGAGCTGCCCGTCCGCACCAAGGCCGGCAGCGTCAAGCAGCGCGACCGTCTCCGCGGCGCGACCCGGATCGCGGCGCCCGGCTGCAACGCGAGCACCGTCGCCCTGTCGCTCGCGCCCGGCATCGCCGCCGGCGTCATCCAGCCGGCCGACATCGTCTCCGTCCTCGCGGTCGGGCCGTCCGGAGCCGGCAGGACGCTCAAGCCGCACCTGCTGGCGAGCGAGCTGCTCGGCAGCGCCGCCCCGTACGCCGTGGGCGGCGGGCACCGGCACATCCCCGAGATACAGCAGGCGCTCCGCTGGGCGGGCGCCGAGAGCTCGACCATCTCGTTCACGCCCGTCCTCGTCCCGATGTCGCGGGGGATCCTCGCGACCTCCACCGCGGTGCTCGCGCCCGGCGTCACCGCGGACGAGGTGCGCTCCGCGTGGGAGCTCGCCTACGCCGACGAGCCGTTCGTCGAGCTGCTGCCCGAGGGCGTCTTCCCGCGCACCGCGGATGTCCTGGGGGCGAACACCGCGCTCCTCGGCCTCGCGGTCGATGCAGCAGCGGGTCGCGTCGTCGTCGTCGCGGCCGTCGACAACCTCATGAAGGGGACCGCGGGCGCCGCCGTGCAGTCCCTCAACGTCGCGCTCGGCTTCCCCGAGGCGCTCGGCCTGCCGACGGACGGGGTGGCCCCGTGAGCGTCACCACGGCTTCCGGCTTCGAGGCGGCGGGAGTCGTCGCCGGCCTCAAGGCGTCCGGCGGAGCCGACCTCGCGCTCGTCGTCAACCGCGGGCCCCGCCAGGCGGCGGCCGCGGTGTTCACCAGCAACCGCGCCAAGGCCAACCCGATCCTCTGGTCGCAGCAGGCGATCGCGGACGGGCTGGCGTCGGCCGTCGTGCTCAACTCGGGCGGCGCCAACTGCTTCACCGGCACCGAGGGATTCCAGACCACGCACGCCACCGCCGAGGCCGCCGCGGACGCGCTCGGCCTCTCCGCCGGCGACGTCATCGTGTGCTCGACGGGCCTCATCGGCGAGCAGCTCGACCGCGGCAAGGTGCTCGCCGGAGTCGCCGCCGCCGTCGACGCGCTCTCGGCCGACGGGGGAGCGGACGCCGCTCGCGCCATCATGACGACCGACACCGTGCCGAAGCTCGCCGAGGTGCGCGAGGACGGCTGGAGCATCGGCGGGATGGCGAAGGGCGCCGGGATGCTCGCGCCCGGGCTCGCGACCATGCTCGTCGTGATCACGACGGACGCCGAGCTGACGCCGCCCGAGCTCGACGAGGCGCTCCGCGCCGCGACCCGGGTCACCTTCGACCGGCTCGACTCCGACGGCTGCATGTCGACGAACGACCAGGTGACGCTCCTCGCCTCCGGCGCCTCGGGCGTCGTCCCCGACCTCGACGTCTTCCGTGCCGCCCTCACCGCCGTGTGCGCCGACCTCGCGCACCAGCTGCAGCGGGACGCGGAGGGCGCCTCCCACGACATCGCGATCGAGGTCGTGTCCGCGGCGACCGAGGACGAGGCGGTCGAGGTCGCCCGCTCCGTCGCGCGCAACAACCTCTTCAAGGCCGCCGTCTTCGGGAACGACCCCAACTGGGGCCGGGTGCTCGCAGCGATCGGCACCACCGCGGCGCAGTTCGACCCGTACTCGGTCGACGTGTCGATGAACGGCGTCCGCGTCTGCTCGGCGGGTGCGCCGGACCGGCCGCGCAGCGAGGTCGACCTCAGCGCGCGCGCCGTGCACGTGCTCATCGACCTGCACGCCGGCGACGCGACCGCCACCGTGCTGACCAACGACCTCACCCACGACTACGTCCACGAGAACAGCGCGTACTCGAGCTGATGACCGACACCCCTCGCCCCCCGCTCCCCGTCCAGACCACGGATCCGATCAGCGCCGCCGTCAAGGCGGAGACGCTCATCGAGTCGCTGCCCTGGCTGCAGCGCTTCGCGGGGCAGATCATCGTCGTGAAGTTCGGCGGCAACGCGATGGAGGACCCCGCGCTGATGCGGGCCTTCGCCGAGGACATGGTCTACCTGCACTACGTCGGCATCCGGCCCGTCGTCGTGCACGGCGGCGGACCGCAGATCACCGCGATGCTCGAGCGGCTCGACATCCCCACCGAGTTCCGCGGCGGCTACCGCGTGACGACCCCCGAGGTGATGGAGGTCGTGCGCATGGTCCTCACCGGGCAGGTGAACCGCGACATCGTCAGCCTCATCAACGAGCACGGCCCGCTCGCCTCCGGTGTGTCGGGCGAGGACGCGGGACTCTTCACCGGCAAGCGCCGCGGCGCGATGGTCGACGGCGTCGAGGTGGACCTCGGGCTCGTCGGCGACGTCGACTCGGTCGACCCGGAGCCGGTGCTGTCGCTGCTCGAGGCCGGGCACATCCCCGTCGTCTCGTCGATCGCGCCCGACGGCGCGGAGCCGGGGCAGTCGCTCAACGTCAACGCGGACTCCGCGGCCGCGGCCCTCGCCGTCGCGCTGCGCGCCGCGAAGCTCGTGATCCTCACCAACGTGCCGGGCCTCTACAGCGACTGGCCGGACCGCAGCTCGCTCGTCTCGCACATCACCGCCGCGGAGCTCGGCAGCCTGCTGCCGAGCCTCGACGCCGGGATGATCCCCAAGATGGCCGCGTGCCTGGAGGCGGTCGAGAACGGCGTGGAGAAGGCGGCGGTCATCGACGGCCGGGTGCCGCACTCGATCCTCCTGGAGATCTTCACGGGCAGCGGAATCGGAACGGAGGTCGTGCGGTGACGCATCTCGCGGAGGCCGCGCAGGCCTACACCGAGCGGCACCGAGCCGCGCTGATGCGCACGCTCGGCGCCCCGCAGCTCGTGCTCGAGCGCGGCGAGGGCTGCTGGGTGTGGGATGTCGACGGCCGGCGCTACCTGGACTTCCTGGCGGGGATCGCGGTCGACTCGCTCGGCCACGCGCACCCCGTGGTCGTGGAGGCGGCGGCCCGCCAGGCGGCCACGCTCATCCACGTCTCCAACTACTTCGCGACGCCCTCCCAGATCGCGCTCGCCGAGCGGCTGCGCCGGCTGACCGGGGCGGGGGAGGGCGGCCGCGCCTACTTCGGCAACTCCGGCGCGGAGGCCATCGAGGCCGCGTTCAAGCTCGCCCGGCGCAACTCGACCGACGGACGCTCGCGCATCCTCAGTCTCAAGAACTCCTTCCACGGCCGCACGATGGGCGCCCTCGCGCTGACCGGCAAGCCGACGATGCAGGAGGCGTTCCGGCCCATGGTGCCGGGCGTCGACCACATCGACTCGACGATCGCCGCGCTCGAGGAGGCGATGGACGACAGCGTCGCCGCCCTCTTCGTCGAGCCCATCAAGGGCGAGGCGGGAGTGCTGCCGCTGCCGGACGGCTACCTCCGTCGTGCCCGCGAGCTGACCGAGCGGCACGGCGCGCTGCTCATCGTCGACGAGATCCAGACGGGCGTCGGCCGCACCGGCGAATGGTTCGCCTACCAGCACGACGGCATCCTGCCCGACGCCGTCACCATCGCGAAGGGCATCGCGAGCGGCATCCCCATCGGCGCGCTCGTCACCTTCGGCCGCGCCAGCGACCTGCTCCTGCGCGGCGACCACGGCAGCACCTTCGGCGGGCAGCCGTTCTCCACCACCGTGGCGGGTGCGGTCCTCGACGAGATCGAGCGCGCCGGCCTCGTGCAGAACGCCGCGGTCCGCGGCGCCCAGCTGCAGGAACTCATCCTCGGCATCGGGTCCCCGCACGTCACCGCCGTCCGCGGCCGCGGCCTCATGGTGGGCGTCGGGATCGCCGACGGCCGCGCCGCCGAGGTCGCCGAGCGCTCCCTCGCGCACGGGCTCATCCTCAACGCGCCGAACCCCGACAGCCTGCGCATCGTGCCGCCTCTGATCCTCGGCGACGAGGAGCTCGAGGAGTTCCGCGACCGCTTCACCCTCGCCCTCGGCGACCTCTGAGTCGCGACCGCGACACGACCTCAGCGCCCTTCCACCTGGAGCTCCATGACCCGCCACCTCCTCCGCGATGACGACCTCAGCCCGGCCGAGCAGGCCGAGATCCTCGATCTCGCGCTCGAGCTGAAGCGCGACCGGTTCGCCGCGAAGCCGCTCGAGGGCCCGCAGACGGTCGCGGTCATCTTCGACAAGTCGTCGACGCGCACGCGGGTGTCCTTCGCCGTAGGCATCGCGGACCTCGGCGGCAGCCCGCTCATCATCTCGACCGCGAACAGCCAGCTCGGCGGCAAGGAGTCCCCGAGCGACACCGCGCGGGTCCTCGAGCGGCAGGTCGCGGCGATCGTGTGGCGCACCTACGCCCAGTCCGGACTCGCCGAGATGGCGGAGGGCACCACGGTGCCGGTCGTCAACGCGCTCTCCGACGACTTCCACCCCTGCCAGCTTCTCGCCGACCTGCTCACCATCCGGGAGCACCGCGGAGCGCTGGCCGGCCTCACCGTCGCCTTCCTCGGCGACGGCGCCAGCAACATGGCGCAGTCCTACCTGCTCGCCGGGGCGACCGCCGGCATGAACGTGCGCATCGGCGCACCGATCGACTACGAGCCGGCCGAGCAGGTGGTCGCCGACGCCGCCGCGATCGCGGAGACGACCGGCGGATCCGTCGCCGTGCTCGCGGATCCGCTGGCCGCAGTGGGCGGGGCGGACATCGTGGTCACCGACACGTGGGTGTCGATGGGGCGCGAGGACGAGAAGGCCGAGCGCATCACCGCACTCGGCGGCTACAAGGTCACCCCCGAGCTGATGGCGGCGGCAGCGGAGGACGCGCTCTTCCTGCACTGCCTGCCCGCAGACCGGGGCTACGAGGTCGACGCGGCCGTCATCGACGGGCCGCAGAGCGTGATCTGGGACGAGGCCGAGAACCGGCTGCACGCCCAGAAGGCCCTGCTCGTCTGGCTCCTGCGGCAGCAGTAGCCGGGCGATCTAGGGTTGATCGGACAACACGAAGGAGAGAAGTGGCAGAACGCGTAGTGCTCGCGTATTCCGGTGGGCTCGACACGTCCGTCGGGATCGGCTGGCTGAAGGATGCGACCGGCAAGGAGGTCGTGGCCCTCGCGGTCGACGTCGGACAGGGCGGCGAGGACATGGAGGACATCCGTCAGCGCGCCCTCGACTGCGGCGCCGTCGAGTCCGTCGTGGTGGACGCGAAGGACGAGTTCGCGGACGACTTCCTGATGCCCGCGCTCAAGGCGAACGCGATGTACCAGAAGGAGTACCCGCTGGTGTCCGCGCTCAGCCGCCCGCTCATCGCCCGCCACCTGGCGCGCGTGGCCAAGGAGCTCGGCGCCGACAGCGTCGCCCACGGCTGCACCGGCAAGGGCAACGACCAGGTCCGCTTCGAGGCGGCCGTCGCCGCGCTCGCCCCCGACCTCACGAGCATCGCGCCCGTCCGCGACCTCGCCCTCACCCGCGACAAGGCGATCGTCTACGCGGAGGAGCACGGCCTGCCCATCAAGCAGTCGAAGAAGAACCCCTACTCGATCGACAAGAACGTGTGGGGCCGCGCCGTCGAGACCGGCTTCCTCGAGGACCCGTGGAACGCGCCCATCGAGGATCTCTACGAGTACACGCAGGACCCGGCCGAGCCGAAGCCCGCCGACGAGGTGACCATCACCTTCACCGCCGGCGTGCCCACCGCGATCGACGGCAAGCCGGTCACCGCGCTGCAGGCCGTCGAGCAGCTCAACGCGATCGCCGGGAAGCACGGCGTCGGCCGCATCGACATGGTCGAGGACCGCCTCGTCGGCATAAAGAGCCGCGAGGTCTACGAGGCGCCGGGCGCGATCGCGCTGATCGAGGCGCACGAGCACCTCGAGAACCTCACGATCGAGCGCGACCTCGCCCGCTTCAAGCGGAGCATCGAGTCGAAGTGGTCGGAGCTCGTCTACGACGGCCTCTGGTTCTCGGCCCTCAAGCGCAGCCTCGACGTCTTCATCGACGACACGCAGCGCGTCGTGTCCGGCGACATCCGCCTCACCCTGCAGGGCGGCCGCGCGGTCGTCACCGGCCGGCGCAGCGAGCAGAGCCTCTACGACTTCAACCTCGCGACCTACGACACCGGCGACACGTTCGACCAGTCGCTGTCGAAGGGCTTCATCGAGATCTGGTCCCTGCCGAGCAAGATCTCGGCCAAGCGCGACCTGCAGGGCTAGGACGTCATGGCGGCGAGCGGGATCGACGGGACGGACGAGGGCGCTGCCCGAGAGGGCGCGCTCTGGGGTGCGCGATTCACCTCGGGCCCCTCGCCGGAGCTGGAGGCGCTCAGCCGCTCGACCCACTTCGACTGGCAGCTCGCGGGCTACGACATCGCGGGGTCGCGGGCGCACGCCCGCGCCCTCGCGAAGGCCGGCTATCTGACCGGCAGCGAGCTGACGGCGATGCTCGAGGGCCTCGACGAGCTCGAGCGCGACGTGGAGGAGGGCCGGTTCGGCCCCGAGCCCGGCGACGAGGATGTGCACTCGGCGCTCGAGCGCGGCCTGATCGAGCGGGCGGGCCCCGAGCTCGGCGGCAAGCTGCGCGCAGGCCGGAGCCGCAACGACCAGATCGCGACGTTCATTCGGATGCTGCTGCGCGACCGCGCGGGCACCCTGTCGCGCCTGCTGGTCGACCTCGTCGACGCCCTGGCCGCGCAGGCGGACCGGCACTTCGGCGCGATCCTGCCCGGCCGGACGCATCTGCAGCACGCGCAGCCGGTGCTGCTCGCGCATCACCTGCTCGCGCACGCCTGGCCGCTCGTCCGCGACCTGGAGCGGATCAGCGACTGGAGCCGCCGCGCCGACGCCTCGCCGTACGGGTCGGGCGCCCTCGCCGGCAGCACCCTCGGCCTCGACGCCACCGCCGTCGCCACGGACCTCGGGTTCTCCCGCGTGGTCGAGAACTCGATCGACGGCACCGCGTCCCGCGACGTGGTCGCCGAGTTCGCCTGGATCACGGCGCAGATCGGCGTCGACGTCTCCCGCCTGGCCGAGGAGATCATCCTCTGGAACACCCGCGAGTTCGGCTTCGTGACGCTGTCCGACGCCTACTCCACGGGCTCGAGCATCATGCCGCAGAAGAAGAACCCGGACATCGCCGAGCTCGCGCGCGGCAAGGCGGGCCGGCTGATCGGCAACGCCACCGGCCTGCTCGCCACGCTCAAGGGCCTGCCGCTCGCGTACAACCGCGACCTGCAGGAGGACAAGGAGCCGGTCTTCGACTCGATCGCCACCCTCGAGGTGCTGCTGCCCGCCTTCACCGGCATGGTGGCGACGCTGCACTTCGACACCGAGCGGATGGCGTCCCTCGCGCCGCAGGGCTTCTCGCTCGCGACGGACGTCGCGGAGTGGCTCGTCAAGCAGGGCATCCCGTTCCGGGAGGCGCACGAGGTCACCGGCTCGATGGTCCGCGCGGCGGAGGAGCGGGGCGTCGGCCTCGAGGACCTCGACGACGACGCGCTGCGGGCCGTCTCTCCGCTCCTCACGCCCGACGTGCGCTCGGTGCTCACGGTCCAGAGCTCGGTCGCGAGCCGGGACGGCGCCGGCGGCACCGCCCCCGAGCGGGTCCGGGAGCAGCTGAGCACCCTCACCGAGCGCGTCCGCGTGCTCGCGGGCGGCATCCGGTGAGCGCCGGGCGGGACGGGGGCCGTGCGGGCGGCAGTCGCCCCGGCGGTCGGCCGTGGGTGCTCCGCGTCGTCGTCCTCGTCGCGGTGCTGGCGCTCGTCGCCGTCATCGCGGTCTCCGTCGGCACCGGGACGTTCCTCTGAGCGCTGACCGCCGGGGTCTGCTCGACGCGCCCGCGGAGACCGTCGCCCCGCTGCTGCTCGGCGCCGTCCTCACCCGAATCGGGGAGGACGGACCGGTGTCGCTGCGGATCACCGAGGTGGAGGCGTACTCGGGGGAGGGCAGCGACCCCGGCTCGCACGCGCACCGCGGCCGCAGCCGCCGCAACGAGGTGATGTTCGGCCCGTCCGGCCACCTCTACACCTACTTCACCTACGGCATGCACGTGTGCGCGAACGTGGTGTGCCTGCCCGAGGGCCGCGCCGGGGGACTGCTGCTGCGGGCGGGGGAGATCGTCGAGGGCGAGGAGCTCGCCCGTGCGCGCCGCGGGGAGGGCGTTCCCTCCCGCGACCTGGCTCGCGGCCCCGCCCGGCTCGCGGTGGCGATGGGCATCCCGCTCTCGGACGGCGGCTCGGACCTGTTCGCGGCCCCGTACCGGCTCGAGCTGCCGTCCGCACCTGCGGAGGGCTACGCGGTGAGCCCGCGCACGGGCGTGTCGGGCGAGGGCGGCACCGAGACCTTCCCGTGGCGCTTCTTCCTCCCGCACGAGCCCACCGTCTCGCCGTACCGCCGCCACGTTCCGAAGCGGCGCCCCTCCGCCTCCTGACGCGGGCCGGTCAGCGCTCCGGCGGCATCACCGGGTTCTGGCGCAGCGACCCGGGCTCGTCCGGGAAGCGGCGCACCTGGACGCGGCCCGACACCGTGCGCACCTGCGGTGCCGGCTCCGGCCTCGTTGCCGGACCGCGCACCACGGCGCCGTCGGACAGCCGGAACCGGCTGCCGTGCCAGGGGCAGGTGACACAGCCGTCCGCGATCTCGCCCTCGTGCAGCGGCCCGCCCCGGTGGGTGCATCGATCCTGCAGCGCGCGGATCCGGTCCCCCTCGCGGAGGAGCATCACCGCGACGCCTCCCGCGTCCGCGACCAGGGGAGCGGTGGTCACCTCGTCGACGGCGGCGACGTCCGTCCACTCCTCGGGCAGGACCTCGAACGCGGTCGTGTCGACCCCGACGCCCCGCGCGTAGGACAGGTGGCCGCCGAGCCAGGCGCCCAGACCGAGGAAGCCCGCGCCGAGGACCGCGGCGCCGACCCCCGCCGCCTGGTTGCCGCGGCGGCGTGCCACCCAGCTGAGGGTGAACAGGAGGAGCGAGGTGTTGTTGACCAGGGCGTGCACGAAGCCGACGCGTCTCTCGGCGCCCAGGGTGTCCGACCAGTCGCTGACGCCGGCGGCGATGGCCGGCAGCGCGGCGGCGGCGCCCATGCCGACGAGGCGGCGGGCGCCCGTCCGGTCGGTCTGCCTCCCCCGCAGATCCAGGTAGAGGGCGCCGGCCCAGGACCCGATCGGCACGACCACGAGCGCCGGATGCAGGGCGTGCCCGAGCCAGGTCCCGCTCAGCAGGTCCTTCGGCCGGCCCGGCGGCAGGAGCCGGGTGACGGCGCGGGACGCGGCGCCCGCGGGAGCGTCGAGGAACTCGGCCTCCTCGACGGCGCGGATCACCCTCTCGGTCAGGCGGTTCAGGACGCTCATGCGGGGACCTCCCGTGCTCGCTGCGCGGGGCCGGCGGGCAACCGGGCCACTCGACGCGCTCACCATAGCCGCACCGATTCGGGCTTTCGCCGGGTTGCGGCCGGAGGGACGGAGAGGAACACTCCGCACCCGCTGTCGGCCGGCGCGGTCAGCCGCGGGCGAGCACCGCGATCCCGGCACACGCCGCAGCCCATATGAAGCTCGCGAACGTGCCGATGATGAACCGCTCCCGGATGGCCGCCGAGTCGAGCTCGCTGAACCGTCCGACGCCCTTGATGGCCACGATCACCGCGAGCCCCTCGGGGAACCCGGCGACGATGACGGCGGCGACGGCGAGCCGCTCGAGGATCCCGATGGCGGTGCCGCCGCGCAGCACCTCGCTGCCGTCCTGGATGATGCCGCCGTGCGCCCCCTCCGCGACGGTGCCGTGGGTCGCGAGGCGGAGGGCGACGGTCGCGGCGGGCCCGCCGCCGACGATCGCGGCGGCGAGAGCGAGCACGGTGATCAGCGCAGTGATGGCGAAGCCGGGGTCGTCGCCGGTCGGCACGGCGGCGAGCAGGAGAGCGGCCGCAGCGGCGCCGCCGGCGGCGGCCGCGAAGGGCAGGGCCGGGCGCATCCAGGCGAGCACGCTGAGGGCGGCGGCGCCGGCCGTCACGAGGACGAGCAGCACCAGGTAGAGCACGGTGAGGATCATGACGCTCCTGGCGAGGGGACCGCCGAGGGAGTCGCCCCGCGGTCGAGATCCTCCAACAGTAGGGCGAGCGCCGGGACGGCGGCCTCTTCCAGGCGCCACTGCGCCGCGGCGAGTCGCAGGCTGACGGCCTGCGGGGTGATGCCGAGCTGATCGGCCACCGCTGCCTGCGTGCGGCCGTCCTGGAGGAGGTCGACGACCTCCCAGCCCTCGTCCGAGCGACGGCCGCGGATGGCCAGCACCAGCTCGATGAGCGCGCGGACGCTCTCCCCGTCGAGCAGTCCTGCGCCCGCGGCGGTCAGGAAGAAGCGATGCGGCGCCTTCTTCGCCGCGTCCACGGCCTCCCGCGCCGCGATGAAGGCCGGCCCGGTCGCCTCCCGCACGGAAGCGGGGAGGGGCTCGCGGACCGGTCCCACCCCGAGTCCGACGCTCCAGGCCCGGCCGCGGGTGAGGGCGAGGGTCAGGTCAAGGGCGGTTCGGGCATCCGCGGTGAGCACCTGGAACTCGTCGCCGGCGCTGCGGTCGGGCGGCAGGGCGAGGCGCTCGCCGCCGTCCCGGCGCACCCGGTCGATCGCGGCGGCGACCCGGTCCTCCTGGTGGCGGCTGTCGACCTGATCGACGGTCAGCACGAACATAGGTCAAGTCTGGCGCATTGAGTCGCCGCGATCAAGCCTGCAGGCCTAACGGCACGCTCCGCAAGCCGCCGGGCTCGTCGGCGCCCGTTGCTACCGTAGGGGCGTGCCAGCGTCCCTCGAAGCCCAGACCAACGACCCCTCCTTCCCCAGTGTGTGGGACGAGCTGCTCTGGCGGGGCCTCGTCGCCGTCTCCACCGACCAGGACGAGCTGCGCACCGTGCTGTCCGGGCCCCCCATCACGTACTACTGCGGCTTCGACCCCACAGCGCCGAGCCTGCATCTCGGCAACCTCGTGCAGCTGCTGACCATGCGCCGCCTCCAGCTCGCGGGTCACCGGCCCCTCGGACTCGTCGGCGGATCGACCGGCCTCGTCGGCGACCCCCGGCCGAGCGCTGAGCGCACGCTCAACTCGAAGGAGACCGTCGCCGAGTGGGTCGGCTACCTGCGCGCACAGATCGAGCGCTTCCTCGCGTTCGACGGCGACAGCGGCGCCCGCATCGTGAACAACCTCGACTGGACCGCTCCACTCTCGGCCATCGACTTCCTGCGGGACATCGGCAAGCACTACCGGGTGGGGACGATGCTGAAGAAGGAGGCGGTCAGCGCCCGCCTCAACTCCGACGCCGGCATCAGCTACACCGAGTTCAGCTACCAGATCCTCCAGGGGCTCGACTTCCTCGAGCTCTACCGCACCTACGGCTGCGTGCTGCAGACCGGCGGCAGCGACCAGTGGGGCAACCTGACGAGCGGGACGGACCTCATCCACCGAGTGGAGGGAGTGCACGTCCACGCCATCGGCACGCCGCTGATCACCAACAGCGACGGCACCAAGTTCGGCAAGAGCGAGGGCAACGCCGTCTGGCTGGATCCCGCGCTGACGAGCCCGTACGCGATGTACCAGTTCTGGCTCAACACCGACGACGCCGACGTCGTCGACCGGCTCAAGGTGTTCACCTTCCTGCCCCGCGCCGAGATCGAGCGGCTCGAGCAGACGGTGGCGGATGCTCCATTCCGCCGGGAGGCGCAGCGCACCCTCGCGCGGGAGGTGACCTCGCTCGTGCACGGGGCCGGCGCCGTCGACGCCGTCGTCGCCGCGTCCGAGGCGCTCTTCGGCCAGGGCGACCTCGCCGCCCTCGACCAGGACGTGCTCGCGACCGCGCTGCGGGAGATCCCGAACACGACGACGCCGGGCACGACGACGGTGGCGCAGGCGCTGGCCGACACCGGCCTCTGCGGGAGCCTCAGCGAGGCGCGCCGGGCCATCGCCCAGGGCGGCGTCTACGTCAACAACACGAAGGTGACCGATGAGGCGGCGACCCTCCAGGGCAGCGCGCTGCCCGGGGGAGCGGCGGTCCTCCGGCGGGGCAAGCGCACTCTCGCGGGTGTCTTCCTCGAGACGGGGATCCCTGCCGCCTGAGCTCGCGGAAGGGGTGTCGGCGCCCTCCGGAAGGGCCTGCGGAAGCGGGAATACCGGCGGAACCAGGACGTTGCACTTCCTGTGCGGGGAGCCGGCCGCGGAAGCGGCTCGAAACCGGCACGGCCTTCCTGCGACACGCGCTCTCCGGCCGCGCCGTGCGGACGCGCAAGCGAACGACACGCCCGGGTGAGCAAGCGAGTTGCGGGGGAGCCGGGAGGAACGTAAGTTAGTTCCTCGTCGCCCCAAAGGTGCGGGAGAGCGGAAGAGCTCCCCGGCCTCAAGCGGGACCAGAATCCTCCTCCAGTTCGCTCTTCGAGCGTGGGAGGGGATTGCCTCTCATCACTCCTCAGATCTCGTCGCGGAAGCGGCGGGCGGTTTGACCGGCTGGGGTGGGAGAGGTAAGATAGGGAAGTTGCCCTC
>NZ_JAFMSZ010000005.1 GCF_017916505.1 Naasia sp. SYSU D00057
CATTCCGAACCCGGAAGCTAAGACTCTCAGCGCCGATGGTACTGCGGGGGCGACCCCGTGGGAGAGTAGGACACCGCCGGACTTCTTCGAAGGAAGGGCCACCCATAGCCGGGTGGCCCTTTCTCGTTTAACCCGCGGCTGCTGCGCCGCATCGGGAGGGGGCGGGATGTTCTCGCTGATCTACACCAGCACCGAGACCCAGCCGTTCGACGGTGAGCAGCTCGAGGAGCTCCTCACCGTCAGCCGGCGCCGCAACGGCGCGCACGGCATCTCGGGCATGCTGCTCTACAACGACGGCCGGTTCATGCAGGCGCTGGAGGGCGACGAGCAGACCGTGCGCGATGCATACGCCCTGATCTCCGCGGACGAGCGTCACGACAGTCTCAAGGTGGTCACGCAGGGCGCAGTCGAGGGACGATCGTTTCCGGAATGGACGATGGGCTATCGACGAGTCGGCGACGAGGATCTGCGTGAGGTGGCCGGATACGACGGCTTCCTCGACTCGAGCGGCTTCGGTGACGAATCATGGTCGTCCCCGTCTGCCGCGAAGCTCCTTCTGGACTGGTTCCGCGTTCAGGGCCTGTGATCGAGCGCCGTCAGCGGAGGATCTCGACGAGCAGCACCCAGGCGTTCGTCATCGAGAGCACCAGCACCGCGAGGAAGCCGGCGAGCAGCAGGTAGAGCGCAACCGGCAGTCCCGCGATGAGGAGCGCCCCGGCCACCAGGAACGGCAGGAGCTGAACCTGACCGGTCAGCACCTCCACGATGGCCTCGCTTCGCGGCCGCCGGTTCTGCCGGTCCGCGCGGATGCCCGCGAGTGAGGCGCGCGCCTGGAGATACCAGGCCACGGCGCCGAGGCCCAGCACCTCGAGTCCGAACGCGAGTGCGGTCTGGTCGGCGAGGCCGGCGAGGCTCACGGTCAGGACCAGCACGAGGGCGGCGACCGTGGCGGCGGCGCGCGGCGGCAGCTGCGGGTACTTGAGGATGCGCTCCACGTTGACGGAGATCGCGACGATCACGAGGCCCGCGAGCGCGGCGGCGGCGCCCGCGGCGGCGACGAAGAACTCATGCCACGCCTCGACCTCCCGCATGGGCGCACACGGTACCGGCCCCAGGTCACCGAGCGGGCCGGTTCTCCACCGGGGTGAGCGACCTGTTGGAGGCAACCCACGATCGCAGCGCCCCTCGAGCACTGCAGCCTTCATGTGACCTACAGTCGACGGGCGCCGGCGCGAGTGAAGAGGCAGACTGCCGTCATGGAAGCGGTGCAGCGCGTCGCCATCGTGACCGGGGGAGCCCGTGGGATCGGGGCGGCCGTCGCGCTTCGGCTCGGCGCAGACGGGCGGGCGGTCGCCGTGCTCGACCTCGCGGAGGAGGCCGCCCAGGACACCGCCGGCGCCATCCGCGCCGCGGGCGGGCGCGCCATCGGAGTGGGGGCCGACGTCGTGGATGGCGACGAGGTGCAGCGCGCCGTCGACCGCGTGACCGCCGAGCTCGGCGCGCCGACCATCCTCGTCAACAATGCGGGGATCCTCCGCGACAACCTGCTGTTCAGGATGAGCGACGACGACTGGGACTCCGTCATCGCGGTGCATCTCCGCGGCGCGTTCCTGATGACGAGAGCCGTGCAGGCGCATCAGGTCGAGGCGAGGTGGGGGCGGATCGTGAACCTGTCGTCGACGAGTGCCCTCGGCAACCGCGGGCAGGCGAACTACTCGGCGGCGAAGGCGGGACTGCAGGGCTTCACGAAGACGCTCGCGATCGAGCTCGGCCCGTTCGGCATCACGGCCAACGCGATCGCACCGGGCTTCATCGCCACCGACATGCTGCGCTCGGCGGCCGACCGGATGGGCGTGCCGTTCGAGGAGTACCTGACCAGGGCGGCCGAGGGGATTCCGGTCGGTCGGACGGGTGTGCCGGAGGATGTGGCCGCCGCGGCCGCCTACTTCACCTCGGACGAGGCCTCGTTCGTCACCGGACAGGTCCTCTATGTGGCCGGAGGTCCGGCAGCGTGAACCGCGCGAGACTGGACGGGGCGACGGACGAGACCGCGACCGCCCGACGCTCCGCAGACACTTCTCCCGGAGATTCCGGGCCGCTCGAGGAGGAGCCATGACCGGTGCGGCAACCGCCCCACGTGCCCACGCCGGTGTCGGCGTCGCCGAGCCCGACTACGCACTGACCGAGCCGCTCGACCCCGACATGGCGGGCGTCTTCCGCCGCCTGCCCGCGGAGGCGCTGGAGTACCGCGCCCGCGCCCGCCGCTTCGTGCAGGACGAGGTCCTGCCCACCATCCAGGGGTTCTGGGACCGCGCCGAGTACCCGCTGCACCTCGTCCGACGCCTCGGCGAGCTCGACCTCCTGCGCGACGGCATCGACGTGCCCGGCTTCCCCCGCCAGAGCCTTCTCGCCGCCTGCCTGGTGCAGGCCGAGCTGAGCCGCGGCGACGGGTCCGTCGCCACCATGCTCGGCGTGCAGGGCGCCCTGACGATGCGCTCGATCGCACTGCTCGGCTCGGCGGAGCAGAAGGAGCGCTGGCTGGAGCCGCTCTCGCGCGCCACCGAGTTCGGCGCGTTCGCCCTCACCGAGCCGACCCACGGGTCCGACTCCGTGAGCCTCGAGACCCGCGCCACCACGGTCGACGGCGGCTTCCTCCTGAACGGCGAGAAGAAGTGGATCGGCAACGGCTCCATCGGCGGCGTCACCGTGGTGTGGGCGCGCGGCGACGATGAGGCGGTGCACGCCTACCTCGTGCCGCAGGACACCTCCGGGTACAGCGCCGAGGTGATCCCCGGGAAGCTGGCCCTGCGGGCCATCTGGCAGGCGCACATCCGGCTCCACGACGTGTTCGTCCCCGCCGAGGCGCGGCTTCCGGAGGCGCGCAGCTTCGGAGACACCTCGCGCGTCCTGCGCGCGACGCGGCTCGGGGTGGCCTGGTCGGCGCTCGGCCACGCGACCGCCTGCTACGAGTCGGCGGTGCACTACACCCGCCAGCGCATGCAGTTCGGCCGGCCGCTCGCCGCGTCCCAGGTGGTGCAGGAGCGGCTGACACGGATGCTCAGCGAGCTCACCCGGATTCAGACGCTGCTGATGGCGCTCACCGGACTCGAGGAGGACGGCGGGCTGACCGGCCCCCAGGCATCCCTCGCCAAGTACAGCGCGACCCGCGCCGCGCGGACCATCGCGGCGGAGGCCCGCGACCTGCTCGGCGGCAACGGCATCCTGCTCGCGAACCGGGTCGCGCGGCACTTCGCCGACATCGAAGCCCTGCACACGTACGAGGGCACCGAGACGGTGCAGGCCCTCATCATCGGCCGGGACATCACCGGCATCTCCGCCTTCGCCTGACGACACCGAGGAAGCGAACCATGACCGACGACACCACGCCCGTCCTCCTCGGCGGTGCCCGCACGCCGTTCGCGAAGTTCAACGGCGCCTTCGCGCCGCTCAGCTCGACCGAGCTCGGCGCCCACGCCATCCGGGCCGCACTGGAGCGCACCGGTGTGCAGGCCGACGCCATCGACGCCGTCATCCTCGGCCAGGTGATCCAGGCGGGCGCCGGACAGGGTCCCGCGCGCCAGGCGAGCATCGGCGCCGGCATCGGCTGGGACGTGCCCGCCATCACGATCAACAAGCTGTGCCTGTCCGGCCTCACCTCCGTGATCGACGCCGCGCGTCTCATCCGCACCGGCGAGGCGTCCGTCGTGGTGGCCGGGGGCCAGGAGTCGATGACGAACACCCCGCATCTGCTTCTGGGGTCCAGGGAGCCGTTCGGCATCGGGAATCGGGCGCTCGAGGACTCCCTCAATCACGACGGCCTGCTCGATCCCTTCGACCACCTGCTCATGGGGCGAGCGACCGACGAGGGCAACGAGGGTCGGCGCATCCCGCGCGAGCGCCAGGACGAGTACGCCGCACAGTCCCAGCAACGTGCCGCCGCGGCTCGCGAGCGGGGCGACTTCGACGCGGAGATCACCCCCGTTCCCGTCCCGCAGCGACGAGGGGAGCCTGTGCTCATCCGCCACGACGACGGCATCCGGCCCGACACGACGGTCGAGAGCCTGGCTCGGCTGCGTCCCGCGTTCCGGGAGGGCGGGACGGTGACGGCGGGCAACGCGTCGCAGCTGACCGACGGCGCCGCCGCCGTCGTCGTCGCCAGCAAGGCGTGGGCTCTCGCACACGGGCTCGAGTGGCTGGCCGAGATCGGAGCGGCGGGGCAGGTCGCAGGCCCGGACCGGTCCCTGCACTCCCAGCCGGCGAACGCCATCCGCCGCGCGCTCGACCGGCAGGGTCTCCGCGTCGAGGATCTCACCGCGATCGAGATCAACGAGGCGTTCGCGTCGGTCGTGCTGCAGTCCGCGGACGACCTCGGCGTCAGCCCGGAGCGCATCAACGAGGCGGGCGGAGCCATCGCACTCGGGCACCCGGTCGGGGCGTCCGGAGCCCGGCTCGCGCTCCACCTCGCACACGTCGTCTCCCGCGACGGCGGCCTCGGCGTCGCGGCGCTCTGCGGCGGCGGCGGGCAGGGCGAGGCGCTCATCCTCACGGCGCCCGGCGCCTGAGCCGCTCCCAGGAGGGCGCGCTCGCGAGGGAGAGGGAACGAAGCGAGGCGGCGCCCGTCGGACGCCGCCTCGCTTCCGTCGCTCCTCAGGCGGCGGGGTGCAGCAGGACCTTCGTGTAGCCGTCGATCCGCTTGTCGAACTTGTCGTAGGCGTTCGGAGCCTCGTCGAGCCCCACCTCGTGCGACACGATGAGCGACGGATTCGCCCGCCCGCGGATGATGAGGTCGCGCAGCTCCCGGTTGTACTTCTTCACCGGGCACTGGCCCGACCCGATGCTGATGCCCTTCGTGAACGCCGTGCCGTAGTCGAAGGCGATGCGTCCCTCCTTCGCCAGGTCGTTGGCGGCGTCCGGGTCCTGCGGGTTGTAGACGCCGACGACGCCGATGTGCCCGGTCGCGCGGACCGTCTTCACCAGGTTGTCGAGCACCATCTCGGGATGCTCCTCGCCGACCGCGTCGTGGGCCTGGTAGCCGACCGCCTCCACGCCGCAGTCGGCGCCGAACCCGTCGGTCAGGTCCATCACGGCCTCCTCGACGTCGGTCTTCGAGAAGTCGATGGCGGTGGCGCCGAACTTCTCGGCCAGCGCCAGGCGATCGGCCTCCTTGTCGACGACGAACACCTGCGCGGCCCCCCGGAGCATGGCGCTGTGGGCGGCCATGAGTCCGACCGGGCCGGCGCCGAAGATGACGACCGACTTGCCGGGTGCCACGTGTGCGAGCTCCGTGCCGTGGTAGCCGGTGGGGAAGATGTCGCTCAGCATCGCGAAGTCGGACTCGTGCTCATCGCCTGCGGGCAGCTCCAGCAGGTTGAAGTCGGCCCACGGCACGCGGAGCAGCTCGGCCTGGCCGCCCCAGTACGGACCCATCATCGGATAGCCGTAGCCGGCGCCCGGCATGCCGGACGGGTTCGCCCGCAGGCAGGCGGACGTGTATCCGTCGTTGCAGTTGCGGCAGGTGCCGCAGGCGAGGTTGAACGGCACCGAGACGCGGTCGCCGACCTTGATCCGGTCGACTCCCGGGCCAATCTCCTCGACGATGCCCATGTTCTCGTGACCGATGACCATGCCCGACTCCATGTCGGCGCGCCCCTCGTACGGGTGCAGGTCCGAGCCGCAGATGTTCGCGGTGGTGATGCGGATGACGGCGTCGAGCGGCGCCTCGATCTTCGGGTCGTCGACGTTCTCGACACGGACGTCGTACGGTCCGCGGTAGACGACTGCCTTCATGTGGTGTCCCTTCGGTGCTTCGAGTGGTGGACAGGCCGGTCGCTGCTCCGGAAACGCGGTCGGGGAGCCGATCAGGAGCGGGAGCATGCGTGCCGACGCCCCTCCAGCCGACACCTCCGATGCCGCTCCGGCAAGAGCGGGCGGGGAGGTTGACCATGCGGGCCTCGTCCGATACGCCGCGGATGCGCGGTCGGCTTCTCGGTTCCCGGACGGCGCCGCCGGGAGGTCAGCGGGCCGCGATCAGGTCCTCGCGCACGACGCGGCGCAGCACCTTGCCGATCAGCGAGCGGGGCAGGTCGTCGCGGACCACGATCCGCTTGGGCACCTTGTACGCGGCGAGGTGGCTGCGGCAGAACTCGCGCACTGCGTCGGGCGAGGCGGCGGCGCCTTCCCGGAGGACGATGGCCGCGACGACGTCCTCGCCGCCCGCGGGCCGCGGCAGTCCGACCACGGCCGCGTCCGCGATGTCCGGGTGGGAGACGAGCACACCCTCGACCTCCGACGGCGACACGTTGAAGCCGCCCGTGATGATCAGCTCCTTTCGGCGGTCGACGATCGTCACGAACCCGTCCGGGGCGACGGTGACCAGGTCGCCGCTGCGCAGCCAGCCGCCCTCGAGCAGCGTCTCCGCCGTCTCGAGGGGGCGGTTCCAGTAGCCCTGGAACACCTGGGGGCCGCGGAGCAGCAGCTCGCCCTGCTCGCCGGGCGGCACGTCCACGGTCGGGTCGTCGGGGTCGACCACCCGCATCTCGGTGCTGGGGAAGGGCACGCCGACGGTGCCCGGGCGGCGCGACGGTCCGATCGGGTTGCCGAGGGCGACCGGCGAGGACTCGGTCATGCCGTAGCCCTCCACGAGCAGGCCCCCGGTGGCCTCCTCCCAGCGCGCCACGGTCGCGACCGGCAGGTTCATGGCGCCGGAGATCGCGAAGCGGACGCTCGACAGGTCGGCGCCCCGGCGGCCGGCCGCCCGGACCAGCGCGTCGTAGATGGGCGGGACGGCGGGCAGGAACGTCGGCGGCGACTTCTCAGCCGCCGAGAGGACGAGGTCGACGTCGAACTTCGGGAAGAGCACGAGCCGCGCGCCGATGCTCATCGCGAACGTGAGGCACAGCGTCATGCCGTAGGCATGGAAGAACGGCAGGACGCCGTAGAAGATCTCGCGCCCCGGGGCGAGCCCCGGCACCCAGGCCCGCCCCTGCTCCGCGTTGGCGAGGAGGTTGCGGTGCGTGAGGACGGCGCCCTTCGGCGATCCGGTCGTGCCGCTCGTGTACTGCAGCAGCGCGACATCGTGGGGGGCGGGCTGCGGATGCCGTCGGCTGAGCGGCCGTGCCGTCACCAGCTCCTTCCACGGCCGCACCCGCCGGGACTCCGGGCGGGCGGTGAGGGCCGCGCGGCTCTCCCGCGCCTTCCGCACCGGCAGCTGCAGCGCGAGCCGCGTGCGCAGGGGGAGGGCTCGGGTGACGTCCACCGCGATGATCTGCTCGGGCCGGACGTCGTCGGGGAACGCGGCGACGGTGTCCGCGACCTTGTCCCAGGTGATGGCGACGCGCGCGCCGTGGTCCTCGAACTGATGGCGGAGCTCGCGTGCCGTGTAGAGCGGGTTGTGCTCGACGACGATCGCGCCGAGGCGGAGCGCCGCGTAGAAGGCCACGACGTGCTGCGGGCAGTTGGGCAGCACGAGGGCGACCCGGTCGCCCCGGTGCACCCCGAGCCGGCGGAGCCCTCCCGCGACCCGCTCGATCTGCTCGCCCAGCTCGGCGTAGGTCGTCTCGGCGCCGAAGAACTCGAGCGCGGTGTTCCGCCGGTACCGGCGGACGGCGGAGGCGATCATCTCGGGCAGCGACAGGTCCGGCACGTCGATGTCGGTGGGCACCCCCTCGGCGTAGGAGGCGAGCCACGGGCGTGAGGCGAGCGGGGAGTCGGGGGCGGCGGAGGAGTCGGGCATCGTCCCGATCGTAGGAGCATTCGCCGGGACGAGGCCGAGGGATTGCGGCCGCCCCTTCTCGGGGGCGCCGTCAAGGGTCTGCCCCGGAGGGCGCACCGTTCGTAGCGTTGCCGTCGGAGGCACAGTGATCGACGACGAGACCGACCGAGCAGCCGGACCCGCGAGCCCCGACGACGACCGGGTGCATGCGTTCCTCGCCGAGCACGCCGACCGGCTGGTCGCACAGCTCGCCGAGTGGGTGCGCATCCCCTCAGTGGCCGGATCGGATCGGGACACCGCCCTGGTCCAGTCCGCCAACTGGCTCGCCGGCGCGCTGAGGGACCTCGGGTTCCCCCGCGTGGAGGTCTGGAAGGCGGGGGACTCGCCTGCCGTCTTCGCGGAGTGGATCTCGTCGCCGGCCGCGCCGACCGTGCTCGTCTACAGCCACCACGACGTGCGCGCGGTGAAGGGGCAGAACTGGTCCGAGACTGAGCCGTTCGAGCCGGTCGTGCGCGGCGGGCGGATGTACGGCCGCGGCACGTCGGACGCGAAGGGGCAGATCCTCGCGCACCTCTGGGGGCTGCGCGCACACCTGGCGTCCCGTCCCGCGCCGGCGGTCAACCTCAGATTCCTCGTCGAGGGCGAGGAGGAACTCGGCTCACCCTCGCTCGCGGCTCTCCTCGAGGAGAAGCGGGAGGAGCTGGCGGCCGATGTCGTCGTCTTCTCGGACACGCTGCTCTGGCGAGAGGACCATCCGGCGATCTGCACGAGCGTCCGCGGCATGATCAGCGCGAGCATCGAGGTGCGCGGGCCGCGCAAGGACATCCACAGCGGCGCCGCCTCCGGCTCGGCGCCGAACCCGGCGCTGGAGCTCGCCCGGCTGCTCGGGTCGCTGGTCGACGAGGAGGGACGCATCGCCCTGCCCGGCTTCTACGACGACGTGCCGCCTCCTCTCGAGGAGCGCCGGCGGGAGCTCGCGGCCCTGCCCTTCGATGAGGAGGACTGGCTCACCCGGTCGCACACGCGGAGCGTGGGGGGCGAGCCGGGCTGGACCGTGCTCGAGCGGCTGTGGCTGCGCCCCTCCACCGAGGTGATCTCGATGATCGCGGGCGACCCGATCGGCGCGACGCGGGCCGCCATCCCCGCCGTCGCGTCCGCGGACATCTCGGTGCGGACCGTTCCGGGCCAGCGCGGCGAACGGGTCGCCGAGCAGATTCGGCGCTGGGTGGACGACGGTCTGCCCGACAGGGTCGAGTACACGGTGGCCGTCGCCGAGGAGACCGCGCAACAGCCGTACGAGACCCCTGCCGGGCCGGCCGTCGCCGCCCTCGACCGGGCGATGCGCCGAGGCTTCCGGACACCATGGGTGGGCCGGATGGGCAACGCGGGCGGCGGCCCCGCCGAGCTCCTCGCCCGGACGCTGGATGCGCCCGTCGTGTTCTTCGGCACGGGACTGATCGAGGACGACTGGCACGACAGTGACGAGAGCGTCCGGCTCGCCACGCTGGCGGATGGCGCGGCGACCCTCGCCTTCCTCTGGGAGGAGCTGCGCGCCGCGATTCGCGGCTGAGCCTCGAGCCGCGGGCGTGTGAGCAGGGATCAGCCGGCCGCCAGGGCCGTCCGGATCTCCTCCTCGACGAGGTCGGCGTTGATCATCGCTCCCGCCGTGCTGCCCGCGGCCGCGGCGACCGGGACCGTCGCCCCGGGATTGACCACGTTGCCGGCAGCCCAGAGCCCCGGCACGGTGGTCCGGCCCGTGGCGTCCACCGTCACCCAGCGGCCGTCGCCGAACGCGTCGGCCGTTCCGGCGCCGAGGGCGAGGAGGTGCCCGTCGTTCGGAACAGCGCGCGGGCGCACGAAGACGGCGTCGATCGGAAGGAGGTCGCCGGTCCGCAGGCGGAGACCGGACAGCCTCCCGCCCTCCTCGACGACGGCCCCCACGGGACGCGACTCGACGGCGATCCCGCGAGCGCTCAGCGCGCGGCGCTCGTCGCCGGAGATGCTCGTCCCGTTCGGGAAGTAGGTCACCCGGTCCGACAGCTGACGCACCAGCTGCGCCTGATGGATGCTCATCGGCCCGGACGAGAGGACGGCGATCCGCTGATCCCGCACCTCCCAGCCGTGGCAGTACGGGCAGTGCGCCACCCCGACGCCCCACTGCTCGGCGAGCCCGGGCAACTCGGGCAGCTCATCGCGGAGCCCGGTCGCGACCAGTACCCTGCCGGCCGTGTAGACCTCGCCCGACTCGAGCGTGACGGCGAAGCCTGCGCCGCCGCGTTCGGCCTTCGCCGCGGAGGCCCGGCGGACCACCCCGCCATACCGCTCCACCTCTCCGCGTCCGGTCGCGAGCAGATCGAGCGGGGACCACCCATCCCGCCCGAGCACGCCGTGCATCGCGTCGGCCACGCGATTGCGCGGCGCCCCTTCGTCGATCACGAGCACGCGGCGCCGGGAGCGCGCCAGCATGAGCGCCCCGCTGAGTCCGGCGCTTCCGCCGCCGAGGATGATCGCGTCCCACTTCTCGCTGTCCATGCCTCCACCGTGCGCATAGTGTGTCCTCAGCGCAACACGATTTGCCGAAACAGCAAGGAGAGACGTGGCGGAGGACCTCGAGGCGGTGCTGGACAGGGTCGCGCCCCGACTGCGGGAGCTGCGGCGCCGGACCGGATGGACTCTCGCCGACCTGGCGGGAAAGACCGGCATCTCGACGAGCACGCTGTCCCGGCTGGAGTCGGGGCTGCGCCGGCCGACGCTCGACCTGCTCATCCGGCTCGCCGTCGCCTACGGAGCGAGCCTCGACGATCTGGTGGGTGCACCGCAGATCGCCGACCCGCGCATCCACCCGAAGCCGTTCTACCGGGAGGGGCGCGCCATCATCCCGCTCACCCGCAGCAACCCCGGCATCCAGGCGTTCAAGATCGTGCTGCCCGGCCATCCGCCCGATGCCCCGGTGCCGCGGCGGCGGCACGAGGGGTACGACTGGCTCTACGTGCTGAGCGGACGGGTGCGGCTCGCCCTCGGCGACAGCGAGATCGTGCTCGAGGCGGGAGAGGCGGCCGAGTTCGACACCCGCGAGCCGCACGGGCATGTGAGCGCCTCGATGGAGCCGGCCGAGGTCCTCAACCTGCTGAGCACTCAGGGCGAGCGCGTGCACCTGCGTGACGCGCCGGGCGAAGAGCCTCCTTCCTGAGTCCCTCCGCCGCTGGCGATGACCCCTCCGGTCGCAGTAGAAGTGACGGGCGGAACGGGAGGCGCGGGATGGGAACAGCGGCGGGAACCGCCTGGATCTGCCGGACCTGCGGGAACCAGTACCCGCCGACGCCCACCCCGCCGAAGGAGTGCCGGATCTGCGTGGACGACCGTCAGTACGTCCCCGCCGGCGGCCAGGAGTGGACGAGCCTCCAGCAGCTGGCCGGCGAGCGGCGCCGCACCGAGTGGGCCGAGCTCGAGCCGGGGCTGTTCCAGCTGACGATCCATCCCTCGATCGGCATCGGGCACCGGGGCCTGCTCGTGCGGACGCCGGGCGGCGGGATCCTCTGGGATCCGCCAGGCTACCTCGACGCGAGCGCAGAGGCCTTCGTCCGCGAGCGCGGCGGCCTCGCCGGCCTCGCCCGCAGCCACCCGCACCTCTGCGGCGTGCTCGCCGAATGGAGTGCGCGGTTCCCCGATGCCGATGGGGCGGGCGCCCCGATGTGGCTGCCGCGGCGCGACGCCGCCTGGGTGCTCCGGCCCGGCGACGCCGTCCGGTGGTGGGACGATCGGCAGGAGGTGGCGCCGGGCGTGACGCTGATCCGCTGCGGCGGCCACTTCGCCGGCAGCGCCGTGCTGCACCTCGCCGACGCGGCCGATGGACGCGGCGCGCTCCTCGTCGGCGACACGATGATGGTGCTCGCGGGAAACCGTCGGGTGTCGTTCATGCGCAGCTACCCCATGCTGCTGCCCCTGCCGGAGCGGTACCTCGACGCGCTGCTCGCCGCCCTCGAGGGCGTTCGCTACGACCGCATCTACGGCGCGTGGGCGGGGCTCGTCGTGCCGGAAGGTGCGCGGGAAGTGGTGGCGCGGAGTGCGCAGCTGTATCGGTCCTGGCTGACCGGCGCGGCCCGGGACCCGGACCAGGACTGAGCGCGCGGGCGGTCAGACGAGGCCGGCGACCGAGCTGCGCCGCTCGAGGAGCACCGTGTCCCGCCATCGGCCGGCCATCGGCCCGTAGGTCATCTTCGCGATGCCCTCCCGGGTGCCGACGCGGCGGAAGCCCACGGACTCGTGCAGGATCAGGCTGATCCCGTTCTCGGGGAAGATCGAGGCCTGCAGCGTCCAGATGCCCGCCCGCTCGGTGGACTCGATGAGCGCCGTGAGGAGCAGTCGCCCGATGCCCCGGCCCTGCGCCTGCTCGCCGACGTACACCGCGTGCTCGACCACGCCGGAGTACACCGCGCGGGACGAGACCGGGGCTGCCGCGATCCAGCCGACGACGTGGGCGCTCTCGACGGCGACGAACCGGTGCGCGGGGAGACGGGTGGCGAAGAACTCCTCGGCCGTCGGGGGCGCCGACTCGAACGTCGCGTTCCCCGTCGCGATGCCCTCCTGGTAGATCCGCTCCACGGCGCGCCAGTGCTCGCGCGCGAGCGGCGCGACGACCACCCCGGCTCCGACTCCCACAGCACGAGGCTAGGGGAGTGGCGCGCCCCGCGGGTCGCGAACCGTCGGTCCCGGCCAAACCCCGGCTCAGTCGTGCGCGGGCGTCTCCCGTGCGACGTGCGATTCATCGACGGTGTGCGGCTCGTCGAGTGGCTCGTATCCGCCGGCCGCGAGTCGGAGGAACTCGTTGGCCGTTGAGACCGCGTCGCTCGGCATCGACTGGACCGCGGCGAGGAGCCGGGCCTGGAACGTCCCGAACGCCGTGCCGATCACCGCGGCGCCCTCGTCGGTCAACTCGAGCTGAATGCTCCGCCGATCGTGAGGGTGCGGGGTCCGGCGGATGAGCGCCGCCTGCTCGAGCCGGTCGAGCAGCGGGGTCACCGATCCGGTGGTGAGCCCGAGCTGGTCGGCGAGGGCACGCGGAGTGAGGCCGTCCATCTGGCCGATGCGTCCGAGTGCCCGCAGTTCGGTCACGCTCACGCCGAGGCCGTGTGAGAGGCGACGTCGGTAGCTCTCGACGTTCCGGATGAGGCTCATCACGGTGCCGGCGCTCTCCTGCAGTCGCTCCCGGACGTCCTCCGGCAGCGGGAGTCCGGTGCGCGGATCGACTTCGAGCGGCGCGAACGGCTCACGGTCGGCCATGGTTCCCCCATTCCGAGTCTGCGCTGGCTCGCAGGCACTCTAGCACCGAGCATCTTGACAGCCAAGCATCTTGATTCCTGTCATGTGACGGCGTACGGTTCAACGAGTTGCCGTTCGCGGCGGAGATGAGGAAGACATGGACACCCTGCAGGAGCGCATCGTCGATGCGGCCTACCCCCTCATCACCCACCGCGGGATCCGAGGAGTGTCGCTCGACGACGTGCGACGGGACGCGGCGGTCAGCTCGGCCGAGTTCGATGCCTCTTTCTCATCGATGACGGAGATCGCGGAGGCCTGCCTCGCTCGTCGGGAGCAGGAGTGGACGATCGACATGGTCGAGTCCGGCGCCCGGAAGCGCGGGAAGACCGGGGAGGGGCGGCTGCTCGGCATCTTCGATGTGCTGGACGAGTGGTTCCGGCGCGACGACTACGAGGCGTGCACCTTCATCAACACCCTGCTCGAGCTGGGCCGGGACCACCCGCTCGGCCATGTCAGCACCCGCCACCTCGAGCGCGTCCGGTCGATGGTCGCCCACCTCGCCGAGGAGGCACGGCTCGAGCGGATCGACGACTTCGCCCGCTCGCTGCACATCCTCATGAAAGGCGCGATCGTCAGCGCCGCCGAGGGGGACCAGGACGCCGCACGGCGGGCACGGCAGATGGCGGAGCTGCTGGTCGTCCAGCATCGGAGCGCCGCGCCGGTGATCGTGACGGAAGTCGACCTCGACTGGATCGAGCTGGACGCCGCCGACCTCGGCGGAGAGCGCACCGTCCGCGGGTCCGCATCGTCCGAGGCGGAGGT
Source organism: Naasia sp. SYSU D00057 (assembly GCF_017916505.1). Taxonomy (GTDB): domain Bacteria; phylum Actinomycetota; class Actinomycetes; order Actinomycetales; family Microbacteriaceae; genus Naasia. Next base: position 13,793 of record NZ_JAFMSZ010000005.1, read on the forward strand.
CCTCGACTGGCTGGACCTCGCCGACCTCGAGCTCAGCTGAGCCGAGGCGGCGTTATCCCGTGACGAGCAGCTTCGACACCGCGTCGAGGGAGCCGGGCACCAGCCGGTAGTACGCCCAGGTTCCGCGGCGGCTGCGGGTCAGGTAGCCCGCGTCCACCAGCACCTTGAGGTGGTGCGACACCGTCGGCTGGCTGAGGCCGACCGGCTCGGTGAGATCGCACACGCACGCCTCGTCCTCGGGTGACGCCGCCACGATCGAGAGCAGGCGGAGCCGCGCGGGGTCCGCGAGCGCCTTCAGCTTCCGCGCCAGCAGGTCGGCCTGCTCGGCCGGCATGGCCTCGCGGGTGATGGGCGCGCAGCGCGCCGTCACATCGGTGAGTGCGAGCAGGGTCGGGGAGGACATGCGGCGATCCTAGCGGCCGCATCGACCATCATCGATCCCCTCCGCGGTCGGCGCGGCCGCCTACGCCAGCAGCCGCCGGAGCATGGCGCGCTCGCCGAGGGTCCACGCCGCGCTCGCCGTGAGATAGAGGGCGGCGGCGAACGGAGCGATCGCGGCGAACGCGACGCTCGCGAACGGCAGGACCCGGGCGAGCGTCGCCATTCCCGGGACCGCCTGCTGTGCCGACGCGTCGAATCCCGTGAAGCGCGCGTTGGCACGGCGGCTCAGCTCGACGACGACCACCAGGACGACGAGCAGCGCGAGGAGCGGCCAGGCCGACGCGGCGCCGCTCAGAACCGGGAGCAGGTTCGCCCCGAGCGGCATGCCCCACAGGGAGTGCCCGAGGAGGGCGTTCGCCTGCCCGGCGAGCACGGGATGCGTGAACAGCGAGTACACCGCCGTCAGCACGGGCGCCTGCGCGATCGTCGGCAGGCAGCCCGCCAGCGGCGACACCTTCTCGTCGGTGTACAGCTTCAGCACGGCGCGGTTCAGCGCCTCGGGGTTGCGGATGCGGCGCCGCAGGTCGGCGATCCGCGGCGCGAGCCGGCGCCGTGCGATCTCGGCCCTCACCTGGGACACGGCGACGGGGAGCAGGGCGAGCCGCACCAGGACGGTGAGCAGCACGATCGCGAGCGCCCACGCCCCGCCGCCCGCGACGGGCGCGGTGAGCTGGGCGAGCAGGGCGACGAGGGACGAGAGGCCGTCGAGCACGACGGCGAACGGTGGGAAGAGGGACAGGTCCACGGCGGACTCCAGGGGTTCGGTGCGGGCGGAGGGAACGACGACCGCCCGGCGCCGGAGCGCCTAGACGGCCGGGATCCCCCGCCCCGGCGCCCGCGAGCGCACGTGTCCTGCCGCATCCGGATTGCGGTGCCAGACGAGGATGCGCGTCTCCGCCGCCTCCACCAGCGCGGCTGCCGAGCAGGCGTGCCGCACGGTCGCCATCCCGAGCACGACGAGCACGACGGCGAGGGCGACGAGCGAGGTCGCGGCGCCGAGCAGGCCCGCGAGGACGACCGCCGACAGCGGACCGCCCGCAGCGAGGGCTCCGTCGAGCAGCGCGACCAGCGGCGCGAGCAGGACGAGAGCGGACCTCACGAGCCGACCCTATCGCCCCGGCTGCGGGGGCGCGGCTCGGCGAGGAGAGCGGCGATGGCCGCCTCCTGGTGCCGGTAGCCCACCCACTCGTAGCCGATCACCACCACGGCCGGCGAGGCGACGACGAGCAGCAGCGTGACCGTGAGCGACGCACCGAGCGCGGCGAGCGCGATGCCCGCGACGAGGGCGAGCACGGAGAGTGCGAAGAGCAGGATGTGGAACCGGTCGAAGGCTCGGAGCAGGACGCTGTAGAGCACGATCACCGTGACCGTCAGCACGAGGACCGGCACCGCGACGGTCAGCGCCGCCCCGACACGGCTCAGAGAACTGTCGCCTTCGATCGCGTACGCGAGCACGTGCAGTCCGGCACCCGTCGCCGCGATCGATGCGAAGACGAGGATGTGGCTGAAGGCCCAGAACAGGACCCGCTCCCGATGCCGCGCGAGGAACTCCGCGGCAGGGGTGATGTAGTACTCCCACCACAGGCCGAAGGCGAGGGCGGTGCCGGTGACGGCGACGACGCCCGCCTCGAACGACCAGCCCTGCTCCTGCACCACAGCGGTCAGGGCGGTGACGGTGCCGAACACCACCTCGCCGAGCGTGATGATCACGAGCAGTCCGAACCGCTCCGCCAAGTGGTGCGGGTGCCACGGAAGCGGGTCGAGCCGCCGCTCGGTGATGACCGGGCCGGCGAGCTCGAACAGGATCAGCGCGAGGGTGCAGGCGACGAGCACCACCGCGTCCTCGATGAACACCGCCAGCAGCACCCAGCCGACCTGGGCGAGCGAGATGGTGATCGCGAAGAAGCGCGCGGTCCGCCGGCGCTGCGGATCGTCGCGAGCGGCTCGGAGCCACAGCGGCACGAGGGCGGCCCGCATGACGACGTAGCCGGCCACGATCAGGCCGTTCTCGAGGGGTGCGCCGGAGTCGAGTGAGGCGAACGCGTCGGGGATCCCGAAGGTCAGGAGCAGCACACCGACCATCTGCACCAGCGTCGCGAGGCGCATCAGCCAGTCGTCGTTGTCGTACGCCGACGCGAACCAGGAGTAGTTGATCCACGCCCAGCCGACCGCGAAGCCGGCGAACGCGAAGCCTGCGAGACCGGAGCCGACGTGCCCCTCCGCCAGCGCGTGGGCGAGCTCGTTGGCGGCCACTCCGTAGGCGACCACGAACGTGAGGTCGAACAGCAGCTCCAGCGGCGTCGCGGTCCGGTGTCGCTCGTCGGGATCGCGTCCGATCATCCGGACGAGATGATGGCTGCGTCCGCGCTCCGCAATCGTCATGCACCACACGGTAGGGGCGAGGAGGGGGGAGCCGGAAGCGCGGCTCGGGAGGGGAACGGGGGCTCGCCTCGCGAGAAGCCGCCCGAGGCCCCAGAATTGACGCAGGATGCGGTCATGACGGGGGAGCCCTACTCGCGGGTGCGCCTCGAGGCCGAGGGGCGGGACACCGAGCAGGCCCTGCACGAGCTCGCGCCCTTCTACGACGGGTCCGGCTGGGAGGCCGCGCGCACGGACGGCGACTACTCGTACCGCTATGCCGCCATCGGCGACACCTCGATGACTCTGCGGACGTCGCGCATCCAGGGACGCTTGCAGGGAGTCGTGCAGCCCGGACGTGACTACGTCGTGCAGTGGATCCTCGCGGGCTCCGCAGTCGTCGACAAGGGGCGGGACAATGTGCCGCTCGAGGTGGGGCAGCCGATGCTCTTCCCGGCGCACCGGCCGTTCCTCTTCGACTTCCGCGACTACGACCAGAAGATCATGCACCTCGAGCGGGGGCAGGTGGACCGCATCGCGGGGGAGCGGAACGCGATCGCGCCGGGTTCCGTGCGCTTCGACCACCTCGAGCAGCCCTCGGATGCGTCGGTGCAGCTCTGGCACGACACCGTGACCCTCGTGTCCCGCACGCTCGCGAGGGGAGAGGTCAGCCCGCTCCTCTGGAGCGAGCTCACCCGCATGACCGCCGTCGCCTTCCTCGAGATGTACTCGCCGCGCTCCGACGAGCTTCCCGCCGCGCTGCTGCACCCTCGGCAGGCCCGGCTGCGCGCCGCCGTCGAGCACATCCACGAGCGGGCCCACCTGCCGGTCACCGTGACGGAGCTCGCTCAGATCGCCGAGCTCGGCGTCCGCGCCCTGCAGGAGGCGTTCCAGCGCGAGCTCGGGATGCCGCCGCTGGCCTACCTCCGGCAGGTGCGGCTCGATCGGGTGCGGCAGGAGCTCGCACAGGCGGATCCCTCGCGCATCAGCGTCGCCGAAGTCGCCGGACGCTGGGGGTTCGCCCACCTGGGCCGCTTCGCCGCCGCCTACTTCCGCCGGTTCGGGGAGTACCCGAAGGAGACGCTACACGGCTGAGGTGGTTCCGCCGCCGCCCGACCGGCTCATCCGCTGAGCGCGGATGCGGTTCCCTGGACCGCGCCTGCTGGACACGCGCCCGGCGCAGGCCGCGGAGCGCGACCTACTGTTCCAGGGATGGCTGCCGCCTCGATCGACGGGAACCTCGGCGGCCAGGACAAAGAGAAGACACCATGGGCAAGCTCATCTACGGCACCGACGCCGGCATCGACATCGAGGATCGCGTGCTCGCGCATCTGCAGGTCGTGATCCTGTCGAAGATGCGGCGCAGCGAATCGTTCGCCTTCTCCTGGGAGTACGGCCGCGAGGCCGGCAGCGGGCGCACCACCATCTGGGTGCACCCGAGCATGAACCTGCGCTTCCGCTACAACGGCAGCCGCGCGCCCGAGCTCAACCGTGCCTGGCTCGAGGAGCTCAGCGTCCTCGCCAACTCGGCGAACGGCCTCCGGCTCATTCCCGAGCCCGAGGTGGCGCCGACCAGCGCCGAGCGGGGCCTGCGCAAGAAGTTCGCGACCGCGATCTGACCACCGCGATCTGATCCGAGCCGCGGGGCTCAGCCTTCGACGTTCGTCTCGGCGTGCGGAGCCCCGACCGGCTTCGATTCCGGCGACCCGCGCTCACGGAGGTAGACGGACAGCACGACCATGCTGCCGACCGCCAGGAACTCGGACTGCCAGTTCTGGAACGTGCGGTTCCAGAAGTCCGCCGACCCCAGATACTCGGCGAGCGTGAGCGGGTCCTGATAGTCGATCAGCTGCTGCTCGTTGTAGGCGGCGTGGCCCGCGATCCACTGCACGGCCCACGATGCGACGAAGATCGCGCCCATGGTCCACAGCAGGGAGTGCGAGTAGAGGCTGCGCCGCCACCCGGTGGCCTTCGCCCAGGAGGGGGAGTCCTTCCGCACGTGCCGGCCGAGCATCTGCTGCTCGTCCGTGCCGCGGCCGACCTCGTCGAGGTCCTTCGACTCGGGCGAGCCGCGGTGCACGAGCCACACCGTCGCCCCGATGAAGAGCAGGAACTGCAGGTACTCGGACTGCCAGTTCTCGGTCACGTCCGCGGCGAAGCTCGCCGAGGTGACGTAGTCGAGGTAGCTGATCGGGAACAGATGGGCCGCGGTCTGCTCGTCGTTGAACGCGTTCCAGCCCGCCAGCGACTGCGCGATCAGGGTGACGGCGAAGATTCCGCCGAAGAAGAGCCCGAGCCCGATGGGGCGGATCCGGTCGAGGAGAGCTCTCATCGGCCGAGGATCCCCAGCACCGCGAAGTAGACGAGCCCGGCGGCGATGACCGTGACGTACACGACGAAGGTCGCCTTCATGTCTCAGCCGCCCTCCACCGTGCAGTCGTAGGGGCCGTCCGGAACAGGGGAGCACCCCGCGGCGCGCACGGCCCAGCTCTCCCCGGTGCGGGCGAGGAACAGGGTGTCCCCGTCCAGCTCGACGATGGCCGCCCGTCCCCAGGCCTGCACGCTCGCCATCTCGCCCCCGGGCGGGATCCCGAGCATCGCGAGGGCGTCCGGGCACGCCTGTCCGCTGCCGCTCTCCACCTGGGTGACGGCCTCCGGGGTGAGGAGGTCGCACGCAGCGCCGTAGTCCCCGCCGCCGAGCGCCGCCTCGAAGTCCGCCGCCGCCGTGGCCGGTGACGCCATCGCTCCCGAGCAGCCGGTGAGCAGTGCCGAGGTCGCGAGCAGCCCGGCCACCGTCGGGGCCAGGGCCCGTCGTCCTCCGCGCACGATGACCATGCCTTCAATGTGAGCGGGGCTCACCCGCGAGCGCAACCCCCTTGCGGGGGCGCGAGCGGGGGCGCGGGGCGCACGGCCGCGCGGGTAGGGTGACCTCCGTGGAGAGCGCGAAGAGGCGGGTCGTCGTCACCGGGGGAAGCGGCAAGCTGGGGCGGGCGGTGGTCCGGCACTTCGCGGAGAACGGCTACGCGGTCACGAACGTGGACAGGGTCCCGCCGCCGGAGCTGCCGGACGGCGCGCGCTATCTGCAGGCCGACCTCACCGACTACGGCCAGGCGGTCCAGGTGCTCACCCACGTCGACGAGCACTACGGCACGCTGCCGGTGGGATCGGGCGACGGCGTCGACGCCGTGGTGCACCTCGCGGCGATCCCCGCGCCCGGCATGATGCCGGACTCCGCGATCTTCCGGAACAACACCGCGATCACGTACAACGTGTTCTCGGCCGCTCGCCTGGCAGGCATCCGCCGGGTGGTCTTCGCCTCGAGCGAGACGGTGCTCGGGCTGTCCTTCGACACCACGCCGCCGCCCTACTTCCCCGTCGACGAGGAGTACGCCGTCCGGCCCCAGTCGTCCTACTCGCTCGGCAAGGCCGCCGATGAGGAGCTCGCCCGCCACTTCGCCCGGTGGTGCCCCGACTCGGCGTTTCTCGGCCTGCGCTTCTCGAACGTGATGCATCCCGAGCACTACGCGGACTTCCCGGCCTTTGACGCCGACGCCCGGTCGCGCTCGTGGAACGCCTGGGGCTACATCGACGCCCGCGACGGCGGCCTCGCCTGCCGCCTCGCGATCGAGAGCGACCTGGTCGGCGCCGAGAACTTCATCATCGCGAACGCGGACACCGTCATGTCGCGGCCGTCCGCGGAGCTGATCGCCGAGGTGTTCCCCGGCATCCCCGTGAATCGGGAGCTGAGCGGCACGGAGACGGTGCTGTCGATCGACAAGGCGCGCCGCCTCCTCGGCTACGAGCCCCAGCACTCCTGGCGCGACGCCTGACGGTGGGAGCTCCGACGAAGAGGGGGAGGCGATGACCGAGCCGGAGTGGTGGAAGACGGCGGTCGTCTACCAGGTCTACCCGCGCAGCTTCGCGGACTCCGACGGGGACGGCATCGGCGACCTCCGCGGCGTGCGGCAGAAGCTCGACCACCTCGTCGACCTCGGCATCGATGTGGTGTGGCTCTCGCCGATCTACGCGTCCCCGCACGACGACAACGGCTACGACATCTCCGACTACCAGGCGATCGATCCGCTGTTCGGGACCCTCGAGGACTTCGACGAGCTGGTCGCGGAGCTGCACCGGCGCGGGCTGAAGCTGATGATGGACCTCGTCGTCAACCACACCTCCGACGAGCATCCGTGGTTCGTCGAGTCCGCGTCGAGCCGCGACAGCGCCAAGCGCGACTGGTACTGGTGGCGCGACCCGAAGCCCGATGGAGCGGCGCCGAACAACTGGGGCTCGTTCTTCTCGGGCCCGGTCTGGGAGCTCGACGAGCGTACGGGCCAGTACTACCTGCACCTGTTCTCGAAGAAGCAGCCCGACCTCAACTGGGAGAACCCGGAAGTCCGGGCCGCGGTCTACGAGATGATGCGCTGGTGGCTCGACCGGGGCGTCGACGGCTTCCGGATGGACGTCATCAACTTCATCTCCAAGGACCCGGCGCTGCCCGACGGTGTGCAGGATCCGGTGTCCGGGCTGGGTGACGGCTTCCCGCACTTCGGCTCAGGGCCGCGCATCCACGAGTTCCTGCAGGAGATGCACCGCGAGGTGTTCGAGAATCGGGACGCGGCCCTCGTGACGGTGGGCGAGATGCCCGGCGTCACCACCGAGCAGGCGCGCCTGTACACCGACCCTGCCCGCCGCGAGGTCGACATGGTGTTCCAGTTCGAGCACGTCGGCCTCGACCACGGCCCGGGCGGCAAGTTCACGCGGCGGGCCCTCGACCTCGCCGAGCTGAAGCACTCCTTCGCGCGCTGGCAGGAGGCGCTCGCCGACGTCGGCTGGAACAGCCTCTACTGGAACAACCACGACCAGCCGCGGGTCGTCAGCCGGTTCGGCAACGACCGGGAGCACTGGTACGAGTCGGCGACCGCCCTCGCCACCCTGCTCCACCTGATGCGCGGGACGCCGTACGTCTACCAGGGCGAGGAGCTCGGGATGACGAACGCGCCGTTCAGCGCCGTCGACGACCTGCGGGACATCGAGAGCCTCAACTACTACAACGCGACGGTCGCGGTCGACGAGGAGACGCCGATCGACGTGCTCGCGCGCGTCGCCGTCGGCAGCCGCGACAACGCTCGCACGCCCGTGCAGTGGGACGACAGCCCGGGCGCCGGCTTCACGGATGGCCGACCGTGGATCGCGGTGAACCCGAACGCCTCGTGGCTCAACGCCCGCGCTCAGGAGGGCGACGACCGCTCGGTGCTCGCCTGGTACCGGCGCCTCATCGCCCTTCGGCACGAAGAGCCGTTGCTTCGGGACGGCCGCTTCGAGCTGCTGCTGCCGTCCGACCCGCGGCTCTGGGTCTACACCCGCACGGCCGAGCGGCGTCAGCTGCTCGTCGCGGGCAACTGCTCCGACGGCCCCGTCACCGTGCCCGAGGACCTGCTGGGGGAGTGGGCGGACGCGGCGGTCGTGCTCGCCAACGCACCCGGCCGCGAGCGCCTCACGGCTTCCCTCGGGCCCTGGGAGGTCGCGGTCCTGGAGCGGAGTGTGCCCGTCACGTAGGTCGCCTGAGGAGCCGCCGGCGGCGCTCCTCCAGGGCGTCGGCTCAGCAGGAGCGGAACCTCTTCAGCAGGCGCTCGAGAGCCTTGAGTGCCTGCTGAAGGAGTGGAGTGCCTGCTCAAGGGGGCGAGAGTACGTCGCTGGTCTCGAGACGCGGCTGCGCCGCTCCTCATCCAGCCGAGGCGTGCAGGGCGATCGTGCGGGCCGCCTGAGCCACGCGGAGGGCGCGCGCGTCCGCCTTCGCCGGGGTCGGGACGCGCTCGGGGAGGTAGCCGAAGGCGAGCCCGGTGATCGGGTCGGCGAAGCCGATGCCGCCGCCCGCGCCGTCGTGGCCGAACGCGCGCGCCGTGCCGAAGTCGTGGTCGTCGGCGGGCTTCTGGAAGAGGAGCGAGTAGCGCCGATGACCGCCGAGCACCAGGTCCTCGCCCGCACTGCGCAGCTGCGCGATCCGCGCCACCGTGCCGGACGACAGCAGCGGGGAGCGCCCGTCGGAGCCGATGGCGAGGGCGTACGCGTCCGCGATGCCGCGCGCGCTGCCGACGCCGGACACGGACGCGACGCCGGCCTCGAGCAGCCGCGGGGAGTTTAGCCACGGATCGCCGTCGCCCAGCCAGTCGAAGGGAGCGACGGCGAGGCGGGTGACGTCGCCGGTCGGGTCGGCCGAGCCGACGGCCGCCCCCGGCATGACCTTGCGCAGTCGCGGCCGCTCACGATCCGGTAGGCGCAGCCAGAAGTCCACGCCGTGCCGGTCGGCGACCTCCGCCGCCCAGAACTCGGCCGTCGCGGCTCCCGTGATGCGGCGGACCAGCTCGTCGGCCAGGGTGCCGATGGTGAAGGCGTGGTAGCCGTGGGCGGCGCCGGGCGGCCAGGCCGGCCGCTGAGCGGCGAGATCCGCGGCGCCCGCCGGGCCGGTCGCGTCCGCCCAGGAGAGCCCGGGGGAGAAGCCGGGCAGGCCGGCGCGGTGCGAGAGCAGCTCGGCGACGGTCATCGCCTCCTTGCCCCCTCGCCCGAACTCAGGCCAGTAGTCGGCGACCGGCCGCTCCTCGTCGAGCGCTCCGCGCTCGATCAGCAGCCCGAGAGCGATCCCCGTGATCCCCTTCGACACCGACGCGACGGGCTGGATGCGGTCGGGCTCGTCGTCGCCGAAGGTGTGGGCATCGAGGAGGGTCCCGGCCGGGCCGTGCAGGACGAGCCGGAAGCGCCACGAGGGATCCTCGGCGAGGAACCGGTCGAGAATGCGGAGCAGGTCCTCGTAGCCGGAATCGAGCGTCGCGACGGTGACGGGCGTCACGCGAGCTGGCGCTCGCGGCGCAGCTGCGCCGGCTGCATCCCGGTGGCCCGGCGGAAGCTCGTCGAGAAGTACTGGCTCGACTGGAACCCGCAGAGCTGCGCGACGTCCGAGACGAGCAGGTCCGTCGTCGTCAGCAGGTGCTTCGCCTGCTCGACGCGCAGCAGCGACAGGTACTCGAGCGGCGTGAGATTCACCATCTTCTTGCAGTAGTGCACGAAGCGGGTCCGTCCGAGGCCGCACTCCTCGGCCATGCGGTCCACCGACCACTGCTCCTGCGTGCGCTCGCGCAGCCGCTGCAGGAACAGGGACACGGTCCGCTCCGTCGACGACAGATACGGGTCGAGGATCGGCTCCTGCTGCTCGAGGAGGTCGCCCAGCTCGATGAAGATCTCCGCGATGCTCGTCGCGATGCGAGCCATCGGCTGGCTGACCTGACCGCGCAGGGTGCGCTCCAGGGTGTCGACCGCCGCGAGCAGCGTCTTGCTCGCCCGCCATACCGGACGCTCGTTGAGGCTCAGCAGCTCGGTCAGCCGCGCGAGGTCGGGCGCGGGGATCGGCAGCCAGGACGGCCACACCCACTCCTGGTTCGGGCGGCGCACGTCCACGTCGACGATGAACCAGGTGAGCGTCGACGACGAGACGTTCGGCCGGCCCACCCGGTGCAGCTGCCAGGGCCGGGTGACGGTGATGTGGCCGGCGGTGAGATCGAACTCCTCGTTCTCGCAGGAGAACGGAATCGAACCCGCCGAGACGCACGTGAACTCGATGCCCTCGTTGCGGTGCCAGTCGAGGCCCCAGTCCTGGTCGCTCGTGATCTCCCAGCCGCCGACGCTCTTCAGCTGCGGCAGGATCTCGGGCGGAATCGGCTCGCCCGGGTAGGTGCCGCGCCCGTACGCCCAGAGCCCGATGTCCCCGGAATCGCCCGCATCCCGCAGGGGAGCGCAGGTGTCAGCGACGAATGTGCCGCCCGGGCCGATGAAGCGCGGAGCCTCCGCAACGCCGACTGCCGCCGGGCCCTGCCCCTCGCCCATCGCTCTGTCGACCAGCACCCGCGCCTCCTCATCGAGATCGTCCGTGCTGGAGACCCTACGTAGCGGACCGCCCCGGCGGCAATGGCTCGGATGTTCACAATCCGTCGCTGACGGATCGTGAACGACACGCGCGCCGTCCTCATCTACTGTCGGCGACAACCCCGCGGGCCCACGTGCCTCGCCTCGATGAAGAGGAGATCTGATCCGTGCCTATCAAAATCGGTTGCTTCGCGCTGGTCGACCCGTTCTCCACGCTGGACCACCAGCTGGACCGGATCCGCGACTGGGGGTTCCAGTACGCGGACGTCACCGACACGGGTGACGGCGCCGTGCTCGGCAACCACTTCGGCTTCAGCGCCGTGGCGAGCCTCGACGCGAACCCGTTCGAGATGCAGCGCCTGTTCCGCTCCCGCGGACTCGAGATCACGTCGTACTGCGCGCACGCCGACCTTCTCGACGCGTCGGCGCCGTGGCGGTACGGCACGGTAGAGATCATCAAGGCGGTGCGCGCCGCCGGCGCAATCGGCGTGAAGCACGTCGTCACCACCGAGGGGGAGCCGGTCACCCCGTTCGGTCACGGCCTCACCCGGGAGGAGGCGGTGTTCACCATCGCCGAGAAGCTGCACGAGCCGCTGCAGGTCGCCGCCGACTACGGTGTCACCATCCTCCTCGAGCCGCACGGCCCGATCACCGGCACGATCGACGGCACCTCCGCCCTGCTGGAGCGCATCGACTCGCCCGCCCTCGCCCTCAACTTCGACACGGGCAACAGCTGGCTCGCCGGCACCGACCCCGTCGAGTACGTGAAGACGTTCGGCGAGAAGATCCAGCACGTGCACTGGAAGGACCTCGGCGCCGAGTGGGAGGCGAAGCGGGGCGACATCTACGGCTGCGGGATGTCGACCATCGCGCTCGGCTCGGGCGTCATCGACATCGAGGGCTCCTTCCGGGCCCTCGAGAAGGCCGGCTTCGACGGCTACTCCACCCTCGAGATCGGCGGCGACGACGCGGTTCTCGCGTCCGCGGAGTACCTGCAGGGCCTCGGGGCGGTGCGCTGATGGCGGACGAGCTCGGGATCGGCCAGGTCGGCCTCGGCAGCATCACCACCGCCCACCGGCAGGGCTACCGGCTCTACGGCCAGCCGGTGGTGGCCGGCTTCGACCCGAACCCGGAGGCGCGCGCGCGCTTCGCGGCGGAGGAGCCGGACGCGACTGTGCACGAGACCCTCGAGTCGCTGCTCGCCGATCCGCGCGTCGGCGTCATCGACCTCGCCACCCCGCACCACGCCGACACGCGCCTCCCGGTCGTGCAGCAGATCGCGGCGGCGGGCAAGCCGATGCTCATCCAGAAGCCCTTCGCCTACACCTATGGCGACGCGGTGCAGATGATCGAGGCGATCGAGGCAGCCGGCGTGACCGCCATGGTCAACCAGAACATGTGCTTCGTGCCCGGCTCCCTCCGCCTGATCGACGCCGTGATGAAGGACCAGGCGATCGGCCGGCCCACCTTCGCGCAGGTCACCGTCCAGTACGTCTTCGACCTGCCCGACCATCCCTGGTTCGGCAAGGACGACCGCTGGTGGACGGGGGCCCTCACGGTGCACCACTTCGGCCTCCTGCAGCTGCTCTTCGGCCCGCCCGAGACGGTGTACGCGGTCACCGGCCGGGACGAGAACCAGCCCGGCATCACGGTGGACGGCTACGGTCACCTTCTGCTGCGCTACCGGAGCGGCCTCACCGTCGCGATCACGTCGACCGGCACCTACTACGGCACCGAACCCGTCCCGCACGGCAACGAGAAGATCTGGATCCAGGGCACGGACGGCATCGCCGACTGGCGCCCCGAGGGCGGCCTGTCGATCACGCGGCGCGCCGGCGCCGAGTTCGAGACGACCCGCACCGAGTGGGACTCGGAGCGCCGCTGGTTCCCGGACGCGTTCGGGCTCACCATGGCGCACTTCCGCCAGGCGCTCGCCGCGGGCCGGGAGCCGCTCAGCTCGGTGCAGGACAACCTGCACGTCATGGCGCTGATCGAGGCCGCGTACCTCTCCAGTGCCGAGAACCGGGTGGTCCCGCTCGCCGAGATCATGGGCGACCGCTGGAACCCGGACTACGGCACCGGCTGGTCGCACGGCTTCGGCGACTGGACCGCGCCGGGCGTGCAGACGGTCGAGGCGGTGCCGGCGTGACGTCGCTGCAGTGGACCGAGACGGCGCCCGGCTCGGGCTCCGTCTCGACCGCGGACGGCAGGCCGCTCGCCCGCTACAGCTGGTCGGCGGAGAAGAACCACCCCTACTTCTCCGAGGTGCGCCCGCTGCAGCACACCGGCGTGCTCACGAACACGGCGCCGTGGGACCACCGCTGGCATCACGGGCTCTGGTGGTCGTGGAAGCACATCAACGGCGTCCTGTACTGGGAGGACCACGAGGACTACGGCGGGGGCGGCGACGGGCTCGGCCGGTCCCTCGTCGTCGAGCACGAGGTCGACGAGGAGGACGGTGACCTGGCCATCCGCGAGACCCTCTCCTGGAGCCCGGTGGCGACAGGCCGGCCGGTGCTCGAGGAGCGCCGGATCCTGCACCTCCACACCGACCTCGACGGCGTCCTGGGCTGGGCCCTCGACTGGGACTCGGAGTGGACCGCCCTCGAGCAGGCCGCGCTGACCGTCACCTCGTATCCGGAGCACTGGTGGGGCGGCTACGCGGGCCTCAACTACCGCGCGGCGCGGTCGATGGCAGCGGGCGAGACGATCCTCGCCTCCGGCGACCGGACCGGCCGGGAGGCGATCCACTCGCACCCGGGCGAGTGGGGCGCGCTGCTCGGCAAGGTCGACGGCGCGGGCACCGACGAGCCGAACGCCCCGGCGTTCGGCGGCGTGGCGCTGCTCGTCCATCCGGGGAACCCGCTCACCCCCACCCCGCTCTACGTGTTCTCGGCGGAGGACGAGTTCGGCTTCCTCGCCTCCGCACCCCTCATGCACCAGCCGCTGCAGCTCGCCCAGGGGGAGACCCTCCGGCTGCGGCACCGGGCCGTCGTCCTCGGCGACGCCGTCGATCACGCGGCCCTCGACAGGCTTTCCCGCCAGTACGGCGGGGAGGAAACAAGCACAGCTCACAACCCGGCATCGAGAAAGGTACGTCAATGACGACACACCGCAGGAAGAGGCTCAGCGCGCTGGCAGCGGCCGCCGCTCTCCCCATCGTCCTCCTGTCCGCCTGCGCGAGCGGCGGCGGAGGAGGCGCCGGAGCCTCCGAGGACGAGGAGCTCACCCTCACCGCCTTCGACTACTACACCGACGAGCCCAGCCACACGAACATGGGCGACCGGCTCAACGCGTGCGCCGCCGAGGTGAACGCCACGGTCGAGCACCGCAGCGTGCCGTCGAACCAGTACAACCAGCAGGTGCTGCAGGCGATCCAGAGCAAGGACCTGCCGGACATCCTGATGGTCAACAACCCCGATCTCCCGCAGTTCGCGGAGACCGGGGCCCTCCGGCCGCTCACCGAGCTCGACATCGACACGAGCGCCTACTACGAGTCGGTGCTCAACGTCGGCAAGTACGAGGACGAGCTCTACGGTCTCGCCCCCAACGTCAACAGCCTCGTCCTCTTCTACAACGAGGCGATGCTGGCGGAGGCGGGCATCCAGCCGCCGACCACGTGGGCCGAGCTCGAGGCCGCGGCCGCGGCGCTCACCACCCCCGACCGCTACGGCTTCGTGTACGCGGGCCAGGCGGGAACAGAGGGTACCTGGACCTTCATCCCCTTCCTCTGGTCGAACGGCGGGTCGCAGCTCGAGCTCGACGCTCCGGAGGCGGTCGAGGCCCTCGAGTTCTACACCGGTCTCGCGCTGAAGGGCTACGTCACGACGGACGTCGTCAACTACACCCAGGCCGACGCGAAGGACCAGTTCGCGGCCGGGCGGGCCGCGATGATGATCAACGGTCCGTGGCAGATCCCGAGCCTCAACGAGACCGAGGGCCTCGAGTGGGCGAGCGTGCCGATCCCGGTGCCGAACGCCGGCGACGACGTCGTTGCGCCGCTCGGCGGCGAGCTGTGGACCGTGCCCGTCACCGACGACGAGCGCGAGCGCCGCGCCGCGCACATCGTCGAGTGCCTCAACAGCCCCGAGACCCAGCTCGAGACCGCGCTCACGAACAACACGGTCCCGAGCAACGAGGAGGTCGCGCAGCAGCTGATCGAGGAGCAGCCCGAGATGGAGTCGATCGTCCAGACGGTCTCCACGGCGTACCCGCTCACGGGTGACTCCGGCACCAAGTGGCCGATCGTCAACGAGCAGATCTCGGTCGCGCTCCAGTCCGTCATCACGGGTCAGGCCGACCCGCAGACCGCCATGGAGTCCGCCCAGGCGGCCGTGAGCGCGGAGTGATCCGGCGATCATGACCAACTCGTCACTCACGGGTGACCGCACCGGCGTTCCCCGCCGCGCTCCCGGCGCGGCGGGGGACGCCCCGCGTCCGCCCCTCGAGACGCAGGGCGGCCGGCGCGGAATGCGGCCGCGCACCCGGTCGGCGATCGTGACGTGGGCCTTCATCCTGCCCGCGGCCGTCTACCTGCTGGTGTTCTTCGGGTACCCGATCGTCAGCAACCTGACGATGAGCTTCCAGGACTTCACCACCGCGACCTTCTTCACGGGCGAGGCGCCGTGGGTGGGCTTCGACAACTACGTGGCGGTCGTCGGCTCCGGACTGTTCGCCAAGCTGACCGCCAACACCGCGATCTTCACGATCGTGTCGCTGACGGTCACCTTCCTCATCGGGCTCGGACTGGCGCTGTTCTTCAACCGGTACTTCCCGCTCAACAAGGTGCTCCGCGCACTGCTCCTGCTGCCGTGGCTGCTGCCGCTCATCATCTCCTCGGCCGTGTGGCGGCGGATGATGGAGGGCGAGACCGGCATCCTCAACGTCGTGCTGGAGGGGCTCGGGCTGTCCGGTGTCTCCTGGCTGACGAACCCGGATATCGCGCTCTACTCGATCATCATCGTCAACATCTGGGTCGGCATCCCGTTCGTGATGGTCATCATCTACGGCGGGCTGCAGGAGATCCCGAAGGACTACTACGAGGCGGCGTCGCTCGACGGCGCCACCGGGTGGCGCTCGTTCGCGAGCATCACGTGGCCGCTGCTGCGGCCCGTCGTCGTCGTCGTGCTGATGCTCGGCTTCATCTACACGATCCGGGTGCTCGACATCATCCTCGCCCTCACCGGCGGCGGGCCGGCGAACGCGACCGAGACGTACGCCTCCCGCGCGTACCACCTGTCGTTCGTCAACTTCGAGTTCGGGCGCGGCGCCGCGCTCAGCAACATTCTCATCATCGTCTCGCTGATCGTCGCGGCCTTCCAGCTGCGGGCGAACAAGCGGGCGAGCGACCTGGCGGGATGAGGACCATGCCCCACGCACTAGCGAACTACTCCCGCACGGCGATCGGGATCGTGATCGTCGCCCTGCTGCTGTTCCCCGTCTACTGGATGCTCAACACGTCGCTGCAGGGCAGTGAGAACCTCCTCGAGACCGAGTGGTTCCCGTTCGACCTCAGCCTGGAGGGGTACCAGCGCGCCATCGACTCGCAGCTCGGCAACCTCGCGACCAGCCTGCTCATCTCGATCGGGGCGGTGATCGTGTGCCTCGCCATCGCGGCGCCCGCCGCCTACGGGCTGTCGCGGACGAACATCGGCGGCCGCAGCGTCGCCGTGTTCATCGTCCTGCTGCTCATCACGCAGATGATCCCCGGCATCGTCATCGCGAACGGCCTGTACCCGCTCTACAACTCGGCGGGGCTCCTCAACACGATCCCCGGGCTGATCCTCGCGGACGCCTCGCACGGCATCCCGTTCTGCATCCTGCTCATCCGTGCCTTCATGCAGAACATCCCGCACTCGCTGCTCGAGGCGGCGCGGATCGACGGGGCCGGCGAGGTGCGGGTGTTCCTGTCGGTCGTGCTGCCGCTCAGCCGCAACGCACTCGTGACCGCCGCCGTCTTCTCGTTCCTGTTCGCGTGGAGCGACTTCCTGTTCGCGCTCACGCTCACCAACGGGTCGACCGTCGTGCCGATCACGCTCAGCATGTACGTCTTCGTCGGCGCGCACACGCAGAGCTGGGCGGCCCTCATGGCGACCGCCACGCTCGCGAGCATCCCGGCGGCCGTGCTGCTCGTGATCGCACAGAAGTACATCGCCTCCGGAGTGACCGGCGGCGCCGTGAAGTGACGCTGCGCTGGGTCTGGGGAGGGCGGGCTCGGATCGGCGAAGCCGCCCGTGCGCCGTCGCGCCGCGCTGCTAACGGATCGGTTCAGCAGGAGCCGGACCCCTTCAGCAGGCACTCGAGAGCCTTCAGTGCCTGCTGAAGGAGAAAAGTGCCTGCTGAAGAGGGCCGGGTGCCTGCTGAAGGAAAGAAGTGCCTGCTGAAGAGGGCCGAGTGCCTGCTGAGCGGGACCGCCGGACGCGGTCATGCCCGGGACGAGTGGGTTACGCCAGGAAGACGAGGTTGCAGGAGCGACACGACCAGTAGTGGCTGGCCCCGTCCTCTTGGAGCGAGAGCGGAGCGGAGCAGTGCGGGCATGCGGGAGCCTTGTGCCGCGAAGAGCCGCTGTCGGTCGGAGTCGTTGTCGTCATCTGAGGCGCCTTTCGTGCTCGGCGGAGGTCCCTTGCCGGGCGATCTGCTTACGTTAGACCCGGTTATCTCGACGATCAAGCCTGTTGCATATGCATATTCTCGTGGTGCGATCGGGGAGATGCGCGGTGCGGCATACGCGCCGGACGCCGGGAGGGACGCCCGGCGCGCGCCGTCAGCGGATCGCCTCGCCGCTCGGCGAGACCACCCACCAGACGTCCTGCACCGCCTGCCCGTTCACGTCCCCGGGCGCGGAGTCGCCCTTGAAGTAGTAGAGCGGCAGCCCGTTCAGGGTGAGCTGCGTGCTGCCGTCCGTCGCCGTGATGGTGCCCACCTCGCCCGTCACGCCCTCGACGGCCGGCGGATCGGCGCTCGGGGGCACGGGCGGCCAGTTGACCAGGCACTGACCCGAGCAGGAGCTGGTGCCCGAGCCTGCCGTGTCGTTGTCGAAGGAGTAGACGGTCATTCCCTTCCCATCGACCACGATTGTCGCCGAGCGAGGAGGAGGCGACCATGAGGTCCGGGGAACCCGCGTCGGGCGACTCCGCGGGCGCCGACTCGCTGGGCGCCGGACTCTCCGAGGTGGTGCCGGCTCCGGCGTCCGGGGAGCCGCCGGAGTCGGTCGTCGAGCCGGCGCATCCGGCGAGGACGAGGGCCGCCGCCGCGAGGGCGACCGCGAGCCGGGGCATTCGGGTGTTCATGCGAGGCCTCCGTTCCCCCGCGCGCGCGGGGACGGAGAGAGGCACGACGGAGGGGCCCCGCAGGTTCACCCGGCCGAGGAATTCGCCACTCGCGCACTCAGCAGCACGTCTCCCGTGCGCGTGGACCGCACCGCGATCGAGGTGATGTCGTCGATGGGGAGGTCAACCGTGCCCGTCGTGTGCACGGTCTCGCCGGGCCCGGCCTCCCAGCTGGAGACGACCGTCTCCTCCCCGTCCTTCGATGTGACGGTGAGCGCATACCGCCACGGCGGCGGGCTGCCGTACGGGCCGCTCCCGCGGTACGAGCAGGTCATCTCGACCCGCGTGCCCCAGTCCTCCGCGACGAGCTCCACGTCGGCCGACAGCGGACTCGACTCGCCGGCGGCCTCGAGGGACACGCCGACCGGCTCGAAAGCGGGGCGCAGTGCGCCGGAGAGGACGAGGAGGAGCGCGGCGACGGCCGCGGCGACGGCGGCGCCGATCCCGGCCCACCAGCGCCGCCGGCGCCGGCCGGTCCGCACCGCGGCGAGCAGCCCCGGCAGCGGATCGGGGGCCGGTTCGGTCGCGGGACGGTCCTCGGCGAGCAGCGCGAGCGCCTCGTCGGCCGGCACCCGGGCGAGGAGCGGAGGCACGGCGGCGAGCTCGGCCACCGCGGCCGCGCACCGCTCGCAGCCGCGCAGGTGCGTCTCGTACTCGCGCCGTTCGGCCGACGAGAGCGCACCGAGGACGTAGGCCGCGTCCCAGTCCTCGTACGGGTCGCGCTCCGCAGTCATCCCGTCACCCCCTTCTCCTCGAGGGCGAGGCGCAGCGCACGAAGCCCGTAGTGCAGCCGCGACTTCACCGTGCCGGCCGGGATGCCGAGCTCGGCCGCCGTCTCGGCGATCGACCGCCCGCCGTAGTAGACGTGCGCGACGACCGCCCGGTGCTCCGGCGACAGTGCGGCGAGCGCGTCGGCGATCAGCCAGGAGTCGAGCATGGCGTCGATGCGGTCGGCGTCGGGCTTCTCCGGCAGCGTCTCGACCGCCAGCTCGTGGCGGTGCCGCGCGCTCCGGCGGTCGTCGATCACGAGATTGCGCGCGACGGTGAAGAGCCAGACCCGGGCCGACGACGCGGACTGGTCCAGCACCGAGGGGCGCCGCCACGCTCGCAGCAGGGTCTCCTGCACCACGTCCTCCGCCAGAGCCCGGTCGCCGGTCAGGGAGACGACGTAGCGCCACAGCGGCCCGGCGTACTCGTCTCGGAGGGCACGAAGCAGCCGGGTCTCGTCGGAATCCATGCCCCTCCTTCCCGGGAGAGCACGAGCCGGGGCGGCCGCAGGTTCAGTGAACCGGAGCCGGGGGCGCCGACGTGCTCTGTCCATGGACTTCTCGGTGAACGGCTTACCACTGCACCCCCTCCTCGTGCACTCGGTGATCGCGCTCGTGCCCCTCACCGCGATCGCGGTCGTGCTCCACGTCCTCTGGCCGGCGGCCCGGCGGCGGCTCGGCGCGGTCACGCCCCTCCTCGGACTCGCGCTCGCCGTCGCGACGCCGGTCACGGTGCTCGCGGGCCGGGACCTGCGGGCGCAGGTCGGCCCGATCCCGGCGGTGGATCGGCACGCCGCCCTCGGCGAGACGATGACGTTCTGGGCGGTGGGACTGCTCGCCGTGTCCGCAGCCGCCTACGCCTGGTTCCGCTGGCGAGATCGACTGCGGCTGTCCCGCAGCACGGTCGTCGTGCTGACCGCGGTGCTTGCGGTGGTCTCCATCGGGGTCTCGATCGGCGCGCTCGCGATGGTGGTCCTCGTGGGCGACTCCGGCGCCCGGGCGGTCTGGGGCACCTGACGCGCCGTTGCACTCTGCGCGACACAGTGCAAGACTGCACTCTGTGGCCGAAAGTGCAACCGGACTCCGCGAGAAGCGCCGGCAGGAGACGACCCTCCGCATCAGCGAGGCCGCCCGCCGCCTGACCGCCGAGCACGGCCTGCACGGATTCACGATCGAGCAGGTCTGCGAGCAGGTCGGCATCTCGCGCCGCACGTTCTTCAACTACTTCCCGTCGAAGGACGACGCGATCATCGGCTACCCCGAGGACGCCCTCGATCCTGAGGCGGTGGAGCGCTTCCTCGCCTCGGCGCCGGGTCCTGGTGCCGCGCCGGCGCCGTCGGATCTCCTCGACGCCCTCGTCGCGATGACCCGTCAGCACATCAGGCTCATCCGCGTCAGTCCCGAGCAGGCGGGCGCCTTCGTCGCGGCCGTCTCCCGCGAGCCGCAGCTCATGCAGCGGATGATCCGCAGCGGCGGCGAGCGCGAGCGCAAGCTCATCGCCCTCGTGGAGGCGAGGGAGGGGCTGGCCCCCGGCGACCGCCGTGCGCAGCTCGCCGTGCTGCTGCACGAGGCGATGATGCGCTCCTGCTGGGAGCTCTTCGTAGCGCCCGGCAACACCCGCTCGATGGAGGACCTGCTGGACGAGGCGCTCGCCGTATCCCGCGCCCTCCTCGCGTCCTGACCAGCACCTCCCTGAACAGAAAGGTCCCCGTGACCGCTTCCGCGACGCGCCCCGCCGAGGACGCCCCCCTCCTGCTCACCCGGCGCAGGATCTGGATCATCTTCAGCGCCCTGATCGCGGGCATGCTGCTGTCGAGCCTCGACCAGACCATCGTGTCCACGGCGATGCCGACCATCGTGGGCCAACTGGGCGGCGTGGAGCACCAGGCCTGGATCACCACCGCCTATCTGCTCGCCACCACGATCGTCATGCCGGTGTACGGCAAGTTCGGCGACGTGCTCGGCCGCCGGCACCTGTTCCTCATCGCGATCGCGCTGTTCACCCTCGCGTCCGTCGGCTGCGCCTTCGCCGGCGACTTCTGGAGCTTCGTCGTGTTCCGGGCCCTGCAGGGCCTCGGCGGCGGCGGGCTGATGATCCTCTCGCAGGCGATCATCGCCGACATCGTCCCCGCCTCCGAGCGCGGCAAGTACCTGGGCCCGCTCGGCGGGATCTTCGGCCTGTCCGCGGTCGCCGGACCGCTGCTCGGCGGCTACTTCGTCGACCACCTCACCTGGCAGTGGGCGTTCTACATCAACATCCCGATCGGGATCGCCGCGTTCGCCATCGCCTGGTTCACCCTCACGCTGCCCGGCAAGCGCGCGTCGAAGCCGATCGACGTCCGGGGTGTCGTGCTGCTCTCCATCGCGACCACCTGCCTCATCTTCTTCAGCGACTTCGGCGGGGACACCGGGCACGGCTGGGACGCTCCGGAGACCTGGCTCTGGGGCGCGGGCCTCGTGCTCGCCGCGGGCCTGTTCGTGTGGACGGAGGCGCGAGCGCAGGACCCGATCATCCCGCTCTCGCTGTTCAAGAACCCGATCTTCGTCAACGCGACCGCGATCGGACTCACGCTCGGCCTCGGCATGTTCGCCGCGATCGGCTTCGTGCCGACGTTCCTGCAGATGTCGTCCGGAACCTCGGCGGCCGTCTCCGGTCTGCTGATGCTGCCGATGATGGCGGGCCTCATGGGCACGTCCATCTGGTCCGGCATCGCGATCTCTCGCACCGGGAAGTACAAGATCTACCCGATCGTCGGCCTCATCGTCACGATCATCGCGATGGTCGCCATGACCACGCTCGCTGCCGACACCCCGCTGTGGCTGATCTGCGTCTACCTGTTCCTGTTCGGAGCCGGCCTCGGCCTGATCATGCAGGTCGTCGTCCTCGTCGTGCAGAACTCGGTGCCCGCCGCCGAGATCGGAACCGCGACCAGCACCAACAACTACTTCCGGGAGGTGGGCGCGTCCCTCGGCGTGGCGATCTTCGGGACGATCTTCACGAACCGGCTCACCGAGAACCTCACCCAGGTGTTCCGCTCGGCGGGTGCCTCCGCGGCCGACGCCAGCGGCTCGGCGGCCACCCTCGACCCCGAGACCCTGAACGCGCTGCCGAACGGAGTCCGTGACGGGATCGTCGCCGCGTACGCCTACGCGCTCGCCCCGGTGTTCTGGTACCTGATCCCGTTCCTCGCGATCTCGCTGGTGCTGGCCCTGTTCCTCAAGCAGATCCCGCTGTCCGACACGGCCGGGATGGTCGCCCGAGGCGAGGCGGTGGGCGGCGCGGAGGCGGAGGAGCTCGAGGCGGCGCAGCGCGCGGCGGCCCCGGTGAGCCCGTCCCGTCGGGGCGGTCGATCCTCGAGGGAGTGATCGCTCAACCTCGGGATCGAGGAGCCGCCGCAGGCGACGCCCGCTTCGCGGGCTCCTCGATCACCGGGGTGGTCGGAAGGGTCAGGCGGCGCCGCCGAGCCGGCCCGCGAGGCGCTCGTGCATGCGGGTGCTCGCCTCATTGAGCCCGGTGATCTCGGCGCGCTTGCCGTGCTGGGCGTACTTCCAGGTGATCGCGTCGAGGGCGGCGACGGTCGAGGCGTCCCAGATGTGCGAGCGGCTCATGTCGATCACGACGCGCTCCGGGTCCTCCGAATAGGAGAACTGGGTGGTCAGGTCGTTGCTTGAGGCGAAGAACAGCTCCCCGTCCACCGTGTAGTGCGCGACGGGCTCACCGTCCTCGGTGCGCAGGCTCCGCGCGACGGTCGCGAAGTGCGCCACACGCCGTACGAACGCCACCATCGCGGTCAGCACGCCGGCGATCACGCCGACCGCCAGGTTGTTGGTGGCGACGACGACAGCCACCGTCACCACGAGCACCGTCGTCTCGCTCTTCGGCATGCGACGGAGCGTCGACCAGCGCACGCTGTGCCAGTCGAAGGTGCCGACCGAGACCATGATCATGACGGCGACGAGCGCCGCC
Source organism: Naasia sp. SYSU D00057 (assembly GCF_017916505.1). Lineage (GTDB taxonomy): Bacteria > Actinomycetota > Actinomycetes > Actinomycetales > Microbacteriaceae > Naasia. The sequence goes on from NZ_JAFMSZ010000005.1 coordinate 36,571, forward strand.
ATCGGGATGATCCCCACCACGTCCCCGAGCACCACGACCAGGATCAGTAGGAACACCCCTGCGAGGAAGGTCGAGATGCGCGTGCGCGCGCCGGACGCCTTCACGTTGATCATCGTCTGGCCGATCATCGCGCAGCCGCCCATGCCGCCGAACAGGCCGGACAGGACGTTGGAGACGCCCTGGCCCCACGCCTCCCGCGTCTTCCGGGAGGGGGTGTCGGTGTTGTCGTCGACGAGCTTCGCGGTCATCAGCGACTCGAGCAGTCCGACCAGCGCCATCGCGAGCGCGTACGGGCCGATCTTCGCGACCGTGTCCCAGGTCAGCGGCACCTGCGGGAGGAAGAACTCCGGCAGGCTGCTCGGCAGCTCGCCCTGATCGCCGACGGTGGGAACCGCGATCGAGGCGCTCACCGTCAGCGTGGTGAGCAGCACGATCGCGACCAGCGGGGCGGGCACGACGCGGGTCACCCTCGGCAGGAGGACCAGGATGAGGATCCCCGCCGCGGTGAGCGGATAGACGAGCCACGGGACGCCGACCAGGTGAGGCAGCTGGGCGAGGAAGATCAGGATGGCGAGCGAGTTCACGAAGCCGACCATCACGCTGCGCGGGATGAACCGCATGAGGCGAGCCACTCCGAGCATGGCGAGCGCGACCTGCAGGATGCCGGCGAGGATCACGGTCGCGAAGAAGTAGTCGAGCCCGTAGTCCCGGGCGACCGGGGCGATGACGAGCGCGACCGCGCCCGTCGCCGCCGAGATCATGGCCGGGCGCCCTCCGAGCACCGCGATCGAGACGGCCATGATGAACGACGAGAACAGCCCGACCTGGGGATCGACGCCCGCGATGATCGAGAACGAGATCGCTTCGGGGATGAGGGCCAGCGCGACGACGAGTCCGGCGAGCACTTCCCGGGTGAGGACGCGGGGACTGCGCAGCGCGCCCAGGACGGACGGGCGGGCAAGGTCGGCGGCGGGCGTGACGGGAGGCATGCGGAAGCTCCGGGAGAGGGGCAGGACCGGCGCATCCTTGCGCGCGAGGGAACGCTCGCGGGACGGAAGAAGGGCCACCGGAGCCTCCCGATCCTACCCGCGGGAGACGGAAGGGAGGCCCGCGTCAGGCCGGGACGGTCTCTCGCTCGACAGCGGCAACGCGGGCCAGCTCCCGCTGGACGAGCTTCGCCAGGTCGCGCAGGACGCGTGCCGTCTCCGGGTCGGCCGGCCGGGCGGCGTCGTCGAGCACGCAGAGCGCGCCGATGCGGTAGCCGTCCGGTGACTCCACCGGGAAGCCGGCGTAGAAGCGGGCGCCCTGCTCCAGGTGGGGGAAGCCGGCGAAGCGGGGATCGAGCAGCGCGTCCGGCACGATCAGGGCCCCCGAGCTGCCGATCGTGCGTGCGCAGAAGGACAGCGCGCGGTCGATCTCGCCTCGCCGGCCGGCGCCGTCCTGAGCCAGCTGCCACTGGACGTTCCGGTCGATGACCGTGATGGCGGCATACGAGGTGCCGAGCAGCGTTCGCGCGAGAGCGGTGATGCGCTGCAGGGCCGGGTCGTCGGACAGGCCTGCGGCGCGGATCCGGTCGACGGCGCGCTGGCGGGCGCCCTCCTCATCCGGTCGGTCGCGCAGCCGGCGCGCGCTGGTCGCGTGGTCCGCCGGCGCCACGCCCGGCAGTGCCTCCGCAACGGAAGGGGCGAGGACGCGGGCCCATTCCTCGTACATCTCGGGACAGCCGCCGTTGCGGTCCGGCGACGGCAGGGCGGGGTCAGGGAGCTCGACGTAGGAGGTCCGCGCGTACTGCAGGCAGAGGAGGCGCGTGACGCGGTTCATCCGACGGCCGTGCACGTCGACGAGCCGGCCGAAAGGGCCGTCGACGCCCTTCAGCGCGGAGACCGGGTGCACGCCGGCCACCACGACCCGCGTTCCGGACGCGGTGCTCGCGACGAGCAGGCGGAGCAGCGAGCTCATCAGCTCCTCCCAGTCGGCGAGGGGCACGAGTCGCAGGACGTCCTCATAGCCGACGGTGACGACGACCGCGTCGTAGCGCCAGAGCCGCACGTCGGCGAGGGTGCGTCCGACGGCCGCGACGGGAAGGCTCGTGCGGGCCAGGAGGTCGACGTCCGCGCCTCGGCCGGTGAGCCCGGAGAGCGCACGGGCGAGCTGCCCGGCGAGAGCCAGGTCGAGGCTCCGGACTCCGAAGCCGACCGCCGGGCCGCTGCCGAGCAGGAGCACGCGATCCGGGTCGGGACCGGACGCGAAGGCCGACGTGCCGTCGACCGGGCGGGGCAGTGCCGACCGCGTCCTCCGCCCCCGTGAGCGCCACGGCGCGAGCGCGGGGGCGAGCAGAGCGGCCAGGGGCGCCCGCGGAACGCTCGACATGATCCCCCTCCCGGCATGCGGCTCGACGTGCGGCTATCGAAGCGGCCGCTCCGGCGATACTCCGTTGCGCACCGGGGGACAGCAAGCGGGCCCCGGGTGTGCGGGTTCGGATAGCGAACATGGCGGTGAACCGCGCGGCGGCGGAACCCGTGCGCACGCTCGGGTTACCTTTTCCTGTCCTCGCATCCGTCGGTGGTCGGGGTACAGCAGAGGGGGAACGGTCATGGACGCGGTGCTCATCGCCGACGACGATCTGCTCCTGCGCATGGTCCTCCGCACCGCTCTCGAGCGGCGCGGATTCGCCGTGGAGGAGGCGGCCGACGGCGACGCCATGCTCCGGCTCCTCGGGTCCCGGCGGTACTCGCTGTGCCTCATGGACGCCGGGATGCCAGGGCCGGCTCTCGAGGACCGCTGCGAGTGGCTGCGCACGACCGCCCCGGACCTGCCGGTCGTGATGCTCACCGGCCAGGCGGACGTCCCGTGCCGCACCCAGTGCCCCGACATGCGCTACGCGAGCAAGCCGATCGACCTCGGCGCCCTCGACGCGCTGCTCGCCGATGCCGGCCTCATCGGAGGCCAGGGGTGAAGGCGGCGCAGCTCTCCGCCGCGCCCGCCGCCGAGCTGGCCGCACGCGCAGCGCGCCTGCTCGGCGCCGCAGCGTGGTCCTATGACGCGGACTCCGGGATCTTCCGCACCTCCGGGTCGTTCACGACGGTCTTCGGCGAGGGTGACGAGTCCGCGGCCGTCCTGTCCGAGACGCTCGCGCTCCTTCCCGAACCGCAGCGGTCCGTGCTGCGGCTGTCCCTCGAGCACTGCCTGAGCACGGGCGAGCCGTTCGACTTCACGACCGCCCTCGGCGGTCCCACCGGACGGGAGCGGCAGGTCCGCTACGTCGGCGAGGCGGTCCGGGACGAGGACGGCGAGGTGACGGGAGCCGCCGGCGCGGTGCACGACGTCACGCCGATCCTCGCGCAGGCCTCGAGCCGGGACATCCTGGAGGAGCACGTCCGCTCCCGTCTCGACCAGATGCCGACGGGCATGGCCTTCCTCGGCCCGGACTGGCGCTTCACCTACATCAACGAGAGCGCGCAGCGCTATCTGCAGCGCCCGGGCGCGGTGCTCCTCGGCGGCGTGCTCTGGGAGCTCTTCCCCGAGATCGAGGGCACGGCGTTCGGCATCGCGTACCGCCGGGCGATGGAGGACCGGGTCGTGGCCTCGGTGCGGGGCTACTTCGCGCCGATCGCGATGTGGTTCCTCGTCACCGCGTATCCGGTGGGCGAGGGCATCGGCTTCCACGTGCAGGACGTGACCGACGACCAGCGGAACGTGGAACGCCTCGAGGAGTCCGCCGGCCGGCTCCGCGCCCAGGCGGCGCTGCTCGATGCGGCCCGGGACGCGATGCACGTGCGCACGCTCGAGGGCGAAATCCTCTACTGGAACGCCGGCGCCGAGCGCGTGTACGGGTGGGCTGCCGAGAGCATGGTCGGACGGACGGTGTGCGGCCTCGTCGCGGCGGACCGCAGCGCGTACGACGCCGCGATGGAGACGACCCTCCGGACCGGGCACTGGAGCGGCGAGCTCGCGATGCGCACGCGGGACGGGCGCACGATCCTCGTCGACTGCCGCTGGCAGCTCACGAGCGCGGAGGACGGGCACGTGAGCGCCGTCTTCGCCGTCGAGTCGGACATCACCGAGATGCGGCACGCCGAGCAGGAGCGCTACCGGGCCCAGCGGATGGAGAGCCTGGGGGTGCTCGCCGGCGGCATCGCCCACGACCTCAACAACGTTCTGACGCCGGTCCTCCTCTCGGCCCAGCTGCTCGGGGACAGCGTCCGCGATCCGCAGGAGGTCGAGCTGCTCGGGTCCATCGAGGCCGGCGCGCGCCGCGGTGCCGACCTCATCCGGCAGGTGCTGCTGTTCGCGCGCGGCGAGGAGGCCGAGCGTCGCGTCCTCGACGTCGACAGCCTGCTCGCCGAGCTCGCCGACTTCTGCCGGAAGACCGCGCCGAGGAGCATCGACGTCGAGTTCCTCGCGCCGAGCCGCCCACTGCGCGTCACCGCCGATCGCACCCAGCTGATGCAGGTCCTCGTCAACCTGGTGACGAACGCGGTCGACGCGATGCCGGGCGGTGGAGCGCTGACCATCGGCGCCGCGCCGGTGGACGGCGGGCGGGGCCGGGTGGGCTTCACCGTCGAGGACACGGGCCACGGGATGGACGCCGAGGTCTGCGGGCGCATCTTCGAGCCGTTCTACTCGACGAAGGGACCGGGACGGGGGACTGGACTGGGCCTCCCCACGTCCCTCGCCATAGCCCGGCGTCACGACGGCGGAATCGACGTCGTGAGCGCCCCGGGCCGCGGCTCGCGGTTCACGCTGTGGCTGCCCGCGGCGGACGCCCCGGCGGACTCCGGCGAGGGGATCCGTCCCACTCCGCAGGAGGCGCCGGCGGGAGCGGGGCTTCTGGTCCTCGTCGTCGACGACGAGGAGCCGGTCCGCGACGCCGTTCGCCGGGTGCTCGAGACCCACGGCTATCGCACGGTCGAGGCGGCCGACGGCCGCGCGGGGCTCGAGCTCCTCGAGCGGTGCGAGGCGAGCGGCGACCCCGTGGCGGCGGTCGTGATCGACCTGATGATGCCCGTGCTCGGAGGGGCGAACACGCTCGACCGGATCCGCTCGGAACGGCCCGAGCTCCCCGTCATCCTGACCAGCGGCTTCGATCCGAGCGCCGGGAACGAGAGCCGCCCGGCGGACGCGGCGGTCCGATTCCTCCGGAAGCCGTTCGCCGAGGCGGAGCTGCTCGGTCTGCTGGGCGAGCTGCGCTCGCGGAGGAGGGTCCTGCTGTGACGGCCGGCTCCATCCGGGTCGTCGTGGCCGACGACGATCCGTTCACCGTGTCCCTCGTCGCCGGCGGACTCGAGGCACAGGGATTCAGCGTGCACACCGCGGCGACGGTCGAGCAGGCGTGGGAGCTGGTCGTGGCGGAGGAGCCGCACGCCCTCATCAGCGACCTCGACTTCGGGGGCGGGGTGTCCGCGGCCCCGCTGCTCGCTCGTGCGGCCGCCGACTATCCGTGGATGGGGCTCGTCGTCCTCACCGCGCACCGGTCGCCGGAGCTCGCCGTGGACGCTCCCGGTGACATCCCCGCGGGCGCCGTCTACCTCGTGAAGTCCACCCTCCGGCGGGTCGAGGACCTCGGCGACGCTGTGCGGCGCTCGATCTCGGGTGATCCCGTCCCGGACGGCACGGCAGCGGCGGAGGACACCCCGACCGTGCTCCTCACGCAGGGGCAGGCCGAGGTGCTGCGCATGCTCGCCGCCGGCGCGTCCACCCGGGCGGTCGCCGAGCACCGCGGCACGACCGTGCGCGCCGCCGAGACGATGCTCACGCGCCTCTACGCGGCGCTCGGGCTCGAGGTCACCGAGCAGTCGAACCCGCGCATCGACGCGGTCCGCCTCTGGCAGCAGGGCCGTGTCGGCGTCCGCTGAGCGGGAGCAGCGGACGCTCGGATTCCGGGAGGCCCTCGGCAGCCACTGGGGCTTCGGCCAGACCGCGCGGCTCCTGACCATTCCGCCCGCCGCAGCGCTTGTCGTGCTGCAGGAGGTGAGCGTCCCGTTCTCCTCGCCGGCACTCGTGCTGCTGTCCGTCCTCGCGCAGACGGCTCTCGTCACGCTGATCGCCGCTCCGCTCGCGGGTCACCTCCGGCGGACCGGCCGGACCCTGCCGGTCTGGCTCGTGCTCACGGCCTGGGCGGGCATCGGCGCCGGACGGGGGTTCGCCGGCGGCGCCGCCGCCCTGCTCGACGGCAGCGATCCCGACTTCGGGTTCCGGGTGGTCTTCTGGGCGCTCACCGCGGCCCTCTGGATGCCGCTCCTGGCCTACGTGCTCGCCCAGCTCGCGCACCGCCGGCTGCTGCTCACCACGCTCGCCGACGCCGAGGAGGATCTGCAGCTCGCGCGGGTGCGGGCCGCCCGCACCCAGCGCCAGGTGCGCGATCGCGTCGTCTCCGCGCTGCACGCGACGGTGACGCCCGCCATCCGGGAGATCCGGTCGCGGCTCGCGGCCGTCGCGCAGGACCCCACCCGGTTCACCGAGATCGGGTCGCGCCTCGGCACCGCGTCGCACGACGTGAGCCGCATCGTCGAGACCCTCTCCGCCGACTCGGGGCTCGGCTCCGTCTCCGCCGCACGGCGCCCTGCGCCGATGGCGGCGGCACTCGCCTTCGAGCGGCGGCGGCCCCTGCTCTGGGCGACGGGCGCGGCGACCGGCGTCGCGCTGGCCCTCGGACCGCTGGCCGCGCGCTCGGGCAACGTCGACCTGCTCCTCGAGCTGGCGGCGGCCATCACCACGTCCACCATCGCGCTGGTGGCCACCTCCGAGGTCTCTGGCCGCTCGAGCAGGCTGCGCCGCTCCGTCCGCGTCCGCGACCTGGCGCCGCAGGCCCTCGCCGCGTCGGCGGGTTCACTGGTGCTCGCCGGGTTCCAGGGGGACCGGCCGGAGGCATTCCCGCTGCTGCTGCTCGTCGCGCTTCCGCTCACCCTGCTGTTCGCCGTGGGCCTGATCTCCATCACCGTGGGCAGCGGCACGGCCAACGCGGATCTCGCCGCGCTCCTCGACCGGGTGGAGGATGAGCGCCGCTGCACCGACGCGCGGACGACGGAGGAGGAGTCGCGCATCCGACGGCAGCTGACCACCCTCACGCACGGGCCGATCCAGGGGCGGCTCGCCGCCTGCTCGATGGCGCTCAGCTTCCACGCCGCGGAAGGGGAGTCCGCGTCGCCCGAACGCACGGCCTACATCGCCGGGGCGGTCCTCGCGCACCTGGATGACGTGATGACGGACCTCGCGGACCTTCGGCGAGCCGCCCGCGTCCCCAATACGCGGCTCATTGCGCCCGCGCCCGTTGTCTCCGGGGTGCTCTCCTCGTAGCTTGGGGGACAAGGTCGCGGGGGTCGCGGCCGCGCTGAGCGTCCGGGGGCGGATGCCGGCCGACGCTGTTGGGGGACATCGACCGATGCGGCGAACGAGACGTGGCGCCATCGCCGTGCTGTTCGGCGCCGCCGTGGTCGCGGGCGCCCTCGTCGGCGCCGTGCCCGCGCTGCCCGTACTCGTCGCGCAGATGCCGACGATCGCTCCGGCCGCCGAGACCGTCGCCGTCTCCGCAGATGCGGCATCGTGCCCCTCCGGCGCCGAGCCGGTCGGAAGCGATGCTCCCGCGCGCACCTACGCCGACGGCGGAATCGCGGGCACCTCCACGGCCGACCTGCGCGCGTTCGCGGTCCGCTTCAACGAGATCCGCACGCAGCACTGCCTCGAGCCGATACCCGCCGAGAACTTCGCCTGGTCGGAGTGCCTGGAGGACCGCCTGGTCTGGATGGCGGAGGACCCCAGCACCGACCCGCTGAGCGCATGGGGCCACGAGGGAACCCCCCGCAGCGACGGAGCGCCGAGCGAGGGCTGCGACGGGAACCTGGCCGGCGGTGCCGACAACACCGGCGCGACCGTCGCCCAGAAGTGGTGGCAGTCGCTGCCGCACCGCACGTCCCTCTACCGGCCCGGAGAGGACGTCGGCGGCGCGTGCATCGCGTTCGCCATGACGCACGGCGGCCTGCCCGACGAGCCGAGCTCGTTCGCCCGCGCCGCCGCCCGCTGGACCGACTGCTGAGGCGATCCGCCGATCGATAGTCTTCGGGAGGCAATCGATTCTCGAAGGGACGGCGCGATGGCGGAGACGATCGGCTGGGGGATCCTCGCGACGGGCGGCATCGCCGGAGCCTTCACGAAGGACCTCGCGGTCGCCGGCCTCCGAGCCGCCGCGGTCGGCAGCCGCACTCAGGAGTCCGCGGACGACTTCGGGGAGCGCTACGGCATCCCGAACCGGCACGGCAGCTACGAGGCTCTCGTCGCCGACCCCGACGTCGACATCGTCTACATCTCGACGCCGCACTCGCACCACGCCGAGGCCGCGCTGCTGGCCCTCGAGGCGGGCAAGCACGTCCTCGTCGAGAAGCCGTTCACCTTGAACGCCGCACAGGCACGGCAGGTCGTCGCGCTCGCCGCCGAGAAGAACCTGCTCGTGCTCGAGGCGATGTGGACCCGTTTCCTGCCGCACATGCTGCGCCTGCACGAGATCCTCGACGCCGGAACGCTCGGCGATGTGCGCACCGTGATCGCCGACCACAACCAGGACACCCCCAAGGACCCCGCGCACCGGATGAACAACCCGGAGCTCGGCGGCGGTGCCCTCCTCGACCTCGGCGTCTACCCGGTCAGCTTCGCCGTCGACGTGCTGGGTGGGCCCACCTCCGTGACGGCCGTCGCCACCTTCACCGAGACCGGAGTCGACCGCCAGACGGCGATCATCCTCGAGCACGCCGGCGGCCGGCAGTCGGTGCTGCACACGGCGCTCGACACCCGCGGCCCGAATCGTGCCGCCGTCATCGGCGCGCTCGGCCGCATCGAGCTCGACGCGGTCTGGTACTCGCCCACGTCCTTCACGGTGTACGACAACACCGGCGAGGTCGTCGAGCGGTACGAGACCGCCATCGAGGGCCGCGGCATGCAGTTCCAGGCGCTCGAGGCGGAGCGGCTCATCCGGGTCGGGGAGACGGCGAGCCCGCGGCTCTCGCCCGCCGAGAGCGTGCTCGTCATGGACGTCCTCGACGACGTGCGCCGCCGGATCGGCCTCACCTACCCCGGCGAGACGCCTGCTTAGACTGTCCCGGTGCCGCTGACCCGACGGACCCGCCTCGTCTCCGCGATCACCGCGGGCGCTGTCGCGTACGCCGCCGCGCTCGGCGGCGCCGTCGCCGGCGGTGCCGCCGCCGCCGACCCCCGACCGGTGCCCGCGCCCACCCCCACCGCGTCGAGCGCCGCTCCGACGCCCACCCCCACGCCGACGGAGGTCGCGCGGCCCGTCCCCGCTGCTCCCGCCGCGCCCTCGCCCATCCGCACCTGCTCGGTGTCGGCAGAGGCGGCCGACGGGCGGCTGGGCAGCTTCCAGGGCCGCGTCGTCAACGCGGTCACCGGCGAGGTGCTGTTCGACCGCGGGGGCGACATCCCCTCGCGCGCCGCGAGCGTGATGAAGGTGCTCACGAGCGCCGCCGCGCTCTCCGTCCTCGGCCCCGACCATCGCCTCGCCACCCGCGTCGTGCGCGGCGCGGAGCCCGGAACGGTCGTCCTCGTCGGCGGCGGGGATCCGACGCTCTCGCGCACCCCGTCCGGCAGCACGACCGCGTATCCGGGAGCGGCGCACCTCGACGACCTCGCCGCCCAGGTGCGCGCCGCGTGGAGCGCGGATCCCGCCACCGCCGGCACGCCCATCACGACCGTCGTGCTCGACGCCTCCTACTTCGCGGGCGACGACTGGGAGCCGAGCTGGGCGCGCTCCGAGCTGACCGGCGGCTACATGCCCGAGATCACCGCGCTCATGGTCGACGGCGACCGCAGCGACCCGTACGCGAACACCTCGGTCCGCAGCGACGACCCCGTTCAGCGCGCCGGCGACGCGTTCGCTGCCGCACTCGGCGCGGGCGGCACGGTCCGCGGCACGGCACCGGCCGGCGCGCCGGTGCTCGGTCAGGTGGAGTCGCAGCCGGTGTCGACGCTCGTGCAGCAGAGCCTCCTCGTGTCGGACAACGCCCTCGCGGAGGCGCTCGCCCGCGTCACCGCCATCGAGGCGGGGGCGGGGAACACGTTCGGGTCCCTTCAGGCGGGCGTCACGAGCGGACTCGCCGCCTACGGGGTCGACAGCTCCGCACTCCGCATCGTCGACGGCTCAGGGCTGAGCGACAACAACGCCATCCCGCCCTCGTACCTGACCTCGCTGCTGATCAAGGTGCAGAACCGCGAGGGCGCCCTGTGGGCGGTGTACGACGGGCTGCCGATCTCCGGACAGACGGGGTCGCTGCGCTACAGCGACCGCTTCTCGGGCGCCGCCTCCCGGGCCGACGGGGCGGTGCACGCCAAGACGGGCTGGATCGAGACCGGCTACACGCTCGCGGGAACCATCGACGCCGCCGACGGCACGCCGCTCACCTTCGCGATCTACGCGCTCGGCGACGTCCGCGACAACGCGAAGCAGGCGATCGACACCTGGACCGCCGCCGTGTGGGACTGCGGCAACAACCTCGCCAACCACTGACGGCAACCGAAGCGACATCCGGCGACCGCTGCCGGTGTCGCCCCCGTTGGCGGTCCGGCGCTACAGCGTGACGGTGCCGCGGACCACGGTGGTGCTCGGGCCGCCGACCCAGATGCTGTCGCCCTCGGGACGCACGCTGACCCGGCCGTCCCGGAGCAGCGCGGTGCCCTGGCGGGCCGTGTAGGCGCCGGCGGCGACGCCCTCCTGCAGGAACCATCGGGCGAGGCCGGCGTTGAGGCTGCCGGTCACCGGGTCCTCGGGAACGCCGATGCCGGGCACGAAGGCGCGCACCTCCCAGTCCGCGGGGCCGCCCTCCGGGTGCGGTCCGGCGGCGCCCACCTTGAGCGACCCCATCGCCGCGAAATCGGGCTCGAGGGCCAGCACCGTGTCGGCGCTGTCGAGCAGCACCGCGATCCAGCCGGGCCCGTTGTCCGCCCATTGCACGTCGCGCACCCGGGCCGGGTCCACCCGGAGCGCGCGCAGCGCCGCGCCGCGCTCCTCGTCGGTGGCGGGCCCGCCCTTCCGCAGCGGCGGAGCCTCGAAGGCGATTCCGTCGTGCTCGACCCGCAGGCGGACGAGGCCGATGCCGCACTCCTGCACCACCTCGCCCGCGGTGCGCGGGGTGCCGCCCGCCTCGAGCCAGGCGTGGCAGCTGCCGAGGGTGGGGTGGCCGGCGAACGGGAGCTCGCCGCCGGGCGTGAAGATGCGCAGCAGGTAGTCGGCGCCCGGGACGGTCGGCGGCAGCAGGAACGTCGTCTCGGACAGGTTGGTCCACCGCGCGAAGGCCTGCATCTCGTCGTCCGCGAGCCCCTCGCCCTCGAGGACCACCGCCACCGGGTTGCCGCGCAGCGGAGTGGGGGAGAAGACGTCGACCTGGGCGAAGGGACGGGAGCGCATCCTCCGATCATCCCGCACCGCCCGGCCTGGTCGCCGTCGGGGCCGCCGTTAGGATTCCGGCATGACCTCGGCGCTGTTCATCATCGACGTCCAGAACGACTTCACCGAGGGCGGCGCCCTAGGGGTGGACGGCGGCGCGGCGGTCGCGGCAGGCATCTCCCGGTACCTGGACGAGCACCCCGGCAAATACGACGTGGTGCTCGCCTCCCGCGACTGGCACGACGGGACGAACGACAACGGCGGCCACTTCGCGACGGACGACGCGCCCGACTTCGTGGCCACCTGGCCCGCGCACTGCGTTGCGGGCACCCCGGGCGCCGAGTACCACCCCGACCTCGACACCGAGGACGTGCATGTCCACATCCGCAAGGGGCAGGGCAAGCCGGCCTACTCGATCTACGAGGGCGAGACGCCCGAGGGCGTCCCGCTGCCCGAGGTCCTCGCGGAGCACGGGGTGACGGACGTCGACGTCGTCGGCATCGCGACCGACTACTGCGTGCGGGCGTCCGCCCTCGACGCCCGGCACGACGGCAAGCGCGTCCGCGTCCTCACCGACCTGATCGCGGGCGTCGCGCCGGAGTCGAGCACAGCCGCGCTCGCCGAGCTCGAATCCGAGGGCATCGAAGTCACGCACTCCTAGGTCGCCGTTCCCGGCTCGCGGTCGGCGCTCGGCAGGACTTTCGGCGTTGAGCAGGACATCCAGGCCCCGAAAGTCCTGCCTACTGCAGAAAGTCCTGCCGAGCGCGCCGCCGACGGCCGTGACTTAGACCAGGAGCTGGTGCTTCGCGAGCTCTCGGTAGACCGGCACGGTGCTGACGAGCTCGGAGTGCGTGCCGATGCCGAGGACGCGGCCGTGATCGAGCACGACGATCTGGTCGGAGTCGACCACCGTGGACAGCCGGTGCGCGATGACCACGAGGGTGCGGTCCTCGGCGACGGCGTCGATCGCCTCGCGCATCCGCTGCTCGTTCACTCCGTCGAGGCTCGACGTCGACTCGTCGAGCAGCAGGATGGGCGGCGCGGCGAGCAGCGTGCGCGCGATCGCGAGCCGCTGGCGCTCCCCGCCGGACAGCATGATGCCGTCCTCGCCCACCTGAGCGTCGAGTCCCGCCGGGTCACGGTCGAGGACGTCGGCGAGGTTCACCCGGTGCAGCACCTCGGCGCACTGCTCGTCGGTGGCATCGGAAGCGGCGAGCAGCAGGTTGTCCCGCAGGGATCCGGCCAGCACCGGCGCATCCTGCTCGACGTAGCCGATCTGTGCCCGCAGGCTCTCCCGGGCGAGGCCGCGGATGTCGATGCCGCCGAGGCGGATGACGCCGGAGTCCGGGTCGTAGAACCGCTCGACGAGGGCGAGGATCGTGCTCTTGCCCGCCCCCGACGGGCCGACGATCGCGGTGCGCGACCCGCGGGGCACGCGGAAGCTGACGCCGTGCAGCACAGGCTGGCGCACGATCTCGGCCGGGGACTCCTGCCCCGGCTCCTGCTCGGCGAGGGCGGTGTAGCCGAAGCGGACGTCCTCGAACTCGAGGGCCGGCGCATCCGGCCGCACCGCCGAGTTGGCCGCGCCGACCACGACGGCCAGGGGCGCGATGTCGCGGTCGTGCTCGGTCTCGGTCGGCAGGGCGAGGACCTCCTGGATGCGCCCCAGCGCGCCGAGCGCCTGGTTCACCGCGTTGACGGCGCCGAAGAACTGGGCGAGCGGCATGATCATCATGAACAGGAAGAGGATGAACGCGACGAGGCTCGCGACGGTGATCGCGCCGCTCGCGACGCGGAAGCCGCCGACGCCGAGGACGACGAGGAACGACACCTGCATCGCGATGCCGGCGATCGGCACGATGAGCGCGGAGATGCGGGCCACCTTGATGCCCTGCCGCCAGGCGCCCTCGGCCTCCTCGCTGATGGCGTCCACCTCGCGCTCAGTGGCACCGGCGGCGCGGACGGTGCGGATCGCGCTGATTGCGCGCTCCACCGCGGCCGCGAGGTCGCCCACCTTCTTCTGCCCCTCCTGGACGGCGGGCCGGATGCGGGCGGACAGGGCGACCACGGTGACGACGGCCACCGCGACGACGAGCAGGGTGAGCAGCAGGAGCACCGGATCGAGGATCGCCATCGCGATGAGGGCGCCCACGAACGTGATCGCGCCGCCGACGGACTCGACCGCGCCCTGCGTGAGCACTGCGCGCAGCAGGGTGGTGTCCGAGCCGACGCGGGACACGAGGTCGCCGACGCGGCGGGTGTCGAACTCGCGGATCGGCAGGTGGAGCATCCGGTGGATCAGGTGCCGCCGGGAGCTGAGGACGACGCCCTCACCGGTGCGCTGGAGCAGGTAGTGCTCGTAGCCGTCGAGCAGTGCCGCGACGATGACGAGCAGGACGAGCAGCCAGACGAGCGGGCCGAGCGGCTCGCCGGCCTCGACGACCGTGATGACCTGACTGACGAGCAGCGGCTGCGCGAGCGAGGCGACGGCGCCGAGGACGCTGAGGGTGAGGATCAGCACGAGGACCGGGCGGTGCTCGAACAGGTAGGGGAGGAGCTGGCGCAGGGAGGCGCGCGGACCGGAGTCGGCGCGGGAGCGGCGACCGAGACGCGGCCGTGCGGCGGAAGAACTCATCGAGACCTCATTTTCGTCCGTACTTCTTGTGAACCGCCTGCCGGGAGACCCCGAGCGCGAGCGCGATGATCTGCCAGGACAGCCCGGCGTTGCGTGCGCGGCGGACGGTCACGGTCTCGATCGCGTCGAGCTCGCGGCGCAGCTCGGCGATCGCCCGCAGCGCGGCGTAGGGGTCGTCGGAGTCCGCGTTCCCGACGAGGGTGCGGATCGAGTCGATGCTCACAATGTCAACGCTAGTTGACAGCGAGGGCTGTTGTCAACCTGTGTTGACGCAGCCCGAGGCGCGACGTCAGTCGAAGACGACGCCCTTCTGCAGGATGAAGCAGCCGTAGGGACGGCTCTCGAGGGTCTTCACCACCGCGTACACGCCCTTGGCGCGCTCGTAGAACTCGAGGCGCGGCACGATGCCGTACTCGAGCGGCTTCTCGTGGCCGGCGCGGGCGACCTCGAGAACCTCGTCCTGGACCTCGACGACGATGGACGGGTCGTCGTCGACCTCCATGCGCTCGAGCGGCCGCTCCACGAACGTGTCGAGGGGGAAGACGGAGAGGATCGCCTCCGCGGCGCGCGTCTGCGTGATGTCGCCCAGGTGGATGACCGGCTTGCCGCTCGCGTGTGCGGGGTAGTTGCGGTCGACGAGCAGCAGCGTGTCGCCGTGGCCCATCTCGTCGAGCACCTTCAGCAGCTCGCCGGTGAGGACCGGGTCGACTCCCTTCAGCATGAGCCGAGCCCTACGGGGCGAGGGAGCCGGCGCTGCCGAGCTCCTGCTCCGGCTCGCCCGTGAGGTCGCGGTCACGCGTCTCGCGGGTGAGGATCAGGGCGATGAGGGTGAGGACCGCGGCGCCCGTCAGGTAGAGGCCGACGAGAAAGATGTTCCCCTCCGCCGACCACAGGCTGAGCGCGATCGTCGGGGCGAGCGAGGCGCCCAGGATGCTGGCGACGTTGTAGGCGATCGCCGATCCCGTGTATCGCGTGTTCGTGGGGAACAGCTCGGGCAGCAGGGCGCCCATCGGGCCGAAGGTGAGACCCATGAGCGCGAGCCCGGCGATGAGGAACAGGGCGACGACCGCGGGGTCGCGCGCCTCGGCGAACCAGGATTGGAAGGTGAGGCCGAACACCGCGATGAGGATGGTGGTCGCAATCAGCGTGCGACGGCGGCCGTAGCGGTCCGCGAGGATGCCGGCGAGGGGGGTCAGCAGGCCGAAGAACACGACGCCGATGAGCAGCAGCACGAGGAACTCGGGGCGGGTGTAGCCGAGGCCGACCTTGACGCCTTCGCCCGGCTCCGTCGGAGCGGTGCCGTAGGTGAGGGTGAACGTGGTCATGAAGTAGAAGAGCACGTAGGTCGCGAGCATCACGAAGGTGCCGAGGATGAGCGGCCGCCAGCTGTGGCGGAACACCGTCGCGAGCGGCAGCTTCACGCGCTCGCCGCGGTCGACCGACTGCTGGTAGACGGGCGTCTCGACGAGCTTGAGGCGGACGTACAGGCCGACGACGACGAGCACCGCGCTCAGCAGGAACGGCACGCGCCAGCCCCAGGCGGCGAAGGCCTCCGGGTCCATGCTGAGCGAGAGGGCGAGGAACAGGCCGTTCGCCATGATGAAGCCGATGGGAGCGCCCAGCTGCGGGAAGGTGCCGTAGATGGCGCGGCGGTTCTGGGGCGCGTTCTCGATGGCGAGGAGGGCGGCGCCGCTCCACTCGCCGCCGAGGCCGAGGCCCTGGCCGAAGCGGAGGAGCGCGAGGATCGCGGGCGCCCAGAGGCCCCAGGTCTCGAAGGTCGGCAGCAGGCCGATGAGGAACGTCGCGATGCCCATGACGAGCAGGGAGGCGACCAGCGTGACCTTGCGCCCGTGGCGGTCGCCGAAGTGGCCGAAGATCACCGATCCGACGGGGCGCGCGAAGAACGCGAGCGCGAAGGTCGCGAACGAGGACAGCTGGGCGGCCGTCGCGTTCTCGTTCGGGAAGAACAGCGCGGGGAACACGAGCACCGCGGCCGTCGCGTAGATGTAGAAGTCGTAGAACTCGATCGACGTTCCGATGAGGCTCGCGACGATCACCCGTGAGCGGGGATTGACGGGGGTGACTGTTCCGGCGGTCGACGTCATCTTCAGTCCTCGTTCACGTGTACGGCGTCCCGTCCGGCGGAGAGGGACCGAACGAGTTTACGCCTTTCCTGCGAAGAGGCTGACAGGATGGGGGCGTGGGACGTGTCGTCGTGGTCGGTTCGCTCAACGTCGACTCCGTGGTGACCGTCGAGCGCCATCCGCGGCCGGGCGAGACCGTACTGGGCGGCGACCTCCGCACCCTCTTCGGCGGCAAGGGCGCGAACCAGGCCGTGGCAGCGGCGCGCGCGGGCGCCCCGGTCGCGATGATCGGGCGGGTCGGCAGCGACTCGTCCGGCGCCGGCTACCTGGAGCGGCTGGCCGACCTCGGCATCGACGCGTCCGGGGTGACGCGTGACCCCGAACGAGGCACCGGGCACGCGGCGATCGCCGTCGCTGCGGACGGCGAGAACACGATCATCGTGTCGCCGGGCGCGAACGCCGGTGTCGGAGTCGACGACCTCGCGCCGCTCTCCGCCCTCGCTCCCGGCGACGTGCTGCTCGTGCAGCTCGAGCTCCAGCTCGACGTGGTCGCGGAGGCGGTGCGCCGGGCCGCATCCGCGGGCGCGCGAGTCGTCCTCAACGCGGCCCCCTACGCGGATCTGCCCGCCGATGTGCTCGCGCTCGCCGACCCGGTGGTCGTCAACGAGCACGAGGGGGAGCTGCTCGCCGCCGCCGGGCTCGACGCATCCTCGCTGCTGACGACGCTCGGCGGGGAGGGCGCCCGCTGGGGCGACCTCTCAGTCCCCGCCGCCCGCGTGGAGCGGGTCGTGGACACCACGGGAGCCGGTGACGCGTTCTGCGGAGCCCTCGCCGCCGCGCTGGCGGGGGGCGCGTCCCGTGAGGGCGCCCTCCGGGCTGCGGCCGCCGCGGGCGCGGAGGCGGTCGGCTGGCCGGGAGCTCAGCCCGCCTGAGCCGGCTGTTCCCTGTCCCTCAACAGGCATTTCTCCCGCCAACAGGCGGAATCCGGTCGATTCTGCCTGTTGGCGGGATTTGCGCCTGTTGAGGGACGGGGGCGACCGTGAGGAGCGGGACTTCTAGGAGGAGCGGATCTTCCGCACGAGGAGGGCCGCGCGGACGGCGGCCTCCGCCGCCTCGGCGCCCTTGTCCTCCTTCGACCCGGGGAGCCCGGCCCGGTCGAGGCCCTGCTGCTCGTCGTCGAGGGTGAGCACGCCGAAGCCGACCGGCTTGCCGGTCAGCAGTGCCACCTGGGTGAGTCCGCTCGTCGCGGCGTCCGCCACGTAGTCGAAGTGCGGGGTGCCGCCGCGGATGATGACGCCGAGCGCGACCGCCGCATCCGCCCCGCCGTCGAGCGCCGCCTTGCTGAGCAGGGGCAGCTCGAAGCTGCCGGGGGCGTCGATCTCGACGATCGTCGCGCCCATCGTCTCCAGCGCTCGGCGGGCTCCGGCGCGCAGGCCGTCGGCGATCTCCGCGTGCCAGGTGCCGGCGACGATCGCGACCTTCAGGCCGCGCGCGTCGATGTCCTTCAGCGACGCCTGGGGCGCGCCTTTTCCGCTCATTGCTGTCCTTCCAGGGTGGAGAGCGGAGCCAGGATGGCTCCGTCGGCGATGGAGTGGCCCATCCTGTCTCTCTTGGTCTCGAGGTAGCCCTCGTTCTGCGGCGTCACGCCGACGACGAGCGGCACCCGGTCCCGGACGGTGACGCCGTGCTCCTCGAGCTGGCGCACCTTCTCCGGGTTGTTCGTGAGCAGCCGGACCTCGGTGAGACCGAGGTCGGCGAGGATCGCGCTCGCGGCGCCGTAGTCGCGGGCGTCGGCGGGCAGGCCGAGCGCGAGGTTCGCGTCGAGGGTGTCGAGGCCCTCCTCCTGCAGTCGGTAGGCGCGCAGCTTGTTGACGAGGCCGATGCCGCGTCCCTCGTGGCCGCGCAGGTAGACGACGACACCGCCCTCGCGCTGGATCTCCTCGAGCGCGACGTCGAGCTGGGGTCCGCACTCGCACTTCAGGGAGCCGAACGCCTCCCCGGTCAGGCACTCCGAGTGCACGCGGACGAGCGCGCCCGCCTGCGGCGTCCCGGAGACGATGGCGACGTGGTCGGCGCCGGTGAGGCCGTCGCGGTAGGCGCGCATCCGGAAGGGGCCGTGCTCGGTCGGCACGGTGGTCTCCACCTCGAAGCGCACGCGCGGGGAGTCCTCGGCGACGGCAGCCTCGCAGCGGCGCGCCTCGCCCGGATTGGAGCGCAGGTACTCGAGGAGGATCGCGATGGTCGTGACGACCACGCCCTCCCGCTCCCCGAACTTGATGAGCTCGGGCAGGCGCATCATCTCGCCGTCGTCGGCGACGACCTCGCCGATCGCCGCGACCGGCTGCAGGCCGGCGAGCTTCATCAGGTCGACGGCCGCCTCGGTGTGGCCCGGCCGCTCGCGGACGCCGCCGTCGACGGCGCGCAGCGGCAGCACGTGCCCGGGCCGGATCAGCCGGGACGGCGTCGCGGTCGGGTCGGCGAGGGTGCGCAGAGTGTGGGCGCGGTCGGAGGCGCTGATGCCGGTTGACAGCCGGTCGGCGGCGTCGACCGTGACCGTGTAGTTGGTGCCCCGGGCGTCCTCGCTCACCGCGACCATCACCGGCAGCTCGAGGCGGTCGGCGTACTCGGCGGGCATCGGGGCGCAGATGAACCCGGAAGTGTGCCGGATGGTCCAGGCCATCGTCTCCTGGGTGACGAGCTCGGCGGCCAGGATGACGTCGCCCTCGTTCTCGCGGCCCTCGTCGTCCGCCACGAGGACGGGACGACCGGCCCGCAGGGCCTCGAGGACCTGGGGAATGCTCGCGAGACTCATCTCGCGCCTCCTTCTGCTGCGCTCGGTAGGCGGTCGCCGAATGCGACCAGACGGCGGACGTGCCGCGCGAGCACGTCCGTCTCGACGTTGACCACATCGCCCGGCTCGAGGGAGCCGAGCGTGGTGGCGACGAGGGTCTCGGGGATGAGACTCACCTCGAACCAGGACGGCGCATCCCCGGGCTCGCTGACCGCGGAGACGGTGAGCGAGACGCCGGCGACGGTGATCGAGCCCTTGTCCACGACGAGCGGGGCGAGGGCGGGGTCGAGCGCGAAGCGCAGGACGCGCCAGTGCTCCTGGTCGCTGCGGGCGAGGAGCGTCGACGTGCCGTCGACGTGCCCCTGCACGATGTGGCCGCCGAGGCGGTCGCCCACGCGGGCGGCGCGCTCGAGGTTGACCCGCGTGCCGACCGTCACGCCGGCGAGGGCGGACACGGCGAGGGTCTGGCCCATCACGTCGGCGGTGAACCAGTCCGGCCCCTGCTCGACGACGGTGAGGCAGACGCCGCTGACGGCGATCGAGTCGCCGTGGCGAGCGTCGGAGACGGCGAGCGGAGCCCGTACGGTGAGGCGGGCGCTGCCGTCGGGCAGGCCGTCGAAGCCGGTGATCTCCCCGAGCTCCTCGATGATTCCGGTGAACATGTCAGTCCTCCTCGAACTCGCGTCGCGGACGGGCGACGATCCGGACGTCCGCGCCGATCGTGTCGGCGGAGACGAGCTCCATGTGCCGGGCGTCGGCGATGCTGCCGATCCCGAGGTCACCCGTGGCGAGGCGGCCGCCGCCGAGCACGACGGGGGCCAGGTAGACGAGGACCTCGTCGACGAGGCCCGCGCGCAGCAGCGCGCTCTCGAGCGTCGGCCCGCCCTCGACGAACACGTGGCGCACGCCCTCGTCCCAGAGTGCGGCGAGCACGGCGCCGAGGTCCCGTCCGTCGAAGGAGCGGAACCCGCCCGGGTGGCGCCGGACGGCGGCGTCCTCCGGTATCGGGCGCTCGCCGAGCGCCACCGCGATCGGCTGGTGGGGGAGCAGGTCGCCGGCCTCGGTGCGGGCGGTGAGCGCGGGGTCGTCGGCGAGGACCGTGCCGGTGCCGACGAGGATCGCACCCGCCTGGGCGCGGCGCAGGTGCACGTCGGTGCGGGCGTCCGGCCCGGTGATCCACTTGCTGGTGCCGTCGGCGGCGGCGATGCGGCCGTCCAGGCTCGACGCCCACTTGGCCGTGACGAACGGTCGGCCGAGCCGGGATGCGGTGAGCCACACGACGAGCGCGTCCTCGACGAGGCCGCGCAGCACTCCGCCGATCACCTCGACGCCCGCCGCGGCGAGGCGCTCCGCGCCGCCGTCCGCCTGCGGCGACAGGTCGGGCACGGCGTAGACGACGCGGGCGACGCCGGCCGCGATGAGCGCCTCGCTGCAGGGGCCGGTGAGGCCCGTGTGATTGCAGGGCTCGAGCGTCACGACGGCGGTAGCGCCGCGGGCGCCGCCCTCCGGCAGCTTCGACAGCGCGTCGACCTCTGCGTGCGGGGTGCCCGCGCCGCGGTGCCAGCCCTCGGCGAGCACCGAGCCGTCCGGGCCGAGGAGGACGCAGCCGACCTGGGGGTTGCGGGTCCAGGCGGGTCCGCGGAGGCCGAGCTCGAGGGCGCGCGCCATCGCGCGCTCCAGGGGAGCCGTGCCGCTCGCGTCGCTCATTCCGCCTCGTCCGTGATCTGGACTCCGGGGGTGGACGCTGTCGTCGCCGTGGCAGGGCAGCCTCGACGACCCGTGCTTCTCCCATCCAGACTGTGACTGTCGGTTCCGGAATTCCACCGGATCGGCCGGCGCTCGCCCGAAGGCGCTCGCCGGTTCGCGGACTTTGACCGCCGGTTCGGAATTACACCGACCCCGGAGCACGTGTTGCTTGCTTCAGTTATACGGCAACGCGAGGGCCCGTCGAATATTCCCGGGTGCCCGGGCGGGCGCCCCGTCCGCGCTCAGCGGCGCAGGAGCACGTCCGGAACCTCGTCGAGACCCTCGACCCGCACGACGCCGAGAGCCTCCGCCTCCGCCGCCCGGGCGCTATCGAGGGGCTCGTGCCGCCGGTCGAGCCACACGCCGGTCAGGCCGGCCGCGGCGGCTCCCATGGCATCCGTGCGCAGCCGGTCGCCCACGTACGCGGCCTTGCCCGGCGCGACGCCGAGCCGCTCGCAGGCGAGCTCGAAGATGCGCCGGTCGGGCTTCGTGACGCCCACGTCGCCGGAGGCGACGACGACGTCCATGCGGCTGGAGAGGAGCATCGCGTCGAGCTTCGTGGTCTGGAAGTCGAGCTCGCCGTTCGTGATGATCCCGAGCCGCTGGCCGGCCGCGGTGAGCGCGTCGAGGCAGGGGAGCGCGTCGTCGTGCAGCCGCCACGCGTCGCGGTACTCCCGCAGGTACGCGGTCCACCACTCGTCGGCCTCGGCGTCGCTGAGCGGCGGGGCGCCCGACGCCGTCATGAGGTCGGCGGCACGGGCGCGGCGCTGCCCTAGGTAGGTGAGCTCGCCCGCGAGGTACCGGTGGTAGTGGTGCTCCTCGATGTCCCGCCAGCGGGCGCGGATCAGCTCGGGGTCCTCGACGGCGATCCCCGTGGTCCTGAGGTGCGCGACGATCGCGGCCTCGACCGCGGAGCGGTGGGCGAAGAGAGTGTCGTCGAGGTCGAAGAGCACCGCGCGGAGCGTCACGGCAGCAGCCGGACCCGTCGCTCGGTGCGCAGCTCGAAGGGGCCCATGTCAGCGGCGCGGCAGCAGCCCGACCCGGTCGTACACCGCCGCGACCTTGCGGTCCGCGAGCTCGGCGGCGCGCTCCGCCGCGTCCGAGAGCATCCGGTCGAGCTCGGCCGGGTCCGCGAGCAGCTCGAGCGTGCGGGCGCGGATCGGCTCGAACACCGAGACGACGGCGTCCGCGACGTCCTTCTTCAGGTCGCCGTATCCGCGTCCCGCGTACTGGTCCTGGAGAGCGGGGATCGGCGTGCCGGTGAAGGCGGACAGCATGGTCAGCAGGTTGGAGACGCCCGGCTTGTTCTCGCGGTCGTAGACGATCTCGCGGCCGGTGTCGGTGACCGCGGACCGGATCTTCTTCGCGGTGCGGTTGGGCTCGTCGAGGAGACGCACCAGGCCGGCGTCGCTCTCCGTCGACTTGCTCATCTTGGCGGTCGGGTTCTGCAGGTCGTAGATGCGGGCGCCGGCCTCCAGCGTGAGCGTCTCGGGGATCCGGAACGTCTCGCCGAATCGGGAGTTGAACCGCTGCGCGAGGTCGCGCGTGAGCTCGACGTGCTGCCGCTGGTCGTCGCCGACCGGGACCACCGCGGTGTCGTAGAGCAGGATGTCGGCCGCCATCAGCACGGGGTAGGTGAACAGGCCGACGGATGCGGCCTCTGTTCCCTGCTTGGCGGCCTTGTCCTTGAACTGCGTCATGCGGCTGGCCTCGCCGAAGCCCGCGATGGTGTTGAGGATCCACGCGAGCTCGGTGTGCGCCGGCACGTGAGACTGCACGAAGAGCACCGACTTCTCCGGGTCGATGCCGGCCGCGATGTACTGGGCCGCCGTGCGCCGCGTCCGGTCGCGCAGCTCGGCCGGGTCCTGCGGCACCGTGAGCGCGTGCAGGTCGACGACGCAGAAGATCGCGTCGTGCGTGTTCTGCAGCTCGCGCCACTGCAGCAGGGCGCCGACGTAGTTGCCGGCGTGCAGGGAGTCGCCGCTCGGCTGCATGCCGGAGAAGAGCCGGGGCTTGCCGGCCGTGCTGTGGGTGGCGTTGTCCTGAGGAAGGGCGGGGGAGTCGCTCATGTCGTCCTGGTCAGATGGCGTAGTCGACGACCACGGGGGTGTGGTCGGAGAAGCGGGTGTCGTAGCTGGGGGCCCGGTCGACCGTGCAGTCGGTGACGGTGTCGGCGAGGGCCTTCGTGGCGAGGTGGTAGTCGATCCGCCAGCCGGAGTCGTTGTCGAACGCCTTGCCGCGCCACGACCACCACGTGTACGGGCCGGGCACGTCACCCGCCGCCTTGCGGCCGACGTCCACCCAACCGAGGCCGGCTCCGTCGTTGTAGCCGTCCGCATCCTCGGCGCCCACGATGCGGTCGAAGTAGGCCCGCTCCTCCGGCAGGAAGCCGGCGCGCTTCACGTTGCCCTTCCAGTTCTTGATGTCGAGGGTGCGGTGCCCGACGTTGAGGTCGCCGACGACGAGCGCGAGCTCGCTGTGCGCCTTCAGCTCGGGGAGGCGCGCCTCCATCGCGTCGAGGAACTTGAACTTCTCGACTTGCTTGTCGGTCTCCGCCTCGCCGGAGTGCACGTAGGCGCTGACGACGGTGACGATCGTGCCGCCGTACTCGTAGTCCGCCTCGAGCCAGCGGCCGGCGGTGTCGAACTCGTCCTCGCCGATCGCGACGCGGTGGATGTGCGCCCTGTCGCGGCTCGCGATCGCGACGCCGGCGCGGCCCTTCGCGCTCGCGGCGTCGTGCAGGATGCTCCACTCGGGGCCGAGCAGCTCCTCGATGTCCTCCGTGGACGCGCGCACTTCCTGCATCGCGAGGACGTCGACGCCGCGGCCCTCGAGCCAGTCGCCCATGCCGCGCCGGAATGCGGCGCGGATCCCGTTCACGTTCACGGTGGCGACGCGGAGGGGCTTGTGGCGAGCGGGCATCGCTCAATTCTAGGGAGCGCCACCGACACGCTCTTCGACGCCGGCTGTGCACCTGCACTCGGCAGGACTTCCTGCACTGAGCAGGACATCCGGCCCGGAAAGGTCCTGCTGGCTGCAGAACGTCCTGCTGACTGCAGGCGCGGCGACTGCTAGTGGGCGCCCTCGTCCTCGCGCGCGAACTCCTCGGTCGTGGGCACCGCCGCCCGTCGCCGCGCCTCGGCGCGCACGTCGCGCTTGATGCGCCGGCGGAGCGCGAGCCGGCGGAGGCCGCGGGCGTTGCGGTACTCCTCCTCGGCCTGCCGGTGGTTGGCGTCGGCGACGAGGCGGCGGGCCTCCTCGAGCTTGAGGGCGTCCTCCACCTCCGTCTCCTCCTTGCTGAGGCTGCGGGGCTCGATGCCGGCGTCCTGCATCCCGACGTCGATCCAGGACGCGGCGATCAGCAGCACCTGGCAGAAGAAGTTGAAGAAGATGAGGAGACCGATGATCACCGCGAAGCCGGCGAGGAGCGGGTTGTTGCCGACGCCGCCGATGAGGCCCTGCGCGAAGGCCGCCTTGAGGACGCCGATGCCGACCGCGCCGATGGCGGCGCCCACCGCGAGCCGCTTGAGGGGGATCGGGACTGCGGACAGGATGCGGTACGCGGCGGCCACCGTGATGAAGTCGACGAGGAAGACGAGGACGTAGCCGATCACCGTGCTGACGACGACGGCGAACAGCGACTGCTCGTCGATGCCGAGGAAGGTCAGCGTTGCCCGCACGGCTCCGTTGGTGATGAAGGTGAGGCCCGCGGAGACGAGGATGAGGACGCCGAAGCCGAGGGCGAGCCCCAGGTCGCGCAGCTTCTGCAGCACGATCATGGTGGTGTCGGGCGGCAGCGCGAAGATGCGGCGGACGGCGTCGCGCATCGAGGCGAGGAAGCCGAGCGCGGTGAGCAGCAGTCCGACGAGGGCGATGGCGCCCGTCCAGCTGAGCGTGTCGGCGGAGAGCAGGTCGTCGGGGTCGACGGCGCCCTCGCCGTTCTCGCCGAGCAGGCCGGGGACGGTCGTGTTGATGCCGCTGATGAGCCCGTCACGGAGGACGGGGTTGCCGGCGATGATGAAGCCCGCGATCGAGAAGGTCACCCAGAGCGCGGCGAAGGTCGCGAAGACGGCGTTGTAGCTCATCCCGGCGGCGAGCAGAGGTCCGCCGTCCTCGTTGTAGTGCTGCAGCACCCGCATGGGGCGCGAGGCGGTTATCCGCTGGATGAGCCCCGCGAACCCGGTCTTCTGCTCTTCGGGGGTGGGCTTGGCGCTGGGCGCGGTCGCGACGGTCTCCCCGTCCCGCACGGCCAGCGTGTCGGCGTCCTTCGCCATGCCGGAAGCCTATGGCCGGGCCCCGGTGCCCTGCCGACTGCCGCCCCGCGGTTGCCCCGCCGCCCGCCTCCCTGCTACGGCGCCGCCTCAGCAGGACTTTCTGCAAACAGCAGGACTTCTGGGCCCGGAATGTCCTGCTCAGTGCAGAAAGTCCTGCCGAGTGGTGCGAGCTGGGGCGTGCTGCGAAAGGGTCGAGAGGACGGTCGCCTCGACGGTGGGCCAGTCGTAGACGACGCTGCCGTAGTCGAACTGGAGGGTGAGCTTGCCGTCGCGGTACAGACTGCTGATGCGCCGCCGGTCCTTCGAGAACGAGGCCGCCTGCGCATGGAACTCCCGGCCATCGAGCTCGACCACCAGCCAGTCGTCGATGAGGAGATCGACCCGGCCGATGCCCGGCAGGACGACCTGCGGCTCAGCGCGCACTCCGCGAAGGGCGAGACGGTAGCGCGCGATGGATTCGATGCCCGACTCGCTGCGTGCATCGAGAAGGTGGGAGAGCGCGGCCGCGTGAGCCGAGGTGGACGCCAGCACCGAGCGGAGGCGGTTCTCCGAGATGATCCGCCGCTGCATCAGCGAATCCAGGACGGCCACGGCGAACCAGGACGGCTGGCAGGACACGAGGTGACGCACGCTCGCCTCGGGAGGACTGGCCGCGAATCGGGACCCGATCGCGTGACCACCACCGTGCCAGTGCACCGTGACCTCGTCCGATTCCGCCGTCGCGAGCCGTCGGCCGGACGCGGACGGTGACATCGCGACGTGCAGCCGAGGATCCGGCGGTCGCCACGCTCCGGTTGCGGCCAGAGCCGTGACGCATCCCGCCCGCCCACCGAGCTGCATTGCACGCACCACATCCGGGTTGGCGCCGACAGCCGCGTACCAGCCGCGCACGACCGGACGGAGGCGTCCTTCTCGAACGGCCGTCTCGACTCCATGTCGAGTGACCCCCTGCGCTCGGAGGTCCGCTGCGCTGAACACGCCGAAGGCTGACATGGCGACGAGTGTCGGCATCGCAGTGCTTCTGAGGAGCACCGGCGGCTCGACCGTGGGGAGCGCCACCTCACCCGCCGCTGTGGAGGGCCGCGGTCAGCAGGATTTTCTGCAACTAGCAGGACAAATCAGGCCGAGAAGTCCTGCTGAATGCAGAAAGTCCTGCTGACGGCGGGGGCCCCTACGGCTTGCCGACGAGGATGGCCTGCTTGACTTCCTTGATCGCCTTCGTGATCTCGATGCCGCGGGGGCAGGCCTCCGAGCAGTTGAAGGTCGTGCGGCAGCGCCACACGCCCTCCTTGTCGTTGAGGATGTCGAGGCGCACCTGAGCGGACTCGTCGCGGTCGTCGAAG
The DNA here is from genome assembly GCF_017916505.1 of Naasia sp. SYSU D00057. Taxonomy (GTDB): domain Bacteria; phylum Actinomycetota; class Actinomycetes; order Actinomycetales; family Microbacteriaceae; genus Naasia. The sequence continues at coordinate 62,830 of NZ_JAFMSZ010000005.1, forward strand.
ATGAACCGGTGCGCGTTCACGATCGCGGCCGGTCCGAAGTACTGGCCGTCGGTCCAGAACACGGGGCAGGACGAGGTGCAAGCCGCGCAGAGGATGCACTTCGTGGTGTCGTCGAAGCGCTCGCGAGCGACCGGGCTCTGGGTGCGCTCGCGGCCCCCCGGCGGCGTGCTGTTCGCGATGAGGAACGGCTGCACCTGGCGGTAGGCCTCGAAGAAGGGCTCCATGTCGACGACGAGGTCCTTCTCGAGCGGCAGGCCCTTCAGCGCCTCGACGTAGATCGGCTTCGACGGGTCGAGGTCCTTGATCAGCGTCTTGCACGCGAGGCGGTTGCGGCCGTTGATGCGCATCGCATCCGAGCCGCAGATGCCGTGCGCGCAGGAGCGGCGGAAGGTCAGCGACCCGTCCTGCTCCCACTTGATCTTGTGCAGCGCGTCGAGGATGCGGTCCGTCGGCAGGACGCGGACGTCGAAGTCCTGCCAGCGCGGCTCGTCATCCGTCTCCGGGATGTAGCGGCGGATGATCAGCGTGACGACGAAGGAGCCGGGAGGCGCGTCCTCGACCGCGGTGGTCTCGGTGGTGCGCTCGGGGATCCGCGTCTGCGCGGCTTCGATCGTGACGGTCGACATCAGTGCTTCCGATCCGTGTCGAGGAGGGAGGGCAGCATCTAGTACTTCCGCTCCATCGGCTGGTAGTTGGTGATCACGACGGGCTTCCAGTCGAGCTCGATGTGGTCGTCGGCGTGCGAGCTGTGCGGGTCGCCGGTGAGGTACGCCATCGTGTGCTTCATGTACTCGGAGTCGTCCCGCTTCGGGAAGTCGTCGCGCATGTGGCCGCCGCGGCTCTCCTTGCGGTTGCGCGCCGAGTAGACGACGACCTCGGCGAGGTCGAGGAGGAAGCCGAGCTCGATGGCCTCGAGCAGGTCGGTGTTGAACCGCTTGCCCTTGTCCTGGACGGCGATGTGCTTGTAGCGCTCGCGCAGCTCGACGATCTTCTCCATCATCTCGCCGAGCGACTCCTCGGTGCGGAACACCTGGGCCTTGCGGTCCATCTCGTCCTGCAGCTCCTTGCGGATCGCGGCGATCCGCTCGGTGCCGGTCGACGCCTGCAGCTGCTCGATCAGCTCGCGGATGCCGCGGGCCGGGTCGTGGGGGAGCGGGACGAACTCGGCGTCACGCACGTACTCGACCGCGTTGTTGCCGGCGCGCTTGCCGAAGACGTTGATGTCGAGCAGCGAGTTGGTGCCGAGGCGGTTGGAGCCGTGCACGGACACGCACGCGCACTCGCCGGCCGCGTACAGGCCGGGAACGACGGTGTCGTTGTCGGCGAGGACCTCGGCCTTCACGTTGGTCGGGATGCCGCCCATCGCGTAGTGCGCGGTCGGCATGACCGGGACCGGCTCGACGACGGGATCGACGCCGAGGTAGGTGCGCGCGAACTCGGTGATGTCGGGGAGCTTCGTCTCGAGCACCTCGGCACCGAGGTGGGTGCAGTCGAGGAGCACGTAGTCCTTCAGCGGACCGGCGCCCCGGCCCTCCGCGACCTCCTGGACCATGCACCGGGACACGATGTCGCGTGGCGCGAGGTCCTTGATGGTCGGGGCGTAGCGCTCCATGAACCGCTCGCCGTCCACGTTGCGCAGGATGGCGCCCTCGCCTCGGGCGCCCTCGGTGAGGAGGATGCCGAGCCCGGCGAGTCCGGTCGGGTGGAACTGGAAGAACTCCATGTCCTCGAGCGGCAGGCCCTTGCGCCACACGATGCCCACACCGTCACCGGTGAGGGTGTGCGCGTTCGAGGTGGTCTTGTAGATCTTGCCGAAGCCGCCGGTCGCGAAGATGACGGCCTTCGCGTGGAAGACGTGCAGCTCGCCGGTCGCCAGCTCGTAGGCGACGACGCCGGCGGGACGCCGCTCCTTCTTCTTGCCCTTGCCGACCTCGGTCATGATGAGGTCGAGCACGTAGAACTCGTTGAAGAAGTTGATGCCGTGCTTGACGCAGTTCTGGTACAGCGTCTGCAGGATCATGTGGCCGGTGCGGTCGGCGGCGTAGCAGGCCCGGCGGACCGGGCTCTTGCCGTGCTCGGCGGTGTGCCCGCCGAAGCGGCGCTGGTCGATCTTGCCGTCGGGCGTGCGGTTGAACGGCAGGCCCATGTTCTCGAGGTCGATGACCGCGTCGATGGCCTCCTTGGCGAGGATCTCCGCAGCGTCCTGGTCGACGAGGTAGTCGCCGCCCTTGACGGTGTCGAAGGTGTGCCACTCCCAGCTGTCCTCCTCGACGTTCGCGAGGGCGGCCGCCATACCGCCCTGCGCCGCGCCGGTGTGGGAGCGGGTCGGGTACAGCTTCGAGATGACCGCGGTCTTCGCCTTCGGTCCCGCCTCGATGGCGGCGCGCATTCCGGCGCCGCCGGCGCCCACGATCACGATGTCGAACTGGTGGTAGTGCACGCCGTCGTAGACGGGCCCCTGGCCTTCCGGCGTGTAGGAGAACCGGTTCTCCGGGTCCCGGAGGTGCCCCTTCTCCGGATTGGTGCGGTCGTGCATGATCCGGCTGACGAGGCCGGGCTGGTCCCCGACGCTCACGAGGCCGCCGGGCAGAAGCTCGGCAGGAGCTCCGGGTTGCTGGACACAGGGCAGGGGTCGAACGTGAAGATCACAAGGGTCCCGAGGATGAGGAGGACGACGGTCGCTCCGAGCAGCGCGCTCTTCATGATGAAGTGCGGGCTGAGGAGCTTCTTGAGACCGGTCCCGATGGGCGAGATGGAGTAGTCGTTGATGAGCGTGCGCATGCCGTTGGCGCCATGGATCAGCGAGAGCCACAGCAGCACGAGGTCGTACCACTGCCAGAAGGGGGAGGCCCACTTCCCGGCGACGAACGCGAAGTCGAGGGCGGAGACGCCGTCACCCGCGTACAGGTTGACGTAGAGGTGGCCGAAGATCATGACGACGAGCACGAGGCCCGAGGCGCGCATGTAGACCCAGCCCCACTTCTCCCAGTTCTTGCCGGCACCGCGGCGGACGACCGGGCTGTCCTTGGTGCGCGGTTCGTTCAGCGTGACGGCCATCACTGGGCTCCGAAGACGTGCATGAGGTGGCGGGGCGCGAAGCCGAGCATCAGGACGATCCAGAGCGCGATCACGATCCAGAACATGAGGCGGTGGTTGCGCGTCCCGACCGACCAGAAGTCGATGAGGATGATCCGCAGCCCGTTCAGCCCGTGGAATCCGATGGCGGCGACGAGCGCGAGCTCGCCGAGGCCCATGATCGGGTTCTTGTAGGTGTTGATCACCGCGTTGTACGCCTCGGGGCTGACCCGGACGAGCGCGGTGTCGAGGATGTGCACGAGGAGGAAGAAGAAGATCCCCACTCCGGTGATGCGGTGCAGGACCCACGACCACATTCCCTCGCGACCGCGGTACACCGTTCCCGCCGGCCTCTTCGGCAGCGAGATGCGGCCGTTCAGCAAGCTGGTGGGCCGGAGGGTGCGGGACTTCGAGGGTGTGGGCGTAGGAAGCTGCGTGCTCTTGAGCGACACGACGGTTTCCCACCTTCCCGGGGCTGGGCTCGGATGCGAATCTCATCCTACGCCGCGGCAGGAGGCCTCCCGGCCGGTTCCGCCGGGGGCGAAGCGGGAGTCGGCCCTAGTCTTTGGGCGTGAGTGAGAACGGAATCGGCTGGCACGGCAGGGGCACGGAACCGGAGGCGGTGGACCGCTTCTACAGCGTGATCCCGGCGGGCGGCATCGGCTCCCGGCTGTGGCCGCTGTCGCGGGCGGCGGCGCCGAAGTTCCTGCATGACCTGACCGGGTCGGGGCAGACGCTGCTGCGGGACACCTGGAACCGGCTCGCCCCGATCTCGGGTCCGCAGCGGATCATGGTGGTCACCGGACGCGCGCACCGCGCGGCGGTGGAGGAGCAGCTGCCCGAGCTGCGCGACGAGAACGTCGTGCTCGAGAGCGAGGGCAAGGACTCGTCCGCGGCGATCGGCCTGGCGGCCGCGATCCTCGAGCACCGCGAGCCGGGCGTGATCATCGGCTCCTTCGCGGCCGATCACGTCATCCAGGACAACCGCCGCTTCCGCCAGTCGGTGGTCGAGGCGATCGCCGTGGCCGACGCGGGCTACATCGCGACGATCGGCATCCAGCCGACGGAGCCCGCGATCGGGTTCGGCTACATCAAGGCGGGCGCGCCGATCGACATCCCCGGCGCCCCGACCGCGCTCGCGGCGGAGGGCTTCGTGGAGAAGCCGAGCCTGTCGACGGCCCGCAAGTACCTCTCCTCGGGCAACTACCTCTGGAACGCGGGCATGTTCATCTCCCGGGCCGACCGGCTGCTCGAGCAGCTGGGCAAGACGCAGCCCGAGCTGCTCGCGGGCCTGCTCGAGCTCGCGGAGGCGTGGGACACGCCCCGCCGCGGCGCGGTCGTCGACCAGGTTTGGCCCACCCTCACGAAGATCGCGATCGACTACTCGGTCGCCGAGCCGGCGGCGAAGGAGGGGGTGCTCGCGGTCGTGCCCGGCGACTTCCCGTGGGACGACGTCGGCGACTTCGGCTCTCTCGCGAAGCTCCAGTCCGGCGGACGCAAGTCGGATCTCGCGATCCTCGGCGAGAACGCCCGCGTGCTCGCGGACTCGTCGAGCGGCATCGTCGTCAGCGAGACCGGCAGGCTGATCAGCATCATCGGCGTCGACAACATCGTCGTCGTCGACACCCCGGACGCTCTCCTCGTGACCACGAGCGAGCACGCCCAGCGCGTGAAGGCGGTCGTCGACGCCCTCAAGCTGTCGGGCCGCACCGAGGTCCTCTGACCGTGGGATCGCCCTCCCCGAGGACCTGAGCACCCGTCACGAAACCGTAACGAACGCCTCAACGGCTCTCCGAGCCTCTCGGTGACGCCGCCGGCGCGGCACTATTGACCCCGACCTGCCCCGCCTACTCGGAGGACCCCATGTCCCGCTATCCCGCCGCCCGCCTCGTCCCGATCGCCGGGATCGCCGCGCTCCTCCTCGCCGGCTGCGGCGCCGCCCCCGAGCAGAGCGGCGCGACCACAGACGCCGGGGCCGAGGACTACTGCGCCCGCATGGTCACCAACTCCGGCGGCCTCGAGGACCGCTCGTTCAACCAGACGAGCTGGGCGGGCCTCGAGCGGGCCGCCGAGGAGTTCGGCGTCGACGTCGACGTCCTCGTCTCCACCAGCGAGACCGACCTCGCCCCGAACGTCGAGCAGGCGGTCGGGTCGGGCTGCCAGTTCGTGCTCACCGTCGGCTACGAGCTCGCGACCGCGACCCTCGAGCAGGCGGAGGCGAACCCGGACACGCACTTCGCGATCGTCGACGAGACCGTCGACGTCGACGGCGACGGCGAGCCTGACGCGGACAACATCAAGCCGATCGTCTTCGACACGGCGCAGGCCGCCTACCTCGCCGGCTACCTCGCCGCGGGCACGTCGAAGACCGGGACCGTCGCGACCTTCGGCGGCGGCAACCAGCCGCCCGTCACCCTCTTCATGGACGGCTTCGTCGACGGCGTGGCGAAGTACAACGAGGTGCACGGCACCCAGGTGCGCGTCCTCGGCTGGGACAAGGAGGCGCAGGACGGCGTCTTCACCGGCGACTTCGAGAACGTGAACCTCGGCAAGACGACCACCGAGCAGCTCATCGCCCAGGGCGCCGACGTGATCCTGCCGGTCGCCGGCCAGGTGGGCGAGGGTGCGGCCGCCGCGGCGCTCGAGGCCGGCGGCGTGTCGATCATCTGGGTCGACAACGACGGCTACGAGACCCTGCCGGAGGAGTACCGCCCCATCGTCCTCACCAGCGTCCTCAAGAACACGGAGGACGCCGTCGTCGAGATCGTCGGCGACGACATCGACGGCACCTTCTCGAACGAGCCCTTCGTCGGCACCCTCGAGAACGGCGGAGTCGGCATCGCCCCGTTCCACGACCTGGCCGGCTCGGTCCCGCAGGAGCTCGCCGACGAGCTGACGCAGCTCCAGGAGGACATCATCAGCGGCGCCATCGAGGTGACCTCCCCCTCGACCCCGTAGGGACTCGGCCGGCCGCGAATCCGCCGCCGGAAGAAGTCCCTGGTCGTGGCCCCGACGTTTCGGATCCATTACGGACCCGTCGCACTTTCATAACGTCTCGGGCACGCGTCCCCCGGGAGAGGGGTCGCGGCGCGTCACGCTGTGTAACGTAAGGCCGTCCGAGCCCGGCAGACCGCGGGGTTCGGCGCCATTTGCACCACGCGCCGGCACACCAGCGCGATCATCTGGAGGACACCTTGACCATCTCTCCCCGCCGGGGCCTGGCCGCGTTCGCGACCGTGGGCGCCGCTGCCCTGATTCTCTCCGGCTGCGCGTCGGCTCCTGAGGAGTCCGACTCCGGCAGCGGAGCCGGCGCCTCGACCGACGTCGTCCCCTGCATGGTCTCCGACACCGGAGGCTTCGACGACAAGTCCTTCAACCAGCTCGGGTCCGAGGGTCTCGAGGACGGCGCCGAGCAGATCGGCGCCGAGGCGATCAAGGTGCAGTCGGACACCGACGCCGACTACGGCCCCAACCTCAACAACCTCATCGACCAGGGCTGCACGCTGATCTTCACGGTCGGCTTCAACCTGTCGGCCGCCACGGTCGAGACGGCCACCGCCAACCCCGACATCGACTTCGCGATCATCGACGACGCCGCGGACAACGACCAGGACGGCGAGACGGACGCGGAGAACATCAAGCCGATCCTGTTCGACACCTCGCAGGCGGCGTTCCTCGCCGGCTACGCGGCGGCGAGCTACTCGAAGACCGGCATCGTCGGCACCTACGGCGGCATGAACTTCCCGACCGTGTCGATCTTCATGGACGGCTTCGCGCAGGGCGTCGAGTACTTCAACACCCAGAAGGGCAAGTCGGTCCAGGTCCTCGGCTGGAGCACCGAGAACAAGGACGGCACGTTCATCGGCAGCTTCGAGGCGGGCACCGACTCCCTCAACGCCGCCCAGAACCTGATCGACCAGGGCGCCGACGTGCTCCTGCCGGTCGGCGGCCCGATCTTCCAGAGCGCCGTCGAGGCGATCAAGGACTCCGGCAAGGACATCGCGATGATCGGCGTCGACGCCGACCTGACCGAGACCGACCCGGAGAACGCGGGCCTCTACCTCACCTCCATCCTCAAGGGCATGAAGGTCGCCACCACGGATGTCATCGTCGAGACCGCGGAGAGCGGCTTCGACGCCACCCCGTACCTCGGCAACCTCGAGAACGAGGGCGTCGGCATCGCGCCGTTCCACGAGTTCGAGTCGAAGGTGCCCGCCGAGCTCCAGGGCGAGCTCGACGACATCTCCGCATCGATCGTGAGCGGCGAGCTCGAGGTCCCGTCGTACCTCAACTCCGCCTCCTGAGAGGCGACGAGGGGCCGGGGGAGCGCGAGCTTCCCCGGCCCTTCGGCATTCCCGGGGCCCCTCCGCGCCTTAGATTGGATGACATGAAGCTCGAACTCCGCGGCATCACGAAGCGCTTCGGAGCGCTGACCGCGAACGACGCGATCAGCCTCACCGTGGAGCCGGGCGAGATCCATGCCCTTCTCGGCGAGAACGGCGCGGGGAAGTCCACCCTGATGAACGTCCTCTACGGCCTCTACCAGGCCGACGAGGGGTCGATCCTGCTCGACGGCGTCGAGCAGCACTTCGCAGGACCGGGCGACGCGATGCGTGCCGGGATCGGCATGGTGCACCAGCACTTCATGCTCATCCCGGTCTTCACGGTGGCCGAGAACGTCATGCTCGGGCACGAGCAGACGAAGGCCATCGGGCGCCTCGACCTCGCCGCCGCGCGGGCGCGAGTCCGAGAGATCTCCGACCGCTTCGGGTTCGACGTCGATCCCGATGCGCGTGTCGAGGACCTCCCCGTCGGCGTCCAGCAGCGGGTCGAGATCATCAAGGCCCTCTCCCGCGACGCGAAGGTGCTCGTCTTCGACGAGCCCACCGCCGTGCTCACGCCTCAGGAGACCGACGAGCTCATCGCGATCATGCGCCAGCTGAAGGCGGCCGGCACCTCGATCGTGTTCATCACCCACAAGCTGCGCGAGGTCCGCGCCGTCGCCGACCGCGTGACGGTCATCCGCCTCGGCAAGGTGGTGGGCGAGGCCGACCCGCAGTCCACGAACGCCGAGCTCGCCTCCCTCATGGTCGGCCGCTCCGTCGAGCTGACCGTGCAGAAGGAGCCGGCGAAGCCGGGCGATGAGGCCCTCGTCGTGCGGAACGTGTCGGTGCTCGATCCCAACGGCCAGAAGGTCGTCAACAACGTGAGCTTCGAGGTGCGCCGCGGCGAGATCCTCGCGATCGCCGGCGTGCAGGGCAACGGGCAGACCGAGATCACCGAGGCACTGCTCGGCCTGCAGCCGCACGTGAGCGGGGAGATCCTGCTGGACGGCAAGTCGCTGATCGGCCTCCCCGTGCGGAAGGTGCTCGACGCGGGCGTCGGCTTCGTGCCGGAGGACCGCACCGAGGACGGCCTGGTCGCCGAGTTCACGATTGCCGAGAACCTCATGCTCAACCGCAGCACCGGCGAGCCGTTCGTGAAGGGCGGCACTCTGCAGCTCGGCTACCTCAACGAGTTCGCAGAGCAGAAGCGCAAGGAGTTCGACATCCGCACGCAGAGCGTGCAGTCGCACGTCGGCCGGCTCTCCGGCGGCAACCAGCAGAAGGTGGTGCTCGCCCGCGAGCTGAGCCGGGACCTCCGCCTGTTCGTCGCCGCGCAGCCCACGCGCGGACTCGACGTCGGCTCGATCGAGTTCGTGCACACCCGGATCGTGCAGTCCCGCGACGCCGGCATCCCGGTCATCGTCGTGTCCACCGAGCTGGACGAGGTGGTGGCCCTCGCCGACCGGATCGCCGTCATGTACCGCGGCTCGATCGTCGGCATCGTTCCCGGGGACACCCCGCGCGACGTGCTCGGTCTCATGATGGCGGGCGAGAAGCCCACGGAGGTGGCGGCGTGACCGACCAGCAGATCCCGTCCCCGAGCCAGGCGGCGCCGATCGTCCCCGACGCTCCCGAGAAGGAGCCGGGGGAGAGCCGCTGGCACGCCTTCGTCCGTGAGGTGACTCAGGGCAGCGTGCTCATCTCGGTGCTCGCCGTGCTGCTGTCGATCATCGCGGGCGGCATCCTCATCGCCGCCACCGACGAGGACGTGCAGCGGGCCGCAGGCTACTTCTTCGCGCGGCCCCTCGACACGTTCCGCGCCATCTGGGACTCCGTCGCGGGCGCCTACTCGGCGCTGTTCCAGGGCGCCGTCTACAACTTCCGCCGTCCCGGCTTCGCGGCCGGCATCCGGCCCCTCACCGAGACGCTGACCTTCGCCACGCCGCTCATCGCCGCGGGACTCGGCGTCGCGCTCGCCTTCCGCGTCGGCCTGTTCAACATCGGAGGCCGCGGCCAGATGCTGATCGCGGCGGCGGCCGCGGGCTGGGTGGGCTTCGCGCTCGACCTGCCCTTCGGCATCCACCTGCTGGCCGCGGTGGTCGCGGGCATCATCGCCGGCGGCGTCTGGGGCGGCATCGCGGGTCTCCTCAAGGCTCGCACCGGCGCCCACGAGGTGATCACGACGATCATGCTCAACTTCATCGCGTTCTACCTCGTCTCGTTCCTGCTGCGGACGCCGGTGCTGCAGGCACCGGGCAGCAACAACCCGAAGACGCCGGCCATGAAGGAGACGGCCGTCTTCCCCGACCTCTTCGGCCCGGGCTACAACCTGCACGCCGGCTTCCTGTTCGTGATCGTGGCGACCGTCGTCGTCTGGTACCTGCTCAACCGGTCGAACGTCGGCTTCCAGTTCCGCGCCGTCGGGGAGAACCCGCACGCGGCGCGCGTGGCCGGCATCAACGTCCCGAGCGTCTACGTGTGGGCGATGGTCATCTCCGGCGCCCTCATCGGCCTCGCCGGCACCGCCCAGGCGCTCGGCACGATCAAGACCGGCTTCGGCTCGGGCATCGACGCGGGCATCGGCTTCGACGCCATCACCGTCGCGCTCCTCGGCCGCTCCCGCCCGTGGGGCGTCTTCGCGGCCGGCATCCTCTTCGGCGCCTTCAAGGCCGGCGGCTTCTCGATGCAGGCCGCCGAGGGCGTCCCGGTCGACATCGTGCTCGTCGTGCAGTCGCTGATCGTGCTCTTCATCGCGGCCCCGCCGCTCGTGCGCACCATCTTCCGCCTGCGGACCCCGGGCGCTTCCCAGAGACCCTCACGACGGCGGAAGGCGGTGGCCCGATGACGGCCGTGGCTGCGACGCGGGCCCCCGAGCCCGCCCTCGAGCGCGAGGCGGTGCGCAGCTGGAAGGTGCCGATCGCCCTCGCGATCTTCACGCTCGTCGCGCTCGTCCTGTTCGTCGCGCTCGGCCGGGACGGCACCTCGACGTTCCGCCTCTCCACCGAGGCGGACGCGTTCCGCCTGCCCGACCTGGCACTGCCGACCCGCGCCGGCTGCATCGTGCTCACGGTGCTGATGGCGGCGATCACCGCCTACAGCGTGGTGCGCTCCCGCGCCGCTCGGAAGACGCCCCTGTGGCTGATCGCCCTCTTCGGCGTGCTGTTCGTGGTCGCGTTCCTCACCTGGGCCTCCGCGGGTGCCGCGGTGCCGGTGCCGGGTCTGCTCGTCGGCACCCTCGGCCTCAGCGTCCCGCTCATCTTCGGCGCCCTCGGCGGCGTGATCGGCGAGCGGGTGGGTGTGGTCAACGTCGCGATCGAGGGGCAGCTGCTCGCCGGCGCCTTCGCGTCGGCGGTGGTCGCCTCGGTGACCCGGCAGCCGCTCATCGGACTGATCGGCGCCATGGTCGCCGGGATGCTCGTGTCCTTCGTGCTCGCCGCGTTCGCGATCAAGTACCTCGTCGACCAGGTCATCGTCGGCGTCGTGCTCAACGTGCTGGTCACGGGCATCACGAGCTTCTTCTTCTCGAAGGTGCTCACGCCGAACGCGTCGGTGCTGAACTCGCCGCCCAAGTTCTCGCGCATCGAGATCCCGGTGCTCTCCGACATCCCGATCATCGGGCCGGCCCTGTTCCGGCAGACAATCATCGTCTACGTCATGTACGTGGCGGTCGCGCTCGTCTGGTTCTTCCTGTTCAAGACGCGCTGGGGCCTCCGCCTCCGCTCGGTCGGCGAGCACCCGCAGGCGGCGGACACGGTCGGCATCAACGTGGCCCGCACCCGGTTCTGGAACGTGTCCCTCGCCGGCGCCATCGCGGGCTTCGGCGGCGCGTACCTGACCCTCGGCGCGGTCGGCTCGTTCAACAAGGAGATGACGGCGGGCGCCGGCTTCATCGCCCTCGCCGCCGTGATCTTCGGCCGCTGGGACCCGCTGCGCGCCACCCTCGCCGCGCTGCTGTTCGGCTTCGCCCAGAACCTGCAGAACGTGCTGAGCATCATCGGCTCGCCCGTGCCGAGCGAGTTCATGCTGATGCTCCCGTACGTGGTGACGATCGTCGCCGTGGCCGGGCTCGTCGGGCAGTCCCGGGCCCCCGCCGCGAGCGGCAAGCCCTACATCAAGTCATGACGCCCGGCGTCGGAGGGAACGGGGGAGCGGTGGCGGACATCGACTGGGACGGCCTGCGCGAGGTCGCGGTCGAGGCCATGCGGAAGGCCTACGTGCCGTACTCGAACTTCCCGGTCGGGGTCGCCGCGATCGTCGACGACGGTCGCGTGATCAGCGGGTGCAACGTCGAGAACGCGTCCTACGGCGTGACCCTCTGCGCGGAGTGCACCCTGGTCTCCGGCCTCATCATGTCGGGCGGCGGCAAGCTGGTCGCCTTCACGTGCGTGGACGGGGACGGCGGCGCGCTCATGCCGTGCGGCCGCTGCCGCCAGCTGCTCTTCGAGCACTCGGCGGAGGGCATGCTCCTCGAGACCGTGAGCGGCATCAAGACGATCGACGAGGTGCTGCCCGACGCGTTCGGGCCCCGCACCCTCGCCGCGTACCGCGAGCACCACCAGGGCTGAGGGCTGGAGCCTGAGGGCGGAGGGCGCCTGCGGGCGCTCGCGGCTGTCGGCACGACCGCGGGCCTGTCCTTCAACAGGCAGAAATCCCGTCAACAGGCGGAATCGGGCCTTTCCCGCCTGTTGACGGCAGGAATGCCTGTTGAGGGACAGGACAGGGCTCGTCGGCGCGGTCGAGGAGACGCTCGCGGAGCCGTCCGCGGCGGGCGTACCGTGTGCCGATGAACAGCGCCGTTCGCCTCGCCGCGCTCGCCTGCACCGCGGCCGTCCTGCTCACCGGCTGTGCCGGAAGCCCGTCCGGCGGTGGCACGACACCGCCGCCCTCGTCGCCCTCCGCGTCGCCGTCGCCCACCCCGACCGCGACACCGACGCCCACCGGTTCCAGCGCAGCGGCCGAGCAGTGCGAGGACGACGCGCTGTCGGTCTCGGTCACCGAGGGGGACGGAGCGGCCGGCAGCATCTACCGCCAGATCGTCTTCCTCAACACCGGGACGGTGGTCTGCTCCCTGCACGGGTCGCCGGGCGTTTCAGTGGTCGGACAGGGCGACGGCACCCAGCTGGGGGAGCCGGCCGAGGGCGGCGGCGAGGACGGCCCCTTCGTGCAGCTGCAGCCCGGCGGAACCGCCATCGCCCTCCTGCAGTCGACGAACATCGGGAACGACGGCGGCCCGCTCGCCGACGCCTGTCCCACCGCGCCTGCGGACGGCTGGCGGATCTATCCGCCGCACTCGTTCGAGGCCGAGTTCGTCCCGGCCGAGGGACTGACCGCGTGCACGGGAACGAGGCCGTGGATGAGGGTCGGCGTGGTGGAGGCGCCCTAGCCGAGCGCCGGCCCCCAGCCGCCGAGTGCGCCCCGGAGCACCGAGCGCGCCCTGGGCACCGGGTGCTCTCGGTGCTCACGGGCGCGCTCGGCGATGAGGTGCGGCGCGCTAGCGTGGAGCGGTGACCGAAGCCTTCGACGCCGTCGACCTCATCCGTGCCAAGCGCGACAAGCGCGAGCTGTCCACCGCGGAGATCGACTGGCTGGTCGACGCGTTCACGCGCGGCTACGTCGCCGACGAGCAGATGTCGGCCTGGGCGATGGCCGTGCTGCTCAACGGCATGACCCGGCGCGAGATCCGCGACCTGACGCTCGCGATGATCGAGAGCGGCGAGCGGATGAGCTTCGACGGGCTCGGCAAGGCGACCGTCGACAAGCACTCCACCGGCGGCGTCGGTGACAAGATCACGCTGCCGCTCGCGCCCCTCGTCGCGGCTTTCGGGGTCGCCGTCCCGCAGCTGTCCGGGCGCGGCCTTGGCCACACCGGCGGCACCCTCGACAAGCTCGAGTCGGTTCCCGGATGGCGCGCCGACGTCACTCCGGAGGCGATGCGCGACCAGCTGCGCGACATCGGCGCGGTCATCTGCGCTGCCGGCGCCGGCCTCGCGCCCGCCGACAAGCGCCTCTACGCGCTCCGGGACACGACCGGCACGGTCGAGGCGATCCCGCTCATCGCGTCGTCGATCATGTCGAAGAAGATCGCGGAGGGCACCGGCGCGCTCGTGCTGGACGTGAAGTTCGGCGAGGGCGCCTTCATGCAGGACCCGGCGCTGGCCCGCGAGCTCGCCCGGACGATGGTCGACCTCGGCCGGGACGCCGGAGTCGCGACGAGCGCCCTGCTCACCGACATGTCCGTTCCGCTCGGCCTCACGATCGGCAACGCGCTCGAGGTGCGGGAGTCGGTCGAGGTGCTCGCGGGCGGCGGTCCCTCCGACGTCGTGGAGCTCACCGTGGCCCTCGCCCGCGAGATGCTCGCCGCCGTGGGACAGGCGGACGCGGACCCCGCCGCGGCCCTCGCCGACGGCCGGGCCATGGACGTGTGGCGCCGCATGATCGCCGCCCAGGGCGGCGACCCGGATGCCGAGCTGCCGACGGCCCGCGAGACGGAGGTCGTCGTCGCACCCCGCTCCGGCGTCCTCACCGAGCAGCACGCGCTGCCGTTCGGCATCGCCGCCTGGCGCCTCGGCGCCGGTCGCGCCCGGCAGCAGGACCCGGTGTCGCCCGGCGCCGGCATCGAGCTGCACGCGAAGCCCGGCGATGCGGTTAAGGAGGGGCAGCCCCTGTTCACGCTGCACGCCGACGAGGAGTCCCGCATCCCGCGCGCCCTGGAGGCGCTCGAGGGGGCCTGGACGATCGGCGACGAGGCGCCGGCGGCCCGCCCGCTCATCGTCGACCGCATCGCCTGACCGGCGCCCTGCAGGGACCCCGGCGCGGGGTCAGGCGGATGGTCGGGCGTGACGAATCAAGGAGATCCGCCGGGAACCCGGCCCGGATCCGCATGAACCGGTCTCACGAGGACCGGATCTCCTTGATTCGTCACGCCGCCCACCGCGTGCACGGCGTCGTCGTGGCCCGGGTCGCAGTCGAAGACGATCCTGCGCGGCAGGCATCGACATGAGCGCCCGCTCGTATATGCAATCCGGTTTCATATGTGTGAGGATCGGCGGCATGGACACCGATCTCGCCGCCTCGGGCGCCGCCCGCATCACCTGGATCCGCTCCCGCATGCCGCTCCTCGCGGAGATGCGCGCGCAGTTCGCCGAGGAGCGGCCCTTCGAGGGGCTCCGCATCGGCATGTCGCTCCACGTGGAGCCCAAGACCGCCGTGCTGCTCGAGACGCTCGCCGCGGGCGGCGCCGAGGTGGTGGGCACGGGCAACCACGGCTCGACGCAGGATGACGTGGTCGCCGCGCTCCGCGCGCAGGGGCTCACGATCTTCGGCACCCGCGACGACAGCCTCGACCAGCACCACGCCAACCTCGAGTCGGTCCTCGACTCCCGGCCGCAGATCCTGCTCGACAACGGTGCCGACCTCGCCGCCGGAGTGGTGCGCCGAGGCATCGCCGGGGACGTCCGCGGCGGCACCGAGGAGACCACCTCCGGCGCCTTCCGCCTCCGCGACGAGCTCGAAGGGCAGGTGCCGTTCCCGGTGCTCGTCATCAACGACAGCCCGCTGAAGGCGATCGGCGAGAACCTGCACGCCGTCGGCCAGTCCGCGGTGGAGAGCTTCCAGCGCATCACCAACCTGATGATCCCGGGCCGGCGGTTCGTCGTCGTCGGCTACGGCTGGTGCGGGCGCGGCGTCGCCCGCTACCTGCGCGCCCTCGGCGGCCAGGTGGCCGTCGCCGAGGTGGACGAGATCAAGGCGTTCGAGGCGGCGCTCGACGGCTACCTCGTCGACGACCTCGCGAACCTCCTGCCCGACGCCCAGGCGGTCATCACGGCGACGGGCCATCCGAACGTCCTGCCTGCGGCCCTGCTGCCGCTGCTGCCCTCCGGAACCGTGCTCGGCAACATCGGCCACTTCCCGTTCGAGATCGACACCGCGGCGCTCGCGGGCCAGGCCGTGTCCCGGCAGCCGCTCGACGAGGCGCTCGAGGTCTACACGATGGCGGACGGCCGCGAGATCGTCCTCATCGCCGAGGGCCGGATGTTCAACCTCGCGGGCCGCGCGCCGAAGGGCAACTCGATCGCCTCGATGGACCTCGGCTTCACGCTGCAGGTGCGCTCCCTGGAGCGCGTCGCGGTCGCTCCGGCCACCCTGCAGGCGGGCGCCCAGCCGATCCCGGACGACATCAACCGGTCGATCGCCCGTCGCATGGTCGAGGTCATGCGGACCGGGTCGTGAGCGACCCGGACGCCGGCCCCGGCTATGCGGCGCCGGCGCTCGAGAAGGGCCTCGACATCCTCGAGCTGCTCGCGGACGCCGCCGGTCCGCTGACTCAGCGGGAGATCGCGGCCGCCCTCGACCGCAGCGTGGGTCAGCTGTTCCGCGTGCTGCTCACCCTCGAGCGGCGCGGTTTCGCGGTCCGCACCGAGGAGGGCGGCTACCTGCTGTCCGACCGCCTGTTCGAGCTCGCGCACCGGCAGGAGCCGCGTCGCGGCCTTCTCGCCGCCGCCGCGGCGCCCATGCGGAGGCTGGCTGAGGAGATCGGGCAGTCCTGCAACCTCGGCGTGCCCGAGGGCGATGTGGTGCGCGTCGTGGCGCAGGCGGAGAGCCCGACCCCGTTCGGGTTCTCGGTACGCGTGGGCGCCGCCTTCCCGCTGGCCGACAGCGTCACCGGCGCGGTGCTGCGCGCATTCGGCGGGGACGCGGCGGACGACCCTTCCGCGGCCGAGCTGCAGCGGCTCGGGCACGGCGAGCGGGCCGACAGCCTGCACTCCGGCGTCACCGACGTCGTCTACCCGGTGCTGGGTGCGGACGGCCGGGCGGTCGCCGCGCTCACCGTGCCGTACGTGTCGACGTCGTACAGCGCGGTCGGGCTGGAGGCCGTCCGCGCCGCGGTCGCGCGGGCGGCGGAGGAGATCGGCGCGACACTCGGGCGGCGGGCGGAGCCGCGCGGCTAGATTGGAGGGCATGAGCGACTCCGGCGACTACCTGATGAACGGCGGCCGGGTGGACATCGCGTCGCTGCCGAAGGTCAGCCTCCACGACCACCTGGACGGCGGGCTGCGCCCGCAGACGATCATCGAGCTGGCGGACGAGGTCGGCCTCGCGCTGCCCGCCGCCGACGCGGATGCGCTCGGCACCTGGTTCCGAGAGTCCGCGGACTCCGGCTCCCTCCCGACCTACCTCGAGACCTTCTCGATCACGACCGGCGTCATGCAGACGGCCCCCGGCCTCACCCGCGTCGCCCGCGAGTTCGTGCAGGACCTCGGCGCCGACGGCGTGCTCTACGGCGAGATCCGCTGGGCGCCCGAGCAGCACCTCACCCGCGGCCTCACGCTCGACCAGACGGTCGAGGCGGTGCAGGCGGGCATCGATGCCGGCATCGAGGACGTCCGCCGCACCACCGGCCGGGAGATCGGCATCGGCCAGCTCGTGTCAGCGATGCGGCAGAACGACCGCGGGCTCGAGATCGCGGAGCTGGCGCTGCGGCACCGCGGCAACGGCGTCGTCGGCTTCGACATCGCCGGCCCCGAGGACGGCTTCCTCCCGAGCAGGATGGGCGACGCGTTCGACCTCCTCGCGGAGAACTGGTTCCCCGTCACCGTCCACGCCGGCGAGGCCGCCGACCTCGACAGCATCGCGAGCGCCCTGCTCGACGGCCGCGCCCTGCGGCTCGGCCACGGCGTGCGCCTCGCGCTCGACATCGCGATCGAGGGCGAGGACGAGAACAACACGTGGGTGAGCCTCGGCAGGCTCGCGCACTGGGTGAAGGACCGGGAGATCGCCCTCGAGCTGTCCCCGTCGTCGAACCTGCAGACCGGCGCGATCGAGGCGTGGGGCGACGAGCTCGCCGACCACCCATTCGACCTGCTCTACCAGCTCGGCTTCCGCGTCACCGTCAACACCGACAACCGGCTGATGAGCGACACGTCGATCACGAAGGAGCTCTCGCTCCTCGTCGACACCTTCGGCTACGACCTCGCCGACCTCGAGGTCTTCCAGCTCAACGCCGCCGGCGCCGCGTTCCTCTCCGTCGAGGATCGCGAGGAGCTCGCCGACCGCATCAGCGCCGGCTTCGACGAGGCCGGCGCGTGACCGCCGCTCCGCTCCGGAAGGGCCGCGCCCGATGAAGATCGTCACGATCTGCGGCGCCGGCATCGGCACGTCCGCGATCCTCAAGGTGAGCGCCGAGCGCGCGCTGCAGCGCCTCGGCATCGACGCGGACGTCACCGCGACCGACGTGGCGAGCCTCGCCCTCGAGGCCGAGGACGCGCAGGTGATCCTCACCACGCCCGACCACGTGGACGACATCGGCCGAACATTCGCCGACGTCGTCGTAATCGACAACATCCTCGACCAGGAGGAGCTCGTCGCGAAGCTGGAGCAGGCGCTCGGGTAGGGGGACCGCTGGGCTGGAGGGGAAGGCGCAGCGCCTAACCCACCAGGCCCCGGGCGCCCTCCTCAAGGCGGGCGAGTACGTCCGCCGCCGTCGAGCGCCGCTCCTCCACGCTGCCGCGCGTCGCGGCGACGTCGAGGTAGAGCTTCAGCTTCGGCTCCGTGCCGCTCGGGCGGGCGATGAGGCGCGCGCCCTCCGCGAGCGTGAAGCGCAGCACGTCGCTCGGCGGCAGGTCACCGCCCGGGAGCAGGTCGTCGACCTGCTGAACCGCGAGTCCGCCGATCGTGGCAGGCGGACGGGACCGCATCCGCTCCATCGCCTGGCCGATCTCCTCCAGCCGGCTCACGCGCACCGAGATCTGGCTGGACGCGAAGACGCCGAAGGTCTCGTCGAACTCGCGCTGGTGCTCGGCGAACGTGCGGCCGCGGGCTTTCAGGCCGAGGAACTGGTTCACGAAGGCGACCGCGGCCGAGATGCCGTCCTTGTCGCGCACCTTCTCCGGGTCCACGAGGTATCCGAGCGCCTCCTCGAAGCCGAAGAGCAGGCCCGGCACGCGGGAGATCCACTTGAAGCCGGTGAGCGTCTCGCGGTAGCCGAGCCCGTAGTGCTCCGCGACGGAGCGGAGCCCGGGGGTGGAGACGATCGACGACGCGAGGGTCCCGGAGGCGCCCTCCGCGGCCGCGCGCTCCGCGGTGGCCCAGGCGAGCAGGAGGCCGAGCTCGTTGCCGCTGAGGGTCCGCCATCCGCCGTTCCCATCCGGCACGGCCGCGGCGAGGCGGTCGGCGTCCGGGTCGTTGGCGACCACGAGCTCGGCGTCGGTCTCCGCCGCGAGGGCGAGGGCGAGGTCGAGCGCGCCCTTCTCCTCCGGATTGGGGAACGCGACGGTGGGGAACGCCGGATCGGGGCGCAGCTGCTCCTCGACGGTGCGCGGCGCGGGGATGCCGGCCTGCTCGAACACGCGGCCCGCGGTCTCCCAGCCGACGCCGTGCATCGGCGTGTACACCCAGCGCAGCTCGGCGGCCGGCGCGGGAACCGCCGTCGCGACGACGTACGCGTCGACGACGCTCTCGTCCGCGGTGGCGTAGCCGGTCGAGCGGGGGAGGCGGTCGGCGGGGCCCTCGGCGATGACCTCGTCGATCAGCTCGAGCACCTCGCGGTCGGCCGGCGGCACGATCTGCGATCCGGCGTCCTCGCCGCCGAGGTAGAGCTTGTAGCCGTTGTCCTGCGCCGGGTTGTGCGAGGCGGTGATCATCACGCCGGCCGACGCGCCGAGGTGGCGCACGGCGAACGCGAGCACCGGGGTCGGCAGCAGCCGGGGGAGCAGGGTGGCGCGGACGCCGGCGCCCTCGAGCAGCTCCGCGACGTCGCGGGCGAAGACGGCCGAGTTGTTGCGGCCGTCGTAGCCGATCACGGCCGTCGGGCTCTCCTCGCGGCGGAGGAGGAAGCGCGCGAGGCCCACGGTGGTCTGGGCGACGACGACCCGGTTCATCCGGTTGGGACCGGCGCCGAGGCTGCCGCGCAGACCGGCGGTGCCGAACAGGAGGCGCGAGTCGAAGCGGTCGTGCAGGTCGGCGAGGGCGTCGGCACTGCCGGCCCGCGCCTCGCCGAGGACGGCGTCGAGCTCGGCGCGCGTCGCGTCGTCCGGGTCCTGAGCACGCCAGGCGTCGGCGGCCGCGAAGAGCCGCTCGTCGGTCACAGCCGGCCCACGATCTGCGAGAGGAGCCGGGCCAGCGTGCTCTCGGCGGCGCGGCCCGCGGCGAGGACCTCCTCGTGGCTCAGCGGCTCCTCCTGGATGCCGGCGGCGAGGTTCGTGATCAGCGACATGCCGAGCACCTCCATGCCGGCCTGGCGCGCGGCGATCGCCTCGAGCGCGGTCGACATGCCGACGATGTGGCCGCCGAGCGTCTCCGCCATCCGCACCTCGGCGGGGGTCTCGTAGTGCGGGCCGCGGAACTGCACGTACACGCCGTCGTCGAGGTCCGCATCCACCTCGCGCGCGACGGCGCGCAGGCGGGCCGAGTAGAGGTCGGTGAGGTCGACGAATGTGGCGCCCTCGAGCGGCGAGGCCGCCGTCAGGTTGATGTGGTCGCTGATCAGCACCGGGGTGCCCGGGGTCCAGGAGCGCTTGATGCCGCCCGCGCCGTTCGTCAGCACCATGACCGTCGCGCCGGCGGCGGCCGCGGTGCGGACGCTGTGCACGACCCGGCGGACGCCCTTGCCCTCGTAGAAGTGCGTGCGGGCGCCGATCACCAGCGCGTGCTTGCCGTTCGGCAGGCGGAACGAGCGGAGGGTGCCGCTGTGGCCGACGACCCCCGATGCGGTGAAGCCCTCGATCTGCTCGGCCGGCACGGTGGCGACCTCCTCGCCGAGCAGGTCCGCGGCCTTCCCCCAGCCGCTGCCGAGCGTGAGGGCGATGTCGTGCCGCTCGACACCCGTGGCCTCGGCGAGCTGCGCTGCCGCGCGCGCGGCGACGTCGAACGGGTCGGCGGCGGGATCGTCGAGGGCGGAGGAACCGGAAGCTGACATGGGAGCCAGCCTAGGACGACGGCGCCGGGCTGGCGGGGCGGGGTGGCCCTGCCCTCCCGCCCCTGTCCCTCAACAGGCAGAAATGCGTCCAACAGGCGGGAAGGAGCCGTTTCTGCCTGTTGACGGCATTTCTGCCTGTTGAGGGACGGGCCCTGCCCGTCGAGGGACAGGCCCGTCTGTCGAGGGACGGGCCCGTCTGTCGAGGGGCAGGGGCGGAGGCGATCGCCTGGCGCGGAATGACGCGGGAGAGGGGTCCGCATGAGGAAAGATGGGCGGAATGGTGTACGAGTTCGAGCGCAAGCAGCGGATCGGTGTTCTCGGCGGTGGCCCCGGCGGGTATGAGGCGGCGATCGCGGGTGCGCAACTCGGCGCCGAGGTGACCCTCATCGAGCGGGCGGGGGTGGGCGGCTCGGCCGTCCTCACCGACGTCGTCCCGTCGAAGACGCTCATCGCGACCGCGGAGGCGACCACGTCGATCGACGAGTCGACCGACCTCGGCGTCCAGTTCTTCGCCCGCGGCGAGACGGGACGGCCCTCCCGTCCGGAGATCGCCATCAACCTCGCCGCCATCAACAAGCGGCTCACCGGCCTCGCCCGCCAGCAGTCCGAGGACATGCGCGCCAACCTGCGCCGCGCGGGCGTGCGGATCATCACCGGCGAGGGACGGCTCGAGGGGTCCAACCGGCTCGTCGCCGCGACCGGCAAGGGCGGCTCCGACTTCGACGAGGTCGAGGTCGACACGGTCGTCGTGGCCGTGGGCGCGAGCCCGCGCATCCTGCCGACGGCGGTGCCGGACGGCGAGCGCATCCTCACCTGGAAGGACCTCTACGAGCTCGAGGAGGTGCCCTCGCACCTCATCGTCGTCGGATCGGGCGTCACGGGCGCCGAGTTCGCGTCCGCCTACCGGGCGCTCGGCGCCGAGGTGACGCTCATCTCCAGCCGCGACCAGGTGCTGCCCGGCGAGGACGGCGACGCCGCCGGCGTCATCGAGGACGTCTTCACCCGCAACGGCATGACCGTCCTGTCGCGCAGCCGGGCGCAGAGCGTCGAGCGGGTCGGCGACGGCGTTGTCGTGACGCTCGGCGACGGCCGCACCGTCGAGGGCAGCCACTGCCTCGTCGCGGTCGGCGCCGTCCCCAACACGGCGGGCATCGGCCTCGCGGAGGCGGGCGTCCAGCTCACCGACTCGGGCCACATCCGGGTCAACCGTGTCGCGCGCACGTCGGTGCCGTCGATCTACGCCGCGGGCGACTGCAGCACGTCGCTGCCGCTCGCGTCCGTGGCGTCGATGCAGGGGCGCACCGCCGTGTTCCACGCGATGGGCGACGCGGTCACGCCGGTGGAGCTGCGCAACGTGGCGAGCAACATCTTCACCCAGCCCGAGATCGCGACCGTCGGCTGGTCGCAGAAGCAGATCGAGGAGGGCATCGCTCAGGGGGAGATCTACAAGCTCCCGCTGTCGAGCAACCCCCGCGCCAAGATGCAGGGCGTGAAGGACGGCTTCGTCAAGCTGTTCGCGCGCACGGGCTCCGGCACCGTCATCGGCGGCGTGATCGTGGCGCCCCGCGCCTCCGAGCTGGTGCTGCCGATCGCGCTCGCCGTCGAGCACCGCCTCACGGTCGACCAGCTGGCGCGTGCGTTCAGCGTGTACCCGTCGATGTCGGGCGCGATCACGGACGCCGCCCGCGCGATGCACATCGTCCAGTAGGGACGGCTGCGCCCTGCGTTGGGCAGGACTTTCCGCACTCAGCAGGAGGAATCTCGGCCGGATCTCCTGCTGAGTGCAGAAGATCCTGCCGACCGCGGGCCGCTCAGGTCCCACGGCTGAGGGGCGAGGTCGCCTACTCCCGGCTGGGGGCGCGAGGACCTCGTGCCCGGGGTCAGGCGTCGACGATCTCCAGCAGGACCGTGCCCGATGACACGGTCTCGCCGACCGAGGCGCCGATGCGGGCCACCGTGCCGTCGCGGTGGGCGGTGAGGGGCTGCTCCATCTTCATCGCCTCGAGGACCGCGACGAGGTCGCCCTTGACGACCTTGTCGCCCTCGCCGACGGCGAGCTTCACCACGGTGGCCTGCATGGGGGCCTTCACGGCGTCGCCGGTCGTCGTCGTCACGCCCGAGGAGGAGTGGCCGCGGCGGCGGGGAGCGGCGGGACGCGGGGCGGATGCCGCGGGGCCGGCCAGCAGTCGGCCCGGCAGGCTCACCTCGATGCGCTTGCCGCCGACCTCCACCACCACGTTCTGGCGGGGCGGCTCAGCGGGGGAGTCCTCGGGGGCGGTGATGGAGCCGGTCCACGGCTCGATGTCGTTCGCGAACTCGGTCTCGATCCAGCGGGTGAACACGCTGAACGCGTCGCCGTTCGACGGCGCGAACGCCTCGTCCCGCACGATTGCGCGGTGGAAGGGAAGCACGGTGGGGAGCCCCGCGACCTCGAACTCGTCGAGGGCGCGGCGGGCGCGCTCGAGGGCGTCGGCGCGGTCGGAGCCGGTGACGATGAGCTTCGCGAGCAGGGAGTCGAAGGCGCCGGAGATGATGTCGCCGCCCTGGACGCCCGAGTCGACGCGCACGCCCGGGCCGCCGGGGGCCTTGAACACGTGCACGGGTCCGGGGGAGGGGAAGAAGCCGCGGCCGGGGTCCTCGCCGTTGATGCGGAACTCGATGGAGTGGCCGCGGGGCGCCGGGTCGTCGTAGTCGAGGGTGCCGCCCTCCGCGATGCGGAACTGCTCGCGCACGAGGTCGATGCCGGTGACCTCCTCGGTGACCGGGTGCTCGACCTGGAGGCGGGTGTTCACCTCGAGGAAGGACACGGTGCCGTCGCCGCCGATGAGGAACTCGCAGGTGCCGGCGCCGATGTAGCCGACCTCCTTGAGGATCGCCTTCGACGCCGAGTAGAGCTGCGCGATCTGGTCGTCGCTGAGGAACGGCGCGGGCGCCTCCTCGACGAGCTTCTGGTGCCGGCGCTGCAGGGAGCAGTCGCGGGTGGAGACGACGACCACGCGTCCCTCGGCGTCGGCGAGGCACTGGGTCTCGACGTGGCGGGGCTTGTCGAGGTACTTCTCGACGAAGCACTCGCCGCGGCCGAACGCCGCGATGGCCTCGCGGGTCGCGGACTCGAAGAGCTCGGCGACCTCCTCGCGCTCGCGGGCGACCTTGAGGCCGCGACCGCCGCCGCCGTAGGCGGCCTTGATGGCGACCGGCAGGCCGTGCTGGTCGACGAAGTCGAGGACCTCGCTCGCGTCCTTGACCGGCTCAAGGGTGCCGTGGGCGAGCGGGGCGCCGACGCGCTCCGCGACGTGGCGGGCGGTGACCTTGTCGCCGAGCTGCTCGATGGCGGCGGGCGGCGGGCCGATCCAGATGAGGCCGGCGTCCTCGACGGCGCGGGCGAAGTCCGCGTTCTCAGCGAGGAAGCCGTAGCCCGGGTGCACGGCGTCGGCGCCGGACCTGCGGGCGATGGAGAGGATCTTGTCGATGACGAGGTAGGTCTCGGCGCTCGTGGTGCCGCCGAGCGCGTACGCCTCGTCGGCGAGCTTGACGTGCAGCGCGTCCCGATCCTGGTCGGCGTAGACGGCGACGGACGCCTTGCCGGCGTCCTTCGCGGCGCGGATCACGCGGACGGCGATCTCGCCTCGATTCGCGACCAGAACCTTGGTGATCGTGCGCGCGCGAGACATGGACTTCAGCCTATTGACCGGTGGTCCCGTGGCTTTGGTGGCAGGTCTACACAAAACCCGCGGAGACCGGGGAGGGGCCCTACAAGTGCCCGGATCACGCGCCGACCGGGACCCGGGCGGCGGCGCGGCGGGCGGCCACCTGGTCGAGGACGATGCGCTCGAGCTCGGCCGCGCCGCCGGAGCGGGCGATCGACGCGCCGATCCCCGCGCTCGCCGCGGCGTACGCGTCGTCGGCGAGCACGGTGCGGACCGCCTGCGCCACGCGGCGCGCGCTCGGGCGGGCGGTGCGCAGGTCGATCCCGACCCCCGACCAGCGGACGCGGGCCGCGACCTCCGGCTTGTCCTCGGTGACCCCGGCGATGACGACCGGGATGCCCCGCTCGAGGGCGAGGTGCACTCCGCCGTATCCGCCGTTCGTGACGAACACGTCGACGAGGGGCAGCAGCCGGTCGTAGGGGAGGAACTCGGCGGCCCGCACGTTGTCCGGCAGCGGCCCGAGGTCGGCGACCGGGCGCCCGCCCGTCGTCACCACGACGAGGGTGCCGTCGTCGTCGGCGAGCCCGTCGATCGTGGGGCGGATCAGCTCGCTGAAGTCGGTGTTCGCGATGGTGCCCTGGGTCACGTGGACGACCCGCTTGGCGATCGCGAGCTCCGGCCACCACGACGGCAGGGATCCGCCGGTGGGCTGGGTGCGGGTCACCGGGCCGACGAACGACACGTTCTCGGGAAGGTCGGAGCGGGGGTACTCGAACTCGGGCACCGTGGTCTGGACGATCGCGTCCATCAGCCGCACCCCGTCCATCACCCGCGCGGGCATCGGCCGTCCGGCGATCCGCGTGTAGAGGGCGCGCGCCTCCTTCTCGATGCCGGCCAGCACGACCTTCTCGGCGAACGCGGTGAGCAGGCGGTTGCGCACGCGGCCGGCGGCGCCGGGCATCGGCGCGATGCCGAGGCCGAACGGGGCGGTGTCGACGCTCGGGATGGCGAGCGGGATGACGCCCACGCTGATCAGCGCCGGCCCCTCGCCCTCGCCGCGCAGCAGCGCCAGGGCGGGCATCGCGGTGAACATCGTCTCGGCGAGCACCGCGTCCGTCGGCTCCGCGGCGAGCGCGTCCTGCACCGCCCGCAGCTGCGCGGAGACGGGGCGCAGGAAGATCGAGCGCACCTCCGCGATCACCCGGTCGAGACCGTGGCGGCCGACGCGCTCCGGGAACGACGCGTCGAGGTCGCGGTCGTCGAAGTCCGCCTCGGCGGGCAGCTGCAGGAAGCGCGCCCCGGTGCGCTCGACCGCCTCCCGCCAGCGGGCGCCGGTGAGGAAGCGGACGTCGTGGCCGGAGGAGACGAGGTGCCGCGCGATGCCGAGCATCGGGGTGATGTGGCCGTGGATCGGGGTGCTGGCGAGGAGGAGCGAGGTCATGGGGAGAGGCAACCGGGCCGCGCGTCCCCGCTCCCAGGGCGGGACGTCTCTCCCGATGTCCCGACCGGATCGGGACACCGGTCCCGTGCGCCGGCCGCCTCCCTCCTGCCACGATGTGGCCATGACCAGCCCGCGCGCCGCCCTGCCGTCCCTTCGGCGCGGCGCGGACAGCTGGCTCCCCGGACTGCTCGTGACCCTCGCGATGGTCGCCGCGGTCATCGCGGTCGACCTCCTCCTCATGGCCCTCTGGGGCGACCGGCTGGGGGAGCGGAACGCCGCGATCCTCGCCGCGATCGCCGTCACCCTCGTCGTCGCGCCGCTGCACGACCGCCTCACCCGCGCCGTCCGGCGGCTGCTCACCGGACGGCGGGACACCTTCGAGGTGGTCTCGGCGCTCGCCGCACGCATGGAGCGGGCGGCGGATGCGAAGGGCCGCCTCGAGGACCTCGTCACGGTCGTCGCCGAGACCTTCTCCGCCCCCTACGTGGAGGTGCGGGTCGAGGGGCGCTCGCGCGCGGCCGGCGTCGCCCGCATCGGCGCCCCGGTGACCGATCCCGAGCGGTTCCCGCTGGAGTACCGCGGCGAGGCGCTCGGCACGCTCCTGCTCGCGCCCGGCCGGCGGCTGACCGCGCGGGACCGCACCGTGCTCGCCGACGTGGTGCGTCTCGCGGCCGCCGCGATCGTCACCGCCGAGACGAGCGACGAGCTGCAGCACATCCGCACCCGCCTCGTCGTGGCTCGCGAGGACGAGCGCGCCCGCCTGCACGGCGACCTCCACGACAACCTCGTTCCGCTCCTCGAGACGCTCCGGGCGCGCTCCCAGTCGGCCCGGGACGGCGTCAGCGCTCGCCGGGAGGGCGCCCGGCAGGACATCGCGGCGGCGGTCACGGCCGCCTCGTCGGCGGTCGACGACATCCGCCGCGTCGCTCAGGACCTGCGCCCGCCGGCCCTCGACGACCTCGGCCTCGCCCGCGCCCTGGAGCAGCTCGTCGACCGGTACCGGGCGCGCCTGCCCGAGCTGGCGCTTCGCACCGACCTGCCCGGCGCCCGCCCCGCGGCCGTCGAGGTCGCGGTCTACCGCATCGTCGCGGACGCGCTCGAGACGGTCGCCCGCCACGGCGGCGCCGGCGCGGTGGAGGTGGGCGTGACCGCCGACGAGGCGGTGCTGCGCGTCGACGTGCGCGCGTCCGGGGTCGAGGGGTTCGACGGCGGACGCGGACGCGCGGACCTCGACGCCCAGCGCGAGCGGGCCGAGGAGCTCGGCGGCACCTGGAGCGCCGAGGCGGACGGCTCCGGTGCCTCGATCTCCGCAGTCCTTCCGGTCACCGAGGAGGTGCCCCGTGACGCGTGACGCGGCGGCTGCCGGCCCGAGCCGCCTCGTGCGGGTGCTGTCCCTCGCGGGGCTCGTGCTCGCGCTGCTGAGCAGCGGCTTCTCGATCGTCGCCGACGTCGTGGTGGCGCGCGAGGGTGGGGAGTTCCTGATGAGCCCCGGCTGGTCCGGCGCGCTGCCCGGCCTCGCCCTCGCGCTGCCCGGCGTCCTCCTCTTCTGGCAGCTGCCCTGGCACCCGATCGCGAGCACGTTCCTCGGCTTCGGCGTGATGTGGTGCCTCGACGGCGCGGCCAGCGCCTGGGTGAACCTGTCGTTCGCGCTCGACGCGCACCTGCCCGGACTCGAGTTCGCGGCCTGGTTCTACACGCGGCTGGGCGCGATCCTGGTCCTGCCCTTCATCCTCCTGCTCGTGCTCTTCCCGGACGGGCGCCTGCCGGAGCGGCCGTTCTGGCGCGCGCTCGGCTGGGTCGCGATCGTGGGCGCGATCATCCCGCCGGTCTACGCGCTCTTCGTGCCGCCGTCCGCCGGGCCCGCCTTCGGCAACTCGGAGGAGCCGCCCGCCGAGGTGCTCGCCCTCGACGTCCTCTGGATCCGCACCCCGATCCCGGTGGAGATCTGGACGACCGTCGGCCGGATCCTGCCGCCGTCGTTCGTCATCGCGGGCATCGCGGGACTCCTGGTGCTCATCAGCCGGTGGATCGGAGCGGACGCGGTGCGCCGGTCGCAGCTGCGCTGGCTGATCTGGGCCGGGATCGTCGTGGCGGTCGTCACCGGCGTCGGGGAGGCGATGCTGACCGGGCTCATCGCCGAGCTGGTGTTCTCGCTCACCCTCTGCCTGCTCTGCGTCGCGGTCGTGGTCGCCGTCACCCGCTACCGCCTCTACGCGATCGACAGCCTCTTCAGCTGGACCCTCGTCTACGGCGCGCTCGTCGCGGGCATCCTCCTGCTCGACATCGTCCTCGTCACGGTCGCGGGGAGCGTGCTGGGGGAGCAGAGAAGCGCGCTGCTCGCGGTGGTCGTCGTCGGTCTCGCCTTCGCGCCGCTGCGCAACGCCCTCTTCCGCCTCGCCAACCGGCTGGTCGCCGGCCGCCGCTCCGACCCGTACGGCGTCGTCACGCGTCTCGCCGCGCGCCTCGAGGTCGCCCGCGGCCTGCCCGCGCAGCTCGAGGCGATCGCCGAGGCGGTGGCCGACGCGTTCGCGTCGCCCTCGGTCGAACTCCGCGTGGAGCGCGGCGGACTCGTCGCCGTCGCCGCCCTGCACGGCTCTAACGCCGACCGCACCGTCGAGCTGCCGCTGGAGTACCGCGGCACCGCGATCGGCCGGATCCTCATGGCGCCCGGCCGGCGTCCCCGGCTCTCCGAGCGCGACCAGCACCTCCTCGACGCGGTCATCCGGCAGGCCGCGGCCGCCGCGACCGAGGCGGAGGCGACGAGCGAGCTCCGCCGCATCCGCCGTGAGCTCGTGCTGTCCCGCGAGGCGGAGCGGCTCCGGCTGCGCCGCGACCTGCACGACGGGCTCGGCCCGCTCGTCGCGAGCATCCGGCTGCGCGTCGAGACGGCGGCGAACCTCCTCGACTCCGACCCCGACTCGGCGGAGACGCTCCTCGCAGGCGCCGCCGACGACGCGGCGGAGGCGGTGCGGGAGGTGCGGCGCATCGTGGACGGCCTCCGCCCGCCCGCCCTCGACGACCTCGGGGTCGCGGGCGCCATCCGCGCCCAGGCGGATCGCTTCTCCGCCGAGCGAGGGCGCGTGCGCACCAGCATCGAGCTGTCCGGCGGGATGCCCGCCGCCGTGGAGATCGCCGCCTACCGGATCGTGTCCGAGGCGCTCGCCAACGCCGCGCGGCACGCCCGCGCGTCCCGCGTGGAGGTCGAGGTCGTCGGCACGGTCGACGGCGTCCGGCTGCGCGTCGCCGACGACGGCGTGGGCATCGGCGACACGCCGCGGCTCGGCACCGGGCTCGCGTCCCAGCGGGAGCGCGCCGAGGAGCTGGGCGGCACCTGGCGCGTGGCGCGGCGGCCGGACGGGGGCACGGAGGTCGTAGCGTGGCTTCCCGTCGCCGAGCAGAGCGAGGAACAGGAGATGGCCCATGTCGGATGACGAGCTGCTCCGGGTGGTGCTGGTCGACGACCACCCGATCTACCGCCAGGGCCTCGCGGCCCTGCTCGGCTCCCTCGGCGGCGTGACCGTCGTCGGCACCGCGGGCGACGGCGCCGAGGCGGTCGAGGTGGCGCGCGCCGAGCAGCCGGACGTCGTGGTGATGGACGTCCAGATGCCCGGCATGGACGGCATCGAGGCCACCCGGCGGATCACGGCGGAGAGCCCGCACATCGGCGTCGTCGTGCTCACGATGTCGGAGGACGACGAGACCGTCTTCCAGGCGATGCGGGCCGGCGCCCGCGGCTACCTGCTGAAGGGCGCCGGACAGGAGGAGATCCTCCGCGCCATGCGCTCGGTCGCCGCCGGGGAGGCGGTGTTCGGCCAGGCGCTCGCCCGCCGGGTCGCCGACTTCTTCGCCGG
The DNA here is from genome assembly GCF_017916505.1 of Naasia sp. SYSU D00057. Lineage (GTDB taxonomy): Bacteria > Actinomycetota > Actinomycetes > Actinomycetales > Microbacteriaceae > Naasia. The sequence continues at coordinate 92,082 of NZ_JAFMSZ010000005.1, forward strand.
GACCGCCTCCGCCCCCTCCGCGGCGCCGAGCCCGTTCCCACAGCTGACGGCGCGCGAGCAGGAGATCCTCGACCTGCTCGCCGCGGGCCGCAGCAACCCGCAGATCGCCCAGGCGCTGTTCCTGTCGCCGAAGACGGTGCGCAACAACGTGTCGAACATCTTCGCCAAGCTGCACGTCGCCGACCGCGCGGAGGCGATCATCCGCGCCCGCGACGCGGGGCTCGGCCGGTAGGTCCCCTCAGTCGACCGGCGGGGTGGGCTCCGGGACCCGGTTCCAGAGCTCGGGCAGCGTCACGCCGAGGTCGTGCAGGAGGCGGCGCAGCGTCGGCAGCGACAGGCCGACCACCGTCGACGGGTCGCCCTCGATGCGGTCGATGAAGGGGCCGCCGAGGCTGTCGATCGTGAACGCGCCGGCGACGGCGAGCGGCTCGCCGGTCGCGATGTAGGCGTCGATCTCCTCGTCGCGGATGTCGGTCGCGAAGGTGACGGACGCGGTCGCCACCGCACCCACCCCTCGGCCGTCGCCGCCCTTCCGGGCATCGACGAGCCAGTGTCCCGAGTGCAGCAGACCGGTGCGGCCGCGCTGGCGCAGCCACCGCTCGCGAGCGATCTCGGGGCGGTGCGGCTTGCCGTAGACCGCGCCGTCGAGCTCGAAGGCGGAGTCGCCGCCGATCACGAGGCCGTCGAGGTCCGGCGTGCCGGCGGCGACGGCCTCGGCCTTCGCGCGGGCGAGCAGCAGCACCATCTCGCGGGCGGAGACCGGGCCGTGCTGGCGCTCCGCCTCCGCGACCGCGGCGGGCTCGTCGACGGAGGACGGCACGACGATCGGTTCGATCCCGGCCGACCGCAGCAGGGCGAGGCGGGCCGGGGAGGTCGAGGCGAGGTAGAGGCGCATGACGGCTCCCGGGGCGGGCGGAGAGTGCTGTGACATGCTCGAGGGGTGGCGGAAACGACGGGCACCGAGCTCGAGCTCGACATCACCAACGTAGCCCACGGGGGCGTCTTCGTCGCCCGGCACGAGGGCCGGGTGGTGTTCGTCGCCGACGCCCTGCCGGGCGAGCGCGTCGTCGGCCGGGTGATCGAGGACAGGCACGACCGCTACTGGCGCGCCGACACCGTGCGCGTGCTGAGCGCCTCGCCGGACCGGCAGGACCACGTGTGGGCCGAGGCGGGCGTCGACCGCGATCCGGCCCAGCGAGCGGGCGGCGCCGAGTTCGGCCACATCCGACCCGCCCGCCAGCGGGAGCTGAAGCGTCAGGTGCTCGAGGAGAACCTCCGCCGGATGGGCGGCGTCGACCGCGAGGTCCCGGTCGCCGCGCTGCCCGGGGCGGAGGACGGCACCGGCTGGCGCACCCGCGTCCGGCTGCACGTCGACGAGGACGGCCGGGTCGGGCCGTATGCGCCCCGCTCGCACCGGGTCGTCGAGGTCTCCGACCTGCCGCTCGCGGCCCCCGCACTCCGCGAGCTCGCGCCGCTCGACCGGCGCCTGCCCGGCACGTCGAGCATCGATCTCGTGCAGACCTCGACCGGCACCGCCCGCTCCCTCGCGGACGGCGAGGGCGCCGGTGCTGTCGTGACCGAGCGGGTGGGCGACCGGGAGTTCCGCCTCGACCTCGGCGGCTTCTGGCAGGTGCACACCGCCGCGGCCGCGACGCTCAGCGACGCTGTGAGCCGCTTCGTCGACGACCAGCTCTTCGATCCGGCGGCCGCCAACCTCGACCTCTACGGCGGCGTCGGGCTCCTCGCTGCCGCGCTCGGCGACCGGTTCGGGCCCGCCACGCGCATCACCTCGGTCGAGTCCGACCCGCGGGCCACCGAGCACGCGCAGGAGAACCTCGCCGACTGGGTGGGCGCCTCGGCCGTGACCGAGCGGGTGGACCGCTACCTCCGGCGTCTCGCCGGGCAGGCGAGCCGCACCGAGCGGTCCCGCCTGTCCCGTGCGACGGTCGTGCTCGACCCGCCGCGGTCGGGCGCGGGCAAGGACGTGGTCAAGTCGCTCGCCGCCCTGAAGCCCGCCCAGCTGGTCTACGTCGCGTGCGACCCGGTGGCGCTGTCCCGCGACATCGGGGCCCTCCGCCGCGAGGGGTATGAGGTGACGGCGCTCGAGGGATTCGATCTGTTCCCCAACACCCACCACGTGGAGGCCGTCGCCTCGCTCGTCCGGACCTGACCCCGACGAGCGCCGCCCGCGACCGGCAGAACGGTTTGTCTACGGCGTGTCGTCCTCCGCCCGGACAGGATCGGCACCGTGCCGAGCCCGGAACGAGTGCGGATTGCGAACGCGCCGCGAATTGGGGGAGTGCGCATGGGGTACAGGATGGGGGTCCGCACTCTACGATGTCAGGCGGGGTGACTGACGCCCCGGGGGAAAGGGTGGCGGTGGTACACACGATGGAGCGACCGGTGACGGCGTCGAACGAGAGCGCGCCGGCGGAGAGCCGCGTCCAGCACGTCCGCGTGGCAGCGGTCGACGACCACGAGTCGGTCCGGCTCGGCCTGCGGGCCGCCTGCCTCGACGCGGGCTACGACTTCATCGAGGAGGCCGCCAACGTCGACGACCTCGTCGCGTCGCTCCGCGGCCGCGAATGCGACGTGGTCGTGCTCGACCTGTCCCTCGGCGACGGCTCGACGGTCACCGAGAACGTCAAGAAGATCCAGGCCACCGGCGCCGGCGTGCTGGTGCACAGCATCGCCGACCGGGTCGCCAGCGTGCGGGAGGCCCTCGCGGCGGGCGCCGCCGGCGTCATCCCGAAGTCGGCAGCGACGCAGGCCGTCATGGCCGCGATCGGCACCGTCGCCCGCGGCGAGGTGCTCAACAACCTCGAGTGGGCGAGCGCGATCGACGCCGACGCCGACTTCGCGAAGGCGCAGCTCGGCCGCCGCGAGCGCGACGTCCTGCACCTCTACGCCTCCGGCCTGCCGCTCAAGATGGTGGCCGCCCAGCTCGGCATCGCCGCGTCGACCGCCCGCGAGTACCTCGACCGCATCCGCGTGAAGTACGTGGAGGTCGGGCGGCCCGCCCCGACCAAGGTCGACCTGCTGCGCCGCGCGGTGGAGGACGGAATCCTGCCCGGACTGGATCCGGACTCGGGCGATGAGCGGTAGCGCTCCTCCCAGCGCTGCTCCTCCCGAGGTCCGCTCACCCGCGAACCCGATCACCTCGAGCTCCGTCGAGGTCGTGCTCTCCCGCGCCACCAGCATCTTCGGCGCGCTCACCGGGCTGCAGACGCTGCCCGCGCTCCTGACCCAGTTCCCCGTGATGGACACGGCCGTCGGGCTGACCGTCATCGTGGTGGTCTTCGGCTGCCTGTTCCTCGCCGGCCTCGCCGCCTTCTTCCGCCAGTGGACGAGCGGCACGTTCGCGATGTTCGCGGTCGTCTACCTCCTGACGCTCGTGCTCTGGCCAGTGATCGTGCCGGGTGCGCTGCCGGGCGGCGACGCGGCCTGGATCTACTACCTCTGCAACGTCGGCACGAGCTTCGCGGCCGTGGCGGCGCGGGACCGGTGGTGGCTGGCGGTCGGCTACGTGGTGCTGACTCCGACAGTGCTCGGCTACCTCCGCACCCTGCCGCAGGGCGGCGGGGCCACGCCGGGTCAGGCCCTCCTCGACGGCGTCTACTGCTTCTTCCTCGGTGCGGTCATGCTCGTCGTCGCCGTCTCGCTGCGGATCGCGGCGCGCGCCGTCGACGCGGCGCAGGCGCAGGCGCTCGCGAGCTACGCCGAGGCCGTGCGGCACAACGCCACGGAGGCGGAGCGCACGCGCGTCGACGCCCTCGTCCACGACAGCGTGCTCACCACCTTCCTGTCCGCCGCGCGCGCCCGCACCCCGCAGACGATGGCCCTCGCGGCGCGGATGGCGCGCAACGCGATGGGGCACCTCACCGCCGCGCAGTCGAGCTTCCCCGTCCCCGCCGCGGACGTGCCCGTCGACGTGCTCGTCGGGCGCATCCGCCTCGCCGTCGCCGAGCTGCCGGTGCCGTTCGACGTCTCCCTGCGCGACCTCGGCACGCACTCGGTGCCCGACGCCGCGGCGGAGGCCCTCGTCTCGGCGGCCACGCAGGCCATGGTCAACAGCGTCAACCACGCCGGCGCCGAGCCCGACATCCGGCGCTCCGTGCGGATCCTCGGACTGCCCGAGGGCGTGTCCGTCGTCGTCGAGGACAGCGGCCGCGGCTTCGACACCCAGGCGATCCCGGTCGAGCGGCTCGGCGTCCGCACGTCGATCCTCAAGCGGATGACCGACGCGGGCGGCACCGCCTGCATCACCTCGCGACCCGGCGAGGGGACGCGGGTGGAGCTCACGTGGACCGCCGGCGGGACCGCCTCCGGAGACCCATCCCTGCTCGACGCGGCGAGGTGGGAATCGTGATCACCCTGCCTCGCAAGCCGGTCCTCGCGCTCGGCGCCCTGTTCTCCGCCTACCACCTGGTGCTCGCCACCTACGACCTCGGCACCCCTGAGCGGGTGGGACCCGTCCTTGCCGCCATGGGGCTGTACGCGGTCGCGACCGCCCTCAGCCTGTGGCCGAAGAGCGTGGGAGCGATGCCCTACTGGCTCGCCTCCTTCAATGTCGGCGTCTCCGCCGCCCTCTGCTTCCTCGTCACGAGCCAGCTCGACCCCGGCATCGAGAACAGCTACGGAACGTGGCACGTCGCCGCCATCGGCACGCTGATGACCATCACGGCCGTGCGCCGGCGGTTCGTCTTCGCCTGGGTCGGCACCGCGGTGCTCGCCCTCCAGACGCTCGTCTGGGCCGGGCCGGACGCCCTCGCCACCATGGGTGTCATCGGCAGCGTCGTTTGGGTCGCCGTCTCCCACATGCTCGCCCACGCCCTGACCAAGGCCAGCCGCGACGCCCGCCAGTTCGCGATCGCCGAGCGCGAGGCCGCCGACTGGCAGGCCGGCCAGGAGGCGCACCTGTACGAGCGGCAGTTCCGCCTCGCGCAGACCAGCCGCGTCTCCCTCCCGATGCTGCAGCGCATCGCCCTCTCCGGCGGCGACCTCACTGAGGAGGAGCGCCAGGAGTGCTTCGCCCTCGAAGGCGCCCTCCGCGACGAGATCCGCGGCCGCCGACTCCTCAACGACGCCGTCCGCGAGCAGATCATGATCGCCCGCCGCAGCGGCAGTTCCGTGCAGCTCCTCGACGAGGGCGGCCTCGACGACCTCGACGAGCCCGCCCTCGAGCGCGTGCTCAACCGCCTCGCCGAAGTGCTCACCGGCGTGCAGACCGACCGCCTCATCATCCGCGCCGTCCCCGCCGGCGGCGACACCGCCGTCACCGTGGTCGGCCTGCGCACGGGCGGCTCCAGCGCGAGCGCCATCTCGGACGACCACGACGACGAGGTCGCCATCTGGGCGGAGATCCCGCGCAGCGAGGAAGCCGCCGCGCGCTGAGTCCGGCGTGCCCCTCAGACGGGGGTATGTACCCCGGTATACCGCGTCGTTTCCGCGGATTCTTAGGGTCCTCCTGGGGGAACGGGGGACAGAAACGTACCCCTGCTGTCCTCCCAAATGCCGACTTTGTCCGACCGGTCAGGACTTGCAGTATTGATGTTGTCAGGTGCTCCTCTTTGAGAGCACCGCCGGGCACTCGCCGACTAGGGTAAGCGGGCGAGTGATCTGGGGGCGAGTCAGGGTGATATTCGGGTTGTCACCCTGACTCGGGTCTTGGGGAAGGGCCGGTCCGTTTCGGACCGGCCCTCTTCTCGTTCGGCGCCTCTTCTCTCGTTCGCGGTGTCGCGGTGGGGCGGGGGCGGCACCGCTGTTGTGCCCATGGCGGCCGTACTCAGGCCCCTGACCTCACGTTCAGCAGGTGTCCGTCGTACTCAGCAGGCAAAATCGGCCCTGCTGTGCCTGCTGAAGCGGTTCCGTGCCTGCTGAAGGTGCTCGGGTCTGCCTGCTGGAGCCAGGCCAGTGCCTAGGGAAGGCGACCAGTACCTGCTGAAGGCGGCCAGTACCTGCTGAAGGCGGCCAGTACCTGCTGAAGGCGGCGGCTGCCTGCCGGGTCCAGGCCAGTGCCTCCTGAAGGCGGCGGCTGCCTGCCGCCTCCAGCCGGTGCCTGCTGAAGGCGCCCGCCGTCGGCAGGACTTTCTGCAGTCAGCAGGAGATCCGGCCGCAGAAAGTCCTGCTGACCGCAGAAAGTCCTGCTGACCGCAGCAGACGCGTCACCGCCGCGGGCGCCGCGCCCGACCTCCGGAACCCGGCCATCCCGCCATCGTCTTAAGCCCTACGGAAAACCGGCCCCTGGCAGGCTCCGCCCTACGGAAGGCCCGCCCTACGGAAGGCCCGCCCCATGGCAGGCTCAGCCCCAAGGCAGGCCCGCCCCTGGCCGGCCGGCCCCTGGCAGGCCCGCCCCCCCCACGGCAGGCCCCCCCAACACAGACCCGCCCCAAGCCACGGCGCCACCCGCCGCCCCTCACCCGTCCGACCGGCTCAGCGCCACATCCCGGGGTGCAGGGGCCCCCGCAGGCTGCGGACGCTGCGCTGCCACCCGCTCGGCGCCGTCGCCGGCGCGGCAGCGACCGGACGCGGCGCGGCGGCGGCCGCGGACAGGACCGCGATCACCGCCGCCAGCTCCTCTTCGGTGGGCGTTCCGCGGATCACGCGGACGTCGAGCGGCGCCTCCGGGGTGTCCGATGCGCTCACAGCGGGATGTTGCCGTGCTTCTTGGGCGGCAGGCTGGCGCGCTTCGTGCGCAGCGCCCGCAGCGCCTTGACGACCACGACGCGGCTCGCCGCGGGCTCGATGACGCCGTCCAGCTCGCCGCGCTCCGCCGCGAGGAACGGGCTCGCCACGTTGTACGTGTACTCGTTGGCGAGGCGGGTGCGGACGGCGGCGACGTCCTCTCCCGCCGCCTCCGCGCGCTTGATCTCGCCGCGGTAGAGGATGTTGACGGCGCCCTGGCCGCCCATGACCGCGATCTCCGCGGTCGGCCACGCGTAGTTCAGGTCGGCGCCCAGCTGCTTGCTGCCCATGACGATGTACGCGCCGCCGTACGCCTTGCGGGTGATCACCGTGACGAGCGGGACGGTCGCCTCGGCGTACGCGTAGAGCAGCTTCGCGCCGCGGCGGATGACGCCCGTCCACTCCTGGTCGGTGCCGGGCAGGTAGCCGGGAACGTCGACGAGGGTGAGGATCGGGATGCCGAACGCGTCGCAGAACCGGACGAAGCGCGCCGCCTTCTCGCCGGCGTCGATGTTGAGGGTGCCGGCCATGGCGCTCGGCTGGTTGGCGATGATGCCGATCGAGCGGCCCTCGATCCGGCCGAAGCCGACGACGATGTTGGGCGCGAACAGCGGCTGCGTCTCCAGGAACTCCCCGTCGTCGACGATGTGCTCGATGACGGTGTGCACGTCGTACGGCTGGTTGGGGCTGTCCGGGATGATCGTGTTGAGCCGACGGTCCGCGTCGGTGACCTCGAGCTCAGCCTCCGACTCGTAGACGGGCGGGTCGGAGAGGTTGTTGTCCGGCAGGTAGGACAGCAGGGTGCGCGCGTAGTCGAGGGCGTCGTCCTCGTCGTTCGCGAGGTAGTGCGCGACGCCCGAGCGGGTGTTGTGGGTGAGCGCGCCGCCGAGCTCCTCCATGCCGACGTCCTCGCCGGTGACCGTCTTGATGACGTCGGGGCCGGTGACGAACATCTGGCTCGTCTTGTCGACCATGATCACGAAGTCGGTGAGGGCGGGGGAGTAGACCGCACCGCCCGCGGCGGGGCCCATCACGATCGAGATCTGCGGGATGACGCCCGAGGCCGCCGTGTTGCGGCGGAAGATCTCGCCGTACTTGCCGAGGGCGACGACTCCCTCCTGGATGCGGGCGCCGCCCGAGTCGAGGATGCCGATGATCGGCACGCCCGTCTTGAGCGCGTGCTCCATCACCTTGATGATCTTCTCGCCCGCCACCTCGCCGAGGGAGCCGCCGAAGATCGTGAAGTCCTGCGAGTAGACCGCCACCTGGCGGCCGTGGATGGTGCCGAGCCCGGTGACGACCGCGTCGCCGTAGGGGCGCTTCTTCTCCATGCCGAACGCGTGCGTGCGGTGCCGGACGAACTCGTCGAGCTCGACGAACGAGCCGTGGTCGAGCAGCTGCTCGATGCGCTCGCGCGCCGTCTTCTTGCCCTTGGCGTGCTGCTTCTCGATGGCGGCCTCGCCGCTCGCCGTGACGGCCTCGTGATAGCGGTCGCGGAGGTCCTGCAGCTTGCCCGCGGTGGTCATCAGGTCGGGCTCGACGGGCGCCTCCGCGGCCTCGCCGAGAGCGCTCCGCTGCTCGTCGCTGAGCTTTGCCAGGTTGGTCTCCGTCACGCGGTTCACCCTACCGGCCCCCTCACAGGCGCCTCCGTTGAGGATTCGCACAAAGCCCCCGCGCGAAGGCGGGAGGTGACGCAGCGCCGATGCCGGCGTGGCGCCCCGGAACCTACCGGTTGGGGCGGCGCAGCAGCCGGCGGGTGCGGCGCGCGAGACCCCACACGGTCACACGGGACATCGCCTCGGCGACGATCGCCCTGCTCATCTTCGACGAGCCGGCACGGCGCTCCCGGAACACGATCGGCAGCTCGCGGATGCGCCAGCCGGCGTCGGCCATCCGGATCGTCATGTCGATCTGGAAGCAGTAGCCGCGGGAGTGCACGTCGGCGAGGTGAAGCCCCTGCAGTGCGGCGGAGCGGTACACGCGGTAGCCGGCCGTGGAGTCGCGGACGGGGATGTCGAGCATCGCGCGGGCGTAGGCGTTTCCGGCGCGACTCAGCAGCTGCCGGGACGGCGACCAGTCGACGACCCGCCCGCCGGGCACCCAGCGCGACCCGATCACCACGCCGAGCCCCGGATCTTCCTCGAGGGCCGCCACCATCTGCGGGAGTGACGCCGTCGGGTGTGAGCCGTCCGCGTCGAGCTCGACGACGGCCGGATAGCCGAGGGCCATCGCCCGCTCGAAACCGGCCAGGTAGGCGCGGCCGAGGCCCTCCTTGCCGGCCCGGTGCAGCACCGAGACGGCGGACTCCTCGGCGGCGAGGCGGTCGGCGAGCTCGCCGGTGCCGTCCGGACTCGAGTCGTCGACCACGAGGATGTCGAGATCGGCCTGCAGGGCGAGCACCTCGCGGACGACGCCCTCGAGGTTGTCGATCTCGTTGTAGGTCGGGATGACGACGAGAGCGCGGCCCCGATGGGGAGTGTTCGCCGATCCGGGCACCAGACGATCCTAGGTCGGCGGAACCCGCGCCCCGGGCAGGCGCCTCGCCGCCACCCGGTCGCCGGAGAGCCGCGGCGGAGCCGGCCGTGGGTCCCGGCCGAGCGGCATCCTTGGGCAGCAGAGGTGGCGGGGCGGCGCGGAACGCCTCGGTAGCGTGGAGGAATGCTGCTTCCTCGCGCGTCCGCCATCGCCGCCCGGCTCGACGTGCTCGAGAGCACCGGATCCACCAACGACGAGCTGCGTGTCCGGGCGACAGGTCCCGAGCCGTGGCCGCACCTGTCCGCGGTCGCGACGGACAACCAGACTGCCGGCCGAGGCCGGCTCGGGCGGGTGTGGGCCGCGCCGCCCGGAACCTCGCTCGCCCTGTCCGTGCTGCTGCGCCCCGGCCTGCCCCTCGACGCGCTGGGCTGGCTGCCGCTGCTCGCCGGGCTCGCCGTCGTGCGCACCCTGCGCGGCGTCGGCGCCGACGCCTCGCTCAAGTGGCCGAACGACGTCCACATCGAGGGCCGCAAGGTCTGCGGCATCCTCACCGAGCTGCTGCCCGACGCATCGGGCGTGCTGGTGGGCATCGGGGTCAACCTGACGCTGCAGGAGGACGAGCTGCCCGTGCCCACCGCGACCTCGCTCGCCCTTGCGGGCGTTCCCGCGGACGCCGACGCGGTCGCGGCAGGGACTCTCGCGGAGCTGCGCGACCTGGTCGCCGCGCTCGCCGCGGCCGGCGGCGACGCGGACGCGAGCGGGGTGCGCGCCGCCGTCTCGGGCGCGTGCGGGACCCTCGGGCGATCCGTCCGGGTCGAGCTGCCGTCCGGCGAAGTGCTGCGCGGCACGGCGACCGGCATCGACGGGCATGGGCGGCTCGAGGTGCTGCCCGAGGGCGGGCCCCAGGATGCGGGCGTCACCGCCGTGTCCGCCGGGGACGTCACCCACCTGCGGTATTAAATAGGGGCATGGCGAGCGGTGCCGGCACGACCGACGCCGCGGCCTGGCAGTCCAGGCGCGGTCGCTCGACGACGTCCGTCGAGCCGATCCCGGCACCCAAGCGGGGCTCGACCCAGGAGCACACGGTCGCGCGCATGCACGCGTCCGGCCGGCGCCTCGTGCTCCCCGTGCTCGCGCTCGTCGTGCTCGCGGCGGCGGCCGGCTACCTTCCCGGCAAGCTGCCGGAGGCCTGGCAGAACCAGGCGCTGCCGTTCGCGATCGGCGCCCTCGCCCTGCTGCTCGGCGTCGTCCCCTTCCTCGCCTGGCTGAGCCGGATCTACACGATCACGACGCGGCGGGTCGTCGTCCGCTCCGGACTCCTCATCCGCACCAAGCAGGAGCTGCTGTTCACGCGCGGCTTCGACGTGACGATGCGCCGCGGACCCCTGCAGCGGCTCGCCGGCAGCGGCGACGTGGCGATCGACTCGGGAGCCGACGAGCCCCTGGTGCTGAAGGACGTTCCCGGCGCGCCGCTCGTACAGGCCGCGCTCGCCGACCTCATGGAGGTCAGCACCCACGCGGTCGGCACGCCGCGCCAGCAGCAGATCAACGCGACGCGACGCCCCTTCGACCCCTGAGCCCGAGACGACCCTCCGGTGGTTGAGGAGGCGCCGCAGGCGCCGTCTCGAAATCACGCGACGTGCCTCGGGGACTCGGCCCTCGTCGGCTCGGTTCGAAGGCGAGGTCGCCTGATTTCGAGACGCTCGCTGCGCGAGCTCCTCAATCATCGGGATGGGAGCGGAGCGGCGTCAGCCCTCGTAGGAGGCGGCCGCCGGAGTCGCGGACGCGGAGGTGCCGCGCTGGGCGCGCGCCTCCGAGCGCTCCGGGTGGTAGACCCAGTGGCGGTAGAGGGCGAAGCGGACGATCGATCCGAGCAGCAGGCCGACCACGTTCGACGAGATGTTGTCGGCCAGCAGCGAGGTGTAGCCGAGCGCGTAGTGGGAGACCCAGAGGCAGCCGAGGCCGACGCCCATCCCGAGCAGGCTCACCGCGAGGAACTCGATGGCCTCGATCGCGCTGTCGTCGCGGCGGTGCGGGCCGAACGTCCAGTAGCGGTTGCCGATCCAGTTCGCCGCGATGGCCACCGCGGTGGAGATCACCTTGGCCAGGATCGGCCCCTCGTGCATGCTCTCCGGCGAGAGGATCGTGAGCCGCAGGGCGTTGAACACGGCGAGGTCGAGGATGAACCCGACGCCCCCGACGAGGGCGAAGGCGAACAGCTGCCTCAACAGGGTCCTGGCCCGTCCCTCCGAGGAAGCCTCGGGTCGAGCGGGGGAGGAGAGGGCCATTCAGCAGTCCGCTTCGATGACAAGATGGGGCAGGAATTCGTCAGTCTAGGGCAGTGGGGTGCGCATGAAGCTGAGCGTCGGGGTCGTGGGTGGAGGTCAGCTCGCTCGCATGATGATCCCCGCCGCCATCGAGCTGGGCATCGACATCAAGGTCCTCGCGGAGGCGGAGAACGCGTCCGCCCGGCAGGCCGCCACGATGGTGGGCGACTACCGGGATGAGGCGACGGTGCTCGCGTTCGCGGAGACGGTCGACGTCGTCACCTTCGACCACGAGCACGTGCCGCAGTCGATCCTGCGCGCCCTCGTCGACCGCGGCGTCGCGGTGCGTCCCGGCCCGCACGCGCTGCTCTACGCCCAGGACAAGCTCCTCATGCGCGAGCGCCTCACCGAGCTCGGCATGCCCGTCCCCGACTGGACGCGCGTCCGCGTGCCGGAGGATCTCGACCGCTTCCTCGCCGACCACGACGGCCGCGCGGTCGTGAAGACGCCGCGCGGCGGCTACGACGGCAAGGGCGTCCGGGTGGTCACGAGCTCCGCGGAGGCGGCCGACTGGCTTGCGGAGGGGGAGCTCCTCGCCGAGGAGGCGGTCGACTTCCGCCGCGAGCTCGCCCAGCTCGTCGCGCGCCGGCCGTCCGGCGAGATGGTGGCGTGGCCGGTCGTCGAGACTGTGCAGCGGGGCGGCGTCTGCGCCGAGGTGGTGGCTCCGGCCCCGCGCGCGGTCGGCCGGGTCGCCGACCTGGCGGGCGACATCGCCCTGGCGGTCGCGGAGGGCCTCGACGTCACCGGCGTCCTGGCGGTGGAGCTGTTCGAGACGACGGATGAGCGGGTGCTCGTCAACGAGCTCGCGATGCGCCCGCACAACTCCGGCCACTGGACGATCGACGGCTCGACGACGAGCCAGTTCGAGCAGCACCTGCGGGCCGTCCTCGACCTGCCCCTCGGCGCGACCGGCTCGCGAGAGCCGTGGAGCGTGATGGTGAACATCCTCGGCGGCCCGGTCTCCGGCACCCTCGCCGACCGGTACGCGGCCGCCATGGGGGAGCAGCCGCTCGCGAAGATCCACGCCTACGGCAAGGACCCCCGGCCCGGCCGCAAGGTGGGCCACGTCACGGTGTCGGGGCCGGAGCTCGACGACGTCGCGTACCGCGCGCGGGCGGCGGCCGCCTTCTTCGAGTAGGGCGCCCGCGCGAGTCGCGGACCCGGTCAGCGGCGGGTCGGGGGGACCGCGCCGCCCACGTAGGGGCTGTCCTCGCCCTCCACCTCGTCGGCGTAGAGCTCCGCGTCGTCCTGCGGGTGGTAGCCGATGCGCTCGCCCTCCTCGAGGGACCACCAGCGGCGGGTGTTGCGCGAGATGCCCCAGACCGTGCGGAAGCCCGTCCAGTCGCCGTCGATGGAGGCGAGCACCAGCCGGACGAGGTCCGGATACGAGAGCCACGTCGCCAACTGGCGGGTGGCGGTCGGGCGCGGGAACGAGGACCCGATCCGCAGATTGGCGACCGTCAGCCCGTGCTCGTCGCTGTAGAACGCGCCGAGCGCCTCCATCGCGGCCTTGCTGACGCCGTAGAGGCTGTCGGGGCGCGGGGGAGCGTCCGCCGGCACCGGGGTGCCGGCCCGCTCCAGGTAGCCGACGGCGTGGTTGCTGCTCGCCAGCACGACGCGCGGCACACCGCTCAGCCGAGCCGCCTCGAGCACCGTCCAGGTCCCGTGGATGTTGGTGTCGAGGTAGCCCTCCCATGGCGAGCCGGGGGTGGAGATCCCGCCCATGTGCACGATCGCGGACACCCCCTCGGTCGCCCGGCGCATCGTGTCGAGGTCGGTGACCGAGCCGACCACGGCGTGCGGCAGCGCGTCGTCCGGCCGGCGGGCGAGCGGTCGCACCGCCCAGCCGGACGCCGGGAGCTGCTCCGTCAGGACCGAGCCGAGGGCACCGGACGCTCCGGTGACGAGAACGGTCCGAGGGGCGGATGCGCTCACGCGAGGTTCCCTTCGATGCTGTTGATGGCGGTGCGGACGCCGTAGGCGAGAACGCCCGCCACCTCCTCGGCGCGCTCCGGGGTGAGGCGGCTGAGCGGCACGGAGCAGCTGACCGCGTACTCGCCGGCCGGCCCGGGGATGGGGACCGCGACGCAGGCGGTGCCCTCCGTGTTCTCCTGGGCCTCCTGCGCGAAGCCGCGATGACGCGTTCTCGCGAGGTCCTCGAGCAGCCGGTCGAGGTCGGTGATCGTGTGCGGCGTGAGCGGCCAGAGGCCGAGGGGGAAGCGGGCCCGCACCTCGTCCTCGGGCAGCGTCGACAGCGCGGCCTTGCCGAGGGCGGTCGCGTGGGCGGGGAGGCTCTGGCCGACGCGGCTCACCATCCGCAGCTGGTGCTGCGACTCGCGGCTCAGCAGGTAGACGACCCGGTTGCCGTCGAGTCGCGCGAGGTGCACCGTCTCCTCGAGCTCGGAGCGGAGCATCCCGAGCACGGGCTTCACGGCCTGCACGATCGGGTCCCGCTCGAGGAAGGAGATGCCGGTCAGCAGGGCGCGCACCCCGATCGAGTAGGTGGTCCCCGACGACGACAGCCAGCCGCGTGCCACCAGCGTCTTCAGCAGCTGGTGCACGCTCGAGACCGGCAGCTCCAGCCGGCTCGCGATGTCCGAGAGCGTCATGGGCCGCGTCGCCGCGGCGAGCAGCTCCAGCAGCTCGACGGTGCGCGCCGCCGACTTCACCTCGCCGACCTGCTTCTTCGCGCCGGAATCCTCCGCCGGCGCTGCCGCCCTCGCATCGATCGACGTCATCGTCATCGACTCCTTCGTTCTCCGGCGCGCCGGTGGCGCCTGCTTGACGCGCTCCGATCGGGCCCTTACTGTTGCCCAGCCTTACACAACTCTGAATCGCTTTCAAGGATATGAAAAAGCAATGACGCTTGACGGACTGCTCTTCTTCCCGGTCACACCATTCTCCGCCGACGGGGCGGTGGACACCGGCCGCCTGCAGGCCCACATCCGCGGCGGCGTGGAGCACGGCGCCGGCTGCGTCTTCGCCGGCTGCGGCACGGGCGAGTTCAACTCCCTGGATGCGGACGAGGTCGTCGTGGTGGCCCGGGCCGCCGTCGAGGCCGCCGCGGGGCGCGCGCCCGTCTACGTCGGAGTGGGCAGCGGCTCGTCGAGCTCGCCCCGCGTCCTCGGCGAGCTCGAGGCCGCCGGCGTCGACGGCCTCCTCCTGCTGCCGCCGTACCTGCTCGGCGGATCGCAGCGCGGCCTGGCCGACTACGTGACCAAGGTCGCCGCGTCCACGCGCCTCGACATCATCGTGTACCAGCGGGGCGAGATGGTCTTCGAGCCCGAGACCGTGCTCGAGCTCTCGCGCATCCCCAACATCGTGGGCCTCAAGGACGGCGTCGGCGACCTGGCCCGCGTGCAGGGCATCGTGTCCGCGATCCGCTCCTCCGGCGACACGGACTTCATGTTCTTCAACGGACTGCCGACCGCCGAGCTCACCATGCGCGCCTACAAGGCCACCGGCGTCCCGATGTACTCCTCCGCGGTCTTCGCCTTCGCGCCGGAGATCGCGCTGGCCTTCTACGACGCGCTGCACGCGGACGACCAGGAGCTGATCGAGTTCCTGCTCACCGAGTTCTACCTGCCCTTCACCGTCATCCGCGACCGGGGCAAGGGCTACCACGTCTCGCTCGTCAAGGCGGCCGCCACGGTCGGGTCCGAGCACATCGGCGGCGTCCGGCCGCCGCTCACCGAGCCCGCCGCCGCCGACCTCGACGACCTCTCCCGGCTCACCGAGCGCGTCCGCACCGCGCTCGAGGAGCGGGGCATCGTCCGCCGCCTGGCGGAGAAGGTCTGAGCACCGTCATGACCGGCTCGGCTCTGGCAATGAAGCCACGGCGTCGGCGCAGGATCCCGACGCCCTACCTGCTGATCGCGCCCGCGGTGGTGCTCATCGCGACGTTCATCGCGTACCCGGTCGGCACCGTCGGCTACTTCAGCCTCTTCCAGTACAGCGCGAGCAAGCCGTGGGCGACGAGGTTCATCGGCCTCGAGAACTTCCGCGTGATGCTGTTCGAGGACCCGCTGTTCTGGCGCACCCTCGGCATCACGACAGCCTGGGTCGTCGCGGAGGTCGCCCTCCAGCTCGTCTTCGGCCTCGCCCTCGCGCTGATCCTCAACCGGACCTTCCGCAACCGCGGCCTCGCCCGCGCCCTGATGTTCGCTCCCTGGGCCATCTCGGGCGTGCTCGCCACCCAGATCTGGCTGCTCATCTACAACCCGTCGACCGGCATCGCGGACGTGCTGAGCCAGCTCGGCTCGCCCACCCAGTTCGCGCCGCTCGCCTCCGCGGCGGGAGCGTTCTGGTCGGCGGTGATCGCCGAGGTCTGGCGCGGCATCCCGTTCTTCGCGATCCTCATCCTCGCCGACATGCAGTCCATCCCCACGGAGATGTACGAGGCGGCGGATGTCGACGGCGCGAGCAAGGTGCAGCAGTTCTTCTTCATCACGCTGCCCTACCTGCGCGACGCGATCATCATCACGACCCTCCTGCGGGCCGTGTGGGAGTTCAACAACGTCGACCTCATCTACACGCTGACGGGAGGCGGTCCCGCCGGCGCGACGACGACCCTCCCGCTGTACGTCGTCGAGGAGGCCGTCGGCTCCCGCAACTTCGGCTACGGATCCGCGCTCACCATCGCCGGCTTCGTCATCCTCCTCATCTTCAGCGTCCTCTACCTGCAGCTGGGCCGCGCCTCCCGACGGGAAGGAAAGTCATGAGCATCGCCGCCCGCCTGCAAGCGCCCGCGGTCGTCAACCGGGGCATCCGCGAGTCCGTCGGGTCGCGCGCGATCTCCCTCTGGATCCCGCTCGGGCTGTTCCTCAGCTTCACGCTGCTGCCCTTCTACTGGATGGTCGTCTACGCCTTCCGGGCGGAGGGGAGCACGCTGCCCCTGCCGTGGCCGCTCACCCTCGACCACCTGGCGACGGTGTGGAACGAGCTCAACTTCTCGACGTACTTCCTCAACAGCACGATCACGGCCGTCTTCACCCTGCTCTTCACGGTGGTGCTGTCGCTGCTCGCCGGGTACGCGATGTCGCGCTACGAGTTCAAGGGCAAGGCGCCGTTCATGCTCGTGCTGCTGGCGACGCAGTTCGTGCCCGGGGCGATGCTGCTCATCCCGCTGTTCATCATCTTCCGCCAGTTCGGCCTCATCGACTCGCTCGTCGCGCTGATCATCGCCGACACGGTGTTCCAGCTGCCGCTCTGCGCGATCCTCATGGCGAACTTCCTCCGCAACATCCCGATGGAGTTGGAGGAGGCGTCCTGGATCGACGGCTGCGGCCGGGTGCGCGGCTTCCTCGCCGTCGTGCTGCCGCTCCTGCGGCCCGCGATCGTCGCGGTCGGCTCGTTCGCGTTCATCGGCGCGTGGAACAACTTCCTGTTCGCGCTGATGTTCATCAACTCGAACGACCGGTTCACGCTCCCCGTCGGCCTCAACTCGACCATCGGCGAGTACTCGGCCGACTACGGAGCCCTCGCGGCCGGCGGCGTGGTCGCCGCCATCCCCGTGGTCATCGTCTTCGCGATCGTGCAGCGCTTCCTGGTCCAGGGCGTCAGCGCCGGCGCGGTCAAGGGCTGATCCGACTTCCCCTTCCCACCACCAACCCACCACCACTCAACGAGGAGACCCACACACATGAGGACGACACACCGCGCGCTCTACCGCGCCGGAGCCATCACGGCGGGACTCGGCCTGCTCGGCGGGCTCACCGCCTGCTCGGCCGGCGGTGAGCAGCAGGGCAGCCCGGACAACCCGGTCACCATCACTTTCTGGGACAACAACGCCGGGCCCGACCGCACCCCGCTGTACGAGGAGCTGATCGCGCAGTTCGAGGAGGAGAACCCCTCGATCAAGGTCGAGTACGTCGGCATCCCGGCGGCGGACGCCCCGCAGAAGTACGAGACCGCGGTCGCGGGCGGCTCGACGCCCGACGTCGGCATCGTCGTCGGCTGGATGGTCTCGAGCCTCGCCGCGCAGGGCGCGCTCGAGCCGATCGAGGAGCGCCTCGCGGACAGCGACGCGAAGATCGCGGAGGACGCCATCAAGGCCGCCAAGGGAGTCGCCTTCGACGGCGAGCTCTACATCGCCCCGATGACGAGCACGCCCGACACCCTCTGGTACCGCACCGACCTGTTCGAGGCCGCCGGCCTCGAGGCGCCGGAGACCTGGGACCAGTTCTACGAGGCGGCCGAGGCCCTCACCGACCCGGCGGCGGGCCAGTTCGGCTTCGCGATGCGCGGCGGCGCGGGCAGCGTCAACCAGCTCATCCCGGTCGCCTACTCGTGCAGCGGCATCGACGAGTTCTTCGAGGACGGCGAGACCACGCTCAACGACCCGAAGAACGTCGAGTGCATCCAGCGCTTCGCGGACATGTACAACGTCAACACCGCGCAGGCGGACGTCGGCTACGGCTACCAGGAGATGGTGACCGCGTTCGACGGCGGCTCGGCCGCGATGATGCAGCACAACCTCGGCTCCGCGCAGAACCACATCGACGCCTTCGGCGAGGGCGTCGTCGCGGGCCTGCCGATGCCGGCGGCGAAGACGGCGGGCGAGCGCACCATCATCGCCCCCACCCCCGAGGGACCCGCGATGTTCACGGGCAGCGACAACCCGGATGCGGCGTGGGCGTTCACCGAGTTCCTCGCCTCGCACGAGGCGAACAGCACCTGGAACGAGCGCACCGGCCAGACCCCGGCCAACGAGGACGCGCGCCAGGACGACTGGGTCAAGGAGAACGAGGCCCTCAACACGCAGATCGAGGCGCTCAGCGACCCCAAGTCGACCATCGTCACCTCGCCGCTCTACCTCCCGGACTGGAACGGCATCCTCGGTGAGATGGCCGCTCCCTTCCAGTCGGTCCTCCTGAAGGACATCACCGCTCAGGAGTTCATGGACCAGTGGGCGGAGAAGGTCAACACGGCCGAGGCCGAGTACCGCGAGCAGTTCGGCGACTGAGATCAGCGGCAGCACACTGACGGTCGTCGGCCAGGTCTTCCCGTGGGACCTGGCCGACGGCCCTGCCCGCGCCCGCACCTGGGCGCAGGCGGGCATCGACGAGCTCTCGATCGCCCTGCACTACCACGAGGTCCGCGCGATCCGCTGGCGTCCGGACGGGAGTCCGGAGCCGGTCGTCCAGCCCAGCGCGTACTACCTGCCGGGCGCCGGGGGCCGCTGGCCGGCGGGCCTCGAGCCGCACGCGCCGACCGGCTCCGCCGAGGTGGGCCTCACCGCCATCCGCAGCGCCCGGGCCGCCGGCCTCGAGCCGCGCGGCTGGATCATCCTCACCCACCTCGACGGCATGAGCGCCGACGAGCAGCGCTTCGCGGTGCGGGACGCCTGGGGCAGCCCCTCGCCGTTCGCCCTGTGCCCCTCGCATCCCGAGGTGCGCGCGTTCGGGCTGGAGCTGATCCGGCACACGCACCGCACAGCGGGCGTCACCGTCTTCCAGGTCGAGGCGCTGATGGGGCTCGGCTTCGAGCACCTCGTCGCGCACGACAAGGTGCCCTTCGCCTGGCTGGGCCGCCGGGCCGTCACCGCGCTGTCCCTCTGCTTCTGCACCGCCTGCACCGCCCGCGCCACCGAGGCGGGCATCGACCTGGCCGCGATCGCCGAGCGCGTCCGCTCCTCGGTCTCCGGGGATCCCGGGGCCGACGACCTCGACGACGACCTCCTGGTCGCGCGCGCCGTCCGGACCGGTACCGGCCACGCCTTCGCCGCCGAGATCGCGGCCCTCGGGAACGACCTCGGCCTCTCGATCTCGGTCGCGGGCACCACCGATCCCGCCGCCCTCGGCTCCTACGCGCCGCTCGTGCCCGCCCCGCCCGCGAACCTCACCCCGTACGCGTTCCTCTCCGCCGCGAGCGGACAGGGCTGGCGCGACGTCACCGAGTGGTCCGAGCGGCACGGCCGCCGGGTCGGCGGCGTCGTCGAGATGCTGCCCGCACAGCGGACCGTCGCCGAGGCGCTCGCCGCGGGCGGCGAGCCGGGCCCCGTGCTCGCGCTCCTCGACGACCTGTACCTCTACCACCTGGGCCAGCGCAGGCCCGACACCCTCGACCTCCTGCACGTCGACGACGTGCGGAGCGCGCACCGCCCCCGAAAGGACAACGCATGAGTTCCGCCGTCATCGAGACCGTGTCCATCACCGAGTTCGCCACCACCACGCGCAACTGGAAGGACTCGGAGGGACACGACCACGCGAGCGAGGAGCCGCGCCCGGCGACGGGCTCGATCCTCACGGTGACCGACTCGGACGGGGTCAGTGGAACCTGCCTGTTCGCCGGCGACTACCTCCGCCCGAACGTGATGGAGGAGTTCATCCGCCCGCTGCTGATCGGGCGCGACCCGATCCGCCGTGAGGCGATCTGGCACGACCTGTACCTCGCGCAGCGCGGCGCCTACGGCGTCCTGCACGACCGCGCGCTCTCGTTCGTCGACCAGGCGCTGTGGGACTACGCCGGTCACCGGTTCGGCCAGCCGACGTGGAAGCTGCTCGGCGGCTACCGCGACCGTGTGCCCGCCTACGCCAGCACGATGTGCGGCGACGACGTGCCGGGCGGCCTCGGCAGCCCCGAGGACTACGCCGCGTTCGCGGTGAAGCTCGTCGAGCGCGGCTTCACCGCGGTGAAGCTGCACACCTGGATGCCGCCGGTGTCCTTCGCGCCCGACGCGAAGCTCGACATCCGTGCCTGTGCCGCCGTCCGCGAGGCGGTCGGCCCCGACATCAAGCTGATGCTCGACAGCTACCATTGGTACAACCGCTCCGACGCGCTCTACCTCGCCAAGGAGCTCGAGAAGCTCGACTACCTCTGGATGGAGGAGCCGATGGACGAGTACTCGATGTCCTCCTACAAGTGGCTCGCGGACCAGACCAGCACCCTCATCGCCGGCCCCGAGAGCGTCGAGGGCAAGTTCCGGTCCCGCGCCGAATGGGCCGCGTCCGGCTCCGTCGACATCCTGCGCGTCGGCGTCCTCAGCGCCGGCGGCATCACGCCCGCCCTCAAGGTGTGCGCCCTCGCCGACGCGTTCGGCATGGACTGCGAGCTGCACGGCAGCGGGATGGCCTCCATCGCCGCGCTCGGCGCCGCACACAACGCGCGGTGGTACGAGACCTCCCTGCTGCACCCGCACATCGACTACGACGTGCCGCCGCCCCACCTGCAGCGCGTGCCGGACGCCATCGACCGCGACGGCTTCGTGATCTTCCCCGACGAGCCCGGGCTCGGCCAGGCGATCGACTTCGAGTACGTCGCCGCCAACACGACGGGAGTGCGGTGACCGGCACGGCGACGACACCCCAGGAGCTCGACGCCGCGCTCGACGCGGCGGTCGCGGCGTCGCGCCGGCTCTCGGCGCTCACCCTGCCGGAGCGCGGCGACCTGCTGAGGCGGATCGCGGACGCGCTCGAGGGCGCGCCGGACCTCGCCGAGACTGCGGCGGACGAGACCTCCCTCGCCGTCGAGCGGATGCGCGGCGAGCTCGCCCGCACCGTCGGCCAGTTCCGCCTCTACGCCGAGGTGATGGAGGAGGGCTCCTGGCTCGACGCGTCCATCACCCATGCCATCCCCGACGCGACGCCGCCGATCCCGGACCTGCGCCGCATCAACGTCCCGCTCGGCCCGGTGCTCGTCTTCGCCGCGAGCAACTTCCCGCTCGCCTTCGGCGTGCTCGGCACCGACACCGCCGCCGCGCTCGCCGTGGGCTGCGCCGTGGTGGCGAAGCCGCACCCGGGGCATCCGCGGCTCGGCGAGCGGCTCTCGGCGGTCGTCGGAGCCGCTCTCGAGGCGTCCGGGGCGCCGGAGGGCGTGTTCTCGCTCGTCGTCGGCGACGACCTCGCCGTCACGGCGCTGCGGGATGCGCGGATCGCCGCGGGTGCCTTCACCGGTTCCATCCGGGGCGGCACCGCCTTGCTCGAGGTCGCCGGCGACCGGCCGCGGCCGATCCCGTTCTACGCGGAGATGGGCAGCGTCAACCCGGTCGTCGTGACCGAGCAGGCGATCGCCGCGCGCAAGGATGAGATCCTCGACGGGTTCCTCGCGTCGCTCACGATCAACGTCGGGCAGCTCTGCACCAGCCCGGGCGTGCTGTTCGTGCCGGACGGCTCCGTCGTGCCCGCCGATCTGGCCGGCCGGATCGCGTCCGTCGGCGCCGCTCCGATGCTGACGCCCGCGATCGCGAGCGGCTTCCGGGCCGGGCAGGAGCGGCTGGCCGAGGCCGGCATCCTCGCCGCGGTGGGGGAGGAGTCCGCCGGGGAGGGGCTCGCCGCTCCGCGCCTCTGGTTCGGCACCGCCGCCTCCGCGCTCGAGCACCCCGAGGTGCTCGAGGAGGTCTTCGGTCCCTCCGCGGTCGTGCTCGGCTACCGGACCCTCGACGAGGTCCTCGCCGTGGTCGACGCCATGGACGGGCAGCTGACCGGCACCATCTGGGCCGAGGAGGGCGGCGTCCCCTCCGGCCTCGCCGCCGCGCTCACGGAGCGGTGCGGCCGCGTCCTGCTGAACGGCTGGCCGACCGGCGTCGCGGTCACCTGGTCGACCCACCACGGCGGACCGTGGCCGTCCGCCTCCTCCGCGAAGTTCGGGTCGGTGGGCGCCGAGTCGCTCGCGCGCTTCGTCCGCCCGGTCGCCTACCAGGGGTTCGCGGACGCGGACCTGCCGGAGCCCCTCCGCGACGAGACGACGTGGCGCATCCCGCGCCGCGTGGACGCCGCGATGACCCATGCGAAGGCGACCCTCGCCGGCTGACGGCTGACGGCTGGGCCTGTTGCGCGGATCAGGAGATCCGTCCCGCGAGGCGGCGTGTCGTCCTGAACCGGGTGCGAAACCGGCGGTTCTTCCTGAACCGCGTGAAATCTCCTGATCCGCGCAGATGGCGTGCGGGAGCGCGGCGGGGGCGCCGGCTCGAGCAGGTTGCGGGCGCGCGGGGAGGTCGCGGGGAACCTCCGGGGAGTCGTCCTACGATGGCGAGCATGTCCGACGAGTACCCGGCCGACAGTTCCGAGAAGAGCCTGGGCGAGGGCCCGCTGGTCGGCGTCGTGATGGGGTCGGACTCCGACTGGTCCGTCATGAGCGCCACCGCGGCCGTGCTCAGCGAGTTCGCGATCCCGCACGAGGTGGCCGTCGTCAGCGCCCACCGCACGCCGGGCCGCATGCTCGACTACGGGCGCAGCGCCTCCTCGCGGGGCATCCGCGTGATCATCGCGGGCGCCGGCGGGGCCGCCCACCTGCCCGGCATGCTGGCCAGCGTGACGACGCTGCCGGTGATCGGCGTGCCCGTGCCGCTCGCGAAGCTCGACGGGCTCGACTCGCTGCTCTCGATCGTGCAGATGCCGTCTGGCGTACCCGTCGCCACGGTGTCGATCGGCGGCGGCGCGAACGCCGGCCTGCTCGCCGCGAAGATCCTCGCCACCTCCGACGACGCGCTCACGGGCCGGCTGGAGGCGCACATGGCGAACCTGGCCGCGACCGTCGAGCAGAAGGACGCCGCGCTCCGCGCGAGCCTCACCACCCCCGACACCCCGTGACCAGAGCTCCCTCGGCGGCCTACGCGGGCGCCGCCCGCCCTGCCGCCGCGCCCGGACTCGGCGCGAGCAGCACCCTGCGCAACCCGTCGCCGGTCACGGCGCCGATCATGCAGCGCCGCGGCTGGTTCCTCGTCGTGATGAACCTGCTGATCCCCGGGTCGGCGCAGGTGCTCGCCGGCAGCCGCAAGCTCGGCCGGTTCGGGCTCGGCGCCACCCTCGTGCTCTGGGCGCTCGTCGCCCTCGCCGCGGTGCTGCTGGTCGCGAACCGGGGCATCCTGCTCGCGATCGTCACCAACCCCATCGGGCTGTGGGCGCTGCAGATCCTGCTCGTCGGCTACGCGGTGCTGTGGGTGATCCTCACGCTCGACACCCTGCGGCTGGTGCGCTTCGTGCGCGTCCGCGGCCTCGCCCGCCCGCTGATCGCCGCGTTCTCCATCATCACCCTCGTGGGGCTGACGAGCGCGGCCGGCTACGGCGCCGTCCTCGCGGGCGTCACCCGGCAGACGATCGGCGACGTGTTCAGCACCGCCCCGCCCGAGCCGCCCATCGACGGCCGCTACAACGTGATGCTCCTCGGCGGCGACGCCGGCCCCGACCGTGAGGGGATGCGCCCCGACAGCGTCTCCGTGATCAGCGTGGACGACTCCACCGGTGCGGTCGCGATGTTCGGCCTGCCCCGCGACCTGACGGAGATCCCGTTCTCGGAGGGGTCGCCGATGCTCGCGAATTACCCGAACGGCTACGGCTACCGCAACACCTGCAACGTCGACGTGTGCCAGCTCAACTCGATCTACACCGAGGTGACGCTGAAGAACCCGGACCTCTACCCGAACGCGGTCGAGGAGGGCAGCGAGCCCGGCATCGAGGCGATGCGGGACGCGGTCGAGGGCGCGCTCGGCATCCAGATCCAGTACTACGTGCTGATCGACATGCAGGGCTTCAGCGACTTGATCGACGCTCTCGGCGGCATCACGATCGACGTGAAGGAGCGGCTGCCGATCGGCAGCGGTGTCGACGAGAACGGCAACGAGGCGTACCTCGAGCCCGGCGTGCAGCACATGGACGGCAACCACGCCCTTTGGTACGCGCGCTCCCGCCACGGCACGAGCGACTACGACCGCATGGCGCGGCAGCGCGAGGTGCAGACCGCGATGATGCAGCAGCTGGATCCGGCGAACGTCCTCGTCCGCTTCGAGGACGTCGCCAAGGCCGGCTCGCAGGTGGTGAAGACCGACATCCCGCAGGGGACGCTCGGCCACTTCGTCGACCTCGCCCTCAAGGCGAAGGGCCAGCCGATCGCCGACGTCGAGTTCGTGCCGCCCCTCATCGACCCCGCGGCACCCGACTACGACGTCATCCGCGCCAAGGTTCAGGAGGCCGTCGCGCCCGCGCCCGCGGAGTGACCCCCTCACCACCGGACGTGGCGATGGCCGCCGCTGACCGATCGGTCCAGTAGCGTTCTCCCGTGCGCCCGGTCCTGCTGCTCCTCGTGGCGGCCGCGTTCACCCTCTCCGGATGCGCCTCCCCGGCCGCCACGGGCGCCACGATCGCGAGCCCGGCGCCCGTCCCCGCGGTGACGCCGGTGCCCGCGGCCACTCCCGTGAGCGGCACCGGGAATCCGGACGCGGAGCGCGTCGCCGTGGTGGGCGACTCGATCACCACCGTCTACAGCCCCGACTTCCCGCGCGGGCGCCTCGATCCCAGCTCCTGGGTGAACCGGATCCTCGACGAGGACCGCGTGTTCGCGGGCGGCTGGGCTGTGCGCGGCGCGAGCACCGAGGCGATGGCCGCCGCGGTGGTCCCGCTCGACGCCGACACCCTGATCCTGCTGGCCGGCACCAACGACCTGCGCCTCGGCGTCCCGTTCCGCGCGTCCGCCGCGAACCTCGCCGAGATCGCGAACACGGTCGGCGCGGAGCGGGTCGTGGTGTCCGCGATCCCGCCCTACGAGCGGATCCCCGGCGCGAGCGAGAAGTACAACGAGCGCCTCGAGGCGCTCGCCGCGGAGCGCGGCTGGGACTTCGTCGAGCCGGCTCGTGGGCTCGCCGAGGGCGGCCGGTTCCGAGCCGGCATGACCGACGACGGCGTGCATCCCACCGCCGAAGGCTCCCGCCTGCTCGGCGAGGCGATGCGCGAGGCCGTGTGGCCTGTCCTCGACGCCTTCGTGGACGCCGCCGCCTGACGTAGCCTCGGCTCGTGCGCCGTGCACTGGTCCCCGTCCTGGCGGTCCTGCTCGCCCTCGTGGGCTGCACGCCCGCGCCGCAGGGCCCGCTGCCGCGGCCCAGCTCGCCCGCGACCGCCCCGGAGGCGGTGCTCGTCGCGTTCGTCG
The DNA here is from genome assembly GCF_017916505.1 of Naasia sp. SYSU D00057. Classification (GTDB taxonomy): domain Bacteria; phylum Actinomycetota; class Actinomycetes; order Actinomycetales; family Microbacteriaceae; genus Naasia. Next base: position 117,425 of record NZ_JAFMSZ010000005.1, read on the forward strand.
GCGACTCCCTGACCGTCGGCTTCAGTCCCGACTTCTCCCGCGGCGACATCGACCCCGGCTCGTGGGTGAACGAGGTGCTCGACGACCGGTACCGGTTCGGCGGCGGCTGGGCGGTGTGGGGGGCCACCACCGATCAGATGCGGGAGGGCGTCTCGCCCCTCGACGCCGACGTGCTGGTGATCCTCGCCGGCACCAACGACGTCGCCCTCGGCATCCCGTTCGAGGAGACTGCGGGCAACATCGAGGCGATCGCCCGCACCGTCGGGTCTCCGCAGGTGGTCCTGTCGGCGATCCCGCCGCTCGACGGCCTGCCGGATGCGCCCGCCCGGTACAACGCGGCGCTCGAGCGCTTCGCGGCCGACCGGGGCTGGGCGTGGGTGCCGCCCGTGCGCGAGCTGGGCACGAGCGGGCGCTTCGCGGAGGGCATGACCCAGGACGGCGTGCACCTCACGCCCGAGGGGGCGGAGATCCTCGGCCGCGCCATCCGCGAGGTCGTCGTGGACGTCGCGCCCTGACTCGGAGGCGACCGGCGACGGCCCGGAGCCGCCGTCAGAGGTCGGCGTGCAGCTGCCAGACCTTCTCGGCCGAGTCGGTCCAGCTGAACGCCTTCGCCCGGTCGAAGCCGCGCACCCGCAGGCGGTCGAGCAGGGCCACGTCGGTGAGCGTCGTCACGATCGCGTCCGCCAGCCGGTCCGCGTACGCGGCGCCCGGCTCGCGAGCGACGACCACGCCGGCGCCGTCCGACACCTCGACGAGTGCGGGCGCATCCGAATGGATCACCGGCGTGCCGAGGGCGAATGCCTCGAGCAGGCTGAGGCCGAAGCCCTCGGCCGCGCTCGGCAGCACGAACGCCGCCGCGCCGCGGATCACGACCGCGAGCTCGTCGTCGGTGAGGTCCTCGAGCAGGTGCAGCCGAGTGGTGCCGAGCCCGGACTGCTCGAGCAGGGCGTCGAGCCCAGCGGTGCGCACGCCGACGAGCACGAGCGGGACGTCGGGCACGCCGGGCAGCGCGAGCGCCTCCAGCAGGGCCGCCAGCCGCTTGCGGGGGTGCGCGGAGGCCATGGCCACCAGGTAGGCGCGGGGCAGGCCGAGCCGGGCCGCGACGCCGTCCGGGTCGGCGGGGAGCCGGAGCGACGGTGCGCCGCCGATCACGCGGATCCGGTCGCCGAAGTCGAGGTGCTCCGCGAGCTCGGCCGCGACCGCATGAGTGGGCACCACGACGGCGTCGGCGTGCTTCCGCGCCCGCTTCGCCATCGCCCGCGTCCATCCCGCGCGCTCGTCGGCGGTGTCCGGGTTCCACGCCGTCGCGTCGTGGATGGTGACGGTCACCTGGTCCTCCGGCCGCTGAGCGCGGTCGTGGCCGCGCAGCGGGGCGAGCAGGGTGGGGGAGTGCACCATGCCGTGCACCGGCACCGTCGTCACCCCGTGCTGCCAGGCGGCGTAGAGCTCCCGGCGTCCGAGGGCCGTCTTGTGCAGTCCGGCGAGGCCGGGGATCCGTTCGTGCAGCTGGGCGACCTCGCCGTCGGAGGCGGCGGCGGCGATGCCTTCGACGTCGCAGTCGCGCGGCGCGGTGGCGACGAGCCCCCGGGTCAGCTCCTCGGCGTAGCGGGCGACTCCGCGTGGGCGCGCCTCGACGACGCTGTCGACGATCACGCGGAGGGTCACCATGGCGGGAGGGCGGCCGCTACTGGGCGCGCATCGCGGCGACGGCCTCGTGCGATTCGCCGTCGAACACGACCTTGCCCTTCGTGATGAGGATGCCGCGCTCGCACAGGTCGGCGACCATGTTGAGGTCGTGGCTGACGACGACGAGCGTCTTGCCGGCGGCGGAGAGCTCGCGGATCTTCGCGACGCACTTGCGCTGGAAGGGCTCGTCGCCGACGGAGAGGATCTCGTCGACGAGCAGGATGTCGACCTCGGTGTGGATCGCGACCGAGAACGCGAGGCGCAGGAACATGCCCGAGGAGTAGTGCTTCACCTCGGTGTCGATGAACTGCTCGATCTCGCTGAACGCGACGATCTCGTCGAAGCGCTCGTCGATCTCCTTCTGGGTCATCCCGAGGATGGCGGCGTTCAGGTAGATGTTCTCCCGGCCGGAGAGGTCGGGGTGGAACCCGGCGCCCACCTCGATGAGGCCGGCCACGCGACCGCGCGTGAGCACCTCGCCCCGGTCGGGGCGGTACACGCCCGAGATGAGCTTCAGCAGCGTCGACTTGCCCGACCCGTTGAAGCCGAGCAGAGCCACCGACTCGCCCTCGTTGATGACGAAGTCGACGCCGTCGAGCGCCTCGAAGGTGCTCGCGATCTTCTTCCGCCGGATGGCGGCGATGAAGGTCTCCTTGAGGGAGTGCGTGTGCCGCAGCAGGAAGCGCTTTCCGACGCCGCGCACGATGATCGAGGCGCGGTCGGTCAGCACGGGATCAGAGGTCTTGGGCAAAGCGGGGCTCCAGCTTGCGGAACACGAACTGGCCGATCAGCAGGGTGAGCGCGGCGAGTCCGAAGGCGGCGAGGCCGTAGTAGGCCAGGTTCGGCGGGAGGTCGACGGCGCCCTCGGTGGTGGGGTGCCAGAAGCCGGCGTGGAAGAGCTCGACTGCGGCCGTCATCGGGTTGAGCTGGTACAGGACGAGCATCCAGTCGGGCAGGATGTCGCGGACCATCGTCCACTGGTAGAGCACGGGGGAGACCCACGTGGCGACGAGGATGATCAGTTCGACGAAGTTCTGGGCGTCGCGGAACGACACGTTGACCGAGCCGAACAGCATGCCGAGGCCGATCGCGAAGCAGACGATGATCGCCATGCCGAGCAGGATCGCGAGGATGTCGAACACCGTCGGGCGCCAGCCGACGAACAGGCAGACGACGAGCAGCACGAGCGCCTGCGGCAGGAAGTTGACGAACGCGACCAGCGTCGAGGCGACCGGGAACAGCTCGCGCGGCAGGTAGATCTTCTTGATGAGCGCGGCGTTGTCGACCAGCGACTTCGTCGCGTTGGAGAACGCCTCGCTGAAGAGGTTGATGGTGATGAGGCCCGAGAAGAGGTAGATCGGGTAGTTCTCGATCGACCCGTTGAGGCGCAGGAAGACGCCGAGCGCGAGGAAGAAGACGAGGAACTGGGTGACCGGCTTGACGTACGACCAGAGCCAGCCGAGCGCGGAGCCGCGGTAGCGGACCTGCACCTCCTTGCGCACGAGGAGCGTCAGCAGGTACCGGCGCCGGAAGACGTCGATCAGTCCGGCCCCGCGGCCCGGTCGCGTGAATTCGCGCAGATCGGGTCGGGACACGAGTTCGGTCACGAGATGGGTTTCCCCCGTCGATGCTGAGTCGGCCGCGAGCGCGGCGCTTCGATTGTAGACACAGCCCCTCGCGGGGCCCGTCAGGCGCAGGCGGTGATCCGGTGGAGGGCCGCGTCGCCGACGCGCGCCACCTCGTCGCCGATCGCCGCGGGGTCGGTGCGGTCGATCGCGGCGAAGAACCCCGCCTGCGGGTCGCCGTTCCAGAGCAGTCCGGGGGCGGTCAGGAGGTACTCCGCGCCGAGGCGCTCGAGCGCGGCGCACACCTCGGGATCGTCCCGCAGCAGGTCGAGCCGCTGCGCGACCGTCCAGCGGTCCGGATCCCAGTCACCGGTGAGGTGCGGATAGAGGGACTCGCGTCCGCCGACCGCCCAGGTGAGCGTCGAGCCGTTCCAGGGGTTCCCCACGATCACCGCGTCCTCGGGCACCAGCTCCGGCAGCCGCTCGAGGAGCTCGAGCTCGTCCGCGTTGAGCAGCGCGCCCTGCTTCTCGCCGGCGGGCACCGCGTACACGGTGCCGATCGCGGCGCGGGTCTGCGCGAGGCTCGGCCCGAGCCAGGCGGAGGCGAGCACCGCCGCGGCGAGGGCGGCGACCCCGGCCCCGACCAGGATCCGGCGCCCACCAGCGCGACGGAGGGCCGTCCGCGCGAGGAGCGCCAGCGCTCCCGCGGCAAGGGGCGCGGCGATCACCGGCAGCAGCGTGATCAGCCGGTACTTGTCCTTGTACCAGAGGCCGGTCGCGAGCTTCGCGAAGTCGGAGTTGGACCCGGCGGCGAGGCAGTAGAGCACGACGGCGAGCAGCCAGGCGATCGCCGCCCAGCGCCACTCCGGCCGCACCGCGGCGGTGACGAGGGCGCCGAGCACGACGGCGCTGAGCAGCCACGCCGGCGCCACCGGTACCTCGGCGGGCGACACGATCGGGGCGCCGAGCAGCGCCTGCACGAGCGACTCGCCCATCCCCTGGCGGGCGGTGGCGGGGCCGCCGTTGAGGTGGTCGGCGATCGGGCGGTTAGCGACGTCGAAGGTCCGGTAGACGTAGAGCCAGCCCGCGACGCCCACGACGACGGCAGCGGCGAGCAGGCCGCCGCCGACGAGCAGGACGCGGCGCCGCCCGCGGGGCGAAGCCCAGTGCGCGGCGACGACACGAGCGGCCCACCAGGCGGCGAGCGGCAGCGCGAGCACCACGAGCCCGAAGAGGGACCGCGGGTGGGCGAGGCCGGCGGCGGCGAGCCAGAGCAGGGCGGATCCCCAGAGCGGCAGCGCCGGCATCCGCTGCGCCGCGGGGGTCAGGCCGAGGACCTGCAGCACGAGCGCGAGCCCCGCGGGCAGCAGGGCGTACGCGAGGCCCGTGGGGAAGAGGGTGCCCCAGTCGAGCAGCAGGTAGGGCGCCGCGGCGGCGAAGGCCGTCGCGAGCGGGGCGGCGAGGAGGGCGGTGAGCGTGCGGCCCGCCTGCCCGAATGCGGTGGCCGCCAGGTACACGACGCCCGGGATCCAGACGGCGCCGGTGACCGCGATCCAGGCGGCGTTCGTCGCGAGCGGGATGGCGGCGCCGCTCAGCTGCACGGTCGCGGCGACGAGGTCGTGCCAGGCGGCGGGGTAGAACTCGATCGGGTCGTCGCCCGGATGCGCCATCCGGTACAGGTTCACCGACGACCCGTTGCCGCTGTCGAGGATGTACGCGACCGCGTTGAGGTGGAAGACGCCGTCGTAGGTGGAGTTGACGGCGTCGAGGGCGGTGCCCCCGAACGCGAGGAGCGCAGCGACGACGGCCGAGGCGACGATCGCCGCCACGACCGGGAGGTCGGCCCGGCCGAGCGGTGCGGCGAGGCGTCCCCGGCGCGCCGCCATCGCCGCGGCCAGGGCGAGCACCGCGAGCAGGGGACCGTGCCACCACGCGAAGCGGACGCCGGCGAGCGGCAGCACGACCGCGAGGGAAGCGTGCAGCGCAACCCCGATGGGGCCCGCGAACGCGACGAGGGCGAGACCGCGCAGGCCGAGCGCGATGCCGCCCGCGGCGCCGGGGAGCAGCAGGAGGAGCAGGGCCGCGCCGATCGCGGCGAGGTCCGCGGTCATCGTCGGGGGCTCCCGGCGGGGGCGTGTCGGTTCAGGTCTGCTCCGGAATCTCGGGCGGCTCGCACCACCATAACCGGCGGTCGCTGTCCGTCCCCGGGGGCGAGCCGCAGGCGGCGCGGTCCGGTCGCAAGTACGCTGGGGTGTCGTTGTTGCCGATGTGCAGGGGTGTCCGCCGCCCCGCTCGCGGATGGGGTCGAGGTGAGTCCGAGCACTGGCAGACCCGTTGTGGTCGCCGTCGTCGTGTCGTTCAATCGTCGCGATCTGCTGCGTGAGGCGCTCGTCGCCCTCGGCGCGCAGACCCGGCCGCCGGACGCGCTCGTCGTCATCGACAACGGGTCGACCGACGGGTCCCCGAATGTGGTGCGCGAGGTCGCGCCGCACGCCGACCTCGTCGAGACGGGCGTCAACACGGGGGGCGCGGGCGGCTTCGCCCTCGGCATGGAGCGCGCCGTGCAGGCGCACGACGCCGACCTCGTCTGGGTGATGGACGACGACACCGTGCCCGAGCCCACTGCGCTCGCCGAGCTCCTGCGCGGGCGGGACGCGGCCCCGGACGCCGCGATGTTCGCCTCGCGCCCGGTCTGGACGGACGGACGACCGCACCCGATGAACGTGCCGCGGCACCGCCCGCACTGGGCCCGGTCCCGCGGCCTCGGGCAGCTGCCCGCCGGGATGGTGCCCATCCGGACCGCGTCGTTCGTGTCGCTGCTCGTGCGGGCCGACCGCATCCGGCAGCGCGGGCTGCCGGTCGCGTCCTACTTCATCTGGAACGACGACTTCGAGTTCAGCGCCCGGATGGCGCGCGGCGGCTACGGCATCCTGTGCCCGGACAGCGTCGTCGTGCACAAGACGAAGGCGCTCGCCTCGAGTGACCTCGACCCGGGCGAGCGGTTCTTCTACGAGGTGCGCAACAAGCTCTGGACGTTCCGCTTCTCGCGGTGCCTCGCGCCGGGGGAGCGCCTCCTCTACATCGCGGCCACGCTGCGCCGCTGGCTGCGCACCTTCCTGCGCTCCGAGGACCGCGGGGTGCTCTGGCGTGGCCTCCGCGCCGGCGTGCCCGCGGGGCTGCGGCGGCCGCCCGCCAACGATGCGTACTTCCGGAAGCTGGGCGTGCGCGAGGCCGGGACGGCCGCGTGACCGTCCCGTTCTCGGTGCTGCTGCCCGTCTATCGGGGCGACCGCGCGGAGCGGTTCCGGGCTGCGTTCGCGAGCACGGCGCTGCAGCAGACCCTCCCGCCCGACGAGGTGATCATCGTCCGCGACGGCCCCGTCGGCCCCGAGCTCGCGGCCGCCCTCGACGAGGTGCGGGCCACCGCGTCGCCCCGGGTCGTGGTCGTCGAGCTCGCCCGGAACGTCGGCCTCGCCGCCGCGCTGTCGGCGGGGCTCGCCGCGTGCGGCAACGATGTGGTCGCGCGGATGGACGCCGACGACGAGTCCCTGCCGAACCGCTTCGAGCGGCAGATCGCCGAGCTCGAGCGGCGGGGCCTCGACCTCCTCGGCGGCGGGATGTTCGAGGTCGCGGGCGAGGACTCGCACGTGGTCGGCCGGCGGATCCCGCCCGTCGGGCACGACGAGATCACCCGGGTCTCCTCGCTGCGGAGCCCGTTCAACCATCCGACGATCGTGTTCCGCAAGGCCGCCGTCGAGGCGGTCGGCGGGTACGTCGAGGCCGGGAGGATGGAGGACTACTGGCTGTTCGCGCGGCTGCTCCACTCGGGGGCCGCGGTGGACAACCTCGCCGAGCCGGTCCTGCGCTACCGGGTGGACGAGGGCGCCTACGAGCGCCGGGGCGGCATCGAGCAGTTCCGCACGGAGCTCGGCCTGCAGCGCATGCTGCGCGCCGAGGGCTACCTCACCACGCCCCAGTTCGTGCGCAACGTGGTGGTGCGCGGCACCTACCGCCTGCTGCCGCCCGGCATGCGCCGCCCGCTCTACCGCAGGTGGGCCGTGACGCCCTCCTCCGGCGAGGTCGCCACACCCAGTTCAGGGGACGTCCCCGGCCGGGACGTGGGTTAGTCTTTCCTGCGGCAGGGGCGGCCGAGCACTCAGGATGCGACGGCCAGACCGAGGCGGACGCCCGGGCCCACGCGACGGAACAAGAACAACGCATTCGGAATCGGTCGTCGCCGGCTGTCCCGCCTCCGCGGGTTGTCGGCATGCCCGGCCGCAGGAGGAAGGGGTGGCTCCGTTGACCCAGAGCACCGACCGTCGAGCCGTGCCCGCTGAGGCACCCGGCTCGGCAGCCGCGAAGCCGTCGACCGGAGCAGCGCTCAAGGGACTCGTCCGGGGCATCCGCCCGCGCCAGTGGGTGAAGAACGTCCTCGTCCTCATCTCGCCGATCGTCGCGGGCGCCATCTTCGACCCCGAGGTCTGGCCGGCCGTGATCGTCGCGTTCGTGGCGTTCAGCATGGCGTCGTCGGCGACCTACCTCTTCAACGACATCCTCGACATCGAGGCGGACCGCCGGCACCCGAAGAAGCGCCACCGGCCGCTCGCGTCGGGCGTCCTGCCCGTGTGGGTCGCCGCCGCGGCGGCCGTCGCGCTCGCGCTCGGCGCGCTGGCCCTATGCCTGATCACGGGCGAGCTCGGCCTCCTCGTCGTCCTCGGCGTCTACGTCGTGCTGCAGATCTGCTACTGCATCTGGCTGAAGCACGAGGTGCTGCTCGACATCGTCCTCATCTCGAGCGGCTTCCTGCTCCGCGCCGTCGCGGGCGGCGTCGCCACCGACGTCGGCCTCTCCCAGTGGTTCCTCCTCGTCGCCGGCTTCGGCTCGCTCCTGATGGCCGCGGGCAAGCGCTACAGCGAGCTCGTGCTCCTGGAGAGCGCCGATCCGGCCACCGTCGGCTCGACCCGACCCGTGCTGCGCAAGTACACCGGCACCTACCTGCGCCTGCTCGTCACCGTCAGCACCGGCCTGCTCATCGCCTTCTACTCGCTGTGGGCGTTCGAGATGGCGCAGATGCCGGGACGCGGCGGCCTGTGGGCTCCGCTGTCCATCGTGCCGTTCGTGCTCGCGTCCCTGCGCTACGTGTTCGAGATCGACCGCGGCGAGGCGGGCAGCCCCGAGTCGGTCGCCTTCAAGGATCACGCGCTCCAGGTGATGGCGCTCGCCTGGCTCGGCGTCATCGGGTGGGGGATCTACCTCTCGTGAGCGTCGCCGCCACCGAGGCCGAAGCGCCGGTCGCGGCGGAGCCGGCGCTGCGCCGTCCCCGCCGCGCGCACCGCGGGGGGATCGCCCTCGACCTCGCGATCCTCGTGGCGTTCGCGGTCGCCGTGGTCGGCCTCTACGTGTGGCGCAAGGGCGGCTTCTTCCTCATCGACGACGCCCAGAACGAGTTCCTGCCCTACCTGACCGAGATGGGGCGGCAGTGGCTGAGCGGGCACGTGCCCGTCATGACGAGCGACACCATCTTCGGCGGCAACTACTTCATCGCCCTCGAGCGCGCGGTCTTCTCGCCGCAGATCGTCGTCTTCTCGATCATCGCCGCCCTCGTGCCGAACCACCTCCTCGTGGCGACGGCCTTCGCGGGCGCCAGCATCCTCCTCGCCGCGATCGGCGGCTGGCTGATCGGCCGGGTCCTGCAGCTCGGCAGGGTCTACTCCCTCCTGCTCGGCGGCACCGTCGCCACCGTGCCCGTGTTCCTCTTCATGTACACCGCGAGCTGGTGGAACGGCGCGGCCGGCAGCGTCGCCCTCGTCTTCGCGATCGCGGCCCTCCTCCGTGCGATCCGCGTGCCCAGCCTCGGCTCCTCCCTGCTTCTGGGCCTCGCGACGCTGGTCGTCCTCGTCTCCGGCTGGCCGCACGCGCTGATCGGGCTGCTCGCGGTCGGCGCCTGCCTCCTCGTCGCCACCGCCGTCGTGCCCGAGGGATGGCGCAACGTCCTCCGCGACGGCGCGTGGAAGCGGCTCCTCGTCAGCTGGCTGCCCGTGCTCGTGCCCATGGCGGTCGCCGCGATCGTCTCGGTGCCGGTCTACGCCGAGTTCGTCATCCAGGGCAAGCTTCTCTTCCGGTTCAACCAGATCTCGAACGAGGGCGCGTTCTGCGTGCCCGGCCTGGATCAGGCGCTCGCCGTGATGAACCCGGTCGCCTCGACGTACTGGAACTGCTGGGGCGGCTACACCAACTGGCCCTTCCCCATCGGCTTCGTCTCGATCCTCGCAACTCTCGCCCTCGTGTTCCACGTGCCCCGGCGCGGGGACCGGATCGCGGGCGGCCTGATCGCCTCCGCACTCGTCCTGTTCCTGCTCACCCAGCTCCCGAGCGTCTTCCTCTCGACGCGCTACCCGTTCCGGTTCCTGCCGATCCTCGGCGTCGTGCTCGCGGTGCTCCTCTTCCACCTGCTCCGCCACGGCATCCGGCGGGTCACGCGGACGCGGGTCGTGGTCGCTCTCCTGCTGACGGCGGCCGCGGCCTACGTCGGCGTCACGCACGACGTCGACCCGGGCTGGGGCGACGCGGTCGAGGCGGTGGTGTTCGTGGCTCTCACGGTGGCCGGCATCGCGGTGCTGCTGCGGCGGTGGGAGCGGTTCCGCCCCGCCGTGTTCAGCCTGCTCGCCCTCGCCGGCGTCGTGCTCGTCGCGCTGCAGGGCCAGGGGCTCGGCACCCGGTACCTCTACGACGACCGGCCGCAGAGCGAGGTGAACCTCAGCGCGGAGCAGCGGGAGCAGATCGACGCGGGCTTCGTCGCCGTGGCGCAGATGCCGAACGACATCTCGTCGTCGGCGGGCAGCGCGCGCTCGCTCCTCCTCGGCTGGCGGTCGTTCAACGGCTACGACCCGGTCGGGCAGCGCGCCTTCATGGAGCGCTTCGGCAATCACGCCCCGCAGGGCTTCTACGACGCAGGCCTGGTCACCGCCCTCGGCGAGCCGGCGCAGGTCGGCGCGGACGGCGTCTGCGACTTCGAGGTCTACGGCGTGCGGTCCGTCATCGCGCAGGCCGACCTCGACGGCGAGGGGATCAGCGCCCTCGAGCGCTGCGGCTTCACCCTCGAGAGCACCGTCGGGAACTCGTCCTTCTGGGTCTCCTCCGCGAAGCCCGTCGGCGCCACGCTCAGCTACGCCGACCCCGGCATCGAGTACGCCGACGACGTGAACGCCGACCAGCGGCACGAGAGCGCCGAGATCACGGCGAACTCCAACGGCGGCGACGTCGTCTTCGCCCGCCTGTGGTGGCCGGGCTACACCGCCACCCTCGACGGCGAGCCGGTTCCCGTGACCGCCTACGACGGCATCCTCGCGGCGGTCGAACTGCCTGCCGGTGCCACCGGGACGCTGGAGCTCAGCTACACGCCGACCTCCTGGCGCTGGGCGATCCCGGTGTCCGTGCTCGGGGTGCTGCTCGGCGCGGGTGCCCTGATCTGGGGGTACGCGCGGCGGCGGAAAGAGGCGCGGCGACCTAGTTAGGGGGCGCGAAGCCTGCCTATAGTCAGGCTTTACACGTGCACTTGGGGGGTACTTGTGCCGCGGATCCTTACTGCTGCTCTCGCCGCGCTGGCGGTCGTCGCATCGACGTTCGTCGGGCTGACGATCAGCACCACCGTCGACGCCGAGCCCGCTCAGGCGGCCAACCTCAGCCTGTTCGACCCGGGCGACATCATCGCCGACGAGATCTTCTGGGACGCCGGCACGATGAGCGCCGACCAGATCCAGTCGTTCCTGCAGTCGAAGATGCCCTCGTGCGCGTCGGGCTACGTCTGCCTCAAGGACTACCGCGAGACCACGCGGACGATCGCCGCGACCCCGATGTGCCGGCAGTACACCGGGGCGCCGAACGAGTCGGCAGCGTGGATCATCTACAAGGTCGCGCAGGCCTGCGGCGTGAACCCGCAGGTCATCCTCGTGATGCTGCAGAAGGAGCAGGGGCTCGTCGGCGACAGCAGCCCCAGCTCCCGCCAGTACCGCTCCGCGATGGGCGCCGGCTGCCCCGACACCGCGGACTGCGACTCCAACTACTACGGCTACTTCAACCAGGTGCACTACGGCGCGTACCTGCTGAAGCGGTACACGATGCCGGCCGGCACGGGCAAGGGCACCAGCTACTCCACGAACTACGGCGCGATGTACCCGGTCGGGACGACGTCGAACATCCTCTACAACCCGAACTCGGCGTGCGGCACCAAGAGCGTCTACATCCGCAACCAGGCGACGCACTCGCTCTACGTCTACACCCCGTACACGCCGAACGACGCCGCCCTCCGCGCCGGCTACGGCACGGGCGACGGCTGCTCGGCGTACGGCAACCGCAACTTCTACAACTACTTCACCGACTGGTTCGGCTCCACGCACCCGTTCCCTGTGGTCGGGGAGATCGCGAACCGCTGGAACGCGCTCGGCGCGCTGAACAGCTACCTCGGCTGGGCGCGCGGCCCCCAGGTCTGCGGGCTGGTCGACGGCGGCTGCTTCCAGGAGTTCCGTGGCGGCTACATCCTCTGGTCGCCCGCCACCGGCGCCTGGGACATCACCCCCGGCAACCAGAAGTACTGGGGCGCGCGCGGCTACGAGAACGGCTCGTTCGGCTATCCGACGTCGGGCACCAACTGCGGCACGAAGGACGGCGGCTGCTGGCAGTCCTTCGAGGGCGGCTGGATCATCTCGTCGGCGAGCACCGGGATGCGCTCGCTGACGAACGACTTCCGCGGCGCCTGGGCGGCCGTCGGCTTCGAGAACGGCGCCCTCGGCTACCCCAAGGCCGACATGGGCTGCGGCGGCATCGACTCCGGCTGCTGGCAGGAGTTCCAGGGCGGCTGGGTCATCAGCTCCACGAGCACGGGCGCGAAGGCGATCACCAACGCGTTCCGCGACGTCTGGAAGGCCAACGGGTTCGAGGGCGGCTGGCTCGGCTACCCGACCAGCGCCACCACCATGAACCTCAAGAACGGCGGCGGCTGGCAGAGCTTCCAGGGCGGCTACCTCATCTCGTCGCCGGCCGGCGGCATCCGCGCCGTCCGCCCGGACGTCCGCGCCGCCTGGGGCAAGCTCGGCTACGAGGCCGGCACGCTCGGCTACCCGACCAGCGACCTCAACTGCACCCTCGTCGACGGCGGCTGCGCCCAGCGGTTCGAGGGCGGCTACGTCGTCGTCTCCGCCGAGGGCGGAGCGCAGGCGGTCCCGAGCGCCATCCGGACCGCCTGGGGCGCGCAGGGCTACGAGAACGGCTGGATGGGCTACCCGACCTCGGCGTACGCCTGCAGCCTGCGCGACGGCGGCTGCTACCAGAGCTTCGAGGGCGGCTACATCCTCTCCTCGAAGGCCGGCGGGATTCGCGCCCTGACCGCCGAGGTCCGCGCGGCCTGGGGCAAGGTCGGGTTCGAGAACGGGTGGCTCGGCTACCCGAAGTCGGACCTCTCGTGCGTCCTGCGTGACGGCGGCTGCGTCCAGGAGTTCGAGGGCGGCTACATCCTCGTCTCGAAGGCGGGCGGCGCCCAGGCGATCTCGAGCACCTTCCGCACCCGCTGGGGAGCGGCCGGCTACGAGAACGGCGCCCTCGGCTACCCCATCACCCCGACCACGCTGGGGCTGCGTCACGGCGGCGGCTGGCAGCAGTTCGAGGGCGGCTACATCATCGGCGCTCCCGGCGTCGGCTACCACGTCATGCAGTCCACCATCCGCACCGGCTGGGCGACCGTCGGCTTCGAGGGCGGCGTGCTCGGCTACCCGGTGGGCAGCACGTTCTGCAGCCTGCGCAACGGCGGCTGCTACCAGCAGTTCGAGGGCGGCTACGTCATCTACTCGCCGGCCACGGGCGCGCAGCCGCTGCGCACCGCGGTCCGCAACAAGTGGGGCACGGTCGGCTTCGAGAACGGCCGGCTGGGCTACCCGACGAGCGGGGAGACCCGGGTCGACGCCTCGACCACTCGCCAGAACTTCGAGCGCGGCCACATGCTGATCCGCTCGAACGGCGTGATCGACGTCTACTACAGCTGAGTCGCAGCACAGCACGACAGGGGGAGGAGGGACGATGGGGTTCCGCCGTGGGCGCCGCTGGGCGCTGACCGCGATGGTCGGAGCGGCGCTGGCCGGGGTGATCGGCACCTCGGTGGTGGCCGGATCGGCCTCCGCCGCGACGGTGACGCCGGAGATCGCCGCGTCGTTCCAGAAGGCGCATGAGGCGCGCGGCGGAGCCACCGGCTCGCTCGGGCCGGCGTCCGGCGGGATCGTCTGCAGCCTGCGCGACTCCGGCTGCTACCAGGCGTTCGCCGGCGGCTACCTCCTCTCGTCGGCGAGCACCGGCATCAACGCGGTGCCGAACGCCGTGCGTGCCGTCTGGGCGGGCCTTCGCTATCAGGACGGCTGGCTCGGCTACCCGGCGGGCGACCAGGAGTGCGATGCGGAGTCCGGCGCCTGCTACCAGCCGTTCGAGCACGGCTTCGTGGTGGGGACTCCCGGGACCGGGCTGTTCGCGACCAGCGACGCGTTCTGGGACGAGTGGGCCGCGTGGGGCTTCGACCTCGGCGACCTGGGGCTCCCGCTCGGCAACACCAATTGCGGGCTGAAGGCGGGCGGCTGCTACCAGCGCTACCAGGGCGGCTGGATGTTCTCCTCGACCCCCGGCGGCTTCCGCGTCCTCTGGGACGAGATCCGCACCGCCTGGGGCGCGGTCGGCTTCGAGAACGGCAAGCTCGGCTACCCGACCGGCGACTACGTCTGCGCCGAGGACGGCTTCTCCTGCACGCAGCAGTTCGAGGGCGGCCAGGTGGTCGACTCCGCGACCGGCACCTTCGCCGTTCCCGCCGCGGGCCTCGCCGCGTGGAACCGCAACGGCGGCGCCGACGCGATGGGCTTCCCGACCGGGAATCTCGCCTGCCACCTGCGGAACGGGGGCTGCTACCAGACGTTCGAGTACGGCCACGTGCTGACGTCGACGGCAGGCGGAGCTCGCGCGGTATTCCCCTTCATCCGCGACGAGTGGGCCCGCAACGGCTTCGAGAACGGCCGCCTCGGCTACCCGACGACCGAGTACACCTGCGGCCTGGTCGACGGCGGCTGCTGGCAGGGCTTCGAGGGCGGCGTGATCATCGACGGTCCGGTCGGCCTGTGGACCGTGACGAACGCGATGCGCGGCGCCTGGGGTTCGACCGGCTTCGAGAACGGCTGGATGGGGTACCCCGTGTCGAGCACCACCTGCAGCCTGCGCAACGGCGGGTGCTGGCAGCAGTTCGAGGGCGGCTACGTGCTCTACTCGCCCGCGACGGGTGCCCGGGTTCTGGACATCCCGACTCGGGACATGTGGGGCCTGGCTGGGTACGAGAACGGCTACCTCGGCTATCCCACCACCGACAAGATCGGCGGCCTCCGCGGCGGTGGCAGCTGGCAGGGCTTCCAGGGCGGCGTCATGATGGACCCTCCCGGTGTCCACTGGCCGCTGCCCATGAGCACCCGGATGCGCAACGTCTGGGGCACCCAGGGCTTCGAGAACGGCGTGCTCGGCTACCCGACCACCGAGGAGTTCGACTCGGCTCGGGGCAGGATGGAGCACTTCAGCGGCGGCTACATCGAACTCCGGCCCGACGGCACCGCGCTGATCCGCTACTCGAACGGAACCTCGCGCACCGTCCGCGGCTGACCGTTCGCGCACCGCTTCTCGCCGAGCGCGCCCCGAAACACCGAGTGCGCCCCGAAACACCGAGCGCACCCTGGGCACGGGGTGCGCTCGGTGCGCAGGGGCGCACTCGGCGGCACCCGGCGCGCCCGGCGCGGAGCGCGCGCGACCGCAACCTCCGGTGCAAAGCGCAACGTCCGGCGCAAAACGCAACGCTCCCCGGTTGCGTTCTGCGCGGGACGTTGCGTCTAGCGGGCGGAAGCGGGCTGTGCCCCCGTTGCCGCGCCCGCCCCGCGCGGCGTCCGGCCCCTCTACGGGGGCCACGTATAGTGACTGAGGCTTTTTTCGAAGGGGTGGGGAAATGAATCTGGCGAGTTTCGCGCTCGTGCTGACGGGCGTTCTGCTGAACGCCGGCGCTCAGCTGTCCATCAAGGCGGGCACGACCGCACTCGGGAACCTGGTCTCCCCGGACGGCCCGATCATGACCGTGGTCCGGATCGTGTTCCAGCCGTTCATCCTGCTCGGCCTCGCCGCGTACGTGATCAGCGTGGCCATCCAGATCGTCGTGCTCTCGCGCGTCCCGGTCAGCGTCGCCTACCCGATGCTCTCGATCGGCTACGTGGTGAACGCGTTCCTCGCGTACTTCCTCTTCAAGGAGGACCTGACCGTGATGAAGCTCGTCGGCATCGGCGTCATCATCCTCGGCGTCATCCTCGTCGCCCGCTCCTCCCCGGCGCCGGCCGCCTGATGCGGGTCCTCGTCACCGGCGCCGCCGGCTTCCTCGCCCGCCCCCTGCTCGAGCTGCTCCGGCAGGACGGCCACGAGCTCGTCACCACCGACCGCGCGGGCGCCGTCGACCACCGCGGCGACCTCGCCGACCCGGGGTTCACGCAGTCGCTCCCGGACGTCGACGTCGTCGTGCACGCGGCCGCCGTGCAGTACGTCACTGCCGACCTGCCCCGCTTCCGCCGCCAGGGCTTCTTCCGCCGCAACAATATCGAGGCGACGCAGAACCTGGTGCGCCGCTACTCCGGTGGGGTCGAGCTGTTCGTCAACGTCGGCACGAGCATGATGTACGACCAGACCGGGCTCCCCGTCTACACGACGAAGTCCCCGATGAAGGGCGTCGGCGTCTACAGCAAGTCGAAGCTCGACGCGTACCGGCTCGTGCAGGGCATGGCCAACCCGACGGCGACGATGATCCCGTCGATCATCGGCGGCGAGGGCCGCGAGGGCCTGTTCCGCGGCTTCGTCACGTCGATGACGAAGCGCGGCATCGCGATCGTGCCGGGCACCGGCGACCACCGGACCAACATGGTGCACGTCGAGGACGCGGCCGCGCTGCTCGCCCTCATCGTGCGGAAGAAGGGGACGGGCCTCTTCAACGCCGCGTCGCCGAACCCGCTCACCATCAACGAGTGGATCGACGTCATCCAGGAGACCCTGGGGCTGTCGAAGGTGCGCCGCATCCGCTTCCCGTACTGGATCATCAAGGCCGGCTCGGTCGCGACCCGGTACCGGATCATCGCCCGCGAGCAGCTGCTGATGCTCGGCCAGTCGCACGTGCTCTCCATCGACGAGTCGGTCGCGCTCGGCTGGGACCCGAAGTACGACAACCGCAAGGTGGTCGAGGCGATCGCCCGGTACATCAGCTCCTCGTCCGCGCCCGGCGCCCGCTGATGGTCGCATCGCGCATCCACCTCGTCCGGCACGGCGAGGTCGCGAACCCCGGCAAGGTGCTCTACGGCCGCCTGCCCGGCTTCGGCCTGTCCGACCGCGGCAAGCAGATGGCCGCCCGCGCCGCCGACGAGCTCGGCGCGCAGGACCGGCAGATCACGCGCATCCTGTCCTCCCCGCTCGAGCGGGCGCAGGAGTCCGCGCAGCCCATCTCGGAGCGGTACGGCGTGCCGATCGAGACGAAGGACGGCCTCATCGAGGCGATGAGCCATCTCGAGGGCGGCCAGTTCCAGATGGACCTGTCGATCCTCGCGAAGCCGAAGGCCTGGCGGTACCTCGTCAACCCGATGAAGCCGAGCTGGGGCGAGCCGTTCCGCGAGGTCGCGGCCCGCATCCGCGCCGAGATGGACGAGGCGTGGGAGAGCACCGAGAGCGGCGACGTCGCCATCGTCAGCCATCAGCTGCCGATCTGGATGGCGCACCGCTTCGTCGCGAAGAAGCCGCTGTTCCACGACCCGCGCGCCCGGCGGTGCGCGCTGTCGAGCATCACGAGCTTCGAGCGCGCGCAGGGCGACTGGATCGAGGTCGGCTACGTCAGCCCCGCGCAGGAGCTCATCGACGCGAAGCGGGACACCGGCGCGGTCTGACCGTGGGGCATCCTGCCCCGCACCAAGTCGCCCGACGGGGGCGCGTGCCCCCGAGCAGGGGCGGAAAATCGGTCGACTATCGTTGACCGGAGGATTTCAGGGGAGAGGAAGCGTGTGAACGCGGATCTGCTGGTTGTGGGATCGGGCTTCTTCGGCCTGACGGTCGCTGAGCGAGTGGCGGAGGAGCTGGGGCTCCGGGTGATGGTCATCGACCGTCGCTCCCACATCGGAGGCAACGCCTTCAGTGAGAACGAGCCGGAGACCGGCATCGAGGTGCACCGCTACGGCGCGCACCTCTTCCACACCTCGAACGAGCCCGTGTGGGAGTACGTCAACCGCTTCACGAAGTTCACGAACTACGTGCACCGCGTCTACACGAACTACAAGGGCGAGGTGTACCCGCTGCCGATCAACCTCGGCACGATCAACCAGTTCTTCCGCTCGGCCTACGGTCCGGACGAGGCGCGCAAGCTGATCGCCGAGCAGGCGTCCGAGCTGAGCACCGGCGAGGCGCGCAACCTCGAGGAGAAGGCGATCTCCCTCATCGGGCGCCCGCTCTACGAGGCGTTCATCCGCGACTACACCGCGAAGCAGTGGCAGACGGACCCGAAGGACCTGCCCGCCGAGGTGATCAGCCGGCTCCCCGTCCGCTACACCTACGACAACCGGTACTTCAACGACACCCACGAGGGCCTGCCCGTCGACGGCTACACCGCGTGGCTCGAGCGGATGGCCGACCACCCGCGCATCGAGGTCCAGCTCGACACCGACTTCTTCGACACCACCCAGCCGCTCCACAAGCAGGCGACCGTCGGCCAGCTGCCGATCGTCTACACCGGCCCCATCGACCGGTACTTCGACTTCGAGGCCGGCGAGCTGCAGTGGCGCACCCTCGACTTCGAGGAGGAGGTGCTCCCGGTCCGCGACTTCCAAGGCACGTCGGTCATGAACTACGCCGGCAGCGAGGTGCCCTACACGCGCATCCACGAGTTCCGGCACTTCCACCCCGAGCGCGAGTACGCGAGCGACAAGACGGTCATCATGCGCGAGTTCTCGCGGTTCGCGACCCGTGAGGACGAGCCGTACTACCCGGTCAACACCCCGGAGGACCGCGAGCGGCTGCTCCAGTACCGCGAGCTGATGAAGGGCGAGCAGGACGTGCTGTTCGGCGGCCGCCTCGGCACCTACCAGTACCTCGACATGCACATGGCGATCGGCGCCGCCCTCTCGGCCTACAGCAACAAGGTGGCCCCGATGTTCGCGAAGGTCGCCCGATGACGACGACAGCTCCCGCCCCGACCGCTCCCGCGGAGACGGCCACCGGCCTCGACCTGGTCCAGCGCGTCGTCCTCCCGAGCGAGCACGACCCCGACGTCCTCGCGCTCTACGTCGACGCCGACTACTGGACGAGCTTCCCGCTCTACCGCGACCGCGAGCAGGTCGAGGGCGAGCGCGGGTTCATCCACCCGGACACGGACCGGGCGGTCGTGCGCCTCTCCGACATGGGCGTGCTCAGCGCGCTCGTCGAGGACCGCGGCTTCCAGGTCCCGCACCGCCGCAAGGTCTCGTTCGGCACCTACTTCAACGCGTTCCCCGCGTCGTACTGGCGCAAGTGGACGACCCTCGACCGCATCGTGCTGCGCGTCGAGACGAGCGGCTCCGGCCAGATCATCGTCTACCGCTCCAACGCCCGCGGCGTCATCCAGAAGGTCGACTCCGCGAAGGTGTCGGGGGCGAACACGGCCGAGTTCGAGCTGCCCTTCACGTTCTTCGCGGACGGCGGCTGGTACTGGTTCGACCTCGTCGCCGAGGAGGAGGACTTCACCCTTCAGGAGGCCGGCTGGTACGCGCCGGCCGGCACGACGCCCACCCGCGGCCGGTCGGGCTCGACGAGCATCGCCATCACGACCCTCAACCGCGGCGAGTACTGCGCGAAGCTGCTCGCCGACATCGGCTCCCGCGCCGACGTCGTCTCGCTCGTCGACCGGGTGTACGTCGTCGATCAGGGCACCCAGAAGATCGTCGACGCGCCCGGCTTCGACGTGGCACAGCAGCGCCTCGGCGACAAGCTGCGCGTCATCGAGCAGGCCAACCTCGGCGGCTCGGGCGGCTTCGCCCGCGGCATGTACGAGACGCTGTCGGCGGGGGAGTCGGACAACGTCCTCCTTCTCGACGACGACATCGCGATCGAGCCGGAGAGCATCCGCCGCGCCCTGAAGTTCAACGACTACCTCACCAGCCCGGCGATCGTCGGCGGCCACATGTTCGACATGTACGACCGCAGCCGCCTGCTGGCCTTCGCCGAGGGCGTCGACATGTTCAACTTCATGTGGGGCCCGATGACGCCGGCCGGCCACGACTTCGCGAGCTCCAACCTCCGGCAGACCCGGTGGATGCACCGCCGCGTCGACGGCGTCTACAACGGCTGGTGGATGTCGATGATCCCCGTCGAGGTGCTCCGCGAGATCGGCCTCTCGCTGCCGGTGTTCATCAAGTGGGACGACGCCGAGTACTCGCTGCGCGCGAAGAAGGCGGGATATCCGACCGTCACGCTGCCCGGCGCGGCGGTCTGGCACGTCTCGTGGGTGGACAAGGACGACTCCCAGGACTGGCAGGCGTTCTACCACGCCCGCAACCGGCTGGTCGCAGCGCTGCTGCACTCGCCGTACGAGCGGGGCGGACGCCTCACCCGGGCGAACCTGGCGATCGACATGAAGCACCTGCTCTCCATGCAGTACTTCGCGGCCGCCGCCCGCTTCGAGGCCTACCGCAACGTCCTGGAGGGGCCCGACGGCCTGTTCGGCGAGCTGCCGACCCGCCTCAAGAAGGTCCGCGAGCTCACCTCGAAGTTCAGCGACGGGCAGCCGATCAAGGACCGCAGCGCCGTGCCGAAGGTGGTGCAGCCGGAGAAGCCGAAGCGCCACGCTTTCCGCCGCAACAATCCGCCCCGCCGGGTGGTGCTGCCCTGGCTGCTCACCACGGTGGCCCGCCACTACCTGCAGCCCGCGTCCGCGAAGGACGCGACCCCGCCGCAGGATCACATCCCCTACTCCGACGCGCGCTGGTGGGTCGTGCCCACGTTCGACAGCGTGCTCGTGTCGAACGCCGAGGGCTCCGCGGTGCTCTGGCATCGCCGCGACCGGTCGACGTTCCGCGTCGGCATGTGGCGCGCCCTGCGCCTGCGCCGCCAGCTGCGCGCCGGCTGGCCGGAGCTGTCCGCCGCGTACCGCCGCGCCCTCCCGGAGCTGACGAGCGCCGATGCCTGGGGCCGGTTCTTCGCGGACAACGCCCTCCCGGCCCCCGCGTCGGCGAAGAAGACCACCGCAGCCGGCTGACCGGAGGGAGCGCCGCGCGACGCCGCGGTGCTCCCTCCGCTCGCGCGCTCCGCGGAGCGCACCACTGTGCCGGCCGAGGGGCCGCGCCCACGGTGCGGCGACCCCGGGGGAGGGGCGCCGCGCGGTTATCGTTGAGGGCCGTTCGAAGGGGGAGGAAGTTCTGGACGTCCTGGAGTCGAAGCAGTCCTCGGTGATCCTCGACCTCGTGCGCGACCTCGCCGAGAGCTACGCGGGCCGCCACCCGGTGCGCAGGGTCGCCGCCGTCGGCAACCAGCCCCTCGCGCCCTCGGCTTCCCGTGCCGAGGCCATCGACGGGTGCGACCTCGTCTTCCGGGTGAACGGCTTCACGCTCGACGTCGATCAGCCGACGGTCGGCACCGCCTGCCACGTCGTCCTCTTCAACCGCGCCGTCCGGCCCACCCCCTGGTTCTTCGAGGGCTACCGGGAGCGCCTCTACCTGATGCTCGAGCCCGGCCGCATGCACTGGGAGCCGGAGCGCTACCCCGACTGGTGGCCCACCGACCTCGGCTTCGTGACGGTGCCGAACCGCGAGGTCGTCATCCCGATGAACCGGGACATCGGACTCGACGCCGAGCGCGACGGCAACTGGGCGACGACCGGCGCCACCGCCGCCTGGCTCGCCGGCACGCTCTTCCCGGACGCCGAACTGCACCTCGCCGGATTCTCGTTCCTCGACGACCCCGACCAGACGGAGTGGGAGCACTCGTACGGCGAGGGCTCGATCGTCGGTCCGGAGCACCGTCTGAGCAACGAGAGCGCGTGGCTTCGGGGCTGGGTGCAGTCCGGCCGCGCCACGTTCCACCGCTGACCACCGCTGCGGGACCCTCCCGCCCTTGGAAGGACTCTGTCGAATGCTGAACCCTGCCGAGCGCCTGCGCCAGGCCATCCAGTGGCGCGTCAACGTCGCGCTCGACCCGGTGCACCACGAGATCCGCGTGCTGCACGAGGAGGTGGACCGACTGCGCCGCGACGTCGACCGGCTCACGCCCCAGGTCGCGAGCCTCGAGACCCGCCTCGCCGACCTGCGGGAGGCCCCGACGGGCGCCGCCGCCGAGGTGCTCGACGTCCAGCGGGAGCACGAGCGGGTTCGCCTCAGGATGCAGGCGGTGTCGCACTACGAGGAGCGGCTCCGCCGGCTCGAAGAGCGTCTGGGAGACGGAGGCGCGCCGGTCGAAGGCCGCTCGTGACGATCGACCTGCCGAGCGGGGCGCCGGAGGCGGTCCCCGCCGGACGGCTCGAGCCGCTCGTCCGCCGCATCCAGCGGAGGGACGAACGGGAGCGCAGCGGCGGCACCGGGAGCGCCGCCGGGCGCCGCCTCCCGGTCGTGCTCGCTCTCGCGATCGGGACCGGCACCGCGCTTCTCGGAGCGGGCAGCCTGCCCGGGGCCGCCCTGCTCCTCCTCGTCCTCCTCGTCGTCGCCGCGTCCGGTGCGTCGCTGTGGGTGCTCGTCACCGGTCGCCGCGATCCGCTGGAGCTCGCCTTCGCGGGACTGCTGCTCGGCCTCGGCCTCCTCGGCGCCGGCACGGTGCTCGCCGGATACGCCGGAGCGCTGCCCACCCGCTGGCTCCCCACCCTGCTCGGCCTCGCCGCGTGGATCCCTGCCCTCCGCCGGCGCCGGGCGACGGTCCGCCGAACCCGCTCCGGCTGGGAGGTGTGGGGCATCGTCGCGGCGCAGGTGCTCCTCCTGCCCTCCCTTCTCGGCATGCTGGCCGCGGCGCCCCTCGAGTGGGACGGCTGGCGCCGGTTCTACGTGGACGTGCCGTGGCACCTCGGGTTCGTGGCCGAGGGGATCGACCGCGCTCCTGCGGTCTACCCGTACGTCGCCGACCTCTCCCTCGGCTACACCTGGCTCTTCAACGGCGCGCTCGCCGGGCTGGGGCAGCTGACCGGGGCATCGGCTGCGCAGCTCGCCCTGCACGTCGCGCCGGCGCTGATGACGGCGGCGCTGCCGACCATCGTCGCGACCGCCGCGCGAGCCGTCACCCGGTCGCGCCTCGCGGTGCTCCTGGCGCCGCTCGTGCTGCTCGTCGCACACGCGCCCTTCTTCAGCTTCCTGCCCGGCATGGAGATCACGCCGCAGTGGCTCATGTCGAACCGCGACTTCTCGCACCTCACCGCGCTGCTCGTGGTCGCCGTCGCGCTCCTCGGCCGCCCCCTCGGCACCGGCGGGCTCCGCTGGCTGCCGTCCTGGTCGCTGCTGCTGCTCACCGCGTTCGCCGCCGCCGGCGCCAAGGGGTCCGCCCTGCCGATGCTCGCCGGCGCCTTCGGGCTCGTCGCCCTCGTCGCGCTCCTGACGCGGCAGGCGATGGCCCGGCGGATCGGCGACGCCGTCGCCGTCGCGACCGGCATCCTCCTCGCCCAGTTCGGGGTGACGAAGTCGACCGCCTACCTCGGCCTCGACCCGCTGTCGTTCTTCAACGGGCAGGTGCCGGCCGGGAAGACGGGGCTCGCTCTCGTCCTCGCCACCGTCGCCGTGCTGGCCGCGCTCGTGGCCTTCGTCGCCCTCACCGCGCTCGCCGCCCGCGAGCTGCGCGCTCCGCTCCTCTACGCCGTCGGCGGCGGGACCGCGGGCCTGATGTTCCTCGTCCTGCCCGGCCACCCGGGGCTCAGCCAGCTGTACTTCGTGCACGCCGTGTGGCCGCTGCTCGTCGTCGCGATCGTGGCCGCACTCGTCCGCTGGAGCAGGCCCTACCCGCTCTACCTCCCCGCGATCGGCCTCGCCTCCGCGGCGGTCGCCCTGCTGCTCACCGCGCCGCCGGAGGCCGGGCGGCTGCCGTGGGCGATGGGCGTCTTCGCCCTCGCCGGCTTCGCGGCCCTCGCCGGGGTCGTCCCCGTGCTGCCCGGGCTGCTGCGGCGCGGAGCGCGACCCGCCGTCGCCGTCGCCACGGTGGGCGCCGCGCTGCTCGGCGGCGGATTCGCGCTGCAGAACTGGGGCGCGCCCTTCGTCCAGCTCGCCGCCTCGACCCCCTCCGTTGAGGACGACTCCGGCGCGGTGAGCGGCGAGCAGGTGAAGGCCCTGCACGCGCTGCGGGATGCCTCGGACCCCACCGATCTCGTCATGACGAACAAGCACTGCCTGACCGGCGGCGTCGCCGCGGGCGACTGCGATCCGCGCTGGTTCGCGGTCGCCGCGCTCGCCGAGCGGCGCGTGCTCGTCGAGGGGTTCTCCTACACGCGCCTCTCCGAGGGGGTGCCGTTCGAGGACGAGTACTGGGATCCGCGGCTGCTCGCCGAGAACGACGCCTTCCTCACCGACCCGGACGCGCAGTCGTGCCGCGCGTTCGCCGACCGCGGCGTGCGCTGGGTCTACCTCGACAAGCGGCTGCCGTACTCGTCCCAGCTCGCCCAGTACGGGCGGGCCGTGGCCGACAACGGCGACGCCGCGGTGTACGAGCTCACGTGCTCCTCGTCGGAGAGCCTTGGGTAGGCTTGATCGGGTGACTGCAGCGGGGAACGAAGAGCCACGAGCGACCGGCGGAGCGACTCCCGAAGCGGCACCGGAGTCCCTGCTGAGGGGCAGCTCCGTGCTCATCACGGGCGGCACCGGATCGCTCGGCAAAGCCCTCGTGAAGCAGCTGCTCGGCCCCTACGGCGTCCGCCGGCTCGTCATCCTCAGCCGGGACGAGCTCAAGCAGTTCGAGCTGCAGCACCAGTACCCGGGCGAGCCGCGGCTGCGGTTCTTCATCGGCGACATCCGCGACCGGTCGCGCCTGCTGCGGGCCTTCCACAACGTCGACTACGTCATCCACGCGGCGGCGCTGAAGCAGGTGGACACCGCCGAGTACAACCCGTTCGAGTTCGTCGAGACGAACGTGCGCGGCTCGCAGAACGTGATCGAGGCGGCCATCGACGCGGGCGTCAAGCGCGTCGTCGCGCTGTCCACCGACAAGGCGTCGAGCCCCATCAACCTCTACGGCGCGACCAAGCTCGCCGCCGACCGGATGTTCATCGCCGGCAACCACTACGCGTCCGCGTACGACACCCGGTTCTCCGTCGTCCGCTACGGCAACGTGTCCGGCAGCCGCGGCAGCATCGTGCCGAAGTGGCAGGAGATGGCGAGCCGCGGCGAGCCGCTGCCGATCACCGACCACCGGATGACGCGGTTCTGGATCACCCTCCCGCAGGCGGTGGAGTTCGTGCTCGACTCGTTCGACCTGATGACCGGCGGCGAGCTCTACGTGCCGCGCATCCCGTCGATTCGCATCGTCGACCTCGCCGCGGCGATCGCGCCGGGCGCGGAGCTGGTCGAGATCGGCATCCGCCCGGGCGAGAAGCTGCACGAGGAGATGATCGCCCTCGACGACGCCCGCCGCACCTACCGCACCGGCGACCGCATGGTCGTCGCCCCGCATCTGAGCGGCTGGGGCTGGGCGCCGCCCGCCGACGCGGTGTCGATCGACCCCGAGCAGAGCTACCAGTCGCACACCAACGACCGGTTCCTGACCGTCGAGGAGATCCAGGACCTCCTCGACCTGCAGCCGGTCCGATGATCCCGTACGGCCGTCAGTCGATCGACGACGCCGACCTCGACGCCGTCGCCGAGGCGCTCCGCAGCGACTGGCTGACGACGGGCCCGCGCGTCGACGAGTTCGAGCGCGCCGTCGCCGCAGCCGCCGGCGCCGGCACACGCGTCACCGCCGTCACGTCCGGCACCGCGGCCCTGCACGTGGCCTACGCCGCCGCGCGCGTGGCCGGCGGCGAGGTCGTCACGACGCCGCTGACCTTCGCGGCCACCGCATCGACGGCGGTCCTGCAGGGCGCCGACGTCGTGTTCGCCGACGTCGACGAGGACACCGGCAACCTGTCGCTCGAGGCCGCCGCCGCAGCGGTCACCTCCCGCACCCGCGCCATCACCGCCGTCGACTACGCGGGGCTGCCGGTCGACCAGGCCGGCTTCCGCGCGCTCGCCGAGTCGGCCGGTGCACTCTTCGTCGAGGACGCCGCCCACTCCATCGGCTCCACCGTCGGGGGCGTGCCCGTCGGCACGGGCGCGCACCTCACGGCCTTCTCCTTCTTCCCGACGAAGAACCTCACCACGGCGGAAGGCGGGGCGGTCGTCACGACCGACCCCGAGCTCGACCGGCGCGCCCGCTCGTTCCGCAACCACGGCCTGGTGCGCGACAAGTCGCTGCAGCGCTGGCCGGACGAGGGGCCGTGGCACCAGGAGGTGCACGAGTTCGGGCTCAACTACCGGCTGCCGGACGTACTCGCCGCGCTCGGCATCAGCCAGCTGCGCCGCCTGGCCGCCTTCAAGGCGCGCCGCGCCGAGATCGTGGCCCGCTACTCGGCAGCGTTCGCCTCCGTCGACGACCTCCGCGTGCCCGCGAGCCCGGACGGCGCCGAGCCGATGTGGCACCTCTACCCGCTGCGGGTGCCCGCCGAGCGCCGCCGCGCGATCTTCGAGCACCTGCGGGCCGCGGGCATCGGGGTGCAGGTCAACTACATCCCCGTCTACTGGCACCCGGTCTTCGCCGACCTCGGCTATCAGCGGGGCCAGTGCCCGGTGGCGGAGAGCTACTACGCGTCGGAGATCTCGCTGCCGCTCTACGTCGGCCTCACCGACGCCGAGGTCGACCGCGTGATCGACGCGGTGCTCGCGGCGGTGCGCGGCTGATGCCCGCCCGGGTCGTCGCGGTCGTGCAGGCGCGCATGAGCTCGACGCGCCTGCCCGGCAAGGTGCTGCGGCCCCTCGACGGGCTTCCCGTGCTCGACTGGGTCATCCGGGCCGCCCGCGCGGCGACCGAGATCGACGACGTGGTCGTGGCGACGTCGGAGAACCTTGACGACGACGCCATCGCGGAGTGGGGGGCCGCATCCGGGGTCGGCGTCGTGCGCGGCGAGCTCGACGACGTGCTCGCCCGCTTCCTCCGTGCGGCGGACGCCACCGGCGCGGACGCGGTGGTGCGGCTCACCGCCGACTGCCCGCTGCTCGACCCGGCGCTCATCGACGAGGTCGTGCGCACCTGGCGTGCCGATCCCTCCGCCGACTACGTCGCCACGACGCTGCGCCGGACGCTGCCGCGGGGACTCGACGTCGAGCTCATCCGCGCGGACGTCCTGCGCGAACTGGGGAGGACCGCAGAGGGCTTCCACCGGGTGCACGTCACGAGCGCGGCGTATGCGGAAGGCGGCCCGTATCGCACGGTCGGAGTGAGCGTCGACGGCGACTACAGCGGCTACCGCGTGACCCTCGACGAGCCGCAGGACGCGGCCGCCCTCGACGCGCTCGTTCCGCTGCTTCCCCGCCGTCCGCCGTCCTGGCAGGACGTGGTGGCCGCGCTCGCGGCACATCCCGAGGTCGCGGTGCTCAACGCCGAGGTGCGCCAGAAGGAGCTGCGGGAGGCGTGAGGCGCCTCTACGTCCGCTGCGATGCCACCCTCCACGGCGGCGTCGGGCACGCCATGCGCGGCCTCGCGGTCGCCGAGGCCGCGATCGCGGCGGGCTGGCAGGTCCGCTTCGCCGGCCGGATCGAGTCACCGCTCGTCCGCGGGGCGCTCGACGCCGCCGGGATCGGCGTCGAGCCCGTCCAGGACGCGCCGCCGGCCCTGGTCGCCGCCGCGGCCGCCGCGGAGGCCGACGTGCTGCACGTCGACAGCTACACGGAGTTCCCCGGACTGCACGACGCCGCTCGGGCCGCCGGCGTGCTGCTGTCGTCGATGGAGGACGGGGAGTGGGGGCGCCGTCCCGCCGACGTGGTCGTCGACGGACATCCTCGGGCTCTCGACGACTACCGGCCGGAGTCGTCCGGCGTGGAGGTGCTGGCCGGCCCCGCCTTCCTGCCGCTGCGGGCGGCGATCGCCGCGGCGGCGGAGCGGCCGCCCGCCGAACCCGGCCCTCTGCGGCGGGTGCTCGTGCTGATGGGCGGCACCGACGCGTTCGGCGCCACCGACCTGGTGGCGCGCCTCCTCGCCGAGCTGCCGAGCCGACCGGCCGTCCGGGCCGTCGGCGCGACCCCTCAGGAGGGGATCGAGTCCGTCCCCGCCGGCAGCCTGCTCGACCTCCTCGACGGGGTCGACCTCGTGGTGACGGCGGGCGGCACGAGCGTCTGGGAGCTGGCTGCGCTCGGCGTCCCGATGGCCGTGGTGCAGGTCACCGAGAACCAGGCGGAGAACCGCCGGTACCTGGTCGAGCACGACCTGGCCCAGGGCCTCGGCACGCTCGAGGAGCTGCGGAGCGGGGGATTGGCGTCCGGCGTCGCCGACGCGCTCGCCGACCGCTCCCTCGCCGGCGAACGGGCGTCGAGAGCGCGCCTCCTCGTGGACGGCCGCGGCGCCGCGCGCATCGTCGGCGCCTGGGAGGACCGGCTCGGCGCGACCGGGGTCACCGTGCGCCCGGCCCGCGCGGGCGACGCGAGCGCGCTCTTCGACTGGCGCGACGATCCCGCCACCCGCGCCGCCTCCCGCAGCACCGGTGCCCTCGAGTGGACCTCGCACGCCGCCTGGGTCCGCGCGACCCTCGCCGATCCGATGCGCTCGCTGCTGATCGCGCGGACGGAGGGCGCTCCGGCGGGCACGGTGCGGTTCGACCGGCTCGACGAGGGCTCCGCGGAGATCTCGATCACCCTCGCGCCCTCGGCGCGGGGGAGGGGCCTCGCGCAGCCCGTGATTGCGGCGGCGATGGCCTGGCTCGCCGCGCAGCCCTCCCCGCCGCGGCTCGTGATCGCCGAGATGCGCCCCGAGAACGGCGCCTCCCAGCGGGCCTTCCGGGCCGCCGGGTTCACCGGCGACGGGGCGGCCGGTGCTGACGGGATGGTCCGGCTGAGCGCCGCGCTCTAGACCAGGTCCCAGGAGAGGGCGGTGCCCCGCCGCACGTCGGCCGAGAAGCGGGCGCCCGCGAGGTCGTCGAGCGCCGCGGGCGGCAGTCCGCCGGCCGGACGCAGCGACCGCACGTTCTCGGAGGTCACCGGATCGCCGGCCCGGACATCCTGCACGACCCAGAGCGAGCGGCGCAGCCGGAGGCTCTCCGCCTCGCCCGCCGTCACCGCGGGACGGGGCTCGCCGAGCGCCTGCTGCGCCACGCGGGCGCCGTCGACCAGGATCTTCAGCTCGTCCGGCTCGAGGGAGAAGTCCGAGTCGACGCCGCCGTCGCTGCGCGCGAGGGTGACGTGCTTCTCGATGATCGTCGCGCCGAGCGCGACCGCGGCAACGGCGACGCCGACGCCCGGCGTGTGATCCGAGAGGCCCACCTGCACACCGAACGCGTCCGCGAGCACCGGGATCGCGCGCAGGTTCGACTCCCGGGGGTCCGCCGGGTAGGACGAAGTGCAGTGCAGCAGCGCGATCTGGTCGTTGCCCTCCGCACGGATGGTGCGGACCGCGAGGTCGACCTCCGCGATGCCCGCGGCGCCGTTCGACAGGATGACGGGCTTCCCGGTGCGCGCGACCGTGCGCAGCAGGCCGAGGTCGCCGATCTCGAGGGAGGCGATCTTGTAGAGGGGCGCGTCGAGCGACTCGAGCAGCTCGACCGCGGTGTCGTCGAACGGGCTCGAGAACGGGATCAGGCCGTGCTCGCGGGCGCGGGCGAACAGCGCCTCGTGCCACTCCCACGGCGTGTGCGCCTCCTCGTACAGCTCGAAGAGCCGGCGTCCGCCCCACAGCGGGTGGTCCTCGGAGATGACGAAGGCGGGCTCATCCGAGTCGAGGGTGATCGTGTCGGCCCGGTAGGTCTGGAACTTGACCGCGTCGGCGCCGGACTCGGCCACCGCGTCGATGATCGCGAGCGCCCGGCCGAGGTCGCCGTTGTGGTTGCCCGACACCTCCGCCACCACGAACGGCGGCTCATCGGGGCCGATCCTCCGGCTTCCGGCAGTGATGCTCCGACCCGACATGGCCCTCCCTCGTGTGCGCCGCATGGCCAGAACAGCCTAAGTCCGACCGTCCGCGGGGCCGGTCCGCGCGCGGGCGATCAGCGCAGGCCGCGCCGCCAGCTGAGCTCCTGGGCCGCCTTCACCGCGCACACGACGAGGAGGAACCAGCAGTACTCGGTCAGCACGCTGCTCTCCACGGTCGAGAGCAGGGCGAGCACGACGAGCACGAGCGCGGGCCAGATGTGGGTCACGCTGCGCCGGCTCGACGCGACGAGCCACGCGCGGACGAGCGCGAGCCCGAGCAGCACCGCGAAGAGCGCGAGGCCGATGAGTCCCACCTGGAACCAGGAGTCGAGGAACGCGTTGAGCGCGGAGGTGGGAGTGCGGTCGTTGAGCGTGCGGATCGCGAAGAACGGCGCGAGCTCGGGGCGCCACGATCCGACCCAGCCGAACCCCTCGAGGGGATGGATGACGGTGAGTGACTGCACGGAGCGCCACAGGGCGAGGCGCACATCCACCTCGCCACCGATGCCCGCCAGGCCGATGAGGCGGGCCCGGAAGATGTAGCTGACCACGATCGCGATCGCCGCCGAGGTGAGGACGACCGCCTGGATGGCCGGGCGCCCCTCTGCGGGCGCGCGCCGGATCCCGAGCAGCGCGAGCGCGACGAGCGCCGTGACGACCGCGATCCCGAGCGCGACGGGAGAGCGGGTGAGCAGCAGCGTGAGGGCGGCTGCAGTCAGGGACGCGACGGCGAGCCCGCGCGGCACGGAGCGGGTCGCGTGCTCGATCGTGAACGTGATGATCGCGACGAGGGCGAGCGCTCCGAGTTGGTTGCGGGAACCGGCGATGCCCTGGATCGGTCCGCCCATCGCGAGATTGCCCTGGATGCCGAGGAAGGCGATCGGCAGGTCGAGCAGCAGCCCGGACAGGATCTCGAGGGCGAGCGAGACGCCGAGCAGGACGCGCAGGACGTCGCCGAACGCGCGCACCACCTGGATGAGGTCGCGGCTGATCGCGACGAACACCGCGAGGAAGCCGATGGTCAGCTGGTACGCCACGCCGCTGACGGTCGCCCACTGGTACTCGCTCCAGAAGACGCTGATCGTGCACCAGCCGACGAAGAGCAGGATCGAGACCGGCAGGATTCCGGTCCAGTCGAGCACCCGGTGCCGCGCGATGAGCGCGCCGACCGCGAGCACGACGAGGCCGCCGAGCGCCGCCAGGTACCCGGGCCAGCCGATCAGCGAGCGGATCAGGTGCGGGGACAGCACGGCGGCGATGGTCGCCGTGGTCAGCGCGGCGCCGAAGGCGGGGGAGCCGATGAGCTCCGCGACCTGTGCGGGGAGGCGGGGGCGACCGGGCGACGTGGTCATCGTGCGATCCACCGTAGTGCCGGCCCCGCCGTAAACCGGCTCGACGCGGGGCGCGGCCGCCGAGATCCCCGCTCGGGGGGAGGAAGGCGCGCTTCATCAGGCCGTATCGTGTGGCGGGATGGATACCGCGACCGACCCCGCCGTCGACGAGTCGGCCGCGTCGCCGGCCCCGGTGCGCCGGCGGCGGCGCGTCCTCCTCTGGACCCTGCTCGCGGTCGCCGTCGTGCTCGTCGCGCTCGTCGCCGCGGGCGTGTGGATCGGCAGTCGCGCGCTCGCCGCGAAGGACTCGCTGGAGCGGGCCGAATCCCTCGTGGGGCGGCTCCAGGACATCCTCACCGCCGACCCGGCGGCCGCCCCGGCGCTCGCCGAACGGCTCGTCGACGAGACGGCCGCCGCGCGCGCGGACACCGACGGCCTCGTCTGGCGGATGGGCGAGGCGGTGCCCGTGCTCGGCAGGAACCTGTCCGTCGTGCGCGTGCTCGCGGCCTCCGTCGACGATGTGGCGCGCGACGCGGTGCTTCCGCTCGCCCAGGCCGGGACGGCGATCGAGGGCCTGAAGCCGGTCGATGGCGCGCTCGACATGAACGTCGTCCGGCAGCTCGCCGACAGCGTCGCGGGCGCGAACACCGCGCTGACCCGCGCCCGGGACGACGTGGCGGCCCTCGACGCGGACGGGACCATCGGCCAGGTCGCGGATGCGCACGCACGCCTTTCCGCACTGCTCGACGACGCCGCCGACACGGCCGCGCCCGCGGCGGAGGCTGCATCGCTGCTCGTCCCGCTGCTCGGCGGCGATGGACCCCGCAACTACCTGCTGATGTTCCAGAACCCGGCGGAGGCGCGCTCGCTCGGCGGGAACCCCGCATCCCTGCTGCTGATGGGCGTCGACGAGGGACGTGTCGACATCGTGAGCCAGGCGTCGAGCCGCGACTTCGTCGCGTACGCGCCGCCGCCCGTCCCGCTCGAGGAGAACCTCGCGCAGGTGTACGACCCGAAGTTCCCGACCGTCATCATGGACACCGCGACCCGGCCGGACTTCCCGACCATGGCGCAGCTCGGCAAGGGCTACTGGGAGCGGGAGTTCGGCGGCACCGTGGACGCCGTCGTCTCGTTCGACCCGGTCGCGCTCGCGTCGCTCCTCGACGCCGTGGGACCGATCACCCTGCCGAGCGGGGACACGCTGAGGAGCGACAACGCCGTCGACCTGCTCCTCTATGAGGCGTATGCCCGCTATCCCGATCCGGCGGACCAGGACGCGTTCTTCAGTGCCGCGGCCGCCGCGATCTTCGACGGCCTGCTGTCCGGCTCCGCCGATCCGATGCTGCTGCTGCCCGCACTGCAGGACGCGATCGACGAGGGGCGCCTCATGGCGTGGAGCGCGAACCCCGAGGAGCAGGAGGTGCTCGCTCGCACGCCGGTCGCGGGGATCCTGCCGGGCGGCAACGAGGAGTCGACCACGGTCGGCGTGTACTTCAACGACTACTCGGCGTCCAAGATGGACTACTTCGTCGACACGGAAGCATCCGTCCGCGTCGAGGGCTGCCCGGCCGACGGCGACGCCGTCTTCGCGGCCACCTACACGATCACCTCCCCGCTCACACAGGAGCAGGCGGAGCTGCTGCCCTCCTACGTCGCGAGCGGCTGGCTGCCGCGCGGCCAGTTCCGCACCGACGTGTACGTGGTCGGTCCGGTCGGCGCGACGTTCCTCGACTGGCACGTCGACAGCCCGAGCCTCCGCGACGAGCTGCTCTCCACCGGCACGGACCTCGGCCGCCCGGTGACCCGCATCACCTCCTACGCCTCGGTGGAGGGCACGACGACGATCACGGTCCGCTTCACGGCCCCCGCGGGCACCTACGGCCCGCTGGAGCTTCGCACGACCCCGATGATCAACCCGACGGAGGTTGCGGTGGAGCAGCCCGCCTGCGGCTGACCCTCGAGCTCCGGCGGACGAGGAGCGGCCCCTTCCGGTGATTGAGGAGCCGCCCGAAGGGCGGCGTCTCGAAATCGCGCGACTTTGCCTCTGGATCGGACCGCCCGGTCCGGTGATTGAGGAGCCGCCCGAAGGGCGGCGTCTCGAAATCACGCAACGCCCTTTCGGACCCGGCCACGTGTTCCCTCCTCAAGCCAGCGCGACCGGGATCCGCTCACCGCTCGTGAACCGCGGCCTTCGGCGGCAGGCCACCGTGATGAGGTGCATGCCATGCCGTGGATGTACCTCCTGCAGTGTGCCGACGCCAGCTACTACGCCGGCAGCACCTGGGACCTCGCGAAGCGTCTCGAAGAGCATCAGGCCGGTTCCGGGTCCTCCTTCACCGCCGCACGGCGGCCGGTCGAGCTCGTGTACGCCACCGAGTTCGAGCGGATCGAGGACGCGTTCGCGTTCGAGAAGCGAGTGCAGGGCTGGAGCAGGGCGAAGCGTCAGGCGCTCATCGCCGGTGAGTGGGATCAGCTGCCGAACCTGGCGCGTCGCGGCTTCCGGCCCAAGGTGGAACGGCCCGACTCGTCCAATCCGGAATTCCACTGGCGCCGCTGATCGCCTAGGGAGGCGGCGTGGTGATCGGGTCCTGAGACAAGGTCGCGTGATTTCGAGACGCCGCCCTCCGGGCGGCTCCTCGATCACCGGGAGGCAGCGGGGCGCGGGCGGGGCGGGGAGGCCGTCCTGAGACAGGGTCGCGTGATTTCGAGACGCCGCCCTCCGGGCGGCTCCTCAATCACCGGGAGGCAGCGGGGCGGGGATCTCCGTCCTGAGGGAAGTTCGCGTGATTTCGAGACGCCGCCCTGCGGGCGGCTCCTCAATCACCGGAGGTGTGGACGCGGGTCCGCAGGACGGGGGACAGGGGTGTCACCCGGACGGGGAATTGCCTCACGGGAAGGGGCGCCGCCAGACTCGACGGCATGCGTGGCATCATCCTGGCCGGCGGTACCGGCTCGCGGCTGCACCCGATCACGCTCGGCGTCAGCAAGCAGCTCGTTCCCATTTACGACAAGCCGATGGTGTACTACCCGCTGTCGACCCTCATCGCGGCCGGCGTGCGTGACGTGCTCGTCATCACGACGCCGCATGACGCCGACGCGTTCCGCCGGCTGCTCGGCGACGGCACCCAGTTCGGGATCTCGATCCAGTTCGCCGTGCAGGAGGAGCCGAACGGGCTCGCGCAGGCGTTCGTGATCGGCGCCGACTTCATCGGCGACCACGAGGTCGCGCTGGTGCTCGGCGACAACATCTTCTTCGGCCAGGGCATGGGCACCCGCCTGCGCCGCTTCCACGGCCTCCGCGGCGGCGCGATCTTCGCCTACTGGGTCGCCGACCCGACCGCGTACGGCGTCGTCGAGTTCGACCGGAACGGCCGCGCGCTCAGCCTCGAGGAGAAGCCCGCGCAGCCGAAGAGCAACTTCGCCGTGCCGGGCCTCTACTTCTACGACAACGACGTGGTCGAGATCGCCCAGGGCCTCACGCCGTCCGCCCGCGGCGAGTACGAGATCACGGACGTCAACAAGGCCTACCTCGAGCGCGGCACCCTCCAGGTGGAGGTGCTGCCCCGCGGCACCGCCTGGCTCGACACCGGAACGTTCGACTCGATGACCGACGCGAGCGACTACGTGCGCACCATCGAGCGCCGGCAGGGGCTCAAGATCGGCGCCCCCGAGGAGGTCGCCTGGCGGCAGGGGTTCCTGACGGACGAGCAGCTGCGCGAGCGCGCCCAGACCCTCGTGAAGTCCGGCTACGGCCAGTACCTGCTCGGCCTGCTCGAGCGCGGGAAGGAGAACTGATGGCGCACCTCCTCGTGACCGGAGGCGCGGGCTTCATCGGCTCCAACTTCGTCCACCACGCCCTCGGCGCCACCGACCACACGGTGACCGTGCTCGACAAGCTCACCTACGCCGGCAATCGCTCGTCTCTCGACTCTCTCCCGGAGGACCGGTTCCGCTTCGTGCAGGGCGACATCGCGGACGCGGAGCTCGTCGACGGCCTGTTCTCCGAGGTCGACGCGGTCGTGCACTTCGCGGCCGAGTCGCACAACGACAACTCGCTCGCCGACCCGCGGCCGTTCCTCGACACGAACATCGTCGGCACCTACACGCTGCTCGAGGCGGCCCGCCGGCACGGCACCCGCTTCCACCACATCTCCACCGACGAGGTCTACGGCGATCTCGAGCTCGACGACCCGCAGCGGTTCACCGAGTCGACGCCGTACAACCCGTCGAGCCCCTACTCGTCGACGAAGGCGGGCAGCGACCTGCTCGTGCGCGCCTGGGT
Source organism: Naasia sp. SYSU D00057 (assembly GCF_017916505.1). Taxonomy (GTDB): domain Bacteria; phylum Actinomycetota; class Actinomycetes; order Actinomycetales; family Microbacteriaceae; genus Naasia. The sequence continues at coordinate 152,447 of NZ_JAFMSZ010000005.1, forward strand.
GCGCTCGTTCGGCGTGCAGGCGACGATCTCGAACTGCTCCAACAACTACGGGCCCTACCAGCACGTGGAGAAGTTCATCCCTCGGCAGATCACCAACGTGCTCCGGGGCGAGCGGCCGAAGCTCTACGGCGCCGGCCTCAACGTGCGCGACTGGATCCACGCGAACGACCACTCCTCAGCGGTGCTGCGCATCCTCGACGCGGGCACGATCGGCGAGACGTACCTGATCGGCGCCGACGGCGAGAAGAGCAACAAGGACGTCGTCGAGCTCATCCTCACCGCGCTCGGCCAGCCGGCGGATGCGTACGACCACGTCACCGACCGTGCCGGCCACGACCTCCGCTACGCGATCGACTCCACGAAGCTCCGCACCGAGCTCGGCTGGGAGCCGGCGTACCGCGACTTCGAGGCGGGCCTCCGCGCGACCATCGACTGGTACCGCGATCACGAGGACTGGTGGGCGCCCGCGAAGGACGCCACCGAGGCCTTCTACGCGTCGAAGGGCCAGTAGTGCCCGTCGAGTACGGCAAGCCGCTCGGCGTGCGCGGCACCGACATCCCCGGCCTGCTCGTGCTCGACCTGCCGGTGCACGGCGACGCGCGCGGCTGGTTCAAGGAGAACTGGCAGCGCGCGAAGATGGTCGCCGCCGGCCTGCCCGACTTCGCGCCCGTGCAGAACAACGTGTCGTTCAACGGCAAGGTCGGCACGACGCGCGGCATCCATGCGGAGCCGTGGGACAAGCTCGTCTCGGTCGGCTCCGGCCGGGTGTTCGGCGCCTGGGTCGACCTGCGGCCGGGGGAGTCCTTCGGCACGCTCGTGACCATCGAGCTCGACCCGTCCGTCTCGGTGTTCGTGCCGCGCGGGGTCGGTAACGCGTTCCAGACCCTCGAGCCCGACACCGTCTACAGCTACCTCGTCAACGACCACTGGAGCGCGGACGCGGAGTACACCTTCGTCAACCTCGCCGACGAGACCGTCGCGGTGCCCTGGCCGGTGCCGCTGTCGGAGGCGGAGCTGTCCGACAAGGACCGTGCGCACCCGCGCCTCGCCGACGTGGTTCCGATGGCCCCGCGCCGCACGCTCGTGCTCGGCGCAGGCGGCCAGCTCGGCACCGCGCTGCGGGCCGTCCTGCCTGACGCCGACTTCCGAACGCGCGCCGAGTTCGACCTGACCGACCCCGCGGCCTACGGGTCCGTCCGCTGGAAGGACTACGGCGCCGTCGTCAACGCGGCCGCCTACACGAAGGTGGACGCCGCGGAGACGCCCGAGGGACGGGTGGCCGCGTGGCGCGCGAACGTGACCGGCGTCGGACTCCTCGCCCGGGCTGCCGCCGAGAACGGGCTCACGCTCGTGCACGTGTCGAGCGACTACGTCTTCGACGGCACCGCCGACGGGCACCCGGAGGACGAGCCCTTCAGCCCGCTCGGCGTGTACGGGCAGACGAAGGCCGCCGGCGACGCGCTCGTCGCGACCGTGCCGCGGCACTGCATCGTCCGCACCAGCTGGGTCATCGGCGAAGGCGCCAACTTCGTCCGCACGATGGCCTCGCTCGCCGAGCGCGGCGTCGCTCCGTCGGTCGTCGACGACCAGATCGGCCGGCTCTCGTTCGCCGACGACATCGCCGCGGGCATCGCGCACCTGCTGTCCGCTGAGGCGCCCTCCGGCGTCTACAACCTCAGCAACGAGGGACCGGCGATGTCGTGGGCCGCGATCGCGGCGCGGGTGTACGAGCTGACCGGGCACGACCCGGCGGCCGTGACCGGGGTCAGCACGGCCGAGTACTTCGCCGGCAAGCAGGCCGCCCCGCGGCCCCTCAACAGCGTCCTCCCGCTCGACAAGCTCCGCGCGACCGGCTTCGTCCCGCGCGACGCGGACGCCGCCCTCCGCGCCTACCTGGGGGCTTGACCGCGCAAGGCTGCCCTCACCCTGCCGTCAGCGGGCCTCTCCGCAATCGGCAGGACTTTCTGCAATCAGCAGGACTTTGGAAAGCCGGACCTCCTGCTGATCGCAGAAAGTCCTGCTGACTGCGGGACGACTCGTGCCCGGAGAGGGACGGGCCGGCCCTCCGCGTCAACCTCCGGGATGCACCATCCGCCGGACGGGGGCGTCGGCCTAGAGTGGGCGAGATGATCCCCGACGGCGTCGAGCTCCCCTCTGCTGCGGAGCCCGCCGTCGTGGCGGTCCTCCCCACGGGCCTCGTCGTCGCGAGGACTCCCGACTTCGGCGCTGCGGTCGACGTGCTGATCAACGGCCGGCGCGTCTGGTCGGCACCGGTGCCCGCCGGCGCCGAGCCCGTGACCCTCGCCTGGCCCCCGGCGCTGCTGCCGTTCCTCGACGGGACAGCCGACGTGCGGCTGCAGGATCCGGCGACCGGCGTCGTGGTCGCCACCGGCAGCGCCCGTCTCGGCACCTCGTCCGAGCCCATCACCGTGGCGGACGAGCGCGGCCGGCGCCTCGCGATCAACAAGTGGGGCAACCTCGGCATCGCCCTCGAGGGAGCGGACACGGGGCTCGCCGAGCGGATGCTCACGAGGGCCCAGGACCTCGTCGCGCTGCTCGCCGCCGACGGCTGGACCCCGTTCGTCGTCGGCGGCACCCTGCTCGGCGCGGCGCGAGCCGGCGCCCTGCTGCCGAACGACGACGACATCGACCTCGCGGTGCTGATGCCCGATGGCAGCCATCCCGCCGACCTGGTGCTCGAGTCGTTCCGGCTGCAGCGCCTCGTCGAGAGCCAGGGGCTCCTGGTGGTGCGGCACAGCGCCTCCCACCTGCAGGTGACCTGGCTGTTCGAGGACGGGTCCGCCGACCACTACGTCGACATCTTCCTCGCGTTCTACCGGGACGGCTGGTTCTACGAGCCGCTCGCCATGCAGGTTCCCGCCGAGGCGGTCGCGATCGAGCCGCTGTCGAGCATCACGATCGAGGGCCACGAGCTGCCGGCGCCCGCCGACATCGAGGGGTGGCTCGCCGCCTGCTACGGACCCGGCTGGCGGGTGCCCGACCCCACCTTCAGGTTCGACGTGCCGCTGCGCACCCGCCGGCGGTTCTGGAACTGGTTCGGCAACTACGACCTCCACCGCATCTTCTGGAGCGGGCCGGGCCGGCTCCGTGACGAGCTGCCCGAGGATCCGGAGGCCCTGCTGTCGCTGTTCCCCCAGGACTCGGTCGTCGTCGACGTCGGCTCCGGGCGTGCGGCGATGAGCCGCCGGCTCGCCGAGGCGGGGCACCCGACGATCGCCGTCGACTTCGCCCTCCCGGCCGTGCAGGCGGCGGCCGGCGTCCGCGGTGTGCGGGCGCGCCGCGCCAACCTCAACGACACCTCCGACGTCCTCGACCTCGCCGCCGACCTTCTCCGCGACGGGCGCTCCGCGTCGTACTACTGCGGGCACACGTACGAGGGGCTGAGCGGCGACGGCAAGGCGAACCTGCTCCTCCTGCTGCAGCACACGCTGACGGCGGGCGCCGTCGCCGTGCTCGACTTCTACACGGCGATCACGGGCGACTTCGTGTTCGAGGACCCGACGACGTGGCACGTCGAGCCCGAGGACCTCGAGCGGGATGCGCGCGCTCGCGGCCTCGCCGTGGAGCGGCTGTCGAGCGGCACCCGCGAGACGCCGCACGGCAGCAGGCCCTGGGTCCGGTGCCGGATCACGAAGGCAGTCACAGGAACGGAGACAGCATGACCGATCACGCCGCGACCGGGACCGAGCCGGAGCCGATCGTCGAGGACGGGACCGAGACCGAGGCGATCGCCGGGGACGGGACCGAGCCGGAGGACCTGCACGCCGGCGTCGAGGACGTGCCCGCCGGCGCCGGGGCGGTCGTCGCGGCACTCGAGGCGCGCATCCGGACCCTGGAGACGGCGGTCGACGAGCTCCGGGAGGAGATCGACGAGACGCGCCGCGACGGGCGCCGCGTCGCCGAGCTCTACGACCTGGTCTTCGAGCGGCTCAAGTCCGGTCAGCTCTGACGCACGTCGACGACCTGACCCGTCAGGTCGGAGGCGAGCGTGTCGATGGACGCCGCGGCGACCTGCTCGGGCCGCAGCAGGGTCGTCTCGTCCTCGTGGCCGAACGCCCGCTCCCGCATCCCCGTCTTGGTGCGCTGCGGGTTGATGCAGTTGACCCGGATCCCGTACTCGGCCCACTCCTCCGACAGGGCCTGCGTGAGGTTCACGAGGCCGGCCTTCGCCGCGGAGTAGAGGCTGTAGCCGGCGCGCCCGCGCGTGTAGGAGCTCGAGGTGAAGAACAGCAGGTGCCCGCGGCTCTCCTTGAGGAACGGGAACGCCTCCTGCGCGATGATCACCGGCCCGAGCAGGTTCACGTCGAGGCTGCTGCGGGCCTGGTCGGCGTCCACCTCGCTGAGGGGCGCCACCTCGAGCACGGCCGCGGCGTTCACCACGAAGTCGATGCGGCCGGTCTGGGCGGCGACCTCGGCGATCGCGGCCGCGACCTCCTCGCGGCGCTCGACGTGGGTGCCGGTCGCGTTCCGGCTGAACGAGAAGGCGCGGGCGCCGTACGCCTCCGCCTGGGTGCAGATGGCACGGCCGATGCCCTCGCTGCCGCCGAACACCACGACGGTGGCCCCGTCGAGGGCCCGGCGCCGCGAGTCGTCGTCGAGGAAGCCGGAGCCGGCCGTCCTCAGCTGGAAGAGCTTGTCGGCGAACGAGATGTCGACGGGCTCCGTGATCTTCATGTTCTCGTCCGACCCGCGCACGACCGCGATCGGGACCTCGGGCAGGTAGCGCAGCACCACCGTGCAGTCGTCGGTCGCGGTGAAGGTCCTGTCCTCGGCCGCCCGTGAGTACGCCTCGCGGATGACGGAGAGGCGGAAGGCCTGCGGGGTCTGGCCGCGGCGCAGCCGGGCCCGCTTCGGGACCTTGCGGATGAACTCGCGCCCGTGGTCATCGGCGGTGATCCGGATGATGGTGTCCGCCGACGGGATCGCGGTGTCGACGGCGTCGTACTCGTCGAGGGCCTCGACGCACTCCCGGATGATGCGCGAGTCGACGAAGGGGCGCACCGCGTCGTGGAGCAGCACCTTCGCCTCCTCGTGCTCGATCGCGTCGAGGGCGAGTGCGGTCGTGCGGTTGCGGGTCGAGCCGCCGGGCAGCACCTTCGTCAGCTTCGGGTAGGTGCCCGCCCGCCGGAGCGCGTCGATCGCGTCGAGATGGTGCGGCTCCATCATCACGAGGACCTCGTCGATCTCCGGAGCGGCGTCGAGCGCGGCGATCGTGTGCTCGATCACCGTCTTCCCAGCGATGCGCAGGAGCTGCTTGGGCACCGAGGCCCCCATGCGCTCGCCGACCCCGCCGGCGAGGACGACCGCTACGGTCCGGAGCGGAAGAGAGGGAGATGCAGCCACGGGGGAGTCCCTTCGCCGGGGGAAAAGGCGCCATCAGCGTATCCTCCGGGGGCGTCCGGAGCGCGCCCCCGGACCGATGTGGGCCGCGACCTTGACAGGAGCGGCGGAAGCCGGGAAGGGGCGCCCGTCAGGCGACGGGAGGCCAGGGCCCGAGGCGGGAGGCGATGCGCTGCGCGAGCTCCTGCGTCGAGATGTAGCCCTGCGCCACCTCGCGGAGGAGGCTGAACGTCTCGTTGTCGCTGAAGTGCATCTCGGCGCGGTTCAGCTCGAGGAACACGTTGGTCGCGAGCCAGGCGAGCCGCTTGTTGCCGTCGAAGAGGGCGTTGTTGCGGGCGAGGCTCTCCATGAGCACCGCAGCCTTCGCGGGGAGGTTCGGGTAGACGTCGTGCCCGGCGTAGCGCATGGCGGGACGGTCGACGGCCGAGATCAGGAGTCCCATGTCGCGGACGGACTCGCGCAGCGGCGCGTCGGTGAAGATCTCGATGATCTGCACGACGTCGTCGACGCTGAGGTACTCGAACGAGGGGGCGTCGGCCGGTGGGGTCCCGGCTGACACGGCTAGGCGCTGGCCAGGCGGGTCATCAGGTCAGCGTAGCGGGACAGCTGGCGGCGCATGGAGTCGGCGACGAGGTCGGGGTGGTTCGGCCGTGGGGCTGCCATCGCGATCGCCTCCGCCGCCGCCATGTTCTTGCTCAGGTGGAGGGTCTCCGCCATCCGCTCGAGGGCGATCTCCTTCTCTTCGCTGAGCCGCAGGGTCATAGCCACGAGCCTTACGCTAAGCGTGAGGCTTCCCGGCGAGGGGAAGGACCCGCGGAGGGTCGTGCGCCGCCTCCGTCCCCACTTCGGGGGGCCCTCAGGCGCCGGTGGGCCAGGCGCGCTTCAGGCTGAACCAGAAGCGGCCGCCGTGCATGCGCTCGTGGTACTCGGCGGCGAGCAGCGCGCCGGCCCGGAGCAGCAGCTCGTGGTCCGCCGGACCCGGCAGTCCGGCCGCGGCGTGCAGGGCGCCGAAGTCGGCGTCGAGGCGACCGTCGCGGAGCGCCGCGAGCAGCTCGGCGTCGCGGAGCAGCAGCACGTAGGGGTCGTAGAAGTAGGGACGCGGACCGGCGTCCTCGAAGTCGATGGCGCTCCAAGCTCCGTCGGGGGTGACGAGCAGGTTGAGGCCGGTGAGGTCGCCGTGGCTGAGCGCCAGCGGCCACGCGGCGGCGGCCTCCCGCAGCGCGGGTGCGAGCGCCTCCACCTCAGCCCGGATCGAGGAGGACGCGCCGTCCGTGGGCGCGAGGGCGCGGGCGAGCGCGCCCTCCATCGCCGCACCCGACGACCCCGAAGCGGTGTCGCGCGTCAGCTCCGTGTACGCGGCCGTGATCCCGCGCACCGCGGCCAGCCGGGCATCGAGGGGCGCCCGGGAGAACTCCGTGCCGGCGGCGAGTCCCTCGCGCAGCACGGTGCGGTCGCCGGACAGCGACCAGGACGGGTTCGGCAGGACGCGCGACAGGGCGGCCCGGTTCTCCTCGTACCCCTCGGGGAAGGGTGCGCGCCGGACGTGGGTGACCGCGCCGCCGTCCCTGTCGAAGAGGACCAGCCCGCGCTCCTTGGTGAGCAGCGCCTCGACGGCGCCGCCCGACCCGGTGGTGACCGCCACCGAGCGGGGTGCCGCGATCGCGGTGCGCCGGCGGACGAGCCGCTCCTTCACATCCCGCGGCGGACGGCGGGACGCCTGCGCCCGCCGCTCCGCCCGCCGCCCTTCCGGCCCGGCGTGGAAGGCGGACGAGACGGTGGGCAGCGACCAGCGGCCCGCCCGGAGGTGCGGGGCGGCGTCCTGCAGGAGGCGGGCGAAGATGCGCTTCTGCTCCCGCTCCCAGGCGATCCCCTTCCGGCCGGCTCGGCGGGCGAACATGCGGCGGGCGAAGGAGAGGACCACGGTGACGTCGTCGCGCACGAACGGGATGACGAGCGCTGCGAGGGCGACGTAGGCGAGCGCGAAGCCGACGCCCGCGAGGAGCTGCACGATCGGCGGGGCGGGCAGGAGGGTACCGAGCCAGGCGAGGACGCCGCAGGGCACGCTGATCGTGAAGACGGTGCGCAGCGCGTTCGCGAACAGCGGCTTCGTGTCCACCCCGGTGACGACGCCCACGCGCCACAGTGAGACGACCCAGTGCAGCGCGTAGGCGACCGTCTGGCCGATCGCGACGCCGACGGGACCCCAGGGGAGTCCCGCGAGGATGATCACGATCATGATGGGGCGCACGGCGAGGAACATCCGCAGCTGCGCGCCGGTCCTGCCCGTGGCGAGGTACATCCAGTACGAGATCTGCGCGATCGCGCGGAACATGCCGCCGACGGCGAGGGCCGCGAAGATGGCGGCCACGCCGATCCAGCGCTCACCGAACAGCACGAGCACGAGCGGCGTCGCGAGCCCGGTGGCGACCGCGAACACGGTGGCGGTGAGGTAGGCGCCCACCAGCTGCGACTTGCGCAGGTACCGGGAGAACACGTCCTTGTCCTCGTGCACGCGGGACAGGATGGGCAGCGCCACGCGCGTCATCGGCGCGTTGATCTGGTTGAGCGGGGTCATGAGCAGCTGGTACGCCCGGTCGTAGAGGCCGAGCGGGGATGCGCCCCAGACGGCGCCGATGGCGACGCTGTCGACGTTCTTCGTGACGTAGGAGATGCCCTGGGTGCCGAGCACGCCGAGCCCGAACCGGACGAAGCGGCGGATCGACACGTGCCGCTTGGGCAGGCCCGGCTTCCACCGCGACGCCGCCACGTTGAGGACCGTCGCGACCGCGACCGTGGCGACCTGCTGGAGCACGATCGCCCAGTACTCGAGGCCGAGGACGGCGCCCACGATGCCGAGCACGAAGCCCGCGACGACGCCCGCGACCTCGATGCCGGTGAGGAGGGCGAAGCGCAGGGAACGGGTGAGGTCGGCCTTGAACTGCGTGTTGATGCCGCTGAACACGAACGTGGTCGACATCGCGGCCACGATCCAGAACAGGCGCGGCTCGCCGTACAGCAGGACGATGAGCGGGCTCAGCAGCACCATGAGGAGCGCCGTCGCGACACCGAGGCCCGTGTTGACCCAGAACAGGTTGGTGCGCTCGTCGTCGGTGACGTTCTTCGCCTGGATGGCGGCACTGGAGAGACCGAAGTCCCTGATCAGCTCGGAGATGCCGATCACCGCGGCGACCATCGCCACGAGACCGAAGTCCTCGGGCGCGAGCAGCCGGGCGAGGATGACCGTCGAGGCGAACTGCAGCACGACCCGGACGGCCTGTCCGAGCAGGGTGACGCCCGTTCCTCGCGCGGCGGAGTCGCCGAGACTCGGGGTGGTCGTCGTCACGAATCCATAACCTAGCCCGGCCGCGGGGGCCGAGCGGCCCCCAACTATAGGGGGCGTGCCAGCAGAAACCCTGGCCGCTACAGTGATTGCCTACCCGAACCCCCGAAGGAACCCGTGTCCGCTCAGACCTCGCAGCTCGAGGCGCAGGCATCCGCCGCCCCGCGCGGCGCCGCGCCGCTGTCCGGCGCCTGGCTCGTCGTCGCCCAGGTCCTCGCGATCGCCGCCATCTTCCTCATCTCCTCGCGGCAGTTCCTCGGCCAGGGCGTGACCCTCGGCCACGTCGCGTCCCTCTTCCTGCTGCCGCTGTGGGTGCCCGCGTTCCGCCGCTATGTCGGCGGCGTCACTCTCGGCGTGCTCGCGGTGCTCGGCACTCTCGCCTCGGTGTGGCTCACCCGCTACTCGTCGGTGGATCACGTCGTCACCTACAGCGACTCGATCGCGAACACCCTCCTCCTCGTCGGGACCGTCGCGGCTGTCGGCGTGATCTTCTGGGCGCGCGAGTACCTCCCGCTCTGGGCGATCGCCCTCACGTACGGCATCGGCATGCTCGCCTCGGCCTTCACGCGTGAGGACAGCTGGGTGACGAATCCGTGGAAGTCGGCGCTCGCTGTGCCCCTCGCGGTCATCACGCTGGCGATCGCCGAGCGCACTGGGCAGCGGTGGCTGCAGATCCTCGTGCTCCTCGCCCTCGCCGCCGCGTCGGCGCTCCTCGATTCCCGCTCCTACTTCGCCGAGTTCCTGCTGGCGGCGCTGCTCGTCGCGTGGCAGATGATCCCGAAGTCGAAGACCCGCCGTGCCTCGGCGTTGCGGGTGCTCGCGGTCTTCGGGGCCTTCGGTCTCGTCATCTACAACCTGGGCATCGCTCTCCTCGTCGAGGGCGTCCTCGGTGAGCGTGCGCAGGAGCGGTCCGTCGAGCAGATCGAGCGGGCCGGAAACATCCTGCTCGGCGCCCGTCCCGAGGCCGGCGCGACCGTCGCGCTCTTCCTCGACCGCCCTCTCGGTTTCGGGGCGGGGGTGCTCGCGAACGGCGAGGACATCGACACGGCGAAGGCCGGCATGCGTGTCCTCAATTACGACCCGGACAACGGGTACGTCGAGAACTTCCTCTTCGGCGCGAAGTTCGAGCTGCATTCGATGGCCGGTGACCTGTGGGCCTACTTCGGTCCGGTCGGGGTCGTCGTCGCGATCGTCGCGCTCGTGATGCTCCTGCAGATCATCACGAGGGGGGTGGCCTTCCGCATGGTCGGCGGCCTCGGCATGTTCCTGGCGGTGCAGAGCCTCTGGAATCTGTTCTTCAACCCGCTCTACACCTCCGCGCCGGTGCTCGCCATCGCGCTGGGGGTCGGCCTCGCGCTCACGGCCGATCGGCGGAACCCACTCGGTGGGGATCCGGCGTCCGCGGATGCGCCGGCCGCTCCGGCCGGCGTGCCGGTCGCACCCGCAATCCGATAGGCAGCCGGGCGTCGCCCCGGGGATCAGGACGCGGCGGCGAGAAGTCCGGCGATCTGCTCCACCGAGTCTCGCACCCGGCGCAGCGTCGCCCGGTGCTCCGCCGCCGACATCACGTGCCCGTCGACGATGTCGATGGCCGCGGTGGAGACGCTCGGCGGGCGATGCCGTCCGTGCCGCTCCATGCGGCCGCTCGCCAGAAGGGGCCGCGCGGCCTGGAGGTCGTGCACGAGGTCCGGCAGACGGGGAGCGCCGACCGGCATGCGGACCACGGAGCCGAGTCGCACGGCCTCCGCGAGGGTGAACGTGCGGGCGGTCGCTCGCGGGGACAGCCTCGCCACCTCCGCGCGGTGCTCCGCCGACGCGACGAGCACCAGATCGGCGGCCTCGACATCAGCCGAGTCCAGCGGGCGCGAGTGGTGGGCGAAGGCCTGATCGCCGAGACCGGCTTCGACCAGGCGCTCCGCGGCGAGGGGGCAGATCCGCTGCCCGGCGACGCTGCCCGTGCCGGCGCTCCACACCCCCCACTCGGCGGTGGTGCGGCTGCTCAGGGCGCTCTGGAGCAGGATCGCGGCGTACGGCGAGCGGCACACGTTTCGGGTGCAGACCACGAGGATTCTTGGCATTCCGGCCCCAGATTCGGGTTAGGGGGGAAGGGGGCTCTCATAGTAGCGGCAAAGGACTCGCCCGCCAGGGGTGGAAAACGACTTTCCGTGCCCCTATCTGGGGGCGCACGAAAAGGGTGACCCGGTCATACCATGGGATCTCCCTTACCCGAAGGAAGAACACGCCGTGGACCCCCGCAGATATCTCCTGGCCTTGCGCAAGCACTGGGCTGTGCTCGTCGGCCTCACCATCGTCGGCGGTCTGCTCGCCGGCCTCTATGCCGCGACCCAGCCCGTCCTCTATCAGGCGACCAGCAGCGTCTTCCTGTCCACCCAGCGCGGTGAGACGACCCAGGAGCTCGTGCAGGGTGGCACGTACACGCTCGACAGTGTCCAGTCGTACGCCGATCTGGCGGTCATGCCGAAGGTCCTCGACCCGGTCATCGACGAGCTGGGCCTCGACACCACCGTCGAGAAGCTGGCGACCCAGATCGAGACGGACATCCGCCTCAACACGGTGATCATCGAGGTGACGGCGACCGCCGACTCCGCGGAGGGCGCCGCCGAGCTGGCCAACGCGATCACCGACTCGCTCGCCCTCGCTGTCGCGGATGTGGCGCCGAAGACGGGCGGCGACAACCCTCAGCCCGCGGTCTCGCTGCAGTCGGTCGCCGAGGCGCAGGCGCCGAGCGCCCCGTTCTCGCCGCGCTACTTCTTCCTCATCGCGTCCGGCGCAGCACTCGGCCTGCTGCTCGCGATCGCCTACGCGGTCATCCGCGATCTCTTCGACACCCGCTTCCGCACCGAGGACGAGGCGAAGGCCGCTGCGGCGGCAACCGGCGCCCCGTTCCTCGGAGGTGTCGAGCGCCGCCACGGGCAGAACCTGCCGCACCTCGTCATCCTCGCCGAGCCGAACGGCCGCGCGGCCGAGGACTATCGGCGCCTCTGCACCAACCTCGAGTTCGCCGGCGTCGACCGCCGCGTGAGGTCGATGACGGTGACGTCGGCCCTGCCCGGCGACGGCAAGACCACGACCGCGCTGAACGTCGCGGGCGCGATCGCCGAGCGCGGCCACCGTGTGCTGCTCGTCGACGCCGACCTCCGCCGCCCCGCGGTCGCCGCCTACGTCAACATCGAGGGCTCCGTCGGCCTCACCAACGTGCTCCTCGGTGGCGTCAGCGCGGAGGACGCCATCCAGCAGGTCGGCACCTTCGACGTGCTGCCCTCCGGCACCACCCCGCCGAACGTGACGCAGGTGCTCTCGAGCGAGTCGATGGCCCGTCTCTTCGCGGAGCTGCAGGCGCGCTACGACTACGTGGTCGTCGACTCGCCGCCCGTGCTGGCGGTGCCGGACGCCCTCACCATCGCCCACCTCACCGACGGCGCGCTCATCGTGGCCCGCCAGAAGGTGACCCGCTCGAAGCAGCTGGCCGAGGCGGCGCAGTCGCTGACCTTCGTCGGCGCGAACGTGCTCGGTGTCGTGCTCAACGGCGTCGCCCGGCGTGCGACGTCGAGCTACGGCTACGAGACGGTCGAGCGCGGCGACGAGTCGGCGCTGCGCCCGGCGGCGACTCCGCCGAAGTCCTTCTTCCGTGAGGACGCGGCGGTCGAAGCCCCCGCCGTCTCGCAGAAGCTGGCCGACGACGAGGACCTCGCGAAGGTCGCGAAGTAGGCCCGCTCGCGGACCGCAGATCGGGGGGAATCTCATGGCCACACTGGCCGATCATCCGCAGGGCGAACGGCTGACCGTACCGGTCGCACTCGAGCGGCTCCGCAGCTCGCAGAAGTCCAACAAGGGGGCGGCGGCCTACTCGCGCTACGTGAACCGGCCACTCGGTCGCGTATTCGCGGCGGTCGCCGCCACTCTCGGCCTGAAGCCGAACCAGGTGACGGCGATCAGCGCGGTCCTGACGTTCGCGGGCATCGTGCTCGTCGCCACCGTGCCCCCGAGCCTCGGGCTCGGCGTCGCGGTGACGCTGCTCCTGCTGCTCGGGTACGCCCTCGACTCGGCCGACGGACAGGTCGCCCGCCTGCAGGGCGGCGGCTCGCTGGCGGGGGAGTGGCTCGACCACGTCGTCGACGCGGTGAAGACGACGTCGATCCACGTCGCCGTGCTGATCTCCTGGTACCGGTTCACCGACCTCGACCCGGTGTGGCTGCTCGTTCCGCTCGGCTATCTGATCGCCGACAACGCGCGCTTCTTCGGCCTCGTGCTGAGCGACTTCCTGCGCCGCCTGCACCGCGGCTCCTCGAAGATGATTCTCAAGCGCGAGGGCACGACGAGCCTGCTGTACTCGCTCGCGGTCCTCCCGTTCGACTACGGGCTGCTGCTGCTCAGCTTCCTGCTCTTCGCCTGGATGCCGCTCTTCGTCGGGCTCTACGGCCTCCTCTTCCTCGCGAACCTCCTGGTGGTGCCGGTCGCGTTCCTGCGCTGGTTCCGCGAGATGAAGCGACTCGGACGTGCGTGATGCGCGCATCCTGGTCCTGCACTCCTCGATCGAGCTGTACGGATCGGACCGGATGCTGCTCACCGTGCTCCGCACCCTGCCCCCGGGCGTCCGCGCGGAGGTGTGGCTCCCGGACGACGTCCCGTTCGTCGCGGACGGTCTCCCGGCGGCCCTGACCGAGCTCGGGGTCGACTGGTCGGTGCGCCCCCTGCCCGTCCTGCGCCGGCGGTACCTGTCCCCGCGCGGTCTGCTGCAGCTCCTCCCGCGCATCGCGGCCCTGAGGGCTGAGCTGCGGCGCAGCCGTCCCGACGCCCTCTACGTCGCCACCTCGGCGATGCTGCTCGCGGCGCCCGTCGCACGCCGAGCCGGCGTGCCCGGCATCCTCCTGCATGCGCAGGAGATCTGGAGCGGCTTCGAGGGGCGCCTCCTCTCCGCTCTCGCCGCGTCCGTGACCACCACGGTGTGCATCTCGCGTGCCGTGCAGGAGTCGCTCGGCGGGCGGGTGCGCGCGCACTCGATCGTCATCGACAACGCCGTGCCGGACTCCCCGGACGCTCCCGCATCTCCTGCTGATGAGGATCGGCCGCTCGAGTTCGTCGTCGCAAGCCGCTGGAACGCCTGGAAGGGCTACGAGACCCTGCTGCGCGCCTGGGACCAGGGTGAGCCTCCCGGCCGCCTCACCGTCCTCGGCGGCAAGCCGCCGGTCGGCGCGGGGGTCGACGTGCCGGCCCTCGTGCAGGGCCTGACCCACCCCGAGTCGGTGCGGGTCGTGGGTGAAGTGGAGTCGGTGCGGCCCTACCTCGACAGCGCCGACGTCATGGTCGTGCCGAGCGACCAGCCCGAGCCCTTCGGCCTCGTCGCCATCGAGGCGTTCAGCCGCGCCCGTCCCGTCATCGCGAGCGACGGCGGCGGCCTCGCCGACATCGTCGGCTCCTCGACCGGCTGGCGCTTCCCGCTCCGCGACCCGGACGCGCTGCGCGCCGTCCTCGACAGCGTCAGCCGCGACGCCGTCGTGGAGCGCGGCGCCTGCGCCCGCGCCGTCTACGAGGAGAAGTACTCGCCGCAGCGCTTCGCCGAGCAGTTCCGCAGCGTCTGGGCCGCCCTGCTCGCCTGAGCTCGCTGCAGCTCCCCGCGTGCGAAACGTCCTCGCCGCCCCGGAAACAACGGGGGCGGCGAGGACGTTTCTGCAGCGCCGACGATCTACGGGGCCGTGAGGGCGAAGTCGTCGAACGCGATCACGGCAGGCCCGTTCGTGACGCCGCTGCCGACGTAGCCGCCGAGGCCCGTGTGACCCGCAGTCTGCAGACCCGAGGTGCTGTCGGTCGTTGTCACGGTCCACGCGGTGGGCTCGGTCGTGCCCGCCCGCCAGACCTTCGCACGGATCGTGGTCGGCGATGCGCCCGTCACCTGCAGGCGCACCTGCAGGGGCGTGTTCGCCGCCGCGGTGAGGCCCGTGTTGGCCGAGGTGAGCGTCGTGCCGCTGCGCTGCAGCTGCAGGGTCACCGCGCCACCCGAGGCGATCACGACCCGGGCTCGGTAGTCAGCGGTGCCGGCCCGCCGCCCGATCACGGAGGCGAAGACGCTGCCACCCGCCGGCACGGCGCCGACGCTGACGGAGGCCGTCACGTTCGCGCTGCTCGATGTCACACCGGTCAGGTACGACTCCGCCGTCCGAGCCGCGGGAAGCGTCAGCCGGCCCGTGGTTCCGTTCACGGAGTAGTACGAACTCGTGCTCGAGCTCGGCGTCCACGCGCCGCCGGCCGTCGCGCTGCCCCAGCCGCCCGAGACGGTGCGGTTGAAGTTGTCGGACGCGGTCCCGGTGGTGCCGCCTCCGCCCCCACCGCCGCCGGTTCCGCCGGTCACGCTGATCGACACCGCGTTGCCGGTGACGACGTTGCCGAACGGATCGGTGACCCGGACGCGGTAGCTGTGCGAGCCGCTGCTGACGCCCGTGTCGAGGTAGGTGAGCGCCGGCCGCTGATACCAGATGCGCGATCCCGCGGTCTGCGTGTTCACGGTCACCCCGTCGCGCTGCACCTCGTACGTGAGGAACTCGTTGTCGCGGTCGTAGTTGGCGGTCCAGTTGACGCGCACCTGACCTGCCGCCGGCGAGCTGAGGGTCGGCGCGAAGTTCGCGCCGGTGACTCGCGGCCCGTCGTCGTTGGGCGCGATCGTGTCGGTCGCGAAGCGGACGAGACCCTGCTGCCCGACGTTGTTCACCCGGGTGAACTCGCCGGCGTAGACGACGTAGTTGCCGCTCGCGGCGACGCTCCACGGGCCCTGGCTGGCGCCGGACACGGTGCCCGTGTTGAAGTCGGGCCACCAGTTGAGCAGGGTCGGCGCGGGACGGCCCGACCAGATCCCGGAGCGCACGGTGCCCGTCTGCGCCTTCGACCACGCCATGCCCCGCTGGTAGACCCGCGGATCCTGGTCCGCGAACGCGCCCATGCTCGAGCAGTCGTGCGGATGCCCGGCGACGTAGACGACGTTCGCGCTCGGCGCCGCGTCGTAGCTGTCACCCGCGCACGCCTCCATCCAGACGAGGTCGCCGTTCGCCCAGTCGGCGCGGAACGCCCCCTCGAGGGTCTGCCCGCCGAACGGGAAGATGTAGGCCGTCCCGTACACGCCGCTGGAGTCCGACTGCAGGCTGTAGATCGCGGCGTTGTCGCCGCCCTGACGGATGATCGAGTTCACTCGCCACGTCATCGAGGCGCCGGTGGACGCGTTGAGGGCGCCCATGCCGAGGCCCGGGTTGTTCGACCCGTTGAGGGTGGTGAAGTGGCCGCCGACGACGACCTTGTCGGCGGTGGGGGAGATGGCGAGTGCGAGCACGCGCCCGCCTTCGGCGCGGGCGTTGAACGAGGTGACAGCGCCGTTGCTCGCGCTGAGTGCGGCGACGCGAGTGCGGGTCGTGCCGCCGACGGCGGTGAAGTTGCCGCCGATGTAGACGGTGCTGTTGGTCGCCCGGACCGCCTCGACGGTGCTGTTGACGCTGGGGGCGAAACCCGAGACGAGGGTGCCGCCCGGGATGCTGAATGCGGCGACCCGGTTGCGCGCCTGGCCGTTGACCTGGGTGAACGTGCCGCCGATGTAGAGCCGGGTGCCGTCGGGCGAGGCGGAGACCGAGTTGATCGTGCCGTTCACGTTCGGCGCGAAGCTCGTCATCTGCCCGGTGGTCAGGCTGAACGCCATCAGGTTGTACCGGCGCTGCTGGTTGCTGCCTGCAGCGGCGCCGGCGGGCCGGGCATAGCTGAAGCTGCCGCCCGCGTAGACCGTGGTTCCCACGATGGCGGTGGACCACACGATGCCGTCGATCTGCGCGGTCGGCAGCACGTCGGTGGAGACGGTCTCCGGCACGCCGGAGGCCGGGGCGGTGTCCGCGTACGCGGCCCCGCTCGTGAAGGCGGCGCCGGTGACGAGCGCCAGGATGGCCAGGATGGCCGCGAGAGCGCGGGTGCGCGCCGTGATGCGTGAGGACACGGGTATCAGCCTCTGGGTAGCGTCGGGTGCCGACTCGGGTAGCCGGTGAAGGAATGGTAGGTGCGGGACCGCCCCCGTGTCGCCCCCGTCCGGGGGACAATATCGTCCGGATCCGGGTACGGAAAAAGGCGTCGCCGCCCCGGAGACCGGGACGGCGACGCCTGGAGGGTCCTTCGTCAGGGCTGGGTCACGACGAAGTCGTCGAACCGGATGTCCTGCGGAAGGGTGGTGATGCCGCTGCCGACATAGCTGCCGAGGCCGAACGAGCCGGCGGTCTGCAGGGCGGCAGTGGTGTCGGTCGTGGTGAGGTTCCAGGCGGTGGGCTCGGTCGTGCCGACCTTCCAGACCTTCGCGCGGATGGTGGTCGGGTTGGTGCCCGTCACCTGGAGGCGGATCCGGAGCTGATCCCCCGCCGCGTAGGTGAGGCCGCTCACCGTCTGGCTGACGAGGGTGGTGCCCGCGCGCTGCAGCTGCAGCTGCACGCTTCCGGTCGCCGCGATGACCGCCCGGGCCCGGTAGTCGGCCGTGCCGACGCGACGGCCGATGACCGAGGCGAACACGCTGCCACCCGCGTTCATCGGGCTGAGCGACACCGTGGCCTGCACGTCGGCGTTCGAGCTGGTCACACCGTTCAGGAAGATGTCGAGCGTCTTCCCCGCGGTGGTCGGGGTGAGGTGGCCGACCCCACCGCTGACCGAGTACATGGACGAGGAGCTGCTGCCGTTCGTCCATGCGCCGCCGAGCGTCGCCGTGCCCCAGCCGTTCGTCGCGTTGTCCGCGAAGTCGTCGCTCGCGATCGCGTTCGCCGGCGGGGGAGTGGTGCCGCCCGTCACCGTGACGGAGCCCGTCCGGGTGTGCGTGGCGCCGTCGTCGTCCGTGACCGTGAGCGTCACCGTGTAGGTGCCCGCCGAGGCGTAGGTGACGCTCGGGTTCGCGGTCGTCGCCGTCTGCCCGTTGCCGAAGTTCCAGGCGTAGGTGGCGATCGTGCCGTCCGAGTCGGTCGAGGTTGACGTGAACTGCGCCGTCAGCCCGTTGGTGCTGCTGGTGAAGTTCGCGACCGGGGCGACGTTCGCGGGAGGCGTCGTCGAGGTCACGGTGACCGACCGGGTGGTGGTCGCCGTGGCGCCGTCGTCGTCCCGAACGGTGAGGGTCACCGTGTAGGTGCCCGCCGCCGCGTAGGTGTGGGTCGCCGTCGCGCCGGTGCCGGCTGCGGTGTTGTCGCCCCAGTTCCACGAGTAGGACGCGATGGTGCCGTCCGAGTCGGTGGAGCCGCTGCCGTTCACGCTGACCCCGAGGCCGTTCACCGTGCTGGTGAACGCCGCGGTGGGCGCCGCGTTGGCGGGAGGCGGCGTGGTGCCGCCGGACGCGCTGGCCGACACGTTGTCCCACGTGTAGACGACGCTCGTCGGCGAGGCGCTCGCGCTGAGGTAGTTGTACAGGCCGACCCCGCCCGCGGACTGGAGGCCCGCGGTGCTGTCGGTCGTCGTCCGCTGCCAGGCGGTGGGCTCGGTGGTGCCGACCTTCCAGACCTTCGCGGACAGCGTGGTCGGGCTGGTGCCGACCGCCTGCACCCGGATGCGGAGCTGGTCGCCCGTGGCCACGGTGAGCCCGGCGACGGTCCCCGACGTGAGGGTCGTGTCGCCCCGCTGGATCTGCAGGTTGACCGAACCGGTGGAGCTCACCACGACGCGGCCGCGGTACTCGGCCGTGCCGACCCGCCGGGCGATCACCGCGGCGTAGGTGCTGCCCGCGGTGGGCCGCGTCATCCCGACCGTGGCCTGGATGTCGGTGTCGGTCGACGAGACGCCGTTCAGCAGCGCGTACCGGGTCGAGCCGGCGGGGTTGGTGATCCGCGCCACGCCGTTCGCCACCGAGTAGGAGGTCTGGCCGCCGCCCGAGATGGTCCAGGCGCCGCCGGTCTCCGCCGTGCCGAGACCGCTGGTCGTCGTCCGGCTGAAGGTGTCGGCCGCGAGTGCGCCGCCTCCGGTCGGAGGCGCCGTCACCGTGACGGACGCGGTCTGCGTGTCGGTGGCGCC
Source organism: Naasia sp. SYSU D00057 (assembly GCF_017916505.1). GTDB lineage: Bacteria > Actinomycetota > Actinomycetes > Actinomycetales > Microbacteriaceae > Naasia. The sequence goes on from NZ_JAFMSZ010000005.1 coordinate 171,168, forward strand.
GCCGTTGTCGGTGACGGTGAGGGTCACCGTGTAGGTGCCCGCCGCCGCGTAGGTGTGGGTCGCCGTCGCACCGGTGCCGGCCGCGGTGTTGTCGCCCCAGTTCCACGAGTAGGACGCGATGGTGCCGTCCGAGTCGGTGGAGCCGCTGCCGTTCACGCTGACCCCGAGGCCGTTCACCGTGCTGGTGAAGGCCGCGGTGGGCGCCGCGTTGGTGGGCGTCGTGCCGCCGACCGTGACCGTGCCCGACTTCGTGTTGGTGGCGCCTTCGTTGTCCGTCACCTTGAGGGTCACGGTGTAGGTGCCGGCCGCCGCGTAGGCGCGGTTCGGGTTCTGCAGCGTCGACGTTCCGCCGTCGCCGAAGGTCCAGGCGTAGGCGGTGATCGAGCCGTCCGGGTCGGTGGAGGTCGACTGGAACGCCGCGGTCAGCCCGTTCACCGTGCTGGTGAAGTCGGCCGTCGGCGCCTGGTTGTCGTTCACCCCGCTCACCGTGACCTGACCGGTGGTCACGCCGGTGGCGCGGCCGTTGTCCATCACCGTGAGGGTGATGGTGTAGGTCGCAGCCGAGGCGTAGGCGTGGCTGGCAGTCGGGGTCGTGGTGGTCTGGTTCGGGCTGTTGTCACCCCAGTTCCACACGTAGCTCGTGATCGTGCCGTCCGTGTCCGTGGAGGTGGACGTGGCGTTCACCGTCAGCCCGTCGGTGGCGGTCGTGAACGACGCCGTCGGCGGGTTGTTGGTGTTGGGCCGGACGGTCGCGGTGTAGTCGTTCGTCGCGCCCTGGTTGTCGGTGACCGTGAGGGTCACCGTGTAGGTGCCGGCCGTCGAGTAGGCGTGGCTGGTCGTCGCGCCGGTGCCGGTGGTGCCGTCGCCGAACTGCCAGGCGTACGAGGCGACCGTGCCGTCCGGGTCGGTCGACGCCGAGGCGTTGAACGACACGTTGAGCTGGTTCGTCGTGCTGGTGAACGTCGCGTTGGGGGCGAGGTTCGCCGCGCCGCCGATGGTCCGGCCGGAGAGCGTGAAGTGCTCCTGCACCTGCTCCGCGGTCAGCGCCGCCGGATAGACCGCGACGTCGTCGATCGTGCCGGAGAGGAACGTCGGGCCGCCCGTGGTGCGGGCGACGTCGCCGCCGACCCGCCAGTAGCCCCAGCTGGAGCGCAGCGACGTGACGGTGGTGTTCTGGCCGGAGAGCACTCCGTCGACGTACAGGCGAGCGCCGTTCGCGCCGACCGTGACGACGGCGTGGTGCCACTGGTTGTCGTTGTAGCCGGTGCGCGTCGTCGACAGGTTCACGCTGCCCTGGCCTGCGCGAGCGCCGAAGCCGACCTTGCCGGCCGCGTCGATGTACAGGTTCCGGTCGGACGTGGTGGCCGTCGTCGTGGTCGTCGTGGTCGGGACGATCGTCGACGCGGAGCCGAGGTCGAGGATGTTGCCGCCCGTCGTGCTCGACGTGCGGAACCAGGCCTCCGCCGTGTAGGCGGTGGGGCTCTGCACCTGACCGGACGTCGCGACGCCGGCCTGCGTGCCCGGGAAGCGGGCCGCCGTGTTCGCGTCGCCCGACAGAGCGCCCGACTGGGCGAGCGTGACACCGGTGCCCGCGCGCAGCGTGTTCACGCCGACGCTGTCGAACAGGGACGTGCCGCTCGCCTCACCGAGGCGCCAGTACGAGGTGGGGGCGTCGCCGACGACGGTCTGCGCGTAGGTGCCGAGGTTGCCGCTCGGGATGGTGACCGTGATCGCGTTGCCGGTCACCGCGTTGCCGAGCGGGTCGGTGACGCGGATCCGGTACTGCTGGCTGCTGCCCGGCGTCAGGCCGGTGTCGCGGTAGGTCATCGTGGGCCGCTCGAAGTTGGCCCGCGAGCCCTGGGTGGCCGTGTAGATCGGGGCGGCCGTGGAGGCGCCGCGGATCAGCTCGTACCGGAGGTACTGGTTGTCGCGGTCCCAGTTGGTCTGCCACTTCACGTCGACGGTGCCCGAGCTGACGGGGACGACGGTCGGCACGAAGTTGGAGCCGCTGACCCGGGGGCCGTCGTCGTTGGGCGCGATCGCCTTGTCGGCGAAGCGGACGAGGCCCTGCTGCCCCTGCTGGTTCACCTGGGTGAACTCGCCGGCGTAGACGACGTACTGGTCGGTTGCGTCGACGGACCAGGGGCCCTGGTTCTGGCCGGTGAAGTCGCCCGAGTTGAAGTCCGGCCACCAGTTCAGGAGGGCCGGGGTCGGCCAGTTGGCGAACTCGCCGGAGATGACCCGGTTGCCGGAGGCGTTCTTGCTCCACGCCATGGCGCGGTGGTACACCTTCGGCGACTGCTGCGCGCCGTCGGGGAACCCGCCCGGGACGGTGGAGCAGTCGTGCGGGTGACCCGCGAGGTAGAGCGCGTCGGAGTTGACGGCGACGTCGTAGCTGTCGCCCTTGCAGGTCTGGAGCCAGTTGATGTCGCCGTTCGCCCAGTCGGCGCGGAACGCGCCTTCGAGGGTGCGGCCGGAGACCGGGTACATGAACGCGGTGCCGTAGACGCCGGTGGCGTCCGACTTGAGGCTGTAGATCGCGGCGCTCTGCGAGAAGCCGGTCTCCGAGTTGCCCGCCTGGCGGATCGTCTTGTTGATGTTCCACGGCACCACCTGGCTGGTCGCCACGTTGACGGCGCCGAAGCCGTAGCCCGGGTCGTTGGAGCCGTTGATGTTCGTGAAGTAGCCGCCGAGCACGAGCTTCGCGCCGTCGGGCGAGAGCGCCATCGTGAGGACGCGCGCGTCCACCGTGACGCTCAGCGGGTTCACTGCACCTGTGCTCGCGGTGAGCGACGCGACGCGGTTGCGGGCGGTGCCGCCGACCGCGGTGAAGTTGCCGGCGATGTAGACGGTGGAGTTCGTCGCGATGACCGACTCGACCGCACTGTTGACCGACGGGGCGAACCCGCTGACCACGGCGCCCGTGGTCGGGTTGAGGGCGGCGACGCGGTTGCGCGTGGTGCCGTTCACCGTCGTGAAGGTGCCGCCGATGTACACGCGCGAGCCGTCCGGCGAGGCCGTGATCGAGTTGACCACACCGTTCGTGTTGGCGACGAAGCCCGTGATGAGGGCACCCGTCTGCAGGTTGAACGCGAGGACGTTGGCTCGCGGCGTGAGGCTGGTGCCGGCAGCGGCGCCCGCGGGGCGCGCGTTGTCGAAGTCGCCGCCGACGTAGACGGTGTTGCCGACGATCTTCGTCGACCACACGACACCGTCGACCTGCACCGTGGGCAGAGCGTCGGACGACACCGTCTCGATCTCGCCGTTCTGGGGGGCGGTGTCGGCGTACGCGGGCGAGGCCGCGTAGAGCACGCCGGCGGTGACGATCGCCGCGGTCGCGGCGGCGATTGCGCGCAGGCGCGCAGAGAACAAACGAGGCATCGGGTAAGCCTTTGGGTCGGGTAGCGGGTGCCGGTCGGGATTCCGACACCGTGGGCGTGAGTATAGGGGCACGGAAACGGTTTGCACTACCACCCCCAGTGCGCGGGTGCCTGAACGGAACCTGACGTGAGGGTGTGCGTCCGCCCGACGAGGGGGGAATGGCCTCCTCGCGCCGGCAACAACGGAGGGCGGGAGGACGTTCTCCCCGCGGCGGGGAGGGGTCAGGCGGCGCGGCGGTACTCGGCGTAGACCGAGCCGAAGGCGCCCGCGAGAAGGCCGCTGCCGCGGGCCACGGCCTTCGTCCCGCGTGCGCGCCAGCGCAGCGAGCGGGTGACGGAGCCGGCGGCCAGCAGGGCAGCGCCGGCGACGACGCGAGCGGCTCCCGCGGCGGAGAGGAGCACCCGCGTCCGCGCGCGCCCTGCCGGGGTCGGCTCGAGGGCGAGCGAGGTGTGCATCCAGCTGTTGCCGCTGCGGAACTGACGGCGCAGGACCCAGTCGCGCGTGGAGCGGGACGCGGGCACGACGTCGGTGACGATCGCCTCATCGCACCAGACGATGGAGCCGCCGCCGACGACGAGCTCTCGCGAGAACATCGTGTCGGAGCCGCCGGTCAGGCCGAAGCGGAGATCGAACCGGAGCCCCATGCGCCGGATGCTGTCGAGGTCGAGCAGCAGGTTGTTCGTCGCGGCGACCGCGACAGGCGATCCCGTGGGCAGGCGCCGTCGGCTGAAGAAGCCGCCGGCCCGGATCCAGGCCCCCGGCTCCACCTCGAACGAGGAGATGACCGGGCCCACCACGGCGGTCGCCCCGTGCCGGCGCCAGGCGTCGACCAGCCGGGACAGCCACCGGGCGACGGGGCGCTCGTCGTCGTCGATGAACACGAGGAGGTCGGCGTCGCCGGCCTCGTCGAGGGCGACGTTCCGGGCCGAGGCGATGCCCGGTTCCGGCGCGTGCACGTACCGGACACCTCGGCCGAACGCCGCGACCTGCTCGCGGGCGCCGGCGTCCGGGTCGTTGTCGACGATGAGGATGTCGACGGAGTCGGGGACGGTCGCTCGCTGCGCGACGAGGGCGGGGAGCAGCTCCGCCAGGTCGTCGGGCCGCCGGTAGGTGAGAGCGGCGACGACGACCCGGAGGGGCGCGTCCGAGGTGGGGGCCGTCATGGGATCGCTCACTGCGCCGCGGTGACGACGAAGTCGTCGTAGCGGACGGTGAACGGCAGCACGGTCGCGCTTCCGGACAGGTACTGGCCGACGCCCGTGGTCCCCGCCTGCTGCAGTGCGGCGGTGCTGTCCGTCGCGCTGACCTGCCAGGCGGCGGGCTCCGGAGCGGCCGCGCTCCAGACCTTGGCGCGCAAAGCCGTGGTGCCCGTGCCGGTCACCTGCAGCCGGATGCGCAGCGGCTCGCCCACGACGGCCGCGAGCCCCGTCACCTTCTGGGTCACCAGGGTGACCGCGCCCTGCCGCAGCTGGATGGAGACGCTGCCGTCGGCGGCGATCACGACTCGCGTCCGGTAGTCGACGGTGCCGACGCGCCGGCCGATGACCGACAGGTAGGCCCCGCCGCCGCTCGGCGCCGTCTCGAGGACCACCGTGGCGGCCACGTCGAGGTCGGTGCCGGTGAAGCCGGTGAGGTGGGCGTCGGCGTCGCGGCCCGCGATCGGCGAGGTGATCCGCGCGGCATCGCCCATGACGGTGTACGTCGACGACGAGGTGCCGTTCGTCCAGGTGCCGCCGAGCTCGGCAGCGCCCCATCCGGACGCAACGGTCCGGGTGAAGTCGTCGCTCGCGAGGGCCGTCACGACGGGCGGGACGGGCGGGTCCACCACGGGCGGGGGAACGACGACCGGCGCGGTCACCTCGACGGTCCGGGTCACGGCGGCGGTCGCGCCGTCGTCGTCGGTCACGGTCAGGGTGACCGGATAGGCGCCGGCGGCCGCGTAGGTGTGAGTCGCCGTGGCGCCCGTTCCGGTCGTGCCGTCGCCGAACGCCCAGGCGTACGAGGTGACGCTGCCGTCCGCGTCGGCCGACGCCGAGGCGTCGACGGTGGCGGTGAGGCCGGCCGCGCTGCTCGTGAACGCGGCGGTCGGGGCGGCGTTGGCCGGCAGCTCGGGCTCCGCCGGGGTCTGCGGCGTGGCGCCGGGGACGCCCGCCCAGAGGTCGTCGAAGGCGACGACGGTCCGGGTGGGCACGGCGCTCGCCGACAGGTAGCCGCCGATGCCGATGGATCCGGCCTGCTGCAGGATGGCGGTTCCGTCGGTGGTGCTCGCCTGCCAGGCGGCCGGCTCCACGGCGCCGTCCTTCCACACCTTTGCGCGGATGGTGGTCGGCGACGTGCCGCTCACCTCGACGCGGAAGCGCAGGACGTCACCGGAGCCGACGGTGAGGCCCGCCGCGGTCGCCGACGTGAGGGTCGTCCCGCTGCGCTGCAGCTGGAGCTGCACACTGCCCGTGCCGCTCACCACCGCGCGGAGGCGGTAGTCGTCGGACCCGACGCGGCGGCCGAGGACGGAGACGTACGCGCTGCCGGTGGTGGGACGCGCCGAGAGGCTGACCGAGCCGGTGACCTCGGTCGCGGTCGAGGAGACGCCGTCGAGGTACGCGGTGCGGGTGGCGCCGGCGTCGACGGTGAACTTCGCCGCGCCGTCGGCCGCGTAGTTCGCCTTGGTGCTGGCGACGGTCCAGGCGCCGCCGATCGGGGCGGTGCCGAGACCGCCCGTCGTGGTCCGGCTGAAGCCGTCCCGCGCGAGGTCCGCGGGGGGCGGGGGAGCCGTGACCGTGACGGCGTGCGTCGTCGTTCCGGTGGCCTTGCGGTCGTCCGTCAGGGTGAGCGTCACCGTGTAGGTGCCGCCGGCAGCGTAGGTGTGCTGGGCGGTGGCGCCGGTGGCGGTTCCGCCGTCCCCGAAGTCCCAGGCGTAGGCGGCGATGCGGCCGTCGCTGTCGGCAGACGCGGAGGCGTCCACGGCCAGGTCGAGCTCGTCCGGCGTCGCCGTGAACTCGGCGGTCGGGGCGGCGTTCGGGGCGGTCACCGTGACGTCCGCCGTCCTGGTGGCGGTCGCGCCGTCGTCGTCCGTCACGGTCAGCGTGACCGGGTAGGTGCCGGCCTTCGCGTAGCTGTGCTCCACGCCGACCCCGGTCCCGGTCGTGCCGTCACCGAAGCTCCAGTCGTAGGACGCGAGCGTGCCGTCCGAGTCGGTCGATGAGGCGGCGTCGAGGACGACCGCGAGGTCGGTCACCGCGCTGGTGAACGCGGCGGTGGGCGCCTTGTTGGGCAGCGGGACGAGTCCGCTCGCCTGGTAGTGGGCGAGGACCTCGGCGGCGGGAAGGGCCCGGGTGTACACGGCGGCCTCGTCGAGGGTCGCCGTCACATACGAGGCGGTCCCGGCGCCGGTGGCGTCGCCGCCGACGCGGAAGTACCCGTTCATGGTGCGCGCGGTCGTGACCGTGTTCGAGGCCTTGAGCGCGCCGTCGACGTAGAGCCGCATGCCCGCCGACGACTGGGTGGCAACCACCTGGTGCCACTTGCCGTCGTTGTAGGCGGCGCTCGTGGCGAGGGTCGTGGTCCTCACGTTCTTGCCGTTGCCGTTCGCGGTCGACGTGCTGAAGGCGAGCCGGCCGTCGCGCTGCAGGTAGACCTGCCGGTCGGAGGTGCTCGACAGCCCGGTCGGCGAGGTGCCGAAGCCGGTCAGCTGCCCGCCCTGCGTGCTGGTGGTCTTGAGCCAGACCTCGGTCGAGTAGGTCGCCGGCGCGGCGGTGGCCGCGCTGGTCGAGACGACGCCGTCGGCGCCGCCGAACGAGGCCGCCGGGTCGGAGCCGATGCCCGCCACCTGCTTCGTCACTCCGCCGCTGTAGACGCCGACGGCGCCCGTGCCGGCGTAGTCCGCCGCCTTGCTCGAGCCGACGACCTCGTTGAGGCGCCAGTAGAGTGCCGGCTTCGACGCGGTGATCGTCGTGCCGTAGGTGTCGGTCGGCGCCTCGGGCGTGCTCGGCGTCCGGCCGGACAGCGCGTAGTGGCTGCGGACCTGCGCGGCGGTCAGCGGCGAGCTGTAGACCGCGACGTCGTCGATGGAGCCGGCGAGGTACGGGGCGCCGGTCCACGTGTTGTCGCCGCCGATCCGCCAGTAGCCGCTGTAGCCCTGGGCGGTCGTGACGTCGGTGCGGGCGGCGACGCGGGCGCCGTCCACGTAGAGCTCCATGCCCGCGCTGCTGAGGCTCGCCACCACCTGGTGCCACTGGCCGTCGTTGTAGCCGGTGCCGCTCGTCACGGTCTGGATGGACCCGGGGTAGACGCCGAAGTAGATCCGGCCGCTGCCGTCGAGGTAGATGTGCCGGTCGTAGCTGCCGGAGTTGCCGGTGTTGGAGCTGCCGAAGCCGACGACCTTGCCGCCGGTCCTGCTCGTCGTGTTGAACCACGCCTCGAGGGCGAAGGTGGTCGGGCCCTGCTGGGCGGTGGACGCGGCGACGAGGCCGTTGCCGTCGCCGGCGAAGCGGGCGGCCGTGTTGCTGTCGCCGGCGATCGCGCCGGTCTGGCCGAGGGTCACGCCGGTGCCGGCCTTGGCGTCGTTGAGGCCCGCCCAGTCGGTGACGGTGGTGCCGGAACCCTCGCCGAGACGCCAGTAGTTGACGGCTCCGTCGTCGAGCACGGTCGACGCGTAGTCGCTGATCGAGCCCTCGGCCGAGACGGTGATGCTCACCGGGTCGCCCCAGCTGACGTTGCCCCACGGGTCCTCGGCGCGGAGGCGGTAGGTGTGGGTGCTGCCGGGCTCCACGTCGCGGTCGACGTAGGAGAGGGTCGGCCGGTCGAACCAGATCCGGGACGACGCCGTCGTCTCGTAGATGGGCGCCGAGTTGAGGCCGTCGCGGATCAGCTTGTAGCTGAGGTGCTGGTTGTCGCGGTCGTAGTTGGCGAGCCAGTTGATGCGCACCATGCCGGCGGCGGGCGACTTGAGGGTCGGCACCCAGCTGCTGCCGCCGAGGCGGGGGCCGTCGTCGTTCGGGGCGATCGACGTGACGGCGAAGCGGACGAGGCCCTGCTGGCCCTTGTTGTTGACCTTGGTGAACTCGCCGCCGTAGACGACGTAGTCGGTGCCGGCCGCGACGCTCCACGGGCCCTGGCTCGCGCCGCTGACGTCGCCGGTGTTGAAGTCCGGCCACCAGTTGAGCACGTCGGGGGCGTTGACGCCCTCCCAGCTCGCGTAGCCGAGGGTCTGCCCGCCGTTGACGTTGCCGTTCCAGCCCTTCGTGAACGCCATGCCGCGCTGGAAGGTCCAGGGGTCGGTCTGCGGGAAGCTGCCGACGTTGCTGCAGTAGTGCGCGTGGCCGGCCGTGTACACGACCCCGTTCAGCACGGCGGACGAGTAGGTGTCGCCGTGGCAGTCCTCGACCCAGACGAGGTTGCCGTTCCAGTCGGCGCGGAACGCGCCCTCGAGGGTGCCGCCTCCGCCGAAGTCGTAGCCGGTGCCGTAGACGCCGTCGGCGTCCGAGGTGAGCGAGTAGACGGCGGACTTGTCGCCGGCGTTGCGGACGCGGGTGTTCGCGGCCCACGGCAGGGTCGCGCCCGTGATCGCGTCCACTGCGCCGAGGCCGTAGCCGGGGCTGGTCGACCCGTTGATGGTCGTGAAGTTCCCGCCGTAGACGACCTTGCTGCCGTCCGGCGAGACGGTGACCGCGCGGGCGCGGCCGCCGAGGACCGGGGCGAAGGGGAGCACCGAGCCGTCCACCGTGGAGACGGCGGCGGCCTTGCTGCGGGTCTGCTTGTTGACAGCGGTGAAGGCGCCGCCAACGTAGACCGTGGTGCCGGACACCTTGATCGCGTCGACGGTCGCATTGAACGACGGTGCGAAGCCGCTGATCACCGCGCCGGTCCTCGCGTCGAGCGCCGCCAGCCGGTTGCGGGTGGCGCCGTTGACGGTGGTGAACGAGCCGCCGATGTAGATGCGGCTGCCGTCGGGCGACGCCGCGACGCTCATCACCTGGGCGTTGGTGTTCGCCACGAAAGTCGTGATCAGCTCACCCGTCGTCAGGTTGTACGCGAGCACGTTGGCGCGCGGTGTCGTGCTGACGCCCGCAGCGGCTCCGGCCGGGCGGGCCGTGGCGAAGCTGCCGCCCACGTAGACGGTGTTGCCGACGACGACCTGCGACCAGACGATGCCGTCGACCTGCACGGTCGGCAGGGCGTCCGTGGAGACGGTCTCGGCGACGCCGGTCGCCGGCGAGGTGTCCGCGGAGGCGGGCGAGGCCGCGAAGAGGCCGCTGGCCACGACGGCCACGGCGGTGAGGGCGGACAGAGCGCGCCAAGGCGCGCGAGAGGTGTTGGCCACGGGTAAGCCTTTGTGCTCGGGTAAGCACGGCGCGCAGGGTTTCGCGCCGCTTACCCGAAGTCAACCGAACTCCGGGGTACAGGATCAGTCCCCAATAAGGGGTACCGCCCGCTCCCGGTGATTGAGGAGGCCGCGCAGCGGCCGTCCCCTCCCGGTGATTGAGGAGGCCGCGCAGCGGCCGTCTCGAAATCACGCGACGTGCCCTTCGACTCAGCCACGGATGGCCGGGCCCCAGAGGCGGACGCGGGTGATTTCGAGACGCCGCCCTTCGGGCGGCTCCTCAATCACCGGGTGGGGAGGGCGGCTCGTCACGCGCCGGGTTGCACCTTCGTCACCAGCAGGTCGTCGAACGCGACGCGGGCCGGCAGGGCGGTCGAGGTGCCGGACACGTACTGGCCGACGCCGATCCCGCCCGTCTGCTGGAGCGCGGGCGTCGCGTCGGTCGCGGTGACCTGCCAGTCCTTCGGCTCCTCGGTCACGGCCCGCCAGACCTTCGCGCGCAGCGTCGTCGTGCCGGTGCCGGTCACTTCGAGACGGATGCGCAGCGGGTCGCCGACGGCCGCGGTGAGCCCCGCGAGCCTCTGCGTGACGAGTGTCGTGGCGCCCTGCCGCAGCTGCAGCGACACGGATCCGTCGACGGCGATCACGACACGCGTCCGGTAGTCGACGGTGCCGACTCGGCGCCCGATCAGGGAGATGTAGGCGCTGCCCGCGTTCGGCGCGTTCTCGAGCCGGAAGGTCGCCTGCACGTCGCTCGCGGTGCTCGCGACCGAGGCGAGGTACGCCTCGGCGTCCCGCCCGGCGGCCGGCGAGGAGATCCGCCCGACACCGTCGACGGAGTAGGTCGAGGAGCTCGTGCTGCTCGTCCAGGCGCCGCCGACGGGAGCGGTGCCCCAGCCGGAGGCGAGGCTCCGGGCGAAGTCGTCGCTAGCGAGCGGCGCCTCCGCGGGCGGCGTCGTCGGCGTCGCCGGGGCGGCGGGCGCCGTCACGGTGATCTCACCGGTGCGGGTCGCGGTCGCACCGTCGTCGTCGGTCACCGTGAGGGTCACGGAGTAGGTGCCGGCGGCCGCGTAGGCGTGCGTCGTCGTCCGTCCTGTGCTGGTCGTGCCGTCGCCGAACGCCCACGCGTATCCGGCGATCGTGCCGTCCGGATCGGCGGAAGCCGCGGCGTCGAAGGATGCGGTGAGCCCGCTGGCGCTGCCGGTGAAGGCGGCGCTCGGGGCGGCGTTGGCCGGCGGCTGCGGCGCGGGCTCCTCGGCGACGGGCTCCTCGGGAACGGGCGTCGCGGAGGGGACCGTGACCCGGAGGTCGTCGAAGCCGAACACCGTGCGGGTCGGTGTGGCGCTCGCGCTGAGGTAGCCGGCGATGCCGACGGATCCGGGCGCCTGGAGGGCGTCGGTGCTGTCCTCGGCGCGCACCTGCCACCCGTCCGGCTCGGCGGTGCCCGACTTCCACACCTTCGCGGTGAGGACGGTCGGCGACGTGCCGGTCGCTCCGACGCGGAAGGCGAGGGTGTCGCCGGCCCCGTAGGTGAGGCCCGAGACGGTCGTCGAGGCGATCGTCGTGCCGCTGCGCTGCAGCTGGAGCTGCACGCTGCCGGTGCTGCCGACGACGGCGCGGAGGCGGTAGTCGGCCGTGCCGACTCGCCGGCCGATCACCGACGCGTAGGCGCTGCCCGCGGTGGGGCGGGAGCTGAGAGTGAACGTCCCCGTCACCTCCGCCTCGGTGGTCGAGATGGCGCCCAGGTAGGCGGTTCGGGTTGCGCCCGCGTCGACGGTGACACGTGCGGCTCCGTCGACCGCGTAGTTGGCGCCGCTGCCGGAGACCGTCCAGGCCCCGCCGGTGTCGGCGCTGCCGAGGCCGTTCGCGACCGTGCGGTCGAACGTGTCCTTCGCGAGGTCGGTGCCGGGCGACGCGGTCGCCACCACCGTCCGCTCGATGCGGCCGGTCGCGCCGCGGTCGTCCGTGACCGTCAAGGCGACGGTGTAGGTGCCGGCGGCGGCATACGTGTGCGTCGCGGTGCGCCCGGTGCCGGTGGCGCCGTCGCCGAACGACCACGCGTAGGAGACGACGCTGCCGTCGCTGTCGGCGGACGCCGAGGCGTCGCCGGACACCGTCAGCTCCGCGGCGGTCGCGGTGAAGGAGGCGGTGGGGGCCGCGTTGGCGGGGGCGGCCGTGACGACGCGCGTGGTCTTCGCGGTGGCGCGGGCGTCGTCGGTGACCGTGAGGGTCACCGTGTAGCTGCCCGCCTTCGCGTAGGTGTGGGCGGCGGTGCGGCCGGTGCCGCTCGTGCCGTCGCCGAAGTCCCAGGCGTAGGACGCGATCGTCCCGTCGGGGTCGGCGCTCGCCGAGGCGTCGACCGACACCTGCATGTCCTGCGGCGTCGTCGTGAACGAGGCGCTCGGTGCGGCGTTCGCCGGCGACGCCAGACCGCTCGCCCGGTAGTGGGCGGCGACGGCGGAGGCCGGCAGGGCGTAGCCGTAGACCGCGGCCTCGTCGAGGGTGGCCGCGAGATACGGGTTCCCCTCCCAGGCGGTGTCGCCGCCGATTCGCCAGTAGCCGGTGTAGCTCTGCGCATTGGCGGTGGCGTTGCTGCCCTGCAGCACGCCGTCGACGTAGAGGCGCATGCCGGCGGGCGACTGCGTCGCCACGACCTGGTGCCACTTGCCGTCGTTGTAGGCGGCGGACGTGGTCAGGGTGACCTTCGCGCCGTTGTAGATGCCGAAGACGAGCTTGCCGTCGGGCCGCAGGTACACGTGGCGGTCGTAGTAGGACGACAGCCCGGTCCTCGAGCCGGCGAGCCCGATGAGCTTGCCGCCGCTCGTCGACCGAGTGCTGAACCAGAGCTCCATCGAGTAGTTGGTCGGGTTCGTGTATGGGGTGCTGCCGGCCATCGTCCCGCTCGCGCCGTCGAAGGTCGCGGCCTTGTCGGCGGAGATGCCGGCGGCCTGGCGCGTGACGCCGCCGCTGTAGGTGCCGGGCATGTTGCGGCCGCTCGAGTCGGTGGCGGCCGTGGCGGTCGTCGCGTCGTTCAGGCGCCAGTACGCGTCGGGGCGGTCGTTGTAGACGGCCGCGCCGTACGCGTCGGTCGGCACGGCCGGACCGGAGACGGTCCTGCCGGCCAGCGTGAAGTGGCGGCGGATCTGCTCCGCGGTGAGCGGTTGGTCGTAGATGGCGACGTCGTCGATGCTGCCCGCCAGGTAGGGGGCGCCCGCCCAGGAGGTGTCGCCGCCGATGCGCCAGTAGCCGTTGTAGGCCTGCGCCTCGACGACGTTCGGGTTGCTCGCGACGCGGACGCCGTCGACGTAGAGCTGCATGCCCTGAGTGCTGAGGCTCGCCACCACGTGGTGCCACTGGCCGTTGTTCATGCCGGTGCCGCTGCTCACGGTCTGGATGGAGCCGGGGTAGACGCCGAAGACGACGCGGCCCGCCGTGTCCAGGTAGACGTGGCGGTCGTAGAGCGACGAGTTGCCGGTCGTCGAGCCGCCGAAGCCGATGATCTTGCCGCCCGCGGTGCTCGTGGTCTTGAACCACGCCTCGATGGTGAAGGTGTGCGATCCCGTCTCGAGGAGCGACGACGCGACGCGGCCGCTCTCGTTGCCGGAGAAGCCGGCCGCCCGGTCGGTGTCGTCCGCGATGGCGCCGGTCTGGCCGCGGGTCACGCCGGTGCCGACGGTCGCCGGGTTGGCGCGTGCCCAGTCGGTCATCGTGCCGCCGCTGTCGCCGAGGCGCCAGAAGTCCTTCGCGCCGTCGTCGAGCACCGCCTCCGCGTAATCGCTGATGGCGCCGGAGCCGGACACGGTGACGGTCACGGGGTCGCCCCAGGCGACGTTGCCGTACGGGTCCTCGGCGCGCAGCCGGTAGGTGTGGGTGCTGCCCGCTTCTACGTCGCGGTCGGTGTAGCCCATCATCGGGCGGTCGAACCAGATCCGGGAGCTCTCGGTGGTCTCGTAGATCGGGGTCGCGTTGGCGCCGTCGCGGATGAGGCGGTAGCTGAGGTGCTGGTTGTCCCGGTCGTAGTTGGCGGCCCAGTTGAGTCGCACCTCGCCGCCCGCGGTGGTGACCGTGGGCACGAAGCCGCTGCCGGACAGGCGGGGCCCGTCGGCGTTGGGCGCGAGGTCCTTGACCGCGAACCGGGCGAGGCCCTGCTGGCCGGTGTTGTTGACCTTGGTGAACTCCCCGCCGTAGACGACGTAGCCGGTGCCGGCCGCGACGGACCACGGGCCCTGGCTCGCGCCGCTCACCGTGCCCGTGTTGAAGTCGGGCCACCAGTTGAGGATGTCGGGAGCGTTGACGCCCGCCCAGCTCGTGTAGCCGTAGGTGATGCCGCCGTTGACGTTGCCGTTCCACGCCTTCGTGAACGCCATGCCGCGCTGGTAGGTCCAGTCGGCCTTGGGCTCGGTCTGGGGGAAGCCGCCGACGTTGACGCAGTAGTGGGCGTGGCCAGCGGTGTAGACGACGTCGTTGAGAACGGTCACCGAGTAGGTGTCGCCGTGGCAGTCCTCCACCCAGACGAGGTCGCCCTTCGCCCAGTCGGCGCGGAAGGCGCCTTCGGTCGTGCCGGTGCCGCCGTAGTTGTAGCCGGTGCCGTAGACGCTGTCGCCGTCGGAGGCGAGGGAGTAGATCGCCGCTGACGTGCCGGCGTTCCGCACCTTGCTGTTGATGTTCCAGGGCAGCGACGCTCCCGTAGCGGCGTCGACGGCGCCGAGCCCGAAGCCCGGGTTGCCCGACCCGTTGAGGGTCGTGAATGCGCCACCGAGCACGACCTTCTTCGCGTCCGGGGAGACGACGAGGGCACGCACCCGGCCGTTCGCGTTCGCGTTGAAGGGCAGGACGGCGCCGGTGCTCGCCGACACGGCAGCGACGCGGCTGCGGGAGGCGGAGCTCACGGCGGTGAAGGTGCCGCCGGCGTACACGGTCGAGCCGACCGCCTTGATCGCGTCGACGGTCGAGTTGAAGGAAGGCGCGAACCCGGCCACGACTGCGCCGGTCTTCGCGTCCACCGCGGCGATGCGGTTGCGCGTCGTCCCGTTGATGCTCGTGAACGTGCCGCCGAGGTAGATCCGGCTGCCGTCGGGGGAGGCGGCGACCGCGTTCACCTGCCCGTTGGTGTTCGCGACGAACCCGGGGAGCAGCTCGCCGGTCGTCAGGTCGTAGGCGAGCACGTTGGCCCGCGGCGTCGTGTCGACTCCGGCAGCGGCGCCGGCAGGTCGCGCCGTCGTGAAGCTGCCGCCGACGTACACGGTGTTGCCGACGACGACCTGCGACCAGACGATGCCGTCGATCTGCACGGTGGGCAGGGAGTCCGTCGACACCGTGTCGATCGTGCCGGGTGCCGGCGCGGTGTCGGCGACGGCGGGGGAGGCCGCGAGGAGGCCGCCGGCGACGAGGGCGACGGCGGTGAGTGCGGAGAGGGCGCGCAGGGGTGCGCGGAAGGGTGTGGCCACGGGTAAGCCTTTTGCTCGGGTAAGCGGTCGGCGTTCGGGTAGGACGCCGTTCGCCGAGTCAACCGCGCGACAAGGGGTACACGTCAGTCCCCAGTAATGGGGACCGGATCGCATTCCCCCGGTGATTGAGGAGGCGCCGTAGGCGCCGTCTCGAAATCAGCCGACCCTGCGTGAGGACCCGGCCATCCATGGCCCGGCTCCGAAGGGACGTCGCGTGATTTCGAGACGCCGGCCTGCGGCCGGCTCCTCAATCACCGCAGATCAGCGGGGGGCGGGGCCCGAGAACGCGATCACCGGGTCGTCGACCGTGGTGAACACGGTGAGGCGCACGATGTCGCGGCCGTCGGTGGGCACGTTGAACACGTAGGTGCCCGACACGGTGGAGTTGGGGCCGACCTCTCCCGGCACGGGGGAGGTGGCATCCTCGCGCAGCTCAAGGGCCGGCGTTCGGTCCTGGCCGTAGTCCACGTTGATGGCGACGTCGCGCAGCGAGACGGTCTCACCCGTCGAGTTGACGAAGTCGATCGTGAACTGGAGCGAGGGCCCGGCGATCTCGCCCGGCTCGTCGGCGGTGCCCTGCACGGCCTGGACCGAGGAGACGCGGATGGCGAGACCCTCGGTGACCGGCTGCTGCACCTCGTAGCTGGTGTCGACCTCGTCGGCCGAGTCGAGGGCGGGGTCCGGGACGGGAGCTGCCGGAACCGTCTCGGTCGGCGCCGGGGTCGGTTCGCCGGACGGCGAGGCGGTCGGGGTGGGCGTCGGTGACGCGCTCGCGGAGGCGCTCGGCCGGGAGGAGGTCGGTGCCGGCGTCGGCGAGCCCTGCGGCTGTGTGGCGGCCCAGATGCCGAGGACGACGAGCCCGAGGATCACGAGTCCGGCGAGGATGCCGACGATCAGCCAGGTGCGGCGACGGCCGGGGTCGGTGGACTGCTCAGGGGTCTCGTCGGTGGTCACGGGTTCTCTCATTCGGGCTGGAGTGCCGCAACTCTATAGGTGAGGGGATGCCCTGGTCTGGCCCCAATACCGGGGGAGGGCTGAGCGCCGGCCGGGGAAACGCTGAGCGCCGCTTCGGTCGGTCAGTCGCCGCGGCGGACGCGGATCGGCTCGCCGTCGGTGAAGCGGTTGTCCTCCAGGGCGACGGGGCTGGTCGGCGGCGAGATGATGGCGCAGTCGTCCCGGCGGGTGTTGCGGCCGAACACGTTGCCGGTGACCGTGATGCCGTCGACGGGCCCGTAGTCGTCCTGGGCGACGTTGATGCTGCACCAGCCGCCGTCCGCCTCGTTGTTCCGGAAGGTGACGTCGGCCACCTCGCCGCGGTCCTGCGTGATCTGCACGACGGCGTTCCAGGCGCCGCTGAGGCTGCTGTTCTCGATGACGATGTCGCGGCCGATCTGGATCTGCACGTTGTCGTCGTGGGTCGGGCCGCCGTCGTGGACCGGGTCCTCGTCGTAGTGCAGGTTGTCGTGCAGCCACGAGTCGCTGATGGTGACGTTGTCGCCGACGATGTGCACCTGGTCGACGACGCCGTGGATGTCGACGCGGGTGAGGGTGAAGTTCGAGCCCATGATGCCGTTCACATAGGGCGACGGGGCGGTGGCGAACAGCTCGGAGTCGATCACCTGGAGGTTCGCGGCCCCGGCCATCGCGTCGATGACGCCGCCGTTCGTGCCGCCGCTCTCGCCGCGGACGATCGAGTTGCGGATGATGACGTCGGGCGCGAGCACGACCACCTGTCCGTGCACATCCACGGAGTCGAGGATGGTGCCGGCCTCGGTGATCTTGATGTTCCCGTCGACGCGGGTCAGGTGGAGGCCGTGCGGCACGCCGGTCTTGTCGGCCCAGGGCGAGCTGGTCGGCGGCACCGCGAAGAAGACGACGGCCGGCAGGATCAGCAGCACGGCGGCGAGCGCGCCGAGGATCGCCCACCATGCGCGGCGGGGGCGGGTCTTCTCCTCGGTCTGGATCTCGGCGGTCACGGCCCTCCTCAGTAGGACCGGATCGTACCCTGGTCCGCTCCGGGATCGGGGGCGCCCGTTCACCCCTCCCGCACGAACACCGCCGCCCCGTCGGTGAACCGGTTCCCGCTGAGGGTCACGGGGACACTGAGGGGTCCGACGATGGCGCAGTGCCCGATGCTGCTGCGCAGGCCGAAGATGTTGTCGCGCACGGTGAGCCCGCGGACCGGCTCTCCGCTGCCGGAGAAGTTGATCATGCAGTCGCCGTCGTCGAGGGTGTTGCCCGCGATGGTGACGTTGGCGATGGGGGAGCGGCTGGCCCCGATCATCACGACGACGTTGTCGGCGTCGACGAGCACGTTGCCCGTGATCAGGATGTTGCTGCCGCCGACGATCTGGATGCTGTCGTCGTGGGAGCCGTCGGAGTGGCTGGGGTCGTTCGCGTAGTGCACGTTCCCGTGGATGCGGGAGTTCGCGACGACCACGTTGTCGCCCGCGATGTGCACGCCGTCGATGACGTTCGAGATGTCGGCGCCGTGCAGCTCGAAGTTGGAGCCCATGATGCCGTTGACCGTGTGGTTCGGCGCCGTCGCGACGATCTGGGTGTCGAGCACGCGGAGTCCCGGGTGCCCGTCCATCGCGTCGATGAGGCCGTGCTGGCTGCCGGAGTCGAGCCCGCGGACGATCGAGTTGGAGATCGTGACGTTCGGCGCCCGCACGATGATGCGGCCGTGCACGTCGAGGGCGTCGAGCACCTGCCCGGGCTGCGTGGCGTAGATGTCGCCCCAGACGACGGTGCGCGCGATGCCGGGGCGGAATCCGCCCGCGCCGACCGGGCCGCCGCCGCCGGTGCCGCTGCTGCGGGTGCTGCCCGCGACGCCGGAGGTGCGCCGGCCGCTGCTCGAGGTGCCGGCCGCGGTCTCTGCAGTCGCCTGTCGGGCGGCCTGCTCGGCGGCCTCCCGCTCCGCCTTCTCGCGTGCGGCGCGCTCGGCGATCTCCCGCTCCGCGCGCTGCCGCTCGCGCCAGAGCCGCTGCCGCTCCTCCTGCCGCGCCGCAGCACGGAGTTCGGCGGCACGGCGCTGCTCGATGCCGGCGCTCATCGAGCTCGCGGTCGGCAGCTCGAGGGCCTGGGCGAGGCTCTCGCCGGACGCGGTGGGCAGCGGGGACCCGGATGCTCGAAGAGGCGCGGCGCTCGCCGGAACGGGGACGAGGGTGGCGAGGAACACCGCCGCGAGCGTGGTGGACGCGGTCGCGCGGAGCAGTCGGAGTGGGCGGGACAGGCGGGTGCCGGGCGGTCGCAGGGCCACGGGGTCAGGCTCGATTCGGGTCTCGGGTCGGGACGACCAGCAACCCTAGGGGAGATCCTCGGCGTGTCGCTTCACGTTCTGGGTGAAGGTTCGCCTGATCAGAGCGCGAATACACGAAGGGCGCGGAGCCTTCCGGCCCCGCGCCCTTCACGCGTTCCCCCCGTTGCTACTTCGACCGGAGCAGAGCCGCGGTGCCGTCCGTCCAGGTGTTGCCCGACATCGCGACGGGGCTCACCGGGCTGTAGACGGCGCACCGGTTGACGCTGCCGTTCAGGCCGAAGATGTTGTTCGTCACGGTCAGGCCCCGCACGGTGCCCTCGCTGGTGACGTTCATGATGCAGTCGCCGTCGTCCATCTTGTTGCCGGTGATGGTGACGTTCGACGTGGCGCCGCTGTCCTGGTTGACCATGATCGCGGTGTTCTGGGCGTCCTCCATCACGTTGCCGCTGATGAGGATGTTGTTGCCGGCGACGATCTGGATGTTGTCGTCGTGCGAGCCGTCCGAGTGGTACGGGTCGTTCTCGTAGTGCACGGTGCCGTGCAGCCACGAGTCCTTCACGACGACGTTGCTGCCGGCGATGTGCACCTGGTCCACGGTGTTGTGGATGTTGACCCGGTGCAGCTCGAAGCCGGAGCCCATGATCCCGTTCACCGTGTAGTTCGGCGTCGTGGCGACGATCTCGGAGTCGTAGATCTTGAGGCCCGGCTTGCCCGCCATCGCGTCGACGAGGCCGTACTTGCCGCCCTGGTCGGTGCCGCGGATGATCGAGTTCTTGATCGTCACGTTCTCGGCCTTGACGATGACGCGGCCCCGGATGTCGAGCCCGTCGAGGACGGTGCCGGCGGTGGTGATCGTCTGGTCGCCCTGGACGACCTTCAGCTGGGTGCCGGCCGGCACGCCGGTCGAGCCGTTGCCCGCGGGGACGGAGGGGGCGGGAGCCGGGGCCGGGGCCGTGGTCTTCGTCGGCGCGGGGGCCGGGGCCGGGGCCGCGGTGCTCTTCGTGGGCGCCGGGGCCGGCGCGGGAGCCTGCGTCGTCTCGGTGGGCGTCGGCGTCGCGGTGGGCGTCGCCGTCGGCGTCGAGGAGGGCTGCCGGGTGCCGCTGCCGGGCTTCGTGGTCTCGGTCACCTGCTCGGCGACCTCCTCGGCGACCTCGTCCGCGTCGGTGGTGGTGCCCGGCGACGCGGTGGCGTGGTGGTGGCGGCGGACGGCCTCGGCGACCTCGTCGGTGTCCACCTCGGTGACGCCGCTCGTGACCTCGACGGTCGCGTCGGTCACGGGCAGGGCGGGCGCGACGCTCGGCGTGCCCGTGGTCGGCGCGGCGCTCGGGGCGGTGCTCGTCTCCTCGGCGGGCGCGGTCGTGCGCTTCGCGGTGGCCGGGCGGGAGTCGTCGCGGTGGCCGCGGATCTCGACCAGCGCCGCGCGCCAGCCGCGGGGGGTGCCGGGCAGCGAGATGTGGCGCGTCTCGTTCTTGCCGAGCTTGAAGGTCGCGCCGGTGGCGGCGTCGGCGCGCTGGTAGCGGCCGAGCTCGCCGCGGGCCTTGCCGCCCTTGAAGTAGCCGACGACGCTGAC
This sequence comes from Naasia sp. SYSU D00057, assembly GCF_017916505.1. Lineage (GTDB taxonomy): Bacteria > Actinomycetota > Actinomycetes > Actinomycetales > Microbacteriaceae > Naasia. The sequence goes on from NZ_JAFMSZ010000005.1 coordinate 191,147, forward strand.
TTCGGTCGAGCCCGAGGCGTTGCGGTTGACGAGGCTGACCTCGTCCATGTCGTCGAGCGACACGACGGCGAGCTGCGGCGCGGTGTCCGGCTGGCCGTCCGAGGTCAGGGAGGCGGTGGCGCACTCCGACCCGTCGGTCGAGCACAGCGCGACGTAGCGCGGCTCAGCGGCGACGAAGACCCCCACGGTCGCAGCGGCGACGACGGCGACGGTCGCAGACAGGCCCACGAACGGAACGGTCCGCTTCGTGGCATGTCGAGAACGACGGAAGAACCCCAAACCAATACCCCAGACATCACATCGCCGCGGGCATGACGGAGCATTCCCGGTGCTCTTACCCGAGGCGATTGAACGGTGGCTGAGCGCAACCTAGGAGGGCGCTTCAGCCGCTGACGAGTCCCGACGGTAGCACCCCCCGAACGAGGGACGCGGGGGTCTGAACGCTTCCCTGAACGCTCGGTAACGGATCGGTAACGTCCGCGTATGTTGCACCGCGCAACTCAATCCCTTGAAAACAGAGGGATCGAGGGCGACTGCCGGAGCACTCGACGGCGTCCGGGTCAACCCCCCAAAGTCACATCAACTACTTGTTGAAGGTTCGGCGTTTCCGGCGTGTCGACATCCGTCGGCCCGAAGCAGGCGACGGCGATTGGGGGACGAGTGCGTCGCGAGCCGGGGTGGGGAGGGGTCAGCGGCGGGCGTCGACCGGCTGCGGGAGGATCTCCGACGCCGTCTGGTCCCAGCCCTGCTTGCGGCGGCGGCCCTTCGACAGGCCGTGGATGGTCTCGCCGTTCGCGAGGCGCATGGCGAGCTCCTCGTAGCCGAGGGCCACCTTGTCCCAGTCGTACATCGCCTCCGCCCGGCGCTGGAGCGCGCCGCCCACCTCGTCGGCGTCGAAGTCCGCGGATTCGGCGTGCTCGAGCAGCGGGGTGAGCTCGGCGGCGTCCGCGAAGTAGAGTCCGCTGCCGCCGGTGACCTCGCGGTTGAAGACCACGTCGTAGGCGATCACGGCCGTGCCGGCGCCCATGGCGCGCAGCAGCGACGGGTTGGTGCCGCCCACCGAGTGGCCGTGCAGGTAGGTGCGCGCGTGGGCGTAGAGCTGGTTGAGCTCGTCCTGGTCCCACACCCCGCCGAGCATCTTGACGCGGGGGTCGGCGGCCGCGGTGCGGGCGATCCGGTCGGTGTACTCGGCGGCGTAGGGGGCGCTGCCGACGACGACGAGCGGGTACTTCGCGCTCGAGCGGGTGTAGCCGTCGACGATGACATCGACGTGGTTCTCGGGCTCGAAGCGGGCGACGACGACGTGGAACTCGCCCGGCTTCAGCCCGTGCTTGGCGAGCTTGTCGGTGCCGAGGCCGGTCAGCTGCGAGGAGCCGTAGGTGAGCAGCTCGGTGGGCACGCCGAACTCGGCGGCGTAGTAGTCGGCGATGCCCTGCGCGTCGGCGATGAGGGCGTCGCCGGTGCGGACGGCGAACTCCTCGGCCATCCGGTAGTAGCGGCGGCCCCACTTGCCCCACTTGCCGCGCTTCCACTCGAGCCCGTCGACGTGCACGGCGGTGGGCACGCCCTTCAGGCGGATGATCGGCACGAACGGGGAGTTGGCGGCGTTGAACACGAACGCCATGTCGTGAGTGCGGTGGGTGAGCAGGTGCAGCGCGGAGAGGGCGCTGTGGCTGAGGGTCTCGAGGGTCTTCTTCTTGAGCGCCGGCAGGTGCACGAGCTTCATGCCGAGGTGCTCCGCGGGGCGGACCTTGTCCTTCGGCCGGCAGTAGACGGTGACCTCGTGGCCGCGGGCGGCGAGCCGGCTGCCGATCTCCTCGATGGCGGTCTCGAAGCCGCCGTAGGCGGCGGGCACGCCGCGCGTGCCGACCATCGCGATGCGCAGGCGCTGAGCGGGGGCGGAGGGGAGGGAGGAGGAGGTCATCGGGTGCTCGCGTTCGGGGGTTCGCGTTCGGGGTACAGACGGGAGGAATTCCCCCGCCCGTCCCGCGGCAGTGTGGGGGAGCACTGTCGGGTTGCGGGACGGGCGGGGAGCCCGGATCCGTTGGGGGGGACTGATCCGAGCGGTGTTGCCGGATCCGTTGGGGGGACTGATCCGGGTCGTGCGTCCGGCGTTGTCGGGGGAAACGCCGCCGGGGGTTCTGCACCGGATCCGTTGGGGGGACTGATCCGGGTCAGAGGGGGCGAATCGCTTGGGGGAAGCGATCCTGTCGGCCCTTCGGGTGGTCGGGCCGACGCGGCCCTTGCGGGCCGGGTCTACGGGTAGCGGGTGGTCTGGGTTGTTCGGCTTCGGGTGGGTAGACGGTTTGGTTCAGGGGACGGGTCAGGCGCCGACGCGTCCGGCGGCGGGTGTGGCGGCGCCGGCCGTGATGGCGTCGAGAGCCCCGCGCAGCTTCGTGCTGGAGGTGCTCATCGTGTACGGGAAGTAGACGACCTCGACGCCGACGGCGGCGAACTCGCGCTCGAGCTTCAGGCCCTTCTCGGTGCCGCGCCAGTCGTCGCCCTTGAAGAACACGTTGAAGCGCAGGTCGCGCCAGGTGTCGAGCTTGTTCGGCACGACTTCGGCGTGCACCTCATCCACGTACCGGATGTTGCGCACGATCTCCATGCGCTCGGCGAGCGGGATGACGGGGGTGATCCCCTTCGTCTCGCGCAGCATCTCGTCGCTGACGACTCCGGCGATCAGGTAGTCGCAGTTGTTCTTGGCGTGCTTGAGGATGTTGAGGTGGCCGACATGGAACAGGTCGAAGGCGCCGGCGGCGTATCCGATTCGGGTCATCGGGGAGGACCACAGCTTTCACTATGGCTGCATTACGCCCGCCTCATCGGGTGAACAAGGCTGCTCGGGTAAGCCGGGCGTTCGGTTCCCTTCGGGTTGCAGCGGGTGTATGCAAGGAACCGTGTCCTCAAGTTAGCGGACGTGAACCACGACGCGCGACACCAGCAAGGGGGGTTTTCTTCCCGTTCTGTTCACCCCTAGTGGGGGTGGAACCGGCAAGGGTGAGCGGTCACCCTCCGGTGCGCGTGGTCCGATCCTGGTTCCACCCGACGGAGCCGCCGGCGGCGAGCACCTTCTGCGCCCGCCGGTTCATCAGCCGGAACGTGCCGTAGTAGATCGCAAACGGCACCCACATGCGGGGCTGGGTCGAGAACCGCTTCGCCATGTCGCGGTACTCGTGCCCGCCGGGGCCCCGTGTCCCTTCGGGGAGGTCGAGCGTGAGGAGCTGCTTGTTGCCGACGAGGATGCGCGTCCCGCGCTTGATAACGGCCCGGAGCGTGCGGGGCGCGTCGACGGTGAACTCGTGGTCGTCGACGCTGATCCGCTCGTCGTAGGCGAAGTTGCGCTGCGCGAAGCGGTCGTCGGCGATGACGTCGGGGAACTCATCCCACCGCCGGCGGCCGGCAGCGGAGACGGCGTAGACGCCGGACCCGATGTGGCCGCGCTTGCGGTAGTCGGTGAGCTGCCAGACCTTGTAGTACTGGCGGACGGGCCAGCTGCTGCGGCTCGAGTCGACCCGCATGCTGGGCGCGGCCGCGCGGGGCTCGTCGGTGTCGAGGGCGTCGGCGAGGGCGAGCAGCGCGTCCCGGGACATCACGACGTCGGCGTCGACGTAGGCGCGGGGGAAGACGTCGCCCGCCGCCGCGTCGCCCGCGTTGAGCGCCGCGATCTTGGAGCCCTTCTCGACCTCGACCACGGTGACGCCGGGCACCTCGCGGGCGCGGTCGGCGGTGCGGTCAGTGCAGCCGTTGGCGGCGACGACGACACGGAGCTCGTCCGGCCCGGCACCCTCCAGGAGAGTGCGCAGGGTGCGCCCGATCAGGTGCTCCTCGTTGTGCGCGGGGATGACGACGCTGATCCGGGGCGGCATGAGCCGGATCGTATCAGCGGGGTCCGCGCCGGTTCGCCTCCCCGATCGGGGGAGCGGCGGCCGTCGGCTCGGCCGCTGCACCCGCCGCGCGCGACGCGGGAATGCCGGAGACGGCGAGGGTGAGGAGGACGAGCAGCGCCCAGTTCCCCTCGACGAGCAGGCGGCTCTCGGCGAGCGCCTGGGTGAGCAGGGCGGTGAGCAGCAGGGCGGGCAGCACCCGGCCGAGCAGCCACGACGACCCCACCGCCGGCACTCCGCGCCGCCCGATACGGGCGATGAGCGCGCCGAGCAGCGCGAGGAAGAGCAGCAGGCCGAGGACGCCGAGCTGGACGGTTACGTCGAGGAACGCGTTGTGCGCCTGCAGGTACTCGACCCCGTTGCGGACGGCGAGCCCCTCGTACGGCTCGACGCCCGGCACCCAGTAGCTCATCCAGCCCCAGCCGAGCACGGGCCGCTCGCCGACGAGGCCGAGCACCGCGCTCCAGATGTCGAAGCGGCCGGTGAGGTCTTCGCTCTTGCCGAGCAGCGGCAGCAGGGTGCGCTGGGCGGCGAGCACGAGCGCCCCGAGCACGGCGAGGGCGGCGACGGCGAGCCAGAACGGGATGCGCCGCGCGGGGGAGCTGCGCCACAGCAGCATCAGGCCGAGCGTCACGGCGCACGCCGCGGTCGCGACGAGGACGGTGGAGGAGCGGGTGAGCACGAGCATCAGCGCGGCGAGGGCGACGCCGGCCCAACCGAGTCCGGGCCGGACTCGCCGCGCGGCGAGCAGGCAGCCGGTGACGATCAGTGCGAGGAGGGCGACGAAGCCGAGGAGGTTGGCGTTGCCGAGGATGCCCTGAATGCGCCCGCCCTCGAAGAGCAGGGCGCGGCTCCAGTAGAAGGCCTGCGGCACCTTCTCGCCCGGATCGACGTCGATGGGGAAGACGGGCAGGATCGGTCGGCGGAGAATCCCGGCGACGACGGCCTCGAAGAGCAGCGACAGCGCAAGGATGGCCTGCAGCGCGACGGCGAGCGCTCGCAGGAGCGCGCTCCACCCGATCCAGGCGTAGAGCACGGCGGCGGCCCCGGTGGTGGCCCCAAGCACGACGATCGCGAGCACGGTTGCGAGCGGATACGCCGACCACACGAGCGACACGACGGCCCACCCGAGGAACGCCCCCAATAGAAGGAGCGGCAACCGCCCACCCCGGCGATCGAGCGGCCGCCCTTCCCGGTGATTGAGGAGGCCGCGCAGCGGCCGTCTCGAAATCACGCGACCTCTCGGCTGGTCCCCACCCTGCGCATCCCCGCGTCCCCGCCACATCCGCACCCCGACCACCGCAAGCACGACGGCAACCAGGACACCCCACACCGCGAACCCATACCAGGAGAGCGTGTTCCGGATCGCCTCCCCGGCGAAGAGGGTGAACAGCACCCACACGGCGACCGCAAAGCGGAGGCGGGTGGGGGAGCGCATGCCTTCAGCGTAGGAGGACGGCGGATCCTCACGGGCTCTGCCGTGTGATCGATCCGACGAGGGTCTGGGTTAACTGCTTCTTATGTGTAACTATCGATCTATCCGGGGGGATCGTGCGCTTACCCAGCGTCCCTCTGGTATGTGATCCCGACCACACCGGCATTGGCGCCGTCCGTACTTGAAGGGTGCCACTGGTGCTCGATTCCGCTGTCCGTACTGTTCGTGCTAGCGACCCGCGCGCTCGCGCGGACTGGCACGTCTCGTACAGTCGCCGCCTCGCGTTGACGGACGCTCTCGTCGTGCTTTGGGCAGTCACTGGCACGCAGCTGATCTGGTTCGGGATCGACTCCTCGACTGGCTCCCGTCCGGCTCGGGACCTGGTGGCCGAGTACACCATCACAACCGTGGTCACGGCGATGCTGTGGTTGGCGGCCCTCAGGTGGTTGGGCACAAGAGACCACCGAGTGATCGGGACGGAGGCGACCGAGTACAAGCGGGTGCTTGACGCCAGTCTGCGCCTCTTCGGAGGCTTGGCGATCGGGGCGTTCCTCTTCCACTTCGAGCTCGCTCGCGGCTATTTCCTCACCGCGCTTCCCCTGGGTCTCATCCTCCTCTTCGCTTCCCGGTGGATGTGGCGGCGGTGGTTGCACGCGCAGCGCCGCGCCGGGCGCTACACCTACAAGGTGCTGATTGTCGGTTCCCCTTCCAGCGCGCTCCATCTCGCCACTGAGCTAGCTCGCCACCCGGACGCGGGCTACACCGTTGTGGGCGCGCTGGTGTCGAGCGAACAGGCGGCGAAGCAGCTCGACGGCTTCTCTGCGCCGGTCTACTCGGGACTGGACGACGTCCTCAGTGTGGTGGAGTCGAGCGGTGCAGACACGGTCGCGGTCACGAGCAGCGACGACCTGCCGCCGGGGAAGGTGCGTCAACTCAGCTGGGGGCTCGAGGCGGGTCGCCAGCACATCATTGTGGCTCCGAGCCTCACCGATATCGCTGGCCCGCGAATCCACACGCGCCCTGTCGCGGGCCTGCCGCTGCTTCACGTCGAGACGCCGCGGTTCGAGGGCGGAAAGGTCGTCACCAAGCGACTCTTCGACATCGTCGTGTCCGGTGCGCTCATTCTGGTGCTGTCAGGGCTCTTCCTGATCACCGGCCTCCTGGTGAAACTCACCAGCAGGGGACCAGTCTTCTACCGGCAGCAACGCATCGGCCTCAACGGGGAGCCATTCGGCATGCTCAAGTTCCGGTCCATGCGGCCGAACGCGGACGCCGAGCTTGCAGCACTCCTCGAAGCGCAGGGGACGAGTGACAAACCGTTGTTCAAGGTCAAGAACGACCCCCGCATCACTCCGATAGGCCAGATCCTCCGCAAGTACTCTCTCGACGAGCTACCTCAGCTCATCAACGTCTTCCTCGGCGACATGAGCCTGGTGGGCCCACGTCCGCAGATCGCCGGTGAGGTCGCGCTGTATGACAATGCCGCGCGTCGTCGACTGCTTCTGAAGCCGGGCATGAGCGGGCTCTGGCAGATCAGTGGCCGTTCCTCCCTAAGCTGGGAGGACGCGATCCGCCTGGACCTCTACTACGTGGAGAATTGGTCGATAACAGGCGACGTGATCATTCTGTGGAAGACCGTGCGGGCGGTCTTCGCTCCAGGCGAGGACGCCGCCTGAAACAGGGCGTCGGCGGCTTCACCGTTGCGCCGGTGATCTCGCCATGCCCGATACCCAGCCGCGGGTCGAGGCCACGGCTCGTGCGAGGCCCTCGCTCGAACCGGGAACGGCAGCCAGGAGCACGGCGCCTCGCACCTCAGGAGACAGGGGAGAGGCGGGACTACAAGGAATGACGATCAACCCCTGCGGAGGGAAAGAGGAGCTGGCGTGAGAGTCCTGCAGACGTTCTCTTTCGACGACCCGAGGGATCTGAACCCTTTCGGCCGCTTGCTCGTCGCATCCCTTCCCGCGGAAGTCCTGGCCCTCCCCTTCGACTGGCGCCGCGCAGTCGCTGGCCGTTACGAGGTCCTGCACGTGCACTGGCCTGAGTACCTGTATCGAGCCCCGAGGCCGTGGGCGCAACCCATCAAGACGGTCTTGTGCGCGCTCCTTCTACTGCGGCTTGCGCTCACGCCCGTCGCGCTTGTCAGGACCGTGCACAATGTTGCCCCGCATGAGGCCGGATCCCGTCTGGAGAGGGCGTTCCTCCGGGCCCTGGAGCGACGCACAGACATTTCCATCCTGATGAACACGGCCACCGCGCCCATCGGGCGCGCGTCCGTCCTTATTCCCCACGGCCACTACCGAGATTCCGTCGACGACTGGACGCCGGTCGCCCCGACGGAGGGCCACGTCGTGCTCTTCGGTCTTCTTCGGCCCTACAAGGGGATTGAGGAACTCATCGCGGCGTTCCGATCGTTGCCGGAGGCGGCGACGTATTCGCTGACGGTGGCGGGCGAGGTGTCCACGAGAGGGTATGGCGACGTGATCCAGAGACTCGCGGGAGACGACGATCGGATCGCTCTCGTGCTCAAGCGCGTGGATGAGTCAGCGCTTCTCGACCTTGTCCGATCTGCGCAACTGGTGGTGCTGCCGTACAGGACCATGTTGAACTCAGGCGCCGCGCTTCTCGCGCTCTCCCTCAACACCCCGATTCTCATCAGGGACACGCCGGTCGGTCGCGAGCTTCTGGACGAGTTCGGTCCCGACGCTGTTCATACCTTCTCGGGTAATTTGACGAGCGCCTCATTGAAGGAAGCGCTCGACCATAGCCGTGCCCTGGACCGGCGCCACTTCGCCGTGGACATGGGACGGCGCGACTGGTCGGCGATCGGCGCAGCGACAGCAGAGGCTTACCGGCGGGGGATATTCGAGCGCGCTTCGAGAGTTGGGCGCCGGCATGCAGTCAGCTAATCGCGGTGCGCGGGGGCGCGCGGCCTGGGTTATCGCCGATCAGGCGCTGGCGAGCCTTGCTAACGCCGGCTTGACCATCGGGTTGGCCCGCATCGTCTCGCCAACGGAGTACGGGGCGTTTGCGCTCGCGTTCACCATCTACTCGCTAGTGGTAGCAGTCGGACAGGCATTGACCGGCCAGGTCGCGGTGATTCGTTACTCCGGTGCCACGAGCGGGATGCGCGGCAGCGTCGTCGCCGCGGCCGGCGGCGCCGCAATCACCATCGGAGGAGTTGCAGCCCTCGTTGTGCTTGCCTGTGCGAGCTTCCTCGGGATGCCTCTCAGTACGGTTCTCGTCGCGACCGCGGTCGCGCTGCCCGCGCTGACACTGCAGGACTTCGTGCGGACAGTTCTCATCGCCTTCGGCACGCCTGCACGAGCGTTCTTCAACGACCTACTTTGGACGGGTCTTTGGGCGACCGCGTTCGCGGTTCTCTTCGTTGTCGGCGTTGATGTTGTAGTTCCGTTCGTGATCGGCTGGGGTGCAAGCGCGGTCCTCGCGGCAGCCGTCGGCATGTGGCAGGCAGGAGCCGCGCCCGCTCCCCTCAAAGCTGTGACTTGGGTGCGGCTTCACTGGGACACGGCCGTCCCGCTATTGGCGAATGCGTTCGTAGTGATGGGGGCCCTTCAAGTGGCCTTCCTGCTGATCGCGGCGATCGGTGCCCTAGAGGATGTGGGTGCACTCCGCGCGGCACAGACGCTGCTTGGCCCACTGAACATCCTCGGTTTCGCCGCCAGTTCCTTCGCCGTTCCGGAGATCGTGCGTGGGAATTTCGGGCGCCGTGGGCTGCTCTATGTGGCTGTGAGCATGAGCGCCGTGCTGGTGATCGTCACAGGCGTCTGGGGCGGGCTGCTGATGCTTCTGCCCGACTTCGTGGGAGCAGAGATCCTGGGGGCGACCTGGCAAGGCGCGAGGGAGGTGTTACCCGGCCTCATCATTTACTCGGCCGCAATCGCGGCCACTTCCGGGGCGACTGCGGTGATGAGGGCGCTCGACCGGCCTCGCTCGGCTCTTCTGGTGAGTATCCTGCTCGGGCCCTCGGTGGTCCTCTTCTCACTTCTGGGCGTCATCTGGGCAGGCGCCGTCGGAGCGGCGATCGGATTCGCGGTTGGCGCTGCTGTCGTAATTCCCCCCTGTTGGGTCCTCCTGATGCGAGATGTCCGCCAGGGTCGTAGGGGCGACCGGATCTGACGCGAACGTCGTCGGTGTGGCAACGGTCGGCGAGTTGCAGAGTGCTCGATTGTTACTGAGGAGGTGTGCTGTTGCGGGGGCTGTGGGCGGTTGTTGTTGTGGTTGTGCTGGCGTTGTTGGGTGGCGTCGGTGGGTTTGTGGGTGGTTCT
>NZ_JAFMSZ010000006.1:0-148561 GCF_017916505.1 Naasia sp. SYSU D00057
CCGCCGACCATCGCGCCCTGCTCCTCAGCAACCACGGACCCGTGGTCTCCGGTCCCTCCCTCCCCGCTGCGCTCGACGCGGTGGAGGAACTCGAGGAGACCGCGAAGCTCTTCCTCCTCCTCGACGGGCGCCCGGTGCGGCTTGTTCCCGAGGCGGAGCACCAGAAGTTGGGGCGGCAATGACCGCCTCGACCCCCGCCGGTCGACCTCCGACCCGCGGGAGACCCCCCCTGCACCACACAGCAATGTGCCTACACGAAGGAGTGAAATGAAGGTTCATGCCGCACGCGCAACCCGACGGGGCTGGATCGCCCCGCTCGGGGTGGTCGTCGCATCCGTCTCCCTGCTCGCCGGTTGCGCCGGCGGTAGCGGACCGACCGCGCCGGAGAACACGGTGGTCGAGGGGCAGTACCCCGACTACTACCCGTCGGACTACCAGGACCTCGTCGATGCCGCCGAGGCGGAGGGCGGTGAGCTCACGATCTACTCCAACACCGACCAGGAGAACTGGGCGCCGATCTTCCGGGACTTCCAGAAGAAGTACCCGTTTGTGAAGACGATCAACGCGAACAACCTCGACAGCGACGAGGTCTTCCAGCGGGTGCTCAGTGAGCAGGCGACCGGCAGCACCGACGCCGACGTCCTCGTCTCCAATGCCGCCCAGGCCTGGGCCGAGTACGCCGGGAACGACGGTGCGCTCCTCGAGTACGAGTCGCCCGAGGCCGGCGAGCTGCCGGACTTCGCGCAGGTGCTGCCCAACGTCTACGCCATGTCGATGGACCCCGCGGGGATCACCTACAACAGCTCGCTCCTGCCCGACGGCATCAAGGGCTACGAGGACCTCGCCTCCCAGGTGTCGGCCGACACGGCGAAGTTCCAGGACAAGATCACGACGCGTGACGTCACCGGGGCCTTCGGGTTCACGGTCACGCGTGCGCTGACCGAGGCCCGTCCCGACCTGTGGAGCGCCTTCGAGACGATCCTGCCGGTCGCCCGCCCGGAGACGTCCTCCGGCACCCAGGGCGAGAAGATCCTCGCCGGCGAGTACCTCGCCGGATTCCAGATCAGCACGGCACCGTCCTACCCGATCGTGGACAGCAGCGGTGGCCTCTACCAGGTCGTCCTGCCCGAGGACGGCACGGTCGTCCTGCCCCGCGGCATCGGCATCGTCCCGGAGGCGACCCACGAGGCGACGGCGAAGCTGTTCCTCGACTTCGTCCTCTCCGAGGAGGGCCAGAACGCGGTCGCCGAGGGTGGGCTCACCTCCTACCGCGACTCCGTCGAGGTGGCCGAGGGCCGGCACACCTACCAGGAGGTCGTCGACACGGTCGGCGAGGACCAGATCATCCTCGGAACCTACGAGCTGGTCCCCGAGGACCAGGTGAACGAGTTCGTCGACCGCTGGAACGGCCTGCTCGGCCAGTAATTCCCTCTGATCCCCGCCCAGCGGCTTGCTGGGCGGGGATCCCCGAACATCCGGAATCAGGAGCACCCATGACGGGCATCACCGTCCCCGCCGATCGGCTCGTCGAGCTCGGCGCCGCGATCCTTGTGGCACACGGAGTGCCGGAGGACGATGCCCGGCTTGTCGCCGACAGCCTGGTGACCGCCGACATGTGGGGGCACCCCTCCCATGGCATGCTGCGATTGGACTGGTACGTCGCGCGCCTCCGCGCCGGCGTCATGACCGCGGTGACTGAGCCCGAGACGGTGCTCGACGGAGGGGCCGTCGTCGTCCTTGACGGCCGAGACGGGGTCGGCCAGATCGCCACCGAGCGTGCCTGCGCTCTCGCTGTCGATCGTGCGCGACAGCACGGCATCGGCCTGGTCGCCGTCCGCTTCAGCAACCACTTCGGCACCGCCGCCTACTGGACACGCCGAATCGCCGACGCCGGCTGCGTCGGCATCCTCACCACCAACGGCAGTCCCGCGATGGCGCCGTGGGGCGGCCGCGAGAAGACCGTCGGCGCCAACCCCTGGTCCATCGCGACGCCCGGCGGCTCTCACGGACCGGTGGTCCTCGACATCGCGAACACCGGAGTGGCGCGCGGCAAAATCTACGCGGCGCTGCAGAAGGGCGAGTCGATCCCGGACACTTGGGCGATCGACTCCTCCGGCACCCCCACCACCGATCCGCGCGCGGCGATCGAGGGCATCTTGCTCCCCATGGCCGGGCACAAGGGGTACGGCATCTCGTTCATGATGGACGTCCTGTCGGGCGTGCTCACCGGAAGCGGCTACGCGACCGACGTCGTCGGCCCCTATGTTCCCGACCAGCGCAGCGGCTGCGGCCACCTGGTGGTCGCGATCGACATAGACCGCATCCTGGGCCGCGACGAGTTCGACCGGCGCATCGACGACCTCATCGCGCGCACCAAGTCCGTGCCGCTCGCGGCCGGGGTGAGCGAGGTGTTCTATCCCGGGGAGATCGAGAACCGCGCCGAGGAGCGCGGGCGCGCCGAGGGGGTGTTCCTCCCGGACAAGACGGTCGACGAGCTCAAGTCACTCGCGGTCGATGCGGGCGTCCCGTTCGACCTGGTCCCCGCCGAGGTGGTCTGATGTACATGGTGTTCGTGACCCTCGACGTGCAGGAGGACCGCCTGGACGAGTTCATCGAGGGCATCACACTTAACGCGCGGGCCTCGCTCGCCGATGAGCCCGGCTGTCTCCACTTCGACGTGCACCGGTCCGCGACCGAGCCGGCCCGGTTCCACTTCTACGAGCTTTACCGCGACCGGGAGGCGTTCGAGATCGAGCACCGCGCTGCTCCGCACTACGCGGAGTGGCGCAAGGTCGTGGACGCCTGCGTCGTGGCGGGATCCCATGTGAACACCTACGGCGAGCCGATGCTCCTCGGCGCGGACGCCGAAATCGCGGAGAAGCCATGACCAGCGCCGAGCCGGGTGTGCGCCAGATCCAGGTCGGCGATCGGCGGATCGCCGTCACCGACCTCACCGGGCTCCCGGTCGCCCGCATGCCGTACAGCCTCCGTCCCATCCTCGAGTCCGTCGTCCGCCACTACGGGACCGCCTCCGAGCAGGTCGACGCGCTCCTCGACTGGAACAGCGCCGCGGCGGACGGTCGCGCCGTCGACCTCTACGCCACCCGTGTCTTCCTGCATGACACGAACGGCGTCCCCACCCTCGTCGATCTGGCAGCCATGCGGCACGCGGCACGCGAACTCGAACGCGACCCCGCGAAGGTGAATCCGCAGATCCCGGCCGAGCTCGTCGTCGACCACTCCGTCATCGTCGACGTGTTCGGCACGGCCGACGCCTACGAACGCAACGTAGACATCGAGTACGAGCGCAACGCGGAGCGGTACCGCTTCCTGAAGTGGGGGCAGCAGTCCTTCGAGGGCTTCGAGGTGGTGCCACCCGGAACGGGCATCATGCACCAGGTCAACATCGAGTACCTCGCCCGCATCGTCGAGGACCACGGCGACCTCGCCTACCCCGATGTCTGCCTGGGCACCGACTCGCACACGACGATGGTCGACGCGCTCGGCGTCCTCGGCTGGGGGATCGGCGGCATCGAGGCCGAGGCCGTGATGCTGGGGGAGCCGTTCACCATGCTCGTGCCTCCCGTGATCGGCTTCCGCCTCACCGGCGAGCTCCCCGAGGGGGCCACCACGACGGACCTCGTGCTCACGATCACCCAGCGGCTGCGTTCCCACGGTGTCGTGGGCACCTTCGTCGAGTTCTTCGGCCCCGCGCTCGCCGGGATGTCGGTCGCGGATCGGGCGACTATCGCCAACATGTGTCCCGAGTTCGGTGCGACGTGCGCCTACTTCCCGATCGACCAGGCGACCGTGGACTACCTGCGTTTCACCGGCCGACCGGAGACACAGGTGCAGCTCGTCGAGTCGTATGCCCGGGAGCAGGGACTCTGGTACGACCCCGCCGCGGAAATCGACTACGCGGATGTCCTCGAACTCGACCTCGACGAGATCCGGCCCTCCGTCGCGGGCCCCCGCCGTCCCCAGGACCGCGTCGCCCTCGACGAGTCGAAGGCGCGCTTCCGCAGCGACCTCGTCGCTCTCACCGGTCAGACCCCGGACGACGACGCACCGGTCATCGACCTGGCCGACGTGAAAGTGCCCCTGCGCAACGGCGCAGTGGCAGTCGCCGCCATCACCTCCTGCACCAACACGTCCAACCCGGAGGTGATGATCGCGGCCGGGCTTCTCGCCCGCAATGCCGTCCACCACGGGCTCAGCCCCCAGCCCTGGGTCAAGACGAGCCTCTCGCCCGGATCGCGGGTCGTCACCGACTACTTCGACGCGGCCGGTCTTACCCCCGTGCTCGACGAGATCGGCTTCTCGCTCACCGGCTACGGCTGCATGACCTGCATCGGCGCCTCCGGCCCGCTCATCGAGGCGGTCCAGGATGCAGTGCGCGCGGAGGGGGTGAGTGTCGCCGCGGTCCTGTCGGGCAACCGGAACTTCGACGGGCGGATCAACCCGGACGTCCGGCTGAACTACCTCGCCTCCCCGCCTCTTGTAGTCGCCTACGCCCTCGCCGGCACGGTGGACATCGACTTCGCCACCCAGCCGCTCGGGCACGACTCCGCGGGGCGCCCGATCTACCTGCGCGACATCTGGCCGAAGTCCGAGGAGGTCGCGGAGCTCATCCGGTCCACCGTGAGGCCCGAAATGTTCGCCGCCGCCTACGAGCACGTGTTCGAGGGGGATCACCGCTGGGCCGCGATCGCGACGCCGGAGTCATCGGTGTTCGAGTGGGACGAGGAGTCCACCTACCTGCGCAGGCCGCCCTACCTCGACGGGGTGACCCTCGAGCCGCGGCTCGTGCGCGACATCCGAGGCGCCCGGGCGCTCGCGGTCCTCGGCGATCAGATCACCACCGACCACCTCTCGCCGGCCGGCGCCATCCCGCCGCACACCCCGGCGGGGGAGTACCTGCTCGAGCGGGGCGTCCAGCGCTTCCAGTTCAACACCTACGCCTCCCGCCGCGGGAACCACGAGGTAATGATGCGCGGCACCCTCGCCAACGTGCGCCTGCGCAACGCGCTCGTGCCCGAGCGGGAGGGTGGGTACACCCTCGACCTCGTAGGTGGCTCCGGCGAGAGGACGATCTTCGACGCCGCTCAGATCGCCCGGCGCGAGAACGTCCCGCTCGTCATCCTGGGTGGGAAGCTCTACGGCGCAGGGTCCTCGCGCGACTGGGCGGCGAAGGGACCGGCGCTCCTCGGTGTGAAGGCGGTGATCGCGGAGAGCTTCGAGCGCATCCACCGGTCGAACCTGATCGGGATGGGCGTGCTGCCGCTCGAGTACGTCCCCGGTGAGAGCGCCGCCACGCTCGGCCTCACCGGTCACGAGCGCTTCGACATCGTCGGCCTGGCGGAGAACCCCTCTGCGGAATTCGTGGAGGTCCTCGCCGACGGTACGCGGTTCCGCCTGCGGGTGAGGCTCGACACGGATCGGGAGCGGGAGTACTACCGGGCCGGCGGGATCATGAAGTACGTCTTCCGCCGCCTCGTCACTGCGTGAGCACCCGGGGGAGAGGGTGGGTGCCCGCCCTCGTCGCACACGCCGTCCTCGTGCAGGTGCTCACCTACGCGTTCCGTCCGGCCACGTCTTATGCGCTCCTCGACGCAGATGCGTCGCCAGCCGTCCTCGGGGCGTTCGGCGCGATCTTCGCTCTCCCCGCACTTGCTCTCGCGCTGCCTTCGGGGCGACTGGTCGACCGTTGGGGTGAGCGCCGCACGGCGATCGCCGGCGGAGTGCTGCTCGTCGCCGCCTCGGTCATCGCGCTCGCCGGCCTGGAGTCCATCGCCGCGCTCGTGCTGGCGACGCTGCTGCTCGGCTGCGGACACCTCCTCTCGGTCGTGGCGGAACAGGCTCTGGTAGCCAACCGGTCACGGGCGGGCAGTCGCGACTCGGCGTTCGGCATGTACACCCTGGTGGTCTCTATCGGGCAGGTCGTCGGTCCACTGCTGATCGCCATTCCGGAACCCGGCGGTGAAGGACCCGACCTCGGTATCGCGTTCGCCGCGTCAACGGCGGTCGCGGTGGGTGTCCTCGTCAGTGGCGCCCTCCTGCGAGGCATCCCGTCGCTGCCCGTCGAGGATCCGACCGGCATGCTGCGGACGGCATCGGGTCTCCTGCGCCGACGCGGCGTGGTCCGGGCACTGCTCGCGAGCAGCCTGTCGCTGGCGTCCGTAGACATCACGCTCACCTACTGGCCTGCCCTGGGAAACGAGGCAGGTATGGCGCCCTGGGTGATCAGCGCCATGCTGATGACCCGCTCTCTCTGCACGATGCTCTCCCGGGCCGGCCTCGGCACCGCCACTCGTCTCTTCGGGCGGCGGCGCGTGATGGTGCTGAGCCTCGCGCTGGCCGCACTCGCCTTCGCGTCGACGGCGCTTCCTCTGGGGCCGTTTGGGCTGATCGTCCTCGCCGGGGTCTACGGGCTCGCGATCGGCGTCAGCCAGCCGGTGACGATGTCCTGGCTGACGGATCTGGCACCCGCGGGTCAGCGCGGTATGACGCTGTCCCTGCGGCTCGCGGGGAATCGGATCGGGCAGTCAGCGGTCCCGGCCGCTGTCGGACTGCTCGCGGCGGGCACTGGTGCGGGCGGGGTGCTGGTAGCAACGGCGGGGGCGCTGCTGGTGGCGTCCTGGTCGGCCCTCGCCCTCGACCAGGAAGGCTAATGCAGGCCCCGCCCGACCGGGCCGCTCGACACTAGATCCGAACGCGATCCATCAGTCACAGGTTCAAGTCCCGTCCGCCCTTCTGGAGGTGACAGCCCTAGTCCAGCGGGCACGCGTAGTGCGGGTCCGTCTAGGTGGCGTGGCAGCTTCCACGCCATACCTTCGCGCCAGCTCGTTGATCCTCGGCTCGTCGACATTTCGAAGCCGGTTCGCCGTCAGGGGCAGTCGAAGTGCGGCTGAGAACTCCCGCTCTGGTGATGCCTCGGCGCACGCCGGCGGCAGCGCGGATCCACCATCTCTCGGCTACCAGGTCGCCGCTGCCGATCAGCTCGTCGATGCCTGCCTCGGACTCCCCGAACTGCTCCCGCCCCTCCGGCCGTGCCCGGGCCGAACGTCCCGCCTGTGCGCCCTGCCTGGACCGGTCGTCACCGCCCACTGCACCTCGCGCGCGTCCTCTTTCTCATCAGCGCCGCACAGAAGTGTCATAGGAAGCGCATAGCGCTCGTTCTTACGTTGCTTCCATGACGAAGAACACGGACTCCTTTCAGCGCCCCCGGCGGCGGACTCTTCTCCTCGGATCGAGCATGCTCCTGGTCAGCGGGCTTCTCCTCAGCGGCTGCGCGGCGGGCGCAACCGACTCCGCCTCCGCGACCTCGACGACGTCGGAGGTGACGACCTCGACCTCCACCGTCGCGTCCGCCGCCGAGGAGGTCACGAGCTCCACCGCGAGCACCACCGCGGAGACGATCTCGAACACCGCGGCGGCCGTCGAGGCGTTCCTGGCGACCCTCTCGGACGAGCAGCGCGAGGCCGTCACGTACGACTACGACGACGAGACGAAGACCACGTCGTGGTCGAACTTCCCCGTCACCTTCGTGGAGCGCGCCGGACTCAACCTCGCGGACCTCACCGAGGAGCAGCAGGTCGCGGCGATGCAGGTCCTCGAGGCGCTGCTCAGCGATGAGGGCTACGAGACGGTCTCGAACATCATCGCCGGCGACCAGTACCTGCTGGACAACAGCAGCAGCGCCGAGGAGTCCCTCGGCCAGTACTACATCGCCTTCTTCGGCGACGCGTCCGACACGAGCGCGTTCGAGGTGCAGTTCGGCGGGCACCACCTCGGCATCAACGCCACCCTCGACGGCAGCGCCGACGCGATCACCTTCGCGCCCACCCACCTCGGCACCCAGCCGGAGGTCTACACCGCCGCCGACGGCACCGAGGTGCAGACTTTCGGCACCATCTACGAGACGGCGTTCGCGTTCTATGACAGCCTCACCGACGAGCAAAAGGCGCAGCTGTATCAGGGCGAGGAGGTCGCGGCGATGGTCTGCGCCCCGGGCGGCACCTGCACCTATCCGACCGGCACGGGCCTGTCGGGCGCCGACCTCACGGACGAGCAGAAGCAGCTCCTCCTCGACGTGATCGCGAACTGGGTCGGCCTGTCCGACGAGGAGACCACGGCCACCGCCTTGGCGGAGATCGAGGCCACGCTCGACGAAACCTACATCAACTGGTCGGGCGCCACCGTCTACGACATGAGCCAGGGCGACGGCATCTACTTCCAGATCTCCGGTCCCAACGCCTACATCGAGTTCGCGAGCCAGCAGGGCTCCGCCGGCGCCGATGTCGACGGGGTCGTCACCTCGGGCTGGGGCCACGTGCACACCATCTACCGTGACCCCACCAACGACTACGCGAACAGCGTCGAGCAGCAGGAGGCGACGGGGATGGGCGGCGGCGGCGCTCCGAGCGGCGGCGCGCCGGGAGGCGACGGCGGCACTCCGCCGTCCGGCAGCTGACCCGCACCGCGAGCGGGCGGAGGGCCGGCACCGGGAACGGTGCCGGCCCTCCGCTCACTGACGCATGCAGCCCTGCGCGTCAGGCGTGCAGGGGAGCTGCCTCAAGCGGACCGCGAGGAAACACCTCGGCGGCTCCCGTCTCCCCGGCGACGGTGGTCGAGGTTCGCGCGCGGTACCGCTGCACGGCGTGACTGTTGCCGCAGAGCGGCGAGCAGTAGGCGCGGCGGCCGTTCCGGCTCGTGTCGGCGAACGCCCGTCCGCAGCCCGGGCGGGCGCAGATCCCCATCCGGCCCGCCTGAGCCTCGACGGCGAAGATCGCGAGGCCGCCGATCGTCATGGCCTGCACGCGCTCGGTCAGGCGCTGGTCGTCGCGGACGAAGTGCAGGTGCGGGGGAAGGCCGTCGTGCGCCGAGAGGTGCACCCGATGCACCCCGACGTCGAGCAGCTCGTTGATCCGGGCGCAGCGCTCGTCCGATTCGGCCGCCGCGAACACCTCGCGGAGGCGCCCGGTCCAGTCGCGCAGCTCGCCCAGCTCCTGCTCGAGGCCGTCGAGTCGGACGAGGGAGGCGGTGAGCGCCCCGGCCACCCGGTCGCGAGTCCACCGGCCTTCGACCTCGAGGTTCACGAGCTCCTCCGCCAAGCGGACTCCGATCATGTTGTCATGGTTGAACTGCACCGACCCATGACACCACACTGATCGGCGGCCGCGACTGGCGCGGATCACCCGAGCCGGAGGAGAGGGATCAGTGCGGTCACCACACGCGATCGAGCACACATCGGATGCCGTCCCTGAGGAGGAGCTGGCCCGGGTCCAGCGCCGGACCCTCCGAGTCGTGGTCGCGAGCCAGGTCCTCGGCGGTGCCGGGCTGGCTGCCGGGGTCACCGTCGGTGCGCTGCTGGCGCAGCAGATGCTCGGCTCCGACGGTCTCGCAGGCATCCCCACCGCGCTGTTCACCCTGGGCTCGGCGATGGCGGCCTATCTCATCGGCCGGATCACCCAGCGCTCGGGTCGCCGTCTTGGCCTGGGGCTGGGCTTCCTCGCGGGCGGTGCCGGCGCGATCGGCGTCGTCGTCGCCGCGGCGCTCGACAGCGTGGCGCTGCTCTTCCTCTCCCTCCTCGTCTACGGCGCGGGCAGCGCGACCAACCTGCAGGCGCGGTACGCGGGCACCGACCTCGCCGCCCCCGCCCGGCGTGGCACGGCGATCAGCATCGCCATGGTGTCGACCACCCTCGGCGCGGTCGCGGGACCCAACCTCGTGGAGCCGCTCGGCGGCGTCGCCGTGCAGCTCGGACTGCCGGCCCTCGCCGGGCCGTTCCTGCTCGCCGCAGCGGCCTACCTGACCGCGGGTGTGGTGCTGGTCCTGCTGCTGCACCCGGACCCGTTCCTCGTCGCTCGACGACACCGCACGGCCGCCGCGCCCGCCGCCGGAGAGGCCGGCGCATCCGCTCCGCGCTCCGGCATCCGGGGAGCGGCCTATGCGGGCGCGGCGGTGATGGTCCTCACCCAGATCACCATGACCGCGGTCATGACGATGACTCCCGTGCACATGCATGCCCACCACCACAGCCTCGGCGACATCGGCATCGTGATCGGGGTGCACATCGGCGCCATGTATCTGCCCTCGCTTCTCACCGGCACCCTTGTCGACCGGTACGGACGAGCTCCTGTCGCGGTCGCGTCGAGCGGCATCCTCCTCCTCGCCGGCGTGACGGCGGCTCTGATCCCCGGCGACTCCCTCGCCGGCGTCATCGTCGCCCTCGCGCTGCTCGGCCTCGGCTGGAACCTCGGCCTCATTTCTGGCACGGCGCTCGTCGTCGACGGGACGGATCCGGCGATCCGGGCGCGGGTACAGGGCGCCTTGGATGTGCTCGTCGCGCTCGCCGGCGCGGGCGCGGGCGTCCTCTCCGGAGTCGTCGTCGCGAGCTCGAACTACGCGAGTCTGTCGATCGCGGGCGGCGTGCTCGCGCTGCTGTTCCTCCCGGTGCTGGCATGGGCGCGACGGGCGGACAGTCGGACCTAGCTGTCGGGGAGGAAGACCGCCCAGTTTTCCTGGAGCTTCCCGTCCGCGATGCGGTGCATCGTCATCCCGTGCCCGCCGACGGACTGGTCGCCGGTGCCGCCCCGGATCCACCACCTCTCGCCCACCAGGCCGCCGTCGCCGATCAGCTCGTCGATGCCGGTGCTGATCGCGCCGTACTGCTCCCGCCCGGCCAGGACGAACTGCCGCCAGCCGTCGGGCCCGTGCACCTCCTCGTCGCCGTTGTGGGCGACGAAGTCCGGGGCGAGGAGCTCGTCCAGGATGCCGAGGTCGTCGGCTGACCAGATCTGGTTGAACCTGCGGACCAGCTCGAAGTTCTCCTCGTTCGACACGACTGCTCCTTCGTTGCAAGCGGATGCTGACAGGCGACCAGTGTCGGAGCGGCCGGAGCGGTTCGCCCGGGTCGAACGTCCCTGCCTCGCCGGGCGACGGCAAGCGGTCGACGCCGGCGTGCTCCATCCCGCATCCTGAGCATGCGCGGTGAGGAGGACGAGAGCCCCCGGTTCGGAACCCCGGCCGCACCGACGACGACGAGGAGACACCCACATGAGCCAGCCCCGCCCGCTCGAGACGTCCGTGACCGAGCGCGCGGAGCGGTACGACGTCGCGGTGATCGGGGCGGGACCGGCCGGGACCGCGGCGGCCCTCCGCGCCGCCGAGCTCGGCGCGAAGGTGGTGGTGCTCGAGGCCGACCGACTCGGAGGGACCTGCGTCAACACCGGCTGCGTCCCCACGCGCGTGCTCGCGAAGACCGCGCGCCTGATCCGCGAGACCCGCAGCGCCGACGATTACGGGATCGGGGTCGGCGCCCCAAGGATCGACTGGGCCGCCACCGTCGCTCGGGTGCACGAGCGGGTCGACGCCGTCCGCTCGATCAAGCGGGAGGCCGAGCGCTTCGCCGAGACCGGCGTCGTCCTGATCCGGGAGGGCCGGGCGCGCTTCGAGGACGACCGGACGCTCGTGCTCGACAGCGGTCGCCGGGTCACGGCCGACTCCATCCTCATCTGCGTCGGCGGGCACTCGCGGCGCCTGCCCGTCCCCGGCGCCGAGCTCGCGACGGTTCCCGAGGACGTCCTCGCGCTTCCCGAGCTGCCACGGCGGGTCGCCGTCATCGGCGCCGGCAACACGGGCGCCCAGCTCGTCACCGTCTTCAACTCCTTCGGCTCCGAGGTGACGCTCCTCGACGTCGCGCCGCGGGTGCTGATGGCCTCCGACGCCTCGATCTCCGAGCTGGTCGCCGCCGCGTTCGCCGAGAAGGGAGTCGACGTGCGCACGGGCATCGAGACCGTCGAGCGTCTCGACCGCGCCGAGGACGGATCCGTCACGCTCACCTGGCGCGACTCGGAGAGCCGGTCGGCGCCCTTCGACGCAGTTGTCATGGCCACCGGCTGGCCCGCCGACGTGGACGACCTCGGTCTCGAGAAGGCCGGGGTCGAGCGGCAGCGGTCGTTCATCCCGGCCGACCAGTACTTCCGGACCAACGTGCCGCACATCTTCGCCGTGGGCGACACGAACGGGCGCGACATGCTCGTGCAGGGAGCCCAGTCCGAGGGGGAGGCGGCCGCCGAGAACGCCGTCCTCGGAGCGAACCGGCGCAGGCCGCAGCATCTCCTTCCCGCCGGCGGCTTCACCGACCCGGACTACGCCGGAGTCGGGCTGACCGAGGAGGAGGCACGGGACCGCGACTCGGCGTGCGTAGTCGCCACAGTCCGCTACAGCGACCTCGATCGCGCGGTGATCGACGATCGCGAGCGCGGCTTCCTGAAGCTGGTGGCGGACCGCCGCCGCGAGCTGATCCTCGGCGCGCACGCCGTCGGCGAGAACGCGGTTGAGGTGATCCAGTCGGTGACGACGGCGATGGCGGCCGGGATCGACGTGTCGACGCTGGCAGGCGTGCGCTTCGCCTACCCGACTTACAGCGCGGTCATCGGAATGGCGGCACGCGCGATGCTGGCCGGCAGGACGGATGCCGCCCTGCTCAGGTGAACGAGGGCCGGGCTCGAAGGGTGCTGCCCCGGCACCCGTCGCCGCGGCGCCGCTCCTCGAGCTCGTGCGTCTCGCGCCGCCTCAGGGCCGCGGCGATGGGACGGTGGCGGCGATGTCCCGCAGCACGGACGGCCAGTCCTGCTCGCCCGCCCCGGTGCCGAGCCGGACGAGGATGAGGTCCTTGTCCGGCACGACGTAGATGTACTGCCCGAAATTGCCCCGGGCGAAGAAGTGGTCGCGACGGCCCGACTGCGGCTGCACCCACCACATGTATTGGTAGAAGTCGGCAGGGTCGCTCGAGGTGTCGTCGGCCGTGGCCTCCGTCACCCAGTCGGCGGAGACGATCCGCCGGCCGTTCCAGTCGCCCTCCTTCAGGAACAGCCGGCCGAACCGGGCGTAGTCGCGGGCGCGGGCGTTGATCCCGCTCTCGAGCTTCTCGAAGCCGCTGTCCTCGCTGTCGAGGCTCCAAGACCCTGGCGCCTCCATCCCGAGCGGCTTCCAGATCCGGTCCTCGAGGTAGCAGCTCACGCAGGTGCCGGTCGCCCTCTCCAGGATGAGTCCGAGCAGCAGGGGGTGGAAGTTGTTGTAGTGGAACTCCTCCGCCGGCCCCCGCTCGATCCGCGCGGACAGGGCGACGGCCCGCAGGTCCGGCGCGTAGTAGGTGGTCGCGTCGTCGCTCCAGGGGAGGCCCGCCTCCTCGTACGCGATACCCGAGGACATGGTGAGCAGGTTCCGGATCGTGATCGACGCGAAGCGCGGGTCGCGTTTAGCGAGCTCCGGGACGTACTCCGTGACGGGGTCGTCCACACTGCCGATCGCTCCCTCGTCGATCGCGATCCCGACGAGGGTGGAGAGGAACGACTTGGCCATCGAGAAGGACGTCTGGATCGAGTCCTCGCGATATCCGTCGAAGTACTCCTCGTAGACGATGGCGTCGTCCTGGATGGCGAGGAAGGCGGTGGTGTCGGTGCCCTCGAGGAAGGCCTCGAGGCTCCCGGTTCCGTCTGCGCCCTCGGCCCCCGCGGCCCCACCTCCGACTCCCCGCCCCAAGCCCTCGATCGGCTGTCCGCGCTCGAAGAGGAAGGGAGGCGGGGCGTTCTCCACGATGCGTGCCGGGAAGCGCTTGTGGTCCTCGACGTCGGCTTCGAGCCAGATCAGCGTCCGCGCCAGCTGCGAGTGGGGTGTCGAGAGGTAGGCAGCCGACCAGAGCATCCCCAGCAGCAGGACCGGCACGAGGACCGCCCTCGTGAGGCGCGCCGCCCGGAAGCGTCGACGGGGGCTTCCGGGGGTTTGCCCTGGCCCACGGGTCGGATCGGCCACCGCTGTCGTCCCTCCCGATCCCGTCACAGCCGGCCCGGCGAGCGGTGCAACCGGACCACAGTAGCGAGCGCGGCGACCGGAGCGGCACGGGCCGATGCTCCTGCGGAGACCGCCCCGAGCCGGCGGGGGAGCGTCAGAGCCGAGCGACGAGCTCCCAGCGCAGAACCGTGAGCTGCGTGAGGAGGCGCTTCGGGACGCGGCTCCCGAAGCGCTCGAACAGCGCCCGGGTCTGGTCCGCCTCCTGCAGCCAGGCCACCGGGTCGACGCGGAAGAGCTCGTCCCATGCGCCGTCCGGCAGGTCGAGGCCCTCGAGGTCGAAGTCCTCCCGCAGCGGGAGCAGGCCCGCGGGGCTGCGCCTCGCCCGCGCGGCGCCGTCGAGGCGGCGGACGATCCAGTCGACGGCGCGGATGTTCTCGCCGAACCCCGGCCACAGGTAGGAGCCGTCACGGCCCTTCCGGAACCAGTTGACCTGGAAGATGCGCGGCGCGTGCTCGCCCAGCCGCTCGCCCATGTCGAGCCAGTGCCCCCAGTAGTCGGCCATGTTGTAGCCGCAGAAGGGCAGCATCGCGAACGGGTCGTGGCGCAGCGCGCCGACGGGCCCCTCGGCGGCGGCGGTCTGCTCGCTGGAGATGGTGGCGCCGAGGAAGACGCCGTGCGCCCAGCTGTCCGCCTCCGCTACCAGCGGGATGTTGGTCGAGCGCCTCCCGCCGAAGAGGATGGCGTCGAGCACCACCCCGTCGGGGTCGTCCCACTCGTCCGCGATGGACGGGCACTGGTCGGCGGGAACCGTGAAGCGGGCGTTCGGATGCGCCGCCGGCACCGGCAGCCCGTCCATCCACGGCCGTCCTTGCCAGTCGACCATCCGGTCCGGCACGCGGTCGGTGAGGCCCTCCCACCACACGTCGCCGTCGTCCTGGAGGGCGACGTTGGTGAAGATCGTATTGCCCCAGATCGTCGCCACCGCGGTCGGGTTGGTGCGCTCCCCCGTGCCGGGCGCGACGCCGAAGAAGCCGCGCTCCGGGTTGATGGCGCGCAGGCGGCCCTCGGCATCCGGCCGGAGCCAGGCGATGTCGTCGCCGATCGTCTCCACCGTCCAGCCGGGCAGCGTGGGCTGCAGCATGGCGAAGTTGGTCTTGCCGCAGGCGGAGGGGAACGCCGCCGCCAGGTTGTAGGAGCGGCCCTCCGGGGACGTGACCTTCACGAGCAGCATGTGTTCGGCGAGCCAGCCCTCCTCGCGGGCGATCACCGAGGCGATCCGCAGTGCGAAGCACTTCTTGCCGAGCAGGGAGTTGCCGCCGTAGCCGGACCCGAACGACCAGATCTCGCGCGTCTCGGGGAAGTGCGCGATGTACTTCGTCTCGTTGCAGGGCCACGGGACGTCGGCACGGCGGCTGCCGTCAGCGTCGACGAGGGGACTGCCGACGGAGTGCACGGCCGGCACCCAGGACGTATCGGGCCCGATCTGCTCGAGCGCCTCGGTCCCCATCCGGGTCATGATCTGCATCGACAGCACGGCGTAGGGGGAGTCGGTGAGCTGCACGCCGAGCTTCGCGAGTGGGCTGCCGATCGGCCCCATCGAGAAGGGGACGACGTAGAGGGTCCGGCCGCGCATGGCGCCGTCGAACAGCGCGATCAGCTCCTGCTTCATCTCGACCGGGTCGCGCCAGTTGTTGGTCGGGCCCGCGTCCTCCGGATCGGCGGAGCAGATGAAGGTGCGCTCCTCCACGCGGGCGACGTCACGGGGGTCGCTGCGGGCGAGGAACGAGTTCGGGCGCCACTCCGGGTTGACGCGAACGAGCGAGCCCTCCCGCACCAGCTGCTTCGTGAGCTGGTCGAACTCCGCCTGGCTTCCCGTGCACCAGGAGACCCGATCCGGCTGCAGCAGCTCCGTCATCTCGGCGACCCAGCCGTTGAGCGCGGCGTTGCGGGAGGGGCCGGCGGCGGAGGGGCCCGCGGCGGGGACGGGAGCGTGCGGAGCGGGGGCGGCGGGAAGGGTGGCGGTCACGGGAACTCCTTCGGTCGGGGGCGAGCCGTGTCCAGGGTGCTCTTGTCCGCCCGGGTCTTCTGCGACTACGGTGGCGAAAATTCGGCCGGATTTAACAGGGAGAGAAGATGGACCTGCTCACCGTGGGTCGGCGCGTCCGGCACTACCGCAACGCGCGCTCCCTCACCCTCGAGCAGCTGGGCCGGTCGGCGGGGCTCGCGGGCAGCCAGCTCTCGCTCATCGAGAACGGGCGGCGGGAGCCGCGCCTGTCGCAGCTGCAGTCGCTCGCGACGGCGCTCGGCGTGGAGCTCGCGCAGCTGCTCACCGGGGAGGCTCCGGACCCGCGCTCCGCGCTCGAGATCGAGCTCGAGCGGGCGCAGCAGGGTGCCCTCTACGCCGCGCTCGGCCTGCCCCGGGTGCCCGCGACCCGCGCCCTCCCGCAGGACGTGCTCGAGTCGCTCGTCGGGCTGCACCGCGAGCTGATCCGGCGCGCGACCGAGGCGATCGCCACTCCGGAGGAGGCGCGCCGCGCCAACACCGAGCTGCGCCTGCGGCAGCGCGCGCAGGACCACCACTGGCCCGAGCTCGAGCGGGAGGCGCTGTCCCTGCTCGCGGTGGTGGGCCACGAGCGGGGCGCCCTCACTCACCACGACGTCGCCCGCATGGCACGCCACCTGGGCTTCGAGATCATCCACGTGAACGACCTGCCGCACTCCACGCGCACCGTCACGGACCTCAAGAACGGGCGCATCTACCTGCCGCCGGCCTCGATCCCCGGCGGCCACGGCCTCCGCGCCCTCGCGCTGCAGGCGATGGCGCATCGCGTGCTCGGCCACCGCGAGCCCGCGAGCTACGCGGAGTTCCTGCTGCAGCGCATGCAGATCAACTACTTCGCCGCGGCGTGCCTGATGCCCGAGCCGGCGAGCGCCGCGTTCCTCGCCGACGCGAAGCAGCGGCGGGATCTCGCCATCGAGGACTTCCGCGACGCGTTCGGAGTGACCCACGAGGCTGCGGGGCTCCGATTCATCAACCTCGCGACCGTCCACCTCGGGCTGCGCGTGCACTTCCTCCGTGTCGGCGACGACGGCGCCATCCAGAAGGCGTACGAGAACGACGATCTGCCGCTTCCCGCCGATGTCAGCGGCTCGGTCGAGGGGCAGTTCGTGCCCCGCGCCTGGGCGGCCCGCGCCGCCTTCGAGCGCACGAACCGGACGACGGAGTTCCACCAGATCACCGACACCCCGGCCGGCACGTTCTGGTGCTCGACGCAGACGGGGACCACGCCGACCGAGCAGTTCTCGATCAGCGTCGGCGTCCGATTCGCCGACTCGAAGTGGTTCCGCGGCCGGGAGACCACGGTGCGCGGCGACGCGACGCAGCCGGCCTCCTCGGCGGGCGAGCAGGGCGGCGAGCTGGCGGGCAAGTGGGCGGGGCAGGCCTGGCCGAGCGCACGCCTGCACGCGCACATCCTGTCTCCGCTGCCGGCCGGCCGGTTCCCGGGCGTCGACGACGAGGAGGTGTACCGCTTCCTCGAAGCCCACTCGGCGGAGTGAGCGACGGCCGCGTCGAAGGAAGCAGTGCGTCGCCGCCCCCGCGCCGCTAGCTTGGGCGCGTGCAGCCCCGCCGACTCGCCCCGCTCGCACTCGTCGTCCTCGCGCTCGCCGGATGCGCCGGAGGTGCGAGCGCGCCGCCCGCCCCGGAGGAGTCCGCCGGTCCGGCGCCGGGTGCGGCGGCCGGGGCTGCCTGGACGACCGACCTGCTCGCGGCCACCTGCGTCGAGCACACGACCACGGCGAGCCCCGAGAACGCGGCCCACTACCTGGACCAGGAGGTGCACTGGAACCGGGCGCGCTCGGGCGAGCGGCCGGACGGGCTGCGGGCGGTCGAGGTTCCGTACAGCGAGTCGGGCGGCGAGTTCGCGGGCGCGGAGGGGTCGTTCTACTGCGCGATCGGCGGAACCACGGATGCTCCCGACCTGGCGGAGTGGGGCCAGGCGGTGCCGTTCAGCGACGACGAGTTCGCATCCTTCGTCGGTGGGGAGTGGGCAGGGTCGGCCGAGCCGGAGCGGTGACGGGAGCCGGCGGCGGTCGGAGCCGAGGCAGTCGCGGCGGGAGGCGGCAGCAGCCTCCCGGGCGTCAGCCTCGCAGGACTTTCCGCATGGGCCGGCCCTTGGCGAGCTCGTCCACGAGCTTGTCGAGGTAGCGGATCTTCCCCAGGGTCGACGCTTCCCCGGTATTGGCGGAAGCCGCGGGTCCGGTGCCACACTCGGGACGGACACAGGGAGGTGCCGTGCGGAAGCTCGTGGTCTCGATGATCACCTCACTCGACGGATATCACGAGGGGCCGGGCCGAGACGTCATGGCCATGCCCTTCGACGACGCGTTCAGTCCCCACAACCTCGAGCGGCTGCGAAGCGCCGACACGCTCCTGCTCGGCCGCCGCGGATACGAGGGCTTCGCCGGCTACTGGTCCCGGGTCGCCGAGGATCCGACTGAGCCGCCCCTCGAGCGGGAGATCGCGGCGCGCAACCGGGATCTCGAGAAGGTCGTCATCTCCGACACCCTCCGCGTCGGCCCCCGCGCGCCCTGGGCGACGACCACTCGGGTGGTGCGGAGGGCGGACGCGGTCGCCGAGGTCACGGCTCTCAAGAGCGGCGAGGGCGGCGACATCCTCGTGTTCGGGAGCGCGATCACGTGGAATCCGCTGCTCGAGGCGGGGCTCGTCGACGAGCTGGACGTCCTGGTCGGTCCGGCCCTTCTCGGGGACGGCACGAAGCTCTACAGCGGAGCGCGCGCACCGCTCCGGCTCCTCGAGGCGCGGGTGCTGCCGGATTCGCAGCTCGTGCTCCTCCGCTACGACGCGAGCGGCGTGGACGGCGACCAGGGGCGATAGCCGGCGCCGACGGCAGGGCACATGATCCACCGTGCTCCGAATCTGTCAATCCCGCCCGCTCGATTGCGGACGGCCGGCGAGCCGAACGTAGCGTGGCTGACCGCAAGCAACGGACGCGATCAGTCAATCGAGGCACGGCATGGACGACCTGAACACGATGAGCACCCCGCTCCTGCAGGACTGGTGGGAGCGCTACGTCTGTCCCGCCTGCTTGTCGAAGGAGCGCACGCGCAGGAGCCGCTGCGCCCACTCCTGGCACTCCGTCGCCGCCGTGACCTATGTCTGCCCGGAGTCGTCGTTCTCCCCGCTCAGCATCCCCGTCGACGAGCTGCAGCGGGAGGGCATGGAGGGCCGGCCGGCCTTCGCCAGATACGGGCGCACCTGGACGCGCCGGTTCGGCCCGACCCCGCACGCCCGCGCCCTCAGGTACGCCTGACGAGTCGAGCCTCCGCCGGCGGCGAGTAGACCGCATCTATTGACTATCGATAGCAAACGAGTGAAACTCGTTGCGTGCTTACGCTGAATCGATTGGTCCCCTCCCTCAAGGTGCTGCTAGCGCTCGCTTTCGCCTTCCTCCTCGTCCTGCAGTTCCTGAGCCTCCCCGGCGACATCGCCGACGACGTCCGGCGCGCTCCCGAGGCGGCGCACGTGCTCTGGCCGCTGCTCGTGGCCGAGGAGCTGTGGGTGCTGTGTTTCCAGGCCGTCATCGTCTGCACCTGGCGGCTGCTGACCATGGTCAAGGCCGACCGCATCTTCAGTGAGGCGGCGTTCCGCTGGGTGAACGGGATCGTCGCGGCGTTCGCGGTCGCCTGGCTGGCTCTCGCCGCGCTCGCGGCCTACCTGACGGCGATCATCTACTTCACGCCCGAGCTGCGGGATCCGGGGACCCCGCTCGCGCTGTTCGGAGTGGTGCTGCTCGGGGCCGTGTTCGTCCTCGTGATGCTGGTGCTCCGCGCCCTGCTGCGCCAGGCGACGGCGCTCCGCAGCGACCTCGAAGCGGTGATCTGAGTGCCGATCGTCGTGCGGATCGACGTCGAGCTCGCCAAGCGGAAGATGAGCGTCGGCGAGTTCGCGGAGCGGATCGGCCTCACGCCGGCGAACGTGGCGGTGCTGAAGAACGGGCGGGCGAAGGCCGTGCGCTTCACGACGCTCGAGGCCATGTGCCGCACGCTGAACTGCCAGCCCGGCGACCTGCTGGAGTGGGTCGACGACGACTGAAGGCCGGTCGGGCGGGCGCTCCGGCGGGCGGGCGCCGCTCGCGGAGCAGGGCATCATGGCATCGAACCCCTGCGAACGGAGAACCGCGTGACCGTGACCCCCTTCAACGACGGCTGGTCCTACCGGCGCCCCCTCGGCCCCTTCGCCGCGGCGGACGGCGCGAAGGTCGATCCGGTGGAGGTGCGGCTGCCGCACGATGCGCTGCGGGACGCGGAACGGCGCCCCGACGTGCCGGGCAAGGGGGCGGGCGCGTTCCATCCCCACGGCGCGTTCACCTACCTCAAGACCTTCACGGTGCCGGCCGAATGGGAGGGCCGACTCGTCCGCCTCGAGCTGCAGGGCGCATTCCGCCGCGCCCAGGTCTTCCTCAACGACGAGTTCGCCGGCAACCGGGCCGACGGGTATGCGCGGTTCTTCGTCGACCTCACCCCGTACCTGAAGTACGGCCAGGACAACGAGCTGCGCGTCGAGGTGCGCTCCGGCGAGGACTCCCGCTGGTACTCCGGCACCGGTCTGCACCGGCCGGTGCTGCTGCACGTCGACGCGCCCGTGCACGTCGTTCCCGACGGCGTCACCGTCAGCACGGTGCGCATCGAGGACGACCAGGCGGTCGTCGACGTCGTGACGACCGTCGCCAACGCCGGCCTCAGCACGCGCACCGTGACCGTCAGCACGTCCGTCACCGGACCGGATGGCGCCGAGGTGGAGCGCGACTCCACCCCCTCGACCCTCGCGCCGGGGGAGCAGGCGGTCGTCCGCCAGCGCCTGTACCTGCGGCAGCCGGCCCTGTGGAGCCCCGACAGCCCCGCCCTACACACGGCGCGCGTGGGCCTCGGCGGGGATCCTGCGGACGAGGTCGTCGTCCCGTTCGGCATCCGCACCGTGACCGTCGACCCGCGCAAGGGCCTGCGCATCAACGGCGAGCCGGTGCTGCTGCGAGGCGCGTGCCTCCACCACGACAACGGCCCGCTCGGCGCCGCCGCCATCGGCCGCGCCGAGGAGCGCCGCATCGAGCTGCTCAAGGCCGCCGGCTTCAACGCGATCCGAACCGCCCACAACCCCGCCTCACCCGCGATGCTCGACGCCTGCGACCGGCTCGGCGTGCTCGTGATGGACGAGGCGTTCGACATGTGGACCCGGTTCAAGACGCCGTACGACTACGCGGCCGATTTCCCGCAGTGGTGGGCCGCGGACCTGGAGGCGATGGTCGCGAAGGACCGGAACCACCCGAGCGTCATCATGTACTCGATCGGCAACGAGATCATCGAGGTGGGCTCCCCGCACGGGTCCCGCTGGGCGCGCCGGATGGCCGAGCACCTCCGCGCCCTCGACCCCACGCGCCTCGTCACCAACGGGATCAACCCGTTCCTCGCCGTCATCGATGAGCTGCCGTCGATCCTCGCGGCCGCGGGCGGCGGTCTCAACGCGGCCATGTCGAGCATGGACGACGCCTTCAGCGCCATCGGCTCGAGCGAGGCGGTCAGCCGCCGCACCGCGGAGTCGTCCGCGGCCCTCGACGTGCTCGGCCTCAACTACTCCGAGTCGCGCTACGACCTGGATCAGGAGCTCTTCCCGCATCGCGTGCTGGTGGGATCGGAGACCTTCCCCTCCCAGATCGGCCGCCTCTGGCCACTGGTGAAGGAGAACCCGAACGTGATCGGCGACTTCACCTGGACAGGCTGGGACTACCTCGGCGAAGTCGGCATCGGCGCGACCGCGTACGCCGAGGACCCCGAGGCCGTCGCGGCCCTCGAGCGCGAGTACCCGTACCTCACCGCCTGGTGCGGCGACCTCGACCTCACCGGCTCGCGCCGCCCCATCTCCTACTACCGCGAGATCGTGTTCGGCCTCCGGACCGAGCCCTACGTCGCCGTGCTCCGTCCCGAGCACCACGGCCACACGGTGACGCAGCGCTCGCCCTGGGCGTGGAGCGACTCGGTGTCCTCGTGGACCTGGCCGGGCTTCGAGGGGAAGCCGATTACCGTCGAGGTGTACGCCGACGCCGACGAGGTGGCCCTGCTCCTCGACGGCGAGCACCTGGCGAGCGCCCGGGTGGGGGAGAGCCGGCCGATGCTCGCCGCGCTCGAGACCGAGTACCGGCCGGGCGAGCTCGTGGCGGTCGCGTACCGCGGCGGGGTCGAGACCGGCCGGACGACGCTCGCCACCGCGCGGGGTGCCGTGCGCCTCACCGCCGAGGCGGACCGGTCGCAGCTGCGCGACGACGACAGCGACCTCGCCTACGTGGCGATCGAGCTGCGCGACGAGGCGGGCCGCCTGAACACGTCGGAGGAGCGCCCGGTGTCGGTCGAGGTGACCGGAGCGGGCGTGCTCGCGGGGATGGGCAGCGCGAACCCGAAGACGGAGGAGCGCTTCGACTCGTCCACATGGCGCACCTTCGACGGGCGCGCGCTCGCCGTGGTCCGCCCGACGGGCGCGGGGGAGATCCGGGTCACCGTCACGTCCGAGGGGCTCGAGCCCGTCGAGCTGGCTCTCACGGTGGGGTGACACGGCGGCTCGTCCGGCGGGGGTGTCCGCCGTGCGCCGTCGCCCACGTTCGAGTCCGGCGCGAGAATCGCACCGGACCGGGAGCCGATGTCGGAGGGTGGGCGTAGCCTGCAGGTGCGTGCCGGAGAAAGAACAGGTGACCTTTGTCGCTCCTGCACCCGCCTGCCCTCGGCGGCCCGCCCGATCCCGACTCGCCTCCACCGGACCCTCGCAGAGACGAGCTGCTCACCCTCGTCGGGGAGCTGACCGACACCCAGCGCCGCGCGAACGCCCTAGCGGCCGAGCGGTACCGCGCACTCGACACTCTCCGGCAGCGCTGGGAGGAGACGTACGGCGCGTCGATGAGCGCCGATCCATCCGGCATCCGATTCCGCTCGATGCGCGCCCAGATCGCGGTCGTGCTGCTGATGCCGGAGCGCTCGGTGGAGACCCAGCTCGCCACCGCCCGGGCCCTCATCCACGCCCTGCCGGCGACGTTCGACCGTCTCGCGGAGGGCCGCATCAGTGACCGGCACGCCCGCATCCTGAGCGACAGCATCTCCGGTCTGCCGCACGAGGACCGCGTGCTGCTCGAGGAGCGGCTGCTGCCTGCGGCGGAGACGCTGGCGCCCGCCAAGTTCGAGCGCAAGGTGCGGCTCGCCGTCGCGACGCTGCACCCGGAGCAGCTCGAGGAGAAGGCGCGGGCTGCTCGGGAGATGCGGGAGTTCACTCTCGAGGCGGCCGCAGACGGGATGGCTTGGCTGCACCACTACCTGCCGGCCGAGGACGCCGTGGCGATCTGGAACCGGGCGGACGCGACAGCCCGCCATCTGGCCGGCTCGGACGAGCCGCGCTCGGTCTCCCAGCTGCGGTCCGACGTGGTGCGCGACATCCTGCTCGACGACGGCGTCCTCCTGCCGCCGGAGCAGGGCGAGCAGGGGCTGCGCGCACCGTCGAAGCAGAATCGGGGGATCGCTCCGACGGTACAGGTGACCGTTCCGGTGCTGACCCTCAACGGCGTCGACGACACCCCCGGCATCCTCAAGGGGTACGGGCCCATCGATCCCGAGACCGCCCGCCGGTTGGCCGGCACGAGCACGGGATTGCAGCGGATCCTCACTCACCCCGTCACCGGTGTGGTCCTCCAGTACGGGCGGGGCCGGAGGGAGGTGCCCGTCGAGCTGCGCCGCTACGTGGTCGATCGGGACGAGATCTGCCGGTTCCCCGGCTGCAACCGCCCCGCCGCGACCTGCGACATCGATCACACGCGCCCCTGGTGTGAGAACGGCACGACCGACCACGACAACCTCGCGGCGGTCTGCCGGAACCACCACCGCGTGAAACACGACGGCGGCTGGAAGCTCGAACAGGACGATGCCCACCCCGGAGTCCTGAAGTGGACGACGCCCATCGGCCTCGAGTTCACGACCGAGCCCGCCGCGCCGCCCGCCACTCGCATCCAGGGCGGCAGGCTCGGCAGCGTCCTCGTGCAGACGGAATGGGCCCAGGCGGATCCGGAGGACCAGCCGCCCTTCTGACCCGGCAGGTGAGCCAGCGGTTTCCCGACGCTCGACGTCGGCGCACAATGGCGGGATGCCCGCGTCCGCCCCTTCGCCGTCGTCCTTCCCGAGGACGAGCCACCCCCGGTTCGCGCGCGCCTTCGCCCGCGCGGTGCCGGCGATGGACCGAGCGGGCGGCGCCGAACACCGCCGGGAGCTGCTGTCGCGCGCCCGCGGCGCCGTGGTCGAGGTCGGTTCGGGCACCGGGGCCAACTTCGCCTCCTACCCGCACGCCGCCACGAACGTGATCGCCCTCGAGCCCGACCCCTACCTGCGCGGGCTGTCCGCCGAGGCGGCCGAGCGATCCCCGGTTGCGGTCGAGGTCCGCGACGGCATCGCTGAGTCGCTGCCCCTCGTCGACGACTCGGCCGACACCGTGGTGGCGAGCCTCGTGCTGTGCAGCGTGTCCGACCAGGAGGCGGCACTCGCGGAGATCCGCCGCGTCCTGCGCCCGGGAGGCCTCCTCCTGTTCTACGAGCACGTGCGTTCCGAGAACCGACTGATCGCGCTCGCCGAAGACGCGGTCGTTCCGCTCTGGCGGCGCCTCGCCGGCAACTGCCACCTCAATCGGGACACGCTCCGCGTGATCGAGCGGGCCGGCTTCCGCATCCTGGACGCCCGCCGATTCGGCTTCTCACCCGGTCCCGGGCCGGGCCTCGCGCACATCCTCGGGGCGGCGACACCTCGGGCGTGACCGCCTCTGGTCCGGACCGGCCCGCCTCGGTACTGTGGGCGCCGAACGAAGGGAGCAACTCGATGGCCGTCGTCTCACGAGGGTTCTCCGGGCGCTCCCGGCAGCAGAGCCCCGACCTTCCGCCCGGGCAGTTCCTCACCGAGGACTTCCCCGTTCTCTCCGCCGGACCCACACCGCGCATCGACACCGCGAAGTGGCAGCTCACCATCCGCAACGAGTCCGGCGAGGACCGCTCCTGGAGCTGGGACGAGTTCCAGGCGCTCCCGATCGAGGAGGTGCACACCGACATCCACTGCGTCACCCGCTGGTCGAAGCTCGGCACCTCCTGGCGGGGTGTCAGCCTCGATACCCTGTTCGCCGACGTCGAGACTGGCTACGAGTACGTGATGGCACACTCCTACGGCGGCTACACGACCAACATTCCGCTCGCGGACCTGCTCGACGGGCAGGCGTGGATCGCCTTCGAGTTCGACGGCGAGGAGCTCGATCCTGAGCACGGCGGGCCGGCACGCCTCCTCGTGCCGCACCTCTACTTCTGGAAGAGCGCGAAGTGGATCCGCGCGCTCGTGATGCAGGACCAGGACGAGCCCGGGTTCTGGGAGCAGAACGGGTACCACCTCTACGGTGACCCCTGGCGCGAGCAGCGCTACTGGTAGTGGTCGGCTGGACGACCGGCACCGTCGTGGAGGCGCGTGCCGAGGGACGATCCGGGCGGGTCCTGCTCCTCGACGTGCCCGGCTGGGGCGGCAACCTCGCCGGCCAGCACCTCGACCTGCGGCTCACCGCGCCCGACGGGTATCAGGCCGCGCGGTCGTACTCGGTCGCGTCGGTCGGGCCGGGGGACCGGGTCGAGCTCGCCGTCGACCGGCTTCCGGGCGGCGAGGTGTCGCCGTACCTCGTGGACGAGGTGATGGTCGGCGACGAGGTGGAGGTCCGGGGCCCGCTCGGCGGCTGGTTCGTCTGGCGACCTGAGCAGGAGGGCCCGGTGCAGCTGATCGCCGGCGGATCGGGGGTGGTCCCGCTCGTGGCGATGGTGCGTGCCCGGCTGCGCAGCGACAGCACCTCGCCGTTCCGGCTGCTCTACTCGGTGCGCACCCCGGAGGACGTGTTCTTCCGGTCGGAGCTCGAGAGCTCCGGAGAGGGCGTCGAGGTGACCTGGGCGTACACCCGCACCGCGCCGGAGGGCTGGCCCCGCTCGCCCGGACGCGTGGGCCGCGCGGAGCTCGAGGAGCGGTGCTTCCGGCCCGAGGACGACCCCGCGGTCTACGTGTGCGGACCCACCGCATTCGTGGAGAGCGTGGCGTCCACGCTCGTCGAGCTGGGGCACGACGCCCGGCGCATCAAGACCGAGCGGTTCGGAGGAACCTGATGGACGGACACGTCGACGGCAACTCGCTCGCCGGAACACTGAGCGAGTACCTGCGCTTCGAGCCCACCACCGCGGTGGCGCGGTGCATCGCGTGCGGCGACATCGGGCCGGTGGGCGAGGCGATGGTCTACGGCGGCGACCAGGGCCGGGTCGTCCGCTGCAGGCGGTGCGACGCGGTGCTGCTCAGCATCGTGCCGACCACGGAGGGCACCCGCCTGCAGCTGCGCGGCGTCGCCTGGCTGCAGATCCCGTAGCCCTCCTACGATGGGGCGCGTGACCCCGGTGGCCGGCGACCAGCACCTCCTCTCCGCGGTGCGAAGACGGCTGGGGTCCCGTCATGCAGTGGTGGGCGCCGCCACGATCTCCGCCGACGGTCTCGCCGTCGCGGTCGCGGGCGCGGACCTCGACGCCGACTTCGAGATCGGGTCCATCTCGAAGGGCATCACAGGGCTGCTCTACGTCGACGCCCTCGACCGCGGCGAGGTGACCGAGGAGACCCGGCTGGGGGAGCTGCTGCCGCTCGAGGGGAGCGCCGCCGCGGACGTGACGCTCGCGTCCCTCAGCACGCACACGTCCGGTCTGCCCGGCCTGCCCCCGGGAGCCGAGCCCCTGCGGCGCACGATCCGGCTCCTGCGGCACGGCGCGAATCCGTACGGCGAGTCCCGGGAAGAGCTGCTGGCGCAGGCAGCGGGGGTGCGGCTGGCCGCTCCCCGGCCCCGGTACTCCAACTTCGGGTTCGAGCTGCTCGGGCACGCGGTGGCCGCGGCGGCGGGGCGCAGCTACTCGGCGCTGCTCCGCGAGCGGATCGCCGTGCCGCTCGGACTCGACTCGATGTACGTGCCGAGCCTGCGGAGCGACCTGCGGCCGACGGCGCTGCTCGGACGCAGCCGCTCCGGGCGGCCCCGCGACCCGTGGACCGGGGAGGGGATCGCGCCGGCTGGTGGCATCCGGTCGTCCGCCGGGGACCTGGGGCGGCTCGCCCAGGCGCTGCTCGACGGCTCGGCTCCGGGGACCTCGGCCCTGGACCCGGTCCGGAACTTCACGGGTCCTGCCGTCCGGATCGGCGCGGGCTGGCTGACGACGCAGGTCAAGGGCCGCCCGATCGTCTGGCACAACGGCGGCACCGGCGGATTCCGCTCCTGGCTGGGCCTCGACCGCGAGGCGGGCACCGCCGTGGTCCTGCTCACCGCCACCGCGGAATCCGTGGACCGGCACGGACTGCTGATGCTCCAGCAGCTCTCCGGCCGCTGAGACGCCCGGCCTCCGCCGTTCCCTCCGTCGCCGCGCACTACCGTGGGACGGGCACTGGAGGGAGTCCCATGACGGTCGAACCGAGAACGGCACACGTGGACCGAGCGCGGGAGCTGGATGAGGAGGATCCGCTCGCGTCGTTCAGGGCCGCCTTCCTGCCGGACCCGGACGTCCGCGCCTACTTCGACGGCAACTCCCTCGGCCGGCCGCTGACCGCGACCCCGGACCGGCTCGCCGGCCTCGTCCACACCTGGTCCTCGCGGCTCATCCGCGGCTGGGACGAGGAGTGGATGGCGCTGCCGGAGACGGTCGGCGACCGGATCGGCGCGCTCACCCTCGGGGCCGCGGCGGGGCAGACGGTGGTCGCCGACTCGACGACGGTGGTGCTCTACAAGCTCATCCGCGCCGCGGTCGCGGCCCGACCGGGCCGGGACGAGATCGTCATCGACGACGACAACTTCCCGACGGACCGCTTCGTCGTCGAGCGGATCGCCGCGGAGTTCGGGCTCACTGTGCGGTGGGTGCGGGTCGACCGGCACGCGGGCGTCGAGCTCGAGCAGGTGACCGAGGCGGTCGGGAAGCGGACGGCACTCGTCGTGGTCAGCCACGTCGCCTACCGGTCCAGCCACCTCGCCGACGCCGAGGCGATCACCGCGGCCGCGCACGAGGCGGGCGCACTCGTCCTCTGGGATCTCTGCCACTCGGTGGGCTCCGTGCCCGTCGAGCTGGACCGGTGGGGCGTCGACCTCGCCGTCGGCTGCACCTACAAGTACTTGAACGGCGGCCCCGGCTCGCCGGCGTTCGCCTATGTGCGGGCCGATCTGCAGGACGAGCTGGAGCAGCCCATCGCCGGCTGGATGGGCTCGGCGGCGCCCTTCGACATGGGTCCCCACTACGAGCCGGCGCGGGGCATCCGGCGCTTCCTCAGCGGCACCCCGTCCATCGTGGCGATGCAGCCGATGCGGGACATGCTCGACCTGATCGAGCAGGCCGGCATGGCGGCCATCCGGGAGAAGTCCGTCCGGCTCACCGAGTTCGTGATCGAGATCGCGGATGCCGACCTCGCCGACGCCGGCTTCACGGTGGCCACCTCCCGCGACGCCGCGCGCCGGGGCAGCCACGTGACGCTCGAGCACCCGGATGCGCGGGCGATCACGGCGCGGGCGTGGGAGCGCGGCGTGATCCCGGACTTCCGGGCCCCGCACGGCATCCGCGTCGGGCTCTCGCCGCTCAGCACGTCCTTCGCCGAGGTCGCGGACGGGCTCTCCGTGCTGCGGGAGTGCGCGGCCGGCTGATTCGCCGGGCCCGCGGAATCAGTCCTCGTCGAGGAGGGCGACCGCGGCCCGAACGCCGCGCACGAACGCCTCCGGCTGCTCCCAGGCCGCGAAGTGGCCGCCCGCCTCGTGCTCCTGCCAGTCGCGGACGTCGAACACGCGCTCCGCGAGCGCCCGCGGCGGCGGCAGCAGGTCGCGGGCGAACACGCTCCCCACGGTGGGGACGGCCACGCGGCCGGACTGCGCCGGCTCCCGGACCGCGTACGGCACGAACGAGGTGCCGATCGTGCCGGTGACCCAGTAGAGCGTCAGCCAGGTGAGCAGGTCGTCCCGCGGGAAGACCGTCTCGACGTCGCCGCCGCAGTCGCTCCAGCCGCGCAGCTTCTCCACGATCCAGGCGGCGAGGCCGGCGGGGGAGTCGGCGAGCGCGGCGGCGAGGGTGTTCGGCTTCGTGCTCTGCTCGGCGATGTAGCCGCCCTCGGCAGCACGCCAGCGGGCGACCGCGTCGAGGTAGTCGCGCCCCTCCGGCGTCGCCTCGCGTGGATCGAGCGCGGCGAGGTGCACGAGCGGGATGTCGGTGAGGTGCAGCGCGCCGACGAGGTCGGGCCGAATGCGGGCGAGCGTCTCGGCTGCGCCGCTGCCGATGTCGCCGCCCGACACGACGCAGCGTCGGTGGCCGAGCTCGTCGAGCAGCGCGGCGATCGGCTCGGCCATCGCCTCCCGCGAGCTGCCGGGCAGGCCGGAGTAGGGGTAGCCGGGCAGGCAGGGCACGACCACGTTCACGTCCCGAAGCAGCGGCAGCACGCGGAGGAAGCGGAGGAAGGAGTCCGGCCAGCCGTGCAGCAGCACCACGGTCGGCGCGTCCGGCGACGCGGCCCGCTGATGCACGGTCCGCATGCCGTTGCCCGCCCGCACCCAAGGCAGTGCGAGCAGGCGCGCCTCCGCGGCACGCCAGTCGTAGTCGTCCGCCCAGTAGCGGACGAGGTCCTCGAGGTACTCGCGCTCGGTGCCGCGCTCCCAGCCTCCCGGCACGCCGGCGGCGAACCGGGTGCGGCGGAGCCGGCGCCGCAGATCGTCGAGCAGCTCCTCCTCGACCGCCTCCGGCGCACCGCCCATGACCGCCCCTTCCGCCGCCGCACCCACGCCCCGATCCTGCCCGTTTCGACCCGGTAGGCGAAGTGGTCGAGACTGGCGGGATGACCAACGACCTCGGCGACCTGCATCCCGACACCCTGGCCGTGACCGCGGGACGTCCCGCGAACGAGCCCGACCAGCCGCTCAACCCGCCGGTCGTGCTCGCCTCGACGTACATCGCGGGCGGCGACGTCGAGTACGGGCGCTACGGCAACCCCACCTGGACCGCGTTCGAGGACGCGCTCGGCGGGCTGGAGGGCGGTCGATGCCTCGCCTTCGCCTCCGGTGTCGCCGCGACGGCGGCCGCGTTCGACCTCGTGCCGCCCGGCGGCCGGATCGTCGTGCCGCGGCACTCCTACCAGGGCACCCTCGCGCAGCTCCGGCACCTCGAGGAGCGGGGCGCGGTCACCGTCGTGCCGGTCGACATCGCGGACACAGAGGAGGTCCGCACGGCGCTCGACGGCGCCGCCATGGTCTGGATCGAGAATCCGACGAACCCCGCGCTGGAGGTGGCCGACGTCGACGCCATCGCGGAGGCCGCCCGCGGGAACGGCGTGCTCGTCGTCGCCGACAACACCTTCGCGACCCCGATCCTGCGCCGGCCGCTCGACCAGGGCGCCGACATCGTGGTGCACTCGGCGACGAAGGCGATCTCGGGTCACAGCGACGTCGTCATGGGCGCCGTCGTCACGCGGGACGACGACCTGCACCGGCAGCTGCTCACCCGGCGGTCGCTGCAGGGAGCGATCCCGTCCCCGCTCGACGCCTACCTCGCCCTCCGCGGCCTGCGCACCCTTCCGCTGCGCCTCGAGCGCGGCCAGCAGAACGCGCAGGAGCTGGTGCGCCGTCTCGGCGGTCACCCCGCGATCCGGGACCTCCGCTACCCCGGCTTCGGCACCATCCTCTCGATCGTGCTCGCCGACGCGGACACCGCCGATGCGTTCGTCGCGGCCGTGCGGCTGTGCCGCCACGCCACCAGCCTCGGCGGCGTGGAGACGACGCTGGAGCGGCGGCGGCGCTGGTCGGGGGAGGCGCCGACCATCCCCGAGGGGCTCGTCCGCGTGTCGGTCGGCGTCGAGAACATCGAGGACCTGGACCGCGACCTCCTCGGGGCGCTCGAGGCGGCCGGCGGCGGGGCAGGCGGAACCGACGCTCGGAGCTAGTACCGCGGTACCAGGCGGCCTCGCAGGTCGGCACCGCGGTCGGACGCTCTGACCGCGGTGCCGCTCGTACCTTCGAGCCATCGAACCCCGCCCCGGGGTTCCGCAACTCGGAAGGCACGATCATGGAACCCGTCTCCCCGTCCCGGCGGGGGATCAACCGCTTCGCCGGACGCCACCCCGTCGCCACCCTCTTCGGGCTCGGCCTCGGCGCCTCCTACGCGCTCATCCTCGTCTGGTGGCTCGCCTTCACGGGCGTCCTGCCCGGCGGCGACCTCGCCGACCGGCTCGGCATCGCCCCCGGGGAGGTCTCGGCGGGCATCGCGACCGTCGCGCTGTTCTCCACCACCCTGTACGTCACGTGGGCCGCGGACGGCACGGCCGGCATCCGGACGCTCGTCCGCCGCATGTTCCGGTGGCGCGTGAACCCGGGCTGGTACGCCGCCGTGCTCGTCGCGCTCCCCGCGCTCACGCTCGGGATCTCGGTGCTGATGGGCGACGAGCTGAAGCCCGTCGAGCTCCCCGGCCTGATCGGGACCCAGCTGGCGCTGCTCGCGGTCAGCTTCCTCCTCATCAACCTGTGGGAGGAGACGGCCTGGACCGGCGTCTTCCAGACCCGCCTCGAGCGCCGGCACAACCTCTTCGCGGTGGCTGCGCTCGCCGCGGTGCCGTTCGCGCTCGTGCACCTGCCGCTCGAGTTCTTCAGCGGTGCCGAGATCAGCCTGGTGGGCTTGGCGGTCGCGTTCGCGATCTACTTCGTGTTCGGCGTCCTGGTCCGCTCGATGTTCGCCGTTTTCCTCCGCGGCACCGGCGACAGCGTGCTGCTCGTGGCCCTGCTGCACGCCGTGTTCAACCGGACGAGCGGCAGCGACGGCATCGTCGCCGCGTTCGCGGAGGGCGACTCCCGGATGCTCGCGCTGCCGATCGCCGTCGTCCTGCTCACGGCGGTCACCGCGGTGCTCTTCCGCCGCCGGCTCTCCCGGAGCTACCGCCGACAGCTGGACGAGGGGCACACGTCCGTTGAGACCGCCGACGCCGGAGAGCTCGCGGCCGTCCGCTGACGCCATCGGAGCCGGAGCGCCGGGCCGCCGTCGAGGCCGCCCGGCGCTCCGCCGTCCGGTCGAGCAGTTTCGGAGAAGACCGCCGACACCCCGGCTCCCTAGCATGGGCGCACCACCATCGACGAGGAGGGAGAAGCGGCATGGCCGAGACCGGGAAGACGGCGACGAGGACGGCACGGACGGACACGGCGGCGGAGGGCTTCACCGAGGAGGAGCGCGCCGCCATGAAGGAGCGCGCCCGGGAGCTGAAGTCGGCGAAGCGCACGAAGGGCAAGGCGGACGACGAGGCCGCGGTGCTCGCCAAGATCGCGGAGCTGCCGGAGCCGGAGCGCGGGCTCGCCGAGCGCGTGCACGCCATCGTGAGGGAGAGCGCCCCGAGCCTCACGGCCAAGACCTGGTACGGGATGCCCGCCTATGCCCGCGACGGCAAGATCGTCTGCTTCTTCCAGCCGGCCGCGAAGTTCTCGTCGCGGTACGCGACCCTCGGCTTCAACGACGACGCCCGGCTCGACGAGGGTGCCATGTGGCCGACGGCGTACGCCATCACGGAGCTGACCGACGAGGTCGAGGCCCGCATCGCGGAGCTCGTCCGCCGGGCGTCCGGCTGACGCTCAGCGTCCTGGGGGAGGCGGCGCCGGGCCCGCCGTCGGCTGTGCTCATTCGGAGCGCCGACGCCGCCGCCGCTCGCGCCACGACAGGGCCGCGTATTCCGCCTGCTCCCGCTGCCGCTCCTCCTCGGCGACGCGGAGGCGGGCGTCCCGCCGCTCCCGCCAGCCGGCGACCTCGGCGTCGATGTCGCGGGTCGGGGTGATCACGGGAGGGCCGCCGAGCAGCTGCCGGCGGGCCTCGATGACCCGCTTGTTGAAGTCCTCCAGCAGCTCGCGGACCGCCGCCTCCGTCGGCTGGGCGTCGATCCGTTCGCCCAGCTCGGCGTTCTCCTTGCGCAGGGTGAGGGCGGGGGGCCCGAGCCCGGTCAGGCCCTCGCGCTCGATCTTCCGCCGGATCCACCAGTCCGGGTCGTGCCGATCGAGGTCCTGCAGCGGCCGGCCCTTGCCGGGGAGGTCGTCGAAGTCGCCGCGGCGCATCGCCTGCTGAATCGCGATCTCCACCATGCCCGACCGCTGATCCGGCGTGAGCCGCCCGGACTCCGACGCGTCGTCGGCCTCGTCGCTCGCGGGCATGGCGCGGTCCACCTGGTAGCGGGCCGCCGCCAGGCGGGAGTCACTGCGTGGTCGCTTCGTCATTCGCCGGCTTCCTCGCGTCCACGCTAGACGAGGCCGCCTGAGGATGCGCCCGAGAGTGTCGGCGCAAGGGGCCGCCGAGGGGCGCCCGATAGCATCGAGCGATGCCTCGGCGATCCGATCCGCGATCCGGTCTCCGGACGTGGCTCCCGGTGATCGGG
The DNA here is from genome assembly GCF_017916505.1 of Naasia sp. SYSU D00057. Classification (GTDB taxonomy): domain Bacteria; phylum Actinomycetota; class Actinomycetes; order Actinomycetales; family Microbacteriaceae; genus Naasia. The sequence goes on from NZ_JAFMSZ010000006.1 coordinate 33,301, forward strand.
GTGACGGCGTTGCTCGTCGTCGTGGTGGCCCTCGTCCGCACGTCCGACTCACCGGCTCCGGTGCCGCCGCAGCGCCTGCCGACGGCTCCGCCGGCCGCCGCCGTTCCGGACACGATCGCCCTCTTCCTCGGCGACTCCGCCACCGCCGGCAGCGGCGCATCCAGAGGGTCCGCACGGTGGACGAGCCTCGTCTCCGCCGAGCGGGGCTGGCGCGAGCTCAACCTCGGCCGGAGGGGCACCGGCTACACGGCGTCGCCGCCCGCGGACGTGTGCAGCTACTCGCGGTGCCCGTCCTTCCTGCGCATGGCGACGCGGGTGGCGGACGAGGACCCCGATGTGGTGGTGATCGCGGGCGGTCAGAACGACACGTTTCTCGCCCACGACGATCCCGACCTGGAGCGGCGGGCCATCCAGGCGACCTTCGCCACGGTGCGCGCCGGAGCGCCCGACGCGTTGATCGTGGCGATCGGGCCGGCGCCCATCTGGGGCGCCGGTGAGACGCTGAGGGCGATCGACGCCGAGGTGGAGGCGGCGGTCCGGTCGGTGTGCGGCGTGTTCCTCAGCCTCGTCGACCCGCCGCTGCTCGATCCCGAGTTCCTGGCGGACGACGGACTGCATCTCGGCGACGCCGGCCACGAGGCAGTGGCGAAGCGGGTGCTCGCCGCGCTCGCCGAGGCGGATGTGCGCGGAGCCGAATCCCCGTGCGCCGCCCCGGCCCCCTGAGCGAGACTCCCTCTCCGTGGCGAGGCGATATCTCGATTCGCTCGATTGTCAATGCACCTCCGATTTCCGGACCCGTCGCCTACGGTGAGGGAATGAAGCACATCACCTTCGCCGATAAGACGCTGCTGGTCGGTGACGAGGTGGCCGACCTGCTCGTCGCGTATTGCACGGCGCTCGCGAACGCTCAGAAGGCGGACTCGGTCGAGGTGCACGGATTCAGCGCCACCGGCGAAGAGGTGGTCGCGTCGTTCGTATTCACCTCCGGCAGCAGCCTGATGGCCGAGTCCGTGCACACGAGTCTGCCGGACCCCGACAACAAGGATGCGCTGGAGCACATCCGCGACGGGATGGCGAAGCTGCGCGGCGCCTCCGCGGGCGTCCCCGACGACCCCACCCCGCCGAACGCCTACGTCGAATTCGACCTGTAGCTTCGACGCCTCCGCTGCTTCGAGGCCTCCGGAGATGCCAACGGATGCGCTCATCCGTCCGGAATGACGGCACCGAGTGGCATCTCGGCGTGGCGGAATACGGGGGCACGAGGCCGGGTTCTACCCAGCAGTCGTCGGAAGGAGACAACATGAAGGTGCGCAACTCGCTGGGCTCGATTAAGAAGATGCAGGGTTCCCAGATCGTGAAGCGCCGTGGGCGCACGTTCGTGATCAACAAGGAGAACCCCCGGTTCAAGTCCCGTCAGGGCTGAGCCGAAAAGGGCATTTCCAGTCCACTTCCTGAAAGCGGCCCCGGTCATCGACCGGGGCCGCTTCCCGTTTCCCGGGCTTCCCTCAGTCCGCCTCGTCCGGCGGGGGAGGCGCTGCGATGCCCTCGCGGGCGTCGCGATCCGCCCACTCGAGCAGGGGCGCGATGTCGAAGACGGCGTCGTCGATCCCGGCGTGCAGGTCGCCGAGCTCCGCGTAGCGGGACGGCACCGTCGCGATCGTGAAGTCGTGCGGCGTGACGTCGTCGAGCTCGTCCCAGCGGATCGGCGTCGACACCGTCCCCTCGGGGTTGCCCCGCACCGAGTAGGCGGCGGCGATCGTGTGGTCGCGCGTGTTCTGGTTGTAGTCGACGAACACGGCGGCCGGGTCGCGGTCGCGGCGCCACCACGCGGTCGTCGCGTCCTTCGGGATGCGCCGCTCGACCTCCCGGGCGAACGCCGTCGCGGCGCGGCGGACCTCGTCGAAGCCGTGCTCCGGCCGAATGCGCACGTAGATGTGCAGCCCCGAGCCGCCGGAGGTCTTCGGCCAGCCGACCGCGCCCAGCTCGTTGAGCACCTCGGAGGCGACGTGCGCGACCCGGCGGACCCGCTCGAAGCTGCTCTGCGGCATCGGGTCGAGGTCTATGCGCCACTCGTCCGGCTTCTCGGTGTCGGCGCGTCGGCTGTTCCATGGATGGAACTCGACGGTCGACATCTGCACCGCCCAGATCACGTGCGCGAGCTCGGTGACGCACAGCTCGTCCGCGGTGCGGCTGTACCTCGGGAAGAAGACGCGCACCGTCTCCATCCACGGCGGGGCGCCCGCGGGCAGCCGCTTCTGATGCACCTTCTCGCCGCCCACTCCGGTCGGGTAGCGGTGCAGCATGGTGGGCCGCTCCCGCAGGGCGTTCACGATGCCGTCGCCCACCGACAGGTAGTAGCGGACGAGGTCGAGCTTCGTCTCGCCGCGTGCCGGGAAGTAGACGCGGTCGGGGTTGCTCACCCGGACGGTGTGCTCGCCGACCTCGATCTCTGTCGCGGGAGTGGACTTCGCCGCCATGCGCCTGCCTCCTGCCGGATGCTCGCTGCCGAGGCTAGTGGAGCCGGTGCACGCCGCGCTCGGTCCGCTGCGCGCCGCCCAGGTCGGTGCCGGTGCGCAGGATCGCGGGCCCGAGGCGCAGGCGCCCGTCGTTCGCCGGACCGGTGCGGAGTCCGCCCCGGGCCTTGAACGCGCGGTGGGCGCCGCTGCCCACGGTGACCTCGAGCCAGCCGCACGGCCGGCAGGACCGGGTGTCGGCGAACACGACCTCGCCGTCGCCGCTGTCGAGGCTGAAGGCGGCACCGATCAGCGAGTCCGCATCCACCCCTCGCAGCAGGATGTTGCGCCGGGTCTGCGTCAGCCCCGGGAGCGGGACGCCGAGCTCCGCGGACACGGCCTCGAGCGCCTCGGCCGACTGCACGCTGACCGACGAGTCGCGATGGGCCTGCTTGCCGAAGTAGCGGTCGCCGACGATGCCGAGCCCGGCGCGCAGCTCGATCGATCCGACGAGCTCGTTCTCCGGGCCGGACAGGGGCCCGTCCGCCGGGCGGCCCTCGAAGCGGTGCAGGGGGGAGACGAGCAGCTCCACGATCTCCACCTGCCGTTCGCTCACCCGGGAAGGGTAGCCGCGACGGCTGACCGCCGCTTCCGAGGCAATCGTCGGAAGTCGCGGCGACGAACCATCAGCAGGTCGCTCGGTAGAGTCGGACCCCGAACCCCCCCGGCCGGAAGGACACCGTGACGCGCTCGCCCGCAGCATCCGCGAGTCGTGCCGCGCGCACGCTGCGCGGGGTGCTCGCCGTCGGGCTCGCCGTGCACGTCGCGGCGTTCTTCCACGTCTCGGGCGGCGGAGCCGCGCCGGCGCCCGTCGCGGTCGCGCTGACCCTCGTGTTCGCCGCGCCCGTGGCCATCGTGCTCGCGGGACGGCGGCTCACCGCGCCGCGGATCGCCGCGATCGTCGCGGTCAGCCAGGTGCTCCTCCACGTCCTGTTCACCCTGTCGCCCTCCTCCGCGCCCGGCGCCGGTCCCGGCGGCCACGTCCACGGCGGCCACCTCCACGGCAGCGCCCTCGCCCTTCCCGTGGTCGACGGTGTCGTGCCGCCGATGTGGCAGGCGCACGCGCTCGCCGCGCTCGTGACCACCGCCGCGCTGCTGCTCGGCGCCCGCGCCCTCGGCGCGGCGGAGCGGGTCGGCCGCCTCGCCATCCGCCGCCTCGTGGCCGTGCTCCGCGCGCCGGCACCGGTCGTCCTGCTCTCCTCGCCCGTCCCGGCAGCCGAGGTGCCGCCGCTGCACGACCGGCTCGCCGGCATGCTCGCACTCCGGCACCGCGGTCCGCCGATCCTTCCGGTCCGGCCCCTCTAGGCCGACGCTCGCTCGATTCCCCGCCGCATCGCGGCACGGCGCGCACCCGCGCGCCTCGACCGAAGGATTCCCCATGCATCTCCCCCTGCCCACCCGCGTCGGCCTGGGCGCCGGCGCCGCCCTTCTCCTCGCTCTCTCGGCGCCGCTCTCCGCGAGCGCGCACGTGAGCGTCAACCCGGCCGAGGCGGAGCCCGGCGGCTACAGCCAGCTCACCTTCCGGGTGCCCAACGAGCGCGACGACTCCGGCACCGTCCGTCTCGAGGTGACCCTGCCCACCGACACGCCGTTCGCATCCGTCTCCTACCAGCCGGTGCCGGGCTGGACCACGACCGTCACCACCGGCGAGCTGCCCGAACCCGTCGAGGTGAGCGGCACCGAGCTGACGGAGGCGGTGACCGGCATCGTCTGGCAGGCGGACCCGGGCGTCGAGATCGCGCCCGGCCAGTACCAGACGTTCGGCATCAGCGTGGGGCCGGTGCCCGACGTCGGCAGCGTCGTGCTCCCCGCGCGGCAGACCTACGCGAGCGGCGAGGTCGTCGACTGGAGCGGGGCCGAGGACGCCGAGCTGCCCGCCCCCGTCCTCTACGTGAACGATGCGCCGGCGGAGCACTCCCACGGCGGTGCCGAGACCGCGGCGGACAGCGGGGCGACGGTCTCCGGGGGCGCCGGCGGCGACGACGGCCTCGCGCGCGGGCTCGGCATCACGGGCCTCGTGCTCGGGGCGCTCGCCCTCGTGGCTGCCGCGTTCGCGCTCGTCCGGTCGCGCCGGACCGCCTGACGCGCCCGGCTCGGACAGCCCGGAAGGCCTCGCCTCGGCGGGGCCTTCCGGCGTTCCGGGCCCGGGGCGAGCCCCGATGCGCCGAACTCGTCCACCGCGCCTCCTCGCGTCGGGACTCCCGCGGTTCTAATCTCGGGCCATGTGGATGAAGACGCTCATGGATTCGACCACGGGCCGCTACCGCGTCTCCACGGAATCCGGCAGCCAGTACATCGTCGATCTCGACGCCAGCACCCTGCTCCGGCTGCAGGGCACGGCGCCCCCGTCGGCCACCGACGAGGACCCTCCGCCCTCCGAGTCGATGCGCCGGGACGGCTCGCCGGTGGTGCTCGTCGGCATCCGCGAGGCGACCGTCGGCCGGCCCGGGCACTTCCTGCTCGACCTCGACGAGCCGGACGTGCGCGCCACCGTGCGGGCGACCACCACGATCACCTCGATCGAGCTCCTCGACTCCTGACCCCGCCCCCGGCGGCGCACGCCCCGGCCCGATCCGGGACAAGATGAAGGGGTGCCTCCCGAGCCCTACTCGTTCTCCGCCCGCGCGCTGCTGTTCGACATGGACGGGACGCTCGTCGACTCCCACGAGGTGGTCGAGGCCGCGTGGCGCGACATCTCGGAGCGGCTCGGCCTCGACTTCGACGCCCTGCTGAAGGTGATCCACGGCGTGCGGGCCGAGGACACCCTGCGCCGGTGGGCGCCGCCCGGCACGGATCTCGAGGCGGTCGCGGCGGAGCTCGCCGAGTACGAGATCCGCGAGGCCCGGCGCACGCGGGCGCTGCCCGGCGCCGTCGCCTTCCTCGACGCGATGCCGCTGTCCGCGCACGCGCTCGTCACCTCCGCCACCCTCCCGCTGGCGGTGGCGCGCATGAAGGGCGCCGGCATCCGCCTGCCGCAGCTCGTCGTCACCGCGGAGGACGCCTTGCGCGGCAAGCCCGCGCCCGACGTGTACCTCCTCGCCGCGGAGCTGCTCGGCGTCGACCCCGCGGACGCGGTCGTGTTCGAGGACGCCGAGGCGGGCATCCAGGCGGGGCTCGCGGCCGGCATGCGCGTCATCGTCGTCGGGAAGCACCGCAGCGACGCGACGGTCGGCCTTCCGCGGATCCGCGGCTACGACGGTGCGACCGTCGAGACCAGGGAGGACGGCACGCTGCGCGTCACGCTGCAGCCGGCCGAGCAGGAAGAGCCGGACGAGCCGGGCGAGAAGGACGGAGAGGGACGATGAGGGTCTTCCAGATCGGCGCGGCCGGGGGAGTGGGGCGGCGGCTCGCCCGCCTGCTCGCGGCGGACGGCGCTCAGGTGATCGGCGCGCACCGCGATCCCGCCCAGGCCGCGGTGCTCGAGGAGGCGGGCGCGACGCCGGTCCTGCTCGACCTCATCAGCGCGACGGTCGAGGAGCTCGCCGAGGCGATCCGCGGTTCCGACGCGGTCGTGTTCTCCGCGGGCGCGCACGGCACGGGCGCCGACAAGACGACCGCGATCGACGGCAAGGGGCTCGAGAAGGCGGCCGAGGCGGCGCGGCTCGCCGGCGTCAGGCGGTTCCTCCTCGTGTCCGTGTTCCCCGACGCGGGGCGCGGGCGCGAGCCTTCCGAGGGCTTCGAGCACTACATGCGCGTGAAGAAGTCCGCGGACGTGTACCTCACCCGGACCGACCTCGACTGGGTGATCGTGCGCCCCGGCACGCTGACCGACGAGCCCGGCACCGGACGGGTCGAGGCCAGCCTCGCGATCGAGTACGGCGATGTGCCGCGTGACGACGTCGCGGCGTTCCTGCACGCGACCCTCCGCGAGCCCGGTCTGACGCGCACCATCGTCGAGCTGACCGGGGGCGGTACGCCCGTCGACGAGGCCGCGCACCGTCTGGCCTCGGGCGCAAGCACTCGCTGAGGGGGTGGCGGCGGTCCCGCGGCGCGGGAAATGATCGAAGCTCCGGCCCGGCTGGATTCTGGGACCGCCGACGAAGGGAGCCCCATGAGCCGCACCCGGCGAGAGCCTCCCGGCGCGCCGCCGCTGAAGGTCGTGCAGGTGGGGCTCGGCGGCTGGGGCCGATCCTGGGCGGACGAGATGCTGCGGCAGCCCGAGGTGTGCCGCACGGTCGGCTACGTCGACGTCGTCCCCGAGATGCTCGCCGCGCTGCGGAAGGAGCTCCCGGTCGACGCCGCGGCCTGCTTCCCGACTCTCGCCGAGGCGCTGGCCGCGACCGACGCCGAGGCGGTGCTCGTGACGACGGCGCTGCCGGGCCACGCGCCGGTCGCCATCGAGGCGCTCGAGGCGGGCCGGCACGTGCTCGTCGAGAAGCCGTTCGCGCCCGATCTCGCCGACGCTCGCGCGATGGTCGACGCCGCCCGGCGTGCCGGCCGTGTCCTCATGGTGAGCCAGAACTACCGGTTCTTCCCCGCGCCCCAGGTGGTCGCGGGCCTGATCGCGCGCCGCGAGCTCGGGGCGCTCGGAGCGGTGTCGCTGAGCTTCCGCCGCAACGACAACACCGCGGACCCGCGGCACCACCGCCACTACTTCCTGCCCGATGCGCTGCTGCTCGACATGTCGATCCACCACTTCGACCTGATGCGCTTCGTGCTCGGCCAGGAGCCGACCCGCGTGTACACGGTCGCCCGCGACCCCCGCTGGAGCCACTTCGTCGGACCCGCCAGCGCCGTCGCGACCATCGACTTCGACGGCGGCACTGTCGTCGACTACCGCGGCAGCTGGGTGAGCACCGCTCCTGAGACCGCCTGGGCGGGGGAGTGGGTGATGGAGTGCGAGCGCGGCGTGATCCGCTGGACGAGCCGCCAGGACTGGACGGACTCCGCCGATTCGGTGACGGTGCAGCCGTTCGGCGGCGGCGAGCCGCGATCGCTTCCCCTGCCGAAGCTCTCGCGCATCGACCGCGCCGGCTCGATGGAGGAGTTCTGGTCGGCGGTGCGGGAGGGCCGCGCCCCGCTGACGAGCGGCGAGGCGAACCTTCCGACGCTCGCCCTCGCGCTCGGCGCGATCGAGTCCTCCTCCACCTGCCAGCCGGTCCGGCTCGGCTGACCGGCGCTCCGCCTAGCGAACTGAGGGGGCGGGGCCGGTCGTCGCGCCGACGTGCAGCGCGCACCGGAAGCAGGCGGGCTCCGGCGTCTCGCCGGCCAGCAGGCGGACGACCGCCGCGCCCGCCGCGCGTCCCTTCTCCTGCGCGGGCTGGACGAGGGTCGTCAGGTCCCAGGGGCGCACCAGCTCCGGCCGGATGCCGTCGAAGCCGATCACGCTGAGATCGTGGGGGATCCGCAGGCCCGCCTCCTCGGCGGCGCGCAGCACTCCGACGGCGAGCAGGTCGCTCTGCGCGACGATCGCGGTGGGCCGCGGCGTGAGGGCGAGCAGCTCGCGACCGGCGTCCATGCCCGCCTCGATGGTGCTGCCCGTCGCGACCACGCCCGGGAAGTCCGGGTAGACGTCGCGCAGGCCGCGGAGCCGCTCGATCGTGGTGTGCACGGTCGCGCGGCTCTCCCAGTCGGCGGGCAGCGGAGTGCCGCCTCCCGTGCCGTCGAGGGGCAGCGCGACGACCGCGACCGACGTGTGCCCGAGGGAGCGGAGGTGCTCTGCGCCCGCGGCGCTCGCCTCGCGGTTGTCGAGGCCGATGGTGAGCACGCCCTCCCGGTCGTCGGCCTCGATCGCGACGACGGGGAGCCCGCGGCGGCGGAGGCGGTCGACCGACTCGTCGAGCCGCGTGCTGCAGCCGACGAGGATGGCGGCGTCCATCGGCGCCGAGGTCAGCTGGCCGACCTCGCCGCCCGACTCGGTGAGCAGCAACAGGCCGGCGCCCGCGGCGCCCGCCTCGTCGGCGACGCCGTCGAGCATCGCGACGTTGATCGGATCGCGGAACGCGTCGGCCAGACGGTCCTCCATCACCACGCCCACGACGCCGCTGCGGCCGCGCCGGAGTGCCGCGGCCCGCGGATCGGGTCCGCCGTAGCCGAGCTGCTCGGCCGCGGCGAGCACCCGCTCCCGTGTGGCCGCCGACACCGGTCCCGACCCGCTGAACGCGAGCGAGGCCGTGGACGCCGACACGCCGGCGAGCTCCGCCACGGCGGCGAGAGTGGGGCGTGGCGGGATTGCCAGGTCGGACATGAGGGCCTAGCGTAGTCGAATCGGTTCGATCGAATCGATTCGAAGTGTCCGCCGGCAGTGCCGGCTCTCCGTCGCAAGGGCTCCCATGACCGTCTCAACGCCTCCGGCTCCGCCCGTACCGCTGACGCGCCGCCAGATCGTGGCCTGGCGCAACGCCGTGTTCTTCATGTTCGCGCTGCCCGGCATCGCCTTCGCGAGCTGGGCCTCGCGCGTGCCGGCCGTCCGCGACTCGCTCGGGGCCAGCACCGACCAGATGGGCGTCATCCTGAGCGGCATGGCGGTGGGCTCCGTGCTCGGGCTGCTCGCGTCCGGCCGCATCGTTGCGCGGTTCGGCGCCCGGCGCACGATGGTCGTCACGCTCACCGCCGCCAGCGTGGGCGTCACCATCGCGGGCATCGGCGCGACCGCCGGCGCCTTCTGGGTCGTCTTCGCCGGGCTCACGCTCGTCGGCGCGGGCAGCGGCATCTGCGACGTCGCGATGAACGTGACGGGCGCCGCGAACGAGCGCGCCCTCGGCCGGGCGATCATGCCCATCTTCCACGCCTTCTTCAGCTTCGGCACCATGGTGGGCGCAGCGCTCGGCGCCCTCGCCGAGGTCCTCGACATCCCGGTGGCCGTGCACTTCGGCGTCATCGCGGTCCTGGTCGCGATCGGCGTGTTCCTCGCGGTGCGGCCGATGCAGGCCGAGCACTTCGGCGGCGTCGGCGAGCCCGCCGAGGAGGGGCCACGCCGCCGCGGCATGCGGCTCGACCTCGCCACGCTGCTCATCGGCCTCGTCGTGCTCGCCGCCGCCTTCAGCGAGGGCAGCGCGAACGACTGGCTGGCGCTCGCCATGGTCGACGGCCACGACGTCTCACGCGAGAACGGCGCGATCGTCTTCGGCGTCTTCCTCACCGCGATGACTGTCGCGCGGCTCCTCGGCGTCCGCGCCCTCGACAAGTGGGGTCGGGTGCCCGTGCTGCGGGTCTCGTTCGCCCTCGCGGCGGTCGGCCTGCTCGCCGTGATATTCGCCCCGACCCCGCTCCTCGCCGCTGTGGGCGCCGTCGCCTGGGGCTTCGGCTCGGCGCTCGGCTTCCCGGTCGGGATGTCCGCCGCGGCCGACGACCCCGCGAAGGCGGCGGCCCGCGTGGGCGCCGTCGCCACCATCGGCTACTTCGCCTTCCTCGTCGGCCCGCCCTCGATCGGCTTCCTCGGCGAGCACTTCGGCATCCTGCCCGCCCTGCTCGTCGTGCTGGTGCTCGTCACGGTCGGCGGCCTGGTCGCCGCCGCGGTGCGCGAGCCGAAGGCTGCGCCCACCGAGTAGCGCCGGACGCAACCCCGCGCATCCTCGGCTGCCGGCGGCGAGCATGGAGCGGACGACGCGAACGGAAGGACGGACGCCGCATGCAGTATCGGTACCTCGGGAACAGCGGGGTGAAGGTCTCGGCCATCACCTACGGCAACTGGCTCACCCACGGCTCGCAGGTGGAGAACGACACCGCAGTGCAGTGCGTGCACGCCGCGCTCGACGCCGGCATCAGCACCTTCGACACCGCCGACGTCTACGCCAACACGGTCGCGGAGGAGGTGCTCGGCGACGCCCTCAAGGGGCAGCGCCGCGAGTCGCTCGAGATCGCCACCAAGGTCTTCGGTCCGACCGGACCGAAGGGGCACAACGACGTCGGGCTGTCGCGCAAGCACATCCTCGAGTCGATCAACGGCTCGCTGCGGCGGCTGCAGACCGACTACGTCGACCTCTACCAGGCCCACCGCTACGACGTGGAGACGCCGCTCGAGGAGACGATGCAGGCCTTCGCCGACATCGTCCGTCAGGGCAAGGTGCTCTACATCGGCGTCAGCGAGTGGACGGCGGAGCAGATCCGCGCGGGCCACGAGCTCGCCACCCAGCTCGGCGTGCAGCTCATCTCGAACCAGCCGCAGTACTCGCTGCTCTGGCGGGTGATCGACGAGCAGGTCGTGCCCACCTCCAGGGAGCTCGGCATCTCGCAGATCGTCTGGTCGCCGCTCGCGCAGGGCGTGCTCACCGGCAAGTACCAGCCCGGCGCCGAGCCGCCGGAGGGCAGTCGCGCGACCGACGAGAAGGGCGGCGCGAACATGATCGCCCGCTGGATGAAGGACGACATCCTCGAAGGCGTCCAGCGCCTCCGCCCCATCGCCGACGACCTCGGCATCAGCATGGGCAACCTCGCGCTCGCCTGGGTGCTGAAGAACGACAACGTCGCCTCCGCGATAATCGGCGCGTCCCGCCCCGAGCAGGTGGGCGAGAACGCGGCCGCCGTCGACGTGGAGCTCGACGACGAGGCGATGCGCCGCATCGAGGACGCGGTCGGCGCTCTCGCGGAGCGCGACGCGTCCCTCACGGCGAAGTCGTCGCCCGCCCAGCGCGAGGTGTAAGGGCCGCTTGCAACTGAACGACCATTTCGCAACCGCGTGCCGTTGCGAGATGGTCGTCCGGTTGCGGGAGGTGCTCAGCGGGCGGCGGCGAGCTCCGGGTCGCGCTGCTCGGCCGCCGCAGGGTGCACCGGGTGGGTGCGCTCGAGCTCGGCGCCCTCCACGTCGACGTTCGGCACGATGCGGTCGAGCCACTTCGGCAGCCACCAGGCGGCGTCGCCGAGCAGGTGCATGACGGCCGGGATCAGCAGCATCCGCACGACGAAGGCGTCGATGAGCACGCCGAACGCGAGGCCGAAGCCGAGCGGGCGGATCATCGCCATGTGCGAGAAGACGAACCCGCCGAACACCGCGATCATGATGATCGCCGCCGCCGTGACGACCGCTCGGCCGTTGCGGAGGCCGGCGACGACCGCCTGCCGGGCCGGGACGCCGTGCACGTACGCCTCCCGCATGCCGGAGACGAGGAACAGCTGGTAGTCCATCGCGAGGCCGAAGAGGACGCCCATCACGATGATCGGGGCGAAGCTCAGCACCGGGCCCGGGTCGTGGACGCCGAACACGTCGGCCAGGAAACCGTCCTGATAGACGGCGGTCATCCCGCCGAACGCGGCGAACAGCGTCAGCACGAAGCCGCCCGTCGCCACCAGGGGCACGAGCAGCGACCGGAAGACGACGATGAGGATGATCAGCGACAGGCCGACGACGACCGCGAGGTACACGGGGAGCGCCGCGGCGAGCTTCTCGGACACGTCGATGTTGCCGGTGGCGGATCCTGCGACGCCGAGCTCGATGCCGCCGTCGAGCGGCGACAGGTCGCGCAGCGCGTGCACCAGCTGCTCCGTCGAGACGCTCGAGGGTCCCTCGGCGGGCACCACCTGGAAGGCGAAGAAGTCCCGGTCGTCGGAGACGCCGGCGGGCGCCACGGCGACGACGTCGTCCTGCTCCATCAGGCGGTCCGCGAGGTCCGCCTGGGTGGGAGCCACCTCGTCCTCGGCGACCGCCTCGGGCAGGTTCGCGACGACGATCAGCGGCCCGTTCTGGCCCGGCCCGAACTCCTCGGCGATTACGTTGTAGGCGCGGTACTGAGTGGAGTCCTGCGCCTCCGATGAGCCGTCGGGCAGCCCGAGCCGCATCGAGAGGGCTGGGATCGCCACCGCGAGCAGGGCGGCGACGGCGAGGACGACGGTGAGGACGGCGCGGCCGGTGCCCATCGGGTGGATCGCCGTCGACGCGTGTGCGCCGTGGCCGAGGCGGGCGCGCGCCCGCTTGTTCAGCGCGCGCATCCCGACGAGCCCGAGCAGCGCCGGCGTCATCGTGATGGCGACGAGCACCGCGATGAGGACGCAGGCGGCGCCCACGATGCCCATGACGCCGAGGAACGGGATGCCGGTGACAGTGAGCGCGAGGAGGGCGATGAGCACGGTCGAGCCGGCGAAGACGACCGCGCCGCCGGAGGTGCCGTTCGCGAGCCCGATCGACTCGTGCACATCCATGCCCTGCAGCAGCTGCCGCCGGTGCCGGTTGAGGATGAAGAGCGAGTAGTCGATGCCGACCGCGAGGCCGAGCATCACGCCGAGCACCGGGGTGACCGACGACATGTCGACGACGCCGGAGAACGCCAGCGAGCCGGCCACGCCGACGCCGACGCCGATGATCGAGGAGACGAGCGGCAGGAGCGCGGGCAGCACCGCGCGCAGCATCACGAGCAGCACGAGGGCCGCGAGCACGACGCCGATGATCTCGCCGACGCCGAGGATGCCCTCGACGCTCGCTGCGATGGTGGACGAGTAGTCGACGTCGACACCCTCGATGCCGGCCCCGTCGAGCTCCTCGGCGACCGCGGACTTCACCTCGGCGGAGAGGCTGAACGTGTCCGTGTCGAAGACGACGACGCCGGTCGCGGTGCTGCCGTCCGACGAGACCGTGCGGATCCCCGCGGCGTCCGCGAGCAGGCGCTCCGCCGCGTCGAGCTGGACGCTCTGCGCCTCGAGCTCGGCGACGCCGGCGTCGAGCTGCGTCTGCTGCTCGTCGAGGGTCGCCCGCTGCGCGTCGAGCTGCGCCTGCTGGGCCTCGAGCGTGGCGGAGGGGACCCCGGCGGCCTCGGCCTGCGCGGCCGCCGCGTCGAGCTGCTGCTGGGCGGCGTCGAGCTGGGCGCGCCCGGCGTCGAGCTGCTGGCGGCCCGCGTCGAGCTGCGCCCGCCCGGCCTCGAGCTGCGCGGCGCCGTCCTCGACCTGCCGCTGCTGGTCGGCGCGCTGGGTCTCGGTCGCGAAGGGGTCGACCACGTCCTGGACGCCGTCGACGTCGGTGAGGCCGGCGAGGAGGGTGCTGATCTCCGAGCGATGCTCCTCGCTCAGGGCGGACCCGTCTGCCGAGCGGAAGACCACCGTGCCCGTCGCGCCGTCGACGCCCGAGATCTCCTCCCCGAGCTGATCGGTGACCTGCTCGGTCTCGGTGCCCGGGATGCTGAAGCTCGAGGCGAGGCTGCCGCCCGCGACGAGGAAGGCGCCGCCGGCGACGCCGAGCGCGAGCAGCCAGGCGAGGATCACCAGCCAGGCGCGGCGGGCGGAGAACCGGCCGAGCCGGTACAGGAGTTGGGCCATCGGGAGGAGCGTCCTTCGATCGGGGAGCAAGTCGGCGCCTCGTCGAGCCTCCGCTCAGCGTACTCAACAGCTGTAGGAAAACCGACAGATGTTGGGCTTCTTGTCAGGATGGGCTCCCGGGCTGGCATGATCCCTCTATGGACCCCCGCATCGCACGCACGCGGAGCAGCCTTCAGCAGGCGCTGCTCGAGCTGGCGCGCGAGTCTCCGCTCGAGACGATCACCGTCGGCGACATCGCCGAGCGGGCCGGGGTCAACCGCAGCAGCTTCTACCAGCACTACTCCGACAAGGAGACGCTGCTCGCCGACGCCCTCGACGCGGCGGCCGAGGAGGCCGCGGCCGAGCTGCCCGTGCTCGAGGAGCTGCCTGACGGACCACCCGCGGCCCTCGTCGCCTACCTGGCGCATGTCGACGCGAACGCCGACCTCTACCGGAGGGCGCTCGGCGAGCAGGGGTCCGCCGTGGTCATGGCGCGGGTCCGCGGGACCATCGAGACGGTGGTGCGGGACGCGGTCGCCGGGTCCGGCGTGCCGGGCTTCGACGACGTGCCGATCGACGTGGTCGCGGCGGGGATCACCGGCTCCGCCCTGGGCGTCATCCGCGCCTGGGTCGACCGCGACCCGCGCCCTCCCGTGGAGACCGCGACCGCCTGGCTCTGGCGGATGCTGCTGGGGCCGAGCGGCCCCGCGCGCTGACTCCCTCCGTCAGGCGAGCGCGGCCGCGGGCTCGGCGACCGGGTGCATCCGGGCGGCGGCGAGGATCGCCGTGACGGCCGCGAGGGCGGCCACCGCGATCCCCGCGGCGGCCCACAGCGTGAGCAGGTCGGGCTGCACGATCGACTGGCCGCGCAGCGCCTGCCAGGTGACGAGCGCGACGACCGCCGCGTAGGCGCCGGCGCCGACCGCGACCAGTCGAACCCGCACGCGCACGTCCCGGAACGCGGTCACCCGCCGAGACAGCAGCTCGAGCACGAGGAGCGCGAGCGGCAGCGCCTGCAGGGCGTGCATCCCGACGAAGTGCGGGATGCGCAGGTCGCCGGCCACCGTGCTCCAGCCGAGGATCGGCAGTCCCGGCCCGCCGTCCGGCAGGCCCACCGTGTGGGCGCCCGCGATGCCCTTGAAGTCGGCGAGCTGCTGGGCGGTCGGGCTCGTCATCAGGTAGCCGAGGCCCAGCCCGACGACGGAGATCGCCGCGCCGAGCCGGATCGCCCAGGTGCGCGCGCGGTCGCCGAGCGGGTTGCGGAACAGGAGCGCCGCGACCACGAGGTTGGCGATCCAGAGCACCGCGATGGAGCCGGCCATGATCGCCCAGAGCGTGGTGCTGAGCGGGGTGGAGACGTTGAAGTGGCTCGTCGTGCCTGCCGCGGCGACGGCCGCGATAATGGCGACCTCGAGGAGGATCGCGACCGCGATCACCGTGCCGGCGATGCGCGCCACTCGGCGGCCGCGGCCGACCTGTGCGATCAGCCACGACCAGGTCACCGTGTAGATCGCGGAGGAGATGGCGAACTTCAGGGGCTTGTCCCACTGGTTGAGCCCGGTGACCTCCGTGGTGCTGAGGAATCGCCCGGCGAGCGCGACGAGGGCGAGCAGCGCCATCGCCGCCGCGACGGCGAGCAGCGGGCGGTGCCACTCGATCCGAGCGGGCAAGGCGCGAGGGGAGCGAGGGGAGGCGAGTGCGGTCATGGGGTGCTCCTGTCAGGCTGCAGGGGGGGAGGAAGTGGGGGAGGGGAACAGCACCGACGTCATGTGCTCCTGCGCCATGCGCCGGAGGGCGGCGAGCAGGGCGTCGCCGAGCACTGTGCCGGCGACGACGGTCTCGGTCATCGCCTCGATGTCGGGCTGCGCTGCCACCGCACGGAGGTCCACTTCCGCAATGGCTGCGGCGGCCTGCGCGTACGGCGTCAGCAGGGAGCGCAGGCCGTCGAGGCCGAGGGCGTCGAACGCGTCGAGGATGTTGCTCGCGGCGACCCGGCCGGGGTTGCCGGGTCCGACGTGCCAGCCCTGCGCCTCGACGAGCTCGTCGAGGCGCCGCCGGGACTCGTCCGAGCCCTCGGCGGAGTAGACCGCGGTCCGGGACACGGCGAGCTGCGCGCGCTCGAAGACATGCGCCAGGGAGAGGTCGGGGGAGTCGACGGCGCCGAGCACGTCTTTCGCTGTCGCGATGGACAGGCCCCCGATGTCGATGAGCGCGCGGATGAGGTGCAGCCGCTTGACGTGCTGCTCCCCGTACTCGGACGAGGTGGGCCCGAGCGCCGTCCCTGCGGGCAGCAGGCCCTCGCGGACGTAGTACTTGATCGACGGCACGGGGACGCGGCTGCGACGGCTGAGCTCGGAGATGCGCACGTCGATAGTATGACTATCGATAGCGCGACTATCAAGAGCAGAGAGACGCTCAGCGGCGGAGCCACACCGTCGTCTCGCCCGGCAGGACGCCGTCCCCGAGCGGGGCGCTCGCGACCAGCACCTCGCCCGGCGGCAGGGGCGCCGACGCCCCGCCGAAGTTCGTCACGACCTCCCAGCCGCCGGGTCGAAGGAAGGAGACGACGTCGCCCGCCGCCTCGGATGTCCACTCCAGCTCCTCGCCCGCGCGCAGCTCGCGACGCAGCCGGAGCGCCGCCCGGTACAGGGAGAGGGTCGACGCGGGATCGTGCCGCTGCGCCGCGACCGACACCGGTGCGAACCACGAGGGCTGCGGCAGGTGGGAGGGGCCGCCGCCGAAGCCGAAGGACGCGCCGGTCGACTCCCACGGCAGCGGCACCCGGCAGCCGTCACGGCCGATCTCCGCGCCGCCGCTGCGGAAGAACGACGGATCCTGCCGCCGGTCGGCGGGGATGTCGGCGACCTCGTGGAGGCCGAGCTCCTCGCCCTGGTAGAGGTAGGTGGAGCCGGGCAGGCCGAGCACGAAGAGCGTCGCGGCCCGCGCCCGCCGCACCCCGCGCTCGCGGTCGAGCTCGGTCTCGGGGCCGCCCGCGAGCAGCCACGCGCCGCCCCGCTTCTCCTCCGGATCGTCCGGCACCGGCAGTCCGTAGCGCGTGGCGTGCCGCACGACGTCGTGGTTCGACAGCACCCAGGTGCTCGAGGAGCCGGACAGCGCGGCCAGCTCGAGGTTGTCCTCGACGATGCGGCGGAACGCCTGCCCGTCGAAGTCGGCCTCCAGCAGGTCGAAGTTGAACGCCTGGCCGAGCCCCTCCGGGCTCGCGTACCGCGGGCGGCGGGAGCGCTCCACCCAGGCCTCCGCGACGGCGGTGCGGGGCGGCACGTAGCTGTCGAAGACGGTGCGCCACTCCGCGTAGATCTCGTGCACCTCGTCGCGGTCCCACAGCGGATGCCCGCCCTCCCGCGGCAGCTCGTCGAGGGTCGCCTGGTCGGGGAGCTCGTCGCCGAGGTGCTTCGCGAGCCCGTGGGCCACGTCGATCCGGAACCCGTCGACTCCGCGGTCCGACCAGAAGCGCAGCGTGGTCAGGAAGTCGTCGCGGACCTCCCGGTTGTCCCAGTTGAAGTCCGGCTGCTCGCGCGCGAACAGGTGGAAGTACCACTGGCCGTCGCCCACCGGCTCCCATGCCGGACCGCCGAACAGGCTCGTCCAGTCGGCGGGCGGCAGCGATCCGCCCGCGCCGAGGCCGTCCCGGAAGATGTACCGGTCGCGGGCCCGGGAGCCGCGTGGGGAGGCGAGTGCCTCGACGAACCAGGCGTGCCGGTCCGACGAGTGGTTCGGCACGATGTCGACGACGACGCGCATGCCGGCGTGGTGCAGAGCCTGGACGAGCGCGTCGAAGTCGTCGAGCGTGCCGAGGCGCGGGTCGACGTCGCGGTAGTCGTCGACGTCGTAGCCGCCGTCGGCCAGGGCGGACGGGTAGAACGGGCTGAGCCACACCGCGTCGACGCCGAGCTCGTGCAGGTAGCCGACTCGGGACAGGAGGCCGGGGAGGTCCCCGATGCCGTCGCCGTTCCCGTCGGCGAAGCTGCGCGGGTACACCTGGTAGACGACGGCGTGCCGCCACCAGGAGGCGTCGGCGGCGTCCACGTCAGCCCTTCACGGCGCCCTGCGTCACGCCCTCGAGCACCCAGCGCTGCGCGAACAGATACACGATGATCGCGGGCGCCATCGCCATCAGGTACGACGCGAATGACACGTTGTAGTTGTTGCTGAACTGGGTCTGGAAGATCGACTGGACGACCGGGACCGTCTGCAGGCTCGAGTCCGCGATGATCAGCGACGGCATCATGAAGTCGTTCCAGGAGGCGAGGAACGCGAAGATCGCGACCGTCGCGCCCATCGGCGCGAGCAGCGGGAAGATCAGCTTCCGGAACGTCTGCCCCGTCGTCGCCCCGTCCATCCGCGCGCTCTCCTCGAGCTCGAGCGGGATCGAGCGCAGGAACGCGGTGAACAGCAGGATGCTGAAGGACAGCTGGAACATGATGTGCAGGATCGTGACGCCCACCGGGTTGGCGAGCCCGGTGAGTCCGGTCAGCTGGATCTGCGGCAGGGCGACGACCGGGAACGGCAGGAACATCGCCGCGAGCAGGTAGAAGAACGACCAGCGGAACAGCCGGCGCTCCCAGTTCCGGACGATCGCGTACGACGCGAGCGCCGCGAGGAGCACCGTCCCCGCGACGGTGGCCGCCGTGATGAGGACCGAGATCACGAACGCCCGTGGGAAGTTGGTGAGCTGCCACGCCTCGGCGAAGCCGGAGAAGTCGATGGGCGTGGGCAGGGAGAAGGCGTTGCCGTCGACCGCCTGCGCCGTCGTCTTGAGCGACATCGAGATGGTGACGTAGAGCGGGACGAGCACCGTCAGCGAGCAGAGCAGCAGGATCACCATGGTGGTCCAGTTGGTGGTCTCCTGGCCGACTCTGCCCCGCCGGGCGCGGGTGGTCGCAGCGGCCTCGTCGCGGCCCCCGCGGCGGCTCCCCGCCATCGGCCTCGCTGCTGTCTGGGTCATGAGATCGCCGCCTTCCTCGCGTGCGTCGTCGTGCTGAGCGTGGGGGAGGCCGTGCGCGTCATGAGATCGCCGCCCGTCCCCGGGTGAGCCGGAGCTGGAGGACCGAGATGAGCACCGCGATGATGAAGAAGATCGTCGCGTTGGCCATCTGGTAGGCGTAGTCGCCGCCGGTGAAGCCGGTGAAGATCGTCATCGCGATGCTCCGCGTCGCCGTCCCCGGGCCGCCGTTCGTCAGGCCGACGATGATGTCGTAGGCGTTGAGGTAGTTCTTGAAGCCGAGGATCACGTTGATCACGACGTAGCCGGCGACGAGCGGCAGGGTCACCGAGAAGAGCCGGTTGAGAGCGGAGGCCCCGTCGATGTCGGCGGCCTCGTACACCTCGCCGGGGATCGACAGCAGGCCGGCGATGTAGATGAGCAGGGTGCCGGGGATCGACTGCCAGGCGGTCACGATCACGACGCCGAGCCAGGCGAGGTTCGGATTGGCGAGGATCGACTCCGACAGCCAGCCGCTGCCGATCGCTTGGCCGAACGCCGGCAGCGAGTTGCTGAAGAGGAAGTTGAACACGTAGGCGATGACGATGCCCGAGATGACCATCGGGATCACGAACACCGCGCGCAGGGTGCTCTTGAGCTTGATCCGCGAGGTCAGGCCGACCGCGAGGAGGAACGCGATCACGTTGACGAGGATCACCGTGACGAAGGCGAACCCGAAGGTGAAGGCGTAGCTCGAGATGATCGCCGGGTCGGAGAAGACGGCGATGTAGTTGGTGAGCCCGATGATCTCCCACTCGCCGAACCCGATGAAGTTCGTGAAGCTGTAGAAGATGCCGAGGATGGCGGGCACCGTGATCGCGAGCGTGAACAGCGCCAGGGTCGGGATCAGGAACCAGTAGTAGATCGGGTCCGTCTTCGGTCTGCCCCGGCGGTTGTGAGCGCCCGCGAGGTGGTCGACGTGACCGTGCTCGGCGGTGTCGACAAGACGGCCGGCGGCGACCGAGGCGGGGGCGATGGGAGTCGTCATGTCGTTCTCTCCTGACGGGCGGTGCCGGTGCGGGGGATCACTCGCGGAACGCGACGCGCGCCCAGTCGGCGTCGAGCCGGGCGAGCGTCGACTCCGGGTCCGCCCCTGTGGCGAGGGCCTGGATGTAGTTGTCGACCGGGATGGTGAGGGGGATCGCCCGGGAGGCGCCCTGGTAGAACTTGCCTTCGTCGTAGAACTCCTGCATGCCGAGGATGCGCTCGTCCTCCGCGGGCGCCGCGTCCTCCGTGGTGCCGAAGCCGAGGAACTCGCGGTTGTAGTCGTCCATCACGTCCTGCTGGGTGAGGTACTCGACGAACGCGCGCGCGGCCTCCTTGTCGGTGCCGGCCTCCGGGATCCACAGCGCGAGGTCGAGGTTGACGCGCACCTTCAGGTCCTCGGGGTCGTCCGTCACGGGGAGCGGGAAGGTGCCGAGCTCGAGGTCCGGCGACGTCTTCGCGATCTCGCCGAGCGCCCACGGACCCTGGAGGTACATGGCGGCCTCGCCCTTCGCGAAGGCGACGTTGCCGTCGCCGTAGCCCTTGCTCTCGGCGTCGTCGTTCACGTACAGCAGCAGCTCGTTCATCCGGGCGACCGGCTCGGCGAAGTCCTTCTGGAACGAGACGGCGGAGTCGGGGCCGACCTCGGTGCCCTCCGCGTTCAGCTGCTCGTAGAAGCCGGCGACGTCGAGCATGCCGCCGACGGTGTAGTCGAACGGGCCCTGCGCGACCGTCCACGGGTCCTTGAAGGTCGCGTAGATCGGCGTGACCCCGGCGTCGAGGAGAGTCTCGCAGGCCCCGATCAGCTCGTCCCAGGTGGTCGGCACCTCGAGGCCGTTGTCCTCGAAGATCTGCACGTTGTAGATGACCGAGGCCGCCGCCACGGAGTACGGCAGCACGCTCGTGCGGCCGGGATAGGTCGCGTACTGGTCGACGAGCTCCTGCACGTCGGGCCGGATCCGCTCGGCGACGGGGAGGTCGGCCAGGTCGGAGAGCGCACCCCGCTCCATGAAGCGCGCCATCTCCATGTTGTAGTTGAGCAGGCCCACGTCCGGCGGGTTGCCGCGGAGGAAGCCCGCCGACAGGTTCGAGGCCGTGTCGAGCGTCACCCGGACGTCCTGCTGGTCGGTGTTGAACTGCTGCACGAGGTCGCGGAAGTACGGGATCGCCTCGGGCTTGCTCATGTGGAAGGTGATCTCGGCGGGACCGCCGGCACCCGCGACGCCGGCGCATCCCGTCATCGCGAGCGCTGCGCTCGCGAGGCCTGCGGACAGCGCGACGCGGACCCGCGTTCGGGCTGGAATGCTGTGGGGCACGTCATCGTCTCCCTGCTGGACATCGGCACAGCACGGGAATTGATCCAGGCTGTAGATTTAGTCCGTGGCCTAAATGATGCGCCCCGTCCGAAGGAAGGTCAAGGTTCCCGTGAGTCGCAGTCCGGTCGCGTCCTCCCCGCAGCTGATGCGCGCCATCAACTCGCGGCGCGTGCTCGCGCACGCCTGGGGAACGGAGGCGTTCACCGCGTCCCAGGCGATCGGTGCCACGGGACTCACCCGCTCGACGGTCATCGACGTCTGCGAGGAGCTCGTGCGGAAGGGCTGGCTCGCCGAGCTCGGTGACGCACGCGCTGTCGGCGACTACCGCAAGGGCCGCCCGGCGAAGCGCTATGCGCTCCGCGAGCGCGCGGCCGTGGTGGTCGGGGTGGACGCCGGCTACGACCGCATGTCGGCCGTGGTCGCCGACCTCCGCGGCGGAACGCTCGCGCGCACCGCGATCGACATTCCGGCCGCCACCCCGCAGAGCGTCGAACGGCTCGCGGATGCCGACACGCGGCTGCGCCTGGCGCGGAGGCTCGTCGACGAGGCGCTTCCGGCCGCCGGGGTCGCGCCGGATGAGGTGCTCGCGATCACGGTCGCGGTGCCCGCACCCGTCGACGATCAGGGGGTCTCGCCGTACGACGTGCACGGCTTCTGGCCGGTGGTGAATCCCGGGTTCCTGCCGGTGTTCGCCGGCTCGGCGCCCCTCGTGACCGTCGAGAACGACGCGAACCTGGCCGCGATCGCCGAGGGCACGTGCGAGGAGGGCTCCGGGCGGAGCGCCGACTCCTACGTCGCGATGCTCGTCGGCGAGGGCATCGGCGCCGGCCTCATGATCGACGGCCGGCTCGTGCGCGGACGGCGGGGCGGCGCCGGCGAGATGCGCTTCCTCGACCGCATCGAGGGCGTCGGCTCGCCGGACGGTCTCGCGCGCCTCGCCCGGGTCTGGGCGACCGAGGCGATCCGCTCCGGGAGTCTGCCCCCCGGCAGCGAGCTCGCGCTCCTCGACCCCGGACGGCTCGGCGAGGCCGACGTGGCGGCGGCGGCGGAGGCGGGCGACGCGGCGGCGATCGCCATCGTGGATCGGCTGGCCGACCGTCTGGCCCGCATCTGCCTCGTGCTCGGCGACCTGCTCGACGTCGACGTGGTCGTCGTCGGCGGCGCGGCGGCCCAGACGCTGCCCGCCGTGATCGGGCGCGCGGGGGAGCTCCTCGCCGCCAGCGTCGACCCGACCGCCCCGCGCCTCGTCCCCTCCCGGCTGGGCGCGTCAGCGGTGGCGGCCGGCGCTGTGGAGCACGCGCTGGAGCGGGTGCGGGAGCATGCGCTCGAGCTCGACCTGCCGGGTGTGCGCGCGGTCGCGTAGCGCTCCGCTCCGGGAACGCGGAAGCGCCGAGCCGGACGAGCCGGCTCGGCGCCTCTGCTGTTGCGGCGAACGACTAGAAGTCGAAGTCGTCGATGTTGTCCGCGTCGAACACGAACGGATCGCCGAGCAGCACGGTCGCGTCCGCGCCCACCTCGAACTCGCCGAGCTTGCCCGCCTCGAAGGTGTCGCCTTCCTCGCCGGTGATGTCGCCGTCGACGAGGGCCTTCGCCGCGTACGCCGCGAGGTAGCCGAGGTCGGCCGGGTTCCAGAGCGCGAACGCGGTGACCGTGCCGTCCTTCACGTACTCGCGCATCTGGTTCGGCGTGCCGAGTCCGGTCAGCGCGACCTGGCCCTTGTACTCCGAGGTGGAGAGGTAGCGCGCAGCCGCCGCGATGCCCACGGTGGTGGGGGAGACGATGCCCTTGAGGTCGGGGTAGGTCTGCAGCAGCGCCGCCGTCTTGTCGAACGACGTCTGGTCGTCGTCGTCGCCGTAGACGACCTCGACGAGCTCGATGTTCGGGTGGTTCGCCTCGAGCTCCTCCTGCATCAGCTCGATCCAGGCGTTCTGGTTCGAGGCGTTGGCGGACGCGGAGAGGATCGCGATCTGGCCCTCGTCGCCGATCTGCTCCGAGATCAGGTCGACCTGCGCCTTCGCGACGCCCTCGCTGCTCGCCTGCAGGATGAAGAGGTCGCGGCAGTCGGGGCTCGTGTCGGCGTCGAACGTGACCACCTTGACGCCCGCGCCGCGGGCCTCGTCGATGGCGTCGCAGACCGCCTCGGGGTCGTTGGCCGACATGACGAGGGCGCTGACGCCCTGCTGCGCGGCCGTCTGGATGAAGCTCACCTGGGACGTGGGGCTGGCCTCGGTCGGGCCGACCTCCTGGTAGGTGCCGCCGAACTCCTTGATCGCCTCCTCGCCGCCGGCGTTCGAGGTGTCGAAGTACGGGTTGCCGAGGTTCTTCGGCAGGAAGGTGATCGACAGGTCGCCGCCGGAGTCGCCTCCGCCGGAGTCGCCGCCTCCGGTGCCTCCGCCGCCGCCCCCGGAGCAGCCTGTTGCGGCGAGGGCGATGCCCACGGCGAGTGCGCCGAGCGCGGCGAGCCGCCGGCGCTTGCGGTCATGAACGAACATCGTTGTTTCCTTTCAAACCGGATGGTGTGATTGCCGGAGCAAGGGCGTCAGGGTGCACGACCTTCCCTGTTCCGTCTCCTTCCCAGGGCCGCGAGCCGCCGGTTGCGGGCCCAGCCGAGGAAGCTGGTGGACACCACCGAGAGCACGAGCAGCACCCCGGTGATGACGTTGATGACGTCGGACGTGACGCCCGCGAGGCGCAGCGCGCTGCCGAGCGTGCCGATCAGGAGGACGCCGGCGATGACGCCGTGGATCGCGCCGCGGCCGCCGAAGATCGACACCCCGCCGAGCAGCACGGCGGCGATGACGGAGAGCTCGAGGCCGGTCGCGTTGTCGCCGCGCGCATTGCTGTAGATGAGCGTGAAGTAGACGCCGGCGAGACCGGACACCGCTCCGCTCAGCACGAAGAGGATGAACTTCGCGCGGCCGACCGCGACGCCGGAGAACGCGGCCGCCTCCTTGTTGAGGCCGATCGCGTAGAGAGACCGGCCGAAGGGCGTGAGGTGCAGCAGCACCGCGAACGCGATCGCGAGCACCGCGAACACGATCATCACGCCGGGGATCGGGGTGCCGGGGATGTTCTCGCGGGCGAGGTCGGTCCAGAACTCGGGGAAGTCGGTGATCGCGGTGGTGCCGAGCAGGCCGACGGCGATCCCTCGGAACAGCGCGAGCGTGCCGATCGTGACGGCGAGCGAGGGGAGGCCGACCACCGTGACGAGGAAGCCGTTGAAGGTGCCGGCGACCGCGCCGACGAGGATCGCGACGAGTGCGGCGACCGGGAACGGCCATCCCGCCTGGGTGAGGATGCCGGTCACCACGCTGGTCAGGCCGACGACGCTCGCCACGGAGAGGTCGATCTCCTCGGTGATGATGATGAGCGTCATCGGCAGCGCGATGAGGAGGATCGGCGCGAGCTCCCGCAGCAGGAACGTGACCGTCAGCGGGCTGTCGAAGTTCGGCACCGAAGCGAGCGAGACGCCGATCACGATCAGCAGCAGCGCGATCACGGCGGCCTCGCGGTTCACGAGGATCCGCCGCCACAGGGGGTGCGCGTGGTCGCGGTAGGTGCGCGCGGGGCGGGCGCCGGCGCTCACAGCGGTCTCGCTCATTCCGTGTCCTTCGCTTCCAGCAGGCGGCGCGACTGCCGCAGCGCGAGCAGCCGGTCGAGCACGATGGCGCCGAGGATGAGCGCGCCGACGACGGCCCGCTGCCAGAAGTCCTCGATGCCGAGGATCGGCAGGGCGCGGTTGATCGTGAGCAGCAGGAACGCGCCGATCGCCGCGCCCCAGAGGGTGCCGACGCCGCCCGAGATCGCGACTCCGCCGATCACGGCGGCGCCGATGGCCTGGAGCTCCCAGCCGCTGCCGGCCTGTGAGCTCACCGTGCCGTACCGGGCCGCGTAGAGCACGCCGGCGAGGCCGGCCAGTGCCCCGGAGACGACGAAGGCGACGAGCGTGCGCTGGGTCACCTTCAGGCCGTAGAGGTGCGCGGCGGCCGGGTCGGAGCCGATCGCGTAGAACTCCCGGCCGCCCCGCCGGTTGCGCAGGTACCAGGCCGCGGCGACGAGAACGACGACGGCGAGGATCGTGAGGATCGGCACCGACAGCAGCTGCCCGGTGCCGAGGCCTCGGAAGTCGGCGGGCAGGTCGGAGGCGTTGATGCGGTCGCTGCCCGTCCACATGACGTTGATGCCGCGGTACGCGTAGAGGGTGCCGAGGGTGATGACGAGCGCCGGCACCTTGGCGAACGCCACGAGGGCGCCGTTGATCAGGCCCAGGACACCGCCGAGCAGGATGCCCGCGGCGAACACCGCGACCGACGGGATGCCGGGGACGTCGATGAAGAGCCGCCCGGTCAGATAGGCGGTCAGCCCGAGCACGGAACCGACCGAGAGGTCGACGTTCCGGGTGATGATGACGATCGCCTGGCCCACCGCCACGAGCAGCAGCAGCGACGGGGTGAGCAGCAGGTCGCGGTAGCCGTCCGAGGAGAACAGGAAGCTCGGGTTCCGCGCGGTCGCCACGACGACGATGAGGACGAGGGCGATCAGGATGCCGGTCTCGCGCGCCTTGAGGAAGGAGCCGAGGACGCGCGGCACGGTGCCGCCGGCGGAGAGGGCGCTCATCGGACCGGCTCCGGCTCGTGCGTGGCCGCGAACATGACTGCTTCCGGAGTGGCCGCGCCGCGGTCGAACTCGCCGGTGATGCGGCCCTCACGCATGACGAGCACGCGGTCCGCCATCCCGAGCACCTCGGGCAGCTCCGACGAGATCATGATGATCGCGAGGCCGCGCTGCGCGAGCTCGGAGAGCAGCCGGTGCACCTCGGACTTGGTGCCGACGTCGATGCCGCGGGTGGGCTCGTCGACGATGAGCACCTTCGGCTCGGTCGCGAGCCACTTTCCGAGCACCACCTTCTGCTGGTTGCCGCCGCTCAGGGTGCCGGCCTCGGCGTCGAGGAACGCGGTCTTCACCTCGAGGCGGCTCGCCCAGACCTGCGCCGACCGATTCTCCGCGCCGGTCGTGAGGAGGCCGGCCCGCGTGAGGCCCGAGCGGATCGCGAGGGTGATGTTGCGGGCGACGGAGCTGTCGAGCACGAGGCCCTGCTTGCGGCGGTCCTCCGGCACGAGCGCGAGGCCGCGGCGCATCGCCGTGCGCGGGTCGCCCTTCGGGAGCGGTCTCCCCTCGAGCCGCACGGTGCCCGAGTCGTAGGGGTCGACGCCGAAGACGGCGCGCACGACCTCGCTCCGGCCGGCGCCGACGAGTCCGGCGAGGCCGAGGATCTCGCCGGACCGGACGCTGAAGGAGATGTCGGAGAACAGGCCGGCGCGGGTCAGGCCCTGCACCGTGAGGATCTCCTCGCCGATCTCGGCCTCGAGCTTGGGGAAGAGGTCGGCGACGTCGCGGCCGACCATCTGGCGCACGAGCTCCTCGATCGTCGTCTCGGCGATCGGCGTCGTGCTGATGTAGCTGCCGTCGCGCATCACGGTGACGGTGTCGCAGAGGGCGAACACCTCGTCGAAGCGGTGCGAGATGAAGAGGAGCGCCCGGCCCTCGTCCCGCAGGCTCCGGGCGACCGCGAACAGGCGGTCGACCTCGACGCCGCTGAGCGCCGCGGTGGGCTCGTCCATGATCAGCACCCGTGCGTCGAGCGAGATGGCCTTCGCGATCTCGATGATCTGCTGATCGGCGATGGAGAGACCCTCGGTCAGCCGGTCGGGATCGAGCCGGACGCCGAGGCGGGCGAAGATGGCCCGTGCCTCCTCGCGCATCGCCTTGCGGTCGATCTGGCCGAACCGCTTGGTGAGCTGCCGGCCCATGAAGATGTTCTCGGTCACCGAGAGATCCGGGAAGAGCGTGGGCTCCTGGTAGATGACCGCGATGCCCGCGGCCTTCGACTGCGCGGTGCTCGTGAAGTCCACCGGCTCGCCGCGGAGGCGGAACTCGCCCGCGTCCCGCCGGTACAGCCCGGCGATGATCTTGACGAGGGTCGACTTGCCCGCGCCGTTCTCGCCGATCAGGGCGTGGATCGAGCCCTGACGAAGAGTCAGGGTGCCGGACCGGAGAGCGACGACCGGGCCGAACGACTTCACCACCTTCTCGAGCTCGAGAGCCGGGGGAGCGTCGGGAGGGAAGCGCTCGGCGTCCATATGGCCTCTCCGTCGAGGGGGAAACGGTCCGTACCTGAATCGATTCAGGTCTCGTTCAGCGGCCACCTTACTGAGGCCCCCGGTCGGGGTCAAGACGATTCATTTGATTCGTTTCAAATCGTTGGTATGGTCGTGCCACCCAGCCAGGGCCGGCTTGTCGAAGGGATGATCTCGTGCCTGCGACGACGAGCATCCGCGATGTGGCCCGGGTGGCCGGCGTCTCGGTGGGCACCGTCTCGAACGTGCTCAACCGGCCGCAGGAGGTCTCCGCCGACTCCGTCAGCCGGGTCAACCGAGCGATCGAGCAGCTCGGGTACGTGCGCAACGACGCGGCCCGCCAGCTGCGCGCCGGCGTCAGCTCGACGGTCGGCTTCGTCGTCCTCGACGGCCAGAACCCGTTCTTCGGCGAGGTCGTCCGTGGCGCCGAGGATGAGGCGTCCCGGCACGGCATCGCGATCCTCTACGGCAACACCGACGAGGACGCGGCCCGGGAGGGGATGTACCTCGACCTCTTCGCCGAGCAGCGCGTCCGCGGTGTCCTCATCTCGCCCTACGGCGACATCACGGCCCGGCTCGAGCGGCTGCGCGAGCGCGGCATCCGCTCGGTGCTCGTCGACCGCATCAACGGCGACGGCCGCTTCAGCTCGGTCTCGGTCGACAGCGTGGCGGGCGGGCGGATGGCCGTCGAGCACCTCATCGCGGTCGGGCGGCGGCGGATCGCGTTCGTCGGCGGGCCGTTCGGGATGCGCCAGGTCGTCGACCGGCTCGCCGGAGCGCGAGCCGCGGCCGAGGGGAGCACCGAGCGTGTCGACATCGAAGTCGTCGCGACCGGCGCGCTGACCGTGGAGGAGGGCGTGCGGGCCGGTCGGCGCATCCTCGAGCGGCCGCGCCGCGACTGGCCCGACGCCCTCTTCGCGGCCAGCGACCTGCTCGCGCTCGGGCTGCTGCAGTCGCTCATCGTCGACGGGGCGCTGCTCGTGCCGGACGAGATCGCGCTCATCGGCTTCGACGACATCGCCTTCGCCGGCGCCGCCGCCGTGCCGCTGTCCTCCCTGCGCCAGCCGAGCCGGGCGATCGGGCAGACCGCGCTGCGGGTCCTGCTCGAGGAGACGGCGGACCCGGACCTCATCCCCCGGCGCACGGTGTTCCAGCCGGAGCTCGTCGTGCGCGCGTCCACTCGGGGCCGCTGACCGGCGCCGTTGCGCGGTCACCGGCGGGACATCAAGAAGGCATCAAGAAGCGCTTCGCCGCGGAAGGGCGCGACTAGCTTCGCTCGGGTCCACGTCCCCCGAGCGAGAAAACGGCCCTCCTGCATGACCACTCTCAGTCGTCCTCCCCTCGAAGCGCCTGTGCGGAGGAGGAGATCGGTCCGGCGCTTCCGCGGCTGGCTGCTCGAGGACCTGCCGGCCGCGAGCGGGCTCGCGCTCGCCCCGCACGGGACGCCGGCGCGCGAGGAGACGAAGAGCTCCTGGTGGCAGGTCATGTG
Source organism: Naasia sp. SYSU D00057 (assembly GCF_017916505.1). Classification (GTDB taxonomy): domain Bacteria; phylum Actinomycetota; class Actinomycetes; order Actinomycetales; family Microbacteriaceae; genus Naasia. The sequence goes on from NZ_JAFMSZ010000006.1 coordinate 61,902, forward strand.
CCTCACCGGCGTCGACTACTTCTCGACCCTCGGCTACCAGCCCGCGATCGCCGCGCTCGCCGCCGGCTTTCTGTCGCCTCTCGCCACCCTGATCCTCGTCCTCGTGACGCTGTTCGGAGCCCTCCCGGTCTACCGGAGGGTCGCCTCGGAGAGCCCGCACGGGTCCGGCTCGATCGCCATGCTCGAGAAGCTGCTCCCCGGCTGGCGCGGGAAGCTGTTCGTGCTCGTGCTGCTCGGCTTCGCCGCCACCGACTTCATGATCACGATGACGCTGTCCGCCGCCGACGCGACGGCCCACCTCATCGAGAACCCGCTGTTCCCCGGCTGGCTCGAGGGGCAGCACGTGGCGATCACGATCGTCCTGCTCGGCGCGCTCTCCGCAGTGTTCCTGCGCGGCTTCCGGGAGGCGGTCGGCGTCGCCGTGGCGGTGGTCGGCGTGTTCCTCGCGCTCAACGCGATCGTCGTCGTCGTCACCCTCGGGGCGGCGTTCGCGCAGCCCGTCGCGACGGCGCACTGGTGGGACGCCATGTGGCTCTCGCACGGCAACCCGCTGATGGCGGTCGCGGTCGCGCTGCTCGTCTTCCCGAAGCTCGCGCTGGGGCTCTCCGGATTCGAGACCGGCGTCGCGGTGATGCCCCAGATCCGCGGCGACGAGGGCGACCCGGAGGAGCGCCCGGCGGGCAGGATCCGCGGCGCCCGCCGCCTGCTCACCACGGCCGCGCTCATCATGAGCGGATTCCTCCTCACCTCGAGCTTCACGACCGTGGTCCTCATCCCGGCCGCGGAGTTCCAGGAGGGGGGAGAGGCGAACGGCCGCGCGCTCGCCTACCTCGCCCACGAGTACCTCGGCCTCGGCTTCGGCACCGTCTACGACATCAGCACGATCACGATCCTCTGGTTCGCCGGCGCCTCCGCCCTGGCGGGCCTGCTCAACCTCGTGCCGCGGTACCTGCCCCGCTACGGGATGGCGCCCCAGTGGACGCGGGCCAAGCGGCCCCTGGTGCTCGTGTTCGCCGCCGTCGCGGTGCTCATCACCATGCTCTTCGACGCCGACGTGGACGCACAGGGCGGCGCCTACGCGACCGGCGTGCTCGTGCTGATCACCTCAGCCGCGGTGGCGGTCACGCTCTCCGCGCTGCGACGCCGCCAGAAGGCGGCGACGATCGGGTTCGCGGCGATCACCGCGGTGTTCCTCTACACCACGGCGGCGAACATCATCGAGCGCCCCGACGGCATCCGCATCGCCGCCGTGTTCGTCCTCGCGATCATCGTCGTCGGCTTCGTGTCGCGGACCCGCCGATCCTTCGAGCTGCACGCGACCCAGGTGCGCCTCGACGAGCGGGCTGTCGAGTTCGTGAGCGCGAGCGAGGACGGGCCGATCCAGATCATCGCCCACGAGCCGCGCAGGGTCACCGCGGAGGCCTACCGGAAGAAGCTGGCCGCCGCGCGCGACCTCGGCCACCTGCCGGTGGGCGACGACGTGCTGTTCCTCGAGGTCGAGGTCGGCGACTCGTCGGACTTCGAGACCGAGCTCGAGGTGCGCGGCGTGGAGCGCTACGGCTGCCGGATCCTCGTCGTGCACGGCCCGGTCGTCCCCAACACGATCGCGTCGGTGCTGCTGCACATCCGCGACGTGACCGGACTGATGCCGCACATCTACTTCCGGTGGACGGAGGGGAACCCGCTGCAGAACTTCCTGCGGTTCCTCGTGCTCGGCGAGGGCGAGATCGCGCCCGTGACGCGCGAGGTGCTCCGCGAGGCGGAGCCGGATGTCACCCGCCGCCCCTGGGTGCACGTGTCCTGATCGGCGCCTACGCGTCCAGCCGGTAGCCCCCGGCCTCGGTGACGAGGTGCCGGGGGCTGCCCGGGTCCGGCTCGAGCTTCCGCCGGAGCTGGGCGATGTAGACGCGCAGATACTGCGTGTCGTCGGCGTACGCCGGCCCCCACACCTCGGTGAGCGCGTCGCGGTGCGGCACCAGGCGGCCGGCGCTGCGGGCGAGGACCTGCAGGATCTTCCACTCGGTCGGCGTCAGCCGCACGTCCCGCCCGTCCCGCGTCGCCCGGCGCGCGGCGAAGTCGAGGGAGAACGCGTCCGTCTCGAGGCTCTGCACGTCTCCCGAGGCCGGCGCCCGCCGGAGCATCGCGCGCAGCCGGGCGAGCAGCTCGTCGAGCCCGAACGGCTTCTCCACGTAGTCGTCGGCCCCCGAGTCGAGCGCCTGCACCTTCTGGTCGGCGCCGTGGCGGGCCGAGAGGACCAGGATCGGCGTGGTGCTGGTGCGCGAGCGGAGGCGGCGGAGGAGCTCCTGGCCGTCGAGGTCCGGCAGCCCGAGATCCAGGATGACGCCGTCGACCGGCTGCTCGGCCGTCGTCGCCAGGGCAGCGCTCGCGGTGACCGCGGTCACGACGGTGTAGCCGTGCGCCTGCAGCGTGAGCTGCAGCGCGCGCAGGAACGGGCGCTCGTCCTCGACGACCAGCAGCGTCGTCATGCGCCGGCCGACTTCCCGGATGCTGCGGCCCGGACCGCCTCCGCGAGGGGCAGGCGCAGCACCATCGTGAGCCCGCCACCGGGGGTGCGCTCCGCGACGAGGGTGCCGCCCATCGCCTCGGCGAGGCCGCGCGCGACGGCGAGCCCGAGCCCGACCCCGGCCGGGGCGCCCGAGTCGGTCCTCCGCTGGAACGGCCGGAAGAGGTCCTCGAGATCGGCGGGGAGCGGCGCCCCGCCCGTGTCGATCACGCGCAGCTCGCCGGTCGCCGTCCCCTCCGGTGCCGGCACGACCGCGGAGCGCACGACGATCCGCGCCCCCGGGGCGTGCCGCACGGCGTTCTCGGCCAGGTTCGCGACGACCCGCTCGGCGAGGCCCGGGTCGGCGAGAACCGCGTCGCCGCCGCCGAGCTCGACGGCGACGGAGCCGGCGGGTATCCCGGCGAGGGCGCGGGCCACGACCGCCGCCCACTCCACCTCGACCGAGGAGGGGCGCACGGCGTCGCTCGAGATGCGGGACATGTCGAGCAGGTTCTCGACGAGCCCGGTGAGCCGGTCGGCGTACTCGCTGGTGGTGGCGAGGAGCTCGCGGCGCTCACCCTCCGTGAAGTCGGCACCCGGCTGCAGCAGCCCGTCGACGGATAAGCGGATGCCCGCGAGCGGTGTCCGCAGGTCGTGGCTGACGGCCCGCAGGATCGAGGTGCGCATCCGGTTGTCCTCCGCGAGCTGCCGGTTCTCCCGCTCCGTCGCGGCGAGGCGCTGGCGCGTCCGGGCCGCCGTGACCTGCGCCGCGAACGCTCCGAGCAGCCGCGTCTCTCCTGGGGGAAGGGGCCGCCCGGCGAGCGCCAGGAGGGTGTCCGCGTCGACCTGCGAGATCGTCGTGCCGGCGGACGGCGTCGCGGGTGCGGCGCCGGCGGAGGCGGCGAGCGTCCAGCCGTCGTCGCTGCTCGACGGAGCGGAACGGACGAAGAGGCCCACGCCGTCGAGGCGGAGCACCTCCCGAGCCTGGTCGAGCAGAGCCTGCACCGGGTCCTCCGCGGCGACGGCCGTCAGCGCCAGCTCGCGGAGCGCGGCCGCCTCCGCGCCCGCCCGCTTCGCCTTCGCGTACCGGCGGGCGGACACATCGACGACGAGCGCCACCGTTCCGGCGACCGCGACGTAGAGCACCAGCGCGATCAGCGCGTGGGCGTCCGCGACGAGCAGGGTCCCGGTCGGCTCCGTGCGGAAGTAGTTGAGGAGCAGGGTCGCGAGCACGGCGGCGACCAGCGCGGGGACGAGCCCGCCGACCACGGCGACGAGCACGGCGCCCGCGACCTGCACGAGTGCTGCCGTGGCGAGGCTGGCCTCCGGCACGGCGAGCAGCACGAGCTCGAGCGACGGTGGCACCAGCGCGGCCAGCGCGAGGCCGATGGCGACGCGCGTGCGTCCGAGCCCGGGTGCCGGGATGGGCGGCAGGCGGGGGACGCCTCGACCCTGCGACATGCGCTCAGTCAACCACCCGCCCGGGGCACTCTTGTCGGGCCGTCCGCTCGATGGCAAGTCCCTGCCCTTTCCCCGGCGGCGGTCGTAGCGTGCCCCTGTCGCATGCGACCGCATGGGCACCACCGATCCCAGGGAGCGGGAATGGCCACGTACAAGGTCGGCTACTTCGTCGGCAGCCTCTACTCGAAGTCCATCAACCGGATCCTCTCGCGGGCGCTCATCCGCCTGGCGCCGGAGGAGCTGGAGTTCACCGAGATCCCCATCGGCGACCTGCCGCTCTACTCGCCCGACTACGACGCCGCCTTCCCGCCGGAGGCGATGGCCCTGAAGGACGCCATCGCGGCCTCCGACGCCGTGCTCTTCATCACGCCGGAGTACAACCGGTCGATCCCCGGCGCGCTGAAGAACGCGATCGACTGGGCGTCCCGGCCCTGGGGGCAGAACTCGTTCGACCACATCCCGGCCGCCGTCATCGGCGCCTCCATCGGCCAGATCGGCACGGCGGTCGCCCAGCAGAGCCTCCGCGGCGTGCTGAGCTTCTGCAACGCCCGGCAGATGACGGCGCCCGAGGCGTACATCCACTACTCGCCGGAGGTGTTCCGGGACGACGGCGAGGTGACGGTCGAGAGCACCGCGCTGTTCCTCGCGGGCTTCATGAACGAGTTCCGCGACCACATCATGCGCGTGCTCACGGTCCTGCCGCGGACGATGGACGCCGCGAGCTGAGGCGGCCTACGCCCTCGTCGTCGCCTCGATCTCGCCGGTCCGGACGCCGGCGAGGGCGCCTCCGTCGACCAGCAGGTCCGCCCCGGTGATGAAGGTGGAGTCGGGGCCGAGCAGGAACGCGACCGCGTTCGCGATCTCACCCGGGGTGCCGAGTCGCTTGGTCGCGGAGCCGTCGACCAGGGCCCGCATCCGCGGGCCCGACTCTCCGTCGAGCTCCTGCTGGCCCATCGGCGTCGAGATGATGCCCGGGCTGACGCTGTTGATGCGGGCGCCGCGAGCGCCCCAGACGAGGCTCGCTGTCTGCACCCGGAGCTGGTTCGCGCGCTTCGAGATCGCGTACGCGAGCCCGGGGCTCGGCACCGCGCTGCTCTGCAGGAACGGCAGTTCGAGGAGCTCGCCCGCAGGGGCCGTCGCGAGCGCGTCCTCGTGCTCGGCGGGCAGCCGGCCGGCGGCCATCGTCCCCGCGACGCTGGCGATCACGACGCCGGCGCCGCCCGACGCGATCACCCTGCCGAAGGCGTCGAGGGTGAAGGCGACCCCGGCGAGATCGACGCGGAGGATCGCACCGGTCGGGGCCTGCGTGGGGGAGAGCCCCGCGGTGTGGACCACTCCGCGGACGGTGCCGAGCTTGCCCGCGGTCCGCGCGAGCTCCTCGACCGACTCCTGCAGCGACACGTCGACCTGCTGGGTCGTGATGTCGAAGCCGTCCTCGCGCAGCGACTCCGCCACACGGTCGAGGAGCCGCTCGCTGAAGTCCGCCAGCAGCACCGACCGTCCCGCTCCGGAGCGCCGCGCGACCGCCTCCCCGATCCCGCCGGCTCCGATCACGACCAGGACGTCGGCCGGCATGGACACTCCTTCGCGCGCAGGGCAGATTTCCGAGATGGGTTGTCTCGTATTGAGGCATCGTACGGGTCTGCAATATCGTCGGGCAATGGACGAGGAGCGGCCGCGTGGGCGACCGCGCAGCGAGCGTGCCCGCCGCGCGGTGCTCGAAGCCGTCGCCGACCTGCTCCAGGAGGTCGGCTACGACCGGCTCACCATCGAGGCGATCGCCGAGCGGGCGGGCGTCGGGCGGCAGACGGTCTACCGGTGGTGGCGGTCGAAGTCCGACATCGTGGCCGAGGGTCTGACCGACGGCACCATCTCGAACGGCCCCGAGCGCGTCGCGGACACGGGCGACATCCGTGCCGACCTCAGCGCCTGGCTCGTCTCGATGGGCCTCTGGATGGCGGATTCGGAGAACGCGGCCCTCGTCCGCGCCCTCGCCGCCGCCACGGCCGAGCACGACGAGGCCGCCGGTGCGCGGTACGCGGAGCTCGCGGCGCCGGATCGGGAGCGGGTCGTCGCACGCCTGCAGGCCGCGGTCGATGCCGGGCAGCTGCGCGCGGGCACTGACCTCGAGATCGCGGCGGACGTGCTGCTCGGCGCCTTCGTCTACCGGGTGCTCGTGCGCGTCCCGCCGACGAGGGAGAGCGCCGAGGCCCTCGTGGACCTCGTGCTGACCGGGCTGACCTGACGGAGCGGACCCGGTATGCGAACGCGGGAGCGCGGCCGGCCCCGGTGGAACCTCCGGCAGCTGCTGTGGTGGGTGTGGCCCACCATGCCGACGTCGTGGGGGGAGGTGCCCGCCCGGCTGCAGCCCGCCGTGGTGCAGATCGCCCGGCTCACCATCGCCGCAACGGTCGCCTACGTGGTCGCCGACGCGTTCTTCCCCGGCATCCTCGACCTGACGGCGCCCCTCACCGCCCTGCTCGTCGTGCAGGCCTCCACCGTCGGCACGCTCCTCATGGGCATCGTCCGGGTCGGCGCCGTGCTCACCGGCGTGCTCGTCGCCATCGCCATCACGAGCTACATCGGGCTCTCGTGGTGGAGCCTCGCGATCGTCATCGCCGCCTCGCTGATCCTCGCCAAGCTGCTGCGTCTCGGCGACCAGACGCTCGAGGCGCCCATCAGCGGCATGCTGATCCTCGCCGTGTCGGCACCGGGCATCGCCGGCGAGGTGCGGGTGGCCAACACGCTCATCGGCACGGTCGTCGGCATCGCGTTCAGCCTCCTCGTGCCGGTCGCGATCCCCAACGCGCAGGCGAGTGAGGCGGTCCGCCGGGTGACGCGCTCGCAGGCCGCGCTCATGGACGAGGTCGCCCTCACCCTCGGGCACCGGCCGCCGCACCCCGAGGAGGTGCGCGCCTGGCTCGACTGGACCGAGCACATCGAGGACGAGATCGACGCGGCCTCAGCGGCCGTCGCGACGGTGCGGGAGAGCCGGCGCCTCAATCCGCGCGCACTCGCCACCGCGACCGTCCATCCGGGCCTCGAGGCGGCCGTCGACCGCCTCGACCGCTCCCTGGCCGCGGAGCGGGCGCTGATCATCGCGATCGGACGCCAGGTGCCGGGCGAGGGGGAGCGCGAGCCCGACCCGTCGGAGGCGGAGCTGAGCCGCGCGTTCGCGGTGGTGCTCGACGACGTGGCGGACGGCCTCCGCGCCTTCGGCGACCTGGTCGACGCCGAGTACGGCCGGCGCGGCGCGAACCGGGCGGACGACCTGCTCGAGCGCACCCTCGAGATCGTGCGGGAGACGCGCGCCGTGCTGACCGAGCTGATGCTGCTCGACGTCGATCCGCGGGAGCAGACCGAGCTGTGGATGCTGCACGGCTCGGTGCTCGCCGCGCTCGACCACGTCATCGCGCAGCTCGACCTGGAGCGCACGGAGCGGAGCACCGAGCCGTGGCTCAGCCGCCGCATCCCGGCACTGCGCACGGCCCGGGGCCCGGGCGGCGGCCGCCGCGCGGATCGGGCCGACGCCCCGGACTAGAAGGCGTCGGGCCGCCCGAAGTCCTGCCGCAGCCCGCCGCTGCCGACTCCGAGGTGCGACAGGATCAGCGGCAGCGTGCGCCGCACCGACACGTCGATGCGGTCGCGGACGTCCGCCGACCGCAGCTCGTAGCCGGCGAGGTCCTCGGACGTCGCGAAGATGCCGAGCGGCAGCGTGAGCGCCTGGAAGAACCCGAACAGCGGCCGCATCTGGTGCTCGACGAGCAGCGCGTGCCGGTCGCTGCCGCCCGTCGCGGTGAGCACGACGGGCTTGTCGACGAGCGCGTACTGGCCGATGTGGTCGAAGAACAGCTTGAACAGCCCGGTGTAGGTCGCGCGGTAGGCGGGGGAGCCGGCGACGATCACGTCGGCGGCCTCCACCGCGTCGAGCGCCTGCCGGGCGTTCTCGCCGAGCTCATGCCGGTGCGCGCCCGCGGCGAGCTCGGACAGGAGCGGGGCCAGCTCGATCACCGAGCCGCGCCCGCCGAGGCTGCCCGCGAACGAGCTCACCACCTCGCCGACGAGCACGGACGTCTTCGACGGGGCGGTCGGCGATCCGCTCACTCCGACCACGGTGAGGACCCGGCCGCCGACCGGCTCGATCGCCTCCGGCGCCCGGCCGACGCTCGGCACGGTCGCGAGCGGCGCCGAGGGCAGCGCTGCGGTGTCAGAAAGAGGCGACATCGCCGGCTCCCACCAGGTCGAGCCGGTCCACCGGCGATCCGAGGTTCTCGCCGCCGCGGTAGCGCGCTCCGATGTGCCGCTCGGGCAGCCGGGAGCGTCCGCCCCCGAACAGCCGCTCGCGCAGCGTGCCCGGGTGCTCGCCCTCCTGCGGCAGCCGGCCGCGCTTGCGCAGCTCGGGCACGACGAGCTCCGCGAAGTCGCGCGCCGTGTCGAACGAGTGGTACTGCCGCAGGTTGATGCCGTCGAGGCCGTCCTCGTCGAGCCAGCGCTCGATCGCGTCCGCCACCGTCTTCGGCGTGCCGACCACCGTGAAGCGGTCGCGGAAGGTGCCCGTGACGAAGTCGAGCGCCTGCCCGACCGTCTTGTCGAGGGGGAGGAAGGGGACCGCCGCGTGCGGCACGTCGGCGCGGCGCAGCGCCTCACGCACGGGGATGTCCCGCGGGAACGCGGTGAGGTCCACCGGCAGGCTCGAGTGGGCGAGGATGCCGTCGACGCTCGCGTTCCGCTGGTAGAGGCGCCACTTGTCCTCGGCCTCCTCCTCGGTGCGGCCGACGACGACGCCCGCCATCGCGATGAACTTGATGTCGTCCTCCTGCCGGCCGTGGCGCACCGCGGCGGCGCGCATCGTGGCCGCGTTGCGGCGGAACTCCTCGGAGGTGCGTCCTCCCGTGAACACCGCCTCGGCGTGCCGGCCGGCGAATTCGATGCCGGCGGGGGAGCCGGTCGCCTGGAAGATCACCGGCGTGCGCTGCGGCGACGGATGCACGATGTGCGGTCCGGCGACGCGGTGCCGCTCGCCGACGTGGTCGATGTACCGGACCTTCGCCGGGTCGGTGTAGACCTTCCGCTCGCGGTCGGCGACGATCGCGTCGTCGTCCCACGAGCCCTCCCACAGCTTGTAGAGCACGTCGAGGTACTCGTCCGCGTAGGCGTAGCGGAGGTCGTGCGGGATCTCCCCGTCGAGGCCGAAGTTGCGCGCCGCGTTGGGCAGGTACGAGGTGACGACGTTCCACCCGACGCGCCCCTTGGTGAGGTGATCGAGGGTCGACATGCGGCGCGCGAACGCGAACGGCGGCTCGTACGTGGTCGAGAAGGTCACGCCGAAGCCGAGGCGCTTCGTCACGGCGGCCATCGCGGGGATGACGAGCAGCGGGTCGATGTTGGGGCTCTGCAGCCCCTCGCGCAGCGCGGTCTCCGGCCCGCCGCGGAACACGTCGTACGCGCCGATCACGTCGGCGAGGAAGACGCCGTCGAAGCCGCCGTGCTCGAGGATCTGGGCGAGCTCCACCCAGTAGTCGAGGTCGGCGAAGCGGTGCCGGTTGTTCTCGGGCAGCGGCCACAGGCCGTGCGTGATGTGGCTGACGCAGGCCATCTCGAACAGGTTGAGGAACAGCTGCTTGGGCTCGGTCATGGTCGGTGTCCTTCGTCAGTCGGTCAGGGAGGAGGGGTTGAACTCGGGGATCGCGGCGATCAGCTGCCGCGTGTACGGATGCCGCGGGCGCCGGAAGATGTCGTCGGGCGTGCCCTCCTCGACCGCGACGCCGTCCTTCATGACGAGGACGCGGTCGCTGAGGTGGCTGATGACGCCGAGGTCGTGCGAGATGAAGAGGTAGCTGAGGCCGGAGGAGCGCTGCAGCGCGACGAGCAGGTCGAGGATCTGCGCCTGGATCGTGACGTCGAGCGCGGAGACCGCCTCGTCGAGCACGATGACCGAGGGCCGCGGTGCGAGCGCCCGGGCGATCGCGACGCGCTGCCGCTGCCCGCCGGAGAGCCGCAGCGGGAAGCGGCCCAGCACCTCCTGAGGCAGCCCGACCAGGTCGAGCAGCTCGAGGATGCGGGCGCGCCGCGACGTGGCCGTCCGGAACTCGCCGCGCGGCAGGGCGTCGAGCAGGATGCGCTCCACGTTCCAGCGCGGGTCGAACGAGCTCAGCGGGTCCTGATAGACCGCCGAGATGCGCGGGCGCAGCCTCCGGCGCTTCCGCTCCGGCAGCGACGACCACTCCTCGCCGAGCAGGCGGACGACGCCGGCGTCGAGGGACTCGAGGCCGAGCGCGAGCCGCGCGGTGGTGCTCTTGCCCGAGCCCGACTCCCCGACGATGCCGAGCGTCGTGCCCGCCTCGAGGGTGAAGGACACGTCGTCGACGGCGAGGGTGGTGCTGCCGTCCGGGCCGGAGAAGCGCTTGACCAGGCCGCTCGCTTCGAGCACCGGGGGAGCGCCGGCCGCGGCGAGCGGGAACGCCGCCGGAAGCGCCGGGGACGAGGGGCTGAGGGGGCGCCCGCGCGTGTGCTCGCCGGGAACCGCCGCGATGAGCGCGCGGGTGTAGGGGTGACTCGGCGAGGCGAGCACCTCGCGTGCCGTGCCCTGCTCGACCACCTCGCCGCCGCGCATGACCAGGATCTGGTCGGCGAGGCGCGCGACCACCGAGAGGTCGTGGCTGATGAGGATGACGGACTTGCCGCGCTCTTTCATCGCCTCCAGCTCGGCGAGCACCTGCGCCTGAACCGTGACGTCGAGCGCGGTGGTGGGCTCGTCGGCCACCACGATGTCGGGGTCGAGAGCGATCGCCGAGGCGATGAGGGCGCGCTGGCGGAGGCCGCCGGAGAGCTGGCCGGGCCGCTGCTTGGCGCGCACGTGCGGCGCGGGGACCCCGACGCGGGTGAGCAGCTCGATCACCCGTGCGGCGCGCGTGCCGGGGGCACCCCAGCGGTGCAGCCGCAGCGGCTCCGCGATCTCCGCGCCGACTGGTCGGAGCGGATCGAGGGAGACGAGGGCGTCCTGCAGGATGAACCCGACGTCGCGGCCGCGCACGCGCCGCCACTGTGCCGCGGCGTAGGCGCGGACGTCCTGGCCGTGCACCTCGAGCACATCGGCGTCGACCACCGCGTGCCGTCCGGCGAGACCGACGAGGGAGCGGGCGGTGACGCTCTTGCCCGAGCCGGACTCGCCGACGATCGCGACGCACTCGCCGGGCGCGAGGGTGAACGAGACACCGGCGACCACGTCGCGGCGCACGCCGCGGCTGAGGAAGCCGGCGCGCAGGTTCTCGACGCGCAGCCGAGGTGCCGCTGTAGGGGCGGCCGTCGCGGTCGCGGGGCGTTCGAGCGATTCGGCGAGGGTCATCGCTGCTCCTCCTTCTCGAGGTGGGCCTGCAGGTGCCGGCCGAGAGTGGTGGCGGCGAGGGCGACGGCGACGATCACGAAGCCGGGCACGAGGATCAGCCAGCCGGCGACCGTGACGTAGGCGCGGCCGGCGTCGAGCATCGCTCCCCACTCCGGCGACGGCGGGGCGACGCCGAGGCCGAGGAAGGACAGGCTCGACGCCCACACGATGGACTGGCCGACCGACAGCGCGAACACCGCCACCAGCGGACGCAGGGCGTTCGGCAGGATGTGCGCGCGGACGATCCGGCCCCGGGAGTGGCCGAGGGCGGTCGCGGCCTCGACGTAGGCCGAGCCCTTCGCGGCGAGGATCTGGCCGCGGACCATGCGCGCGTAGCCGGGGGCGGTGCCGAGGCCGACGGCGAAGATGGCGGTGCCCGCGGACGGGCCGGTGATCGCGATGAGCAGGAGGGCGAGCAGCAGCGCCGGGAACGCGAACAGCACTTCGAGGAACCGGTCGACGGGCACCGCGATCCAGCGCGGGGCCAGCGCGGCGATGCCGCCGAGGACGAGCGCGAGCGCGATGCCGACGCCTGCGGCGCCGAGCCCGATGAGGAGGGAGGTGCCGGTGCCGTGAACGACACGGCTGTAGAGGTCGCGGCCCGACTCGTCGGTGCCGAACCAGTGCGCCCACGACGGCGCCTGCAGCGAGGCTCCGTAGTTCAAGGCGTAGGGATCGGCGGTGGCGAGGAGGCCGGGCGCGATCGCCGCGACCGCGAGGACCGCGACGAACGCGAGGGCGAGGTAGAGCCCCCACGGCCGCTGGGCGAGCGGAACGGCGAGCGGCGTCGCCGGGGAGGTGGGACGGAGGGCGGTCACGAGGCGGCCTTCAATCTCGGGTCGAGGAGCGTGTAGGCGAGGTCGACGAGCAGGTTCGCGGCGACGTAGAAGACGGCGACCAGCGTGACGATGCCGACCACGACCGGGAGGTCGTGGGAGTTGACCGCGGCGACGAGCACCGATCCGATCCCGGGACGGGAGAAGATCGACTCCACGATCACCGCGCCGGAGAGGGTCGCGCCGAGCGCCCAGCCCGACAGGGTGACGGCGGGGAGCGCCGCGTGCCGGAGCACGTGCCGCAGCCGGACACCCCAGTCGCCCATTCCGCGCATCCGGGCGCTGAGCACGAACGGCTGCTCGAGCGCCCGCTCGAACTCGGCGCGCGTGCTCTGGCTGAGGAAGCCGGCCAGTGGGATCGCGAGGGTCAGCGCCGGCAGGATCAGCCCCTCCACGCCGGTGCCGCCCATCACCGGGAACCAGCGCAGGCCGAGCGCGAAGACGAGCAGCAGGAGAATGCCGAGCCAGTAGGCGGGCAGCCCCGCCACCACGACGTCGGCGAGCGAGCCGAGCGCGGACACCCGCGGTCCGCGGCCGGCGGTCAGCGCGACCCAGGCGACCATGAGGATCCAGGAGAAGAGGATCGCGGTCAGCGACAGGACCACCGTCGAGCCGAGCTGCTCCCCGATCACCTCGGCGACGGGCCGGAACTGCTGGTAGGAGATCCCGAAGTCGCCGCGGACCAGGCCGCCCAGGTAGTCGAGGTACTGCACGAGCAGCGGCCGGTCGAGCCCGAACTCCGCGTTGATCTGCGCGAGCTCCTCGGGCGTCCGCAGCTGCGGCTGCCCGGTGCGGATGTTGAGGATGATCGTCGCCCGGTCGCCCGGCAGAGCCAGCTGGGCGAAGTAGGCCACCGTCGCCGTGCCCCAGAGGACGACGAGCGCGGAGCCGACCGCACGGGCGACCTGCCGCAGGAGGGCGAGGCCCCGCCGCGGGCGCCGGGCGGGGGAGCCCGGCGCCGCGACGGCGGCCGTCGCGTCGCTACTTGGTGAGGTACGCGTCATAGAACGTCGGTCCCCCCTGTGCGTGCTCCTGCCAGACGTCCTTCAGCTGCGGCGACACCGCGAGGGTGCTCAGCCGGTCGTAGATCCCGATCGACAGCGCGTGCTCGGCGATGTAGTCCTGCGCCTCGATGTACGCCGCGTTCTGCGCGTCGACGTCCGTCTCCGAGTTGCCCTTCGTGATGAAGCCGGCGAGCGTGTCGTCGTTGTAGAAGGCGCTGTTGCTGAAGTTGGGGTTCTCCTCGGTGCTCGGGCGCCAGTTGATCCAGAGGATGCCCGCGTTGACGCTCGTCCAGTAGCCGACGCTGAGGTCGTACGAGTCCGCGGTCGAGTACTTGCCGGAGAAGTACTCGCTGATCGGGGACGGGATCAGCTCGACGTCGAAGCCGGACGCCGCCGCCTGCTCCTTGACCCCATGCAGGATCGCCGCCCCGTCCGCGTTGATGATCGACCCGGCGCCGTAGGGCAGCCGGACGGTCAGCGGGGCGCCGTCCTTCTCGCGGATGCCGTCGCCGTCCGCGTCGGTCCACCCGGCGGCGTCGAGCAGCTCGGCTGCCGCATCCGGATCGTACGAGTACTTCTCGGCCGCGGCGGTGCTGTAGCCGGGGGTCGCCTGGCTCACGCCGCCGTTGCCCTCGTAGGGGATGACGCCCCGGCCTATCGTGTCGACGATCTCCTCCCGGTCGAGCGCGTAGGCGAACGCCTGCCGCACCCGCTCGTCCGTGAACGGCCCCTGCGAGGTGTTGAACGAGATCTGCTGCGGCCTGCCCGGGGTGATGTACTTCTCGAGCTGGAAGCCCGACGTGTCGAGCGTCTCCCACTGCACGGCCGGCACGTCGTAGATGGCGTTCGCCTGGCCGCTCTGCAGCGACGCGACGCGCGTGGTGCCGTCCGGCACGAAGCGCCAGTCGACCTTCTCCACGTAGGCGGGGCCCTCGTGCAGCGCGTTGGCGGGCGGCGAGGTGTAGTCGTCGTTCCGGGCGAGCACGATGTTCTGGCCGCGGTTCCACTCCTGGACCGTGAAGGCGCCGGAGCCGATCGGCTGCTCGCAGTTCTCCGCCTCGGTGCGCGTCTCGAGCGCCTCCTGCGACTGGATGCCGAAGTAGGCCTGCGTGAGGTTCTGCGCGAGGTTCGGGTAGGGCTGCGACAGGTTCACCTGCAGCGTGAGCTCGTCGAGCGCCTCGGCGGACTCGTAGTAGCCGCCGAGCCAGACCGCGGCCGTGCTGTTGCCGCCGTTCAGCCAGTGGTCGAAGTTGTAGGCGACGGCCTCCGCGGTCAGCGGGGTGCCGTCCGTGAACTCGACGCCCTCCTTCAGCGTGAACGTCCAGGTGAGGCCGTCCTCCGACGTCTCCCACTCCTCGGCCAGCCAGGGCACGACGTTCGAGTCCTCGTCGAGCGAGGTGAGGTTGTCGAGCACCTGATAGGAGAGGTAGGCCTGCTCGATCCACCCGCCGAAGACGCACGCCGGCTCCTGCTGGTGGGCGTAGACGATGGTCCCGCCGTCGACCCGCTCACCGGTCGACGCCCCGGCGCTGCCGCTGCAGGCGGTCAGCGCGAGGGCACCGGCGAGAGTGGTCGCCGTGGCGGCGAAGGTGCGGAGGTGGCGCGTCATGCAGGAACTCCAGGGTCGATAGGGGCACGAAGTTCCGTCAGGTTAGGGAGCCGTTCGAGGGCGACGCGAGGATCGCTCGTAACACATCAGGGGCACCCGTCACGGAGCGTCGCGGGGCGAAATGTTGGGATCACGGGGGCTCCTGGCGATAGGGTCCGCGCTCGCCTCGGCCTCGGGCGAAGGAGTGAAGAAGTCGGTTGATCGGGGTACGAGGGAGGATGCGCATCCGGCGCATCCTCCGGTGGTTGAGGAGCGCCGCAGGCGCGTCTCGAAACCCGTCACGAGGCTTCGGGGTGGAGTGAGGAAAGCGCCCTTCGATCTGCTGTTTCCGTCAGCTCGATGTCGGAGGGTGCTGTCAGAATGGCGGCATGCAAAGGAGCACCGACACCCTCGCCGAGCAGGCCATAGAGCTTGCTTCGCGGGTGACCGAGCTCGCACCTGCGGGGTACAGCGCATCCCTCGCCGAACTCGTGGCCGGCATGACGGACGCGGACCTCCTGGACGGCGCCGCGCGCATCGGCGTCCTCAGCAACCTCGTCGACGCGGTGGCCGCCCGGTACGCCGGAGAGATCGCCGCGCGGTCGGCGCGCGATTCCGCGGAGCCCCTCGCGAGGCGCCTCGGTGAGAAGTCGGCGCCCGCCCTGATCGCCGCCTCCTCGAACATCCCGATCTCACGCGCCGCCGCCTGGTGCGGGGTCGGGCAGCGCCTGGCCGCCCGAACCGCGCTGACGGGCGAGCGGCTGCCGGAACCCCATACCCTCGTGGCTGACGCCCTCGACTCCGGACGGCTGTGCCTCGACGGCGTGCGAACCATCGTGGACGCTCTCTCTCACATCGCCGGCTTCACCACTCCAGACGACGTGGCGTCCGCCGAGCGCTTCCTCGTCGAGCAGTCGGCCCTCGTCCCCGTGGCGAGCCTCCGTCCCCTCGCCCGGGCCCTCGTCGACCACTACGACACGGACGGCGTCGAGCCGCGCGAGGAGGCCCTGCGCCGCAATCGGTTCCTCAAGGTGTGGCAGAAGGACGGCCTGCTGCACGGCCGGTTCGCCGCCGACCCGGAGTCGGGCGGCTTCCTCCTCGCCGCGCTCGATGCGCGCACCGCCCCCGGCCGCGAGGTGCGCTTCGTCGACGAGGACGAGGCGCCCGCCGAGGAGGCGATGGAGGACGACCGCACCACCGAGCAGCGCCGCCTCGACGCCCTCGTCTCGATGGCGCGGGACAGCCTCAAGCACGACGACGGCGACATGTCGGGCACCGCGGTCACCCTGCTGGTCGGCATGACGCTCGAGCAGCTGAAGACCGGCGTCGGCGCGGCGCAGATCTTCGGGATCGACGAGCCGATCAGTGCCGCGACCGCTCGCCGGCTGGCCTGCGACGCGAAGATCATCCCCTACGTGCTCGGCGGCGACTCGGTCCCGCTCGACTTCGGCAAGGCCCGGCGCCTGTACTCGGGAACCCAGCGGCTGGCACTCGCGGTCGAGTCCGGCGGCTGCGGTTGGCTGACCTGTGCCGAGCCGCCCGGCCGGTGCCAGGCGGCCCACATCGACGCCTGGTGGGCGGACGACGGACCCACCGACCTCCGGAACGGCATCCTGCTCTGCCCCTACCATCACCGCAGATTCGACCAGGACGGCTGGAGCCTCAAGGTCGAGGACGGCGTCCCGTACTTCATTCCGCCGCCGTGGATCGACCCGACCGGAACGCCCCGGAGGGCGAAGCGGCGAGCGACCCTCCCCACCGCCGGCCCGTCGGGCACGTCCTAGCCGCGCATCCCCGAATGCTCAGCAGGCACGGAATCGGCTCAGCAGGCATCCGAGCATCCGCAGCAGGCACGGAAGTGGCTCAGCAGGCATCCGAGAGCCGGTTCTGCCTGCTGGGCGTCGCCGGCGCCTGCTGAACCGCCGGACGCCTCATCCGGCGACCACGCGCCGAGCAGGTGCCTACAGCACCTTCTTGCGCGAGCTGATCTGCCCCGTGTCGAAGCCGAGCAGGTGGAGGCCGCCGGAGAAGCGGGCGTGCTCCACCTTGATGCAGCGGTCCATCACCACGGTGAGGCCCTTGCTCTCTCCGTAGACGGCGGCGTCCTGGTTCCAGATGCCGAGCTGCACCCACACCGTCTTCGCTCCGATGGCGAGCGCGTCGTCGATGACGGACGGGATGTCGCTCGCCTTGCGGAACACGTCGACGATGTCGGGCACCTCGGGCAGCGACTGCAGGTCCGGGTAGGCCTTCTGGCCGAGGATCTCGGTCGCGTTCGGGTTCACGAAGTAGACCCGGTAGTCGCTCGACTGCAGCAGGTAGGTGCCGACGAAGTAGCTGGAGCGCGACGGGTTCGGGGACGCGCCGACGATCGCGATCGACTCGGCGCGGCGGAGGATGCCGAGCCGCTCCTTCGCCGACGGGCCCACCCAGGTCCGCTGCGATCGCAGCAGCTTGGCGAGCGGGGAGCTCGCCGGGATGTCGCAGGTCAGCCCGTTCGCGAGCTGGCCGGTGACGACCTCCTGCTGGGGAGTGGTGTCCGTGAGCGTCATGCCTCCGCCTTCCCGGCCGCGCCGAGCGCCTGATCGATGTCGTACAGGATGTCATCCGCATCCTCGATGCCCACAGAGATCCGCACGAGTCCCGGCTCGACGCCCGCCTCGAGCAGCTGCTGCTCGCTCAGCTGCGCGTGCGTGGTCGAGGCGGGGTGGATGACGAGGGTCTTCGTGTCGCCGATGTTGGCGACGTGGCTCGCGAGGTCGAGGGACTCGATGAACGCCCGGCCGGCGTCGCGGCCGCCCTTGATGCCGAAGCTGAAGACGGACCCGGGACCCTTCGGCAGGTACTTCCGCGCCCGCTCGTGATGGGGGTGGGTCGGCAGTCCCGCCCAGTTGACGTACTCGATGCGGTCGTCGGCGGCGAGGGCCTCCGCGACGGTGCGGGCGTTGTCGACGTGCGCCTGCAGCCGGAACGGCAGCGTCTCGACGCCCTGGGCGAGCAGGAACGCCGAGTGCGGCGCGAGGGCGGGGCCGATGTCGCGCAGCTGCTCGGCGCGCAGCCGGGTGAGGAAGGCGTACTCGCCGAAGTTCCCGTGCCAATTGAGGCCGCCGTAGTGCGGCACGGGCTGGTCGAAGAGGGGGAAGCGCCCGCTCTCCCAGGGGAAGCGCCCGCTCTCGACGACGACGCCGCCGAGGGTGGTGCCGTGGCCGCCGAGGAACTTGGTCGCGGAGTGGATGACGACGTCGGCGCCCCACTCGATCGGGCGGTTGAGGTAGGGCGTCGCGATCGTGGAGTCGACGATGAGCGGGATGCCGGCGGTGTGCGCGACGTCGGCGAGGCCCTCGAGGTCGGCGATGTCGCCGGACGGGTTCGACACCGTCTCGACGAACAGGAGCTTCGTCTCGGGCCGGATCGCGGCGGCGTAGTCGGCGGGGTCGCTGCTGCGTACGAACGTGGTGTCGATGCCGAAGCGGCGCAGCGTGACGTCGAGCTGGGTGACGGATCCGCCGTAGAGGGAGGCGCTCGCGACGATGTGGTCCCCGGCGCCGGCGAGCGAGGCGAAGGTGATGTACTGCGCCGACAGGCCGCTCGCCGTGGCGACGGCGCCGAGCCCGCCCTCGAGGGAGGCGATGCGCTCCTCGAAGCTCGCGACCGTGGGGTTCGCGAGGCGGCTGTAGATGTTGCCGTACTTCTGCAGCGCGAACCGGGCCGCGGCGTCCGACGTGTCGTCGAAGACGAAGGCGCTCGACTGGTAGATGGGCAGGGCCCGTGCGCCGGTGGTCGCATCCGGGATGTTCCCGGCATGGATGGCGCGCGTGCGGAACCCGTATTCGCGATCGGTCATGGCCGCACGGTAGCCGACCGCGGCGAGGCCTCGCGGGCGCGGACGCCACACAAGGTAACGCCCGCCCGGGCCCGCGTCGAGGAGAGCTGAGCCCGCTCGACGTCGCCGCAGTAGCGTGGCGGGGTGCCCGAGCCGCTGACCTACGAGTTCACGGCGACGCTGTGGCCCTGGGAGGTGCGGCGCGACCTCTGGACCCTCGTCACCGTGCCGCAGGAGGCGTCCGAGGAGATCGCCGAGTTCGCCGACGGACCTCGCCGCGGGTTCGGGGCGGTGCGCGTCCGCGTGCGGATCGGCACTGCGGCGTGGAGGACGTCCGTCTTTCCGCAGAGCACTGGCGGCCCCTACGTGCTGCCGGTCAAGCGGGCGGTGCGGGAGGCGAACGGCGTCGACGTCGGCGACGAGGTGACGGTGTCGCTCGAGGTGCTGCCCTGAGCGGGGGCGGGCCGGCTCAGCTGGCCCCGGCGGGCGCGCGCCCCTCAGCCGGTTCCGGCAGGGCGGAGAGTCCCTCGGCGCGGTAGGTGGCCTGCATCAGCTGCTCGAGCCACACCCGGTTGAGCGGAATGTCCTGCCGGGGACCGTCGTAGCGGAAGTAGAGCTGGCTGCCCGGCGAGATCCACACGGAGCCGTGCTCGGCTTCGAGCTCGGTGTCGCCGTCCACGCCGGGCTCCTGGTCCCAGTTGAAGGCGAACGCCTCGGCGCGACGCAGCTTCTGCATGATGACCACCTGCAGGTGGCGCAGAACGCGGTCCTCGATGGCGACCGCCGGAGCGACACCGTAGATCAACGAGCCCACTCGCCCTCCTATCCCGCATCAAGGGTAGTGCGACGGCGGAGGCACGCGAACGCGCGGGGTCGGCGACCGCCTACAGGTAGTCCGGGTCGAGCGAGGTGCCCGGGTCGACCGAGCCCTCCGCCACCACGGGGCCCGCCGGCCGGAGTGCGGCGATGCGCGCGTCGAGGTCGGCGACGACCTCCGCCTCGTCCGGGAGGTCGGCCTCCCGGTGCCTCATCTCCACCGCGGTGATCTGGCTCGCCGGGCCGATCAGCACCTCGACGCGGAAGATCGATCCGTCCTCGTCCACAGCGGGAAGACTCACCACGTCGTCGGTGGCCTGGCGGCCCATCAGCTTGGCGTACTGGAGGACGCGCTCGGCGATCGCGTCGCTCGTGACGAAATGCTCATCGGCGTAAGAGATCTTCCTCATCACGGTCAACGCTTCCAGGCCGAGCGGGGGCGGGCAAAGGGTTGCCCCCTTCCGCTCCGTGAGGTAGCCGCCGCGGCGATTCCCGTGCCTCAGCGCAGCGGACGCGGCGCCTGCAGGTCGCCGAGCCCGGACAGTCCGGGACCGGTGAGCGGCGCCGGCGACCAGCGGAGTGCCGCCCTCCGCGTCGCCGGGTCGAGGTCGAGCTCGAGGCGGTGCGGGGTCTCCAGGAAGAGGACGGAGAGCCGCAGCCGCCCCTCCTGCCGATCGACCGCGACGGCGATGGGCGGGCGGCCCTCGCCCTCGCCGACGGTCCAGGAGCCGGGGGCGAACCCGGCCTCGGCGGGGACCCCGTCGGCGCCGGTGAGTCGCACCCGAAGGCCGTCGGCGCCGCCGAGCACCTCGACCCGCTCGAGTCCGGGGCCGCTCGGTGGCCGCGACGGCGTGTACGAGCCGGTGGGGTCCACGCCTTCCGGAGCCTCCGTCGGGCTCCCGGGGATGGGCAGCGCGAGGCGTTCGAGCCGCTCCGCGAGGGCCGCGTCAGAGGCCGGGTCCCCGGCGCCGTCCGCCATCGCGGGCAGCAGGTGCTCCCATGCGGCGTCGAGCACCGCCTGCATGTCCTCGGTCGCGAGCGTCGCGGCCAGCACCGCGTCCTGCTCGGGCAGGATCACGCAGAACTGGCCGAAGGCGCCGTCCCCGCGGTAGCCGTGGCGGGCGTGCCACACCTGGAAGCCGTAGCCCTGACGCCAGTCGACGTTGCCCTCGTCCGGAGTGCCGATCCAGCGCGTCGACACCTGCTCGGCCCAGCCGTCGGGCAGCAGCCGAGCGCCCTGCCATTCGCCGCGGTCGAGGTGGAGCTGCCCGAGCTTCGCGATCGACTCAGTGGTGGCGAACAGGCCGCTGAAGCCGAGCGAGCGGCCCGGCGGGTAGGACTCCCAGCCGACGGGCGGGATGCCGAGCGGATCGAAGAGCCGGGGCCGCAGGTAGTCGACGAGGTCGACGCCGGCCCGCCGCTGGAGAATCGCCGCGACCGTGTAGGTGCAGGGCTGGTTGTAGGCGAACACCGTGCCCGGCTCCCGCTCCGGCTCGTGCAGGAGGAACCCGCGGATCGGCTCCTCGGCGTCGGTGTCCACCGCCGCTCCGAGCATCTCCTGGGTGTGACCGCTCGCCATCGCGGCGAGGTGCCGGACGAGGATGGAGCGCGCGCGAGGGGTGCGGATGTCGTCCGCGAACTCGGGGAACGCGTCGACGACCGGCTCGTCGAGGTCGACGAGGCCCTCGTCCACCGCGAAGCCGAGCGCCGTGGCGGTGAACGTCTTGCTGAGGGAGTAGAGCAGGTGCAGCCGGTCCGGCGTGAACGGCGCCCACCAGCCGGCCGCGACCACCGATCCGTGACGCAGCAGCATGACGCTGTGCGGCTCGATCCTCGGGTGCTCCTCGAGCGCGTCGAGGAACCGCTCGATGCCGCGGGCGTCGACGCCCTGGCTGCTCGGCGGGGAGGAGGGCAGCGACGTCGTCATCCCCCCGACGCTAATCGAACGCGGGGACCCCGGTCGGCGGGATCGCCGACCGGAGTCGCGGGTCTCCGCGGGTGCCCCGCGTCCCGCAGGATGGAGGGATGCGTCTCCTCCTCATCCGGCACGGCCAGATCCAGTCCAACGTCGACGGCGTGCTCGACAGCGCCGTGCCCGGGCCTGCCCTGACCGAGGTCGGGCGGGAGCAGGCGGAGGTGCTGCCCGAGGCGCTCGACGGGGAGCTGATCGGCTCCATCTGGGTCTCGAACCTGCTGAGGACCCAGCAGACGGCCGCGCCGCTCGCCCGCCGGCTCGGCATCGAGCCGATCGAGCGGGACGGGGTCCGCGAGATCTTCGCCGGCGAGTACGAGGGGTCGGCGGCCCGCGAGGACGTGCACCGCTACGTCGAGTCGGTGCTCGCGTGGGCGGGCGGCGACCTCGACGTCCGCATCCCCGGCAGCGAGAACGGCCACGAGTTCTTCGCGCGCTACGACGCGGTGGTCGAGGAGGCGGTGACCGCGGCCCGGGAGGACGGCTACGAGACCGTTGCGATCGTCAGCCACGGCGCCGCCATCCGCTGCTGGTCGTCGGCGCGCACCGACAACCTGGGCGTCGAGGCGGTGAGCCACCTGTGGCTCGACAACACGGGCGTCGCCGTGCTCGAGGAGACCGGGACGGGCTGGACCTGCCGCAGCTGGATGGGCAACCCGATCACCGGCGTCGGGGCCGAGGCGCCCGCGGGTCCGACCGGCGAGCCGCTCGAGTAGAGCTCAGCGGTAGTAGAGCCCCATCCGCATCCCGCCGACCAGCTCGACCGGCACGTCGAGGTCGTAGACCTCGCGCAGCACGCCCGGCGTGACGACCTCCTCCGGGGTGCCCGCGGCGAGCACGCGCCCGTCCTTCAGGGCGACGATCCGGTCGGAGTGCGCGGACGCGAAGTTGAGGTCGTGCAGCACGACGACGACGCGGCGGTCGAGCTCGTCGGCGGCGCGGCGCAGCAGCCGCATCATCTCGACGCTGTGCCGCAGGTCGAGGTTGTTGAGCGGCTCGTCGAGGAGCACGTACTTGGTGTCCTGGGCGAGCACCATGGCGATGAACGCGCGCTGCCGCTGGCCTCCCGACAGCTCGTCGAGGAACCGGCCGGCGAGCGGGACGAGGTCGAGGTACTCGAGGCTCTCCTCGACCCGGGCGCGGTCCGCGGCCGTGAGCCTGCCGCGGGAGTGCGGGAAGCGGCCGAACGAGGCCAGCTCACGCACGGTGACCCGCGCGACGAGGGAGTTCTCCTGCCGCAGCGTCGCGAGGAGGCGCGCGAGGACCGGGCCGGGAGTCGTGCGGACGTCGTGGTCGTCGACGGTGATGCGGCCCGCGTCCGGCGTCAGCAGGCGGGCGATCATCGACAGCACCGACGACTTGCCGGCACCGTTCGGCCCGACGAGGGACGTGAGCCCCGGCTCGCCGAGCGTCAGCGTGAGGTCGTCGACGACCGGCATCGCGCCGTACCGCTTGGTGACCCCCTCGAGCCGGATCACCGCACGCCTCTCTTGACGAGCAGGAACAGGAACACGATCCCTCCCAGGAACTCGATGACGACGCTGAGCGTCGCGGCCAGGTCGAAGACGCGCTCGAGCACGAGCTGGCCGAGGACCAGGCAGATCAGGCCGAGCAGCGCGGCGCCCGGCAGCAGGTAGGCGTGCCGGTGCGTCGGCAGCACGAGGTACGCGAGGTTCGCGACCAGCAGGCCGAAGAACAGGACGGGGCCGACGAGCGCCGTCGACACCGCGACGAGTGCCGCGACCATCGCGAGGACGAAGCCCACCTCGCGCCGATGCGAGAGGCCGAGCCCGGTGGCGGTCGCCTCGCCGAGCGCGAGCACGTCGAGCACCCGCACGCGGCGCGCCGCCAGCACGACCACTGCCGCAGTGACGACGGCGCTCACCGCGAGCAGCTCCTCGTCCGGGGCGTTGAACGTGGCGAACAGGTCGTCCTGCAGCACCGCGAACGCGGTCGGGTCGAGCATCCGCTGCAGGAGGGACGAGGCGCTGCGGAAGAGGACGCCGAACACGACGCCGACGAGCACGAGCAGGTAGAGGCTGTGCGCTGATCGGCCGAGCAGCCAGCGGAAGAGCAGGGTCGCGAACAGGATCATCGCCGCCACCTCGACCAGCCAGCGCACGCGCGGGTCGACGGCGGAGACCCCGGCGACGCCGAGGAAGAACATCGCGGCGGTGTGCAGCAGCACGTACAGCGAGTCGAAGCCGAGGATCGACGGGGTGAGGATCCGGTTCGCGGTGATGGTCTGGAACAGCACCGTGGACACGCCGATCGCCGCGGCGACCACCGCCATCGCGGCGACCTTGCGGAGGCGGAACGGCACGGCGAACGCCCAGCTGCCCTCGATGCCGACGAGGACGAAGGCGACGACCGCGAGGACGGCCCCCGCGGCGAGGATCCCCAGCACGAGCCCGGGCCTCCGGGCGACCGGGCGTCCGACGTCGGAGGGCGCCGCCAGACGCGTGTCAGCGGACATCGGGGGACCTCCGCAGCAGGAGGACGAGGAAGATCACGGCGCCGAGCACGCCGACGACCGAGCCGAGCGGGATCTCGTAGGGGAACCGGACGACGCGGCCGAGCACATCGCACGCGAGCACGAACGCCGCGCCCACGAGCGCGACCACCGGGATTCCTCGGCGGGCGCTGTCGCCGAGCACGAGGCTGACGAGATTCGGCACGACGAGGCCGAGGAACGGGATCACCCCGGAGGTGACGACCACGACGGCGCTGACGACCGCCACGACGGTGAGGCCGAACGCGAGCACCCGCCCGTAGGAGAGGCCGAGGCTCGTCGCGTACTCCTCGCCGAGGCCCGCCACCGTGAAGCGGTCGGCGGCCAGCCAGGCGAGCACGGTCGCCCCGAGCGCGAGCCAGAGCAGCTCGTACCGGCCGGCGAGGATGCCCGAGAAGTCGCCGGTCATCCACGTCGCCAGCATCTGCATCAGGTCGAGGCGGTAGGCGATGAAGGTGGTCACCGCGCCGACCACGCCGCCGAGCATGATGCCGACGAGCGGGACCAGCACGAGCGAGCGCAGCGGGATGCGCCGGATCAGCAGCAGGAAGAGGGCCGTCCCGGCGAGCGCGCACACCGCCGCGACGGCCATCTTGCCGATGAGCGCCAGTCCGGGAGCGGCGAGAGTGACGAGCAGCAGTCCGAGCGCGGCGAAGTCCATCGTGCCCGCGGTGCTCGGCTCGACGAAGCGGTTGCGCACGAGCAGCTGCATGAGCAGGCCGGCGATGGCGAGGGAGGCGCCGGTGAGGATCAGCGCGAGCGTCCGCGGGAGGCGGCTCGCGGAGAGGAGGAGGGCGGCACGGTCGCCGCCGTCCTCGGTGAGGGAGCCGACCCCGACGCCGGTGCTGAGCAGGGCGAGGAGGAGCACGCCCGCGAGGGCGAGTGCGAGCGTCGTCGCGTAGCGCCGGGGGGAGAGGCCGACCGGCGCCTCTCCCGAAGCGATCGCGGTCAGGACGCGACGCTTCCGGCGATCTCGTCCACCATGGCGCTGACGGCGCTCAGCCCGCTCATCACGACGTACCAGGTCTCGGAGTCGAGGTGCACGACCTGGTCCTCCTGCCACGCGGTCGTCTGGCGCACCAGGTCGTTGTCGAGGAGCGCCTCCGCGCTCGCGCCGCCCTCGGTGCCGATGGCGGCGTCGCGGTCGAGCACGAGCAGCCAGTCCGGGTTCGCGTCGAGCACGAACTCGTTGGAGACGGGGTCGCCGTGCGTGGCGGCCTCGACGTCCTCGATCACGGGGGTGACCCCGAGCTCGTCGTGCAGCCAGCCGAAGCGCGAGCCGGGACCGAACGCGGTCATCTCGCCGGCGTTGGTGAGCAGGACGAGCGCGCTTCCAGCGTCCGCGACCTGCTCCTTCGTCTCGGCGATCTTCTCGTCGATCGCGGCGAGCTCGGCAGCGGCACGGTCCTCCTTGCCGAAGATCTCGCCGAGCGTCTCGACGTTGTCGGAGAAGCTGCCGAGGTAGTCGGCCCAGTCGAGGGTGAGGTCGATGGTCGGGGCGATCTTGCTGAGCTCGGGATACGCGCTCGCCGAGCGGTTCGCGACGATGATCAGGTCGGGCGCGAGGGCGTTGACTGCCTCGTAGTCGGGCTCGAAGAGGGTGCCGGCGTTCTCGTACTCCTCACCCGCGTACTCGCTGAGGTAGCTCGGCACGCTCTCCTGGGGCAACGCCGCGACGGGGACGCCGAGCGCGTCGAGCGTGTCGAGCGAGGCCATGTCGAAGGTCACGACGGTCTTCGGGGCGAACGGCACCACGGTCTCGCCCTGCGCGTGCTCCACCGTCACATCGGCGGGGGAGTCCGCCTGGGCCACGTCGGCCGCCGGCTCGGCCGACGCCGCCCCGCAGCCGGTGAGCGCGACCGCTCCGGCGAGGAGGAGGGCCGACAGGGCGGAGCGGGACAGGGTGGACGGCATGGGCTCTCCTCGTTGGGGTGGGCGCCGAGCGGCGACCTGGAAAGGTTAGCCTTACCTAAGTCGCCGTCGCCAATCGGATCCGCCCGGGGTGCGCCCGCCCTGCCCGGGAGAGGATGGGTCCATGCCGATCACGAGCGAAACCGGACATGGCCCGAACGACCCCCGCGTGGTGCTCGTGCGCCACGGCGAGACCGAGTGGAGCCGCACCGGGCGGCACACCGCACTGTCCGACATCCCGCTCAGCCAGGCGGGCGAGTACAAGGCGGGGCTCGTCGGCGACGCGCTCGCCGGGATCGACTTCGGGCTCGTGCTCACGAGTCCGCTCCTCCGGGCCCGCGAGACCGCGCGGCTCGCCGGCTTCCCGGATGCGATCCCCGACGAGAACCTCGTCGAGTGGGACTACGGCGCCTACGAAGGCATCACGAGCAAGGAGATCCGGGAGCGGCGGGGTGGGCCCTGGACGATCTGGACCGACGGTGTTCCCGCGGGCGCGACTCCCGGCGAGAGCGCGGCGGACATCGCGCGCAGGGCGGAGGCGCTGCGCGACCGCTTCCAGCCCACCCTCGACGCGGGGGAGAAGGTGCTGCTGTTCTCGCACGGGCACTTCCTCCGTGCGCTCGCCGCAGTGTGGCTCGGCCTCGAGGTGGAGGACGGCAGGCTGCTGGCGCTCGACACCGCGGCGATCAGCACGCTCGGCTACGAGCACGGCCGGCGGGTGATCACCGGCTGGAACCGCGTGCCCGGGCGCTGAGCCCGGCGGCCCCGCCGGCTGCCCGGAAGGCTCAGAGCGGCTGCACCCCGAAGGCGGACGCGAGGCGCTCGATCTTGCGGGCGCGGCCGAGGCGGGGCAGGTCGCTGCCGTCGCGGATGACGCGGCCGCGAGCCTCGAAGTCGGCGAGGAAGTCGAGCGCCCACGCGACGTCGGACGGGGTCGGGCTGATCACCTCGTTGATCACCGGCAGCTGCTCGATGTCGAGGCACAGCTTGCCGGTGAGCCCGAGGGAGACCGCCACGTTCGACTGCTCTCGGAGGATCGGGTGGCTGCGGCTGACCGTCGGGCCGTCGATCGGGCCGGGCAGTCCGCCGACGCGGCTCGCGACGACCAGCCGGGAGCGCGGGTAGGCCATCGCGAGGTCGTCGGCGCTCGTGCCGGTGTCGCGGCGGTAGTCGCCGCTGCCGAAGGCGAGCCGGAAGGCGCCGCGGGCTCGCGCGATCGAGACGGCCTCCTCGATGCCGAGGGCGGACTCGATGAGCGGTAGCACCTTCACCCTGCCGCCGAGGCGGTCGAAGGTCTCCGTCACGTGCTCGGCCGCCTCCGTCTTCGCGAGGAGCACGCCGACGAGGCCGGGCAGGCTGCTCAGCAGGTCGACGTCGTCGTCCCAGAACCTGCTGGACCGGTCGTTGATCCGCACCCACGCCCGGCGCTCCTCCGAGAGCCAGCTCGCGACGCACTCGCGGGCCTGGTCCTTGGCGCCAGGGTCGACGGCGTCCTCGAGGTCGAGGATCACCTGATCGGCGCGCGAGCGATCGGCCGGGTCGAACAGCTCCGAGCGGAGGCCGTTCACCAACAGCCAGGAGCGGGCGATCTCGGGGTCGACGGTACGGCTGCTCTGCACCCTCTCATTCTGGCGGAACCGCGGGGCCCCTTCCGCCGCACGCGCCCCGGGGCCGAGTCGAAGCGGTGAGAGCGCCGAACGGAGCTGCACACGTGCCTGCCAATCACCTGGAAGTCAACCCTGTGTTTCCGGGGTATCGCGTGCGATATGCCTGTTGTCCAGCGGTACAACTCGAGCCGCTCTCAGTACCGACAACCGAAAGGCCTCCACCGTGAGCAGCAGTGTCGCCACCACCCCGAAGACCAAGGGCATCGTCTCGCTCGTCCTCGGCATCGTCAGCGTCGTCTTCGCGTTCCTCTTCTCGCCCCTCGGAATCCTCGCGGGCATCGCCGGTCTGATCCTCGGCTTCCTCAGCCGCAAGTCCGAGCCGGCTGCCCGCACGCTGTCGCTCTGGGGACTCATCCTCAGCATCGTGGGCGTCGTGCTGAGCGTCATCTTCCTCATCCTCGGCGCGGTCCTCGCGGCGCAGATCATGCAGAACATGCCCGCCTCCTGACCCCTCGAGCACTCGGAGGGCCCGGAACCGATCGGTTCCGGGCCCTCCGTCGTTCCGCCGGGGCTCAGCGCCCGGGAACCGCGGGCGCCTGCTCCGGCGTCCCCGGGTGCCTCGATCGGCACAGAGCCCGTCCGGCCACCGCGCCGGCGCCCTACCCGCCGATCGCCGCGTCCACGATCGCCTGCAGCATCGGTCGCGGATCCATCGGGGCTGCCAGGGAGACCCGATGGAGGATGAAGCCTTCGCAGCAGGCGATCAGGGCGGCGGCCGCGGTGCGGGGATCGCGGGCGCCGAGGGTCGCCATGGTGACGACGACGTCCGACTCCATGCGCGCCCCTGTCTGGATCAGGGTCGCCCGGAGGTCGGGATCGTGACTGGCTTCCAGGAACAGTGCGAGCCGGGCGACCGTCCTCGTGCGGTCGGTGACCGTGAGGTGGTCGAGGAGTGCGCAGAGACCGTCGACGAACTCGTCCGCTGAGGCCGGCGGTCCGACGGTGGTGGCGAACTCGGGGAGCTGCAGTTCGAGCTCGGCGATGCGGTCGGCGACGCCGTGGACGAGCGCGCGGCGGGTGCGGAAGGAGTTGGACGTTGAACCCCTGGGCAGGCCGGCGTGCTCGTCCACGCGCGCGTGGGTGAGGGCTCGGATGCCGACGGTGCCGACGAGCTCGACGGCGGCGTCGAGCGCGCGGGTGCGGTTGGAGGCCATGCGGCGACTATATAGCTAGTGGCATATAACTATGTTCATCGTGACAGATCACTGCGGAAGTAGTACCCTCTGGTCATGAAGCGCATCCCCGATACGGCCGCGGCCTCCGTTCCGCGAGATCTCGCCGCGATGCCGGATGTCCCCGGAGTGCGGCATGCCTTCCTCGATCTGCCGGGCCTCCGAATGCACGTGGCCGAGGCGGGCGAGGGCGACCCCGTGCTCCTGCTCCACGGTGGCATCCAGGACTGGCGGGCCTGGCGGAAGCTCATCCCCGGGCTCGCCGAGCGGTACCGGGTCGTCGCGCCGGACCTCCGCGGATGCGGCTGGACCGACGCGCCGGCCGGCGGATACACCCGCGACCGGATGACCGGCGACCTCGTGGCCGCGCTGGACGCGCTCGGGATCCCGGTCACCCGCCTCGTGAGCACCGACATGGGCGGCATCCTCGGCTTCGCCCTCTGCCACGACCTCCCCGAGCGCGTCTCCGCGCACGTCTCCATCACCAACCCGCCGCTGTCGGCCAAGGTCGGCCTGAGACACGTGAAGGCCTTCCTCCCGCTCTGGCATCAGGAGGTCGGGTCCATCCCGGGCCTCGCTCCCGTCCTGTTCGGCCGTGGGCGACAGCCGCTCGCCCGGCACATGCTGCAGGGCTTCTCGGGGGTGGTGGAGGCGACCGACCGAAGCGACGACGAGGGCTATCTCGCCCGGCTGCGGGAGCCGGGCCGGGCGCGCGCCGCGTCCGCCATGTTCCGGCATCTGGTCCTCCCCGAGGTTCTGCGGATCGCCGGAGGGCGCTACCGAGACGTCCGCCTCCCCATGCCGACCCTGTTCGTGGCGGCGGCGGAGGACCGCTCCTTCCCGCCCGAGATGCTCGAGGACCTCCTGGGCACCGCGTCGCCGTACCTGGCCTCCACCGAGTTCGTCACCGTGGACGGCGCGGGCCACTACGCCGCGCACGAGAACCCCGAACGGGTGCGGCAGGTCATCACCCGGTTCTTCGCGGAGCACTGATCGGGGGCACCGAGTCGCGCTTCGGGCAGGTCGGGCTGCCGTCAACCGGGTTCCGTCGCGCCGCCCCCTCCCGTTCACTGGATCTCCCGAGAACCTTCAGGAGGTCGATGTGCGTTCCGTGGCGGAGCAGAGCGTGGAGGAGCTGGGCGGGCCGATCAGCGTCCTCACCCGGCAGAAGGGCGACCACGTCCGCCTGAACGAGCTCCTCGAGGAGCTGCAGGCCGCCTCGGACGTGGAGCAGCAGCGGGTGCTCCTGCGGATCTACCGCCTCGTGTTCCCGCACGCCTTCGCCGAGGAGTCGGTGCTCTGGCCCGTGATGCGCCGCGTGCTGCCGGACGGGGAGGAGCTCACCCTGCAGGTGGAGCAGGAGCACCAGGAGGTCAACGAGCTGGTGACCCGCCTGGAGCGGCTGCCTCAGGGGTCGCCCGAGCGTGCGCCGGTGCTCGACCGCCTCGTCGAGGTGCTGCGCGAGGACGTGCGGGACGAGGAGGACGAGCTGTTCCCGCGGCTGCAGAACCTGGTCAGTCGCGGCCGGCTGCAGCTGCTCGGCCTCGCCTGGGAGGGAGTCCGCCGGGTCGCCCCCACGCGCGCGCATCCGATCGTCGCCCGCCGCCCGCCCGGGAACGTGGTCGCGGCGCTCCCGCTGTCGCTCCTCGACCGGCTGCGCGACGCCGTCGACGCCCGCCGTTACTCCGGCACGGGGGCGCTCCGCGGGGTGCTCGCCCCGATCAGCGGGGTGCTCACGAAGGCCTCGCATGCGGTCGAGCACCTCCCGATGATGCGCCGCGGCGAGGACCCGTCCACCCGGTACGAGGGCAGGGCGCCCGGCTTCCCCTGGGCGACGGCGGCGGGCGCCGCCGCGGCGCTTGCGGCATTCGCGCTGCTGCGCCGGCGTCGGTAGCGCCGGCTTCACCCGCGCGGGCGCTGCGGACAGTTCGCGACGGTCTGCGGGGGTGCGGTGTCCGCACGACCCGCGCCGCGCGTGCCGCCGCTGACAGGATGAGAGCATGAGGCGGCACTATCCGGGATCCTCCCGGCGGCACGTCCCGCATCTCACCGGGCGGGTCGTGTCGATGCTCGACGGCGTCTTCTTCCTGCTCGGCGCGGTCGCGGCCGGCTGGCTCGCGGTGCTCACCGTGCGGACGATCGTGCTCGGCGGCATCGAGGACTGGTGGCTGGTCCTCGTGCTGTGGCTGCTGCTCGCCTACCTCCTGCTGCCGCGGCTGCACACGATGCTCGCCCTCATCTACGTGCCCGACTACTTCATCGGCCGCACGCGCACCTACGAGGGGCTGCTCGGCGACCCCGTGAACGTCGCGTTCCTCGGCAGTGAGGAGCAGCTGCACACCGCGATGTCCCGCGCCGGCTGGCAGCTCGCCGACGAGCTCGGCTTCCGCAGCGGGCTGCGCATCGTCACGTCGACGCTCAGCCGCCGCACCTACCCGACGGCCCCGGTCAGTCCGCTCTTCCTGTTCGGCCGGATGCAGGAGTTCACCTACCAGCAGGAGGTGGAGGGCAGCCCGGCGCGGCGCCACCACGTGCGGTTCTGGCGCACGCCGGAGGGCTGGTTCCTGCCGGGCGGCGCGAAGGTCGACTGGCTCGCGGCCGGCACCTACGACCGCAGGGTGGGCCTCTCGATCTTCACCCTGCAGATCACGCACAAGATCGCCGGCGACACCGACGTCGAGCGCGACCATATCGTCGGCACCGTCGAGCGGGCCGTTCCCGAGCTGGAGAAGAGCGTCATCCGCCATTTCTCCTCCGGCTACCACTCCCGCAACGGCGGCGGCGATGCGATCGAGACGGACGGCGACCTGCCGATCCTCGACCTCCGCGCGCTCCTTCCGCACGGCGCCGGCGGACCGACGACCACCTCGCACCGCACCGTCGGCTCTCTCGGCACTCAGGCGCGTGCGCTCGTCGAGGCGGTTCGCGACACCGCCTCCTCCAACCGGGTGAAGCGGCCGCTGACGCTCTACTTCGGCTACGGGCTCATGCTGCTGCGGGCCCTGGTCGCGGTCGGCACCGCGCTCGCCGGGGTGCTCGGCATCTTCGGCGCTGGACGCTCCTGGCCCCAGCCGACCTGGTGGATCGGCATGCCGGGCTCCCCGGAGGGGGCCTCCGTGCTCCTGCCCGGGATCGTCCTCGCCGGCCTCGTCTACGTGCTGATCGGCCAGTTCACCTTCACGGGCCACCCATCCGCACGGCTGCTCGCGCTCACCCTGAGCGTCGCGGGCATCCTGCTCGCGCTGACGTCCGGACCGGCCGAGCCCTCCGGCGTGATGTTCCGGCTCTGGATCGTCAACCTGGTGCTCGACATCGGGATCCTGCTGACCCTGTCCGCCGGGGACGTGCGCGACTTCCACCTCCGCACCAGCGCGCACCGCGACCGGGAGACCGCTCGGGCGGCCGGCTGACCGTCAGCGGGCTCGGGCGGTCTCCCGCCAGAACCCGGTGACGAGCTCGGCGAACTCTGCGGCCCGCTCGATCTGCGGCATGTGCCCGGTCTCCTCGAAGAGATGCGTCTGGGCGGACGGCAGAGCGGCCCTCGCCGCCTCGAGATGCAGGGCGGGGAGGATGAGGTCGTTCTCGCCCCAGACGACGAGCACGGGCAGGTCGAGGCGGCCGACCCGGGCGAGCAGGTCGGCCCGCCACTCCTCGCGCACTCCGCGGATCGTGCCGAGGTCGCGTGCCGCCTCGAGCATCGCGCCGCGCGGGCGGCGCTGCAGCTCGTAGGCGTGCCGGATGCGCTCCTCAGTGAGGAAGTCGGAGCTGTGGAAGATGCCCCGGAGGCTGCGGGCGGCGCCTCGACGGCTCGGCGTGAGCAGGACGCGCGTGAGCGGCCGCACGGCGAGCAGACGCAGCGCGAGGGTCACCTCGCGGCCGAAGCCCGCGCTGTTCACGAGCACCAGGTCGCGCACCCGCTCGGGATGCGTCGCCGCGAACGTCATCGCGACGGCGCCGCCGAGGGAGTTGCCGACGAGGTGCACGGGGTCGGTCACGCCGAGCTCGTCGAGGAAGTCGGCCAGCCATCCGCCGAGCCGCTCGAGGGTGGTGGTGCCGGGCAGCTTGTCGGACCAGCCGAAGCCGGGCAGATCGACGCTGATCACACGCCGCCCGTCCGGCAGCAGCTCGTGCTGTTCCGTCCAGTCCTCGAGGCTGCGGCCGATCCCGTGCACGAGCAGCACGGGATCTCCGGACCCGGTCTCGCGGTAGCGCACGGTTCGGCCACGGACGACCAGCTTCGACGTGGTGGTGCTGTCGGTCACCGCGTCTCCACCGGCTGTGTCCGGCGCGAGGACGACCGGCTGAACCGCACGCCGTCGGTGACCGGTCCCCGGCGCAGGAGGCGCAGGTCGCGCGGGTAGTTCTGGTGCAGCCGCCACGGGGTCGCCCTGCCCTGCTTGGGCAGGATGTGCAGGCCTCGGCGGACGTAGCCGGACGTGAAGTCGAGCAGCGGCTCGAGGGCCGCCCGATCGTCGAGCTCGGCGGGTGGGGTCGGCGTGACCGTGTCGGTGCCGGTCGCGGCGAGATGTCGGAGCAGGCGGCACACGTATCGGGCGACCAGGTCGGACTTGAGCGTCCAGGACGCGTTCGTGTAGCCGATCGTCAGGGCGAAGTTGGGCACGCCGGAGAGCATCATGCCCTTGTAGGCGACCGTGTCGGCCACGTCGACCTCGCTGCCGTCGACGGTCAGCGCGATGCCGCCGATCGGCAGGAGGGTGAGCCCCGTCGCCGTCACGATGACGTCCGCGGGCAGGACGCGTCCCGACTTCAGCAGGATGCCGTCCCGGGTGAAGCGCTCGACGGAGTCGGTGACGATCTCGGCGCCGCCGGAGCGGACGGCGTCGAAGATGTCGCCGTCGGGCGCGAGGCAGAGCCGCTGGTCCCACGGCTCGTAGCTCGGGGTGAGGTGCTCGTCGATGAACCGCGCGTCGAGCTTCCGCAGCTGCTCGCGTCGCAGGGCCGACTTGACCACGCCGGGCAGCACGCGACTGAGCCGGTAGGTGAGGGACGAGTAGAGCACGTTCTTCCAGCGGACGAGCGCGTACGCCGGCCGCTCCGGCAGAGCGCGCCTCGCCCAGTCCGCGATGCGGTCGCGGCTGGCGCGCGACGAGATCCAGGTAGGGGAGCGCTGCAGCATCGTCACGCGCTCGGCGATGCCGGCGAGTGCGGGCACGAGCGTCACCGCCGTCGCGCCCGAGCCGATCACGACCACGCGGGTGCCCGTGCAGTCGAGGTCCTCGGGCCAGTGCTGCGGATGCACGACGGTGCCGGCGAAGTCGTCCCGCCCCGGGAAGTCGGGCGTGTAGCCCTCGTCGTAGCGGTAGTAGCCGGAGCAGACGAAGAGGAACGAGCAGGTCAGCACGATCCGCTCCAGGGTGTCGGTGCGCTCGGCCGTCACCGTCCACCGGGCCTCGTCGGAGCTCCAGTCCGCCCTGAGCACCCTGTGCCGATAGCGGATGCGCCGGTCGACCCCGTACTTGCGGGCCGTGGCCGCGAGGTACTCCCGGATCGCGCCGCCCTCGGCGATCGTGGCCGGGTCGCGCCACGGCTCGAACTCGTAGCCGAAGGTGAACATGTCCGAGTCCGACCGGATCCCGGGATACCGGAACAGGTCCCACGTGCCGCCGAGAGAGTCGCGCGACTCGAGCACGGCGAACGTCCGATCCGGGCACTCCCGCACCAGGTGGCAGCCCGCGCCGATGCCGGAGATGCCGGCACCCACGATCAGCACGTCCACGTGTTCGCCCGGCATGCCCGCCCCCGTCGTCCTTCCCGTCCGACGCTAGCAAGCCGCGCCGGGGAGGAAGTGCCGGCGGCGGTGCCCCTTGATTTCCTGCTCCGGCCGTTCCTCGTCTGCGCGGGAACGGCCGGCCGGTCACAGCCCGCCGGCCACCGCGATGGTCGTCGCCGTCACGTACGCCGCGCGGTCGGAGAGCGCCCAGAGCACGGCGTCGGCGATCTCCTCCGGAGTCGCGACCCGGCCGAGCGGGATGCGCGCCGCGACGCGGGCAAGCCGGTCCGGGTCGCCGCCTGCGGCGTGGATCGTGGTGTCCGTCGTGCCGGGGGAGACGCCCACCACGCGGATGCCCTGCCCGGCCACCTCGCGGCCGAGGCCGAGGGTGAATGCATCGACAGCGGCCTTCGACGCCGCATACCCGATGTACTCGCCGGGAGAGCCGGTCCGAGCGGCCACCGAGCTGAGGTTCACGATCACTCCCGGCGCTCCGCTCCGGCTCCACTCGGCGACGACGGCTCGGCTCAGGGCCATCACGCCGAGGACGTTCACGGCGAAGACGTCGCGGAGCACCTCGTCGGTGCTGTCCGCGAACCGGCCCAGTCCTCCGGTGATCCCCGCGTTGTTGACGAGGGCGGTGAGCGGACCGTTCCCATCGACCGCGGCGGCGATCACTCCGGCCGCCCGCTCCGTCTCGCGGACGTCGGAGCGGAGCGGGAGCACGCTCGGTCCCAGGTCTGCGGCGAGGGCCTCCGCGCCGTCGGCGTCCTGCGAGTAGGTGAACGTGACGCGACAGCCATCGGCGACGGCGGCGCGCACGATCGCCGCGCCGATGCCACGGGATCCGCCGGTCACCAGGACGTGCCGTGCGCTTCGTGCGCCGTTCGTCGGGACGGGCTCTACCAGGTCGGCGCTCATGCCGTCGAGGGTATCGACGGCGGAAGCGCCGCCAGGGGAGCAGGAGTAAGACTTTCGGGATGAAGACTCTGACCTTCCCCGGCACCGACGTCGTCGCCTCCAACATCATCCTCGGCCTCATGCGCATCCAGTCGCTCGACGACGACGAGCTGCGCACCCTCGTGGGCACGGCACGGGACGCCGGCATCAACTTCTTCGACCACGCCGACGTCTACGGCGGCGAGGTGCACGGCTGCGAGCAGCGCTGGGGCGACGCGGCCCCGGTGCCCGCCGCCGAGCGGGAGCAGATCATCCTGCAGAGCAAGGTCGGCATCCGGAACGGCTACTTCGACTTCTCGAAGGAGCACATCCTGGAGGGCGTCGAGGGGTCGCTGGCGGCGCTCAAGACCGACTACCTCGACATCCTGCTGCTGCATCGCCCCGACGCCCTCGTCGAGCCCGACGAGGTCGCGGAGGCCTTCGACGAGCTGGAGTCCGCGGGCAAGGTCCGCCACTTCGGCGTCTCCAACCACACCCCCCTGCAGGTCGACCTGCTCAAGCGGTCGGTGCGGCAGCCGCTCATCGTCAACCAGGTGCAGCTGAGCATCACGCACGCCCCGCTCATCGCCGCGGGCGTCGCCAGCAACATGCAGGGCCTCGACCAGTCGATCGACCGCGACAACGGCATCCTCGACTACTCGCGGCTGCACGGGATCACGCTGCAGGCCTGGTCGCCGTTCCAGAAGGGCTTCTTCGACGGCGTCTTCCTCGGCGACCGCGAGACCTATCCCGAGCTCAACGAGCGGATCGACGCACTCGCGGAGAAGTACGGCGTCACGCCGACCGGCATCGCGGTCGCCTGGATCACCCGGCACCCTGCGAACATCCAGGTCGTGCTCGGCACCACGAACGCGGGCCGTGTGCAGGAGTCGGCCGCCGGGTCGGACCTGCGCCTCAGCCGCGAGGAGTGGTACGGCCTGTTCAAGGCCGCCGGCTACACGGTTCCCTGATCGTCGCGCCCGGAGGCGCCGGTGCGGTTGACTGGCAGCGGAGGTGCCGATGGAGCGCGTGTGTTTCCAGCTGCAGGTGAAGCCGGACCGGATCGACGAGTACGTGCGGCGGCATGCGGCCGTGTGGCCGGACATGCTGCGCGCGATCGCGGACTCGGGGCGGCGCAACTACTCGCTGTTCCTGCGTCCCGACGGTCTGCTGATCGGCTATTACGAGACCGACTCCGACGAGGAGTCGGCCCGGCGGCTGCGCGAGGACCCGCGCACCGCCGCGTGGGAGGCCGAGATGGCGGACTTCTTCGTGACGCTCGAGGGAACGCGAGCCGACCAGGGGGCGGAGCAGCTGCGCGAGGTGTTCAACCTGGCCGACCAGCTGTCGGCGCTGGACACCGCGGGGCGGTGACGCCGTAGCCTGGGGCCACGGGATCGAGGAGGACCACCGTGGACGGGTTTCCGAGGGAGCTGTGG
Organism: Naasia sp. SYSU D00057; assembly: GCF_017916505.1. GTDB lineage: Bacteria > Actinomycetota > Actinomycetes > Actinomycetales > Microbacteriaceae > Naasia. The sequence goes on from NZ_JAFMSZ010000006.1 coordinate 98,660, forward strand.
CTGCTCGTGGTCGTCGTGCTCAACCTGGGCTGGCTGACCGTCGCGATCTACTTCGCCGTCCAGTACTTCCGCCGCAACCGGGGAAGCGACCGGGACCGGCGCCCCGACGGACGCGAGGACCGCTGACATGGCGGAGGCGGCCCCGCCCGAGCCCGACGACGTGCTCGAGCGCGACACGGCGGCAGCCGTCCGCCCCGCTCGAGCACGCGTGCGGATCGTCGCCGCCGCCGTCCTCGTCATCGCGGCGGGGCTGCTCGTGCACAGCACCGTTCCCGGGCTGCCCGGCGATGTGACGGCCGACGCGCTCTACGCCCTCCTCGCCTACCTCGTCGCCGCATTCCTGCTGCCGCGTGGGCCCGCGCTCGTCCTCGCGGCACTCGCGCTGGCCCTCTGCTGCCTCATCGAGGTCTGGCAGCTCACCGGAACGCCCGCGGCGCTCGTCGACGTGTTCCCGCCGGCCCGGCTGCTCGTCGGCACGACGTTCTCCGCGCTCGACCTCGCCGCCTACGCGGCCGGCGTCCTCGTCGGCGTGCTCGCCGACCGCGCCCTCACCGGCGCCACTCCGCCTCCGCCACCGCGGTGACGGCCGCGACGTCGGAGAAGGCGAGCGCGTCGCGCCGCCCGGCGACGAACACCACGGCGGTCCCGTCGAAGCGGAAGCGGCCGTAGTCGACGCGGTCGTTCCGTCGCCAGCGGGTCGCCTCGATCATCAGGTCCGGCCCCACCCGGTGCAGCTCGTAGCGGGCGTCGACGCCGACCGCGCGGATCAGGATGAGCCGCTCGTTCGGCGTGCCGGGCAGGCTGCGGTTCACCAGCCAGCCGCGGGGAGCTGCCAGCTCGGCGTCCGTCCCGAGATCCGTGATCGTCATCCCTGCTCCTTGCTGATCGTGGCGCCCGCGTCCTGTCGACGGCGGGGCCGCGTCGTGGACGCTAGCGGCGGCCGGTGACATCGCCGTGAACGGCGGGAAGCGGGAATTTCGGGCATGGCGCGTTCCGCGGTCGCTGTGTACGTTGTCCGCATCGCGCGGCGTGGCGCGGGAAGAGGTGGCGGAATGGGCGATGCGGTCCTCACCGAGGAGCTGCGCTCCCGGGTCAACGGCGAGGTGCTCGCGCGGGGCGACGAGGCCTACGAGCGGGAGCGCCCTGCGTACGTCGACGCGGGGGAGCCGGCGATCATCGTGCGTCCGGAGGCGCCGGACGAGGTCGGCCGCATCGTGCGCTACGCGGCCAAGCAGAACATGCCCATCTCGGTGCGCTGCGGCGGGCACGGCGCGTCGGCGTTCGCGAACCCCGACGGCCTCGTCATCGACCTGTCGCGTCTCACCGACATCGACGTGCGCCCGGACGGCACCGTGCGGATCGGCGGCGGCGCGACCTGGGGCGCCGTGGCCGAGCGGCTCGGCGAGGAGGGGCTCGCCCTCACCTCCGGCGACACCCGGAGCGTCGGCGTCGGCGGGCTGACGCTCGGCGGCGGCATCGGCTGGATGGTGCGCCAATACGGCCTCGCCCTCGACAGCCTCGCCGAGGCGGAGGTCGTGCTCGCGAGCGGTGAGACGGTCACGGCGAGCGAGAGCCGGAACCCCGACCTGTTCTGGGCGATCCGGGGCGGCGGCGGCAACTTCGGCATCGTCACCTCGTTCACGTTCCGTGCGCACCCGCTCGAGCGGGTCGTGTTCGGCACGCTCACCTTCGGCCTCGACGACCTCCCCGGCCTGCTGCGCGGCTGGCGGGACGCCATGCGGGTCGCGCCCGAGGAGCTCAACACGACGGTGCTCGCCATGCCGCCCTTCGGCGAGGAGCCCCCCGGCGTCCAGGTCCTCGTCTGCTGGTCCGGCGCGGAGGAGGCGGCCGACGCGGCGCTCGCTCCGCTGCTCGCGCTGCCCGGGCTCGTCCGCGCGGAGGTCGCGCCGACCGCCTACGCCGACGTGCTCGAGGAGCCGATGAAGCCGGAGGGGCCGATCACGATGGTCGACTACAACGGCTTCGCCGCCGACTTCGACGACGCCACCATCGACGCCCTCATCGCGGCGCGTGCCGAGGCGGCCATGTCGGTGCTGATGATCCGGTACCTGCGCGGCGCCTTCAACCGCGTGCCCGCCGACGCCACCGCGTTCGCGCACCGGGACGCGGAGGTGCTGCTCATCCTCGCCGCGTTCCTGCCCGGCGACGTCGACCCCGCCGAGGTCGACGGACTGCGCGAGCGCTGGTCGGCGCTCGACGAGCGCACCCTCGGCATGTACAGCAACTTCGCCGCGACCTCCGGCGAGAACATCACGGGGCGCATCTTCCCGCCGGCCACGCTGGAGCGGCTGCGCGAGGTGAAGCGGGCGTACGACCCGCGCAACCTGTTCGCACGCAACCACAACATCCGCCCGGCGGAGGGCGCTGTCATGGCGATGCCCGGCTAGCGTCGGAGGCATCCGCCGGATGCGAAGGGGCCCCCAATGACCGCGATCGTGCATGTCGTGCTCGTGAAGTGGCGGGACGACGTCCCCGCCGCCGACCGGGAGAGGATCGCCCGCGACGCGCGGGCGATGGCGGACGCGATCCCCGGCATCCTCGCCCTCGAGGAGGGCCCGAGCGTGAGCCCCGAGGGGCTCGAGCAGGGCTTCGAGTGGGGGCTCGTCGTCACCTTCGAGAGCCCCGAGGCGCGCGACGGCTACCTGCCGCATCCGGTGCACGCGGCGGTGGGGAAGCGGATCGGCGCAGGCGCCGAGCGGCTCGTGGTCTTCGACGTCGCCGCCGACCGCGTGGGCTGAGCGCCTCCCGCGGGGCCTCTCCCTCGTCCGGGCGTGGACGGATGTCGGTGGCCGGGACCAGGATGGTGCCGTGCCCGAGCTCCCCGAGGTCCACGCACTCGCCGCCGACCTGCGCGCCCGCCTGACCGGTCGGGAGATCGCGCGGCTCGACCTCGTCTCCTTCGCCGTCCTCAAGACGTTCGACCCACCCTCGTCCGCGCTCGAGGGCACCGTCATCAGCGGCGTCGCGCGGCACGGCAAGTTCCTCGACATCGAGGCCGGCGACCTGCACCTCGTGATGCACCTCGCCCGCGCCGGCTGGATCCGCTGGCGCGAGGGGCCGCCGCCGCTCGCGTCCGGGCGGCCGGGCAAGGGGCCGCTCGCCGCGCGGCTCGTCCTCGACGACGGCGACGGCCTCGACATCACCGAGGCGGGCACGAAGAAGAGCCTCGCCATCTACGTCGTGCGCGACCCGCGGGACGTCCCCGGCATCGCGCGCCTCGGTCCCGACCCGCTCGACGCGAGCTTCACCGAGGAGACGCTGGCCGGGATCCTGGCGGGCGCCGGTCGCGCCCAGATCAAGGGGGTGCTGCGCAACCAGGCGCTCATCGCCGGCATCGGCAACGCCTACTCCGACGAGATCCTGCACGTCGCGCGCATGTCGCCGTACAAGCCCTCCACCCTCACCGCGGACGAGCGGGCGCGCCTGTTCGAGGCGATGCAGTCGACGCTGCGCGACGCGATCGCCCGCTCCGACGGGCTCGCCGCCTCGGAGCTCAAGAAGGAGAAGAAGTCGGGTCTGCGCGTGCACGGCCGCACCGGCGAGCCGTGCCCGGTGTGCGGCGACACGGTGCGGGAGGTCATCTTCGCCGACTCGACCTTCCAGTACTGCCCGACCTGCCAGACGGGCGGCAAGCCGCTCGCCGACCGCGTGCTGTCCCGCCTGCTCAAGTAGCCCGATCCCGATACGACTCGCGGTCTCCGAGGGAGCCCCTCGCTAGGCTGACCGCATGAGCGCGGATGCCCAGCTCGGCGTGGCGGTGGCGCAGTTCGCGCCCGGCCGCGACGCCGTCGAGAATCTCGACCGGATCACCGGTCTCGCCACCCTCGCCGTCAAGCGCGGCGCCTCCCTCGTGGTCTTCCCCGAGTACTCCTCGTTCTTCGCCGACCCGATGGACTCGAGCTTCGCGGTGAACGCCCAGAAGCTCGACGGCCGCTTCGTGTCGACGCTGATCCAGCTGGCGGGGCGGCTCGGCGCGACCCTCGTCGCCGGCATGGTCGAGCAGGTGGGGCAGGGTCCCCGGTTCTCGAACACCCTCGTCGCGGTCACCGGGAGCGGCATCGTGGCCACCTACCGGAAGCAGCACCTCTACGACGCGTTCGGGCAGCGGGAGAGCGACTTCGTCGTACCGGGCGCGATCGATGCGCCGGAGATCTTCGAGGTGAACGGCATCCGGGTCGGCATGCAGACCTGCTACGACATCCGCTTCCCCGAGGTGACGCGGCGGCTCGTCGACGCGGGCGCCGAGCTCGTGCTGGTGCCCGCCGAGTGGGTGCGCGGTCCGCTGAAGGAGCACCACTGGCGCACCCTCGTGACGGCCCGCGCCATCGAGAACACGATCTACATCGCCGCCGCCGACCACGCGCCGCCGATCGGGGTCGGCAACAGCCTCATCGTGGGACCGATGGGCGTGCACATGGTCGAGATCGGCGAGGCGACGGACGTCGCCGTCGCCTGGCTCTCCCGCCAGCGCCTCGCCGACGTGCGCGCCAAGAACCCGGCGCTCGCCCTGCGCCGCTTCCGGGTGGAGCCGATCGACGGCACGCCGGGGACGCCGGTGGCGGTCAGCAATACCGCGGACCGCCTCCCGCGCGACTGACCCCCGCCGTCGCCCGCATTCAGCAGGACTTTCTGCATCCAGCAGGATCTGACGCGCGTAAATCTCCTGCTGAGTGCGGATTCTCCTGCTAAGTGCGGAGCCGATCGGCCATCTGGGCCAGCCGGGACGGCGGCGAGGTCAGACCTTCAGACCGGCCAGCTGGGCCGCGGCGCGCTCGAGCACGTCGAGCCGCTTGCAGAAGGCGAAGCGGACGAGGGACCGGTACTCGCCGGCGAGCTCCTCGTGACAGAACGCCGAGATCGGCACGGCCGCGACTCCGGCGAGCTCCGGAAGGCGCCGGCAGAAGGCGGCTCCGTCCTCGTAGCCGAGGGGAGCGGCGTCGGCGACCACGAAGTACCCGGCCGCGGGCGGGCGGACCGCGAAGCCGGCCGCCTGGAGCCCGCTCACGAGCAGGTCGCGCTTGCGCTCCATGTCCGCGCGGATGCCGTCGAAGAACGAGTCCGGCAGCCGCAGTCCCGTGGCGATCGCGGGCTGGAAGGGTCCCCCGTTCACGAAGGTGAGGAACTGCTTCACCTGCACGATCGCGCTGACGAGCTCGGCGGGCGCAGTGATCCAGCCGATCTTCCAGCCCGTCGTGTTGAACGTCTTGCCGCCGGACGAGATGCTCACCGTCCGCTCTCGGGCGCCGGGCAGGGTGGCGAGCGGCACGTGGCGCTCCCCGCCGTAGACGAGGTGCTCGTACACCTCGTCGGTCACGAGCACGGCGTCGTGCTGCTCGGCGAGCTCGACCAGCAGGTCGCGGATCTCCGCGCCGAGGACGGAGCCCGTCGGATTGTGCGGGTCGTTGACCAGGATGAGCCGCGTCCTGTCGCTGACCGCCGCGCGCAGCTCGTCGGGGTCGGGCTGGAAGTCGTCGCCCCGCAGCGGCACCGTGCGGTGGACGCCGCGCGCCAGCTCGATGATGGCGCCGTACGCGTCGTAGAAGGGCTCGAACGTGAGCACCTCGTCGCCCTCGTCGACGAGCGCGAGGATGGTCGCCGCGAGCGCCTCGGTCGCGCCGGCGGTGACGAGCACCTCGGTGTCCGGGTTGAAGGACAGGCCGTAGAACCGCTGCTGGTGCTCGGCGATCGCCTCGCGCAGCACCGGCATCCCCATGCCCGGCGGGTACTGGTTGAGGCCACCGGCGATCGCGGCGCGCGCCGCCTCGAGCACCTCGTCCGGGCCGTCGTAGTCGGGGAAGCCCTGGCCGAGGTTGATCGCCCCGGACCGCACCGCCAGCTGCGTCATCTCGGCGAAGATCGTCGATGCCGCCGTCCCGTCGGGCGCAAGCAGCAGAGCGCCATGCGCGGCACGACGCCACGATCCCTGCACAGTCACGGAAGGAAACGCTACTCCGCGCACTGTGGACAGGAGCGCGCCCGTTACGCCCCGTGGCCTAGCTTGTTGCCATGCTCGGGCACCGGCTGGGGATCGCGGTCGCGATCGCCGGCGCCCTCGCGCTCGCCGGATGTGCGGGGGAGCCGAGTACACCATCCATGACCTCGGCGGCGCCTACCTCTCCGCCCACTCGCATCTATGACAGCGAGGCCGAAGCTGCTCGCGCAGCTGAGGCTGCGTATTTGGCGTATCAGCGGGTGGCTGACGAGGTGGGGTGGGATGGCGGTCTTGAGGCCGAAAGGTACGAGACTGTGGCGACCGGCACCGCCCTCGAGGAGGGGCTCCGGAGCGGCCAGCAGTATCGGGAGAACAAGGCCCGGGCTGTGGGCGAAACCGTAGTCACACAAGTAACCCTGCAGAGCGTCGACCTTTCCGACCCCACCGGCGCGGTGACTGTCTATGCGTGTGTTGATGTTTCCGGTGTCGACGTAGTCGACGAATCGGGTCAGTCGCTGGTGAAGCCAGACAGGCCACCGCGTGTTCTGTTCGAGGTAGTTACCAGGCAGAGCGACGGCTGGCTGAAGGTGGCTGAGCGATCGATATGGGCGAGCGAATGCTGACTCGCGGAGCTCTTCCCGTCCTACTGGCGATCGTTGGACCGATGGCGGCTGGCTTTCAGCACGGCTGCGGCGATTTCGAAGTGAATCTCGGCTCCTGTCCGAATTCGTCAGCGGGGGTAAGCGATAACTCCGTCGATGTGTCCGCGGAGGTGTCCCGACCCGGCGGCGGCGCCGCGCCTGGCACCCCTCCCGCTCCCGGCGGCACCGGCGCCTCCGCTCCGTGGGTGTACGAGAACGCTCTGTCGTGCGGCTCCGACGACCCGATCGCGTCGAACTTTGTGGCGTGCCGCGACGACCTGACCTTCACCTTCACGGGAACCGACATCCCGTTGCAGGCGATCACGATCGCGGACATCGCGAGCTTCCGGCCGGAGCCGCCCGAGCTGGCGGCCGAGCCGGACGGCTGGGCGGTCGTCGGCATGCCGGCGAACTTCGTCGCCGACGCCCGGCAGCAGGTGGTGCCCGGGGTGCTGCTCGGTCAGCCGGCGGAGGTCCGCTTCACTCCGGTCGGCTACACGTGGGACTACGGCGACGGGACCAGCAGCACGACAGCCCATCCCGGAGCCACGTGGGACGCCCTCGGGGTCGAGGAGTTCACGCCCACGGCGACGAGTCACGCGTACACGCAGCGGGGACGCGTGACGGCCGTCCTCACGGTCACCTTCGCCGCGGAGTACCGCTTCGTCGGCCCGGCGTGGATCCCCGTCCAGGGCACGCTCGACGTCGCCACCTCGCCGATGCCCGTGGCCGTCGTCACCGCCGAGACGATGCTCGTCGCGGGCACCTGCACCGGAGGCTCAGGTCCCGGTTGCTAGCTTCCTCATAGGGAACCCTGAAGGTCGCCATAGCGGCGGCTAGTGGTTCGCCCAGTGAGGGGCGTCATGCTGGACGCACCGAGAGGAGCTTTCAGATGACTGACAACCCGCAGACCCCCCAGGGTCAGCCGGGCGACCCCGCCGCCGGCCAGCGCACGGGAGCAACCGACAGCGCGCCCACCGAGCGCCTTCCCGAGACGGCGGCGTCTCCCGAGACTCCCACCACCTCTCCCACCGGTTCCGGCAGCCCCGCTGAGCAGCAGCCGCCGCAGGCTCCGGGCATCGCCCCTTCCGCCGCCGCGCCCGCCGCGCCCGCCGCCGGCCACTCCGCGCCCCCGCCGGCTGCCGACCCGGGCGCCGCCTTCGGCCCCGCCCCCTCCGCGCAGCACCCGGCGTCCGAGCAGCCGACCGCCCAGTATGCGCAGCACCCCGCCGACGAGCACGCCGCTCAGCCCGCCGAATCGAAGCCGGCGAAGCGCCGCATCGCCCTGCCCCTGATCGGCGCGCTCGCCGTGGGCGCGCTCATCGGCGGCGGCTCGGGCGCCGGCATCTACGCGCTCGCCAGCGGCGGCAACGACGGCACGCAGACCGTCAGCACGTCCACCGCGCCGAACGTCGTCGTGAACCGCTCCGAGGACGCCACCACGGTCACGGCCGTCGCCGCGAAGGCGTCGCCGTCCGTCGTCACGATCGCCGTCAGCGGCAACGAGTCCGCCGGCATCGTGCTGAGCGAGGACGGCTACGTCCTCACCAACACGCACGTGGTCACGCTCGACGGCGCCACCGGCAGCGCCCAGGTCGAGGTGACGATGAGCGACGGTCGCATCTTCAACGCGACCATCGTGGGCACCGACCCGGTCGTCGACCTGGCCGTCATCAAGCTCGAGGGCGCGAGCGACCTCACTCCGATCGACTTCGCCGACTCCGACGACCTCAACGTCGGCGACTCGGCCATCGCGATCGGCGCCCCGCTCGGGCTCAGCGGCACCGTGACGGACGGCATCATCAGCGCGCTCAACCGCAGCATCACGGTCGCCTCTTCCGCCGTGCCCGAGTCGCAGGGCGAGGACACGGACCAGGGTGACAGCGGCGACGGATCGCAGAGCCCGTTCGACTTCTGGAACTTCGACATCCCGGGTGACAACGGCAGCAGCGCGACCCCGTCGAGCTCGATCTCGCTCCCCGTGATCCAGACCGATGCGTCCATCAACCCCGGCAACTCGGGTGGCGCGCTGCTCAACGCGCAGGGCGAGCTCATCGGCGTGAACGTCGCGATCGCGAGCGCCGGCTCCACCTCCGGCGGCCAGAGCGGAAGCATCGGCGTCGGCTTCGCGATCCCCTCCAACCTGGCGCAGCGCGTCGCCGACGAGATCATCGAGAACGGCGAGGCCAGCCACGGGCTCCTCGGCGCCACGGTCGCCGACGCGGGCTCGCAGGACCCGGACGCCCAGCTCGCCGGCGCCTACATCAGCGACGTCGTCCCGGGTGGCGCGGCCGAGCAGGCGGGACTGCGGAGCGGCGACATCATCACCGAGTTCAACGGCAAGGCGGTCACCTCGCAGACCGACCTCACCGCCCAGGTCCGGTACCTGGCCGGCGGGTCCACTGCGGAGCTGACCTACGTCCGGAACGGCGACAGCAACCAGGTCAGCGTCACGCTGGGCACGCTCGACCTCTGATCGCTCGGCGCACGCGAAACGTCCTCGCCGCGGGTGGAACGACACCCGCGGCGAGGACGTTTCCGGCGCCGGGAGGCGGAGGGCCGTCGCGCCGCCGGGCGGGCGAGGGGGCCGCTGATACACTCCGATCGATGGCAGAGCAGCACCCGGGCACCTCGCCGGAGGCGAATCCGCCGCTCGGACCGCTGCCGGCCGTCTCGTACGTGATGCCCGTGCTCAACGAGGCCGCGCACATCGAGGCCGCCGTCGCGAGCCTCATCGACCAGGACTACGCGGGCGAGTTCGACGTCATGCTCGCGCTCGGCCCGAGCACCGACGGCACCGACGAGGTCGTGGCGCGGATGCAGCGCGCCGACCCGAGGGTCCGCACGGCCGTCAACGAGCTCGGCACGACGCCCGAGGGCCTCAACATCGCAATCCGCGCCACTGAGAATCCGGTGGTCGTGCGGGTCGACGCCCACTCCGTCCTGCCGCGCGACTACACGCGCATCGCGGTGGACACCCTGATCCGCACCGGCGCCGCCAACGTCGGGGGAGTGATGGCAGCCGAAGGCGTCACGCCCTTCGAGAAGGCCGTCGCGCTCGCCTACGGCTCCCGGGTCGGCCTGGGCGGGACGCCGCATCACGTCGGCGGCACCGAGGGACCCGCGGACACCGTCTACCTCGGCGTCTTCCGCCGCGACCGGCTGGAGGCGGCCGGGCTGTTCGACGAGGGCATCCGGCGAGGCCAGGACTGGGAGCTGAACCGCCGGCTCCGCGAGGCCGGGGACACCGTCTGGTTCAACCCGGCGCTCCGAGTCGCGTACCGGCCCCGCTCGAGCTACAGCCGTCTCGCCCGCCAGTTCCTCAGCACCGGCCTGTGGCGCGGCGAGCTCGCCCGGCGCCACCCGTCGGCGAACGGCATCCGCTACTTCGTCCCTCCATCGATGGTGCTCGCCGTGACCGTCGGCCTCATCCTCGGCATCGTCGGGCTGATCCAGCTCGCCACCGGGCAGGGGCCGCAGTGGCCGCTGCTCGGCTTCCTCGTCCCGGCGTTCTACGTGCTCTTCGTGGTGGTGGCGACACTCGCCGTCGCCGCCCGGGAGGGGCTCCGCACCTCACTCTGGTTCCTTCTCGTGCTGCCGTGCATCCACTTCTGCTGGGGCATCGGATTCTTCTTCGGCGTCGCGAAGCTCACCCGCAATATCCAGGCCTACTCGGGGAGATGACGATGTCGACCGCCTCCGCCGCCCCTCACGCCGGCCGGCCCTCCTCGATCGCCGAGCTCAAGCGCGTCGCGCAGCCGCCCGAGGTGCGCCAGCGCCGCAACGCGGAGCACTGGACCGCGTCCCTCTACCTGCGCTCGCTCTCGCCGTACCTGACGTGGCTGCTGCTGCGCACCTCCATCTCGGCGAACGGCGTGACGGGGCTCATGATCCTCGTCGGCTGGTCGACGGCCGCTGCGCTGCTCGTGCCCGGCATCGCCGGAGCCGCGCTCGCGGTCGTGCTCGGCCAGCTGCAGATGCTCGTCGACTGCTGCGACGGCGAGGTCGCCCGCTGGCGCGGCACGTCGTCGCCGGCCGGAGTGTTCCTCGACAAGGTCGGCCACTACACGACCGAGGCGCTCATCCCGATCGCCCTCGGCATCCGCGCCGCCGGCTACCCGTTCGAGGCGCCCGAGGACTTCCTCTGGACGACGCTCGGACTGCTGCTCGCGCTCGTCATCGTGCTCAACAAGGCGCTCAACGACATGGTCCACGTCGCCCGCGCCAACGCCGGGCTCGAGAAGCTGGCGGACCACCGCGACGAGGCGGTTCCGACGCAGAACCTCGTCGCCCGGCTCCGGCGGCTCGCCCGGTTCGTGCCCTTCCACCGCCTGTACCACTCGGTCGAGCTGACGCTCATCGCGTTCGCCGTCGCGGTGCTGGGCCTGATCCTCTCCGCCGCCGGCGTCGAGGACGGCTCCCTGCTGGCCGACCGCTGGCTCGTCGGCCTCCTCGTGCCGCTCTCGCTGCTCGCGCTGGCCGGACACTTCGTGGCGATCCTCGCCTCGAAGCGCGTCCGCGGCTGAGCGGACGACGGGCATGGCGGGCACCGCTCCCACCGTCGGCGCGGTCGTCCTCACGCAGGGCACCCGGCCCGAGGAGCTGAGCCTCGGCCTCCGGAGCCTCCTCGCGCAGACGGGCGTCACCGTCGACGTGGTCGTCGTCGGCAACGGGTGGGACCCCTCGACGCTGCCGGGCGGGCTCCCGGCCGACGTGCGGGCGCACGCCCTGCCGGAGAACGTCGGCATCCCGGCGGGCCGGAACGCGGGCGTGCCGCTGGTGGCGGGGGAGTACCTGTTCTTCCTCGACGACGACGCCTCCCTCGCGTCCCCGACCTTCCTGCGCGACGCCGTCCGGCTGATCGAGGCGGACCCGACGATCGGGCTCGTGCAGCCGCGCGTCGAGGACCCGACCGGCGTCGCGTCGCCGCGGCGCTGGATCCCCCGCATCCGCAAGGGCGATCCCGCGCACTCGAGTCCCGTCTTCTCGTGCTGGGAGGGCGCGGTGCTGCTGCCCCGCGCAGTGTTCGACGCGACCGGCGGCTGGGCGGACCCGTTCTTCTATGCGCATGAGGGCATAGAGCTCGCCTGGCGCGTATGGGACGCGGGCAAGCGCGCCTGGTACGCGGGGGACCTCGTGGCGCACCACCCGGTCATCCAGCAGACCCGGCACTCCTACTACTGGCGGCTCAACGCGCGGAACCGGGTCTGGCTGGCCCGGCGGAACCTCCCGCTGCCGCTCGTCCCGCTCTACGTGCTCGCGTGGACCGGGGTGCACGCGCTCCGCTTCGCCCGGCGTCCCGCCGGCCTCCGGCCCTGGCTCGCCGGCTGGCGTGAGGGCTGGACCGCCGCACCCGGCCTCCGCCGCCCCCTGCGCTGGCGGACGGTTCTGCGCATGACGCTGGCCGGACGGCCGCCCGTCATCTGACCCGGCCCGGATACCCTGGGCGGGTGGGACTGCTCAACGACATCCGGCTGGCCGCACGTCTCGCGCAGCGGCTCGTGCGCAGCCGGCTCTCCCAGCGGCAGCTCTCCCGGAAGCTGGCCGCATCCGCGCCGCTGCCGGAGGGGCACTACGAGATCGGCGTGTACTTCGCCGACGGCGCCGTGAACCTCTACCAGGTGCGCCAGTGGTACAAGCCGCTGCTGGAGCTGAGCGCCCGCTGGCCGGTCGTGATCCTCAGCCGCTACGCGTCCGGCGCGCTCGCGCTCCTCGACGAGTCGCCGCTGCCGGTCGCCTACGTCCGGCGGGTCACCGACCTCGAGCAGGTCGTCGACGAGCAGCCGCTCAAGCTCGTGCTCTACGTGAATCAGAACGCGCGGAACTTCCAGATGATGCGGTACGGCCGCCGCTGGCACGTGTTCATCAATCACGGCGAGAGCGACAAGATGTACATGACCACGAATCAGTTCAAGGCGTACGACTACAGCCTCATCGCCGGCAAGGCCGCCCGCGAGCGCCTGGGCCGAGTGCTGTGGGACTACGACTTCGACAAGCGGGCGATCGAGATCGGACGCCCCCAGGCCGATCACTTCTCCGGCGACCTGCCGTACGTGCCGGACGAACGCACCGTCGTGCTCTACGCGCCCACCTGGGAGGGCGACCGGGGCGCCGCCGCCTACGGATCGGTGCTCACCCACGGCGTCGCCCTCGTCCGCGCCCTCCTCGCCACAGGTCGACACCGGGTGATCTACCGACCGCACCCGCGCAGCGGCGTGGTCGACAGCGCCTACGGCGCCGCGAACCGCGAGATCGTCGACATGATCACGCGCGCCAACGCAGCCGACCCGAAGGCGCATCACGTGCACGACACGGGCGCGGACATCGGCTGGCAGATCGCCGCCGCCGACCTGATGATCGCGGACATCTCCGCCATGGTCTACGACCGCCTCGCGACCGGCAGACCGCTGCTCGTCACCCGTCCGGTCGACCCGAACGCGCAGATCGATGCGGGCGGGTACCTGAGCGACGCGGAGTGGCTGGAAGCCGCGGACGCCGCCGGCATCGTGCGGCGGGTGGACGACCTCGAGCACGACGAGGCCGCATCCGCCCGGCTGGCGGCGTGGGTGGAGCACTACTTCGGCGACACGACGCCGGGTGCCACGACGGCGCGCTTCCACGCCGCCATCGAGCACCTGCTCGCCGAGTGGGAGCGGCACGCCGCCCTGCATGCGGCCGACGCCCCCGTGCGCGCCGAGCACGACCCGGACGACGCCGCCGAGGACTGAGCCGGACTGTGCCGGGCGACCGCTAGCTAGTCGCCGGGTGCCGGCGGGATCGCGGGCGCCTCGGTGGGCGCCGAGGTGTCCGGGACGTCCTTCTTCCGCCCGAAGGGGAGGCGCGGAGTCCGGCGCTCGCGCGGCGTCGGCTCCTCCTCGATCCCGCGGGGCTCCAGGTCGATGGGGAGCACGAGGGGCGCGGGCGGGAACGCCTCGCGGGCGCTCTTGATGACCTGGCGGCCGAGCATGTGGTTGCCGGTGCCGCCGATGACGGCTCCGATGCCGAACGGGATCAGGCGGCCGATCATGCCGGTGCCCTGGCGCAGCACGAACCGCCGGAAGAAGCGGCGCTTGATGCTGTTCGTGAGCTGGTTCACGACGTTCTTCGGCAGATTCCGCGTGATGAGCTCGCCCCAGTAGGCATTGCGTCCCGCACCGCCGGCGGCGAACTGCTTGACGAGGTCCTGCCCGGCGGCGCCCATGATCAGGGTCATCACCAGGGTGCGCGCGCGCTCCGGCTCGACGACTGCGATGCCGTGGATCTCGGCGACCGACTGGGCGAACAGCGCGCTCGCCTCGAGGAAGCCGACCGTCTCCGCGCCGGTCAGCGCGATCGAGGTGACGGTGCCGACCGCGGGCACCGCGGCGCTCGCGCCGACGGCCGCACCGCCGGTGGTGACCGCGGCGAGGTAGTTCTTCTCGATGATGCTGATGAGCTGCTCGGGTGACGCGTTCGGATACCGGCGCCGCAGGCGCCGGATGTTCGCGACCACGAGGGGGCGCTGCACGCTCATCACGCGGTCGAACGTCTTCACGAACGCCGGGCTCAGCTCGCCCTCGTCCGTCGTCGTGTCGGAAAGCTTCTTGTCCGCCATGCTCCGCAGTCTACGGAAGCGGCCCGGACACCCTCCTGGGGGTGGACAGGCCCCGCCGGAGACGGCAGAGGCGCCGGAGGGGTCAGTGCCCGGTGTCCGCCGCGTAGCGTGCGAGAACCTCGTCAATGGGCCCGTCGAGCACCAGCTCGCCCCGGTCCAGGTAGAGCCCGCGGGTGCAGAAGCGGCGCAGGTCGCGCTCGCTGTGCGAGACGAAGAACAGGGTCCGCCCGCCGTCGAGCAGCTCCTGGATGCGGGCGTAGCACTTCTCCCGGAACCCGCGGTCGCCGACCGCGAGCACCTCGTCGACGAGGAGGATCGGCTCCTCGAGGCGCGAGATGACCGAGAAGGCGAGCCGCACCTTCATGCCGCTCGAGAGGTGCTTGTAGGGGGTGTCGAGGAAGGCGCCGATCTCGGCGAACTCGATGATCTCGCCGAAGCGCTCGTCCACCTCGCGCCGGGACATCCCGTGCAGGCCGGCCGTCAGGTAGACGTTGTCGCGGACGCTGAGGTCGTCGACGAAGCCCCCCGTGATCTCGATGAGCGGGGCCACGCCCGCTCGCACCGAGACGCTGCCCTCGTCCGCGAGCACGACCTCGGCCACGAGCTTGAGCAGGGTCGACTTGCCCTGTCCGTTGCGGCCCACGACGCCGATCGCCTCGCCGGGCTGCACGGTGAACGACACGTTGCGCAGTGCCCAGAACTCGTCGGGGCGGAGCCGGCGGCGGCGGCCCGCGAAGAGGTCCTTGAAGCTGCGGCGCCCGCGGCGGTTGCGGCGGAACCGGATGCCGGCGTCGCGCACCTCGATGACCGGACCCGTGACCCCGGCCGCGGTCCCCGCGGTGGTGCGAACCTCGCTCGTCACGTCAGATCTCCTTGAGCACGGCGCGCTCGGTGCGCGCGAAGACCGCGAGCCCGACCGCGAGCAGCAGGACGGAAACGGCGGCACTGATCCCCACGAGGAGCCAATCGAGCTCCGCCTCGAAGAAGCTGGCCCGGTAGAGGCTGAACAGCCCGCTCAGCGGATTGAACGCGGCCCAGAAGTGCAGCCCCTCGGGGAGGTCCCGCGCGCTGTAAATGATCGGCGAGGCATAGAAGAGGAAGCGCAGCGTCAGCTTCACCGCGCGCTCCAGGTCGCGGAAGAACACGACGAGCGGCGCCACGATCAGACCGACGCCCGCGGTGAGCACCGCCTGCAGCACGAGCGCCAGGGGCAGCAGCGCCACCCATCCGGTGAGCGTCGCACCGCCGAAGATCGCGAACGCCGCGATGACCGGAATGCTGAACAGGAATTCGATGCCCTTCGACAGGACGAGCCGGTTCACCCAGATGGTGCGCGGGATCTTGGTGGAGCGCACCAGCTTCGCCTCGCGCAGGAATGCACGGGTCGAGTCGCTGACCGCGCCGTTGAACCACATCCAGGGCAGCAGCGCGGACAGGAGGAACACGATGTACGGCTCCTCGCCGACATCGCGCTGGAAGACCTGGGTGAAGACGAACCAGTAGATGCCGGCCATGACCAGCGGGTCGAGGATCGACCACAGGTAGCCGAGCGCGGAGGTCGAGTAGCGGACCCGCAGATCGCGGCTCGTCAGCAGCCACAGGATCTGGCGGTAGCGGCGGCTGCCCGTCGCGCGTTCGCGCAGGGGTGCCTGGAGTGCCGCCGATGTCACGCCGAAACTCTACCCATCGCCTCTGCGGCCCGGCCGTGCCCCGCCGCTGCGCGCCCCTGGAAGAGCCGTGCCGGAACGGAGAAGCCCCTCCGAGCCTGCGGCTGGAGGGGCTTCCCGTGTAGATGGTGTGGATCAGACGAAGTGGTTCGCCCGCTCGAGGTCCTCGGCGAAGTCGACCTCGACCGCGTAGAGGTCGGAGATGTCGAGCGGCTCGACGAGCATCCGGTCCTGCTCGATCGCGAGCTCGATGCCGCGCTCGAAGTAGTCCTGCGCGCCCACCCGGTTCAGCTGGGCGATGAGCGCGGCCTTGTCCCGGCTCGACACGTAGTTGATGCCGACCGCCTCGCCGAGCGCGTTCTTCACCGTCTTCGAGAGCTCCTTGATGTAGCCCTCGGCGGTGGTCGTGTACTTGACCTCCTCGTCGGACACCTTCGCGGTGTTGACGGTGACGAACGACTGGTCGCGGTCAATGAGGTCGCGGCAGCGGACCAGCACGCGCGGGTCGAAGACGACGTCGCCGTTCATCCAGAGGACGCCGCCGGGAGCCGACGCGCGAAGGGCGCGGAGCAGGCTCTTCGAGGTGTTCGTCTGGTCGTACTGCTCGTTGTAGACGTAGTTGGCCTCGGGGAACGCCTCGATGATGTGCTCGAGCTTGTAGCCGACGACGGTGGTGACGGAGGCGTCACGACCGAACGCGAAGCGGATGTTGTCGAACTGCTGCCCCATGATGGTGCGGCCGTCGCTGAGCTCGGTGAGGGGCTTCGGCAGCGAGCGTCCGAGGCGCGAGCCCATGCCGGCTGCGAGAATGACGATCTGGGTGGTCACGGAGTTCTCCAAAGATTCACGGTGGCAACGTTGTACCCGACACCCTTGTTGGTCGTCACCATGCTATCGGGGCGCCTTCCGACTGGGGTATGCTTCCGGCTCTTTCCGTGTCCCGATCGTTAGCAAAGGACATCCTTCTTCAGGCGGCTCCCAGGCTCGCCCGAGGCGGGGCTCAGCCCGGAAATGAGCCTCAGACGAGGCGGTCCACCTTGCTAGCGTTGAACAAGTGAGCGACGTGCCCGAGAAGCTTCCCGACCTCGACGTGTCGGGCGACTCCGCACCGGTCGACTCCGCGGTCCCCGCCGCCGTTCCCGCTCCCGCCGGGAAACGCCGATCGAGCACTCCGCGGGCCGTCAAGACGACCCCTGCCGGCGCGGAGGCGGCCACGCCCGCGACCGCGGAGAGCGCCGCGGCGAAGACCGGCACCAAGAAGGCGGCGACGGCGAAGACCGCCGCCGCGAAGACGGCGGCCGCGAAGACGCCCGCCTCGAAGACGGCGACGGCGAAGACGCCGGCCGCGAAGACGCCGGCCGCGAAGCCCGCGACGACGGCTCGCACGCGCACGAGGACCTCCACGGCGAAGGCCGTCCCTGCCGCCGACGCCGCCGCCGTCGACGCTGCGAGCGGAACGGCCGAGCTCGAGCAGGCGGCGCCGGTCAAGAAGCCCGCCGCCCGCACTACCCGGACCACCCGCACGAAGATGCCTCGCCTGGTCGCGGCGGCCGAGTCCATTGAGACGACGACCCCCGCGCCTGCGAGCGGCGCCACCAAGGCGGCGCGAGCGGCCGGCTCATCGACGACGGCCCGCGCCAAGACGACGAGGACGACGAAGGCCGCGGCGGCGGTCCCGGCATCGGAGGCCGAGGTCGAGGCGGCGGCGCCCGCCGCTGCCGCTCCGCCTGCTGCCGAGTCCGCTCCCGCTCCCGTGGACGCTCCGGCGTCGGCCGCCGCTTCCGTTGCGGAGGCGCCCGCTCCCGCACCGGAGGTGCCCGCCGCTCCCGCTCCTGAGGCGGAGGCGCCGGCCCGCACGGTGAGCGGCAACCCGCTGACCCCGCCGATCGAGGTGCAGGCCGCACCGGCCGCCCCGAAGCCGCGCGTCGCGAAGGCCTCGGCCCGCCCCGCCGCTCCGCAGCGCGAGCTCGGCGAGGTCGTGCTGTCGATCGAGGGGCTCAGCAAGCACTTCGGTCAGACGGTGGCCGTCGACGACCTCGACCTCCAGGTCCGCCAGGGCTCCTTTTACGGCATCGTCGGCCCGAACGGCGCCGGCAAGACCACGACGCTGTCGATGATCACGGGCCTCCTGCGCCCGAGCGCGGGACGCGTCACCGTGCACGGCATCGACGTGTGGGGCGACCCGGTGCGCGCGAAGCGCACGATCGGCGTGCTGCCCGATGCGCTCCGCCTGTTCGACCGGCTGACCGGCGCGCAGCTCCTCTACTACTCCGGCACCCTGCGCGGACTCGACCACGAGACGGTGCGGCAGCGGTCGCAGGACCTCGTCACCGCCTTCGGCATCGAAGACGCGGTCGACCGCCTCGTCACCGACTACTCGGCCGGCATGACGAAGAAGATCGCCCTCGCCTGCGCCATGATCCACTCCCCGCGCCTGCTGGTGCTCGACGAGCCGTTCGAGTCCGTCGACCCCGTGTCGGCGGCGAACCTCAACGAGATCCTGCAGAAGTACGTCGCGGCAGGCGGCACCGTCGTGCTGTCGAGCCACGGCATGGACTTCATCCAGCGGGTCTGCGACCACGTCGCGATCATCGTCGCGGGCCGCGTGCTCTCGGCGGGCACGATGGACGAGGTGCGCGGCGAGAAAACGCTCGAGGAGCGCTTCGTCGAGCTCGCCGGCGGCCGCAAGGCGGCCGAGGGCATGGAGTGGCTCCACAGCTTCACCGACTGACCCCGGTGGCTCGTCGCGTCCGGGTGGTGTCCGCCCTCGCCCTTGCCGCCGCCCTCGCGCTCGCCGGCTGCGCGGCACAGCAGTACGACCCGGCGATCGCACGCCGGATCATCGCCGAGAAGGACGCTCTCATGACGGCGCTCGACGCGTCGACGGGCGCGGGTCGGGCGGCCTTTCTCGAGGACGTGCGGACGGCCAGCGGACAGCTGCCGGGCCGCTACTGGGACGGCGCCGCCGATCCCGCAGAGCTCGGCCTCGCCGAGGGCGGCACCGCCCTGTACGACCTCGAGGAGGGCGGCGACGAGGCGGCGTTCTCCGTGCTGATCAGCTCGGGTCCCCGCCAGGATCCCGAGGGTGAGGACGGGCGCGCCCCGGTGTACACGTGCTTCCGGATCGAGGTCGCCTTCGCCGACGGGGCCCTGAAGGTGTGGCGGCGGGACGGCTCCACCTCCGAGGACCCCGGCCGGTTCTGCTCGCCCGAGCTCGTCGGAACCCTGGGCGAGGGCGCGGAGGCGGCGCCCGTGGTCGACTTCGACGGCTGAGCGGCGGGGATTCAGTCCTCGACGCGGAGGCCTGCGGTGCGCGCCAGCAGCGGCGCCAGCAGGGAGAGCTGGGCGGAGTCGATCGTCGCGCCGCGGAGCCCGTCGACGCCGGTGATCTCGCGAAGCTCGGTGCCGCGCAGGTCGGTGTCCGACAGCTCGGTGCGCTGCAGCGAGAGCGTGCCGATCGAGCAGCCCGGGAAGGCGGCGCGCCGCACGCGGGCGCCGCCGAGGTCGAGCTCGTCGATGCGGCAGTCCTCGAACACGACGTCGTTGAGCGTGGCGCCGCGCAGGTTGACGAAGCCGAGCTTGCAGCCGCTGATCCGCACCGCCGTGATCCCGGAGTCGTAGAGCTCCGCCGAGCCGATCCGGCCGCCGTCGAGGATCACGTCCCGCCAGGTGGAGCGCGAGCCGCGGAGGACGGGGGCGTCAAGGCGTGCCAGGCGGGTCTCGAGGACGCGAGCGCCGCCCATGCGGAGCTCGCCGGCGCGGATGCCGTCCAGGTCGCACTCGGAGAGCGTCGTGCCGCGGAGATCGGTGTCCGAGAGGTCGACGTCCGCGAACCGCCGGCCCTCGACGGTGCTCTCGCGGAGGTCGAGGTCGTCGCCGTCCTCCAGATCCTCGAGCCGCAACGAGGGGGAGCGGGGCGCACTGAGACGACGACTCACGGATCGACGCTAACCGAGGGCGCGGACGCCGTCCGCCGCCGCGGCGTGGAAACGCCCCTGCCGTAGGCTGGGATGCCGCACCCCTGCAGCAGCCTCCCGGCGTGAGGAATCCCTTGGCCCCCGTTTTCCTGCGACTCAAGCTCCGCCTGCTCGCCAACTCGTTCCGCCGCAGCCCCTGGCAGATCGTCGGCCTCGTGGTCGGGGTGCTGTACGGCTTCGGCGTCGCCGTCTTCGGTGCCGGCGTGTTCGTCGCGCTGCGGGTCGCGGACCCCGAGCTCGCCCGCAACGTCGCCGTCATCGTGGGATCGCTCATCACCCTCGGCTTCCTCGTGGTGCCGCTCGCGTTCGGAGTCGACGACACCCTCGACCCCCGGAAGTTCTCCCTCTTCGGCCTGCCCACGAGGCGGCTCGCGTCGTGGCTCGCGCTCGCCGCCCTGGTCAGCATCCCCGCGCTCGCGCTGACCCTCGTCTCGCTCTCGACCATCGTCACCTGGAGCCGTGATCTCGGCACGTTCGTGCTCGGGCTGCTCTCGGCGCCGCTCACCCTCGCCACCTGCGTGCTCGGCGCCCGCGTCACGACCTCGGTCGCGGCGTTCCTGCTCGCCACCCGCCGCGCGCGCGAGCTGACGGCCGTGATCGGCATCCTCGCCCTGGTGCTGATCTCGCCGGCCGTCGTGGTGCTCACGAACATCGACTGGGCCGCAGACGGCGGCGCGACCGCCCGGGGGATCGCGGACGTCCTCGCCTGGACCCCGCTCGGCGCGGCATGGGCCTTCCCCGCTGACGGCGCCATCGGGGAGTGGGACCTCGCCCTCGTGCACCTCTGGGTCGCCGCCGCCACTCTCGGCCTGCTGTGGCTCGCGTGGCGGGCGCTCGTGGCGTGGATGCTCGTCACGCCGCAGCGCGAGGCGCGGATGAAGGCGTACGGCGGGCTCGGCTGGTTCGACCGCCTGCCGAACACCCCGACCGGCGCGATCGCGGCCCGCAGCTTCACCTACTGGATCCGCGACCCGCGCTACCGGGTCTCGCTGATCGTGATCCCGATCTTCCCGCTGCTGATGATCGTGCCGCTGCTCGTCGTCGGCGTGCCGATCGAGATCCTCGCGCTCATCCCGCTGCCCGTCTTCTGCCTCTTCCTCGGCTGGGCGATGCACAACGACGTCGCCTACGACAACACCGCGATCTGGCTGCACGTCGCGTCGGGCACGAGGGGCCGCGCGGACCGCTGGGGTCGGCTCGCCCCGGCGCTCGCGATCGGCGTCCCGGTGCTCATCGTCGGCGCAGTCGTGAGCGCGGCGGTCCACGGCGACTGGAGCGTGCTCGGCGCCCTCCTCGGGGTCGGCACCGCCCTGCTGCTCGGCGGGATGGGGTTCTCGAGCGTCACCAGCGCCCGCTTCCCGTACCCGGTCGTGCGGCCGGGGGACAGCCCGTTCAGCCACCCGCAGAGCACGGGAGCGACGACCGCGCTCGTCCAGTCGGTCTCGTTCCTGGCGTCGCTGATCATCGCGGGGCCCGCGATCGTGTTCGCCGCGCTCGGCTTCCTCGGCTCGGACGACTGGTTCTGGGCGTCCCTCGCCTCCGGAGTCGTCCTCGGCGTCGCGTCGCTCTGGCTGGGCGTCCTGCTCGGCTCGCGCATCTTCGACCGCCGCGGTCCGGAGCTCCTGAGCGCGGCGCTCGTCAACTAGTCCAGCCCCCAGTCCGAAGGGCGTCCCGGCGTAGACTGCCGCCATGGCACCTGCGGATCCGACCGAGCAGGGTGGCGGCACTTCCACCCTCGATCGTGAGCTCGAAGAGCTTCTCTCCCGCGAGCAGGTCGACGACGGCGACCACGACCGGTTCGCGCACTACGTCCGCAAGGAGAAGATCGTCGAGTCGGCGGTGACGGGCAAGCCGGTCATCGCGCTCTGCGGCAAGGTCTGGGTGCCGGGCCGCGACCCGTCGAAGTTCCCGGTCTGCCCCACCTGCAAGGAGATCTACGAGTCCCTCGCGGACTGAGGTTCGGGGCTGATCGTCAGCGGTAGAGCGTCGGCAGCACCGGGTCGCCGCCGCTGAGGCGGAACGCGTCCGGCGGCAGCTCGGCGCGGACCTCGGCGTGGTGCTCCCGGGCCCGCCGCGTGCCCTCGGCGCCGAGCCACTGCGGGTCCGGCACCCCGTCCTCGACGAGCGTCACCTGCAACAGCCGCTCGTCGTGCTCCTCCGAGTGCGTCGGCGCCGAGCCGTGCTCGTCGACGCGCACCACCTCGGCGGTCGCGATCCCGTCGTCGCCGAGCCGGCGGAACGCGTGCTTGCGGCCGCCGACGCTCGCCTTGTTGCTCGACTTCTTCGCCACCGAGACCCACTCGCCGTCGTCGTCCTTGTGCGCGACGAGCTTGTAGACCATGCCGGCGGCGGGGTAGCCGGACCCGGTGACGACGGAGGTGCCGACCCCGTACGAGTCGACGGGGGAGGCGCTGAGCGACGCGACGCTGTACTCGTCGAGGTCGCTCGTCACCGTGATCTTGGTCGAGGTGGCGCCGAGCGAGTCGAGCAGCTCGCGCACCTCCGCCACCTGGCTGGCCAGGTCGCCGGAGTCGATGCGGACCGCGCCGAGCTCGGGGCCCGCGACCTCGACGGCGAGGCGGACGGCGGTCGGCACGTCGAACGTGTCGACGAGGAGCGTGGTCCCGGTGCCGAGCGCCGCGACCTGCGCCCGGAACGCCTGCTCCTCGCTGTCGTGCAGGAGGGTGAACGCGTGCGCGGCGGTCCCCATCGTCGGCACACCCCAGCTGCGGCCCGCCTCCAGGTTCGAGGTCGCCGAGAAGCCGGTGATCCAGGCGGCGCGCGCGGCGGCGACGGCGGACCGCTCGCCGGTGCGGCGCGAGCCCATCTCGACGACAGGCCGGCTCCCGGCTGCGGAGACGACGCGGGCCGCGGCGGTGGCGACGGCGCTGTCGTAGTTGAGGACGCTGAGCACCACGGTCTCGAGCAGCACCGCCTCAGCGAAGGTGCCCTCCACGACGAGGATCGGCGACCCGGGGAAGTAGTACTCGCCCTCCCGGTAGCCGGTGATGCGGCCGGAGAAGCGGTAGTTGGCGAGCCAGTCGACGGTGCCCGGGTCGACGATCTTCGCGTCGGACAGCCACCGCAACTCGTCGTCGCTCAGCCGGAAGTCGGCCACCGCCTCCAGCACGCGCCCCGTCCCCGCGACCACGCCGTAGCGGCGGCCCCCGGAGAGCCGCCGGCCGAACACCTCGAAGACGCACTCGCGGTCGGCCGTGCCGGCCTGGCGGGCGGCGTCGACCATCGTGTACTCGTACCGGTCGGTGAGAAGCGCCGTGCTGTCGATCACCCGGTCAGCCTACTGACGGCCCGATGAGCCCCGACGTAGGGGTTGCGCGGCCCTCCGTCGCTCCGGCAGAGGCGGCTGCCGGCCGTCGACTCCCGGAACCAGCGCGGAAAGTGCCCCGAACTGGGTACCTCCGCGGGCTAACGCAGCGCCCCGGCCGCTCCCTAGAGTTCCCTCGTACCCTCCGCGCTACCCGGCGTGGAACCCCGCTGACCCACAGCGGTCCCTCCGCCCGAGAGGTCTCCTACCCATGCTCGATTTCAGCCTGCCCGACGCGGACGCCGTCGACGCCGTGGCCGTGCGTCTCAGCGACGCCGGCCTCGAGCTCGTGCCCGCCGGCGTCGCCGCCATGGTGCTCGTCGCGCTCAGCGCCGCACTCGTCATCACCGCCCTGCGCCGTCGCGAGGCGGAGCACGAGCACGCCTCCTCCGACGACGACGAGCTCGCCTTCGTCCGGGCCCGAAGGGTCGACGCCTAGACTGAAGCGATGGCTGACGCACCGATCGGAGTCTTCGATTCGGGCGTCGGCGGGCTCACGGTCGCCCGGGCGATCATCGATCAGCTGCCGAACGAGTCGATCCTCTACGTCGGCGACACCGCGAACGGCCCCTACGGGCCGAAGCCGCTCGCCGCGGTCCGCGAGCACGCCCTCGCGATCATGGACGACCTCGTCGAGCAGGGCGTCAAGATCCTCGTCATCGCCTGCAACACCGCCTCGGCGGCCGTGCTGCGCGATGCACGGGAGCGATTCACCGAGGGGTACGGCATCCCCGTCGTCGAGGTGATCCTGCCCGCCGTCCGCGCCGCCGTGCACCAGACGCGCAACCGCCGCGTGGGCGTCATCGGCACCGTCGCGACCATCACCTCCCGGGCCTACGACGACGCCTTCGCGGCGGCGCCCGACCTCGAGCTGGTCTCTGCGGCCTGCCCGCGCTTCGTCGAGTTCGTCGAGGCCGGCGTCACGACCGGGCCCGAGCTGTTCGCCGCCGCCCGGGACTACCTGGCGCCGCTCCTCGCCGCCGACATCGACACCCTCGTGCTCGGCTGCACGCACTACCCGATGCTGTCCGCCGCCATCCAGTACGTGGTCGGCCCCGACGTGCGGCTGGTGTCGAGCGCGGAGGAGACCGCGCGCGACGTCTACCGCCGCCTCGTCGAGCACGGGATGCTCCGCACCGACGCCGCGCCGCCGACCCGGGTCTTCGAGACGACCGGCGACGACGCGGCCGAGTTCACCCGCCTCGCCCGCCGCTTCCTCGGCCTCGAGGCGCCCATCCTCGAGTCGGTGCTCACCGGCTCGATCCCGCTTCCCCCGAGAGGATCCGCATGACCGGCACCCGCATCGACGGACGCGCCCCCGACGAGCTGCGCGAGGTCACCATCGAGCGCGGCTGGAGCCGCCATGCGGAGGGCTCCGCCCTGATCTCCTTCGGCGGCACCCGGGTGCTCTGCACCGCATCCTTCACCGGCGGCGTGCCGCGCTGGCTGAGCGGCAAGGGCTCCGGCTGGATCACCGCGGAGTACTCGATGCTGCCCCGCTCCACCAACACGCGGAATGACCGCGAGTCGGTGAAGGGCAAGATCGGCGGCCGCACGCACGAGATCTCCCGCCTGATCGGGCGGTCGATGCGCGCGATCATCGACCTCAAGGCGCTCGGCGAGAACACGGTCGTGCTCGACTGCGATGTGCTGCAGGCCGACGGCGGCACCCGCACCGCGGCGATCACCGGCGCCTACGTCGCGCTCGCCGACGCCGTCGAATGGGCCCGCGGCCAGAAGCTGATCGGTCAGAAGGCCCAGCCGCTCGTCGACAGCGTCGCCGCGGTCTCGGTCGGCATCATCGACGGGGAGCCGATGCTCGACCTCGCCTACACCGAGGACGTGCGCGCCGAGACGGACATGAACGTCGTCGCCACGGGCCGCGGCCTGTTCGTCGAGGTGCAGGGCACCGCCGAACGCGCGCCGTTCGACCGCCGCGAGCTCGACTCGCTGCTCGATCTCGCAGTCGCCGGCACCGACCGGCTGGCCGAGATCCAGCGCTCCGTGCTCGCCCCCGCCCCGGTCTCGTGACCGACGGAGCGCCGGTGCGCGTCGTCCTCGCGACGCACAACGACCACAAGGTGCAGGAGCTGCGGCGCATCCTCGGGCCGGACCTCGGCCCGATCGAGCTCGTCGGCTACGACGGACCCGAGCCGGTCGAGGACGGAGAGACGTTCGAGGCGAACGCCCTGATCAAGGCGCGGGCCGCCGCCGCGCACACCGGGCTCCCCGCGATCGCGGACGACTCCGGGATCGCGGTCGACGCGCTGGGCGGCGCCCCCGGCATCCACTCGGCCCGGTACGCCGGCACCCGGAACGACGCCGACAACGTCGCGCTCCTGCTCGAGAACCTCCGCGGCGTGGAGGACCGCGCCGCCCACTTCCTCTGCGCCGCCGCTGCCGTCCTGCCCGACGGCACGGAGCACGTCGTGCTCGCCGACTGGCCGGGCACCGTGCTCGAGCAGCGGGCGGGGGAGGGCGGCTTCGGCTACGACCCGATCTTCCGTCCCGAGGGCCTCGAGGTCTCGTCCGCGGAGCTGACCGCGGAGCAGAAGGACGCCCTCAGCCACCGCCGCCAGGCCTTCAGCGCGCTGCTCCCGTGGCTCCGCGTCCACCTGGGCTGACCGCCGAGTTGCCGAAATCCGCCCTGATTCCCGGCGGTTGGGGGCGGAAAGTGGCATTTCGGCGCACGTTCGCAGGGTGAACGCGGGAGCATACGGGTGACATGGGACACGATCACGACCACAGTTCCGACTCGACGGCCCGGCGCCTCGTCGCCGCGCTGGCGATCGTCGCCGTGTTCCTCGTCGTCGAGGTCGTCGGGGCGGCGCTGTCCGGATCGCTGACACTGCTCGCCGACGCGGGCCACATGGCGTCCGACCTCATCGGGCTCGTCATCGCGCTCGTCGCCTCCGGGGTCGCGGCACGGCCTGCGACGGACCGGTCCACGTTCGGCTACCGGCGGGCCGAGGTGATCGGGGCGCTCCTCAACGGGCTGCTCCTCGCGGCGGTCGCGATCACCGTCGCGGTGCAGGGCGTCGCCCGCCTGGTCGGCGACGGCGACCACGAGGTGCACGGCGTCCCGATGCTCGCAGTCGCCGCCGCGGGCCTGCTCGCCAACATCGCGGCGCTCCTCGTCCTGCAGGGCGGACGCCGGAGCACGATCAACCTCCGCGCCGCATACCTCGAGGTGCTCGGCGACCTGGTGGGATCGGTCGCCGCGATCCTCGCCGCCGCCGTCATCCTGCTGACCGGCTTCGTGCCGGCGGACGCGATCGCGTCCCTGCTCGTGGCCGCGCTGCTCGTGCCCCGCGCGTTCACGCTGCTGCGCGATGTGATGTCGGTGCTCAGTGAGTCGGCCCCGTCGGGGACCGACGTCGCCGCCATCCGGGAGCACATCCTCGGCGCCGAGGGCGTCGTCGACGTCCACGACGTGCACGTGTGGGCGATCACGCACGGGTCGCCCGTCTTCACCGCGCACGTCGTCGTGGCGCCCGAGGTGTTCGGCGGCGGCCACGCCGACCGGCTGCTCGACGAGCTCTCCGACTGCCTCGCCGGCCACTTCGACGTCGCCCACTCGACGTTCCAGCTGGAGCCCGCAGGGCACGCCGAGCACGAGGAGCACCGGCATGCCTGAGCGCGCCACGATCGCAGCCGGGCGCCCTCAGTAGAGTCGCTGCATGAGCACGGCGACGGCGACGGAGGTGCTCCCGCCGCGCGTCCGCCTCTGGACCCTGCTCGGTCCCGCGATCGTCGCCGGAGTCGCCTACCTCGACCCCGGCAACGTGGCCGCCAACATGACGGCGGGCGCGCAGTACGGCTACCTGCTCGTCTGGGTCGTGATCGCCGGCAACACGATGGCCTGGCTCATCCAGTACCTCTCCGCGAAGCTCGGCATCGTCACCGGCCGAAGCCTCCCCGAGAACCTCGGGCAGCGCATCCGCAGCCGCCCCGGCCGGTACGCCTACTGGGTGCAAGCGGAGCTCGTCGCGATGGCGACCGACATCGCCGAGGTGATCGGCGGCGCGATCGCGCTGCAGCTGCTGTTCGGGCTGCCGCTGGTGCTCGGCGGGATCATCACCGGCGTCGTGTCGCTCGCGCTGCTCGCCCTGCAGACGTCGTGGGGGCCGAAGCCGTTCGAGCGCATCATCACCGGGCTCGTCCTCGTCATCGCGATCGGGTTCGGCGCGGGCATCGTCGTCGGACCGCCGGACCCGGCCGCCGCGGTCGCAGGGATCCTGCCCCGCTTCGCCGACAGCGGCTCGGTGCTTCTCGCCGCGTCGATCCTCGGCGCCACCGTGATGCCGCACGCGATCTACGCGCACTCCGCCCTCACCCGCGACCGCTTCGGCGCCGCCTTCACGGCGGGCGACCGGCGGCTCCGGATCCGGGCGACCCGCGTCGACGTGACGATCGCGCTCGCGGTCGCGGGCACGGTCAACGTCGTCATCCTGCTCATCGCCGCCGCGTCGCTGCGCGGAGTCCCGGGAACCGACTCCCTCGAGGGCGCCCACCAGGCGCTCGGTGCGAGCCTCGGCTCGGCCGTCGCGACCCTGTTCGCCGTCGCGCTGCTCGCCTCCGGGCTCGCGTCGAGCTCCGTCGGCGCCTACGCCGGCGCGGAGATCATGCACGGCCTCCTGCGGGTGCAGCTGCCGCTCATCCTCCGGCGCCTCGTCACCCTGGTGCCGGCGCTGGCGCTGCTCGTGATCGGCGTCGACCCGACGCTCGCCCTCGTGCTCAGCCAGGTGGTGCTGTCGTTCGGCATCCCGTTCGCGCTGATCCCGCTCGTGGCGCTGACGAGCCGCCGCTCGGTCATGGGTGACTCGACGAACCGCGTCGGCACCACGGTGCTCGCGATCGTCGCCGCCGTGCTGCTGGTCGCGCTGAACCTCACGCTGCTCTGGCTGCTCGCCACCGGCGGCTGAGCGCGCAGGCGCGGGACTCTGCAGATCGCGGGCCGGATCGGCGCATCCGGGCCTCCTCGGCGGCCCGGAGACGCCGAAGCGGCCCGGCGAGAGCCGGACCGCTTCGGATCGGAGAGCGTGGACTAGCGGCTAGTCCCCGAGCTTCTGGTCGAACTTGTTGGCGTCGAGCACGAGCTCCTCCGGCTTCGGCTCGGCGATGCCGGCCGCGCGGGCCTTCTTCGCCTTGTGCGACGCCTGGAAGTAGTGGAACAGGGTCGGGATGAGGGTCAGCACGACGGCGCCGATGAGGATGACGTCGATGTACTCGCGCACGAAGCCGGCGACCGGAGGGATGTAGCCGAGCAGGTAGCCGAACGTCGTGAGGCCGACGCCCCAGATCAGCGCGCCGATCAGGTTGTAGAGCGAGTACTTCTTGTAGTTCATGTGGCCGACGCCCGCGGCGACCGGGGCGAAGGTGCGCACGATCGGCACGAAGCGGGCGAGGATGACGGCGAGGCCGCCGAAGCGCTCGAAGAACCGGTTGGTGCGGCGCACGTTCTCGACGCTGAAGATGCCGGTCTCCTTGCGCTCGAACACCTTCGGCCCGGCCTTGTGCCCGATCAGGTAGCCCACTTCACCGCCGAGGAACGCCGCGAGCCCGATCGCGAGGGCCACCCACCAGATGTCGATGCGGATGCCGCCCTCGCTCGCGAGGTCGTGCATGCCGTAGAAGGTGAGCAGGCCGGTGATGACGAGGAGTGTGTCGCCGGGCAGCAGGAAGCCGATGAGCAGACCGGTCTCGGCGAACACGATGAGGCAGACGCCGAGGAGGGCGAACGCGCCGAAGCTCGTGATGAGGGTGTCGGGGTCGAGCCAGGGGATGAGGGCGGTGTGCACGGGGCTCCTGACGGGGCCGCGGGGACGCGGCAGAACGGCGGTCAGTGGGTCGCCCTCAGGCTAGCCGTGGATCTCCCAAGAATGGGGAGATTGGCGGAGGTCACGCAGACTTGCAATGCGGATGCAAGGGGTTGCCCCGATTTCCCGGGCGTTCAGGTGACGGTGCGGAAGGTGGGACTTGAACCCACACGCTCGAAAGCACAGGAACCTAAATCCTGCGTGTCTGCCAGTTTCACCACTCCCGCGAGCGCGTTCAGTGTATCCGCGACGCACGAGGCGGCCGGATCGGCCGGAGGTGGGGACGGCGGGCCGCAAGCCCCTGCGCGGCGGTTCCGTCGTCGCTAGCTTGTAGTCATGTCGGCGACGTCGAAGGCAGAGCAGGGAGCCGGGCGGCTCCGTTCGAGCACGTGGTTCCGGAACGGCGCGCGCGCCGGATACGCGGTGGCGGGACTCCTCCACATCCTCATCGGGGTGCTCGCGATCAGCGTGGCGACCGGAGGCGGCGGCTCCGCCGACCAGACCGGCGCGCTCGCGGCGATCGCGCAGAACCCGGCGGGCGCGTTCCTGCTGTGGGTGGTCGTCATCGGCCTGTTCGCCCTGGGGCTCTGGCAGATCCTCGAAGCCGCGACGGTGCAGGAGAGCGACCCGAAGAAGCGCACGGGCGCCCGCCTGAAGGAGGCCGGCAAGGCCGTCGCCTACCTCGCGATCGGGGTGACCGCCCTCCGCTACGCGATGGGCGGCGGCGGAAGCAGCGAGCAGAGCACCGAGAACGCCACCGCCGGCCTGCTCGGCAGCCCGTGGGGCATCGCGCTCCTGCTCATCGTGGCGCTCGCGGCCATCGGGATCGGGGTCGCGTTCATCTGGTCCGGCGTCAAGAAGAAGTTCCTCGAGAACGTCGCTCCGCCGAGCGGCACCGCTCGACGCGTGACGGAGATCCTCGGCCAGGTCGGCTACATCGCCAAGGGGATCGCCGTCGTGGTGATCGGCATCCTGTTCGCGGCCGCCGTCTTCACCGCCGACCCGAACCGCGCGGGCGGGCTGGACGGAGCGCTGAAGGCGCTCGCCGCTCTGCCGTTCGGCGTGGTCATCCTCATCGTCATCGGGCTCGGCTTCATCGCGTACGGGCTGTTCTTCTTCGTCCGCGCCTGGCGGCCGAAGCTCTGACGGGGCGAAGCGCACCCGGATGGCCTGCGACCGGGGCTTCCGATGCCCCGCAAGCCCCAATGCTCCCGGACGCGCCGCTCTAGCCTGAGCGGGTGGCGCACGGGACCTCGGCCGCCGAGCGAGGCGCGGGCCGTCTCCGCCAGAGCTCGTGGTTCCGAGTGGGAGCGCGGGCCGGCTTCGCCGCCGCGGTACTGCTGCACATCCTCGTCGGCGGCCTCGCCATCTCTGCCGTGACGGGTGGCCCGCGCGAGGCGGACCAGAGCGGCGCCCTCGCCACCCTCGCCACCAACCCGGCCGGCGTCCTCCTCCTCTGGGGAATCGTGGCCGGGCTGTTCGGGGTCGGACTGTGGCAGCTCCTCGAGGCGGCTACGGTGACCGAGGTCGACCCGAAGAAGCGCTGGGCGCTGCGGTTGCAGGAGGCGTCGGTCGCCGTGCCGTACGTCGCCGTCGGGGTGACGGCCCTCCGCTACGCGACCGGCACCGGCGGCAGCACCGAGAACAGCACCGAGGGCGCGACCGCGGGCCTGATGGGAACACCGCTCGGCACCGCCCTCCTGCTGCTCGCCGCCGCCGTGGCCATCGCGGTGGGGATCGGGTTCCTCTACTCGGGCTGAGGAAGCGGTTCCTCGACACGATCGAGCCGCCGAGCGGCGCGCTGGGCCGGGTGGTCTCCCTGCTGGGACGGGTCGGCTACCTGGCGAAGGGGTTGGCGATCATCGTCATCGGCGTCCTCTTCGCCGTCGCCGTCTTCACCGCGGACGCCGACTGGGCGGGTGGCTTCGACGGGGCCGTGAAGGCGATCGTGTCCCTGCCATTCGGGCTCGCCATCCTCCTCGTCGTGGCGCTCGGCTTCATCGCCTACGGCCTCTTCCTGCTGGTCCGCGCCTGGCGCCCGAGACTCTGAGGAGGCATCCCCGGCGCGTTCCGGCGCCATGCGAAACCGATCCGCGTGCGCTCGGACGAATGCCCGTAGACAGCTTCACCTCCCCACCCGATCATGTGTCCATCCACGGATGTACGACGAAGGGAGCCGACATGACCCGCCGAGGCTTGCTGTCCGTCCTGGCGCTCGCCGCCCTGTCGGTGCTCTCGGTTCCCGCGCCGGCTTCTGCCGCAGTCGGCGAGAGCGCGACAGGATCGATCACCGTTCCGGCCGGTTGGGGCGGTCATTGCAACACCGGAGCGGATGCGTCTGTCGAGTTCTCGGCTGTCAGCACAGGTTCCGCCACTGCGACCGGATCCTTCACGGTCACCTGCCCTCCCGAACCGGACGGGGAGCGCGGCTACACGTTCACTGCCACCGTCACCTGTCTGCACGTGTGGGAAGACTCTTGGTTCCACGAGTCGCGTCCGAGAGGCGAGGCCGCGTCGATCGGCGGAACGGTGACCTCGACCACACAGCCCGCGTTCTCGGTCGGGAGCGAGTTGCAGTTCACGACCTTCGACGGTGCTGCGAGTGGAACGAGCGACCGGTTCAGCGTTTTGTACGCCGGGAACACGTGCAACGCGAACAACAATTGGCCGGAGTACGAAATCGTTTCAGGAGATGTCGCCGTCGTCGACGTGGACGTCACTCAGTGCTCCGACGGTCTGGACAACGATGGCGACACGCTGGTCGACTACCCGGCGGACCCTGGCTGCGAGTCCTCCGCGGACACCACCGAGTTTCCCGAGCCACCGGTCCTGGCCCAGTGCTCGGATGGCCTCGACAATGACGGCGACAGCTTCACCGATTACCCGGCGGACCCTGGCTGCGTGTCCTCGACCGACACGACTGAATCACCGGATCCTCAACCTCCCCGCCCCACGTCCAAGGAAGACTGCGCGAACGGTGGGCATGTCCAGTTCGGCTTCAAGAACCAGGGCGCCTGCACCTCGTCCCTGAGGGGGAAGAACGCTTAGCGGCGCGGCCTGAGCTGCTATCGATTCTGGTCCTGTGGACAACGGCGGCGGGACCTCCGCCGCCCTGCCGACACTGTGGCCATGCCGAGCGCCGTCGGGACCATCACCGAACGGGTCCGCGCTCGCGTCCGGCGCGAGGGCGTCGACCTCGCCTCCGACCGGGGCCTCGCCGCCCGCTACGTGCACGAGGAGGTGCAGCGGTACGCCGAGCGCGCCCTGGGCGGCACCGAGACACCGCTCGCTGACGAGCCGACCACCGAGTCGGCGGTCCTCGCCTCGCTGACCGGGTTCGGTGCGCTGCAGCCGCTGCTCGACGACGACGAGGTCGAGGAGATCTGGATCAACAGCCCGAGCCGCGTCTTCGCCGCCCGCGAGGGTCGGCCGGAGCTCACATCGGTCGTGCTCTCCGAGGGCGAGGTGCGCGACCTCGTCGAGCGGATGCTGATCCACTCCGGCCGCCGGCTCGACCTGTCGTCGCCGTTCGTCGACGCGTCGCTGCCGGACGGCTCCCGGCTCCACGTGGTCATCCCCGACGTCACCTCGCGGCACTGGGCGGTCAACATCCGCAAGTTCTCGCGGCGGCCGCGGGACCTCGCCCGCCTCGTCGCGCTCGGCGCCCTCGACCGGCGGAGCGCGGAGTTCCTCCGCCTCGCCGTGCTCGCCGGCCTCAACATCCTCGTCTCCGGCGCCACCCAGGCGGGCAAGACGACGCTGCTCGGCGCGCTGCTGTCCGCAGCGCGGCCCGCCGAGCGGATCGTCACCGTCGAGGAGACGTTCGAGCTCGCGCCGGCTGCCCGCGACGTGGTGGCGATGCAGTGCCGCCAGCCGAGCCTCGAGGGCACCGGCGAGATCACCCTCCGGCGGCTCGTGAAGGAGGCGCTGCGGATGCGCCCGAACCGCCTCGTCGTCGGCGAGGTGCGCGAGGCGGAGGCGCTCGACCTGCTCATCGCGCTCAACAGCGGCGTGCCCGGCATGTGCACCCTGCACGCGAACGGCCCGGACGACGCCCTCCGCAAGCTGTGCACCCTGCCGCTGCTGGCCGGCCGCAACATCGACGCGTCGTTCGTCGTGCCGACGGTCGCGTCCACCATCGATCTCGTCGTGCACTGCCGGATGCTGCCGGACGGGCGCCGCAAGGTCGCGTCGATCGCGGAGCCGGCTCCGTTCGACGGAGGCGCCCTCTCGGCCGTCGACCTCCTCGCGCTCGACCACGACGAGCTGCGCCGGACGGGCGCCCGTCCGGTGCGGCTCGACAAGTACCGGGCCGCCAGCCTCGACCCGCTTCCGCTCCTCGGTGCGGGCGGATGAGGATCGCGCTCGGGGTCGCGCTGGCGGTCGGCCTGCTGCTCGTCGCCTCTCCGTGGCTGTGGCCGCGCCGCGAGCGGAAGCCGCGTTCGACGGCATCGCCCCTCGCCGACCGACTGGCCCGCGCAGGCTTGAGCGGCATCCCCGTCCGTACCCTCGTCGCCGTGTCCGTGCTCGCCGCCGCGGCGGTCGGCGGTCTCGCCCTCGCCGTCACCGCGGTGCCCGGCCTCGGTCTCGCGGGTGCGGCGGCCGGGGCCGCTGCCCCGGGAGCGGTCATCGCCTCGCGCGCCGCGGCCGCCCGCCGGGCCGCACGGGCGGCATGGCCCGATCTGATCGACCATCTCGTCGCCGCGCTCCGGTCCGGCGTGCCCATGCCGGACGCGGTCGCCGGACTGTCCGCCACCGGTCCCGCGGCGTTCCGGGATGCGTTCGCCGCGTTCGGCACCGGATACCGGTCCACCGGCAACTTCGACCTGTGCGTCGATCGGCTCAAGGAGCAGCTCGCCGACCCCGTGGCCGACCGCCTGCTCGAGACCCTCCGGATGGCCCGCGAGGTCGGCGGCACCGAGCTGCCCTCGGTCCTGCGGGCGCTCGGCGGGCATCTGCGCCAGGAGGCGGCGGCCCGCGGCGAGCTGGAGGCGCGCCAGGGCTGGGTTCGGGGCGCCGCCAAGCTCGGCGTCGCCGCGCCGTGGGCGGTGCTCGCGCTGCTGAGCACGCGCGAGGAGGCGGCCGCCGCCTACGCGACGCCGTCCGGCATCACCCTGCTCGCCGGCGCGCTGGTCGTGTCCGCCGTCGCCTACCGGCTGATGCTCGCCGCCGGTCGGCTCCCGGAGGAGCGGCGGTGGTTCCGGTGACCGCGGTCGGCTGGGCGCTGCTGTTCGGCGCCACGCTCGGGCTCGGTCTCTGGACCCTCGTCGCGCGTGCTCCGCGGCTGTCGGCGCCGCGCCTCGCGGAGCGACTGGCGGCCCAGCTCGTCGACATCTCCGCCGAGGCTCGCCGCGTCGTCGGGCGCCGTGCCTCGGACCCACTGCCGCTGCTCGGCCGGCTCGGCGCGCCGCTGCTCGCCGGCGCCCGCGGCGCCCTCGACCGTGCGCTCGGCGGACGGGAGACCATCGAGTGGCGGCTCCGTGCGGCGGGCCTGACCGCGAGCGTCGATTCGCACCGGACCGCCCAGCTGCTCTCGCTGCTGGTCGGCGCCGCGGCGGGGACGCTCGGCGCGGTGCTGCTGCCGGGGGCGCCGGCGGCGCGCATCGCCCTGCCGCTGCTCGGCGCGGGGACGGGGCTGCTGCTCTGCGATCATCTGCTCGCCCGCCGGGCCCGGTGTCGCCTGGAGCGCATGCGGGAGGAGCTGCCGACCGTGCTCGAGTTCCTGATGCTCGCGCTCGCGGCGGGGGAGGCGCTGCCCGACGCTCTGCGCCGCGTCACGCGGATCGGATCGGGGGAAGTGGCGCGCGAGCTCTCGGCCGCGATGGCGGAGGTGCGCACCGGCGTGCCGCTCGCGGTGGCCCTGTCGACGCTGGCGCGCGAGCTGCGCCTGCCGCCCCTCACGCGAGCGCTCGATCATCTCGTCGCCGCGCTCGAGCGGGGCGCCCCGCTCGTCGACGTGCTGCGGGCGCAGGCGGAGGACTGCCGGAACGAGGCGAAGCGCGACCTGCTCGAGGTGGCGGGCCGCAAGGAGATCGTGATGCTCGTCCCGCTGGTGTTCCTCATCCTGCCGACGACGGTCGTGATCGCCGTGTTCCCGGGGCTGCTGGCGCTGCAGACCGGCTTCTGACGTCCGTCTGGAAGGCCTTGCTGGCGACGATCGAGACGGCGCAAACGTTGGGTGGCGGGGGAGTGCGTTGAGGGTCACACTCGTCTCATGAACCGCGATCGCGCAGTCACAGCACTCGGTGCCGCACTCTTCGGCAGCGCGCTCGTTGTCGCAGTCAGCGGTTGCGCCGGCAGCGCCGGGCAGTCCGCCGCCGGAGCAGGAGGCATCGACGCCCCGGGTGCCATCCCGGCGGCGGACCGCCCTGCACCTGGACCTGTCGTCGGCCAGGGCACTGTGCTGCAGAAGGACGGTGAAGAGGTGGTGTTCTGCCTCGGCGCCGTGATGGAGTCGTACCCGCCGCAGTGCGACGGTCCCGAGATATCCGGGTGGGATTGGGCCGAGGTGGAGGGCGCCGAGTCCGCCTCCGGGGTCACCTGGGGCACCTACGCCGTGCAGGGCACCTGGGATGGCACCGTGTTCACGGTGACGCACCCTCCGATCATGCTCGCGCTGTACGACCCGATGCCGGTCATGGATCCGTTCCAGGACCCAGCCAACGCCGGAGCGTCGACCGACGAGGAGCTGGCAAGCCTGCAGGAGGAACTGCACAACGACGATGTCGTGGAGGCGCTCTCCTCGTGGCCCGAGAACGGCTACCTGTTCGTACACGTGATCTACGACGACGGATCAGCGCAGGCCTACTTCGACGAACGCTACGGCAAGGATGTCGTGCAGGTCCGTTCGGCTCTTCGCGACCTCGAAGAGTAGGGACCGCCGGGTTCTAGGCCGCGCCCATCCGCTCGCGGAAGCCCTGCTGGTTCACGCGGTTGCCGCAGCGCACGCTGCAGAAGCGCCTCGACCCGTTGCGGGACAGGTCGAGCAGGAGGCCGCCGCAGTCGTCCGCGGCGCACACGCGCATCCGGGCGGTCGCGTCGGCGCGGACGACCTCGGCCAGGGCGAGCGCGCCCTCGGCGCGGATGCGGTCGGCGAGCGGCGCGTCGGGCTCGGTGGCGTGCAGGTGCCAGTCGAAGTCGTCGTGACGGACGAGGAACGGCAGCGCGCGCACGTCGCGCAGCCACCGGTTGATCTCGCCGACGAGCTCGTCGCGGCGGAGCGACCACATCGCCCGCAGCTCGTCGCGGGCCCGCAGCACGTCCGCCAGCTCGGCGTCGTCGCGGTCGAAGCGGCCGGTGTAGCCGTGCGCGTCGAGCAGAGCGGTCAGCTCCGCGGGCGTCGAGAGCTCGTCCGCGCCGCTGCGGGAGGCGCCGGGAGCCGTGTTCGCGAGCGCGACGAGGAAGGAGACGGCATCCTCGCTGTCAGGGGTCAAATGCAATTTGAGTCCTTACGTCCCGGCTCGCTAGCGTCATGAGCGTAATCGACTTTCGCTCCTGACAGGAATCTCCGTGGCTTCGAACTCCCTCCCCACCGGGCTCGCCGTCGGCGTGCTGGCCTCGCTCGCCTTCGGCACCTCCGGGGCGCTCGTGAAGCCGCTCATGGAGGCGGGCTGGAGTCCGGCCGCCGCGGTCACCGTCCGCGCGGGGATCGCCGGGCTTCTCCTGGTGCCGTTCGCCCTGGCGGCGATGCGCGGCAGGTGGCGCTCCGCCTGGCAGGGGCGCTGGCGCATCCTCGGCATGGCGCTCATCGGCGTCGCCGGCACGCAGCTGGTGTACTTCGCCGCGATCCAGCGGATCCCGGTCTCGTCCGGGCTGCTCATCGAGTACCTCGCGCCGCTGCTGCTCGTCGCCGGCGTCGCCGTCGGCACGCGGCGGATCCCGCGGGGGACCGTCCTCGTCGGCTCCGCGGTCGCGGTCGCGGGGCTCGTGCTCATCATCGGACCGGTGGGAGGCGGCGATGTGCTCGGCTACCTGTTCGCCGGGCTGGCCGCGGTCGGCTGCGCCCTCTACTACGTGATCGCGGCGCGGCCGGCGCACGGGCTGCCGCCGGTCGTGTTCGCGTGCGGCGGCCTCCTGATCGGCTCCCTCGCGCTTCTCCTCGTCGGAGTCGTCGGGCTGGTGCCGTTCGAGTTCGCCCTCGTCGAGGTCGACGCCCTCGGGGGAGTCGTGCCGTGGT
This sequence comes from Naasia sp. SYSU D00057, assembly GCF_017916505.1. GTDB lineage: Bacteria > Actinomycetota > Actinomycetes > Actinomycetales > Microbacteriaceae > Naasia. Next base: position 135,812 of record NZ_JAFMSZ010000006.1, read on the forward strand.
GGGTGCCCCTGCTGCTGCTCGCCGGGACGACGGCCGTCGGCTACGCGACCAGCATCACGGCGTCCCAGTGGCTCGGCTCACGGCTCATGTCGTTCGTCGGGATGCTCGAGGTCGTCTTCGCGTCGGTGTTCGCCTGGGTGCTGCTCGGTGAGGCGCTCGGCCCGCTGCAGCTGCTCGGCGGCGTGCTGATCCTCGCCGGCATCGCGTTCGTGCAGGCGGAGAAGCGGATGGATGTGCCGGTCGAGCCGGTGCCCGCCGCCGTCGACCCGGCCCCGGCCGCGTCGCGATAGTCGCGGAACGAACGAACCGCCGGGCTCCCATGGGGGAGAGCCCGGCGGTCCGTGGTCGATCGGCGGAAGGTCAGCCCTTCTTGCCGTTGCCGGTGGTCGCCTCGGCGACCTCGGTGTCCTCGGCGGGCGCCTCCGCGGCCTTGTCCTTGTTCGAGTGGGCGGCCTCGCGGACGAGCTTGCCGTGCTCACCCGGCGCCGTCTTCGTGTGCGCGGCCTCCTGAACGGCCTGGGCGTGCGCCGGCGCGTTCTCGTTGACCTTCACCTCGTCGGTGGCGGGCTCCTCGGCGACGGGCTCCTCGGCGACGGGCTCCTCGGCGACGGGCTCCTCCGCGACGGGCTCCTCGGCGACCGGCTCCTCCACCGGGATCTCGTCGGTTCCGGTCTCGTCGGTCGGCTCCTCGGCGACCTCGCCGGTGGTGTCCTCGACGGGCTCCTCGTCGCCGACGACGGTGGTGACGGCCTCGTCGAAGGTCGTCTGGATCGCCGGCGGCAGGACGTGCGCGGCACCCGCGCCGACGGTGGCGACCGCGGCGCCCGTGGCGCCGAGAACGATCTTGGTGGCGAGCCCCAGGCCCGCGAACCAGCTGAAGAACATGCGTACTCTCCCCTTCGCCGGGGCCGCCTCGAGGACGGGCACCTGGCGCGTTGCGTCAGCCGGCAGACCCCCCGCCGGCTCCGAGATCCAGGTCGCTCGTTCGAGGTCCAGGCGAGCCGCCAGCTCGGCCGACGGCCGAGGCGGGGCTTCGAAGGAGGTCAGGCGGAGCGCGTCGACGACGGCCGCGACGGACTCCAGGTCCGCGCGTCCGCTCGGCGTGCGGCCCTGCAGGAGGGCCGTCACCTCGTCGTCCGTGATCCGCTGCTTCCTCATCTCACCTCTCGCTATCGCGCGACGGGCGCGCAGGGGTACGGGTATCCGACAATCTCTTCCGCAGCGCTTCGAGGCCCCGCCGCTGCAGGGCCTTCACCGCACCCGGGCGCTTGCCCACGATGGCCGCGATCTCGTCGATCGTGAGGTCGCCGACGATGCGGAGGACGAGCACGTCGCGCTGGTCCGGCGCGAGGGAGTCGAGGAGGCGGCGCGTCTCGGCGTCGCCGATCCGGTCGAGCGCCTCGTGCTCGGCGCTGTCCGCGCTGCGCGGGTCGTGCTCGTCGACCCACTCGATGCTTGGGCCGCGGCGGCTGCGCTTGCGCAGGTCGTCGACGAGGCGGCGGTAGGCGACGGTGAACACGAACGAGCGGAACTGGTCCGGCCCGCCCTCGAAGCGCGGCAGCTGCTCGAAGACGGCGAGGAACACCTCGCTCGTCAGGTCCTCCGGCTCGTCGGCGCCGCGGGAGCGCAGGAAGGCGAGGACGGCCGGCGAGAGCTCCAGCCAGAGGTCGGTCAGCGCCCAGGCGGCGCCGACGCGCGCGGCGGCGAACGTGCTCGCGAAAGCGTCGCTCGCGGTCCCCGCCCCGGCCCCGTTCATCCGGAGCAGTATCGGGGGCTCCTGCCGGGCGAGGCGGGGAGGCGCGCGCAGGAGGGAGAGAACGGGCCGCGTCCCGGGTCTACGCGGCCCGTCGGCTCAGAGGCGGACGCCCGCCAGGGGAGCGGGCTCGGCGGCGGCGGTCTCGGCAGGCCGCCGCCGCACGAGGCTCGCGATGCCGAGCACGATCACGCCGGCGATGACCAGCGAGTTGACGATCAGCAGCGCGAGGTAGACGCCGCCCGGGAAGCCGGGGAAGCGGTCCGGGTTCGCGTACTCGCCGATCGTCGCCGCCGTGAAGAGGACGGACAGGGCGACGAGCAGCACGGTGCCGATGACGCCGACGATGCGCTTCCGGCTCGCGAGCAGCAGGAACACGGCGAACGCGATCATCAGCGCGAGCGGCGGCGCGAGGGCGGTGCCCTTCGTCAGGAACTCCTCGGCCACGAGCGCCGGCGTCGCATCCGCGGGGGCGGTCGGCCGATCGCCGAACGCGACCTGGGCCGGCAGGGCGAACGCGATCGACAGCAGGGCGTCGACGACCTGGAGGACGAGGCTGAGGAGTGCGACGGAGAGGAACAGCCTCTTCGGGTTCACGGTGGGCCTTTCTGATCTCGCCGAGGCGCCGGCGCGGGTGGACGCCGGAACGACCGGCTGAGCAGGACGGTACCGACGGGCACCGGCCCTGATCCCGGACCGCTCGGGCCGGCAACGTCCCTGCAATGCCCGCGGGTCGTCCGCAGCGCCTGCTGCAACGGCGGCGTCAGGCGGACGGCACCGGCCGCACGGCCGACGAGCCGAGCACGGCCCCGCCGGCGTCGAGCGCCTGCACCTGCACCGCGCGGGCGTCCGGCACCTCGATGCGGGTCTCGAAGCCGGTGCGCGGCCCGGAGCCGGCCTCCGTCAGCGCGCCGGCGTCGGCGCCCGCCAGGACGCGCCAGCGGGCGACCTCGGTGGCGCCGTTCCAGCTCGCGTACACCTCGAGCCTGTCCCCGGAGCGGCGAACCCCCACGTCGGGCGGGGTCGCGGGGCGGCCCACCCACTCGTGCTTCCAGACCCGGTAGGAGCCTCGGCCGAGGTCCCGCAGCTCGAACACCGCCTCGCCGTCCGGGTCGAACTCGGTGGCGACCGGCTCCGTGCCCCAGCCCACGACGGCGGACCCGTCGGCGAGGACGTGCAGGTTGCCCATCGCGTAGCCGAAACGCTCCTCGTGCCGGAGCGCCTCGGCGACCGTCGCGGTGCGGGCGTCCTCGTCGACGTCGAGGATGAGGCCCGCCGAGACGCCGTCGGAGCCGGACTTGCCGTGGTTGTCGAAGAGGCTGATGCGACCGTCCGGGCGCCGGCGGGCGTCGTGCTGCCAGGAGAACCCGGCGGCCTCCTCGACGTCGTAGTCGCTGCGCCGCCCGCCCAGGCGCCACAGGACCTCGCCGGTCGCCTTGTCGACGCGGTACACGGCGGAGGTGTGGCGGGCCGAGACGAGAAGGGCGTCGCCGTCGTCCTCGACCGAGTTGAGGTGGACGGGGTCGAAGGGGGCGCCCGCAGAGCTGCCGTCGGCGCCCTTGCCGAGCGTCTGGTAGCTCTCGTCCAGGTCGACGTGGTCGAGCGCCTCCCAGTCGAGGAGCACGGCGCCGGTCGCGATGTCGATCTCCTGCACGCGCCCGCCGAGCACGTGCCCCTCCTCGGGGCCGTCGAGGGCGGTGAGGTCGGCGAGGGCGGGCGGATAGCCGATGAGGAGCGCCGTGCCCCGCGCGGTCAGAGCGAACTCGTGCAGGTCGGCGATCACCCCGCCACCGGTGCGCACGGTCGCGATCGGGCGGTACGCGTCGTCGAGGATCGTCGCCGACCCGATCCCGTGCCCCTCGTAGACGCGGCCCGACCAGTAGGTGAGCACCGGCCGTCCCTGGAACTGCTGCACGCGCAGGTCCGTGGCGGCGAGCCCGGTCGGCTCGATCCAGACGGGCTCGCCCGCCGAGTCGTAGACGACCGCGTTGAACGCCTCCGTGCGGGGCGTGGTGAAGAGGTAGCCGGGAGCCGGCGTGGCGCCGGAGCGGGTCCAGACCGTGACGGCGGGAGCGGTGAGGGCGGTGCTGACGAAGCGCCGGAGCTCGGGAGGGGAGGGCTCCTCCGCGGCCGGCGTGGGGGAGGCGCTGCCGGCCCGCGCGGTGTCCGGAGGCCGCGTCACGGCGGTCGCGACGGCCGCGGCTCCTCCTGCGCCGACCACCGCGCCGGCGGCCAGCGCGAGCAGATCGCGCCGGGAGATCCGTCTGTCGCCCTCGACCACGAGGCGACCGTAGCAATTGGAGGCGCGGAAAGTCAGGGGTGCGAGCGAACCCGATGAGTGTCGGTCCGCCCGCCGCTACTCGCCCTCGTACTGGAAGACCTGCTCGAGGGGGGCGCCGAAGACGTGCGCGATGCGGAACGCCATCTCGAGGGAGGGGGAGTAGCGTCCGGCCTCGATGGCGATCACCGTCTGCCGGGTCACGCCGATGCGGGCCGCCAGGTCGGCCTGCGTCATCTCTCCGTTCGCGAACCGGAGCGCGCGGATGGAGTTGGTGACGCGGGTCGGCTTCACCATTCCTGGAAGCCCCGGCGATACGCGACGATGCGCGCGATGGAGGAGAGGATCGCGGAGAGCACGAACGCCAGGTAGACGGCGTTGGCGATCCAGAAGGACGCGACGTCGAGGATCGCGAGCAGCAGTGCGACGACCGCGCCGAGCACCACGAAGCCGTGGCCGACGTACTCGCCGAACCGGTGGATCTCCCGGTCGCGCTCGTCCTTCGGGGTGCGGGTCTTCGGGGAGCCGGCCGCGAGCACCATGCCGCTCAGGATGCCCGCCACGATGGCCCCGCCGACGCTCCAGAGCAGCGGCTCGGCGTAGTCGGTGGCCTCGATCGGGCTGGCGAGCCGGGGGAGCACGAGGGCGAGGTACACGCCGTACCCGAGCACGGCGATGACGCCGTAGGCCCAGGTCCTCTTCTCCTCGAAGCTCATGCGGTCCTCCTGGTGGGTGCGGTCGAGAGTGTCGGTCACGGATGTCAATGTAAAGCCTCTTGCACACCGTGTCAAAGATTGTTTACTCTGACGGCGTCCGCCCCGAAGAGAAAGCAGCCGCCATGTCCGCCCTTCCCGCCTCCGTCCCCGTCGTTCCGAGTGCAGTGCCCGCTCGGATGCGGTCCGTCGTCCACGAGCGCTTCGGCGTCGACCCCGAGTCCGTGCTGGCGACTGGGCAGCGCGACGTCCCCGTGCCGGGGAAGGGCGAGGTCCTCGTCCGGGTCGCCGCCGCCAGCGTCGACCGGGGCACCTGGCATGTGATGGCCGGCCTGCCCTACCCGGTCCGGCTGGCCGGCTTCGGTCTCCGCCGCCCCCGGTATGCGAACCCCGGCAGGAGCCTCGCCGGCACCGTCGTCGCGGTCGGCGCCGGAGTCTCCGACTTCCGACTGGGCGACCCGGTGTTCGGCACCGGCGCCTCCGCTCTCGCCGAGTACGCGGTGGCCCGCGCCGGGCGGCTCGCGCGGATGCCCGCCGGCCTCGACCCGGTGCAGGCCGCGGCGGTGCCGGTGTCGGGCCTCACCGCCCTTCAGGCGGTCCGCGACCACGCGCGGATCCAGGCCGGCGAGCGGGTGCTCGTGCTCGGCGCCTCGGGCGGCGTCGGGGTCTTCGCCGTCCAGCTCGCGAAGGCCGCCGGCGCCACCGTGACGGCCGTCTGCAGCGGCGCGAAGGCCGGCGCCGTCCTGGCCCTCGGCGCCGACAGGGTGCTCGACTACGCGGTCGACGAGATCGGAGAGGACGGCCGGTACGACGTCATCCTCGACATCGCCGGCAACCGGCCCCTCCGGATGCTGCGCCGCGCCCTCGCCCCGGACGGGCGCCTCGTTCTCGTCGGCGGTGAGACCGACGGGCGGCTGCTCGGCGGCACCGACCGCCAGCTGCGGGCACAGCTCGCGAACCTCGTCACCCGGCAGCGCCTCGGCACCTTCCTCGCCTCCGAGAACGCGGCCGACCTCGCCGAGCTGGCGAAGCTGCTCGAGGCGGGCACGCTGACCGCGCCGGTGTCGCACGTGCTCCCGCTCGAGCGCGCCGCGGAGGCGGTGCGTGTCCTGCTCGACGGGAGGGCCGTCGGCAAGGTGGTGGTCGCCGTCCGCTGACGCTGGCGGGATGTCGGAGGTGCGCCCTATCGTGCCGCCCATGGACGTGCTGCTCATCCCCGGCTTCTGGCTCGACGCGAGCTCCTGGGAGCAGGTGACCCCGCCGCTCGTCGCCGCCGGCCACACCGTGCACCCGCTGACCCTGCCGGGGCTCGAATCCCCCGGCGAGGACCGCCGCCAGATCGGCTTCGCCGAGCACGTGGCGGCGGTCGTCGCGGCGATCGACGCCCTGCCCGGGCGGGTCGCCCTGGTCGGCCACTCCGGAGGAGGAACCATCGCCGGCGCGGCGGTCGACGCCCGTCCGGATCGGGTCGAGCACGTCGTCTACGTCGACTCCGGTCCCCTCAACGACGGCGCCGCCATCAACGACGGCCTCCCCGCCGTAGACGGCGAAATCCCCCTGCCGGACTGGACGGCGTTCGACGAGTCCGAGCTCGCCGGCCTCGACGAGGAGCTGCGGCAGCGGTTCCGCGACCGCGCCATCCCCGAGCCCGCCCGCGTCGCGAGCGACCCCGTCACCCTCAGCGACGAGCGGCGCCTCGACGTGCCCGCCACGGTCATCTCGAGCACCATGCCGACGGCGGTGCTCGAGGAGCTGATGGAGAAGGGGCACCCGTACGTCGCCGAGCTCGCCCGGGTCCGCCGCCGCGCGATCGTCGAGCTCCCGACCGGGCACTGGCCGCAGTTCTCGCGCCCGCAGGAGCTCGGCGAGGCGATCGTCGCGGCGCTCGCCGACCCGCCCCGCTGACGGCCCTCGCATCCTCGGCGGATTCCCGGACACCGTCCCCGCCGCCCGGCCAGACTGGAGCGACTGGCAGCCAGAGCAGGAGGCCCATGGGATCCGTCGCCGTCTTCGCCCCGTCCCCGCTCCTCACCGTCACGGTCGAGGAGGCGCCGACCGGTCCGGACCTGCACGTGCACGCCGGCGGCCAAGGGGTGTGGCAGGCCCGGATGCTGCAGTCGCTCGGCGCATCCGTCACGCTCTGCTCCGTGCTGCTCGGCGAGGTCGGCGACGTCGTCCGGCATCTCGTCGAGCGGGAGGGCATCCATCTGCGGGCGGTCGAGCGGGACGGGCGCGGCGCGGCCTACGTGCACGACCGGCGTGGTGGCGAGCGCGAGCCCGTCATCGAGACGCCGGGTGACGTGCTCACCCGGCACGACCTCGACGAGCTCTACAACCTCGCATTCCACTCCGGGCTCGAAGCGGACCTCACGGTGCTGTCGGGCCCGGCGGGCGACGTCGTCCTGCCGGCCGACACCTACCGGAGGCTCGCGGCCGACCTGCGGTCCGCGGGGCGACCCGTCGTCGCCGACCTCGCGGGCGAGCGGCTCGATGCGGTCGTGGCGGGCGGCCTCGCCGTGCTGAAGGTGAGCGACGAGGAGCTCGTCGACGACGGCCGGGCCTCCGGCACCGACGTCCGATCGGTCGTCGAGGCCATGCGGCGCCTGCGGGAGGAGGGGGCGGCGTGCGTCATCGTCACCCGCTCCGCAGAGTCGACGCTCGTGCTCGACGGCGGACGAATGCTCGAGGTGCGCGTGCCGGCGCTCGAGGTGGTCGACACCAAGGGCGCCGGCGACTCGCTCACCGCCGGGGTCGCCGCCGCCCTCGCCGACCGCGCGAGCATCGAGGACGCCGTCCGGCTCGGGGCGGCCGCGGGAGCGCTCAACGTCACGCGGCACGGACTCGGGTCCGCCCGCCCCGACGCCGTCAAGGCGATGACGAAGCAGGTCGAGATCCGGCCGTTCGACGGAGAGGACGCCGACCAGTGACGCTGCGCGCGCTCATCACCAACGACGACGGCATCGAATCGCCGGGCCTGGTCGCGCTCGCCGCGGCCGCACGCGACGCCGGGCTGGAGGTCGTGGTCGCCGCCCCCTCCGCCGAGGCGAGCGGGAGCAGCGCGTCGATCATCGCGCAGCAGGAGGACGGGCGGATCCGCTTCCGTCCCCGGACGCTTCCGGAGCTCGACGGCGCAGAGTGCTACTCGGTCGACGCGATGCCCGCGCTCATCGCGCTGCTCGCGGCGCACGGCACGTTCGGGAAGGTCCCCGACCTCGTGCTGTCGGGCATCAACCGCGGCCAGAACATCGGCCGAGTGGTGCTGCACTCCGGCACGGTCGGCGCCGCGCTCACCGCCGGGGTCAACGGCATCCCCGCCCTCGCGGTCTCACTCGACGTCGGCATCACCCCGAGCGAGCACAACTGGGCCACGGCGGCGGCCCTCGCCGGGAGGATCATCCCGCTGCTCGCCGACCAGGACCCGGGCACAGTGATCAACCTCAACGTGCCGAACGTGCCACCGGACGCCCTGCCCGAGCTCCGGGAGGCCCACCTCGCCCGCTTCGGCGTCGTCCAGACGACGCTGACCGAGCCCTCCGAGGGAGCGGTCCGGCTCGCGGTCGCCGATCCCGGTGCCTCCGACGATCCGGGAAGCGACGCCGCGTACCTCCTCTCCGGAATCGCGACGATCACGCGCATCCAGCCGGTCGACGACGCGCCGCTCGGCTTCCGCCTGCCCGACTGAGACCGCGTCGAGAAGGAGGACCCGATGGCCGACGTCGCACGATCCGCGTTCCCGATCCTCGTCTGGGACGACCTGCCCGCCCTCGCGGCCTTCTACCGGGACCTGCTGGGCGGTGAGGAGGTCTACCGCTTCCCGGAGGAGGGCGACCCCGTCTATCTCTCCCTCCGGCTGGGCGAGTCGAGCATCGGCCTCGGTTACGACCCGGATCCGCCCCGGGGCCGCCAGCGCGTCTCCGTCTGGGTCTACGTCGGCGACGTCGACGCCGTGGTGGCGGCCGCGGTGGCCGCCGGTGTCCCGGTGACCGAGGAGCCCGCGGACCAGCCATGGGGCGAACGGACCGCCCGCATCCAGGACCCCACCGGGGTGGACGTCATCCTCGGAGCGCCCCTGACCGGGTGAGCGGCGATCCGTGCGCACCTCCCCGAATCGGAACGGGGGACAGACGGGTACCGTTGAGGGGTGTCTTCTCCTGACCTGAACGGGCACGGCGAGGCCGCCCCCGCCGACGCTGCGCCCACCTTCTCCGACCTCGGACTCGACGACCGCGTGCTCAAGGCACTGAAGGACGTCGGCTACGAGACCCCCTCCGCGATCCAGGCCGCGACCATCCCCGTCCTCCTCGAGGGCCGCGACGTCGTTGGGCTCGCCCAGACGGGCACCGGCAAGACGGCCGCGTTCGCGCTGCCGATCCTCTCCCGCCTCGACCTCGCCCAGTCGACGCCGCAGGCTCTCGTGCTGGCCCCCACGCGCGAGCTCGCGCTGCAGGTCTGCGAGGCGTTCGAGTCGTACGCCGCCCACCTCCGGGGCGTCCGGGTGCTGCCCGTCTACGGCGGGCAGGGCTACGGCGTGCAGCTGTCCGCCCTCCGCCGCGGCGTGCACATCGTCGTCGGCACGCCGGGCCGCATCATGGACCACCTCGACAAGGGCACGCTCGACCTGTCCGAGCTCAAGTACCTGGTGCTCGACGAGGCCGACGAGATGCTGCGGATGGGCTTCGCCGAGGACGTCGAGACGATCCTCGCCGACACCCCCGAGACCAAGCAGGTCGCCCTCTTCTCGGCGACCATGCCGGCGCAGATCCGCCGCATCTCGGGCAAGTACCTGCACGACCCCGAAGAGATCACCGTCAAGACGACGACCACCACCTCGGCGAACATAACGCAGCGCTACCTGGTGGTCGGCTATCCGCAGAAGGTGGACGCCCTCACCCGCATCCTCGAGGTCGAGAACTTCGAGGGGATGATCGTCTTCGTCCGCACCAAGAATGAGACGGAGACGCTCGCCGAGAAGCTCCGCGCCCGCGGCTACTCGGCCGCGGCCATCAGCGGCGACGTGGCGCAGGCCCAGCGCGAGCGCACCGTCAACCAGCTGAAGGCGGGCAAGCTCGACATCCTCGTCGCCACCGACGTCGCCGCCCGCGGCCTCGACGTCGAGCGGATCAGCCACGTCGTCAACTACGACCTGCCGATCGACACCGAGTCCTACGTGCACCGCATCGGCCGCACCGGTCGCGCCGGCCGGACGGGCGACGCGATCAGCTTCGTCACGCCGCGCGAGCGCCGGATGCTGACCGCGATCGAGAAGGCCACCCGCCAGCCGCTGACCCAGATGCAGCTGCCGACCGCCGAGGACGTGAACGTCACCCGCCTCGCCCGGTTCGACGACCAGATCACCGCGGCGCTCGAGCAGACCGACCGCATCGCCCGGTTCCGCGACATCATCGGCCACTACGTCGACCACCACAACGTTCCGGAGGCTGACGTCGCCGCCGCGCTCGCCGTCGTCGCGCAGGGCGAGACGCCCCTGCTGCTCGACCCGAACGAGGACCGCCCGCAGCGCTTCGACCGGGACGACCGCGATCGGGGCGCCCGGGGCGACCGGGACCGGCGCGACGGCGACCGCCGCGACGGGGACCGCCGCGACGGGGACCGCCCCGAGCGGCGCCCGCGCCCCTCGAGCGGCCCCCGCACCACGTACCGCATCGAGGTCGGCCGCCGGCAGAAGGTGGAGCCGCGGCAGATCGTCGGCGCACTGGCGAACGAGGGCGGGCTCAGCCGCGAGGACTTCGGGGGCATCGACATCCGCCCCGACTTCTCGCTCGTGGAGCTGCCGGCCGACCTCTCCCCGGACACCCTCGACCGCCTGAGCGGCACGCGGATCAGCGGCAAGCTCATCCAGATGCGCCCCGATAGAGCACCCCGCCGGGACAAGGGCGACGGGGCGGGCCGCAAGCCGCGCCGCTGACCCCGCGCCGGCTCCTGCTCAGGAGACGGTCTCCTGCTGACGGGACGCGTGCTCGAGATCGCGTACGTCCCGCCCGCGGCGGACGCCGGTCTGAACGGTCGAGACGGCCAGGCCCCACAGCACGGCCGCGATCGCCCACAGGTCCCCCTCGGTGGCGCCGTCGCGGTCCGGATACGCGAGTGCGGCGACGCCGATGAGCCCGGCGGAGAAGCTCACCGCCACACGGAGCAGCGGGCGTCCGGGGCGCCAGACGGCGAGCGCCGCGGAGGCGAGCAGGATCGCCATCCCGGCCGCGGCCTGCACCGGCCAGTGGTCGACCCCGTTCGTGATCTCCGTGCCGGTGCCGAGCCGCGACTGCGCGAGCGCCGAGGCCGTGTACGGCAGCCAGAGCACGGCCCCGAGCACCGCGAGCACCAGGTACGGCCAGGAGATCCGCCAGTCCGCGCCGCCCCACGCCGGCCTCGTCAGCAGCGCCAGCCCGGCGGCGGAGGCGAGCACGACGACGGCGATCGGCAGGGGCTCCGGCTGACCTCCCGCGGCCGCTCCCGCCGCCAGCGCGATCCCAGCGATGCCGAGGGCGGCCAGGCCGGGCGCCGAGTCGTGCGGTCGGACCCCGATCCAGGCATAGCCGCCGGCGAGGAGGAACGTGAACAGGACGCCCCAGCTCACGTCGAGGGAGATCGGCCACTCCCAGCGCTGGTCGACCCAGCCGAACAGGGTGACGAGGTCCTGGATCCCGAAGTAGGGGACGGCCGCCACGAGGCAGAGCACCCACGCGAGTGCCCGGGCGATCCGCCGCCGCCGGAGGACAAGGGGACGAGGGGCCGCCGTCGCGCTCATGACCGCATGCTAGGGGCCGCTCCGACCCGGCGCGGGGGGAAGGGAGCAGGTGTGCGTTCCTGCAATCCCGAGCGGCCCGAGCCGGTCAGGACTGCACGACCGCCGTGGCGGAGGAGCGCCGGAGCGCCGCCCGCCGCCGCCCCTGCCGGATGAGCAGCACGGCGACGACGACCAGGGTGGCGAGCGCGACGAGCACGAGCGCCGGCAGCAGGATCGCGAAGATCACCAGGACGACGCTCGTCACGTCCTCGGCGGTGCTGAGCACGGGCGCTCCGATGCCCGCGAGCGCCGCGTTCGCGACCGCCCGGGTGGCGGCCTTCGCCAGGTGCACGAGGAGGGCGACGCCGATCCCCATCGCCACCGGCACCCAGCTGCCGGAGGCGAAGAACTCGCCGGGATCGGAGATCGCGGCCGTCTGGGCCGAGGTGCCCGACCCGAAGACGATCCCGCCGGACGCGGGCCGGACGACCGTCTGGACGATGTCGTTGAGGTGATCGACCGCGGGGACCTTGTCGGCGACCACCTCGATGGCGAGCAGCACGCCCACGACGCCCAGCACCCACTCGTTCTCGAGCCACGTCCAGCCCGCGGGCAGAGCGACGAGGTCGGTGAACCGCGACAGCAGGCCGAGCGCGAGCAGCGGGATGTACGCGTTGAGCCCCGCGGCCGCCGCGAGCCCGGTGCCTGCGAGTGCCTCCAGCATCGTGTCCTCCTGTGCTCATCCTCCCGGATCGGCGGGGCACCGGCGCAAGGGGGAGCGAGGCCGGTGGCAGGAGTCGGGGTGCGGGTGCAAGGGGTACCAGGCCGCCGCGCCACCGGGGGAGGATGCTCGCGTGCCAGAAGGGTCCGCCGTCCGCAGTGCGAAGCTCCTGTCGGCGGTGACCGACCTCCGCCAGGCGCTCGACCGCGCGACCCTGCCGCTCGACCTGCCCGGCAGCCGGGAGGCGCGCCCGGTCCGCCGCCGCCTGCTCGACCAGCTGGACGACTACGTGATCCCGCGCCTCGCGTCGATCGACGCCCCGCTGCTCGCCGTGGTGGGCGGGTCGACGGGCGCGGGCAAGTCGACGCTCGTCAACTCGCTGGTGGGCCGCGAGGTGAGCCAGCCGGGCGTGCTGCGGCCGACGACGCGGTCGCCCGTGCTCATCCATCATCCCGCCGACGCGACCTGGTTCACCGACCAGCGCATCCTGCCGGGCCTGTCCCGCGTCACCGGCGCAACCGGCGCCGACACGGGCGCCTG
>NZ_JAFMSZ010000006.1:148658-179175 GCF_017916505.1 Naasia sp. SYSU D00057
GGCGCCTGGTCGAGACGGACGCCGTCGGCCAGGGGCTCGGGCTCCTCGACGCCCCCGACATCGACAGCGTTGTGGCCGCCAACCGCGACCTCGCCGCGCAGCTGCTGGCGGCCGCCGACCTGTGGATCTTCGTGACCACGGCCGCCCGCTACGCCGACGCGGTACCGTGGGACCTCCTGCGCGAGGCGGCCGAGCGCGGCACCTCGGTCGCGATCGTGCTCGACCGCGTCCCGCCCGAGGTGATCGGGGAGATCCGGTCGCACCTCGCCGAGATGCTCCGCGAGCAGGGCCTCGACGAGGCGCCGATCTTCCCGATCGCCGAGTCGCGCCTCGAGTCCGGCTTCCTGCCGGCGGACCAGACGGCCGGCATCCGCCGCTGGCTGACCGGGCTCGCCGGGGACGCGCAGGCGCGCGCCGACGTCGTCCGCCAGACGCTGCAGGGCGCGCTCGAGTCGCTCGATCAGCGCGTCGCGGCCCTGGTCGCCGCGTCCACCGAGCAGAGCGAGGCCGCGCAGGCGCTCGAGCGCTCGGCGTCGCTCGCCTACGCCGACGGCGTCAACCACGTCCGCGAGGGGATGGAGGACGGGACCCTGCTGCGCGGCGAGGTCCTCGCCCGCTGGCAGGAGTTCGTCGGCACCGGCGAGTTCTTCCGCCAGGTCGAGTCCACCGTGTCGCGGCTGCGGGACCGCGTCACGTCCTTCTTCAAGGGTGAGCCGCCGCGCGACCAGGCGCTCGGCGAGGCCCTCCAGTCCGGCGCCGCCCTGCTCATCTCCAATCACGCGGAGCTCGCCGCGAGCACCGCCGCCCGGGCCTGGCGCACGCTGCCCGGGGGTGAGCAGCTCCTGGCCGTCTCCCCGGAGCTCGCCGCCGCGAGCCCCGGGCTCGACGACCGCATCCAGCGGCTCGTGCGCGACTGGCAGGGCGACATCCTCGACATGGTGCGCGAGGAGGGGCAGGACCGGCGGCTCACCGCGCGCTTCATGGCCTACGGCGTGAACGGCCTCGGGGTCGTCCTCATGCTGCTGGCCTTCGCGAGCACGGCCGGGCTCGCCCTCATCGAGGTGGGCATCGCCGGCGGCACGGCGGTCGCCGCCCAGAAGGTGCTGGAGGCGGTGTTCGGGGACCAGGCTGTGCGCGAGCTCGCGCAGAAGGCCCGGGAGCGGCTCATCGAGCGGGTGTCCGAGCTGTACGCCGACGAGCTGGGCCGCTACCTCGGCGCCGTCGAGCGGGTCGGTGTCTCGGCCGGCCAGAGCGAGGCGCTGGTCGCCGCGGCGGCGACCGTGAAGGCGGCGCGGTGAGCGCGATGCGGAGGGGCGGCGCGAGCGCGGCGGACCCGGCCGAGAACCTCGCTGCCCGGGTGGCTGCCCTCGACGCGGCGCTGGGGACGGGCGGCGCGCAGCTCGACCCAGTCGAGTCGGCCCGGGCCCGCGCCGTGGTCGCCAAGGTGGGGGAGCGGACCGCCCTGTCGCTCGACCACACCGTTGTCGCGCTCGCCGGCGCGACGGGCAGCGGCAAGTCGTCGCTGTTCAACACGCTTGTCGGCACCGACGTGTCGCGGATCGGCGCCCGCCGGCCGACCACGTCGAAGCCGACCGCAGCGGTCTGGGGTGCCGGGGACGCCGGCGAGCTGCTCGACTGGCTCCAGGTCGACTCCCGTCACCTCGTCGGACCGGGATCCGAAGCAGGCCAGGCCGGGGACGGGCCGGCCCTCGATGGCCTCGTGCTGCTCGACCTGCCCGACTTCGACTCCCGGGAGGTGGCGCATCGCATCGAGGCCGAGCGCATCCTCCAGCTCGTCGACGTCTTCGTCTGGGTCACCGATCCGCAGAAGTACGCGGACGCCCGCCTGCACGACGACTTCGTGCGCCTCCTCGCCCAGCACGAGGCGGTGACGCTGGCGGTGCTCAACCAGGCGGACCGGCTTCCCCCGGCCGCCGTCGAGGAGTGCGCGGCGGACCTCGGCCGGCTGCTCGCGCGGGACGGGATCTCGCGGGCGACGGTGCTGCCGACCTCGGTGCGCACGGGCGAGGGGGTCGGCGAGCTCCGGCGCCGCATCGCGTCGGCCGTCGAGGGGCATGCCGCGGCGCGGCGCCGGCTGAGCGCCGACGTCGTCACCACCGCGGCGGAGCTGCGGACCGGCGTCGCCGACACCGAGGCGGACGCCGACCGGCTGCCTCGCAAGAACCTCGACACCGCGCTCGCCCGCGCCGCCGGCGTCCCCCTCGTGCTCGACGCGGTCCGCCGCGACTACCGGCGGGGAGCGCTCGCGCACTCCGGCTGGCTCTTCACCCGCTGGACCGGGCGGCTCGGCCGCGACCCGCTGCGCCGGCTGAGGGTCGGCGAGGCACCGGTGAGCCGGGCGGCGGACGAGCTCGAGGACGCGGACGTCGGCGCGGTCCTCGGCCGCTCCTCCCTTCCCACGCCGACCGGCGCCACCCGCGCGGCCGTCGACGTCGCGGTGCGCTCCTTCACGCGGAGCGCGGCGGAGGGACTGCCGGGTCGTTGGGCGGAGGCGGTGGAGGACGCGGCGACGCGCGACACCGAGGGGCTGTCGGACGCCCTCGATCAGGCCGTGCTCCACACCTCGCTCCGGTTCCGTCGACCGGGCTGGTGGCTGGTGGCGAACGTGCTGCAGTGGATCCTCGGACTCGTCGCCGTGCTCGGCGCGCTCTGGCTGCTCGGCCTCTACGTGCTCGGGCTCCTCGCGCTGCCGGAGCCCGAGACGCCGACCGTCGGAGTCGTGCCCGTGCCGACGCTCATGCTGATCGGCGGAGCGCTGCTCGGCATGGTGTTCGCGGGCCTCGCCCGGTGGTGGGCCCGGGTCGGCGCGCGCCGCCGACGAGCCGTCGTCGCCGGGCGGCTGCGCAAGTCGATCGCGGAGGTGACCGAGGCACGCATCCTCGCCCCGATCGCCGCGGTGCTGCAGCGCCACGGCAGGACGCGCGAGCACCTCGACCACGCGAGGCGCTGACCGTCCGCACGGCGCGGCCGTGCCTCGCCCGCGACGTCCCGGATGGTTGCGAAACCATTGCAAGTGGACGTTCGTCCTAGTGGGCCCTCGTCGGCTTCTCCAGGGTAGGAGCCATGCGAAAGCTCCTCCCCATGCTCGTCCTCCTCCCCGCCCTGGCCCTGGCCGGCTGCGCGTCCCCCCAGCCCGCGGCATCCGATGCCCCCTCGTCGCCCGCGGTCGAGTCGCCGTCGCCGACCACCGAGCCCGCTCCCGCGACGCCGACCCCGGACACCTCGGCGCCGCCGGTGGCCAGCGGGGACATCACGCCGGAGATCGCGTACGACCTCTGCAAGCAGCAGATCGCGTCGGCCGGAGGGTATCTGGCGGAGGGCGACCCGGCGAACGTGATCTACGCCCCGTTCGAGGAGACGGTCTCCGTGGTCCGCGACGACGGGTACGTCGGCATCTACATCGAGGTGACGGACGGCAACAACGCGAACCAGCCGGAGAGCGCGCTCGAGTGCGTCGTCGGCGGAACGGCCGAGAACCCCGACTGGTACACCTACGGCATCGGCACCCGGATGGACAGCCGCGAGGAGATCGAGGAGAGCCTGCGCCTCGTCCACAGCGCGTGATCGCCGCCGGCGCCGATCGTGGGAACGACCCGCGATCGGTGCCGGGCTCCGGGGTCGCCGGATATCAGCGAGCTGATTGCGCGAGCCGCGGCGGCGTGAGGCGGCGCTCCCGGCGTCACTTTGAACGTGACAGGGTCGCTTCCCGGTTCCGCGCGCCTCCGCTGACAGCAGTCGAGTGCTGCCGGGGCAAGATGTCGAACGCGAGCGGGGTCTCCCTGCCGAGGACGAACACCTCGATCGCATGCCGCAGGAACGACTCCACCGGCGTGAGGCCCTGCAGCACCAGGTCGATGTGGAAGTGGACCCACTGCTGCAGCCAGCACGCCCCCTTCGCCCAGAGGAAGGAGTGGACGATGCTGTTGTGGCTCAGCTGCCGCTGCGCCGCACGCTGCATCCGCCGTTCGCTGCGCGGCCCGCGGACGCAGAGGTGGTGGACGGCGAGATCCGCCGAGTTCGTCGCACGCATCGGTCCGAACGCCGTCCACAGTGCCGTGGACGACGCCAGAACCGGCAGGTCAGGGACGACGAAGTGGTTGTACAGCTTCGCCGATGGGCGAAGAGTGAACGGTTCGCCGTCCTTCGTCAGTGAGAGGGTGTCGATGCCGCTCTTGTTGCCGGTCGCCCAGATCACCACGTCTCCGGCGATAGCGCGACCGTCGGCGAGGACGAGGGAGTCCTCGCTGAAACGCACCGGGTCGCCCACCGTGTAGGGGATCTTCCCGAGCTCCTGCCGCTGCGTGGCGTCGAGCAGCCCGCCATGGAAGTGCGTGAAATCGGCGTGCGGCCGTCCATAGGTGTACAGGTGGCCGGATGCCCAGTGCAGCACGGCGCCGAGCCGCTTCGACAGGCCCGTCCAGACCGCGGTCGCCAAGTACGTGAAGCCCCGCACGCGGTCCATCGGCGAACCGCTGTGCAGCAGCACTTCGTACCGGTAGAACAGGTAGGGCTTCCGCATGACCCAGGTGAAGTTGTCGTAGCCCATGCGCCGCAAGGTCAGCACCACGTCGCAGGACGCCTTGCCGCCACCCACGACGATGATCCGCCGGTTGGAGCGCACGATGTCGTCGAACTCCGCGTCCGAGAACTGGGTCGTGTGCAACTGCCTCCCGCGGAATCCGTCGGCGCCGGGGAGTCGGGGGACGTTGCCGAACGCCGCCATCGACGCCCAGATGACCAGGTCGTAGCGGCCCGACGTGCGCGATGCCCCGGTCCGGGTGTCGGTGACCGCCAGGGTGCCGGTGCGATCCGACGAGCGGCAGCTCAGCGCATCGACGTTCGAGTGCAGCTGGACATGGGGAAGCAGGTCCCGGCTGTCGGCGAACCGATGGATGTAGCGCTCGACCTCCTCGGCCAAGGCCTTGCCGCCCTGGACGTCGGGATCGTCGCTGTAGGGGAAGCCGTCGAACGAGGTCACGGTCATGCTGCCGTGGACCTGCAGGCCGTGATAGCGCAGGTTCGGGGACCAGGTGCCGCCGATCTGGTCGTACCGCTCGAACACGTCGACGTGCTGCACACCGAGGGACTTGAACCTCGCGAGGCACTGGAGTCCGCTCCAGCCCGCTCCCACGATCGCGATCCGGAGGTCCTCCGGGTCGCGACGGTAGCGGAGGTTCGCCGCCCACAGCCGGCGGGCCCCGACGTACAGCAGGACCAGCGGGGATAGCGCGAGGAAGACCGCACAGAGGATCGTCGTGGACAGAGCAACGAGGACCCAGCCCGCGGGTGCCCACCAAGGGCGCGGCTCCGTCGGCGTCCCCAGCTGCGAGAAAGGCGTGTACGGGGGCGGCGGTGGTGTCGTCGGCCGCTCGGTGTCGTCAGCCTCGCCGCCCATGGTCGGGATGCTACAACTCGGATCGCGGCCGGGCAGAGGAATATCGGCATCCGTGCGGACACCGTTGAGGCGCCCTGCTGTGGATGGATCGGACGGGAAAGGCAGGGGTTCGTCACACTCTCCGGCATGTCGAAGTCGAGGTGGCGGGAATCCGCGGTGTGGATCGGTCATGACGAGCGCGGCGACGTGCCCGGTTGGGTGCTCATCACCCTCATGACGGCCGGGCTCGTGCTGCTGCTCTGGGGCGTCGCAGGCCCCGCCCTCACCGGCGTGTTCGAGCAGGCGATCGAGCGCGTCAGCTCGCTCTGACGCCGCCGATCCGCTCGACGGGCTGGCGCAGCAGCGTCTTCAGCTTCTCCGGCACAGTGCGCTTCGGGTCGCCGAGATAGACCTCGTGGTGGTCGCCCCGGGGCGCCAGGTCCTGCTGAGGCAGGTACTCGTCGTGCAGGCGCGCCAGGATGGGGCCCTCGTCGTCGTAGGAGCCGACGTGCAGGACCTGCGCGGACAGGCCCTCGGTCAGGGTGATCAGCCGCACCCGCTCGAGGTGCGGCGTGCCCTTCCGCTTCTTCCGCGCCGATTCGGCCGCGTCCGCGAGCTGCTCCTCTCGAATCCAGTCGGGCTGGGCGATGAGCATCGTCCACTGCCATGACCCCTTCTCGCGACGGCGGAAGGCACCGAGGTCGTCGGAGCGCCACAGGCCCTCGAGAGGCCCGACGGCGAAGTCCCGGGCCGACGCCTTGCTCGCGAACTTGATCGCGTAGGCGAGCGAGAACAGGGCCGTCACCGCGTCCGTGTAATCCGTCGCGGTGTTCGGGTCGCCCTCGCCGTCGATCGCGAGGTACTTCAGCGGAGGAACCTCGACCAGGGCGATGACGCCCTCCCTGCCCGAGTACACGTCCCTGTGGGCGGTCTTGAGATCGAACTTCGCCACGGCGGCGCGCCTCAGCCCGCGGCGGTGCCGAGGCGGAGCTCGTTGCCGTCCGGGTCCCGGAACACCGCTTCGCGCATCCCATCGCCGAAGGAGAGCCACTCCACCGGCTCGATGCCGCGCGCGGCGATTCCCGCGACCCGCTCGTCGAGGTCGTCGACGAAGACGACGCTGACCGAGCCGCCGGCCCTCGGGCGCTCCTCGAGGAACATCGAGCGGTTCTCGGCGAGGTCCCACACCGCCTCGGTGCCGGCGACCAGGTCCGCCGGACGGCCGAACAGCCGCTCGTACCAGCGCAGCGCGTCCTGCAGGTCGCGGACCGCGATCCCCGCGAAGAGGTCCAGAGCCATGCCGGGACCCTAATGGGCACCGGCGCGTGCGGCCAGAGCGGACGGAGCGGAAGCTGTGGAGAAGCGGGGCGCCGCGCCGAGCCGGCGGTGCACCCTGGGGCGATGTCGGCGAACGGGGAGCGGGGCTCGGCGCCCGCCGAGTTCGTGATGGTCGGCGGCCTTCTGACCGTGCTCGTGCTCTCGGTGCTGCAGCTCGGGCTGGCCCTCCACGTGCGCAACACCGTGATCGACGCCGCCGCGGAAGGCGCCCGCTACGCATCCCTCGCCGGCGCCGGTCTGGAGGACGGCGCCGAGCGCACCCGCCGCCTCATCGCGACCGCGCTCGGGGAGGGCTACCCCGTCGAGGTGCGAGCCGGGACGGCCGACTGGCAGGGCGTCCCGGTCGCCGAGGTGACGGTCACCGCGCCGCTGCCCGTGCTCGGGCTCGTCGGCGTCGAGCGGGGGCTGGAGGTGGCGGGCCATGCGCCGATGGAGGACCGCCGGTCCTGAGGAGGGCAGCGCCGCCCTCGAGTTCCTCGTCGGCTCGGTGCTGCTGCTCGTCCCGCTCGTCTACCTGGTGCTCTCGCTCGCCGCGCTGCAGTCCGCGGCGTTCGCGACGGAGGGCGCCGCCCGCGGCGCCGCGCTCCTTCTTGCGAGAGCCGGCGACGATCCCGGTGCCGAGAGCCGAGTGCAGCAGGCGATCGGCACCGCCCTCGCCGACTTCGGTGTGCCGAGTGCCGGGGCCTCGGTCGCGATGGTGTGCCGCCCTGAGCCGGAGTGCGGGCCCGGCGGGGAGGTGATGGTCACGGTTCGCGTCCACGTGCCGCTGCCGCTCCTGCCCGACTCCATCCCGGCCGCCGTCCCGGTCGAGGGGGCGGCGACGCTGCCGATCAGCCGCTTCCCGGGCGAGGCCGCATGATGCGCCGCGCAGGCTCCGAGGACGGGTCGATCCTGCCGCTCGTCGCCGGGTTCCTCGCCCTCGCCCTCGCGGCGATCCTCGTCGTCGCGGCCGCCAGCTCGCTCTACCTGGAGCGGAAGCGCCTGTTCACGCTCGCCGACGCCGCGGCGCTCGCCGGCGCCGAGTCGTTCCCGCTCGACGCGGTCGAGGTCGATGCCGACGGGCGGGTTCGCGCGCACCTCACGCACGACGAGGTGGAGGACGCGGTCCGCGACTACCTGGCGAGGGTGTCCGCGTCGCCCGAGGGACTCGCTCTCGAGGACGTGTCCGCGGAGGACGGGACGACGGCGGTGGTCACCCTGGCCACCCTGTGGCGTCCGCCGGTCGCCGGGCCGCTGCTGCCGGCGGGCGTCCGCATCGAGGTGACGTCGACCGCGCGCACCGCCTTCCGGTGATCGGAGCGGCGCTCAGCCGCTGATGCCGGTGTGGTCGTACGGCGTCGTGACCCCGCGATAGGTGAGCGCCATCATCATGCCCTCGTCGGCATGGTCGAGGTTGTGGCAGTGGTCCATCCAGATGCCGGGATTGTCCGCCACGAGCATCACCTGCCACACCTCGCCCGGCTGCACGTCGAACGTGTCGAGCCAGAGCGGCGCGCCGGTCGCAGGGACGCCGTTGCGGGAGAGCACGAGCACGTGATGTCCGTGCAGGTGCATGGGATGGGTCTCCCAGTTGCGGTTCGCGACCGTGAGCCGCACCACCTGGCCCTCGGTGACCTCGATGTTCTCGATGTGCGGGAACACGGCGCCGTTGACCGTGTAGGCGTTCGCGGGCAGCCCGCCGAGGAAGCGGGGCTGGCGGTCGAGCACGATCTCCTCGTCGGTCATCGACGCCGGCAGCTGCAGGTCGCCTCGCTCGCCGTAGGAGAGGAGGTCGAGCTCGCCCCGGTCGACGACCTCGATCTCGCTCGGATCGACGTCCTGCGGCGCGATCGCCAGTGACGCGGCGGAGGACGCCTCCGTGGTGAGCACGACGCCGGTCTCGGGAACCGTGAAGACGAGGTCGACGCGGCCTCCCGCGGGCACGCGGACGGACCGATCGATGACGGGAGCCCCGCCGGCGATCTCCCGCCCGTCGACGGCGGCGACCCGGTACTCCGCGCCGCTCAGCAGGAACCGGTGCGGGATCTGGTCGGTGTTGACGAGCCGCAGCCGCGCGCTCGGGCCCGCCATGACGCGCCGCACCTCCGGCAGATCGGATGCGCCGAGCCAGACCGTCGAGCCGAAGGTGTGCAGCGGCACGGTCACGTCCACCTGCTCCTCGATGCCGCCGACCGGCAGCACCACGAGGGTGCCGAACAGGCCGCGCCGGATGCCATCGGCCGAGGACTGGTGGGTGTGGTACCAGTAGGTGCCCGGCTCGTCGGCGACGAAGCGGTAGGTGAACGACTCGCCGGGAAGCACCGCCTCCTGGGTGGCGCCGGCCACCCCGTCCTCGCCGTTGGGCACGTCGTAGCCATGCCAGTGCAGCGTCACTCCGTCCTCGATGTCCTCGTTGAGCAGGGTCACCTCGACGAGCTCGCCGACCTCGACACGCAGCTCCGGTCCGCCGACGGCGCCGAAGGTCTGCGCGCGGAACTCCCGCCCGCCCGGGGAGGTGATGTCCTGCTGCCGCGCCGTCAGGTCGAAGTGCCGCAGCCGGCCGGGAGCGTCCGCCGGCGTGCGCAGATCGGCGACCGAGACGGTGCCCTCCGCTGAGGCCGGCGACGTGGCGGCATGGGCGTGCGCGGCGATGGCGCCCGGCGACGCGATGTCCGACAGCCAGGCGTAGCCGGTGGAGGCGACGACGAGCAGCCCGGCGAGGGCGCCGGCTCCCACGACCTGACGGCGGTCGCGGCGGAGGAGCGCGGCCGTCAGCCAGGTCGTGACGGCGACCAGGAGCAGCAGCGCGATCGCGGGGACCGCCGTCAGCGGGTAGCCGATCAGCACACGCGCGAGCACGCCGGCGACCGCGGACGCCGAGGCGGCGACCAGCGCGGTCAGGACGACCGTGGGCCGCGGACGGACGCGCCCGAGCAGCACGGGAAGCGTGACCACGGCGACCGCGATCCCGACCGCGAGCTGCAGGGGGACCGCGAAGACGAGCTTCTCCTGCACGAGGCCCCACGCCTGACCGGCGAGCAGCGCGGCGACACCCGCCTGCGCGAGCACGAGCAGCATCGCCACGCCGACCAGGGCGGCGGCCGGCGTGGACTGCCGGGTGCGCGTCCGCGCGGCGAGCACGGTCGCGCCCGCCCAGGCGCCGGCGCACGCGCCGCCGAGGGCGAGGTCCAGCAGGAGGAGGAGGGAGGTGCTCACGCCCTCGGCACGGTGTTGACCTCGGCCGGGGACGGAGTCGCGTCCGCCTTGCGGGCCGAGTCCCTCGGCTCACGGGCGAGGCGCCGCGCCCGGGCGAAGAGGGTGGCGCTGAGGGCGATGATCGCCAGGCCGTTGAGCCCGTGCAGGCTGACGAACAGCGTGGCGGCGAGCGGCACCTCCGTGCTCTCCTCGGTGACGCCGAAGATCACCCCGGTGAGGATGAAGAACAGCGTCTGCAGGATCAGGAGGCCGAAGACGATCACGCTCAGCCAGATCGTGCGCTTCCCGGCACGTGCGAGGGCCGCGGTCAGGATGGTCAGCAGCACGAGGATCGGCAGGACGATGCGGCCGTTCGTGCCGTGGATGGCGAACAGGTGGTCGTCCGGGACGCTGAACACCCCCATCGCGGCGAAGTAGATCTGCAGTGCGGTCGAGACCGTGAGAAGTGCGGTGACGACGACGAAAACCTTGCGCATGGCCCCTCGATGCGGTCAGGGACGAGGGCACCCTCGCCCGATGTGCTCGCCCGGGCGGCGAGCACACCGCACGGTACTAGCGGCGCCGGGGGGCGCGAGGGGACGAAAGTCCCAGCCGGCGATGCGCTCCTCGGCCTGGCTCGGGAGGACGATGGCGGAGGGTGGGATCGTGCTCAGAGTCGACGGAGCGCCGGTTGCTCCGCACCGTGGTCCGGGGTCGATGACGCCCGGCCGATGGTCGGCGCCACCCGGTGCCTGGAGTGGGTCCTCCGACCGTTCACCGCGCGATGCGCTGCCTACTGTGCACCGCGGCGGGCAGCGCATCGAGGGCGGGCGCCGAGAGATGCAGCACCTGGAAGAGCTCCCCCGCACGCGGATCGGGCCGGTCTCCGTGCAGGGCGAAGGTGACCAGTTGCCAGCTCGCCGGGTCGATGCCGTAGGCGAGAGTGTGCAGGCCGTCCTCGCTTCGGCGC
This sequence comes from Naasia sp. SYSU D00057, assembly GCF_017916505.1. Taxonomy (GTDB): domain Bacteria; phylum Actinomycetota; class Actinomycetes; order Actinomycetales; family Microbacteriaceae; genus Naasia. The sequence goes on from NZ_JAFMSZ010000006.1 coordinate 159,536, forward strand.
GCGCTGAGCGAAGCCTCGACCGCCGCAGCGGGCGCGGCCGGGTCGACGTCGGCGGGGAGCGGCTCCACGACCCGCACCGCGTATCTCGCCGGCGAGTCGCGAGCTGGACCGGCGATCGCGGAGCCGCCGATCCAGGTGTGGACCGCCGGACGGCCGAAGTCTCGGACGATGCCGCCGAACCCGTCGCCGCCCCAGAGGAACGAGGCGGCCCCTGCCGTGTCCGACCAGAGATAGAACGGCGCGTACTCGTTGACGGGCGAGCCGTCCACGCCCTTCTCACGGACCAGGAATGCCTTCAGGCCGAGCCCCGCGTAGTCGTCGAGCAGCGGCCCGCCGCGGGACACCCGTTCGCGGATGACGGCCATGTCGTAGTCAGCGGGAAGCGGGATCCGGTAGTGCATCGCGAGCATGACGGGACGACGCTTCCGGTCAGCCGGCGACCGGTGCGCTCTCGGCGAGCAGCTCCCGCACCCGCGGGATCACCCGGGTGCCGTACAGCTCGATGCTGTGCATCATCGCGTCGTGGGGAAGCGGGCCGGCGCTGTACTTGAGGTCGAACCGGTCGATGCCGAGCGCCCGGGCGGTCGCCGCGATCTTCCCCGCCACCGTCTCGGGGGAGCCGACGTAGAGCGAGCCGTGCTCGATCTCCTGGCGGTACTCGTCCGCGCCCATCGGCGGCCAGCCGCGCTCGCGGCCGATGCGGTCGCGCATCGCCTTGTAGTGCGGGAACAGCTCCTCGCGCGCCTGCTCGTCGGTGTCCGCGATGTGACCGGGCGAGTGCACCCCGATGGGCAGCTGCGGCGACTCCAGCTGCGAGAGCGCGCGGCGGTAGAGGTCGGCGTACGGCGCGAAGCGGCGCGGGTCGCCGCCGATGATCGCGAGCAGCATCGGCAGCCCGTAGCGGGCGGCCCGGATGACCGACTCGGGGCTCCCGCCCACGCCGATCCAGGTCGTCAGGTGTCCCGACTCGGTCTTCGGATACACCTCCTGGTCCTTGAGGGCGGAGCGGACCGAGCCGCTCCAGGTGACGAGGCCCTCCTCGAGGAGCGCGGCGAACAGGTCGAGCTTCTCGCTGAAGAGCTCCTCGTACTGGGACAGGTCGTAGCCGAAGAGGGGGAACGACTCGGTGAACGAGCCACGCCCGAGGATCACCTCGGCGCGGCCGGAGGAGGCGGCGTCGAGGGTCGCGAAGCGCTGGAAGACGCGGATCGGATCGTCCGAGCTCAGCACCGTGACGGCCGAGCCGAGGCGCATCCGCGTGGTGCGGCCGGCGATGGCGGCGAGCACGACGTCGGGCGCGGACACCGCGAAGTCGGCGCGGTGATGCTCGCCGACGCCGAAGAAGTCCACGCCCACCGAGTCGGCGAGCACCGCCTCCTCGATCACGTCGCGGATCACCTGTGCGTACGGCGTGGGGGAGCCGTCCGCCTGCCGCGTCACATCGCCGAACGTGTCGAGCCCGAGCTCCAGGATTCCGGTCATGGCCGCCTCTCTCTCCCTCGCGCCAACCGCGCGGATGCGGCGGCCATTCCCGTCCAGGATGCGGAAGGTGAGGCCGACTCGGCAGAATCTCCGCGAGGGGATGTCGAAAACGGCGGTCCCCGCGCGACGTCCAAGTGAGGGCGAGAGACGCCCGCGCACCGAAAGGAACCTGAGATGAAGTACATGCTGCTGCTGAAGGCCGACGCCGCGAGCGAGTCGGGCGCGGTGCCCGACGACGAGGCGATCAACGCGATGGGCGTGTACAACGACGAGCTGATCGCCGCGGGCGTGCTCCTCGGCGGCGAGGGCCTGCACTCGAGCGCCGACGGCGCGCGCGTGAGCTTCGACGGCGACGACCGCAGCGTCGTGGACGGGCCGTTCGCCGAGACGAAGGAGCTGCTCGCCGGGTTCTGGATGATCGAGGTCTCGTCGAAGGAGGAGGCGGTCGAGTGGGCGAAGCGCGTGCCGCTCAGCTCCGGCGAGGTCGAGGTGCGCCAGGTCTTCACCGTGGACGAGTTCAACCAGGACAACGAGCACGTCCAGAAGGAGATCCAGTGGCGCGAGGAGAACGAGGCGCGGACCGCCTGAATCCCCTCGGGCGACCTGTCGAAAGGCGCGCCCGCCGATCGACGTGGAGGTGAGGCGGAACCGCCTCGACGCTGAGGAGGAACCGATGAAGTACATGCTCGTGATGTGCGATGCCGAGACCGACGTGGAGTTGAGCCCCGAGGAGCTGCAGACGATGTTCGCCGTGATGGGGGCGTACAACGACGAGCTCGCCGAGGCCGGCGTCCTCGTCACCGCGGAGGGGCTGTCCCCGGCCGTTGAGGGCGTCCGGATCGAGTACTCCGAGAACGGAGCCGAGGTCACCGACGGGCCCTTCGCCGAGGCGAAGGAGGTGTTCGCCGGCTACTGGATCCTCGAGACGGCCACGCAGGAGGAGGCCGTCGAGTGGGCGCGGAAGGCGCCGCTCCGGTCCGGCAGCATCACCGTCCGGCGGATGCCGTCCCTCGACGAGTTCGACCTGGACCTCGACGCCGTCAAGCAGGAGGGCGAGTGGCGGAGCGCCAGCGGAGAGAGGATCGGCTGAGCATCCGACCCTCCCGGTCGATCGGGTCGCCCCCGCACCTGGGGGCGGCCCGATGACGGCGGCCGCGAGCCGGGCGGCACTCGACGCCGTCTGGCGGATCGAGTCCGCGAAGGTGGTCGCGGTGCTCACCCGTTCGCTCGGCAGCCTCGACGCCGCCGAGGAGTTCGCCCAGGAGGCGCTCCTCGAAGCCATGGAGCAGTGGCCGCGGACGGGCGTGCCCCGCAACCCCGGTGCCTGGCTCACCACCGTGGCCCGCCGCCGCGCCATCGACGCCTGGCGCCGGGACGACCGGTTCGCCGCCCGCATGCCGGACCTCGCCGCCGGGCAGGACGAGCGGGAGGAGCGGAGCGCGCCGGACCGGCGGGCGGAGGAGCCGATCCGGGACGAGGTCCTGCGCCTCATCTTCACCGCGTGCCATCCGGTGCTGCCCCGAGCGTCCCGGGTCGCGCTCACCCTCCGGGTGGTCGGCGGCCTGACGACCGACGAGATCGCCCGCGCCTACCTCGTCAGCAGCCCGACGATGGGTCAGCGCATCTCGCGGGCGAAGCGCGCTCTCGCCGATGCCGGAGTCCCGTTCGAGGTGCCTCAGGCCGACGAGTTCCCGGCCCGCCTCGGCGCCGTGCTCGAGGTGCTCTACCTCGTCTTCAACGAGGGGTACGCGGCGACCGGCGGAAGCGATCTCCTGCGCGTCGACCTCGCCCGGGAGGCGCTGCGCCTCGCCCGCGTCGTCCAGGCACTGCTGCCGCGCGAGCCGGAGACGCACGGGATGGTCGCGCTGATGGAGCTGCAGGCGTCGCGCTTCGCCGCCCGCGTCGACCGGGACGGGCAGCCGGTGCTCCTCGCCGACCAGGACCGCTCCCGGTGGGACCGCTCGGCGATCGCCCGCGGTCGCGCCGCCCTCGACCGGGCCCGGCGGCTCGGCCCCGACCTTGGCCCGTACGGCCTGCAGGCGGAGCTCGCCGAGTGCCACGCGGTCGCTGCCACCGCCGCCGACACCGACTGGGGGCGCATCGTCGCGACCTACGACCGGCTGCTCCGGGTCACCCCCACTCCCGTCGTCGCGCTCAATCGGGCGGTGGCCGTCGCCATGGCGGGCGACCCCCGCGCGGCGCTCGCCGTCGTGGACGAGCTCGCGAGCCGCGAGACGCTCCGCAGCTACCACCTCGTCGCCGCGGTGCGCGCCGACCTGCTCTCCCGCCTCGGTCGGGAGGAGGAGGCGCGCGCCGAGTTCGCGCGCGCCGCCGAGCTCGCCGGCAACGAGCGGGTGAAGGCGCAGCTCCTCGCGCGCGCCGCCGCCGGTCAGCGCCGCGGCGAGTAGCGCGGGACGTAGCGGAGGAGCACCCCGGCGCCCGCGAAGCCGAGCACCCCCATCACGGCGACCGCGACCGGCAGTGAGGCGACCGCGGTCACACCCGCGACGAGGAGCGGGGCGATCGCGCCGCCGGAGTCGTTCGTGAATCGCCAGGCGCCGAGGAACGGCGCCGGATTGCCGGGCGGCGCCAGATCCGCCCCGAGGGTCATGAGGATGCCCGCGCCGATCCCGTTCGCGAGCGACAGGAACAGGGCGATCGCGAGGAACCAGCCCTCGTTCGTCAGCAGGTCGTGGGTGAACGCCAGCACCAGATGGCCGAGCCCCAGCCCGATCATCGACGGGACCGCCGTCCACAGCCGGCCGAACCGGTCCATGATCTGCCCGCCGGTGTAGAACAGGGCGAAGTCGACGGCGCCGGCGATCCCGATGATGAGCGCGGTGTGCGACTCGCCGAGGCCGATGCTGACCGCCCAGAGCGGCAGCACCACCTGGCGGCTGGCCCGCAGGGCGGCGATGAGCGCCGATCCCGTGCCGAGCCGGAGCAGCAGTCCCCGGTGGCGCCGGACGGTGCCGAGGAGGCCGTCCGCCTCGGCGGCGACGAGGCGCTGCCCCTCCGTCTCGTGGCGGCCGGCGCGGGCGCGGCGGACCGCGCCGAACGTCGACTCCGGGTCGGGCAGGGTGAGCAGCACGATCACGGCTCCCGCGCAGCCGGCGAGGAAGATCCAGAAGGATGCGGCGACCGAGCCGGTGAGGGTGATGACGGCCGCGCTGAGGAACGGGCCGAGGAAGTAGCCGAGGCGGAAGGTGCCGCCGAGGGTCGACAGGGCTCGGGCCCGGTACTCGATCGGCACGTAGCTCGTGAGGAACGCGTGCCGCGCGAGCGAGAACACCGCGGTGGCGATGCCGACGAGGAAGATGCCGACCCCCAGCACGAGCGGATTCGGGGCGAGCAGGGAGAGCAGCGCGCCCGCCGCGGCGATGGCGGAGGCGCCGATCATCGCGGTGCGCTCGCCGATCCTGCTGACGATCGCGCCGCTCGGGATGTCGCCGAGCAGCTCGCCGAGCGTGATCATCGCGGCGACGACGCCGGCGATCGCGAGGCTCGCGCCGAGGTCGTCCGCCGCGACGGGGATGATCGGGATGAGGGCGCCCTCGCCGATCGAGAAGAGCAGCGTGGGCAGGAACGCCGAGAGTGCGGCCGACCGCCAGCGGAAGGTCTCGGCGGTCGCGGTCATGACTGCATCGACCCTACGCCCGCCCGGCGGGCGGCATGGACGGGGGGCACCCGGGCGGCCGGAGGACACGCCGCCGGTAGGCTGGGTGCGCCATGGCCGAACTGGATTTCTCCGCGTCGATCGCGGAACTGCGCTCCACCTTCTCCTCGATCCAAGCGGTCCTCGATGTCGACGCGATCCGCGCGCGCGTCGCCGACCTCTCCGAGCAGGCCGGCGCGCCCGACCTCTGGGACGACACCGCGCGCGCCCAGAAGGTGACGAGCGAGCTCAGCCACGCCCAGTCCACGCTCGCGAAGCTCACCGAGATCCAGAGCCGCCTCGACGACCTCGAGGTGCTCGTCGAGCTCGCCAACGGCGAGGCCGACGACGAGATCGCCGCCGAGACCGGCGAGGAGGCGCAGGCCGAGCTCACCGCGCTGCAGCAGATCCTCGGCGAGCTCGAGGTGCAGACCCTCCTCAACGGCGAGTACGACGCGCGGCCCGCGGTCGTCACGATCCGCGCGGGCGCCGGCGGCGTCGACGCCGCCGACTTCGCCGAGATGCTGCTGCGGATGTACCTGCGCTGGGCCGAGCAGCACAAGTACCCGGTGCAGGTCATGGACACGAGCTACGCCGAGGAGGCGGGCATCAAGTCAGCGACCTTCGAGGTGGACACCCCCTACGCGTTCGGCAACCTGTCGGTCGAGGCCGGCACGCACCGCCTCGTCCGGATGTCGCCGTTCGGCGCCGCGGGCAAGCGGCAGACGAGCTTCGCCGCCGTCGAGGTGATCCCGCTCATGGAGGAGACGGAGTCGATCGACATCCCGGAGAACGAGATCCGGGTCGACGTGTTCCGCTCCTCCGGACCCGGTGGCCAGTCCGTCAACACCACCGACTCCGCCGTCCGCATCACGCACATCCCGACCGGCACGGTCGTCTCGATGCAGAACGAGAAGAGCCAGATCCAGAACCGCGCGGCCGCCATGCGTGTCCTCGCCTCGCGCCTGCTCCTTCTGAAGCGCGAGGAGGAGAACGCGAAGAAGAAGGAGCTCGCCGGCAACATCACGGCGAGCTGGGGCGACCAGATCCGCTCCTACGTGCTCGCCCCGTACCAGATGGTGAAGGACCTCCGCAGCGAGCACGAGGTCAACAACCCCTCCGCGGTGTTCGACGGCGACCTCGACGGCTTCATCAACGCGGGCATCCGCTGGCGGAAGCAGAAGACAGAGGACTGACCCACCTCCGCACCACCCCGGTGATTGAGGAGCCGGCCGCAGGCCGGCGTCTCGAAATCACGCGACGTATCCCGCGAACCCGGCCACGCGGATGGCGGAGTCCATAGGCAAGGTCGCGTGATTTCGAGACGGCCGCTCCGCGGCCTCCTCAATCACCGGGGTGGGCCGCTCCGCGGTCTCCTCGGTCACCGGGGTGGGCCGGTTCCGGGTGTCGCTCCCGGCACCGGCGGGCGGCGCTCCTACGCTCGGAGGCGCCATGATTCGCTTCGACCGCGTCACCAAGCTCTATCCGGGCAACTCGAAGCCGGCGCTCAACGCCGTCGACGTGGAGATCCGGGCCGGCGAGTTCGTGTTCCTCGTCGGGGCGTCCGGAAGCGGCAAGTCGAGCTTCCTCCGCCTCGTGCTCAAGGAGGAGAAGCCCTCGTCCGGCGAGATCCACGTGCTCGGCCAGCGGCTCGCCTCGATCTCGAACCGCAAGATCCCGTACTTCCGCCGCAGCCTCGGCGTCGTCTTCCAGGACTTCCGGCTGCTGCCGAACCGCACCGTCTACCAGAACGTCGCGTTCACGCTCCAGGTGATCGGCAAGTCCCGCGGCTTCATCCAGGAGGCGGTGCCCGACGTGCTGCGCATGGTCGGCCTCGACGGCAAGGCCGAGCGCCTTCCGCACGAGCTGTCCGGCGGCGAGCAGCAGCGTGTCGCGATCGCGCGCGCCGTCGTCAACAAGCCCGCGATCCTCCTCGCCGACGAGCCGACCGGGAACCTCGACCCGGCCACCAGCCAGGGGATCATGCAGGTCCTCGAGCTCATCAACCTGAGCGGCACCACCGTCGTCATGGCCACCCACGACGTCGGCATCGTCGACGCCATGAAGCGCCGCGTCATCGAGCTCGTCGGCGGCAACATCGTCCGCGACGAGACGGAGGGCGGCTACACCACCTCCGTGCCGATCATCGCGCCGCCGGATGAGGCACCGATCCCCGACCTGCCCGTCACCGCCGCGCCGGTCGACGAGCCCGTCGCGCACGCGGCGCCCGCCCAGCCGGCGCCGACGCCGAGGACCGCCGCCGTGCCGGTCGCCGAGCCGGTCGCCGAGACGCCCGCCGAGGACGTGCCCGTGCCGGTCACCACGTCGCCGGTCCCGGTCGTCGCCGCCCAGCCCCACCCGGCCACCACGCCCGTCGCTCTGCCGCCGAGGGCAGCAGAGCCCGCCGCGCCGCCCGCCGGCCCGGAGCCGGCCGAGCCGCGCGCCGCCGCCGTCCCCGTGGCGAGTGCCGCCGACGCCGCGGCCTCGGCCGCTCCCGAGACGGCGCCCGCTCCGGTCGCCTCCGCCGCGGCGCCGTCGGCAGCCCCCGCGCCGGTGTCGCCGATCGACGAGACCACGTCCCCCCGCTCCGAGCTGCCGCTCGCCGCCCGCCTCCGCGCGGCCGGCGCGCCGGAGACCGACTCGCTCCGCACCCTCCTCCGCAACCCGGAGCCGGACGCCGCGCCGGACCTCGCCGGCGACCCGCTGTCGCTCGCCGTCCGGCTGGGCCTCCGCGACCACGACGAGGAGCTCGAGCCCACATCCGCACAGGAGGTCGGACCCACATCATGAGGTTCGCGCTCATCTGGTCCGAGGTCGGTCAGGGCCTCCGCCGCAACGTCTCCATGGTCGTCTCGGTCGTGCTCGTGACGTTCATCTCGCTCACCTTCGTCGGCGCCGCCGCGCTCCTGCAGCTGCAGATCGGCCAGATGAAGAACTACTGGTACGACCGCGCCCAGGTGGCCATCTACCTCTGCAACGGCACGGTCGGCAGCGAGGCGTGCGTCGGGGGAGCGGCGACGCCCGAGCAGGTCGCCGCCGTCGAGGCGCAGCTCACCTCCAACACGCTCGGGCCGCTGGTCGACAAGTACTACTACGAGTCGCAGGAGGACGCCTACGCGAAGTTCCAGGAGCAGTTCTCCGGGAACTCGCTCGTCGACTACGTCACGCCCGACCTGCTCAACCAGGCCTACTGGGTGAACCTCAAGGACCCGTCGCAGTCCGACGTCCTGCAGGAGAGCTTCGCCGGCATGGCCGGCGTGGACAGCGTCGTCGACCAGCGCCGCTTCCTCGACCAGATCTTCACCGTGCTGAACACGGCGAGCATCACCGCGATCGGCATCGCGGCCATCATGCTCGTCGCGGCCAGCCTCCTGATCTCGACGACGATCCGTCTGTCCGCCTTCTCCCGACGCCGGGAGCTCGGCATCATGCGGCTCGTCGGAGCCTCGAACCGGTTCATCCAGACCCCGTTCGTGCTGGAGGGGATGTTCGCCTCGCTGCTCGCGGGCGCGGTGGTGGTCGGCATCGTCCAGTTCTTCGTGCAGGGCTATCTTGCGCAGTCCCAGCTCGGGTTCTCGTTCGTGACCCTCTCGGACGCCTTCATCGTGGTGCCGCTCCTCGTGGCCGTCGGCGTGGTCCTGGCCGGGCTCTCCGCGAACATCGCCATCCGCCGCCACCTGCGGGTCTGACGCCCGGACGTCCGTCCGGGAACCGGTAGACTGGGCGGCTGCCCGATCCGGTCGAAGGAGGTGCGCCATGCCACGCGAGCAGGGACAGAAGGTCGTCGCGACCAACCGCAAGGCGCGCCACGACTACTCGATCGAGGACACCTACGAGGCCGGCCTCGTGCTCATGGGCACCGAGGTGAAGTCGCTGCGGATGGGCCGCGCGTCGCTCGTCGACGGCTACGCGTTCATCGACGACAGCGGCGAGGCCTGGCTCGACGCCGTCTACATCCCCGAGTACCTCTCGGGCACCTGGACGAACCACGCCCCGCGACGCAAGCGCAAGCTGCTCCTGCACAAGCAGCAGATCCTCAAGATCAGCCACCGCGTCAAGGAGGGCGGCTACACGCTCGTCCCGCTGCAGATCTACTTCCTCGACGGCAAGGCGAAGGTCGAGATCGCGGTCGCGAAGGGCAAGCGCGAGTACGACAAGCGCCAGGCTCTGCGCGAGCGCCAGGACCGCCGCGAGGCCGAGCGCGCCATGTCGACGCGCCGCCACCTGGGCGAGTAGATCAGGAGGGGTCGCGCGGGCGGAACCGCCGCCTGGCCCAGCCCTTCAGCCGGTCGGTGTGCGCATCGGTGAACTCATCGGCGAGCTTCGACGACTCCTGACCGACGTCGCCCCCCGCCCAGATCGACTGCAGGGCGCGCAGGGCGCGCTCCTCCTGCGTCTCGTCGTCCCGATCCACCACGCGGCCACCCTACGTCCCGTTCCCGGCCGGATCCGGGACGGGCCCTAGGTCCCGCTCCGCTCTCACGCTCGTCTCACGCGCCGCTCGCTACCGTTCCGGGCATGACGGCAGCGATCGCGACGGAGCGGCTGACCAGGGTGTTCGGCCCGGTCACGGCCGTGGACGGGCTCGACCTCGAGGTCGCCGAGGGAGAGATCTTCGGCCTCCTCGGACACAACGGCGCCGGCAAGACGACGACCGTGAACATGCTGACCACCCTGCTGCCGCCCACCGGGGGTGGGGCGAGCATCTGCGGGAGGAGCATCACCGCCGATGCCGCCGGGGTGCGCCGGAGCATCGGCTACCTTCCCGAGAACGTCCGGTTCTACGACAACCTCACGCTGGGCGAGAACCTGCGCTTCTTCGCCGAGCTGTCGGGCATCCGGCGGCCGGAAGGCAGGATCCGCGAGGTGCTGCGGCTCCTCGACTTCGAGGGGCCGTACGGCCAGCGCGTCGGCACCTTCAGCAAGGGCATGCGGCAGCGGGTGGGCATCGCCCAGGCGATCCTGCACGAGCCGAAGGTGCTCTTCCTCGACGAGCCGACCTCCGGGCTGGACCCGGAGGGCGTGCGGACGCTCCGGGAGACGATCGTCCGGCTCAACCGCGAGTTCGGGATCACGGTGTTCATGAACACCCACCTCCTCACCGAGGTGACCAAGACCTGCACGAGCATCGGCATCCTGCGAGCGGGGCGGCTCATCCACTCCTCCTCGCTCGCCGAGACGCTCGCCGCCTTCCCGGACGAGGAGTCGCTCGAGGCCGTGTACTTCCGGCTCGAGTCGCAGCCGGTGCCATGAACGCGTTCGCCGCCAGCGCCCGGCATGAGGCGCTGAACATCCGGCGCTCCCGGACCGCGCACATCCTGCTCTGGGTGTTCGTCGGCATGGTGCTCGTCTCCTCGCTCATCGGCTGGATCACGAACCGAACCGTGACCGGGGTCTTCGACCGGATCCGGGCGGAGGGGCTCACCTCTCAGCCGAACCCGTTCACCGGCGTCTCCCCACTCACCTACGAGCGGAACACCGTGATCTACGTTCTGCTGATCGGCGCACTGATGGCCGTGGTGCTCGGCGCCCAGGCTTCCCTTCGGGACAGGAAGTCGGGCACGAGTGCGCTGGTGCTGAGCCGTCCCGTCGGGACCGCGTCCCGGCTCCTCGGGCAGCTCGCCGGCATCGGCGCGGTGCTCGGGGTCGTCCTGGGAGGAAGCGTCGGGGCGAGTTGGGTCGTCCTCGGGATCATCGACGCCGCTCCGCTCGGCCCCGAGCACACTCTGCGCCTTCTCGCCTTCGCCGCGCTGTCCTGGGTGCTGCTGATGGCGTTCGCGGTGCTCGGCATGCTGACCGGGCTCGTGAGCCGCAGCGAGACGACCGCGCTGCTCGTGTCGTTCGTGCTCTGGAGCGCCATCGCGTTCGTCGTTCCCCAGCTCGGCACCGCCGCCCGCCCGGTCACGCTGCTGGGTCCCGTGCCGCACCCCGCCGCCACGGGCGGCTGGTTCGACGCCGTCGCCGCCGTCACCGGGCCGCTCGCCGTCACCGAGCAGTACAAGCGCGCCGCGGGGGTCCTGCTCCAGGACCGCAACGCGCAGGCGGGGGACTGGACCGGCGCGCTCGTCGTCGCCGCCGCGCTCCTCATCCTCGTTCTCGTGCTCGCCGTCACTCCGCGGCGCCGGCTGAGGAGGCCCCTCGATGAGTAGCACCGCCACCGTCGCCCGTCGCGAGCTCGTCGCGCTGCGCCGGGACCGGCTGCTCGTCGTCCTGCTCGGCTTCCTCGCCGCCGTGACGCTCGTCTCCGTGATCGTCGGGGCAGCGGCCTTCCGCGCCCAGCTCGAGGCCTACCAGCTCTACGTGCAGCAGCTCGAGCAGAGCGGCAGCTCCACGCGGGCGGCGGCGCCCCGACTGTTCCCCCTCCAGCTGCTGAGGGGGAGCGTCGAGTACGTCGAGATCCTCGGCGCGCTGTTCGCCATCGTGCTCGGCTACGGCGCGGTCGCCACCGAGAAGTACCGGGGCACGCTGCCGCTGCTGCTCAGCCGGCCCGTCGGCCGGTTCGCGCTGCCGCTCGGGAAGCTGGCCGGCATCGCCGGCATCTGGCTCGCCGTCGTCGTGGCGCTCACCGTGCTGTGGACCGCCGCCATCGTCGGAATCGGCTCGGCGTCCCTCGGCCCGGCCGACCTCGGCAGGATCCTGATCGTCGGCGCCTTCTCCTGGCTGTACCTGGTGTTCTGGAGTGCCCTCGCCGTCGCCCTCACGGCGGTCACCTCGCGGCTCAGCCTCGGCCTCATCCTCGCCATCGTGATCTGGCTGACGTTCGTGCTGATCATCCCGCAGCTCGGCGACACCATGGACCCCGACAACCAGGTGCCCGGCGGTCTGTTCAAGGCGCTCGAGATCGACTCGTCCAGCGAGGCGGCCGTGATCGCCCACTTCGCCACGTTCGAGGAGCTGCGCAACTTCCTCGAGAGCGCATCGCCGACCAAGCACTTCGAGCGCCTCGCGTTCGCGTTCCTCGGCATCGACGACGACTTCAACCAGAAGCCGATCGGCGTCGTCTGGTCCGGCATCTGGGGCTACGCGGTCGCGATCGCCGCCGCAGGCGTCGCGGCAGTCGCCGCCGCAGCACTCGTCACCACCCGCTCGAATCTGCAGAGGACCCGCTCATGACTCTCCGCTCCGCCGCCGCCGCCCTCGCCGCCGGCGCCACGATCATCGCCCTCGCCGCGTGCACCGGCCCCTCGGGCTCCGCGGCGCCCGCCCCGACGGTGCTGCCCGTCGCGGAGAACCCCATCACGAACGACAGCACCGAGCCGGGCCTCGAGGTCGTCCTCGCCGCCGTCGAGGACAACGAGGATCCGGAGACCGGGCAGCCGATCAGCGACCGGCTCCAGCTCATCCTGCGGAACACGACCGATCGGACCCTCGAGGACCTCGAGGTCTTCTACGTGATGACGGACGTGGAGACGGGCGAGAGCGAGGGCTACCATCAGGACCTCGGCGACCTGACGATCCCGGCGGGCGCCGAGACCGCCGTGTACTTCGACAACGAGAGCGGGGAAGGGCACTACCCCGAGAACCAGTTCAGCCTGTACCGGAGCTCCGCGAACCAGGTCGACTTCGAGATCGAGGTGAGCGCCTCCGGCGTCCAGGTAGCCCACGCCACCGCGAGCAAGGAGGCCGGAACGGGTGAGGAAGCGGACTGAGCGCGGAAGCGTCGTCCGATGAAGATCCTGGTCGTCGAGGACGACGCCCGCATCGCGGACGTCGTCCGCCGCGCCCTCGTCGAGGCCGGCTACGCGGTCGACCTCGCCGCGACGGCCCCGGCCGGGATCGAGGCCGTCGAGGTGCAGGCCTACGACCTCGTGGTGCTCGACCTGATGCTGCCCGGCTCCCCGAACGGCGGCCTCGACGTCTGCGCGGCGGTCCGGGCCCGCACGGCGGACCTGCCGGTGCTCATGCTGACGGCGCTCGGATCGACTCGGATGCGCGTGCGCGGTCTCGACGCCGGCGCCGACGACTACCTCGTGAAGCCGTTCCACATCGCCGAGCTGCTCGCCCGGGTGCGGGCCCTGCTGCGGCGGGCGCCGCGGGCGCAGCCGGTCATCCTGCGCGCGCAGGGAGTGGCGCTCGACCCCGCCACCCGCACCGCCGAGCGAGGCGGGAGGACCATCGCCCTGACGGCGAAGGAGTTCGCGGTGCTCGAGTACCTCATGCGCAACGCGGGCCAGATCGTCAGCACGAGCGAGCTGATCGACCACGCCTGGGACAGCAACTACGAGGGGTTCAGCAACGTGGTGCAGACCTACGTGCGCTACCTGCGGCAGAAGCTGACCGCACCGGGGGAGCCGGAGGTCATCGAGACGCGGCGCGGGTCGGGGTACACGATCGCGGCCGACCCGTGATCTTCCGGCGGGCGATCCTCTGGCTCACGGTCGGGTACACCGCGCTCCAGCTGCTCCTGTTCGGGGTCTTCGCCGTGGCCGTGTACTCGTTCGTCACGGGCACGTTCGACTTCGACGCCGTCGAGCCGGAGGACGAGCACATCGCCGAGCTCGGCTTCGCCGCGCTCCGCCAAGGCCTGCTGCTCGCGTTCGCCGCCCTCCTCGTGCTCGCCCCGCTGTTCGGCTACCTGATGGCGCGCTCCGCGCTGAAGCCCGTCCGCGCGGGCTACGAGCTGCAGCAGCGCTTCGTGGACGGCGTCTCCCACGAGCTGCGGACGCCCCTCAGCGTGCTGCAGGGCGAGCTGGAGCTGGCTCTGACCCGGGAGCGCAGCCCCGAGGAGTACCAGGCGGCGATCGCCCGGTCGCTGGCCGCGGTCGACGGGCTGACCCGGCTCACGGACGACCTGCTGCTGCTCACCCAAGGCTCAGGAAGGCGGCTCGACGCCGCGTTCCGTCCGCTCGACGTCAACGAGCTGGTCGAGGAGGCCGTGCACGCCCGGGCAGGCGCTGCCCCCGTCGAGGTCCGCCTCGGCCCGCTCTTCGCCGTCCGCGGCTCGCCGGAGCTGCTCGCCCAGGCGGTCGGGAACCTCATCGACAACGCGGTGAAGTTCAGTCCGCCCGGCACGCCGATCCGGGTCTCGACGGCGGTGGCCGGGCCGACCGGCATGATCGCGGTGCGCGACCAGGGTCCGGGCATGAGCCAGGACGAGACCCGCCACGCGTTCGACCGGTTCTGGCGCGCCGACGCAGCACGGTCGACGCCGGGCCACGGCCTCGGCCTCTCCCTGGTCCGAGAGATCTGCGCCGCGCACGGCGGCGACGTGCGTCTCTTCTCCTCGCCCGGTTCCGGCACCACGGCGCGGATGACGCTCCCGCTGCTCCCCGAGGGCAGCGCGGTGGCCGCGGAGGGAATGGATTCCGGGGGCCGCCCGTTGTAGTCTTTGATGCCGCCCGAGAGGGCGGACAGCAAGCACCGATGCCGCCCGGGAGGGCGGGATCGATACAACTCCACAGCGCGATGGTGACCCCTTCCGATGCTCCGCATACGCGGTGCAGGAAGTCGACTCGGGGATGATCGGTTTCGACATTGCCTGAATGACTGTGAGAAGCGGGTCGAGGATGCGGGGTTATCTCGTTAACGCCCTCCGCAAACAACAGGTGCCAATTCCAAGCGCACCGACTTCGCTCTCGCCGTCTAAGGCCAGAGTGTGAGTCCGTCAGTCCGGGTGTGCTCCCGCCCCGGGTACTGGCGTCAGCTAGGGAGCTTGCCGCGGTGTTGCGCCTCTGGGCGCCGCGGGACTCGAACCGAGGCTGGGCTCGTCGATTCAGGTGCCAGTGACAAGGATCGGAGCCGAGTAGAACGCCGGCACTGGATACGCCCGTAGAAGGCACGGGATTACAGCAATGGACGGGGGTTCAATTCCCCCCATCTCCACGAACGGTCACCATCGCGACGGCAGAAGGGCCGCCCATCCGGGCGGCTCTTTTTGCGTTTCCGGGCGGGTGCCCGCGCGCCGATAGCCTGACCTCGTGCTCCCCGCGTCCTTCGACCTCGCAGGCCGCACCGCGCTCGTCACCGGCGCGGGCAGCCCCGCCGGCATCGGCTTCGCGACCGCCCGGCTGCTCGCCGGGCTCGGCGCGCGGGTGATCGTCACCGCCACGACGGAGCGGGCCGAGGAGCGCGCCGCCGAGCTGCGGTCGTCCGGCGCGGACGCCGCGGGCGTCGTCGCCCGGCTCGACACGCAGGACGGCGTCGAGGGCCTGCGCCGGGAGCTCGACGCACTCGGCGCGGCTCCCGACGTGCTGGTCAACAACGCCGGCATGGTCAGCGTGGGCGACGACGGCATGATCGCCGGCGACGGCACCATGCCGCCGGAGGACTGGGAGCGGAGCCTCGCGCTCAACCTCACCTCCGCGTTCCTCGTGACCCGCGCGGTGCTGCCCGGCATGCGAGCCGGCGGCTGGGGCCGCATCGTCGGCGTCTCGAGCGTCACCGGCCCGGTGATGGCCTCCCGCGGGGACGTCGGCTACGCCGCGGCGAAGGCCGGCATGGTCGGGCTGCTCCGGGCGATCGCGGTCGACGAGGCCCGGCACGGCATCACCGCGAACGCCGTGGCGCCCGGCTGGATCGCGACCGCGTCACAGCTGCCGTCCGAGCAGGCGGAGGGGCGGCTCGTGCCGGCGGGACGCAGCGGCACAGCGGACGAGGTGGCGTCCGCCATCGCCTGGCTGGCGACGCCCGGCGCGTCCTATGTGACCGGGCAGGTGATCGTCGTCGACGGCGGCAACAGCGTCGGCGAGGAGAGGATCGCCCCCTAGCTCCACCTCCTCGGGGACCTTCGCCCCTGACCGTTCCGGTGCACCCGGAGAACGGTGGACGGTCGGAAGGGAGGACCGCCATGTCTTCGATCCCCGCGCCTCAGATGGAGCAGCGCCGCACCCCCGCAGGGGCCGTCGTGATGCTCATCCTCGGCTCACTGCTCACCCTCCTCGGTCTGCCGCTGCTCACCGGCGGCATCGCGGCGACCGGGGTCGCCGCCGTCCAGGGAAGCGACGGCTTCTTCACGGCGCCCACCACGCTCTTCTCCACCGACACCTACGCGATCACCACCCCCGAGAGCGACGAGTTCAGCGGCGACCGCAGCGTGCCGCAGCTGCCCTTCGACGTCGGCGAGATCAGGATCCGGGCCGAGGGCGACCAGCCCCTGTTCATCGGCATCGCGTCGCAGCGCGACCTCGACGCCTACCTGGCGGACGTGCAGTACACCGAGGTGACCAACGTGGAGTACGCGCCGTTCGAGGCCGACTACCGCGACGTGCCCGGCACGTCCGCGCCCGCCGATCCCACCCGCGAGGACTTCTGGGTGGAATCCTCCTCGGGCTCCGGAACCCAGGAGGTGCGCTGGGCCATCCAGCCCGGCGACTGGGCCGTCGTCGTCATGAACGAGGACGGCAGTGCGGGCGTCTCCGCGACCGTCCAGGCCGGCTTCCGCAGCGACCTGCTCGCCCCGATCGGGATCGGCATCCTCCTCTCCGGGCTCGTGCTGCTCGCGATCGGCATCCCGCTGCTGATCGTCGGCGCCATGGGCATCGGCCGATCGCTCCCGCCGAGCGGCAGCGCCCCGACCGGCACCGCGGCGTTCGGGATGACCGCGCCCGGCGCCGCCGCCCTGCCCTCGGTCGCCCCGCCCTCGGGCGGGACGACGCAGCTCGCCGACGTGCCCCCCGCCGTGGCGCCGCCGCCCACCGGCGACCGGCGCTCGCCCGTCCGGCTCATCGGGCGGGTCGAGGACGGGAATCTCTCGCGCTGGCTGTGGCTCGTGAAGTGGGTGCTCGCCATTCCGCACTACCTGGTGCTCGCCCTGCTCTGGATCGCGTTCCTCATCACCACGATCGTCGCGGGCTTCGCGATCCTCTTCACGGGCCGGTACCCGCGCTCGCTGTTCGAGTTCAACGTCGGGGTGCTGCGCTGGAGCTGGCGGGTCGGCTTCTACGCCTACTCGGCGCTCGGCACCGACCGGTATCCGCCGTTCACTCTCGCTTCCGCCGACTACCCGGCCGACCTCGAGGTCGACTACCCCGAGCACCTGTCGAACGGACTCGTCCTCGTGAAGTGGTGGCTGCTCGCGATTCCGCACTACCTGGTGCTCGCCGCCCTCGCCGGCGGGGCCGTCGTCTGGCCGATGTTCTGGCCGGGCGTGCGCGTCTTCGGCGACTGGGTGCCGGCGGCGACCGGGACGGTCTCGGCGCTCGGCATCCTGGTGCTCGTGGCCGCGGTCGTCCTGCTGTTCACCGGACGCTACGGGAGCGGGCTCGCCGACCTCGTGATCGGCATCAACCGGTGGGCGTACCGCGTGGCCGCGTACGCGGCGCTGATGCGGGACGAGTACCCGCCGTTCCGGCTCGACCAGGGGCCGGACGAGCCGGTGCGTCCCCTGCAGCCGACCGGGCCGCGGCAGGGGGAGGTGCTGCACTGAGCGCGAGCGGCTGAGCGGGCCGGACAGCGGGCGCGGCGCCCGGTCGAGCGGTCCTCGGTCGGCACGACCGGCCCCGGAGCGCAAGCCCCGGGTCCGGTCCGCCGGACCGGCGTACCGTTGAGCGGGTCATGCCGCAGGACCCGCATCCCTCCCGCCTCGATGACCGCTCCCGCTGGCAGGCCTTCGGCGTCTGTGTAGCCGTCGCGGCCCTCACCATCCTCGACCTGTCGAAGGTCAACGTCGGCCTGCCCTCGATCGAGGACTCGCTGAACGCGGGCCCGAGCGAGCTGCAGTCGATCGTCGCGGGCTACGCGCTCGCGTTCGGGCTCGTGCTCGTGCCCGCGGGCCGGCTCGGCGACATCCACTCGCGCCGCATCCTCTTCCTCGTCGGACTGTCCGCGTTCACCCTGACGAGCCTCGCCTGCGCGCTCGCACCGGACGTGAACACGCTGATCGTCGGCCGGTTCCTGCAGGGCATCGCGGCGGGCATCCAGATGCCGCAGGTCCTCGGCCTCACCCAGCAGCTCTTCCAGGGCCCCGAGCGCGGCCGGGCGTTCGGCCTGTTCGGCTCGATCATCGGCATCTCGACCGCGTTCGGCCCCACCCTGGGCGGGCTGCTCATCGGGGTCGGCGGCGAGGAGAACGGCTGGCGGCTGCTGTTCTGGATGAACATCCCGCTCGGCGTGATCCTGCTGTTCTTCGCCGCGCGGCTCCTGCCGCGACTGCAGGGGCGCGGCGACCAGCCGCGCGACCTCGACCCGATCGGCGTGATCCTGCTCGGCGCCGGGGTGCTCTGCTTCATGCTGCCGTTCGTCCTCACGACCGGGGGACCGGACGACGACCCCCGCCGCTGGTTCTGGCTCGTCGGCGCCGCCGTTCTCGGCACGGCGTTCGTCGCGTGGGAGCGCCGGTACCAGAGCCAGGGGCGATCGCCCGCGGTGCGCTTCACGCTCTTCCGCCGCGCCTCGTACCGCAACGGCCTCCTGATCGCGACCGTGTACTTCGCGGCCCTGCCGGCCACGTTCCTGCTCACGACCCTGTTCCTGCAGGAGGGGCTCGGCCTGTCCCCGCTCGAGGCGGGTCTCACCACCGTGCCCTTCGCCCTCACCTCGGCGATCACCGCCTACATCGGCGGTCGGCTCGTCGACACCTGGGGCCGCGCGCTCGTCGTCATCGGCATCACCATCGTGATCGTCGGGTTCGGGCTCGACGTGCTGGCCGCCGTCCTCGCGCCGCCGGAGCTGGCGCCGTGGCTGATGGCGGCCGCGCTGGCGCTCACCGGCGCCGGCGGCGGATTCGTCGTGTCGCCGAACCAGACGCTCACCCTCGCGGAGGTGCCGGTGAGCGAGGGCGGGGTCGCCGGCTCGATGGCGCAGGTCGGCCAGCGCGTCGGCACCGCGGTCGGCGTGGCGGCGGCGAGCTCCACGTTCTTCGCGACGCTCTACGCCGAGAGCGACGACCCGAACGTGCTCGAGGTCTACCACGACAGCTTCCGCAACGGGATCCTCGTCGCGGTCGCGCTCATCGCGGTCGCGCTGGTGCTCGGCCTGCTCGACCAGCGGCAGCGCCGGCGGGGCGCCGCCGCCGACGCGGAGGCGTGAGCCGCCCGAGCGGCTAGGCGGGGCGGCGCTGCGGCGGGCCGAACACGACGTCGCGCGCCTCGATGCGGCGGTCGCGCACCGTCGTCGGCGACTCGAGGTGCACGGCACCGCTCGGCAGGATGCCCGCGGCGCCGTAGCGCTCCATGACGCGCCACTGGGCGGCCACGTCCTCGCCGGAGTGCTCGCGGGGGAGGGCCGGCCAGAAGTCGAAGCCTCCGCTCTCGACGAGCCGGTCGCGACGGTAGAGCACGCACGCGCCCAGCCAGGCGATCTTGTACGGCAGCCAGTCGCCGCGCGGCACGGGCACCTCGGCGGCGACGTGCGCGAGGTTCGCCGCGAAGTGCAGGGACGCGCGCTCGATGCCCGGCTCACCCATCCGGATCCGCTCCGGGTGCACGGGTCCCTCCCACGGCTCGAAGCTCGTGCGGTCCTGTGGCCGGTCCTCGCCGAGGGCCGAGAGCCCGTGCACGCCGCTGCCGACGAAGCCGCAGTCGAGCGTCTGCAGGGCGTCGAGCATCCGGCTGATGGAGTCGGGCTC
>NZ_JAFMSZ010000007.1 GCF_017916505.1 Naasia sp. SYSU D00057
TTTGGTTGAATTGAATTGTCAGTAGACAGTTCTTCAGTCAGTATCAACTCGCTTGCGGGCCTGGTTTTCCCTGGGTTCGCGGCTATTGGTTTGTCACTGGGTTCGCCTGGTGGCTGCTAGTCATCTACGGAGAGTTTGATCCTGGCTCAGGACGAACGCTGGCGGCGTGCTTAACACATGCAAGTCGAACGGATCGGCGGAGCTTGCTCTGCTGGTCAGTGGCGAACGGGTGAGTAACACGTGAGCAATCTGCCCCTGACTCTGGGATAACTGCGGGAAACTGTAGCTAATACCGGATACGACGACCGACGGCATCGTCTGGTTGTGGAAAGAATTTCGGTCAGGGATGAGCTCGCGGCCTATCAGCTTGTTGGTGAGGTAATGGCTCACCAAGGCGACGACGGGTAGCCGGCCTGAGAGGGTGACCGGCCACACTGGGACTGAGACACGGCCCAGACTCCTACGGGAGGCAGCAGTGGGGAATATTGCACAATGGGCGCAAGCCTGATGCAGCAACGCCGCGTGAGGGACGACGGCCTTCGGGTTGTAAACCTCTTTTGGCAGGGAAGAAGCGAAAGTGACGGTACCTGCAGAAAAAGCACCGGCTAACTACGTGCCAGCAGCCGCGGTAATACGTAGGGTGCAAGCGTTGTCCGGAATTATTGGGCGTAAAGAGCTCGTAGGCGGTTTGTCGCGTCTGCTGTGAAAACCCGAGGCTCAACCTCGGGCCTGCAGTGGGTACGGGCAGACTAGAGTGCGGTAGGGGAGATTGGAATTCCTGGTGTAGCGGTGGAATGCGCAGATATCAGGAGGAACACCGATGGCGAAGGCAGATCTCTGGGCCGTAACTGACGCTGAGGAGCGAAAGCGTGGGGAGCGAACAGGATTAGATACCCTGGTAGTCCACGCCGTAAACGTTGGGAACTAGATGTGGGGTCCATTCCACGGATTCCGTGTCGCAGCTAACGCATTAAGTTCCCCGCCTGGGGAGTACGGCCGCAAGGCTAAAACTCAAAGGAATTGACGGGGGCCCGCACAAGCGGCGGAGCATGCGGATTAATTCGATGCAACGCGAAGAACCTTACCAAGGCTTGACATACACCGGAAACGGCTGGAAACAGTCGCCCCGCAAGGTCGGTGTACAGGTGGTGCATGGTTGTCGTCAGCTCGTGTCGTGAGATGTTGGGTTAAGTCCCGCAACGAGCGCAACCCTCGTTCTATGTTGCCAGCGGGTCATGCCGGGAACTCATAGGAGACTGCCGGGGTCAACTCGGAGGAAGGTGGGGATGACGTCAAATCATCATGCCCCTTATGTCTTGGGCTTCACGCATGCTACAATGGCCGGTACAAAGGGCTGCAATACCGTAAGGTGGAGCGAATCCCAAAAAGCCGGTCTCAGTTCGGATTGAGGTCTGCAACTCGACCTCATGAAGTCGGAGTCGCTAGTAATCGCAGATCAGCAACGCTGCGGTGAATACGTTCTCGGGCCTTGTACACACCGCCCGTCAAGTCATGAAAGTCGGTAACACCCGAAGCCGGTGGCCCAACCCTTGTGGAGGGAGCCGTCGAAGGTGGGATCGGTGATTAGGACTAAGTCGTAACAAGGTAGCCGTACCGGAAGGTGCGGCTGGATCACCTCCTTTCTAAGGAGCATCTGACACGCTGGTCGTGTCCAGAGCCACTACGCAGGCATCCGTTCTGCGGTGGTCAGCTCATGGGTGGAACATTGACTTGGGTCGCCGGCGGAACCGCTGGCAGCTAGTACGGTCGCAGCTCCTTGTGAGCGCCTGATCTGGAACGCTGCTGCGGGAATGTTCGGTGACGTGCACGCTGTTGGGTCCTGAGGGATCGGATCCGGCCCGGAAGGGTTGGGGATGAGCCTCAGGGCCTCGACGTGTCTCCCCGGTGAGGGGGGTTGCGCGGGGTACCGCCCGTACTTTGAGAACTACACAGTGGACGCGAGCATCTTAGATCCGAAGCCTTTCGGGTTTCGGATCACATAGGTGTCACGCATCGCAAGATGCGTGCACCATTGGTCAATCTCCGGCAGCAGTGCCGGCGATCGATTCATACTCATGTGGTCAAGTTTCTAAGAGCAAACGGTGGATGCCTTGGCATCTGGAGCCGAAGAAGGACGTAGTAATCTGCGATAAGCCTCGGGGAGCTGATAAACGAGCTTTGATCCGAGGATCTCCGAATGGGGAAACCCCGCCGGGCGCAGCAATGCGACCCGGTGACTCCCGCCTGAATATATAGGGCGGGTAGAGGGAACGTGGGGAAGTGAAACATCTCAGTACCCACAGGAAGAGAAAGCAACCGCGATTCCGTTAGTAGTGGCGAGCGAAACCGGAACAGGCCAAACCGATCGTGTGTGATAGCCGGCAGGCGTTGCACGTTCGGGGTTGTGGGACTCTCACGCTGATCTGCCGATCAGCACAGGTTACAGCGCGGCATAGACGAACAGCATTGAATGGCTGAGCACAGAGGGTGGCACTCCCGTAGTCGAAATGCTGTTGCTGGTCTGGAGATCATCCCAAGTAGCACGGGGCCCGAGAAATCCCGTGTGAATCTGGCAGGACCACCTGCTAAGCCTAAATACTCCCAGATGACCGATAGCGGACAAGTACCGTGAGGGAAAGGTGAAAAGTACCCCGGGAGGGGAGTGAAATAGTACCTGAAACCGTTTGCTTACAAACCGTCGGAGCCGACTTGTATCGGTGACGGCGTGCCTTTTGAAGAATGAGCCTGCGAGTTAGTGATACGTGGCGAGGTTAACCCGAGTGGGGCAGCCGTAGCGAAAGCGAGTCCGAATAGGGCGTTTCAGTCGCGTGTTCTAGACCCGAAGCGAAGTGATCTACCCATGGCCAGGCTGAAGCGACGGTAAGACGTCGTGGAGGGCCGAACCCACTTCAGTTGAAAATGGAGGGGATGAGCTGTGGGTAGGGGTGAAAGGCCAATCAAACTTCGTGATAGCTGGTTCTCTCCGAAATGCATTTAGGTGCAGCGTTGCGTGTTTCTTGCCGGAGGTAGAGCTACTGGATGGCCGATGGGCCCTACCAGGTTACTGACGTCAGCCAAACTCCGAATGCCGGTAAGTGAGAGCGCAGCAGTGAGACGGTGGGGGATAAGCTTCATCGTCGAGAGGGAAACAACCCAGACCACCGACTAAGGCCCCCAAGCGTGTGCTAAGTGGGAAAGGATGTGGAGTTGCATAGACAACCAGGAGGTTGGCTTAGAAGCAGCCACCCTTGAAAGAGTGCGTAATAGCTCACTGGTCAAGTGATTCCGCGCCGACAATGTAACGGGGCTCAAGCACACCGCCGAAGTCGTGGCATTCGCATTTTTGGTAAGCCTTCGTGGTTCAGCCGTGCGGATGGGTAGGAGAGCGTCGTGTGGCGAGTGAAGCGGCGGAGTAATCCAGCCGTGGACGCCACACGAGTGAGAATGCAGGCATGAGTAGCGAAAGACGGGTGAGAAACCCGTCCTCCGAAAGACCAAGGGTTCCAGGGCCAGGCTAATCCGCCCTGGGTAAGTCGGGACCTAAGGCGAGGCCGACAGGCGTAGTCGATGGACAACGGGTTGATATTCCCGTACCGGCGAAGAACCGCCCATGCCAAACCAGTAATGCTAAGAGTCCGAATCCTTCGACGGATCCTTCGGGTGAAGTCGTTGGCCTAGCACTCGACCCAGTCTGGGGCGGCAAGCGTATTAACAGGTGTGACGCAGGAAGGTAGCTGAGCCGGGCGATGGTTGTCCCGGTGTAAGGACGTAGGGCGAGGAATAGGCAAATCCGTTCCTCACATAGCCTGAGATCCGATGCGTACCCCGATAGGGGGAAATCAGTGATCCTATGCTGCCGAGAAAAGCATCGACGCGAGGTTCCAGCCGCCCGTACCCCAAACCGACTCAGGTGGTCAGGTAGAGAATACCGAGGAGATCGAGAGAATCGTGGTTAAGGAACTCGGCAAAATGCCCCCGTAACTTCGGGAGAAGGGGGGCCTGAGGCGTGTACGGACTTGCTCCGGAAGCGCTGTATGGCCGCAGAGACCAGTGGGAAGCGACTGTTTACTAAAAACACAGGTCCGTGCCAAGTCGCAAGACGATGTATACGGACTGACGCCTGCCCGGTGCTGGAAGGTTAAGAGGAAGGGTCAGCCTCACGGCGAAGCTCTGAATTTAAGCCCCAGTAAACGGCGGTGGTAACTATAACCATCCTAAGGTAGCGAAATTCCTTGTCGGGTAAGTTCCGACCTGCACGAATGGCGTAACGACTTCCCAGCTGTCTCAACCGCGAACTCGGCGAAATTGCACTACGAGTAAAGATGCTCGTTACGCGCAGCAGGACGGAAAGACCCCGTGACCTTTACTACAGCTTGGTATTGGTGTTCGGTGCGGCTTGTGTAGGATAGGTGGGAGACTGTGAAGCTCGGACGCTAGTTCGGGTGGAGTCATTGTTGAAATACCACTCTGGTCGCTCTGGATGTCTAACTTCGAACCGTGATCCGGTTCAGGGACAGTGCCTGGTGGGTAGTTTAACTGGGGCGGTTGCCTCCCAAAATGTAACGGAGGCGCCCAAAGGTTCCCTCAACCTGGTTGGCAATCAGGTGGCGAGTGTAAGTGCACAAGGGAGCTTGACTGTGAGACTGACAAGTCGAGCAGGGACGAAAGTCGGGACTAGTGATCCGGCAGTGGCTTGTGGAAGCGCTGTCGCTCAACGGATAAAAGGTACCTCGGGGATAACAGGCTGATCTTGCCCAAGAGTCCATATCGACGGCATGGTTTGGCACCTCGATGTCGGCTCGTCGCATCCTGGGGCTGGAGTAGGTCCCAAGGGTTGGGCTGTTCGCCCATTAAAGCGGTACGCGAGCTGGGTTTAGAACGTCGTGAGACAGTTCGGTCCCTATCCGCTGCGCGCGTAGGAAATTTGAGAAGATCTATCCCTAGTACGAGAGGACCGGGATGGACGAACCTCTGGTGTGTCAGTTGTCCTGCCAAGGGCACCGCTGATTGGCTACGTTCGGAACGGATAACCGCTGAAAGCATCTAAGCGGGAAGCCGGCTTCAAGATGAGATTTCCATCCCTTCGGGGGAGAGGCTCCCAGTAGACGACTGGGTTGATAGGCCGGATGTGGAAGCAGGGACTAAAGACCTGTGCAGCTGACCGGTACTAATAAGCCGATAACTTGACAACACAC
>NZ_JAFMSZ010000008.1 GCF_017916505.1 Naasia sp. SYSU D00057
GGCCCCGCGCGCGCCCCCCCCCCCCCTCGCCCCCCCCCCGCCCCACCCCTCGGCCCAGGGGACGTGATGAACAGCGTGTCGTAGAGCGCCAGCGGATGCTGAAGCCCGGCGATCGGCAGCGGAGACGGCGATGGTGCCGCCTCGATGCGCCGCGGCAGCAGGCCGCCGTAGGGCGGTGGGATCTGACCAAGCTTGCCGCGCTCCGCCTCCAGCCGCGCCGCGGGCACCTCGCCGGTGGTGGCGTGCACCCGCGCATTCGCCACCTCCCGCAGCCAGCGCCCGACCGCCAGGTTCGCCGCCGCGCCGTCCACCACGAGGCCCTCTGCCGCCATGCGGCTCGCCAGCGGCACCCAGAAGCTGCCGCGGAGATAGCGGATGAAGCGCTCGACCTTGCCTTTGCTCTGCGCCCGGTAGGGCTGGCACAGCCGCGGGCGGAAGCCGCAATGCCGGGCGAAGTCGAGGAAGCCTGGGTGAAAGCGGTGCTGGCCGCGGCCGTAGCGGTCCCGCTCCAGCACCACGGTGCGCATGTTGTCGTAGAGCACCTCCCGCGGCACGCCGCCGAAGGCGAGGAAGGCATGCTCGTGGCAGGCCAGCAGCGTCTACAGCCGCTCGTCCGGCACGAACTCGACATAGGCCGCACGGCTCCAGCCCAAGGTGGCGACGAACACCGACCGCCGGTCCGCCCCGCGCCGGATCACCGCCCAGTCCACCTGCATCTGCTCGCCAGGCGCCGTCTCGAAGCGCACCACGGGCTCCGGCGGGGCAGCAGGCCGCAGCCGGGCGAGATGCTCCTTGAGGATGCTGTAGCCGCCCGCGTAGCCGCGCTCGCGCAACTCCCGCAGCAGCACCGTCGCCTCGAGCCGTTCCGGCGCCGCCGACGCAATCCGATCGGCGATGTAGCCCTCGAACGGCGCCAGCTTGCTCGGCCGCGGCGGCCGCGCCCGATACCGCGCCGCCTCCGGGTCGCGCAGATACCGCCGCACCGTGTTCCGCGAAACGCCGATCTCCCGCGCGATCTCGCGCACGCCCTTGCCGTGTCTGGCCAACACCCGGATCTCCAACGCCAGCTCTCCCCCAAGCATCCAGGCCCCCGCCAACACGACAGGGACACCCTAAGCCTGGGTCAGCTTTCAACCGGCAACCGGGTCAGTTTCACTCCGGCGGCTACAAGGCGGAGGCGGACGCCCATGCGCGGGAGCGCGAACTGATCTCGCTCTACGGTCGTCATGACCAGGGACGTGGCCCGCTGACCAACCAACTCGATG
>NZ_JAFMSZ010000009.1 GCF_017916505.1 Naasia sp. SYSU D00057
GAAGCCTTGGAGGACGAAGCCGGGCGGGACCGTGTCGGCGATGTAGTCGGTGTTGGGCACTCCGACGTACTGCAACCCGAACTGAGCCACCGAGACCACTGCGGCGACGGTCATCACGTACACGTAGAAGCGGAACACCGACGTGATCACCGCCTGCCCGACCCGGGCCACGAACAGGGCTGGAATGTAGAGCAGCAGCAGCAGGCCGAGCGAGAGCACCGAGGGCAGAAGACCCACCATCACCTGCGCCAGCGTGCACACCAGTGCAGTGAGCCACATGACCGCCACCAGCGATGCCCGCAACGGATCGATGACGAACACACCCCGCCAGACCGCGACCGCGACGATCGCCAGCCCCACCGGCAGCAGCAACGGAACCTGGCCACCGCCGAAGGGCACCGCGAAGCGCTGCAGCAGGATGATGGCCAGCAGGAACAGCTTCAGATAAGCCGCTCCCTCATTCACCCCCGACAGCAGATGCCGCCCACGGCCACGGTCAAGGACGGGCAGGGCCACGCAACCTCACGAACCGCATCAGCAGCAGGACCGCCACCCCGACCAAGAACCCAAGGCCGGCACCCACGATCCCGAGCGTCACCGCCGACGCCGACGACGGCTCGGCCGGCAACGACGCCGGCTCCAGCACATCGACCGGGCTCGGCACCGCGGCCGCCTTCGCCGTCAACAGCGCCTGCTGCGAAATCAGCCCGGCCAACTGAGTCGACAATCCCGACGCCAACGGATCACCCGACCCCACCGTTCCCAACGCCGCACGCACTTGGTCGATCTGAACCTGCACCAGGGCAGCCTGGGCAGAGAAATCGTTGGCCAGCCCCGAAGAAACCGCCGTCACATACGAATCGAGCACCGCCTGCACCTGAGCCTGCGCCGCGTCCGCCGACGCGGCCTGCCCACGAACTGTCAGCAGGTTCCCGTCCACCGACACTGCGAACGTCTCACGCAAATCGACCAGGTCCACCCCCAGCGACTCGCTCACCGGAACCAGAACCGCATCCGACATCAACCGAACCGCCTGCTGTTGGCTCTGCCCCTCCAACGACAACACATCCGGCGCATACGCCGAGGCATCCGTCACCCGCAGCTGAGCCGGATCCCACGCCAGCCGGGCCTCACTGGTGAACTCCGCCCCCCGAGCAGAACCACCCACAAACCCACCGACGCCACCCAACAACGCCAGCACAACCACAACAACAACCGCCCACAGCCCCCGCAACAGCACACCTC